>NZ_JMIP02000001.1 GCF_000691505.1 Halostagnicola sp. A56
ACACCACTTCGTCCGCTGTTATTCTCGAAGTTGGGAGCGAAATTTCGGACGGACCGGAAGATCTGGGAGCAAAACCCGACGCTACCAGCCGGCTTCGAGTTCGTCCGACGAGAAGGGCGAGTCGGCGATCCGACGAATGTCAACGAAACGTTTTCGATACCACACAGACAAGTCCGGGTGTGGATCGACCGCTCGTCTATCACGTCTCACAGATGATCGTCGGCTGCGGTCTCATCCTGCTCGGAATTTCGAGCGTCGTGGCCGGCGATCTCGACGGCTTCCTGATCCCCGGTACCACGGCGTTGATGATCGTCGGCGGCGTCGGAATCCTTCTTGGTAACGGATATCACATTTGGAACGAGAACACTGACCGCGTCGACATCGGCCCCGTGAGCTTCTGGCTCTCGATCGTCGGTGCGGTGCTTATCCTGCTCGCTGGCGTGTTGTCACTTGCGGTCTGACGCTGAGTGCCAACGTCTATTGTATCCGATTGGTTCGGTGAATCGGGATTCGTTTATCGAGCTGGCGAACGGTGAACAGCGGACTTCGGTGGAGCCCGCGGGAGAACGAAAATCAATCGACGGACGGGAGTCCATTTTTCATACAAGCTATCAACAGATACCGATTACAAAACGCCGAATAGGTGACAAAGTATTCTTGTTAAATGGGTGAGACGTTGGCCTGCCATCGTGACGTGGGTGGTGGAATCGGTGTCGGCTTCCCGCATCGATTATCGTCTTTCTTCCCATCGTGAGAGCGGGCATCCGCCTCGTTCCGTCCATGAAACCGAACACAGCACGGCGGCCTACTCCTCGAGGCCGTCGGCTGGCGACACCCAGACCGTCTTTTTATTCGTGAACTCGCGGATGCCGTCGGCAGCGAGTTCGCGTCCGTACCCGGAGTTTTTGATACCGCCGAACGGGAGTTTCGGGTGCGACTGGACGAGTTCGTTGACGAAGGCGGCGCCCGCCTCGAGTTCGTGGGCGACGCGCTCGCCCCGCTCTACGTCCGTCGTCCAGACGCTCGCGCCGAGTCCGAATTCGGTGTCGTTGGCGAGCGCGACCGCTTCGTCCTCGTCCTCGACGACGAACAGACTCGCCACCGGACCGAACAGTTCGTCGCACCCGGCGGGGCTGTCGGCCGGGACGTCTTCGAGGACCGTGGGTTCGAAGAAGTACCCTTCCCTGTCGATCCGTTCGCCCCCGGTCAGGGCGGTCGCGCCGGCGTCGAGACTCTCTGTGACCTGTGTCTCGAGCGTGTCGAGGAGGTCGGCCCGGGCGATGGGACCGACATCCGTGTCAGGGTCCGTCGGGTCGCCGACGGTGAGTGACTCCATCTCACGGACGAAGCCGTCGCGAAACTCCTCGTAGATGTCCTCGACGACGATGAAGCGCTTGGCCGCGATGCAGGCCTGGCCGTTGTTGTTGACCCGAGCCCGGGCGCCAACCTCGCACGCGCGCTCGAGCGGCGCGTCGTCGAGGACGACGAAGGGATCGCTCCCGCCGAGCTCGAGGACGGTCGGTTTAAGGTTCGCACCGGTGGTCTCCGCGACGGCCCGTCCCGCCCGAACGCTTCCCGTCAGCGTCGCAGCCGCCACGCGGTCGTCCGCGATGATGTCGTGGAGGCTGTCGTCGTCCACGAGAATCGTCGTAAACGCGCCATCGGGGAAGCCGGCGTCCGCGAGAACACGCTCGATGGTCGTCGCACAGCCGGTGACGTTCCGCGCGTGGCTGAGCAAGACCGTGTTTCCGGCGGCGAGCGTCGGTGCCGCGACGCGCAGGACCTGCCAGAACGGGTAGTTCCACGGCATCACCGCCAGGAGCGGGCCCAGCGGTTCGTAGGAGACCTTCGTCTTCGCCCGCGGGTGGACGCCGATGCGCTCGTCCTGCAGGAACTGGGCGGCGTGTTCGGCGTAGAACTCACACACCCACGCGCACTTTTCTATCTCGGCATGCGCCTGTTCGATCGGTTTCCCCATCTCGCGAGTCATCAGGGCGGCGTAGTCGTCCTCGTTTTCGCGCAAGACGTCGGCGATACCGCCGACGAGCGCCTGGCGTTCGGTGATCGGTCGCTCGCTCCAGGATTCGAAGCGCTCGGCCGACCGCCTGATGAAACGCTCGACCGCCTCATCGTCGTGTTCGTCGTACGTTTCGATCGGTTCGTCCGTCGTCGGATTGATAGTCTGCATGGTATTTTCGAGTGCCAACCGCTCCTGTTATTCGACCTTAGCTATGGCGTCTATCTCAACGCTGACGTCGCCGGGAAGTCGCGCGGCCTCGAGACAGACGCGGGCCGGCGGTTCGTCGCCGAAGTGATTCGCGTAGGCCTCGTTGACCGCGTCGTAGTCGTCCATGTCGTCGAGATACACCGTTACCTTCACCACGTCCTCGAGCGAGCCACCGCCCTCCGCCAGGACCGCCGAAAGGTTGGCTATGACCCGGTCGGTCTGGTCCTCGATATCGCCGTCGACGTCCGCCATCGTCTCCGGGTCCACGGGACCGAACCCGGAGACGAACAGGAAGCCGTCGAGCAGGATGCCCTGGGAGTACGGGTTGTCAGTGTTCGGTGCGTCTTCGGTCGTGACCGCCGTTCGCTGGGCCATGACTGGGCTCGAGTGGATTCACGGACAGCAATGTAATAAACGTTATTAGACTTTTACATACACATAATCCGTTTCCGCCGTGCGAGAAGGGGGAGAGAGCCGACCACTACGAAGCACCTGGACCAGACGTCGTTCCTGCTGAGTCGCGGCGTCGAGAGTTCAGTCGGCGATACCCATGGCGACGGAGGGCTGCGCTCGTCGTCGAGGTCCCAGCATGGAATTCCTTCGACGGATCGCTCGAGCACGCGCTCGGAGAACTAGTCGCTCCGCCTGCGTGGGTACCCTGCTGTCTTGCACGAGAGACTCTCTATGACACGCTGCAGGTCGGTCAAAACTTATCACGGTTGCCATTGGCAATTTCTCATGGGACAAGATAGTCCTGAAGCAGATTCGAGCGATTCGGCGGACGAATCCACGGAACGCGTTCGGACAACGAAGCGGACGTTCCTCCAGGGGACGGGCGCCACACTGGGAGCCGGCGTGGTTCCGGTCGGAGCCAGTCGCGCGTTCGAGCGATCGAAAGTCGCGTCTCCATCCAACGCCGTCGCAGAGGCCACTGACGGGATGGTCTCGAGCGTCCATCCGCAGGCGACGGCGGCTGGCGTGAAAGTCCTCGAGAACGGGGGGAACGCGATCGATGCGGCGGTCGCCGTCCAGTTCGCGCTCAACGTCGTTCAACCCCACTCGTCCGGGATCGGCGGCGGCGGATTCATACTCGTCTATAGCGCCACCGAGGACGAGATCATCGCCATCGACAATCGGGAGCGAGCGCCCCTCGGAGCCCAACCCGACATGTTTCTGGACAATCGAGGCGAGGAGGTGCCGTTCTTCGACCGCCACACGAACGGCAAGGCGGTCGGCGTCCCCGGGACGCTGAAGGCAGCCGACGTAGCCGTCAAACGGTTCGGGCGAACGGCGCTCTGCGAACTACTCCAGCCGGCTATCGAGTTGGCCGCACCGGGCGGACGAACGGTTACCGTCGACGAGTTCCTGGCGAGTTCGATCGCGGACAACGTCGAAGACGGGGCGCTCACCCCGACCGCTCGAGAGGTGTTCGCCCCGGGAGGCGATCCCCTCGAAGCGGGCGACGAACTCGTTCAGTCGGATCTCGCCGATACCCTCCGTACCATCCGCGACGACGGCATCGGCTCGTTTTACAAGGGAGAGATCGCGGCGGATATCGCCGAGACGATTCAGGGTGCGGCACGCTCCCGCAAGACGGGTGGGAGCATGACTATCGACGATCTCGGCCGGTACAACGTCGCCATCACCAGACCCACCTACGAGACCTACGACGGTGACGCACACGAGATCACCGTCCGAACGATGCGGTCGCCGACCTCCGGCGGCTCCGTCATCGCACAGATTCTCGCCCTCCTCGAGTCGTTCGATCTGGCGCAGTACGACCGGCGGTCGTTCGACGTGTACCACCGGCTGATCGAAGCGTTCCAGCTGGCGTTCGCCGACCGTAACGAGTACCTCGGCGACGAGGAGTTCGTCGACATCCCGTGGCAGGGGATGCTCGACGACGAGTACGTCGACGCTCGCCGAGGGATCATCGACCCGGAGAAAGCGACGGACGCGACTCGCGAGCCTGGTGACCCCTTCGCGCATCAGCCCGGAGGACAGTACTACACGAGCCCGAGAGACATCGAGCAGGCTAAACACGGCGGCAACGCCTCGGGCGCACGGAACGGGAAACGCAACGAGCCCCGCGCGAACAGCGCCGTGGCCCATCCCGGGCAGACAACGCACTTCACGACGGCCGACGCCGAGGGGAACGTGGTCTCCTGGACCAGCACCATCGAACAGTTGTTCGGATCGGGAATCATGGTTCCCGGTCGAGGCTTCATGCTGAACAACGAGCTGACGGACTTTGACGCCACCCCCGGCGGACCGAACGAGGTCCAGCCGGAAAAGCGCCCGCTGAGCAGCACGAGTCCGACGATCGTCACGCGCGACGGTGGCCCCTTCCTGACCGTCGGCTCTCCCGGCGGCTGGTCGATCATCCACACCGTCTCCCAGATCCTGCTCAACGTCGCCGAGTTCGGCATGGACATCGATGACGCCATCGCGGAACCTCGCGTCTACTCCGCGACCGGGGCCTGGGTGCAGGCCGAAGACGGCGTCCCCAACGACGCCGTCGACGAACTGAACGCCGCCGGTCACGACGTCTCCATCGTCGATTCCATCGGCAACGCCCAATCCATCCTCGTCAAAGAGGACGGCGGCTACGTCGGTGTCGCTGACCACCGCAGGGACGGCTCAGCCAGATCGCCGTCGTGATGGAGGCGGCGACCCGATACTGAAACACGACCTGTCCAATCGGGAGGGATTTTTTCGGCGGGGTGTCCGAATCTCGAAGTAACCGACGCCGTTCAACAGCGTCTTGATCAGATCCTCCGATACCCGAAAGACATTGGACACGATGGGGTGTGGATACTGGATTAGGACTCGAGACCTAGGTTGGTAAGCGCCACGTTCGGCGCTAGTTTTCGTCGACCGTCTTCTCGCTGTGACAGTCCGCACAGAGCGTCCGGAGGTTCGACTCCTCGAGACGGTTCTCGCGATTGCTGGTTGTAACACTACTCGAAATTTCTTTATATAGTAGTTTCGTGCTATGTTACACCATGCTCCGGCGCATCGAACTCGAGGTTCTCGCCACGGTCGAACGCGGCGACACGATTTCCAAGCTCGCGACGAAGCTCGACCACAGCGAGAGCTATCTCTCTCGTGCCGTCGGCGACCTCGTCGAGAAGGGGCTCGTCTATACGGAACGCGACGGCCGCCGAAAACGAGTCATCCCGTCGGATGCTCGCGCCGTCGAACTGTACCAGGACCTCGTCCGCCAGCACTTCCACATCGACTTCCCCGAGCTGTTGACCGGCAAGGCACTCGAAGTGCTGTACTACTTCGACCAGCCGCGAACCGTCTCCGAGATCGCCGACCGGAGTGACAACTACCGCAACACGGTCAACCGAGTCCTCAAGCGGTTTCGCGACCGTGGGCTCGTCGGGACCGTCGACGGCCACTACGGGTTCAATGCTGACTTCGACCGCCTCCACGCATTCGCCCGTGAACTCGCACATCATCTGCATCGCCAGCGCCTCGAAGCTGTTGCCCCGAAGGGCACGATTCTCTGGGAGGACTACGATGAATTCCTCGCCCAGACCGAGACGGAAATCGACGCGGAGGCGTTCCACGAAACCGGCCTCGCTCGGTTCGCGGCCTTCGACCTCCAGTTCCTGCTCACCGGCCACCGCTACTACGTCTACTCCGAGGACCTCGACGAAGTCTCGCCGGCGGAGCTCTGCTGTCACACGCTGCTGATCGACGACGGCAGCCGCCACCGCTCGTACTGTCTCCTCCTGCTCAGCCACGTCGACGTCGACGAGGCGGACGTCCGAGAGCAGGCGGCGAAGTATGGCCTCGAAGACGAAATCGACGCCTTGCTCCGCTACCTCGAGACGCACGGCGAGATCGACGACGACCGGCTCCCAGAGTGGGACGAGTTTCAGGAGCTGGCAGCTGATTATGAGGTGCAACTCTCGCAATGAGACCAACATTCGGACGCGAGTACATCGAGAACGAATTCCAGCGAATCGGGGACGGCCTATCTGAACCGCTCACGGTCTACCTGATCGGTGGTGGCGCGATGTCGCTTCGCGACCTCAAGGGGGCGACGAAAGATATCGACCTGGTCGTTCCAGATGGCGACGCGTACGCCAGCTGTGGGCCGTCCTGATGGACCTCGGGTACGCGGAAGTCCAGTCGCTGGATCCAGATTACCGGGCGCTGGGCACGACGAGCTGCGTCGAGAACGACGATGAGTGTCGCCTCGATATCTTCAACCAACAGGTCGCGAACAAGCTCATACTCACCGACGGTATGCAAGAGCGCAGCGAGCCGTTCCTCGACACGGATCGACTGACGGTCCGGCTGGTCAGCAACGAGGATATCTTCCTGTTCAAGGCGATCGCAGGCCGTGACGACGACATTGAGGACATGAATATGCTCGTGCAGGCCGGCCTCGATTACGACGTCGTCCGGGCTGAACTCGAAGCCCAGATCGAACGTCTGGGGGACGATCAGTTTGCCACGTTCGCGAACGAGGCCCTGGTCGAACTTGAGGAGCGGTACGGAGTGACCACGCCGATCGAGGCCCGCGTCGAGGACCTCACGAATAGGTTCTACCGGGGGCTCAAAGTCCTCCAGTCACTCGACGAGCCGATGGCCGTCGACGAACTGGCCGCCGAACTGGAGCTGGACACCGACGAGGTTTGCGACCGGGTCGCGTATCTCTCAACGTTCGACCGGGTCAGTCGGGATGGCGACACAGTCCGTCCCGTGGAGTAGCTCACTCGTTACCCTACGGGGAGGGAAGGCGGCCGTCTGGTCGGGGTACACGGCCTCGTTTGATCTCGTGATCGACGCGACGCAGATGCTTGCAGCCGCCCTCGGGTGAGCGCTGCTGCCAGTCGGGACAGGTACACGATTCGTCGATGACGTCGACTTCGTACCTGTTGCCGGACGCGGACTGCACCTCATAGCGGCCACCTTTCGAGAGGAGTGAGACGTCCATCGCTTCGGCGACGGCACGCTTTGTGCGGGACTCGAGATCGTTCTGCGACTGTGCGTTCTCGTCGACGACCAGTCGGTCGCGAACGACCTCGGGATCGTCAGGCTCCCACGCAGCCAGGTAGAACGCCGACCCGCTGGTGTCCAGCCTACAGTACCGCCCGACGACGTAGGCGACCGTCTCGGCCTCGACCTCACGCTTCGACCGCTCAGTGTCTTCGACGTCGAAGTGGAGCAGGGTGTGGGCGTACTCGTGGATCAGCGTCCACGCAAGGTCGGCACTGTTCTCCCGATCACGAACCTCGACAGGGGCTCAACTGTTCGCAGATTCCTTTTGCCTCACTGTGGGTCCACTCCGCTTCCGAAACGATTCGAACCGTCACGCCGCCCTCATCAGCGGCTGCAGTCAGCTGTTCGACAATTCGACAGCGCACGGGTTAGCGATCCGATCTCCTCGGGAACGTCGCTTGCGTGGATGTCTGTCGGACTGCGTGTTCGCGATATCGACGGGAATCGTCGATCGAGACGTCTCTTAGTGACTGTTGTTGACCCTCAGAAATCACCTGGCTACGAGGACTTCCGCTGAACCCCTCACCCTCTCGGGGGCGAAAAACCACCCACAGTCGGTCCGTCGGTGTCTCAGCG
>NZ_JMIP02000010.1 GCF_000691505.1 Halostagnicola sp. A56
TATAAGCCTCGAGTAGTCTCTCGGCCAGAAACACCGGTGGACGGGTTACATTCGGGTAGAATCGTGTAGACACCAGAACCGACAGTCTCATCGAAGCGGTTCGGACGTTTTCGTTCGTGTAGATCGATCTCGTGTGCGTTCGCGTTCAAGCGAGTACGTTCGCGTCCGAGGTGACGGTCCCGGCTGCCCATTGGTTTCTTTGACCTCTATTCTCCGATCGGTAGTTCGAGTCGACGGAACCGGTGGCTCAGATGAGCCCCAACGCGGCGACGCCGTGCGTTAGTGCAGCCGCGATCGGAATGAGGAGTAGCGTCCGGAGTATCAAAATGAGCGTGAGATCACGAAAGCGCATCGGAACGTCGTCGAACATATCGACCATCATCGGGGCGGAGGCGGCGAAGAAAATCGCCTGCGAACTCGTGACGATCACGACGAACACCTTCGTGAAGAGATCGGTCCCGACGACGAGCGTCGCCCCGATGAAGTACTCGGCCGTTCCCCCGATGATCCCCGTCGCCGCCATTTGCGGGTCGGGAATGCCGAGAATCGTCATGAGCGGAACGAGCGGCGCTGCGAGGTATTCGAAGAAGGGTGTGTACGCCTCGAGGACGAGCACGCTCGTCCCGATCGTGAGGACGGTGCCGATGATGGTCGCGGTGAGTTTCGTGCCGTCGATGAATCCGTTGATCGCCGCTCGAGGGATCGACTCACCTTCCTTGGCAGTTTTCACACCCTCGTTGAAAGCGAACTGGAGGTACTCCACGGGGGTTCCAGTAAACACAGGTTCGGGGTCGGGCTCGGCGATGTACTCTTTTGGCACCGTCGACAACGGAGGCGTTCGAACGAGGATTACTGCGACGATCAGCGTCGCGATGAGGTAGAGAACGACCAGGAGGGGGAATATGTGAAGAATTTCGAGGACGGCGGCGACGGCCCCGACGGTCCCGAGATTAGCGGTTGCGAAACAGGTACAGATCACGAACACCTCCTGCTTGTTGTATCCGCCCCGCTCGAAGACGTTTCGTGTCAAGTAGTACCCGACGCTGAACGACCCGAGCCACGAGGCCGCACTATCGAGGCTGATCGCCCAGGGAGGTTAAACAACGGCCGCATTATCGGTTGGGCCAGCGTTCCGATGAACTGGAGACCACCGAGTTCGGCTAGCAAATTGACGAAGATCCCACCCAGCGGAATAACGAGTGCGACCGTCACCATAAGTACGTCCCAGGAAATGTTGGTGATACCATCGGCGATCAACCAGTTCGGTCCGACCTCGACGAACATCATGACGCCGAGGAAAATTGCGACCACCCGAAACGCCCAGAACGGCTTGGACGTCTCCCAGTAACTCATCTGGATATACCGTTGCGTTCGATCGTCGAGGGCGATCGTCCCGTTCTGGTGTAACATTGTGATCGTCGTCAGAATTCCACCCCCAGAGAGGACACCGAGAATAAAGAGCTCCACGCTGAGCATAGACGTCTCCGTAATCCAGGACATCAAGATGTCGAGTGGAATCGTCGTCTGTCCGTTGTGCTGAACTGGAAGCAGGAAGAAAAAGGCGCCGGTCGTAAACGCAATAACGAACTTTAGCGTCGGTTTCATCGATTTATCGACGAAATCGATATTGGCGATCGATTTCGCCTCCGGTTCCACCGACTCATCTGATATGTGATCGTCACGTTCCCAGTTTTGACTGTCCAGCATATACTGACAAGCCGTAGCATGAATACATAAATGTACCGATGAACTGTCGGAATATGTTCTATTAGAAAGCCGAATACGTATCGGTGATTGCGAGCCAAAAATAATATATATTACATTATTCGGGTCTAGCAGTCTCTCACAGAACGCGAGTAACACACGAACTGGACAACGATTTGTCCTGCTCGTCAGCCGCTGGTCACTGACTGAAGGGTGAACACACCTTCGTCGTTGGTGCGTGCCAACAGGTGACTCATAGGGACAATCAATGTTAAATGTTCGTTCTTTCGGAGGCGCTGGGGAGAAAGGTACAAAGCGTGACGCGGGTTCGAAGGCGCACACTCGACGCACACGGCTCGATCCGACACTACTAGATACGTTCTGTGTTGGATACTATCTGAGTTTTCGATACGTTTTGCTCACAGTGCTCGTCTATCCGCTTGCTATTGTGCGTACAGAACCGGTCGCAACTGAGGACTGTCCGAGACCGGTCGCATTGGTATCGACGAGTGGAATCTGGTTCGGAAGTACCCGAGCATTGACCGGTCGTTGTCGTCGGCCTAGATCGAACAGACGGAGTTTGAGACGACTGCATGCGGTCGGTTCGGATTCGTTTGTTCGGACACCTCGAGGAGACGGCAACTATCTCGAGGACAACAGGAAGTGGTCAGCGTCGGAAAATCACACCTGTAACCGATACGACTCGAGTTCGGATACCGCCGATACAGAAACAGTACAGGTACATATTTATATTAATGTTATGACTCACATATTCGTCTTGTGTGACTTCGGTCACGCGAAGAACGCCACCGATTACTTATCAACGTGGAGCGCGTACGTAAACGCGAAGGAGCTGACGACAGTATTTGTAGTTCCACTTGTAATGTGGGTATGTGATAGCTGTGTGCAGTCACCATTTGTAGCCCCGGTTTGTAATAGAAGTTCGTACCGCGAACCATAGACAGATGACGCCGCAGGTGCGCTGAAGATACCGATATCAAAGGTTTCAAACCACTAATAGTACTGGTACTGGCGAGACCACGGTCGGCAAATACGGTGATCGCTCGAGTTCGATCACGAACCTCGTCCCGCCCGGACTGGAATAGGGTTTCGGTTCCGCCGAACACGATCTCACGGGAATGGTGTCGCCTAGCGACGTACCGACCTGTACGTATCACCCATTCGTCGTGTGTCACGGGTCTCAGTAACCAGCGGGAACGGCTTCGAACTGGATCGTGTTCGAGCCGCATCGACCAAATAATCTCGATTAAATGTGTTTGAATGCTAATCATCGAAAAAATACGCTAGATGGTATTTCGGTATTAATATCGACAACGGCCACATTTGTAACGGCTATGACCTCCCGGAAGCCGATCGATTTCCCGATAGCCGCGTCGGTGGTGAAGTAGCTGTACTCCGAACTGACACGTTCCCGTGGCCCAGTCATGCGTACGTAGACCGGCTTCCCGCCCGGCCTGAACGTCGTTCCGTATGAATTACAGATTCCATGCACCTGCCCCGTTTGACTATGTGATTTTAGGCCACCCTCAAAACGATTGCGATTTTTAGGCTAGCCAAAATGCAGGCCGCGCCGAATTTGTCGCGGCGTTCACCAGAACGGTCGGGTTTTAATATTAGTAGTGAGTATAGTCCATTGATTGAATCGATTTGAAAAGAAACGTTAGTCGATTTGCAGCCGTTTTCACCGGAAATTGTACTGACAGCCTCTTGTTCAGCGTTTCTTCCCGACGTTTTTCCCGACGTTTTTCCTGACGTTTCGGTTCGCTTTTCTCCCACCTTTGTTCCGCTTTCGTTCGTGAGCAATCATAAGTGTGATCGGATATGGGTTCTGACCACTTCTCGCTCGAGTTTTGCAGAGAACACCTCGAGAATTGAGTACTGGTTCCGACCGTTCGACTACCCGTACCGATCATTCGACCACTGGTTCTGATCGTTCGCACTTCCCTCGCACACCGTCTTCGACCTCGAGTCGCGCATCGTCGCCAACGAATCGCATAGTTCGGGGCTTATCGGCGGGATTTTCGCGCTAGACGTCCGGAGAGGCCGCTCAATCGATCCGCGCGCTTATTCTGCCGCGAATCGAAGCAAATCGTATGGCCGATGAAGAAAGCGATCAGCTGGATGCAGACAAATTGGGCACGGGAATAGCGGTCGGGCTTCCAGTCGGTGTCGCGCTCGGAGTCGCGATGGACAACATCGGGATGGGGATCGCGATCGGCATCTCGATCGGCGTGGCTTTCGGCGTCGCGTGGGACGATTCGTAGGCGAGTCGAGCCAGTTCCATCAGCGTTCGCTCGCGCTCGACTACCGACCGGATATTCAGTTTTTAATACCACAAGTACGAACGGAGCGGTATGGACGAACTGCTCGACGTTCTGGATCTGGTCGCGGACTCCGAACTCGAGGGTATCGTAACGTGGTTGTTCCGCCTTCTCGGCGTCATCGCCGTCCTCGCCGGGATCGGCATCCTGTTATTTACCGATATCACTCTGCTCGTTCCCGCCGTCCTCATCGTCGTCGGACTCGTCCTTATCGCGATTCCCAGTCTCCTCCTCGAGCTAGCCGAACTTGCCGGCTAACCTCCCGAATCCCGGATCGAACTACTCGAACGCAGTATCTTTACTGGCAGTCACCGCTCCGATCGCGTGTCGTCCGCTCGAGCGCTCGAGAAACTGCCGCGGACACAACTCTCGAGCGCTCGGTTCGTACGGCCTGTCGATACGCTCACTCGGACGACGAGTGATCGTTCACGTCCGAGTTGTCGGAACCGTCTCCTCCTCCCGCTATCTCCGGTTCCGTCGATCGAGGCTCCATCCAAAGCCGATTCGCACTGACGTCCTCCCCGCCCTGACCAGTAGTCGCCGCTTCACTGCTGATTGCCGAGCGAAGTTGGGCGATCAAACGGTTTGGGTCGTGACGCTCCGACGATACGTCGTCTGAGATGTGCTCCTCTGTACACGATCGCTGCAGTCTCGAGGAAAGATTGATGAATTGTAGTGTGGTGTCAGCTAGCATGGAGTTCGCACGCGAGGAATCAGTACGACGGCTCGAGGAAAGCCCGTGAGATCTGCTGAATCACGCAAAGTCAGCCGAATTACGTGCCAGTCGATGAACGGCTGCTCACCGACTGCTTGGTGTATCATCCATTCGATCACAGAGACTCGCGGGCGATATACGCTGTGCGACGGAGAGTCTCGAGTCGCGTACAGGGGAGTCGACACGCTCTCCTCGAGAGTGAAGTCCATGCGTCAATTTGACCTTCTATCATGAATACCCTCGTGCAAGTTGGTCGCGAAGTCGAGGGCGCGACGTTGGGATGTCTCGAGGATGCCGCTCGCCAAACGCACTTAGCGGTCGGTAACCGCTGTCCGTCAGTGGCGCAGTCGCCCGCGGCTAGTTCCTCGTCAACAGGTACGCTCGGGTTCCGACGCCGTCGCCGCGTTGCCAACTGGTATCCATTCAACGGAGCGGCCGGCGTGAATCGCCGTACGGCAGTTTATTTCCTCGTTTCATACTTCAATAGACGATACAGCAAATTCTGGATGTGGAAAATATCCACGTATTTCTCACGATCCCGCACTACGGGTCTGTCTCAGCTCTGAGAACGACGGAAACGTACTCCTCTGCCGTCTGTCTGGCTGTGGCGAGCGTATCCGCCTCGTCCAGAACGACGGCTCGAGTGCGTCCCCCATCGACGATAGTATGAGCGCTCGAGTCGCGTGTTCGGCGTCGACGTCGGTGAACACGCCTTCGGAGATGCCGTGATCGATCACCGTTCGAAGCATGTACCGGACGTACTCGTCGTTCCGTTGGAACCGGTCGGCAAACGCCTCGTTGTACGGTGTCTGGCCTCGCATCTCGAGTACTGCGATCAACAGGTCGTGATGGTCCGCCGGTGCGACGAGGAGTTGGTCGAGCAGAAGGTCCAATCGCCGTTCGGGATCCGTCGTCTCTACTTCATGTATCGTCTCGACGAACCGCTCGAGGATATAGTCCAGAAACGCGACGAGCAAGTCGTCTTTCGTGTCGTAGTGATAGTGAATGGCGGCGGTCGATTTCCCGTATTCCTCGGCAATGCGCTTGATCGTGAGGTCGGCGTACCCGCTTTCTCGAAGTGCGCGGTAGGTCGCACGCATGATCTCTACGTTGGGATCCGAAGAAGTCCGCTCCGGGAGGTCGGCCATTGGTGCTATGTGCGTCCTCGACCAGATAACCGTTTTGACTAAATCGTCAGGAACCGACTTCCCCTATTATGCCCCTTGACGCTATTTCGTGTCGATATAACGGGTGTCTATCAGCCGATTCGAACTCCCGAAGACTTTTGACTGACTGGTTAGTAAGTTAGGTATCTCCGTTATGGCGGACGAACCAGCTACCGATATTCTGGAGGCGACGTATCGAGTCCTCTGTGAACGCGGATATACAGATCTCACGCTTCAGGCTATCGCTGCGGAAGCAGAGACGAGCAAGTCGTCTATTCACTACCACTACGACTCCAAAGACCAGCTGTTCGTCGCCTTTCTCGATGAACTGTACGACCGATTCACGAGCCGGGTTGGTTCGCTTGACGGCGACACGCCACGGGAACAGCTCGACGCGTTGTTGCAGTCACTCCTCGTTACCGACGCGGATCCGTCACTGAGGATCTGACCGAGTCCAAAGTCGACCTCGAGGAACCCCAGACCGGCGTGAAAGGAGACGACGACTGAGCCAGCACTCGTTCGCTCGTCGCGGTTCGAGCGAGCGTCGCGTTCGGGACGCGGTCGGCGCTTTCGCGCGTGAGATCCTCCCCGCGCTACGACGCGGGGCTTTCTTCTCGCCCCCGTAAGCCCGTCGTACCTTGCGGGAGGTGCTTTGCGCCCACGTTTCCAGCTACAATACCCCCCGTTCACCCGACTACCGTGACATTCCGCGGTGTCACGTTTTCACGGCGTCACATTTTCGTTGCGTTACTGGGTCCGTCTCGAGGGTCATCTCACCAGCACGACCGCTCATAACGATCTCATAACTGATCGGGAAGTCGGAGCCGTACTTTCGACGTGAAAATAGATTCGACGTCAGTTTCCGATCGACGAGCGCTACGCGTCGCCGACTTCGATCACGTACGACGTCATCGTGCGAATCGCGGCGTTCGATCCGGTGTTCGTGAACTCGTAGACGTCACAGAACGCGTACGCCGACCCGTCTTCCATCGTCACCGTTCCGTCGACCGCACCGGTCGCGCCGTGGGTGATGACGTGATCGATGGTCAACTCCGCGACATCGCTCTCTTCCATCTCCTCGAGCGCGCTGGCGAGGTCGCCCGTTCCGTAGCGTTGTCGCTCGCCGACGCTGGTCCACTCGATGTCGTCGCTTACGGTCTCGAGGATAAACTCCTCGTCACCCTCCGCGAAGGCGACGTTGAAGTCTCGTAGCAGTGCCTTCTTCGGCGAGTTCCCGCAGTCTTCGGGAACCGTAATCGTCGTCATACGTTTACCTCCTCGCCGGTTGTGCCGGCGTGGACGTTCCGCAGTTCCTCGAGGTCGAGCTTTCGCATCCGGAGCATCACCTCCGTGACTCGAGTGGCTCGGGCGGCGTCCTCGTCTCGCAATAGCTCGGTGAGGCCGGTCGGAACGACCTGCCAGGAGACGCCGTACTTGTCTGTGAGCCAGCCGCACTGGCCTTCGGCCCCGCCGTCCGCCGTGAGGGCGTCCCAGTAGTAGTCGACTTCCTCCTGATCCGTGCAGTCGACGGCGAAAGAGATCGCTTCGTTGAACCCGAAGTCGTGTGCCCACGCGCTGTCCATCGCCGCGAAGCGCTGGCCGGCGAGGGTAAACTCCGCGAACGTGACGGTCCCTTCCTCGTCCGGCTCCTGATCCGCATCGTAACGGGAGATCTCGTTGATCTCGGCGTCGTCGAACGTCGCGGTGTAAAACGCCATCGCCGCTTGCGCCTGTCCGCATCGCTCGCCGGCGAACAGTAACAACGGGATGATTTCACGTCCGGAAATATCCGCCGTCTGTATCAGTTGCCACGAGACGCCGAACTCGTCGCTTACCCAGCCGTACCGGTCGCTGAACGGGTACGAATCGAGAGCCATCAGCGTCTTACTGCCCGTCGACAGGTCCGCCCACAGTTCGTCCACCGCCTCGGTCGTCGGGCAGTTGACGATGAACGATATCGACGGGTTGAACTCGAATCCCGGACCGCCGTTGAGCGCGACGAACGATCGCCCCTCGAGTTCGAACTCGATCGACATCACGCTGCCTTCGGGTCGTCCGCTGGCCGTCGCCGAGGCTTCGTCGTACCGATTGACGCTCCCGGTCGATGCGTCCTCGAAGATGGTCGTGTATCTGTCCACCGTCCGCCGCGTCGTCGTCGAACCACAGGGTCGGCGTGATTTTTTCCATTGGCTACCTCTCACCGGTCGTCGTCGCGTCCGGTCGCGTTCCCGGTCGGGTAAGCCGCGTAATCGGTGTCATTGTCGTCTCTCCGTTCGTGGCCTCACTCCGTCTCCAGTCGCGTTTCCTCGTCGATCTCGTCCTGTACCGCCTTCCAGACGGGGTAGGCGCGCTCGATTTTCTCGCGACCGGCCCGGGTCAGCGTCAGGCGACGGACCCTGGCGTCGGCCGACTCGGCGTCGGCGATCCAGCCTCGGCTTCCATCCGATTCGCGCTCCGGGTGAGCGTCGTCCGCTCCAGCCCGAGCAGGTCGGCCAGTTCCCCGAGCGGGGTCGGTCCCGTAAGCGCCAGCGCAGCGAGGACGGAGAACTGTGTCGACTGGAGTCCGTGGGGACGAAGTCTCTCGTCGTAACGGCGCGTTATCGCTCGAGCGCGGCGGCGAGCGTCGAGGCAATGGCAGCTTCTGGTGGCGGAGAGATCCACGAGAGCCCTACGATATACGTGTACATACACGTACTGCAGGCGGTTTCAGTTGTGGTCGATACCGGTACAGACCGACGAAAACACCGCCGATTTGACCTTCTTGTGGTGTCGCCGTCCGCCGCTTGCCTGCGTTCGAAGGGTCACCGGGCTCCCTGATCCGCTCGAGCGAGACGGAACGTGACGTGAGTCGAGCGAATCAGTCACAGCCGCGTGACCAGTGGATTCTCGATGTCGATGTAGACGGATTCCGCCTCGAGCGGTGCCGCTAGTTCGTCGCGGTCCTCGAAGCGGGTCTGGAGGTTCCCCTTGCAGGGAACGCGGCGGTCGTCGAGCAGGTTGCTGATCAGCGCCGATTCGGACGGTTCGTACGCTTCGAGGCCGACCAGTGATTCGCGGAGCACACGATCTGTCCTGAGAGAGTTGAAACCTATGTTTGGTACTACACTATTTTTGGCCAACCTAAAATAAAAAGAACTAAATTGTATTAGGTCAGCCTAAAACTCATGCTCGACGACAGTCGACTGACACGGAGACAGGTGTTCACAGGAACGACGACAGCGATTTGTACCACACTCGCAGGGTGTGCGTCGGGACTTGGACTCGACGGAACGTCGGACTCGACGGATGGGGCGACTAACAGCCATCTCCGGACGCATCTAATCACGATGGATACAGAGCCACACGGGGACCGGGTGGAGCTTGCGAGCGAGCCCGAAACTGCTACTCAGGAGGGAGAGCTATCGCGGCGTAGCGACGAGAATAGCCAGGTGAGCGGCCGAAGTGGTAGGCCGAGCCTCAGTTCGCGACAGCAGACCGACGGCCCGGTAGTATGAGCACACCGGACGAGGATCGCAACGAGCGGGTATTCGAGACCTGTCAGAAGCGCGTGACCAGTCCACTGCTCCGGCTGTTCAGCACGTACGGCAGACCGGAGGCGGTGCTCGGCGGACTGGCTCGCGACGTACCCCGAGGGATCCCAGATCCGGTGATGGTCGACGCCAGCGAAGGGTTGGCAGAGCAAGTTGACACCATCCCGGGTGTCCCGGATCTGTGTGCGTTGCCCGAACAGCTTCCCGATCCCGGTGATGCCGACCAGCTGCTCCTTATCCGGTTCCCGAGTGCGGCGGCGACGGTCGTCACACCTATTTGTTCGATCCGAGGGTTCGACCGATTCGAGTTCGGTCGCTGGGCCGTGACGTGTCGCTCGGACGGAGTCGAACCCGTCGGATCCCCTGAGTCAGTCGTCTCGCTCCTGTACGGATCGGACGCTGTCCCGACGGCAGACGACGCGGATCGGTTCCGATCGGAAATTGGGGAGAGCGTTGCGAACCTCGCGTTAGCACGACTCGGTCGGCGGGTGCTGTGGGACGATTTCGACGTACCGCCGACGCCGACGGCGGAAGAGACGCATTCGGCAGCCGATTCGATGGCATTCTTCGACCGGTTGGTAGTGGGCGGTCACCCGATCCACCCAGGTGCGAAACTCCGACAGGGTATGTCGGCGACTGAAGCGCTGTCGCTCGCTCCCGAGTTCGCCGATTCGATTCAGCTCCGTTTTGTCGCCATCGACGAGGCGTGGACACTGTCGGTGGCCGACAGCGGACCCTCGCTGACCGAGCGGCTTTACGAGTTGTTTCCCGGACTCGCGGACGCGACAGCAGCCGCAGTGCCGCCCGATCGTGACCCCGATAGTTACGCCGTCGTTCCCGTCCACCCGTGGCAGTTCAGGCACGTCGTCCCCGACCGCTACGCGGTCGCCCGGCGAGACGATCGCGTCGTCCCGGTCCCGTCGTACACGCGGTCGGTCTCGCCGTTACTCTCGCTGCGGACGGTCGTCCCTGACCCTGCTGAAAGCGCGATCGCGACGCCTCCTCATCTCAAACTTGCGATCGGCGTCCAGACGACGAACGCGGTCCGGACCCTCTCGCCGAGTGTCGTCGCCGACGGGCCACAATTGAGTCAGCTTCTCCAGCGCACCTGCGAGGCGGCTTCGTTCGAACGCTTCGGCATCCGTCCAGAGCCCGCGACAACGTGTTACTACCCGCCGGACGGCTCCCGCTATGAGGGAACGAGATATGATGACGTTCGACACCTCGGAGCGCTCATCAGACAGAGTCCGAACCGCCACCCGATCGTCGATGATGGCGAGCGAGTGGTAACCGCCGCGAGCCTTCTCTCGTGTCCGCCACCCGGCGATCGATCGGTGCTCTCGGCACTCCTCGATGCGTACGGTAACGGTGAGGAGACCACCAGCAGGGCCGAGACCGTCGACGGCTTTCTCTCAGCCTACCTCGACGCGGTCGTTCCAGGACCGCTGACGCTGTTCGTGAAACACGGTATCGCCTTGGAAGCCCACCTTCAGAACACAGGTGTGGTGTTCGACGACGGCCGGCCAGTGGGCGCGCTGGTCGCTGATTTCGGCGACATTAGATTGCTCGAGCAACGCCTCGAGGACGCCTCGATCGACCTCTATCCAGGGTCGGACGTCTGTACCCAGGACCCAGACGAAGCGCGCGAGAAACTCTGGTACGCACTGTTCCAGAATCACCTTGGGGAGCTGGTTAGCCGACTAGCTGCGACCGAGCCCGTTTCCGGACCCGATTGCTGGTCTCTCGTCAGAGGACGATGCGAGCGCGTGTTCGACCGACTTGCAACCGATGGGTCGATACCCGACGACCGGATCACGGCTGACCGCGACTCGCTTTTCGCGTCGCGTCTCGTCCACAAGCCGCTGACCGCCATGCGACTTCGGGACGTGGACGAGTGGCCCTCGACGACGGTGGCGAATCCCCTAGCTAACCCAGGCGAGCGGTGATTTCAGCAAGTAATCTTTCTGGGTTGCCGTCACGCCGACCGCATATCTGGCGGATTCACCGACTCGACGGTTGTCGATAATCGGATCGTTTGTCTCATCTGGACGGCTGCCGTTCGTCCGTGTGTGGGTCGTCTTGTCCTGCGTTATAGCGAGCCGTCGAAGGTACTCAGCCATTCGTCGCGCCAGCCGCTCGAATCGGAGTTGGACGCGGTTTCGGTTACCATCTACTCGGACACCACTCCAACGAACTGTTTGCGGATCCGTTCGGGGGTCACTGGGTACGAGGAAACGCCGCCGTATCCGCTCCCTCTCGTCTTTGATATAGGACCTTTGGGTGTTCCTGTATGGGCTCTTGCACTTGTTCGTACTCGGTGTTGCTCCGAGGTCGAACTGGCTGAATAGGTATCGAAGAGTCCATCGCGGACGCCCGATCTGTTTTCCTTTCCGTAGTTACACCGTGTCAGTGTTTTGTATTCACAAGGATCGCCTCCCATGTAGTTTTGGCTGGCCTAAACCAACAAATTAGTTTCGAAGTTTAGGCGTGCCAAAACTTCCAGTGAAAGAACCTCAGTGCGAACGTGTCGACAGACCTAGTCAGGAAGCCTGCGGTCTCGCAGTGGGAACACTCCTAGAAGTTTGCCGATTTCACGGTCGATGCCGTTGTGCACTTGTCAGACCGATAACCACGAGAACGCCGGTGAGAGTACAGCTACCGTTGGCAGGGGTGAATTTCACGCCATCTACTGATCGCACTATCGCCTCGATGTGATCACTACCGCTAGGGCGTCGGCTCGAGGGCGGTCCGTTCCGAAACCTCGAGCGCCTCGAGGGACGCCTCCGCGTCGAGGGCGGCCATACTTCCGGTTCCGGCCGCGGTGATCGCCTGCTGGTACTCCGGATCGGCGACGTCGCCGGCGGCGAAGACGCCCTCGACCGCCGTCTCGGTCGTTCCACGGCCGGCGTCGTCTGTCCGCGTGGCGAGGTAGCCGCTCTCGTCGCGTTCGACGGCGGTCCGCTCGAGGAACTCGGTGTTCGGTGTGTGGCCGATCGCGTAGAACACGCCGCCGATATCGACGGTCTCTCGATCGACGTCGCCGCCGGACTCTCCCTTCTCGCTGGGATAACCGTCGGGATGGGTGATTAGCGTCGCGCCGGTCACCCCCTCCTCGTGCGAGCCGTGGAGCGCCTCGAGTTCGGTGTTCCAGCGGAACTCGATGGCGTCGTGTTCGCGGGCGCGGTCGGCCATGATTTCGGACGCCCGTAGCTCCTCGCGTCGGTGAACGATCGTCACGCTGTCGGCGAACTTCGCGAGGAAGAGCGCCTCTTCCATCGCCGAATCGCCGCCGCCGATCACGAGGACGTCGTCGCCGCGGTGGAACGCGCCGTCGCAGGTCGCACACGTCGAGAGTCCGTAGCCCATCAGTTCGTCTTCGTTCTCGGCGCGACCCAGCGAGCGCTCGCACCGCTCGCGACGATCAGCGCGCGCGTTCGAAGCCGGTCGCCGTTCGAGAGTGCGAGTTCGAACGGCCGTTCCTCGAGCGTCGCGTTTTCGACGGTTCCGTGGGCGAACTCGGCACCGAACCGTTCGGCTTGTTCCTTGCCGTTCTGGATCAGCTCCATTCCGCCGACTCCCTCGGGGAAGCCGAGGTAGTTTTCCACGTCGGTCGTCAGCGTGAGCTGGCCGCCCGGTTCGGGCCCCTCGAGCACCAGCGGCTCGAGGTCGGCTCGAGCGGCGTAGACGGCCGCGGAGAGGCCAGCGACGCCGGAGCCAACGATCACGACGTCCCGAACGTCTGCGAGTGGGTTCGTTCCGTCGTTCATTCGGTGTATCTCTCGATCAGGGTTCGGAGTCGGTCTTCCGGCAGCGCGCCGGACTGCTGTTCGACCTGCTCGCCGTCGTTGAAGACGACGAGCGTCGGCACGCCGCGAACGCCGAACGAGGCCGCGAGCTGCTGGTGTTCGTCGACGTCGACCTTGGCGATGACGGCGTCGGTCGTCTCCGCCAGTCGCTCGAGGACGGGATTCATCATCTGACAGGGACCACACCAGTCGGCGTAGAGGTCCACGAGAACGACGTCGTTCGCCGTGGTGACCTCCTCGAGGTGGCCTTCCCCGTCGATGTAGAGCGGTTCGTCGTGCGATCGTGCTGAAACGTCGTCGCGTGCGTCGGTTGCCATCACCCCATTCTACGGTTCGACACCGTTTAAAGCTTTGTGTGAATTGTACAATACACCCATTGGAAACATCTTTGATGGAGGACTCTATTGACACTCTGGGTCGGTCGACTACCTGCTCATCTGTGCACGAACGGTGCGCTCGAGTACTGAAGCGACCAACTGAAACTTCGATTCAGCGCGGCCGCTCTGAGTGTCGTTCCCGGCTACTCGGTAGCGGTGGTCGCCCGCTCCGAGACGGGCAGCTCGAAGCGCGCGAAATACCCCGCTCGCGTCCCGACGCGCGTTTCGAAGGTCAGCCCTCGCCGTTCGAGGCCTCGGCGAAGCCGTTCGAATCCGACGAAGTGCGGGTCGGGGAGCGATTCGCCGACGACGAGCCGGCCGCCGGGTTTCACTACTCGCTCGAGTTCGTCGAGCGCTCGTTCCTGGTCCGGAATCTCGCCGAGGACGAGCACCAGGTACGCGGCGTCGAACCCGTCAGTCTCGTACGGAAGTGACCGCCCGTCGGCGCGTATCGGCTCGACGTTGGATATCCCTTCCCGTCGCATCCGCGTTCTGAGGTGCGCTACCATCTCGGATTGTACGTCCGCGGCGTGTACCGTTCCCGACGGTTCGATCGCCCGCGCGACCGTACCCGTGTAGTACCCCGTCCCCGGTCCGACCTCGAGCACGCGCTCGCCGGGCCGGGGATCGAGCACGTCGCACAGCCTCGAGCGCGTGATGACCGGCCGCGGAAGATCGATCGCGTGCCGTTGGGCGTACGGACACGGTGACGGATTCGATCGCCACCGGAGAGCGTAAGCGACTCCGGCGAGCGCCGCGAGTCCGAGCAACGCGACGACCGCCCCTGACCTGCGACGAAAGCGCATGGGCACCCTGTCGTGGCGCATGGACTACAGTCTTTCTCGAATCCACGGAGGGCATCGGACCGCCGGTAGATAGGATACACGCGCGTACAGAACGGACGCGTCTCCCCCCATCTCGGGTGCGATACCGGGCTTACGGCTCGAGTACGTACAATTGCGGCAAAAGCAATAGGTGAAATAGATACAATAGGCAACTCTGTTACCTATTTAAACTACTGTACCTGTCCCTGTTGATCCGGGATCGGGGCGTCTCTCTGGTACCGCTGGTCGCAGTCCTGCTCTTGGTCTCGTCGCGCGCCCGAGGAGACGAGCACGAACGCTGTCGAACGCCACGTCGGTAGGCGACAGTACTATGTGGTATTGGGGTAATAATACAATATGTGCCTGAGTCAGTAGACGATGACGACGTCGAAACGATCGGAATCGTACTCGAAACCAGCGACCCCGAACGTGCGTGGAACGCCTTTCGCCTCGGAATCACCGCAGTAGAGAGCGGAAAAGACGTCTCCGTTTTCCTTCTCGGTGACGGCGTGGAGGCAGAGGAGATCACCGATGATCAGTTCGACGTTCGCGATCGGATGGAAGCGTTCGCCAATGCCGGCGGCGAGTTACTGGCATGTGGAACCTGCCTCGAAATCCGGGGGAGCGACGAAAGCGACGTTTGTCCGATCTCGACGATGCACGATCTCCTCGAGATCGTCACGACCGCCGATCGAGTGCTCACGATCGGGTAATCGGTCGACATTCGGACGGCGGTCAGGCTGTGAGCAGTTACGACAGTGCCGGATCGTCTCCGTGCGGGGTTCGCATTCCCCGGATAAAACCGCACGATGGACTCCCTGACGAGACGTTCGGAAAACCTCCCGTTTAGCGGTGGGCGGTTACTCGGATGGGTGCTACGGCGGAAAAAGACCGTGGTTAGTCTCGACGGAACAACACGAGTGTCGAGAGCACGGCGACGAGAGCGACCGTGACGCCGAATCCGGGCGTGCTGTCTGTGTCCTCGTCTTCTTCGGTATCCTCGTCACTGCTGTTTTCGGTGCTCAGATACTCGTTCACCTCGTCCGTATCCAGTCGCGGATGATCCTCATCCCACTCGCCGGGCATGTGGATATCCGTCTCGTCGCCGACGGCCTCGTGAGACAGCACGTCGTCTTCGGTGGCCTCGCCGTCGACTAGTTCGGTCACGTAGACGTATCCGGCGTCCTCGTCGGCGTAGACGTGCGAGATCGATAGACCGGAGAACGCGTCTTCGAGGTGGTCCTCGAACGCGGTGAAGTCGTCGAACTTCGCTCCCGTCTCGACTTCGACCGTGCCATCGTCCATGTTGAGGTCGAACTTGGCGATCTGGAGGTCGGCCTCTTCGAACGCCGTCATGAATTCGATCGCCTCGTCGTCGGTCGTCGAAGACTGCTGGAGGTTTTCGATCATCGTGCTCACTGCGGTCTGGATCATCTCCTCCTGGCCGACTTCGAAGTTCATCTCCATATCGATCTCGTCGTCGACGGTCTCTGCGCTGGCGGTCATCGAGAACTCGGGCGTCTCGATGTCACGGTCCTCGAGTTCCTGCACGTACGCCTCCCAGTTCTCGGTATCGGTGGCCATCTCGCCCGAGATCGTCGACTCGGTACCGTCGTCGGTGAACGTCAGTTCCCACTCGGACGTCTGCGTGAGATTGGCTTGCGCCTGTGCGTCGTATCGCTCGGCGTAGTCGTCGAACGTCTCTCCCGTCTCGCCAGTGGACTCTGCGAAGTCGAAGACCGCGTTCGCGGTCGAATCGAAGTCGCTAAACGCGATATTCCAGCTGCCTTCCACCGCATCCGGGGTCATCGCGTAGGAGAGATCGATCGTCTCGAGTTCGAACGCGAGCACGTCTGCTGCGAGCTCTTCGGCTTCGTCCCGGTCCATATCGAAGGCCGGATCGTCGGCGAAGTCGTCTGCGAGCGTCGATTCGAGGCCGTCGGTCACGTTCTCGAGTTCGACGGTGTATTCGATGTCGAGCTGGCCGCCGCCCATCTCGTTCTCGACGAACTCGTAGTCGTGGACGTCGACGGTCACGGTGCCGTCGAGTTCGTCCTCAACGGCTGCAAACTGAGACTTGAGTGTCTGCTTTGCAGCCGCTTCGGTTTCCCAGTTTCCAGCCTGGTACTGTGCGATCGACTGCTGTTGACCCACGTCGAGCGTGTACCCGCCGTCGCTCTCGGAGATCTCGAGGTCGAAGCTGGTTTCGGCTTGGGACGCGCCCACTCCGGGGGAGACGCTGAACTCGCCCTCGGTGGCGTACTCGTCGGCACTCGAGGAAGACTCACCCGAGAAAGAACCGGTTCGTTCGTCGGCATCACCCGTCCCGATCATCGACTCCGTTGTCAGGTCCAGGGCGGCGTCGAACTCACTGTTCTCCTGGGTCTGTTCGGACGTCACGTTCATCGAGAGATCGTCGACCTCGTCGGGCCGGTCGGCGGCGAATTCGCTGGCGGAAGAGAGACTGTCGTCGGTGAGTTCCATCGAGAACGCACCGGAGACGTCCTCTTCCATCTCATCGGAGATCATCGCGTAAACGACCGACTCGGAGACATCGAGACCGAGTTCGCCCGAGGCCTCGTCAGTGGCGTTTTCCTCGTAGAGGAGGACGGCGTCACCGTTCTCGTCGACGAACACCTCGTCGGCCGGATCCGCCTCGTCGCCCATCTGTGCCAGCGCCCCACCGGCGAAAAGCGACGTAATCAGTACGACGGTCACGACGACCGTGGAAAGCTGCTTCAGGGACCGTTTCGGTATTGACTGCCTACTCATCGCGTTGAGGTTTAAATTTCGAACACATGTAGCTTTCGTATAGATTCTCGCTCAGTAACCGGTCAACCGAATCAAAAGTTATCAAAGCGTATTACCACGTAGTCGAAACCGATCAGTAATGGATACGAGTCGGATCGTCGCCGTCTTCGTCGGCGTTCTGTTGCTCTCGAGCGCGTGTGCCGGGAACGTCGGCGGAGAAGTCGAGACTGCGGGGATCCCGTTCGGAGAGACGGTCGGGGGGATCGACCCGTCGGAAGAAGCCGACGCGGTTTACGTTTCCGACGACGGCGAGGCGATCCTGACCTACGAACGGACCCACGAAACGCCGAGGGTCGAGGGGACGGTGAGCGTCGAACCCGAAACCGGGCTCGCGTATGCCCAATACGACGGTGATTTCGAGGCGGAGCCGGGCGTGGTGGGTGACGCCACGTTCCGAACCGACGATGGAACGGCTGCCAGTTCCGGCGACCTTCTGATAGCGGATACCGGCTCTATCGCCGAACTCGACGCCGACGTGGACGTAGAAAAGACAGGGACGGAGTCGTCCTCGGAGATCGACCTCGAGGGGGCGTTCACCGACATCGACACGGCGTACGAGTCGTTCCGCTCCGAGGGCGACCTCGAGTTCGCGTCGGGTACGCTCGTCGCGTCGGGGTCGACGCGAACGGTCGACGCGAACGAATCTGCACTCCGCCCTCGAACGAAATCCCTCGAGGTGAGCGTCGTCGGGACGGACGACGGCTACGCGATGAACGTGAGCGAACGCCGGGTCGTCGAGTCGTGGGAAACGAACCGGTGGGATAGCCGATTGGATGCCGAAGAGACGCTCGAAACCCGATTTTTGGGCGCTGCAATCGAGATGCGGGGAGTCGCCAACGGCTCACTCGAGTCGTACAAGTACGCGGAATTAGCGGAACGCGACGTCGTCGAATACGAGTACGACGTCGAGTACACCGGCGTCGAGGAACGCGTCGCAGAGCGGCTCGTCACGGAGGTCCAGTCGTTCGCGGACGTCGAACTCGAGGGGGTCGAAGCGCGCGCGATGGCCGACCGGGTCGCGGCGTCCGAGTTCGACGAAGGCTCGATCGCGCTCGAACGCGACGGCGCGCGGACCGATATCGATTGGGAGTTCGAACTCGGGGCCTCCGACGAGCTCGTGCTCGGAGCGGTCGAGATATCCGAATCGATCGACCGACTCGACGACGACCTCGCGAATCAGTTCGACGACGTCAGGGCGGCGCTCGAGACGCGATCCGACAGTGACCTTCGACAGGCAGCCTCCTGGAACGTCTCGACGGATCAGCGCGGCTCTCTGACGACGATCGACGCGGAGTGGCACTCCGACGCCGAGAACTGGACGGCGTACACGCAGGAACTCGAACGGAACGGATTGGCGGGGTTCGTGCCGAACCGGACCACGTCGGCGACTCTGGAGACGACCGGCGACGGGATCGCGGTCGTCTACGACTACGAGACGGCCGCCGATGATCCGTTCGAACGAACGATCCTCGAACTCGAGGACGCTGCGGCAGACGCCGACGACGTCGTGGCAGCGACCGGCGAACTGAACGAACTGTTCGAGTCCGCGGAACTGTCACAAACGAACCTGACGATCGACGAAGAGGGATACGAACTCGAGGGGGCGGCGGCCGCCTCGGAGTCGTTCGAGGGCAATCCGCTCGAGGAGAGCCACGGGTTGGCGCTCACGGAACTACACGTCGAGACCGCCGGTGATTCGAGTACGGTCTCGCTAGTCACGTCGGCGTTCGTCGGCGACGACCCCTCGGAGTCTGCGGTGCGCGAGCGCGAGCAGATCGGCCCCGAAACCAAGGTTTACATGCCCGGCGAGTGGGAGCGAGACCTCCCCGAAATCGACCAGAAGCGCGTCGAGGCGTTCCTCGGAACTGAACTCGAGGAAAGCGACGACGATGGGGCGACCGCCGGTCCTCTCGTCGCGGTCATCGTGATCGCCGGGCTCGGCCTCGTCGCGGTCTACGGTGGCTACCGAACGATTGGCCGCCGGACCGAATCCGATCGGACCGAGACGACGAGGGAAGAGTGACGGGGAAACGGCCGACAGACGACGAAGCCGGGAGCGTTCGGAGCAGGCGCCTCGCCGACGCGATTACGACACACACGAGACTCGTGATCGGGCTGTTGCTCGTGTTGACGCTGATCTTCGGCGCGGGAATACCGGCTCTCGAGTACGACGCGTCGATGAAACAGTTCGCGAGCGGGACCGACGAGGCACAAGCGCTCGCGTATGCGAACGAGAACTTCAGCGCACAGACCGGTACGGACAGTTCGGTCGCGGCGATCACCGTTCGGGATGAGAACGCTCTCTCGAAAGCATCGCTGCGCGAATCGCTGGCCCTCCAACGGCAACTGCACGCCAACGGGACCGTCGAGGCGTCGCTCGCCGAAGAGTCGCCGATCGTCGGGGTCGAAAACGTCGTCGCGACCGCGGCGATCCGGGAGCCCGAGGCCGAGGCGTTGCGCGAACGAGGCGCCGAACTCGAGGAACGTGCACGTCGGCTCAACGCGACGGCCACCGAGCTACGGGGGGACCTCGAGACGGTCCGCGATCGGCAGATCGAGTACGAACGACTGAACGCCTCCCTCGAGGACGGGCGGATCGACAGCGAAACGTACCGCGCTCGCTCGAGAGCGATCGAGTCGTCGCTCGAGGGGATCAAAACGTCGGCGGCGACCGACCTCGAGACCGATCAGAGCCGATCGTTCAACCGTTCGGTCGCGAGCGTCCGGGCGATTCAATCGGAGATAAACGCGGCGGAGCGGGCGGTCGAAGCCGACAATATAACCCAGACGACCGCCGAGCGGCGAACGGATCGACTGGAGAGCGATCTCGAGTCGGCCTACGCCGACGGAACGGTCGGCGTCTTCACTGCGGAGTACGACCGCATCTGGAACGAACGACGAGCGCTCGAAGCCCAGCGCGACGCGCTCGAATCGACGGACCTCCCGCCGCTGGACGAACAGGTCGCGGCCCTCGAGTCGCTCGACGAGTCGGCGTACGACGCGCTGCTCGAGTCCGTGCTCGGGAATCGGGAGAATCCGATCGGTGAACTCGCCACGACGTTGCTTCCCGCCTCCGCCGAGCCGGGGTCGACCGATATCGACCAGCGGCTTATCATCATCAGACAGTCCGCAGAGAGCGGGGACGATAAACGGACGGGTGCGACGGGCAATACGCAACCCGTCGAGAGTCAGCTCGCGATCCAGCAGGTCGTCGAGAGTCACGGCGACGACGCGACCGCCGAGTACGCCGTCTTCGGCAACGGAATCGTCACCGACGAGATCGATCGCGCGATCGTCGACAGCCTCCAGTTCGTGGGACCGCTCGCGTTCGCGCTCGTTCTCGTCTCGCTGTGGATCGCCTACCGCGACCCCCTCGAGGTCACACTGGGCGTCGTCGGGATCGCCGTCGTCCTTATCTGGACGCTCGGGTTCATGGGGTGGACCGGAATCGCGTTCAATCAGCTGTTCGTCGCGATCCCGGCGCTGTTGATCGGCCTCTCGATCGATTACGCGATCCACGTGTTTATGCGCCACCGAGAGCGACGCACTGCCGGGTCGACCTCTGTCCGACCCGCGATGGCGGTCGCGCTCGCGGGTGTCGGCGCAGCCCTGGTGTGGGTGACGGTGACGACGGCGATCGGCTTCCTCTCGAACCTGGTGAGCCCGATCGGCCCGCTTCGGGAGTTCGGCCTCGTCAGCACCGTCGGGATCGTCGCCGCGCTGTTCGTCTTCGGCGCCTTGATGCCGTCGGTCAAGGTCGAACTCGAGGAGTTCTTCGCGTCAGGCGAGTCAGATCGACCGAAAGCCGCGCTGGGAACGCGCGATGGTGCCGTTCGAGAATCGCTCTCAATCGGTGCGAAAGCGGCGCGAATCGCTCCGATCGTCGTGCTGATAGCGGTCCTCGCCGTGACCGCGGGGAGCCTGTACGCGGCCGAAGATGTCGACACGAGTTTCGAGCAAACGGACCTCCTCGCCGAGGAACCCGCCTGGCTCGAGGATATACCGGGGGCAACGAGCGACGGCTATCAGGCGAAAGCCGGGTACGAACGCCTTCGGAACGAGTTCGAGTACAGGGACGCACAGGCACAGATCGTGATACGGGGCGAGGTCACCGACGGCGAGACGCTCGAACGAATCGACGCGGCACGGACCCGGATCGGCGAGTCCGAGTCAGCCGACGACCCCGGAGCGGTCGACGCTTCCGGTACCGATCCGCTGACGGCAATGGAGTCGGCTGCCGAGCGGAACGAGTCGTTCAACGCGACGTTCCAGCTCGCGGACCGAACCGGCGACGGCGTTCCGGACCAGAACATAGAGGGGCTGTACGACCGGCTGTACGAGGTCGACGCCGGGGCCGCGAGCGAGGTCGTTCACCGGACCGACGACGGCGAGTACGAATCGGTACGAATGCTCGTCCCCGTCAGCAGCGATGTCGACGATAAACGAACGACCGCGGAGATGCGGACGGTGGCGGAAACGATCGACGGCGAGGGGACGGAACCGCGCTGGAACGCGACCGCGACCGGCCCGCCGATCGTCACCCACGTCGTCGAAACGGACCTCTTCGAGGGAATCCTCGAGAGCCTGGCGATCACCCTCCTTGCGGTGTTCGCCGTCCTCACGGTCGCGTACTACCTGAACGGCAACGGCGTCACGCTCGGTGCTGTCACGCTGTTGCCGGTCGTCTTCGCCGTCTGTTGGATCGTCGGGACGATGGCGCTGCTCGAGATCCCGTTTAACGTCCTGACCGGGACGGTCACGAGCTTCACGATCGGACTCGGCGTCGCGTACAACATCCACGTCAGCTCGCGGTACACCCTCGAGCTTCAGCGGAACGGAACCGTCGACGACGCGCTCAGGACGGCGATGACCGGAACCGGCGGCGCGCTGTTCGGGAGCGTCGCGACGACGGCGCTGGGATTCAGCACGCTCGCGCTCGCGTTCATTCCCGCCGTCCAGCAGTTCGGCGTCGTGACGGCGCTGACGATCGTGTACGCGTTCCTCTCGAGCGTGCTCGTGTTACCGACGCTGCTCGTCGGCTGGACGCGGTATCGACGACGGAGTCGCCGCGCCAACTCGAGGTGACGCTTCCGGAGTACTCGTCGTCGGAAATACGCTCACACCGCTCCGTTAGAGGTCGTGGTGTTCCCGCTGCTGTTCTCGTTCGCGCCGGGACCGACCGAGGGCGGCCCGGGCGCCCTGTTCGTCGGGATTGCCGGCGCGTTCGCAAGTCTGCCCGGCGGGCGAGTTCTCGGCGCGGTCTTCTTCCTCGTCGTTCTCCTCGCGGCCCTGACGAGCCTGATTAGTATGCTCGAGATTCCGGTCTCGTTGCTGGTCGACGAGTTCGATATTGAGCGGTCGCGGGCGACCCGGGGACTCTTCGCGCTGGTCGCGGTCACCGGCGGCGTGAACGCGTTCAGCCCCGCGGTGTTTACGCTGTTCGCGAACCACCTCGTCGATCTCCTCCTCGTACTCGGTCTGACCGGGTTCATGGTGTACACGGCCTGGGTCCTCGGTCCGGCCGCGGTCGAGGAGTACCTCGAAGGGGCGGGGCGGCTCTCGCGCCCGCTTGCGATCCCGTGGCGATACGCGATCGGTACCCTCTTCCCGGCGTTTCTTCTCTTTACGTTCTACGCCGACGTCACGTCTCTGGTCGGGCTTTCAGCGGGAACGGATCTGCTCTTGGTCGTGACGCTGCTGACGGTGGTGGCGCTCGTCGTCGCGGCTCGCCGTTCCGTCTCCGAAAACCCACCGCAGCCGAGCGAGAGTGCGGACTGACCGAGGCGCACAGCCCGAATCGACCCCTTCCAATGTCGTTCGGAAGACGTTCTGCGTCTCCCGTGACTGAGCGACGCTTCGATTCACGATTTCTGGAACGTTTCGTGTTCGCTCGAGGACGAACAAGTCGAGACACCGTCGGAACCGCACAGTCGCTCGAGTTCGTCTATCGGGTCTGTCCCGGAGCGGTGGTCGTCCTGCGGAGTTCCGCTCACCCCTCGTCAACTCCGGAAAAACTGGATCATAGTTCGGCGCTGTCTCGCCGTCCCGTCTCGAGTGATACTCAGCTTTGGGGGAACTCCAACGGTCGTAGCAGTGCGTGCGTTTTTAGGCCAGTCGCGGGTGCTCGACCGACAATCCACCCTCGAGTAATCGAAGCGGGCGGTACGAATTTTCGGGTGTGAAACGGTTTTCGAGCAGGTCCCCTCGGTGTAGTCGACCGAGCGGCTCGATCGTGCTCGAGGAGGGTATCCGAGATCCGAACCGAAGACGAGAAACGAACCGAGCCTATTGGCTGGCCAGCTATACCGTCGTCTGTGGGGCAATATTCATTGCCCCTCGGGCGTTCGTTTTGCATGGTCGGAAACCTCGTGCAGAGGGTGACCCGGCCCCGGCGTGCTATGGACACGTCGGACCTTTTAGTCCGAAGGAGCGGGTCGATTGAGTCTTGAGGCTCATTTCATAAATAGCTTCCTAACGGTTTACAATCAACCGACAACGGTACAACGGTAAATTAAAACGATAATATTTCGTTATCGGACGTATCGGTAGACCTATGACCGCTAATCTAACCACTATAGATGTGGTACGACAACGAGCAGACTGGATGCGTCCAGTTGATGAGCGCATCATGGAAACGATGCGGGATGAGGGAAATCTCACCCCACAAGCTGTGGAAAATTTCGATGTCTGCTCGCGTAGTCACGCCAGTGTCCGTCTTTCTAAACTCAACAAATACGGGTTAGTCGATCGGATTGCACAAGGTCTCTACCGGCTCAATGAACACGGGCGTGCCTTCCTCGACGAAGATCTCGATGCGAGTGAACTCGAACCTGCCGCAGATTCCGAATAAGATCTCTGGTTGGGGTACGTACTCAGGAGGCAATTACTCCGTGGTGAACACAGGCTCTATATCTCGTACTGTCTTGTGATGATCTGACCAGCATTCCATGTGAAAGACTGGGTGTACTAACACTATTGGGGTCTCTATAGTGGGTTCCAATTATGCACATGGTGTTCTCGATCTCGTGTGTATATTCGGGAAACCGGATTTGCCGGCGTACAACCCCAAGGGAATAGACCAATGATGTCTGAGAATGAGTGATTGTGTCAAAAACAGCGCTAACACTGGGGGAGGCTATTAGCATCATTTCCGATTGCATCGCATATTGGAGAACCTATCCAATCTACTATCCCAAATACTATCGCAGATATAATCACTAATGAGATAATTACAACGATCGTTACGAGAATTATGTAATTTTCACTCATAGTCATGAGTACTGTTTCTCGAACTCGTCGGAGATGGACTTGTAATAGATGAGTGGGAACTAACTTCTACAGATGAGCGTTCAATATTAATTTCTGGAGTGATATGATACGCAGCCTRMRKCMTMSASKACGMTGGTCGAGGGCGGCTATCTCTCGGAAGCGGCATCCCGGCGTATCAGTAGCGATCGAATAAGCGGATTGGTTCGCTCACTCCATCGTGTTCAGATGAGCTGATACCACGAAAAGGTCAACGGCCTCAGCCACTCGTCACCTGTTTCCGTGTACGCATTACTAGAATAGTTTGGAATCGAATGAATTCTCGGCACTATCTAGTTTAGCACCTTCGCTGGTGTTGGTAAGGTAAGTAACTAATTCGACCGTTTCATAATATAGTAATGCACAAACTATTCAATCTAGTCTCTGACGCTCATCCGACTGCCCACCCACGAGTTATAGGAGCTGTCAACGCGCATCTTCAAGGTGTGAACCACTTTTCGATTAGGTTTCGATCACCGCAGTCAAGCTAACTGCCCAATCCTAACCGAGAGAGGGCAACCAGATAGCCGTAGCAATCGACAAGATAGACAGTATCACCGAGATCGTGTTTCTCGGTTACTCGATGAAGGAACGCAACGGCTGGATCGGTGCCTCGTCGTCCGAATACTGCGACATCGCGAATAAGCCTCGAGTCTAGGTTGATTGCATCGTATACCCAAGACCAGTCGCAGTTTATCTCGACAGCAGTTTTATCAATAGCGACCCGCGACGGCTGTGCCGTCGGCGGGTCTGTCACGCTGTCAGCCAGTCGATGTACCCAGTACCAGATTGCATGATGAGAGCGTTCGACGCCGATAAAGGGAAGAATCGCTTGTGTCTCTCGGAGTGAACAACCGGTCGCGTGGAGGCAGACGGCGAACACCCTGACGGACGTCGCCGTCTGCTTACGCTTCTCACATTCATCAATCGTCTCGTACGTGTAGCCCCGATCGTCCAGTTGCGGATAGAGGTGCTGTGGTGCACGATCGTTGCGTTGGACGAGTACCACCTCATCCCCCAGGTCGGCAAGTCGCTCGAGCGCGTTCTCCAGTGGTTGCGGCGGCAGCTCTCTGGCGTCGAGCGTTTCGAGCGGTCGATCAGTGGGTGCTTCGACTTCATCGACGTACGAGGTGATCGCCGGCATAGGTGCTGGTGAGACCGAAACGGACGAACACTTTGCCCCGAATGTATTCGAGACGACTGGGATTCGAGACGACCGACAGACGATGTGAGATACCATTCGTTCCTGACAGGCGGGAATTCGGCTGCCCACTTATCTTATCAGTCTGCGTAAATAGAATCGAGAATAATGTCTAGCACCCACGACGACGCACAGCCCGTTACCGACCGGATCCACGACACCTCGTGGTCGGCGAACCTCGAGAAGCCGGAACACGACGACGACCGCCAGCTGGTGGTCGACCAGGCATTCTCGGCGATCGAACACACTGCACCCCACAACCTCGGAGGATGGTTTTGATGTGTGCCTTCAGTCCAATAAGTTAGTAAAAGAAATAAAGAATGGTGTGCCAATATGCATTTTTAATATAATAAGGACGTTTCTGCAGGATGCGCGGGATATAGTTACGGCTCTTACCGACCGATGCAGGCAGTCAAGAACCGGACCCAGTTGTTGTCCAATATAATATTGAATGAATTGTGACCGACCATCTGGAGGATGAATAGCAATCTTTAATATTTTTCCCACTTAACTTACTACATGAGCGTTGTTAGCGTCTCAATGCCTGAGGAACTACTTGAACGCATCGACCAGTTCGCAGACGACCACGATTATACTGGTCGCAGTGAGGTACTCCGAGAAGCAAGTCGGGATCTACTTAACGAATTTGACGACCAGAAACTCGAAGATCGTGAATTGATGGGTGTCGTAACAGTTGTTTTCGACTACGAGACGACGAGTGTTGAAGAGAAAATGATGCATCTACGCCATGAACACGAGGATATCGTCGCTTCGAACTTCCATAGTCACGTCGGCGGCCATCATTGCATGGAGCTTTTCGTGTTAGAAGGATCTCTCGAAGAGATATCGACGTTCGTCGGGAAGATCCGAGCGACGAAGGACACGCTCACAATCGACTACTCAGTGCTACCCGTCGACGACTTCGGCCCGCTGGCCGATATGAACTGATACTGTTCTGCCCCTTCCGGCGAGCCCACTTCCTTCCGCTCGTTCTACTCGCTCCGGTCAGTGGGCTCGTCGACATCCCACTCGCTCCCTGCGGTCGCTCGCGGGATTCTCGCTGAATTCACGCCGAGTCTAGCAACATCTACGAACACTATACACTATTAGTATTAACTCTCTTTGATAGAACCACAGTTATTATTAGAACTACTTCTAGAGTTAGCAATACTGATGGTTCAAATCTCGCGCCGAAGTCTACTCCAGAAGGCAGGCGCAATCACGATTACTGCGACGGGAATTGCTGGCTGTCTCGGTCAAGGGGGCGGATCACTCGATTCCGTCACGGTCGCGTACGTCCCGATTTACCCAAACATGCAACACTACGTGATGGAACAAGAGGACTATTACGAGGACGTTCCAGCAGATGTCACAATAGAGCGATTCAGTTCTGGCCCCAGCGTTGTCAAGGCGTTCGCGAGCGGGGACGTCGACGTCGCGCTCTTCGGGATCACTCCTGCGATGGTTCTCGTCGACAAAGGCACCGACGCCGGTATCCTCGCGGCAAACTCGAGAAATGGCTTCAAGGTCATGGGAACAACCGAACTCGTCGACCGTTACGAACAGGAAGGGCCAGCCATGTTCGAGCGCTTCGAGCAGGAGCATGGTCGCAAGATACGGTTCGGTGCCCCACCGGACGGGAGCGTCCCCGACATCGTCCTCCGATACTGGATTCAGGAGGACTTGGACGTCGGTGAGATGGAGTCCGCAATCAACAAGTCGAAAGTCCCACCAGCGAAGGCGGTCCAGACGATCCAATCGGGCGACATCGACGCGACGATCATCCAGGAGCCGTTCGCGACGATTATCGCCCAGGATGACGGCTTCGGCGAACTCGTCTGGTCCGGAGATATACTGGAAGACCACCCGGTCACGGTGCTGTTCGCGAACCAGCAAGTGCTCGACGACAGCGAAGTCGCGCAATCGCTGGTCGAACAGCACATGGGGGCGACTGAGTTTACGGCGGATTCACCGGATGAAGCCGCCGCCCACGCCGCCTCGATCATCGGCTCAGGCGTGAGCGAGAACCTCGCGACGGCGGCCATGGACTCACAGGCCTCTGATTTCTTCTCGGACCCGCACGCGATCACCGACCAGGCCGCGACGATGGGTGAGTTCGTCGCCAACGTCGGCAACATCGAGGAATCGGTCGCGGCTGAGAATCTGTTCGCGTTCGACCCCTATGACGCCATCCAAGAATGAGTACGCGTACCGACACTAGTTCCAACGCAGTGGTCGGCGGCAGCTTCGAGGGGGACCTACGGCGGTATCTGCGCGGCCTGGGCGGGCTTCTCGTGTTCTTGCTCGTCTGGTGGGTCGGCGCGATGACGACCCAGCCGTCGTATCTAGTGCCGGGCCCTCTGGATTCTGTACGCGCGTTTATCGACCTATTCGCGACCTCGACTGCGATTGTGGTCCCCGTCTTGGGATCGAATCTAGTACTACCGACCGGGCTCGCGCACCTGGCACAGACGTTGTTCCACTACGTCCCCGGACTCCTTCTCGGTGCCAGTTGTGGTATCGGTCTTGGACTGGCGATGGGCTGGAACGGCGTACTCGACGATTGGTTGCGGCCACTCGTCCGGTTGCTTCGGCCCATCCCGCCGCTGGCGTGGGTCGTCTTCGCCATCGTCTGGTTCGGCATCCACCACACCGGCGCCGCGTTCATCGTCTTCGTCGGCGCGTTCTGGATCAACTTCTACGGCGCGTATGGTGGCGTCGAGGGCGTGTCGAGCGAACTCACCGATGCCGCGTCGACGCTCGGCGTGGAGCGCGATCTTTCGATGCTGAAACTCGTTGCACTCCCGAGCGCTGCTCCCCAGGTGTTGACCGGCTTCCGGACGAGTATCGGTCGCTGCTGGATGATCGTCGTCGGTGCCGAGTTGTTCGGAGCGCCCGGTGTCGGCTACGAGATCATCAACGCCTCGAATAACCTGGCAATGGCGACCAGCGTCGCCTATATGTTCCTGATCAGCCTGGCGTTCCTCTCTATGGACGTCGGGTTCCGACTACTCGAACGGAGGGTCCTCGCATGGCGCTGAGTTCGGGCTCATCCTCCAGTCGAGACTCACGTGAGAAGATCACTATCCAGAACGTCAGCAAGTCCTACGAGTCAACGCAAGCGCTCGCAAACGTCTCGTTCTCGGTTTTGGAGGGCGAATTCTGTTGTGTCGTCGGTCCGTCCGGATGTGGGAAGACGACGCTGTTGCGAGCAATCGCCGGGCTTGACGATCCGGATGGTGGTTCGATACTGGTCGGTGGAGACCCGGTTACCGGTCCTGGGCTGAACAGGGGAATGGTCTTTCAGGAGTACGCACTATTTCCCTGGCGAACTGTCCGCGGGAATATCCGGTTTGGCCTCGACCGGCCCGCCTGTGACTGTCCCAACTGCGAGGCACGGGTCCGGGAGTTGATCGACCTGGTGGGGCTCAAGGGCTTCGAGGATGCATACCCGAAAGAACTGTCCGGCGGTATGAAACAGCGCGTCGGTATCGCTCGCGCGCTTGCCCCCGATCCGGAGATCCTCTTGCTGGACGAACCGTTCGGTAGTGTCGACGCTCGGACACGCGACCGCCTTCACGCCGAATTGCTCGATATCTGGGCGCAGACCGGACAGACCGTCGTGTTCGTCACGCACGACATCGACGAGGCAGTGACCCTCGCTGATCGCGTGGTAGTCATGGACGCCGACCCGGGAACCGTGCAGTCGACGTTCTCTATTGACCTAGAACGCCCACGTGAACGGACCTCTCGTGACTTCGTGGACCACGTCGCGCAAATTAGGGATGAGCTCGGAAGTCCTGTCGACACTAGCCACTGATACACTCTTACAGTAAGATTACCAAGAGTACCTTAACAAACCACCATATCTATTATCTTCGAGACAATTTTTAATATATGCCAATTGTGAGCTCCTCGATGACGGAGCGACTCCGGGACGATCTCGATACGTTTGCGCAAGAACACGGCTACACCGGCCGGAGTGAGGTCATCCGCGAAGCGTGCCAGTCACTGCTCGAAGAGTACCAAGAGACAGACGACGAGGATCGGCGGGTGTTGGCGACAGTTACTGCCGTCTTCGGATACGACGAACCGGAGATCGAACGCCGGATGATGGATATCCGCCACGAATTTGATGGGGCGGTCCGGTCGAACTCCCACAATTGCTTGGAAGATAACGCTGGTTGTGTCGAGACATTCGTCATCGAAGCCGCGTACGACGACGCCCTGCGATTTATCGGGACCGTTCGAGGAGCAGACGAGTCGGTTTCGGTCGAATATACGGTCGTGCCTGTCGATGCGATGAACGCAGAGATCAGCGGGCAATAGGCTCGGGGTCGCTTGCGCCGACAGATGTGTCGCCATCTTCCCCTATCAAGACATGGCATCTTTCTATGTTCTATTTATTATCTTGGCTGAGCTAGTACAGCAACTTTATTATGACTGCTGCCAAGATTGGCAAACCAGACATGGCACACATTCACCTCGGAGAAGGCTCGTTCCCGCTATGGGCACTGGTACTCTGGACACTGCTTGGCGTCGGACTGATCAGTGCCGTAGTTTACCGAGTCCGGAAAGGCGGCATCAAGACACACCAAATCGCGCTCGCCGGCATCGGTGCGGCCGCGAGCTTCGCGATCTTCCAGCTGAACATCCCCGTGTGGGGTGGCATCCACATGAACCTTACCGGACTCGTGGGGATTCTTGCTGGACCGCTGCTCGGAGCGCTCATCGCACTGGTCGTCAACATCTTCTCGGCAGCGCTCGGCCACGGTGCAGTCGGCCTACTCGGCGCGAATACACTCGTCAATGCGAGCGAAGCTATCGTCGCCTACTACGCGTTCAAGACCCTGATGGGGATGGACTGGGACGTCTTCCCCGCCAGCGCCAGTGCCGCGACGCTCGGTCTCTCGGCAGGCGCGTTCCTGATGGGGGCGATCATCGTCGTCAGCGGCGTGAACGGGAGCGCACTGCCGCGTGGCGACCTGACGATCGCCGTTGCTGGTCTCGTCGGGCTCAACCTTGGCGTCGCCGTCATCGAGGGGATCCTGACAGGCTTCATCGTTCAGTTCCTCGCCTCCGTGCGCCCCGACCTCGTCGGCCTCGCCGACCGCGACACCCGCGACGAAACCACCGGGGTGACGGCCTGATGCAGCGCTGGAAGCAGTACGGCGGCTTGGCTACCCTCTTTGCGGCCTTCCTCGCCGCTGGCTACTGGGGCTTCACCGCGACCGGCGGGGCCCTGCCGTGGGCCAAGCGCTCCGCGAAAGCACTTCAGCGCGGCGTGCAGGACGGCGGCGGCGGACTCGTTGACTTCGGCCGCGGTATCGTCGTCGCCGGCCCCATCCGCAAAGGCGGGATGATGCTTGAATTCGGTGCTATCGTCGCCTTCATGGTTCTGCTCGGGCTTGGCCTGTACGTCTACGTCGACCGCTACGGGGGCTTCGAGGACGAGGAACGAGCGACACGGTAACCGTGACGACACTCTCGAACCACGTTCCCGATCCGCGGCTCATCACCGCGTTCGCCGAGCGGCGAGACGGACCGTTGCACCGCGTCAACCCATGGACGAAGGTCGGGGTTGTCGGCGCCCTCGTCCTCGCTGTCACGGTGTTCGACCGACTCGCGCTCTTGGCCGGATTGTACGGTGCCGTACTGGTGGTCTACGGACTCGCGGGGCTGCCCTTCTCACGGTTAGCTGGCTGGTACACGCTCCCGATGCTGTTCATTGTCTCGGTCGCCGGACCGCTGGCGTTTCTCGAACCGGGTACGCCAATCGGTGGCGCGCTCTCGACACCGCTCGGCGAACTCTCGGTCACGTGGGCAGGTCTCGTGCTCTTCGGGGAGCTCACCTGTCGGTCGCTCACGGTCGTCACCTTTGTCCTAACGGCGTCAATGACAACCAAATATACGGATGTCGCGTACATGCTCGGGCGATTGCTCCCGCGGCCAATCGACCAGATCGCGTTGCTCACCTACCGGTTCACGTTCGTTATGATCGAGACGCTCGAGGATCTGGTGAAAGCCGCGCTCTCCCGCGGCGCGAACTTCTCGGAGTTCTGGTCGAACAAACGGCTGTACGCCAGAATCCTCGGCATGACGATGCTGTCGGCTATCGAGCAGTCCGAACGACTCGTCAAATCGATGGAGGCCCGTGGCTACAACGGCGACATCACGCTGTACGGCGACGTCTCGCGGCCACCGATCTACGAACTATTCATCGTGGTCGGTTCGTACGTCGCTGTCGTCGGCTACGCAGCGGTCGCGGTCTACGGGGTGAGACTGTGAGTCGAGACGATTCACCGCTGGTCAATCTCCAGTGTGAGGCCCACACCTACCCCGACGGGACGGTCGGGATGCACGACGTCGACTTCTCGGTGTACCCCGACGAAGTCGTCGCACTCGTCGGTGGCAACGGCGCCGGGAAGTCGACACTCCTCGAACACCTGAACGCGACGCTCGTTCCCGACGACGGCGAACTCGTCGTCGACGGCACCCCGATCACCGAAGACAACAAGGAACATGCGCGGAAAAAAGTTGGCTTCGTCTTCCAGGACGCCGATACGCAACTCGTCGCGCCCACGGTCCTCGATGACGTGATGTTCGGCCTCCAGAACTACGGTGTCCCCGGTGACGAAGCGAGGGCACGCGCTCGTGAGGCGCTCGCGACCGTCGACGCGGCCCACCTCGAAGACCGGATTCCACACTACCTGAGCGGGGGCGAGAAACGCCTCGTCGGCCTCGCAGGCGTGCTCGTGCTCGAACCGAGCGTGGTCGTGCTGGACGAACCACTCGCAGGGCTCGATCCCGAGCGGTCCCAACTGGTCGCCGAACGCATCCAGCAGATTCACGAGGACGGTATCAGCGTCGTCCTGTCGACGCACGACCTCGAATTTGCCGCTGAAGTCGCAGATCGAGTCTGTGTGATGGCCGACGGCAACGTCGTTGGAAGCGGAACACCCCAAGAGGTGTTCTACGACGACGCGCTGTTAGACGAAGCGAATCTACACCCCCCGAGCCCAATTCGTGTGGCTCGCGATGCAGGGCTGGGGGCGACCGCACAGCCAGTGACGGAAGCGGATCTCGTGTCACTCCTCGCAACGACGGCAGGCGAAGCGGACTCGGGCCGAGTTACGTCTGCTGACGGCACAGCACCAAATCGATAGACAGATGCGCACGAGTTTTAATATCCCCGACGATCTCCTTGACGAATTCGACGACACGTGGCAGGCAGAGGGCTTGGATTCGCGTTCGCGTGGCGTTCGCGAGGCGATGCAGGAGTACATCGAGGGACACACCACATTGGAGGATATCGAAGGCGACGTTGTCGTCATCATCGCATTCGATTACGAACACGAAGCAGTCATCGAAGACATCCACAACGTGCAACACCAGTTTCAGGACGTCATCACGACCACGAATCACATTCATGAAGGAGAGTGGTGTCTCGAGACGGTCTTCTGCAGCGGCCCGGCGCCGCGTGTCCGAGACCTCACGTATCGCTTGCGCGATTTCGATGCGGTGAGTCGAGTGAAACTGATGCTCCTCGCTGAGCACTGAGCTGTACTCACGGCCGAGTCTGTTGAAATCCTCGACTGATGATGTTTTCCGACGAGCGTGCCGAAAGTAGGGCGCAAATCTATCACATAGAACCGGTCACATATTAGCCGTGTCAGCAGTGGGAACCGATTACAGACGTTTTGAAACGAGATAGGTGATGGCTGTCGCCGCGACCAGCGCCACGAGTAAGGCAACGCCAGTGAGTTCCGGATCAAACACGGTTTCGGCGGCAGGCCCGACAAGAACGAACGCACCAGCCCATACTGCTGCGTATTTCAAACGGCAAGCCATCCCTGGAACTCAGTAATAACAAATTCTTTCATGGCTGTGAGGAACTCTCTGGGGGACCACATACTAACTCCGAACAGTGTCCTCTGGTATGAATGCTCTGTACAAGTATCTGTGCTAAGACCGGTTATTGGGATGATCGACACCGCTGATGGATGCAGCCTCTGTATTTAACAGACGGCTTCTTTCAGTTCCTGAGAATTTCAACACCGAATCACGACTTGGTGGTCTTTTCAATGGGATCTCTGTCCAGTGAGGTAATCGAGTAGTCTACTGCCCGGACGTCCTGTACTGCCCGGACGGTGTTGACGAATTCGGATAGCGCCTCCGTGGTCCCCTCCAGGACGTACAGTTCCATACAGTACTGGTCCTGGACGTGTGCGTGGGTCGTCGCGGAGACGATAGCATCGTATTCGTGGCGGACTCCCGTGAGACGCTGTTGGACGGCGGGTTGACAGTACTCGAAGACCACCGTCACTGTACACGCGTGCTTCTGCCCGTCGATATCTTGCCCCTGAAACTCTTCGAGTAGCGTGCGTGTGCCTTCGCGGACGACCTCGCTTCGGCCACTGTACCCGTGTTCGTCGGCGAACGCGTCGATGCGTTCGAGTAACGCTTCGGGCATCGAGATGCTAACGACGCTCATGTACTAAGATTTTCTCTCGAGTTATTATTATCTGCTATGACTGGCAAGCTGGAACCATAATAATTAGTATTTTAGTGTAGTAGGTTCATAATTCGCGTATGGCGACCAACAACGACCCGACCCCGGTGACGATTCTCAGCGGAAGCCTCGGTGCCGGCAAGACGACGACGCTCAACCAGATTCTCAGTAGCGAGCGTGAACTGAACGCCGCAGTCGTCGTCAACGACATGGGCGAGGTGAACGTCGACGCTGACCTCGTTGAACGCGAATCCGAACTCACACAGAACGACGAGGAGATCATCGAGATGTCGAACGGCTGTATCTGCTGCCGTCTCCGTGGCGACATGCTCGACGAAGTGGGACGATTGGCCGACGAGCGAGACTTCGAATACCTCCTCGTGGAATCGTCCGGAATCAGCGAACCGATTCCGGTCGCCCAGACGTTCGCTCGCGGATTCGAGGACGCCGAGTTCGACCCCACGGGCGTCTACGAACTCGACACGATGGTCAGTGTCGTCGACGCACACAGCTTCTGGCAGGGTTTCGACTCCGGACAGGTGCTCACGGACGACGAACTGGAGCCACAGGGCGACCGTGTCCCCGAGGAAGCCCTCATGGACCAGATCGAATTCTGTGACGTCCTCCTGTTGAACAAGTGTGACCTCGTTCCGGACGACGAACTCGAGGAGATGGAGGCCGTCCTGAAGACGCTCCAACCGCGGGCGGAGATCGTTCGGACGGAACACGGCGCCGTCGATCCGGAGGAGATACTGAACACGGGTCGGTTCGACTTCGACGCCGTGAGCCAGTCCGCCGGGTGGAAGCGTGAACTCCAGCACGGACATCACCACGAGTCAGCCGCCGACGAACACGGGGTCACCTCGTTCGTCTTCGACGCCGACCGACCGTTCCATCCCGAGCGGATCGCTCGTCTCTTTGCCGAACTCCCCGATGGTATCGTTCGCGCGAAGGGCTTTTTCTGGTCCGCCGGTCGCGAAGACATCGCGATGGGGCTCGACAAAGCAGGCCAGTCGGTCCGGGCTGGTCCGAACGGGACGTGGATCGCTACGCTCCCGAAGGCCCAACAAGAGAAGTACCTCGCTGCCCGTCCCGGCATCAAAGAGGACTGGGACGACCAGTGGGGTGACCGCGGATCAGAGCTCGTGTTCATCGGTCGCGAATTCGATCAGGAGACACTGGTCGAGCGACTGGATGACTGTGTCCTCTCGGACGCAGAGATGGCGGAGGACTGGGACGAGTACCCGGACCCGTTCACCGCCGACGAACAGCGCGAGTTCGCACTGGCCGACGACTGATGGCCGTCGACGACCAACCCCCGGTCACGATCCTCAGCGGCGGACTCGGAGCCGGAAAGACGACCCTGCTCAATCACCTGCTCACGGTTGGCGGCGAGGAGTACGATATCGCCGTTCTCGTCAACGACGTCGGCGAGGTGAACGTCGACGCCAATCTCATCGAGAATGGCTCCGAACTCTCGATGGAAGATAAGGGTGTCACGGAGCTGTCAAACGGATGTATCTGCTGTGGGCTGCAGAACGAACTCGATCAGGAACTGAGACGCCTCGCGTTCGACGAGGAGTTCGACTATCTGGTCATCGAAGCCTCGGGTATCAGTGACCCCGTCCCCATTGCCCAGCGGTTCGTCTCGCCCGCACGTGCGTCGGCACTGTACGATCTCGATACGACCGTCACGGTGGTCGACGCCGCACAGTTCCATCGGGCGTTCGTCGATGGCCGCTCACTTAAGTCGACAGACGACGCCCGGCCGCTGTCGGACCTCCTCGCCGAGCAAGTCGAGTTCTGCGACGTACTAGTCCTCAACAAGTGCGATCTCGTCTCCGAGACAGAGCGCGAAGCGGTCGAGCGCGTCGTCCGAACACTCCATCCCGGGGTCGACATCGTCCGAGCGACCGAAAGCAGCGTCGACCCGGAACGAGTTCTCGGAACGAGCCGGTTCGACAAGGACGAAGCGCAACACTCAGCCCGGTGGAAACAGGCGCTCTCCCTCAACCACGGAGACGGGATGGCTTCTGACGCTAGTGATCACGACGGCGTCGAAACAGAATCAGACAACCACAGTCACGACCATGGACATGGAGACCACCACGACGACCACGATCACCGTCACCCGCCTGAGGAGTTCGGTGTGGACTCGTTCGTCTACGAGCGCCACCGACCGTTCCACCCTGAACCATTCAGCGAGTGGCTTCGTTCGTTCCCCGAATCCGTCGTCAGAGCGAAAGGGCATGTATGGGTTGCAGGACGAGAACGCTATGCGCTTGACCTGAGTCAGGCGGGCACGCAGATCCACGTCGAGGTCAACGGCCGGTGGGCGGTGACGCTCCCCGAGTTTCAGCGCGAGTCCTATCGCGAATCGCGGGCGGACCTCCACTGGGACGAACAGTGGGGTGACCGCGAAGTGAAACTCGTCTTCATCGGCGCTGGAATGGACGAATCCTATATCACCGACACCCTCGACGACTGCCTCGTTTCAGAGGCTGAAATGGACGAGGACTGGGACGGGTTCGAGAATCCGTTCCCAGGGACGATGGAGTGGTCGCAGTCCCCGATGGAACAACGCCTCGTGGTAGGTGACCGACAGTGATCCGAAATCGTCGCGAACTCCCTCCAGCAGAGGACCGACGGACGACAGATGCTGGCGGCCACGACTGTATTGACCCGCTGGGCGTGGCCATCGTAACCGTGTCCTCGTCCCGCGGGGGTGGCGTCGAAAAGACGCCGCCCGATCCCAGTGGCGACGCCATTGCGAGTATCCTCGTCGAAGCAGGTCACGTCGTCACGTCACGCCGGATGGTTCCGGACGACTACGTCCGGATCAAGACCACAGTGAGCGAGTGCCTGGATCGGCCGGCCGTCGACCTCGTCGTCACCACGGGCGGGACGGGCGTCACCGTCGACGACATCACTCCGGACGCGGTGAGTGAGCTCTTCGACCCCGAACTGCCGGGCTTCGGCGAGGCGTTCAGATGGCTCTCGTGGGAGGAGGTACGAACGCGTATCGTCTCGAGCCGTGCGACAGCGGGCATCGCCCGCGACGTACCAGTGTTCGTGCTACCGGGAGTGTGAATGCTGTCGAACTCGCCACGGCGGAGATTATCGCAGCGGAAGCTCCACATCTCGCCGGGCTTGCAACCCGGCATACGGTCGGTGAGACTAATGAATAGATACGGAACCGAAGTCTTAGACTCGGCGGGGGAACGTAAACGATGACACTCTACGGACTCGGGCTGGGACCGGGTGCGACCGACCTGCTCACGGTTCGCGGCAAGCGACGACTCGAATCGGTCGACGTCGTCTACTCACCAGGACGACTGTCACGGCACGTTGCAGCAGAGTACGTTCCCGAATCAAAACTGAGTGACCTCGAGTTCCCGATGACGACCGATCCCGAAGAACTGCAGGCAGCGTGGAAGACGGCGGCCGCGGAAGTCGCGCCGAAAGCACGAGACGCCGACGCGGCCTTCGTCACGCTCGGCGATCCATGTGTTTACTCGACGTTCGGACACCTGCGTCGGACGCTTCGTGATCAGCATCCCACCGTCGACATCGAAGTCGTTCCCGGTGTCAGCAGTGTGACGGCGTTCGCCTCGGTCCTCGGGGTCGACATCAACGCCGGTGCGGAGCTGACGCTACGCGAGGCGACCGACGGGGCAGCACCGATCGGTCCGAATCGGTTGATCCTGTTCAAAGTGACTGACGCAGCGACGACCTACGAAAAGATGACTGAAGCAGGGTACGAGGTGACTTTCGGTCGGCGACTCTTCATGGATACCGAAGAAGCCCTAGTTACGGACGATCCCGACGAATTGATCGATCGAGACTACTACACGCTCGCGTACGCTGAGAAACGGGAGGCGATTGGGCCTGAGTGATGCGCGGACGCTGTTGGTTGTCCGTGTAGGACCACGGTGAGGCGGCCTCAGGCGGTGACGCCGAGGATGTCTAGCTCTTCAGCGGAGTATTCGGCGCGGAGTTCTTCCGTCGAGTGTTCTTCGAGAACCTCCGCTCGCTCTTCGTCACTCATCTCGGTCGGGTCGCTGAAGCAGTGGCACATTGCAACCGTATCTGGACGCTACAGCTACTAAATGCCTGTTAGCACGCTTCTCAGGCTTATGTAATACGGGATTTGGGATAGTAACGATTAGCAATTCTAGGGCCCACATTAGTTATCCAGCTATAAGCCAGTAAGAATCTCTCCCACCCATCGAGATATTATTAACTCTAGAGTCCAAAATCATAGCTCTTATTATCTAGTGAGCCAATGTTAACAATACATGCCGCAGTACACTCGACGACGACTCATCGCGACTGGACTCGGTGTCGCCACGATCAGTGCTTCCGCGGGTTGCCTGGGCGATAGCAACTCGGCTCCGCAGCCAACGGCCCGGAGAGACCCGAGACGGGCTCGAAGCCGACGGAGGCGAGCGAGAGTGACCGTCGACGGACCGGGCACCGACCCCGCGTCGAGCGGGCCACAGCCCTACGAATACGTGATCATCGGTGGCGGTATTCACGGAACCTGCCTGGCGAACTACCTCCTCGCGGAGAGCGGACACACTCACCAGGACCTCTGTCTCGTCGAACCTCGCGAGCAGTTACTCGCGTCGTTCGCGACGAAGGCCCGTCAGTGTGGAATGCGGACGCTCCGGTCGACGTTCGTCCACCACATCGACACGGAGCCGTTCTCGCTCGAATCGTTCGCGGAGGGGGCGGATCGAGAAGACGAACTCGTCTCGACGGAAGACTATCTGAGTCGACCGACGCTCAAGCTCTTCCTCGACCACGCTCGATACGTTATTAACCGGCGTGACATCGACGATTGTCACCTCCAGTCGAGGGTGACGGGAGTTACCAGAACTGGGGCCGATGACCTACTCGAAGTACAGACGGATGCGGGGACACTCGAAGCACGGCACGTCGTTCTAGCCATCGGACTCGGTGGCCCGCGGACGGTCCCGGCGTGGTCGACATCGCTCCCCGAGGACGCACCGCTCGCACACGTCTGGGACGACGAGTTCGACCCGACGACGGCAGCGGAGTTTTCGGGACAGACGTTCGTCGTTGGGGGTGGCATCACCGCTGCGCAACTCGCCTGCAGTCTCTCGGAACACACGGACGTGACACTCCTTTCGCGTCACGACCTCGAGTTCGAACTAACCGAAGCCGATCCGTACTGGATCAACTGGCGACACATCGAACAGGAGATTCACACGCTTCCGTCGGGGTCGAAGGCACGTCTTGATCGGATTCGAGCTGTCCGCAACGACGCGATGATCCCACCGTACGTCGAGCGTCGATTAAACGAGGCCTGCGACTGTGACGGCCTCGACATCCGGCGGGGCGAGATCACGTCTGCATACGCGACAGACGATGGATTACTCGTGCGGTTCGACGACGGCACGACCGCAACGAATGCGCAGGTCGTCCTCGCGACCGGACTCGATCCGGTCCCGGAACACCCAGTAGTCGGATCCGTCGCCGAATCGTTGTCACTTGAGCGTGGGGCCGACGGCTTTCCGATCCTCGACGACCGGACGCTCGCGTGGCGAGGGACCGACGGAACCCGTTCTGCGGTGTACGTTTCGGGAGCGCTCGCAGAACCCAGCGTCGGTCCCTTCGCCCGGAACATCGTCGGTGCTCGTCGAGTCGCGGAGCGACTCCTCGCGTCACGACAGGGGCCCGGTTCGGAGCGAGCACCGTCGGCTGCCAGAGGGAGGTCCTGAAATGCCGTCGAACGACCTCACGCTCGCGTTCTCGTTACAGGCTCTCGAGCAGCTCGGACGACCGAACCGAGTACTCTAAGACGCCGCGACCTGGACGAGCCACATCGGAATCGTCTCCTCGGAGTCGTCCTTCGTCGAACGACGGCGAGTCCGAGAGGTGGGATACCAGCAGGACTTCGTATCGTGTCGTGTCCGCGTCCGATCGAAGAGGCGCTCTCGAGTCTTCGAAGACACTTCGAAACGGAACGGTATACGTGTTCGTCGGGACGGACGAGACCGGAGGGATAGTGGAGAAGATGCCCGACTGGTCGTACCAATCAGTGACGGAGGCTGCAACGGCTACGGACTGGCGGCTTGGGACTCTGTCCTCAACTGGCGGCGACTGGCCCTGACGAGAAAACGGAGATTTCGAGTGGATTCGTACCGAACTGTCCGCTCAGTGGTTCTCGTGGATGTGGTTGCGCAGCGCGTCGGTCTCGTCGAACTGCTCGTTACACTCAGCACACGTGTTGTGGTGAAGTGCGACGTGCTGGGTCACTCCGGCGGCGCTCTGGAACTGTGCATCGCAACTGGAGCAGGTGTACGACATTACATTAATAATTGAGGCTCCGAGCCAATAAAAGGATTATTAAAAACTGGGTCAGAGAGATTGATACGGACTAGTAAATCGAGTCATTTGCTAACTAAGATTGTCCGGCTGGGATGTGAAGAAGTCCGCCCCAATCAGAGCTAGGTCAGCTCTTTTGCCCGTTTACGGAGAGGCTGTGCGAGACTTCTGTCGCTGACCAGCGTTTCGAGCTCGTTCATCGCCCGGCGCTGACCGATAGCGTTCAGTGCCTGACGACGATACCGCCCGTCGAGACCGTTCGTGACTACGATGAGGCGAAGTTGTGTGGTTGCTCCAGCCTCCGCGAGTCCGTTGATGGCGTCTTCCCGAGCGTGACGCTGCACGTTCTTGTCGACGACCGTCAGAAAGAGCGAGCGTGGTGAGGACATCGTCAGTCGGCGAGACCGACCTCTTCGGCACTGTTCTCGCCCGCTTCGGTGTCCTCGCTCTCCGCCGCTCCATCCTCGGATTCGAACGTCGGGAAACGGTCTTCGAATGCACCCCAGTCCACGTCCATCTCCTCGTCGGTCAGCGTCGCTGCATCGAGATCCGCTCGGAGCGCATCGTGGTCCATGTCGGTACCGATAAGGACGAGTCGGGTCCCTCTGTCACCCCACTCTTCATCCCACACCTCCTCTAGCTGGGCATTGGCCTCGAGGTAGGCCTCTCGCTCTTCGGCCGGACGGGCCGCAATCCACCCGCCCGCGGGTGCGATTCGGATGGATTGGCCAGCAGCATCTATCCCCAGTGCCATCTCCTCACGCCCCGCGAGCCAGAAGTGACCCTTCGACCGGACGACGTTCGTCGGAAACTCGTCCAGCAGCTCGGCGAATCGTTCGGGATGGAACGGTCGGCGGGACTCGAAGACGAACGAGGTGACGCCGTGTTCCTCCTCGGCGGACTCGTGCGGTTCCTGCAGTTCCTGCATCCAGCCCGCGGATTGACTCGCTTCGTCGAAATCGAACCGACCGGTATCGACGATTGCGTCCGGATCGACGGCGCCGTGTTCGGTGCGGATGATCTCCGCGCGCGGTTGCAGTACCTCGAGCATCGTTTCAATCTCGTCGAGCGTCTCCTCGTCGATGAGGTCACACTTGTTCAACAGGAGGACGTCACAGAACTCGATCTGTTCGACCAAGAGGCTTCCAAGGTCCTTCTCGGTGTCACCGTCCATGAGAGATTCCTTTGAATCGAACGTCGTCCAGAACTGGTGGGCGTCGACCACCGTGACGGTCGTATCGAGTTCGTAGTAGTCCATCACCTCGATACCGGTCTCCTCGTAGAACTCCGTCGGATCGAGATCACCTTGATCGAATCCCATGGTGAGCGTCTGGGCGACGGGTAACGGTTCGGCGACGCCCGTCGATTCGATGACCAGGTAGTCGAACTCGCGGGCTTGTGCGAGCTTCGCAAGCGCGTCCAGCAGGTCGCCGCGCAACTCACAACAGATGCAGCCGTTCGACAGTTCAATCAAATCTTCGTCGTCCTCCGAGATGTCCGAGTGTTCGGCGACGCGCTCGGCGTCGACGTTCACCTCGCCCATGTCGTTGACGAGGACCGCGACATCCAGGTCCGTTCGCGTGTTCAGGAGGTTATTCAGCACGGTCGTCTTGCCCGCGCCGAGGTTGCCGCTCAGCACGGTGACGGGAATCGTCTCTTGACTCATCTGTTATTAATACTAGAGCGTATATTATTTATAATTGGCTATCTACTACCAAATGTTGTTAACAGTGACACTCGAAGAAGCTCGGAAATACGAGTCGCTGGACGTAGCGATCGTCGGAGCAGGTGCCGCAGGCGTCGGTGTTGGAGTCGTCCTCGCGGATCTGGGTCTCGACTCCTACGCCATCCTCGAGCGAGACGAAGTCGGGGCGTCGTTCCAACGGTGGCCAGAGGAGATGCACCTCATCACACCATCGTTTCCCAGCAACAGTTTCGGCTGCCGGGACCTGAACGCGGTCACCACTGACACCTCGCCCGCATTTGCGCTCGACCGTGAACACCCGACCGGCAGAGAGTACGCCGAATATCTCCACGGAATCGTCGAGTTCCACGACTTACCCGTCCGAACCGGGGTAGACGTGGAGTCGGTACAGCGACACGACGACGGATTCGTACTCCACACGTCTACTGGCGTCATCCAGAGTCGATTCGTCATCTGGGCGGCCGGCCAGTTCGGGCAACCGAACGACGATCCGTTCCCCGGCGCGACTCACTGCGTCCACAACTCCCGAGTCGAGTCCTGGAGTACGTTCGCCAACGAGTGTGTCGAGGATCCCATCGTCGTCGGCGGCGGGTACGAGAGCGGTATCGACGCGGCACTCGCACTCGCCGATCTGGGTCACGAAGTGGTCGTCATCGACGAGGAAGGGCCGTGGCAGTTCCGGGGACCGGATCCGAGCGAGGTTCTCTCCCCATATACCAGCCAGCGGTTGCAAGACGCATTCGAACACGACGCACCGATCGCCCTCGAAGACGGAATTCGAATCGAGCGCGTCGATGTCGACGAAGAGACGTTCGACATAATCGGTACCGACGGAGCGTCGTTTACGACACGGAATCGGCCGGTGCTCGCGACCGGATTCGAGAGCGGACTCGGACTCGTCGACGAACACTTCGAGTTCGAGAACGGCCAGCCCCAACTGACCGAACGAGACGAGTCGACCACCACTCCCGGTCTGTTTCTCGCCGGTCCACAGGTCGCTCACAACGGCCAGCAGTTCTGCTTTATCTACAAGTTCAGACAGCGCTTCGCCGTCGTCGCCGACGAAATCGCCACCAGGCTCGACGTCGACCGAACTCCTCTCGACGAGTACCGTGAGAAGAGCATGTTCCTCGAGGACTTGTCATGCTGCGATCCCGACATGTGCGACTGCTAATTATGACACGAGATACTCCACAGAAAGACAGTGAAACCGAGCAACCGAACGAAGCGAGAGACGACAACCGACACGTCTGCCGAATGACGGGCCGCGAACAGGGTCTCGTCGGTAAGTACGACATCTGGCTCTGCCGGCAGTCGTTCCGTGAACTGGCTCCGAAGATGGGATTCGAAAAATATGACTGATGCACGGAATCTCACGGGCAACGTCCCATCGACGGAGAACGGCGGAAAGGAAACCGTCGTGGTCGTCGGCAAGGAGAGCGTCGGGAAGTCAGAAATCGTCGCTGGCCTCTCCGGGACGACGCCGACGACCGGGAACTTCCGGGGAACGACCGTCGACGTCGAGCGATACGAATCCGAGGAGTTCGTCTTTGTCGACACACCCGGTATCCTGCTCGGGACGGATACCGAGACCACTCGGACGGCGATCAGCACCGTCGAAGAGACCGAGACCGTGTTACTCGTCGTCCGCGCGACGAACATCGACGACGATCTCGAAGATCTGCTACCGCTGGCGCAAGGAAAGGTTGGCGCTATCGCGGTGACGTTCTGGGACAAAGTGGAGAACCCGGCCGCAGCGCGTGACGAACTGGACGCGCTTGCCGACGACCTCGGAGTCCCGATCGCTCCGGTGGACGCGCGAAACGTTTCCCGCGTCGCAACTGACGGCGGCGGCACTGCAATCGACGGCACCGACCACAAGCGACTCGTCAACGCGCTTCACGACGCCAACGAGTTCCCGGGGCGGGTTCACCGACAGACGGGTATTCATCTCGACCCGCCGGAGACGATTATCGAGCATCCGCTCCTCGGCCCGTTCGTCAGTATCGTCTTGCTCCTGTTGCCAGCCGCGGCCGCAGTTCACTTCGCCAACGCTGCGGCTGCCGAACTCTCCCCTCGAGTGAGTACACTTCTAGAACCCGCGGTCCAGTGGGCGAGCGATCTTCCAGGACCGCTCGCAGCAGTCCTGGGCGGCGACTACGGCCTGCTCTCGATGGGGCCGTTCCTGTTCGTCTGGGCTGGACCGACGATTCTCATCTTCGCGGTCTTCATGGCCGTCTACAAGAAGAGCGGACTCGTCACGCGAATCACGGCGTCACTCCACCCACACCTTCGGCGCGTGGGCCTCACCGGTCGGGATCTCGTTCGAGTGGTCATGGGATTCGGTTGTAACGTCCCGGCAGTCACCAGCACTCGAGGCTGTTCTGACTGTACGCGCCGAACGACCGTCTCGGCGATTGGGTTCGGCTCGGCCTGTTCGTACCAGTTCCCAGCGACGCTCGCTGTGTTCGCAGCCGTCGAGATGCCATGGCTCGTTCTCCCGTACGTCGGGATTCTCACGATCACGACACTCGTCTACGCTCGCCTGATCGCTCCCGAGCGTGCTCGAACGGCGTCGCTGGCTACCGAGAACCGCGCGTTCCTCCAGTGGCCGACCTGGCAGTCCGTGTGGCGCGAGGCTAAGACCGTGATTCGGAGTTTCTTCCTGAAGGCGCTCCCAGTCTTCGCCGGGATCGTCCTCGTCGCATCGCTTCTCGATTATTTCGGCATTCTGGACGTGATCGGTGAGGCCCTCTCACCAGTGATGGGGCTGTTCAACCTCCCCGGTGAGACCGCACTCGTCGTCGTGATGGGGTCGATCCGTAAGGACGGTCTGCTTCTGTTACAGTCGGATGGTCTCAGCGCGACGCTGTCCGCGATGACTCCCGTGCAGGTACTGACCGCCGTCTACCTAGCGGGGGTGCTACTTCCGTGCCTGGTGACTGCGATCACCGTCGCGAAGGAACTCTCCCCGAGGTACGCCGGACGGATGCTACTCCGTCAGGCAGCAGCTGCCGTCGGTTTCTCGCTACTCATCGGATGGGGTGGTGCCGTCATCTTATAACCGATGACCGGCGAAACAATGACACTCGCGTTCGAACTGGCTGCCCTGCAGCAGACTCGTGAACCACAGGCGGTGGTCGTCGGTGCGCGACAATGGGCGCAGAAGGTCGGTCTGACCACGGTAGATTCTGGGGCAGCCCACACCTTCAGTTCAAAAAATCTCGTTCGTCGCGACTTTCAGATAACGCCGACCACCTCGAACTTCCAGCATCTCCATACCCGGTTCACAACCGAGAGACACGTTCTGGTCGGCGAAGCTCCCGACCGTCCCGATTACCTTCCGCAGAAGTACTGGGAGTATCTCACTCTCGCGGACGCCGCCAGTGCTGCCGGCTGGGAACTCGACAACAAGGAGACCACGCCACGGAAACAGATGATCTCCTGGTTGGCTCGTGTACTCAGGAGTGTCCGAGATCGTTCACAATCGACTTTTGAGTGATCAACAGCACCACGAGTCAACGGATATTCAACCTAAAACTAGCTATCCTCCGAAACTGTGTGCACCCGGCAACCACGTGAATCTCGTCACGCACACCAACCACGGTCATCCGGAGGGGTACCTCTACGACATCTTAGAGAACGAACGCGGCGAAGACGTTGATTGGGAGTACATCGAACAGTGTGGTTGTGGGGGACACGTCCTCAGAGTTCACGTTCCGTAGCGTTCGTACTTCTTAAAACAATTCAACCCGAATATCTGCATCTTCGAGGTCGCTTACAAACGCATCAGCATCGGTTTCAATGGGCTCGAAGGTATCGTAGTGAACCGGGAGTACTATCTCAGGATCGATGTGCTGTGCGAATTCGGCGGCTTCACGCCGATCCATGGTGAAGTGGCCGCCGATCGGCGGAATAAATACGTCGGTGGTGACGGACCGATGGTGATCGAGGAAGTCAGTGTCAGACGAGAAGAAGACAGTTGTATTGTCGACGGTAAGGAGGAGACCGATTACTTCCCCTTCGGCGTGGAACGGAGTTCCGTCTTCGTCGACGTGCTCGCCTTCGGGATCGTTGTAGGCGGGTATCGTCCGAACAGTGATCCCATCGACCGTTCTTTCTCCCTCGAGTGGGAGGTCGACGACATCGAAGTCGAGATCGGTCGTGTCAACTGCATCGTAGACGGCGATGGTGGAATCCGAGGTGGCGACTGCCTCGATCGCGTCAGGGTCGTAATGATCGAAATCGTCGTGCGTGACGAACACGATATCCGCGTCTTTCGGCTCGCTATCCAGTACCTCGCTCCAGGGATCGATGTAGATAACGGTGTTATCGTCGGTTTCGATCCGAACGCTTGCATGTCCGAGTCGATCGAAGCTCAGGCTATCGTAATCGGTAGTCATTGCTACCAGATCATACGAATTCGAGTGACTTAGTACCCATCTCCGAGCGACTTTTCGGTTCCGTTTGGCCCGCAAAATTAAAGCGCAGGAATTCGCGATAGTAATACTCGATCTCGGTCGGTTGCGTTGGTGGCTTCAGTCCGTCGTATTTCGAATCGAAACTGCTAATTCGTGCGCGGCGGTGCCATGGGCCATGAAGACGCCGACACCGACGGCACCGACGAGCAACACCATGCTGATGACGCTCCAGATCATCGTCGCGCCGGTCGGCGTGTTGCCCGCGTCGGGGTTGTACGGCCACTCGTTCGTGAAGCTGGTATCGCTCCGCGGTCGATCGGTGTGAGAGATCCACGCGGTCCAGAGTGCGAAGTCGGCGAACTGTCGCGCTTCCTCCTCGGAGCCGATGAAATCAGCGGGGACGCCGCGCTCGAGCGATCCCTCGTGGTATCGCTGGGCGTACTCGTCGCGGACCTGTTCGTGTGCGTAGACCTCCGGGGCGGAGTACTCGATGGTTTCTGCGCCTTCGGTGAACTGCTCGTCGAGGTCGTCTTCGACGAGCCGATCGATTCCGCCCTGTTCGGCCGGCTTGAGGTCCGTGTACGCCGTCTCGTGCCGTTCCTGGGCGTAGTACTCCCGCACGTGTTCGACTTTCAGATCGAGCGTATCGGCGGTGTAATCGACGCCGTAGTACGCGCCGTTGCCGAGGATCGACCCGTGGTTCATCAGGCTATTTTGCTGGAACGCCACCTTCCCGTCCTGAACCTGCGATTGCGTGGCGACGGTTTCGCCGTCGGGGCCGATCACTTCCTGCGGAATCGGCGGGACCTGCTGTGCGGAGTACAGCGCACCGCCACCCAGCACCAGCAGATTGATCGCGAAAACCGTGATCAGCGCTTTCGCGATCGTCGATCTAGTGATTTGTATAGGTGATTGTTAATACGGACATCCGAAAGTATAGGTGTGCTGAAACTCTGCGATCATCACCGTGTGAGAAACCGACCGAATACGGCGTACTCGATCCTCGATGGCGGACCGATCCAAACCCCTCGAGAAATCGGTCAGACGCCGGCTCGTAAGACGGGCACGATCCGGCGCCGGTATCGAACAACGGGTCATCCGCGCCAAGCGGGACTGATGTACCGACATGCTAGCACGGTTGTCAAACGGTGGCATACACCTATCGGAGAAGATGTTCGATAAAAAGCAATAACGGACATCCGTTTCACAGGCGCGGTCTACATCGAGTCCGTACGGTCGAGCGTTCGCGCGACTTTGGCTGCGCGGAACTGATGCGAGATTCTGGGAGGGTCCCCTCTCGAGGCGCGAGAAACGAGACGCTCGAGGCCGTTCGATCGGCGTGCGTTCCTCACGGTGACGAGACTGACGAGACGGTGGAGTCGCCCCGGAATACGACCGAAAGCGTCGCTCTTCTCGGCCGAGGACCAACGGATCAGCGAGCGGTTCGAGATAGCTTCAGTCGGCGGACGGCGTAGCTGTACGCGCCTGTGCGCGCATCGTCGTGATCGTGCTGTAGATCACGGCCCCGCTGACCATGAACGCCGAGAGCAAGATCAGGGCGAAGCCCACGGTGTTGAACGCCTCGATGGCGAGGTAGTCGCCGGCCTGCTGGAACGCGACGGCGATCGATCCGCCCAGGAGCATCAGCCCGAAGTAGACCTTGATGTCGCCCTCGTCGACGATATTCGTCGACGCCGACCCGATCCGCGCCCCGAGCGCGCTGCCCGCGAGCAGCGGCGCGACGATCGAGAGGTCCACGCCGCCGTTGAGCCCGTAGGTGAACGAGCCGAACCCGCCCGAGAAGACGATCTCGAACAAGTCGGTTCCGACCGCGACGGGCACCGGGACGCCGATCAGGTAGAACATCGCGGGCATCCGGATGAACCCGCCGCCGACGCCGAGAAAGCCCGAGAGGAGCCCCGTCGCGAACGCGACGCCCAGAATCATCCACAGCGAGACCTGAATGCCGCCCGCGATCGTCATCATCGGCGGGACCCGGTGAGACTGAATCTTCTTCGCGATATCCGGAATATCGTCGGGGTCTATCTCCCCGTCCGCGGCGTCGTGGTGACCGCCGCCGGAACTATCTCCGTCGCTTTTGAGCGCGTTCCGGGTCACGAACAGGCCGATCACGCCCAACAGACCGACGTACGTGACGCCGATGACGCCGCTCGCGAGGCCGAGTTCCTCGAGCCGGTAGACCAAGATACTGCCGACCTCGATGCCGGCGGTGGTCCCGACGATCATCAGTCCGCCGAGCTTGTAGTCGACCTGGCCGAGGTCGTGGTGTTTCAGCGTCGCGATGACGGCCGTCCCGAAGACGAAGGCCATCCCGCTTCCGACGGCGACGCGGGCGGGATAGCCCATCACGAGTAACGCGGGCGTGACGAGAAACGAGCCGCCCATCCCGAAGAAACCGAACAGCACCCCGACCATGAAACCGAAACTCACGAACAGTGCGAGCGTCGTCAGTGCGATTCCGAACAGCTCCATCATGCGTGTTTGACTTTTTCGATGACCGGCATCGCGACTCGCTCGAGGGCGCCGTACCCGACGTAGAGGACGATCGCCTCGAGGAGGACGGCGCCGACGAGGGCGCCTGCCTGTACTGCTGGCGAAGAGCCGGCGAAGTCGATCATCGATATCGACCTCCGCCGGTTCGGTGGGTGTGGATCATGTCTTCAGTATCGACTACCCGGAGAGTGGATATAACGCTTTTGGGATTTCCACACAATATTACTGCAGCCTATGTAACGACTATCCTACGAAGATATCGATATAACTTATTCGAATATACGGAACCCACGATAGCCGGTCGACAGAACTCGCGCGCGGACATCTCCGATACTACAATGGAAGTGACCGTTCGCCGCTCGAACGTGTACGGGACTCAGACGGTGGCCGTCCAAGCACCGTCCAATCGCTGTCGGATCGCCACTCGATCGGTACTCGACCACTGTTCGATCGTCCGCCGTCGAACAGCTGATATTGATGCCCAAAAACAATATTATCGCGTCGCTCCTACGAAGGGTATGAAAGCGATCTGTGCAACCGACCTCTCCGCCGCAAGCGAGGCGACGATCGAGAGCGAGACCTGCCTCGAGTGTCTGGGCCGAATCGGCGTCGACGAGATCCACCTCGTGACCGTGATTCCGTCGAATGTCCACGCGGGCATGCCCGGGATGGACTTCGAGGACCGACGCGAGCAAGCGCTTTCGCGCTATCGACACGTTATCGAAGACGCCGGCTTCGACGTCGACGCGCACGTCGTCCGGGGCACGCCACACCGACGCATCAACGGCGTCGCGGAGGCGATCGGTGCCAGTCTGACGGTCGTCGGCTCGCGCGGAACGAGCCCGCTCGAGAACCGTGTCATCGGCTCGACCGCGCGCAACCTCGCGCGGACGACGGTCGTACCGCTGCTGGTCAACCGAATCGAACGCGGGGGCGAGGACCCGGACGTCGTTCGCGAGCGTCTGTTCCGACGGATGCTGTACGCGACGGACTTCTCGGAGAACGCGGAGCAAGCGTTCGATGTCGGATCGCTCGTTCACTCGCCGATAGAGCGGTCAGTATTGTGTTTATCGAGACCTTCCAAACTCATTGCGGCCAGGACAGGCGTCGGTCGTATTCGTATGCGATCGAACTCGAGCAACGGTATCGTCCCATCAAGAATCGTCGTTCGGAACTGCGAACCGCAATCGTCGTATCCGACGATCGGTCAATCGAGCTGTTTCGACAATGATCTCCGACCAGACCGCCCCTTGAGTATTGCTCCATATACACAAAACCATTATATCCACTGAGCCCGTACAATCGATCGATGAGCAACAGTGTCGAGGACGAACGGCGACGAATCCGCGAGCGCAAGAAACGAGAACTACAGCAACGCCTCGAGAACGGCAGGAGCCTCGAGGACGCCAACGACGGAAGCGATGCGCCCGACGAACCGATCGCGATCACGGGTCAGGGTCACCTCGAGTCGGTCGTCGACGGACACGACGTCGTCCTCGTGGACTGCTACGCCGACTGGTGTGGCCCCTGCAAGATGCTCGAGCCGACGGTCGAAGCCCTAGCCGCGGAGACCGACGCCGCCGTCGCGAAGGTCGACGTCGATGCCAACCAGCGGATCGCCCAGCAACTGGGCGCTCGCAGCGTGCCGACGCTGGTCTTGTACGCCGACGGTCAGTTGACCGAGCGGCTGGTCGGCGTCCAGGATCGGGCGACCCTCGAGTCGCTCATCGAGCAACACGCCTAACCCTCGGACGCCACGTCTAACGTCTCAGATTCCGGAATCACGCGTCCGACGGAAACGAGAGCCGACGGCGGTTGGGGGCGTCGTCGCATAGACGAGTTTCGGTTCGCCGTCGCGGGCTCGAAAGTTGGAAGCGAGCCGACCACGTCGTTTTTTGGTACTGCTTTGCCCACGAGAGGCCGTCAGCGCCGGCGTATCCGCGGGCGACACCGCGGTCGTCATCGGCGACGGCGCGGTCGGGTTGTGCGGCGTGCTCGCCGCTCAGCGCCTCGGTGCGGAGCGGATCATCGCGGTCGGCCACCACGAGGACCGCCTCGAGATCGCCGACGAGTTCGGCGCGACCGAGACGGTGGCAGAGCGCGGCGAGGCCGCCATCGAACGCGTCCGAGAGCTGACCCACGGGGGCGCGACGCACGTCATGGAGTGCGTCGGTGCCGCGTCCGCGATGAACACCGCCATTGGGGTCGCCCGCCCCGGTGGGACGGTCGGGTACGTCGGCGTACCCTACGGCGTCGAAGACGGCGGCCTGGACGTGTTCTCGATGTTCTCGGACAACATCTCACTGCGGGGCGGCGTCGCACCGGTTCGGGAGTACGCCGAGGAACTAATGGCCGACGTGTGTCAAGGGACGCTCGATCCGTCGCCGATCTTCACGGAGACGGTCGACCTCGACGGCGTTCCGGCTGGGTATCGCGCGATGGACGAGCGCGAGGCTATCAAAGTGCTCGTAAAGCCCTGATACCGCGCTAGTTCTCGGGGATCGTTACGCGAAGCTCACCGTTTACTTCGTAGAGGTACCCCCGATCGATCAATCGAGACAGTGCGTGGGCCGCGTCCCCGTCCTCGAGGTCGACCTCCGAAGCGTCGCGGAGGACCTCGAGGGCGCGGTCGCGCGGGATCGACTGTCTGTTCCGGGACTCCACCGTGTCGCAACTGTGCGTCGCGAGGAGTTCGTAGGCGTCCATAATCCACCCGGGAAGCGGCGGGCGCGGATCGGTGAGATCGGTCATCGCAGCGACGTACTCTCGTTTTCGTGCCCGACTCGTTTAATGATATCCCCCGTTCGGGCGACGAACCCCCGCTGTCGAGAGCCACCGACGTTCGAGGATTCCATGCTCCGATCGAATCTTTCCGTTTTTATGGCTCGAAGGGACTACAATCATCGAGAATGCGGATCCGCTCTCCAACGGACCCGACGCGCGACCTCGAAACCACCGAGAACGCCCGTGGTCGCGACGTTCACGTCGGCTTTGCGGGCCCGTGCGTACGAGACGGCCGCCGAAGTCAATCATGTCACACGGACCATCACAGGATACAGCGGTCTCGAGCGACGACCGTACGGCGAACGAACAACTAGAAAGAGACGGTCCCGCACCGACCGTCCCGACCGGAAAGAGCATCGCAGAACTGACGATCAAGGCGGTACTGATCGGCCTCGCGCTGAACGTGGTGCTGTTGACCGCGAACATGTACCTCGGGATGCGCTCCGGGATGACGATCAGCGCCTCGATTCCGGCCGCGGTCATCAGCATGGGCGTGTTCTACGCGCTTCGAAACGCCGGTATCGGCGGGACGATACTCGAGAACAACATCGTCCAGACGATGACCTCCGCGGGCGAGGCGCTCGCGGCCGGCGTGATCTTCACGATCGCCGGCGTCACGTTCCTCGACCAGCCCATCGACATCGCGGAAACCGCATCGGTCGCGATTCTGGGCGGGCTCCTCGGGGTTCTGTTCATGATCCCGATGCGCCGATACCTCATCGTCGAGAGACACGAGGAACTCCCCTATCCTGAGGGGACTGCGTGTGCAGACGTCCTCGAGGCCGGCTCGGAAGGGGAAGGCGGCATCAAGCTCATCTCGCTTGGCTTTCTCTCGAGTTTCGTCTACATGTGGCTGGCAAACGGGATGGCCGCGTTCAGGACGACCATTCAGACGGCCTTCTCGGCAGGGCAGACCCGCGGGTTCGCCATCGGGGGCGATTTCACCCCCGCGCTGATCGGCGTGGGATACATCATCGGTCCGAAAATCGCCGGCTACGTGTTCGGCGGCGGCCTGCTCGCCTGGATGATGCTGATCCCGCTTCTCATTACTGGCGGGTTCGTCCCCGAGGCGGCCGCCAACGCGACGCTCATGGCTCAGGCGAACGCGGTCTGGGACGAGTACATCCGCTACATCGGTGCCGGTGCGATGCTCGTCGGCGGATTTTACGCGATCCTCTCGATGGGCGGGACGATTCGGGACGCGCTGGGGACTGCCATGGCCGAACTCCGCGGTTCTGGGGCGACCGCGACGGGCCAACGGCGGCGAACGCAGCGTGACCTCCCGATGAAACTCGTCGTCGGCGGGGCGGCCGTAATCGCCCTCGCGCTGGTCGCGGTCCCGCAGATCCAGGTCGGACTGCTTGGTGGGGTCATCGCCGTCATCGCCGCGTTCCTCTTCGTCGCCGTCTCTGCGTACCTGGTCGGCGTCGTCGGGAGCTCGTCGAACCCCGTCTCCGGGATGGCCATCGCGACGATCCTGATCGCCGCGCTCGCGCTGAAATCGACCGGCGTGACCGATCCCGTCGTGGTACTCGTGACAGCTTCGGTCGTCGCGATCGCCGCCGCGGTCGCAGGCGACACCTCGCAGGATCTGAAAACCGGCTACCTCCTCGGTGCGACGCCGCGCAAACAACAAATCGCACAGATGATCGGGATCGCTATCTCCGCGCTCTTTGCGGGCTGGGTGCTTTCGTTCTTCCATCAGGCGTACGGAATCGGTAGCGAGACCATTCCCGCACCGCAGGCCGGCATGATGGCGCTGATCTCCGAGGGCGTTCTCACCGGTACCGCCCAATGGGGGATGATCCTCATCGGAGCCGTCTTCGCGATCGTCCTGATCCTCATGAACGTCCCCGTCCTGCCTTTCGCCGTCGGGATCTACCTTCCGATCACGCTCGCAACCCCGATTTTCCTGGGCGGCTTGCTCCGGGCCGGGATCGACAAGTACGTCGCGTGGAAGGGCGACCCGGACGGCTCCGTCGCGAAGCAGACGACCTATCGGGGCCGGATCATCGCCGCGGGGCTGATTACCGGTGAGGCGATCATGGGGATCGTCATCGGCGCGCTCTACATCCGCGGCATCGGAACGGAGACCGGGGTCCCGTTCCCGCTCGAGTTCGGCGCCGGAACGCAGACGATTCTCGGCGTCGTCGCCCTCGTGGCCCTCCTCGGAATCTTCACGGGCGGCGTCCTCCGCGGGTCGCAATCGCCGGACGCATGAGTTCCCACGCGCCGAGTTCGATTCCGACGCGAACGACCGACGACTGGGACGTAACGACCAGCGACGGTGATCGACGAGTCACGATCAGGTGGACGAAAAACCCCCGAAACCGTCTCGACAAGTTCCTGTTCGACCTCTTCGGGACGAGTCGAGAACACGACCTCACGCTCGATTCGGTCGGAACCACCGTCTGGACCCACTGTGACGGCGAACACACCGTCTCGGAGATCGCAGCAATCGTCGCCGACGAACACGATGCCGATCGGGTCGAGCCCGTCGACGAGACGCTCGCGCACTTTCTCATGCAACTCGAGGAACGAGACCTCGTTCGGTTCGAGAACCAGAAAGACGAGTGATCGGCTGCGACCGGCAGTATCGTCGTTGGTCGTCCCAGCGAGGCCGAACGAATCCGAAGACGAAACGAGCGACGCTCGAGCGGTGCATATCGATACGGCACTGCTGTAGAAAAATTTATACTAGGTATGTGCTACGTTGTACGTACCCAACTGCCGTTGTCGATCCCGCGAAACCCGTCGACGAAGGCGGTTGCCCCTACCCATGGATTCGACGATACAGGAGGTCAGACCTGACGAACTGGCGGCTGTCGTGACACCGGGCGAGGTAACGCTCGTTCTCGCCGCACCCGGAACCGGAAGCTCACAGCAACTTCGATCGGTGGGCCAACCCGTCGACAGGCTCCCCGAGACAACGAAATTCGACGACGAACTCGTGATCGTGGAAGACTTCGTTGCTGCGGTGTTCGCTCTCGAGGACGAACTCCTCTCGACCTACTGTCACGAGTACGGCGAGAAATCGCTGTTCGCCAGAGCGGACGGCGCGGTGCTCCTCGCCTGCCCCAGAAGCTTTGACTGGCTCTGTCAGAGCGACCGAGGGGTATCCGACCAGTTCGTCGGTGCGATCGATTCCGTTCTACTCGTCCGAACGCCCCCGACAGCCGTTTGGGATGCAGTCGACGACACTCGACGGCGCATCAATACGCGGAGTCTCGGCGGCTTGCGAGACACCGAGCGAGCGGCGATACTCGAGCGGGCCTGGTACCCGCCGTACGCCTTCGAGACGCCGGAGCTACGACGCCGTCTCGGCTGGTACGGTGGGACAGTCACGCCGGCGGCGTTTCTTTCCCTCTCGAAAAACGACGACTCGCCGGCCATCATGCCCGAGGACGTCAGGAGGGCGTTCGGAGACCACGATGTTTCGAGCGGGGCGTTCGACGAACAGTTCGTCGAGACGATCTCGCGACTCGTTCCAAACGGTGGCCTCCCGAGTCGAATCCCGAACGACCGCTCGCCGCCGGTGCTCGCTGCGGTCGCGCTGGTCGCAATCGGGCTGGCTTCGGACGCGGACTGGCTCGACTCGTTCGATCGATACCGGGTGCTCCCCGCGACCGCGGCGGCGCTCGAACGGAACCTGGATCTGCCGCCCGGAACGGTCGATCACCTTCGGGTGTTCGCCGCGACTCCCGCTCGAGCGGCGATCCGAGACCACCTCGACGAAGCCGGAGAGTCGGCCGTCGATGTCGCTCGGAGTGTCCTCCGAGAGACAGCAGATGCGCTCGGTTCGGAGCAGTCGTCGCTCGAGGCGATTTCGACCGAACCCGACGCGTTCGACTCGCATCCGCTCGTCGGTTCGTGGCACTGGGATGGCCTCCAGACACTGTCCGATTCAGCGGCTGAACGAGAGCTGCCAGCCTCGTCACGAGAGCGAAACGGCTCCCACGATAAGGAGGGGGCAGACTGGACATCGCTCGTCGACAGGGACGAACTCCTCGAGGCGCTCGATGGAGGACTGGTGATCCTATCAGGACCGAAGACAAGCGGCAAGCGACGGCTCGCTGCATCGCTCGCTTCGGAACTGTCCGACTGGGGGTCGACCGTCTTACTCCCCGATCTCTCTCGTCCGTCCCACATCCGGACCGGCGTCGATGCGACGCCGAACGCGGTCGTCATCGCGACGTACGGGGCCGAACCGGCGCGGATCACCGGCGGCGACGGCGTTCGGGCGCTCCCCGAATGGGTAGCAGACGGGAGCTGTGCAGGCGCAGTACTCATCTGTGACGACAGCGACCGTGAGCGCCTCGAGCACGCCAGTGAGCGGGCTGCGTGTGAGGAACTGGCCGCCTGGAACGACCGGGTCGAGTTCGTCCTCGAGGACCCGAACGACGTTTCCAATCGCGACCCAGCGGTCGTCGCCGGCGATCTGCTCGAGGCGATCGGTTGGAACCGGGTTCAGTCGCCGTCGCGTCGGACCGTCGACATCGAACCGGTTAGAGACCAGAGCACGCTCGCAGCAGTTGCGGGGTGTCCGGATCACGCACTCGAAGGCGAGTTCGTCGGAAACGTCGTGGCGGCAGCTATCGATACTCTCAGGGTCACTCACGACCCCACCGCGGCCGAGCAGTGGCTCTCGTTCATCGACGAACTCGTGGCGGACGTCGGCCGGAATCGGAATGCCGACGCCGCTGGGCCGCTGCGGTACCGCGGCGAGGTTTACGGGACCGCGATCGCTGCCGTGGCGACGGCGGACCCGACGACGAACGAGTGGGTTCACGCGATCGCCCGCAACGTGTCGACTCTCACTAACGAAACCGCAACCCCGAACGGTCAGGAATCCGTCGGCGGTGACCTCGAACCGTTCGCCACCACCTTCGCGGGGGCACTTGCAATACTGGTCGATCCGCCGGCGGGAGAGCGGATAAACCACGCCGCAGTGGGGTGTGTCGATCAGACGCTCCACGATATGGTCTCGGAGGACGGGTCCCAGTTCCCGCTACACTTCGTCTACGGCAGCGTACTCGAGCGAATCGTTCACCGCTTCGAGGACCCCACGGCGGCGGATGCTAGTCTCGTCACGATACTCTCGCTCGTTCGCCAGCGTGCGATGGAGCCGAACGATTGGGCCACAGCCGGAGTGCTCCAGCACGCCTTCGGTTCCATGCTCGGAGCCGTGGCGGGTGCCGAGCGTTCGCCCGAAGCGCTGTCGGCCTGGGTGACCGATATCGGGTCTCGCGCTCGGGACTCGGTCTCTCTCATCGCAGACCCTGATGCTCAAACGTCGATGCTCGAGGGCTGCTACGGGGCTGGGATCGGACTGTGGGTATTCGAACACGGCTGTCCGGACGACGCGTTCGTCCCCTGGCTCGAGGCTGTCGGTACGGAGCTGTCTCGAACGGCAGTCAAAGCGGACATCGACGATCCCGAGGCGTTCGTAACCGATGCCTACGGCCAGGCCGTTCGATCCGTCGTCCAGACGGGCGACCTCGAGCGAGCGGAGCAATCGTTCTCGAACTGCCACCGGCTGGTCGATGCGATCGCGAGTTCTGCCCGCTTCGCGAACGAGCGAGCGCTTCGGTCATCGCTACACGCGAAGGCGCTTGCCGCCTTCGGCGACGTCGAACTCGAGTACCCGGACGAAGTCGGTCAGTACCCCTACGGCACCGATTCGATCCCGTTCGACGACGCACTCGGGTTCGAAGACTGGATAGAACTATACGATCGATCGGTGATGCAGGGCGACGTAGCCGACACAGCCGTCACGGAAAGGGGACAGTACGTGACGGACATCTACTGCGGGGTGCTGTCGACACACGCGCGCGGCTTCGACGCGGACTCGGACGGCGGAGTGACGCCACGCGGAGAACACGCGTGGTATTCCGGCCTCGTGGATCGAATCGATTCGAGGGCGACCACGGCCGAGTCAATCGACGATCCGGCAACCTTCCTCGTGGACGTATTCGGGGACGCGGCGGTCCGATGGGCGGCCGAGGGAGCCCCCAGTCGCACACAGGAGTGGCTCGAGGTGCTCGGCCAGTCGCTGCGGACGTGTCAGGCGTCCATCGACAAACCGGCGACGTCTGCATGGGACGACGCGTTCGCATCGACGGACGCCGAGGTGCTCGCGGCAGCACTGACGCGGACCGATGTCGGCGAGCGGACACACGACCGGTTGGTCGACGCAGTTGTCTCACGAATCGAGGCGGACGCGACTGCGCCTACGTATTCACCGCACCCGTCCACTCACATCGTCTCGGTGTTCGGTGGCGCGCTCGCACTCGCCGCCGACGGTCCGCCCGAGGCGGTGCGGTTCGGGATCGCCGAGGTGCTGATCGTCCTCGAGAACGAAGTTTCACCCGAGTGTGACGAACTCGAGCGAGCGACTCGTTTCGAACGAGTGTACGCGGCGGCGCTCGCGAAGGTCGGTCGATCAGACACCAACGACTCGAGGACGGTGGAGTGGCTGGATATCGTAACCGACAGGATCGAAACGACAGCGCGGCGCGAGATGCCGGAACGGCCAGCCGAGTTCGTCGCCGCTGTGTACGCTCGAGCGCTCTGTCAGGCGTCCCGGGACGGTGTCGACGAGTGGTACCGACGACTCGATGCGACGCTCCGCGAGTTCGCGATGGGACCGTCCGTCGACGATCCGGCCGCGTTCCTGGAGCGTGTCTACGCCGGCGTGATCCGTGACGGTGCAACGGGAGACGAACCCGAAAAACGGATCGAGCGGTGCATCGAGTTCGTGGACGAATCGATACGGACTGCGGTAGATGCGAACGTAATCCACTCAGCGGACGCGTTCGAACGAGTCGTAGAGCAGGCTGCCGACAGGCTGTCGGCGGCTACCCAAGCAGATCGCGACGACGCAGCGAGACGTCTCGGTCACGGACTCCGAGAGACGGGACATCGCACCCTCGCAGACGAAACCGTCGAACTCGAGAGAACCGACACCTGATACCGGTGAAGACTCGTATCTGGACGAGTGAGCCGACGACCTACTCGAAGGACTCGTCCGATCGATAGGAGGACGATTCTCGGTAACACACGCCAGAGACTAACAATGGAGGGCGCGTTAGTCATCGTATGTCGTTCGATTCCGAGCGCGTCACGACAATCACGTTCGTCAGTAACGATATCTGCGAACCCACCGGGCTCAACCCGTCGAACCAACGCTGATGTGTCTCACTCCGATTGGTTTTCTCCTGTTTCTGACTCAAGTGCGGTTTCGACGGCGTAGCTAATATTGGAACTACTCGTCCCGCCGGATCCGCGGTGATACACTTCTCCGCTACCATCGATAACAATCGTTGTCGGAAACGGTACGATCTCGTAATAGTCGGTGGACGAAGCCGACTCATCGACACCGAGCAACCAGTCACCGACAGTGTTTTCCGCCCACCACTCAGCCAGTTCTGCATCTGTATCTGCTGGCCCACTCCAGTCGTTTATCGTCACGAACCGTACCCGTTCCTCGTTGCTTTCCGACATTGCTTCCGCGACGTTCTCGGTTTGACCCTCGCTCGTGGGACAGTACGATCTGGCGAAGTGTAAGACCTGGACGATCCCCTCATCGGGGACCGAAATCGTCCCGCGCTCGCTCCCGCGTGCCTCGATTGTCCTAATTTCGAACGGTGGCCCCGGTTCGACGGCTTCGCTTTCGGGTGAGTCGGATGGATCCGCCTCCGACTCGGCGTCGAGACATCCCGCAAGCAGTGTGACCGCACCCACGGCTGTCGACGACGCGAGGAATTGGCGCCGTCGCAACCTCTCCCCGATTCTTCGCGTCCCGCTGGTCCGCTCTATCGGTTTCTCTGATTCCACAGATCGCCATCTTGGGCCCATATTATATCGATAGTGATAGGACAGCATAGGAGTTAGGTTCGCAGTTCGAACACCATCACAACCAGGAACGCTGTCGTTGTCGTTAACGGGGGGTGATACTCCCATTGAATGGCTAATTATTCGCAGCGAGTACCCCGGCCCCGACTGACACCGCTGGACGGACTCGTTTACGTTCCGGTTAGTGGTATCTGATACATCAGTGTGAAACGAGTTCGTACCACAGTACGTGGCGGTATCGAAGAGTGCTTCTGTACGACCCCTCCGGCCTCCCGATCGTCCGTAACTGCCGAGTCCGACCATCCGCAGCCGACGAGTCCCGCTCGTAGCTGTGCCCGACCGCGACCGTAGCTGTTCCCGATCGCGATCTGGAGCGACGCGTCCACGCTCGAGCGATTCAGTAATACCGGCTGGCCACAATGGTACAGACCGTCCCGTGTGAGACGGGCGGTGCAGTACCGCGGTTGGCGGATCGATAGCCATCAACCGATCGTGCTACGAACGCAGTTTCTCGGTGAGAAACGCGGAACGTACGCTTTTGTCGTCACCGTTCCAATACCCGTACATGGCGCTCGGTCGTGACGCTCGCTCGTCGATCGGGACCGTACTCGGTATCGCCTTCGTAATTATCGCCGTCGTGGGAACGCAGTTTCTCGGCTGGGAATGGGGGAGCGGACAGCCGCTTCCGACGGCCATCGGGATCGTCGCCGCCGGTATCGCACTCGTTGTCGTCATCGTGCGCTTGCTCAGGTGACTGGAGCGATGTGACCGGAAAGAGATGTGACAACAGACGTTCGATTCCGAGATGACGATCGATCAGGTATCGGCGTGCCACTCGAGCGAGTAGATTCCCTCGGTCGTCCCGACGTGTCCACAGTACCGAACCGCTCTCCGCGTCGAACGCTCGCACGACACCGACGGAATTGGAAACGTAGACGACGCCGTCGACGACGAACGGGCTCGTGGAGCCGGTACCTACCGACTCGTCGTGCCACCGCTCTTCGCCCTCTCGATCGAGCGCGTACAGGCCGATACAGTCGTCGTCGGTGCAGTAGCCGAAGTAGATTCCCGTATCCGTGACTGTGAGTTCGGAGTAGGTGTCCATTCCGCTTGTCTTCCCATACCCCCACTGGCGCTCACCAGTCGTGCTATCGATCGCGATGACCTGTCCGCCAGACCGTTCCCGACCGAACACCACACCCTGTGAGACGGTGTCGATCTCACCACCTGCGTTGTAGCGCCACTGGTACTCGCCCCCTGTGCCATCATCAGTGAGCCTGAGACAGCCGATTAGGGACGCGCTCCCGACCGCGCCCGCCCCCGCGAGCATCCGTCTTCGTTTCACACCAACGAAGTTGAAATGGAGAGTGAAATGTTTTCTGGACAATGTATGAGGGGCCAGAGAGAATCGAACGATTCGCACGAGTGGTGATGGTTCGGAATGTGGACGAAAAACGGGAGACAACCACCGCAGACTACGAGGACTGACTGGATGTCATAGCGGAAATACGCGACGACGAGCATCGTTTCTCACGCAGACATCCGAGTGCTCAGGCCGGCCTGTCGACTGTCAAATCGAAATAACAGAGTAGCATGGCCAAACCCTCCCGCTCGTCGTGCTGTTCTCTCCATCTCCTTCCTCGAGCGGGCGTCGGGATCTACGAACCATTAAAACAGTAGTAACTAATTGCAACACCATATGGACCGACGACCAGCGCGTCGAACCGGAGACGTGAATCGCCTCGAGAACCGGGGTCTTCGAGATGCTACGACGCGTTCGCAACGCCGATTTCGTCGCGGTTCGACCCGTCACCGGTCTTCCCCCGCACCCGGTAT
>NZ_JMIP02000011.1 GCF_000691505.1 Halostagnicola sp. A56
ACCACAGTGACCGGTTCTGGTGAATCGCCAGACAGCGTTAGACTGAGTGGTTTCAGTGGCCTATGGCGGAGCCCAATCATACCCATCACGGTTACCTTCAGATACTGACCGAATTGTCCCAGACTACCGTCTGGAGCCGACGGATCTGGTCCGTGGAAGTCAACCTGCCTACTGATTCACCAGAGCCCGACCGGTTCAACTGGTACGCTGATCAGCGATCAGTAAAAATTTATAACGAGCGTACATTTCATGTTACTATCCGATGACGAAGGCGATACCAGCCCTCCTCGTGGCATTTCTTATCGTCTCCCTTCCGGCGATGGCCGTCTCTGCGTCGGCGCCAACACCCTCTGGAGGGCAGGTCCAAGAGAGCGACAAGCCAGTGGCTGTCCAATCGATCGAACCTGTCACAGTCCAAGAGACGACGAACCGACTTACACTGACGAACCCAACTCGAAACGAAACCATTGCGTACGGGCAAGACCTCGGCACTCGACTCGCTCTCAGTGATGACGACCTCCGGAACGAGTACGAGTGGGAGATTCTCTTCGACGAGAAATTCGAAGCTGTGAGCGATCGGGAACGTGACGAGATCATCAACACATCTATCGAGAACGTTCGCGACCGAACGGACGAACTCGAGCAACGAGAGCGCGAGGCGGTACGTGCCCACGCCGCGGGAGAGATGTCGACAGAGCGGCTGTTGCAAACGCTCGTTCGGAACTACAACGACGCGAGCGCGCTCGAGCAGCGGGTTGATGAAATACTCGAACGGTCGGACGAAATCATCGGTTACAGTCTCCATTTCGATGTCGAACACGATCTTCGATCCGATCAGGAGCGGTTGGTGGTCCAGCAGGGGACCGTCCGGGCGTTAGCAGCGGCGGCCCAGCAGGGATCCATAGACGAACCCGAAATCGAGGTCCAAACCTCGGATTCGGGATACCGCCTCCAGACGATGGTCGACGATACGTACATCGTCGAGACGACCCGATTCGACAATCGGAATATCGACGATGTCAGCAAGTACGAGGACCAGGGAGAGGCCGTCGATCGGTTCGAGGAACTGTACCCGTGGGCAGTCGAAGACGGAACGGAGAGCTTCAGCAACGACAACGGGGACCCATGGAACCTGTATCGGGTGGAGATCCCACACAGTCAGGGGGTTCTCACCTCGTTCCTCGATAGTAACTTCGGCGAAGTCTTCCACGAAGTTCAGGAACTGAACGTCGAAAAGCTGCCAGTCTCCGAAACGACGACGGAGACGGCCAACGGCCTCGAGGTGACACAAAACGAGACTCCTCCAACTGGCCCGGCCAAAGTACTGGTAAACAGAACTGACCAGAACGAACCTATCGAAGGGGCCACCGTCTCTATCGACGGGACCCAAATCGGAGAAACCAGTAGTGATGGATCACTCTGGTACCTCCCCCCGAGTAACGAATACGAGATTGAGGTCAAATCGGATACTGGAAATGTCTCGGTGACAATTTCGTAGCACCACGGGAGTTCATCGTTGAATAGATCCGTCCGTACGGAGGCCATGGCCAATTTCTCGTCACTGAACTGAGCACGGTCAGCTGTTGACCGAAACGCTTCTCGAGCATTTGTGGCATCTCGCTCAGTATATCAAACGACTCTCGGTAGGACTTCTCCAACCCGAAGACAGTGAACCGCTCGGGGTCAAGTGGTTCGAGAATCGAAGATTCGCCATCACGAAAATCTTCGGTTTCCGTACGACCCCGAGGCACTCGCCTTGCGTATCTGTAGAGCGATACAACAACGTAGTCGACGAAGTCACCGAACGGGCGCGTTCGGATTTTCCACTTCAACCTAGCGCAGTTGTTCTACAACATCTGGGTCGTCGTGAACCTGAAACTTCGTGACCGGTACGGGCTCGCCGAGCGGCGGCCTGTCACCGCGGACGACGTGCTTCACGCGATCCATGACGAAGCTTGGACTACCTGACCGGATAGTTACACAGTCTAATGTAGATTCACGACGAAAGAAGGGAAACCGCAGGATCCGAGCGGCCCGGGTTTATTTCGATGATTCTCATGCAATTATCGAGCCCAATTCGGAGGGACTGCTAGAATCGTCGCTGGTACCCTTAGTGACTCAGTCGTTGATCGAACCCAGTCGTGGTCGCTCTTGCGGTGTCGGTCTGTACTGGCAACCGAGAGTGTTGAATCGGCCGCAAACAACGGACTTCGACGGGAATCGAAACCTGGGATCGATACGAACCGTCCACAGCAGGCCTCGTCGTTTTTATGACTGGGGGACTTCTCGAGAGATATGGCATCCGAGAGTTTCAGCGAGAGCGCCACGTATCGTGAACACAGACGAATCTCAAGCCGAAAAACGGCACTCGGGCTAGTCTCGAGTGTAGCGAGCACCGATTCTGATCAGGAGATTTTTTCTCGGTATTGCTATCTTTCGGAACGTTCATGGCCAATGAACCAAAATTTCGTGCATGAATCATACGCAAACGCCCAGTAATTCGGGACGGCAATTCACACTTCGGCAGTATATGCCATCAGACGCTGAACGAGTCTGGGACGTACACAAACAAACGATACAAGCCTCACCCCTAGAGTTCGTTTCAGACCCGACGTTCGATAGCGACTTGCGGAACGTAGGGAACTTCTACCTCGAGACGGGTGGGCAGTTCCTCGTCGGTTGTCTCGACGGAGAGACGATCGCGACCGGTGGCGTAAAACCCCTCGACGAGCAGACTGTCGAACTCCAGCGGTTGCGTGTGCTTCCCGAGTACCAACAGAACGGCTACGGAACGGAACTGCTTGACCGACTCGAGACGTTCGCAGAGAAACAATCCTTCGAGCGCATCCGACTACACACCGACGACGTACTGGTCGTCGCACAGCGAATCTACGAACGCCGCGGATACGAACGGACCCATCGGGAGCCCCACCCGACGATCGATGGCGAGGTCATTTTTTACGAGAAGGAAATCTAAGTGGCGCTTTGAACGCGCGGACTCCGCTATGATGTGACTGGTCGACTCGAGGGCGTGGGCCCGAAAATCCCCAGACACTGACAATCGAAGGCGGCTATCGTTGGTCTGGTAAATTCGACAGCAGCAGAGACTCCGATCCAGTCAGTGTCATAGACGCCGATGAATCGACGTACTGCATCGGGTTCTAGTGTCTTGCAGTCTTCCTGGGACTGCCCAACCGACTCGTCACTAACGGATTCCTCAAAGTTCTAGTTACAATCGTTCCAGACGGGCACCCCACAGCAACGTGATTTCTCACGGTAAGTCACCGACGTCTAGTGATTCACCAGAGCCAGTGCACAGTAAAATATCTCTACAGGCGGAGCAGGCCGGTTTCGTGAGTACATCCGGAAATCCTCGGTTCTCAGGTCACAAGGGATCGTGTCTCTCGAACCACTTGCTCTCTGGGTGATTCACAATCGTTGGGTGGTTGGTCCGATTACAAACCGGGCTTTTGCCACCGCACAAAAACGCCTGTCAACTGCTCCGCTGCGTGTTTATTGGCCCCTTTCGGGTGAGGGGCGTTCTGAGAAGCGCGATCCACGACGTCCCTCGAGGAACTCATGGCAACGAGAGATATCTACACGACGACGGTTGACGAAGAAGTCCAAGATGAAACGAAGTCGAACCACTGTCCCGAATGTGATGGGCGGGTTACCACCAATACGGTCGAAACTATCTGTAAGAAGTGTGGCCTCATTGTCGACGAGCAGCAACTCGATCGTGGACCGGAATGGCGAGCGTGTGACCGAGACGAACGAAAGCGAACAGGCGCTACACTGACGGCCGCCCGCCACGATCGGGGGCTCTCCACCGAGATTGGGCGTGGAACCGATGCAAACGGGAATACGCTTGCTGGACGGAAGCGACGACAGTTGGGGCGGTTGCGACGGGAGCACTCTCGAGGGCGGTTTCGGTCGAAAGCAGAGCGCAACCTCGCACAGGGGCTCGGTGAAGTCCGTCGGATTGCAGGCGTGCTCGAGTTATCTGAATCGATTCGTGACCAGGCGTGTCAGCTCTTCCGTAGTGCCCAGAACGAGGACCTTCTTCCGGGTCGATCGATCGAAGCGATGGCCGCAGCCAGTGTCTACGGTGCCTGTCGGTGTAACGACCTTTCGCGTACGCTCGAGAACGTTACCGAACTGGCACGCGTTGAGCACTCTCGAGTGAGAAACGCGTACAAGACGATGAACGCAGAACTCGGGCTACCAGCTAAGCCTGTCGTTCCCAGTGAGTTCGTCCCTCGGCTTGCCTCGGAGCTCGAGGTTCCGGTTCAGATCCGGCACCGAGCCAGAGAGTTAGCTGAACGGGCGGACTCAGCAGGTATTGAAGTGCTGGTTGCTCAAAGCCGGGCCACTCACGTTCGAATCGGGTCTCGTCAACGGTCACGACGATTGTTTCGGGATCCGTCGATGCTGGAAACGTCGCATCCTCGTCAGACTCGTTACTGTCTGAAAGTACATATTCTTTCTCGAAAAGGACATTCTCATCCTTGTTTGTAATCGTGACTGTAACATCATGAGTCTCATTACGGTCACCGAGATACATCTTCACCCAATGGGGATTGGATTTTTCCTTGCTTGAATTTGAGGAGCCGCTTAGGGCAGTACAACCGCTGATGGCTGGAAGTACCGCACATGTCCCAGCAAGGAGTGTACGTCGACTAACAGAGGGCATCACTTTCGAAATTTCGACTTCATTCCCACTTCATGCTTACTATTGTCACTATATAGATATTCGTAGAACTAGTGAATATTAATATCTTCCTGCACCTTCAGACGGAAGAATCCCGAGCAGTGGACGTTTCACGTTTTCAACAGTACTCCGCCACTTCGAAGGAACCCGTTTGACTTAGTCGTCGTGGTCGGTAGCTAACCAGCGGTCCCAAACCGCCCGTACTCCTCAGCGTTATTGACTCCTATCTGTTGTTTTTGCCAGCAAGGATTGCTGTCGCTTCAATGGACGCGGCGGTATCGTAGGCTTGCTCGACCAATGGGCACGAGACGAACCGTCGGTGATCTGCGTTTACCACGTCGGCGGTTCGGATACTGTCTCATTGTATTGGGGTAGACCGCCTCCGAAGGACGTCTAGAATCCATCCCGACCTAACCTTACACTATCTTCGTGGTATCGCCTCTTGGATGTATTGACTGGGAAGCTAAAACTGGAGACGGAACGTGGTTAGTTGCTGAGTTGTCGGATTCATCCCACGACTAAAGCCGCAGGTACTCGCCTGAATTCCTATAACTTCTCGGGGCGTGCGATCCGCGCGTATCCGGCGGTCGGTGTATCTTCGGAACGTCTATCCACTCTGTTTAGGTTTTGTCCGGCTAGTCGGCCCTGCATTATAGCGTTAATATGTTATTGTTACCCAACATAGACACATTATAATGATTTAATATTAGCTCTTCAAAAATCAATAGGCAGTATGGTAAGAAAACCCGATTCCGAACACGAGCACGGACGCATAGTGAACCGACGAACCACTCTCAAGTCACTCGGTGTTGCGAGTGCAGCTCTCAGTGGAACCAGCATCCTCGGTTCAGTTTCGGCAACGAGTTCCAATGAGAAGTTCATCGAGATTCAACGGACCGCCAACAAGATTCGTGAAAAACGAGGGCGTCAGGCAATGTTGAAGTTTCTCGAAAATCAGGGCATTGAGTACGCCACCGTTCAGAACCCGATGGTGGTTGAACGTGATGATCAAATTTCCACGAACGATTTCGATAACGTCGATGGCTCGCCCACCGATTGTGACATCTGCTTGGATTTTACGCTGTACACCAATACCTACAACACGATTTATACTATCGACATGGAGTGGACGTATGACCTCGAAGCTGGTGACTACGGGCAAAGTCCCAACGATGGAGCTGCATTGTACTACACCGATAATGGGTGGGACTACTACTCGCGTTCACTGAACGAAAGTACGTACACCAGCCAATACGTCTCGACGGAAGACGACAACAACAACGACGGCGTCGCCTACTCCGTAGATGATGTTGCGGCAAGTGACGGCGACAATCTCTACTGCGGATTGAATATCGAACCGATCGGCGACTACAGTTACGAGGAGCGCGAGGTCTTCGGTCAGTACATGCATACGTGGACGGACGTGGAAGTCAGTTCGTCGTTTGGCGTCTCGTTCCCCGCCGGTATCTCTGTAAGCTATTCGGTCGATACTAGCGTCGGTGAGGAGACAACGGGTACCGAAGGGGACGGTGACACAATGATGACCCTTGACCAGTCCCAAGCGACTCTCGACTGATAGAGCGCACTCTCATCACTGTCTAGATAAGGGCTTGAGAAACAAGCAGGTGGTGACGGGAAGGTCCATGCGACTCGTCAACCTGTTTAAAGAGACGTTAGAAGTGCTCTGTTGAATAGATGCCGAGTCATGGTTACAACGGTTCACACAGCGACTTTATGTTGATGAGAGTGGACATCAGGACGATTTTACGGAACTGTCGAAGCAGCATAGTTTCCATAACCTATGAGAATATGTTATGGGGCTGCGGAACCTGCGGAAATAGTGGTGTGTCCTCCGGAACCTCCGGAAACGGTGGTGTCCCCCAAGTAGCAGAATTGAGTCTAGTGGGTGCAAATAGCGAAGAAGAAGTCGGAGAATCACTTTCCATTGTCTCCGAGACTCTGCGAGAACTCGGTATCGAAGTCACTGAGACACCTCCCATCGAAATTCAAAACATCGTCGCAAGCGTCGACTTCGGCACCCAATTTAATCTCAACGCGATCGCCATCGGACTTGGTCTCGAAGACGTCGAGTATGAACCAGAGCAGTTTCCCGGATTAGTGTACCGTCTTGAGGATCCATCGGCGGTCGCACTCCTGTTTGGCAGTGGAAGAGCTGTTATCACTGGTGCGAAGACCACCGATGCAGTAGCCCACACAACGAACGCTGTTGAAACAAGACTCACGGACCTCGGTTTGTTCCAGTAACTACGACCCGCCATTCACTTGCTCTCGAGGGCACCGTCTACTCGTATGGCCTGAGGCACTTCTCGCTTCACTACTCGCATCTACGGGTGGGGCTTGTTTGTGGACTCCCAGTCTGCTGATCCGGATGGGATCGGATAGGTGCGTCCCGTTCTTGGTTGACGTTCCAGCTGCAGGGTGAGTTGACTATTACCACCTTCGAGGTACATTTGCCTTCAGGTACAGTTAGACAGTGAGCATGTGTACTACTCAGTTATCGTTCAGTTCAACAAACGAGCCGTTCCCACAGCAGCAAACTGATCTATTTCCTGCTCGCGTTAGCTTTCCACCAGGAAGCCGGAGCGCAGGATAGATCGCCCCACACTGTGCGCATCGTATGGCAACCTCCTCTGTGCGACTCTGCTCAGTCATCGTAGATGGAATGAGCAACATCAAATAGGTGTATAGAAGTACTGGTGATCCATGATTTCTGATTTGGTGAACCCTCTCGAGAGCAAGCATTGGGGAATTCCCCTCGACAGCCTGTAGAGAGGACAAGGACTGAATCTCGACAGTCAACAGTCCGATTTGGTCCGAACTGAGATGTTTGTCACCCCTGAGGGGTGAGGGGCGTTCGTCAAATTGCGCGTCCCTCGTCGAGAACAATGACTTCGAGCAACAGCTCAGTGGTATCCTTCGATGAGTCGGATACCAGACGGGACGAGATGCATAGCACGATGGAAGCCTGGGCCGAAGACCTTGTCGAGGAAATCGACGAGGCGATCTCGAGCGATCGGTTCCAGGAGTGGCTCGACGTCCAGAGCCAGTTCCACGACTACTCCTATCGCAACACACTCCTGATCACCCGCCAGTGTCCTGAGGCGACTCGAGTAGCGGGCTATCGAACATGGCAGACGGAGTTCGACCGGCACGTGAAAGAGGGCGAAACGGCGATCTGGATCTGGGCACCGATCATCGCCAAGCAATGTCCCGAGTGTGAGAACTCGCCGTCGTACCACGAGCGAAGTGAGTGTGACTACGACGAGACGCCATCCGAAACGTGGTCGAAAGGCCTGGTCGGCTTTCGGCCCGCACCAGTATTCGACATTTCCCAAACCGAAGGAGAACCACTCCCCAAACTCGAGACCGACGCAACTGGGGATGCCGACGAACTGGTGCCAGCGCTGCTCGAGGGATCGAAAGCGCTTGATGTCGATGTCGAGGTGATTTCCAAACCAGCGTGGACGCACGGCGACGCTGAGGGTATCTGTCAGTATCGATCTTCTGCAGAACAGCCACTCGTCGAAGTACAGGATCGCGAAAATAGCGCAGCTCTCGCTGTCACACTCGTTCACGAGTACGCTCACGCACTCTTACACGGTGGCGTCGACGACGAGACCGAACGGTCGAAACGCGAACTCGAGGCCGAAGCTGTTGGCTACATCGTCGGGCGGTACTTCGGACTCGATACGAGTGGTTCAGCGTTCTACCTCGCTGCGTGGGAAGGCGACAAGCCAGAAGCGATTCTCGACCGTCTTGAGCGGATTAGTTCGACAGCGGGGGAAATCATCGACGCCGTCGACGAGGTGGGTACAGATGAGTGAGCGACAACTGCTCCTCGAGATCGTCGATGCGCTCTAGGAGCAGGGGCTCAGCCAAGACGAGTATCAACTTCACCAGTGGGTCAACTTTGAAGCGCTGGAACGACTCATCGACTCAGCAAATGTCGATCTCGAAGTCCAGTTCGCGGTAGCTGAGTTCCATGTCCTCGTTATGCAGTCCGAGGTGCAGGTAGTCTCGAGGTCGGAAGAGGAATCCAATCCTAGGGATTAAGACGAGGAGAGTTACTGAACGCGACAATAGATCACAGCACAGCTTGTTTCCGCGTTAGTTCTCGGGGATCGTTACTCGGAGTTCGTCATTAACCTCGTAGAGATAGCCGCGATCGATCAATCGGGAGACTGCATGCGTTGCATCCCCCGTTTCGAGATCGAGCTCTTCAGAACTCCGAAGCTCCTCGAGGGCCTGCGAATCTACATCACGGGCATGCCGCCCACGAAATCGTCAGCTTCGTCGGCTACGGCCTCGCCATGCTGTTCGGCGCGGTTGGGCTACCCATGACCGACGCAGCTACGAATCCCGGCACCTATCAGGCGGTGAGCGTCTTCGGTGCGAACGCCGAAACCCTGCACTGGCTCACTTGGTGGAGCCACTCGCTGCTCGCGCTCGGCTTTATCGCGTGGATTCCCTCCGCCAAACCCTTCCACATGCTCTCGTCGTTCGCCAACGTCATCACGCGCGACGAGAAGGCTGGCGCCCGCCTTCCGGGCGTCCCGTCGGATCTCGACGCGACTAACGCCGAAGACATCGACGACTTCACCTGGAAAGACATTCTCGACCAGGACGCCTGCACCAAGTGCGGCCGCTGTTCGTCGGTTTGCCCTGCGAACGCCTCCGGTCGCCCGCTCGACCCCCGAAACGTCATCCTCGACCTCAAATCCTACCGCGAGGAGCTCGCGGGCGGTGACGAGGAGAAGCCACCCCAGACTCGAGTGCGACGGGCGAGTCGAAACCCGCGATCGTCGCTTACGGCTCGAAATACGAGAACGGCGGTCTGAATCCTCAACCGTCGTCTTCGGACATCACTCGATCTGGGATCGTCGTCTGCTCGGGCGTGTCGGTCGGTTCCGAGACGGATCGTAAGGTGAAATGAACGGGAGCGTGTACGGGAACGACTCGCCGCTCGTCGCGAGCGCTCGGTACTGACCCATCGCCTCGAACAGGATGAGAATGAGCGGGCTGAGTTCGAGTGTGGAGAAAATCGTCCCGAGCGGGAGCCACATATCCGGCTGGCCGACCCACCAGTAGCCTCGACGATTCGGATGCCGAACACCTCCTCGACCCCGAAGAACGCGTGTCGCTCGACGTAGTAGTGGGCGAGAAGACCGCCCAACAACACCTGCAGCGTGAATAAAACGCCCGCGATCGGAATGAACCGAGTGGCCGCTCGCTGGCTCGGCGTCAGACTGATCTCGTCCGGCGGCGGGATCTCGATGCCCGTTATCTCCGGTTCGGGCAGTTCGACCGACTTGTAGAGGAAGACGCCGACACCGACGGCACCGACGAGCAACACCATGCTGATGACGCTCCAGATCATCGTCGCGCCGGTCGGCGTGTTGCCCGCGTCGGATTGTCGAAATCGGCTCCTGAAGGCTCGAACGAAGCGGACCCGGATACAGCGACCAGTTACTGACGGCGAAACCGAAACGGTCCGAATCGGGTCACCGCGGCCGACCACACTGGGGACAAAATGGCGGACCGCCGCCCGGGATCGACACGCCACAGTTCGGACACGAATCGTCATCAGTACTCTCGATCTTCGTGACGACGTCCGCGGTATCCGCTCGGATCGAGCGCACCGTTCCGACGCCGCGACGATCGTGCTCACCCTGTCGATCAGCGAGTACGTCGGTATCGGTTACGTCATCGGCGTCGAGTACGTCATTCTCGTCAAGTACGTCGTCGGCGTCGAGTACGCCTCCCAACCGAACGAAACGTTTGTTCTCCTCGGGATCTGCGTACGCTCTCCGGTCGCACTCGGCAAGAGAGATGCTCAGTTCGTCGGCGACGGCGCTGTACACGTCGAGCTTCTGGGTATCCCCACCGAGTGTTGGCTGGCGAACGATTGGATACCGTTCGTTTGCGTACTCGAAGAGGTGGTGGCGGATCGTTTCGGATTCGATCGACGAATGCACCTCAAATTCACACAAGTCCATGAGGAGTTCACCTAGCCCTTGGATAATCTTGTACTCCGTATTGTCGATCGTGAGTTCGTTGATTGCCGCCTCGGGGTTGCCCTTGGGCTCGCCCAGCTGGCCCCGAACAGCTCGATGAGCTCTCGGGCAATCTACCGGTAGCGTTTCGCAGTGGTATCGATGACAGGGGAACGACTTCCCCGCCGGTTGTTCGTGAGCGAGCGAGAGCAGCTGTCAGCACTGGAACTTACCCCTGACGCCGTCGTTGGGAAACGTACCGTTCCTTCGGTGTTCGCGGCGACGCTCTCGTACAGTCGTGCGGGCTATCGATCCTCTGTTGGGCGGAGTATCCGACCAAGACGCTGGGCGTACTAGCGTTTCGAGGCACTTCCGGAGCGGATAATTCCCACGTTGGCCGTGGGGACATCGATTCCTTCGTCGAGGACCTGTAATGTCACGAGCATCGAGTACTCACCAGTCCAAGCGCTCGAGAAGGTCGGTTCGTTCGTCAGTCGGTGTCTGGTGGGTGAGGTATTGTGTATCTCAGTTGAAAGAGTGCTGTGGCCTGGATGCGTGACGATGCCAGTCCGATTACGTTGATCGGCTCCGACGGATCGCGGTCGTCTTACTCCACGAGGTCGGCGACCATTCTCGAACCGTGCTCGATCTCGTCCTGGTTGATGCCGTGCCCCATCCCCTCGTAGAGGCGCTCGGTTACGTCGCCGTTCAACTGCTCGAAGATCGTGGCTGACTCGTGGACACGCTCCTCGGGAATGTGCGGGTCGACATCACTACACCCCAGAAACACGGGCGTCCCGTCGAGATCGCCCTCGTAGTCGTCCGAATCGACGGATTTTCCGATGAGGCCGCCGCTCAGCACCGTAATCCCGCCGTACCGGCGGGGATTGCGCGCGACGTACTCGCTGGCCAGACACGCACCCTGGGAGAATCCCAGGATCACGACTCGCTCGCGTGGGATCCCTGCGTCGGTCGCTTCGATCACGGCGTCGTCGATGGCCTGTAACCCGCTCGAACGACCGGGTTCGTTCGACTCGACTGGCGCGGTAAACGCGTTCGGGTACCACGTGTTCCGGGCCGCCTTGGGCGTGAGGTATGTGACATCGTGTTGATGAAAATCGTGGGCCATCTGGACGATGCTCTGAGCGGTCGCACCGCGTCCGTGAACGAGGACGAGCGCAACTTCGGCGGCGTCGAGGGGCGCACCCGCCGTCACGAGGTTTGTTCTGGTCGCGGGTATCGGTGAGTTCAGCAACTGGAATCGAGACCTGGTTGAGCAGTCGCCAGAGTGTATCAACTTGGTCACAGAGTGTCTTCGAATGAAAGACGATCGCTCCCGCCAGTGCGGGAGCATCGTCACCCAACGTTGGCGTCAATTCGTGTGCCACAGTCGGTCAAATATGGGAACAGACGTGTATGAATTCATTAGCCGGATGTCCAAGACTAGCTATAGGACATTAAACAGAAAGCAGATGGATAATTAGGTAAAGTCGATCAATTCTCTCTCCAGTAGTCGAAGTACGTTGGTTAGTGGACGAGAATTACTGGGACCGGTGACCGTTTAGACACGGTTTCAGCTACGTTTCCAACGAGAAACCGGCGCGTTGCGCGACTCCAATCTGCACCGTGTGCCCCGAGTACAATCGTGTCGTAATCCTCGGCTCGGTCGAGAATATTTCGGGCAGGGTGACCGATACCGACGATTGTATTGATCTCTCGACCATGCTCGTCAGCAACTTCACGAGCACGCTCGAAAACGGGTTCAGCGCGTTCGGCAGCAGCTTCACTGATGTCGTCTTCGAGAGTGAGACCAACCGCCTCCCCCATCATCATTGACGGGACGCCGACAACGTGTAAGACAGTGATATCAGCTTCGGGATGGTTCTCAAGGGCATACGCAAGGGCGTGGCTAGCGTGCTCGGAGTCATCCATCGGAACGAGAATTCGTGAGAGCATATCTCAAAAGATGTCATCCGGCTACCTAAGTCCCAGTCTCAGGCGATTCCCGGAATGAGGATGAAAAACCCGTATGCGAGGACCGTAGACACGGACGGACCGATAATCCACATCGAGATGTATTTCATTATCGCCCGAGGATTGAACAGATCACCCGCCTTGAGCACCTCTTCTGGTTCCTCTTCACCGATTGGCGCGGCTGGTTTCCCTTCCATCTCTTCGGCGGTGATTGCACCGGGGACGATCTCGGGTTCGCCCGTGTCCCGAGTAACGGCCTCACGAAAAGTAATCGGGCGAGTTGCACGACCCCACCCGATCCCGACGATTGTCATCACCGTCGCCATCACGAGACTGATTGGAATCCCGATCCACGAGAGAAGCGTTGTAATCGTCGATGCTGTGACCATGACGAAGAGGGCTGCGAGCAGCGGGATGTCACTCAGTTCGCCCCCGACAGATTCCATCGTCCGGCGGGCAATGGTGAATCCACCGAATCCAATCGCAAGCGTAGCGATGATAATCGCCGTATCGTCAGGGAGTCCGCCTACGCCACCGACCAGTGGTGCGGCAGCATTCGGGACATTACTTGCCCCGGCGCTGAACGCCATGTAACAGCCGATAACGAGCACAACTACTGTGGTACCGAGTTCTGCCCACGTCGTATTTGGGCCGAACGTGGGCTTTGGAATCGTTCCGTCTCCGCCAAGGGTCAGTAATGGGCCATTTGATTTCTCAATCTGTACCCGTCGGTTGATTTCTGGGTAGATATATCGTCCAATAATGCCGCCAATCCAGAACCCAATAATTGGCGTGACGATCCACCATGAGACGATCTCGGCAATGGTCGCGTAGTTGAGTGTGTCTGTCGCCAGTCCGAGACCGGCTATCGCGCCGACGGTCGTCATCGACGTTGGAACGGGGACGCCGAAGATATTGGCGATGAGGATGCCCAGTCCAATGAAGAAGAGGACGGCGACGCCAGCCGTCAGCGTGAGATCAATCGTGATGATACCTTCGCTCAGCGTGTCCATCACGTTCCGTCCGACAGTCCACCCGCCGAGAAAGACGAAAAACGTCATGAGCGCTGCTGCCGTCGTCTTTTTGACGATACCCGCACCGACGGGTGGCCCCCACGCGATTCCGGTCGATGAGCCACCAATATTGAATCCAACAAAGATGGACGCGATAATTCCTATTGCGAGAAGGGATTCGACCATCGGTCGATAATACAGGTATAGTCGCAAAATAAGTACCGCAATAGCTGAAGATGGCACTGTCTAGTTCTGCACCTCCTCGATCGGCGTCTTTCCGTCGAGTGGTTGATGCAGTCTCTGGCGGTTGTAATAGTGTATAAATTGTTCAAATCATTCGCGTGCGCTCGACCGACTTCCCACCCACGAGTTGTGGAAGCGGTTGATGCGCATTTTGAGGATGTGAAAACCACTTTTCGATGAGGTTTCGTTCGGTATAGTTGACCCGACCACCCAACCCTAATCGAGAACAGGCAGTCCGATAGCCGAATTGATCGACAAGAAATACGGTGTCGGAGAGATCGTATTTCTCGTCGAGTCGATGCAGAAACGCAGCTGCCGGATCAGTGCCATGCCGACCAAACAACGCGACGTCGAGAATCAGCTTCGTCTCGGTGTCTATTGCAGCATATAGCCAAGACCACTCGCCATTGATCTTGACAACGGTCTCGTCAACCGCGACCCGCTTCGGCTGCGCCTCAGGCGGGTCGTGCCCGCTGTCAGCCAGCCGATGTACCTAGTCCAAACCGCTCCATTCGATCCCTCAACGCCTAATTCCGCCAATATTGAAGTTGTATCGCGAATCGAACAACCGGTTTCGTGGAGGCGGACGGCGAACGCCCTGACGGGCGTCGCCATCCGCTCGTTCTCTCAAGACTCTTCTAAATTTCGCGTCGTAACACTCGCTGAGCAGGTCTGCGAGCATTCTCGTCCAATTCATTCAACGACCTGCTCGTTCCTCAAACTGGCTCACCTAGACAGTGCCTAGAAATCCAAACGCAGAATCTGTGTGCTAGAGGGGGTTCCCAACCATGGATTCTGAATGGACCATACAATCAAATCTACTGTTTGAGTAATACCGTGGAAGAACACGCTGTAAACGAACGTATCATATTAAAAATGACCTCCATACTATATGATGGTTAGTCTAAAGGACGATGAAGCGGCGAACGCGATTCGGAGATCGCTCGACAAAATACGAGACAGAACGATGAGAATCGAAACTATATAGATATTTGATAGCACACCTCGCTTCGAGCACGCACGAGAAATCGAACGGACGGTCGATCCGTTCTTGTCGTGGCGCTCTCGAACTCGAGAACGGATTCGCGGTTACTTCGTTTCTACAACTAACAAAGCGATTTCTCGGGGCTTTACCTCGAGACACTTTCCCAGAACGTCCGCGTACGTTCCTAATCGAACTTAGACGAGCGCGTCTAGCAGCGAGCACTTCCGACATCGCTCTCGAGTCGTCGTCGATCCGCACTCGACACACTCGCGGAGGTCGGCTCCCGCCTCGTCGTCGCCGTGGTATCGCTCCGCGACGAGACCGGCGAGTTCCTCGTACCCCGAGAGAATCGAGTGGCGGGTTCCCGGATGATTCTCCTCAAGATCGTACAGGAGTTGCTGTATCTCTCCGCGATAGGCCTCGCTCGAGTGCGGGCACTCGGTGATGTGTGCGGGGAGGTTTCGTATGTGCGCGTAGAGGGCCACTTCCTTCTCGGGAACGTCACGGAGCGGCTTTGCTCGCGGGACGAACTCGGATTGGTCCTCGCGATCGGTGATCGGACCGAGACTGGCGTCGAAGTGCTTTGCGATCTGTGCGACGTCGCCCTCGAGGAAGTTCATCAGTGCCGTCTGGGCCTCGTCGTCGAGGTTGTGGCCGGTCAGCATGAGATCGGCACCGAGTTCGTCGGCGTATTTCTCGAGGAGGTCTCGTCGGAAGACGCCACAGTAGGCGCAGGCGGCCATGTTCTCGGGATCATCCTCGACGACCTCGTCCATCTCGACGCCGAACTCCTCGGCGTAGCTGACGACTTCGTGGCGGATCTCGAGGTCGTCGGCCAGCTCGACGCAGGCGTCGACGGACTTGTCGCGATAGCCCTCGATCCCTTCGTGAATCGTCAGCCCGACCAGTTCGATGCGGGGGTCCTCCGCGAACGTTTCGTGGAGGATCTGCGTGAGGACGACGCTGTCTTTCCCGCCGGAGAGGCCGATAACCCACGTTTGCGGGTCCTCGGGCGTCGCGTCGGGAGAAACGAGGTCGTCTCGGCGGACCCGTCGTCGGACGCGTTTCTCGATCGATTCGCGAAAGTGTGACTCACAGAGGTGTGCGCCCGAGTACGCGGCGTGCATGATCGACGGCTCCTCACACCGGTTACACTCCATTACGAGCGCCTAGTCGATACGGGTGTATGTCGGTTTCGTCTCCGCTGGCGCTCGCACGCTCTGCATCGAGGATGTCACATATCCGCAGCCCAGATCGCGCTCTCGAGCGAACCGAACGGAACGTCTATGCCTCGACAGTTCGATGTCGGCACGATGGTTATGTACGACCGGTCGCCCTCGAGTGGCTACCGGCTGATCGATACGTTCGAGAGCGGCTTCGGGTGGTTGGCTCATCCCGAGGAGACGGGATTGCGCGCGAGCCACGCACTTGTCGGTGACGACGGCGACGTCTGGCTGTTCGACCCGCTCGATGCGCCCGGGATCGACGAGGAGATCGACGCGCTCGGCGACGTCTCCGGAATCGCCGTCTGTTCGCGGTATCACGCTCGCGACGCGGCCGCGTTTGCACGCCGGTACGATGTCCCCGTGTCCGTCCCGTCGTGGCTGGGCCGCGTTCCGAACCAGATTCAGGCTCCGCTCGAGTATTACGACGACGAAGTGGGATCGTCGGGGTTCCTCTTCAGACGCGTTGATTCGATACCCGGTTGGTGCGAGGCGGCTCCGTATCGGGAGACCGACGGCACGTTGTACGTCCCCGACGTGCTCGGGACGGCACCGTTGTATACGACGGACTCGGAGCGACTCGGCGTCTACCTTCTGTGCCGATTACTACCGCCGCTCGAGGCGTTTACGGGACTGAAACCGAAACGGATCCTCGTCGGTCACGGAACCGGGCTCTTCGACGAACCGCCGGCGGCGCTCCAGACTGCGTTGGCGAACGCGCGACGCGGCTTTCCGCGCGCACTGCTCGAGAACGGGCCGACGCAGCTTCGGGCGCTGACCGATGCACTCGGAGAGTAAGGGAACGCCGAACGCAACAAAAGGGCGGAGTCGGCGTTCGAACGAGTGTCAGACTGGAACTGTTGGCCGATCTTCGATCGCCTTGGCGCCGTCTTGCAGCGCCGTGATGAGAGTATCGACGTAGCGTTCGCGAACGCGAGAGGAAAACAGTTCGTGCCCGCCGCTATAGAGGACGACGTGTTCGGCGGGAACGCGCTCGCCGATCGGTCGGAGGCTGATGACCGGATCACGAAGCGAGCAGAAGACGACGGCGTCGTGATCGATCGTGAGCAGTTCCTGCTGGGCATGGCGCGTCTCACGGACGAACGCCGGGGAGACCCACTCAGGGGTCGTCGCGATCTGATGATCCGTTGCGAGACTACCCAGGTCTTCCGTGCCCATCCCGCCGAAGGGGACGAACGGAAAGTCCGTCGGGATCCGTTCGACGAGCTCGAGGACGAACTCCGGGTGGTCCTCGCTGTAGGCCCACCACGGGCTCAGGTAGACGTGGTTTTCCGCCCCGTCGAGAGCCTGGCCGACGAGCGCGCCGGCGCTGTGGGCGAGCAGCTGATAGCCGTCGAGGTCGACGACGTACTCGACGATCGGCTCGAGCCAGTCGGCTTTGAAGTCGTCGATGTTCGTCGGGAGTTCGAACGCGTGGATCCGAAACCCGGCATCTGCGAGCCGGCCAATGAGCCAACTCACGTTTTCGTGGGTCCAGCGATTCCCCCAGCCCATGATAAAGACCAGGTCGTCGTCGCTGCCCTCGTTGAAGATGCGGTGTCTCATACCCGCCCGTTCATCGGCCGGGACCAAAAATCTGCGCTCTTGACACGACCCCCCGGAAGGACCGCTCTATCGCTCGTCAGGGGCCGTTGTGTCCGTTTCTACGCGTGAGTCACGGCGGAAGGATGTCGAGTGCCATCGCGCCGATGAAACAGGCGACGAGCACGACCGCGCCACCGATCCAGAGCAACGCACCACCCTCGAGGGCGAATAACACACCGATCACGAACAGTCCGGACGCCAGCGAGAGCATGACGATCGTCGCGAGGACGTTTTTCAGCGCGTCTTCGATGGCCGTCCGTCGAATCTCGTACTGTCGGTGGTCCTCGAGGCTGAAATCGAGTTCACCGTTGTCTGGAGGGGCTGACTCGTCCATCGGGCAAATATCACGCTGATTGATATAAAGCGTTGTGACTCGTCATTCGAGAGCATCGAAGGGCACGGGAGCCACTGGCGTGCTCTCCGTATCATGGCTGGTCCCGCGTCGCGGCTTGTCCTCGTACTGTGGCTGCTCCTCGTGTCGCAGCTCTCGTTTTCCGCCCGTGAGAAACGGATTTGGGGCTCGAGACGCTAGGACGCGTAATGAGTGGATTTTCTCGCGACGAGGCCGTCGACCGGCTCGAGTCGATCGTCGAGACCGTCGAGAACGACCTCACGCCGGTTCCCGTCCGCGAAGTGTGGGCGTTCGGGGATATCGCACTGGGTCTCGATCCGGTCGAACGGTTGGACGTCTACCTGACGAAAGACGTGCTCGTCCGCGACGATCAAGCGGGTCGCTCAGCGGCGGACGCCGAGTACGATATCGAGGGCGTCGGCAAGTCGGTCCGCGCGGAGTGGGCCGAGCGCTATCCCGAACACCTTCGAGCAAACCGAAACGGCCACGCCGCACCCGAGAAGTGTCTGGCCGCCCAGTTGCTTCCCGATGACGAACCGGTCCATCTCGAGGTCTGTAATACGTCCTTTGAGGACAACGTCACACAACGACTCCGCGGCGCGAAGCTCAGGGAGGACTACACGCAGTTGCTCGACCCTCGAGGCGTCTGTCTCTGGGTCGACGGCACGACGAGCGAGGAGGCGTTTCGAAAACTCCGCGAGGGCGACCTCGCGCTGCCGACGCTGTCTGCGGCCCTCGAGATGCTCGGAATGGACGAACCGGAAGCGACTGACGCGGCCCAAGCCGTCCACGAGTGGCGGTCGACACAGGAGGGCGTGACGATCCGCGGTGACGTGGTCTGAGCGACTTCCCGCGGGCTCACCGCTCGCGCTCGGAAGTCGAACTCGACGGCTCCGGAACTGAACCCTCCGACTCCGGCACTGAACCCCTCGGCTCCGGTACCGATCCAGTCGTGACGAAAAACGGAACCGATTCCTCGCGGCGGTACTCTCGAGACGCCATCTGGTCGATCACGTCTCGGCCCATCTCTCGCCAGGAACTCCGCAAGTCGTCGTACTCCGACTCGGTCAACGCGCCCGCGAGCATCGTCTCACGATCGTCCGCCAGCCCGGATCCGGTCGCTTTGCGCCGTGCGTCGTTCACCGCTCCCTCGTTGTAGGGTGGTTCGACGCGCCGGACGTGATCGTAGCGGCACGTCCCGTGGACGTCGAGGCCAGCCGATTCGAAGGCCTCGCGCGCTCCATCTCCCAGCGTCACGTCGGTCCGAACGCCGTCGAGGTAGGCCCGGCGCGCACGCCGCTCGAGTCGCTCCTCGCGGTCGACGCTCGAGTCGATGTCGACGGCGCTGTTATCAGGTTCGATCGCCGCGACCAGATCGCTCGAGACGCGGGCGAACTCCGCGAGCGCCGCCGTCGGGTCCGGGAGATTGATCAACAGCGCCTGACAGACGACCAGATCGAACGAATCGTCCGCGAACGGAAGCTCGAGCGCGTTTCCGGCGACCGTCGCGACGCCGTCTCGAGTTCGCGCGCTCTCGAGGAGCGCCATATCAACGTCACAGCCGAGAACCGTTCCCGGCGAGTCGGCGGCGAGGACGGCGCTCAACTCGCCGGTTCCACAGCCCACGTCGAGAACCCGGTCACGCGACTCGAGCGAAAGCGGCGCGAGCGCCGCTCGAGAACCCGCCCACATGCCCTCGCGGGTTCGACGAAGGTATTCCGCCGTAAACTCGCGCACGAGTCGACACTGCGGCGTCTCGAGTAAAAGCGAGTCGGTTTCTCCCGCGGCGCCTCGCTCGTCTCGTCGCGGATCGACCGGTCGGGCCTGCGGATTCGCGGCCAACCTATTTCCGATCGATCGGTGATCGTTCCGTATGGGAGATACGACAACCTATACGGACGACCTCGCGCGAGAAGAAGCGTCGGACCTGATTCAGGAACTGGCTCGAGAGCTCCGCGAGGGCGACACCGCGGAGGTCCGCATCGGGAACAAGATGGTCGAGTTATCGCCCGCCTCGGAGGTCGAGTACTCGATCGAGGCCAACGAGCGATCACCGATGCTCGGAGGCGCTCACGAATCGATCACCGTCGAGGTATCCTGGTCGGTGCCGGACAAAAGCTAACATCGGGCGCGACACGTTCGCCGCGACGGACACCAGTTCGCTGTGGCGGTCTCGAGTCTGCGGTCGTTCCGCGTGAGTTTACCTTCGATTCGCACGAACTCGCCGTCGATCTGCACGGACTCATCGTCGGTTTGTACGGACTCGCCGTTAGTCCCGCGCCGCCGCGAATCGCCGTTAGTCCTCGCGGAGTTCTTTGACCTTCTCGATGTTCCACGCGAAGCCGCGGCCGTCTTCGGTCGGCGTCTCGAGTGCGAACGGCAGGTTCCGGAGGTCCGGGTGGTTCACGATGGCGCGCATGCCGTCCTCGCCGATGTACCCCTCGCCGATGAGCGCGTGTTCGTCCTTGTGGGTTCCCACGTCGTGTTTCGAGTCGTTCAGGTGGATGTACTCGAGGTACTCGAGGCCAACTTCGTCGTCGAAGCGGCCGATCGTCTCGTCGACGGCCGCGGGCGTGGTGAGGTCGTTGCCCGCGACCAGCGTGTGGGCGGTGTCGATGCAGATGCCGATGTCGGTCTCGGTGCGGTCGATGATCCCCGCGAGGTGGGCGAACTTGCCGCCGAGTTTCGTCCCGCTTCCCGCGTCGGATTCGATGAGTATCGTCACGTCCTCGGGAACCTCGAGGTCGTCGATGACGCCAGCAGCGTTGTCGAGGCCGCCTTCGACGCCAGCGCCGGTGTGGGCTCCCAGATGGACGTTTACGTAGGGAATGCCGAGGCGTTCGGCCGCATCGAGTTCGGCCTGCATGCTCTCCGTTGACTTTCGGCGCAGATCCTCCTTTGGCGTACAGAGGTTGACCAGATACGCGGAGTGGATGACCCACGGCCCCTCGAGTTCGTCGTCGGTCTCTTCTTTGAACCCCTCGGCGGCTTCCTCGCTGATCTCTGGTTGCGCCCAGACCTGCGGCGAGGTCGTAAACACCTGTCCGCAGTTCCCGCCGAAGGCGAGCTGGCGGTGTACCGCGTTTCGGATGTCGTCGTAGGGCGGTGTCTCGTCGTCGGAGGAAACGCGCGATCCGGAAATCGAAACGTGTGCGCCGACCTTCATAGGCCCTCGTCAGTACTGGTTCGTGATAGGTATACCGAAGCGATCTCGTCCCTGCCGCCGTCCAGCCTGTCGCCAACCAGCCTGTCGCCAACCAACCAGCCGCCGACCGACGCGCCGCGGATCGATCAGTGTTCGCCCGCCTCGAGTACCTCGCGATCGCGCACCCACGCGTCGCTGCCGAACTTCCGCTCGGCGAGTGCCTCGGCGGCCGCGAGTTCGTCGTCTCGCCACGACCCCGCCTCGGCGTCACACCACGCGCCGAGCGTGTCGGCGAGCGCGTCGACCGCCTCACTGCGCTCGAGACCCGTCTGTTCGCGGATGCTCGTCACGCGATCCGTAAACGTGGCTTCCTCGAGGTCGGTGTCGAAGACGCTGACGTGGCGCGCGGGCTCGAGGCTGTAGCTGATCGAACCGTGCTGGATGACGACGTCGCGCTGTCGGTACTGAGCGTTGCCGCTGATCTTCGCCCCGTCGACGACGATGTCGTGGGCCGGGTTGATATCTCGCAGGTAACAGGACGGTTGATAGATCGACTCCCGTTCGGACTCGGCGAAGGTGGCGTCGACGCCCATCTCGGCGAACGCCTCGAGAATCGGCTCGCAAAACAGGTCGTAACACTCCATGAGGTCGCCAGGTACCTCCGCGGCGGGCGCGACGATCGTATAGGAGATGTCGGCGACCGCGTCGTGGTAGATGCCGCCGCCGCCGGTCTGTCGGCGCGTGACGCCGACGCCGTTTTCTACACACCAGTCCCAGTCGACCGTCTCGGCGTCCTGTCGGTACCCCAGCGAGAGCGTTCCGGGCTCCCACGAGTAGACGCGAACCGTTCGAAGGTCGTCCTCGAGGGCCGTTCGGGCGGCGACTTCCTCGAGGGACATCTGCATCGCCCCGTCGCGGGCGTCGTCCCTGATCAGCCGCCAGTCCCGGCTTTCGAGATTCGTCGCGGTCATACCTCTCGAGACGAGTGGAACCGTGTTAGAGATTGTGGAGGCGATCGCACGCGACGAATTCAGGACGACGCTCGAGCGGAATTCGTGGCCGCCGCCAGTCGCTAGTCCGACGGAACGCTGACCAGTCCGGACGGGCGTTCGTCGGTCGACGTCTGCAGGACGAGCTCCCACGTCGACGATGAGCCGTCGATCGGTTCGGCCCGGGAAATCGAGATCGGCGACTCGGGAGCGTGGCGAAACAGTTCGATCGCCAGCGGAAGCGTGACGACGCCCGTCTCCGCCCGCCCGAGCGGGTACGCCGACAGCGTCACCGTCCACGAGCGCGTCTGAACCTCCTTTTCGAGCGCGTTTCGCTCGAGCGTGTAACTATCGAAGAGTGTGACCGACTGCAGCCGAGACAGCGCGAACTCGAGGGGGTCGTCGTCCGCGGGCGGCGAGGACAGTCGTTCGGCCGCTGCCGTCAGAACTGCGGCTTGGGCCTCTGAGTCGAGTCGCCGCTCGAGTTCGATCGCCATGCTCTCGAGGAGTCGAAGGCAGAGTTCGTCCGGCGTTTCGATCGTCTCTGCGATCTCGAGGTAGGTGTCCATGATCGCCCGTTCGACCGACTGGTGGGACGATTCGGCGACGGTTTCGAACACCGCCCCCGCGATGGCGTGACAGAAATCGACGAGCGACTCCTCGGACGCCGACCGATCGTCCGGCGGGGGAAGCGGTGTCTCGCGACCCGCAGTCGCGTCTCGGGCGGGTACCGTACTCGCCGTTTCGGATCCGCTCGGCGTCGATGAATCGGTTTTCTCGCAGACGATTACGTCGTAGCGTGGCAGTTGTGGATCGTATCGGCGAAGCGCCGCGCGGTACTGTTCGGTCGCCCGCGCGGCTGCTCGAGCCGTCGGTCTGTTCTCGAAGCGAAGTCCGATCGCGGGTGAGGGACGTTCGCCGGTCCGTCCGCAGACCAGATAGTAGCGGCCCGTCTCCTCGGCGAGTGCCTCGAGGTGCTGGCGGATGTCTCCGAGTGTCGTTCCGATCATTGGTCTCGCTGTCGCCTCACGCTTTAGGCTAGCCTAAAACATTATAACTGCTTTGATTGTTCGACGTATCGACCGACAGGTGCAGTGACGATGTTATCTCTATCCTCATTTCCGCCCGGTTGCCTCGAGAAGAGCCGGTATACAGCGGCGGGGAAACGAATCGACACGACCAGATCGCATAAATAGCGTTGTCGGCCGTCGGATCGACTATCCGATAGTCGAACTGTCTGTCTCACGATCCGCGGTGATTTCCCGTGCCGCCTCGAGGATCCGCTCGTCGTCGACGTGTTCGAGCAGTCGCTCCTGCCCGCGGAGACGCCGGCGCGCTCGGTCCGAACGGTCGATGTACTGCTCGAGGGCGCTGATGAATCTGGCTCGGCGGTCATTCAGCTATGTCGCCGTTGACGATGTCGCTTACCCGCTCGCGGTCGAACAACTCCTCGTCGACGTCGTAGACCTGCTGTGCCGCGCGTTCGGTGAGGACGAGGTTCGTGATCGGGCCCTGATACAGCGGGCCGCCGCGATAGACGTCTCCGTTTTCGACGGCGGTGAGATCGCTCGCGACGGCGTGATCTCGCATGTACGCGAGGACTGTCTCTTCGAACTCCGTGGCGGGTTTATCTTCCAGGCCGCGAAGCAGGATAACCTCGGGATCGATCTCGTGAAGGGTTTCGTAGTCGATCTCGCCGCGATCGCTGTGGAAGTCCTTCACGCCGGTTTCGGCGAGCGCATCGGAGACTTGCAGATCGTTCCACTGCTTGAAACTCGTCCCCTCGTCGATGAGATACGGTGAAAATTTCTCCGGTTCGTCGCTGTAGGTTTACATGGCATATTTTCGAATCGTCGCCCGGAACGCGTCTCACTCGGCACTCAACTGGTGTCTGGGGGAACTACTCGGTCGGTGGCCAAAATTCTTTACAACCATACTACTGTATATGGGGTCCTTCCGGGAAACAAATCATACGTTCTGTAATAGCAAATTGCATTCTTTATATGAATTAATTACACTTGTTTTGGAGAACGACCGGGGCGCAAATAGATCGGTATGCTCGCCGAAACGTAGATTCGGTTTCGTTGCCGAGCTATTCCGGCCACTCTGTAAACTGCGCCTCGACTATTCGGAGTGGCCACGGTTCAACTTCAGACCGCCGTCCTCGAAGTACCGTACAGTAGGTGTGGGTATCGATTCCACTGGAATCGTCACCGATCTCACCCCAAACCGCAGGCTACTCCCCGGTCCGCGCATTCTGGTAGTACGACCGCGGAACCGACGGCCGGTCGAAGCAATACTTATGTGAGTGGTCACGACAGCTAGTTCTATGGGAACGATTTCGTACGACTTCGATGAAGAGACCGTAATCGTCACCGGCGGCGCGTCGGGCATCGGCCGGGAAGTTGCTCGCCGTTTCGGCGACGCGGGCGCGACGGTGATCGTCGCGGACATCCGCGAGCACCAATCGAATTGAAAACATCCCTGTCCTCCAGCGAAAAGCGAATCTTCGAACCATAGGATATCATATATCATATTAGAATGCTAAAGTGGAATCTGATTGGGTTAGTCTAAAGGACGATGAAGCGGCGAACGCGATTCGGAGATCGCTCGACAAAATACGAGACAGAACGATGAGAATCGAAACTATATAGATATTTGATAGCACACCTCGCTTCGAGCACGCACGAGAAAGTACCAGTTGCGAAATTTCGAAAGACACTGAGAAGACGACAACGAAGGTACGACCGACGGCTACACACCCAAAGAAACATACAGACAAGTGACAAATCGACTAGCAGGAAGGTCTGTGAGTGAACGACTGAAGCCGTCACATCGTTATCGAATCACCACGAAACCGTGGTGAAACGGAGTTCGATCGGTCTCGAGTGCAGCAACGAATCACGCACCGATATGAGCTGCTCGAGCTCGAATCAAACGCGGATCGACAACGAGTTGAGCAGCCCATATAGTATATGGCGCTATATCTATTTTGCTGGGGCGGCGAACTGCATCTCGTGATTTCGCAACGGTTGAACACTCGATCACCAGATCCGATAGTCCCTAACGCACAGGGACTGTACCGTCGACCAATCCGATCGAGAACACTACGAGGGACGTGCCCGTCTAATTTCATTCGAGACAGTGCCATCTGGGGAGTCTCCGAACGTCGAAACGGTGCCTCGAGTCGGAGGGCAGCAAAGCATTTAGCACTCCAATATAAAAAGAGAGGTAGCGCGACGCGAGCGAACCACAGGATAGCCTGCAAAACAGAGAGACAGCGTCTATCCACCCATTGTATAGAATTGTGACACTCGAGTGGTCAGTATCAGACAACGTAACACGGTCGTCGGTTCTGTCATAGATACCCGCGCTGCGAACCCGGTATCTACGTGTTCTAACTGTTACATTAGTGCGGACACAACCGCAGGAACCGTTGCGGTTTCACCCCACACAGAGAGGGGACTGGATCAGTCGTTTTCCCGTTCGATCGCCGCTGAGTCGGTTCCGGGCTCGACGACCGCGAACGAAAAGGCGAGCAGGAGCAAAAACAGGATGCTAACGCCGAGAACGACCTGCGAGATCGCCTGAAGGAATCCCATACAGCCGTATTCGTCGAGACCATAATAAAGATTGGCACGCAGCGTGGTGCGACCGCGAAATCGACTCGAGATCGATTACCCCTTGTACTCCATGTCCGCGTCGGCCATTTTGGGAAGCAGGTACAGCGCGTCTTCGGTGCCGTCGATAACGCCCGCTGGCCCGTCGAGGGACCAGTTTCCGGCGTTGTACGCGCCGGCGTCCGGCTGGAACATCGCCTCCATCTCCGGAATGTTCTGGTTCCACCACCACATCAGTTCGCGGTGGTACTGGTCCTCGTCGGTGACCTGCCACTGGCGAATGTGCTCTTCGACGTTGATCGTCTTCGTTCCCTCGGACCCGTCCGGATCGCCGACCGGCATCGGGATCTCCACTTCGGGGTTGAAGTGCGTAATCGACTGCACCCAGTTCGGGACCAGATCCAGTGCCCAGAGCGCTCGTACCCCGTTAGCCGAGGAGCCGTCGGGCATTATGTGGTAGTCGCCTGACTGGCGGCGTTCGTCGAACGTCGCGTCGTCGACTTGCTCCTGCTCGACGGCGATACCGAAATCCTCGAGATTCTGCTTGAGGACGCCGATGTCCTTTCGATCCGCTCCGTTCATGACGTTGATCTCGAATCGTTCACCGTCCGGCGTCATCCAGTTTCCGTCGCCGTCCCGTTCGTAGCCTTCCTCCTCGAGGTACTCGGCAGCGCGTTCGGTATTGTTCTGTCCGTAGTGCTCGAAGTCTTCGACCCAACCGGCGGCGTCGTGGCTGCCCTCTTCGAGCACGTTACCTGGTACTCGACAGGGCGGCCACTCGAAGAGGCGGTTGACACCCTCGAGCGTCTGCGAGACCTGTTGGCGGTCGAAGACGTGACAGACGGCCTTGCGCACGTTCGCGCTGTCGAACGGCGTCTCGAAGTCGACCTCGTGGCCGCAGTTGAACGCGAACAGTTTGTTGGTCGAGAAACCTTCCTTGATGAGCGTGTGGCCCTCGGGGAGTTGGGATTTGACGTCGTCCTCGACGGGGAACTGCGTGTGTGCGGCGTCGACCTCGTCGTTGACGTACGGCTGGGTCGGGTTGTTGTTCTCGAAGACGTGCGAGGAGTACTCGCTAAAGTTGAGCGCGTCGCGTTCGGATGATCGTCGAAGCGCTCGAAGAGCATTACGCGGTCGCCGAGGTCGCTGGCTTCGAACGGCCCGTTCCCGACGGCGTCTTCGAGGGTCGGATACTTCTCCGTCGTGATCTCCTCGAGGAGAGCTTCCATCTCGGCGTCGTCCTCCGTGTTTCGCAACTGTTCGTGCCACTCGGACCACTGGTCGTCGGTGTGCTTGGTAAAGATACCGCGGCTCTCGTCGCCGACGAGGTCCGCCGTCGCGTTTTGCACCGCGACCTTCGCCGACAGGGGATCGTGAAGGTTGACCCGTGCAGTCTGTGCGTCGGGAGCCTCGGCCGATTCGAGGAACTGGTGGGGGCGTTCGCCGTCTTCCGCTTGAAATTCCAGAATCTCGAGTGCGATCTGGAGCTGCATGACCCAGTCGTCGGCCACGAGCTGGTCCCCGTCGTGCCACACCCAGTCCTCGCTGAACGTGAACTCGAGGGTGGTGTCGTCGACCATCTCCCAGTCGGTCGCGACCAGGGGATAGATCTCGTCCTCCGAGGGGCTGTAGATGACCGGGCGATCGAAGATGAGCGCCCCCGGATGCCACGTTCCCCGCTGGGAGGGGTTCCACGGGTTGCAGTGTCGCTCCGACGGAAGGGCGCTGCTGGTTTCCGGATCGAAGACGCGGAACCGATCCGTGCCGCCGCCAGAATCGCTCAGACACCCCGCCACGAGCGCGGCCCCACCCGCTGTCCCGTACTTGATGAAGTCTCTCCGACTCGTTCCACTATTCCGCCAGTTGTTACCTTCTGGCATACACCATACTGAGATGGAGGTGATATAAATAGTTAACTAATGATCAATGAAGTCGCCGACAGGTCTCGGATCGAGGGCTCCGGGTGAGTCGCGCGGAGGTGAACGACCACCGCCTCGAGGAAACGTCGACGGGATCGACCCACCGTTACCCGGTGTATTCGATCGTCGCTTCGTCCATCTTCGGAACGAGGTACAGCGCGTCGTCGACGCCGTCGACGATACCGTCCGGCCCCTCGAGAGTCCAGTCGGTGCCGTTGTAGGCGCCGGCGTCCGGCTGGAACATCGCCTCCATCTGCGGGACGTGCTGGTTCCACCACCACAGCAGTTCCCGGTGGTACTGGTCCTCGCCGGTGACCTGCCACTGGCGGATATGCTCTTCGACGTTGATCGTCTTCGTGCCGCTTTCGCCCTCCGGATCGCCGACCGGCATCGGAATCTCGGCCTCAAGGTCGAAGTGAACGATCGACTGAAGCCACCGGGGGACCAGATCGAGTCCCCACATGGCGGTGACGCCGTTCGCGGACGAGATATCGGGCATCAGATGGTACTCGCCGGCGTGGCGACGCTCGTCGAACGTCGCCGGGTCGACCTGTTCCTGCTCGACGGCGATACCGAAATCCTCGAGATTTTGCTTGAGAACCCCGATGTCCTTTCGATCCGCGCCGTTCATCACGTCGACCTCGAATCGACCACCGTCCGGCGTGTACCACGCGCCGTCGTCGCGCTCGAACCCCTCGCGCTCGAGGAGTTCGGCGGCGCGTTCGGTGTCGTTTCGCCCGTACTTCGTGAAGTCTTGCACCCACTCGACGGCATCGTGTGACCCGTCGGCCAGAGCGGGGCCCGGCACTCGAGACGGCGGCCAGTCGAACAGTCGATTGACCCCCTCGAGGAGCTGAGTGACCTGCTGGCGGTCGAAGACGTGACAGACGGCCTTACGCACGTTCGCGCTGTCGAACGGCGTCTCGAAATCGATATCGTGTCCGCAGTTGAACGCGAACAACAGGTTCGTCGAGAGGTCCTCCCTAACGAGCGTGTGTTCTTCGGGGAGCTGTCCCTTCGAATCGTCCGCAACCGGAAACTCGATGTGCGCGGCGTCGACCTCGTCGTTGGCGTACGGTTGGACCGGATTCTCGACATCGAAGATGCGCATCGAACACTCGCTAAAGTTGAGAGCGTCGGCGTTCGGGTGATCGTCGAACCGCTCGAAGACCGCGACGGTGTCCCCCACGTCGGCGACCTCGAAGGGGCCGTTCCCGATCACGTCCTCGAGCGCCGGATAGTTCGTCGTCGTGATCTCCTCGACGACGGCACCACGTTGCTCGCCCTCGGCGTCCTGAAGTCGCCGGTGCCAGTCGGCCCACTGGTCGTCGGTGTGTTTCGTGAAGATACCGCGACTCTCGTCGCCGACGAGGTCGGAAACGGCGGTCTGGATCGCGTATGGAGTCCGCAGCGGTTCGTAGAGTGAGACGCGTGCGGTTCGGTCGTCTACGGCCTCGGCCGACTCGAGGAACTGGTGGGGACGCGCGCCGTCTTCCGCCTGAAATTCCAGCATCGCGAGCGCGATCTGGAGCTGCATGACCCAGTCGTCGGCGACGACCTGGTCACCGTCGTGCCACGTCCATTCGTCGCTGAACGTGACCTCGAGGGTGGTGTCGTCGACCATCTCCCAGTCGGTCGCGACCAGCGGGAAAGACTCGTCGGCGACTGGGCTGTAAGCGACCGGACGGTCGTAGACGAGCGCGCCGGGATGCCACGCCCCTCGACGCTGGAGGTTCCAGGGGTTACAGTGTCTTCGAGACATGGGTGCACCGCCGGTTTCCGCATCGAGCATTCGAAATCGGTCGGTGTTGCTGCCGCCGCTCAAACAGCCAGCGACGGCCGTGAACCCGCCCGCAGCGCCGTACGCGAGAATATCTCGTCGACTCGGACATCCATATTGGTGGTTGTTACCATTGGCCATATACTATAGTGCACAAACTAATATTTATAAGTTGGTGACCGAGCAGAATGCGGTCCAATGGCGGTCCGAGCGCGGCCGGCACACGTTAGATCGACTACAACGGGCCTCGCGTTCGAATGGATCCCGAGCGCCTCGCCGGACCGAAACGTTTTATCGGCGGTTCACCAGAGTCACAGTATCCCATGGACGATAGCACTGTCATCGTCACCGGCTCGAGCAAAGGTATCGGAAGAGCACTCGCAGAGCGCTTCGCCACAGAGGGAGCGAACGTCGTCACGAACTCTCGAGACGAAGCCCGCGCGACTGCCGTCGCGGAAGAGCTCCTCGACGCCGGTGGAACTGCTGTCGGCATCGGCGCCGACATGAGCGACCGAGCCGAGGTCCAAGCCCTCGTCGACGGCGCAGTCGAGGAGTTCGGCTCGCTCGACATCATGGTGAACAACGCCGGAAACACCGTTATCGGGCCCGCCCTCGAGATGGAACCGGAAGACTGGCAGCGGGTGATCGACGTGAACCTCACCGGCGTCTTCTTCGGCATGCAAGCGGCCGGCCAGCAAATGGCTGCGCAGGGAACCGGCGGGCAGATCGTCAACATCAGCAGTATGATCGGCGAACAGGGGTTCGCACAGCGTGCGCCCTACTGCGCCTCGAAGGCCGGCGTGAACAATTTGACCAGAGTCTTCGCCGTGGAGTTGGCCGAACACGACGTGCACGTCAACGCGCTCGCGCCGGGATTCGTTCGGACCGATATCACCGAACAGACTCAGGACGCGGCGGGATACACCGACGAAGACGTTCGAAAGCGGGCCCCGCTCGGCCGATTCGGGACGACCGAAGAGATCGCGAACTGCGTCGAGTTTCTGGCCGGCGGCGATCACTACCTCACCGGCGAGGTTCTCCGCGCGGACGGCGGCTGGATGGCAAACGCCTGGGGACCGGACGAGTAAGCGAAGGAGTCTGCGGAATCGAAATCGGAGCCCGGAAACCGGACGACTGGCGAACGTCTTTTTTCTAGCTATTTCCAATGGTTTTGGTTCACGAGAAACGGCACAAGAGCAGTCGATGCTGCCGTTCCTTTCAGATAGGTTCGTCGTGTCTGCTTCATTGTACTGCAACTGTGACAAACACAACCAATTATAAATATTTTTTCTAGCTATTTCCAATGGTTTTGGTTCACGAGAAACGGCACAAGAGCAGCTAACCACCCTTTTAGTCGACAGAACGAATCCGGCGGACCTCCTGAAGTGGAGTTACTCGTTTACGACCAACCATCTGTTCCCTGCACGGGAACATTACGACAGTACCTGTGTAAAACTCCTTTACGTAGGTACAATTGTAAATAATGTGGGGGAGAATCGGTGGCTCGGAACCGACGACGAAGAATACCCGGTAAAACCGCTGTGTGAATCGTTTTCGTGACTCGACAGAGTCAGTATCGAAGTGTTCGGCGAGTAAATACGATCTGTGGACGGATTTCTAACTCGAACGAACGGTTCCGAAAGACGCATCCGGCGCTGGAGAAACCCGTTCGAAACCGGGTGATCAGGAGAATGGGTCGATCAGACACAGCCGACAGGAGCGACGAATCTCCGATGGCCGTTCCCGACAAGCGAACGCTTTACGTGGTACCATTACACAAAGTAGCTCGCGTGATCACTCGAAACAGCCTTCCGGGGTGCCACGGACTACCCGCGGACATCAGCTCTAAGCGTGTGTATCGGACGGAAATAGGTGACTTACAGTCGCAGTGTCGTTCGATACACAGGAACGGTTCGAGACTCGAGGGAAAGTCACCAGTATCACACGGTTTTTCTCAGACGGACTAGTTTTCGGAGGTCTCAGACGGACTAGTTTTCGGAGAATTAATTCGTCTTTCCAGAGGGGGGTAAGGCATTTCAGGGGATTGAGGGCACTTTCGAAGTCAGTTCAGCCTCCGCTATTCGACCGGTGTGCTTCGTAGGAACTGGCGCTACTAGTAACCGAATCGAACCTACCCGTTCGATGCCGTCAGACACCACTTCGTCCGCTGTTATTCTCGAAGTTGGGAGCGAAATTTCGGACGGACCGGAAGATCTGGGAGCAAAACCCGACGGAACGACAACAGCGGACACAGTGGTGTCAATCCGGCAGAGATAACAGCGGACACAGTGGTGACACAGGGACTCCTCGCCGCCATTCCTCGAGTGAGAGAAGATCGCGAGTTGAACCCGATCTCAGGAAAAATACCAGACCTGACCGAGATTTCAGATGGATGTATCTTCGCAGAGAGATGCGAACTAGCAGAAAGTGATTGTAGCGCCGAGGATGTTGACATGGAAGTGATTGATGGGAAACCGAACCATCAGACACGGTGTCGGCGTTGGAAAGATGCAGTTACGGACCCGATCAAACCGGATATAGAACCCGATCAATCGAGTACATCGACAAATAACGAAGAGTTGGTCAAGGCTGCGGATGTGAAAAAATATTTCGGCGAAAATACGTTCTTTGATCAAATATTCGGGAGTGAACCACCTGTCAAAGCAGTCGATGGAGTCGATTTAACCGTGAACAAGGGAGAAACACTTGGACTGGTCGGTGAAAGCGGCTGTGGAAAAAGCACTCTTGGAGAGAGCCTTCTCAAATTGCTCGATATTACTGATGGCAAAGTAATGTTTCGCGGGGAAAATGTAGACGATCTAAGTGGTTCCGATCTCCAAGAATTCCGTTCGAATGTACAGATTGTCTTTCAAAATCCCCATTCCAGCCTCAACCCTCGTAAACGGATCGGCAATCAATTGAACCGCTCGCTGAAATTGCTCGCTGATGGTGACAATGACGAACGTCACGATCGGATGAATGAATTGTTAGATCAGGTTGGTCTTGACAGCAACTACGCTTCACGGTACCCACACGAACTATCAGGCGGAGAGAAACAGCGTGTTGCAATCGCGCGGGCATTCGCTGCACAACCTGCGTTTATCGTACTCGACGAGCCAGTAAGTTCACTCGATGTGAGCGTTCAGGCCACCATACTAAATCTACTCTCGACGCTTCGGGAAGAATATAATTCGTCGTACCTGTTTATCAGTCACGACCTGAGCGTCGTAAAACACATCAGCGACAGGATTGCGGTCATGTATCTCGGAGAGATCGTGGAAGTGGGGTCACAGGAATCTATTTTCGAACCCCCATATCATCCGTACACTCGAGCGCTCCTTTCAGCAAATCCGGATCCAGACCCGAATCAGAAGTCAGACCGGATTCGACTCGAGGGAGACGTTCCAAGCCCCCGTGATCCACCTAGCGGGTGTCCGTTCCATACCCGTTGTCCGCAGTACATGGGTGAAAAATGTAAGCAAGAAGAGCCAGAACTCGAAACAATCGAAACCGACGACGGGGAGACACATCAGATCGCATGTCACCTCGATGAAACTGAGCTTGCAGACAATCTCTCGCGGTGAACTGCCCTATGCTACTCGCTCACGACTACTTTCGTTCACTTCTTGCGGAAGGAGAGTTAGCGCCGAGTTCCCGTTAGACACCGGCAATAGGCTACAATATCGTTCCCTCCGGCGGTTTTAACATCAGCCGCCGTGTCCGGTCACACGGATGACGTTCGAATCAAGCCAAGTGAGCACGGTGTTGACAGATTCATTTACAACTCTAGTGCACCAACTTTCTACTCCGGAGGTATTCGAGGGATACGCCGACGATCCAGAAGAGGCGGCTCGCATCTGGGGCACGAGAGCTACCCGGTATGGGTTAGTCGGCACAATGCTGGGTGAGTTTCGATCCTGTAGAGAAAAATATGAGAGGGCGTTAGACTACACTATCGAGCGATTGGAAATAGATGTCCCTGAAAGCGAACGAGAAGAAATGCTCAGCCCGTGGGAAAACCGACCGGCCTTCGATGATGTGCCGCCGGGACTCGAACGGCTAACTGATGCGGGGTACGAAGTGTACGTGTTATCCAACGGTGACCAAGCTATGTTGGATGATATGATCGAATCGGCCGGAATCGGTGATCACATCTCTGGGACTATCAGCGCGAGCGACGTCGGTTTCTACAAACCCGATCCGCGTCTCTATCGCCACGCAGCAGTACAGACCGGCACGCCAGTAACCGAAATCGCCCACGTGACAGCGTCGTGGAACGACGTTCTCGGCGCGATGCATACTGGTATGCAAGGCGTGTGGCTCAACCGGGGCGACGACACGTGGGAAGATATTCTGGGAGACGCCGACCTCGAAGTAGACACGTTCCACGAGTTCGCTGATACGCTCGGAATCTGACTCACACGCTTACATGGTAACGTGCAATATATGAGTTGGTGAATGTTAGAAGACTTATCGAACGTTTCTAAGAAGGCACATCGTAGGTTGTCTCGCTCGGTCAGTCCTTGGACACTGTGGTCTCCTTATTCGGGAGAAGATGACTCGAGCAGTCCATCGACGAGTCTCGTGAACCGATCGACGAAGCGGTCGGGGACTGTCGGAGAGACCACCGACAGTAACGGACCGATCCGATCCGGATCCGTGAGCCGCAGGGTGACATGCTGGTGCTGATCGTACCGTTTTTCGATAACCTCGTGAGCGAGGAGCCGGTCGACGTGGTGCTCGAGGGTGCTTCGAGCGATATCGAGTGTCTCGGTGATCTCACCGGGAGTAGCCGAGCCGTGTTCAATGAGGTAAACGACGATCTCGCGGACCGTCTCGCGACGGAACAGCGCTAACGTTTCACGCTCCCAGTCGTCGTATTCCGGCGGGTAATAGTGGGTTCGGCCGTAGAATTCGCTTCGGACCAGCTGCCCTTCATCGATCAATCGGCGAATGTGGTACTGGACCTGTCCGGTTGCGAAATCTGACTCTCTGACGAGTTCGTTGAAATGGATTCCGGCGTTCGCATGGACCTGTCTTCGTATCTGTTGGCGAGTGTCGGTCATTGTATTGATCGAAATCGGTTGGAATGGCGCAGTTATTACAGATCCCTATTCAGACAGTATAACCCCTTCCGACCGTTCCTGATAACTAAGAACCGGTGATATTCGTAGGCGCTACTGTCCTCTCGGCGTGACGTACAGAACAACCCTCGCCTGCTCTGTTTCTCCCGATCACTGCCACCGAAGCATATAGATAGCGTTCCAACTAATCCGTGATAGAGCCGTATGCTCGTATTTGGTGCGTTCGACAACGCGTGGCTAAACCCACAGCTAGCGCCGGTTCTCATCGCGATAATCCTCCTCGCGGCCGTCGGGACGGTCGTGCTGTTCGGTGCCGGCCTTCTCGCGTACTCGAGACGAGGAACGACCCGGTATCTACTGATCACGGTCGTCCTCGGACTGCTCGTCGGTCGATCGGTCGTCGGGCTCGGCACCGTCTTCGGTCTGGTACCGATGACCGTCCACCACCTCGCCGGACACACCATCGATTTCCTCATCGCGGTGACGGTACTCTACGTCGTCTATCAAAGCGGGACAAAAACGGAGAGATACTCCTTTGGAGACTAACAGACTGGGTTGGGGGACCGCTCGAGTATACGAGAAGGGGTGCACACCTGCTGGGGTCCGCTTTTCAGACGGACGTTAGCTCGTCGAAGAGTGCGGTGACTCGACGCTCGATGTCGTCTCGAATGGTTCGTACCCGATCAAGGTCCTGCCCGTCAGGATCAGCGAGGTTCCAGTCACGGATATCGACCTGAGTTCCAATCGATCCGACATCGAGCGTCGAACAGCCCATCGTCGCGACGTAATCGCAGGAGCGTACCTCCTCGCTCGTAATCTCGCGCGGTGTTCTATCAGAAATATCGAACCCCGCTTCGTCCATCACTTCGATCACCTGCTCGTGAACGTAGTCAGCCGGATGCGTTCCACCGGTCAGGATCTCGACGCGGTCCTCGAGGCCGCGTCGCGCTCGCTCGCGTTCTGCGAACGCGGTCGACAGCTGGGAGCGGCCAGCGTTCTGAACGCACACGAAGGCGATACGAGTCGGACCGCTCGACGCAGTGTCGATAGGCATAGTGAATACGCGTGCGCAGTCACCGCCTATCAATTGCGTTCTTATGTGACGAGGAGACGATCCGTCGGACCGAACGAAATTGATACCCTCTGAAACGGTTCTCACCGAGACGGCCGGTTCACGTCGTTTCGAACGCCGAAAGCGCCTCGGTATCGATGGAGGCAGCGGTTTGAGCCGTTGGAAGCCCACGTTCTGCCCGGGTACAGACCTTCGCTCGCCCGAATGGACGCGAGATCATCCCTTTCTCTGTTAGGATCTACCCCCGCCGTACCAAAGATATAGCGCCATAGGATATATTTCATCAGAGAGCGGTCGTCGGGCGACCCTCACCCACGATACTCTCGCCAGTTAGGTTCCACCGAGAAAGGACAGCCTAGTTGAAAAGAGTTCTCACGAGATTAGATACCCAATGGGAAAAGCGCTGATCCAGTGGAGACGGCGGAATCCAAAATAGAGGACGACGAAAGACTTCGGCTACCTGACGACCGGTCAGTAGGGAACGTGTTCGCGCGGCAGGGTACTCCTCGAGAAAACGTATGCATTCATAATAGCTACCTCGCGTAGAATAGCTACCCAAGCTATTGCACACCAGCCACCTATCGTAGCTATCACGACTACCCCCAGAGTGATGTCGGGTCTACTGGCCCAGACCTCTCTGGAATGATCCCGACCACTCCCGTGATAGAGACGCGACACAGTATCGGGCCAACCACGGACTCGAGCGGTACTAGGCAAGAACCGTCAACCACCAATGCCACGGTACCGACAACTGAGGCGATCGTCAGGAACCTGATTCAGAAGTGGCCAGCATTCAGTGAGTCGGTAGACATTTCGACGACCACGCACCAGATTTGCTCGACCACGAGTCACCCAAATCGGATACGACTCGAGCGATCGGACGACCGTATCCCCACGGTCAGCTCGAGGAACGGACCAACAGTTGAGAAAAGCACCCTATCTTACCACACGCACGCGGGTGATCTCTCATTCAACTTCGGAATGGCTCATACACAGGGGACCAAATTAGAGTTGTACAGACACAATAGGTAGAATAGGCAAGCCAGATACAATAGCTACAATAGCTACAATAGCACCAATATATACAATAGAATAGGTGGCTAAAGCAGGACTCGAAATCCGGTAGTCGAAGAGATAACCGCCGAGCAATCAGGAAACACACCATGAAAAGACAAGGGAAGCACAGTAGAAAAACAGATCCCATAGAAGAGAGAGGGACACCAGTTAAAATAGAGGCGATAGAAAAGACATACTAGATAGCTGGAGTAGCGTATAGAGATGAGCTAGATACAACAGATGGGACGGGCGAGCCAGGTGAGGTAGCTACAATAGAGATAATAGACGCAATAGAGAGGTTAGGTACAATAGGTAAAATAGGCACAATAGATAGGATGAGTACAATAGACGAGCTAACCGTTCTTACTATTGCACCTATTAAATCTACCACACCTATTGCAGCTATTTCACCTATCGCACCTGTTGTTTCTGACAGAAGCCTCGGGAGGAGACATATACCGGTTTGAAAGGGGCTGAACGGTTAGATATCGTTGCCTTCCGAAACAAGCTCGAGTCGAACTTTCGACAGAACCGCGACTCGCTCGATTCGATTGCGGACTCTCGGCGATTGCTTGGGACCTCGCACCGGTTCGAGATACGGCCATCGAGCAGATCCAAAATTTAATCTCCGTTTAATTTCATCGATTGGTAACGAATGGGCACCATCGCTAACGGAAAGTGGCGAGCACTCATCTTGGTCGGGATTGCGGAGTCGTTTGCGATGACGCTGTGGTTTAGCGGGACAGCGGTCGGCCCTGAACTGGCCGAGATGTGGCACCTTTCCGCTGGCGAGACGGCGTGGCTGACCAACGCCGTCCAACTGGGGTTCGTCGTCGGCGCATTGCTGTCAGCAACGCTCACCATCGCCGACGTGGTCCGTCCTCGGTACCTCTTCGCAGGGTCGGCACTCGCCGGCGCGGGTGCGACGGCACTCATCGCCGGATTCGTCTCGAGTGGTCTCCCGGCGATCGGCCTCCGTTTCGTCACCGGCGTCACCCTCGCGGGCGTCTATCCGACCGGGATGAAGATGATGGCCGCGTGGTTCGACGAGGGGCGCGGGCTCGCTATCGGTGTCCTCGTCGGCGCGCTCACCGTCGGTTCGGCATCCCCACATCTCATTCGGGCGGTCGGTGGCATCGGTCAACCCGACCTCGTCCTCTACGGGACCGCAGGGCTCGCGGCCCTCGGTGGGCTTCTCGTCCTCGCATACGAGAGTGGGCCGTACCAGCCCGAGACGTCCCCATTCGATCCGAGCGCAATCTGGCGTATCGTAACCGACCGCGGTGTCGTCCTGGCAAACACCGGCTATTTCGGTCACATGTGGGAACTGTACGCGGTCTGGACGTGGATACCGGTCTATCTCGCGGCCAGCCTCGAGGCCAGCGGGACGGCCAACGCCGAACAAGTCGCGGCACTGCTTGCGTTCGGAACCATCGCGGTCGGCGGCGTGGGAGCCTGGCTCGCGGGTTCGGCTGCCGATCGCTGGGGGCGGTCGCTGGTGACGAGCGTCTCGATGGGCGTCTTCGGCACCGCCTGCCTCCTCGCTGGTCTCGTCTTCGGATCGTCACTGGTCGTCGTCGTCCCTTTCGTCCTCGTCTGGGGATTCTTCATCGTCGCAGACTCTGCACAATTTTCCGCGGCCATCTCTGAACTGGCCGACAAGAGTTACGTCGGCTCTGCACTGACGCTTCAGACCGCCATCGGATTTCTCATCACCATCGCCTCCATCCAGTTGATCCCCGTAGTGCAGAGCGTGGTCGGGTGGCGGTGGGCTTTCATCCCGCTCGTTGTGGGCCCACTAGTGGGCACGAGCGCGATGTTGTTGCTGCGATCGCTTCCAGAGGCCACCCAATTGGCAGGTGGGCGTGGATAATTCGGACCACTCTCCTGTTCTAGTCTCGATCCCTCACAGAGTCGGGAACAGTACCGAGA
>NZ_JMIP02000012.1 GCF_000691505.1 Halostagnicola sp. A56
GAGCGACGAATCGTGACCCCGCGGCGCCCGCTGAGGGTGTTCGACAATCAGTTCGAGTTAATAACTCGCTATAAATTTTCTAGTAATGATTTGTGGTGAATCGGCATTTTATAGCAGCTGTATTAATAAGGTTGTGACCACTATCGAGTAACAATGACCTCGCCGAACGAGCACTCCCACGCATGTGGCGAGCAAGCGGAAGCGTCCTGTGACCGCACGGACTCGTCGGACAGCGAAAACGACTCGAGTGAGTCGGGACAAACCCATCAGGACGACCCCGCGAGTGAGGGTTCGAGTCCAGTAGAAACGGGCGACGTCGCGCAGTTCTCGGTGCCGGAGATGGACTGTCCCTCCTGCGCCGGGAAGGTCACCAAGAGCGTCGAAACGGAAGACGGAATCGAGACGGTCGAACCGCAGGTGACGACGGGAACGCTCACCGTCTCCTACGACGGCGCGCAAACGAGTCCCGCCGCCATCGCCGATCGGATAGAGAAGGCGGGGTACACGGTCGAGAGCGGTGACGCAGAGACCGCGAGGTTCACCGTCCCCGAGATGGACTGTCCCTCGTGTGCGGGAAAGATAGAAAACGCGCTCGATCGGGTCGACGCGGTCGCGGAGTACGAAACCCAGCCGACGACCGGAACCGTCACCGTCACACACCAGTCCTCGAGTGGTGCAGAGACGGCGATCATCGATGCGATCGAAAGCGCTGGCTACGAGGTGACGAGCGCGACGAGCGATGGATCGACTGACGAGGAATCCGCGGACGACCGCGAATCGATCTGGACGAGTTCGCGGGCGATCAAGACGTGGCTGAGCGGTGCGTTCGTCGCCGTCGGGTTGCTCTTCGAGTTCGTCCTGACCGGACAGAACGGGCAGATCGGAACGGTGTTCGGTACAAGCCTGTTCGTCGCGGACGCGCTCTTTCTCGTCGCAGTCGCTACCGGCGGACAGGAGATCCTCCGAAACGGGTACTACTCGGCGCGGAATCTCAACCTCGACATCGACTTCCTGATGTCGGTAGCCATCCTCGGCGCGCTCGTCGCGAGCCTCGCGTTCGACGAGGCGCTCTACTTCGAGGCGGCCACCCTCGCGTTCCTCTTCAGCGTCGCCGAACTGCTCGAGCGGTACTCGATGGATCGGGCCCGGAACTCGCTCCGCGAATTGATGGATCTCTCACCCGACGAGGCGACCGTCAAACGTGAGGAGGGGACGGAAACGATCCCCGTCGAAGACGTCGGCGTCGGCGACGTCGTCGTGGTAAAACCCGGCGAGAAAATTCCGATGGACGGGATCATCGTCGACGGCGACAGCGCGGTCAATCAGGCCCCGATCACGGGCGAAAGCGTTCCCGTCGATAAAACGACGGACGACGAGGTATACGCCGGGACGATCAACGAAGAGGGGTACCTCGAGGTCGAGGTCACCTCCGCCGCCGGCGACGACACGCTGTCTCGCATCGTGGAGATGGTCGAAGACGCCCAGTCGAACAAGACCGAACGCGAGCAGTTCGTCGAGCGCTTCTCGAAGTACTACACACCGGTCGTCATCGCGTTCGCGATTCTGACGACGGTCGGGAGCCCGTACGTCCTCAATACCACGTGGCCGACGGCGATCGTCTACGGGTTGACCCTGCTGGTCCTGGCCTGTCCGTGCGCGTTCGTCATCTCGACGCCCGTCTCCGTGGTGTCGGGAATCACGAGCGCCGCGAAAAACGGCGTCCTCATCAAAGGAGGGAACTACCTCGAGGCGATGGGAGCCGTGGATGTCGTTGCCTTCGACAAGACGGGGACGCTGACGAAAGGTGAACTCACAGTCACGGACGTCGTCCCGTTGAACGGGAACACAGAGGAGGACGTCCTCCGGTGTGCGCAGGGACTCGAGCGGCGGAGCGAGCACCCGATCGGCGAGGCGATCGTCGCCGAAGCCGGAAGTGCGGGAGTCACAGAGCGCGAAATCGACGACTTCGAGAGTATCACCGGGAAAGGAGTTCGCGCAACGCTCGACGGCACCTCCCACTTCGCCGGGAAGCCCGGACTGTTTACCGAGCTGGGTTTCGATCTGTCCCACGTTCACGCGACGACTGACGGCGGCGTCGTTACGCGGACGGCACAGGAGATCTGTGATCGGAACAACTGTCTCGATCTGCTCGAGGACGCCGTGCCAAAACTCCAGTCGGAGGGGAAGACCGTCGTCCTCGTCGGGACCGAAGACGAACTCGAGGGCGTCATCGCGGTCGCCGACGAAATCCGCCCGGAAGCCAAGCACGCAATCAGCCGCCTCGAACAGCTCGGAGTGTCTCGGACGGTGATGCTCACGGGCGACAACGAGCGGACGGCCCGCGCGATCGCCGAACGGGTCGGCGTCGACGAGTTCCAGGCCGAACTGCTCCCGGAAGAGAAGGTGGCAGCGATCGAGGACCTCGTCGACGAGTACGACGGCATTGCGATGACCGGCGACGGCATCAACGACGCGCCCGCGCTCGCCACGGCGAGCGTCGGCGTGGCGATGGGAGCCGCCGGGACCGATACCGCCTTAGAGACCGCGGACATCGCGTTGATGGGCGACGATCTCGCAAAGCTTCCGTACCTCTACGAACTCGCCAACGACGCCAACGGCGTTATCCGACAGAACATCTGGGCCAGTCTCGCCGTGAAAGCCGGGCTCGCGGTCGCGGTCCCGTTCGGCTACGTCCCGATCTGGCTCGCCGTCCTCGCCGGCGACGCCGGGATGACGACCGCCGTGACCGGAAACGCGATGCGACTGTCTCAGATTGCGCCGAAGACGGATACGGAGACGAGAGATTGAACCACTCGAGCGAAATCGGAGACAGGTCGCTCGAGCGAAAACGGTCGATAACTCGGCCACACGTCGAGTCACGAACCCTCTTGCTCCAACCTTGCAAGGTTGGTGATCGAACAGCGCTCGTCAGGGGCATATCCGCCGAAACGGACGCTACAAATCCCGTTCCGTGACCAGTGTACGCCGACCTCAATTTGTAATGGCAGAGATCGGACTAGAGTGCTAAATCATATTAATACTGATAGTTTTGTGCCAACTCAGTCTGAGAACTGCATACCGCATCTATCGACGGCAGATCGATGGTATTTCGACTTAGATCGTATATAACCAAAAAACAATCGTATGTGGTATTTTTGACCACATATTTGGCTGTTATCGTTCAAAATAGATGTGTCGAATAATACAGGACAATAATGGGTAGCATCAGCTAGTATAAGAGGAGTAGTGGCATATGATCACTATTTACCGCTCATTCAGTCGAGTAGTGATCCTCGATTTCCACCACTACCAATCAGATTCCACTTTAGCATTCTAATATGATATATGATATCCTATGGTTCGAAGATTCGCTTTTCGCTGGAGGACAGGGATGTTTTCAATTCGATTGGCCCTGAAATATCTCTGTCGAAGGATACTTAATAGATGAGGATGATGGACCAACGCCACTCCGCCAATCGAGATTAGACGGGATCCATTTTTCCCTCTAATACTATCCATGCTAAATAATTTCTCAGACATGTATTAAAAACTTAACCCTCACGACATTTCCGGTTGAGGCTGTTTTCTATTGGCAAGGGAATTCGACCGCGTGTCGTTCCAGTGTTATACGATTGCACCTTCGGTTTGCTTGGCGATAGAGACGGACGAATCGGCCGAACGCG
>NZ_JMIP02000013.1 GCF_000691505.1 Halostagnicola sp. A56
CCGCTTCGAACGTGCTATCGGACTCGAGCGCTGTGAAGTATCGCACCGCCGGAGATTCTACTATTTCTTTCGAGTACGAACCGGCCTCTCTACGAAGCATCGAGGATGCGTAGTCCATAATCACTAAGCGTCCTGCGGTTACTATCGAGGCCGAAGCTGTTGGCTACATCGTCGGACGGCACTTCGGACTCGATACGAGTGGATCGGCGTTCTACCTTGCGGCGTGGGAAGGCGACGAGCCAGAAGCGATTCTCGACCGTCTCGAGCGGATTAGTTCGACAGCGGCAGAAATTATTGACGCCGTCGACGGGGTGGGGTACAGATGAGTGAGCGACAACTCCTGCTCGAGATCGTGGACGCGCTAGAGAAGCAGGGACTCAGCCAAGGCGAATATCAACTCCATCAGTGGGTCGACGTTGAAGCGCTGGAACAACTCGTTGACTCAGCAAACGCCGATCTCAAAGTTCGGTTCGCGGTAGCTGAGTTCCAGGTCCTCGTTACGCAGTCCGAGGTGCAGGTAGTCTCGAGTTCGGAAGAGGAATCCAATCCTAGGGACCAAGACGAGGAGAGTTACTGAACGAGACAAGAGATCACAGCACAGCTCGTTTCCGCGTTAGTTCTCGGGGATTGTTATCCGGAGCTCGTCATTAACCTCGTAGAGATAGCCGCGATCGATCAGTCGGGAGACTGCATGCGTCGCATCTCCCGTTTCGAGGTCGAGTTCTTCAGAACCCCGAAGCACCTCGAGGGCGTGCTCTCGTGGAATTGACTGTCTGTCTTGGGATTCCGCTGTATTGTGACTGGTTACAGCGAGGAGTTCGTAGGCGTCCATAATCCATCCTGATAGCGGTGGGCGTGGATCAGTGAGGTCAGTCATCGCACCATCGTACCACATCTTCACGCGCAACTCGCTTAAGAATATTCCCCGATAGCACGTAGAATGGCTCTGATTAATCGCCATAGGGCGCTGGGTTGGACCTACATAGTGGCACTGCGAATGGGTCCAATTGTTTCGCCAGTAGAGATTCGGTAGAAATTGAAGCCAGAATTATCCAAGAGTAGTGCATCGCGCCATCTGACATAGAGTTGAAAGTCGCCGACGCCTAGCGATTTACCAGATCCAAACTCCGGTGACCTTGGTTCAGGCGCGCGGAGATTTCCCGCAAACCCGGTGGGTTTGATCGAGAGGGAGCGCGTCCGCCTTGAAGGCGTCGGGACGCGGTTTGCCCTCGGTCGCCGGCGCCGGTCGCCACGCCACACCGCGGCGTGGTGCTGCGGAGCCAGGCTCGGTCGGTGTGCCCGCGTCCTGCTGGGTCCGCTCCCGCTCGCTCCACACCGCGCGAGCGGCCCCCTCCCAGCATCGCGGCGCTCTCCCCACCGCCCGCGCCGCGACGAAGCCAACAAGGCGGACCGTCGAGCGGGCTGCGCTCCAAGAGGGGGGTGTAGTTGCCTCGGAGGGTCGCAGCGGGCAGGTCCCACCGCCGGCGGTGGGAGGGTCAGTTGGGTGTCAACTGGCCGGGTGGGCGATGTGTCGAACGTGGTTGGTCTGAGGCAGGTACCGAGTTGTCCCAGCGACAGCTCGAGCGGTGCGGTTGAGCCACGGCTGGAGAGTCGTGGTGTCGAAAGAAGACGCCGAGTGAGCGTCTTCGGCGGTATCCAGGATTGAGTGAATACCAATGTCTAGTAACAACGTTACCAGTAATGTAGTTTCGGTCGATGAACAGGCGTTCGAGAAAACAGACGACACGGTGGTCGACGAGGACGGCGTCGACGACACGCCGGAGTTCCAGGCGACGGTCGAGATGGAGATCCAGGCGAAGGTGGACGCGAATCACCCGGACGGCATCGCAAACACGGGCGATGGGCGCATGCACGGCGTCACCCTCGAGCACGAAGAGCGGATCCGGGCTCGAGAGGCCGAACTCGAATTGATAAGTGCCCAAGCCGAACTCGGTGGGCAGGACGACCGGGCGAGGCGGACGCGAGAAGTCGTCATTGAGCAGTGTGGTCGCGACGAACCCGACACTGTGGATCCTCGAGCGCGGCTGTCACAGGACGATCTCGCAGCAGTCAACAGACAGGCGATGCGGATCAGCGAGCGCATCGACGGCGGCTGGTCGCGGGCGGTCATCGCGAAGCGGTTGGCCGAAAAAGTACAGGGCGGGATGGAGGTGACGACGGCAGTCCTCGAGACGCTCGAGGAGGTCAAGGCCGAGTCAGGAACGATCGTCCCGATCGCGGACATCGCGGAGGTCCCGGTCGGCGAGGTGACAGTCGAAGGTGAAGTCATCGAGCTCTGGACACCCTCGTCTTCGAACATTCAGCAGGTTGGGCTCCTCGAGGACGAGAGCGGACGGACGAAGTTCACGATCTGGCAGCGGTCGAATCAGACGATGGTTCGCGAGGGACAGACGGTCAGGTTCCGGGCGGCAGCCAAGAGCTGGTACCAGGGACGATGCTCGCTCGCGTTGACCGGCTGGTCACGTATCGAGTTCCCGGCACGCGGCCGGTGGTGGGACAAATAGCCAAAGCAGTTCCCCCTTTTTTGCTGTGGGCCAGACCGACCCAAGCCCCACCTCCCCACCCTCCGCTCCGCGCTCGCTGCGCTGCGCGCGCAGCCACGACCGTGGACTACAATACCTCGGGCGGCAGGCTTCTCGAGAGATACTCGAGTCGCTCGGTGGGTTTGTCGGACGCCCAGAGGGGCGTAGCGAGATAGTTGACATGCCAGTACAAGTTGCACTTTCAGTAACCGAGATTGTATCAGAAACAGACAGTTGTCCCGAGTGTGGGGCGGACGAACTCCGATACGAACCCATGCTCGACCATGGAGGAAGGTACGACATCACTGCAGGGCTCACATGCGACGCGTGCACCTGGTCGAAGCGGTGTTCCGAACGGTGTTCTAACTGTGGTGTGACGACACTCGTCAGCACCGACGATGACGCTCGAGACGAACGGACGTGTGCGGCGTGTGAGTGGACCGGGTCGCTGCGGGACGTGTCCATGCACGGAGAGTCGTAGCGTCGCTCGCGAGGATTCCAGACTGGGTGGACTCTGGCTCGCTGCTACTAATGCCCGGTCACCCGCTTCCCCCCCGCCCCACCCTCCTCCACGTTCCAGGTTGTTTCACTCCGTTCACAACCGGGCTTTCGCCACCGTACAAAAAGCGTCTCGTTATATGAAAAGCCTCTATCTCACCGTTGGGCACAGAAATAAGCCTCAGGCACTCCGAGCTATGGTACACAAGTAAAACCAGAGAGAACGTAAGTCAAGGTACCGAAAAAGGGTTCAAAGAATGTTGGCATCAAATAAAGAACGTATGCAACTGAGGCACCGGCCTGTTTATTCGTGTTCCATGGAGGGAACTGATGGAACTCAGTGAAAATGAACTCACGGTATCACGTGAGCTTTCAGAACTCGACAAAGACGTATTAGCATTTACACAGATCGTCGCGGTTGAAGGAAAAAGTTATTCAACGATAGTCTGTGAACTAGAATTACTCACTGGTGACCCAAATGGTAACGATGGAAACCGCAGAGTTCGAAACCGACCTCAGTCTGTTCAAATACGACAACCTCGAACAGCTTCCTTCGAGGTATCGGGATCTCGAAGAGGGTGAGCGAACGAAACGTATCGAGGCCGCGCTCGCGGAACTCGGCGACGACGTGGTGATTCTTGGACACAACTATCAGCGCCGAGAGATCGTCGAGCACGCCGATTTCGTCGGCGACTCCTATCAGCTATCGACGGAAGCGGCGAACGCCGACGCCGAGTACGTGATTTTCGGCGGCGTCACGTTCATGGCCGAATCGGCGGACATTATCACGGACGACGACCAGACGGTCATCCTACCATCGATGGAAGCCTCCTGCCCGATGGCGGGGATGGCGGAAGCGCTGCAAGTGGACGCCGCCTGGGCCGAGATCACCGAGGCCGCACCCGACGAGGAAATCATCCCGATCACGTACATGAACTCCTACGCGGATCTGAAGGCGTTCTGTGCGAGCCACGGCGGTCTCGTCTGTACCTCCTCGAACGCGCACAACGCGTTCGAGTACGCCTTCGAAAAGGGGGACAAGGTCCTGTTCCTGCCGGACAAGCACCTCGGCGAGAACACCGCCCACAGGCTCGAGATGGCGGACGAAACCGTCGAGTGGGATCCCTGGGATCCCGACGGAAAGGACGCCGAAGCGGTCGTCGACAACGACATCGTCCTCTGGAACGGCTACTGTCAGGTCCACGAGCGGTTCAGGGTCGACCACTTAGAGGAGGTTCGCGAATCGAACCCGGACGCGAAGGTCATCGTCCACCCCGAGTGTCGCCGCGAGGTCGTCGAAGCCGCGGACAAAGCGGGTTCGACCGCGACGATCTGTGAAACAGTCGAAAACGCAGATCCCGGCGACACCTGGGCGATCGGCACCGAGATTCACCTCACGAACCACCTCCAGCGCTGGCACCCCGAGATAAACGTCGTTCCGCTCTGTGGCGACGCCTGTATGGACTGCAACGCGATGCGCCAGATCGATCCCAACTACCTCACCTGGGTCCTCGAGGAACTCTGTGCGGGCCGTGAACGAAACGTCATCGAGGTCGCTCCCGAGGAAAAAGAGATGGCCGGGCTCGCACTCGAGCGCATGCTCGAGATCTAATCATGAGCGAGCACACGTCCCACGCCGCCGACGACGGCCAGACGGATGGAGCATCGGACGAGGGAGCCGACGACACCGTCGAGGTCCTCGTCGTCGGCAGCGGGATCGCGGGCTGTACGGCCGCTCTGGCAGCCGCTCGAGCGGGTGCGTCCGTCCTCCTCGTCACGAAGGCGACGCGGCCCGACGAGACGAGCACCGACCGCGCGCAGGGCGGCATCACGACGACACGCGGCGATCCAGACAGCCTCAAGGCGGACATCCTCGCGGCCAGCGATCACACGGCCGACCCGGACGCCGTCGACGTTCTGGTCGAAAATGCAGATGCGGCTATCGAAGATATTTTGCTTTCGACGCTCGAGATCGAATTCGACTCGTCTTCGGAATCGAGTGGAAAATCCGGCGGCGAAGAGAGCCGGACGGTTTCTGGCGGATCGTTCGACTACACCCGCGAAGCGGCCCACTCCGAACACCGGATCCTCCACGTCGACGCCGAGACGGGAACGCACATCCTCCGGCCGTTTCTCACCTATCTCGGCGACCACGACCGCGTCGAGATCAGGGATGATACGGCCGCCCTCGAGTTGCTGACCCACGAGGGACGAGTCCACGGCGTCGTCACCGACGAACGAGCGACCGGACGACCGGTTTACGCGGGCGTGACGATTCTCGCGACCGGCGGGATCGGCGCGCTCTACAGTCGATCGACCAACCCCGACGCCGCCACGGGAGACGGCATCGCGATGGCGGCGCTGGCGGGCGCCGACGTGGCGGATCTCGAGTACGTCCAGTTCCATCCGACCGCCTACGCCGGGAGCGAGTCCAGTCGCACTTCGAACGGAGACGGCGACGCAAATCACACCTCGAGCCGAGAGGGCGAGGCCGCCGAAGCCGACGATCCGTTCTTGCTTTCGGAGGCGCTACGCGGCGAGGGAGCCGTCCTGCGAAACGGCGACGGCGAGCGGTTCATGCCCGAGTACCACCCGCAGGGGGACCTCGCACCCCGCGACGTCGTCGCCCGCGCGGTGGCCGACGAGCGCGAGGCGACGGGCGAGGTCGTCCTCGACGTGAGTCCCCTCGAGTTCGACGCCGAGTTCCCGGCGCTCGCCGAGACGTGTCGCGACCGAGGCGTCACGGGCGAGAAGATCCCAGTTGCGCCGTGCGAACACTTCCTCTGTGGCGGTATCGACGTCGACGAATACGGGCGAACGACGCTGGATCGCCTGTACGCCGTCGGCGAGTGCGCCCGGACGGGCGTCCACGGTGCGAACCGACTGGCGAGTACGAGCCTGCTCGAGGGTCTCGTCTGGGGGCGTCGTGCCGGAGCCGACGCCGCAGGAGCCGAACCCGAACCGGGGGTGATCGACGCCCCCGAACTGGTCGACCGAGACCCCGATCTTCCCGACCGCTTCGCCGCCGAGAAGTCGCGTCGGCTGAAGCGAACGATGGACGAATACCTCGGCCTACGACGGACTCGAGACGAAATCGGACGTGCGAGCGCGATACTCCGCCGACTCAAGGGCGAGGTCGACGCCTACACCAGAACACGGACCGCTCGAGACCTCTACGAGCTTCGAAACGCCTGCGTGACGGCGCTGTTGATCGCCCGCGCGGCGAGCGAGAATCCCACCTCGAAGGGATGTCACTACCTCGAGGACGGGAGCGAACCGAACGCAAACGCGGCGGCAGACGACTGATCCCATAGATGATCACAGAGACACAGATCGACCGCTGGCTTCGCGAGGACCTCGGTCACCACGACGTGACCAATCAGGTTCCCGGCGAGACGACGGGACGGCTCGTCGCGAAAGAACCCGGCACCGTCGCGGGCATCGAAGCCGCGCGTGCGGTCTTCGAACACCTCGGAGTCGATATCCTCGAGTCCGTCGATCCGGGAACGTCCGTCGACACAGGCGCAGTCGTCCTCCGCGTCGAGGGACCCGCACGCGACGTGCTCCGGGGCGAACGCGTGGCCGTCAACCTCGCCGGCCACGCATCCGGAATCGCGACGAAAACGCAAGCGGCGCTCGACCGGGCTCGAGGCGAATCCGACGCCGTTCGAATCGCGGCGACCAGAAAGACGACGCCCGGATTGCGCGGCCTCGAGAAGCGAGCCGTCGTCGCAGGCGGCGGCGACACCCACCGGCTCGACCTCTCGCACATGGTCATGGTCAAGGAGAACCACATCGCCGAGATGGGGCTCGAGGACGCCGTCGCGCACTTCCGGGAGCGAGTCTCGTTCGCGACGAAACTCGAGGTCGAAGTCGAGACCGTCGCGGACGCGCCTCGAGCGGCCGAAGTCGGCGCGGACGTCGTCCTACTGGACAACATGGACCCCGCGGCGGTCGAGGCGGCCGTCTCGAAACTCGATGGCTACGACGCGTCCTCGCCGAAGCCAGCGGCGGAATCACGCTCGAGACGGTCGCCGAGTACGCCGCGACGGGCGTCGACGTGATTTCGATGGGGGCGCTCACCCACTCCGCGCCATCGCTCGACCTCTCCTTTCGAACCGGCGAGTAGCGATTCGGTGCGTTCGACGCGTCCATCAGCGGATTCGACCGCTTCCGTCGTTCAGTCTCGGTTTCGGCCGCACCAGCTCGAAACCGTTCAACAAAATATAAATTCTCTCCTCGAAGAGTGAACGACATGCCCGGCACGTTCGAACCAGACGACGACGCCTTCGAGGGAACGCCGCTCACGCCGACGCGACTCGCGATCGTCGTCGGCGTCGGAGACGTCTTCATTTTCTCGCTCATCGGATACCTGGTCCTCGAGAACCCCGCATTCGGCCCGATTGCCGGACTCCTCGTCGGTCTCGGCATCTACCACACCCTCCCGATCTTCATGCAACCGGCGGGACTCGAGGCGGAACACGAACACCGAGACGCGAGTCCGGTTCGAGAATACCACCGACTCGCAGCAGGGTTCGGGTTCTCAATCGCAGGAATCCTCTTCTTCGCCATGGGGATGACCGACGTCGATATCGTCCTCGGGATTCCGGGCGCGCTCGTCGTGGCCGCTCTAGTGTATCTCATCGCCGGGTTTGCCTTTCCGAACGCAGGACTCGAGAACTGAGCTCGTCTCGAGTTGGGTAGCGTCAATATCAACGCTGGCGGGCGCTCGAGTTGCTATCTGACGTGGTTGAATCTGGTTGTTCGCTCGAGCGGCAGTAACTCGAGGGTTGGGGTTTGAACAATGCGAAGACGGTCGTCCTCGTTCTTCTCGGGCGCTACAACTCGTCTACTTCAGATTTAAATACAATTGCTGTCGCTCGCAATATACTCGCGACACCATTGCGGGGGTTGGGATTTGAACCACGGGAAGACGGTCGCTCACTCCGTTCGCGCTGCGACTTCCCTGATTCAAATCCCGCTTGTCGCAGTTGCCACTCACGGGTGTTCGTGGCAACATGCGAGGGTTGGGATTTGAACCACCTCCAGACGATCGTCCTCACTTCGTTCGGACGCTGCGACTGGCGTAGTTAAAATCCAAATACGATTGCTGTCGCTCGAGAGATACTCGCGACAGCAATGCGAGGGTTGGGATTTGAACCCAAGGACCCCTACGGGAGCGGGTCTTAAGCCCACCGCCGTTGGCCTGCTTGGCTACCCTCGCCCAAAACGCACTTGTTCGTTGCCACCGCCTTGGGATGTGCGTTTCGGTGTGCACTCGAGAAGAGAGCAACCGCCGGCTACCAGTCGACGCTCAGCGTGCCGTCGCCGTGGGGATCGGGCGCGATCTCCTCGTCGGTCCGCCGATCCACGACGTGGATGCAACCGTCGTCTTTCTTCGCCGGACAGATTTCTGCCGCGCGGACGTTGTGCTCGAGGTCCTCCTCGCCGAAGAAGTACTCATTGGGCTTGGCCATGCCCGAGGCGATGGACATCTCCCAGTTGTCGCTGACCTCGGCGCACTTGCCCGCGCCGAAGCACTTGTTTGCCTCGAAGATGACCTTGTAAGGCTTCTCGTCGATTGGCGGCGCGTCGCTCGAGCCGACGTCGCTGGCGCGCTGAATGCCGTCGTCGCTCATGTGTACTCATTCGAGCGAGCGGTCTTTCGCGTTACGATTACGAATGGTGAAGTCGGGTGACCTCAGAACCGCTGGAGACTGTGCAGCCCCCTGTATTTGGTGTGACCTTTCAACTCGTCTTTGAGATCGCCGTGGTCGGGAATCTCGCCCGTTTCCTCCCAGACTTGCCGGGAGTGGTAGTTAGCGACGTTCCAGAGTTTGCTGGTACTCCACCCGTGTCGGTCAAGCATCTCAGCCACTTGTGAGTGGTTGCGGATTTTCGCTCGGTAGGTGCGGTGGACTTCCAGCATTCTGAACGCCTGTATAAGCACTTATACTCACACCTATTGTAAATATTCGGATTGAGAACAGTGGAATATCCGGCCTTGCTATCAACGGTGAATTGTGGAGGAGATGTCGGATTCATTCTGACCCTTTAGGGTCAGGTATTCTCCTCGATTTTGTATAACTCGATTTGATCATCGAGCAACTTCATCTGTAGTTCAACCACTCCGCGATCAACAGGCTGTTGCAGCATTTTCCGAATGCTGGCTGAGACATAGTCTCTCGAGATTAGCCACTACAGTGTAACTATGGGGCGTTCCGCAGCTCTACAGAAGAGCGAGCTAGAGATGCCCTAATGAGCTGCATCTGGTTCCGGTCCATATCGGAGAGTTCCGCACACCTGACACTCCCACATCGGCTGCCCTGCCCACTCGTCATCAGTAGTGCTCGAGGGCGTGCTTTTCTTGCTGAATGAACGCTATGGCGGCGTCAATCAGATCGGCACCAAGGCCAGTCAACTCATAATACGAGTACAGCCCTTCTTCGTCCGGCTTGGATTGCTTTCGATTCTCGACGAGCCCAGCGTTGACCAACCGATCCAGGTGGTAGTGGAGACCGTTCTCACTTCGGCCGAGTGCTTCGCTGAGTTCTTTCGCGCTCATTTTTCCTTCGTTACTCAACGCATATAGTATGGCGAATCGGTTCCGCTCGGCGAGCTCCTCGAACAGTTCCAAATACTCCTCGAGATCGAGCAGGTTGTGTCCGTCGAAGAGGCCAGTGGTTAACGTTACAATCGCGTCTGCTCCTGCCTCGTCGTCGGGGTTCGGTCGTGGCGCAGAGGGACTGTCTGCCATGAGTGGGTCAGGCTACGGTGCCGTCCCATATCAGGTTAACGGTTATTAACCTCTTCTCAGCACCGACATCTCGTTGCAGATTAGGTGCGTTTATGCGTCGAGCGTGAGCAGTTAAAGTCAATGCGAACGTACGACGGGGTGCCGATGCGGGATATCCTCCGTGAGCGGCTTGAGTCGACCGCGCACGACGACTTTCTCGTTTACGTGATGGGGCCGTACACGACATTCCGCCTCGACTACTATCTTCGTGACGACGTCGATGTCAGTGAACGTGATACTACCTTGGGTGCATTCGGTGATTCCGAAAAGGAACTTCTCGATGAACTCCAAGAGATCGTCGAGTGGCTACGGACGGAGCTCGGCGTAAATGCGTTTCTCGCCGTCGATCCCGATATCCCCACAGAAGACATTCCAGAGGAGACGGATCAAGAGCGAATGAACGTCATCAGCCAGTCAAAGGCGTACGCTGAGGCGAGCAACGCCGTCGTATTCGTCCTCCCGAAGGCGGGCGTTCGCGACGGCGTCGATATCGAAATTGGCGCCGTGCTCTCCGGATTCGACCTCGGTCATGGCGAAGGTACACCACGGAAGGCTCCGCAGCGCTTCCACGTCTTCCGTGAACACGGCGTCGCGAGTGCAACGCTTGATGCTGTTCCCCACGAGTATGAGGTGGCACTCACCGAGTACGGAACCCGGTCAGAACTCCAAGACCAGATTGCACGTTTTCTCGCGGGGCTGCTTCGTTCGGAGCGCCGCGGTGATCTGCCGCCTGTCGACGACGATTCGGAGACGAACGGCATGTTGGGCGAGTGATCTAACGGTTGCGACGAACCGCTAGTTCCAGGGTCCGCATCCGGTATGGCGTTCGTCCAGCAACGTACACATGACGAGTAATGTCAACACGCAATCTTTGCCACCCACTAAGCCGCTGCTGCACTCTCCGGCGTTGGAAAAATCGAAGACCTTGATGAGGACTACAAAATCTCTTGTCCAAAATTCACCGCCGATACGGTGAAGTACGATACCTGGATGATGACGCTGTTCGATGACGACACCATCTCCCTCCTCTCTACTGTTGACGACCGCATCCGGTGTGACCTTGTGTTACCGGACGACGAAGATGGCTACCAACACCAGTACCTCACCAGTGAGGAATAGGAACTCACGAAATCTACACGCTCTCGACGTGACGGCGACTACTATTTGTATCTCGGCTTCTGGAAACTGAAGCCCGAAAAATGGGTCGAGCAATGAGGTGACAACGCGGACAGGACAGTTCTCAGTGTCGACCTCAGTATCGTCAACATCGCTGCCACCTGTACGGCCTACTTCGCGTCCGGTAGAGAACTTCGGCACCAGCACCGAGAGTTTGAACGGATTCGCGGCAACCTCCAACAGACTAGCACACAGTCCGCACATCGCACGATCCAGCAGCTGCGCGGTCGGGAATCACGGTACGTCCGTAATGTCTTGTATCGTGTCGCCAACGACATTATCGACGAAGCGGTGGCACACGCCTGTGAGTACATCGCGTTCGAGAATCTGAACCACATCAGGGAGCGTGCGCCGCCGGTGAAGGAGTTCCACCAGTGGCGCACCGCCTGCAATCATCAACATCGAAATTGTTGATGGCCAATTGGATAATGCCCGAACCCTCGATATTGAAGTGCTCGACCATCCGCCAAAGGCGGGAGGGGATAATCCAACCGAACTCATTACAATGCTCGTCAAGCGGATTTCGACTACTGCAGATTCTGACTACCAACAGATTTCATAGCGCTGCTCGGTTAAGTTACGAACGACACGAAACGTTCACGACTTTGTCTCATCTAATATCACACCTCAAAATATCTGGGGATACTATCAGATTGTGAATCGTTTTAACAACTCGAGAACCGACCTCACGGCGTATTTCAGGACATCTGTAGTGTATTTAAAATTCTGGGTGCGTCATGATCGACGTCGAATTGTGAATTCTCGGACCGTAGGTGAACAACTATGTACTCTAAAAGACAGCAGATGTAGTTTAATGGTATCAAATGGTAACTAGCGGAAACCCTTATTAGGAGCCGGGTCGTTCGTACTGGTGATGACGGACGACTCCGACCGATCACCCTGGTTCCCGCCCGCGATGTTTACAGAGCAGATGCAGGAAGCCGGTGAGCAGGTCGCACAATCCCAGCAGGAGATGCTGAAACAGATGATGCAGGCCGGGACGGCGAACCCGCTCGAGGGAATGTCGTCGCTCGGGCCGATGAACATGGGCACGGCGACGTTCAAGGCTCGTGTCCAGAGCGGCGGCCGGGTCAGCATTCCCGGTCCCGAACGTGACGCCCTCGACATCGAGGAAGGAGACATCGTGCAGACGATCGTCGTCCCCGTCAAACGCGACCGAGAGGACGAGTAACATGACACAGAACCCACTCACCCACCTGTTCGACGCACAGCGCACCGCAGTGAAACAGAGCCAGACGCTCACCCACGACGCCGTCGAAGCCCAGAAACAGTCGATCGAGGCCTTCGCGACCGTCGTAGACGCCTCGAGTTCCGCGCTCGAGCGCAACGCCGACGTGACGAGCGGCGCGATCCACGCGTGGCTCGACGCCGTCGAGGCGTCGCTTCCGGAGGACGCCGCCGATGTCGACGAACTCCGCACGCTCGTCGACGAAGGCCTCGAGAACGCGACCGAGGCACAGACGGAGACTCTCGAGACTTTCCAGGACGCCATCGAGGACTCCGCCGAAGCCTACGACGAGTTCGCAGACAGCTACACCGACGCCGTCGACAGTTCCTTCGACGCGTTCCTCGACGCCCACGAGCAGGCCGAAGCCAACGTCACGGCCGTCGCCGAGAACGTCGAAGACGCCGCCGAGAAGTTTGACACCGCCGCGTAGTCCCGAAACGCTTTCACGCTCCAACGATCAATTTTATTCATGACAGATCCAGCATCCCAGATGCACGACTGGAACGCCGCGGCCGAGCAGTGGAACGAGCAGTTTCTCGAGGCACTCGAGCAGAACATGGAAGCCCAGGCCCAGTTCGTCGAAAGCTGGTCGGAGACGGTCGGCGAGGCAACCGAGGAGAACGACATCTCCGAGGGCGTCGAGGGCTACGCTCGAGCCTACGAGACGTGGATGGACGCCTCCCAGCAGATGGTCGAGCGGATGAACGACCAGTTCGAGGGCGAGGACGTCGACATCGAGGAGTTCCGCGACATCTGGCTCAACACGGCCAACGACGCGTTCAAGGACGTGATGTCCACGACGGCCTTTGCCAAGATGACCGGCGAAACCGTCGGCGACGTACTCGAGGCCCAACAGCAGGCCGACGAGGCCGCCGAAACGACGCTACGAACGCTCGGGTTCGCGACCGAGAGCGACGTGGTCGAAGTCGGCGACCGCCTCGTCGAACTCGAGCGACGCCAACACGCCGTCGAGCGGAAGCTCGATCGCGTCCTCGAGCACCTCGAGGACGAATCCGGGGACTGATCGAGCGATCGGAACTCAGCCACCAATGAAAAACCCATACACACTCGCGATGGACATGCAACGGCAGGCCTGGGAGGGGGCCGCCGAACTCGCCGAAAAGACCCGCGTCGCGCCCGAGCGGACGGAAACGCTCGAGAACGTGGAGGTCGGTCAGACGCCGAGCAAGGTCGTCTACGAGGAGAACAAACTCGAACTGTTACACTACGAGTCGAAGACCGAAGAGCAACACGACGTGCCAATCCTGATCGTCTACGCCCTGATCAACAAGCCCTACATCCTCGACTTACAGCCAGACCGATCCGTCGTCCAGACCTTGCTCGAGGCAGGCTTCGACGTGTACCTCATCGACTGGGGCGAGCCCTCGGCGCTCGATCGCTCGCTCACGCTCGAGGACTACGTCGACCGGTACATCGACAACTGCGTCGACATCGTCCGCGACCGGTCGGGCGAGGACGAGATCAACATCCTGGGCTACTGCATGGGCGGCACGAAGTCGGCCATGTACGCCTCTCTCTACCCGGAGAAGGTCAAGAACCTCGCGCTGATGGCGTCGGGGCTCTGTTTCGCCGGCGACGGCGGCGTCCTCGAGCTATGGGGCGACGAGGACTACTACGATCCGGATCGGGTCACCGACGCCTACGGCAATGTTCCCGCCGAGTTCCTCGACGTCGGCTTCGCGTTGATGGATCCCGTCGCGAACAACGTGACGAAGTACGTTCGCTTTTACGACAACATGGAGGACGAGGACTTCGTCGAGAACTTCGCGCGGATGGAACGCTGGCTCTCGGAGGGCATCGACGTCGCCGGGGCGGCCTACGAGGAGTTCATCACCGACATCTACCAGGAGAACAAGCTGATGGAGAACGAACTCGTTCTCGGCGACCGGCGCGTCGACCTCGAGAACATCGAGATGCCGGTCCTCCAGATCGTCGCCGAGTACGATCACCTCATCCCGCCGAACGCCTCGAAGCCGTTCAACGACGCAATCGCCACCGAAGACACCGAGATCCTCGAGTTCCCCACCGGTCACATTGGCATGTCAGTCTCCTCGCGCAGTCACGACGAACTCTGGCCGCAGGTCTGTGAGTGGTTCGAGGAGCGGGCAGAAAGCGACCTTGAGGCGGAGACGGAACCGGATGCCGCCAAAGCCGACCCCGACGAGTCGGACGCCGCGCTCGCGGCGGACGCCGGGGGAGACGAAACCGGCATCGACGATGACGGGGTCGAAATCGAAATTGACGGCTCTGCGGGCGACGACCCCCTCACAGATCTTTCCGGCGTCGGCGACGCTTACGCCGAAGCCCTTCGAGGGGCCGGAATCGAGACTATCGACGATCTCGCCGCGGCGGACGTCGCCGATCTGGCCACGGAGACTGGAATCTCCCCGGCACGACTCGAGGGTTGGATCGAGCAGGCCGATTCGAGATAATTCCGCTACGGGCAGAACGGAACCTCCTCGAGGTACCATCGGGTAGTTCTATTCCACCACGACTTTTGTTCGACGATTACTGGAGACTTATTAAGGATTGCATCCGTCTGGAAAACTGAAATCCCGTACGTCATTATATAGGGAATGAGGTTCATTGTCTAGGTATCTATGTCAATGGATGGGCGGACCTGCGTCATCACCGGCTCGGCTCGAGGCATCGGTCGCGGCATCGCCGAGTACCTCGGAGAGGAGGGCGCAAACGTCGTCATCAACTACCGCTCGTCGGAGGGGGCGGCACACGAGGCGGTCGAGGCGATCGAATCGGCGGGTGGATCGGCGGTCACCGCCCAGGCTGATGTCTCCGACCGCGACGCCGTCGAGCACATGCGCGAGGTCTGCCTCGAGGCCTTCGGCCCGGCGGACGTGCTGGTGAACAACGCCGGCATCACCGCGGATCACCAGTTCACCGAGATGACTCGAGCGGACTGGGATCGCGTGATGGACGTCAACCTCGGCGGGATGTTCAACTGCACGCAGACGTTCTACGACGACATCTGGAACGCCGAGGAGGGCCGACTCATCAACATCTCGAGCGTCGTCGGCAAGCAGGGCAACTTCGGGCAGGCGAACTACGCCGCCGCGAAAAGTGGCATGTTCGGCTTTACTCGGACCATCGCGCTCGAACTCGCACAAGGCGGCTCGACTGCCAACTGCGTCGCACCGGGCTTTACCGCAACGGACATGGTCGAGACCGTTCCCGAGCACGTCCTCGAGCGGATCATCTCGAGCGTTCCTCTCGAGCGCCTCGCCGAAGTCGAGGACATCGCCGCAGTCGTCCGATTCCTCGCGAGCGAGGACTCCTCGTACGTGACCGGCGAAGTGATCGACGTCAACGGCGGAATGGATCTCTGAGCCCGATGGCCGTCCTGGTTCGAATTATCGATCGGCTTTGAACGAGACAGTTATTCTCTCCGCTTTGGGAACTGTGAAATCGCTCCCCGTGCCTCGACCACGAGTTCCTCAAGGACCGCTTTGGCAGGTTGTACGTCGTCGGTAAGACCCACACTCTGGCCGGCGAAAAGCGCCATCTCCGCAACGTCTCCGTCCACATCCGGTGTTGCAAGCGCTTCGTCGTATCGCTCGATCGGTTCGCCCGCGTCGGTGGTCGCGACGACCTCGGACTCTCCAGGCCGCTCGCCGGTTGGGGGCTCTCCTGCTCGCTTCCATCGTTCGGTCGTTTCGTTTTCCAAAACGCGATGTGGCATTCCGGGCCAGCCCTTATCGAACAGCGTCGTCAGAGCGGTATCGGTTTCGTCGCTCTCACAGAGCAACCGCTGGTAGTCATCGTGAACCGCCGCCTCCTCGGTTGCAACGAATCGAGTTCCGAGCCACGCGCCGTCAGCGCCGAGCCCGAGGACGGCCGCGATAGCCCGCCCGTCGCCGATCCCACCTGCGGCAACGATCGGCACTTTGTCCCCGACCGCATCCGCGACTCGAGGCACGAGCACCGTCGTTGCGACCTCGCTCTGGACGTGTCCCCCGGCTTCGATACCCTGTGTGACGACGATATCGACGCCGGCGGTTACCGCCTCCCGTGCGGCCGTTGCGCTCCCCACAGTCTGGAAAACGATCGCGCCTGCCTCGTGAACGCGATCGACGTACTCTCGAGCACTGCCAAACGAGAAGGAGACGGCATCGACGCCTTCGTCGAGAACGACTTCGAGATGGTCGTCAGTCTCGAGAATCGTCGTCGCGTCGTCGAGCGCGAGGTTGACTGCGAACGGGTTGTCGGTCCGCTCGCGAGTGTGACGGATCACCCGTCTCGTCTCCTCGAGGTCCCGCCAGGTGACCGCAAGGTGGCCGAGTCCACCGGCGTTCGAAACGGCGGCAGCCAGTTCGGGATTCGTCGCACTCCCGATCGGGGCCTGAAGGATTGGCCATTCGATTCCGAGCGCGTCACAGAGCGGCGTTTGAAGCGTCATCTGTTTTCTTCGTTTCGACGTGTTATTCCGACGCTGGTCGCTTTTCTTTTTCGAGCACTCGCACGTTCTCGATGCCCGTCGCCGGATACTGGCCGTCGTCGTCTTTCTCGACGGCTTTGACCATATCCCAGACGACGTTGAGCCCGGTCGTGACGCCCTCGAGGGCCTCCATCTCGCAGCCGGTCTTGCCCGTCGTTTCGACGGCGACCTCGAGCGCCACGCGGTCGTCCGCGAGCGAAAAGTCGGTGTCCACGTTCGTGATCGGGATCTGGTGACACATCGGGATCGTCTCCCAGGTGTGTTTGACCGCCTGAATCGCGCCGATTCGGGCCGTCGCGAGTACGTCGCCTTTCCCGATCCGATCGTCGCGGATCGCCTCGAGTGTCGAGGGCTGGAGACGAATTTCTCCCGCGGCGACGGCGCGGCGACTGGTGTCGGGCTTGTCGCCGACGTCGACCATCTGCACGTCGCCGTCGTCGGTCGTGTGGGTGAGGTGACCGGCGTCGCCGTCGGAGTCGCTGTTCGCCCCGCCGTTCTCGCCCGGCGTGGTCGTCGGGTGATCGTCGCTCATTCGTTACTCGTCCTCGTCGGTCTCGCCCCAAAGCACTGCTGGAACCTCCTCGAGCAGATCGGAAGCGAGAAATCCCTGTCCCATCCGTTCGGCCCCTCGCTCGCCGGCCCGCCCGTTGACGTACGCGCCGGCCGTCGCGGCCTCGAGCGGCCCCGCGTGCTCGAGCAGGCCGGCGACGATCCCCGCGAGGAGGTCCCCCGTTCCACCGACGGCCATGCCGGCCGTCCCCGCACGGCAGATTCGGGTTCGCTCGCCGTCGGTCGCCACGTCGTCGACCCCCTTCGCCAGGACGACGTGTCCGAGATCCGCGGCGAACTCCTCGAGGTCGTCCGCCGCGGCCGCGAGGTCGTCCGTTTCCGGGCCGCCCATTCGCGCCAGTTCCCGACGATTCGGCGTACAGACCAGGGTCGCCTCGGTCTCGAGGTCGGGCACGACTCCGAGCGCATCGGCATCGATCACCGCCGGGCCGGTGTAGGACTCGAGGAACTGGCGCGCGGCCTCGAGCGTCTCGTCGGCGGTTCCGAGTCCGGGCCCGAGGATCACCACGTCGTCGTGGCGCTCTGCGGTCTCGACGAGTCCGTCGACCTGCTCGGGAACCAGCCGGTCGCCGTCGTAGGGCTGGACGATCAGGTCCTCCGCGTAGGACTGGATCTCGCCGCCGACGGACTCCGGCGCGGCGACGAACGAGAGTTCCATCCCGCTCCGGAGGGCGGCCTGGGCGGCCAGCGCCGGAGCCCCGGTGTAGGGGCCGCCGCCGATGACGAACGCCCGACCCGTTCGTCCGTCGGGTCGCGCGGCGCGGAGGTCTCCCGGCCCGACGTAGCGTTCGGCGGCCGCCGGAATGCCGATGTCCGCGACGGTAACGTCGGCCGAGAACTCCTCGAGGCCGGGCTTTTCGTCGTGGAAGGTGACGACGCGGTCGGCTTCGACGCCGTTGTCGGCGTGAGCGTCGCGAGCTCCACCGTCGCCGTCGACCGCCGCGTCGGCGTCGAACCCGGAGGGAACGTCGACCGCGATCACGGTCGCGTCGCTGTCGTTGATCGCCCCTGCGGCGGTCGCCGCCGGTTCCCGAAGCTCGCCGCTGATTCCGGTTCCGAGCATCGCGTCGACGACCACGTCACACTTCGGGAGTTCGAACGCGCTCGAATCCGTCACCGTTCGCACGTCCGCGTCCGCGTTCTCGAGCGCGTCCCAGTTCTCCCGGGCGATCTCGGTACCGATCGCCGACGCCGGCCGAGCAGAATCGTGGTGCAGTCGTAGTCCTCGAGAAACCGGGCGGCGACGAACGCATCGCCGCCGTTGTTGCCGCGCCCGGCGACGATCGTAACGCCCGAGTCCGGTTCCGCGGCGTCCCGGACCGCCCTCGCGACGGCGTTGCCGCTCGACTCCATCAGCTGTTTTTGCGTGACGCCAAGCCCCGCCGCGTTCTCGTCGACGGCGGCCATTCGCTCGCCTGTGATCATGGTCGGTCTTCGACGGGCGATCCGTTGAAGATTGCGGACGGGACAGCCGGCTATCGACGACGCTTCCGATGGCCAGCCCAGAGGCGGGACTTCACTTCCGGTCCGGTGGCCAAACCCTCTTACCCGCACGGACCGCAGACGCGTACAATGGATGGGAGCGCGCTGCCTGTCGACGACGAGCACCTGCCGTTCGATCCCTCGAGCGTCGAGATCGACGATCGGGAGGTGTTCGACCTGCTCGAGCCGGCCGTTCAGGAGTGGTGGCTCGAGGCGTTCGGCGAGTACGTTCCCGAGAACGACGGCTTCTTCACGCCGCCGCAGGCGGGCGCGATCCCGAAGATACACGAAGGCACGAACACGCTGATCTGTGCGCCCACCGGGTCGGGCAAGACGCTCGCCTCGTTTACCGCGATCATCAACGAACTCTTCGAGCGCGACCGGGAGGAAGAAGACGGGTTAGCCAATTCCGTCTACTGCCTGTACGTCTCGCCGCTGAAGTCCCTCGCCAACGACATCCACCGGAACCTCGAGGTCCCGCTCGAGGGGATCGAGGAGATCGTCGCGGACCGCGGCGAGTCGATGGGCGAGATCCGCCACGCGATCCGCCACGGCGACACGGGCTCGAGCGCGCGCCAGAAGATGCTCGAGGAGACGCCCCACATTCTGAACACGACGCCCGAGACGCTCGCAATCTTACTCAACTCCCCGAAATTCCGCGAAAAGCTTCGAACCGTCGAGTACGTCATCGTCGACGAAATCCACTCGCTCGCGGGGAGCAAGCGCGGCACGCACCTCTCGGTGAGCTTAGAGCGACTCGAGGCGATGAGCGAGACGGAGATCACCCGAATCGGCTGCTCGGCGACCATCGAGCCGCTGTCTCGCGTCGCGGAGTTTCTGGTCGGCTACGAGGAGGCGGACGGGTCTGATCCGACGGATGCCGATAGTGAATCGACACCCGATGATGAGTCTGGATCGGCTATCGAGTCAGGATCAGCAGCCGGCGGCGAGCGAGCGCCGCGACCCTACGAAATCGTCGACGCCAGATTCGCCCGCGAGTTCGACCTTCGCCTCGAGTGTCCGACCGACGACCTGATCAACACGTCTCGAGACGTCGTGCAGAGCCGGTTTTACAAGCAGCTTCATGAACACATTCAGGACCACACCAACACGCTGGTGTTTACGAACACGCGATCCGGCGCGGAGCGCGTGCTCCACAACCTGCGGGAGGGCTTCGACGAGTACGGCGAGGAAAACTCCGGCTGTCATCACGGCAGTCTCTCGAAGGGAGTCCGCCAGGAGGTCGAACGAAAGCTCAAGGACGGCGAACTAGATGTCGTCACCTCTTCGACCAGCCTCGAGCTGGGGATCGACATGCCCCACGTCGACCTCGTGGTGCAGGTCGGATCGCCCAAATCCGTCGCCGCGCTCCTCCAGCGGGTCGGCCGGGCGGGTCACCGCGTCGGCCAGACCGTGACCGGCCGCGTGATCGCGTTGGATCGGGACGAACTCCTCGAGTGTGCGGTAATGTTGAAAAAGGCCGAAGACGGCTTCGTCGACTCGGTGTCGATTCCCGAAAATGCACAGGACGTCGCCGCTCAGCACGTCTACGGGATGGCGATCGCCGAGATCCGACCCGAGCGCGAGATTCGGGCGATTCTCGAGCGAGCGTACCCGTACCGAAACTACTCCGAGGACGAGTACGAGGCGCTGATGAGCTACCTGACGGCCGACTACGCCGGCATGGAGGATCGAAACGTCTACGCGAAGATCTGGCGGGACGAGAACGACCCGCCCGACGGCGAGCACCACCACGAGGAGTTCCCCGTCGGCGAGCCGCTGATCGGTAAACGGGGCCGGCTCGCTCGAGTCATCTACATGACCAACATCGGGACGATTCCGGACTCCTTTACCTGCGACGTCCACACCAGAGCGAGCGACGAGTGGGTCGGCCAACTCGACGAGAACTACCTCGATACCTTGGAGAAAGGCGACGTGTTCGTCCTCGGGGGCGATCACTTCGAGTACCAGTACCGCCGCGGCTCGAAGGTCTACGCCGATCGGACGAGCGCCCGCCCGACCGTCCCCTCGTGGTACTCCGAGCGCCTGCCACTATCCTACGATCTCGGATGCGAGATCCTCGCGTTCCAGCGGGAACTGCTCGCCCACCACGCCGAGGGCGGTTCGCCGCGGGTCCGGGCGTGGCTCCGGGAGTTCCCCCTGGGAGACGACTGCGTTCGCGCCATCGCGCGGCTGTTCGACCACCAGCTTCGGTACGCCGGTCCCGAGAGCGTGAGCACCGAGAACCGGCTCACCATCGAGGTCGAACGCGACCGAGAGGAGTACGAACGCCACTACTACGTCCACTCGAACTACGGCCGAAAGGTCAACGACGGGCTTTCCCGGCTGTTCGCCTACCGCTGTGCTCAGGAGGCGACCGCAAACGTCCGCGTCGCCGTCGCCGACAACGGGTTCGTCCTGTCGATGCCGCTCAACCGGAAGATCGACCTCGAGGGAATCGTCTCGGACCTCGAGGCCGAGCAAGTGCGCGAGGACCTCCGGAACGCCATCTCCGGGACCGACCTGCTCCAGCGGTACTTCCGGATCAACGCGACGCGAGCCCTGATGATCCTCAAGCGCTACAAGGGCTACGAGAAGTCGGCCAGCGAACAGCAGGTCTCGAGCGAGATGCTGCTTGGCTTCGCGGAGGATCTCGAGGAGTTCGCCGTGATCGAGGAGACCTACCGCGAGATCCTCGAGGACAAACTGAACGTCGCCGAAATCGAGGGCATCATCGCGCGAATCGACGCCGGCGAACTGGCGATCGAACGCCAGTTGCTGGACTCGCCCACCCCTCGAGCGTTCGGCCTCGCGACGCTCTCTGCGAGCGACGTCGTCCTCGCCGAAGACGAGAGCGCCGCGTTGCAGCACTTTCACGAGCACGTCCTCGAGGAAATCGGCGAGGAGTCGGTTCGGGGGCTTCCGACGGACGACTGAGTCTCGAGGGAAGGCTGCGTTCGAAGGGAGAGAGTTCTCGATCGATTTCCTATAGTATCTACACCTTAGTCAGTAAGTGTGCCCGGGGAGATGCTGGAACGTCGGTCCGGGCCTCGAGCGCGTTCCGCCGGCCATTGTGAGGGGCACCGCAGTCTGCGGAACGTATCCCGGCGACTTGAAGGACACTACGTTTTGGTTGCGGTATAGACGCTCTTTTTCGGATTCGGTTGTCGTGCGAGGGTCGTCACAAGTTCCGATCGAGCCACTCCAAGAACCGTTGGAACTCTTTCATGCCAGCCTGCTCGCCGATCTTCTTGAGCGTCCCTGTCGACACTTCGTCGTGTCGAGGTACTGGGACCGTCCGCGCGTCCGAATCGTGGTCGTCGGGCGGCTCCCAGCGGAGGATGAAGTGGTCGCCCTTGATCCGATCGAGATAAAACGGGCCGTGGTTTACTAGGACGACCACGTTATCGACCGAATCCAACGTAACACCGACCAATGAAACTCGTCGCAATCACGTCCTGTCCGACCGGTATCGCACACAGCCAGATGGCAGCGGAGAACATCGAGACCACCGCCCGCGAGCAGGGCCACGACATCGAAGTCGAGGTTCAGGGCGCGATGGGTGCCGAAAACGAGCTCTCGGCCGACGATATCGACGACGCGAACGCTGTTATCATCGCCGCGGACACGGCCGTCAATCAGGACCGTTTCGATCACAAGCCCGTCGTCGAGGGAACCGTCAAGGACGGCGTCAACGACGCTGAGGGGCTGCTCAAGGACGCGGTTCAACTCGCCGACGGCGGCGAGACGAGCACCGTCGAGGCGAGCGACCGCGACGCCCGTGCAGAGACGGGCGATGGGGCTGGGACGGCAGCGGCGGACGAAGAGACGACGCCGACCCGAGGGACCGATACCGACACCGAACAGCTCGGCGGTGACCCGTCGAAAGGGCTCTTCGCCCGTCTTCGGAGGTTGTTCTCGTGAACGGGGAGACGGCCGCCGAACTCGAGACAACCGTAGCGGGCGCCGCGTATCAGCCGAGCGGACCGCGAGCCGGCAGAAACCGCGATGAGCGGGTGTAATCGATGACGGCGGTAGACCCGATCGTCGATGCGCTCGTCTCGAGCGTCCCCGACGTCCGTGAGAAATTGCGTACGGCCCGCGGAAAGACGGCGACGGAAAACCCGAGCGGCGACGTTCAGTCGGCCGCCGATCGAGGGATCGACCGGCTCTTTCGCGAGCGGATGAGCCCCCTCGAGGCGGTCGGTTCGTACGCGAGCGAAGAACGCGAAGGCGTCGAAGACGTCGGTGACGGGTTCAGCGTCGCCATCGACCCACTCGATGGATCGTCGAATCTCGACTCGAACAACATCGTCGGAACCGTCGTCGGCGTTTACGACGGGATACTCCCGGCCAGCGGTCGCGACCTCGTCGCCGGCATGGTACTCCTTTACGGGCCGTACACGACGATAACGGTCGCAGTCGACGGGACGGTCACGCGGTACGTCGTCGACGACGGACGTATCGTGACTCGAGTCCCGTGGTTATCCCCGACGAGGGCGACATCTGCGGGTTCGCCGGCTCGACGAACGAGTGGCCGGAGACCGTCCGAGACTGCTGGAGCGAGTTACATCGAAAACACAAACTCCGGTACACGGGTGCGATGGTTGCGGACATCACCCATCTACTCGTCGACGGTGGCGTGGTCGGCTACCCCGAGCGAACCTCGAGTCCGAACGGCGACCTTCGACTCCAGTACGAAGCCAACCCGATCGCATACATCGTCGAAACCGCAGGCGGCCGATCGTCGACCGGTCGAGGCTCGATCCTCGACCGCACGCCGGCGGAACTCCACGAGCACGCTCCCGCCTACTTCGGGAATTCCGAGCAGATCAGTGTCCTCGAGTCGACGCTATCGTGACGATCGCTCCGGCGCTATCGTGACGTCGATCGGGTGGGCGTACCCGCACCGGCCGCGTGACTACCGAATCGGTTGCTGACTGGTTTCAGAACTGGTACCGGCGCTCGTCGTCCATCGACGGGTAGTTGTCGGCACCGGTCATCTCGTCGAAGGTCATCCCCGAGAGGTACTCGTCGTAGGTGACGTCGAATCCCGATCGCAGGTGGAAATCGATGTTTCCGGTTTCGACCGTCGTCTGAAAGAGCATGTGGATCGCGCGGCGGACGAGTTCGTCCGTCGATTCGGGCTCCATAGCGGTCTCGAGCAGCGCGAGTTCGTTTCTCGTCTCCCGATCGAGCGCCACCTCGAGTTCGTCGCCCAGGCTCGAGTACGATTCCGTAATCTCGTCGTTGAGGTCGTCGAGAGTCACATGCTGGTGGACTCGAGTCGGTCGTATAGGGCTTTCGTGCTCGTCCGACGTTCCATCGGTCGCGCGGATCACCACGCCTAAACCGTCGCTTCCCTAACTCCCGGCGATGACAGACGCGCCAGCCGAGCAGGGTCGCCAGACGGCATGGACGCTTCCAGAAGACCTCGAGGCCGTCCGGTCGGCGCTGATCGAGTGGTACGCAGACGACCACCGCTCGTTCCCGTGGCGCGAGACCGACGACGCCTACGAGATCCTCGTCAGCGAGGTGATGAGCCAGCAGACCCAACTCGGCCGCGTCGTCGAGGCCTGGGAGGCGTTTCTCGAACGCTGGCCGACGACGGAAGCGCTGGCCGCGGCGGACCGATCCGATGTCGTCGGTTTCTGGACATCTCACAGCCTCGGGTACAACAACCGGGCGAAGTACCTCCACGAGGCCGCCTGTCAGGTCGAAGCCGAGTACGACGGCGAGTTTCCCGAGACGCCCGACGAACTCGAGGAGCTGATGGGCGTCGGTCCCTACACCGCCAACGCGGTCTCGAGTTTCGCGTTCGACGCCGGCGACGCCGTCGTCGATACCAACGTAAAGCGAGTCGTCTACCGCGCGTTCGATATCCCCGACGACGACGATGCGTTCGAAGCGGCTGCGAACCGACTCATGCCCGACGGCCGGTCGCGAGTCTGGAACAACGCCATCATGGAACTCGGTGGCGTCGCGTGCGAAAAGACGCCCCGCTGTGACGAGGCCGGATGTCCGTGGCGCGAGTGGTGTCACGCCTACCAGACCGGCGACTTCACGGCTCCCGACGTTCCGACGCAGCCGAGTTTCGAGGGGAGTCGACGACAGTTCCGCGGACGCGTGATTCGACTCCTCGGCGAACACGACGAGCTGGAACTCGATACCCTCGGCCATCGAATCCGCATCGACTACACGCCCGGCGGCGAGCACGGGCGGGAGTGGCTTCGAGGCCTCCTTTCGGACCTTTCTGACGACGGCCTCGTCCAGATCGAGAAACGGGACGATCGAACGATCGTTCGCCTTCGATAGGCTGGTTCAGATCGACTGAACTATTTTACCCTGATCGTTTTCGCGTGGGCTCGTCCGATCACTCGTTCTGATTTGCCGCCTCGAAATCGACGTCCTGTTTTTCGCCGGCCAGCGCGACGTGCCCGTAATTTAACAGTCCGACGAACACGGCCCCGCCGACGATGTTACCGATCGTCGTCCAGGCGAGAAAGTGTGCGAACTGGCCGACCGAGACACCCTGTCCAAGGAGGATCGCCGTCAGAACCTCCGTCGTGCCGAGAATGCTGTGATGAAAGGGACCAAACCCGATCACTGCCGTGACGATGAGCACGAACAGGATCCGGCCGACGGTGTCCCGACTGGCCGCCGCGAGCCACGTGACCAGTCCCATGAGCCAACCGGCGATCACGGCGCTCGCAAAGATGACCCACCCCGGGTAGGGGACCAGTGCGGTCGCTAACGTGCCGAACGCGCTCGCGTCGAAAATCCCGAGCGCTGGCCCGACGATCGTAATGAGTCCGGCAAACAGCGCGCATCCGACAAGGTTCGAGGCGTACGTGACTCCCCAGACACGACCGAGTTCCTGCAGGGTCGCTCTCCCGTCGAGCACCGGGAGGATCGCCATCGTCGAGTGGGCGGTAAACAGCTCCGTTTGTCCGATGACGACGAACAGGAACGCGATCGAGGACACGCCGCCGAGCGCCGCTTGCTGGACGAGTCGCGATTCGAACCCGCCGGAATAGGTCAGCACCATCGCCATGAGCATCGCCCCGAAACTCAGGTTGAGCCCCGCGGACAGCCCCGAGAGAAAGACCCCGTTCGGCGGCCGATTGATCTCCTTGAGCGCGCTTTCCATCTCGCGCTCGAGGATCTTCCGATAGGAAAGTGAAGCCCCGGACGGCCCGGTATCCGACGGGTCGGTATCGGACGATTCGGACATTATCTATCTTTACAGACTCCGCGAAGGAACATGAACGTCTGGACTTCGGAAGCCAGACGGCCGTCGCGAGGTCGTATCACGACAGGGACCGGTTGTCAAGCGTTCACGCTTCGAGAGCGGTCCGAAATCGCTGTTGATAGGCCAGAAACGTGACGAGTCCGAACAGCGCGAACCCGATCTGGACGGCCTCGACGTGGAGGACGAACCGGCTCGAGACGAGCGAGATCGGCGGGGAGACGATCGACCAATCGACGAACCAGACCGACGAGAGCAACGCGCTCGCGCCGACAGCGACGAGCACCGCGGGGACGAACCGACACCAGACGGCCGATCTCCCGCGGTCCGGTCGTCTTCCGTCGAAGACTCGCCGTTCGAGCGCGAATCGAGCGAGTAGCGCGACGACGAGAACGACACCCGCGGTGAGAACGCCGCGAGCCCCGCCGATCGACTCCGCCACGAGCAACCAGCACACCCAACCGGCGGTGACGAGCACCGCGGTACAGAGTCGACTCGGCTCGAGGACGTCGCCGCGTTCGCTCGCCGTCGCGCGGAAAATCGACGCTCGCAGCACCGACCCGCAGAAGAGAATCCCGACACCGGCGAGTGCCGTCGCGGCGGTTCGCGTCTCGAGGACAACGAGCAGAAACCACGCGCCAACGGCGAGGGCCTCGATCGCGGTCGAACACGCCGCGGCGGTCATCCAGCGCACCCGCTGTCTCGTCGTCCGTCCGAGGGCTTCAGGGTGACTGATGACACTCATTGCTGTCTTCGGCTTCGGATAGTTGGGGTTTCGTTATGGCATCATTATTACTCGCTGAGCAGTACAAACGACAGCACCGTCCGGACGGCGTGAAGAACAACCCATTTAACGACGGCTTACCCCCTTGAAACCGATGCACGCGATCACGAACGGCGGCTGGATCGAGGTAATCACGGGGAGCATGTTCTCGGGCAAAACCGAGGAACTCCTACGCCGGTTGCGCCGCGCCGAGATCGCCGGACAGGAGGTCGTCGCCTTCACCCCCGCCATCGACGACCGATACGGCGAGACCACGATCGGCTCTCACGACGGCCGCAGCTGGGACGCGACGCCGGTCGACCCCGAAACCGATCTCGAGGCCGTGTTCGAGGCGTGCAACGGGGAGGCGGTCGTCGCGTTCGACGAGGCGAACTTCTTTCCGAACTCGCTGGTCGACGTCTGCGAGCGACTCGCGGCCGACGGTCGGCGGGTGATCGTCAGCGGCACCGACCAGACGTTCCGCGGTGAGCCGTTCGATCCGCTTCCGCACATGGTCGCCGTCGCCGAGTACGTCGAGAAGTTCCGAGCGATCTGTGCAGTCTGTGGCGAGCCCGCGACGCGGAATCAGCGACTCGTCGACGGAGAACCGGCACACATCGATGATCCGACGATCCTCGTCGGCGCGGCCGAGTCCTACGAGGCGCGCTGTCGTCACTGCCACACGCTCCGCGAGGACTGAGCGGTCCGGTTCGAGCCACTCAAGCAGACGAACCTCGAGCAGGCAAGCGTCGATGCGCGATATACGCGCTGTGTGAGTAAGCGTCGGTTATCCGCGTCGGGACTCGAGTACGTGATTGCTACCGTTCGTCGCGTTCCGTGACTCGATCGGAACGTTGGACAGAACTATCAACGGCGCTCTCGTCGCCCAGATCATGCCAGAAATGGAACACGGAGACGACACGTTGTCGACGCTGCTGGTCAAGGAAGCGGTGAGCAGAGGAATGCAGTCGCCGATGCGAGAGCCGATCCTCGAGGCCGTCGAGGAGTCCGAGGGGTCCGGAGCGATGGGAGGGCGGGCGCTCCCGCTGGCGGGCGGCCTGGTCGGCCTCGGCGTCGCGATCGGCTACCTCCTGGGCAGCAGCGAGTTAGACACCGACGAGACGCCCCTCGAGGACGTCGAGGCACCCGACGCGCTCGAGGACGTAGTCGAGGATTCGGGCGAGTCGATGGCCGAGATGGAGTCGGAGATGGACGAGACGGGAGGCTCGAGTCGACTGCTGCGGCTCGGACTCTTGATTGTCGGCGTCGTCGGACTCGAGTTGCTGCGTCGTCGCCGGTCGGGTGAAGACGAGGAGTGGGAACCGATCGAGGAGTTCGAACCGGCGACGAGCGCGACGTTTGACGACGAGGAAGAAGACGAAAAAGCGGACGAAGACGAGGACGAAACGGCGGCCGATGAAGACGCTGAGGCGCAAGCGAACGAAGAAACCGAAGAATAACTGGCTCGGCGGTTCGAACCGTTCACACCGCGCCGGCGGCCTGATACTCGCCGAACTCCTCGCGCATGACGTTACAGATTTCGCCGACGGTGGCGTAGGATTTGACGGCGTCGATGATGTACGGCATGATGTTCTCGTCGCCGTTTGCCGCCCCGCGAAGCGCCTCGAGCGTTTCCTCGACCGCGGCCTCGTCTCGGTCGGCGCGGGTCGTCTCGAGACCCTCGACCTTCCGGCGCTCGTCTTCTTCGGTGACCTCCTCGACGTCCATCGCTGGCTCTTCGTCGACTTCGAACTCGTTGACGCCGACGATGATCCGCTCTTTCTCCTCGATTTCGCGCTGTCGGTCGAACGCCGTGTCCTGGATCTGACGCTGGACCCACTGCTGTTCGACCGCCTCGAGCATCCCGCCGCGCTCGTCGACCTCCTCTAGGATGTCGTAGGCTTCGGATTCGACCTCGTCGGTAAGCGATTCGACGTAGTAACTGCCCGCGAGCGGATCGATCGTATCCGCCGCCCCCGACTCGTGGGCGAGGATCTGCTGGGTCCGCAACGCGGTTCGAACGGACTCTTCGGTCGGGAGCGCCAGCGCCTCGTCTTTCCCGTTCGTGTGGAGGCTCTGGGTGCCGCCCAGAACCGCGGCGAGCGCCTGGTAGGCGACTCGAACGACGTTGTTCTCGATCTGCTGGGCGGTGAGCATCGAGCCCGCGGTCTGGGTGTGGAACTTGAGCTGCTTTGATTTCGGATCGTCGGGATCGAACCGCTCGTCCATGATATCGTGCCACATGCGCCGAGCGGCCCGGAACTTCGCCACCTCCTCGAAGATGTTGTTGTGGCCGTTGAAGAAAAAGGAAAGCTGTGGCGCGAAGTCGTCGACATCGAGACCGGCGTCGATGGCCGCCTCGACGTACTCGAGTCCGTCGCCGAGCGTGAACGCGAGTTCCTGGGCGGCGGTCGCACCCGCCTCGCGGATGTGATAGCCTGAGATCGAGATGGTGTTGAACTTCGGCGTCTCGGCGGCGCAGAACTCGAAGATGTCCGTGATGATCCGCATCGACGGCTCCGGCGGGTAAATGTAGGTGTTTCGGGCGATGTACTCCTTGAGCAGGTCGTTCTGGATCGTCCCCCGGAGCTCCGAGCGATCGACGCCCTGCCGGTCGCCGACCGCGATGTACATAGCCAGCAGGACGGACGCGGGCGCGTTGATCGTCATCGACGTGCTCACCTCGTTGAGTGGAATCCCGTCGAAGACGGTGAGCATGTCGTCGATCGAATCGATCGCCACGCCGGCTTTGCCGACCTCCCCCGCGGCCATGGCGGCGTCCGAGTCGTAGCCCATCTGGGTCGGCAGGTCGAAGGCCATCGAGAGCCCGGTCTGGCCCTGCTCGAGCAGGTAGTGGTAGCGCTCGTTGGTGTCCTCCGGCGTCGAGAAGCCCGCGTACTGTCGCATCGTCCAGAGGCGTCCCCGGTGGCCGGTCGAGTAGACGCCGCGCGTATACGGCGGCTCGCCCGGATAGCCGAGGTCCTCCTGATAATTGAGGTCGGCGACGTCCTCCGGCGTGTAGAGCCGGTCGACTTCCTGCCCGCCCGTGTCGGTCGTGAACGTCTCCTTTCGTTCCCCGAATCGCTCGACCACGGGCTCGACCGTCGACTCCTCCCACGCGTCGCGCTCCTCGCGGATCGTCTCGAGATCGTCAGGATCGAACATTATAGATATCGATGCCCGGGTGGGGCTTGAAAGTTGATAATTGCGCGTCTGTTGCCGACCCCGATTCGATCCGGACTCCCCGTCCGGATGCGACGGGGAATCCGCCGTTGCGTGTCATCGTCCTGTATCATACTTGTAGGTGGCCGACTCCGAATCGATACCGAAATCCTCCGGTGACTCGGTACTTGACTCCGTCGATCCGTCGTGTTCGCTCGCTCGCTTGAACGCCTCCCTGAGCCGGTCCGGAAGGTCGAACGATTCGACGGCGAGCGCGAGCGGGACCGCGTCGGGATCAATGCCATCGCGCTTCTGTGCGAGTCTGTCGACCAGCGGTTCCGGAAGCGCGCTCTCGTCGATTCGCTCGAAACCGAACTGCCGGAGGTAGTCCGATTCGCTCGTCAGCGCGTAGACCGTCACGAACCCGTCGTCGCCCGCGTACTCGACTAACCGTTCGATGATGTGTGCGCCGACGCCTTGGCCGCGCCAGTTCTCGAGCACGCCGATGCTCGTGAGTTCACAACACTCGGATCGCTCGTCGTCCGCACTCTCGTCGATCTTGTGCACGCGGATCCGGGCGAACCCCGCTTTCGATCCCGACTCCTCGTCGATCGCGACGACGTAGTCTCGAGAGCGAAACGACGTTTCGTCGAGTCCCATCGACTCGATGTGATCGAGAAGCCAGACCTCTTCCCTGTTTTTCGCGTCTCGGACGTACATGAATCCACGTACGCGATGGGGTCCCTAAAGCATTTGTGGGGTGTCACGAATTCCAGACGTATCGAGAGGTCCCGACGAGCGGCTTTCCGATCGCCGTCGACGGACGACTCCGGCGACGGGGCTCCGAGGGCCCCATCGAGTAAACTGTCACAGCCGCTACCGGGTAGCTCGAGCGCTCGAGCCGACTGTCGGCACTCGACCTCGTTACGTGGCCAGTCACGAGTCGTTCTGCGGAGAATCATCCCCGTGTCCGCCTCCAAGACGGGCGAGTCGGACTCAGACGGCGGCGGCCGTCACTCGTCCTCTTCGACGACCTCGGGGTCGCTCATCGCGCTCTGTAAGCTGTCCAGCCCGTTGATCCACTCGGTGACGAGGCCGTACTCGAGCTCTTCGGCCATCGTCATGTCGAGTTCCTCGCCGTCGATGATCAGCGTCCCGGCCTGTGCCGCGTAGCCCAGCGCCGCGTCGAGGTCCTCTTCGGATTCGGCGTCGGCCGCCGCGCCGACGTAGTCGTCGACGGTGCCGTCTTCGGCCGGCCCGTCCGCGATGTACTCCTCGGCGGCGAAGAAGACGCAGACGAGACTCGTCTGGACGCCGTCGACGAGGATCAGTTTCTCCTCGTCCGCCAAGTCGACCTCCGAGAGCACGATGTCGCGGACGTCCTGAATCTCCTCGAGTGCGGTCTCCTGATCGATCTCCCCGTCGTCGTAGGCCGCGACGATTTTCGCGACGGCGATCGCCGTGTCGTCCTGCAGATTCAACAGCAGGCGCGCCGAATCCTCGTCTTCCGGATCGATCTCTTCGTCTTGAATGCGACCGATCCAGTTTTGCCATCGTTCCGCTGAATAGAACTCCGTCGGGGGATTGCTCATACTCACACCTACACCGGCCGCTTGAAATGCCTTTCTCTACATGGGTCAGTACGCGGAACCGTTTCGATGCCGATTTCGGACGGCTCGAGGCGTTAGGCGTCTCCGAGGGTCGAAACCTACGCGTCCGAGAGCGTCGCAACCGTATCGATTCCGTAGACGCGCTCGGGCGTCTCGATGTGGGCGATCCGAACCGCCTCCTCGTGTCCCGTTTCTCGGAGCCAGCGGACGCGTCGGGGGACGGTCTTGGGACCCAGCACCGCACCTGGTCGATCGGGGTCGTCGACGAAGTCCGTCTCCATCAGGAACGGTTCGCCGCGTTCGGCCGCGGTCTCGAGCCGGTCTTTCTCGCTCATCACGCTCGGCGTCGGCCCCTCGAGACGGCCCGCCGCGTAGTGTTTGACGACGCGGTGGGCAGGCAGTCCGGCGTCTTCCGCCCACGCGGCGACGTCCGGCATCGACTCGCTCGCTTCGGTGTGTAGCTGGACCGCACACTCGAGGGAGCCACCGTGATCGAAGGCGTGTCGCATGACCTCGTTCGAGGCCGCCCAGACGGCGTCGTCGACCTCGTAGTGCGGGCGGCCGGATTTCAGCGCCAGGGCGTCGCCCGACGCGACGTACTCGGCCGCGAGGTCGATGCCGCCCTGCATGATGTCGCGCGCGTCATCGGGCGCGTACCCGCGTTCGTCGACGAGCCGCGAGACGAGTCCGGGGTGGACGCCGAGGATCGGCCACGCCCGCCCGTCGAGCACGTCCGAGGCGGCTTCGACGACCTCGAGCGTCCGCTCGAAGACCGGACGAAAGTCTTCGCCGTCCTCCGCTTCGACGCCGAGATACCACGAGGGTTTGTTGACGACCAGCAAATGCGTCCCGCCGAGTCGGGCGAAATCCTCGACGGCGTCGATACCCCGTCCGTGATCCGGATCCAGATGCATGTGGTTGTCCAGAACCGGCGTGTTCGCGTCGATCATACGCGACACTGGGCCTCCGCGAGGGAAAACGCACCGACTCGGAGCGGACCTCACTCGGCCTGAAGCTCGATTCGACGCGTGCGGCCGACACTCCGTTCGACCGGTGCGTTCAACCAGTAGACATACACCACAGGCGCTCCTCCGATCGAATCAATGACCGTTCGATCCGCGATCGTGCTGGCCGCGGGCGAGGGTATGCGCCTTCGACCACTGACCAGACACCGGCCGAAGCCCATGTTGCCCGCCGCGACGAAACCGATACTCGAGCACGTCTTCGACGAACTCATCGGGGCCGGTATCGAGCGGCTGACGGTGGTCGTCGGCTATGGGCGAACCGCCGTCCAGTCCCATTTCGGTTCGACCTATCGAGACGTTCCGATCGAGTACGCGATACAGGACAAACAACTGGGAAGCGCCCACGCGCTGGCGGCTGCGTTGCCGACCGCAGACGAACCGTCGCTCGTCGTCAACGGCGATCAGCTGATCGACGCGTCGATCGTCCGGGACACGATCGAGCGCCACGACGAGTCCGCGGACGGTACCATCGGCGTCGTCGCCGCGAGCGACGTCACGGAGTACGGCGGCGTCATCGTCGACGCGGACGGTACTGTCACTGAACTCGCCGAAAACCCGACCGACGAGCGGTGTTATCGGCTGAACGCGGGCGTCTACGTTCTCGAGCCGACGACGATCGACATCGTGACGTCGGTCGACTCGAGCGAGGGGGAGTACTCGCTTCCCGACGGCCTCTCCTTGCTTCTCGAGCGCGGGGAGACGGTCAACGCGGTCGAAACCGAAGGGATGTGGATCGACGCGACGTACCCGTGGGATCTCCTCACGGTCGCCGAAACGCTGTTCGACACCGGAACTGTCGAGAGTACTGTCGCCTCGACCGCGCAGGTACACGAGTCGGCGACCGTCCGCGAGCCGGCGATCGTCTCTCCCGACTGCGTGATCGGTCCGGGCGCCGTCGTCGGTCCCTACGCTTCGATCGGTGACAACGTCACCGTCGGTTCGAACGCGACCGTCGAGAACAGCGTCCTCGACTCGGATACCAGAATCGGATCGAACGCGACCGTCCTCGATTGCGTGACCGGCCGCGGCGTCGAAATCGGCCCCGGATCCGCCGTCGTCGGCGGTCGAAGCGACGTCCGTGTCGGGACGGCCGTCCACGAGGGACAGCGACTGGGCGCGCTGCTGGCCGATCGGGCGACCGACGACGGGGGCGTCACGTACGCTCCCGGAACGATCGTCGGCTCTGCGGTGACGATCCACGCGGGGCGGACAGTTCGCGGATCGATCGAGTCCGACACGGAGGTTCGGTAGGAATGTGTGGGATCATCGGCTACGTTGGCTCGGCCGAGCGCGACGCCCCCGACGCGATCGACGTGTTGCTCGAGGGACTCTCGGAACTCGAGTACCGCGGGTACGACTCCGCGGGCGTCGCGCTCGCCAACGGCACGCTCGACGTTCACAAGGCCGAGGGGGAACTCGAGGCGCTAACCTCGTCGCTGTCGACCGAATCGCTTCGCGATCCGGCCGTCGGCATCGGCCACACACGCTGGAGCACGCACGGGCCGCCGACGGACGAAAACGCACACCCACACACCGACGCCGAGGGCCGCGTCGCCGTCGTTCACAACGGTATCATCGAGAACTACCAGACGCTGCGCGACGAGCTCGCCGCCGACGGCGTGACCTTCGAGAGCCAGACCGACACGGAAGTCGTCCCACACCTGATCGCGCGCTCCCTCGAGTCGGGAGACGGCGACGATGGGGACGAGCGGTACGATAGCGCCGATCACAAGCGGGCGTTTCGTCGAGCGATCGACCGCCTCGAGGGAAGCTACGCGATCGCGGCGGTCTTCGAGGGCGAAGAGACGGTGTACGCGACGCGGAAGGATTCGCCGCTCGTGCTCGGTATCGACGACAGTGACGGAGGTGCTGTGGCGACAGACGGCAGCGATGCAGTTGCGGCGACAGACGGCGACGGCTCGACGGGCTACTTCCTCGCGAGCGACGTCCCGGCGTTCATCGAGTACACCGACCGCGTCGTCTACCTCGAGGACGAGGAGTTCGTCCGCCTCGACGCCACGGGATGGACGGTCTCCGATTCGGACGGTGTTCCCCTCGAGAAACCGGTCCAGACCGTCGACTGGGACGCCGAAGACACCGGCAAGAGCGGTTACGACCACTACATGCTAAAGGAGATTCACGAGCAACCCTCGTCACTCAGACAGTGTCTCCGTGGACGGGTGAACGAACTCCAGGGCACCGTCACGCTCGAGGAACTCGACGCGCTCGTCGATCGCGAGTTCGCCTCGCCGGTGCGATTCGTCGCCTGTGGAACGTCCTATCACGCCGCCCGCTACGGGGCCTCGCTGTTACAGCGGCGGGGGACGCCCGCCACGGCGACCATCGCGAGCGAGTTCACCACCGATCGCGTGCCGGTCGCCGACGGATCGCTCGTCGTCGGCATCACCCAGAGCGGGGAGACGGCGGATACGTTGCGCGCGTTACGAGAAGCACAGACCGCCGGCGCGACGACGCTTGCCGTGACCAACACCGTCGGCAGCTCCGCCGCTCGAGCGGCCGACCACGCGCTTTACATCAGGGCCGGGCCGGAGATCGGCGTCGCGGCGACGAAGACGTTCGCGAGCCAACAACTGTCAGTATCGCTGCTGAGCGCCGCACTGACCGACCGCGCTTCCCACGAGGAGGTCCAGTCGCTGCGTCGTGTCCCCGATCAGGTCCAGACGGTACTCGACACCTCGAACGCGCGGGCGATCGCCGCCGAACTCGTCGGCGCTGGAGCGTTTTTCTTCATCGGTCGCGGACTCAACTACCCGGTCGCGCTCGAGGGCGCGTTGAAGTTCAAGGAGATCACCTACGAACACGCTGAAGGGTTCGCCGCCGGCGAACTGAAACACGGGCCGCTCGCGCTGGTCACCGAGGACACCCCGGTCTTCGCCATCGTGACTGGTGACGGGGAAGTCGCCCGAAAGACGATCTCGAACATCAAGGAAGTCGAGGCTCGCGACGCACCGGTGGTCGTCGTCACCGACGGCGTCTCGGACGTCGAGCGGTACGCGGATTACGTCCTCGAGATCCCAGAAACCGACGAACGCGCCGCCGCCGTCCTCGCGAACGTCCAGTTGCAGCTCATCGCCTACTGGGTGGCCCACGAGATGGGCCGATCGATCGACAAACCGCGGAACCTCGCCAAGAGCGTGACCGTCGAATGACCGGCTACTGGGACCTCCTGATCGCGATCCTCGCCGGCATCGTCCAGGGAGTCGTCGAGTGGTTGCCGGTCTCCTCGCAGGGTAACCTCTCGCTGTTTCTCACGCTGTTCGATATTGCGCCGGATCACGCCCTGCAACTCGCGCTGTTCTTGCAGTTCGGAACGACGCTCTCGGCCGCGGTTTACTACCGAGGGGAGATCCGCGAGAGTCTCGAGGCCGTCCCCCGCTGGCGACCGCGGACGGCGTTTACCGGACAGAACGCGGTGACGACGTTCGTCGTCGTCGCGAGCATCGCGACAGGAGCGATCGGCCTGCCGATTTACTTCCTCGCGATCGACGTCGCGAGCGAACTCAGCGGCGGTCTGTTCATCGCCGCCATCGGCGTCCTCCTCGTGGCCACCGGCGCGCTGGAACTGGCTTCGAAATCGGTCGACTTCGCCGAGCGAACTGAACCCACGCTCCGGGACGCCGTGATCGTGGGCGGGGTACAGGGATTCTCGATTCTGCCCGGCGTCTCGCGGTCGGGCGTCACGACGAGTACGCTGCTCTTTCGCTCCTATCGGGCTCCCTCGGCGTTCCGACTCTCCTTCCTGCTCTCGATCCCCGCGGGGATCGCTGCTGGCGTACTGACCTACGTCACCGAGGGCGGGATTCCGGGCATCGGCCTCGAGATGGCGGCCGTCGCCGTCCTCACGAGCGCGGTGGTCGGCTACGCGACGATCGGCCTCTTGATGCGGGTCGTCGAGCGCATCCCGTTCTGGATCGTCTGTTTCGGCCTCGGCGGTCTGGCCATCGTCGGCGGCGGTGGCGTGGCGCTACTCACCGCGTGACCCTTCCTCGCCGTAAACGGCCGAGTCTTCTCCGTGTCTGGCCACCCCTCCGACGCGACATCCACGACTGCCGTTCGTAAACGCAACTTCCAAGTTTTCGCCGCCGCAGAGCCTGCGTATGTACGAGGGCGCCCACGCGCGACCCGACGGCCCGAGCACCGTCGCTCGAGTGGTACAGACCGCGAGAGCGTACGGGTTCGAGGGCGTGGTCGTCCGAAATCACGACGACTCGAGCGCGGAGTACGACGCCGACCGCATCGAGGCCGAGTACGGAATCGACGTGGTCGACGGCATCGAGATCAGGGCCGACTCGCCCGATCAGGCCAGCGGCTCGGTCGGCCACTATCGCTCCTCGAAAACCATCCTCGCGATTCACGGCGGCACGAACGAGATGAATCGGTTTGCCGTCGAAAACGAGAAGGTCGACGTGCTCGCTCACCCGGTCGCCGGAAGCGGCGACGTCAATCACGTGCTCGTCAAAGCAGCCGTCGAAAACGGCGTCAGACTCGAGTTCAATCTCGGTGCCGTCCTCCGGAAGAGCGGCGGCCGGCGCGTCCGAACCATCCAGTCGCTTCGAAAGCTCCGCGAACTCGTCGACTACTACGACGCGCCCTACGTCGTCAGCGCCGACCCCGCGTCCCACCTCGAGTTCCGCGCGCCGCGAGAGTTGCGTGCGCTCGGCGAGCAACTTGGCGTCTCCGGGGCGTGGATCGAGGCGGGCCTCGAGGAGTGGCGGGTGCTCGCCGAGCGAAACCGAACGATCCAGTCCGATTCGTTCATTGAGCCGGGGGTCGAACGTGGACACTATGAAGAAGAGTCTTGACGAACACGCCGCGCGCTTCGACGAGATCGCGAGCGAGTACGACGACGACAAATCGCCCGAGTACAGGGCCTGTGCGGATCTCGTCGTCGAGCACGCCGCCCCGGATTCCGACGATGTCGTCCTCGATCTCGCGACCGGAACGGGCGCGATCGCACTCGCGCTCGCACCCGACGCCGAGCGGGTCGTGGGCCGAGACATCAGCGAGGGAATGCTCGAGCAAGCCCACGCGAACGCCGACGAGCGGGGCGTCGAGAACGTCTCGTTCGCGAGCGGCTCCTTTCGAGAGCCGGAGTACGACGGATCGGTCGATATCGTCACGTCGAACTTCGCGATGCACCACCTCGCGGATGCGGAAAAGCGCGAGGCGGTCGAGGTGATCGCCTCACTCGAGCCTCGTCGGTTCGTCCTCGGCGACGTGATGGTCTTCGACGAGCCCGACCCCGACGAACCGTTCTACTCGCCCGAGGTCGACGATCCGGCAACCGTCGGCACCCTCGCCGACGCGTTGACCGACGCCGGATTCTCCCTGACCGCGGTCGAGCGAGTCCACGGACAGGTCGGCGTCCTCGTCGCCGAGCGACCGGAACCGGCGCGAACGGCGCCCGCGAACGACAGATGAAACATCTGCCGAAACACCTCAGGCCCCGGTGGCGCTATCTCGCGGTCGAACTCGAGACCTGGCCCGACGCGACGATCGATCGGCGAGCGTTCCAGCGCGACCTCTGGTACGCGGGGCAGAATCTCCTCGGCGATCCGGGAAGCGCGGACGCCGAACTCTCTGTCGTCAGGTTCGAGTTCGGCGACGGGATCGGCGAATCGATCGTCAAAGTCCGACGCGGGGAGACGGAGTCGGCGAGGGCGGCGCTCGCCTGTATCGACCGCATCGACGGCTTTCCCGTGGGTATTCGGGTCACTGGGATCAGTGGCACGATCCGTGCCGCTGAAGAAAAGTTTTTAGGTAAACGCGGGCAAGTCCCGGCAGAGAGAAACGTCGTGTTTGAGAACGCTGAGCGAGTCGCAGTCGGACGAAACGCCACCGCGGATATCCGGCTCGACGACGCGTTCGTCGGCGCGACAGACCTCGATTTAGTGTGATACTATGCAGGGACAAGCCCAACAGCAGGCGTACGACCGAGGCATCACGATCTTCTCGCCCGACGGCCGACTCTACCAGGTCGAGTACGCCCGCGAGGCGGTCAAACGCGGAACGGCGAGTATCGGCATTCGAACGGAAAACGGCGTCGTTCTCGCGGTCGACAAGCGGATCCCGTCCCCGCTGCTCGAGGACTCGAGCGTCGAAAAGATCCACAAGGCGGACGATCATATCGGCATCGCGAGCGCGGGGCACGTCGCCGACGCGCGACAGCTGATCGACTTCGCCCGTCGCCAGGCACAGGTCAACCACCTGCGCTACGGCGAGCCGGTCGGCGTCGAAACGCTGACCAAAAACGTCACCGATCACATCCAGCAGTACACTCAGGTCGGCGGCGCACGGCCGTTCGGTGTGGCGCTCATCGTCGGCGGCATCGAGAACGGCGAACCGCGCCTGTTCGAGACCGACCCATCCGGAACGCCCTACGAGTGGAAGGCACTCGCGGTCGGCGCGGACCGGGGCGAACTCCAGAACTACTTAGAAGAGAACTACGACCCCGAAGCGGATCTCGACGGCGGCATCTCCCTGGCGCTCGATGCACTCGCATCGGTCAACGACGGCGGACTCCTGCCGTCCGAAGTCGGCCTCGCGACCGTCGACGCCGAATCTGAGTCCTTCGAGCAGTTCGGTCTCGACCAGATCGAGACCCACCTCGAGGAGAACGACCTCCTCGGCGAGGAAGACGCCGACGAAGCAGACGACGAGTAACGCAGCCGCCGATTTTCGTTTTCCCGTGACACCGAACCGCTCCAGTTAACCGGGAACGAACAGCGTCGGCACCGTCTCGAGCGGCGGTTGTCGGATATCGGAGCGGAGGATATACCCGAGCCTCGAGTCATCGAATCGATCGCGTGGCGTCGTGGTTCATCCGGACCCTGAGTACCACACCGTCGAAATCGACGGACAGGAAACCGTCGACGACGACAAAAGCTCTTTTACTCGGCCGGAGGTAAGCACTGGTATGATATCACTCGACGAGGCGGTGACGGCGCGACTCGAGTCACACGGGGCGCGGTTCGAAGTGCTGGTCGACCCCGATGCGGCCCTCGAGATCAAACGCGGCGAGTTCGACGACGAACTGGAAGACTACATCGCCGCCGAAGACGTGTTTGAAGACGCCTCGAGCGGCGATCGGCCCGCCGAAAACGATCTCGAGACGGTGTTCGACACGACGGATCCGCTCGAGATTATTCCGGAAGTGATCGAGAGAGGGGAGATCCAGATCACGGCCGACCAGCGCCGCGAGATGCAAGAACAGAAACGAAAACAGCTCATCACGACGATCACGCGAAACGCCATCAATCCGCAGATGGACGACGCGCCACACCCGCCCGAGCGGATCGAGAGCGCGCTCGAGGAGGCCGGGTTCACCGTCGATCCGATGGAACCGGTGAGCGAACAGGTCGACGACGCGCTCGACGCGTTGCGACCGGTGATTCCAATTCGGTTCGAGGAGGTTTCGATCGCCGTCCAGATCCCGGCAGAGTACGCTGGCAGCGCGCAAGCGAAGATTCGCCAGTACGGCGACCTCGAGAGCGAAGAGTGGCAACCCGACGGGTCGTGGATCGGCGTCGTGACGTTCCCCGCAGGCCTGCAAAACGACTTCTACGACGTCGTCAACGAGAACACGAGCGGCGAAGCGGAGACGCAGGTCGTCAAGGACAAAGACGATCTCCGGACGCGATAACGGCTCGAGGATACGAGTACTGTGCCCCTAGTACGGCCGACTACGCACGGTAGTAGCCCAGCAGAAAGCCGCTCGCGAACCCGACGCCCACGGTGGTCGTCGAGACGATCGATTCGATCCAGTTGGCTCCTTCCTGTGCCCGTTCCTGCGTCTCGAGTAGACCGGCGCTGAGTCGGTCCCAGTCGACGGTCACGACGCCGTTGGACTCGAGGTAGCGAAAGACGACGAGTTCGACGCCGACGATAACCGCGACGAGTTTCGCGACGGTCTTGACCGCGAAGCCGATCAGCCCGCCGAGAACGGCGCTCGCGGCGAACTCGAACCACATCGACGTCGGATCGATTTCCACCATCGATCGACCGGAGGGGGCCGGTGATCAAAGCAGTTGTGGTACGTGACATTCGAGAGTCGACGATAGTCTGCGTGTTCGCGTCTCGAGTATCAGCACGCTGTGATTGGTTGAAGGTTGATACGTTCCATGTGCTGGGACCGAACAACCGATGGAGAACGGATTGGGGCTCATACATCCGCAAAGAGAGCGGTCGGTGCGTCGGGAGACGCCACGGGATTCAAGGCGATTGGACGCGTAGGGGAGCGTATGACTCCCATAGCGTCAATCGGGGTGACTGGCGGGCATCTCTAGTCGTTCCGAGCGCCAGTCGCGGTTCTGGACCACCGCTCGAGCGCGACGAGCACCCGTGCCGCCGATCCACGACCGCTCGGAGGGGATACACCTACTCGCATGAAGGCACTTATCGCAAAGCGGATCGATTCGGGCACGCCGGACACGACGGAGATACGAGATCTCGCGCGGGCCGCGGGGTACGACGTCGTCGGGGAGATAACGCAGTCTCGAACGGCCGACGCCGCGTTACAGCTTGGGGAGGGGAAAGCACACGAACTCGCCGACGAAGCTCAGGCGACGGGCGCGAAGACGGTAATCTTCGACAATCGGCTCGGGCCGTATCAGATGTACAATTTGGGGAAGTTGCTCCCCGAGGGTGTCGAAATCCTCGATCGATTTACGCTGATCCTCGAGATCTTCGGCCAGCGAGCGCAGACCCGGAAGGCCCAACTGCAGGTCGAACTCGCGGAGCTTCGGTACGAACTCCCGCGGGCGGAAGCCAAGACGAGTCTGGCAAAGCGCGACGAGCATCCCGGTTTCATGGGGCTGGGCGAGTACGACGAGAGCCGCGAACAGGACATCAAAGCCCAGATCAGCCGGATCAGAGACGAACTCGAGCAGATCGAGCAGACCGAACAGCACCGACGCGAGCGGCGTCGCGCCTCCGGCTTCGACCTCGTCGCGCTCGCGGGCTATACGAACGCCGGAAAATCGACACTCCTTCGCCAACTCGCCGACGATCTGGCCGTCGACGAGAACGAGGAACTCCACCCGGATCTTGATTCGACGGCCGAGTCTCAGGATCGGCTCTTTACGACGCTCGGGACGACGACACGCCGGGCCGACCTCGAGCCGCGGGACGTCCTCGTGACGGATACGGTCGGGTTCATCAGCGACCTTCCCCACTGGTTGGTCGAGTCGTTCAAGTCGACGCTCGATTCGGTCTACCGCGCCGACCTCGTCTTGCTCGTCGTCGACGTCAGCGAACCGATCGACGAGATACACGAAAAGCTCGTCACCTGCCACGACACGCTCTACGAACGCAACGAGGCGCCGATCGTCACCGTTCTCAACAAGATCGACGCCGTGAGCGAAGCGGAACTCGAGGAGAAAGCCGCCGCCCTCTCGGCGCTCGCGCCGAACCCGGTCACCGTCAGCGCCCGCGAGGGGACGAACGTCGACGAACTGCTCGAGCGGATCGACCGAGAACTTCCCGACTGGGAGCGCGAACGGCTCGTGTTGCCGATGACCGACGACACGATGAGCCTGGTCTCGTGGATCCACGACAACGCGAACGTCGAGGACGTCACCTACGGCGACGAGGACGTGCTCCTCTCGTTCGAAGCGCGACCGATGGTGATCTCGCAGGCACGCTCGCGGGCGAGCGAACTCGAGGCGGCCTCAGCCTGACCCCGTTCGAGCGCGATCTTCTTCTCGCGGATCGACCCACAACCCAACGATATAAACCGACTTCCCGTGATTGTCAGGGTATGGAACGAGTTGCAATCATCGGGGCCTCGATGAGCCAGTTCGGCCAGCGGGACGAGTGGATCCGCGAGCTGCTCGCCGAGGCCGGCAGTGCGTGTCTCGAGGACGCGGCGGTCGACCCCTCGGACATCGATCACCTGTACGTCTCGAACATGGCAAGCGGCGAGTTCGAAGGGCAGACGGGCGTCGTCAACGCCCTCGTCCACGATCTGGGCGCGGTGCCGGCTTACACCGAACGAGTCGACCAGACGAGCTCGAGCGGCGGCGCGGGAATCTACGCGGCGTGGCGCTCTGTCGCAAGCGGCGCGAGCGACATGACGCTGCTCGTCGGCGGGGAGAAGATGACACATCGTACCACCGCCGAGGCGACGGACGTGATCGCGTCGCTCACGCATCCCTGTGAGTACAAACACGGGGTCACGCTCCCGTCTTTCGCCGGGCTCACCGCGAGACACTACCTCGAGCGCTTCGACGCGCCCCGGGAGAGTCTCGGCAAAGTCGCAGCGAAAAACCACAAGAACGGCGTCGACAACCCGAACGCGCAGTTCCAGAAGGAAGTCGACCTCGAGACGATCCTCGAGTCGCCGATCGTCGCCGACCCGCTTCGGCTCTACGACTTCTGCCCGATCACCGACGGCAGCGCCGCGCTGATGCTCTGTCCGGAGTCGGTGGCGGCGGAGTACACGGACGAGTACGTCGTGATCTCGGGGATTGACGGCGCGACTGACACCCACGTCGTCCACGAACGACCGGACCCGACGATCATGGGCGGCGTCGTCGAGAGCGGCGACGGTGCCTTCGAGATGGCCGACCGCGAGCCGGACGACATCGATGTCGCGGAGTTACATGACATGTTCACCATTCTCGAGTTCCTCCAGATGGAGGGACTCGGCTTCGCGGAGCAGGGCGAGGCCTGGAAGTTAGTCGAGGAGGGGTACACGGATCGGGACGGCGAACTACCGATCAACACCTCCGGCGGGTTGAAGTCGAAAGGACACCCGCTCGGAGCCAGCGGCGTCGCACAGGGCGTCGAAATCTACGAACAGCTCATGGGCGAGGCGGGACCGCGACAGGTCGATGCCGATGTCGGCCTGTGCTGTAACGTCGGCGGGTTCGGAAACTGCGTTATCACGACGATCATGGAGGCTGCAGCATGACCATGGAAGCCTATCGCTACGAAGACGGATCGATCAGTTACCCCGGCCACCCGGTCGGCCCGGATGGCAGCGAACCTGTCGAGACCATCGACCTGAGCGAGTACACCGCCGAGGTGATCACGTGGACGACGAGCACCGCGACGCCGCCCGGCGTCCGCGAACCGAACACGCTTGCCATCGTCGAGTTCGACGTCGACGGCGAGCCGGTCCGAGCGATCGGCCAAGCCACCAGCGACGACCTCGAGACGGGCGACGAAGTCGAGCCGATCTACGTCAACGAACTCCGGGAGCCGGGTGCGGGGATCAGAGAGCCCGAGAGCCAGGCGTGGGACGGCTACCGGTTCGAGCCGGTGTAAGCGTAAGCTTCGCTGTTCCCTCGTCGGTAGGCGTCACTTTCACTACCTGCGTCGCAAACTTTCCTTAGCTGTCCGCGTCGTCAGCGCCCCGGTCGTCGGTCGGCGGTTCGTCGCCGTCGCCCTCGGCCGAGTGGTCGTCATCGTCGTCGCCGAACTGGTCTTTGAGCGTCTCGAGTTCTGCGTCCACGTCGACGTTCGACTCGTCGACGGCGTCCACGTCGACCTCGCCAGCGGCGTCCGATTCACCGTCTTCGCCGTCGATTTCGATCGATCGCGCTTCGCTCGCCTCGGTTCGTTCGGCGACCTCCTGCAGTCGACGGTCCACGTCGTCGCGGAGGGTCCGAGCTTCCTCGAGCAAGTCGGCGACGCGTTCGTCGGCCGGAACCGAGCCCTCGGAGACGCCGCGTTGCAGCTCCGAAAGGACCGTATCGAGTTGCGAGACGGTCGTCTCCCGGAGTTTCTTCGCGCGTCTTTCGGTCGACTTCGCGGCCGTCCTGGTCCGTTTTCGTGCTTCCCGCTCCGTTCGAACGAGCTCGATCCCGCGCTGGAAGGCCTCGAGCGCGCGGACGTTTGCTTTCAACACGGCGAGGGCCGCCGGGATCGCGACCTCGTCTGCGACGCGCAGCAACTCGCGCGGCGTCGGCGGACGCAACGGCGGGCGACGGCGACGCCGCGGCTCGAGTTCGGCGCGGAGTTCGTCGATTGTGTCTGCGAGTTCGCGGACGGCATCCGCGAGGTCCTCGTCACGGTCAGTCATACGGTCCCTTGGACCTCCTGGATCAAAAACGGGCCGATCGATTGGATTGGGTCGCCCGTGGAGACGTGGCTAATGGCCGTGCGAGCCCGAGAAACTGTAGCGCCGATATCGGTCGTCGAACGTGTCCAACAGTCGACGTTCGAAACGGTACTAGTTGAGGATCGACTGGGTGACGGTCGCGATCTGGCCGTTGTCCGCCTCCCGGAGCCGGTCGTCACCGATCTTCAGGCGGAGGCGCGGTCGACCGACGTCGATCGGGACCTTCTCAGTGTCGATGAGGCCCATATCCTCGAGTTTCGTCTTGGTGCGTGAGAACGTTGCCTTCGATGCGATGCCTACGTCTTCGCCCCACTTGCTGATATCGTACAGCAGCGCCTCGTTTTTGGCGGCGACGACGAGCGAAATCGTCACCTCGTCGAGCCCGTCTCCATCGCCGCGAGCCGTCTCGAGGGAGTTCAAAATCGCGGTGAAGTCCGCTTCGGCTTCGGGACTGATCTCCTCGGAGAGCGTCTCGCGAACGTCGGTGATCGGCGGTGTCCGGAGCTTGAACTGATCGGCGTTCTCCCAGCGGGTTTCGTAGGCCGAGAACGTGTCCCCGACGAACTCCTCGTCGTCGGTGACGAGCCCGCCGACGCGGTCGCCGGCGTGGACGACGGCGATGACGCGGTCTCCCGTGAGACAGAGGGAGTTTTCCGGGGCCTCGCCGAGCGTCCGGAGCGCGAGAGCACCGTCGCTGATGAGGTCGGCGGCGTTCGAAGCGATAATGAAGTCGCCCATGACCTCCTTGAGGGTCTGTTCGTTGGCGAGCATCTTGACCGACGGCAACGAACCGTCGAAGCCGGTCGCGACCGAGATGAACTCTTCGATCGCGTCCCGCGATGGGTTCACCATATAAACGTCTCCACTCGCATCCTCGAGAACGCTTCTGAGGATATCGTCAATCTGATGATTGAGTAAATTCGAGGCCATCTGTGTACCGAAGTAAAAGGATGCGTCATACTTAATTTTGTTGGCCGTTCGCACAGGATAAGTTACACTCTCAACCAAATATTGGTAATTTTTATCGGTCAGTGCTTCGTTCTACCCGAAATAGTCTTAAATGAGAGATGAATCGGAAGACCGGTTCCGATCAGGGACAGAAAGTGCGTCGATATTCGCGAGGGCCTGGGAGATCTCGTCGCCAAACTCTTGCTGACGCTCCAGCATTGAGTCGCTCGAACTGATGTCGAACCCGGAGTCATCGACCGTTCTCGAATCCTCGATGATGTCCGCCGCAGCCTGTGTGAGTCGATTGAACTGTGCCTCTAATCGTTCGATATCTCTGGTTCTCATGGTCAAAATTCACCGTCTCCGTTAGTCAAGATCCGTCCGGTACCACTGCCGGCCGGTGTCGTTCGAATCGTCGGTCGGGTCGCTCGTTCGGTTCTCGAGGTTGGATGCAACGCTGTCGTTCGTTCGGACGTCTTCAGCAAGGCTGTTAGACGCTGCCTGCCCGTCGACCTCTCCTGCGTTGGAGATGTTGTTCCCGTTCGCGTCGAGCGTCGCCTGGAGTGTCGTTGCCCCCAGCGTTGCACTGGCGGCGACCAGTTCATCGACCTGGAGATCGATGAGCTGCCAGTTCGATCCGTTGCCTCGATAGACCTTCCCCGTATCGGTTGCGACATACAGCGCTGTACTGTGGGCTGTATAGTTGCCTTTCGAACTATCGGTGTTGAGAATCGTTATCCGGCTATCGATCTCGGCGGCATTTTCGTTCCAGTTGATACCCCATCCTTCTGGCTTTCCGACTTCAGGCTGTACTAACCCGATATTGGCGGTTTGTTCGTCACTCATTGGTCTAAATTGGTGTGTTCTCGAACTCGGCTTTCACATCGTCAGCGGTGTCGAACTCGCGGAGTTCCGCGAGCACAAACAGATTGAAGTCCAGCCGTCGCGCTGTCGATTCAGAGCCAGCGACTCTCGACTGATCAGTCACGTCCGTGACGAGTGCCCAAAAGCCGGTGTGGGCAGGCACGTCGATCGACTCGACCGAGATGACGAGCGTATCGAAGTACGCATCGGACGGGATGCGCTCCGAAAACCACGGCACTCCTGCGTCGGTCGTTCCCGTTGTCTGTGAGTTCGGGGCAAACCAGCCGTATTTTCTGAGCGCCAGGTACGAGTTTTCGACTCCACCGAGGCCCCCCTGATCGTAGGGGAACTGGCCGTATGCTCCCCGCCCGAACGCGAGTGCGGAGTCCGTGAGATTGTTGTCGAATAGCAGTTGCAGCGTGATCTCGGAGCCTCGAGTGAGCGTCGGGACAGGTTGGTCGACGACCGCCTCGACATCGTAGCCCGCGACGCGCCAGTTGCTCACCGTCTCCCACCTCGAGCACCGCGAACATCTGCTCGAGACGCGATCCGTTCGTTCTCGCTCTCAACGATTCCGCGGATTTCGGCTTCGAGGCCGTCCAGGTCAAGCGTCCCGGAGATCTCCTGAGGGCCACCGAGCGCACGGATTGCCTCGAGGAGCTGGTCGAGTCGATCAATGACACGGCTGAGATCCTGTTGACCAGTTTGTCCAGACGATCGGGACGATCGCGACTCGAAGTCCTCGAGCATCGACTCGATATCTGAATTCGTCGATTCACTCGATGCGTCCAACTGCTCTTGCAACGGAGCAGTGTCTGTCTCGGTGGCCCCATCACTGCCCTGGTTTTCCTCCAGTTGTGCGTAGATCGATTCGATTTTCTCGACGTCAGCGCCTTCCGCATTTTGGAGGGGGGCTTGTCCGTTTTGTCCACTCGTGAAGTCTTCGGAGCCGGCGTTCTGGAGTTCGTCAGCCGACATACCATTTGGGAGGTAATCGCTCTTGGTCTGCTCCTCCCCCGAGTCGCCCTCGGTTGTGAAATCGACGTCTTCGGCTTCGAAATCAATCTCCCATCTGTTAGGGAGGATTTTGTTGACCTGGTCAACCATCCAGTTCAGCAGGTCGAGCACGGCGTTGACGCCGTCCTCCGTGTGACCCTGGATATTCATGAAGTTCGTCTTCCAGGCCGCTGCTAACCCGATGACTGCAGCGATCACGAGCCCGATCGGGCCTAACAAGGCAGACCATAACGTCCCGAACGCTCCGGCCGCCATCGATGCCCCGGTCGCCATCGCGGGCAACATGGTTAGGAGCGTCCCAACCAGGATCAGCAGCGGCCCGAGTGCGGCCACCAACGCAGCGACCACAACGATCGCTCTTTGTTGTCCTTTATTTAATCCCTGGAACCTCTCAGCAGCCACCGTAGCATAGCCTGTAAGCGTCGTCAGCATCGGGATCAAGATAGACCCAATAGCGATACCGACATCCAGCAGATTTGACTTCGCGATTTGCAACTGCGCGTTGAGTGTATCTCGCTGAGTTGTGGCCATCTCACGGGTCGCCCCGTCTGCGTCCTCGAGTTTCTGAGTGTTCTCCTCGAGGGCGCTGCTGCCCTCCGAGATGAGCGCTGCCATGGCAGGTCCGGCCTCGGTGCCGAAGATCGAGGCGGCGTCGCTGGCCTCGACGCCGGCGTTTTCCATGTTCTTGAGGATCTGAGTTAGCGAGAGGATGTTCCCTTCGGAGTCACGCGTTGCAACGCCCATCTCCTCCAGTCGCTTCGTCACTGGCGACGTCTCGTCAGACACTTGAGAGAGGACGTTCCGGAGTGCTGTCCCAGCACGTTGGCCCTGGATGCCGACGTCCCCCATCTGCCCGATCGCGGCGGACGTCTCCTCGATCGAGATGCCGAGTGACGACGCGATCGGCGCGACGTTCGACATCGCCGTCGACATGCCCTCCATCGTCTGGTTGTGGTTCGAGACAGTGCCCGTCAGTGTGTCCGTCACCTTCGACATCTCATCGGCTTCGTAGCCGAACGCGCTCATCACATTCGTCGCGACGTCCGTCGCTTCGGCCATCTGCATGTTGCCGGCCTCAGCAAAGGCAGCGACCTCCGGCATCGCCTCCATCGACTGGGCAGCGTCGAGGCCGGCGCTCGCGAGATAGTAGTACGACTGCGCCGCTTGATCCGCGCTGTGGGTCGTCGTATTCGCAACTTCGCGGGCCCGCTGCTCGAGCTTATCGCGCATCGATTCATCGACATCGCCCATGACAGAGATGCTCCGTTGCATCGCCTGGTCGAAATTCGCTGCCGTACGGGCCGAGAGCGCCCCCATTGCGGCCAGCGGGGCAGTTACGCCCATCGTTAGTGACTGGCCGGCAGAGGAGAGTCTATCTCCAGTGCGTTGAGCCCGGCCACCGAATCCGTCGAGATCTCTCTGAGCGGTATCGAGCTTCGACTCGAAATCACTCTTGTCGAGCTCGAGAACCGCTGTTAGTGTTGATATTGTTGGCATAACTATCTGTTTTATCGACTATCAAAAAGGACGGTTGAGGAGGAGATCGTCACATCTGGAGTTGATTGTCGAGCTCCTGGCGCTCTCTCTGATGCTCTTCGTACCGAGTCATCCAGAACATCTTCTGCGACTCGTCCAGTGCGAAGAACTCGTCGGGCCGGTAGTGCTGTTCCCGGTTGAGCCACTCTAGGAATCGCCCGACATGAGATTGTCCAACATCTCGAGCTGCTGCGACTGCGTCTCGCCCTTGCCAAGCGCCAAAAAATCTTGGTAGAGGTCGGCGACTTCCTCTTCGTTGAAGCCGATCGTCTCACGCCAGACCGCCGGGTTCTGGAACGACGGGTCGACGGCGTGATCGGAGAGCGTCTCCTCCATCTGTTCGATACCGACCTGTGCCTCCTGGAGGAGAGACATCAGGTCGGCCCCCTCTTGAGCGCCCTCGAGGACGCGTTGCTGGCGGTCTTCGAACTCCTGCTGAGTCTCGGGATCCGGATAGAGAAACTCGATCTCGACGCCGTGACGGTCGACGGTGAACGAATCCCGAGAGCGAGCGTCGAAGAGTTCCTGGGCCTTGCCATAGAGTTCGGCCGTCTCGCGCTGCTCTTCGCGCTGCTGTTCCTGCATCGAATCGAGCGCCGAGTTCGCGGAGTCAGCGTTGGCTACAGACATAGGTCAGTGGTTAGGCACTCGGCGAGTAGCTGATCCAGGCGTCGCCCTCGACCCAGAACGTCCAAGACGCCGTCGGCGGCGTCGCGGACGGGTCGATCTCCGGCGACGTGACCTCGCAGTCGGCGAAGCGATGCAGGAGCTCGGAGTCGGCCGGGATGTCGACCGAGCCGAAGTCCGGCTCGTCGGCGAAGTACGCGATCTCGAGATACTCGTCATCTCCGGTCTGCCGGTCCGAGCTGTCGAACGTGATCTTCCCATCGGAGTCGGCGACGCCGATCAACTCGAGCGCTTCGAGATCGGGTGCAACTGCGGACGCAACTTCGACGTCGATCGTGTTGTTCGTTCGGAAGCGCTTCGTTCGGCGCTGCGAGCCAGGGTTGAAGTCCTCGTTCGATTCGTCGACGGTGACCGACAGATCGTCTTTAGTGCACAGTCCAAGGACGGTCCGGACTGGTTCGGCTCCACTCTCGTCGACGTGGATGACCGATACGATGCTACCCTCTACCTCTAAAGAATTTGTTATGTCTGCCATGGAATTACTCCTTCAGTGTGATCTGCGATTTGTTGATCTTCGTCTCCGAGTTGAACTCGGCGGTGATCTCGATGACGTAGGTGCCGGACCCGTTCGCGTCGGCATCGGTATCCCAGACGTATTCGAACGCGCCGACATCGGTGTTCGTCATCGACTGCGCGGAGATCACCTCGGTACCGTCGCTGTTGGCGGTGATCGTGATGTCGGCGTCTGGAGTTTCGTCTGTGTCCTGGTCGTCCGGGTCAACCGCCCCGGTCGCGTCGCTGTACGCGATCTCGATCGGGACGTCCTCCCCAACGTATGCTGATTTGATTGTCATCGTTCTCCGGGATTGTAGGTCGTGAGTCGGCCGGTCACCCGGCCAGTATCGTCTCGACCAAACGACCCATCGGGCTGGGCGTTGGTGAGCTGTGCGTCGACGTGCGCGATTGGACCGCGAGTGATTGTTCCTATCGGCATTGTGTTATCGCGTGTAGGTCGTCGTCAGCCAGTCCTGCATCAGTACGAGGCGGTCGCCGGTGACCTCCGACCAGCTGCTCGAGTCGGTTCCTTCGGGTAGGAGTTCCGGCGCGTCGACGGCGATGTCCAGGCGGTCGGCGACCGTCGCCATGATCTCGGCCATGCGGTAGGTCGGCGCGCTCTGTTCAGAGCGCCACGTGTCCGTCGCGACGACCGAGACCTGCAGCCTGAACTGGCGTTGGATCGTCGAGAACTCGCGCTGGGAGTCCGAACTCTCTGTGATCGGCTGGACGCGAACGACGACCGGATGGTCCTGAACGTCCTTCGGCCAGCCCTCGTCGATCGCCGTCGGATCCTCGAGGAGAGCAACGAGATCGTTGTGATCGCGCAGGTCGACGATCGTATCTCTAAGGGCGTCATGAAGTCCATATGTCATAGTTCGTACTCCACAAAGAACGTCGTTTCACCGAAGGCGCTGCTTGACTGGACACCTTCAGCCCCTTTCCGAGCGAGGGCCACGTCCAGTCCTGCAGGATCTCGACCGTTACGGTGATATCCGAGATGTCGGTCATGAGTTGCCCTCCTGCATAGCGACGCGATAGACCAACTGCTCGATATCACGGGTCAGTGCCATTAGTTCTCGATCCATTGCTGGCCGGAGCATCGGTTGTGCGCTCATCTTGCTGGTCCCTCGCTCGACAAACTCGGCGTAGTTCGCGGTGTTGCCGACCTCGGTCATGATCGTGCCGCCTCGTGCTTCGGTCAGCCCCGTCCAGGAGGCGCGGAGGTTCCCCGTGTCGACGGGTGAGCGCTGCTGGGCCTCTTTCTGGATGTTCTGCTCGGCCTCTTCCATGCGTTCGACGAGCTGGTCGTCAGCTTCCTCGATCATGGTCTCGAAGACCTCTTGGGTGTCTTCGGGGGCGAAGCCGCTCTCGAAGTCGAGTTGCATATCCATGATCAGACCTCCACTTTCGTGAGTTCTATCTCGACGTACTCTGGAACGGGCGAATCGAGGCGCTGGATGTTCGGTGGCTGGGTCGTGAACCGACCGTCGACGCTGTCGAGTTCGATACGGTCGTCGGCCCCGATCTCGAGCTCGTAGTTACCCCCCGTGATCGAGCCGACGTCCTCTGGAGCAGCGTACAGCCGGTAGACCTCTTGCGGCCATTCCGAATAGACTTCGCGGACGTACTCGGCGGACCGTTGCTCCGTCCGAACCGACGCCGGGTCAAGGTCAGCTTCATCGTATACGACATCGCCGTCGACGTAGTCCCACTCGCTCTCATCAAGCGACAGCGGGACCCAGTCGCGGACCGGAGTAGGATCACCGTACGGATCCTCCTCCGTGGCGACCTCCCGTTCGACGAAGAACACTGCCTCATCGTTTTCGAGCCCAGAGAGCATGATCAGCCCCTCATGTCAGGAACAGAGATCGACGCGGTCCTGTTGGTCGCGCCGATGCCCAGAAGTTCGTCCGTCGCACCGAGCCGGCGGGCGTCCGCCCGGAGTTCGTCGATAGATGACTCCTCGTAGGACTTCTGTGCGTTTCCGAGTTGCTGGTTGCTGGTTGCCCGGTCGAGCTTCGTCGCGATGTGGATCGCTGCGAGCACAGCTTCGAGATCACGCCGATCGGGCTCATCGAGGCCACCAATGTTGTCGTCGCGATCGATATCGCGCGCTTTGCGCTCGATGACCTTCTCGATCTTCTCGTCGGACAGGTTCGTGTCGATCTCGAGGAGGACGTCCGCCGGCGTAGCGGTCGCCATCCGTTATCCCTCGAGTTCAGCCAGCCGGGCGTCGATGGCGTTCTTCGCTGTCGAGCGGTCCTCGCTCTCGTCTTCGGCCTTTCGAATCGCTTTCAGAAGCTCCACGTCGTCGACATCCTCAAGGCGGTCTTTCAGTTCCGAGACCTTGAGGTCCGCTGGGTGCGGGTCGAGTTCGTCGACGTCCAGCGTTGTCGGCTCGGAGGATTCCTCCACGTGCTCGTCACTGGCATCGTCCCCGTCGACGATCTCGAGTGTTCGCGGATGGCGGACGGCAATCCGCCCTGGGACGTCGAGTGTGTCACCGCGACTGTACTGCTCGCGATCGAATCGGAACTGTGGGCCGGCGACGCGGACCGTGACTGTGTCGTCAGGCATGGTGGGATCAGGCGTTGATGCCGGTCATCCGGGCGATGCCACGCACGCCGTCGGGGCTACGGCGGACGAACGGCGTTCGGCTCGAGAGTGTCTTGTTGCGCAGGCCGAAGCCGCCGTCAACCTCCCAGTTCGTGTTCGTGACGCCCTGTGCGGTGACCATCTGGAAGTACCGCGGGTCGTTCAGCATCAGGATGCAGCTGTCTGCGTCCAGGCGCGGTGCCGGGACGATGTTAAGGTACGGGTACTTGCGCTCGAGGCGCTCCATGATCGGCTCGTCGGTCGCGGAGGTTTCGTAGTCTTCGCGGTCGACCTCGCCCCAGAGCGCGCGGGGAACGAAGACCCAGCCGCCGACCTCGGAGACCAGTGGGACGTCGTCCTGATCCTGGACATCGGTCTGGTCTTCGACGGTGTCGTGCAGTTCCTTGAAGTCGCTGAGGATCTCCTCGGGAGAGTTGACCCAGCCGTTCGAGCCGCTGGTCTGCAGGATCAGGTCATCGTCCGAGTCGAGCCCAGACACCATGAGGGTGCCGCGCTCGGTCGGGATCTCGCGACCCTCGCCGTTCCAGAGCAGGCTGTGCTCCGAGCGGTTGAGCGCGCGGCGGGCTTCCTGGCCGACGCTGGTGTCGAGATCGTCGCCGAACTGCATCGCGTTCTGGACCTCTCGCGAGTCGAACTCGTAGTCGACGTGGTGGATCCAGAGCGGAACGCCGTGCAGCCCGTTGGCGGGCAGTTCCTGCGTGCTGCGTGCACGAGCGTTCATACTTCGGTCGGCCTCGAGGCGGGTCGCGCGGAGACGGTCGAAGTACGCGTAGCGGAACAGCGACGCGGAGACACCGAAGCCGGCGCCGATCAGCTGGTCGATCACCGTCGACTGGACGAATTGATCGTCGAGGATGGTCTCGGCGTACTCCTGCCAGGAGTCGACCTGCATCGTGGAGTCGGCGGTCAGCTCCACCGACGGCTGCTTGATTCCGACGGCCTGGTCGAGGTCGTCCCACATGTCGGGACCGAGCGGCGACTGGGCGCGGATCTGCTTCCACGCCTGTTCGCGCTGTTTCTTGATCGGGTTGAACAGCGCCGTCTCGTGAAGGCGGGATCCCGCCTCGAACTCTTCGGCCATCTGCGGTTCGTGAACGTTGACGTTATCAGAAGTTGCCATAGGCATCTTGAATCACCTCAGTAGAACTCCACGCGAACGTGGATCGGGTCGCCGCCGCTGCTCATCGTCACACTGTCCTCCTGCGAGATCTGGGCGACCGCCTCGCTCGGATCGCCACCAGAGACGACCTCGAGGTAGCCGTTGGCGTTCCAGCCGAGATCGGCTCCCTCGTCGTAGGTGTCGTCGGTGCCGTCACCGTCGACGTCGGCGTAGGCGACGAGTAGTCGTGCTTCGTCGTGACTCTGGAAGCCAGTCGTCTCGACGTTCGAGCCCGTCGGATACGTCTTCTCCAGTGGGCTCTGGTTGTCTTCGATTCCGCGACTGCCGGGGTTGCGCTGTTCGCGAACGACACGTTTGGTCTTCGAGTCGGCGCCGGCGGCTTCGTAGCCACCTGCTCCGCGTACGACGCCCTGGCCAGGCTCGAGTTCTGCAAGTGCCTCGCCTTCGTCGTAGTCTTCGGCGTCGTTGGTCTGTGCAAGGACTGACGTCTGGGTGTTAAGTTTCGTCATCTAGATCACCTCACTCAGAGACACCGGTACCGTAGTCGTCGATACTGCCTTCGTCATCGTCGTCAGCGGCGCCCGCCGGCGACGGAGTCGCGGACGCTGTCAGACCAGCCGTTCCAGGAAGCCCCATGCCGCTCTGACCGGTCACGCGATCGTGCTCGCGATCGACGATCTTGTCGGCGGAGGCCATGAGGTCCTCGCGATCGTCGTCGTCGTACTGGTCAGAGTGAGCGATAATCTCCTTGACCTTCTCAGCCTTCGACTGCTGCTCCTGGGCGTGAGCGACGAGGTCCTCGGCGTTGTCCTCGGTCACGAAGCCCTGTTCCTTGAGTGCGTCACCGAGCTCGGAGGCGGCCTCGTTGACCGTCATCTCGGCGAGCGTCTTGTCACTGTTCGCCCGGTTCGGGTCATCGGTGCTGCCGCCGTCGCCGTCACCGGAGCCGGCGTTTTCAGCGGCGAGTTCGTACGTCTGTTCGAGTACGTTGTCGTCCATCGCCTCGAGGGGCTCCTTGTCGAAGCCCGCGTTGGCGGTCAGGAACGTGATGTACTGCTCTCGAGTTCTGTCTTTCATATCAGTTGTATTAGGATCGTCCACAGAGGATCCCGCCCCTATCGTTTGCATACTGTCCTGTCCATCTCCGCTATCGCTCACATCAGCGACCACGTCCGCTTCTTCGGGGGCTACGCCGACGAACGCGGAGTCGAAGAAGTAGCCACCATCTGCGGTCGTGATTGGGCCAAGCCTTTCGCCGTCTTCGCTGGCATAGTGCAGCACAGCGTAGACGTCGACGTCTTCCTCGAGCGGGTCGTCAAGTTCGATCGGTTCGTCGTTGACGAGTTCGCCGGCAGGGGCCGCCTCCGACTCGCCGATCGTGGGGCCAAGGCCTGGGCCGACGTCTGGAAACTCGTCACCCTCGAGGTGGGCACAAACAGTCCATCTTGCGTCCTCAAAGCCAGCTTCAACGACACGGACCGTTTCACCGTCACTGGTCTGTGGCCGCATTCGGATGAAGCCACGCCGGTCGCCACGATCGCCGATGATGCCGAACTTCTGGGCCAAACGTTCTATCAAGCCCGCAGTATCGTCCGGCATCTCGTCGGGAGCTGCGGTCAGTTGTTCGCTGATGTCCACAGATTGCGTGAACGTCGCAAGTGCCTGATTCGGGCCCCACTCCGCCGTGTTACTGGGTGAGTCGCCCTTGCTGACGACGGACAGGTCGAGGAACTCGATGTTCTCACCGACGTATGCCTGGATGTCATCTCGAAATTCGCCGAGTTTGAACCTCGGATGGACGGAGACCTCATAGGACTCGCCGTGAACTCCGTCTGCGACGTTGCGATCGTGCGTCGTCGCCTCGTAGCCGACACCTTCAGCGTCCTCGATCCAACCGGCCTTCGGGACCTTGCCGACGGTCTCGTCAGTCGGTGGCGGATACTGTGGTCGGCCATCGTCATCTGTGGGGTGATCTGTTGTGAGTGGTTCGCCGGCCTGGGACCCTGCGGCCTTCTTGAGTTCCTCCGCAGTCATCAGGACTCGCGTCCCATCGTCCATGTGGAGGATGTCGCCAGCAGCGACCGCGATACCGGAGAATAGCCACGGAGGGCCGTCCTCATCGCCGTCCGAACTCGCGGTTAGCCGGGCCGTTCGGGCCGACACCCGCAAGTCATGCGTTTTGTTGTCTTTCATAGTTGCATCGGCCCAGGACCTCGCCCCTCACGCCTCTGCGGCGTGTTTTTGTTCGGAGGTCATCGGGCCTGGGATTAGGCCGCTGCTTGAGTTGGTGAAAAGTGAGCGACCAGTTCCTGAGCGCCGGCGGCGTCCGTCGTCGCGAGTGTCTCGTAGCGCTCACGGGCTTCGTCGACGAACGCACCAGTGCGGTACATCGCAACGAACTCGTGGGGATGTTCGGTGATCGCCGCCGCGGCCGCTTCGTTCACGATCGGGATCACCGTACACCGGCACTGCGGGTGGATCGGGGGCTGGTTCTCCGATCCCTCAAACTCGTCGAGCGTCCAGGGCCCGCCCTGAGCCACACTGGCACACTGCGAGCAGACGCGCTGGTCGCCGGCGGTCTGTACCTGGACTTCTGGCTCGAGGCCGACCGAGTCGACGCCCTGCTGCCGGTAGCGCTCGATTGTCGCCTGCGTGTGTGCGTTGATCGTCTCCGTCCGAGCGAGGACCGTCGAGCGTGTCTTCCCGATCTTGTCGATGCGGTCGGAAATCCGACGCGCCATCTCCGTCGGGTTCTCGCCGGCCGCGACCCCATCAGCCAGTTCGCGGGTGATCTGCTGGGCGACCGCGTTGGTGATGCCGTCGAGCTCGGCGTAGTTCCGTGAGAACAGGACCTGCAGTTTGCGCTCGTGAACCGGCATCTGGACCAGTTGCCGAGCCGCCTCGGCGTCGGTCGATTCGATATCGAGACCAGCCTGCCGAAGGTTTGTGTCGGCGTCCTCGAGGCCGCGCTCGTACGCCCGGCGCACCCAGACGTTCTCGTCACGGTCGATGACCTCGAGGACCTCCGACTCCATCGCCGTCTCGAGCCATTCTCGGAAGCGCTCGATGCGCTCGTCGGTATCGACTGTGCTCAGGTCTGGTGGCTCGTCGACGGCTTGGAGTTCGTGCCTTGGGGCCACTCCGGCGAACGTCTCGACCAGTTGCTGGGCTTGGTCCTCAGAAACGTCGCTGTCACGAAGGCCGAGGATGTCGTCCTTGATGACTCGCTCCAGAATCGTGCTGTTGATCCGGCCGAACGCACCACGGAGTCGTTGAGCGTACGTCTGCCGGATCGTCTTCGTTTGTGTCGGGTCCTCCTGCTGAGCGTGCAGGTGGTGGCCGTGGGAAGTAGACCCAGAACTCATCAGTCATCGGCCTCTGCAGTTCCGAACTGTTCCTCGAACTGTGCTGCCACTTCCGGGTCGGCTTCGTCTAGTTCCGGGAGGTCAGCCCCCTCGAGTTCGGACGGGAGATCACCATCCTCGATGAACGCGAGTTGTTGCTCGGGAGTGAGTACACCAGGCGCGACGGCCAGCCACGTCTCGAGGACCTCGGCCCGAGTCTTGTGGATATCTGCCTGGTCCGATTCGGACATCTCGGCCAGCGGCTGCCAGTCGACCTCGTAGCCGTCACCCTTCGTCTCGGCGATCGTCCCGATATCCAGCAGCCGGTCGATGATCGCCCGGACGATCTGTGGCTCAACGAACCCATTTCGTCGTTCGGCGATTTTTCCATACCACTCCTTGAGGTCTTGCGTCGTGGCACGTTCGCCAGTCTCGTTGCCTTTTAGGACGGACTGAGGGAGGCCCGTCTGGGCACTGATCGCCTCGATGTTCGGGTCGATCACCGGCTGCGGGTCGATGTCCTCGCCGCCGAGGCTCTTGACGTCGTCGGCGCCGTGGGTCCGAAGGACATTTTCGAGACCGTGCTGCCAGCGCTGGAGATGTTCCCGGAGCTCGTCACCGCCGTCCTCGAGGTTGAAGTCTTCCGAGATGTTGATGTGGATACCCCACGCGGCGGCTCGGTAGACGAGCTGGCCGGCAGCGCCGAGCGTCTTCTCGATGTCGATCAGGTTGTTGTAGACTGGCTTCTGCCGCGGGACGCCTCGAAGCTCGTCGTCCAGGAGTTCGTCCGACGGGATGTGGATGACGCGCTGCCAGTTGACGTTGACCGTCTCAACGCCCTGTTGTTGGATGACGTTCTCGTACTCGTTCTCGTCCGATAGATCGAGCGTGTACTCAGTTGGGTCGCCCCAGCGCCCAGACCCAGGGCCGCCGACAGTGACATCAACGAGCGAGGCCTGTGAGAACGGTCGGAGTCCCGTCAGTTCGGCACCTTGCTCGACCGGGCTCGAGAACCCGTCTGCGTCGTCGACGTCGTCGAACTCGAGGACGAGTACGCCGAACTTCCCGATTCCAGCCAGCTTGTCCGCCCGCTTCGCGTAGTGCCAGAGCCGCTGGTCGTCGACGAGATCTTCGACGTCGCTTTCGAACTGCGTTTGGCCCTCGTCGCCTTGGGGCTCGGCCATATCATCGATCTTCGGCGGGTCGCGCCACGTCGTGTTGGGCGGTAAAAACGTGACCGCGTAGGCGTATGGGTTCCGAAGAGCAAGGGCAAAGAAATCCTCAGTAGATGGGTTCTTGTCCCAGCTGAATACTTCGTAGTAGTCCTCGTCGCCGGGGATATTCTCACCCAGCGCCTGGGCGAGTGCGAACCGCATCTGAAACTCCTGCCGAGCCGAAAGTCCATCGTCTTCTGCGACTAGTTCGGCGCGGCCGTCCGTTGCCTCGAGGTCGTCGTTTGTATCACTCATATGTAAACTCACCAAGTGCCGGAACCGCTGCCGCCGTCATCGTCGTCCTCAGCGAGCAGCCGCGTCGCGATCTCGATTGCATCGAGTCGGTCGTCGTGGGCTGAATTCGGGAACTGGAGCCATTCTTTGACCTCAAAGTTCGCCCACGGCTGCTCCGACGGATCACCCACAATCCGGAGTGAGTCGCCCTCGAAGTCGGCCGCCATATTGTGGATCCGCTCCTCTTTATCGCCACTCGAGGTGTCGCCCTCAGCTGGGATCGGTGAGTCGTCGCGAAGGCGCTGGGCGACGCCGCGGTTGGCGTTCTGTTCGACCAGCATTTCGTCGACGTCGATCCCCTCGAGTTGTTCTTCGGCCCAGTCAGCGGACTCCTTGACCGACATACCGCGATCGCGGATGAGTTTTGTCAGGTAGCCGCGTTCGACATCCTCGTTCCATGCGATAACCGCGAGAGCAGTCCAGTCGGAGTTCTCTTCGGCGGCTTGCTGCAGGTCCTCAACGAGTCCGATGTCCATGCCGGCATACCACTCGTACTGCGAACGGGGCTTCGGCAACTCCTCGACATAGGTGAGCCACTCGGATTTGAACACCTCGCCCGAGAGTGCGTGCGGGTCCTGTTGGTTCTCGCGCCGCCAGATCGGTGTCGAATCGTCACCGTCGACGATATCGTACAGCAACGATTCGGCTGGCTTGTGCTCCGGCCAGAGGACGCGTATCTCTTGGTCCGGGATCACGCCGTCGTTTGCGAGGTTGACATCCGCCGGCAGGTCACCGATATCATCGTAAATCTCGCTGTCGTCACCGCGGATCTTCCAAGCGCGCTCCTCAACGAGCGGCCAATCATCTTCGGCGATCGCCTTGTAGGTTTTCGCATCCCAGCTCGCCGAGTCCAGAATGTCCGTTTCGTAGATGTCTTGCGGGTGCTTGCGGGTCCCGATCATCGCCTGAACGCCACCGCACTCAAGAACGGAATCGGGGTCGATCAGGTTCTTTTCGTAGTCGCGGAAGTACTCCCGGACGTTCCGGCGCTGTTTCGCCGTCCGTTGGTTGTCCCAGTCCGAGATGTCGTCCCAGACAATGACATCGAAGTGCTTACCGGTCAGCTGACTTTCGAGGCCGTACGGCGAAATCGTGGGCTCCTTCTCAGTGTTCGCTGCCGTGTTAAGTTGCTGGCCGGCGCCGCTCTCGATCTCGATGCCGAACTGCGGCGCCCAGTGCTCGACAACGTCGACAACCTTGCTGGTTCGCTCACCGGCGAGGTCGGCCGTTTTTGAGACCACTGCAACGCGGACATTCGGAATCGACAGGATGAGCCACGCTGGAAATACAACGCCGATCCCCTCGCTCTTCCCGTGCCCTCGAGGGAGCAGCCGAGCGATCTTTGTCGCTGCGTACGGAAAGTCTGGATCGACCGCTTTCCAGAGGGCGTTGTACAGTTCCTTCAAATGGGGGCCAGGTGGCAGAGAGTAGTCGAATAGCCGGATCGATGTGATCGCAGGATGCGCCAACGGGTTGCGCTCCGCGATCGACATCGTCTCTCCGGCTTGATTCATGTGTCAGGTTCTTCATCGAACGCTTCCGCGAGTTGTTCCTTCTCCTCTTTCGAAAGCGACTGGCCGATTGTGCCAGAGTGTTCGAGGTCTGCATCCAGCTTCCGTTTCTCAGTTTTCACGTAGCCGAACGACCGCTCGAGGAGAAACCGTGATCCAGAGTCGTTGCAGGCGGCGCGCCCGGCGGTCCCGGCGGACGCGGCGAGGAAGTCGGCAACGAGGAACTCGTCCAGGAGGTCCGCCAGATGCGCGACGAAATGCGCGATCAGACACGAGCGCTCAAGCGGATCGCCGACGCGCTCGAGGACGAGTAACTCCGGCGGTCGCACAGTAGCCGTCGAATTGATCACAGCATCACGATTTTCGGCCGGTTCACTTTGCTTCGCCGACTCTCGAGTGTGCGAGTCGCCGGTCTACCGAACGGAGAGAGTCAGTTTCGACCGAGTTGAAACGTGATCGCCTCGAGCGCGCTCGACTGCCGACCCGAAGTTGTTACCGGAGGGGTGATCGGAGGCGCACCCACGCGTCGGCGAGCCATCCGCGGAGTTCGGCGAGCGTCGGCAAGTACTCTGAACTCCGTTTCCAGAGTCCCCAGCGCTCGACGACGACCGCCGACACGTACACACAGAAGATTGCGAGGAAGGTCCCCGCCACCACGTCGATCGCCCAGTGAATCGCGAGGTACATCGTCGAGAGAGGAACGCAGATGGCGAGAAAGAGAGCGATGGGGACCCACAGCGGATATTCGTCTCGAGTCCGCAGCGCGAAGATGCCGACAGTGACCGCCATCGAGGTGTGTAACGACGGGAAGACGTTCCTGTAATCGTTGACCTCCCGCGTGAGGTGTTGGTATCGCGGCTGGAAGTCGTACAGAACCGTATCGAACAGTTCTGGCATCACGTTTCGCGGCCCGAACGCGATGACGAGGAAGTAGATGAGGACGCCGATACTGTAATTGAGCGCGTACGCGGTGAGCAACTGCCTGAACGGTCGATTGTCCGAGAGAGCGAAGTACGCCAGCACCGGGAAGACCAGCAGGAAGACGTAGGCGTAGATGTAAATAAACGAGAAAAATTGGATCAGTATCGTGTAGTCGAACGCCTGGAAGACGGTGATGAAATCGCCCTCGAGTTCGTAGAACACCGTCGTCATGTCGACGCCGTACTCTCGTGACATCGCAGTCAGCGTCTGGCGACCGTAGCGGTTGAACAGCATGACGACGACCAACAGCGCGATGACCGGCAGGGACGTTCGGATTCGCGAGCGCCACTCGTACCACGTCGTCCGGATGCGATCGAACCCGATAATAAGCGGGATCGCGATCGCCAGCATCGTGACGACGACGATGAAGACCTCAGTCAGGACCTCTCGTAACATTAGTTGTCAACGATCATACCGTCTTCGTCGAACTGGAATCCGGCCGACTCGAACACCCGACGGGCCTGATCGAAGTCGACTCGCCCCTCCTGCATCGATTCGTTCCCACAGAAGGGAGCGAACGGTTGGCTCTCGTCTATCCTGCCGTCGCGTTCGATTCCGCGTTGGTCCATCCACTCGGTCGCCTCCCGCTCGAGTTCGTCGTCGCTGACGGGGTGGTCGCGAACTGGCGTCCAGATCGGCTCGGCGTGTCCCGAGAAGATCGAGTCGACGATCCACTCCCGGTCGACGATCCGTGCGACCGCGTGGCGGAACTCCTGATCCGAACACGGGAGGACGTTGTCGTTGAATCCGATGTGGTAGAACGACCACGATCGATGGTCGGAGAGGACGTCGTCGTCGCCGCCCGCCGTGATGTCCTCGATGACGTGTGGCTCGATCCGTGAGGTCGTCACGTCCACGACGCCGCCTTCGACCTGCTGGACCGCCGACGCACTGCTCGTGTCGTTTAAGAACTCGAGCGTTTCGGGGGCCACCTGCGGGTAATCGATCCCGTCGTTGTTGGACGTGAAGTGGTTCTCGAACCGCTCGAGGGAGAACTGATCGCGTTGAACGCGATTGGCGAACTCGTAAGGCCCGCTACCGACGATGAGGTCGGTCTCGTCCGACCCGAGCAGACTCCAGCGTCGCTGTCGGGACGGTATCTGATTTTGCTCGAACTCTCCGAGGGCACCCGGCTGGTCCGTCTCCGAACCGTCGCCGAGTCCCCACACGTGTTTGGGAAGGATCGGAACGAGGAGGGCACGCTCGGCGACCGTCTGGTTCGTCTCGAACGCGATCGTGACCTCGTAATCGCCAGTCGTCGACACCTCCTCGACCGTCGCGGCGTGTCGTCGATAGTTCGTCGCCGGAAGGTCGATGGGTTCCCCGCCCGAGACGGCCGTCCCCATCGAGGTATCCGCGATGAACTCGTAGGTGAACTCGACGTCCGCTGCGGTGAGTTCCTCACCGTCGTGAAACTGCACGTCCTCTCGGAGCGACAGCGTCAGTTCGGAGTCGCCCACGTCGATCGACTCCGCGAGCCAGGGGCGGATGGCGGTCTCGAGGTCGCTGTCGAACTCCGCGAGGCCCTCACCGTCGGCGATCAGCGCGCCGTCGACCGCCAGCGAATCGTAGATGAGATCGATGTACGTCCCGTGGCTTCGGTACGCCGTCGCAAACGGGTTGAGATTCTGCGTCGGCTGTGAACTCATGATGATCGACGTGAGCGTCTCGGGCGTCTGGTCGTCGCCGAAGTAGGCCAGACGCGAATGCGGGTGGTACCGTTCCCACGGCGAGGCCATCGCGTCTCCGACCGCTCGGTCGCCACTGGGCAGACAGATCGGGATAAACGGTTTTTTCTTCGCGACCTCGAAGAGAAGTCGTTTGATCTGGGTTTGGCGTTCCGTCCCGCTTTCCTGGCGCTGACCCGTGAGCAGCGAATCGATGTCGAAGTCGATGAACCCGAACGGGTTTTGCCACCCTTCCTCGGTCGCAAACGACGAGTGTAACAGCTCGTAGAGGAAATCCGGGTCCGGCCCGATCGGATACGTACCGACGTACATATCGAAGTCCTGGTCGAGGAAGACGGTTTCCTGAAACTCGGTCGTCGATCGCATATCGAGCGAAACGTCGAACCCGAGCGTCTCGAGGTTTGCCTCGAGTTCACGGACGATCTGGATCGCCTGCCGATCGTCGTCGGAGGGGACGGTGGTGATCTGGAGGGCGGACTCGTCCGCGTTGATGTTAGTGGTACTGTTGACGAGACTCTGTACTCGATTCATACAGCCGGCCGTCGTCGCAGTGAGGCCTGCCGCGCCGGCGGCCAGGAGCGACCGGCGGCTGATCCGTTCGGGGGGACCGTCCGAACTACCTATCATTGGGTTCTATCACTCCGATACGCGTCCGATATATAACAATATTGTGTACTATGTTCGGGCATATGTGTCTCTGGTCTCGCGGGATACCACGCCGTGATACAAGTAGACATGGTAGCAGCCGGTAGAAGGGGGGTGGAGGGTATCGTCATCGGTACATCTCTCCGTGACTACCGGGTAGGTCTAAAACTCGTCGGAATTCACGAGAGAGTGATAAATAGGAACGTGGGCGTAGCTCACACGGGACGCATTCACTCCGATTCCGTCCGGAACACGAGAGCGCAACTGCCATAGGGGCCGCGACGAAACGATAACGCGATGACTATCGCCGCCGAGCGCATCGACCGACTGCACGAACTCGCTCGAGCGGCGGCCTCGAGATCCGACGACGAGCGCGCTCGCGAGTACGTCAGACTCGCGCGCAGAGTCGCAGAGCGCAACCGACTGCAACTGCCGCGGACGTTTCGTCGGTTCACCTGCGACCGGTGTGACCGATACGTCCGCCCGGGGACGAACGCTCGGGTTCGGTTGCGAGACGGTCACGTCGTAATTACGTGTACGTGCGGTTCGCACGCTCGATATCCGTACGGCGATGCCGGCGGAGACGAGGGGGGAGAAAACGCCGACGGAGCCGAGTCCAAATGCGAGTAGTGACCACGCGCCGTGGCTCGAGTTGACCGGCTGACCCAGTTCACGAAGATTGAAACCAATCGACCCGCTAACGGGGCTATGGATCGACAGGAGCGAAAACGGAAGGCCCACGACCTCGACGTTACCGTCTGGGTCGGGAAAAGCGGAATCGACGCGGTCGTCGACGAGCTCAACGACCAGCTCGCAGACCGCGAACTCGTCAAAGTCAAGTTCCTCCGTGCCGCTCGGGCGGGCAGTTCGACCGAAGAACAGGCGGCTGATCTCGCCGACCGCGTGAACGCGACCGTGTTCGATACGCGAGGTCACACCGCGGTGATGTACCGATGACAGGGACCGCACAAGCGGTGCTGGCGACCGGCCCGATCGGTGCACGATTGCAAGACGCTGGTATCTCCTCGGAGATTGCAACGAGCGCTGCTGGCGTGATCCGGTTTATCGTCGCGTTTCTAGCCATCTATTTCATCGGCCGAGCCGTCGTCGTGCCGCTGGTCAACCGGGCGATGACGCGACGGAATCTCGACGCACACGCACAGAAACCGCTCACGCTGATTACGCAGTTCGGTATTATCTTCGTCGCGATTGCGGTCGCGTTCGGCTTTGGCGGGTACGGAAACTTCCTCGTCTCGATGGCTGGTATCGCTGCCGCGGGGGCACTTGCGATCGGACTGGCGGCCCAGAACGTGATCGCGAACTTCGTTGCCGGCGTCTTCATCTACACGGACAAGCCATTCAAGATCGGTGACTGGATCGAGTGGGACGGATACGCCGGAACCGTCGAGGACATCAGCCTGCGGGTGACTCGAGTTCGAACCTTCGACAACGAGTTGCTGACGGTGCCGAACTCGGAACTCACGAACGGCGTTCTCAAGAACCCGGTCGAGAGCGATAAACTCCGCCTGAAGTTCGTCTTCGGCATCGGCTACGACGACGACATCGAACAGGCGTCCGACATCATCGTCGAGGAGGCGATGGACCACCCAGACATCCTCGAGGACCCGGCCCCGTCGGTCCGACTCACCGAACTCGGCAGTTCGGATGTCGGCCTCCAGTCGCGGTTCTGGATCGCCGATCCCGGCCGCGCCGATTTCGTCCGCATTCGCGGCGAGTACGTGACCAGCGTCAAACAGCGCTTCGACGAGGAGGGAATCGACATTCCGTACCCGGTCCGGACGCTTGCGGGCGGCCTCGAACTCGGAAGCGGCAAACAGATCGTCGAGCCGGCGGAGTAATCGAGCGAGTATTTGGCGGAGAAAACGGTACGAGAAACGTTTTTCGCGGGAATTAAAGCAGTAGTACTCGGGTTAGAAGCCTTTTCCGAGCAGTTCGCGGGCGATGACGTTCTTCTGAATTTCGGAGGTTCCCTCGTAGATCTGCGTGATCTTCGCGTCCCGGTAGAACCGCTCGACCGGGAAGTCGTTGACGTAGCCGGCACCGCCGTGGATCTGGACGGCTTCGTCTGCAACCTCCACGGCGACGCGGGAGGCGTACTCCTTCGCCATCGAGGCGAGTTTGGTGACGTCCCCGCCCTGGTCGACGTTCCAGGCGGACTTGTAGGTCAGGTTGCGTGCGGCCTCGGTGTTCGTCGCCATTTCGGCCAGTTTGTGCTGGATCGCCTGGAACTCCGAGATCGATTTGCCGAACTGTTCGCGGTCCTGAGCGTACTCGAGGGCCGCTCGCGTCGCGCCTTTCGCGATTCCGACGCCCTGTGCGGCGACGGCGGTTCGGGTTTCGTCGAAGAACTGCATCTGCTGCATGAACGCGGCGTCTTTCGTGCCGACGAGGTTCTCCTCGGGGACGCGAACGTCGTCGAAGACGAGTTCGGCGGTATCCGACGCGCGAATACCGAGTTTCCCAGTGATCTTGTCGGCCTGGAAGCCGTCGCGGTCGGATTCGACGATTATCTGACTGAAGCCGTTGTACCGGCCTTCGGCGTCAGGGTTCGTCTTACAGAGCACGACGAAGAAATCGCCGACAGTCCCGTTGGTGATCCACATCTTGTTGCCGTTTATCACCCACTCGTCGCCGTCCTTTTCGGCGCGAGTCGAGACCGAAGAGACGTCGGAGCCGGTGTCGGGTTCGGAGATCGCAGCGCCCGAAATCTTCTCGCCCAGCGCGACGGGCTCGAGGAAGCGCTCTTTCTGATCTTCGGTCCCGAAGTTCATGATCGCCTCACAACCGAACGACGTCGAGACGATCGAGAGGGCGATGCCCGGATCGTAGGAGAACAGTTCCTCGGTGATGATCGCGGTGTCGAGAATCGAGTAGCCCGCGCCGCCGTACTCCATCGGGATGTACGATCCTGTCAATCCCATTTTCGCCGCCTCGTCGACGACGTCGTGGGGGTATTTCTCCTCAACATCGTATTCCTCGGCGACCGGCACTATCTCGTTCTCTGCGAACCGGGTTACCTCTTCGCGGATTTGCTGTTGTTCGTCGGATAGCCCAAACTCCATGCGAACCACTTCTTTCGTGAACGATAAAGAACTTCGTAACCGGACATAAACTCAAATATAGTTTCTTTCCTTTTCGAGGGAAACGTTAAAACCGGTACGGATTGACAATCCACCATGGATCTCGAAGATATCAACACCGTCGCAGTTCTTGGCGCTGGTAATATGGGCCACGGAATCGCGGAAGTCGCCGCGATGGCGGGCTACGACGTGCGAATGCGTGACATCAACGACGAGTTCGTAACGAACGGCTACGAACAGATCGAGTGGTCGCTGAACAAACTCGCCGAAAACGATCAACTCACTCAAGACGAAGCGGATGCCACCCTCGAGCGAGTGACGCCGCTCGTCGACATGGAAGAAGCCGTCGGCGACGCCGACATCGTCATCGAGGCGGTTCCCGAAAAGATGGAGATCAAAACCGAGGTTTACGGCGATCTCGAGGCAGCCGCCCCGGAGGAAGCGATCTTCGCGACAAACACCTCGAGCCTCTCGATCACCGACCTCTCGGAGGTCACCGATCGCCCGGAGCGCTTCTGTGGCATGCACTTTTTCAACCCACCGGTCCGGATGCCGCTAGTCGAGGTCATCACCGGCGAACACACCGACGAATCGGTGCTCGAGGTCACCGAAGCGCTGGCCGAGGACTTCGGAAAGTCACCCGTGCGCGTACACAAGGACACTCCAGGATTCATCGTCAACCGGATCCTCGTCCCCCTGATGAACGAGGCGTCGTGGCTCGTCAGTACGGACCAGGCGACCATCGCCGAAGTCGACTCGACGACGAAGTTCGACATGGGACTGCCGATGGGGAGTTTCGAACTCGGCGACCAGGTCGGAAACGACGTCAGTTACCACGTTCTCGAGTACATGCACGAGGTGCTGGGCGACGCCTACGAGCCGGCACCGCTGCTCGAGGAGAAAGTCGAGAACGAGGAGTTGGGCAAGAAGACCGGCAAGGGATTCTACGACTACGAGGACGGTGACGGCGTCGATATTCCGACGGACGAACAGTCGGAAATGGTCAAGCGGCGACTGATCGCGTCGATGGCCAACGAGATCGCGAAGCTGATCGGCGACGACGTGGCCCCGCCGGAATCGATCGACGAGGCCGTCATGCTCGGAGCCGGCTTCCCAGACGGTCCGGTCACCGTGGTCGACGAGTTCGGACTCGAGGCGGCTCTCGAGACGCTCGAGTCGGCCCACGAAGAGACGGGTCACGCCCGATACGAGCCTGCGTCGTACCTGCGAGAGCGAGCGGACGTCGGTACGTTCTACGATTCAGCCGAGGACGACGACGGTGTCGACTTCGAGGCGATTCGGGTTGAGTACCCCGGCGAGATGGTCGGTCACATCGTCTTCGACCGACCGCACCGGATGAACACCGTCAGCGAGCAACTCATCGACGAGGTCGTCGACGCGGTCGAACTGTTCGAGGACGACGAAGACATCCGTGCGATTCTCGTCACCGGCGAGGGCGACAAGGCGTTCTCCGCAGGCGCCGACATCCAGAGCATGGCCGCCGGCGGTGCGGATCCGCTTCATGGAACCGAACTCTCGAGGAAGGGCCAATCCGCGTTCGGAACGCTCGAGTCGAGCGACCTGCCTGTCGTCGCCGGCATCGACGGTTACTGTCTCGGCGGCGGTATGGAACTCGCCGCCTGTGCGGATCTGCGCGTCGCCAGCGAGCGCTCGGAGTTCGGCCAGCCCGAACTCGACCTCGGGTTGATCCCCGGCTGGGGCGGAACCCAGCGGCTGCCGAAAATCGTCGGCGAAGGTCGGGCAAAGGAGATCATTCTCACCGCGGATCGATACGACGCCGAGACGATGGAGTCGTACGGCTTCGTCAATGAAGTCTGTGAGAACGCCGACCTCGAGGACCGTGCGTTCGAGCTCGCCGCGAGCCTCGCCGGCGGACCACCGATCGCGTCAAAGTACACGAAACGCGCGATGCTCGCCGGTCGAAACGACACGAACGCCGGCCTCGAGTACGAAGCCGCCGCCTTTGGACAACTGATGGGAACGGACGATCTGATGGAAGGCATCACGGCGTTCATGGGCGACGGCGACGCCGAGTTCGAAGGCAACTAGAAAGCGGTGGACGCGATGCAGTGACCCGTTTTCGCGGCGAACGGTCTCTCGGCGACATAATAATAGATTATTTGTCATGTGGTCACGAGCTTTATGACAGGGAAGAACCATGGGTGATTCGTGGGTGACTGAGACGATGGGACAGGGGATGGCGGACAATTCGAACGTGGACGTGCTCGTCGTAGACGACGATCCTCGACTCGCGGATCTATTTGCCGCATGGCTCGAGCCGAACTGGACCGTTCGGACCGCCTACGATGGCGAACAGGCCCTCGAGGCAGTGGACAACTCGATCGACGTCGTCGTGCTCGACCGTCGAATGACGGGACTATCCGGTGACGAAGTACTCTCCTTGCTCAGAGCAAGCGGCTACGACTGTTCCGTGATCATCGTCTCCGCGATCGACCCTTCGATCGACCGTCTCGAGGCCGACTGGGACGACTATCTCGTCAAACCGATTTCGAAAGCGACCCTCCTCGAGAAGATCGAACGCGTCACGTCCCGACGGCCCCGCCGGACGATCGACCGGGAGGACGACCCGGTCGATTCACCGGTCAATTAGTTCGTTCGCCCTCGAGTGTCGCGCCGGGATCGACTACCGAGTGAAACCGGCGACCGATATCGATTCCACTCGGCAGTCCGGATTGAAACGACACGCAGTTTTCGTACTTTTTGTCGCTTCACAACGACGGGTCGTTCTCGGCGCTGATCCACTCGAGTGCCTCCCGGCCGCTTTCGGTGACGCGATAGCCCCGCTCGTCGGCGACCGTCGTCTCTTCGAGGAGATCCGACGCGGTGAGAACGGTGAGCGTGCCGTGCAGATCGCTCTCGCAGAAGTCGGTTGCGTCGAGGAGCGTTCGGACGCCGGTCGGGCCGCGTTCGGCCAGTTCGAAGAGGAGACCGAGGGCCTTCTCGTCGTGGACGTTCGTCACGAGCCGTCGAACTGATTCAGGCACGGCGCTCGCAGCCGTCTCGAGCGGCGATCGGTCGACGATTTCGAGTCGGTCGTTTCGGACGTAACACTCGTTACCGGTCGCTGGATCGCGGACGAGACTCGCGTCGTCGGATCGTTTGAGCAGAACGTAGTCCGTTCCGTCGTCGGCGCGTACGGTTTTCATAGTAGTGAGTTATGGGTCTGCAGTCGGCGTCGGATCGGATCCCTCGAGCGACTGGAGCGTCCTGTATCGACGGAGCGCAAGCCCGAGGAGCACGAACCCACCGACGGCCAGCGTCCCGCCCGTCGAGAGCATCCCCTCGAAGAGTACCAACATCGATCCGAGCGATACCGCGAGCAACGCAGCGTTGAGAACGAGTACGAGGATCCAGAAGTGCTGGAGAATCGGCTCCGGGACATCCGTTTCTGCGACCGTCACTTCCGGAATCGAAATCTTCGGTGGCGTAACCGTTTTTTCCTCCGACTCCTCCGGTTTCACGTCGGGGATCGTGATCGTGTCGCTCTCGGGGTCCGCGAACTCCGCCTCCGGATCGTACTCCTCCGGTTCGAGGTCGGATCGATCGGCCACATCAGTTGGGACGGATAGGAAGGTCAAAAGGATTCGCGTTCGTCGGTCACAGCGTCGTTCTCTCAGACGAACTCTTTGAGCGGGAGCGTCCGGGACGTTTCGACCCATGCGAGGGGGTTCTCGGCGTCATAGAAGACGACGCCGTCGTCGATTTCGTACGATTCGATCGTTTCGGTGCCCGTCAGTTCGCTACGCGGTGCGTCGGCCGTCATATCGTCAGTACCTCGAGTGGACACTTCGATCACCGTGGACTGTGCTATGTGTTACCAAGTTATATGTCTTATTGCCCCGGCACTATCACGTCCGGACCGAAAGGCGGGGCCAGCGTTCCGTTTCCAGTCGGTGGAACGGTCGGTATGCGGGGGTTTTTATCCAGCCCCTTCAAACTCACCAGCAATGACCGACGCGGCACAGACCGGCCTCGACTCGTTTTCTCCCGAGTCCGACGAGCGGCCGGCGGAAGAGGCGATGGCCGTCGCTGGGAACGGCGGAGCGGATCGTTCGGAAGTGGTCGACGTCGTCGAGGAGACGATCCCCGAGGCCACGGGCGAACTCGACCTCGCCGTGATGCAGGTCGATTACACGATCGACGGCTATGGCGACGACGAGCGCGTGATCATGAACGTGTTCGGCCGAACCCCCGATGGGACGCTCGAGCACGTCCGCGTCCTCGGGTTTCGGCCGTACTTTTACGCGCCCACGAACTCGCTCGAGCACCCTCCGGAAGAGGAGTACGATCGGTTGACCGGCCACGAAGAGACCGACGAAGACGGCGAACCTTACGAGAGCATCCGCGGCGAGAAACTGACGAAGATCTTCGGCCAGACGCCGCGGGACGTCGGGAAAGTCAGAGACGAGTTCGAGCACTTCGAGGCCGACGTCCTGTTCCCGAACCGGTTTCTCATCGACAAGGACGTTCGAAGCGGCATCACAGTTGCCGAGCGACGAGCAGACGACGGAACGGTCCACGTCCCACACGACGAAGTGGCCGCAGCCGAGGTCGACGCCGACCCGCGCGTCTGTACCTTCGACATCGAGGTCAACGACCGGGCCGGGTTCCCCGAGGACGGCGAGGAACCCATCGTCTGTCTCACGAGCCACGACTCCTACCGCGACGAGTACGTGATGTGGCTCTACGAGGCACCGGTCGGTAACGGGGCGACTCCAACGGCGATCGAGGAGTACGAACCGATCGAAGGCGACATCGACCACGAGGTCCGAAGCTTCGCCGACGAGGAAGCGATGCTCGAGGCGTTTCTCGATTACGTCGACGACACCGATCCGGACATCCTCACGGGCTGGAACTTCGAGGACTTCGACTGCCCGTACTTCCTCGATCGCCTCGAGGTGCTCGAGGGGCCACACCACGACTACGACCTGAACCCGGATCGGCTCTCGCGCGTCGACGAAGTCTGGCGAAGCGGCTGGGGCGGCCCCGACGTGAAAGGTCGGGTCGTCTTCGACCTGCTGTATGCCTATCAGCGGATGGTCTTCTCGGAACTCGACTCCTACCGGCTCGACGCCGTCGGCGAGGCCGAACTCGGCGTCGGCAAGGAACGCTACGCCGGCTCGATCGGCGACCTCTGGGAGGACGACCCGACGCGCCTGCTCGAGTACAACCTCCGGGACGTCGAACTCTGCGTCGAACTCGATCGCCAGCAGGAGATCGTCGCCTTCTGGGATGAGGTGCGCTCGTTCGTCGGCTGTAAACTCGAGGACGCCCCGACGCCCGGCGATACCGTCGACATGTACGTCCTCCATCAGGCTCACGGCCAGTTCGCGCTTCCCTCGAAGGGCCAGCAGGAGGCCGGCGAGGAGTACGAGGGCGGGGCCGTCTTCGAGCCGATCACGGGCGTTCGAGAGAACGTCACCGTCCTCGACCTGAAGTCACTCTACCCGATGTGTATGACGACGATCAATGCCTCGCCGGAGACAAGAGTCGATCCCGACGAGTACGACGGGGAAACCTACGTCGCGCCCTCGGGAACGCACTTCCGAAAGAAGCCCGACGGGGTGATGCGGGAGATGATCAACGAACTGCTCGCAGAGCGGGAGGAAAAGAAGTCACTCCGAAACGAGTACGAACCCGGCACTCGCGAGTACGAGCAGTACGACCGCCAGCAAGGGGCCGTGAAGGTCATCATGAACAGCCTCTACGGCGTGTCGGGGTGGGAGCGGTTCCGTCTCTACGACAAGGATGCAGCATCGGCGATCACCGCCACGGGACGAGAGGTCATCGAGTTCACCGAAACCGCAGCGAGCGAGCTCGATCATACCGTCGCCTACGGTGATACAGACTCTGTCATGTTGGAGCTCGGACCGGACGTCACGAAAGAGGACGCACTCGAGCAGTCGTTCGACATCGAAGACTACGTCAACGACCGCTACGACGACTTCGCGCGCGAAGAGCTCAACGCGGAATCCCACCGTTTCCAGATCGAATTCGAGAAGCTCTACCGGCGCTTCTTCCAGGCGGGAACGAAGAAACGCTACGCGGGTCACATCATCTGGAAGGAGGGAAAGGATGTCGACGACATCGACATCACCGGCTTCGAGTACAAGCGCTCTGACATCGCCCCGATCACGAAGGAGGTCCAGCATCAGGTCATCGAGATGATCGTCCGCGAAGGCGACATCGAAGGCGTCAAAGAGTACGTCAACGGCATCATCGAAGACTTCGAATCCGGGAGCGTCAACCCCGAGGAGATCGCCATTCCGGGCGGCATCGGAAAACGACTCGACAACTACGACACCGACACCGCACAGGTTCGCGGCGCGAAGTACGCGAACCTCATGCTGGGGACCAACTTCGACCGCGGGAGCAAACCCAAGCGGCTGTACCTCGATCGAGTCGATCCCGCCTTCTTCCGTCGACTCGAGGAGGACGAGGAGTTCGACGCCCGGCGCGATCCCCTCTACGGCGCGTTCAAGCGCGACCCGGACGTCATCTGCTTCGAGTACGACGATCAGATCCCATCCGAGTTCGAAATCGATTACGATACGATGCTCGAGAAGACGTTGGAGGGGCCGATCGAACGAATCCTCGAGGCGCTCGACGTCTCGTGGGAGGAGGTCAAATCCGGGCAGGAACAGACCGGCCTCGATAGCTTCATGTGATTTTTCGGACGGCGATGGCAAGCGACCCCCAGGAAGGTCTGGATCACCCAACCGGCGCTTGGGCGTGACTGTTAGAACGTCTGTGCTCGGGGAACCCGCCTGTGCCCGGAGAACCACTTTGTGCTGGCCGAATCCGTCGGTCGCCGTCGCCTCGCGGAGTTTCTCTTTCAAAAAATTATCTTCCGGAATCGGAACCGTATCCAATTAGATACCAAACCCTTATCACTCACACGACCCACCACCATCTATCGTTCACTTCCGAGTAGTGGAATCTCTGAGATGGTGATTGGGGCTATGATCACAGGTGTCGGAATTATATTCTTATTTGAATTTGGTGTGAATCTGACTCTTGCGCTTGACTTCGTGTTCGTATTGATCTCTACGGTGATATCTCGTCAATTCAATTAACGGTACGTCCTGAATTGGTCCTTGTATCCTGTCCCCGCGATCCGTGAGACACCTGTACCTACTGATCCTTTCACAGTTTGTTAGTCGATATTTATTAGCCGATGATGGTTTCAACAGCCCCTAAACGGTCGAAAGCCCCTTTCGCGTTCGACTCCCGGGCCTCGCTGTCGTTCGAAAGGCGGTTCGCGCCTTTCGTGATGACGAGAGAGCAGAGCTCTCTCGAACCACGCGCTTCGGTCGCTCGCGACGCTCGCTCCTTGCAGTGCTTGCGTCGTCCGGGTTCGTCGACCCGTGAAAGCCCCTTTCAGTCCCGCCCGGCGGTGGGTGTACGGACTGCTATAGACACCAACGTCACAGTGGGCGAAACTGGCGATTGAACGGATGCCACACGTAAAGGAGAGTGGTGGTGAAATGGACACGATTGATTACGATCGGGGATAACGACAGTCACAGAACATGATTGACGTGCGAAAACGGTATACGCTCAAGAACGAGCGATTGTTCGACGGAGTGATAGCCCTCCTCCTGCTCGCCGGAATCGCCTTGCTCGCGCTGAACGGCCCATTTTCGTCGGTCAGAAGCATTCGACTCGTGACGTTCGTGCTCTTTACGCTCCCCATCGCCATCGCTGTCGTCTGCTACGTCCGCGTCGTCCCCGCCGTGTCGATTCTCGAGATTGCGGGACTAATCGTCTGGACGTACGCGGTGGTTCAGGGAGTCGGGGTCGCTGCGTACTTCCTGTTCGGTGGCCAAATAGCGTCCTACCCCGGAGAAATGGCGGAGTTCTGGAATTTCGTCACGCTGTACCTCCTGACGGTTGCCGTCAGTGCCGGTCTCTACACGATTGGGGCTACTCAGGATAATCGACCGCTGATAAAATGGGGTCTCGTCGCGTTACTTCCAGTCGGACAACTGGTCGCATACGGGGTGTACGCCCTTGTCTGATCGGAATTACTACGCGATGTGGCCTTCACGACGGAGCTGGTCGGCGTCGGATTTTTCGTAGCGCCAGGTGATGTCGGCCTTCTCGTCCTGCCAGTCCCAGGGCTCGACGAGGACCACGTCGTCCTCGCGGATCCAGATGCGCTTTTGCATCTTACCGGGGATGCGCGCGGTGCGTTCTTCCCCGTCGGCACAGCGGACTGTGACCCGGTTCGCCCCCAGCATGTTCGTGACCGTCGCGAAAACCTCGTCATCGTCTGGCATTCGGAGGTTTTTGCGGCTGCTCTCGTCCTCGCTCATACGTCGTCGTTGGTGTTGGAGGGTTTTAAACTCTATCAAGGAAATCGCACCGAAGGCGATCCGACGGCGGCGACCGGATTTCGGGTGGCGGCGACTCGAGACCGGCGACACCCCAAACCACGCCGTTTATTTTGGGCGGCAATCGACTCACGCGTATGCTCGACAAACTCGGCCCGCTCGGTATCGCGGGGCTCGTCATCGTTCTCGTCGGAATCGCAGTCATCGCCTACGGGAATTACATCGTCGCCGCCGGCATAGCGATCGTGCTCGTCGGACTCGCGCTGACGGTCAAGGCGCTGGTCTCGGGGATGCTCGGGGCCTTCGGCATGATGTGAGAGGGGTACAGACAGGCGTTTTGTACCGTCCTGCGGCCCGATAACTGGATAACGTTAATCTGCTTGCAGCCGTAGTGACTCCCATGGGATACACGTTGCACTATTACGACCTGGTGTTGCTCTGTATCGCCGCGAGCCTCGCCGCCGGGGTCGTCATCGGAATCGCGACATCGATCGCGTTCGAGGTCGCGATCGCGGGCCTCGGCATCGTCGCCATCGGCTTCGTCGCCCACGCGCTGTTCGTCAACGGCCCCGTCGACGAACTCGAGGACCTGGGCGAGGAAATCGAGCCCGCGGAGGTTCCGCAGGTTCTCTCGCCGCTCGAGACCCAGGACTGAAATCGGCTCCGTTCTCAGGCTTCGTTATCTCCCGCGCGGTGTTCGCTGATGAGCTGGTCGACCATTGACGCCTTCTGGTCGCGTCTGCGGTCTCGAGCCCGGTCGTGCCAGTCGTCGATCACGGCCTCGACGTCTTCCTCTCGAGCGACGGCGAGTTCGTCGACCTCCTGCATGGCGACGTCGCCCGCCGGGCCGACGGGGAGTTCGGCCTCGAAGAGGATCCGGTCGGCCGCCTCCGAGAGCCCCCCGTCCTTGAGGACGACCCGCGGTTCGAACGAGGCGAGCAGTTCCGCGGTCGACTTGCCGGCCCCGCTTGCATCCCGGACGTAGACGACGTCTCCGGCCGCGATGCCGTACTGGTCGTCGGCCTCGCGGATCGCGCCCTTGGTGAACTGCTCTACCACCTTCACCGGCACCAGCCCCTCCTTTTTGGCCGACACGTCGCTGAAGTTCGAGTGATCGAGCTTCCAGAGGGCTTTCATCCGCTCGACTTTGTCCTCGAGATCGCCGACGCTGTCGCGGGCCTCGTCGCGTTCGCGCTCGAGGCGCTGTACCTTCTGCTCGAGACGACTCACCTCCGACTCCTTGCGGACCTGGCGACGCTCCTCGCGTCTGGAGACGGTGAGTTCCGCCTCGAGATCCTCGATCCGTTCGTCTTTGGTCTCGAGGCGATCCTCGAGGCGCTCGACGTGTGACTGGAGGCGCTCGACCTGCCGGTCGAGCGATTTGATCCGCTTTTCCTCCTCGGTGAGTTCTCGGGGTTCGTGCTCGGTCGACTCCTCCTCGTCCTCGGGTTCGTCGGAGAGGTCCCGCAAAACGGCCTCGACGCTCTCCTCGCCGGCGACGACGCGCGCCGTCACCTCGCCACGGTCGATTCCCGGCGGGAGTTTGGCGGCGATGCGTTCGAACTGATCCTCGTGGTCGTCGACGGCGTACAGCGCCGCGGCCATCGCGTCCCGCTGGTGATCGTTGTCGTAGGGATGCTCTCGCGTGCGGTGTTGCTTCTCGTCGACCGGCAGGTCGCTGGTCGGCGTCCACGCCGCGGCGTCGAAGCTTCGGCGGAACTTCTCGACGGTTTCGGGTATTGGCGTCACGTCCGCTGCCACGATGATCGGCCGCCCGCGCTCGACGATCCACTCGATCACGTCCGCGGCGTCGCTGGTTCGGGAACTCCAGACGTCGAGGATCTCGCCCTCGAGGCTGGCGATGGCGACCGCGGTGGTCGTTCCCGGGTCGATGCCGACGACGACGTGATCGCGACGCTTGGCGAGCGGCTTGAACTCGATCCCGTCGCGGCGTTCGCGCTCGATTTCGATCCGAACGTCGCCCGAGCGCTCGTTCGAGACGGGAATGTCGCTCGGACGCCCCTGCACCGTGAACACGGCGTTGGCGTAGCCGCCGTAGGACTCCCGGATATCGGTCTCGTACTCGAGGTTCTCGTCTTCGAGTTCGGATTCGACCTCGCGGGCGCGGCGCTTGACCGAGCCGTGGATCCGCCGGGTGTAGCGATCTTCACTCCAGCCGCCCTTGCCGGTCGATCGGCCTCTCGAGACCTTTACCGTCGTGGTATCGGTGAACGCCGAGACCTCGTGGCCGACGTTGTGGGCCGCGAGTTTGGCGGCGGCCTCGGCCTCTTTCATTGGATCCTTGCCGTAGGGAATCCCGTGACGCTTGGCAACTCGAGAGAGGGGTTCGGGCTGTTGCGCTCCTGTCACTTGCACGAGCCGTGTATCGGCGGGTAGCGACCCCAGAAAGTGGATCAACTGGTCTTTGTCCGCCGCCAGTTCGTACATGTTGTCCGTCGCGACGAGAGCCGGCTCGACGTCGTCGATCAGCCGCCTGAGTTTGCGGTGGGTGACGACGTCTCGAGTGAGGTCCTCGCCGTCGTACCGGACCAGCGCGTAGGAAGGCGTGTCACCGCGGACGTCCCCGCTCTGGATGTCGACGCCGAAGACGACTGCGTTCAACGCACTCGTTCGGGTGCTCACGGACGACTATAGGGGCGAGACGGGTATAAATCCGGCGCGGAATCGCCGCAGTGCTTCGATCCGCGGGCTTCACAACGTACTTACATACTGTCTTCCTCTTTCGTGACAGTATAATGTCATCGGAGCGGTCCTTGGGCGACTTCGTGCTTGGATACGGGGTACTTGCGGCGCTAATCCTCGCCGCAGTCGCACGGGAAGTATACGGCGTGGCGCTCAACCAGTTGCTGCAGACGGGACTTCTGGTTCTACTGGTGGTGATATCCTACCAGATACTGCTCGTACTGAAGGACATACAACGAAAGCTGTGATGTGAAATTCGTATCGGATCGAGTGACCGGAACGCACGCTCAGTCGTCCTGATACGGAATTTCGACCCTGTCGCCGTCTTCCGGCAGTGAAACCTCGCCGTCGAACACGTCTCGAGCCTGCGCGAGATGGTCCTCGACGTCGCCGGCGTACCGTGAAGAGATGTGCATGAGCGCCAGCCGATCCGCGCCGGCCCTGCGGGCGATTTCGGCCGCCTGCCGCGCCGTCGAGTGTGCCGTGTCCGTCGCGCGCTCGGTCCGGTCGTCAGCGAACGTTGCATCATGGATCAGCAGGTCGGGTTCGTCGGCGACCTCGAGGGTCGCTTGCGTCGGGCGGGTATCGCCCGTGTAGACGAGCGAGCGACCGGGGCGGGGCTCGCCGACGACCTGGTCCGGTTCGACGACGGTGCCGTCCTCGAGTTCGACGGCCTCGCCCGCGTGGAGTCTCGAGAACTTCGGGCCGACCGGGACGCCGAGTTCTTCGGCGCGCTCGCGGTCGAATCGGCCCTTGCGGTCGTCCTCGACCAGCGCGTAGCCGACCGAGCGCGTGTCGTGGTCGGTCTCGAAGACGCGAACCTCGTACTCGTCGGCGCGGTAGGCGACGTCGTCGCCGCCGACCTCGTTGATCCGGACCGGAAACGACGGCCGGTTGCCGAGCGCGTTGACGAGCGAACTGATTTCGGATCGAGTGCCCCGCGGCGTGTGGATCGCAAGGGGCTCCGTCCGATCGTTGAACGCCATCGTCTGGAGGAGCCCCGGAATTCCGAGTACGTGGTCGCCGTGGAGGTGGGTCACGAAGAGATGAGAGACCGAAAACCCCGTTCGAAAGCGCATCATCTGTCGCTGCGTTCCCTCGCCGGCGTCGAACAACAGTTCGTCGCCCTCGCGCGCGACGAAGAGACTGGTGGGGTTCCGCCGAGCGGTCGGAATCGCCCCGCTGGTTCCGAGAAACGTCACGCACAATGGCATTGGCTACGGTTCGGACCGCGGCGACTAAACCGGCTTCGGATCGAAGCGGACCGACGCGCAACTGAGTTCCCGGTTCGATCGGCGCATCGAGACGAGACTCGACCTCCACGAGTGGATCCGCGATAGAAATTGAGTTCGGTATCGGTTCGGTTCGCGACCAGCAATAGCGCCCGACAGACTAGCGGCTACTGACAGGTCCCGCTCGCCGTGACCTCGACGTCCTCGGAGAGCGCCGCGGCCGCGCCAGTCGCGATTTCCTTCCAGTAGGCGCGTCGAGTCTCCGAACTCTGTGCGAGGAAGACGCTGTCGGCACCGAGCTGGTCGACGAGCAGCCCGTCACCCGTCAGGCCGTCGTCGGCCGGCAACGTCGCCTGCTCGGCACAGGAGGGCAACGCGGCGTTGATCGAATCCCGAACGCCCTCGAGCGTCGAGAGCGGCGCGTTTCCAGCGACGACGATCCCGGTGTCACAGACGCCGCCGAAGTCCACCGCGACGTCGAAGTCGGTGTCCGCGACCGTCTCGAGTTCGGGATACGAGTCGGGCGAGAGCGCCATCGACGGGACGTACCATCGCTGGAACGCGCCCGCATCCGGCCCCCAGCCTTTCGTCCGCCAGCAGGTCGTGCCAGCAAGATCCGCGGCGTGTTCTGCCTGATCGTCCGTCTTGGGCTGGACGGCGCCGCCGTGGGGCGCGATGAAGATCTGGTCGGAGCCGTTCGCGTCGAGGCGCTCGATCAGCTCGCCCTGCTCTCTGGCCTCCGACTCGGAGAGACTCGGGTTCGGAATCGTCGACGTGATCTCGGCGTCGAACTCCTCGTCGCTCACCGAACAGTCGCCGGCGGGGCCGGGACAGTTCGTCTCGTCGGTCGTCGCCTGTAGCTCGGCCGATCCGAGGTCGAGCCGACAGCGAGCGCTGTCGGACATGCGAACGATGTCCTCCGGCGCCTCGGGGCGTTTTTTCCGCGATCGTATAGACCGCGAACTCGCTCGGGTCGTCCGGTCGGGACAGTCGAACCTGCTGGCCCGCCGAGAGCCCGTGTGCCGAGAGCAGTCGCGGATCGGCCGAAATCGACGTTCGATCTTCCACGAACTCGGCCTGTCCGTCGGCGAGCGAACAGACGAGACACGTCTCGAGGTCCGCCTCGCTGATGGCACTCGTGGCCGCCTGGTAGGAGCCGACGGCGAGGCCGAGTGCCGCCGGGGTTCCGACCATGGCGGTCAGGAGCGATCGTCGCGACGGGTTGAACCGGTCGATGCGTCCGTTGGTGTCTGAATCGTTTGTCATGATGTCATCGTTTCGATGGGAGCGTACCGCCTCCCGAGCGGCAGTCGACGAGCGAAGCGCCTCTGGCCGGATATCGACGAGTCGAGTGACACTCGTCGAGTGGGATTTCGTCTTTACATGATCACCTCTGTACGCGAGAGAGTCGGGACGGCGATCCGTCGGCATCGCTCGACGGCTGGGAATCGACCGACTGGACCGGGAGCTGGGAATCGACCGGTTTCCGGGGCAGTTCCAGTTCGAGATCCGATGCGGTCGCCCCGTCCGATTCCGGCGACTCGGCGTGGCGCTCGATCGCGTCGTCGAGATCGCGCATGAACTCGGCGACGGTGTTTCCCATCACGAGCACCGGCCAGCCGTCCGCGATCATCGACTCGAGGACGGACTCTGCCGACTCGGATTCGTGATCGTGGCTGACAACCGGGAACGAAGATTTTTCGGCGAACAGATCCGCGTGACCGCCCGCGACTCGCGCCTGTTCGATCGCGCCGTCCTCGAAGAGTCCCTCGAGGTAGTCGTGAAACGACGCGGTGCGAGCGCGCCGGTCCCGGCGGAGGTAGACGAACGGCTGGATCCGTTCGTCGTCGACGAGTGCCTGACGCACCATTTCGGTGCTCTCGACGTCGTTGACATCCGCCGCGTTGTAGACTCGACCGCCGAGCGCGTGGGTCCACTCGACGCGAAACTCCGCGAGCATCGATTCGCGCTGGCGGTCCGACAGCGGTTCCTCGTCGATGGCTTCGAGAACGTGATCGAGCGCGTAGATGCATTCAGCGGCGGGGATATTCTCGTGACGTTCGGGAACGTCGACGTGGGAGACAGTCGCGTCGACGGCCTCGAGTTCGCGTTCGATGTACGCCCGGAGTTGCTCGTCCTGTTCGCCGTTGACGACGTGGGTTCCGGCGGGCGTCGCGCGAGCGAACGCCCGCGCGATGTCAGCGCGAGTCCCGCCGAGCGTATCGCGGTGGTCCTGGCGAACGTTCGTGAGGACGAGCACGTCGGGGTTGCCGAACCGCTCGTTCATCATCCGGGTCGTGTAGTCCGTGATCCCCTGGTTCTCGAGGACCAGCGCGTCGACTGGGAAGTACTTTCGAAGTTCCTCGACGTTCTCGTAGAGGGTGACGCGTTCACCGCGCTCGATCGGGTTCTCCTCGCCGTCGTACAGCGAGAGCGGGTGGTTGCCGGTTACCTTCGCGTAGGCGTCGTATCCTCGAGAGCGCAGGACGTCGTAGATCCGTTCGGTCGTTCCCGACTTGCCGCGGGTGCCGGAAACGACGATCTTGACGTCGATTTCCTCGAGTCGGCGACGGTGTTCGGTGCCACGAGTGAGCGGTCCAGCGATGCGTCGAGCGAGCCGGGAGAGCGGCTCGGGAACGGCCGTTGAAGTGGTATCGTAAGACATTGATAGTGTATCGATAGTGGGAGTTCGTCAGGTGTCAGCTGTGGGTCCCGGCGGGCTGTCGATCAGTGCTCGAGCGCGCCGGTCGAAGTCGCTCGAGTCGAAGCGCGGACGCAGCGCCAACGACGACACAGGCGACGAGCAGCGCGATCTGGGGGAGCGCCGAGAGATCGGCTGTGAGCGCTCCGCCGGACTCCGGCGTCACGACCAGCCGAAGACCGCCGAGGAAGAGTGCGAACGCACCGGCCGACAGCGATATCGACGTCGAGCGGTGCTCCGGCGGCATCCGGTGGAGGTTGTACGCGGCGATGCCGATGAGGATAGCCGTAAAGAACAGGTGCAACCCGGAGGCAACCGGGAAGAACACCGCGATCGGAATCGATCCAGCGAGCGCGATGACGAGGCCGGTACCGAGTAACACCCGTCCGTACAACAGCGTCGATCGGTGGAACTGTTTGAGGACGCCGTAGACGGTGCCGACACCGAGGAGGTACAGCGGGATGATGGCGACCGACTGGAGTGCGAACAGCGCGAGCAGCGGCAGCGCGATGATCCCGTTGAGCCTGATACCCCACCGGACGTACGACCCCTCCGAGACGAGCATTCCCAGCGCGATGACGAGGAGGACGACCGGAAGTGAGATCTCGAGGAAGCCGCCCATATCGCCGATCACGGCGTTCCGGGCCGCGGCGATGTCCGAGTTAGGCCCGTACAGTACCGGAGGCGTGAGTCGGCCGAGGCGGGGTGCCATCGTGAGATTGATGAGCGAACCGCCGAGGGCGATCAGCCCGATGAGCGTTCCGACGCTCGCGGCTACATCCTCGAGCCGCCGGTCCGAATCGAGCTGGTGGTAGTTGTAGGCCGCGACGCCCGGGAGGATGCTCCCGGCGAACGTCGCCGTCGTGAGCGAAACCTCGAGGACGCCGAGCGTGAGGAGGCCACCGAAGACGACCAGGGGAACGACCATGCTGAGGATCATACCCGCCAGCAACAGCTGTCGCCCGAACAGCAGCGTTCGCCGCTGAAGTACCGCCAGCCCCACGTAAGCTGCGGTCACGCCGATGACGAACGCAGGGAGCGCGAGGACGTCATAGAGCGCGTACACCGCGTACATCGGTACCACGAGGACGCCCGAGAGTCGGAGTCCGTACACCTGCACGACGCCGATTCCCACCAGTAGTCCGACGATCATCACCAGCGAGGCAACGATCATCGTCGAATCGACCTCCACCGAAGTTCTCGGACGCGTCCGCCGGTACCTACCGCTCGCGCCGTCGACAGACGGGCGCGAGCGCTTCGTACGAACTGGTTTTGACGAACTGTCTCCAGATCGCAGATGGCGTTCGTCGCTGGATAACCCATACGAGCCCACACATCGAATTACTAAATAAAGTTTATCTAGTGCTGTATTTTACTTCTAGTTTATCTATACTAACTAGAGTTTTACTTATTGATATGGAAATATAACTAGTATGTTATTAGTATGACGTTGGATGAATGTTCATTATATGAAGACCTATTCTCTAATCACTCGAGTATCCGCTCGAGAGTTGTCGAACTACCGAAGTTGTGTTTCTACAGTTCGAGTTCGAGGAGGGACGAACGGATATCGGATGTTCAACCGTCAAATTTCTTTCCGTGAACGTTGTGGAACGAATCGAATCCGACCGTGTGCCGAATTCGAACGCTTCCGATCGCTGACGAACCGCGCTTTCCCCACAAGCGCTGTCCGGACAGGTCAGTGCACGCGTCCGACTTCTGCGGCTGATGTGGAAAAACACGTCAGGCAAGCACTCGACGCTCGAGGTTTTTTACGAATACGTTATATCCGACTATATCTGGCGGAATGAACGATCTTAATACGGATTAAGTGACTTTGTATTTGAGTTCTCGAGAATACGTACAATTACGCACTCGTGTTTGAAGTGGGTGGGCAAATATTGTTAGACACGGGTATCTTTACACTGATTGTGCGTATAATTCTCTCTGTGATGACCAAGCGTTTTTCATTCATCGGATCGAGAGTGACCGAAAATGAGTGAGATCGTCCCGGGAGAACTCGAGCCGGCCGACGAACCGGTCGTGATAAACGAAGGGCGGGAAACGACGGCCGTAACCGTCGAGAACACCGGCGATCGACCGGTGCAAGTCGGTTCGCACTTTCACTTCTTCGAATCGAATCCCGGCCTCCTGTTCGACCGGAACGAGGCGTACGGTTTTCGACTGAACGTTCCGGCCGGTACCGCGATTCGGTTCGAACCGGGCTGTGAGCGCGAGGTCGACCTCGTGGCCATCGGCGGCGACCGCATCGTCCACGGAATGGGCGGACTGGTAAACGGCCCGCTCGACGAGGATGGGGTTCGAGAACGCGCGCTCGAGCGAGCAGCGTCGTACGGCTATCACGGCGTCGATATCTCGGAGGACGACCGATGACCCGAGAGATGCCGCGTCGGGAGTACACGGATCTGTTCGGCGCGACGGAAGGCGACCGGGTCAGGCTCGGTGATACGAACCTCTTCGCGGAAATCGAGACCGATTACGGCGTTCCCGGCGAGGAGGCGGTCTTCGGCGGCGGCAAGACGATGCGCGACGGGATGGGGATGCAGTCGGGGACGACCCAGGCCGACGGGACCCTCGACTGGGTCTTTACGAACGTCGTCATCATCGATCCGGTGCTTGGGGTCTGCAAGGGCGATATCGGGGTCCGTGACGGCGAAATCGTCGGCGTCGGGAAGGCCGGCAATCCCGACACGATGGACGGCGTCGACATGGTAATCGGCCCGAGCACGGACACGATTCCCGCCGATGGACTGATCGCGACGGCCGGTGGGCTCGACATCCACGTCCACTTCAACAGCCCGCAGCTAATCGAGCACGGACTCGCCTCCGGAATCACGACGATGCTCGGCGGCGGCTTCGGCGGCGGCGCGACGACCTGTACGCCCGGCCCGCGGAACGTCCAGCGATTCCTCCAGGCCGCAGAGGAGTGGCCGATGAACGTCGGCTTCTACGGGAAGGGCAACAGCAGCCGACCCGATGCCCTCCACGAGCAGGTCGAAGCCGGTGTCTGCGGGTTGAAACTCCACGAGGACTGGGGATCGACGCCCGCCGCGATCGACACCTGCCTCGAGGTCGCCGACGAGGAGGATGTGCAGGTCTGTATCCACACGGACACGCTCAACGAGTCGGGCTTCGTCGAGGACACCTTCGACGCCATCGACGGGCGCGCGATCCACACGTTCCACATCGAGGGCGCGGGCGGCGGTCACGCGCCGGATGTCCTCGAGCTGGTCGGACACGAGCACATGCTCCCTTCCTCGACCAATCCGTCGATGCCCTACACCGAGAACACGTTCGACGAGCACCTCGACATGGTGATGGTCTGTCACCACCTCAACCCCGACGTTCCCGAGGACGTCGCGTTCGCCGAATCGCGGATCCGCGCCGAAACCCTCGGCGCGGAGGACGTGCTCCACGACACGGGTGCGATCAGCATGATGACCTCGGACTCCCAGGCGATGGGACGCATGGCGGAGGTTATCAGCCGAACCTGGCAGACCGCCCACAAGATGAAAGACCAGCGCGGGCCGCTCCCGGCCGACGAGGGGACCGAGGCCGACAACGCCCGCATCAAGCGGTACGTCGCCAAGTACACGATCAACCCCGCGATCACGGCCGGTATCGACGACTACATCGGTTCGCTCGAGCCCGGAAAACTGGCCGACATCGTCCTGTGGAAGCCCGCGTTCTTCGGGATCAAACCGAAGGTGGTCATCAAGGGCGGGTTCCCCGTCTGGTCCCAGATGGGAGAAGCGAACGGCTCGCTGATGACCTGCGAGCCGATCATCGGCCGCGAACGGGCTGGCGCACAGGGCCGGGCCAAACAGGCGCTTTCGGTGTCGTTCGTGAGCGAAGCCGCCTCCGAAAACGGCGTCGCCGACGCCTACGACCTGAAAACGCCGGTTCGGCCGGTGACCGGAACCCGCTCGGTACGCAAAGCGGACATGCTCCACAACGACCGCTGTCCGGACGACATCGACATCGACGCCCAGACCTTCGAGGTGTCCATCGACGGCGAACACGTCACCTGCGACCCGGCCGACGAGGTCCCGCTCGCACAGCGATACATGCTCTGAGAGAACTCATGACCGAACACACAACGATACCCACCGAAAGCCGACGAATCCGATTCAGCGATCGAGCCGCAGGAAGCGCCCTGCAGAACCGAACGGCGAGCGTACTCGAGGTGAGCAGCCGATGATGCTCTCGCCAAAGGAGATGGAACGACTCACCGTCTTCACGGCCGCCGAACTCGCGCGTCGTCGCAAGGATCGCGGTGTGAAGCTCAATCACCCCGAAACGGTCGCGTACATCTCCGACTGGGTCTGTGAAGGTGCTCGAGACGGAAAGTCCGTCTCGCAGCTTCGGGCCGAGGCGACCCAGCTACTCACCCGTGAGGACGTGATGGACGGCGTACCCGAGATGGTCGACATGGTCCAGATCGAGCCGGTCTTTCCGGACGGGACGAAGCTGGTCACTATCCACGACCCGATCCGCGCGGACTCTCGAGAACAACTCGAGGAACTGGACGACTCCGATGAGATAGCTCCCCTCGAGAACGTGGACGATCCCGAGGCCACTGACGAAGCGGGGGTCGAGTAATGGGGTACCGCGACGTCGCGAAGATCGGCATCGGCGGCCCCGTCGGCTCCGGAAAGACGGCGCTCGTGAGACACCTCGTGCCGGCGCTCGTAGAGCGCGACTACGAGGTCGGGGTCATCGCCAACGACATCATGACCCAGGAGGACGCGGACGTGTTCAGAGAGTCGTTCGCGGACACGATCCCTGAGGACCTCGTCGACGGGGTCGAGACCGGAGCCTGCCCGCACACGGGCATCCGCGAAGACCCGTCGATGAACCTCGCGGCGATCGACGAGTTCACCGAATCGCATCCCGATCTGGACGTGGTGATCGTCGAGAGCGGCGGCGACAACCTCGCCGCGACGTTCAACCCCGAACTGGCGGACTACTTCCTGTTCGTCATCAGCGTCGCCGAGGGCGAGGACATTCCTCGAAAGCGCGGCCCCGGCGTGACCCAGGCAGACCTCCTGATCGTCAACAAAACCGATCTGGCCCCCTACGTCGACGCCGACCTCGGCGTGATCGAGCGCGACACGGAGACCGTCAGAGGGGGCGACCCGTTCGTCTTCACCGACTGCAAGGCCGGGACGGGAATCGAGGACGTCCTCGAGCATATCGAGCACGAGGTGCTGTTCGCGTGAGCGCTGGCGCAGAGGAAGACCCTCGAGCGAGCGAGCAGGCGCTCCCGCCCGCGTTCGAGACCTACGCCGCGGAATCGTTGGCGCAGGCACCGGCGGGCGGACCGGGTAAGAACGGACTGCTCGAGGCGACGCTTGCCCGCTCGGGTGACGAGCAGACGCGCCTCGTTCGCGACCGCGTTCACGTCCCGTACCACCTGACGGGAACGCTCGAGACCGATCCCGTTCCGGGGCTGGCGACGCTCATCGCCCAGGAGCCGACCGGGGGCGTCGCCCAGGGCGACAGGCATCGACTGGCCATCGAGACTCGACCCGGAGCGCACGCCCACATCACAACCCAGAGCGCGACGAAAGTCCACAGCATGCGGGCGAACTACGCCCACCTGGACGCGACGCTCGCGGCCCGCGCGGGCAGTTACCTCGAGTACCTGCCGGGGCCGACGATCGTCAACGAGGACGCTCGCTGTCTGCAGACGATCAGCGTCGATCTCGCGGACGACGCCGCGGTCGTCGTCGGCGACGTGCTCGTTCCGGACGGGTTGAGCGACCACGAGCCGTTCGCGTTCGACCACTATCTGGCGCGCGTCGAGGCCGAACGCGACGGCACGCTGGTCTGTGCGGATACGGTCGACATCCGGCCCGACGAGCGTGACCCGCGTCACCCGACGAGCGTGGGGGAGTACGCGGTCGTCGGCTCGCTGTACGTCTTCGCACCCGACCGGGACCTGCAGTCGTTGACCGACCGGGTTCACGATCGGCTTGAGGATGGGACCGAAGACGGAGCCAGACCCGCGTCAGCGAGCGCCACCGAACGCGACGGGGGCGACCGAGACGAGTGCGAATTCGGCGGCGACGGAGCTGGTTCCACCCTCGTCGGCGTTTCGGCGCTCCCACACGAGGCCGGCGTCGTCGTCCGCGTACTCGGCGACCGACAGCTCGACGTGACGAACGCGGTTCGCTCGGCGTGGGACGAAACGAGACGCGAGTTCTTCGATGTCGGCGTTCCGGCCGACCGGAGGTACTGATGCGGCGGATCGACGGGGTCCTCGGAAACGTCCACGCGGACGAGGACCTCGCGCGCGCTCGAGAACATCACGCGAGTGAAGGCACTCTCGAGCGGGTCGTGATCGCGGCGGATCGCCGACGGCGCTCGAGGTTTCGAACGACGACCGACGCCGGAACCGACGTGGGCGTCGTCCTCGAGAAGCCGGCGCTTTCGATCGGCGATGTGCTGGTCCACGACGAGGATCGAATGATAGTCGTCGCGTTCGAACCGCTCGAGGCGTTGGCGGTCGACCTGCCCGAGCCGACGCCGGAGGCTCTTGAGGCGGCGCTCGAACTCGGTCACCGCGTCGGAAACCAACACTGGGATCTCGCGATCGACGACGGCGTCGCGTATGTCCCGCTCGAGGCGGACCGCCACATCGTCGAGCGCGTCGTCGAAGACATCGTTCCGGGAGCGACCGTTCGGGCGGAGACCGTCGACGCGGAACTGTTCGTCACCGATCTCGAGGGCGATGGCGAGAGCGATCACACCCACGGCCATTCTCACGCGGGCGACCACGGCCACTCACACGAACCCGAGCACACGCACGAGTCAGCCCACGACCACCCGCAGGACCGCAGGGACCACAATCACGATCACCAGCATGGCGACTGAGCCGGCCCCCTTCCTGACCGCGTTGCGCCTTTCGGATTCGTTTCTCCCGACCGGCGGCTACACGTCCTCGTACGGACTCGAGCAGTACCTCAACGAGGACCGGATCGAGACGGCCGACGAGTTAGGGAAGATTATCCGCGGCTACCTCGAGCGGATCGTCGGTCCCTGCGAAACCGTCGCCGTCGCGAACGCATACGAAACGGCTGCGGCTGGTGACCTCGAGGGGCTCCTGGCCGTCGACGAACGACTCCACGCGGTGACGATGGCCGCAGAGTTCCGCGAGAGTTCGACGAAAGCCGGCCGACAGCTCTCGGAACTGGTGCTCGTCGAAGACGGGCGGCGTCGCGTTGGCGATGACGGGAAGCACCGGCACACCGTCGAGGACGGGCGGCGGCGTCGCGCCAGTGAAGCCGACGCGAGCGAATCGGGTAGTGGCCGCCCGCTCGAGACGGCCTACGCCGAGGCCATCGAGCGCGGGGAAACGCCGGGCCACTATCCCGTCGTCTTCGGCGTCGTCGCCGCCCAGCGAGGGCTTTCGAAACGCGAGGCCTGTCTCGCACAGGCGTACTCGTTCGTCACCGGCGTGCTCGGCGCGACCCAGCGGCTGGGGCGGTTCAGTCACACGGACATCCAGTCGATACTGGCGGCGCTGCTGCCGGTTATCACCGATGTCTGTGACCGACACGTCGACGACGAGATCGCCGCAATGGCTTCGTTCGCCCCGCTGACCGAAATCATGGGGATGCGCCACGAGCGTGCCGGCAGGCGGTTGTTCATGAGCTAGTGGTGTGGTCAACCGGGGCGACTCGGCACCGCTACCGCGTCGTTAGTTCGTCTCGCCGCGCCAACTCCAGAGTCCGATAACCGCGAGCGCCACCGCCAGCACGGCGATGAGCGTCAGCGATTCGATCTCGCCGGTCGTAAAGCCGGTCGACTCGGATATTCGAGTCCCCTCGAGCATGAACACCGCGAGCAGCAGCAGTCCGAACAGGGAGGCGATCGCGACGCCGATCCCCTCGCGAAGCATCCACCTGAACTCCTCGACATCGACCTGTGCGGCTTCAGTATTGTTGTCAGGCGGTTCGCCTGCCGCGTCGTACTCGGTGTAAGCTGTGTCTTCCCAAGAGGTGCCCAGATAGCCGATCACGTACGAGAGCATCGTCCCCGCGACCATGATGACGAGGAACGTCGACGCCGCCATCACGGCGTTTTCCGGGGCGAGGAATACGGTGAGGACGGCAGCGGTGACGATCGATCCGCCGAGCATGACGAGGAAGCGTTTGAGGGGTGTGCTCATACGACGTGCTATGCTCTCGAGCACTATATTTCTACAACCACTCTCAGCCGGGAAATCATCGATCACTCCGGGCGAAGATCAGGTGTGTCCGGAGACGACGACCGGTTCGTAGGGCTCCTCGAGCCACTCGATGTCGGAATCCGAAAGCGAGACATCGAGCGCTTCGACGGCCTGCTCGAGATGTTCGACGCTCGTCGTGCCGACGATCGGCGCGTCGACCCAATCTTTGTGCAGTTCCCAGGCGAGTGCGATCTGTGCCATGCTCGCGTCCTTCTCGGCGGCGAGTTCCTGCACCCGTTCGTTGATCGTTGGCCCGCCGCCGTCACGGTAGGGGTGTTCGTACAGATGTTCCTCCGTCTCGCCGCGCGTCGTCGCGTCGACATCCTCGTGCGGGCGCGTGAGATAGCCGCGGGCGAGCGGCGACCACGGAAGGACGCCCACGTTCTCCCTGCCACACAGCGGGAGCATCTCCCGCTCTTCCTCCCGGTAGACGAGGTTGTAGTGGTTTTGCATCGTCGCGAAGCGCTCGAGGCCCAGTCGATCGCTGGCGTGTAACGCCTCGGCGAACTGGTGGGCCCACATCGAGGACGCGCCGAGGTAGCGAACCTGACCGCGCCGGACCGCGTCGTCGAGCGCCCGCAGCGTCTGCTCGATCGGCGTCTCGTCGTCCCAGCGGTGGATCTGGTAGAGGTCGATCGTGTCCATCCCGAGTCGCTCGAGGGAGTGCTCGAGTTCCTGCTCGATGGTCTTGCGCGAGAGTCCGCCGGAGTTCGGATCGTCCTCGCGCATCGGGTGGTACACCTTCGTCGCGACGACCTGCGCGTCCCGGTCGTACCCCTCGAGCGCGTCCCCGAGTACCCGTTCAGACTCGCCGCTCGAGTACATGTTCGCCGTATCGAAGAAGTTGATCCCCAGGTCGATCGCGCGCTCGATGATCTCGTGGCTCTGTTCGTCCTCCAAAATCCACTCGCGCCAGTCGCTCGAGCCGAAACTCATACAGCCCAGACAGAGTCGGCTCACTTCCACGCCCGTCTCGCCGAGTGTCGTGTACTCCATGGCCTCGCGTACATCGAGCGGGGAAAAAACAGTACGTGCATCGGCGATTCGGGCAGGTAGCCCGGCGGTCGATCTGGCAACGGAATCGATTTTCACGATCGCCATCACCGAAAGCCAACTTCCCGCGCGCCGTACGGGACAGTATGACTCAACTCCGAACCGTCGCCACGCCGGACGGTCGTTGCCTCGAGGCATCTCACGTTCTCGAGGCCGATCCCGACGCCGCCTGGGACCTTCTCGTGGACACGCACCGCTGGCCCGAGTGGTCGCCGATAGTGACCGACGTCGAGGCGAGTCATCGCCGGATCGAGGACGGGACGACGGGGCGAGTTCGCGTGCGGCCGGGAGTCTGGGTGCCGTTTACGATCACCAGTTGCGACCCCGTCGAGCGACGATGGGCGTGGAACGTCGCCCGCCTTCCGGCGGCGGCACACCGCGTCGACGCCCTCGAGTCGAACCGGTGTCGAATCGCCTTCGAACTGCGTCCGCTCGAGACCGCCAACGCGCCGGTGTGTCTGCGCTCGCTCGAGCGAATCGACGACCGCCTCTCGAGAGAGACCGACGCAGACTGGAGCGACGACGCGTCGTCGGAGGAATCGGACGAGTCGAACGAGTCGTCGACTACGGACGAGTAAGGGAGCGGTTGCCGGCAAAAGACGACCGCTGAATTTCGGTGCGCGGGACGTAACGTGCGCGCTCGAGCGAACGCGATCAATGGTTCGATCAGGGCGGCGGTTCGATCAGGGCAGCGGTTCGATCAGGGCGGGCGCTCGAGTCCGAACCGATCCTGGGTCGTCGCGTACATGCTCCCGGCGAGGCGACCGACCGCGTCGACGTTCGCGACGTCGATCTTCTCGTCGTCGCCGAGCAGTTCCCGGTCGAGGTGGACGTGCTGGACCTCGCCGAGCACGAGCACCGAGCCGCCGACATCGATGGTCTCGTGAAGGGTACACTCGAAGGCGGCCTTCGCCGCGGCGACCCGCGGCGGCTCGACGGTCATCGATTCCGCGCGCTCTATGCCGACGTGATCGAACTCGCTCTCGTCGTCGGGAAGCGTCGCTGCCGTCTCGTTCATCCGCTCGACGATGTCCTCGGTGACGAGGTTGAAGACGAACTCGCCGGTCTCGCTCGCGTTCGTCGGCGAGTCTTTCTCGTCATCGACCGGTGCGAACAGGACGATCGGTGGATCGACCGAGGCGACGGTCGAGAAGCTGTAGGGGGCGAGGTTGTCGACGCCGTCGCTGCCGGTCGTCGAGACCCACGCGATGGGTCGGGGAATCACGACGCTCGAGAGGATTCGGTAGATCGATCCCTCGACCTCGCTGACATCGATCTCGACGGACTCGGCTTCGGGCGGTTCGTCGGACATAGGTCGTGTTCTATCCTCGCTCACCGTTAGTGTTCCTGTGGGTCGACGAACTCGGTTCCCGGTTCGTCCTCGTCGACGGCGAATCCCGGCCCGCCCGTCGCGAGTTCGAACACGAGGCCATCGGGATCGGTGAAGTAGATACTCTTGAAATACGTTCGATCCCGGACTTGCGAGACGCGAACGTCGTGGTCTTTGAGGTGCTCGCGCCACTCGAGGAGCGTCTCCTCGTCCTCGACGCCCATCGCGAAGTGGTGGCTCGCGCCGGGGCCTGGTTGGCCCCTCGAGTTCGGGTACTCGAAGTAGGTCACGGTCGTTCCCGGTTCGCCCGCGGGCGTCGACGAGAAGTAGTAGTGAAGCGTCCCCGGATCGTCGTAATTTTCGGTCATCTTGACCGTGTGAAAGCCGAGAACGTCCTCGTAGAACGCCTTCGTTTCGTCCATGTCGGTACAGATGTTCGTCACGTGGTGCAACCCGGTCGTTGGCGGTGATTCGGTCATGATGTCTCTCAGTTGCGTCGGATGGCCGCTGTCTGCTTTTGGACACCCCCCGAACGCCGAACGAGTCGCCCGCCGCTCGAGCGCCGGGGGGTCGGACACCGAACGCTAAACTAACCTCGTGTTAGCTGGTTCGTTTCCGAACCCCTATACCCTTTCGCGACGTACGGGTTATCAGGTAAACACGATGTCACCAGCGCAAACGCAGCAATCGGTCGAGGAGGTAAACGCCGACGCGTGTCCGGTCATTCAGTCGCTTGAGCAGATCGGCTCTCAGTGGCGACTCGCCGTCTTGCACGACTTACTCGAGGGAGAACGCCGGTTCAACGAACTCAAGCGCTCGACGGGCGCGAACGCTCGCACGCTCTCGCGCGTTCTCGACGACCTCGGCGAGAACGGGTTCGTCGACCGACGCATCGAGGAGGACGCCCCGATCGCGACCTACTACAGCCTCACCGAGAAGGGCCAGTCGCTCGAGCCGGTCTTCGAGGAAATCGACTGCTGGGCGAGTTCGTGGCTCGAGCAGGGCGACGACGTCACCGCGAACTGATATCGCCGCTCGGGACCGCGTCGGTGGTGGTTCTCGAGTCCGCAGAATTGATGACTCTTGACCTGGGAGATCCGATCGATCGCCGAGCGAAGCCGTGATCGTCCCGCGGCGAAAAATCGGGGTGATCGTCGAGCGTTCTCTCTATCGTCACGCTCTCGTTCTCGCCCGCTCGGGCATGTCGGCGCTGTTGTTCGCGTACGCGGTGTAGCCCGCGAGGATCGCGACGACGAGCCCGGAGAGAGCCGTCCCGGTCGCGAGTTGACCGCTTCCCATCTCGACGAGCGCCGGCGAGACGAGCGCCCACAGTCCGAGGAGGACCGTCAGCGACGCGACGCCGACGCTGGCCAATCGGTTGCGGGACATGCGGACGAAGTTGTAGCCCGCGAGCAGGAAGATGGCCGTGCCGACGAGGGTGTCGTTCCAGATGGCCGCGTTCGTCGCCTCGAAGAGAAACGGCGACGCGACGAGATAGAGCCCGACGAGTGCGGCGAGCGCGCTCACCCACTGCATCATATCCGTGTTGAGCGTGTTCTGTCCGTGCTCATCGCCTCGAGTCGAGTCGCTGTCCGTTGGTGTAGTGCTCATCGTACCACCCGTTCGAAGCTACCCGCCATCCGGTCAAAACGGCAGTGCCTGCGCGTGTCGGGTGGGCGGGGCCAGCCTAGTCCTCGACCTCGAGTTCGACCAGCTGTAACGATCGGTTCAGGTGACAGATGTCGTGTGGCGGATCGCCGACGATCTCGCGGATGCGGTACTCCTCGTCTAAGTCGACGCCGTCGGGTTCGCAGTACTCGTGGCTCGGACACTCGACGTACGGACACGAGCCTGGCAGGCTGTTCGTGCTTCCCGCGTACGCGCCTTTCTTCCTGACGTTCGCCGTGACGGAGACCGGTTCGACCTCGACGGCTCGGACGCCGCCGTCGTGGACGCCACACTCGAGCGTCTGGGCGTTTTCGCGGATCGACGTGACGCGGTATTTGGTTTCCGGCGAGAGGTTGAGACACTGGCTCCGATACGGACAGCCCTCGCAGGCGTCCGCTTCGCCGTGGTAGACGAATTCGGTTCCCGGTTCGGCGAGCCGGGTTCCGAGGAGGGTGACGGTCGACATATCGGGCGCTAGTCGCCACTCGCGGTTAAGCCTCACGTCCCGTACCGACGCCTCGAGAGGGGGGTACTCGGCCGCTCGATCACTCCTCGAGGTCGCCCGATTCGGTGAGCTCGTCGAGTCGCTCGAAGTACGCCTCCCGCGGGACCTGATAGAGGTCGCGGTAGTCGATCTCCCCGCGATCGAATCGCTCGGCGAGTTCGACGAGACGCTCGAGCGCGGCCGGGCGCGCCGGGAACCGATTGGTCTCGCGAAGGTGGACCTCTGGCTCGAGATACAGCGTGACGTGCCAGTCGTCGTCCGCGGTTCCCGGATTCGACCCCGGTCGGCGGGTGCGCTTGCCGTGGGTGAGATAGAGCGTCGGCAGACACGGCGCCGGAAAGGCGTCGCCGTTGAAGACGTCCGGTCGGTACGCGAGGACGACCCGGCCGTCCTCGCTCTCGTTCCAGACGGTCCAACTGTCGGGAATAGCCGCCAGATCTGCCATTGGGACGGGTAGGAACGGCGAACGTAAAGTATCGTCGTCAATCGGCTGGTGCGGCGCTACGAATTCGCCCTCGAGCCATGCCGAAACGCGCGGTAGCGACTGCGTGTCCTCGCAGGCCGTCCGTTTATACGCTCGATTCCCTAACACACGGTGTGCCGTCAATTGACAATCAGCGATTCTGTCACTATTGGCCTCGAAGCCGTTCCTCATAAATACTCTTTGGGGCCAAGCTTAAGATGCTGTATTACTACATATTAAATACTTCCGGTATCCGATGGCCGGATCGCGCCTGCTCGCAGGGTCAGCCGTCCCGCGTGGACCCCACAGGTGCTGTCGTCACGCGATGAGGTGTCGATCGCTGTGCGCTCGGCGGTGACGATCAACTATGACACCACACCCGACGCCGCCCGCAGACGCCCGCTTCCGGCGGACTGGTCCCTCGAGGAGCCCCGACCGTCTCTCGGTTCGAGCGCCGCCGGCGTCTATCGGCGGCCGCGACCAGCGCCCTACCGCTCGCCGACCGGCGATACCGGGACCGACTGGCGAGCGGTCGACCGTTCTCGCACTCTCATCGAGGTCGAGTAGGCCCGCGTCGAGGACGATCACGCACGACGAACGGAGAGACATCCCGGACAACTGCTACCATGACTGGTGACACCGAGACACTCGAGACGCTCAGTACCGATTACAAGGAGTCGATGCCCGAAGACCTCCGCGAGACCAAGTCGTTCGACTGGTATCTCGAGGAGGCCTACCGGGACCCGAAGATCACCCGCAACGCCCACCAGCGGGTCGCGGACATGTTCGACTACTACGGAACGACCTACGACGAGACCGAGGGGGTGGTCGAGTACCACCTCGCCAGCGAAGACCCGCTCGGCGACGGCGAGAACACCTTCTACGGGAAGGTGATCCACCAATCGATCCACGAGTTCGTCAACAAGGTCAAATCCGGCGCTCGTCGACTCGGCCCCGAACGCAGGATCAAACTCCTGCTCGGTCCCGTCGGCTCCGGGAAGTCTCACTTCGACAAACAGGTCAGGGCGTACTTCGAGGACTACACCCTCCAGGAGGAAGGCCGAATGTACACCTTCCGGTGGACGAACCTCTGTGACGTCATCAAGGATCAGGACCCGACCGACGACGTGGTCCGGTCGCCGATGAACCAGGATCCGCTCGTCTTGCTTCCCCTCGAACAGCGGCTCTCGGTGATCGAGGACCTGAACGAACGACTCGACGCGCCGTACACGATCCAGAACGAACAGAGTCTGGATCCGGAAAGCGAGTTCTACATGGACAAGCTGCTCGCGTACTACGAGGACGACTTGCAGGCCGTCCTCGAGAACCACGTCGAAATCGTCCGGCTGATCGCAGACGAGAACAAGCGCCAGAGCCTCGAGACGTTCGAACCCAAGGACAAGAAAAACCAGGACGAAACCGAACTGACCGGTGATGTCAACTACTCGAAAATCGCCGTCTACGGCGAGAGCGACCCGCGCGCGTTCGATTACTCGGGCGCGTTCTGTAACGCGAACAGGGGTATCTTCAGCGGGGAAGAGCTCCTGAAGCTCCAGCGGGAGTTCCTCTATGACTTCCTGCACGCGACCCAGGAGATGACGATCAAACCGAAGAACAACCCGCGGATCGACATCGACCAGGTCATCGTCGGGCGGACGAACATGCCCGAGTACAAGGACAAGAAAGGCGACGAGAAGATGGAGGCGTTCAACGACCGCACCAAGCGGATCGACTTTCCCTACGTCCTCTCTTACGAGCAGGAGTCACACATCTACGACAAGATGTTGAACAACGCCGACGTGCCAGACATCAACGTCGAGCCCCACACCCTCGAGATGGCGGGGCTGTTCGGCGTTCTCACGCGGATCGAAGAGCCCGACACTGAGACGGTCGATCTGCTCTCGAAGGCCAAAGCCTACAACGGTGAGATCGACGAGGGCGACGACATCGACGTCAAAAAGCTCCGCGAGGAGGCCGCGGCAAAGGCCGAGGTCGGCGAGGGGATGGTCGGCATCTCGCCGCGCTTTATTGGCGACGAGATCGCCGAGGCGATCATGGACTCGAAACACCGCCAGCGCGGATTCCTCTCGCCGCTTACGGTCTTTAACTTCTTCGAGGAGAATCTCGAGCACCACGGCTCGATCCCCGAGGAGAACTTCGAGAAGTACTACCGGTACTTAGAGACGGTTCGCGAGGAGTACCGCGAGCGGGCCATCGAGGACGTGCGCCACGCACTGGCCTACGACATCGACGAGATCCAGCGCCAGGGCGAGAAGTACATGGATCACGTGATGGCCTACATCGACGACGACACGATCGAAGACTCGCTGACCGGCCGCGAGCAGGAACCCGACGAGACGTTCCTGCGCTCGGTCGAGGAGAAACTCGACGTGCCCGAAGACCGCAAGAACGACTTCCGACAGGAGGTGAGCAACTGGGTCTCGAGGCGCGCCCGAGAGGGCGAGGCGTTCAACCCGCAGGACAACGAGCGCTTGCGCCGGGCCTTAGAGCGCAAACTCTGGGAGGACAAGAAACACAACATCAACTTCTCCGCGCTGGTCAGCGCCAGCGATGTCGACGACGACGAGCGCTCCTCGTGGATCGACGCCCTGATCGAACAGGGCTACTCCGAAGGCGGCGCGAAGGAGGTGCTCGAGTTCGCCGGTGCGGAGGTGGCGAAAGCCGAAATCGAGGACTGACATGATCGGAGACCCACCATGAGAGGAAACGACTACGTCCACGAGGCCGATCGCGCCCTCGAGGAGACCTACGAAGAGCCGATGACCCTCGGAGCGTACGTCGATCGGATCTTCGAGAACCCGACGATCGCCTCCCACGCCTCGAAGTACCTGCTCGAGGCCATCGAGGCCGCCGGCACGCGGACCGTCGTCGAGGAGGGCGAGGAGAAACAGCGATACCGCTTCTTCGACGATCCGCACAACGACGGCGAGCACGCAATCTTGGGCAACACCGAGGTTCTCAACGGCTTCGTCGACGACTTGCGCTCGATCGCTGCGGGCAGGGCCAAAGACGAGAAGATCGTCTGGTTCGAGGGGCCGACCGCGACCGGCAAGTCCGAACTCAAGCGCTGTCTGGTCAACGGACTGCGCGAGTACTCGAAGACGCCGGCGGGCCGGCGCTACACCGTGGAGTGGAACGTGACGACCGCCGCCGACTCGAGGGGGCTGAGCTACGGCGGCGATCCGACCGCCGGGGACGACGAGAACTGGTACGAGAGCCCGGTGCAGGCCCACCCGCTATCGGTCTTCCCCGAGGAGGTGCGCAAGGAGTTGCTGGCGGAGCTGAACGACCGACTCGAGGATCATGTTCCGATCCACGTCGACTCGCGGCTCGATCCGTTCTCGCGGGAAGCCTACGAGTTCTTAGAGGAGCGCTACCGTCGACAGGGCGAGGAGTCGCTGTTCTCGGCGATCACCGACGAGAACCACCTGCGGGTGAAAAACTACGTCGTCGACGTGGGCCAGGGCGTCGGCGTCCTTCACTCCGAGGACGCGGGGCCGCCCAAGGAGCGACTGGTCGGGTCGTGGATGCACGGCATGTTGCAAGAACTCGACTCCCGCGGGCGAAAGAACCCGCAGGCTTTCAGCTACGACGGAGTCATCTCGCAGGGCAACGGCGTCCTCACCATCGTCGAGGACGCCGCCCAGCACGCGGATCTGCTCCAGAAGCTGTTGAACGTGCCCGACGAGCAGTCCGTGAAGTTGGACAAGGGGATCGGGATGGACATCGACACGCAGATGGTGATCATCTCGAACCCGGATCTCGAGGCACAACTCAACCAGCACGCCGATCGCAACGGGATGGACCCGCTGAAGGCGCTCAAACGCCGCCTCGATAAACACCAGTTCGGCTACCTGACGAACCTGAGCCTCGAGACCGAGCTGATCCGCCGGGAGCTGACCAACGAAACGTCGATCTGGGAGGCGACGGAGTACGAGGAGCTCGAGTCACGGATCCGCGAACCGGTGTCGGTCACGGTCAGAGACGGCGAGGGGGAGACGACCGCGAGGGAGTTCGCGCCCCACGCCATCGAGGCCGCGGCGCTGTATGCCGTGGTCACGCGACTCGACGAGGAGAACCTGCCCGCCGGGCTGGACCTCGTCGAGAAGGCGCTGCTGTTCGATCGCGGCTACTTACAGGAAGGCGATACACGCCGGACCAAAGCGGACTTCGAGTTCGACGGCGACGGCCACGACGGCGAACACGGCGTGCCGGTGACCTACACGCGCGACCGACTCGCGGAACTGCTCCAGACCGACCGGGATCGCCATCACCCGGAACTCTCCGTCGAGGACGTGATCATGCCGCGGGACGTGCTGAACGCGATGGCCGACGGACTCGCGGACGCCCCGGTCTTCTCGACCGGCGAGCGCTCCGAGTTCGAGAACCGGATCGTCCCCGTGAAGAACTACATCTACGACCAGCAGGAGTCGGACGTCGTCGAGGCGATCATGGCCGACAAGCGGGTCGACGAGGAGACCGTCGCCGAGTACGTCGAGCACGTCTACGCCTGGGAGACCGACCAGCCGCTCTACAACGACCGCGGCGAGGCGGTCGAACCCGACGCGCTGAAGATGAAACTCTTCGAGGTCGAGCACCTCGGGCAGTTCTCCGAGGAGGCCTACCAGGGCAATCAGCCGCGCGAGAGCGTCGTCCAATTCCGCCGCGAGAAGGTCATCACGGCGCTGAACCGACACGCCTGGGACCACCGCGACGAGGACTTCGCCGTCGCGGACGTGGATCTCACGGCGATTCCGGTCATCAACTCGGTCCTCGAGAGCCACGACTGGGACGACGTCGAGCGGACCTTCGAGGACTTCGACCCGCGCCAGTGGGACGACCCGCCGAAAGGAACCGAGACCGAGGCGGTCAAAGACAGCACGATCGAGGCGATGGTCGATCGCTTCGGGTACAGCGAGGCCTCCGCGGAACTGACCAGCAGACACATCATGGGACAGGTGAGCTACCGATGGAACTGAACGCGAACGCGACCGAGAAGGGGGACGAATCGAATCGGTACCCGCGCGGTGACAGGTGTGCGCTCGAGCGCCCAGTGGTACCCGCACGAACGGAGGTGCACCGATGGGACTGAGAGACGACCTCGAGCGATTCCGCGAGGTGGGCGAGAAACGCCGGGAGGATCTGGCCGATTTCATCCAGTACGGCGACCTCGGCCAGAGTCGACCCGGATCGGTGAGCGTGCCGGTCAAGATCGTCTCGCTGCCGGAGTTCGCCTACGACCAGCGCGACCAGGGCGGCGTCGGACAGGGCGACGGCGACACCCCGGATGTCGGCCAGCCGATCGGCCAGCCTCAGCCACAGCCGGGAGACGACGATGGCGAGGAGGGGGACGAACCCGGTGAGGAAGGCGGCGAACACGAGTACTACGAGATGGATCCCGAGGAGTTCGCCCAGGAACTCGACGAGGAGCTCGGACTGGACTTAGAGCCGAAAGGCAAGCAGGTCGTCGAGGAGAAAGAGGGGCCGTTCACGGACATGACGCGCTCGGGGCCGGACAGCACGCTCGACTTCGAGCGGATGTTCAAGGAAGGGCTCAAGCGCAAACTGGCGATGGACTTCGACGAGGACTTCCTCAGGGAACTGTGCAAGGTCGAGGGGATCTCGCCCCGCGAGGTCTTCGAGTGGGCTCGCGGCGAGAACCTGCCCGTGTCGATGGCCTGGGTCGAAGAGGCCCACGCCGACGTGGCGGACGAGCGCGGAAAGTGGGACTCCATCGAAGCCGTCGAGGAAAACGTCTCCCGCGAGACCGTCCAGCAGAAGATCCGCCGCGAGGGGATCAAGCACGTCCCCTTCCGCCGGGAGGACGAGCGCTACCGCTACCCCGAGATCATCGAGGAGAAAGAAAAGAACGTGGTCGTGGTCAACATTCGCGACGTCTCCGGCTCGATGCGCGAGAAAAAACGCGAACTGGTCGAGCGGACGTTCACGCCGCTCGACTGGTATCTCCAGGGCAAGTACGACAACGCCGAGTTCGTCTACATCGCCCACGACGCGGAGGCGTGGGAGGTCGACCGCGAGGAGTTCTTCGGCATCCGAAGCGGCGGTGGCACGAAGATCTCGAGTGCCTACGATCTGGCGGCCGAACTGTTAGAGGAGTACCCCTGGACCGACTGGAACCGCTACGTCTTCGCCGCGGGCGACTCCGAGAACTCCTCGAACGACACGAGCGAGCGAGTGATCCCGAGGATGGAGGAGATCCCCGCCAATCTCCACGCCTACGTCGAAACCCAGCCGAGCGGTAACGCGATCAACGCCACGCACGCCGAGGAGTTGGAGAAGCACTTCGGTCGCGACGCCGAGGACGTCGCGGTGGCGTACGTCAACGGCGAGGGCGACGTGACAGACGCGATCTACGAGATCCTCTCGACGGAGAGCGAGGCGGACGAGTAATGAAAGCGAACCAGAGACACCTATGAGCAAGACAAATTCCAACGCCGACCGGTTCCGAAAACAGGCCATCGCCGGGGAGTTAGAGGAGCCGGTCGAGGAAGCGCGAAACCTGGCCGAAACACTCGGCCTCGAGCCGTACCCGGTCAAGTACTGGATCATCGACTACGACGAGATGAACGAACTCATCGCCTACGGTGGCTTTCAGAGCCGGTATCCCCACTGGCGGTGGGGAATGCAGTACGACAAACAACAGAAGCAGGGCCAGTACGGCGGCGGGAAGGCCTTCGAGATCGTCAACAACGACAATCCGGCACACGCCTTCTTACAGGAGTCGAACACGATCGCCGACCAGAAGGCGGTCATCACCCACGTCGAGGCCCACTCGGACTTCTTCGCGAACAACGAGTGGTTCGGCCTGTTCACCCGCGGGCAGGCCGACGACGGCGCGGTCAACGCCGCGGCGATGTTAGAGCGCCACGCTCAGTCCATCGACGACTACATGTCCGACCCGGAGATCGATCGGGCGGACGTCGAGAAGTGGATCGACCACTGTCTGACCTTGGAGGACAACATCGACCAGCACCAGATCTACACGCGACGCCTCGACATCGACGGCGACGTGACCGACGAGCTAGACGAAGATCTGGCGGCGAAACTCGACGACCTCGAGCTCTCCGAGGAGGTCAAAGGCGAAGTGTTCGACGAGGAGTGGCTCGAGGCCGTAGAGGGCGACGACGCCTCGATAGAGTTCCCCGCACAGCCCCAGAAGGACATCCTCGCGTTCGTTCGCGAGCACGGCAAGCAGTTCGACGAGGAAGCGGGACGCGCCGTCGAGATGGAACCGTGGCAGCGGGACATCCTCGACATGATGCGCGCCGAATCGTACTACTTCGCCGCCCAGAAGATGACGAAGGTGATGAACGAGGGGTGGGCCGCCTACCACGAGTCGCGGATGATGAGCGACGAGGGCTTCGCAGAGGACGATGAGTTCGTCAACTACGCCGATCACATGGCACGGGTACTGGCCTCGCCCGGACTCAACCCCTACAGCCTCGGAATGGAACTGTGGGAGTACGTCGAGAACAAGACGAACCGCCGAGAAGTCCTCGAACGCCTGCTTCGCGTCGAGGGCGTTTCGTGGCGCAACCTCACCGACGTGGTCGACTTCGAGGCGGTGCGCGAGCGACTCGAGCCGCCAGAGGCGCTCGTTCGGATCACCCCCGAGACGCTCGAGGATGTCGTCGACCTGCCGTCCGCGTACGTCGACGACGAGGCCCTCGAGGCGGCGCGAGCGGGCGAAATCGACGTCGGGCGGTATCCGTGGAAGGTGCTCACCTACGAGGGACTGGCCCGGCGACACTACTCGCTAGTCAAGCGCCAGCACCGCGGGTTCCTGACGCGGGTCAGCCAGAACGACCTCGAGCGGATCGGCCGCTACCTGTTCGACGACGCGCGGTACGAGAGCGTCGAGGAGGCACTCGCGGATGTCGAGTACACCGCCGGCTGGGACCGGATGTTCGACATTCGCGAGAGCCACAACGACGTGACCTTCCTCGATCAGTTCCTGACCCAGGAGTTCATCACGGAAAACGACTACTTCACGTACGAGCACTCCCGGGCGACCGGCCAGTTCCACGTCTCGAGCGACGAAGCCGAGGACGTCAAGAAGAAATTGCTCCTGCAGTTTACCAACTTCGGGAAACCGACGATCGCGGTCTACGACGGCAACTACAACAACGCCAACGAACTCCTGCTCGGTCACCAGTACAACGGCGTTATGCTGGACTTAGCGCAGGCTCGAGAGACGCTCAAACGCGTCTTCGAACTCTGGGGTCGGCCGGTGAACCTCCTGACGATCGTCAAGCAGGTGGACGAACACGACGTCGAAGTGGCAAAGCGCCGGAACCGAGAGCCCGAGGCCGACGAGCGCGGCACGTGCCTTCGGTACGACGGCACGGAGGTGACCGTCGAAGACGTACCCTGGGAGGAGGTCGAACATCTCGCCGCCTCGGACGTCGATTACGACACGAAGCCCGACGACTGGCTCGCGTGACTGTCTTTACTACCCGACATTTCCGGCAAAATATTCGGAAGGTTTTTCCCCGTTATCTCGTATCCCACAGGTAGCATGGAGAGCGACGGGAACGAGTCGGACGGACGCACGCCGACGGGGGGCGAGGGGTTCGAACTACCGACCGTTCTGGCGGGACTCGACAGCGACGAACCCGCACGGAGAGAGCGAGCGCTCGAGGCGGTCTGCGAAACTGTCGAAACCAATCCCGAAGCGTGTCTGCCGACAGTGCCGAAACTCCGCGCGCTGCTCGAGACCGAATCGACCGACGCCGCGGAGTCGATCGCCTACTGTCTGGCCGAACTCGCGCGGGAATCGCCCGACGACGTCGCGCCATCGGTGCCGGGGATCAGTTCGTGCGTGACCGCAACCCTCCCACAGCAGGCGACTCGAGACCTCTTTCGGTGCCTCCACGCGGTCGCTGAGGAGCGGCCGGACACCGTCGTCGATCACGTCGACGAACTCGTCGCCGTCCTCGAGGAGCGATCGACCGTCGACCGCTGGAGCGTCGAACTGGTCGCGGAACTGTCGAAGGAGTATCCAACTGAGATCACGCCAGCGCTGTCGCTGCTGTGCGAAGTGTTGCACGCTGCGCCCCGAACCGGCGGGGTGTCTGCACTCACCGCGATCGGCCGGGTAGTCAGGGCGGACGCCGTCTCTATTTTCGACTTCGTCGACGACATCGTCTCGCTCGTCGATCACGACGACCGCGCGTTGCGAAACAACGCGATTGCCTGTCTCGGCGACATTGCACGCACCGCGCCCGAAACGATCGAACCCCACTGTTCGACGATCGCGACCGCCCTCGAGAGCGACGATCCGACCACCCGCGCGAACGCGGCGGTGACGATCGGCCGCCTCGCCGCCGACACGAACGAGGTCCGAGCACAGCGCCGGCTGGTCGAATTACTTTCCGACGAGCACGCGCAGGTCCGCGCGAACGCCTGTACCGCGATCGGCCACGGACGGGTTGGAACCGCTCGAGGCGCGCTCGAGGAACTCGCTGACGGTGATCCGAATCCCGCGGTGCGAGAACGAGCAGCCTGGGCGTCCGCACAGTTGTAAGGCGAACCGTCTTCTCGATCACGCCACCAGTTCCAGTATGGAGTTCACAGTCGAGACCGAAAAGCGGCTGACGACCGTCGATCTCACCGACCGCGTCCGCGACGCGGTGGCGAGCGATATCGACCGCGGACTGTGTACCGTCTTCGTCGCGCACACGACGGCAGCCGTTCTCCTCCAGGAAGACGAGGACCGGCTCCGAACCGACCTCGAGAACTTTTTCTCGGAACTCGTTCCCGACGAGGGCCACGCTCACGACGAACTCGATGGGAACGCCGATTCGCACCTCAGGGCGTCGGTCGTCGGACCGTCGGTGACGATTCCGATCGAGAACGGCTCGCTCGCGATGGGGACCTGGCAGTCGGTGTTACTGGCCGAATTCGATGGCCCGAGGACGCGAACGGTGTCAGTGACGACCGTTCGAGACGGAGCCGAGTAATGTGGGGTAGTGATAGCGAAACGAGTGCCGAACCCGTCAGTCGAGTCGGGCCTGAATCTCCTGATCGGAGGCGTCGGCCAGTTGCTGGGCTCGCCCGGTCTCGCTCGAGCGGTAGATAGCGTCGATCACCCGCTGTACCGTCAGGGCCTCCTCGATCGTGTTCGTCTGTGGCTCGACCCCGGTGGCGACGGCCTCGAGGAATCGCTTGTCTTGCTCGAGATGACCGGTGATCGACGGATCGCCGCTGAGGTCGACATCGGCGTAGTGGTCGCAACCGCCAGTTCCGGTCTCGAGGATCGTGAGGTCGTTATCGCCGATCTCGAACGACGCGCCGGCTTCCGTCCCGCGGACGACGAAGTCCGTAGACGATTCGCGGTTCGTCGCCCAGGCCGCCTCGAGCGAGATGGTCGATCCGTCGGCGCATCGAACGAACGCGCTGGTGGAGTCGTCGACGTCGTACGGTTCGAGGGCTGCGTCCCAGTTGTCGCCGAACCCGTCGGGATCAGCGTACTCCTCTCGCGTGCCGAAGGTCGTCCTCGTGATTCCGGAGACTTCCGTGACTTCGGGGAAGCCGAGCGTGTACAGCGCGAGATCGATCGCGTGCACGCCGATGTCGAGCAACGCGCCGCCGCCGGCCAGTCCGGGGTCGGTAAACCACGAACCGGGCCCGGGACGCCGCGGCGACGAACGTAGTTCGCCTCGACGTGGGTCAACTCGCCGAAGCGGCCGCGATCGTCGTACTCGTCGAACAGCGCCGTCGACGCCGCGTGGCGGTTGTGAAAGCCGACCATACAGATGCCGTCCGACCGGGCTTCGGCGTCGACGATACGCTCTGCGCTCTCAAGGGTGTGTGCCAGCGGTTTCTCGACGAGCACGTCGAGACCCGCCTCGAGCGCGGCGACGGCGATCGGTTCGTGAAACCGGTTCGGCGTCGTGACGACGACGGCGTCGACGGCGTCGTCCTCGAGGAGTCCCTCGTGTGATTCGTACGTCCGCGCGTCGAACTCCTCGCCGAACCGAGCGCGTTTCGATTCGACGATATCCGCCCCAGCACAAACGTCAGCGCCGTGCTCGAGAACGTTTCGTGCGTGTAATTGTCCCATTCCACCGAGACCGACGATACCAATGCCAACCGAACTCATGAAGAAATCACCGATTTCTGTCCGGAACCACCGAGTGGACGGATCTCAACGAGTAGTTTTGATCTCGTTCGAAAGCGATGCCGACTGTCCATAGAGAGAGGGAGTGGGCAAGGGAAATAAGCATTGTGTAGTAATAATCTATACAAGCAACCATATATTCAACATATATTTTACTTTTCGCCCACATATAGTATTTCTTCGGAGAGTAAATCAGTGTTAGCCCATTCGGTAATACCGGCTTGGGTCACACACCGATCGGACCCACACGTCGAGAACGATAATCTGCTGTGAACGTCACGCCCGTCGAGTGTCGACGAGTTCGACGACGACCGTCACCTCCTCGCCGGTCGCCGACTCGAGTCGACCGCGAACCGTCTCGGCGAAATCGGGCGGTTCCACCGCGCCGGGCGGTCGTTCGACGAGGACGGTAATAACAGGCTTCGAACCGGTGTAGACATCGTACAGCTCGTAATCGATCGATACCTCCCGGAACTCGAGGTCGCCGAAGGCGGGGTCGTCGCTCATCGACTCGAGTTCGACGGTCGCGTCGTGTTCGACGGATGCGGTTTGGTACGTTCCGTAGGTAACTCCCACGAGAACGACGGAGAGCAGCACGATCACGAAAAGAAGGACCGCGACGCGCGAGCGCAGTCGACCGTAGGCTCGTTCGATGCCCGCCGAGCGGTGCGGTCGATAGCCCGAGAGCCACAGCAACAGGAGGGCGGTGAGGTTGATCGATAGCATGTTTATCAACACCAGCGTGCCGGCGGTGAGGACCACTTCGGGGTGACCCCAGGCGATGCCGAGACCGACTGTCGCGGCGGGTGGAATCAACGCGACGGCGATAGCGACGCCGACCAGCACCGACCCTACGCCGCGCGTGAGACTGATCACGCCGGCCGCTCCGGAACCGAGCGCGAGAAAGAGCGCGAGAAAGCCGGGGGTAATTCGCTCCTGTATCGCCGGAACCGTCGTGATGTCGAACGCCGGGGGCAACAGAACCGTCCCGCGGAGCAGGTACCCCATCACCGCCGCGGTCATCACGGACGTGAGCAGGCCGACCACCTGGAGCCGGACCCCGCGCGCGGCGAGGCTGTCGTCGTCGACGATGACGCCGACGCTCGCCGCGAGCGCCGGCCCCATGAGCGGCGCGACGACCATCGCGCCGATGATGGTCGCGGTCGAATCGAGCAAGAGCCCCGCCGTCGCGATGATCGTACTCAACACGAGCAAGGAGAAGTACGTCGACGACGCCGGCGCGAGTTCGACGGCCCGCGACCGAAGCTCCTCTCTCGAGATCCGAGTCCCGGAGAACCGATCCGCGAGCGAGTCGGCCCGCTCGGAGACGATCGTCTCCGCGGCCACGACGACGGTGTAAGCCTCTTCGCCCATGCCCGCCTCGTGGAGTCTCTCGAGCGTTGGTTCGACGCCGGCCGGCGTGATCGGAATCGACACGAGCGCTTCGAACCCACCCGGTCCGGTTTCCTCGGTCACCGCGTACTCGATTCCCTCCGCCTCGAGCGTCTCGAGAACGAGCTCGCGATCACCCCGCGGGACGAAAATCTGCAAGAGACGCATGCGGTACGTACGCGAAATACCGGGATAACTGCCAACCACGACGGGCGTGACACTCTCGAACGGAAGACTGAGCCTCGAGGCCGGGCCGTCCACTCGAGCGTAATCGAGTGGCACGCGACCGTTCGGAGCTGGTGTCGCTTCGAATCGTCGGTAAAACGGACGATGCACGAACCGAGTGCTCGTCCATCGTCGACCCCCGCCCTCGAGATTTGTGAGAGTTGGTTCTCTCGCCTGTGATCGCGAAACAGTTAGGCGAAGCCCCGCATCTCACTGATTGTTCTATCGGTCGAAGCTTCGCAGAGCCATGCGTTTGACGTACTCTACGAACCCGTCAGTGTCGGTAACCGGGTCGGGACGACGGGTATCGTAATCGTGGTGGTGTCTCTCGTCGTGGCGTCCATTCCGATCCTTCCTGTCGCGGTGTTTCTTTCGATCCTTGTCGTCGTAGTGGCGTCTGTCGTCGTGTTTTCGCTTCTCGTCACGCCTTCTTCCGTTGTTGAATTCTCCGTGCTCGTCCGCAGCCGCGACTCCCGTGAGGCCGACCGCTCCCGTCCCGATCACTGCAGCGGTTCGGAGGACGTTCCGACGGCTGTCGTACGTCGTGTCGTCTTCGCGTGTCATTGGTGGAAAATACCCACGCAGTGCTATCGCGGATCGAGTTATGAATCGCACACCACGTTACGTCGAGAAAGCACAATACTGAGAAAAATTTTCGAGCGGACACAAGTGAATATATAATATTATGGGGGTCACAATCCGAGCGAATACTCGTATCGCCGCTTCTCTTTCGGGGTGCACCGGTTATTTTGCTGGCGACGAAATCACAATCAATTGGGAAGTTGATGTTGAGAATAGTAGACTTGACTCATACGAAAAAGAGTGATGTCGCAAACAATTCTGTCCGGCTGAAACGTGTCTTAGAACCGTGAACAGTACGTCAACGGATTCCCTCGAGTTCACGGACAGCGATCAATCACCCATCGAGGTGGCGCTCGCCGACCACAAACTCGTCGTCAGAAACCGACGCGTCGGTCATGGTCGCTTCCGTTTCGTCTGTCGGACTTCACGCTGTCCGGCTGGCCGATCAGTCGCCGTCGCTCGAGTATGCTGTCTCTGACGCAGTGGAGACGACGGCCGAATCTTCACCGATTCGTTCCAACACGGCGAGTGTACCCGCCGCATACGCGACAAATCCGGCTCCCGTGACCAGGAATCCGAGTCCGAGACGCAGTTCGTCAGTAACTCCCAACAACGGGCTGACACCGATGAGTGCAGCCAACGTAACGAGTCCGACACTAAGTCCCGTCCAGCGTTTGTCGTTCCACGTCTCCCCGGTCGCGTATGCCGGGTAGTGATGGCCGATGTGGAAGGTGAGTGTGAGTCCACAGGCCCAGCAAAGCCCCGTTACGAGCGCGAGACTGGGAAATCCTCCAATCCAGTACAGACCGATGCACACTGCGCCTCCAACGAGGAAAGAGACGAGAGTATCTCGAACGGTTCGTTGCATACGTCACCTAACGCAATACTGCCATAAAAATATTTGTGAGTGAGTCATCAATTGGGTGGTCCACGGCCTAGTATCGCGTCTCGGTGTCGACCTCGTACGGGAGTGTGACGCAGAAATCGACGGCAGAATCGGCGTTCTCGAGGCACCGATACAACGGCCGACGAGTCTGCTCTAGTCGGTAGCAAGCAAAGAGAGCGCCGTTCGTGAGAGCACAGACACGCCGATCGGGAGACACTCTTCGTCGACATCGAACGTCGGTGTGTGATGACCGCCCGGATTGCTCGCACCGATACTGACGTACGTCGCTTTGCCGCCGTTGTCGGCGACGGTCTTCATCAGATAGGTGGCGTCCTCGCTCGCACCGAGCGTCCCGCTTCGACGGGGGGATTCGACCGCCTCGAGTTCGGTCGCGTTTTCGTATACTGCACTGACCATCTCTTCGTCACAGTCTTGCCGTATCGACTCGCCGATAACGGTCACGTCAATCTCACAGCCGTGCATTTCCGCAGCGTGCTCGAGGCGGTCGTAAACAGATTCTTTCATGTATTCCATCAGCTGCGTCGACCCGCCCCGTACCTCCACTTTCGCAGTCGCCGAATCGGCAATAACGTTCGCCGCGTTCTCCGATCGGATTTCGCCGATATTCACTCTAGTCGCGCCGTCACCGTGGCGGGGGATTGCGTACATGTTGTTTGCTGCGGTGATTAAGGCCTGCACAGCGTTATGACCCCCGTTTGGCGCGTTGCCCGCATGTGCGGACTCACCGTGGAAGGAGATCTCGAAACGGGAAAGCGCCAGCGCTTCATCGAGTCCAGCGACGAGTTCGCCGGTTGGCAGATCGAGTCCAACGTGCGTTCCCATCAAATAGTCAATATCAGATAAGTGATTCGTATTTGCCATCGCCTTTCCACCGCCGAGGAGTTCTTCAGATGGTTGGAAGAAAACTTTGAATATACCACTAAAGTCACTCTCTAAAACCGCTTTGAGGACACCGATTCCAATAGTTATGTGCGCGTCGTGTCCACATGCATGCATGAATCCATCTATCGTTGATCGAAAGCCGTTCGAACTTGGGAAATGGTTCGTGTCAGAGGACTCAGTTATCGGAAGGGCATCGATATCCACCCGGAGGCCAACGCAGGGACCGTCTCCGTTGTCGATGACCGCAACCACGCCGGTATTTCCACCAGCAATCTTATCGAAGACGTCAAGACGATCGATTTCGTTCCTGGCTCTCTCCAGCCACGTGTCTAACTCCCGATTGTCCGGAACGCCGAGGCGCTCATCGGAATCGATCGCATCGGGGCCGACGTGGATTTCGTCTACGCCGACTCGTTCGATTTCGTCGACGATTTTCGCGGTCGTCCAGAACTCACGCCAGCCCGGTTCGGGGTGTTCGTGAAATACGCGTCGCAATTCAACTATGTCACTTGTGCCTGGCATAAACTAGCATGCAAACACCAGCTGTTTATAATTTCCCAAGGCCCTCGCCGAGGTATGTCCGAAAGCGAGTTCGACGGTACAAAGTTACCGGAGCCAACGTCTCACGAACTCGTCTCGATCATATCGCGTTGCCACATGAGTTTCGCAGCGTAGATCGTACCGAACACGGAGACGACGATCACTGCATAGATCGGAATGCCGGGGAGGAACGCGAAGAATCCGAGGTCCATCAACACCGTCATCACCAGCGCGATAGCGAACCCGACGGCGGCTACCTTCGGATAGTCCCGTCCGAACTGCGCGAAAATCGCACCGAATATCGCAGGCACCAGGTAAGACTCGAGGGCGTTCCGGACGAACTCGGGAAGCGCCTCGAATACGGGAACGAGCGCGAGGGCACCGATCGTCAATATCGCGATGTTCACGAAAATCGAGCCGGCGATCGCGATGGTCGAGATGATGCTCCTACGGGGGGTCCCCGCTTCGACATCGGCGCTCTCCTGTGCTGCACCAGCACACGGTAAGCGGAGGTTCGAGATGTTCCCCGACAGAAACGCCATGTACGTCCCGGGAATACCGAGAACCGGATAGTACGAGATGGGTTCGATAAACCAGATGATCCCGAACGTGGTCACGACCGACACGAATCCACCGACTATCGCCCCCGTTGGCGGAATAATCTCGAACACGGCGAGTAAAACGAGTGCCGGCCCGAACGAAAAGGCGACGGCGAGCAGACTCGTTATTCTTCCCCATCTGTTGATGGACGGGATGAAATCCGATTCGTAGACGCTCTCACCCGAACCCGACGGTGACGACATCGTTACCACCCACCTCCGGCGACCATGTGAACACCCATCCCGACGACGAGGCCGACCGCCATCGACGTCCCCAGCGCCCATTCTCTGATCCACTGAACGTCGTTCTCATCAGCTATCTTCAAGAGCGAGAGCATGACTAACCCCCCGACTGCAACGGATCCCGTTTCGGGTGCCCCGGCCGTTACTTCCCCGGAGACAAAATACGCGAACGCGCCGAGCATCGCACCAGCGGTGACGATCGGAAGCAGTGTCTCTCTTCCACCGACGATCTTTCGTCTCGCCTTCTCCATATGTGGCGTCCCGAAAGCCGCAACGACCAACCAGCCGATCCCCCCGAGGGTCATCGTCCAGACTGCAGTCGCGAACGCTGTCTCGGTAATCCCGTCTTCGCCGAATCCGAATCCGAGTTGGGAGACCCCAAGTTCCGCGGCCGGTAGTTCGAATGCGACGGATCCGATAACGGACAGTCGCATCCAGGCAACTGGCCCGCCGACGACCGCAATCAGTGCAAGCATCGCTGCGAGCACTGCTATCGCAGGACCGACCGCCGAAATGACGCCCGTCTTCAGTCCGGTTTTGAGCTGCTCATCGGATAACCCCATCTTTTTTCCATTTTCCACGACCGCCGAAGGAACAGTCCCGCTTGCACTAACACCATCGAGACCACTGGAATCGCTGAGATCCAGAGCCAGTTGCTGTTGGCTACGTCCATGTAGGCCAGTGCTGTGGCTGTGTTGAGATACCATTCCATGGTACTCGGTAGCTATCATTGAGTGCTCATATATCTACTGGTCCGGCAGACGGCGCGAACGGCGATACGCGTAAACGAAAGCCGAATACGCGGAACCCCCGTTCTCGTCACAGGCTAGTACCCTTCTCGACACACAGACAATATCGTCGTCATCGTCACCGCATGACTCCACTCCCATCGCCGTGACTCCACTCCCATCGTAGAGACTCTCGCTCGTCGTGCGAACTCACCCCCGTCGTACGGACCCCACACGTAGTTCATGTCTGACGAGGTCGCCTCCGATGGGCACTCTTTCGAGAATCGGAACGTTGAATAGGTTGAAACCGCTGTTTGCAGTCATCTATGGGAGGAGTGCTCGAACAATTGCTCGGCGACCCGTTTACCGTGATGAACGCCGTCGGGCTAATCGCGTTCGCTCTCGTGGGCGCGACGAAGGCGATCCGCGAGCGATTCGACGTCTTCGGTGTCACCGTGGTGGGTCTCGCGACCGCCTTTGCAGGCGGGGCCACCAGGGACATACTGGTCGATCGGATTCCCCTTGCACTCCGATCGCTCGGTGAGATCGGCCTCGGCATGTTCGGGGTCACCCTCGCGATCGGACTCAGTATGGCCCTCGAGTCGCCCGACGATCACCCCTTTACCGTAGTGGCGGATGCGGTCGGACTCGCCGCGTTTACTACCGCCGGTGCCATCGTCGCGGCCGACAGCGGCCTACCGGGTTTCGGGGTGATCGTCATCGCGACCATCAACGCTGTCGGCGGGGGTGCGATCGCTGATATCCTGCTGGATCGAACGCCGTTTATCATGATCGACGACTTCTACGCGAGCTGTGCGGTACTCGGCGGAACGACCTACTGGCTACTCGATACCGCAGGAGTAGGTGGCGGAGCAGCGGCGCTGTGTGCCACAGTCACCGTCGGAACGAGACTGGCCGCCGTCTACTGTCAATGGGCGCTTCCGACCCCCTACAACGGTAACGAGCGGTTCGAGTAACGTCTCGCGGCGCACTCGAGTCGGCACGAGACGAAATGACAGACAGATTATCTGTTCGGAGTGTGTATCGCTCGTCCCGCAACGTTCGCAGCCGCCTCTCGAATCGACTCGGAGAGCGCCGGATGGGTGTGAACCGTCGCCGCGAGTTCCGCCACGGTCGTCTCGGACTCGATCGCGACTCCGATTTCGCCGATCAGTTCCGACGCTTCGGGTGCGACGATTCGGGCGCCCAAAACCCGACCGTCTTCGGCGGCGACGATCGTGACGAACCCGTCAGTCTCGTCGATCGTAGCCAAATCGGTCGCCTCCTCGGTGAGGTCGACGCGGGCGGTGTGATCGTCGACGAACGTTGCGGTGCCATCGACGAGCGTGACGCCGTTTCCCTTACATAGCTTCTCGACGCCGGACGTGCTTACATAGCTTCTCGACGCCGGACATGAGTCGATCGACGACGCCGTCTTTCCACTCGAGAAGCGCCTCGAGATCGATCGAGGGTGTCGCGTGGATGCCCATGTGGTCTGCCTCGCTCGTTCGGTGTGCGAGGTCCGTCGCCGAGAGCAGTGCCTTCGATCAACGAAGACAGCGGCGAGGTGACCGGGATCGCCTTCGATCAACGGAGATAACGGAGTTGGGTACTGGCGTTACTCCTCGCCAGAGAGCGCGTGCCAGGAGAGTCGCGGGCTTCGGGCCGCGCTCGTCTGATCGATGTACCGCGCGCTGGTTCGCTCGGGCGCTGATTCGAGCGCGTCTGCGTCTTTGTCGACGGCGTCGAACGCGGCGGCGAGCCGATCGAGCGATCGCTTGCTCTCGACCTCGGTCGGCTCGGTCATCAGCGCTTCCGGGACGATCTCCGGCCACTTCGTCGTCGGCGGGTGGACGCCGAAATCGAGCATGCGCTTCGCAAAGTCGGCGGCGTCGATCTCGCCGGCGCTCGCGACGAACTCGTGATGGAAGGGGCCGAACGGCACCTCGAGGTCGATCTGGCTAGCGAGGTAGTTCGCGTTGAGCACCGCCTTCGCGCTCGCGTCCTCGAGACCCTCGTCACCGAGCCGGCGGATGTACGCGTGAGTCTTGAGGAGGACCAGCCAGTTGCCCATCGCACCGTGGACCTTGCCGATCGACTCCGACGGCTCGAACAGTTCGTAGCCGTCCGAACCCTGACGGACCTGCGGAGACGGCAGGAACGGCGCGAGCTCCTCGGTGACGCCGATCGGACCCGCACCCGGTCCGCCGCCGCCGTGGGGCGTCGCGAACGTCTTGTGGACGTTGTAGTGCATGATGTCGAAGCCCATGTCGCCCGGTCGCGCGCGCCCGAGCAGCGCGTTCAGGTTCGCGCCGTCGTAGTACAGCAGACCGCCGGCGTCGTGAACGATGTCGGCGATCTCCGCGATATCGCGCTCGAACAGGCCGAGCGTGTTTGGGTTTGTCAGCATCAACGCGGCGGTTTCGCTCCCGACGGCGCTCTCGAGCGCCTCGAGGTCGACCCGACCGTCGTCGGTGGCCGGCAACTCGACGACGTCGTAGCCCGCCATTGCGGCGGTGGCGAAGTTCGTCCCGTGCGCGCTCGCCGGCACGATGACCTCGGTTCGCTCGTCGCCCTCGCCGTTTCGGTCGTGGTAGGCCGCGGCGACGAGAATGCCCGTGAACTCGCCGGCTGCTCCCGCCGGCGGCTGGAGGGTCACCGCGTCCATCCCGCCGATGCGTCCGAGATAATCTTGGAGTTCGGCGTAGAGCTGGAGGGTCCCCTGAACGCTCCCCTCGAGGCGGTCCGGATGGACGGCCGCCGACGCTCGCGTCGCGATATCCTCGGTGAACTTCGGGTTGTACTTCATCGTACAGGAACCGAGCGGGTAGGGGCCGCTGTCGATTCCGTAGTTCATCTGCGAGAGGCGCGTGTAGTGGCGCGCGGCTTCGGGTTCCGAAAGCGCCGGGAGAGATATCGAGTCCCTGGTGAGATCCTCGGGCAACCCGTCGTACTCGATGTCGACCGTCGTCCGATCCTTCTCGGCGAGTAACGGTTCGTAGCCGTCCGATTCCGAATCGTTCCAGACGGCCTGCTGGTGTCCGGCCATCAGTCGAGCACCTCCGCTATGGCGGCCACGAACGCATCGATCTCGCGCTCGTTCGCGTCGGTTACGCAGATCTGGACCGTCTCCTCGTCGACGGCGTGGACGGCGAAGCCTTCCTCGTAGAGGGCAGAAACGAACTCCGAAGCGGGCGGTTCGACGGTCGCTCTGAACTCGCGCAAGGTGGGGTACTCGTCAGCTGGAGCCTCGATACCGTCGATCGCGTCGATCCGCGCCGCGAGACGCTGCGGGAGTCGGTGACAGGATTTCGCGAGATCGACGAGTCCGTCGGGACCGAGCAGCGTCGCGTGAATCGCGGCTCGCAGCGCGACCCAGGCCTGATTGGTACAGATATTCGACGTCGCTCGCTCGCGTCGAATGTGTTGCTCTCGAGTCTGGAGCGTCAGCGTGTACGCCCGCTGGCCTCGATCGTCCTCACTGGCGCCGACGAGACGGCCAGGAACCTGCCGAAGATACTCCTCGCGGCAGGCGAACAGGCCGAGTCCCATTCCGTAGGCCGAACCCAGCCCGAGGGTGCTCGCGTCGCCGACCACGACGTCGGCGCCGACCGACGCCGGCGTCTGCAACAGCGACAGCGCGACCGGATCCGAGCCGAGACAGAAGAGCACCTCGCTGTCGGCCAGGTGGGTCCCGATCTCCTCGAGAGCGGGCTGGATTCGACCGCTCGTCGTCGGGTTTTCGACGTACACGAACGCGACGTCGTCGTCGACGGCGGCGGCAATCTCGTCGGGGTCGACCACGCCACCGTCGGTCTGATACTCCGCGACGACGAGGTCGGCCCCGGAAACGTAGTTTTCGAGGACCGCCCGCCGTTCGTCGAGGAGCGTATCGGGGACGAGCACGCGATCGCCCGTCACGGCGCGGATGCGCTGGGACAGCGTCGCCGCCTCGCCGAGCGCGGTGGCCGCGTCGTACATCGAACAGTTCGCGACCCCGAGACCGGTCAGTTCCACGAGCAGCGACTGGTACTCGAACAGTGTCTGCAAGAATCCCTGCGTGATCTCGGGCTGGTACTGCGTGTAGGAGGTCAGAAACTCCGAGCGATCGGCCAGGTGGTCGACGAGCGACGGGACGTAGTGATCGTAGTGTCCTCGGCCGAGAAACTCGGTGACGGAATCGTTTCGCTCGAGGGTCTCCGTCAACTGTCGTCTCACGTCCCGCTCGGAGGCGGCGTCGATCCCGAACGAACCGTCGAACCGAACCGATTCCGGAACGTCGAAGAGGTCCTCAACCGAGTCCGCGCCAACCGCCTGCAGCATCGCTTCGACATCCGCTTCGGAGTGGGGTGCGAACGGCGTTCCGGACCGACTCGTCGCCGTCGATAGCGTCGTCTCGTGCTGACTCATTGGATCTGTTCCTCGTACTGGTCCGGGTCGAGAAGGTGATCGAGCGAGTCGTCCGTCTCGAGTTCTATCATCCACCCCTCGCCGTACGGGTCCTCGTTGACGAGTTCGGGGCGATCGAGTATCGCCTCGTTGACCGCGGCGATCGGTCCCGAGACGGGCGCGTAAACGTCCGAGATCGCTTTGATGCTCTCTACGACCCCGAATTCCGTCCCTTCCTCGAGCGTCTCGCCGGCGGCGGGAAGTTCGACGAAGACGATGTCACCCAGTTCGTCCTGTGCGAAGTCGGTGATCCCCACTCGAACGACGTCGTCCCGTCGCAGTATCCATTCGTGCGATTCCGCGTACCGCCGTTGTGCTGGTATTTCGAATGTCATCAGTTACGTGTCTCCCTCCTGGGCCGCCAGGAACCGTTGATCGACGATCGTCGCGTCCGCCACGCTGTCGCGAACCTCGATTCCGATCTCGGTCCCCTCGTCCGCATACGCCGCGTCGACGTAGCCGAGCGCGACGGGAACGCCGAGCGTCGGGCTCATCGTGCCGCTGGTCACGGCGCCGATCTCCGCCCCATCAGCGACGATCGAGTAGCCGGCGCGCGCGATCGCCCGCTCGTCCACCCGGAGTCCGACGAGGCGCTCGTCGACGCCTGCGGCCTCGAGTTCTCGAAGCGCGTCCGCGCCGACGAACGGCGTCGAGAAGTCGACGACGAACTCTAGCCCGGCCTCGAGCGGCGTTCGCGGCTCGTCGTCGGGGTCGAAATCCTGGCCGGAGAGAAGGAGGCCGGCTTCCAGTCGAAGCGTGTCTCGAGCGCCCAGACCGCACCGCTGAATCCCGTCGAACGCGTCCCAGACGGACTCGGCGTCGGTCGCCGAAAACACGATCTCGACGCCGTCCTCGCCGGTGTACCCGGTTCTGGCGACGAGACAATCCGCACCCGCGATCCCAATGCGGCGCGCGCAAAATCGATCGAGGTCCGACACCGAATCACTCGCGACCGAGGAGACCGCGTCGACCGCTTCGGGGCCCTGTATCGCGATCATTCCGGTTTCGTCGGTTACGTTTTCGACGGCAACGTCGAAATCGGTCTCGGCTGCAAAGCGGCGCCATCTGTTCGTCATCTGCTCGTCGTGACCGGCGTTCGGAACGAAGAGATACCCGTCTCGTTCCGGACGGCGGTAGACGACCGTATCGTCCAGGAGGATGCCATTCTCGTCGAGGATACAGGAGTACTGGGCGTCTCCGGGTTCCAGTTCGCCGACGGCGTTCGTCGTGAGCCGATCCATCAGTTCCGTCGCGTCGGGCCCCCGAACGACGACTTCGCCCATGTGACTCACGTCGAAGCGGCCGGCCGTCTCCCTGACTGCCGAGTGCTCCGTGCGTATCGAATCGAACGTAACGGGCATCTCCCATCCACCAAAGTCGGTGAAGTCCGCGTCGGCAGCTCGGTGGGCCGAGTATAGAGGTGGCTTCTGTAACGTCACACTGAAACCATCAGAGACGGCTTACATAAATTTCACTGTTCTGCGATCGAACCGCCGGTGTCAGTTGACTCGCGTGACCGGAAACCCCGCATTCTGAATGGCGGCAACGATCCACTCGGTTTGTTCGGTCCCGCTCGTCTCGACGGGCGTCTCTCGCACGACCGACTCGTCAAACCGTTCGCGGGCGCGCTCTATCGCGGATACTGGCAGATTCATGGGTGGGCGTCTCCGAGACACGTAGCGACCTCGTCCGTTACACGTCGCCGAACGGTAATAATAGTAGCGCAGGGACGCGAGAACGATCCATAGCGGCCGTCGCCACTCGGGATACGGTTTTTCGATCGAAAATACACCTTCGCTCGAGCCGTCCAGAGTCGGAGCGCTGATCGAAGTTCCCAATATAGGGAAATGAAATGAAGAGTGAGAGAGACGATGTACCTGATCAGGCGACGAGATGGAGAGGAACGCTATCTCGTCGGTTCGGATTGTGTACCTGACTACTGTCTCTTGTGCCAAAATCGGCCGTCTGGGCCTTCGCTGTGGCGTCACGGAGCGTGTCCTGCAACCAGAATTGTCGAGCAAGCACACGGAAAACCGTCACAGAACGGTCGACGGCGAACACCGTAGAACTATTGCCATATCGGCGAGTTCCGGTACTAGCGCTCTCCTCACAGCCACAGAGTATGCTTTTCCAATATAGAAACTGATTCACTCCAGTTCCGAGGTGAAAGCGCTCCGGAGGTAGCCTTTTACACCAATACAAATGTAACAATCACCGCGTTCGATGACGGTATCAGCGCCATCGAGAGATCCTGAACCGGTTCGACGGCGAGTTCGTTCCCACCTTGGCGCTACGAGTCCCTGACCGTTGCATCGTCCCCGGCTGCCAGTTCGCGCTCGAGGTCCGAAACGACGGGACCGAGTTGGTCGACGAGCTTCTCGTCCGATGGAAGGCGATACGGCGGTCCGGAGATATCGAGCGATCCGAACGCGGATCCGTCCGGACCCGTGATAGCCAGCGCAACCGATCGCAACCCCTCGAGGGCCTCCTGATCGTTTACGGCGTATCCTCGCGAACGCGTTCGCTCGAGTTCCGCGAAGAGTTCGTCCCGACTGGTTATCGTATTCGGCGTCTGAGCCGGAAGCCCCCACCGATCGAGAATCTCGTGGACGCGGTCGTCCGAGAACTCGGCCAGCATCGCTTTTCCGCTCGCGGAGCTGTGCATGTAGAACTGGTGGCCCACCTGAAATCCCGTCACCGAGGGATTGCTGACTTCGTCGAAGAGAACGATACTCCGCCCGTTCTCCGCCACCGCGAAGCTCACTTCCTCGCCGGTCGCGTTGGCAAGTTCGAACGCGTGTTCCTTCGCGAGGTCGTACCGTTCGTCGCGCCGACGAGCCGCTTCCCCAAGATGGAAAAGCTTCAGACCGAGCTGGTAGGTCTCCCCGACTTTCGTGACGTAGCCGACGTCTCGCAGCGTCTCGAGATGGGTATAGACAGTACTCGTCGAGAGCCCGACCTGGTCGGAGATGTCGGTGAGCCGGCCGCCGCCGAGTTCGTCGATCGCATCGACCACTCGAAGCGATGTCGCCGTCGTTTTTCGCCGGTCGCCGCGTCCATCGGATCCCATGCAATTCGCAGGGTCGACGATCCGCTTAAATCCCCATCTTTTGGGTGGACTGGCCGTGATCACGTCACAACGAAGGCACGGTCAACTGATCGGTTGCACGCGGAGAAACTCACCGCATCTGTTTCGGCCGTATTTCCCTCGGATTTGTATCTCGCAAACGGCTTTCGAGACGAAAATCCATAATTACTCCGTGTCGACCGTTTCCGGTAGATTAGGTTACGGACATACGAGCGTAAATAAGTTCCAATTCTTGTAGGTGGAGTAAGAAAGGTCGCACAATGGATTGTCGATCAATGGGACAGCGTTCAGATCGATATTCGTAACGATCAAACGGCTATCGCAAATCGACGCCGCAAACGAGCGCAACGATGTTCGACAGGAGGCGCAGTAATGTTCGTGGGACGCTGAAGATGGATCGGAAGGTTCGAGCGGTACGCCGAAGTGGCGTTCGATTCTCTCAAACAGACGCCGAGTCGCGAATTTCTCCGACGCGAAACTCGAGATCGTCACGTGAATCGTTCCGATACGAGAAGGTATAAGGCTCGATCGAGAATACGTGGACCCCCGAGCCCCGACGATTTGTTAGTTCGATGCTCGCAAACAGAGTGCGATCACCGGTTCCATCCTGACCGACTCTGCAGCATCGAACTCCAGAAGGAAACTCGCCTGTGCGAACGCCCACACAGTGTTGTGACGGCCGACGAGAAATTACCCGCGTCGAACGGCGATTCCCGTCGAGCAGGCCGAACGGGCCGGCTCAGGGCCACGGCGAGAAGGGGTCACAGCGATCGCGCTTTCACCTACCCATCGAACGAGACGACGGATTTCAGCGTATCGGGTGAGTCGTCGAACGCCGAATCGATCTCGTCGGGTTCGTAGCGACCCGTCACGAGTTCGTCTACTACCGGCTTCGGTGCCGTCTCGAGCCACTCTGTAGCAGCCTCGAAGTGGCGTTTGCGAGAGTTGACCACGCCGAGTAGCGCCTTGTTGGTGACGACGAGTTCCGAGTGGAATGTGCCGCAATCGATGTCGAACGTCGTCGACTCGTCCGGGATCCCCTGAACGGTCCCAACGCCGTTCGGAGCGAGGGCAAAGACCGCGTCGACGGCGTGTTTCGGATACCCGGTGGTCTCGAAGACGTAGTCCGCCGGACCGTATTCGTTGGCGAACGCGGCCACGGGCAGTTCGCGCGAATCGACGTACGTGCCCCCGACGCCTTCGATAACGTCGATCGTTGGATCCGGACGATCGCGTCGCCCGAGACAGTACGTCCGCGCGAACTCCTCACCCGTCTCGAGACGGACGGTCGCGAGCAATCCGAGGTTGCCGTTTCCGAGCACAAACGCACTCTCTGGCCGCCAGTCGAACGCCGACCTGGCGGCGAAAGCCTGCTCGAGGGATTTCTCTACCAGGCTCGCCGGTTCGACGAGAAACCCGTAGGAGGCGATAGAATTGGGAACGCGAACCAGATACGACGGATCACTCGTGAAATACTCCGACATATAGCCGTGCATTCCTGTGATCCCTCGCTCGTGGAACGTCCCGGGCGGAGCCATATCGAGTTCGCCGTTCGTATCGAACCGCGTCTCGTGATCGGGTGACCGACGAACCAACGGCGTTACGACGTCACCTGTTTCGAACGCGGTTCCGTTCGAATCTTCGACGACGCCCACTGCTTCGTGGCCGAGAACGAGGTAGTCGTCCTCCTCGGGAGGAACACCGCCGATATCGCCGGCGACGATTCGCCTGTCCGAACCGTCGATCCCGACCTCGAGAGTCCGTACCAACACTTCTCCGTCCGCTGGGGACGGTTTTTCGGTCTCGATGAGTCGGACGTCCGACTCGTCAGGGAAGAACGCGACAGCGTGCATTTCGATGTAATGTGTCGATGTCACTCAAATACTTTGCCCTCACAAGAGTGACGTGTGCTTTTGAGCCTCGCAAACGATTGGTGCTTCTCCTGAGACGTGGTCTACACGCCGGCCCGAATATCTGCTGAACTAGCGTCGATGACGGCCGAGATCGCTCTCGAGTGTTTGGAAGAGACAAACGTACGACGCTGAATACGCCGGTCGACTCGCTGTGTCAACTCGCTTCTAGTGACATGACGATCAATCCCGATTTACCACGCACCAACAGGAGAACGACTGAACGGCAGTCAGGGCAGTTCGTGAGACAAGCAGGTCGCGGCGGTGGTTTGGGACGATGCTCGAAACCCTGTTCAGTGAGTCTTCTGCGGCCGAGTTCGCGGAAGGGTGCCAGTTCAGGTCGCCCGCGACGTTTTCAGATGGCTGTAGACAACGAACCCCATTTGTGAGGAGATTGTATTTACATTAGTATGACCGTAATTTCTGAGTTGGGTCCTGCTAATAGTAGTCCGTTCTGGCAGTTGAGTTAGGCAGAAATAGCCGTTATGGTATACTAAACAAAACGAAGTGACAGCGATTATTATATAATTTCTAATTAGTTGATATAAGTATATTTTAAGAGAATGTACCACCACTATTGCTTCACTCGGTCGAATATAGCGATTTCGAGGTTTGATACGCGGATTGCAAATATTTATCGCTGGCGAACTGACGCGCAGTAGTTCTAATCCAACTCACTTGTCACACGACGGATTTCGTTCGTCCATCAGCCGATCTACGGTGTCATATTGTCTTTTTATCCGTCGCTATCATTGGTTTTTATTTAGATTCCCAATGGGCCAGGACCAACAGGCGTTCGACTGACCACTTACGTCAGGAGCGTGGAACAGGGGTCGAACGTCGACGGCGGATACAACGCTTCGAGAAACCTGTATCTGGGGAGGTCGTACTGTCTACCTCTGTTCGATTATCGGAGATCGTCGAAGCCGATACAACGGACTGCAACGGATTGATTTGAAAATCGGAGTGTACGAGCGATTCTATACCGACCAGTTTCGGGTGGCTCGGCCAGATGCACAACAGATACCACGGTTCTGACTCACTTCACTGCATACACCCGTAGATGAGGTCTTTTCTCCTCTCTTACGCGCGAGAACACCTACCAAGTGTTGTATCCGTTGTGTAACCAGACGATCGTGTGGAATTCAAGCGGCAGCGGCGCTCTAACGGACAACAGTCGCAAAACAACTCTCGTTGTACACCGTTGTATTTCGTGTGGCAGATCTATGAGAGTCCGCCGAACCACTCGTCTTTTGGGAGTAGTCGCAGATTCACGTAGTGTCGCCCGATCGGGCTGTGATTACCACGCTCGACGCTGTCGTACGCGCCAATGACGCGAGTGGTAAGCGCCTTCTTTGTTGCAGTAGGCGTCTCGCCGACGTCTTCGCACGCTTCCACGTACGCGTCGTAGACGTCGCTCACGGCCGTCCGCGAGCCATGGTCGGGTTCGAGTGCGCCAGAGATGAACCGATCGAGGAGACTCCCTTGGAACCGCCACCGGGACCGAGTCGTTTCGGGATCATCGTCGCCGAAGGCGTCGCGGTAGAGCAGATCGCCAAGCCCATCGAGTGCCCAGTTCAAAATCCCGGCATGCTCATCGGCAAGCTTCGCTCCGAGTCGGGTATCTTGGTCCTCGGGTGGGATCGTCGTCGGGAATTCGACCAGAATCACGCGATTGAAAAATGCATCGTCGGCATCCTGCACCTCCGGTAGCTGATTCGCGGAGAACAGCAGTTTCGCCTGTGGCTCGATGTCGTAGGGATCGCGACCTTTTGCCTCGACGGTGTGCTTGTCGTCGCCGGTGAGCGATTTGAATGTCCCACTGCTCTCGACGATATCGGTTGGGATGTCATTCGCCGCGTTCACCCACGTATCTTCGAGTCGGTAGCTGTGGAATCTCGTGTTAGTCAACTGCTGCAGCGTCGCCTTCGTCGTCATGTCGGGGCCAAGGAGATCGAGTACGGTGTTGATGAAGGTCGATTTCCCCGAGTCGGTTGGACCAGTGAGAAAAACTGCCTTCTGATACGGAAACCCCCAGTGGTAGAGCGCATAGCCCACAAACTCTTGCAGAAGTCGCTGGTCGCGATCGGAACCCGTCACGGAGTCGAGGAAGTCGAGCCACGCTGGACACTCGGCGGCCGGGTCGAAGGGTGCGGCGATCGTCCGTATGAGCCGATCGCTTGGTCGAGCTGGGCGGTACTCAAGGTCGGCCACGTCGGTCGGACCGTCCTCGAGTGGATGGAGGTCAACCACGCCGTTCGCCGCTGGGAGTTGCCATGGATCGGCATCCAGAGTATCTTGGCGGACGTAGGTCCGTGCTTGAAGCGTCGAGCACACTTCTCGGTGGCGGTGGGTCGAGAACTGGCTGCCGAGTCGGTTGGCGAGTCGCTCGTGTACTCGAGCATCGGCGTCGTCGACGAACACCCCATGCTCCGCGTCGAACCGACGCATCGTGTTGTCGTCCTCAACGGTGAGCAGATCGAAGTCGACCGTGATCGCGTCAGCCGCCCGTTGAATCGCTTCGCCAGTCGGTGTCTCGTCGTCGGCAAACAGCTCACTGGCGAGTCGCCACGCGTCGGCAGCGTCCACAGGTTCGGACGGACATTCGATCGCCGCGCTTGGTTCATAGAATTCAGTCCGTCCGTCGAGTACCCTCGAGATCGTCGCCTCGCGGTAGTCTTCGCGCTCCCATTTCTCGCGATAGAGCCCCGACTGTCGAAATAGCCGGTCGATCTGCTGACGATTGCCGCCCGACCAGAACGCCAACAGACTCACCAGCGCACAGTCGGCTTCGCTGTGACTCGAGTAGCCGGAACTATCACCGCGCCACAGCCTGGTGAACTTGTCGCCGTTCTCCGCGTTCATGGCCTTCTGGACAATCTGCTCGTCGGTGAGATCGTGCGACCCTGTTTCGCGACCGTCACTCCCAGGGTTTAGTCCCGAAGAACGGCCTTCTGCACCGCAGTCATCGTCCGTCTTCGCCGAGCTATAGTCTGATTCGTCGTCGGCGATATACTGAGCGTGAACCTGGCTGACCGCGTTGTTCACCTGCTCGACGTCATCGGGAGAGCCGTCGATCTTGTGGCCGGTCACGGTGAGATAGCGACCGGTGTCGTACATCTCGAGATGCCCGTCGGCGTCGTCGACATCTGCCCGGTTCCCACCGTCGGGAACGAATCCTAATCCGAACAGTCGTACGCCGGTCCCGCTCGGAGACACCTCGGCGTAGGTCGGGATAGCCTCGACCATGTCGTTGACCCACGCTTCGAGATCGCCCGTCTCTGGGTCGCGGACATCGTCAAGGTCAATTCCGACGAACAGGTCGTCATCTGAGACGACGAATCCGAGTCCGTCCGTGTCGGTATCGTCACGTCGGTGATACTCGAGCGCGTCGTCGAACGATGTCCATGTCTCGGGATCAGTGGATTTGGCGAACCGACCGGTCGTCACGTCGATTGGCATCTTTGTCCACTTGTTGCGATCGGTATCGAAGTAATACCGCCAGGCGACCCATTGGCCGCGCTCCGCGAGCGTGTCGGGGATGGACTCTCGGACGAACGGGAGGGGCTCTGGGCGGGCCGGCCGCTCGTCAATCATCCTTCCCCACCTTGTTCACTGATCTGCAAGCCACAGTCGGTACAGACAAAGTCAGTAGCCTGATCGGGCGATGTAATGAGAGTTGACCTGTCGCAGGAGGGGCAACCGTAATTTGCCCGATCGCCGAAATCAACCATGGCAACCACCGCATGTATCCTCGCATTGGTCGTGGCGGACGCCTCTAACGTCCGCGGGTTCATTTCTAACCACAATTTAGTCCTCAACGAATTCACGGAGCTCCTCGAGGCGATCTCGGCGTCTCGCCAGTTCGACGATAGCCAGCATACGCTGGATGTCGCCACTGCCGTGTTGAGCGACGAGTCGGAGTTCATCTGTGGTTGGCCCATCAGTCATCGGATTTCCCTCCGTCAATGGGACGAACATCGAGTTCAACGAGGTCGCCATAGTCGAGGTCAAAATTATCCCGGATAGGGCGTGGGATCACCACGCGCCCATCGCGACGGATTGGGAGAGTGACCTTCATATATTGGCGTAGGGCGCCAGGCATTACCAACGCTTTTATACCCCCATACTGTGTAAATACACAACCTAATCCAGATATGCCCTTTAAGTATGAGTAAACGAAGTCCTGGCTTCCTCTGGGAGCCCGAGAGAAAACTGGTCGACGCGTATCGGGTGTCAACGACAGCTTTTGACAAACCTAATAGAACAGATTTGGATGAGGTCAGAGACCCCTCGGAGGCAAAATCGCGTTTGAAGACCGAGATCGCATCGCCGGAGGAACTCCGCGAAATACTCGAGATAATATACCAAGATCTCGAACGAATTGAGGCATACCACTGTCGCGTTCGCGAACAGCCTGGTGGCCGCTGGACCTGGAGCGATCAAGTTCTCCCAAAAGTCCAACGTGAGGTGGAACAACTATCGCTCCTATTCAATCGGTGGGAACAGGAATCTCAACGTAAAGGCCGCAATAATGTTCGAGGAGTACTCGCAGACGCCCTACAGCCACTTCACGAGGGGCTGGATGAACTCAATCAGGCACTCAACGGGAAGTATTCGATCAAGGAGAGAGAGATGGCACGTCAAGGCAAGGATAGTGTGCCAAAGGAACTTGCCGACGACTACCGGTCGCTTGAAGCGAGAAGAGAAGCCCTCCTCGCGTTGTTAGAAGATGCGGAACTCCGCGTTATTTTTCACTACGTTGAAAATCATGAGGGAGAGAAGCTACCCAAGCGGACCAGAGGGGAAAATCTGTGGTCTTGGTGGACATCTCGATTCCTCCGAGGAGAATATGGACTCGTCGAGGATTCGGCGTGGGGCTTCAGGTTGACCAACCGCGGCGAACTGGTCAGCGAAGTACTTTGGAATCTTGAGGAGAAACCCCTGCTGGAATTGCTTGGCGAAGGTGCGATGCCCACTGCTGAAGCCGCTCTAAAGTTGTTGCCTCACCACGTGGGGGCCGACCGCTGGAAGGCATGGGAGAACGTCTGACAGTAACCACACGCGATTTGATGCTCCTATACCAAAGTGCTCGGTAGCTACGTCAAGATCTACAAACAACGGTAATCGATTTGCGCACGATTATTCCAACTGCTCGATGAACTGGGCCACATTTTCTTTGTCCTCACGGATAGCCTTGACCAGCTGAATGGCGAGAGCCGCGTCGGTGTCCGACGAGACCTTCGTTACCTTCGACTCAGCCTGCTCGAGCTCTTCGGCTGCGTCAATGTCGAGCGCCTGCCCACAACGCATACAGAACGCGGCGTCGTGTTCGTTTAGTTCCTCACAGCGGGGGCATTCGATGATCTGTGGTTCCTCCTCGTTTTCGTCGGGTTCGTAGAGGCCGTGTAACGTATCGTACGCATTATCGATGTCACGTCCGCTCAGATGGACGTACCGGGCTGGCACGTCGGAGCCCTGAACCCAACCGAACCACTCGCAGAGCTGCGCTTCGGTCATCTCGTTGGCCAAGTATGACGCCCGCGAGTGGCGATAGTGGTGGGGATTCGAGGGCTTATCGATGTCCGCCCGCTCCATGTTCTTCTGGAGTACCTTTTGTCGTAGGTAATTGTAGCCGAGCTGATCGTCCGGATCGCCCTGCTGGATCTTACACCACAGCGGAGCGTTCTTCTGGGGGTTCGGGTGGGCGTTCAGCCACTTATTGAGATATGGAACGGATTCCACGAGCGGGAGCCGACGGGCACCGGTTTTTCCGTCGATGATGATTTTCTTGCCGTGCTTACGATCCTCGATGTCTCCGATTGTTAGATCGATGAGCTCGCCAATGCGCGCCCCAGTTTCGTACAGTACTGCGATGAATGCCTTATCGCGCGGGTTTTTCGCGGCAGCGATCTGATCTTCAATGTCGTTTTTGGTGAGGAGGTCTTGTGGTAGTGTCCCGCTGGAGGCGTCGGACGAGATGGTGAGCCAGGCGACTTCGTCGGGTGCATCGCCATTGTTCATCCAGGTCCAAAACTGCCGGATAACCTTCTTGTAGGTCTCGACGGTCGCATCGGCCAGATCCCGATCGTGGACCCACTCGATCAGTGTTTTCACGTCTTCTGTGTCCATATCCTGAAACCGGGTCTTGTCGACGTGTTCGGCGACGATTTTCAGGTATGAGAGATTCCGCTGTTGTGTCGCCGCGCTCATCCCGTTGAGTTCCTTGTCTCGGCGGTAAGCGCGGAGCAGGTCGGCGTTCTCGGGGTGGATGGTGTCTGATTCTTCGACCATCTCGAACACGCTGTCGACCTTTGCTTCGTAGTCTGCCGTCGGCATGGTAGTTATACTCTCCCAATGGCCATAAGGGTTCTGAACCCTTGAGTTAGAGAGCCCTCCCCGGGCACTGGCTTTTGACGCGATATCACGAACGAAAGAGCAACGAGTTGCGGTCGCAGTGAGAATCACGACTTCCTGTGAGATGGGGCGCCGCAGTTACTCGAGGTGACTGATATCGGTGATTTCGAACCGTGCGCCACCGTCAGAGTTCTCGGTTGGACGGACACTCCATCCATGCGCTTCAGCTATCTGTTCGACGATCGATAAACCGAGACCAGTACCGGTACGTTCTGAAGAGTACCCGGCCTCGAAAATCCGGTCGAAGTCTGCAGGTGGGATTCCGGGGCCATCGTCCTCGACTGCGAAGCCCGATTCTATCGGTTCGACCCAGACGGTGACGTCCGACCCCCCGTGTTCGATCGCGTTCGATGTATCCTTTTCCGCCCGGGCCGAGTCGGTCGACATTGTAGATGACCTTCGAGCGAAAGCTGTCGGTGTACTCCTCGTTGAGTTCTCGAGCCAGCGCCTCGGCCAGTTCCGAGACGGAGTCGAACTCGCCGTCCTCGCCGAGTTTGTAAAGGATGAACTCCTCGAAGGGCTTGACGTTCGAAAACGACGCCACCGGCAGTTCGACGATGTGCGAGCCGTCGATCTCCTTCGCACCGATCGTCGTTCCCCGCTCGTCGAACTCCGCGAGCAGGTCGCGGGCGCTCTCGAGTCGCTCCCCAATCCGGTCGTCGTCGACCGCCGTCGCGGACCGTCCCGCGTCGGTTCGGCGGGTGCCGTCGGCTCCCTCGAGGAGTTCCTCGAGCAGCGTCGCCTGCCGGCGCAGTTCCTCGGCGAGTTCGGTCTCGAGGTACTTCTCGGGGGCCGTGTAGTAGGTGTGGATCTGCTCGCGTTCCTCCTGGCGCTCGACCATCAGCGAGTGGGCCGCGTTCGCGAACGCGAAGCTCACGGTTCGGGGCATCGCGGCGATGTTGACCCAGACCTCGTTTCCGCAGTCGAGTTCGTTCGTTATCAGGTCGTAGGCCTGCTCGAACGCCGCGTCGTAGTCGTAGACGTTCTCGAGGACGAACCGATCCGTGCTCGCGCCGAGCAAGTTCTCGAAATCCGCCTCGAGCTTGCTCGAGAGGTGTCTCGAGTACTCCACGTTGGCCTCGCTGCCGACCGCCCCCTCGAGGAGGACGACCCGGTCGACATCTATCTGATCGCGGACCAGCGGCGCGATCAGCCGGTCGTAGTCGAACCCGACCGGGACGATGTGCGTTTGCATACGCTACAGTTCGTCGGCGGCGTTATGAATCCCCGGAGGTTCCGTCGGCGACGGTACGAACCACCGGCGGCTCGATCGGTCCCGTCGCGGGGGAAGACGGTGCACGCCGGCCCAACCGGTACGGGAAAAGCCGGTATCGCCCCCATCGTCGCAAGAAAAGCGGGTACCGGCCCCACCGATAGCTCGAGTCGGCCGCTCGAGCGCCGGACGCGAGAACGTCGTCGACGCCGAACTGTCTTGCGTCCACGTATTTTCAATGGGGAGGAAACGATTCCGTCGATTTCCAGGCGACGGGAATCGACTCGTGACTGATTGAAACGGCCGCCGAACATCCGGTGATGGCTCTACCACGCGTCCCGCCGGCACGTCGCTCGAGGGGAGTGTCACTGAAGCCGGGTTCGGCCGTGCGTTGTGCCACGTTCGAACCTGCGCTTGCGAGCGGGCGGGTCCCCGCTGACGAGATCCCGTACGGGTGGTCGCGGTGATCGATCCCGTCCTCGCGAGCCGCCTGCAGTTCGCCGTCGCGATCACGATCCACATCCTCTTTGCCGCGCTGTCGATCGGCCTCGGGCCGTACCTGGTGTATTTCACCGTTCAGGAGGTCCGGACCGGAGAGGAGCGCTACCGAAAGCTCAGGGAGTTCTGGACCAACGTCTTCGCCGTCGGCTTCGTGATGGGGACGGTGACCGGCATCCCGATGGGCTTTCTGTTCGGCACCAACTTCTCCGCGTTCTCGACGGTCGCGGGGGAACTCATCGGCGGCCCGCTCTCGTTCGAGGCGAAGATGGCCTTCTTCCTCGAGGCGATCTTCCTCGGAATCCTGTTGTTCGGCCGCGATCGCGTCTCAGGCCGGTTCTACGCGCTCTCGTCGTTTTTCGTCGCCCTCGGCGCGTGGCTTTCTGCCTTCTGGATCCTCGTCGTCAACTCGTGGATGCAGACGCCGCGAGGGTACGAACTCGCCAGTCAGAACGGCACCGAAATCGTTCAGATGACCGACCCCCTCGCCGCGTTTTTCAATCCGCGATTCCCGTGGATGTTCGTCCACATGCAGAACGCGGCGATCGTCTCGGTCACGCTGCTGGTCGCCGGCGTCGCCGCGTACTTCCTCTGGCAGAACCGCGACTCCGAAGCCTGGCAGACGGCATTTCGAGTCGCAGTCGTCGTCCTGATACTCACCTCGGTCTTTCAGGTCGTTCAGGGCGACATGTACGGCGAACACGTCGCCGAGACCCAGCCCCAGAAGTTCGCCGCGATGGAAGCTCAGTACGAAACCGAACGCGGCGCCGACTTGCACCTCATCGCGGTTCCGACGACGCTTGAGGGGTTCACCGATCCGCGGGCCGACAACCTCTACAAAATAAGCATTCCGCACCTCGCGTCGTTCCTCGCCAGCGGGGGTGATCCGGGGGCGGAGGTGACCGGGCTGAACGACATCGAGTACGAGTCGCCGCCGGTCGCGATCGTCTTCTGGTCGTTCAGACTCATGGTCGGGCTCGGGTTCTGGTTCGTCGGCCTCGGCGCCTGGGGGGCGTACAACCGGCTCCGGGGCAAACTGACCGAGAGCCCGCGATACCTCCTCGCGATGATGCTCTCGGCACCGCTCGGGTTCGTCGCGCTCGTCACCGGCTGGTACGTCACCGAGATCGGTCGCCAGCCGTGGATCATCCAGGGCGTGCTCCGGACGAGCGACGGCGTCACACCCGCGCTGAACGGGCTCGAGGCGACGCTTTCGCTCGTCGGCGTTACCGTCGGCTACCTCGTCTTGCTTGGGCTCTTCCTGTACATCGGTCGAGGGATCGTCGCGTCGGAACGCAAGGACGTCCTCGAGCGATCCGGTCCGACCGACGAGCCGGATCGCCCCGATCCGACGGAGGTGACCGCGGATGACTGAGCCGATCTCGAGTCCCGCCTACGCCGTCGCGTGGCTCCCAGAGGCGTGGTTCTGGCTGTTGTTCGGCGTCCTCACGATCTACGTCGTCCTCGACGGGTTCGACTTCGGCGTCGGACTCATCTATGGTACTCGAGAGAGCGAACGCGAGCGCGAGACCCTCCACGCCGCCTTCGGGCCGATATGGAAGGCCAACGAGGTCTGGCTCGTCCTGTTCGTGACGGTCCTGTTCGCGGCGTTCCCGAGCGTCTACGCGAACCTCCTCTCGCGTCACTACCTGCTGATATTCCTCTTGCTTCTGGGGGTGATCCTCCGGGGCATCGGTGTCAAACTTCGCGAGGAGCGCGAGGGCGACCGCTGGAAACGCTACTGCGATTACGCGTTCGTGGCGGGCAGCGTCGTCTCGCCGGTCGTCCTCGGCGCGTTCGTCGTCCAGTGGGTGTTCGGCGCGGTCCCGCTCGCCGTCGCGGTCGCCGGCGGCGTTACCCTCCTCGGACTCTGTTTGGTCCTCGGCGCGACGTTTCTCGCGGTCAAAACGACCAATCCGCTCCGGGCGGAGATGGTGACCTACGCGACCGGCGCCACGCCGGTCTACGCCCTCTGCTTCGCCGCCACCGGAAGCGTCCTGTACGCCGTCGGGAGCGCCGCCCTCGAGGTCGTCGCCCTCGCCGCGGCGGCCACCGCGGTCTGTTCGCTCGGGGTCGTCGCCGGCGCTCGACTGGACGCCGACCGCGGCGCGTTCGGATCGGCGGCCGGCCTGGCGGTCGTCTTCGTCGGCTTTCTCGCCGTGCAGTTGTACCCGATGATCGACCCCGCGGCGGACCTCTCGATCGCCGACGCGGTCGTCGCCCCGCTGACGCTCCACGTCACGACGATCATGGCGGCCATCTTCCTCCCGATCGTGGGGGTTGGATTCGTCGTACTCTACTCGGTGTTCGAAGGCGTCGCCGATCCGGAAGACGGCTACTGACTCTCGAGCGGGTTCGATTCCGGGATCATCTCTCGAGCGGTTTCGGATCGGCTCGAGCGGGTTCGTCTGGACCGACTCGAGTTCCCACCCGGTCGATCAGTCGTCGCTCGAGACGTCGAAGTACCGCGACCGGCGGTCCGCGACTGTCGAGGTGGTCGCCCACGAAACGGTGACGGTGAGCGCGGCTCCGAGGAGCATGCCGACGACGCCAGCCGTCCACCCCGCGTAGCTTCCGGGGAGCGGTGGGACGAACAGACTCGAGAGGTAAAACGCCTGACTCCCGGCGATACCCGCGATGAGGCCGGATCTGGTCGTCCTGCGCCAGTAGAGGGCCAGTATCACCGGCAACGCGAGTTGCGCGAATCCGCCGAAGGCCGCGTCACCGAGTTCGAACAACGTCGCGGGGTTGTAGAGACTTGCGAGGAAGGTCGCGACTGCAAAACAGACGACGCCCGCGCGGGCGATCAGGTCCTCGCGTCGATCCGAGAGGTCGGCCTCGACGAACGGCCGGTAGAGGTCTCGCGTGAAATAGGACGAGCCAGAGAGCAACATCGAGTCCGAGGAGGACATCATCGCCGCCATCGCGCCGGCGATGACCACCGCGGCGAACCAGACCGGCGTGTATTCGTTCAGGATAACGGGGAGGATGTTTCCACTCTCGCCCATCTCGAGGCCGAGTCCCCGCGCCCAGACGCCGAGCAGGAACGACGGGACGAAAAGCAACACGCAGAGGATCGGCCAGAGTGCAAACGAGCGTTTGACGACCCGCTTGGAACCCGCGACGAAAAACCGCTGGTTCACCTGCGGGAACATCGCGACGCCGAAGCCGATCGTGATCGCCGTCGAGAGCATCCACTGTGGCGTGTAGTTGGCGCTACCGAGCGCGAGGAATTCCGCCGTCGCCGGCGAGTCGCCGAGCGTTCCGGTCGCCGCTTCGAGGCCACCGACGGCGACGAGTACCCACACGAACGCGAGCCAGGTCGTCAGGAGCATGAACGCGCCCTGTAGCGTGTCGGTCCAGGCGACGCCGCGAAAGCCCGCGACAACGACGTAGAGGATCATAAACAGCGTAATGAGTCCGGCACCCATCGCGTAGGGAACTGCCCCATCGGTCAGGGCCTCGAGGGCCGTCCCCGCGCCGACCTGCTGGAGCATGACGTACGGAAAGAGCCAGACGAGGCTGATTCCGGCGACGAGTCCGCGAAGGCCGCTCGAGGCGAACCGGTCGCCGAGCATCTCCCCGAGCGTGACGTAGTCGTAGCGCTGGCCCAGCAGCCACTGTTTGTAGCCGACGACGTACCAGAGGACGGCGAAGATGATCCCGTCCATCAACCCCATCACGAGGATCCACTCCGGACCCCACGCGTAGGCCATGTTCGGCCCGGCGAAGAAGGTGAACGCAGAGAGCAGCGTCGCGAAGGTCGTAAACAGGAGGACGACGGTCCCGACGGTTCGACTCGCCAGGTAGAAGTCCTCGGCGGTCCGGTCGGTCAGTCGGTACGCGAGGAGGCCGATTACCAGCGCGAGCAGCAGGTAGCCCACGATGATCCCCAGTTGGATCGCGAGGCTCACGGGACATCACCCACGTCGGCTTCGATTCCGATCCCCCACGCGCGCTTCGTGAAGACCCAGAAGACGACCGCGGTGAGCATCATCCATCCGACGTGCCACCAGAGCCAGACCGGAAGCCCGGCGACGACGGTCTCGTTTCCCCAGAGGAACCACGGGACCGAGAAGGCGGCAAGGCCCACCCCGACGATTCCCCACCCGACGAGTTCGATGCGACTCATTAGCACGCCCTCGAGCGCCCGTGTTGGTAATAGTTTCTATTCGATACCGCGGGTCGAAGAGATATTTTCATACAATTCGACGGAACGCTCTCGTCGTGCGATTTTCGAAGGTAAAATCCCCATTTCAGGTAGGAAAAGGAGTATAACCGTTGGCGAGAGACCCCTATCTGAGACACCGATGGCCCGACTGTTCCCCCTGCGTTCCGACGCTCAATCCGCAGGGGACGAACCGCGGGTCGTCGACCTTGAGGACGAGGACGCCGACGCCGTCTTCGGCGCGCTCTCCTCTTCGACCGCCCGCGAGATTTACTCGAGGCTGGCCGAGGAACCCGGCACCCCGAGCGATGTCGCGGAGGCGGTCGACTCCTCGATCCAGAACGTTCGCTACCATCTGGAAAAACTCGAGGACGCGGGCCTCGTTGAGGTCGTCGACACCTGGTACTCCTCGCGGGGCAACGAGATGAGCGTCTACGCGACTGCCGACGGGCCGCTGATCGTCACGAGCGACGAGTCGACCGCCTCGAAGGTTCGAACCGCCCTCTCGCGGTTCCTCGGCGGGGTGGGCGCGCTCGCGGCCGGGAGCCTGCTCGTCCAGTACGGACTCCAGCAGTACGCGACGTCGGGGATCGGAGCCGACGCGGGTACCGCGGGGGGAAGCGACGACAGTTCCGGCGGCGACGCCGGGGGCTCGAGTGGAGACGCTGGCGGTGACGCCGAAACGATGGACGAGCACTCAGGCGACGACGGGTCCTCGAGCGATGGCGGAACGACGAACGACGGATCGACGGCCGACGATGGGGGTACCGGCGGCGACATCGGAACCACACAGCACGACGGATCCAACGGAAACGACGATGTCCGTGGCGACGGTACAGATAACAGCAGAGCCGATTCCGCACCTAGCGAGGGGAACGATGCCGCCGGCACTGCCGACAACATGGACGGCGGTGCCGGTACGGGCGAACACGAGGTCGCCGACGACGGGGGCATCCTCGGCGACGTATTCGGCGACAACGTGGCCGAAACCGCCGACGTGGTGTTCTCGAGCGTGCCGCCGGGACTGCTCTTTTTCCTGGGCGGGCTGTCGGTGCTGGTCTGCGTGACGATCTACTGGTACTGGCGGTCCTACTGATCGACGCGTCGACCGCTGGCAACTGGACGCCGCCGGAGTCACGACCGTATGACAGAATCCGACGAACGGCCGGCCGAACGCCGCCGGGCCTCGAGGTCAACAGGTATTTGCCGTCGTCGGACGTACGTTCCGGTAACGAGTCTCCGAGCCTCTGAACGCATCTCTCGCGGGGCGGATCTCCAATGGAAGACACGTCGAAATATCTCATCCACGCCGACGTCACGGCCGAAGGGGTCGTCGAGCGAAGCGACGTCGTCGGGGCCGTCTTCGGCCAGACCGAAGGGCTCCTCGGCGACGAACTCGATTTGCGCGACCTCAAACAGTCGCAGAAAGTCGGTCGCATAGATGTCGAAATCGCAAGTACCAACGGCCAGTCACACGGCACGCTGACGATCGCAACCAGCCTCGACAAGGTCGAAACCGCGACCCTCGCGGCGTCGCTCGAGACGATCACCCGCATCGGTCCGTGTCGGGCCGCACTCGAGATCACCGGGATCGAAGACGTCCGGGCGGCCAAACGAAAGGAGGTCGTCGACCGCGCGAAAGAGCTCCTGCGGACCGGGTTCGACGACTCCGTGATGACCTCCGAGGAAATTCTCACCGAGGTCCGCCAGCACGTTCGCGTCGAAGATATCACCGAATTCGAGGGGTTGCCAGCGGGTCCTCGGGTTCAGGACAGCGACGCGATCATCGTCGTCGAAGGCCGCTCCGACGTGCTCACGCTGTTGAAGTACGGCGTCAAGAACGCGATCGCCGTCGAGGGAACGAACGTCCCCGAGGCGGTCGCGGAACTTACCACACACCGAACTGTAACCGCATTCCTCGACGGCGATCGTGGCGGCGACCTCATCCTCGAGGAACTCGCGCAGGTCGGCGAGGTGGATTACGTCACCTTCGCGCCCGCGGACAAATCGGTCGAGGACTTAGACCACCACCAGCTGTTCGCCGCGTTGCGCAACAAGGTCCCCTACGAGACCATCTCCGAACTGAACGAACCGCAGGAGGCCGTCGCCGCGACCGATGGAAGCGCGAAACCCGCACCGCCGGTTCCGAGCCGAACCGAAACGGATCCGCTCGAGGGCGACGATCAGCAGGCAACGGGAGGGGGGCGAGCCGAAACTAGCGCCCGTCCCGACGGCCTCGAGGCGGCGGACGCAGCCGAATCGAGCGCGCCGTCGGGCGGCCTCGCCGACTCGCCGACGCCCGCGAACCCGACCGGGGACGAGGCCGACGTGAAAACTGCCGCGACGACGGCCGAGTCGGCGACGAGCGAACTGGGTGAGAGTGCACGCAACGGGCAGAAAACCGTCTACGAGCACGCCAACGAGGTCGTTCGCGAACGAAGCGGTACCGTTCGCCTCATCGACGCGGACGGAACCGCCCTCGAGACGGCCCCTGCCGACGACGCCTACGAGACGCTCGAGGGAAGTGAGGCCGAACCGACGACGGTCGTTCTCGACGCGGTGCTCGAGCAGCGACTGCTCGATCTGGCGACCGACCGCGGCGTCGAGCGAATTATCGCTCGAGCGCTCGGCGAGTTCACGAAGCGACCGACCGCGGTTCGAATTCACGCCATCGACGAGGTGGCAGAAGAACCGCCGGATCGGGCGTGATCGCAGGGAAATAGCCCCTGCTCGAGCGTGGCCGACGTCGGGTAGCGGGAGCGGAACTACTTACTGCACGGCAGCGTCGTCTATTTTCACGATTTCGAGTCGGTGGTCCCGTTCGCTCGAGGGGGGACGACCGATGAATAACGATCCCAAATCCGTTTGCTGCGTAATCCTGCTCGACGGCAACTCCGTCGACCGCTCGAGATCAGGCGAGCGCCGCCATCGACAACACGATCAACGCGCAGAAAATCGCCCCGCTGAGCGTGGCGAGGAAGTTTACGCCCTGATTGCCGAGCGTCGTCCCCTCGAGGGTCGCCCCCAGTACGCTGTCGACGAGCATCCCGACGAAGCCGGCGGCGGCGATGATCGCCGCGCCGATCGCACCGACTTCGGCGAAGAAGACGAACGAAAGGACCGCGACGATCGCCGAGCCGACGAAGCCGGCGAGGGTCCCCTGCCAGGTCACGCCGCCGTCGGTTCCGGGGTCGACCCGCTCGAGCGTCGTGATCAAAAGCGGCTCGTCGAAGACGCTCCCGACCTCACTCGAGAGCGTGTCGCTCATCGCGGCGGCGACCGATCCCGCGAAAGCGAACAGGAACAGTTCGGACTCGGCGGGGATCATCCCAGCGGAACTCGCAGCGTAGCCAAGCACCGCGGCGAGACCGACCGCGGAGTTCCCGAGCACGTTCCCGCTGCCGCGAGCGCCGTCGTTGTCCTCGGCGACGCCGCGACTCTCCTTCTCGTCGTATCGAAACTTCGTCGAGAGCCCGCCGATGCCGAAAAAGGAGATGAGGACGACGAACCAGCCGTACCCGCCGAGGACGATGGTCAACAGGCCGAGCAAGACGCCGGTCAGCATCCCGGCGATCGAAGCCGTATCGAGCGCGTAGGAGATGTAACCGAGCGCGATCGTCACCGCGAGGGCGGCGAGGATTTCGACCGGTCCGATCGTCGTCTCGGGATCTGTGAGCAACTCTGCGAGCAACCAGAGCAGCAGGCCGACCGACAGCATGATAACCGGATCGTCGTACAGCAGGAGGACGTCCCGCAACAGCGCCGCGAGGAGGACGCCGCTGGCCGCCAGAAAGAGGACCGCCGGGAGTGCCGACTCGAGCGGGTCGCCTGCGATCGAGATGGTCGCGATCTGACCGGCGACGCCGGCGACGGCGCCCCCGACACAGAACGCGGCGACTGAGCGGACCCCCTGGTCGAAGCGACGGCGAGCGAGTCGCTCCGCGAGGTTGCCGTAACCGACCAGCACCACCGTCCCGACGAGCACGGAGACGGGCATCGAGAACGCCGTGGTGAAAAACCCGAGGATGCCGGCGCCGAAGACGAAGGCGATGACGCCGTAGAGGCGTCCGTCTTCGTAGTCGTCCGGATACGCCAGGAGGTCGAAGAGTCGCCCCTCGGTGACGACGAGCGCGCCCAGAATCACCACCGAACCGAGTATGAGCGCGATCTCCGGCCCGAAGAGCGGAAGGACGAGCGACAACGTCGAGAGCACTGCGAATGCGCCAGCTCGCCAGACGGGTGCTGTCACGATAGCAGACCCTTTCTGTGGGGTTTACTTTAAGGTTCCCGAACCGACGTAGGCGGTGAAATAAACCGATAGAGGGTGGCTCCAGTCCGATTTCTTCGCGGACGTTTCGAGCAGAGCAAGGGGATCACGGCGGAATCCGGTGTCCTCGAGCGACGCTCGAGCTACTCACCGCCAAAGGCGACCCGATACGTACTGACGGAGGGGCGACGGAACGGCTCCCTCGGCCACGATATAGAGGCCGAGACCGACCATCGCCACCGCGGCGGACGAGCCGAGCAGGGCGAGAACGCCGGAAACGTGGTTCTGCGTGAACGCAGAGACCGTTCCAGCACCCAGATACCATCCGAGTGGAACGGCCAGAAACAAGATCGCGAGCGTGATGCCCGTTCGGATCACCGACTCGACGACGACCTCGGAGCTACCCATACCGAAACCTGAATGTCAATCGAGATAATTGTTACGACCGGTTCGGCACTCGCGGCCGCTGGGGTGACCAGTCACGGCTCAGGCCGCCACAGTATCCGCACGAGGACGAATCGATTCGTGCGGAAACCCGAAACCGGTATGCATCTCGCACCGAAACCATCAGCCGTGGGACTGTACGAGCGATACCTGACACACCGGATCGGTCGCTACGACGCCGACGGTCCCGACCACGTCGCGCTCGTCATTACGGAACGCGACCTCCTCGAGAAGGGGGCCTACCAGACGCTCTCTGCGTTCTTCGAGTGGGCGTTCGAGTACGCGAACCGCGTGACCGTCTACGTCAGCGTCCTCGATGCCGCGGCGGTACCGACGCTTCGCAACGATCTCGAGACGATCGAGACGCCTCGAGAGAGTGCGGTTCGCGGGCCTGACGATCGAACCCCAGCGAACGCGCCGATCCAGATCGGTATCGGTCTGGGCGGCAAACACGAGTTTACGAGCGCCGTCCAAACGCTCGCAACTGGCGTCGACGAGGGCGAACTCGAGCCCGAAGATATCGACGATGAATCTGTCGAAGAGCACTTGATCTTTCCTTCCGAACCCGACCTCGTCATCAAGACCGGCGCCGAGCGGCTCTCGGATTTCATGATCTGGCAGTCGGTCTACTCGGAACTGTACTTCACCGACGTCAACTGGCGCGATTTTAGACGGCGAGACTTCCTCCGTGCGGTTCGCGAGTTCCGAAATCGCTCCCGTCGGTTCGGCGAGTAGGATTCGGGTCCGCAAGCGCCGTTATTTATCCGGGGAGCGATCGCTGCGATCGAGGTCGACGTACGACCGAAACGTCAGGACGACGCCGACGGCCAGCGAAACGAAGAATCCGCCGATTAGGGCGAAATCGGTTGGTCTGTACTGATCGGCGGCGTCGCTCGGGTGCTGTAAGACGCCAGTGACCAGAAGGTATCCGAGTCCGGCGACGCCGAGCAGGGTCGCCGCGAGTCCGATCGCGAAGAGTCGCCGATCCATTCTATCCGAGCGTTTCGGGTGTTGGCGATTCAACGTTTCGATCGGTTACCGACGCCTGTTTCCGGCGATTGGGATCTCCTCGAGTTGGAGGGGTCGGAACGTTTCAGTCCGCAGTTGGCCTGCGGGTCTCGACTCAATCCGCGGTCGGTCCGCCCGCCTCGAGTCCATCTGTCTCTTCGTCTTCGTCCGGTCGTTCGCCGGTGGGAAGTGAGTCGCGGAATCGGTCGACGATCGACTTCGCCTCCGAGAGTTCGGGCTCGCTGACGGCTCCGAGCAGCGCGAGTGCGCGGCGAGCGCGGGTGCGACGCCAGGAGGCCTCGCGGTGCTCGTAGGTGCGGATCCCGCGGAGGAAGTCGGGCTTGGAGAACTCCGGCCAGTAGGGCGTACAGAAAAAGACCGCGGCTTCGTTGCCGTTGGCGTGCCAGGGCAGGAAGTTCGAGGTCCGCTCGTCACCTCCCGTTCTGATGATCAGGTCGACGTCCCTGACCGTCCGATCGTAGAGACGCGATTCGATCGTTTCGACGTCGATCTCCTCGGGTTCGATGTCGCCCTCGTCGACGTCTCGAGCGACGCTTCGGACCGCACTGAGCAGTTCCGTGCGCCCGCCGTAGGCGAGCGCGATGTTGAGGACGAACCGATCGTAGCCGCGGGTTCGCTCCTCTGCGAACTCGACTGCGTCCTGGACGCGTTCGGGGAGCCGCTCGACGTCACCGAGGACGCGGATGCACACCTCGTTGTCGTGGACGCGGTCGGCATCGGCGAACTCGTAGAGTTTCTCACGGAGGAGATCGAACAGTTCTTCGTTTTCCTCGTCCGGCCGCTCGAAGTTCTCCGTCGAGAAGGTATAGAGGGTCAGTTCCTCGACGCCGACATCCTGACACCACTCGAGGACGCGTTCGGTCGTTTCCGCACCGGCCCGGTGGCCGTCGGGTGCGTCGCCGCCGCGCTGTCGTGCGTACCGTCGGTTTCCGTCCTGAATCACGGCGACGTGGGTGGGAGCACCGGAGATTTCCCTCGAGAGGAGTTGCTCGTAGGCCCGATCGACGCGTCGGCGAAGCCACCGCTTCATCACCTTTTGTGAGGGGACCGGACACTATGTGTCTTGTGTGGTAGTCGGAACCAATGATACGTGTGGCAACTGTTTTATACCAAAACGAGTCAACCGGGCCCATCCCCGAACCGTGACGGCTATGAGTCCGCGGGGGTTCGTCTCCGCCAATGACAGACGCGATCGACGACGATCTCTACCAGCGGACGAAAGCGCTGCTCGAGCCGGGCGATATCGATCTCAACGCGACCGTCGTCCACACCGACTACGACGGGCAGGAAGACGTGAAGATGATGCAGGCGACGATCGACGTCGGCGATATCATCGCCGAGCACGCGGGCCACGACCCGAAAGACTGCTTCGTCTACTCCGGCAACGACGACACCGACTATTCGTCGAACCAGCACCAGGGGCTGACTCTCGAGGACGAGGAGTTCGTCTGGGAGTGCCAGCAACTCCTCCGAAACGGCAGCTTCGACATCGTCATCTACTACGAAGCAAGCGCTGACCACGAGGCGATTCTGTCAGACGTGCGTGACCTCGGATTCGACGTGACCGGCGTCGAGGGCGAGTAACGTCCGGTCGCAATTCGGTTGGCAACCGTTCACGTACAGTGCCGATTGGCTTATGTGACACGACTCCTGACGAACCGATATGAACGCGGTTTCGAGCGTCGATCTATCGGAGCACGAACGGGCGGTCGTCAACGCCTTTCAGGGCGGCTTTCCGGTCACCGAGCGGCCGTTCGAACCCGCCGCGTCCGCCATGCGTGATCGCGGCCTCGAGACGACCGGCGAGTCGGTGCTCGAGACGATTCGCGACCTCGACGAGCGCGGCGTCCTCTCGCGGTTCGGGCCGCTGGTCAACGCACAGGAGATCGGCGGAGCGGCGACGCTGGTCGCCATGCACGCCCCCGAGGAGCGATTCGACGAGGTCGTCGAGGCCGTCAACGACCGCCGCGAGGTCGCTCACAACTACGAGCGCGAACACCCCCATCTGAACGTGTGGTTCGTCGTCAGCGTCGCAGAGCGCGAGGCGCGACGCGCCTCGGAACGGGCGAACGGCGAAGCCGTGAGCAGTCGCGTCGAGGAGGTTCTCGAAGCGATCGAAGCCGAAACCGGACAGGAGACCTACAACCTCCCGAAACGGCAGGAGTTCCGCGTCGAAGCGAAGTTCTACGTCGACGGGCCGTTCGGAACGACTGCTGGGGACGAGCGCGACCGAACTGGTTCGGATGCGGGCGGAGAAACTCGAGGGATCGACTGCTCCGACCTCGGGCCCGACGTATCCCCGAACGGGAGGGAGACGCTCACGCCGGCAGAACGCGACCTCATTCTCGAGGTTCAGGGCGGTCTTCCGCTGACGGAAACGCCCTATGGCGATGTCGCAGAAACGATCGGACAGGAGACCGCATGGGTGCTCGAGACGATACGACGGTTCGTCCTCGAAGGGAAGATCCGCCGGGTCGGCGTGGTTCCGAACCACTACGCACTTGGCTATACGGAAAACGGGATGACCGTCTGGGACGTTCCCGACGATCTCGTCTCGACCGTCGGCCCCGAAGTGGCCAGCCTCCCGTTTGTCACCCACTGTTACGAACGCCCGCGCCACGAGGGCGTCTGGCCGTACAACTTCTTCGCGATGACACACGGGCGAAGCGAGGCGGAGAGCGAGCGTCGGATCGAGCAGGTCAGGGAGACGATGGCCGAGCACTGGTCGGTCGAAGGCGACGACTGGGACACGCTGTTCTCGACTGAGATTCTCAAGAAGACCGGCATTCGGCTGGCCGAACGAGCCGATGCGAACACGACGCAGGACGCCACCGATAGATGATTCCACTGCTACACGACTTCGCGGACGTTCCGGTCCTCGTCTTCGGCGGCGGCCGAGTCGGGGCGCGGAAGGCTCGTCGGTTCGCCCGGGAAGCGGACGTGACCGTCGTGAGTCCCGAATTCGCGGACGAACCGTTCACCCCGGACGGGACCGACGACGCCGAGTCGGCGGCCGGCAGCGTCGACCTCGTCCGCGCCGAACCGGATTCGGACGCGGTCGCGGAGTGGATCGACCGCTTTGAGCCGGCGCTGGTCGTCGCCGCGACCGACGACGAGACGGTCAACGAGGCGGCCGTCGAAACAGCCCGCGAGCGAGGGATTCTCGTCAACCGCGCGGATCGAGCTGGCGAGCGCGACCCCGGGAGCGTCGTCGTACCCGCGACGGTTCGGGACGAACAAGTCGTCGTCTCGATCTCGACCGGCGCCACCGCGCCGGCGCTGAGCAAGCACCTCCGACGGGAACTCGAGGACACGCTCGAGGGTGCAAGCGAGATGGCGACGGCGCTCGCGGCGGTACGAACGGAACTCAAACGGCGGGGAATTCCCGCGGATCGGCGGCGAGCAATCGTCTCCGACGTCGTCTCCGATTCCGCGACTTGGACAGCTTTACGTACTGGCACTTCGAACACTAGCCAAGTGATCGAGGACGTGCTGGACGATGAACGTGCGAGAGGGGGTGATCCGCGATGAATTCGGCTGGCGTCGTCACCGGCGCGCGGATTACCCACGAGAGCGGGACCGTCGACGACCTGGCGGCCGCGAGTCCCGAGAGCCAGCGGCGTAGCGTCGCCGACTTCCTCTCGGTTCCCGAGGTCGAAGAGGCGCTGGTCCTGTCGACGTGCAACCGCGTCGAGGTCTACGTCGTCACGACCGACAGCGCGGTCGGACGGGCGGCGATCGGCGAGTTCTTCGACGGGACCGACGGCGACGCGCTCGTCTGGTCGGACCACGACGAGAGTCTGAAACACCTGCTTCGCGTCGCCTGCGGGCTCGAGTCGGTCGTCCTCGGCGAGGACCAGATCATCGGGCAGGTGCGACGCGCCTACGAAGACGCGCGAACCGCCGGCGGGATCGGACCGCTGCTCGAGATGGCCGTAACGAAGGCGATCCACGTCGGCGAGCGCGCGCGAACGGAGACGAAGATCAACGAGGGGGTCGTCTCACTGGGCTCGGCGGCGGCCAGGCTCGCGACGGGTGAGCGCTCGCTCGAGGGGGCGACGGGGCTCGTCGTCGGCGCCGGCGAGATGGGGCGACTCGCCGCCCGAAACCTCGCGGAGACGGGCGTCTCAGAACTCGTCGTCGCGAACAGGACGGTGTCACACGCGACGCACCTGATCGAGGAGCTCGACGTGGACGGACGCGCCGTCTCGCTCCGGTCGCTCGAGACGGTCGCCGAGCGCGCGACCGTCATCGTGACCGCGACCGGGAGCGACGAACCGCTGCTCGATCGACGCCACATCGGCGATCGCGAGCAGGTCGTCGTCGACCTCGGACAGCCACGCGACGTCGACCCCGCCGTGGCCGAGTTAGAGCCGGTGACGGTCTTCGATCTGGACGACCTCGAGACGGTCACCCAGCGAACCCACGGCAAGCGTTCCGAGGCGGCCGCGACGGTCGAAACGATGATCGAACGCGAGTTCGACCACCTCCAGAGTCAGTACAAGCGGGCCCGGGCCGACGATGTCATCGGGACGATGTACGAGTCCGCAGAACGGATCAAAGCGCGGGAACTCGAGACCGCCGTCTCCCGGCTCGAGGACGCAAACGGCGCCGAACTCACGGACGAACAGCGCGACATCGTCGAATCGATGGCCGACTCGCTCGTGAGCCAGCTCCTGGCGCCGCCGACCAAGAGCCTCCGAGCGGCCGCCCAAGAGGACGACTGGCGGACGATCAACACCGCACTCCAGCTGTTCGACCCGGACTTCGGCTCCCGCGGTGACGGCGGCGAGCGCAGAGAGCGACCCCAGTCGCTGTTCGGTGCCGCATCGGGGCCGATCGGCGCGACCGACGACGACTGAGCACCCCGTCTCGAGCGGCACAATCGTTATTTTTCTGGGTCTCGTTCGACCGCCCATGGCCGACCTCCTGTCCGACGACGAAATCAGCAATCAGCTGCCTGCAGAGTGGGACCGCGACGGCGACGAGATCGTCCGCGTCTATGAGTTCGACGACTACCTCGACGGCGTCAACGCCGCCCAGATGGTCGGCGAGATCGCTGAGTCGCAGTTTCACCACCCCGAGATCATCATCCGGTACAAAGAACTCGAGGTTCGGCTCACGAGCCACGAGGAAGGCGGCATTACGGACGAAGACATCGAGATGGCCGAACTGATCGAATCCGAGCAGTCCGCCTGAACCAACTTTTCGAGTCCGAACGAGGTCCACGGATGGAGGCTCAGTACGTCTTCGGCGTTCGCGTTCGCCTCGACCCGGACCGCACAGACGTATCCGTCGAGCCCGAGACGGTGGAGGCGACGATATCGCTCGAGGCCGCAGAACCGGGGACCGACGGCTGGCGCTTCTTTCGCGACGCGCTCTGGCACGGCGAACTCGCAGACCGCGAGTACGGCCGCCGGCTGGCCGCCGACTGGCTCGAGCACGCGGCCGAAATCGACGCCGTCGACTTTCGCGAGCTTCGGACCGACGAGGCGTACCTCGAGGCGCTCCGGACCGAAATTGAGACCGATCTCGGGGCGTTCAACGCCGACAGCGCCCGCGAGGCTCTCTCGAAGTACCTCGGCTCGAGCGTTCGAGTCGAGTGAGGGGAAGCCGCCTCGAGATTGCGATGGTCCGAAGCGTGGTCGTCGACCTGTCGGCTCTTCGGACCGGTCCGTCCGGGCGACACACTCTTAGTCGAGAGTCTCGTATTACATCGTCCGAATGGTCTCCGAGTACGATTTCTGGCTGCTCGATCTCGACGGCACGCTGGTCGACGTCGAGTGGTCCTACACTCGCGACGTGTTCGACCGCGTGGGCGAGCGAATCGACTACGAGTTTACGGACGCGCAAGCGGACATCGTCTGGAGCGGGCTGACCGGCTCTCGAGACCGGCAACTGCGCGAGTGGGGGATCGATCCGACGACGTTCTGGGAGGCGTTCCACGATGAGGAGGATCCGCTCGTCCGGGCCGAACAGACGTACCTCCACGAGGACGCCGAGTTCGTCGGTGATCTCGAGGAGCCGGTGGGGCTGGTCACCCACTGCCAGGAGTTTCTGGCCGAGCCGGTGTTAGCGAACGTCGACATCGCCGACTGGTTCGATACGATCCTCTGTTGTACCGAACAGACGGGCTGGAAACCCGATCCGACACCGGTCGAGCGGGTGATGACCGACCTCGGCGTCGCGGAAAACGGTCACGAGGGCGTCCTCGCCGGCGACGGCGCGAACGACGTCGGTGCGGCCTGGAACGCCGGCCTCGACGCGATCCACGTCGAACGCGTCGGCCACGACCGGCGCGGGCGGTGCGTGCTTGGCGATTACCGCGTCGAATCGTTCGACGAACTGTTTTAGCGCGAGGACTGTCACTGCCAGGAGTTTGAGACGGTTGATCGCCTTTTGGCGAGAAAACGAGCTACTGGTTCGAGGTCGGCGGTTCGCCCGGGGGCCGAAGTTCCTCGTTGACCAGCGTCTCGTAGGCGCGGCGCAACCGTTCGGACAGCGCCTGGTGTGAGATGTCGAGCGTTTCGGCGAGTTCCTCCATCGAGATCTGGCGCGGAATCTCGAAGTATCCCTGCTCGAGGGCCGCCTCGAGGGCCTCCTGCTGTTCGGGGGTAAGCCTCGTGTCGCGGGTCGTCTCCGCGGTCACGTCGGTCACTCGCCGCAGGTCGGCGGTGATGTCCTCCTCGAGAAGCCGGTCTCTGATCGTCCAGAGGTCGTCTCTGTCCCTGACGCGGACGCGGGCCTGCCACCAGCCGTCGACCCCCCAGACGGCCAGCAGCGAGCAGGTCCCCTCGAGAAACTCGTCGGACAGCAACGGCGCCGTTCCCGCGAACCGGACATCGTAGAGGAGTCGATCACCCGCCGTGACGAGGTGCTCGTACCCCTCGACAGCCGGATCGGTTTCGAAGGCCTCGTGAACGGTTCCGGGATTGGCTCCGATGACCCACAGACAGGGCCGATTCTGCGAGACCGACGACTCGAGCTCGAAGCGAATATCCGGCACCTGTTCGAACGTAGTTGCGAGCATCGTCTCCGTCGCGGGGAAACGGAACTCGGCAATCGTCGACATCACTACTGGTACAGCAGAGAGGGGTAAAACTCCTATTCCGATGAAATAGAGGGTCTCTCGAGCGTGTTATCGATCATATCGTGAAAGACGACCTGCAGCGATTGTTCGTGATTCGAGTACGTCAGAACCGGCTCGATCTGCGCATCCGCTCACTCCGTGAGTCGGTCCGCGAGTTCGCGCACGCCCAGTTTCTCGAGTCGGTCGGAATTTCCCAGCACGCGGACGGGTTGCTCGCCGAGGGAGACGAACCCCAGATCGAGTCGGTCGGCGGTCTCGCGGAGACCGACGGCGGCGTCGGCCGACCCGTCGATGAGCCGTCGGGCAGGACTCTCGTGGGCGCGAAGCCCGAGGTCGAAGCCCTCGATCGCCTCGATCAGGTCCGCCCGCGAGGCGTCGCGTTCGTCGGCCAACTCGTCGACCTCGCGCTCGAGGCTCGTTCGAAGCCCCGAGTCGGGCGTGCGGTTGACGAAGCGATGATCCCCCGCGACGAGGTCCGAAACCCCCTCTATCTCTCGCGGATTGCCCGGCTGGACGATCAGCCCCCACTCGCGGGTGTAGCGACCGAGTTCGGTCGCGTCGACGTCCCGCTCGAGCGGCCCGGAGGCGACGGCGAAATCCGGGACGCCGTCTCGAAGGCGTCTGAGTCCTGGTTGGGTGCCGACCGAGAGGTATCGGGGGTGCTCGAGGCCGTCGAGCAGGCGATTGAGCGCCGGGTCGTCCTCGCCGACGCCCAGAAGCGTCGGCGGGCGCACGTCCGGCGAAAAGAGTTGTACCTCGACGCGTTCGCCCGCATTCAGGTAGTCCGTCTCCGCCGAGATCTCGACCACGCCGTCGGCTTCGGAGAGGCTTGTCGTCGCGCCACTTCCCTTGTCGACGGGGTAGACGAGGCGCTCGCCGTCGCCGTCGGTCGTGACGCCGACGGGCACGAGCCGGAGTCGGCCCTGCTCGGAGCGCACTTCGGTCGCCATCGATCCGGAGAGGGTCGCGCCCGCAGGTTCCGGGAGTCCCGCGGCCTCGCGAATCGCCGGGGCGACGAACGTCCGAAAGACCATCATCGCCGAGACGGGGTAGCCGGGGAGGCCGACGTAGGCCGATTCGCCGGCCGACGGTCGCGAATCGTCTGTGGCGTCGTCCGGTCGAGACCCGGCGTCCTCGAGTCGGCCCACGAGCATCGGTTTGCCGGGCTTGACGCCGACGCCGTGAACGAGGAGTTCGCCCTGTTCTTCGATCACGCGGTAGATGACGTCGACGGTGCTCGCGCTCGTCGACCCGGAGGAGAGCACGAGATCGCACTCGGCGGCGGCCTCGCGAAGCACCCGCTCCATCTCCGCCGGGTCGTCGCCCGCGTGGGGGTAGAGGACGGGTTCGCCGCCCGCGTCTTCGACGCCCGCGGCGACGGTGTAACTGTTGACGTCGTAGATCTCGCCACGGGCGCTCTCTATGGGTTCGCCAGGTCGGACGAGTTCGTCGCCGGTCGAGACGATGCCAACTCGGGGCTTCGATCGAACCGGGACCTCCTCGCGGCCGAGTGCGGAGAGGAGCCCAACGTCTCGCGGCGTCAGTCGCGTTCCGGGACCGATCGCCCGTTCGCCCGCGGCGACGTCAGCGCCCGCGAACATCACGTTGTCACCGGGAGCGACGCTCGTGCGCACCAGAACGTTGCGGTCGGAACTCTCGTCGGCCACGCTCCCGGCGTCTCCGACCTCCTCGTTCGTCCGTTCGACCGGGACCATCGCGTCGGCCCCGTCGGGCATCACGGCGCCGGTCGAGATCTCGACGGCCTCACCCTCGCCGACGGAGACGTTCGGCTCCTCGCCGGCGTGGACTGTCCCGACGACCGAAAGCCGCGCGGGGTCGCCCTCGTCGGCGCCGAAGGTGTCTCGAGCCCGAAGCGCGTAGCCGTCCAGGCTCGAGCGGTCGAATCCGGGCACGTCGAGCTCGGCGTCGATCCGTGCGAGCAGCACGCGGCCGCGGGCCTCCTCGAGCGATACCCGTTCGATGCCGCCCTCGAGCGAGAGCGAGTCGATCGCCTCGCGGGCCTCGGCGGGCGAGGCGAGGTCGCGAAATTCCGTGCGGTCCATAGCGGGTGTTCGGCCGCGGGGGGTAAAAACGTCGGTCGAGTGCGATCGTCAGGGAGACCCATCCCAGAGCCCATCGATTCGTTCGGAAACGTAGGTGAGAACGAGCGAGAGGACGTCTCGGTAATCACTCGGGAACTCGGCAGAAACAGCCTGCCCCGCGTCCGGCGGTGGATGAAAGTGCGTCCTGCCGACGGGTTTCGGATGGCGATCCCAGCGACACTCCCACCGCGTTTCGTCCGTCGATTCCTCGAGGTAGTGGACCGAGTGATCGCCGCCGACGTACCACCGGATCTCGAGTCGCGCACGCTGAACGCGGTCGGGAAACAGCGACTCGTCGTACCGGGCTACCAGATTCCGTATTCGGCTGGGAGACGGATCGAACTCGACGCGTCGGAAGCGATCGTCGTTCGCCAACCGGCGGCAAACGCTTCGGAGCACCTCGACGTCGATCGGACCCGTGGCTCGTTCGTCCTCGCCGCTCATCCGTGCGTTCTGGTGCCGTCGACGGCCTCCCGATCCTTGCGAGCGCGCTCGATGACGCGGATGTCTCGACGGACCGTCTTCCAGTCAGCGATGTCTTCCCAGACCGTCTCGATGTCGTCGTACGCTCCCGCTTCGAGCGCGTCTACCTGATCCGGACCGCCCACATCGTACCGGTCGCGATAGCTTCGTTCCGCCGCGACGAGGGCGCGGAGGTCTCGCTCGAGTTCTGCGTCGGTGTGCGCTCGTCGAAGTTCGTTGGCGCGAGCCCATTCGAAGTAGGCGTCGTTTCGCCGGTAGCGCTTCGGTCGACCGTCGATTGATTCGACGATACCGCGCGCCTCGAACCACTCGAGATGATCGCGGGCGGCCCCCTCCGAACAGCGGGCCCGTTCGGCGATTTCGTCCGCGCTCGCAGGGTTGGAGAGTTGAATCACCGTCTCGTAAACGCGGTCGCGCGTGGAACTGTCGCGGTCCCACCGCTCTCGTTCCGCCTCGACGGCCTCCGCGTCGTCCGGATATCCGGCTCCCGGCATACAGACTATATTCGTATTCGGCCCCGAAGACTATATATTTGCCTTTCGAGTGAATAGTTTGCGTTACTTTGGTAGATGCTCGAGCACCAGCGCCGTCACCGCCTCGGGCTCCTCGTGGGGAACCCAGTGGCCGGTTTCGGGAAACCGCTCGAGGCGGCCGTCCTCGCAGTAAGCCAGGCTCTCGGGACCCATCTCGGGCTCGAGCGCGAAGTCCTGTTCACCCCACATAACAAGCGTGGGAGCGTCGACGATGTCTCGAGGCGGCGAGGCGGTGTGGCGGGCGGCGGCGCGATACCAGTTGATCGTCGCCGTCGGCGTGCCCGGTCGACGCCACGCCGCGCGATAGCGCGCGATATCCTCGTCGGTGAACGTCCCCGGCGACGCGTTGGCTCGCAGGGCTCGCTCGAAGAACTCGAAATTCTCTCGTTTGCAGGCCCACTCGGGCAGTCGGGGCAATTGGAAGAAAAAGACGTACCAGCTCTTTTTGAGCTGTTTCGGATTCGAGAGGCCGTGACTATCGCCTGGAGGAACGACGACGGTTCCGGCGGACTCACCGGCGAATCGATCGACGACTCGACGTTCTTGCGAAACTCAAGCGAGCACGTGGCGACTCGATACGCTCGATCGTCGGAGCCAGTTCCGTGCGAAGACGCCGCATACGAGAGCGTTTCCGGCGATCCGAAATTCCGACAGACGTTTCCGCTCCCCCAAACGGTTTAAGCGAAGTAATTATATCTAATTACAGACGATGACCGAGAACTTCCCCGACTACGTCGACGTCGACTACGACGACGGCGAGGGTCAGACGCCCGAGGAGTATCCACACATACACGACAAAATCGAGAAGGCGATCGAGGTAACTCGAGAGGGCCTCGAGCAGTACGAGAACCCCGCGGTCATGTGGACCGGCGGCAAGGACTCGACGCTCGTGCTCTACTTCGTCAAAGAGGTCGCGGATCGATTCGACCTCGAGGTGCCGCCGGCGATCTTCATCGATCACTACCAGCACTTCGACGAGATCCACGACTTCGTCGACCACTGGGCCGACGAGTGGGATCTGGAGGTCGTCTACGCGCGAAACGAGGACATCGGCAGCTACGTCGAGGAAAACGACCTCGAACCGGGCGACGAGATCGACATCTCCGAGCTTTCGGAGCACAACCAGCACCACGTCGACAACATCCTCGAGTACGAGGAGGACACCTTCCCGTTCCTGCTCGACACCTATGCGGGCAATCACCTCCTCAAGACGGTCGCGCTCAACGACGCGCTCGAGGAGTACGACATCGACGGCATCCTCTCGGGCGTCCGCTGGGACGAACAGGAGGCACGCGCCGACGAGACGTTCTTCTCGCCGCGACACGATCCGGACATCTACCCGCCCCACGACCGCATCCAGCCCATCCTCCAGTTCGACGAGGCGGCCGTCTGGGAGGCGTTCTGGAACTTCGCGGTGCCGGACACTGTTTCCGAATTCCCCGACGACGGCTACGTCCCCCAGAGCGACGACGACCTGCCGAACGACCTCACGCAGGACGACATTCCGGTCTCGCCGAAGTACTTCGCCGGATTCCGCTCGCTCGGCAGCGAAGTATCGACCGAGAAGGCAGACACCGAACCCGCGTGGCTGCAGAACCTAGAGGAGACGACCGAACGTGCGGGCCGCGCCCAGGACAAAGAGGACCTGATGGAGCGCCTGCGCGATCTGGGCTACATGTAGGCAGATCGAAACGAGAGGGGAGAAGCGAGATACGACCGTCGCCCGTCTTTTCGATCGCGTTCACAGCCGGACTCGAGAGCGCGTCGAACCTCTGTAGCCGTTATCGAGGGCCAGTGTGCTAATGGCACGTGCGGAAAATAGGAGTCGGTCAGTTCGTCGCTCGATACTCGCCGTGTTTGACGCCGATCGCGAGCATGATCGCGCCGAACAGCGCCATCGATGGCAGCACCATCATCATGATCGTATCCATCCCCATCGGCGTCATCGGAGTCAGTTCGGGGAGGACGACCAGTCCGCCGATTCCGACGAGCAATACGAGGACGAACGCGCCGACCGTCTTCGGTACATCGAGTCCCATACCCGTACTGAGGAGTCTGTTGTTGTAAGCTGAACGGAACCAGAAACGCCGTCGCGAACGCGGGTCGAACCGACGAATCACGAGCGCGACCGGCCTATCCGGACGGGCGCACGAGGTTCGCGAGCGCGATCAGAACGCCGAAGAACCAGCCCAGCGGGAAGGAGATCCCGAGCCACATCCCCGCGTAGGCGGGCCCCTCGAGCTGGAAGGTCTCGCGAAGGTAGTCGTTGATCCCGCCGACGAACAGGACGTTGTCGAGGATCCAGACCGCGAAGTCGTAGCTTGGCTCGAGGACTGCCCCCTCGAGCGACGGCATGACGAGTGCGGCGACGACGGGCGGCAGAAAGATCGCCGTCATCGCGAACGGGTATGCAAGCACTACCGAGACGAGCCGTCCGCCGACTTTCGAGAACGTGGCGGCCAGCGCGGTCGAGACCACGGCGACGGCGCTTGCGGCCGCGATCGGAATCACCGTCTCGGTCGGTAACTGTAGGTGGGCGACGACGGTCACCGCGCCCCAGAAGACCAGCGCGATCGCGGTCACGCCGACGACGCCGATCCGCGTCCGGGTCGAATCCAGCTTCGAGGCGTAAAACCGCATCGCGAACCCGACGACGGTCATCGGATACAGCGCGAGCAAACCGACCAGTCCGAGAACGCTCCAGACGCGGTAGCCGATCTGCTGTGGGAGCGTTTCGGGTTCCCACTTTCCCATGACCGAGTGGCCGCGACCGCGCTGGCGAGGAAAAATCAGTTCCATCCAGGCGCCGTGCAACCGCTGTAGATCGACTCTCACCGCACCGACGATACCACCGCCGCCACCAGAGCGAGATCGAGTAGACATACGGGATTCAATCTACCGACACACCGTAAGTTTTCCTGCTACGTTTCGAGGGGCGGTCAGTATTCGACGTCGACCGCCGCTCCGATGTCGACCGCACCGCCGCTCGCAGCGCTCTGAGAGATCGCGTCCAGCACGGCCATGTTCGCGATCGCTTCCGACCCGTCCGTTCGCGGCGTCGTGCCGGTCTCGATACAGTTTGCGAAGTGTTCGACCTCGAGGCGGTACTGGTCGACCGGCTCGAACGTCTCGAGAGCGTGACGGCCGTCGACCTCGTACTCGAGTTCCAGCGGTTCCCCGCCCGGAACGTCGAAGGCGTCTCTGACCTCGAGCCAGCCGTTCTCGGCCTCGACGCGGTAGTACTGTACCTTCTGGGTGTCGAATCCCGAGGCGATGCGAGCCGACGCGCCGCTGGCGTACTCGAGAATGGCGGCCAGTTCGGTGTCGACGCCGGCATCGCGCGAGTCGTCGGCGTGGGCGTAGACGCGGGCGGGTTCGCCGAGGAACTGGCGAGCGACCGAAACCGGGTAACAGCCAACGTCCATGAGGCTGCCGCCGTCTAAGTCGGGAGAGAGGCGGATGTCGTCCGGCCGGCCGGTCAACGAGAACTTGAACGACGCCGTGACCGAGCGGATCGTCCCGAAATGGTCGTCCGCGATCTCGAGCGCCCGTCGGGTCCGGGGATGGTAGAGGTACATGAACCCCTCCATCAGCGTCACGTCGCGTTGCTCGCAGTAGTCGACGACGTCCCGCGCTTCGACCGTGTCGACCGCCAGGGGCTTCTCGCAAATGACGTCGATACCCGCGTCCGCCGCCGCCTTCGTCCACTCGGCGTGCAAGCCGTTCGGAAGCGGAATGTACACGGCGTCGATCGGCGCGTCCTCGAGCAGACGATCGTACCCCTCGTAGACGTGTTCGATGCCGTACTCCGCCGCGACGGCGTCTGCTCGACCTTCACTTCGAGACGCGATCGCGACCGTCTCGTGGTCGCTCGCATCGACGGCCGGCAGGAACGCTTTCTGGGCAATTCCCGCCGTACTGAGTACACCGAAATCCATGCACGAACAGAAGACCGATTGCTATTAAAACCTGTATGTATTCGGAATGGATTCGGTTCGGCGGGCCCACGCGTAGTCGTCGCGACGCGACGGGCCGCTGTTACTGGCGCGGCGCCGTCGGTTCCAGAGCCGTGACTTGCTCGAGCGTCGGGATCGACTCCTGTGCACCTTCCGTTTCGGTCGAAAGCGAGGCCGCCGCTGTCGCGAGGTCGGCCGCCGCGTCGATCGATCGACCGACCGCCAACTGCGCGCCGAGGTAGCCACAGAAGACGTCGCCGGCACCGGTCGTGTCCACCGGATCGACCGACGGCGGCGTGACGCGATACTCGCTCTCGCCCGAAACGATCACGTCGTCGGCCCCACGCGTTCTGACGACGGTCCCGTCGAACCGCTCTATGTGTCCTTCGAGCGCGTCGTACTCGGCCTCGTTGACGACGACGATGTCGACGGCGGGTTCCGCGAGGAGGGGTTCGACGCCGTCGGTCGGCACGGGATTGAGGACGACGGTCGGACCCTCCGTCTCCCCGGTCAGCCGCTCGAGCAACGATCGCATCGTGGGAACGGGAATCTCGTTCTGCAGGAGACACACGTCCGCGTTCCGAATACGGTCGTAGTGGCGGTCGACGTAGCGGGCGTCGACCGCTTCGTTCGCGCCGCCGAGGATCGCGATCCAGGACTCGCCATCGCCGTCGACGAAGATGTAGGCCTTGCCGGTCTCGCGCTCGGCCGCCGCGACCGAGTCGACCGTTACGCCGCGATCCGCGAGCGTCGATAGAACGTCGTAAGTTCGCTCGTCCTCGCCGACGGTGCCGAGAAACGTGGACTCGGCCCCGCCGCAGGCTGCCGCGACCGCCTGGTTCGACCCTTTGCCGCCGATTCCGTCTCGAAACTCCTCGTCGGCGATGGCCGCCGGAACGCGTTCCGTTCGGACGGTCTCGCCCGGCGCCGGAAACCACTCGTAGGTCGACTCGAGCGTCCGAATTTCGGCTCGAGAGCGGTACGTTGTCCTGTCGACGTTGACGCTGCCCACCGTGACGACGTTCGACATTCGTACTTGAGGTACTGTTTCACGGTATATCGTCGTTCTGATCCGCTCGAGTTCGTTCGGCCGAATCATATATAACTCGCGGACTGTGTGGCGGCGACGAATGCCGCGATCAGGCGTCATTTATAGCCGGACTGCGGAGTGCCGCCAATGGAACGTCGGACGGTCCTCGCGGGCGTCAAGTCGCCGCCGGTCGCGTTTTTCCTCGCCGTGGTGGTCGCGCTCACGACGTGGTTCGCCATCGCCGACACGGGATCGATGGCGACGATGCTCGCGATCACGCTCTTCTGTATCGTTCTCTGGGTTCTCACGCCGGTCCCGCCGTCTTTTACGGGCGTCCTCGGAATCGGCCTCATCGCGGTCGCGTTCTCGACGGATCTGGCGCTCAGTGGCTTTCAGAAACCGGCGACCTGGCTCATCGGATTCGGGCTGCTCATGGGCGAGGCGACGCGACGCAGCGGCCTCGCGAACTGGGCCGGCGACTGGATGACGAGCCGGAGCGTTTCGCCCGCGGTGAGCTCGAGTCCCATCCGGGCCTATCGGCGACTGCTCCTCGCGCTTTCGCTCGGGGCCCACGCGCTCGCGCTGCTCGTTCCGTCATCGCTCGTGCGCATTCTCGTACTCGCGCCGATCCTCACGGAGACCGGCTCGCTGTTCGAATCGCGGGAGGCCCGCATCGGCATCTACCTCGGACCGCTGTTTGCCACGTTTTACGGCTCCGCTGGTATCCTGACCGCCGACCTGCCGAACATCATCCTCAGCGGGTTCGCACAGTCGATCGCCGGCCAGCAGATCACCTGGACCGAGTGGGCGATCAACATGTATCCCGTGATGGGGCTCTTGCGGGTGTTGCTTGTCGTCGGGATCGTCTACTACCTGTTCCAGCCGGCGCCGGAGTCGGCGTTCGAGCTTCCAAACGCCGACGGCGGGGCCGTCGGAGACGCCGAAAAGCGGATGCTACTCATCTTGCTCGTCGGCGCGGCCGTCTGGGCGACCGACTTCGTCCACGGCTTTCACCCCGTCGTCGGCGCGCTCGTCGTCGTCGTCCTCGCGTTCCTCCCGAACGTCGGCGTCGTGGACTTCCGGACGGTCGTCGAAGAGGCGGACTTTTCGATCCTGTTTTTCATCGCGGCCGTCTTCGCCATCGGCGACGGCCTCTCCCAAACCGGGTTCTCCGACGGCGCGTCCACGTATCTCCTCGAGCTGATCCCGACCGACGCACCGCTCGCGATAATCTTCGCGTGTATCTTTTTCATCACGTTCGCGCTGACCTTCGTGATGGAGGGACTGGCAGTCGCGAGCGTCCTCACCCCGATTCTGATCCCCTACGCCGAAGCAGCGGGACTGCCGCTGACGCCTGTCTTGATGTCCGAAGTGGTGGCGCTGAGTTCGTACTTCTTTCCGTACCAGTCCGCGGTGTTGATCGTGATGCTTGCAGAAGGCGACGTCGAGACGAGGGAGTTGATCACCACGACGATCGCGTGTTCGGTCGCGACCATCGTGGTCTTGCTCCCGATTCAGTTCGGGGTGTTCACGCTGCTTTACTGATCGCACGTTCACGCTCGTCGCCGAATTCACCTCGCTCGAGGCGGAGGTTGGCGGCTGCTCGAGGAGTAGCAGCTGTAATAATTCGGGAGTCAGAGAGCAACCGATCGCCAACCGTCAAATCGTCCACGGAGCAGTGCCGTCTGCAACGAGTCGGCCCGGAAATTCAGTCGCTGATGAACTTGTTGTCGCGCCAGTTGACGCCCGTCTGGGCTGCCTTGCGGTCTCCCGGTCCCTCGACGACTTCGACGTCCGCCGGTCGCGGTTCCCCGTCGACGATCCGGGTCGCCTCGAGGTCGCCGTCGTGTTCGGAGATCGCCGTCAGCGTCCCCTTCTCGGCGGCCTGTGCGATGTCACAGAGCACGAGGAACATCTCGTACTGCAACAGGGAGTTCTGGAGGACCGTTTCTCGGTCGCCTTTGAACGCGGCGAACTCGACGAGTTCGGATTCGATCTCTTCTTCGTCCTCTTCGTCCCAGCGGAAGGAGTTTCGCCGCTCCTCGGGGTCTTCCTCGTAGACTCTGTTCTCCGTCACGCTCGCTTTGAGCTGTGCCGCGGGCGTGTACTTGCTGACCGATTCGTCTTCGGAGACGGCCTTGAGTATGAGCGTGTTGTTCCGACGTGTGAGTTCGACGTTGGTCACGCCATCCGGATAGGTGGCCTCGTCCAGATGGTCGCGAAGGTCTTCGAGTGGCAATTCGAGCGTCGAGTGGAGCCGATATACGTGTCTTGAATCCTCTGTTGACATGGTGGGAAGGTGTGCCGGCGACAGTCGTTGGTTGTAATACGGGAGCGTACCATATATGACCTGCTGTTATATACGGACACGTCGAGCCCGTACCAATCTCGGTTTCGATCGTCGATTCGTTCGGATCGAGACGCGCTCAGGCCGCGTTGAGCGTCTCGGCGAGTTCGCCTCGCTCCTCGAGTTCCGAGAGGATGTCCGAGCCACCGACGAACTCACCGTCGACGTACGTCTGTGGGATCGTCTCCCAGCCGCTGTGTGCTTCGAGTGCCGCGCGATACTCCGCGAGCGAGTCGAGTACGTCCACGGTTTCGAACTCCTCGCGGTGCTCGCTGATCAGACCCAGCGCGTTCCGGGAGTACCCACACTGGGGCATCAGTTCGGTTCCCTTCATGAACAAGACGACCTCGTTCGCTTCGAGGGTTTCTTCGACGTGTTCGTCGACTTCGTCCTGATCGAGGCCCTGGTTCGGTGGGAAGTCCATGTCTACCCATACGGGAGTGTGTCAGATAGGCCTTGCGTCATTCGCCCCGCGACCAATCCGCAAATAAGTTGGCGAGACAACTGTTTCCCAGCAACTCGGTCTCGAGCTTACGATCGCTCGAGGCGGACGATCCGGTCGTCGACCGGTCGCGGGAATTCGCCGCCGGCTCGACCGTCCCGGTTCGACGTGAGGAGGTACAATGCGCCGTCGGGACCCTGTTCGACGTGTCGGAGACGGCCGTACTTACCCTCGAAGAGGGGATGTGCGATCGCGGTCAGTCGATCGTCGAGCCAGTTGTGGTCGTACACGATCCCCTCGTCGCCGTCGACGGAACTCGAGGAGTCGTCGGGAACGATTAGCGTGACTGCGTACAGCGTTTGTGAGGCGAGGCCGCAGGCGAACAGCCGATTCTTCCAATTCGGGATCGCGTCCCCGTCGACGAACACGATCCCCGAGGGCGCCCACGTCGTCTCGGGACCGGTGTTGAGGAGGGGCGGCGTAGCCCGATCGTGCTCGTCGCCGTAGGTCCCGTACTCCGGATCGCCGGGGCCGCCGCGAACGACGTCCCACCCGTAGTTTCCACCGGGATCGACGATAGAAACCTCGTCCCGGCTGGTCGGTCCGTGTTCGGCCGCGAACGCCGTTCCGTCCGGCCCGAAGTCGATCCCCTGTGGGTTTCGATGGCCGAGCGAGTACGTCCGGGGATCGCTTCCGTCACCGAAGTCAGGGTTGCCCGTCACAGCGTCGCCGTCGGGCGTCACACGAAGGATCGCCCCCGCGAGCGATCCCGGATCCTGTGTCTGTGACGGCGTTTCCGCGTCGCCTGTCGTCACCCAGAGATTGCCGTCGGGACCGAACTCGATGCGTCCGCCGTTGTGAATCGCCGCACCCGGAATCCCCTCGACGATCGGCGAGAGGGCCTCGCGCTCGAGGTCGTACCGGACGACGCGGTTTTCGATTTCGCCAGTATCAACGGTGTAGTAGACGAACAACGCCGGCTCGTCGGGATAGGACGGATGGGCCGCGACGCCGAGCGTTCCGCCTTCGCCCGGTGCCGATCGGTCCGGCAGGTCCTCGGCCGCGAGAACCGTCTCGCCAGCCGCCGGCTCGAGTCCCCTCTCCTCGCTCATTGCGTCGGCATCGAAACGCCGGACGCCGCCGTCTCGTTCGGTGAGGAACGCATCGGTATCGGCGAATGTAAGATCCCATGGGATCTCGAGGCCGGACACGACGGTCGTCGGTTCGACATCGGCTTCGGAGGGGACGCCCTCGGCGGGCTCCCAATCCGGCTCGGACCACTCGTAGCCGGGCGCGTCCCCCGGTTCGGCGAGCTCCGTCTGGGTCGACCCTCGGAGACACCCGGCGGCCAGAATCGAGACCGCACCGGCCGTCTGGAGGAGGCGTCGTCGGGACGGACGATCCATACGAACTGGGACGGCGCGGAGCCACGACTGTGCTTTGGTCGGCGTCGTTTTTTCCGGTGGTTCGGCTCAAGGTGGTGATCGGGACTTCTGACGATCGACAGTCCAAAAGCGGCGTCAGTCCGCGGCCGTGGGCGAGGAGAGTACGTCGAGTTTTTCCGCGGTATAGCCGAACACGTCGCGGTAGCCGTTGGCCGACATCAAGACGGGATAGAACGGCTCGTCTGCGACCTGCTCGTCGCCGTCCGCGGCGGCGAAGGAATCGCCTTTCTCGACTCGAGTGAAGTTGTCGACAAACACCTCGTAGGTGTCGGCCTGGTCCTTCCAGATGCAGTCGACGAGCCGGTAGACCGGCAGCTCGCGGGTCACCGTGTCACCCGGCAGCGCGCCGGTCGCGGTCAGAAACGCCCGCGTGAGACTGTAGGCGTTTTCGGCGGCGGTTTCGCTTCCCTGCAGTCCGCACTCGACTTCGATCGTATCGATTTCAGTGAACAGCCGCCCCTCCGAGAAGTTCCCCGTCTCTACCATCGCCGCGACGGGGAGTTGGGGGCAGAGCTTCCGTGCGGTATCGGTCACGGCCTTCACGATGGCGAACGGCTCGCTGTGGCTCTGGGTCGAGTGCATCGAGAATGTGAGACACCCCTCGAGTTCGTCCGTGAGTTTCGCCGCTAACTGCCCTTCGTGCGTCTCGGCGTTCGGGTCGCCGGGAAACGCGCGGTTGAGGTCCTCGTCGACGTACCGAACCTGTTGCTCTAAGGCTCGCTCGTTCGCGACGACGAGTTTAACGGGTCGTTCGACGGACGGCCGTTGCTCGAGCAACCGCTCGACGGCTCGAACGCCACAGGGCTCGTCACCGTGAACGCCGGCGAGAATAGCCAACTCCGGCGTTCCGGACCCAATCTGTGCAACTCTCATTACCAGCAATAGGTTCGTCACCCTCAAAGGCAGTTCGGTTACGACCGATTTTGGGGCGGTGTGCCGTCGCAAAGAGCACACGAACGTCTACTGTCGGGCGTCTACGTGGAGGGGTGACGAACTGTCCGCCAGTGGTCATTCGGTGGTTCGACAATCACTCGAGGCCGTCCGCGTACGCGCGGTCAATTCCTCGAGCCGTCGGGTCCTCGCCGTCGAGGCGAATCCGCCAGCCGTCGATCCGGTCGGGTGACTCGAGCGCGTTCGTCAGGACGGTCCGAACGTCGAGGACGTCGACCCCGTAGTAATCGTCGGGGACGCCGCGAAGGTACTCGAGAGCCGTTCGAAACAGCGATCGCATGCCGTTGTCGTCCCGGAAATCGACGTGTTTGTAGGCTCCGGCGGCGACCTGAACCATCCCGTGGAGGAACGCGCTTTCGGTGCGGCCCCGGCCGTAGTTGTACCACTCGTCCTCGAAGCAATCGTGACTGCGGTGGTACTCGCCCGCGTTGAACAACCGAACGCCGTGGACCGTCGCTCGACGGAGCGTGGCGTGTTCCCAGCGCTCGCGGTCGGCGACCCAACCCGAGGGGTTTCCGTCGGGCGGATCGACGGTCGGGTCGTTCGTGTGTTCGTCCATGGCGATACCAGCCCGGCAAGCGGAATATCTGTTCGGGTCGACGCCGAGCGAACTCCGGAGCGACGTGTGGGTCATCCGCCGGAACGCGGCCCGACTCCTCTCGAGCGCTCGAGTTCGAATCCAAAAACGGCCAGAGTCTTTATCCGGGATCCTTCGAAAGTTTCAGCTAATGAAACAGCCGTACGGTCGGTGCGAGGACTGTGGTGAGCGTCTCTACGAACATATCGACGGCGGATACAGGTGCGGGAACTGCGGCACACGCTACGACGAGTCGGTTTTCGATGGCGATTCCGCGTCCGTAGAAGCCGCCGTTTCAGCGAACTGACTGTCCTGACATCTCGTTCGTTTCTCGGCAGTTTTCGGCGGATACGAGCGTGTTCGCTCGAGAACAGCCTTGAGGACGAAATCGGGACGTTTTAACCGTCCCGGAGCGAACACCTGCGTGTGTGCGAGGGTAGCCAAGCGGCCAACGGCGACGGACTCAAGATCCGTTCGTGTAGACGTTCGTGGGTTCAATTCCCTCCCCTCGCATCACAGCACGGCGCTCTCGCTCGCATGCGATAGCGACCGGCCACGATGCGGAAGATCAACACGAAGCGATCTTCCCTCGCAACTTACTACAGAGACCGACCTCGAGCGGTAGCTACACCCCGGTTCGATCAATGCTGTCGCTACGGGACGATTCACAATCCGCTCTTAGCGCGCGGTCCAGCCGCCGTCGGCCGCCAGACACTCGCCGGTCACGTAGCCCGCGGCGTCGCTCGCCAGAAAGACGACCGGGCCCGCGATCTCCTCGGGAGCAGCGAAGCGCTCGAGCGGTGTTCGATCCAGAATCGACTGTCGGAGCCGTTCGTTGGCCTCGAGTTCCTCGGTCAGCGCCGTCGAGACGTAGCCCGGCGCGACGGCGTTGACCCTGACCTCGGGTGCCCAGTCGAGCGCGATGCTCTTGGTGAGCCCGACGAGACCGTGTTTCGAGGCGACGTAGGGATGCTGGCGGGGAAGCCCGACGAGGCCGCCGACGCTCGCGACGTTGATCACCGCGCCGCCGTCGCTCTCGAGCAGCGATTCCGCCGCGGCGGTCGTCACCTCGAAGGCCCCCTCGAGGTTGACCGCGAGCACGTCCTCGAGGCTTTCGGTGGAGATGTCCTCCGGTCGACCGAGCGCGTCGTCCGGGTTGACGCCGGCGTTGTTGACGACGACGTCAATCCCGCCGAACTCGGCTTCCGCGCGCTCTATCACCGCCGCGACCGCATCGCCGTCGGTCACGTCGGCCACGCTGGCTTCCGCCGTCCCGCCGCGGGCTTCGATTTCCGCGGCGACCGCCTCGACCTCCTCGCTCGTTCGGGCCGTCGGGACGACCGCCGCGCCGGCAGCGGCCAACTCGAGTGCGATCGCTCGCCCGATACCGCGTCCACCGCCCGTTACGACTGCGACTCGGCCCTCGAGATCGAACGCGTCTGTCATGGATAGGTTTCGACCGCTCCTACGTACTCGACCGGGCATCTTGATTGCTTTGAGCCGATTTCCGTCGCGGAATTGGGCTCCTCGAGTCGTCGAACCACCACACCTTTTCGCTTCGGCGTCCGAGATTCGTCCGATGGACGAACTCGAGCGAGCCGACGAGCGGGCGGCGTGTGCGCTTCGCGCGGCGAGAGCAGGTGCTTCGGTCGCCGAGGAGTCGTTTCGCACGACGCTCGACGTCGAGACCAAAGGCGAGAAGACCGACGTCGTCACGCAGGCGGACCGCGACGCGCAGGACGCCGTCATCGAGGCGATTCGAGAGGAGTTCCCGGACGACCCGATCGTCGGCGAAGAGGAAGACGCGCTCAAGGAGGTCCCCGAATCGGGGCCGGTCTGGATCGTCGATCCGATCGACGGGACGAGCAACTACGTTCGCGGCCTGCGGATCTTCGGCACCGCAGTCGCGGCGGTGATCGACGGCGAACCGGTCGCCGGGGTAACCGACCTCCCTGCACTGGGGGATACCTACCGCGCCGGACCGGCGGGCGTCTACCGAAACGACCGCGAGATTTCGGTCAGCAAGACCGCGGATCCCGAAGCCGCGACCGTCTCCCCGACGTTCTGGTGGGACTTCGACCAGCGCGACCAGTACGCCGCGGCCGCCCGCGAGGTCGTCGAACGATTCGGCGACATGCGACGATTCGGCAGCGCCCAGGCCACCCTCGCGACGGTCGCCTGCGGCGGTCTCGACGGCACGATGACGAACCTGCCGACCAATTCCTGGGACACCGTCGCCGGCGTCGCGATGATCCGGGAGGCCGGCGGCACCGTCACGGACCTCGAGGGCGAGCGCTGGCGCCACGACAGCGTCGGGTTGGTGGCCTCCAACGGCGCGATCCACGAGGAACTGCTCGAGGCGACGCGAGCGATCGACGACTGAGAGTCGACCGGGTGGGCGCCGGCTAAGGCCGACTCGAGCGATACCCGGTCGATTTCGACTCGAGCAATCGATACGTACGGTCGTGCCGAGCGGCACCGGTGTCGTCCGGCTTCTATCCGCCTGCGAAACCGGAAACTGTAAGCGGTCCCCGCCACGGATATCGGTCATGGACGACCTCATCGATCGGTACGGTCCGGTACGAGTCTGGGCCGCGACCGTCGCACTCCTCGCGTCAGCGATCACGCTGGGAGCGATCCTCTTTCCGCAGCGAGTGTACGTCGATATCATCTGGCAGTACTTCTGGGGACCGGTGGTCGCCGACGCCCACGGCTGGGACTGCGTTACGTGGGCCGGTGGGAATCCGGTCGAGTGTGCGACCGCGCCGAACGCCGCCGGGCCGACCGCTTCGCCGGGGTACACCTTCCAGTCGTACGCGGGCTACATCCCGACGCTCGTCATCCTGTTGGTCGGGATCATCTTCATCGTCGACTGGCTTGACATCGACCGATACCGCGCGGGCTTTTACGGCCTGTTCCCGTTCTTCCTGTTCGGCGGCGTGCTTCGAGTCGTCGAGGACGCAAACGTCGCGGCCTACACCGCGACCGGCGAGCTCCCCATTCAGATGCCCTGGAACGGCATCCTGATCAGCCCGCTCATCTACTTCACTGTCTTCTTCTTCACGCTCTTCGCAGTCGTCCTCTCGGTCTGGCTTGAGCGCAACGACTACGTCTCGGGCTATGAGTACCCGCTCGCGGGAATCGGTGCGCTCGCACTCGCGTCGTCGCTTGGCTATCTGGGATACCTCGCGGTGACGAAATCGTACGTGGAGTTCTACCCCGGTCTGTTGGTCGTTACCCTCGGCGGCGCGACCATCGCGACGGCGATAACGTGGCTGTTGATACAGCGGTTCGCACCCGGTATCAACCGCGGAACGGAGTACATGGGAATCATCGTCATCTGGGCTCACGCCGTCGACGGCGTCGCGAACGTCATCGGCCTCGACTGGGCGACCGTCTTCGGTCACGATTACAATCTCATCCCGAAACATCCGATCAACCGCTGGATCGTCAACACGACCGGCTCCGTCCTCCCCGAAAATATCCTCGCGGTGACGGGCGATGCGTGGCCGTTCTTGCTCGTGAAACTCGCCGCCGCCGTCTTCGTCATCTGGATCTTCGACGAGACGGTGTTCGAAGACAGCCCGCGCTACGCGATACTGCTCATGATCACCGTCGTCGCGGTCGGACTCGGCCCCGGAACGCGGGACATGATCAGAGCGACGTTCGGCGTCTGAACTCGAGCACTGTTCTTCCGACTCCTCCTCGTTCGCAGATTGGCGTTCGCAACCGACTCGAGCGCCGCTCTCATACCGTTTACCGAACGACCAGCGGCCGTGCGAGCCGACGACGAGCGACCCGACCGGCCGAGCGGGGCCTTTAATCGCGCGCGGCGGAAACGGACGAGCATGACCGAATCATCGGGATGGTTCGCCCCCCTCGCGGCCGACTCCGACGCGGACGACGATGTGCTCGTCGCCGCGATTCGCGACGGCAGCGCCGACGAACCGGACTCATGGCCCGATCGCGCCGTCGGTGAAGGCGCGGTCGAGGACGAGGACGCCTACTACGACCGCCTCCACCGGGCGACGATGGCCGCGACTCGAGCGGCCGTCACCGAGCGCGAACGAGCCGACGACAGCCAGTTGATCCACGCGATACGCGCGATGGACGACTGCCAGCGGACCGCGAACGAACTCGCAGAGCGGGTCGCGGAGTGGGCCGGCACGCTCGACCCCGAAGCCGGATCGGGGATCGAGTACGCGCGAGACCTCGCGGCAACCGAGCCCGAACCGGGCGAGACCGCCGTCGTCTCGCTGGCCGAACAGGTGGTCGACCTCGAGGCGGAAGCCGATGGGTTGCGAGCGTACGTCGAGCAGACGATGCCGACTGTCGCGCCAAATCTGGCCGCGCTGGCCGGACCGGTACTCGGGGCGAGGCTCATCTCGTTGGCCGGCGGCCTCGAGTCGCTGGCGAAGAAACCGAGCGGGACCGTGCAGGTGCTGGGTGCCGAAGACGCGCTGTTCGCCCACCTCCGCGGGCACGCTCCCTCGCCGAAACACGGAATCATCTACATGCACGACGGCGTTCGCGGAACGCCCCCGGAAAATCGCGGCTCCGCGGCGCGCGCCTGGCGGGGAAGCTCTCCATCGCCGCGCGCGTCGATCACTACTCCGGCGAGTACCGACCCGACCTCGAGGCCGAACTGACCGAGCGACTCGAGACGATCCGCGCTCGCACCGGCGACGAGTACGACGGCGGGAACGGCAATAGCGGTGCAGTCGAGGGAACAAACGGAGGGGAGATGGATGAGTAAACTCCCCGACGGCATCCAGCGACGGCAGATCGACGGGCAGCAGCGACTCGCCACTCGAGGGGAGTCGGTCTACGGAGAACCGACAGACGGCGAGTGGCGCGCGTGGGACCCCCATCGATCGAAACTCGGTGCGATGATCGAACTCGGGATGGACCACGGCCTCGAGGGCGGCGAGACCGTACTGTATCTCGGCGCGGCGAGCGGAACGACGGTGAGCCACGTCGCCGATGTCGCGGGGCCGACCTACGCGGTGGAGTTCGCGCCCCGACCCGCCCGCGAACTCCTCTCGGCCGCCGAGTCGCGACCGAACCTGTTTCCGCTGTTGAAAGACGCCCGCAAGCCAAACACGTACGCCCACGTCGTCGAGTCCGGCGTCGACGCGATTGTACAGGACGTCGCGACGCGGGGGCAAGCACGCGTCGCGCTCGAGAATCGTCGGTTTCTGGCGGACGACGGCCGCCTATTGCTCGCGATCAAGGCGCGAAGCGAAGACGTGACGCGCGATCCGGCAGCCGTCTTCGCGGACGCTCGAGACGAACTGACGGAAGATGAGATGGGGTACGAACTCGTCGAGAGCCAGCGGCTAGACGACTACCACACGGATCACCTCGCAGTCGTCGCGCGGCCGAAGTGACCGCGCTCGGTAGCTTTCTCCCCGTTCTGGCCGACCGATGCGGTCGAGTCCAAACCGTATTTACCGCCGCGGAGTAAACCCACGGACGATGGAACGCGGGTCCTCGGAATCGTTCACACGGATGGGCACACTGGGCATCGAAGAGGAATGTTTCGTCGTCGACGCCGACGGACGGCCCACGAGCGGGACGGACGAACTCGTCTACGAACACGACCCGCCCGAAGTGCTCGAGGGGCGACTCGATCACGAACTGTTCAAGTTCGTCATCGAAACCCAGACGCCGCTGATCGAGCGCCCCGAAGACGCTCGAGAGGCGCTCCTCGAGATTCGGCGGGCGCTGGTCGAACACGCCGAGGACAACGGCTACCGGATCGCCGCCGCGGGGCTGCACCCGCTCGCGAAGTGGCGCGAACTCGAACACGCCGAGAAGCCCCGTTACAAGTCCCAGCTCGACCGGATCCAGTACCCACAGCACCGAAACACCACTGCGGGCGTCCACGTCCACGTCGGCGTCGACGACGCCGACAAGGCGGTCTGGATCGCGAACGAACTCCGGTGGTACGTCCCGATCATGCTCGCTCTCTCTGCGAACTCGCCGTACTGGTGTGGGTTCGACACCGGCCTCGAATCGGCCCGAGCGAAGATTTTCGAAGCCCTACCGAACACGGGGATGCCAACCCACTTCGAGGACTACGAGGCCTTCGACACCTTCGAGCGTCGGATGCTCGAGACCGACTCGATCCGCGACCGGGGCGAACTCTGGTACGACGTCCGCCCGCACACCGAACACGGGACCGTCGAGATTCGAACGCCAGACGGACAGGCCGATCCGAACGTCGTCCTCGCGTTCGTCGAGTACGCCCACGCGCTCGTCGAAGCGCTCGCCGAGGAGTACGAGGACGGAACGCCGGGTCAGCGACACAGACGCGAACTCTTAGACGAGAACAAGTGGCGCGCGATCCGCTACGGCCACGACGCGACGTTCATCGACCGCGACCTCGAGGGAACGATCGGATTGGGAGAAGTGGTCGACCGCGAGTGCGAACGGCTCGGAATCGACGGGATCAAAGCCGTCTACGAGGCCCCGAGCGGGGCCGAATCTCAGCGACAACTGCGACAGACTCGCGGCGAGGACGCGCTCTGTGACTCGTTGTTCCTCGAGACCGAGTAACTGACTCGTAGCGGAAATCGCGTGCGTTCACCGTGCAAGCGGCCGTCAGCAAACCTTTAACAGTACGGATGACTTTACCTCAACGAGAAACATGGCTTCGGACGAGATCGACGGCCACCAGCCAGACGATTCGGACGATCGCAGCGACGGGCCGACAGGCCCCGACGGGTCTGGCGACCGGCCGCGCGAAACGGCTGCTGAAGAGGTCGACCAGCGGATCGTCGATCTCCTCTCGTGGATCCTCGATACGGAGACACGAGCGAAAATCTACGTATACTTGCTAGCCAACGCCGGGAGCACGTCCGAGGAGGTCGCGAAGGGGACCGGCCTCTATCCGAGCACCGTCCGCGAGGCGCTCGCGGAACTGCACGAGGAAGACCGCGTCATCCGTGAAAAACGTGCCAGCGAGGGCGCGGGAAACAACCCTTACGAGTACACGGCAATTCAGCCGAGTGAACTCGTCGGCGGCGTCGTCGATCAGGTCCAACAGGAACTGAACACCATCTTCACGCTCGATCGACTGCTCGATCGGGACGGAACGACGGACCTCGAGAGCGACGAGGACACCGACCCGGTCACGATCACGGTCGACGATGAAACGCCAGAAGACGAATCGGATGCCGGCGATGCGGGAGAATCCACCGGTGGGGCTGAATTCGACGACGGGGCTGAACCCGACGAGCCGTCCGAGGACGGCGATTCGTCCACGGGCTCGAGTACGAGCTAACGGCGCGGTTTTGAAGTGCTGACCGCACTCGAGCGAAACCACCGCTAGAGCGTCTTTTCATTGGGTTGGGCGCCATTGCGGCATCAGCGTATCAGCGTGCGAAATCGGACGCCGGCACCCTCACTCGTGAATGCCGAGAATCCCCGGGCGCTCGAGTTCGAGGTCTCGGTCGACCGCTCGAGCGGTCACCGTCGGCCACTGGCCGGTGGTCGTCAGCGGTTCGAACCGTCGTCGGTGACGAGAACGGTCCCCTCGCTTTTGGCCCCCTGGACCGTCGGATTCCAGGCGTAGGCCATCGGCGTCCGGACGGCCGCCTCGAGGTCCGGCGTGGCGATCCACTCTCGGCCAGCGAATCCGGCAGCACCGCCCTGATGGTGGTTCTGCCACTCGCCGTCCCAGCCGACCGCGTCGTAGGCGTGCTCGATTTCGGCGAAGACGTCGCCCGCCGTGCCTGCTGCGGCTGAGGTTTTCCTCTCGCTCGAGTCTGTTTCCACCGAATTTACACCCAAGGTGGCGTACTCCTGCGTAGCCGCGAGGGCCGTGGTCTCGACGCGGGTCGCGGCCTCGTGGCGCTGCTCGAGCCACTCGGGCGGGTCGAACGCGACGGTTCTGGTACAACTCGCATGCAATCCGTCTCGTTCGGCGGTCACCGAGACGAGCGCGTAGTCGCCCAGTTGCTCGCGTTTGGGCGTGTAGTGGCGATACGTCGGGGCGCGCTCTGCGCCGCCGACGAGTACCACCGGCGCTTCGATCTCTCGAGCCGAGAGCGCGACTCGCAGCGCCGAGGCAACCTCGTGTTCGGTGTCCTCGCTTTGCAGTTCGTGACAGACCGCTTCGACGGCGGCGGCCGTTTCGGCACCGAGGTCGCGGTACCGCTGGCGGTCCTGTTCAGTCAGGGGTTGGCGGAGCGCGCTCGCGTCGACGCGTTCGAACCACGGAATGTCGATATCGGCCGCGGCGTTCTCGCCGGCGTACTCCATGAGTGCGTCCTCGAGGTCCGTTTCGTACCACGGAAATCGCTCGAGTTCGGGTGTGTGCTCGAGGTCCGGACACTCCTCTGTGAGGATGCGATCGGCTTCGATGTTGTCGGCGAGTAGCGTCAGTTCGTCGCCGTCGTAGCCGATCGCCGCGACGCCGGCGTCGGCCGATCGATCGACGACGTTCGACCCACCAGTGAGCCAGGCGAAGGAGTTCGGCCGCGCGAACCAGATCGAGTCGAGGTCGCGATCCTCGAGGTACTCCTCGAGTCGCTCGAGTTTTTCCATGCCGGGTGCTTGCGTGGCTGGCTCTTGAATGCGACGAAGCCGCTTCTTTTTCCGGTCTCGAGAACGTCTCCGATCGAGAGTACTCGTTTTGCAGAGCATGTAGTGGCGCCCGGATGCCCGACGGACGTTTTCAATACTCAACTTACGTGGCAACATTAATTTCCACGCCCTCCCCAACCGATTCGGTCACTCGCACGCTCGCTCCCTCATCCCTCGCACATCATTGAATCGCGCTTCGTCTCACTCAGCGCGATTCAGCGCGCGCCACCGCACGTGGTTCTACCCTTCTCGAGTTCACGGAAACTCGGTACCGTTTGTAGAAAATTCCGCTCCTCTCGAGCAAATCTTCAGGAGCGGATCTCTCGAAGCTTCTGGCGGCCCGGCGCGATCAGTTCGTCGAGGTAGCTCGCGAGGGTTCCCTTCGCGTCCGCAGGGTGGAGTTCGCCCGACTCGAGGTCGGCTTCGAGCGCCTCGTACTGTTCGTAGCTGATGTTCCCACCGTACTCGTCGGGTCGCTCGACGACGATTTCGCTAAAGCGCGGGAAGACGTGGTACTCGAACAGTTCGAGGACCGGATTCTCGAGGTCGCCTTCTGGATCTGCAGTCGGCGGACAGAACGCGGAGTTGACCTTCTCCTCGAGTTCCTCGGTCGAGTCCTCCATCGAAATCGTAACGCCCTCGCTCGAGGACATCTTCCCCTCGCCGGTCGTGAGGTCGGCGACGATTGGCGTGTGTAGCGCTGGGCGAACGTCGTAGCCCAGTTCGGGCAGCTCCTCGCGGGCGAGCATGTGGACTTTCCGCTGGTCGATCCCGCCCACGGCGAGGTCCAAGTCGAGGTACTCGATGTCCAACGTTTGCATCAGCGGGTAGACGACGTGACTCACCTTCGCCGTGTCGCCGCCCTGAATTTCGGCCATCGCGCGCTGGGCGCGGTTCAGCGTCGTCTCGAGTTCGAGTGTGTGGAGATCGAGCGTGTACTCCTCGTCGAGTTGGAACTCGGAGCCGTAGACGAACTCCGCCGAGTCCTCGTCGAGGCCGTAGGCGATGAACTGGGCTTTCATCTGCTCTGCGGTCTCGCGAATCTCCTCGAAGGTCCCCTTCCCGTTCAGGTAGGCGTGGACGTCCGCGAGCAAGACGACGACCTCGAGGCCGGCGTCCTGCAGATCGATCAGCTTGTTCGCGGTCAGAAGATGCCCGAGATGCAAGACTCCCGAAGGTTCGTAGCCGACGTAGGCGCGCTTGCCCGCCGGATCGGCGGCGAGTTCCCGTACCTCCTCGTCGGTGACGACCTCCTCGGCGTTTCGCATAATCCGCTCGTACGCGTCCATACGTGGTCCCAACCGGGGTAGGGATTTAGGCGTTCTTGAAGCGTGCCACCACACGATAGCCCCCATACCACCCACGGATTTTTACGCGTCCGCCCGGTGACTTTCCTACACGAACTCCCGCGTTGGGAGCGCACATCGGATTTGCAACCGACCGAACTGCCGTCTCATCGATCTTCGCCGATATCGTCGGTACCCGCCCGATCAGGACCGGCTGTCTTCCCGAGGCCGGACAGGAACTGACCATGAGCAAAATCGAATCCACCACGGAGACGCGCGAGCCGAGATCCGCTGACGGAATCGAAGCCCTCCAGGCGATCGACGACTTTCGCGGCCCGGTCGAGTCCTCGAGCCATCACGGGTCGAACGATCACCTCGCGCTCGTCTACGACTCGAGGGACGAACAGCTTCAAACCGCGATTCCGTTCGTTCGGCAGGGCCTCGAACGGTGCGAGCGGTGCCTGTATATCGTCCACGAACACGACAGGGCGGAGATCGAATCGGCGATAGAACGCGCGGGAATCGACGCGGAAGCGGCCCTCGAGTCCGGCGCGTTGACGATCGAAACGGCCGAGAACACCTACCTCAGAAACGGGGGGTTCGACCCCGACGAGATGCTCTCGTTACTCTCGGCGGAGATAGCCGAGGCCGCCGACGCGTACGAGGGGTTTCGGGTGACTGGCGAGATGACGTGGATGCTCGACGCGAGATCCCGCTCGAGGACCTCATCGAGTACGAAACCCGGCTCGATCAGTTGAGCCCTTCCGCAGACGCCATCACGCTCTGTCAGTACGACCGCGAGCGTCTCTCGGCGGAACTGATTCAGGATATCATCGAGACGCATCCGTACGTCGTTCAGAACCAGACCATCTGCCAGAATTTCTACTACACGCCGCCCGAGGAGTTCTTCGGCGCGGAGGACTCAGAGAACACCGTCGATCGGATGCTGGAGACGCTCCACGACCGATCGACGACGAAAAACGAACTGAAAGAGCGCCGCCGGTCTCTACAGCGACAAAACGAGATTATGGCCGATGGGAGCCAGAGTTTCGAGGAAAAGCTCCAGTCGCTGTTCGAACTCGGCTGCGAGCGGTTCGATCTCGATTTCGGCGGGTTGGCTCGCGTCGATCCCGACGAGGACTCGTTCGAACTGGAGCACACGAACGCTCCCTGCGAGACGTTCGAACCGGGTCTCGAACTCCCGCTTTCGGAGACGTTCTGTCCCGCGGTGATCGACGGCCCCGATGTCTCGACCGTCACCGAGCCGTCGATCGCCGACACCGGCGAGACGGCGCCCCATCAGAAGTGTGGGCTCTCGACGTACATCGGAACTCACCTGCCGTTCGAAGCCGCGAGCGATCGGACGTTCTTTTTCGCCGCCAGCGACTCGAGACCGGAAGGATTTACCGACGACGAGCGAGCGTTTCACCGACTGCTGAGCCAGTGGGTCAAATACGAACTTCAGCAGGAAGAACGCGAGCGCCACCAGCGAACGCTCTACGAGATCGCCGCCGACACCGACCGCACGTTCGAGGAGAAACTGGACGCGATTTTCGCCCTCGGCTGTGAGCGCTTCGACCTCGAGGTCGGTTGCATCGCACGGATTGACGAATCCAGCGACGAACTCGAGGTCGAACTGACGAGCGATTCCGACGAGACCGTTCTCACCGATCGAACGGTCCCGCTTTCGGAAGCCTACTGTCAGACGATCGCCAGCGGTCGGGAAACGGTCAGTATCACCGATCCGGTCGGTGACGGATTCGAAGGGATGGCGGCCTACGAGGAGTTCGGCATCGAGACCTACCTCGGAACGCGAATCGAACTCGAGGAGTGTCAGAACCGCACGTTCTTTTTCGTCTCGAGCGAGGGACGCTCGCGCGAGTTTTCGCCGGCGGAACGAACCTTCCACCACCTGATGGGCCAGTGGGTCAAGTACGAACTACAACAGAAACACCGCGAAGAAGCGCTGAGAGAATCGAACGAACGACTCGAGCAGTTCGCGTACGCGGCCTCACACGACCTGCAGGAACCGCTCCGCATGATTTCGAGTTATCTCGAACTCATCGATAACCAGTACGACGACGAACTCGACGACACCGGACGGGAGTTCCTCGAGTTCGCCGTCGGCGGCGCAGAGCGAATGCGGAAGATGATCGAGGCGTTGCTCACCTACTCCCGCGTCGAGACCCACGGGAACAACTTCGAACCGGTCGAGTTAGACGACGTCGTCGCGGACGTTCGCGAGAGCCTCAGCATCCAGATAGACGAGCAGGACGCGGAGATCACCGTCGATTCGCTTCCCCGCGTCACCGGGGACCCGAGCCAGTTGCGACAGGTCCTGCAGAATCTGTTCAGCAACGCGATCAAGTACAACGGCGAGGGGTCGCCCCGTATTCGCGTCTCGAGCGAGCGACGCGGCGGGGAGGTGATCGTATCGGTCAGCGACGATGGGATCGGCATCGACTCCGAGGATACCGCCCGAGTGTTCGACGTCTTCGATCGACTCCACAGCCGGATCGAGTACGACGGCACCGGTATCGGTCTCGCGATCTGCGAGCGGATCGTCGAACGTCACGGCGGGGACATCTGGGTCGACTCCGAACCCGGCGAGGGGTCGACGTTCTCGTTTTCGGTACGGGCGGCGGACACCTGATGGAGACGGGCGGGAGAATTCGCCCTCGAGTAACCGCGAGAGAGCAAATCAACACAACTCGAGTCGATCGCCACCGTGAACGGTAGAAAACCAATCGACCGGACTCCCTCGAGCGAAACTTCGCGAGCCGACGGCCCTCCGGACGCGAGCGACGAGCGCCGTCCCACGGGGTTCGCAAGCGTCGTCGCGGTGATCGGACTCTGGGTTGCACTCTCCGTGTTCGTTTACGACGTCGGAACGGCCGCAGTGTGGAACAACGTCGCGGTCGGTCTCACCGTGTTCCTCGCCGGGAGCTACAACTACTACCGGCTCTCGAACGGCATTCCGCGCAATACCGGTGTCGCGGCGTTGGTCGCAGCGCTCGGACTCTGGTTGCTCGTCGGAGCGACGTTCCTCGAGCTAACCGGCGGTTCGTTCTGGAGTACTGCCGGCTCCGGGCTGGTCATCACCTGTCTGTCGGGATACGACGCCTACGAATCGCGCGACGCGAGAGCTATTGTGTCCGACTCCGATCGAGGGTGAGTGCGCTCGCCTACTGTGGGCGGCCTGACTCGAGGGTTCGGAGTCGGTGAGCGGCGGCGTGATGGCCGGTCGCGACGACGGCGAAGACGACCATCGCGAGCGCGAAGCCGATGGCGATCGCCGGTGAAACGTCATTGACGTAGCTGTTTCCCAACTGGCCGAGCGCGAGGAGTAGTGGCGCGACCGAGACGAGCGAACTTTCGATCGGCGATTCGCGAAACAGTTCGGTGAACCATTGAATGTCGGGCAGTGCCATAATGCGAGCGAAGCTATCCGTTCTGCGGGATGGGGTCTCGTATTCTTTTTGGTCCGCTCGTCGGTCGCTGCCTGCCGACACGCCGGATCGATACGTTCTTTCTCCCCGCTTTCTAAGGACGACTATGCGGATCCGAGAGTTCAAGGACGTGCTCGAGGACGTCACCGACCACGACGCCGACCCGGAGGGCTGGCGTGCGGTCGCCGGCGACCGGGCCGGCGGCGTCGGAGAAGACATGTACCTCGCCCACCCCGGCGCGGGCGTTTTCTTTCTGAAGACCTACGCCAAGAATCCCTTCGAGGTCCACGGCGTCGGGACGCGGGTCGCTCGCAGTCTCGACGACGAAATCGGGTCCTTCCTGCCCGAGCGAGAGAGCGGCGGCCGGTTCGCGGTCCAGTCTCCGCCCGAGGACGAAGCCCACGCCGAATCGGTCGCAAAGCGACTCGAGACAGTCGTCGAGACTCACGCGGACGCGCCGACGACGCCGGAGGACTTCTTCGACGACGTGATGGACGCCCTCGAGAGTCCGGCATTCGGGCCGATGGCGTACGATCAGTACGACCGGCCGGACGAACTCGACAGCCTCGCGGACCGCTTCGACGAAGCGGAGAAACTCCTGAGCGAGGAGCTCGACGACCTCATCGAGGCGGACGAGGTCGACCGCGGCTTCATGTGAGCACATCGCTGGCGGCCTGCTAACCGTCTCTGTGATGGCCCGCTAATTCTCTCGCCGACGACCCGCAACCCCTCTCGCCGGTGGGACTTTGTACGCCGGTCCCCAGTCGCTACGTATGACCGTCGAGGACACGGTTCGCGAGTACTACGAGACGCTGCGTCGAGGCGGGCAGTTGGAGTCGTACTTTCTCGAGGCGCCGTCGACGACGAAGTTCGGCGTGAGCGAGTCGCTGTTTGGCTACGACGCGGTCGCCGACGCGCTGGCCGAACAGACCGAGACGACCGACGACTGGACCGTCGACAGCCACGACCTCGTCGCGACGGATCACGGCGCGTACGCGACCGTCGCCGACGAGGTGACGTTGGCGTGGACGGACACGCAGAGCGTGGAGCGGTGGCGATTCGAGACGCGCTGGAGCGGGACGCTCGAGCGACGAGACGGGGACGCTGGTGCGGACTGGCGGTTCCGAACGATGCACGTCAGCGCGCCACATCAGCTGTGAGCCGACGGAACGTCCCCCGGAGCAGTCGGTCGGTGAGCAGTCGGCTGCAAGCCGGGTTCGTCGCGCTCGTCGGCCTCTCGAGCGGGTTGATGGCGCTTTTTGGGGGTGGGACGGTGCTCGTCGTCGGCCTCTCGGTGTTGGCCGGACTGGTGGTGGGGGCCAGCCTACTCTGGTACGTCCGCTGGATTACCAGCTGAGAACCGTGGGAAACTGAACTTGCCACCGTCCCGACACGGAAGAGAACCGATGAACGGACGAACGTCGATCACTCTTCGGTCGGCCGTTCGATCAGACGGGCGACCGTTACGACCGTTTTAAATTCTGACGGCGCACCCCGGATCTTCACGGTCCGCTCGGCCGGATCGTACTCGATGAACTCGACGGTGCTCGCCTTCGGAAGGTGGACGTGCTGTAACTCGAGTTCGAGTTCGGCGAGGAAGTCCTCGGGTATTTCGGGGGGTGGCGTGTTCGTCTCCCAGGCGGCGACGACGTCTAACAGTTCCTCGACCGAAACCTCGCCACCGCTATCTTTCAGGTGGTAGAGGACGTGACGGCGGCGTTCGTCTCGGAGCAAGTCGAAGACAGTATCGAGCGAAACCATTGCTACCTAGTGGTATCCGATCGATATAGCTGGCGTGCTAACCATCAGCCCGCCGGAGTATCAGACGAAAAAGAACGGTCCGACGGTGCGGACGACGAGCGCTAGCGTTCGATGCGTCGAACCCACGTTTCCGGCGCATCGAGTTCGTTGTGACTCGGCAGGGCTTCGGGCTGTTCCCACACCCGACTCGCGGTCTCGAGGTCGCGAATCCGAACGACGTGTTCAAAGAAGTTCTTCCCGCGTTCGTACTGGCGCTGTTTGAGTCCCAGTCCGAGCAGCCGGCGGAACAGCCGCTGGAGCGGGCCTCGACCCTGACGCCGCGCGTCTAGCTTTCGCCGAAGGTCCGCGTATTCGTCGTCGAACGCGTGGTCCATCAGCAACTCGGCGTAGCCCTCGACGACGGTCATCGCGGCGTCTAGCTCGCGGAACGTCGCCTTGTCGAAGCTCCCGTCGGCGAGCGAGTCGATCCCCCGTTCCATCCGGCGCTCAAGGTGATCGGAGAGCCACGGCGCGGCCCCGAACTCGGCGGCGTGAGTCACCTCGTGGAACGCGATCCAGCGCCGGAACCGGTTCGGATCGACCTCGAGTGCCGCGGCCGCGTTGAGAATGTTCGGCCTAACGAAGTAGAGCGCGTGATCGTCCGTGGGCCGGTCGGCGAGCAACAGCGGATCGTACTGTCCGAGGACGTTTCGGCCGAGAAAGGATAGCAAAACCGTCATCGTTCCCGTGTTGATCGTGCGAGCGACGCCCGGGAACGCCTCGGTGTGGCTCTCGATCGGTGCCATCACCCGCTCAAAGGTCGCGACGTTGGCGTCGATCCAGTGGTGGCGGTTCTGGATCTCGATGGTATCGGGAACATCGAACGTTGCCCCGGAGACCTCCCGAATCCCCGCCCGCGCTTCGCGAACGTCTCGAGCGTAGGCTTCGCGCTCGCCCGGGGCCAGCTCGAGCGACCCGGCGTCGGTCGCGGCCTTGGCGGCCTCGGCGGCGGAGCGCCAATCGACCGCGTCGTCCCCCGACGCGCCCGCGACTGCTCGAGCGCTGCGATAAAGGTTCATAGACGGAGTAGGACAAGCGGACGCAAAAGCGTTCGGCTCGGTTGCTGGCCGCGCATCTCGGCAGCGAGTACGGCTAGTTGACGATGACGTCCGGTTCCTCGCGCTGCTCGAACTCGTCTTCGTCCTCGTCACCGCGGAACTTCTTCAGTGCGACGCCAATGCTGACTAGGAGAGCGAGTCCGACGAGGACGCCGAGCGCCCCTTTCCCGCTCGAGTCGTCGTCGGCCGCCGCCTCGTCGTCGCGGTCGTCGGATTCGACGTCGTCAGACTCGACGGTCTCGCCGAAGGGCAACGCATCGTTGATCGTTTTCGGACCCAGTTGCGTGTCGCCGTCCAGATGCAACTCGATGAGGGTGAATTTCTTTCCCATACGGAATCAGTCCACGGGCGTTCACTTAGCCGTTGTGCTGGAACGAACGAGTGTTTCGGTGGGAAGATCGCCGACAGGGCTCTCAGACCGGCGGTCCCGTCGTGTCGGTTGTGTCGTCTCCTCTCGTTTGGCGACCAGCACCAGTTGTCTCGAGAGAGATATTTCGAAGAGTGTATTACTCACTCGCCCAATCGTGGGATTTCAGGGGCCGAAGAGAGGAGTTTCGTGATAGCTTACCCGTATCGGAGACGACCGGTACGATTAAGTGTCCATCACTTGCGCTCTTTCGTATGAGTGGACGACCGCTAGACGTCCTCGAGGCGTCACTCGACGAACGGGTCACCGTCCGACTGAAAAGCGGCGACGAGTACGTCGGCGACCTCACGGGCTACGACCAACACATGAACCTCGTCCTAGAGGACGTCTCGATTCCCGTCGAAGACGAACTCACGGACGACGCGCCGGGCGAAGACACAACCATTATACGCGGCGATAACGTCGTTTCGATCACTCCATGACTGGCGCAGGAACCCCGAGCCAAGGAAAGAAGAACAAGACGACACACGTCAAGTGTCGACGCTGTGGCGAGAAATCGTACCACGTCAAGAAGGGCAAGTGCTCCTCGTGTGGCTTTGGCAAGTCCGCCAAACGACGCGACTACGAGTGGCAGTCGAAAGCCGGCGACAACTGATTCTGCGGGTATTCGCGTCTGCTGTCTTCCGTTCTCGAGACGTACCGTTGACCGTTTCTCGTCGCACTGGCACTTCAGGTTGTTTCAGCAGGTATGGCGCTCGAGCGGGGCGACCGACGCCAATGGACAGTCCTTAGTTCTGGGCGACGAACCGGACGGTATGGAGACGACAGACGCCTTCCGCGGCCTCGAGTGTATCGACTGCGGGGCGGCCTTCGACGCCGAGGACGCGACCCACGAGTGTCCGGACTGCGGGGGGATTCTCGACCCGGCCTACGAGTACGGGGCGATCGACCTCGATCGCGACTCGATCGAGTCCCGGTCGTTCGACTCGCTGTGGCGCTACGAGGAACTCCTCCCGTTTACCCGGCAATCGGCGGTGACGATGGACGAGGGAGCGACGCCGCTGGTCGAGTGCGAAAAGTTAGCCGAGGAGCTGGGGGTCGGCCGGGTGCTGGTCAAAGACGAGGGACGGAATCCGACGGGGACGTTCAAGGATCGAGGACAGACCGTCGCGGTGACGGCCGCAACGCAGCACGGAGCCGACACCGTCGCGCTGGCGTCCGCGGGCAACGCGGGGCAGGCCGGGGCGGCCTACGCCGGACGGGCCGACCTCGACTCGGAGGTTTTCGTCCCCTCCCGCTCGAGTTTCACGAACAAGGCGATGATAAACGTCCACGGCGGCGAGATGAACGTCGTCGGCGGACGGATCGACGACGCCGGCGCTGCCTTTGAGGAGGCGCTGGTGGAGAACGACGAGTGGTACTCCCTGCAGACGTTCTCGACGCCGTACCGTCACGAGGGAAAGAAGACGATGTTCTACGAGATCGTCGAACAGCTCGAGTGGGCGGTCCCCGACGCGATCGTCTACCCGACCGGCGGCGGCGTCGGGCTCGTGGGGATGTACAAAGCAGCACAGGAGTTCGAACGTCTCGGAATAACCGACGAATTGCCGAAACTCTACGCCGCGCAGGCCGACGGCTGTGCGCCAATCGTCGAAGCGTTCGAGGCGGGACGCAACGAGCACGACCCCGTCGAGCACCCGGACACGATCTGCGGCGGGATCGAGATTCCGGATCCCGGCGCGAGCCCGTGGATTCTCGAGGCGCTCAGAGAGACCGACGGCGGCGCGGTCGCCACCGACGACGACGACATCCTCGAGGCCGCGATCGCGGTGGCGAAAGGCGAGGGGCTCGAGATGGCCCCCACCTGCGCCGCCGCCGCGAGCGGGGCGTGGGAATTGGCGGAAAACGGAGAGTTCGACGGCGACGAAACGATCGTGATCTTGAACACCGGCACCGGGAACAAGGAAGCCGACGTGTTGCGCAGTCACCTGATGGGCCACGGGATCTGATCTAGTGTCGATTCGAACGCCGGAGTCGAGTTGAAGCTGTCATTCAAGTGATTGAACGGATTATATTGCCTTTCGATACCGTGGGGCACACCACGACAATTCTTTTTATGACTCAATTCGTGGCGTTCGGAGACAGAATGACATGGCGATTGTTTTCGGCGAAGCCGGCTATCGGCATGCGGTTTCGGGAGCGATTTACGTACCGAATGTCTTCGATCCGAGGAGACCGAGTCAATGTCGTCTGATCCGAATACTGACGAATCTGTCCCGGCAGAGTCGTCCGAGGTCGCGAGCGAACGCTCTCCGATCGAGACCCAGATCGAGTCCGTCACGTTCTCTCGAGACGGGGTCCGGACCGGAATCCTCACGTGCATCCCGATCGCGATCGGCGTCGGCGGCTACGGCGTCGCTTTCGGCGTGCTCGCGCGCCAGTCTGGACTCAGCGTCGCCGAAGCCGCGTTCATGAGCGCAGTGGTGCTCGCCGGCGCGTCTCAAATCGTGGCGGTCGAACTCTGGGCCGATCCGATTCCGGTGGCGGCCATCGTTTTCGCGACGTTCGCGATCAACCTGCGATACTCGCTGATGGGCGCGGCGCTCCGACCGTGGTTTCGCAAACTCACCTCGAGACAGGCCTACGGGAGCCTGTTTTTCATGGCCGACGAGAACTGGGCGCTGACGATGCGCGATCTCAAGTCGGGCAGCGGGCGGGGAGCGTTCCTGCTGGGAAGCGGACTCGTCCTGTGGTTGTTCTGGGTCGTCTCGACCATCCTCGGGGCGACCGTCGGCGGCGCGATCGGCGACCCCCAACAGTACGGCTTCGATTTCATCCTGGCTGCAGTGTTCGTCGCCCTCGCTGTCGAGCTCTGGGAAGGAACCTCGACGCTGGTCCCGTGGCTCGTCGCGCTGGGAACGGCCATCGCCGCGGCGAACGTCCTCCCCGGACAGTGGTACGTCATCGTGGGCGGCCTCGCGGCCGCGCTCGTCGAGGTGATTCGCCATGACGGGTGAGGGAGCGCTCTCGCTCGAGCCGACCGTCGTCGCCGTGATCCTGGCGATGGCGGCCGCCACGGTCCTCACGAAAGTCGGCGGCCTGTGGCTGTTGAGCCGATTCGACGTGAGCGACCGCCTCGAGGCGGGACTCTCGGTGTTACCGGGCGCGATCGTGATCGCGCTGCTCGGTCCCGAACTCGCGGCGGGCGGCCCCGCCGAGTGGGGCGCCGGCGGCGTCGTACTGCTCGTCATGTGGCGTACGGAGAACATTTTGCTGGCGCTGGTTTCCGGCGTCGTCTCCGTCGTCGCGTTCAGAGCGGTCGTCTGAGCGACGGCGGTCGGCCCGCTCGTGTTTCCTACCCGCGTTCGATATCGTTGGATCTGAGACAACAGAATCCCGGCCCGAAGCGTTATACGCGACGATTCTCGGGAAACGACCGATTCGCAGGGCTTTTGCTCGTTGTCGGGAAACGGAGCGGTATGACTACGCCATGGGAGGACTGGAACCACATCCTCAAGATCGATCCCGACAAGGATCTTCCGGAGGGTGTCACCTACGGCGACCTCTGTGCGACCGGAACCGACGCCATCGAAGTCGGGGGAACGATGGGGATCACCGAAGAGAACATGAGCGCCGTCATCGAGGCCTGTGCTGAACACGACGTCGCGCTCTATCAAGAGCCCTCGAGCCCCGACGTCGTCGTCGAGGACGACGCGCTCGACGGCTATCTCATTCCAACGGTGTTCAACGCCGGTTCGCCGTTCTGGATCACCGGCGCGCACAAGGAGTGGGTTCGCCTCGACACCGAACTCGACTGGGAGCGAACGTCCACGGAGGCGTACATCGTCATGAACCCCGACGCGGATGTTGCGACCTACACGGAAGCGGAGTGCGACCTCTCGGCTGAAGACGTCGCCGCCTACGCGCAGATCGCCGAGCGCATGTTCGGACAGGAGATCGTCTACCTCGAGTACTCGGGCACCTTCGGCGACCCGTCGATCGTCGAGGCGGCGGCCGAGGCGACCGACGAGTCGACCCTGTTCTACGGCGGCGGCATCGACGGCTACGATTCGGCTTTCCGAATGGCGACCCACGCCGACGTGATTGTCGTCGGCAACCTCGCTCACGAAGCGGGCGTCGAGGCGGTCCGCGACACGGTCGAGGCGGCCAACGACGCGTAATATATTCTTGGTGATGTGACCGGCGGTCGAGATTGTACTTATGCCGATCGCGCTGGAAAAAGAATCACTGGCCTAAACGGTTTTGCGTGTTGCCCGGCGACGTGGGGTATGAGCCTCCTCGCCGAATTCGAAGTGGCGTCTCCAGATTTCGTGCTGGGGCCGACACTCGAGGCCGTGCCGGCGATCGAGATCGAACTCGAACGCCAGTACGCGCTCGTCCCGGACCAACCGATTCTCTTCTGCTGGATTCGCTCCCCCGGCGAAACGAACGTCGACCGCACGCTCGAGCAAGATCGGACGGTCGCGCGATTCGATCGCCTCGAGCGAAGCGGTGGTCGGGACCTCTATCGCCTCGAGCGAAGTGATCGGAGTCGAACGGCGGTCGTCGAGAGCTACCGACGATGGGTCTCACTCGGGGGCGAACTGCTCACTGGGCGTGCCGTCGACGGCCGTTGGACGTTCGAGATGCGGTTTCCCGATCGCGACTCCTTTACCGAGTACCACCGGTTCCTCGAACGGGAGGGCGTCGAGTTCGACTTGCTGCGAATAGCCGACGGCGAGCAGACGGAAGAGAGCAAGAGCGTTCTGACCCAGTCCCAGCGTGAGGCGTTGACGCTCGCGAACGAGTACGGGTTCTTTTCGGTCCCCCGGGAATCGACCCTGAGCGACGTCGCTGGCGCGCTCGGTATCTCGGATCAGGCAGTCAGCGAACGCATCCGCCGGGGACAGGCCCGGCTGATCGACGCCTATCTCGTCTAGACGGACGTTCGATTCGTAACCGTTCGTCGATGTGCTCACTCGTTTCGATTTGCAGCAGTGACTTCACTCGAGAAGCAGCGCTTCGAGTTCCGGCAGCGCCGCGGTTACGTCTTCGCGGTGGACAATCTCCGTGGCGTCGTCACAGGGCGTCGACTCGAGGTTGACGATCCCGAGCGTCGCGCCGGTCGAACTCGCCGCTCGAGGGAGCGACGCGGCGGGTTCGACGACGAGCGAGGAGCCGATAGCGAGGAAGACGTCGCTTTCGCGGGCGAGCGAGCGGGCACGCTGGAGCGTCGCACCCGGAAGCTGCTCGCCGAACAGGACGACGTCGGGCTTGTACGTTCCGCCGCAGTCACAGGTCGGCGGGAGTTCGCCGGCAACGACTCGCTCGCGGGCTTCCTTGGCGTCGATACGACGGCTACACATCGCACAAACCGCCCGGTGTGCGTTTCCGTGTAACTCGAGCAGCGTCGTCTCCGCATCTCGATCGGTATCGGAGCCGTTCCGGTTGCCCTCGTCGAAATTGATACCGGTGTCGTTCTGGCGTTCCTCGTTGGTTTGCGCTTCGTCAGCCGGCAGCGTCCGTTCGTGCAATCCGTCCGTATTCTGCGTGATGATCGCGTCGAGATGGTCCGCCGCACCCAGCGACGCGAGCGCTTCGTGTGCGACGTTCGGTTCGTACCCGTCGCCGAACATCGCCTCGTGGAGTTCGAGTCGGTCCGCCCAGAATCCCTCGGGATCTCGTCGAAATCGCCCGTAGGTGAACTGCCCCTCGTCGAAGCGCTCCCAGACGCCGTCTTCCCCTCGGAACGTCGGAACGCCCGAGGGCGCTGAGATTCCCGCACCGGTGAACGCCACGACCGTCTCCGCCCGTTCGATTTCGTCGGCGAGTCGCTCGAGGTCGTCCATACTCGAGACTCGAGGCGCCACACCAAAGGCTGTGTGGTGGGTGGAAAGACGGCGGCCTGCCCCGCAACCGCCGAGCGGTCGCTGCCAACTCGAGTCGTCTCGACCCCCGCGGTCGAATCGGCCGCGAGTGCGAACGATGGCGCTTAAGTTGCGGCTCCGAGAATCGGTGGGTATGCAGGACAGAACCTACACTGCCGACGCCGAGCCGGGCGACGACGTCACCGTCTCCGGGTGGGTCCACGAGATCCGAGACCTCGGCGGTATCGCCTTCCTGATCCTCCGCGACGCGACCGGGAAGATCCAGATCAAGTTCGAGAAAGACGAGATGGACGAGGACCTCGTCGAGACGGGACTCGGCGTCGCTCGAGAGAGCGTCGTAAAAGTCTCCGGCACCGTCGAGGAAGAACCGCGCGCGCCGACGGGCGTCGAAGTGACGCCCGAATCGCTCGAGGTCGTCTCGGCCGCGGATCCGGAACTGCCACTCGATCCCTCGGGGAAAGTCGACGCCGAGATGTCGACCCGACTCGACAACCGAACCCTCGACCTCCGCAAGGAGGAGGTACAGGCCGTCTTCGAGATCCGCGCGGAGATTCTCCGGGCCGTTCGCGAGCAGTTCCGCGAGTTCGACTCGACGGAGATCACCACGCCGAAGATCGTCGCGACGGGGACCGAGGGCGGGACGGAGCTATTCCCGATCACCTACTTCGGCGAGGAGGCCTTCATGAACCAGTCGCCGCAGCTGTTCAAACAGCTCATCGCCGGTTCGAACATCGAGCGGGTCTTCGAGATCGGCCCGATCTTCCGCGCCGAAGAGCACAACACGCCGCGGCACCTGAACGAAGCGACCTCGATCGACTTCGAGGGCGCGTTCTGCGACCAGAACGACGCGATGGACGTCGTCGAAGGCGTCGTCACCGCAGCCTACGAGGCGATTTCGGCGAACTGTCAGGACGAACTCGAGGCGCTCGGCCTCGAGGAGGAGTTCGAGGTGCCGGACGAAGCGTTCCCGCGCATCAGCTACGAGGACGCCATCGAACGCATCAACGCTACGGGCGAGCTGGACGAACAGCTCGTCTGGGGCGACGACCTCTCGACGGCGGCCGAGGAGGCCCTCGGCGCAGACGTCGGCGGCCACTACTTCATCACCGACTGGCCGAGCGAGATCAAGCCGTTCTACATCAAGGATCACGACGACGACGAACAGCTCTCGACCGGCTTCGATCTGATGCACCCGCGGATGGAACTCGTCTCGGGCGGCCAGCGCGAACACCGACACGAGAAGCTCATCGAAGGCTTCGAACAGCAGGGACTCGACCCCGACCAGTTCGAGTACTACACGAAGATGTTCAAGTACGGCATGCCGCCCCACGCTGGCTTCGGTCTGGGCGGCGAGCGACTCGTGATGACGATTCTCGGCCTCGAGAACATTCGAGAGGCCGTTCTGTTCCCGCGAGACAGACAGCGCCTGTCGCCGTAGGCGACGGCGCAACTGTCGAGGGGGAGTTCGCAGGATCGGAGATCCTGCGTTATTCCCGCGTGATCGTCAGCGACTGAGCCCGTAAGGCGAAAGTCTCTGAGAGCGCGTGGAAACTACGAGCGCGTAGCGCGAGTGCGTTTCCTCGAGATCGTCAGCGTCTGAGTCCCCGACGAAGACGCCGGACAGGCAGCGCCTGTCGACGTACGCGAGGTCGGTTTCGTCGATCGCGGTTCGTTTTTCGAGGTAACTGTCCGGAAGACCGGCGGTTACCACCACCCGTCGTCGTCATCGTCATCGTCGTTGTCCGTACAACTCCCGCTGTTGATCGCATCTGCGAGATCGGAGCCGACAGCTTCGTCGCCGAGGAACTCGAGGTGACCGCCGACGCTGGCCGTTACGTCGATGTCAGTATAGTTGTCGGCCGGGGAACAGCCCGCGCCTTCGTTTCCGAGCGCCGTGTCACCGAGTCCGCCGTACGCACCGCCGACAGTCGAGTCGTTCTCGGAGTGGTAGTTGCGGACCTCACAGGTGTTGGCGAGACCGTCGTTCCACGGGGAGCCACAGACCGCCGATCCGTCGGCGGCTGCGCCGAGCGAAGCGACGGTTTCAAGCTCGTAGCCGGAACCGAGTTTGTCCGCAGTCCACAGGACACACCGCCCGCCCAGAGAGTGACCGACGAGGCGGATGCTTCCGCCGCCGTTATCGTAGAACTCCGCTGCGAGGCCAGCGGCAACTTCGCCGACGTCCTCCGTGTCCCGTTCCGCGCCGAAGTAGTTGACCGTGCTCGCGGGCCATTCGAGAACGACGCTTTCGTCCGGAGAGAACCCACCCGATTCGATAGATCCAAGCACGTCGTCAGCCTGACTCCGTGCGGTCGAATCGCCGAACCAACCGTGGATGAAGACGAACAATTCGTCCGTGACAGGGAGGCTGCCATCGGCACTCCACCCCAACAACCCGTCGTCAATTTCGATACGTTCGATATCCCAGGGTGCTGCCGTCGCCGTCAGCGTCGTTGCGGACAATCCCGTAACGCCTGCGAGTGTCACGCTGGTCGCTGCGAGAATCCCTCGTCGTGTCGTCGCCGTTAATTCTGTCTCGGCTGACAGCTGCTGCTCTGACGTTTCAAGTGCCGACCCATTGCTGTCCGTACTGTGGCTGTTATTATCTGCCATATTGCGGGCAAACTGTCGGTAGACGCGAACAAAGAGTCGGTTCTTCAGGAACGAACTCATTTATATCCGGGCCGGAACGTACCGGCCTCCAGTACGGTCACAGTCGTTTGTCTGTCAATTCGGGACGGAATGTTTTTACCATTGGTAATTGTGTGCCGCCCTATGAAGCGAGTGACGTATGTTGTCACCCCACAGAGGGCGTATTTCGACCCGACGCAACGTCGGTTTCGGGAGAACGGGGTGACACTCGAGTCGATCCACGAAGTAGATATTTTAACGGACGGGACGATAACAGCGTTTCTCGAGGTGACGGGCGAGGTGTCGGCAATTCGGCGATCCTTCGATGAGGACCTACCGCGGTTGGTACACTGTGAAATCAATCACACCAATCGGGCGGCGATGGTACAACTTCGCTATCGGCCAACCGAGTTCAATCGCGCGATTCTCGAACCGCATCGGAATCACGCGGTATTTATACGATATCCGATGGAATTCGTCGATCCGATGCGATCGTCCCTGCAGGTGACGGTCGCGGGGCCGTCCGAGGATGTCCAGCAACTCGTCGCCGAGACCCGTGACCTCGCCGACCTCACCGTCGAGACGGTCTCAGAATACGATCACACCGCCAGCCAGCAGTTGTACGAACTCACCGCCCGACAGCGCGAGGTCTTGTCCACGGCCTACGAATGCGGGTACTACGAAGTCCCTCGAGAGGCGACCTACGAGGATATTGCACTGAAATTGGATTGTTCTGCGAGTGCAGTCGGGCAAACGCTTCGACGGATCGAGGCCAGACTCGTCACCGTGACCGTCGCGAACCGTCCGGGGAAGCAATCGAAAACACAGAACGCGTGATAATAGAAAACCGGCCGACAGCTGCGGTGTAATTCGAATCCGCAACGTTATACTCCCCCCAGTCGCAAGGATCGCCAATGCGCGAGGAAGCGACGGCGTTCGTCCCGGGCCACATTACGGGATTTTTTAGCGCACATCCGAACGAGGACCCGACCAGGGCCGGCTCTCGAGGCGCGGGGCTCACCCTGTCCGACGGCGTCGAGGTGACGGTGAGTCCGGCCGCGGAATCCGTCGTGGTCCTCGACGGCCGCGAGATCGACGTCGAACCCGTGACGGGCGTCCTCGAGTCCCTCGGGGTGTCCGCTCGCGTCGAGGCTCGAGCGGAGATACCCCTCGGTTCTGGGTTCGGTGTCTCGGGCGCGATGGCGCTCGGAACCGCGCTCGCGGCCAATCAGGTCTTCGACTGTCGACGCTCGCGAAACGAACTGGTGACGATCGCCCACGTCGCGGAAGTGCGAGCCGGAACCGGCCTCGGCGACGTCGTCGCACAGGCTCGCGGCGGCGTCCCGATCCGCCTCGAGCCGGGCGGGCCGGCGTTGAACGAACTGGACGGGATTCCGGCGCGATCCCGCGTCGAGTACGTCTCGTTCGGACAGCTTTCGACCGCGAGGTGCTGTCGGGCGATACGGAGGTGCTGTCGGCCGCGGGCGAGCGGGCGCTCGAACGCGTCGTCGACGAACCGACCCTCGAGACGTTCCTCGAGGCCTCGAGCGGGTTCGCTCGCGAGGCGGAATTACTCACCCCGGCCGTTCGCGACGCGCTCGAGGATGTCGCCGAGGTAGACGGGCGGGCGTCGATGGCGATGCTTGGCGACACGGTGTTCGCGCTCGGAACCGGGCTCTCGGACGCCGGCTACGAACCCGACGCGTGCGAGACGTACCCGGCGGGTGCGGTCCTCCGATAACGCCGTCACTTCTTGCGTGATTTCGTCAACGACGAGTCGAAGCTGTTAGTCAGGGAGGCGAACGCCTCGAGAATCGGTCGGCTTTTTATCGGAGAACGCGAGCGACGAGTCGTGAGCGATCACGAGACCGTCCCCGCCGAGGTCGACCACGAAGAGGAGATTCCCGAGGACCACCCGCGGTATCAGGACCTCCTTACGCGCCACCGGATCGAGGCCGGCGTGGAGAAAGGGATTACACACCTGCAGGGAATGCACGCCGAAGGCCGCGGGAGCGCCTTCGATTACCTCTTGGGCGAGGAGACGATTCCGAGCGCCGCGGCCGCCGAGCGCGCGGCCGCCGCACGATTGCTGCTCGCGGACAAGCCGGTGCTCTCGATCAACGGGAACGTCGCCGCTCTCGTTCCCGGAGAGATGGTCGAGCTCGCCGACGCCGTCGACGCCGATCTCGAGGTCAACCTCTTCAACCGGACGCCCGAGCGGATCGACGCCATCGTCGAGCACCTCGCCGAGCACGGGGCAGCGGACGTCAAGGGAATCGAGGCGGACGCTCGAATCCCGAATTTGGACCACAAGCGCGCGAAGGTCGACGCGGACGGAATTTACGCGGCGGACGTCGTCGTGGTGCCCTTAGAGGACGGCGACCGGGCGGAAGCGCTCGAGGCAATGGGCAAGACCGAGATCGTCATCGACCTCAACCCGCTGTCGCGGTCACCGCAGGTCGCCGAAATTCCGATCGTCGACAACATCATTCGCGCCGTGCCGAACATGACCGAACACGCCCGAGACCTCGAGGGTGAGGGGGAATCGACCCTCCGGGCGATCGTCGAGGAGTTCGATCGAGATGAAGCGCTCGAGGCGGCCGAAGAACGGATTCGATCCGGGCGGCTCTGAGACGGCGCGTCCACCTCCTCAGTTCGAAAATACCACTTCTCGAATATCGTCGACGCTCGCGCGCCGAACGATTGCCCGGACGGGGTCTCTGGCACCACTGAGGTTTCTCGAGTCGCCGTCGAAGACGATGAATTTGCCCTTCTTTCCTGGCTCGAGCACGCCGTACTCGAGATCGGCTATTTCAGCGCCGTTGACCGTGGCCATTCGGAGGATATCCTCGGCCGGGACGTCGGTGAGCTTCGAGAGCATTGCCATCTCGCGGAACATCGACGGCGAGTTGAGCATCACGTTGTCGGTCCCGAGCGCGACGGTCGTGCGCTCGAGGAGGTCCGAGACGGGCGGCAGCCCGACGCCCGTGACGAGGTTCGAGCGGGGACAGATGGCGATCGGCACCTCGCTGTCTTCGATCCGCTCTAGGTGAAGCGGTTGCGGATGGACGACGTGGACGAGAAAGTCCGGATCGAGGTCGAGCGCCGGGTTGATGTCGCTCTCGTCGACCTCGCCGGCGTGGATGCCGAAGGGCTTGCCCGCGTTTCGGGTCGCCCTGCGCTCGCGGTCGAAGACGTCGTCGTTCGCGCCGCTGGCCCCGAACCCGTCGCCAGCCTCCATCGCCTCGATCGAGCCGCGGGCCATCGCCAGCGCCTCGATGTCCTTTCCGGCGGCCGCCTCGCGCAACATTTCGACGCCCTCGACGCCTCCTTCGCGGAAGTCGAGACAGGCCGCCGTGCCCGCACGCTCCATGTACTGGAGCGACTGGCTCATCGCGGAGACGAGTTCGTTTCGCGATGCCTCGCGCAATAGGCGGTGTTTCAGCCCGTCCGGAGGCGCGACGAGTTCCTCGAGCGAGAGGCCGCCGCCGGCCTCCTTGGCGATCGAGTCGCCGATGTGGGTGTGTGCGTTGACGAACGCGGGGACGATGACGTCGTCGCTCTCGACGCGTTCTTCTTCGATTCGGTCGATACGGCCGTCGCTGCCGACGACGAGTCGTCCTTCGACGGGTTCGAACTCCCGCCCCCGAAGAATCGTGCCCGTACGTTCCATACTCCCCCTTTCGTTGTCACCCCCTTGAACCGTTCGCTGGTGGTCGGGCGTGACCTGTTGTCTGGAATCCGGTACTGGGAGGGCTGGAACGGACATCTTTTGGCCGCCGAACCGCTACGAATCGATATGAACAGACGGGCCGTGCTCGCTGGATCCGTGGCGATTTCGCTCGCCGGTTGCCTGAACAGGGGGGGAGGCCGCGGCAATCGGGGTTCGGACCGAATCAGGGAGACCGGCGATATCGAACTGCTGATCGACGGCTCCGAGTTCGACCTCTCGCAGGACAAGTTCCAGTCCGAGAACGTCGACGACGAGTCGCTCTCCTTTCACCTCCACGAGGGCGACGACAAGTGGTACATGGAGGGCGAGAGTCGCGTGACGATCGCGGAGGGCCTCGACTTGCTTCCGGCGTTCGAGTACACGCAGGAGGACGGGACTCGTCGACTCACGATCGACGGCACGACGTACGACGAGAGCGAGGCCGGAACCGAAATCTCGAGTTTCGTCGACGGCGAGGAGGTCGACCCGGCCGAATACACACTGGCCGACGGCGACGACCTGCGGATCGAGATCACCACCGACGGTTCCTAGGCGCTCGAGTCGCCGCCGAACTGATCTAAGGTCGTGTACAGCCCATCCCGAACGTCACTGACTAGCGGCCCGTCGATGTCCAGTCCGAGAACGTCGAGGGCCGCACGACCGACCCGTACGCTCGAGTCCGCAGGCGAGTAGACGCCGAGTCGCCACTGTGAGTACTGGGCCCCGCGCAGGGCGTCGACGAGCGGCGACTGCTGGCCCAACGATCGTACCTCGCCGTTTACCATCACTCGAGAGGTCGACTCCGTCATCGATGGCCGACCCGGTACGTCCAGAATCACCGCGTCAGCGTCGACGCCGGCCTCGGCGGCGATGTCGCGTTCGAACTCGCGAATCGTCTCGTGATCGGCCTCGATGATCCCGCCGGGCACGTCGTCGATTTCCGCCCAGACGGCGCGCTTGTAGAGGGCGCGATTGTCGAGTCTGCGGGCGTACGCCGCCGTCTCGGGACTCGAGCGCAGCGCGGCGACCAGATCGTGGTCGTCCATGCGCTGGAGCGTCGCCGCATCGGTCTCGGTCCGCTCGATGAGCCGTTCGCCCGCTCGTCTGAGCATCGCCTTGCTGATCCGGGCGACGCTGTGGCTGTAGACGGTCGGGTTCATGAGCGCCCGCGCGACGAGGAGGCTCTCTGCCGTCTGGACGTTTCCCTCGGCGAGGACGAGTTCGCCGTCGACGAAGGCGAGTTCGCGAACGAGGCGTCCGTGATCGATTGTCCCGTACGGGACGCCCGTGTGGTGGGCGTCTCGGACGAGGTAGTCCATCCGATCCACGTCGAGTTCGCCCGAGATCAGCTGGCCGAATCGTCCGTCGCCGGCGACGAGATCCGCGACCGCCGCCGGGTCGAGGTCGTGCGCTCGGAGGACGTCCCCGACCGCGCCCTCTGACAGCAGGTCGTGGACATCGTCGTGGTATCGGCCCGTCCGGCGGTGAGTCACCGACTCGAGGTTGTGACTGAACGGACCGTGGCCGACGTCGTGCAAGAGCGCCGCGGCCTGAACGCGCTTGGCCAGTGGCCCGTCCACGCCGAGTTGCTCGAGGGCCTGACACGCGAGGTGATAGACGCCGAGGCTGTGCTCGAATCGGGTGTGATTCGCCGACGGATAGACCAGCGACACGGTTCCGAGCTGTCTGATCCGTCGGAGCCGTTGCATCTGGGGCGTGTCGATCAGCTCTCGAGCGACGCCCTCGATCTGGATGTGGTCGTGGACGCTATCCTTGATCACCTTCATCACCGGCGTTTCGGCCGGATACTACAAAAACTGTCGTGTCATAGAAGAGATTTTCCGCGGTTACATCCTCTGAGACGGCCGTTCACGCGCTTCAGCATTATTATTAAAAACCAAAACTAATTAATAGTCTTTGTTATATTATATAGAGTAGTCCTCGACTCGCCCATACGAATACACATCCTACTAGTACCTGGATGGTTCCCAGGCCACCGAATAGTAGTCTGTTTTTCATGTCTGTGAGGACAAGTAGTAATAAGTTAATTCTTTGGAGACGAAGATCTAAATTGTGTTGACCATGTCCGGAACATAACCGCTTCTTCCAACACGATTCGGAGTGACCCTGCTTCTAACTGTGAGCGTGTTCTCTCCGAGGAGATCACCAACAGCTACGTTCGAAGAAGGGCATCCTCCGAGGTTGGCCGTCCCTCGAGACTGAGATCGCGGCGCAGTGCGGTCGATGGCGGATTCTCGAGCGCCTCGCTGTCGATGACTGAAAGGAAGTCTTAAGTCGAACGCACGGATACACACGGCTGCGGGTTGGTGATCTAGTCCGGTTATGATACCTCCTTCACACGGAGGAAGTCGGCAGTTCAAATCTGCCCCAACCCATTTCTCAGCGACACAACGCGACGAGCGGTGCGTGGCGCGTCGCGCCACGATCGCGAACGGCGAAGCCGTGAGCGAAGCGAGGCGCTCGTCGCCGAGAAATTGTTACGGGAGATTTGAATCAGGGAGTGGAGCGTAGTGGAACGATCGTGGTTCAAATCTGCCCCAACCCACTAATTTTGCTGCGAGCAACTACGCGAGCAGCAAATTCGTTACGTTGTGCAGATTTGAACGAGGCAAGTCACGCGCACCGAAGCGAGCATGTCTTGACGTTGTTCAAATCTGCCCCAACCCACTACTTCTATCGCGAGCAAATTCGTGACCGGTGGCGTATGTGAGATGCCGTCGCTGGGCTAGCACGAGATATTCGCGGTAACGAGCCACAGTACCGGGTGAAATGAGAGAAACACCTACCGGCTACCGTAACGGAAGAGAGGATACAAATCGAACATCGAGAAGAGCCTCGGGCGCTTCGGACGAAACGACGAACCGGTCGATCGGATTACTGGATCGAGAATCCCGCAGCGATGGTGAGCAAAAGCACCATGAACAGTGCGGACACCATCATGTACGTGATCGATCGCGGTTCTTCGATGAGGTGCTGGAAGTATCCAGCAACCAGGAGTATTTTGGCGACCGAGAACAGCAACACGCCGGTCAGTGCCGTCCAGTAGCCGAATTCGATCAGGTCGACTTCGAACAGCGCGAACTGCGCAGTGCCTAGGAGGAGCAATGCGACGTAGATGATCGAGTAGGTCCGTATAGACGCCATTGATAGATGAGTGGGGGAGAGAGGCACTTATACCTTCCTCATATCGTTTTCGCGGCCGAGACGTACCTCGAGAGACGAACGTCTCACGGGACACTCCCAAAGAACTTGAATTCGAAAAGAAACCGCAAAACAGGAACTGATACTGCCTACAGCAGGTAGAACAGTGGGAACAGGAGGACCCACACGATATCGACGAAGTGCCAGTAGAGGCCGAAGTACTCCACCGGTCTGGAGTCCTCGAGATAGGCGTCGACGGAGAGCACTCGGTAGATCATAAAGCCTGCGACGAGCAGGCCGAGGATCACGTGAAGTGCGTGCATACCCGTCGTCACGTAGTACAGCGAGTACTCGAGCCCGGAGAACCAGTAGTCTCCCTGGCTGAACTTCACGCTGTACTCGTAGCCTTTCACGCCCATGAACACGAATCCAAGCAGTATCGTCGCCCCGAGGGTCGCGAGAAGGCCTTTCTTGTTCTGGCGTTCGGCCATCACGAGCGCGAGAATCACGGTGAAACTCGAGGTGATCAACACGTAGGTGTTCAACAGTCCCGGCCAGGTGGCGAACGGAATCGTCTCCCAGTTCGTCCAGCCCATGTGGATTCGCATGAACACGTACGCACCAATGATGGCACCGAAGACGACGACGTCGGATGCGAGGAACACCCAGACGCCCATCTTGGTGTTGTCGACGCCGCCGAATGGCCATCGTTCGGCGATGGCCATCTCGGGTGCGTTGAAGTTCTCGACGCCGAACTTGAACAGGGATACCCCGAGAATTAACACTCCGAGGACGGTCAACGCCGGGAATAGCATATTCGGCTCGGCAGCAGGTCCGGTCGGTAGTCCACCTGTGATATGGGCGTTACCGGAGTTGACCGCCGTCTCCATGAAGTTGAACACGAACGGCGTCAGACCGCTCACGCCGAGGAACGAAACGAACAGACCGAGACCGATGCCGAACGGCCAGATGCTCGCGTGATCTGCGTGTTCTTCTTCCTGCTGGGCGACGGCGGTTTCCGCCGTGACGCCGCCGTCGGTCGCCTTCGCGGCGTCGTCGACGAACTCGAGTTTCCCGCTCGCGTACGATGGGCGTCCGCTCCAGTTGTCGAGCGGTGGTGGCGACGGAATCGCCCACTCGGCCGTTCGAGAGAACTTCCACGGGTTGTTGGGTGCTTTCGGTCCGAACACGTAGCTGTGTGCGAACGTGATGAACATGATCGCGATCGACAGCGCGAGGATGAACGCGCCGACGGTCGCCATCTGGTGGTAGACCTGCATTCCTTCGCCGTAGTTGAAGACCCGTCGCGGGGTTTCCCAGGCGAGGAACATTGGGAAGTAAAGCAGGTTGAACCCGAAGAAGTAGACGGCAAAGTT
>NZ_JMIP02000014.1 GCF_000691505.1 Halostagnicola sp. A56
CGAACAGTATCAACGCGAAGATGGTCGCCGTCCCGCCAGTCGTCGCCTGAACTGCCGGCGTATACGTTGGCACGTTCAGGGGGGCGTACATCGTCCACCCGCCTGCGTACGTTCCACCCTGGAAGAACGAGATGGCAAATAGCAGTCCGGAGAACAGATAGAACCAGTAGCTCAACGCGTTCAATCGAGGGAACGCGAGGTCCTTGGCTCCGATCTGTAGCGGGACGAAGTAGTTCGCGAGTCCGCTCGCGATCGGTGAGAGGAACCAGAACACCATCAACAGCCCGTGGGCCGACACTGCCTGGTTGTAGCCGCTGCTCGAGAGGAGGCCGGTTCCGCCGGACTCCCAGAGATGGACGCGGAACACCAGCGCGAGCAGCCCTCCGAGGACGAAGAAGAACAGCGCCGTGACGAGATACAGTATGCCGACGTCCTTGTGGTTCGTCGTAACGAGCCAGCGTTTGATGGACGTTTTCGGCGGCAGATCACTCATTAGTTCTCACCTCCCTGTTCGTCGCTTCCGGTGTCGTCTCCTCCATTGTTACCTCCTGATTCCTCGCTCGAGGCGTTCGGCGACTCGAGCGTGTACGTCTCCTCGGCCGGTCCGGTGAAGTCGAGTTCCTCCTCGACCGACTCGAACTCGGAGTCGTCCGTCGGCGTGATCGTGAGGTTGTAGGTGCCGCCCTGATCGATCTCGTTGATCGTTATCGAGCCGTTCTCGAACTCGGAACCGTCGTAGGAGTAGTCGTGACCGTCTTCTTCGGTGTGCTCGAGCGTGAGCTCGTCGACGCCGCTGGTCACTCGCTCCTCGTTTCCGTCTTGGAGCGTGATGTTGAGAGTGAACTGCTCGTCGACCCACTCCTCGTATCGGTCCTGTTCGTAGACGATCAGATCGCCCGTCATATCGGAGTGGCCCGGACCACACAGTTCGAAGCATTCGATTGCACCTTCGTACGTACCCGCTTCGTCGGCGGTGAACCATGTTTCATCGTGTTCACCGGGGATTGCGTCGGCTTTCACCCGCTCTTGACTTATCCCAAAGGTGTGCCAGACGTCTCTCGACGTCACGTTTAACGAGACTGGTTCACCGGCCGGAACGACCAGTTCGCTGGGCTCGAGGCCGTTTTCGTACTGGTAGGTCCAGCTGAAGGTCTGGCCCTGTACGTCGACCTGAACCGCGTCTTCGTCGAGTTCGTCGGGTCCGTCCTCGACGTAGAGAAGCATCCCGTACGTCCAGGCGATGAGTGCGATGACGACCGCTGCACTCAGCGCGAACGAGACGAATAGTTTTTTGCCGCTGCCGCCGCCCGTCGGAAGTTCTCCGAGTGCCGGCAGATTTTCGTCGTCGGCTTGGTCTCCCGTATCACGATACTTGTACGCGTTGTACAGTGTATACGCGACGACGAGAACACCGACGAGCGTGCCGAGTGCTAGAAAGACGAGGAAGATCTCCTCGAACACGTCCACACGTGTCATCTCTCCAGCACCGGAACCCATCTGCAGTGGAGTCGGAGTTGGAAGTGCGCTGTAGATTGTATTCACCTCTGTTGTATACCGAGTATATGTCGGACGATGCACGCTGGGAGCACTTATCTATTTGGAAACGCTTCCCGCGCCCCACGCACGCCGAAGCGGTCCTCCGTGTCACGTCGACGGGAGTGTGCTCCACGGTGTCCGTGAGTCTTTCTTTGACCCACGGGTCTTTTTTCTGTCGCTCTTGAACCACTCATTTCGGAGAGAAACTACGTATTACCGCTCGAGCCGGCCATTGAGGCGAAGATGTTCGGGCCATGAATGCCGTGCCTGTTCCGGCACCCTCGAGTATTCGCTCTCGACGACCTCCCGTGTCCAGCGCGCGAACTGTCAAACATCGTTCGACTGCGCGCTAGCGCACGCTCGGGCTGTCGTATCACTGTTTCTACAGTTCGACGACCCAGACTCTCGTCGTGTCGGGAAACGCGTAGACGGTTTGAATCACCCTCTCGAGAAACTGCGCGATTCGATCCGGATCGGCGGCCGCACTCACGCGCACGTTCACACCGTCAGTGTCTTCTGGACGGGTCAGCTCGTCGATGCTAAACGCGGGAAACTCGGAGAGGAGTGATTTCAGCCGCTCGAGTTCGTCATCTGTGCAATCGAGGTTTACGATGCCCTCTGCAAACTGGAGCCATGGGACGCCGAGATCGGCGGTCTCCGGGTTCTCACCGAGCGCGCTCTCGTCGACTTCAATCGTGAGGAACTGGCTCCCTCGATCCCGATGAGCGGCAATCGCATCGACGTACAGCGAACGCCGAGATTTGGGGTCGGACGCGTCGAATCTGGTCACACTCGTCTCACGTGCTCGTTTCTTTAAGCCTTTATGCGACGGTGCGGTACTGCTCGATATGGCATCGCCACGAATTTTGATCCTGGGTGCGCCCGGGGCAGGGAAAGGCACACAGAGTGCGAACATTACCGATCACTTCGACATCGAGCACATCACGACCGGGGACGCGCTACGAGCGAACAAGGAGATGGACATCTCCCACCTCGGCCTCGAGTACGACACGCCGGGCGAGTACATGAACGCCGGCGAGCTCGTCCCCGACGAGGTCGTCAACGAGATCGTCGACGAAGCGCTGTCCCAGGCCGACGGGTTCGTTCTCGACGGCTATCCGCGAAACCTCAAGCAGGCGTCTGAACTCGAGTCGATGACGGAACTCGACCTCGCGCTCATGCTCGACGTGAGCGAAGACGAACTCGTCCACCGCCTCACCGGCCGACGTCTGGACCCGGAGACCGGCGACATCTATCACGTCGAGTACAACCCGCCGGAAGACGACGACGTCGAAGCACGGCTCGTCCAGCGGGACGACGACACCGAAGAGACCGTCAAAGAACGGCTTCGGGTGTATCGCGAGAACACCGAGCCGGTGATCGAACACTACGAAGAGGCGGACCTGCTCGAGCGCGTCGACGGGGAGAAAACGCCGGATCAGGTCTGGGACGACGTCAGAGAGACGATCGAGTCGGCCACCTGATGGCTGTCAGCTACTGAGTGTCGATCCGTCTTCGCTACGGTGAGCCACATCGCGCGCCGTCGATCGGCCGTCCGATATTCGAAGAAAAACACTTGTATATCGGACCGCCCAAAGGGCGAATAGATGACTCGCACAGCCGATAAAATCGACACTCTCGTCCGCGAGGACGCTTCGATGGCCGACGCCCTCGAGTCGATCCGCGAAACGGCGGATCGAAACGGGGGAGAGGTCGAGTGGTCGGACGTCAGCGACGATCTCTCGAGCGGGCAGTGGGGCCGGCTGATCGAGAAGGGTATTCTGGTTGATGGCGACGAGGGATTCGAAATCGCGAATCGGGACGCCTACGACGAGGCGTTAGACGGCGATGGCGACGCCGGTGGACTCGACGTGCCGGACGTCGATATCGACGAAGAAGGGTCCAAGTGGTCCCAGTGGGACAAGATGGCCGGTGCCGCCTCTCTCCTGTTGATGTTCGGCTACTGGATCAACTCGATCGGGGACGCGGTCGGGCGAGCCGTCGATACGATCTTCGGGCCGCTCGATGCCGCACTTCCGTTCTACGCGGTGATCATCGCCGTCGCGATGCTAACCGGTCTCTACTCGACCCTGCTTCAGGCGAACCTGATGAACACCGAGCGCATCGGCAAGTACCAGGAGCGACTGAACGCGGTACAGGAGAAACAGAAGGACGTTCGCGAGCGCAAGAAAGAAGCCGAAGAACGCGGTGCGAGCGAAGCGGAACTCGAGGCGCTCGAAAACGAGATGGAGAAGGCTCGTGAGGAACAGATGGAAGCCATGGCGGATAATCTGGGCATGTTCAAAGAGCAGTTCCGTCCGATGGTCTGGATCATGCTCTTTACGATTCCGCTGTTCCTCTGGATGTACTGGAGGGTCTCGAACCTCCAGGGCGCCGAGCAGTACGTCATCATGCCGCTGGTCGGTGAGATCCGGTTGAAACAGGGCATCCTCGGACCGATGATGGGATGGATCGTCTGGTACTTCCTCTGCTCGATGAGCATCACGCAGTTGCTGCGGAAAGCGCTCAACATCGACATGACGCCTACGGGTACCTGAAGAGGACAGAAACGACGGCATTCGTTTTTACGCCGATCGACCGATTGACACCGAGTATCCCGTCTCGGCTTCGACCATCGTCGCTCGAGTGTTCCTCTCTCCGGCTTTATCGCGTCCGATTCAAAACCCATTTTACCCGGTAGCGAGGAGGTGAGATATGTTACTCACCGTCTCCGGACCGCCGGGAAGCGGAAAGAGCACGACAGCTGAGTTGCTTGCCGACGCCTTCGATCTCTCGCACGTGAGCGGCGGTGATATCTTCCGAGAACTCGCGGACGAACGCGGCTATACGCCCCTCGAGTTCAACAAACTCGCCGAGGAAAACGACGACATCGACCGCGATTTGGATCGGCGACTCCGCGAGATCGCGATCGAGGAAGACGACCTCGTCCTCGAGTCGCGACTCGCGGGCTGGCTCGCTGGTGACGCTGCGGACTTCCGGTTCTGGCTCGACGCTCCGGCGAGCGTTCGCGGCGAGCGGATCGCCGAGCGAGAGGGGAAAGACCCGGAACGGGCGACTGAGGAAACGCAGGCTCGAGAAGCCAGCGAAGCCCAGCGCTATCAGGAGTACTACGGGATCGATATCCGCGATCTGACGATCTACGATCTCTCGGTCAACACCGCCCGGTGGGAGCCCGACGCCGTCCTCGACATGCTCGTGACCGCGGTCGACGAATACGACCGACAGGGGGACGAAGGGAAGGCCCCGATCGAACTGGACGCCGAGTTTTGATGGCGCTCCGTGGCCCACCGGACGACCGCTCTCCCACCGAGTTGCTTAGCTTCGGCGTCGTCAACCTCGACAAACCGCCCGGGCCGTCCTCTCACCAGGTGAGCGGCTGGCTCCGCGACGCAGTCGCCGACTCGCTCGAGCGGGCCGACGCCGAAACGTCGATCGATCGCGCGGCCCACGCGGGGACGCTCGATCCGAAAGTCACCGGCTGCCTCCCGGTCATGCTCGGAGACGCGACCCGCCTCGCCCAGGCGTTTCTCGAGGGCCAAAAGGAGTACGTCGCCGTCCTCGAGACCCACGCGCCGGTCCCCTCGGACGTCGAGTCCGTCATCGAGGAGTTCGAGGGACCGATCTACCAGAAACCCCCTCGGAAAAGCGCCGTCTCGCGTCGCCTGCGCGTTCGCGAACTGTATGACCTCGAGGTGCTCGAAACCGCCGACCGACAAGTTCTGTTACGGATTCGCTGCGAGAGCGGCACGTACGTCAGGAAACTCTGTCACGACATCGGATTGGCGCTTGGCACCGGCGGCCACATGGGCCACCTCCGTCGAACGGCGACGGAACCGTTCGACGACGGCACGCTCTGTACCGCCGAGGAATTCGTCGACGCGCTCGCCTTCTGGCTCGAGGACGACGATCCGGAACCACTCTTCGAACTCGTCGGTCCCGGCGAACGAATCCTCGAGGACATTCCTTCAGTTGTTATCGCCGACAGTGCGGCCCGAGAGGTTGCCGAAGGCGCACCGGTGTACGCTCCCGGCGTGCTCGAGGTCCCGGACGCAGATCGTGGTTCGCTCGTCGCCTGTTACACGCGGAACGGAGCGGCGGTTTGTCTCGGAACGCTGGTCGGTGACGCTACGAGCAAGACGGGGACCGTCGTGGAACTCGAGCGCGTACTCGTGTGACCCTCGGAGTCGCCGCCGTCCGGTTTTCGTGAAACGACACGCTTAAACGCTACACTCCCATCGGTCAATACGCGGGACCGTGGGGTAGTGGTATCCTCTGCGGATGGGGTCCGTAGGACCTGAGTTCGACTCTCGGCGGTCCCATCAGAAATTTTGTAACCTCCCAACTCCGAGCAGTTCAGCTACCTCTGTGTCCCCGTCAGACCGGTTGTCCGGTCGCGAGCCGTCGTGACTGGCGAGGGCGAAGGCCAGTTCGCGGTACCGCCTCGAGCGGGTTTCACCGTCGAGTTCGTCTCGGGTCTACGGTTTCGGCGCTTGGCCTACCGCGAGAACAGCTCACCGAACCCCTGCGGTAGCTCCACGCCGGCGTCGGAGAGCGCTTCCTCGATATCGTCTTCGCTCACGTCGCCGGCGGTGTCCGAATCCGTCTCGTCGTCCGACCCCAAATCAGAGGACGAATCGTCATCGAACTCGGTATCCGACTCCTCTTCAGGGGTCGTCGTACAGTTACCGGACCCGCAGGGTTCGAACTCGAAGGTGCCGTTGAGCGCCATCGAATGATCGTCGTAGTAGCTGAAGAGATCCTTCGGCGCCTCGTAGCGGCCGCCGTAGTGATTGACGGGGCCCGTGGTGTCGATGATGTTGTCGCCGAGGTCCGACGTGAAGCTGAAGTTCTCGCGCTCGAAGATGAGATCGCCGTCGAGCCAATAGCGGACGATACCGTCGCTGTTGGCCTCGCCATTGGAGACCGAGTTCACGCAGACATAGCTCTCGAAGTCGTACCAGACACCGGGGACGATATTCGGCTGGGCGAGGGCGTACTCGTCGTCGTCCATGATGTAATTGTGATCCTGTGCCGCGTCGATGTGGTAGGTGTCCGAGAGCAGGTGAAACGGGCCTTCGGGGTCCGTTCCGCGGCTGGTCACGTACATGCGGTTGCTCCAGCCGTTGGTCCCGTCAGGGACGTCCCCTCCGGCGGAAGCTTCACCGAGGGAGAGCGCGCAGTTCCAGAGCCGACAGTTCGATGGATCGCGGCCTTCCATCGACCAGTTCGTGTTGAGTGCGAATCGCATGCGGGTGTTGAGTTCGAACAGGCCGTCTTCGAACTCGTAGTGGGCATTTGCGCCCCAGTGGGTGTCGCCGTTGACCTCTATCTGGATCGCACTCTCGCCGGAGTAGACCGGATCGGAGACGAAATTGATGTTGTCGACGTCGCCGTTGGACAGCCAGTAGAGGTCGCTGATGTCGTCGTACTCGTCGTAGTCGAGGTGGATGATATCGTCGGGTCGACTCCCCGCTGGTGCTGCCGCGACGCTGCCGGTTCCCAATCCGATTGCACCGAGGACGGCTCCCGCACCCGCCAACGCGCCCGTCTGGAGCGCTCGGCGTCGGGTAACAGCGGGTGTAGATCGCTGTTCAGATACTCGTCGTTGCTGATCGGACGCTCGTCGTTCGTCGCGTGAGTTCGATCGTTCTCCGTCTGATCGCTCGGGATTCGAATGCTCTTCCATGCACTCGGATAATTACATCCGAACACTGATTGTATTGTAGTGGTTACCCGCTCGAGAACCGTTGCAGCTACCACAACCGGGTTTGGCCCTCGAGCCGGTGACAGCGCGGTCGGAGTAACGGCCGCCAACCCGCCACTTGCGGAGGTCAAAACGGTAATAGCCGATACCAAATTTCGATACTCATCACGGACGCCGCTGCTATCGACTGAACTAGTACTGTCTACGGAAACGAGCGCCCTGCACCCGAGAGCTATCGCCGACACGATTGGGGAGGGTTTACTGGCACCCGTCCGCTCTCGGCAGCACGGATTCGGCGACAGCGTTCTCGAGAACGTACACGCTCTCGAGGGCGATTTTGCGTTCGCCCGAACTGATACGGTTCCCGACGTTCACAACTGCGCGACAGACCAAACTCGTAAGGCGACGGTCTCAACCAGCGTCGCCGTCTACGGACCCCATGAACGTCTTCTGGCTCGACGACGACCCGCGGCTGGCCGCTCGCTATCACTGCGACCAGCACGTGAACAAGCTCCTCCTCGAGGCGGCTCAGGTCTTGTGCACCGCCGCGCGGGAGAACGGGCTCGAGGCGGAGTTCCTCTATCGCTCGACCCACGTCGACCACCCCGTGACCCGGTGGGCGATCGAATCGCGAGCGAACTGGCTCCGACTCCGCGAGCACGCCGCGGCGCTCAACGCCGAGTTCGTCGAGCGCTACGACAAGGACGAGGACCACGCGAGCTGGCAGGTTATCGAGCGGATCGACCCCGACGAAATCGAATTCCAGGCGACGGAGCCAACTCGGCGACCGCAGGCCATGCCGGAGGAATATCGACGCGAAGATCCGGTCGAAGCCTATCGAGCGTACTACGCCGGTGAAAAAGCCGAGTGGGCCAAGTGGCGGTACACGGATCGTCCACCGTGGCTCGAGGAGTATCAGACGATCCTCGAGAACACCGACAACTAGTACGTCGTCGTAACTGGACAAATGCCGTAACGGCCAGGGAATTCAGCCGTCCTCGAGAATCAACTCGTCGCCGACGTCGACCGCGCTCGCGGTTCCCGCCGGGAGTTCGACGATCAGGTCCGCCGTTTCCTTCGCGAACCCGCGCCAGGGCCGAAGCGTCTCGACGCGCTGGACGACGTCGTCCTGAACCCAGACGACGTCGAGCGGCATGAAGACGAACAGCATGTGGATGTCTCGAGCCGTCGCGGTATCGTAGGTGAACGCGAGCGCGTATCCGTCGGGAATCGATCGCTTGAACATCAGCCCGCGGGTCTGGCTTACGAGGCCGTCCGCAACCTCGACATCGCTCGCGAGCGGTTCCCGCGCTCCGTCGGCGTGGTGGACGAGTCGCACGCCCTCGAGTCGACGCGGAGCCGTCAAAAAGATTCTCGCCGTGTCGCCGCTCGCTGCGTACCGCTTGCCGAACGATACCTGTACCGTCAGTCGTCGGCGCTCGAGGCGGCCAGTTCCGTCGGCGGCCCGCCCGGAAGCTCGTCGCGATCGTGTGCGGCCTCGAAATCGAGATCCGGACCGCGGGCGATGATTCCCGACGGCGTCACGTCGGGGTGGGTCGTGTAGTAGTGTTCCGTGATGTGATCCATCTCGACCGTCTGTGCGACGCCGGGCGTCTGATAGAGATCACGGAGGTACGGCCAGAGGTGCTCGTACTCGCGGATGAACTGCACGTTACACATGAAGTGGGTGTGATAGACCTGATCGAACCGGACGAGCGTCGTGAACATGCAGATGTCTGCCTCCGTGAGTCGATCGCCGGCGAGGTACCGCTGGTCAGAGAGCACCTCGTCCCAGCGTCCGAGCGCGCCGAAGAGATCGTCGATGGCCTCGTCGTACGGTTCCTGTTCGGTTGCGAAGCCAGCCCGATAGACGCCGTTGTTGATCGGCTCGTAGATGTCGTCGATGATTCGGTCGACCTCCTCGCGGTACTCCTCCGGATAGAGGTCGACATCCCGGTTCGCGATGTCGTCGAACTCGGTATCGAGCATCCGCAAGATTTCTTCGGACTCGTTGTTGACGATGGTCTCCTCGCGTTTGTCCCAGAGGACGGGCACCGTCACGCGACAGGTCGCGTCCGGATCGGCGCGGACGTAGAGTTCCCGCAGGTAGTCCGAATCGTACAGGTGATCCGGCGTACAGCCCGCTTTCTCCGGTGTGAACTGCCAACCGTCCTCGTCGCGATACGGGTCGACGACCGACACCGAAATCGCGTCCTCGAGCCCTTTCAGCGACCGGACGAGCAGCGTTCGGTGGGCCCACGGACAGGCGTAAGAAACGTACAGGTGGTACCGACCCGCCTCCGGCTGGAATCGGGCGTCGGGCTCGTTTCGAATCTCGTTCCGAAAATTCGTCTCCTGGCGTTCGAATGAGCCGTGCTCCCCGGTGGTCTCGTACGCATCGGTCCGCCACTCCCCGTCGACGAGTTGGTTCATACCCGACGGTAGGCAGTCCAGACACAAAACGAGGCGGCGACATCGATGTTACCGGGTCGACTCGAGCCCGTACTCGACAGTGTTATTTCGAGCCTGCGTCCAATCGAGTCGACCTCGAGCATCCACTATGCCTTCGAGCATCCGCTGCACCTCGATCGATCGCAGAGCACTTACCCACCCCCGCGGAACACACGCCCATGCAGATCAAGAGCCGGGAGCAGGTCGAAGGCGGCCGCGAGCGCGTCGAGGTCGTCCCCGAGAGCATCGACGACCTCTGGCACTTGCAGTACGTCCTAGAGCCCGGCGACCGCGTCGCGGGCGATACGACCCGGCGGATTCAGCGAAACGACGAGCAGATGCGGGATACGGGCGGCGAGCGCGAGCCCATGTGGGTCGCCATCGCCGTCGAGGACATCGAGTTCCACAAGTTCGCCAACCGCCTGCGCGTCGGCGGCGAGATCGTCGCCTGCTCGCGCGAGGACCAACTCGGCTTTCACCACACGCTGAACGTCGAGGAGCGCGACGAACTCTCGATCGAAAAGTGGTTCAAACCCGATCAGGAAGCGCGCCTCGAGGAAGCCGAGGAGGCGACGGAGAATCCGGACGTCGCCATCGCGACCGTCGAGGAAGGGGCCGCACACGTCCACACGGTCGCCCAGTACGGCACCGAAGAGCGGGCGACGATCTCCGGGCCGACCGGTAAGGGCGACTTCGCGCGCGACCGCTCGGAACTGTTCGACGAACTCGCGGCGGTGCTCTCGCGGATGGACGTCGACGCGATCATCCTCGCGGGTCCGGGGTTCACGAAGCAGGACGCGCGCAAACACTTCGAGAAGAACAACGCCGGACTGACCGAGCTGATAACCATGGTCGATACCTCCGCGGTCGGCGACCGGGGCGTCCACGAAGTGCTCAAGCGCGGCGCGGTCGCTGACGTCCAGCAGGAGACCAGAATCGAAAGCGAGGCGGAGGCCATCGACGAACTCACTCGCCGGATCGCCGAGGGCGCGAAGGCGGCCTACGGGCCGGAAGAGGTCAGCAAAGCCGCCGAGTACGGCGCGATCGAGGAACTGCTGATCCTCGACGACAAACTCCGGAAGGAACGGGGCCCCGACGGCGAGTGGGCGCTCGACGTCGACGACATCGTCCGCACCGCAGAACAGAAAGGCGGCGAGGTGACGGTCTTCTCGAGCGAGTTCCCGCCGGGCCAACAGCTCTCGAATCTCGGCGGAATCGCGGCGCTGTTGCGGTATCGCCTCGAGTAACCGCGGAAAACGGGAGCGATGACCGCGATAGCCACCGGAGTGCTGACCGCGAAAAGGCGAGAGCTAACCACGAGAGACGAAAGCGCTGATCGGCCGCCCGCTCGAGCGAAAGGCGATCGATTCTCGTTGTTCGAGCGAGACGATCGGGTATGGACAAACGCCCACGACTCGTCGTCGGGACGATCTGGATCGCGGTCGCGTGCATCATGGCGACGACGCTCGAGCCGAGCGTACCGACCACGGTCGTCGAAATTCTTCGGGTGTTCGTCGTCCTGATGGCGCTGTTTCTGGGGTTCGTCTACCTGTTCGATCCGCGCGGCCTGATCACCGAACGGCGGTTTCACTGACCGGAACTCGAGCCGAGCAGTCGAATCGAGAGAAACTGTTCCGAGAACCGAACCTTAGTCGTCAGCCATCGCGAGCGCCTGTCGATCGGACTCGAGGAGTCGATCGAGCGCGTCGACCATCGCCTCGACGCTGGCGCGGGTAATATCGGCCTCGCTACGGGCGACGGTGACGGTGCGATCGTCCCGAGACATCGTCACCTCGACGGTCACGACGCGTCGGTGCCGCCCGTGACCGCGTCGACGTGATAGGACTCGAGTTCGGCGTCGGCCGCGGAGCCGAGCGCCTCGCGGACGGCGGAGACGGCGGCGTCGACCGGCCCGGAGCCGGTGCCGCTCGCGACGCGTTCCTCGCCGCCGACGTCGAGGCGAACGCTCGCGGTCGGGATCGGACCCCCGCTGGTCGCAGCGATGTCGACCAGTTCGACGACGCGCTCGCGCTCGGTTCCGGTGACGTCTTCGGCGATAGCGAGCAGGTCCGCGTCCGTCACGTGTCGACCGCGGTCGCCGAGTTCGGTCACCCGCGTCGCGATGTCGGCGACCTCGTCGTCGCTCGCGTCGACGCCGTGTTCCTCGAGCGCGGCTTTCACGCCCGCGCGGCCGGCGTGTTTCCCGAGCGCGAGTCGTCGTTCGCGGCCGACGGTTTCGGGCTCGTAGGGCTCGTACATCTTGTCGTCCTTGAGCGTGCCGTCGGTGTGGATGCCGCTCTCGTGGGTGAAGGCGTTCTCGCCGATCACGGCCTTGTTCGGCGCGAGCGGAATGCCGGTCGCCCGAGAACAGACCTGCGCTAGGTCGTACACTTCCTCGAGATCGAGCGTCTCGACGTCGTAGACGTGCTCGAGCGCGATGGCGACCTCCTCCAAGGCGACGTTGCCCGCGCGCTCGCCGAGTCCGTTGACGGTACAGTGAACGAGGTCGGCACCGGCGGAGATCGCAGAAAGGGCGTTCGCGACGCCCAGTCCCAGATCGTCGTGTGTGTGTGCGCTTACGGGACCGAGTTCTGCGAGTCGCGAGACGGCCTCGGCGGTGCGTTCCGGGCCCGTGTGGCCGACGGTGTCGGCGAAGCAGGTTCGGTCGGCACCGGCCTCGAGTGCGGTCTCTCCCAGCGTCTCGAGGTAGTCGAGATCCGCGCGCGAGCCGTCCTCGCCGATGACCTCGACCCAGAGGTCGTGGTCTTTCGCGTAGGAGACCAGTTCCGCGGTCTTCTCGAGGTTATCTTCCCGGGAAGTCCCGACTTTCCCCTCGACGTGTCGGTCGCTGGCCGGCACGACGAGGTGGATTCCGTCGACGTCACACTCGAGCGCGAGGTCGATATCCGACTGGATTCCCCGGCAGAAACTCGTCACGCGCGCCTCGAGATCGAGGTCGGTGACCCGAGAGATCGCCTGTCGCTCGCCCGCGCCGGTACAGGCGCTTCCGGCTTCGATAACCGAAACGCCCGCGCGCTCGAGCGCTCGAGCGATCTCGACTTTCTCGTCGGGAGAGAGCGAGACGCCGGGTGCTTGTTCGCCATCGCGAAGCGTCGTATCGAGCAGGCGGACGGTACGGTCGGACGGAATCGTCTGTTCGGGGGAGTGTGTTACGGGCAAGAGTGATGAACTGCGATTTTCAGAATCGCGGAATTTCGCATCCAGCCGGGTCGCCCCGACTTCCTCTATCCTCGTCGTTCGGCGTTGAGATGGTATCTCGTGCCATTATACTGGGACAATCGAACAGGAAGACCTTAAAGCCGCCGATGCCGGGCACGCTCGCCGCGCCGTCACCGTTCGAGCGCATCGAGCCGGATCGTTTCGCGAATCGCCCGTCGAATTCTAGCTGACTGCGCCTCGAACGTCCCTCGATCGGGAGAACGATACTATATAAATATACCTCTGATATTTCGGGAAAACGCAATACGGGAACGGGGGATGTGCGGGACAACCCTTATGTAGAAGCAGTCGCTTACTTTATCCCATGTCCCGATCCGCACTGGTCGGCAACGTCACCGCGATGCTCGAGGACGCGGGCTTTGTGGTCAGCGACCGGTGTGCGATTCGACCGAAGAGTTTCGACATCGCAGCACGCCGCGGCGACGACCTCCTGCTCGTCAAAATTCTCGGCAACATCGACGCGTTCAATCGGGCGACCGGCCACGAGATGCAACGGCTCGGAACCTACCTTCACGCGACGCCGCTCGTTATCGGCCTGCGGAGTCGCGACGAGGACCTCAAACCCGACGTCGTCTACTTCCGACACGGGGTTCCGGTGTTCAGCCCCGACACGGCCTACAACCTGTTCATCGAGGGCGTGCCGCCGCTGATCTACGCCGCACCCGGCGGCCTGTACGTCAACATCGACGGCGACTTGCTCGCCGACGAGCGCGAGGACCGCGACTGGAGTCTCGGTCGCCTCGCGAACGAACTCGGCGTCTCCCGGCGCACCGTCTCGAAGTACGAGGACGGCATGAACGCTTCCATCGAAGTCGCGATGGCCTTAGAGGAACTGTTCACGTCCGAACTCACCAGTCCGGTCGACGTGCTCGAGGGGGCAGAAGACGTCCACGAGAGCGACTCGACTCCCGAGGACCCGGCCGCCGACCCCGACGACGAGGAGGTCGTCGCGGTGCTGTCGAACGCCGGCTACAGCGTTCACCCGACGCTCCGATCCCCGTTCAAGGCGATCAGCGAGGATCGAGACGATGGCGACAACGAGGTCCTTCTAACCGGCCACTCGGAGTTTACGAAAGCGGCCGAAAAGCGCGCCCGGATCATGAGTTCGATCGGGCAGGTGACCCGAACGCACTCCGTCTACGTCGTCGACAGGGCCAAACGCGACGCCGTCGACGGCACGGCGCTGGTCGAACGCGACGAACTCGAGGAGCTTCGCGAGGCCGACGACCTGCGCGACGTGATACGTGACCGGGCCGAGCGCGAGGAAGTCGCCTGATCGTCAATTGTGCCGATCGAGTCCGAAACGATATTTTGCCGGCCAATCCACCGCTTTACAACGCCGAAGCGGCGTCGCGACGAAAGGATCTAAACGCAAGACACGTGTCAGCTGTTTCCGGGTTCGAACTGATAAACTGTTTTAGGGAGGCAGGTGAAGCGAACCCTATGGAGAGTCTCAACCGAATGGCGATCGAACTCGTCGACGAAGCCCTCGAGTACGCCGAAGAGTTGAACATCGGCGGCTACGACCTCGAAAACGAGTCGACGGTCCTCGACTTCGGGATCGACTTCGACGGCGGGATCGAAGCCGGACTATTGCTGACGGAGATCCAGACAGCCGGTCTAGCGACCCCGAGCACCGAGCTGGGCGACATCGGCGACGCACCGGTACCGTACGTCGACCTCTCGACCGACCAGCCGGCGCTCGCGCTGCTTTGCTCGCAGAAGGCGAGTTGGGAACTCACGACCGACGATTTCGACGGACTCGGAAGCGGCCCCGCTCGAGCGCTGGTCGCCGAGGAAACCGAGTTTCGTCAGATGGGCTACACCGACGCATTCGACCTCACTGCACTCGCAGTCGAAACCGACGAGCAACCAACGGAAGCGGCGGCAGCGCAGGTCGCCGACCTCGCCGAGGTCGAATCGAGTGGCGTCTTCTTGCTCGCCTACTCGACCGGGAGCCTCGTCGGCAGCGTGACGAGCGCGGCCAGAGCGGCCGAACTGGCGACGTTCCGGCTGACGGAACTGGGCTACGATCCGCGAGATATCGTCTCGGCAAGCGGCCGAGCGCCGGTCGCCCCGGTCGCCGGGGACGAAGGGGAGGCGATCGCCCGCACGAACGACGCGCTGGCCTACGGCGGCACGGCACACCTCGTCGTCCGCGAGGACGCGGATTTCTTCGAGCACGTTCCCTCGACTGCCGCCGACGAACACGGCCGGCCGTTCGCCGAAATCTTCGACGACCTCGAGTGGGACTTCTCGGAGGTCCCCGCCGATCTGTTCGCGCCCGGGAAGGTGACGATCGACGTCCTCTCGGGTCCGACGTACGTCGTCGGCGAGACGAACGAATCGCTGCTCGTCGAGTCGTTCGATCTCTGATCGTCCCGTTCACACTGCTACGCATCTCGCTATGCGATTCAAACCAGTTCCCGAACCACCCGCCGACCTCGCGGCCGTAGCGACGGTTCGAGCGGCGGTTCCGGAGCACCCAGACGAGGGGATCGACTGCTGTACGTGGTTGATCGACCGCACGCACCTCGAGGAGCGCGACGAGGCCGCGGACTGGCTGACCTTCCTCCGGGCGCTGGAGTTGGCGAGAGATGACCCTGATGGCTTCACGCAAACAACGAGAGCGATCGACCTCGAGTCCCTTCGAACGGCGTTTCGGGAGCGGGTCGTTGGCGTCGAAGCGATCCTCGAGACGCTCGAGGCGGCCGACCGGCCGCTCGAGCCGGCGGACGTCTGCAACCGCGTTCGGACTCGAGCGAGCGGCGAGGAGGCGCTCGAACGCACCGAACGGCTCCTCGAGTGGGCCGCGCTCCTCGAATTCGTCGCGGTCGATGCGGACAGGTATCGGCTCCGCTGACGGTTCTGGTCGGTATAGAAAGAGATGATGCGTGAGATGGGTCAGTTCGCCGGAGCGACTCAGTCCGCCGGATTCACGCCCGTCACGGTGCCGACGCCCTTGCTGCGGCCCTCGCGGAAGACGAATCGCTGTCCTTCCTCGACGAGGTACGGTCTGAACTTGAACTCGACCGTCGTCTTCCCTTTGTCACCCGGCAGGAGGCGACCGTCCTCCGGATAGAAGGCGGCGGCTTCGCCGATCGTCTCGAGGTGGACGACCGGTTCGTACCCCTCGCCGATCCGAGTGGGGTGGTTGAGGACCATGACCTCCGCTTCGAACTCGCGAACTGGCTCGGGGTCGGCGTCGGCGGGGAGGAGAACCATCCCGCGCTCGATGGCGTCCTCCTGGATTCCCTTGAGCGCGATGCCGACGATCCGACCCGCCTGGGCCTGATCGACGCGGTGATAGTGCATCTCAATCGATCGAACCTCGACCGCCTCGAAGCGGCCGTCCGGCATCGGCCCGAGCAGTAACTCGTCGCCCGCTTCGACGGATCCCGCCATTACCGTCCCCGAGGCGACGGCGCCGACGCCGGTCACCGAGTAGCTCCTGTCGACGTACATCCGGAACTCGCCGTCGTTGCCCGCCGTCTTCGGGAGCCGATCGAACAATTCGTCGAGCGTCTCGAGTCCCGCCATCGTGATCGCGCTGGTGGCGACGATGGGGACGACGGTATCGTCTATCTCCTCGACCGCGGCGTCGATCCCGTGGCGCGCGACGCTGAGCGGGGACTTGCCGACTTCTCTGAGCAGCCGTTCGACCTCGCGAGTCACCGCCTCGACGCGGTCGTCGTCGACGGCGTCGACCTTGGTGATCGCGACGATGGTCGGCAGCTCCGTCGCGAGCAGGATGCCGAGGTGTTCGCGGGTGACCCGCGTCGGCCCGTCGTCGGCCTCGACGACTAACAGGCCGTAATCGAGTTTCTGGCCGACCAGTCCGCGGATCGTCGTCCGAAGCCACGGCTCGTGGCCGACCGTGTCGACGAACGAGACGAGTCGGTCGGCCTCCTCGACGACCTGGGCGCGGTCGCTCTTCCGATTCGGGTTCTTGACGCGGATCGGGCCGTCGTCGTCGAAGCCGTAGACGGCGTAGGAGAGGTCGGCGGAGAGCCCCCGGTCGACTTCGTGGGGCTGGACGTCCAGAAACGCCCGCGTTGCGCCGTCGCCGTCGTCAGGCTTGCCGGTTACGAGCGAGCCCACGAGCGTACTCTTTCCGTGATCGACGTGGCCCGCGGTTCCGACGACGACGTGTTCGTCGTCGGTCTCGAGGACCGCACCTTCGCGAATTTGGGCGACGCCGACGAGGCCGTTGTCGTTCGACGAGGCGGTGTCGTCGCTCGGGCTGGATCGATCCGTGCCGGCCGCGGTGGTCTGGGTACCGGAGCCGACGCCCCACGTCTGTACGTCGTCGATGTGACAGTCGGCCTCCTCGGCGAGCAAGGAGAGGACGTCCATCGACTCGGAGAACGTCTCCGCGTCGATCCCCGCGAGGCCGCCGTCGTCGGTGACGCCGACTACGTACGTTGCTTCGCCGTCGCCGGAGAGAACGCGGTGTCGCAGTTGGGCGGCCAGACTCTCGCGTCGCCCGCCCTCGAGGTGGACATCGCGAAGCAGTCGTTCTTTGAATTCGACGCTGCCGCCGTCCTGTTCACCACGTTCCAGGGCCCGCTCGAGTAAGGCCCGGTCACGGCTCATGTGCCACGGTAGAGAGTCACAGCGCAAAAGCCTTCTCGTTGCGTGTCAGCTGTTGACACTGGACAATGGCTCATTTCCGGCGCGAATATTCCCGGCGACCGATCGATTCCGGGAGCGGTTTCAAGCGTCTGGATTCCCTACGGGGACGTATGAGCGTGAGCGGGCTCTGCCAGATCTGTGAATCGCGACCGGCCCAGGCCCGGTGTGAGAACTGCGGAGCGCTGGTGTGCGAGAAACACTTCGACCGCGGGCTCGGGCTCTGTGCGGACTGTGCCGCCCAGGCGCGACCGGGTGAGCAGCCCGACGATACCGATATCCATCGGTTCTGACCGGACTGTTCCGACCGGTTAGTGCCACCGCTGGAAAAACGGCCCACCGTTGAAAAACAGCCACCAGCGGCGTCTAAACCGCCCAGTCTCAGCTCCGACACTGATTCAGTGGCTCGGTTTCGGTATCGGTCCGATATCTCAGTCTCGGTACTTGTTCAATCTGGACTGCAACTTCGCCGCGGCCTGACCGGCAGCGGCTGCGAACTCTTCTCCCGCGTCCTCGCCGGCGAAGATGATCCCTCGAGAGGAGTTGACGAGGCCGACGCCGTTCGCGAGGCCGTGTTCGACGGCGGCTTCGGCGTCGCCGCCTTGCGCGCCGATGCCCGGCACGAGGAAAGGCAGATCCGGTGCCAGCTCTCGGACCTCCTCGAGTTCGTCCGGGTTCGTCGCGCCGACGACGAGGCCGACGTTGTCGTTCGCGTTCCAGGTGTCTGCCAGCGCCGCCACCCGTTCGTAGAGCGGTTCACCGGACGCGAGCTCGAGGTCCTGCAGATCCGCGCCGCCGGGGTTCGACGTTCGACAGAGGACGAACACGCCGGCTTCCTCCTCGGCGAGAAACGGCTGGAGGGAGTCACGACCCATGTAGGGGTTGACGGTGATCGCGTCGACCGTCTCGAGGATCTGCGCGTACTGTCGGGTCGTGTTGCCGATGTCGGCCCGCTTGGCGTCGAGCAGGACCGGGACGCCCTTGCCGTGGGCGTAGGCGACCGTCTCCTCGAGGGCGCGCCAGCCGTCGGGGTCCTCGTAGAACGCGGCGTTTGGTTTGTAGACCGCGGCGTGTTCGTGGGTCGCGTCGATGATCCGGCGGTTGAACGCCCACCGCGGAAGGTCGTACCCCTCGAGGTGGTCCGGGATGCGTTTCGGGTCGGGATCCAGCCCGACGCTGACGACGCTGTCGACCGAGACGATGCGGTCGTGCAGCCGATCGAAGAAGTTCATGCCCTCGAGTGCAAACCCGACGGCCGAAAGTGTTGCTATCGGCCCCGCCTCGAGCGGGAGACGCAGCGACGACGGACGACGCAGCGATGACCGACGACTCAGCGATGACCGACGACTCAGCGACGCCGACCAGGCTATCGCCGGCGCTCAAGCGCCGACGACGCGTGATGGTGATGGGGAGAACCTATCCGAGAACGTCACGTCAGTAGGACCTATGACGCGACTGGCGCTCATCGCACACGACGAGAAGAAACCGGAACTCATCGAGTTCGCACAGGCCCACCGATCGCAACTGCTCGAGTACGACCTGATCGCGACCGGAACGACCGGCAAGCGACTGATGGAAGCCACCGACCTCGAGATCGACCGCATGGAGTCGGGACCGCTCGGGGGCGACCTGATGATCGGCGCGCAGGTTGCGGAGGGGCGACTCGACGGCATCGTCTTCCTGCGGGATCCGCTGACCGCCCAGCCCCACGAGCCGGACATCTCGGCCCTGCTGCGCATCTGTGACGTCCACGACACTGCGCTGGCGACGAACGTAGAGAGCGCGACGTACCTGCTCGAGGGCGTTGCGAACTCGGACGACTAGTTGGCGCGTCGAAACGTCCCGGATTCCCGCGCAAAGGGTTCCACGCAGAGAGTTCGAACGCCGACGCGATGTCGGGGCTCGGGTCGATCGATACCAGCAAGCTATTTCTCGGTTCACCGGCGTTCTCGAGGCATGGCAACGTACTACGAGGACATCGAAGTCGGAGATACCCATTCCTTCGGCGATCGAACGGTTTCGAAAGACGAGATAATCGAGTTCGCCGAGCAGTACGATCCCCAGACGTACCACGTCGACGAGGACGCCGCCGAAGATTCCATGTTCGGAGAACTCATCGCGAGCGGGTGGCACACGGCGTCGCTGTGTATGCGCGAGTTCGTCGAAAATATCGCCGACGAGGCGTGGCTCGGGGCACGTGGAATCGACGAACTTCGCTGGATCAAACCCGTCACGCCCGGCGATACGCTCTCGATGACCGTCGAAGTCGTCGACAAACGACCGCTCGAGGACGACCCGACGGTCGGTCACGTCGACACCAGACTGACGGCGTACAACCAGGACGACGAGGCCGTGATCACGTGGATCGGACTCGGCATCGTCGCGCGCCGAGACGCCGAACAGTCCTGATCGGATCCTCGTCTCTGATCGGGTCCTCGCCACCTCGAACATTCGAACTCCCGAACGGAATCGGTGACAAGCGACGATGGTTCATCACCCGGTCCCGGTGTCACGGTATTTAATATCCGTCCGTCTCGACTAGCAGGTATGACTATCTACGAGAGCGATCTTCCCGGCGTCGGGAAGAAATACGAGGTCGAACTCGAGGGGGGAGAACGCCTCGTTATCGTGACGCACAACACCGGAAAGCGAGAGGTCTACCTGAAAGCCGACGCGGACGCAGACAGCGACAAACTGTTCGAACTCCCGGATCGGATGGCTCGAAAAGTGGGCACGATCCTCGAGGGCGCGTACTTCCAGCCGGTCAAGACGAACCGGGTCGAAACGATGCTCACCGACGAGACGTTCATCGAGTGGTACGGCGTGCCGGCGGATTCGGACCTCGTCGGGCAGGCGATCGCCGACGCGAAGATCCGCGAACGGACCGGCGTTTCGATCATCGCGATCCAGCGCGGCTCCGAGGTCATCACCCCGCCGACGCCCGAAACCGTCCTCGAGGCCGAGGACACGGTCGTCGTCGTCGGCGAGCGCGAGGACTGCATCGAGTTCGAACAGTTGCTCGGGAACGGCGGGCGGGAGTGATCGCCGTGGAGGGCTCGCAGGAGGTGACAGCGAGTGGCGACTGAAACCACGCTGATCGAGATCGGCGTCCTGTTCGCCGCGGCGGCGAGCGCCGGCGTCCTCGCGAATCGACTCGGACAGTCGGTCATCCCGTTGTACATCCTGTTCGGGATGGTCTTGAACGAGTACGTCCTCGGTACCGCGCCGGTCCCCGAGTTCCTCACCCCGGTCGTCGGCGAGACGTTCCCCTACCTGGCCGAGACCGACTTCATCTACCTCGGGGCCGAGCTCGGAATCGTCTTTCTGCTCTTCTTTCTCGGCCTCGAGTTCAACCTCGAACGACTGCTCGAGACCCGAAACCGGATCGGCAAAGCCGGGTCGATCGACCTCGCGTTGAACTTCGGCGTCGGACTGGTACTCGGCTGGTTCTTTTTCGGCGACCTCCTGGCGGCGTTCATCCTCGCCGGAATCGTCTACATCTCCTCGTCGGCGATCATCACCAAATCGCTCATCGACCTCGGCTGGATCGCAAACGACGAGGCCGACGCGATGCTCGGGACGCTCGTCTACGAGGACCTGTTCATCGCGATCTACCTCGCCGTCGTCTCGGCGCTCGTTCTCGGTGGCGGCAACGTCGGCGACGCGATCGGTCAGATCGGCGCCGCGATGGCGTTCATCGTCGGACTGCTGGTGCTCGTCTACTTCGGAAGCGAGTGGTTCCAGCAACTGCTCGAGACGGACTCATTCGAGTTTCTCGTCCTCCGGACGCTGGGCGTCCTTGTGCTCGTCTCCGGCGCCGCCCTCTCGCTCGGGGTCAGCGAGGCCGTCGCGGCTTTCTTCGTCGGGATGGCATTCTCCTCGACCGACCACGTCCACGACCTCGAGCAACTGCTCGCGCCCCTGCGGGACACGTTCGCGGCGGTCTTTTTCTTCTGGATCGGCCTGCTGACCGATCCGAGCGTCTTCGGCGGCGTCGCGGGCATGATCGTGATCGCAGCCTTACTCACGACGCCGGCGAAACTCGTCAGCGGCTACCTCGGCGGTCGGATCTACGACCTCGACGAGCGTCGGTCGATCCGCGTCGGCCTCGGGATGGTCACCCGCGGGGAGTTCTCGCTGATCATCGCGAGTACCGTCATCGCGGTCACCAGTTCGGGTTCGGGCGGCGCGATCGGGACGGGCGTCGTCGATACGATCTACGCCTTCTCGGTCGGTTACGTACTGTTGATGAGCATCCTCGGGACGACGCTCATGCAGTACTCCGACCGCGTCGAAGCCGCGCTCGTCCCGCGACTCGAGCGCGTCGCAGGTACCGAGAAACAGCCTGGAAACTAGATACTGAACTTCGAAAAGAGATACCTTCAAACCCGTCCGGTTCCTTGCACCGAGCATGGTAGAGGCGGTCGTCTTCGACCTCGACGAAACGCTCGCCGTCCCGGACCGGGATCGGGAGACGATTCTCGAGGATGTCACCGCTGCGACGGGGACGCCGTCGATCAGCCGCGAGTCGTACCTCGACGCACACCGCCAGCACCTCACGCGAACGACTCGCAAACCCATCTTCGCCGAACTGCTGGCCGGTCGAGAGACGGACGCGGACGCCGAGGAACTCGCCGTCGCGTACCGCCGGACCATCGCTGATTCGCTGTCGCCCGTCACCGGCGTCGAATCGCTACTCGATGACCTCCGGAACCGCTACAGCGTCGGTCTGCTCACGAACGGCCCCGTCCGGGCCCAGCGGGACAAGCTCGAGACGTTGGGCTGGGAATGCACCTTCGACGCGGCGCTCGTCACAGGCGAACTCGAGGCGGGCAAACCCGACCCGCGAGCCTTCGACGCGATCCTGTCCGAACTGGCCGTCGACGCCGGGAACGCGGTTTACGTCGGCGACGACGTCGAGGCCGATATCGCCGGCGCGACCAACGCCGGAATGGACGCGATCCAGGTGCTGAAACCCGACGGCCCCGCGCCGGACGACCGGGCCGCCGACCACTTGGCGCAGGATTCGATCGCGGCGGAGCTTCCGGGCGTGCTCGCGACGCTCGAGTGAGTGGACACGCTTTCTACGGCGGAAACCCCAGAAAAGTCACTCCGCAATCGATTGGCTCACGTCGTCGAAGACGTCCGATGCTCGTTTGACTTCCCCGCCATCTTCGACGAACACGAGTGTTTTTGGCGGCGTCGTCGCTTTCGGCCGAACTCTGAGCCCGACCGACTCGGCGGCTGCTGCCGCGCGCTCGTGTCCCCGTTCGAATTCGACGCGGACGCGATCCTCGTGGACGAATACACGAGCGATGACTACCATCCCTTCGGGCTCCCCTATCTGTTCGACATCGTACGCTCGAGCGCCGTCGGTCGTCGGCTCGACGTCCGTGTCGGCGTCGACGACAGCCAGCCGCTCGAGGTGGCCGTCTTCCCGGCCGTCGATTTCGCTCGCGAGGAGTTCGGCGATTCGACGGCCGTCCGTAACTCGCGTCTCGACCATACGGCCAGGTTGGCCCCGACGGAGTAATCGTCTTCGGTCGCGGGGGCTCAGTCCTCGGACCCGACTAAGGCGTCTCTGGCGACGGGAGCTAGATCGGAGACGTCGATTCCCTCCCGGCGCGCGTAGACGACGGCCGCGGCTTCGATCGTGACATCGAGTTCCCGCTGGAGGGTGTTGATCGCGCCGACGGCCTCGTGTTTCTCCGTCCCCTCCGCGACGAGCGCATCGAGGACGCGCTCGAACGCCGACCGCTCCGCGAGGATGTCCTCGTCCGGAACGAAGTCGTCGGGGATCGTCACCGTCGCAGGGTCGAACGATAGCTCGAGGTCAGTTCCGTCTCGCGAAAGGAGATCCTCGCCGGTCGCGACATCGATCAGCCGCGTCGCCTGATCGGGGGAAAACCAGTCCCGATCCAGGGAGAGCGCGACGACGAACTCGTTTTCTCGAAGTCTGTCTGTGCCGTTCTGGACGAACGGCGCAGCGACGGCGACGCGAAGACTCATCGAAATTGATTCTTCAGGGCGAGAAAATAACGATGGCGGTTCGAACCGGAGCGATCGATGTGGGACGATCGACACGAGTGATCGAACCGAACCGGTCGAAGCTGTTAGCGGACCGACCGACGCCTCGAAATGCGATCGGCGGATCGAACGACTGCCCGCCTGAAGCGACGGCGCCGATCAATCGGAGGCGCGACCGCCGTTTCGGTTGGCTCGAGACGGCGGCGGAACCTCCGAAATCGTCGGCTCGGGCGGATCGGGAAGCACGCACCGATCGAGTTCCCGGTTGACGTGTTCGTACTGGGACGGCTCGTTCGCGAGCGCGTGAGCCGGGTTCTGGTCGCTATCGATGCGGGCCGCACGGATCTCGTCGAAGCCGTTGACTCGAGCCCGAATCCCCCGCCAGTGGTGTTCCGTGTTCGACGGGATCGAAAACGGTCGCGGGGGCTTCCGATCGGGGTGGTTCGTCGCCAGAATCGCGTTGTTGACGTTGCTGGCTAACGAATCGTGATCGATGAGAACACCGACGCTCGCGTGTCGCGGTGCGCGTGCAGCCAGTACGTCGAGTCCGAGATGTAACGCACGATACTCGGCGACGTTGTTATCGGGTGGGGCATCCGCGGTCGCAACGCGCGCGACTCGAGTGCCATCTCTGGTTTCGATAACTGCGCCGAGCCCGCCACCCGTCTGCCGAAACGACCCGTCCGTCGCGACGTAGAAGTCTCGATGGTGGGTTCGGGGTGGGTGTGCGATGTGTGGGGTCGGCGACTCGTCGAACAGGTCCCGCAGTGCGGGGCGGCCGTGGGCGGCCATACCTCACGTTGGTTCTGAAGGCAACTTAAAGTTTTGCCAGGTATCTACCCGTGAAACCGCATCGAACAGCACAGGGAGTTATGCAATACACCAAATTCTGGATCACCAATACGAGCCTGAAGCTTCCCGATCGGGGCTGGCTTACATCGTCGCTCGAGCGAGGACGATAGCTACATCGAACTCCGCTCTCATCGACGGAATACCACAACGTATAGGATTCGCGACTCGAACGGAGATGCGTGAGTCGAAGTCGTCCCGTCTTCCTGTTCGCTCTCCTCTCGCTCCTCTGGGGATCGGCGTTCGTCGCGATCAGCGCCGGTCTCGAACACTTCCCGCCGGTGTTGTTCGCCGCGTTTCGCTACGATATCGCGAGCTTGCTGATGCTCGGCTACGCCGCCTACGCCGCCGAGGACTGGCTCCCGCGCGGACGCCGGGAGTGGTACGCGGTCGCCGTCGGCGCGGTGTTTCTCATCGCCGGCTACCACGCGTTCCTGTTCGTCGGCCAGCGCCACACCACCGCCGCCGCCGCGGCGATCCTGGTCAGCCTCTCGCCGGTTCTAACCACCGGGTTCTCGCGGGTGTTGTTCCCGGCCGATGCGCTCTCGCCGACCGGGCTTGGCGGCGTCGTCCTCGGGCTTCTCGGCGTCGCGATCATCGCCCGCCCCGATCCGTCCGACCTGTTCGCGACGGACGTAATCGCGACGCTACTGGTCTTTCTCGCCGCGACGGCGTTCGCGCTCGGAAGCGTCCTCGTCCGACGGATCGACGCGCCGATCGAGATCGAGACCATGGAGGCCTGGTCGATGCTCGGCGGCGCGCTCGTGATGCACGGCGCGAGTCTCGCGATTCGAGAACCGATCGATCCCTCGGAATGGATCACCCCCGAAGCGATCGGTGCGCTGGCGTATCTCGCGTGTGCCGCGAGCGCGGTCGGATTCCTGCTCTACTTCGAGTTGCTCGAGCGACTCGGCGCCGTCGAGATCAACATGGTCTCGTACGTCGCCCCGATCGTGGCCGCCGTCGTCGGCTGGCTCTACCTCGAGGAAGCGATCGAGCCCGCGACGGCCGTCGGCTTCGCCTGTATCGCCACCGGCTTTCTCCTCGTCAAGCGCGAAGCGATCCGACGCGCGATCGCCTCCGTGAGTCGATAGCGCTCGCAATACGACTCGAGCCGTCCCCAATGACAACGACCAGAACCGTCCCGAGTCACAACGGCTGGAACTGCCCTCCAGTCACAGCGGCTGGAATCATCCACCGGTCACAGTTCGTCGTCGATTCGATAGGAGTGGCCCACGTAGAGCGCTCCGAGGTTACACCCCAGCAGCGCGAGGAAGGTTCCGGTTTCCGCCCCGTTCGAGAGCCCGGTGAGCAAAAGCGGGATGTAGAAGAACGGCAGGACGATAGCCAGCCAGAAACTCGCCACTCGGATCGGCTTCGCGACCGACGGAAGGTAGCGCTCGAGCGGCCGCTGTGTCGCGTTCTGTCCGTCTACCGATTCGCCCGACGAGGCCCGCCGGCGATCGTGTGGTGATTGGTTTGACATTACTGTTCGAGATAGAACGGGCTACTCCGCTGGCGTGGAAATAGGGCCCCGATCGTCTCGAGAAGTTGTGGAGAATTCAGACGAATGAAGGCGAATGTGACGCCAGATATCGACGACTATCGGCGGAAAACCCAGCCAGCTATCCCCATGACCCGAATTTGCGCCAGTCGCGGCAAAATCGCGATCGTGTCCGCTCCCAACGAGTGCGTGTCCCGCCGAAACGGTCGGTTAACGGATCGTTATCGAGTGTCCGTTCTCACCGGAGACTGAGGTGACGTTCGTACCGGCGACTGAAGCCCCGCTCACAGTAACCGTGCGACCACGCTCGTCGAGGAACCGAACGATCGACACCCGCTAGCTCGAGTAGCGAGCGAAAAGACGAGGAAGTTACTGGAATCCGATACGACTGCCCCGGCGACCCGTTCCCGGTTCGGTCACGCTCGAGCCGCCCGCGAAGTCCTCTTTGATCTGTTCGTAGTAGTCGAGGATGTCGTCGGTGATCGTCGGGCGAACGTTCTCCATCGCCTGTCTGAAGTGGCGCATTTCGACGACGTCCGCCTGGGTGTCCTCGCGAAGGGCTTCGATAGCCGCCTCGCGTCCGATCGACTCGAGGTCACTGCCGACGTAGCCGTCCGTGATCTCCGCGATCTCTGCGAGACTGACATCGGCGGCCAGCGGCGTGTCCTCGGTGTGGATCTCGAGGATCCGCTCGCGGCCTTCGACGTCCGGTTCGCCGATCATGACGAGGCGGTCGAATCGACCTGAGCGGAGCAACGCGGGGTCGATCATGTCCGGGCGGTTCGTCGCGCCGATGACCATCACGTTGCCCATATCCTCGAGGCCGTCGAGTTCCGTCAGCAGCTGGTTGACGACCCGTTCGGAGACGTTCGATCCGACCTCGCCGCCGCGGCCGGGCGCGAGCGCATCGAGTTCGTCGAAGAAGATCACCGTGGGCGAAACCTGCCGGGCCTTGCGGAAGGTCTGGCGGATCGCCTTCTCGGACTCGCCGACCCACTTCGAGAGGAGCTGTGGCCCGCGGACGGAGATGAAGTTCGCGTTGGTTTCGTTGGCCACGGCTTTCGCCATCAGGGTCTTGCCGGTGCCGGGCGGGCCGTACAGCAGGACGCCCGCCGGCGGATCGATACCCATCCGTTCGAAGCGTTCGGCGTTGTTCAACGGCCACTCGACGGACTCTTGAACCTGATCTTTGGCCTCGTGGAGACCGCCGACGTCGTCCCAGGAGATCTTCGGTAATTCGACGAGGACCTCCCGCATCGCCGAGGGCTCGACCTCGTTGAGCGCGCCGCCGAAGTCGTCGCGTTTGACGATCATCCGGTCGATCAGACTCGGCGGGATGTCTTCCTCGTCGAGGTCGATCTCGGGGAGGTAGCGTCGGAGCGCTTTCATCGCCGCCTCTTTGGTGAGGCTCTCGATGTCCGCGCCGACGAAGCCGTGGGTCTCGTCCGCCAGGTGCGAGAGGCTAACGTCGTCGGAGAGGGGCATCCCGCGCGTGTGGATCTGCAGGATCTCCTCGCGACCGACCTCGTCTGGGACGCCAATCTCGATCTCGCGGTCGAACCGGCCGGGTCGTCGCAGCGCCGGATCGACCGAATCGACGCGGTTGGTCGCGGCGATCACGATGACCTGGCCGCGGGCCTCGAGGCCGTCCATCATCGTCAGCAACTGCGCGACGACGCGGCGTTCGACCTCGCCCGTGACATCCTCGCGTTTGGGCGCGATGGAGTCGAGTTCGTCGATGAAGATGATCGCGGGCGACTCCTCGCTTGCGTCCTCGAAGATCTCGCGCAACTGCTGTTCGGACTCGCCGTAGTACTTCGAGATGATCTCCGGGCCCGCGATAGAGAAGAAACTCGCGGAGGTCTCGTTGGCGACCGCTTTCGCGAGCAGCGTTTTGCCGGTCCCGGGCGGGCCGTGGAGCAACACGCCCTGTGGCGGCTCGATCCCCAGTTTCTTGAAGATCTGGGGGTGTTTCATCGGCAACTCGACCATCTCGCGGACCCGCTGTATCTCGCTCTGGAGGCCGCCGATATCCTCGTAGGTGATACCACCGCCGGTTTTCTCGAAGCCTGAAATCGGCTCTTCTCGGAGTTCCACGTCAGTATCCTCCGTGATCAGGACAACACCTTCCGGTTCGGTCTCGACCGCGATCAGGGGAATCGCCTGTCCCGGCGAACGCATGAAGGGGTGGTTCGTCGAGGACATAACCGGGACGATGTCCTTCCCGACGACCGGACGTTTTAGAATCTGGCGTTTGACCATGCCGGCGGCGTCGGAACCGAACTGCACCGACGCCTCTTCGGGCGGCGCGAGGACGAGTTTGTTCGCCTTCGTCGCCTCCGCTTTCCGGATCGTAACCCGTTCGCCGATCCCCACGTCGGCGTTCTGTCGCGTGAACCCGTCGATTCGGACGGTGTCCGTGTTCCAGTCCTGTCGGTCGGCCCGCCACACCTTCGCGGCGGTCGTGTCTGCACCTTCTATTTCGATGATGTCGCCCGGACTGAGCTTGAGATGCAACAGCGTGTCCGGATCAAGTCGGGCGATACCGCGCCCCGAGTCGTTCGGGTACGCTTTCGCAACCTCGAGTTGAACTTCGTTCATATTTCGGGATGGACGGCGTTGTCTGTAACTCCGGTACGTGATCGGATAGGTTTTGTGCTCGTGTGAGCAGCGGCTGTGAACCGGCGTTCGACCATGCTATCGTCTAACATATGGTGGTCGGACAGGGAGGTACATAGATGTACCGGCGTCGTCCGATTTCGCCGTCATGACGGCGACCAGATCCCGCGGGTCACTCGGTCGGAAGAACGAGGACTTTTGGTACCACCTCCCGCCCTCGTAGACATGACACTCCTGGCGTTCGACGGTCGAATGGGGGCAAGCGGCGATATGCTACTCGGAGCCCTCCTCGACGCCGGCGGGGACCCCGCGGTCCTCGAGCCAGTCGAAGACGCGCTGTCGCTCGAGTACCGGATCGACGAGACGACGAAGTGTGGGATCACCGCGACGACGGTGGACGTGGTTCTGTCCGAGGAGCGAGCCGAAACCGGAGCCGACGGCAGCCTCGAGGAAGTCGGCGATACCGACCGCGACGGCGGCGATCACGGCGACGACAACAGCAGCAGTCATCACGCTCACAGTCATGACCACGGCGACGGCGGTGGTCACGAGAGTCACGGCCACAACCACGACGAGCACGATCACGGCGGCCATAGTCACCAAAACGACGGTCATACTCACCACGACGGCGAGCACGTGAGCCACGACAGCGACGCTCGAGACGGCGACGCCGTCCACGCCGAGGGTCACGGCCCGCACCGAAGCTACCTCGAGGTCTGTGAAATCGTCGAGGAGATGGCCCTCGAGCCGGCGGTCGAACGCGACGCGCTCGCAGTCTTCGAACTGCTGGGCAAAGCGGAGGCGAGCGTCCACGGTGAGGACCTCGAGGAGATCCACTTCCACGAGGTCGGGGCAGACGACGCCATCGCGGACGTCGTGGGAGTGGCACTGTTGCTCGACGACATCGACGCCGATCGCGTCGTCACCACGCCACTCGCTACCGGCGGCGGTACGATCTCGATGAGCCACGGGCAGTACCCGGTTCCGACCCCCGCGGTCGTCGAAATCGCCACGCAAGCAGACTGGTCGCTTCGCGGGGGACCGGTCGAGACCGAACTGCTCACCCCGACGGGGGCGGCGATTCTGGGCCACGTCGCCGAGGGCGTCGAGTCGCTCCCCTCGCTCTCGCTCGAGCAGTCCGGCTATGGCGCGGGCGGCTACGACCTGGATCCACACCCTAACGTTCTCCGCGTGTTGGTCGGCGAGGCCGACGCCGCGGGGCCGCTCGTGCGCGACGAGATCACGGTCCTCGAGACGAACCTCGACGACACGACGCCGGAGGTGCTGGGCGGACTACAGGAAACGCTCGCCGAAGCGGGCGCTCGAGACGTCTCGATCCTCCCCACGACGATGAAAAAGTCCCGCCCGGGGCATCTCGTGAAGGTCATCTGCAAACCGGAGAACCGCGAGCGTGTCACCCGAACGCTGGCCGAGGAGACGGGAACGCTCGGCATCCGCGAGACCGGCGCGACCCACCGCTGGATCGCCGATCGGGCGTTCGAAGCCGTCACGCTCGAGCGCGACGGCGAGCGCTACGACATCGGCGTAAAAATCGCGAGCGACGCGGATGGGACCGTCTACGACGTGAGCGCGGAGTACGACGACGCGGCGGCGGTCGCACTCGAGACCCGGTGGTCGGTCCGGGAGGTGCTTCGACGCGCGGAAGCGAAGGGGCGAGAAACGCTCGAGGACTGAGAGGCTGTACTGAGTTCCGAGTACTGACGTTTCACTACCCAGTACTGACGTTTATCTCGCCGTCTTCACCGTCCTCGCCGTCTTCGGCGACGACATCCCCTCGATCGATGTCGACGCTTTCCTCGCCGGTCACGATCGTGCTACTCTGATTCGTGGACGTGCGCTGTGTCGTCGAGCCGTTCGATTCGGTGCTCTGGGACGAGGTGCTCGTCGCGACGCTGTGGGAGACGACGCGTTCGTCTTCAGTATCCCAGACGATCGTCCGTACCGTCGAGGTGACCGTGGTTCCGTCGTCGCTCGAGTCGTTCGTTTCGATGGTTATGTTTAACATGGATTCGTCGTCCATCTCTTCGCACTCGATCTCGGCGTCGTCGGGTAATTCGTCGACGGAGACGTTGGCGTCGATGGATTCGTTCGACGCGTTGAGCGCGTCGTGGCACTCGTTGGTCAGTACGTTCGATTTACCGTCATCTGGCTTGGTATCCCGATCGGTCAAGTCATCGCCACTCGAGTTGGTGACCCCGGCGACGGCAATTGTACCGACACTCGCGGCGACGATGAGGATGATTGCGATTGTTGTTTCTCTCATTGATTATCACGTTATCATGTGAAACCACATGAATGAGTGGCTAATATCGTATATTTCGGACGGTATTAAACCCACCATGCACTAGCTCTCATAAAATATGGAGTTACTGGGAAGTGCAGTCGTTACTCCCAGACCCCACCTACGATTATAAATTTTATGCTGATCGAAGTGCGAATTTCGTCCGGGAGTCGCGGTTCTCGGCGACGTTCGACGGACTCCAATCGTCGACGAATCGAGTGATCAAAAACGAACGGACGATCCGTCGTCGCGGGTTAGAGCCGTTTGCTCACGTACGGGCCGTCTTGATGGTAGCCGAGTTTGTTCCGGTAGTACTCTCGAGCGCCGATCCCGGAGATGACGCTCACTTTGTCGAAGCCGGCGTCGGCGGCAAGCGATTCTGCTTGGTTCATCAATTTGCGGCCGTAGCCGCGGTGCTGGTGTTGGTCCGTCTCGCCGTCTTCGCCCATCGTGACTTCAGAGCCGTAGACGTGCAATTCCCTGATTAGCGCCGCGTTCTCGAGTTCATCCCTGACCGGGTCGTTCGGGAATCGAAGCCGGCAGAAGCCGATCAGAAGGTCCTGTTCGAAGTCCTCGAAGCTGATGAAGTGTTCGGTCCCGCCGCTCGCCTCGTAGCTCATCACGTCGAGTTCGACGCGATCGGGTTCGGCGTCGTTCATTCCCGCCTCGCGACAGCGGATACAGTCACACTCCCAGCCGTGTTCGTCCATGCGCTTGCGCGCGAGCTGTCGGAGGTTCGACTTCCAGACGCCGGCGTCGATGTAGTCCGCCGGAATGTCACGCTGGACCCGCTGGAGTCGCGTATAGCGCGGGATCATGTCCTTGATTTCGGCGACGAGTTCCGCGGCTTCCTCGTTGTCTAAGGGATCGTACTCGCCTCTGTGCCACCAGTCGTAGGTCGCCGTCCCGCGGACGATCAACGTCGGATAGATCTTCAGGTAGTCGGGCTTCCACTGTTCCTGCTCGAAGATGCGCCGGAAGTCCTCGAGACACATCTCTCTGCTCATTCCCGGCTGGCCGGGCATCATGTGAAAGCCGACCTTGAACGCCGCGTCTCGCAGGCGCTGGTTCGCCTCGATCGACTCTTGAACGCCGTGGCCGCGGTGCATCTCCCGGTTGATCCGCTCGTAGGTCGTCTGGACGCCGACCTCGACTTTCGTCCCGCCAAGATCCAACATCCGGTCGATCTGCTCGGGGTCACACCAGTCGGGTTTGGTCTCGAAGGTCGTCCCGATGTTCCGAACGTTGCCCGTCTCGTTCTCCGCGATGACGTCCTCGAGATACGTCCACTCGTACTCCTCGGGGTCCTCCGCGAAACTGACGCCCTGGGCGGGTTCGGGTTCTTTGTCCACGTCGTAGTCGTTCATCGCCTCGAGCGCTCGCTTGACGAACCACTCCTGGTAGTCGTGGCTCCGGGCGGTCATCGTGCCGCCCATCAGGATCAACTCGACCTTGTCGATCGGGTGGCCGATCTCGCGCAACTGCTCGAGTCGAAGCGTGACCTGTCCGTACGGATCGTAGTCGTTCTGGACGCCGCGGGCGGCGGCCGGCTCCTCGCCCGTGTAGCTCTGGGAGCTCGAGAACTCCGAGTCCGGGCCGCCGGGACAGTACAGACACTTCCCGTGCGGGCACCGCTCTGGCGAGGTCATGATCGCCACCGGCGAGACGCCGGAGGCGGTTCGAACCGGTTTGCGCTGGAGAACCGATTCCAGATCCTCTCGGTACTCCTGGGGCGCGTAATCCAGCAGTTCGGAGTTTTTGGGAACTTTCGGTGCCGAGTGCTCCGAACAGGCCTCGAGTTTGGCCTTCTCGACCTCATCGCGCTCGACCTCGCCGTTGATGATCCGCTCGACGAGCGTTTCACAGACCCGCTCGAACGCTTCGGTTTCGGTCGGGTCGGGCGTGTCGGTACTCACTACACCGTTTTCGGTGGCCTCGGCGAATAAGCGTGTCGGACTCGCCCGTCGTCGATAGGCTGGTTTCTCGCACGAACTCCGGACAGGTTCGAAACGGTCACCGCCCGCCAGTCTTCGAAACGTTGACCACGGCTCGAGCGAAAGCCACCGGCGATGGACGCGACACGCCGAATCACCGCACTCGAGGGGGTTCCCGAGGAGTCGACGTTCGTGTTTCGCGTGGTCGAGACCGACGGCGACGCGAACGAGGTCGAGGAGGCGATTCTCGTTCGCCAGGCGGGCGAACTCGAGTGCTGGCTGAACTACTGCCAGCACTTCACGCACATCAAACTCGACAAGGGGACCGGCGCGGCGATGCGAAACGGCGAAATAATCTGCGAGAATCACGGCGCGTACTTCGAGGCCGATTCGGGCGTCTGCACGTTCGGTCCCTGCGAAGGCGCGTATCTCACGGCCCTCGAGGTTGCCGTCGAGGACGGCGACGTCTATCTCACCGACGAGGGGTACGACCTCCTCGGACCCGGACCGATTCCGACCGACGAGGCCGACCGAGCGTCGACCTCGAACGTCGAGTTCTGATCGAACGATTGCACATCCGAGACGGCAGTCGTCACTCGACGTTTCGAAGCGGGCCCGGCGAGACGAGATCCCGATCCTGATTGTACTCGACTAAGTCCGCGCCGACGAGTCGCGGGAGGTGGTCGTGATACAGCGAGATGTAGACGTTCGCAACCTCCTCGGCCGAGAGTTCCGCGACCGGCTGGCCTGCCTCCCGCTTTGCGACCTCCTCTGCGGCGTCCGGGAGCGTGATAGACTCGCCGTACTCGTCCATCACCTCGAGCAGGAGTCGTCGTCGCTGATCGGCGAGCACCGCAAGCGTCTCGTCGACCGTCTCCGGCAGTTCGTCCCGGGACTCGAGCCACTCGAGCGCTGCCAGTGCTAGCTCGGCGTAATCGGACGGCGGGTGGGCAGGCGTAGTCATGGATTCCTCGAATCGCGGCGGTTCACGTCTCTGGACCTAGCCTCCACACTAAATATTAGTGTCGAAACCGTGGCAATTCGTTCCGCTCCTCGGTACGGTCTCATGCTGATGACGGTCCCATCGCACGAACGTTCACGCGTTGACCGGGACGTGTACGCGTTGACCGGGATATGTCGAGCGGGTGGCGGCGATCACTCGACGGTCAGTACCGGCTCGTCGACCGCTTCGCTCTTGCAGGAGGGACATCGCGAGGGAAGGTTGAGCAGGTCGTCGAAGCCGTCGAACCCGCAGTCTCGACACGTCGGCGGCGCGACGAGGAACTCCTCGTCGGTGCTATCGACGGATCGAGCGACGTGTTGGGCGTGTCGAACGACCGCGTGGGGCGTCAGATCGAGGGCGACCGCCAGCTCGCTCGGGGTCGCCGCCTCGCCTCGCAGTTCGTCTGCAAGCCGCTGTCGCGTCGTTTCGTCGGCTTCTCGCATATCCACCAAAAGCGCCCGACGAGGGATAGCTGTTCGGTCTCTCGAGTGCCGATCGCCCGCCGAAGAAAGGGTAAGTGACTTACATACTGCCGCTGAAAGCCGGAGCATGAAGGCCGTCGTTTTGGCAGGTGGGTTCGCGACCCGGATGTGGCCGATCACGAAACATCGGCCCAAGATGTTCCTCCCCATCGGCGACTCGACCGTCATCGATCGGATCTTCCGATCGCTCGAGGACGACGATCGGATTGAGGAGGTGTACGTGAGCACGAACGAACGATTCGCGACCGATTTCGAGACACACCTCGCCGAATCCGAGTTCGAAAAACCACGGCTATCGATCGAGGACACCAGCGAGGAAGCCGACAAGTTCGGCGTCGTCGGCGCCCTCGCCCAGCTCGTCGAGCGTGAAGCGGTCGACGACGATTTGCTGGTGATCGCCGGCGACAACCTGATCAGCTTCGAAATCCCGGAATTCATCGATTACTTCGAACGACGCGAGACGCCGACGCTCGCCGCCTACGATGTCGGTTCCCGCGAGAAGGCGTCCTCGTACGGACTCGTCGAACTCGAGGGAGACCGCGTCGTCGACTTTCAGGAAAAGCCCGACGACCCCAAGAGCACCCTCGTTTCGATCGCCTGTTATGCGTTCCCGCGCGATTCTATCTCGCTACTCGGAACCTATCTCGAGGACGGGAACAACCCGGACGAACCCGGCTGGTTCGTCCAGTGGCTGCAAAACCGAGAGCCGACCCACGCCTTTACCTTCGAAGACGCGTGGTTCGACATCGGTACGCCCGAGAGTTACCTCGACGCCGTCGCCTGGCATCTCGACGGCGCGTCGATGATCGCCGACACGGCGACCCTCGAGGATGTCTCCGTCGGCGAGAACGTCCACGTCATGGAGGGGGCGACCCTCGAAGATTCGGAGCTCGACCACGCGGTTATCTTCCCCGACGCGACGGTTCGAAACGGCGATATTCGGCGCTCGATCATCGACGAAGGGACGCACCTCGAAAACCTCGACCTCGCGGGCGCGCTCATCGGCGCGCACACGACGATCACGAACCACGTCGGCGAGTGACCGAACGCGAAACGGCGCGTCTGAACTGTCGCGTTCGACCTGGTACCGCCCACCACTTCTCGCGATCGGTTCCCGACAGGGAAACCCTGATACCATCACCCGTTCAACCGGTAGCTATGAGCGAGAACGCGTGGACCGACCGAATCGTCGGCGAACGGATGTCCCTCGATCAGGAGTTCTCCAGTCGAGTCCAGAGCTCTCGATTCTCGAGCCAGGAGTGGAACCTGATCATGACCGCGACCGAGTTCGAGATCGAGCGGCCCGAAACCCCCGACGACGCTCGGATCGTCGCCAACACGGACAACGTCGAGAGCATCCTCCCCGAACTCGAGAACGTGCGATCGCAGATGGGTGCGATGGGTGCCGGCGGACAGAGCGGCGCTGATGGCTCGAGTTCCGGCGGCGTGGTCGATTCGATCAAGAGCGCGCTCGGCGTGGGCGGCGGATCGTCGGGCGGGTCCTACGACGCGGAACGCGAGGCCGCCGAAACGCTCACTCAGGAGTACGCCGACCAGTTGCAGTCCCGCCTCGAATCGAACAACCGCTGGCAGTCCGTCTGCGACGCCGCGGCTGAAAACTGAACTCGGACCGAACGGTTCGGGGCGGGGTCTGAACGAGGATCCAGCAAGGGTCGAACGAGCCGCGAGCCACAAGGGGAGCCTCGTCGGACCGATGTCGGATCAGTCGCCCGAATGGAACAGCGTCAGTTCGCTCGTCTCGTAGATGTTCATGAGTTCGGTGATCAGTTCGTCGTAGGACTCGTCCTCGATGCGGAGGTCGTCGAGTCGCTGGACCGTCTCTTCCTCGAGTTCGACTGATGGCATACCCGACGGTACGGCGTCGACGGGCAAAAACACCGAGGCGACACTCCGGATCACTGAAACGTACTCGGTCACTCGCCACCAGTCGGCCGGGAGACACAAGTCACAGCACCTTTAGGCTGGCTCCGTGAGGGTAGACGTATGACAGACGAAGTTGAGACGATAACCTTCTCGATAGACGCGGACGGCGAGGAAACGGAGACCGTGACGGTGCCGGCGGGACTCCTCGACCTCGTCGCCGAAGGCGACCAGACCCCGACCGAGACCATCGGCGATGTCGCGCTGCTCTCGTTCGCGAGTCGCGCCCACCACGTCGTCCACCACGGCGAGGGGACGGACGAAGAACTCGAGGCCCAAGAGTCCCGCGTGATGGACCTCTTCGAGGAGCGGTTCGGCGTCACGTTCGGCGAAGCGACCGGCCACCAGCACTGATCAGACGGCAGTTTGGTTTTCGGCGGCCTTCGAGAGACGCGTACCGACGCGTTTCTCGCCCGTAGCGATCGGCTGTCGTGGCGAAATCGATCCCGTCGTGGACGAATCCGATCAGCCGGCCGACTCGAGCGTCTGGGCCGTTTCGTTCGCCTGCGCCGGTGATCCGACGCTATCGCCGCCGTCCGGTTCGTCGCCGCCTGCTGTATCGTCTATCGATCCGCCGTCGTCAGCAACTGGCCCGCTATTCTGCGGCGAGTCCGTCGGCGGCGCGTCGGCGTTCGATTCGTCCGTGCTCGAGCCACTTGCTCCGGCCCCCGGCTGTGCTTCAGTCGACGTGTCCGCGTCGGTTTCGTCCGCTTCAGTGGGATCCCTTTCGCCGTCGCTAGTCGCAGCGTTTTCGCCGTCGTTAGGAGTACCGGTTTCACCGTCGCCGGGCGCGGCTACGTTTCCGTTCGCGTTCCCATCGCCACCGTTCCCAGATTCGACTGCGTCTGTCTCCTCCGATGGCGGTTCCTCGATCGTCACCGTCGCCGCATCGCTGTCGTTATCGCTCGAGACCGTCGCCTCGTACTCGCCGGGTTCGAGAGCGGACGTGTCGACGGCAAACGAAACCGTTTCGCTCTCGTCCGCCGCGAGCGCAACCGAGGCGGACCCCGTCACGCCATCGAGTTCGAGATCGATCGACTGTTCGGCTTCTTCCCCACCGATATTCTCCACGTCGACCTCGAGTTCGAGGTCCTCGCCCCGTTCGACCGGTTCGATCGGCTCGAGAATATCGACCGCGAACTCGGCCGGTTCGGTCGGATCGATTTCGCCCGCCGGGTCCGTTTCGACGACGATTGGCTCCTCGTAGTCGTAAAAGCCCATGTCGACGACCCAAGCCAGTCGTTCGTCGTCGTCTTCGGGCGTCCAGTCGACGGTGAAGGTCCCCGATCCGGGTTCGAGTTCGGTCGGAGGCTGGTCAGCGGTCGCCCCCTCGAGTTCGCTCTCGACGAGCAGGGCCGCGTCGTTCGGGTTGTCGTAGCCGAAGGTCACCGTGATGCCGTCGTCGGTCGGCGTCGCGTCCTCGACGGAGAGTTCGGGGAGTTCCGGGCGCACCTCCTCGACGCACTCGCTCGCGTTCGGGTTCACGTAATCGACGCTTCCGGGAGTCGCGTCGGGTGAGCTAAAGCCGACGATGGCCGCGCCGAACTCGCCGCCAGGGATCTCGACGACCGGCCCTTCGTCAGTCTCGCTCACCGCGAAGTCCTCGCCGACCTCGAAGACGATTGGCTCCTCGAGCGGCGCGTCGATGTCGTCGCCGACCGTCACCGAGTACTCGCCGAGGCTGTTCCCGATCCCGCCGCTCGTGTAGAAGGTGGTCGCGACGATGATCCGGTCGCCGTCCTCGAGCGATCCCGTCACCTCCGCCCGCGAACAGGTGGGGAACTCGGCCGCGAACGCCTCGGACGCGTCGTCCGGTTCGATCGTGTACTCGAGAGATTCGTTCTCGAGGACCTCGCCGTCGTCGAGCCCGTTCTCGCCCGTCGAAACCACCGCCACGTCGAGCGTCGCGTTCTCCTCGAGCGGCGGCGCGAGGTCGAGCGTCTCGTTGGTGATCGTTTCGTTCGCGTCGTACGACTCATTCGCACCGATCTGGTCTCCATCTTCGTCGGTTACGGTCAGTCCGTACTCGACCGTCGCGTTCGCCTCGTCGACGACGAGCGTCGAGCCGTTCCCGGTCTGGTCGCTCACCGAGAGCGTCGCCTCGGGTTCGTCCGGCGGCTCCGGCTCGTCATCCTCGAGCGTGTACTCGATCGAGTTGTTAGCCAGTTCCGTCTCGTTTTCGGCGTCCCGGACCGAGACATCTATCGTCGCGTTGTCCTCGAGCGGCGGCTCAAGCTCGAGTGTCTCGTTCGTCACCGACTCGTTCGCCTCGAAGGCGTCGCTCTCGACCGTCTCGCCGTCGTATTCGGCGGCGATCGCGTATTCGACGGAGGCGTTCGCCTCGTCGACGACGAGCGTCGAACCGTTCCCGGTCTGGTCGGCCACTTCGAGCGTCGCTTCGGGCTCGTCCGGCGGGTTGGGTTCGTCGTCCTCGAGCGTGATGAACGCGCTATCGAGCACCGGCAGGCCGCCCTGCGTGACGTAGGGTTCGTCGTCCGCGCCGTCGCTCTCGACGTACTCGAAGCGCTCGTCGTCGGTCGTGTCGTGGTGGACCGCCGCGACGATCGGCCCGTCCGCGGAGAGCGGTTCGTCGAGTTCGATCTCGACGTCCTCGTGATCGCCCGACTCGAGGTATTCCGAGTTCCCGATGACCGCATTCGGGTCGAGCCCGACGTCGACGCCGTCGTAGACCGCGACGAATCCGCCCTCCGAGAGCGAGACGGAGTCGACGGTGACGGTTTCGCCGGTGCTATTCTGGTCGTCGACGGAAATCGACGCGTCGCCCTCGAGTTCGTCGACCGTCTCGATTCGCTGGACGATCTCGACCTCGACGTACTGGACGATCCGGGATTCGTCGTCGGTCCCCTCGGAAACCGCGTACGCGACCGCGTCGCTGGCGGTCTCCTGGGTCAGGAGTTGCACCTGCGAGATGCTAATCCGCTGGGACTGGATCGCGCTCGCGGTCTCCTGACAGGCGCTCGAGGCCGCGATCTGCACCTGTTCGATCGACGCCCCCTGCGTCTGGCGTAACGCGCCGCTTGACGCGCCCTCGGCCAGCGCCTGTATCTGCACGGCGTCGACGACCTGGCTCTGGCTGACCGCGCCCGATCCGGCACCGAAGGCGGCGGCCTGGACCTGTTCGATTTCGACGGCCTGTCGTTGGATCGCCGAATCGACGGCTCCCGTCGCCGCCCCGGTCGCAGCGGCCTGTATCTGGGTGATCGAGACCGCCTGCTGCTGGACGACCACGCCCTGTGCGCTGCCGTCGGCCGCGGCCTGAATCTGTTCGACCGACGCGTCCTGACTCTGGACGATCGCTCCCGTCGCAGCGCCGAAGGAAGCTTCTTGGACCTGCGTGATCGAAATCCGCTGTACCTGCTCGATCGAGACCGTCTGGAGCTGTTTCAGCGGTCCCATTGCCGCGCCGTGGGCCGCCGCCTGCGTCTGCTCGAGGCTCACCGCCTGTCGCTGGACGAGCGCCCCCTTCGCGGCCCCGGTCGCGGCCTTCTGGATTTGCTTTACCGTCACCTCCTGGCGCTGGTCGACCTCGAGTCGCTGCTCTCCCTCGAGGGCCGCCTCGGTGCTTCCCTCGAGCGCGCCCCCTGCCGCGCCCGCCGCGGCGGATTGGACGTGCGCTATCGTGACCCGCTGGCGCTGCTCGGCGGTGATCGTCTGGTACTGCTCTAAGACGCCGTAGGCCGATCCCTGCGCGGCTTCCTGGATCTTCGGCGCGTGATCGACCCCGGTTTCACCCGCACTGGTCGCCGCGCCCGTGGCCGCGCCGAAACTCGCCACCTGTAGCTGTTCGACCGTCACGCGCTGGTGGTGGGCTATCGAACCGTGTGCCGCGCCCCAGGTCGCGCTCTGTAGCTGACTCGCGTTGACCGTCTGCGATTGGGAGAGCGCGCCCTCCGTCGCGCCGCCGACCACGGCCTGAACTTGCGTCGCGTTGGCCGCCTGGGCTTGCATCAGCGAGCCGTGGACCGCCCCCGCAGTCGCCGCCTGAATCTGCTCGGCATCCGCCTCCTGATACTGGTCAGCGGACGCGTTGGCCGCCTCGAGGGCCGCCGCCCGCTGTTCCTGTGTGATCTCGACGCCCTGGGCCTGAGCGAGGTCGACGCCCTCCTCGACACCGGCCTCGACGGCGTCTTGATCCTCCTGGGTGAGCGATGCGGACGCGGTCGCCGTCTGTGGCGAGCTGGGCGTCTGTGGCGAATTTGGTGCCAACTGCACTGGACCAGGGACTGACTGTACCGGACCGGACGCCATCGAGACCGTCTCGAGTTGGCTGTCTTCCGTCGCGGCGAATTCGCCTACCCCGGTCCGATCATCCCCAGTCCTAGCGTCGACGTTCTCGAAAGCGTCACCGTTCATCGGCTCTGGGTCCGACAGCCCGCCACCGAGAAACGGCAGGGCGACGACGCTCACGACCATCGAGACGGCGATCACCGCCGACACGACGAGTGCCCGGCGGCTCATCGTCTCTCTCGCCCCTCGGTGGCGATCGTTTCTCGATCAGCCGTCGCTGCCGACCCGTTCGTTTGCCCGCCTCCGCCCGATCCACTATCCTGATTCCCCCTCGCCAAGTGGCCCGTGCTATCTATCACCATACAACCGATTACCGGAACGAATCGGCGCTTAAGCACCCCGTTCGTTCCAGTTAGGGAGACGATACAATACCGGATTGCCGCGTTTGACGAGGTCCCACACACCGATCGAACCGCCCAGAAATCCCGCCACTCGAGACTCGAGGGAGGGAACGTTCGACCGGTCGGAATATCCGACAGGTAAGATTCGATTAGGAACACCGCTGGAGGGCGGTGCAGGCCGCGGAGCGAAACTCGGTAAACCGAAGTTTTGATAGCGGTTTACGAACGAGAGGGGGTATGCAAACCGAACAGGGGTCGGTCGATCTCGTCGAGGGGGACGTGGTCCGGGCGTTCGCTCGAGCGGCGTTGCTCGCCGCGCTGATGGGGGCGAGCGCGTCCGTCGCGGTCCCGATCGCGGGGGTACCGGGGACGCTTCAGATGCTCGTCGTCTTTCTCGCTGGATTGTATCTCGGGCCGGTGTGGGGACCGTTCGCGATCGTCCTGTACTTGTTCGCGGGGGTTCTGGGTGCGCCGATCTTTTCCGGCGGCAGCAGCGGACTCGGCGTCGTGCTGGGACAGTACGGCGGGTTCCTCTTGACGTTCCCGGTCGGAGCCGCGCTCACCGGTGCGATCGTCCACCGCGGACGCAATCTCCGCGATCCGGCCTCGGTCTTCTTGCCGATCATCGTCCTCGCACTCGTCGTGGCGACAGCGGTCGTCTATCTTGCCGGATTTCTGTGGTACGCGTGGGTGACCGACATCGCGGTTCTCGATGCGTTTATGATCTCCGCGCTCCCGTTGATCCCAGGCGACCTGCTCAAGATGGCCGCCGCGGTCGCGATCGTTCGATCCGGCCTCATCGAGGCGACGTGAGGACCCACCGAATCTACCACCACACATGATCGAGTTCCGATCCGTCACCTACGGCTTCGAGGACCGCCCGGTGCTCGAGGACTGTTCGCTCGAGATCGAAGACGGCGAGTTCGTCCTGCTGGCGGGCGCGAACGGGAGCGGCAAGACGACGCTGCTTCGCCACTGCAACGGGCTCCTCTCGCCCGACTCTGGCGAGGTGCTCGTCGACGGCGTCCCGGTCGCGGACGATCCCGTGGCGGCCCGGACGGCCACCGGCATGGTGTTTCAACACCCGCGGGATCAGTTCGTCGCGGCGACCGTCGCCAGCGACGTCGCCTTCGGTCCCGAAAATCTTGGCCTCTCACACGCGGCGATCGATCGCCGGGTCGAGGACTCGCTCGCGGCGGTGAACCTCGAGGGGCGAGGCGACGAGCGCATCGATACGCTCTCGGGCGGCGAGCAGTCTCGGGTCGCCATCGCCGGCGCACTGGCGATGGACCCGACGCATCTGCTGTTGGACGAACCGTTTACCGGTCTCGATGAACCGTCGCGCGAGGCCGTCCTCGAGCGACTCGCAGCCCTCTCGAGGGACGGAACGGGCGTCGTACTCGCGACCCACGATCTTCGCGATGTCGCCAGTCTCGCGGATCGAATCGTCGTGATGCGAGGGGGAGAGATACTCGAGGACGGCCCGCCATCGCAGGTCGTAGAGCGACTGGACGGCCTCGACGTACGAGCACCGTCATGATCGCCAGTATCGATGTGATCGCCAGCATCGGCGGAATCGCCGCCACACAGCGGACGGAAGCTCTCGAACGCCGCCTCGGACGGGGCATCGAGGCGTCCCATCGCACCGCCGAACGAACCGTCTCTGGGGGTGTGCGAGACGGATGCTGACCTACGAGCCGGACGACACCCTCGCGCACCGTCTCGATCCGCGCTCGAAGCTGGCGGTAACGGTCGGATTCGCCGCGACGGCGCTCGCACACACCGACGTCGTTCCGCTGATCGCGTTTACCGGCTTCGTACTGGTCGGGCTCGCCGTCGCGGGTGTGGGGCTCTGGCAAGCCCTGTACGGGTATCGCTTCGCGCTCGTGATCTTGGCGGCCGCGCCGGTCGTGTCGATGCTCACGCTCGGCGCTCCCTGGATCGTCCTTTCGGACGCGATCAGCCCCGCACTGGCCAGTTACCGCGTCCTCTTGCTCCTCTTGTGCAGTGCCGCGTACGTGAGATCGACTCCCGCGCGTGACTCTCGAGCGGCGGTTCAACGAACGATTCCCGGTAAACTCGGCCAACTGCTCGGCATGGGGGTCGGGCTGGTCTTCCGGTTCGTTCCGGTGGTTCTGGCCGATCTGCGACAGATTCGTCGCGCGATGGCCGTCCGACTCGGAACCGAACGCGGCGTCGTCGACCGCGTCCGACGAATCGGCGTCCTCGGCCTCTCGCGATCGTTCGCTCGAGCCGATCGGCTGTCGCTCGCGATGCAGGCGCGGTGTTTCTCGTGGAATCCGACGCTCCCCGCACTCTCGTTCTCGCGGCCCGACTGGGCCGCGTGCGCGCTCGGGATCACGCTCGCGCTCTCGGCGCTGCTGTAGTCCGTTCTTCCGTTCGGTCTTCGGCTTACAGCTCCTCTCCAACCCTCTCATTGACGGGCGTCGGAACGTCGGATTCGTCGGCGAGCCGTCGCTCGAAAAAGCCTCGATTCCGCCTGATCCGCGCTTCGTCCCAGGTCCACCACTCGAGCTCGAGCAGCTCCTCTCTCACCTCTCTCGGGAACCGCCACTTGATGTGCTCGGCCGGCACGCCGCCGACGACCGAGTAGGGGTCGACGTCGTCTGTGACGACCGATCCGGCCCCGACGACCGCTCCATCGCCGACGGTGACGCCCGAGAGGATTGTTGCGTCGACGCCGACCCAGACGTCGTTGCCGATCGAGATGGGGCCGCTCGAGGTCGGGGGTAACTCGCTGTCGAGCACCTCGTCGTACAGCCGGATCTGCAGCGACGGCTTTCGCGTGTCGTGGTTGGTCTGCTGGAACGTACTTCGCTTTGCGATCGCACAGTACCTGCCGAACTCGACGGCGCCGATCACGTCGCAGTTCGGCTCGAAGTTGGTCCGTTTGCCGACCGTCACCTCGCCGTTGAGAATGCACCCTCGGCTGATTCGTGTCCGCGGCCCGAGATCGATCGAGCCACGGAGGAGACTGCCGTTTGAGACGCGGGCCGATCGGGCGATCTCGAGGTCGAATCCCTCCGCGTATCGGTTGAGTAGCCCGTGTGTCACCGACGGATACCCCATCGTCGAGAGCACTCGATCGAGCGTCGTAGCGAGGTTCACACGTAGTACTCCGCCAACGCCTGTCCGGATATAGTTCACTGAACGATCGTGAACTGTCCGTTTCGAGAACCCGAGTTGGTCGTGGGTACTCGAGTCGAGCGACGGTCGCGGTTCGACTATCCGTCCAGCGCGGTGTCCCCCCGCGGAGCAGACGGGAGCTCACCGAGACAGTTCCGACAGTACGTGAAGACGAAATCGTTCGTGGTCCCGCAGTACGGGCAGCTCGCCGGCCGCTCGGCAGTTTGCATACTTCCGGTCGATTCGGACATCATACTTCGTCGTCGGCGACTCGGACGTATATTCACTCTCCGGACGTGTGCAAGCCGCCGCAGCCGGCCACCAAAGTAATCCGTCCTCTCGAGCCGGCGATAAGATTGATATGCTCGTACTTGCTATCGCAAGTTGCGTAGGTGGAGGATGGGGGGAATCTGTTGTTGCCAGCAACCGATCATCGTCAACGGCCATTCTTCTCCGACGCATCCCCGTCGCTGGGGAACCCAACGTCAGGCCCGTTCGGGCCTTTTGCTGGCGGGAATTAGGGAATGTCATTCGATAACGGCGCGAACGTGATCGCCGTTGAACGGTCTCTTCGAACGGCCGGACTCGAGTCGGCCTCGAAAGTGCGTTAGATTCCCATCACTACGTTTATAGAAATAGTTGAAATCGCCAGCAACAGACGTATCCGACCGGATCCGTTGGCCACAGTATGGCAACGAAACCGCCGCTCGAGTGTCCGATTTGTCACGCACAGATCAGACACGGCCACAAACTAGAGCACCACCTGGTCGATAATCACCAAAAGCGCCAGCTCGCGAAGTTCGTTGCCACCGAAACCGTCGCCATGGAGAACAACGAAATTTCGGAGTGAACGGCGAGCGACGGACGGTGAGTTCGACACAGTGGCGGCCGTTTTTCGACCACACGTCTCGAGCCGTGTTCCGGTCGGTCGCCTCGAGCGCCCGTTTTTCAGTCGATTACCTCGGACCTCCGTTTTCCGGTTGGTCGTCTCGGACCTCCGTTCTCGGTCCTGTGATGTTAACGCTCGCTCGTATCCACGATAAAGATCGGATCCTCGCGCCCGGCACCCGTGTACGACGACGTGTACGTGGCGACGATCCGGGCGTCGTCACCGACGATTTCTCGAAAGAGATCCGCGTAGTACTCCGAGAGTGGCTGGGGGAGGTCGTTGGTTTCGCTCCCGAGGTACCGATCCCCCGGCGGTTCGTAGACGAATAGGTCGGATTTCTCACACAGCATCCGTATCATCTCCGCGGCCGACTCGAAGCCGAACGCGCTGACCCAGTGGTGATGGACCGTCAGAAACAGGACGATGTCGGATTCGGGGAGGTCGCTCACCGTCTCCGGTGTGATCTCTTGGGCGCGAAAGGCTGCCGTGTCACCGGAATGCGTGTTTCTGGCGATCCTGATCGATTCGTCGTCGGAATCGACGCCGACGGCGTAGAGCCCGCACTCGGCCGCTCGAGCGCAGAAAACCCCCTCCGCACAGCCGATATCGAGCACCGACTCGTGCTCAGGTTCGATGTGGGTCTCGATGTACTCCCAGCGCCGTTCGTTGTCGATCCGTCGATCCTGATACTGCGGTTTCTCGAGCAGCGGAGTGTTGATCCGGAGGTACTCTTCGGCCCCGCGTTTGAGTCGCTCCGTGCCGCCGTCCCGGTAGAGTTCGACGGCGCGTTTGATGAGCGCGAGTGGCTTTTGTTCCGTAGTAACGGTGGTCTCAGCCATCGAAACTCGACCTCCGCTGGACGCTCGAGCTGAGCATGGAGGGCCGACACCGAGGCAAATCTTGATGGTTCCCCCGGCAAACTCCACTGTTTTATGGCACCATCGACGTTCGTCTCGGCTGATCTCACCGCAGACGAGCACTCTTTCGACAACGCATCCAATGGAGAATAGAATCCGAACGAAGAGACGGTGACCGAGGGTCCACGATCTGCTCGAGGTGGGTCCCAAACGATTGACGGATCTGTCGCGGATACCGCGACCCGAGCTATCAAACGGCTGTAGCCCGTAGCGTGGGTATGAGCTGGACCGCGGCCGACGTTCCCGACCAGTCGGGGCGCACAATCGTCGTCACCGGCGCGAACAGCGGCATCGGCTTCGAAGCGACGCGAGTGCTCGCCGACCGCGGTGCGACGGTCGTCATGGCCTGTCGCAGCGTCGACCGCGGCGAGTCGGCCGCAGCGGAGATCCGGACCGAGAACGGGCCCGACATCGAGGGCGACCTCGTCGTCGCGGAACTCGATCTCGCCGACCTCGAGTCGGTCCGATCGTTCCCCGAGCGGTTCGACGAGGCGGTCGACCCCGACGGCGGCTCCTCGGAAGTCGAACTCGACGTGCTGGTGAACAACGCGGGCGTGATGGCGATTCCGCGCCGGGAGACGTCCCAGGGCTTCGAGATGCAGTTCGGCGTCAACCACCTCGGGCACTTCGCGCTCACCGCCGTCCTGTTCGATCGCCTCGCGAGCGATGCCCGCGTCGTCACCGTCTCGAGCGGTCTCCACGAGCGCGGGGAGATCGACTTCGACGACCTGCAGGGCGAAGCCGACTACAGCCGGCAGGGAGCCTACGCCCAGTCGAAACTGGCGAACCTGCTCTTCGCCTACGAACTCGACCGGCGACTCGACTCGGTCTCGCCGAACGCGCTGAGCGTGGGGGTCCACCCCGGCTACGCTGACACGTCGCTGCAGGCTCGAGCGCCCGAGATGGACGGCTCGGTCACCCGCAAGCTCCTGATGGACGTCGCCAACGCCGTGCTCGCTCAGTCGGCGGCCACGGGCGCGCTGCCGACGCTGTACGCGGCGACCGCGAGCGACGTTCAAGGCGGGGAGTACTACGGCCCCGGCGGCTTCATGAACATGCGCGGCGCGCCGGAACGCCAGCGCTCGGCCGAGCAGTCTTACGATCGCGAGACGGCCCGAAAGCTCTGGGATGTCTCCAAGGAGTTGACCGAAATCGAGTTCGACCTCGAGAAGCCGGTCGCCGATCGCGAGCGCATCGAGGAGTGACGACCGGTCGACGAAAGCTCCCGAATCGGGCCGTCCCTCGAGAGAAACGTACACGTACACGTGACGATCGACAAATATTTATCAGTGGCTTCGTGGTGAGAAATGCACAGATGACATCGCCTCGCCCACCGGCTTCGGATCGAAGAAGCCTGTTGACCGGCCTCGCCGCGAGCGTCGGCGTTCTCGGCCTCGCCGGCTGTACCGAGTCCGACGATAGCGACCCGGCGAGCGGAAACACGAGCGCGAGCGGGGACGGCGAGTCGGGCGGCGACGACGGTTCGAGCGACGACGACTCCGCGGCGGTCCACGCCGGCTACGACGAGACCGAGGTCAGCGTGATGACCCTCGAGGGCGAGGAACTCGGGGAGGTGACGGCGGCGGTCGCCGACACATCGGACCTGCAGTGGCTCGGGCTCAGCGACACCGAGGAGTTGCCCGAGGATCGGGGCATGATCTTCATCAACCGCTCCGAGCAGGATCTGCGATTCGTCATGCGGGAGATGTCCTTCGGCATCGACATCATCTACGCCGACAGCGAGGGCGTCATCACGGGGATTCACCACGCGCCAGAGCCCGGCCCGAACGAGGACGGCTCCGAACAGGGATATCCGGGCTACGGCCAGTTCGTCCTCGAGGTCAACTACGAGTGGACCACAGAACGGGGCATCGAAGAGGGCGACGTGCTCGAGTTTTCGTATTCGGGGTGAGGGATGCTCGCCAAGACGGCAAAAAACGGCGTCAGTCGTCGGCGGGAACGGTATCGTCGCCTCGAGCCAGCAACGGCGTCCCGTCGGCTTTCGGCCCGAGTTGCGGTCCGAACGGCGGGTCGTCGGGGTCGACGACGCGGCGTTTTTCGTAGTCCGTCGAGCGCTCGACGGGGACGCGTCCGATCGAGGTGATGAGGTCGACGTAGTCCTCGACTGAGCGGAACTCGCCGTACTCGCCACCGGCGCGTTTGGTGATCTCCTCGGAGAGGATCGTTCCCATGAAGTCGTCCGCACCGCAGGAGAGCATCTTCAGGCCCTGCTCGTCGCCGTATTTCACCCACGAGGACTGGATGTGGTCGATGTTGTCGAGGAAGAGCCTCGAGACGGCGATCAGCAGTTCGTCCTCGTCGGTGCTCGCGCCGCTGGAGACGACGTCGTGTTCGTAAAGCGGCGTATTCTGGTGGATAAAGGAGAGCGGGACGAACTCGGCGATCGCGCCGTCGACGCGCTCCTGGAGGTCGCGGATGCGTTTTAAATGCATCACTCGGTGGGCCTCGTTTTCGACGTGGCCGTACATGATCGTCGAGGTGAGGCCGTGGCCGGCGTCGGCCGCGGCTTCCATCGCCTCGAGCCAGCCGTCGGTACTGATCTTGCCGGGGCAGATCACCTCCCGGACCTCCTCGACGAGGATCTCGGCCGCGGTGCCGGGGACGGTATCGAGGCCGGCGTCTCGAAGGCGGCTGTAAACATCCTCGTAGGACCAGTCGGTACCGCGCCGGGCGTGATAGGCCTCTTCGGGGGTCATCGAGTGGACGTGGACGCCGTCGACGCTCATCGCCGCCATCTGTTCGGCGTAGGTGCCGGGATCGGTGTCGTACCGTTTGGGCGGCTTGTAGTTGACTTCCTTGCGGTTTTCGGTCGCCTCGAGAATCTCGAGATGCTCGTCGTCGAGCGCGAACGCGGGGTGAAGCCCCGAAACGGAGGTGACCTCGTAGATTCCTCGGTCGACCGCGTCGCCGACTATCTCGCGGGACTCGGCGGGGGTTTTGGTAAAGCCCTGACTCTCCATCTCGGCGTCCGATTCGAACGTGTGAGCGGCGTCTTTGAAGTTACAGAACAGACAGCCGACGTTACAGGCCGTCGTGACGTTGTTGTTCAGGTTCGCGATGAAGGTGACCTCCTCGCCGACGACGTCCGCGCGCCGGTGGTCTGCGGCCTCGAGGACCCGTTCTTTCCGTCGCTGGTCGATCCCGTCAACATCCGTTCCCGTCGTCAACAGTTCGATCCCGTCGTCGACTGTGAGTCGGTCCTTGTTCCGTGCTTTTTCGAGCGCGTTCTCGAACGACTGTCCGGTCTCGGGAACGTGCTCGAACTCGAGGTCCGCCTCGGTCACCGGTCGCTCCATCGTAGCAACGAACCCGTTACAGCGCCAAAAACGTGGTGAAACGTGGCTGAAGTCGCCGCTATCTCCGAGCACCGGATTCCGGGGGTGGGTCGAATCGAACCGGACCGAGCACTCCCTGCTCGAGGCCGCCGTGTGTACGCTCGAGCGAACGGGTCCGCGACGAATACTGAAAACTTCTTACGATGGGGACACGGGACGTTGAGTATGAACCGCGGGGGCCACTCGACGAGGTGCCACGAATGACGAGCGTCAAGGAGTTTCGCATCGAGGAACCGGCGACGGCCGACTCGCTCGGCCGCGGCGCGTTCGTCTTCACCGACGACTACTCGGTGTTCGACTGGGGCAAGATGCCCGACCAGATCCCACAGAAGGGAGCGACGCTCTGTACGATGGGCGCGTTCAACTTCGAACTGCTCGAGCGGGCGGGCGTGCCGACCCACTATCGCGGCGTCGGCGTGAACGGCGACGTGAGCCGACTCGAAGACGCGTCGCGCCCGCCCTGGGAGATGGAGATCGATCTGACGCAGGTACCCAATCTCCCGAATGAGGGCCGGGAGTACGATTACGAGTCCTATCACGCCGAGGCGGGCTCGAACTACCTGATCCCCCTCGAGATCGTCTTCCGAAACACGGTGCCGATCGGCTCGAGCCTCCGCCGACGGACCGAACCGGCGGACCACGGCCTCGAGTTCTCGAGTTGGCCCGACGAGTCGGTCGACCTCGAGAATCCGATCGTCGAATTTTCGACGAAGTACGAGGAAGGCGACCGATACCTCGACCGCGAAGAGGCGGATTACATCGCGGGCGAGGCCTCGATTACGGACCTCGAGGCGCTCGCCCGCGAGGTCAACGAGATCATCACCGAGCAGGCGACCGGAGCCGAACTGGTCCACCAGGACGGCAAGATCGAGTGTCTCACCTTCGACGGCGAGATTCGAGTCGCCGACGTGGTCGGCACCTTCGACGAAAACCGATTCAGCCACGAGGGCACCCAGCTATCGAAGGAGGTGCTCCGACAGTACCACAAGCGGACCCAGCCCGAGTGGGTCGAAGCGGTCAAACACGCCAAAGCCGAGGCCGAGCGCCGCGACGTCGCCGACTGGAAGTCGCTGTGCGAACGGGACCCGGAACCGCTCGACGAGGCGGTCATCGAGACGGCTCGAGATCTGTACTGTGCCGGCACCAACGCATACACCGGACTCGACCTCTTCGACGCGCCGCCGCTCTCCAGTGCGATCGGCGCGGTCAGTCGGCTGTAACACGGTTTCGTCGAAACGACGGCGAACGAACCCGCTTCTTATCGAGACAGGTAGCTCTCAGATCCGGACATTCACGCGGCGTTTTTCGATCGTGAGCCGTTCTGATAGCCGGAGTCGGGGCTATCCGAGCGGAAAGAAGAGAAGCAGAAAGCGGACGCGGTGGGGAAACGCGGTGAATCTGCCGTCTGGGGGCGTCACCGACGGTGGAACGAACTAGACGAAGGCCATCGAACCGAGAAACAAAATCGTGTTGAACGCACCGTGAACGACCACGGGGACGACGAGCGTGTTCGTTCGCTCGTAGGTCTCACCGAAGATCGCGCCCATCACGGTGTAGTACGCGATCATGTGTACGATACCTGCGGCCGAGGGTCCCAGCAAGAAGATCGGATATACGTGGAAAAACGAGAACACGAACCCGGCCAGTCCGATAGCCGCGACCGGTCCGAACGCCGCTCGCAGACGCCCCTGAATCACGCCGCGAAACAGGAACTCCTCGACGGGACCGACGACGAGCAGCGACAGCACCGCACCGAGGACCAGAACGATCGCCGACGAGGAGTCGTACCCCGCATACTCCGTGAATCCTGGCGACACCTCGACGGCGGGTATCAATGCGTCAGTACTGGCAAACGAGAGCGTCACGGCGGCGAGCCCGGCAGCGAGGCCCGCGACGGCGACACCCCAATCGTGCCGGTTCGGTGACTGGATCGGAACGTCGACGGCCGGCCGATACCACATGTATCCCACGCCGACGACGAGAAACGAAGCCTCGACCGCGAGCAGGCTGAGAACGAACGTTACCCACTCCGATCCCGGCTGGAACGGGACAGTGAGGAGACTAAACGCTGTATTCGAGAGAACCGCGGCGATACCGAGAAGCGCGACAATTACCAACGCACGGCCTCGAGACATCTGCCCGACTGGCGACTCGAGCGTGTCAGTCTGACTTGTCGTTTCGACCATAGACGACATGTCGAACCGTTCGTAAATATGTATTCTCTGAACGGATTTTAAGTCTGTCGTCTGTCATATCCGGAATAGCTATCCGAATCGCGACCGATCGCAGACGCATGGCCGACATGACTCGGACCGTTCCGGACGACGCGTACGCGGCCCTCGGTGACGAAACGCGACTCGAGATTCTGTTCGAACTCGCCGACCACTACGAAGCGGCCTGGTCGGCCGGTTGGCTCTCCTTTTCGACCCTCTGCGATCGAGTCGGTGTCGACGATACGAGCCGATTCAACTACCACCTCCAGACGCTACAGGACGAGTTCGTCGTCAAGGAAAACGAACAGTACCGGCCGACAATCGCCGCCCTCGAGGTCGTCACCGCGATTCGATCAGGAACGTACGACGGCGAGACCGAGCCGTGCGAGAGCGTCACCGACGAGCGCTGCCCCCACTGTGATCGGCAGCTGGTCGCCCGCCACGACAGGCACTTGCTGCTGCTCGCCTGCCCCGAGCACGGGACCACGCTCGGCTATCCGGTCCCGCCAGTCGCCGCCGGCCGAMYAGTCGCTCGAGAGTCAGAGAAACGGCGGTATCCGGAAGATCGAGATCGCGACCGCTGGCGGTGACCGTCGCGGACGCATTTCGACAACAGTTTTAGTCCGAACCTGCTTGGTGCGAGTAGATGGGTAACTGTATCATCTGCGGCAAGCCCGTCGACGGCTTGGTCTGTGAGGTCCACGAGGAGGATGTCGCCTTCGAGTTCGAAGGCACCGCCGCCTCACAGCTCTCGCCCGGTCGGTTCTACCGGGGTACCGTCGACGGCTACGCCGACTTCGGCGTCTTCGTCGACGTCGGCGACCACGTCACCGGACTGTTGCACAGAAGCGAACTGGACCAGCGACTCGAGAGTCTCGACTGGGAACCGGGAGATAGCGTTTACGTCCAGGTTCTCGACGTCAGAGACAACGGAAACATCGACCTCGGCTGGTCGATCAGACAGGACGACCGCGACTTCCGCGGCCAACTGATCGAAACCGCCGACGACGAACTCCGTCCCGAGGAGTTCGAGGACGATGCGGACGAGTCTGCTGACGGTACGGACGAGTCGACCGATCAGACCGAATCCGCGGCGTCGACAGCCGACTCGAGCGCCGAAGTCGCCGCCAACGGTAGCGGATCGACGGCGACCGACTCGGTCGGTACGGACTCGAGTTCGACGGAGACGGCCAGTTCGACCGAAACGACCGACACACCGGAAACGACCGAAGCCGCCGGGACAGCCGAGCAAGCCGCTGCGGCGACCGAGGCCGAGGCTGGCGAAGACACCGACTTCGAGTTCGGAACCGAACCGTCACTGAACCGAACGACGGTCAACGACATCGACTCGCAGGTCGGGAGCATCGTTCGCCTCGAAGGCGAGATCACCGGCATTCGACAGACGTCCGGTCCGACCGTCTTCGAACTCAGCGACGAGACGGGCACCGTCGAATGTGCCGCCTTCGAAGAGGCTGGTGTGCGAGCCTACCCCGACGTGGAGATTGACGACGCCGTCGCGCTCGAAGGCGAAGTCGAGCGCCACCACGGCGACCTCCAGGTCGAGACCGAAGCGCTCGAGGTCCTGACCGACGACGAGCGCGCGACTATCCTCGAGCGACTCGAGGAAGCGATCGAACAGGAAGCGCGCCCGTCGGTCCTCGAACTCATCGACGATCACGACGCGGTGTCAGCTGTCGAGGACGAACTGTTCGACGCCGCGACGCAGATTCGTCGCGCGGTGATGGAGTCGCGTCCAATCGTCGTTCGCCACCAGGCGACCGCCGACGGCTACATCGCCGGCGCGGCGATCGAGCGCGCCGTCCTGCCGCTGATCCGTGAGAAACACACCCGCGACGACGCCGTCTATCACTACTTCGAGCGACGGCCGCTCGAGGGTCGCGTCTACGACATGGACGCTGCGACCGACGACGTCACCTCGATGCTCGAGGCCCGCGAGCGCCACGGCGAACAACTGCCGCTCGTGATCCTCGTCGACGCCGGGGCGACCGCCGAGTCCGCGGACGGCTACGACCTCCTCTCGCTGTACGACACCGAGTCGATCGTCATCGATGACACGCGCGCCGACGAGGAGATCACCGACGCGTCTCGCTCGCGGTAGCGCCGTCGCTCGCCGGAGCCGACGTCTCCAGTTTGACGTCGACGGCGCTTGGGGCGAACGTCGCCGCCGCCGTCAACGACGACGTTCGCGGCGACCTAGAGCACCTCCCGGCGGTGAGCTACTGGGAGGACGTTCCCGAGTCCTACCTCACGCTCGCGACCGATGCGGGCTACGACGAGGAGACCCTCGCCGAGCGCCGCGAAGCCGTCGCGCTCGAGGCGTTCTATCAGTCCTACAAGGACAAACGCGAACTCGTCACCGACCTGCTGTTCGACGACGACGGCGATCTCGCGGCCCACGTTTCCGAACAGTTCCGCGACAAACTCGAGACCGAACTCGAGGCCGCCTCGGAGAACTGCGCCGCCCGTGGCGTCAACGGCGTGACGGTGTCGGTGCTCGACACCGGTTCGTTCACGCACCGGTATAACTTCCCGACGACGACGCTTCTACTCGACGCGCTTCACCGTCGCGAACGAACGCGAACTGAGCCGCCGTTCGTCACGCTCGGCGTCGGCGACGCCGAACTGCACGTCCGCGCGACCGAAGAACTCGACGTCCGCGATCTCGCGGCTGGAATCGCAGAGCGCGTTCCCGACGCCGGCGTCTCGGCCGTCGGCGGCCGCGACGGCCACATCGAGTACCTCGTCGGCGAACGCGACGCCGTCGAGGAGGCCGCACTCGAGACGCTCGGCGAGACGCTCGCCTAACTCGGATCGCTCGTCCTGCCGTTCGCTCTCAAATCGGTAGAAACATCTTTCATCGTCGCCCATGAGGTGTCATCTATGAGTGAGGATCCGGCGACGCGAGTCCGTGAGAACATCACGGAGATCACGACGATGGTCGTTACCGGATTATGGCTCGCGCTCATGTTCCTGGGAGTCGATAGTGGCCTCTGGCTCGCGGTCCTCCTCGTGGGATACGTCGTCGTTATCCCGATCGTCGCGCTGGTGTTCGGCGACGAAACGGACCGAGAAGAGTGGTGGGGAGACGGGTCCTGGGAGGAGTCGGACACGAGTACGGACACGGAAACCGAATCGGACAGCCGCTCCGACCCAACGACGACTCCGGAGTCCAACAACCGCGAGGCCCTCGAGATGCTCCGGTCCCGCTACGCCGCCGGCGAGTTGACCGACGAGCAGTTCGAGCGCAAGCTCGAGCGACTGCTCGAGACGGAAACGATAGAGGACATAGAGCAGCGCCGCGGTTCGGAAGGCGACCGTGGACGTGCGGACCGCCAGACGAACGGTCCAGCAGTGGACCGCGATGTCGAGTACGAGACGGAGTAGCACGCGTCTGCCGTAGCTTTACACGACTCGACCTCGATGCGAACCGCATGGAGCGGCTTCTCGTCTACGGCTCGTACGGCTACACCGGTCGGCTGATCGTCCGCGAAGCCGTCGCGCGCGGCGGTTCCCCGACGGTCGCCGGACGGGACGACGGGCGCGTCACCGCGCAGGCTCGCGAGCACGGCCTCGAGTCCCGCACGTTCTCCCTCGAGGACGATGTTACATCCCTTCTCGCCGAGTTCGACGCAGTCCTGAACTGCGCGGGCCCGTTCGTCGAGACCGCAGAGCCGCTGGTCGAGGCGTGTCTCGAAACCGGAACCGACTACCTCGACATCACCGGCGAGTTCCGCGTGTTCGAGCGGATTCGACGCCGGGACGACCGCGCTCGAGACGCCGGCGTGACGCTGCTTCCGGGCGTCGGGTTCGACGTCGTCCCGACCGACTGTCTGGCGGTGTTTCTGGCCGAACGGCTCCCGAGCGCGACCGACCTCGCACTCGGCGTTCAGGGAATGGATTCGCGGCGGGGTATCCCCGCGCCGTCGGGCGTCTCGAGAGGGACGGCGAAGACGCTCGTCAATCAGGCCGGAACGACCGCCGTCGCTCGCAAGAACGGGACGCTCGTCCGACTGCCCGGTCTTCGACGCCGGCGGATCGACTTCGGCGACGGCCCCCAACACGCCGTCGCGGTCCCGCTCGGCGACGTCGTCACCGCGGCGCAGACGACCGGCATCGAGAACGTCGCGGTGTACGCCGCGATGCCATCGTGGGCCGGCTCCGCAATGGCCGCCATCGAGTCGATCGGCTGGCTACTCGAGAGCCGTCCGGTCCAAAAACTGGCGCAGCAGCGATCGACGCCCTGATCGACGGGCCCAGCGAGTCGACCCTCGAGACGGGCGAAACCGTCGTCTGGGGTGAAGTCAGCGACGGCGAGGAAACCGTTCGAGGCCGGATTCGAACGCCGAATCCCTACGCGCTGACCGCCGAATCGGCCGTCGAGGCCGCAACGCGGGTGCTCGAGGGCGACGTTCCAGCGGGGGCACAGACGCCGGCGACGGCCTTCGGCGCCGAGTTCGTCCTCGAGTGTTCCGACAGCGAACGGGAGCTGCTCGAGACGAACGCAGCCGCCGATTTCGAAACGTAGTCGTTCGGGCGCGGGAGCTCGAATCGAAGCTGTACGGGCGATCGACGTGTGGAGTCGGACGAACCCCCGACCGTCAGTAACACCGTTCCTCGACGCGCTCGTCGTACATCCTCGAGAGCGCCTCGAAAATCCGATCGTCGCCCACCGGGCCGTTCTCGCCCACCGAATTGTCGCCCTCGAGTGCGACGCCGTCTATCGAGGCGACGGGTCGCAGCTCCCACGTCGTGTTCGTCAGGAAAACCGAATCCGCGTTCCGGAGTCGTTCGGGCCGATATCGGCCCTCTTCGACGGGAATGTCGGCATCCCTGGCGCACTCGAGGACGACCCGACGGGTGATTCCGGGGAGAACGGGACCGTCGGTCGTCGGCGTGTACAGCGCGCCGTCCTCGACGAAGAAGACGTTGCTCGTCGCCCCTTCGGCGGCGTACCCCCCACCGTCGCGGAGGAGCGCCTCGTCGCCACTCTCGAGTTCCTGGCGCGCCAGAATCCCGTTGAGGTAGTTGTGGGTCTTCGCCGCGGCGGGCACGGCGTCGTTCGGGACTCGGCGCGTTTCGACCGTCTCGAGCGCCGCCGGGCCGTGCCAGACGGGGTCGCCCTCGAGGCCGCCCCGCGGCAGCGACCCGACGTAGACGACGACCGTCGGATCGACGTGAGGGTCGGGTGTGAGTTTGCCCGGCTGGACGCCGCGGGTGATCGACAGCCTGACGTAGGCGTCCTCGAGGTCGTTCGCTGAAAGCGTCTCGTCGATCCGCGAGAGCAGATCCGCCCGCGAGAGCCCGTGAGTTAGCTCGAGCGCGTCGCAGGTCGCCTCGAGGCGAGCCGCGTGGGCGTCCCACTCGAAGAGAGTCCCGCCGTAGGCTCGCAGCGTCTCGAAGGCGGCGTCGCCGTAGCGAAAGCCGCGATCGTCCACGCGGACGGTCGCGCGAGACGCGGGGACGAGTTCGCCGTCGACGTGGTAGGTCGGTTCGCCGGACGGGCCAGCGCCGTCGGCGTCGTCTCGAGCGTCGCCCGCTGTGTGTTCGGACATGCGTTCTGTTACCTCGAGTCGTACTCGGCCGCCAGTTCACAGAAGTTTCGGATCAGGCGTTTGCCGACCGAAAGCGAGATGGAGTCGCCTCGCGCGTTTCGGTGGTTCGAATCGGTTCGCTCGCCCGCCGTCTCGGAGGCGGGCGCTCGAGTGAGGATGCTCTCGGGGCGTGCCCGGAGCCGTTTGGACTGTCCTCGAAGCGTGTTTCCGCGGCCCTGACGGCGTCTTGAACGGACTCGAGGGAGGTCACGACCCGCGGTTCGGTCATGAAAGTGAGAAGGAGCCACCCAGCTAATCATTTTGCGGTTTCGAACCGACGACGGTCGGAAAGAACGCGGGACAGCAACGTTTCGAGTCGGCGCGCGATAGCAAGAGCCGACACTGCGAAGCAATCGGTGCGGGAAGAGGCGGGCGGCTAAGCAGGTAGCCACGTTCCGCGACGGTGGGGCTGGTTCGACTCGTCACCGAACTGCCGCTCGGGAACTATCGGACTTCGGCTCTGTCGATCCAGCCCTGCAACCGCGTCTCCGAGATGTCCGTCTCGGCAGCCAGTTCGCCCGCGTCGGCGGCCGCGAGGTCGTCGACGGTCTCGACGCCCGCCTCGCGAAGTCGATCCGCGTAGGCCGGCCCGATCCCCTTGATCGAGTCGGTCGGCTCGCCGTCGACTTCCGGCTCGGTCGCCGTCTCCTCGTCGACTCCCGGTTCGGCGTCGTCAGCCGGCTCGCCGTCCGACGGCGTCTTTTCGGTCGTCGGTTTCGCGTCCGCACCGGTTGGGCCGGTCGCTTCGGCCGGTTCGGCCGCTTCGTCGGCCGACTCCGGTGACTGGGTCAGCGAACCGGTCGAACTCGAGGCCGTCGTGTCTGCCGCCGCGGCTTCGTCGCCGGTTCCGTCGTCTCCGGCGGTCGAATCGCTCTCCGCGTCGCCATCGTCCTCGACCGCCTCGTTGCCGTCGTCCTCGTTGCTGTCGTCCACGGCCGCCGAATCGCCATCCTCAGCGGTAGCGTCCTCGCCGTCGTCCGCGGCGACATCTTCGGCGTCGTCCGTGACAGCATCCTCGCTCTCTTCGTCGGCGTCGGCGGGAGGCGACGGTGCCCGGTCGCCCTGTTCGGGTGTCTTTTCGGTCGTCGGCGTCGCGTCCTCGTCGGTCGGGCCGGTCGCTTCGGCCGGTTCGGCCGCTTCGTCGGCCGACTCCGGTGACTGGGTCATCGAACCGGTCGAACTCGAGGCCGTCGTGTCCGCCGCCGCGGCCTCCTCGGGGCTCTCGTCCGTCTGGGTTCGGTCACGTTCGATCGTGACGCCAACGTCTCGAGAGCGTGACCGTTCGGATCCCGAGTCACCGAGACCGAGCACCGACTTCAGCTTCTGCAGGAGTCCCATTGTGCGATCATTGTTGACTCGCTCACTTAAACCCGTTCGATCTAGGGAGTGAAATCTACCGACAGGCAGCGACGGAGCGCCTCGTTCATCGCCGTGACGGGGGCGTCTTCGCCGGTCCAGATCTCGAGCGCTTCGACGCCCTGGTAGAGCAGCATCCACCCGCCGTCTACCGTCGTCGCGCCGACGGCTTTCGCATCCCGGAGGAGCCTCGTCTCGAGCGGCCGGTAGACGGCGTCCATGACCGCCAACTCGCCGTGGAGCGCGTCGGCCGGTACCGGCGACTCGTCGGACTCCATCCCGACGCTCGTGGCGTTGATCAGGACGTCGGCGTCCGAAAGCAGATCGCCGAGCGCGTCGAGTCCGTGACCGGTGGCCCCCGAAACCGACTCGGCCAGCTCGCGGGCGGTCGACTCCGTGCGATTCGCGATATCGACGGTCGCGCCGGCGTCGGCCAGCCCGAACGCGATCGCGCGTCCCGCGCCGCCGGCGCCGACGACCACCGCTCGAGCGCCCTCGAGGGCGACGTCGTGGTCTCGAAGCGCCCTGATCGCGCCGACGGCGTCCGTGTTGTGGCCCGTCGGCGCCGCTCCGGAGAAGTCGATCGTGTTGACGGCCCCGATGCGACTCGCGAGGTCGTCTGGTTCGACGAGTTCGAGGACGTCCCGCTTGAACGGGATCGTCACGTTCAGCCCGCGAACGCCGAGCGCGTTCGCACCCTCGATCGCGGTTTGGAGTTCGTTCGGATCGGGTTCGAAGGTGACGTACCGCCCCTCGAGGCCGAGGTCGTCGTAGGCCGCCTCGTGCATGGGCGGCGAAAGCGAGTGGCCGACCGGATTGCCGATGAGACCGAAGACGTGCATACCAACGCTCGTGACGGCGGGGATATAACGAGTGTGACTTCGACGCGTTCGTCGTCGGATAGCCGCTAATGGGACTGTCCCGATCGAAGAGCCACCTTATCGCTGGGCTAGTCGCGTTTCTGGCGGCCGGACCAGTCGCGTTTCGGACGGCTTATACGCGATTCTCGAGAAGCCGGAGGTATGCCCGCCGGTTCGGAGCTTCTCGTCCCGATCGCCCTGCTCGTCGTCGGTATCGTCGCCCTCTACGCCGGTGCTGAACTACTGGTCGCCGGCGCGGGTCGGCTCGCGCTCGGAGTCGGACTCCGGGCCGCGACGGTCGGCGTGACCGTCATCGCGTTCGCGACCACCGCCCCCGAACTCTTCGTTGCGATCACCGGCGTGTTCGACGTCTCGACCGATATCGGGCTCGGGACCGTCCTCGGGTCGAACGTCGCGAACATCGGCCTGGTCCTTGGCGTCTCCGCCTTGATCAAGCCGCTCTCGGTCAGCGAGGTCGCGATGAAGCGACATGTCCCGTTCATGGTCCTGGCCGCCGTTTTGCTCGTCGGCGTCGGGGTGGACGGGGTCATCGGCCGACTCGAGGGGACGCTCCTGATCGCGGTTCTCGCTGGCTTCACCGTCTATCTTGTCTATTCGACGAACGCCGATCAGACGCCAGCGGTCGACGAGCCCGGTTCGGGCGACGGAATCGCGCTCAAAGACGTTGCGTTCGTCCTCGCCGGACTGATCGCGCTCGTCGTCGGTTCGCAGTGGCTCATCGAGGGCGGGACGGGGCTCCTGGAGGCGTTCGGGTTTTCGGAGCTGTTCATCGGGTTGACGGTGCTCGCCATCGGGACCTCCCTGCCCGAACTGGCGGCCTCGGCGATCGGCGCGGCTCGAGGCGAGACCGAGTTCGCGATCGGCAATGTCGTCGGATCGAACATCTACAACGTCTTGGCCGTCCTCGGCATCGTCGCGCTCATCACCCCGATCCAGATCGCGACGAGTACGATCCAGTTCGAGTTTCCCGCGCTCATCGTCTTCACCCTCGTATTGGTCGCGATGATGAGCTACGGGCGAACGCTCACGCGACTCGACGGACTCGTGCTCGTCGCCGGATACGGTGGGTTCATCTACTTCTTGCCGCAGTGAGTTCGTCCTATTCTCCTGCAGTAACCCGTTCTGGTTCAGCGCAGAACACCGATTGGAAACCGATGAACCAGCAGTAGCTCGCGATCAGATAGTGGAACTCGCCGCTGTCGACGTCGATCCTGGCGGTTGCGTTGCTCTCTCTGAGATCGTCGTAGTCCCCTTCGCGATCGAGTTCTTCGTCGGATATTCCCCCGTTAAACGCCGAACAGCCCGCGAGAGTCGCGAGTAACGCCACGACAATAATTCCAAAAGCGAGGCGTCGGTTCATGGCTGGTTACGGGACGACACACCGAAGCTCTGCGGGCAGGTACTCGCCGACGCTCGAGAGCAGTCCCGGCGGATCGGTGTCTTCCGGGCAGATCACGCTCTGCTCGAGTAATCCGAGCCGTTCGACGGTGATGTAATCCTGCGCGTGGCCGGCGCGGTTGAGCGTCGCCCGAACTTCGCCGCGGGTCGCGCTGTTGACGTTCAGTCGACCGTCGCCGCGGGTCCACTCGTAAAGGCGGTCGCGTTCGTCCTCGGAAAGACGCGACGGGGTCGAGTCTTCGCCGTCACCATCGTCGCCGTAGACGAACTCCAACGGCATATGCTGGACGAGTCCGTACCGTTCGCGGACCTGCGTCGGGGAGCCGGGACCCAGTCCCATTTCCTCGGCCGGGATCCGAACCGGCTGTCCCGCGTCGAGGACGAACCCGTCGTCGTCCCACGAGTCGAGCGTTCCAACGTACGTTTCGCCGGCCTCGAGGTCGGGGACGATCTCGCCGAACTCCTCGCGGAGGACGTTTCGAGCGACGACGGCGTCCTCGCCCTCGATCGTCACTGAGGGGAAATCGTCGTGGCGCACGCCGACCTCGAACTCGACTGAGAGGTCGCCGATCTCGTTTTCTACCAGCGAACGAAGCGAATCCGTCGCTCGCTCGCGTGCATCACCGCTTACGTAGAGTTTCGTTGCGAGTACTACCATCAGGCGTCGATATTGAGTTCGTCCTCGAGGGCGGCGAGTCGGTCGTCCATCGCGTGTACGAGGCGGTCGTTGTCCATCGATTCGACAGGTGATCCGCACTCTGGGCACTCGAAGCCGAAGTCCATCGCCTCGCCGAACTCGAAGCGAATCGAACAGATCTCACAGAGGTAGAACTCGTGATTCCGTTCGTACTCCTGGCGGTCCTCGAGCGCCTCGTGCAGCCGGTGCATCTCCTCTTCTAGGTTCTCCGGAATGTTGTCGTACTCGAACGTCCAGAGGTAGGTGAGCCACCCCGAGTCCTCGTCGCGGAGGCGGCGGTACGTAGCCAGGTCGTTCTCGTACAGGATAAACAGCGCCCGACGAACGTCGTTTAACTCGAGATCGAGCTCCTCGGCGAGCTCCTCGTCGGTCACTTCCCCGTCCGGCGGCGCCGCCGCGACGGGCATCCCCGTTGGACCGACCAGCTCGTGTAAGTACTTCTGGATGACTGGATCCTCGAGCAGGTCCTCAAAAGCCATTAGCTACTCCTAATAGTATGCGACCATTAAGTCTTTTGAGCGACGACGGAGCCGGGCGATTTCGCCACCGCGTGGAGGCCGGCCGTTCGTTCGAACTCGAGTGGCCAATCGACCCGTTCGCGACTCACTCGTCGACTGATTCGACGCGTTTGCCGGTCGCTTTGGGAACGACGCGTCGGTCCGCGTTTTCCCACTCTCTGTCGAACTCGCGGCCCTCGTAGAGTCGGTCGAGAAAGACCGCCAGCCCGGCGACCTCCGAGTGGGGCTGGTTGGTGACACCGACGTTCCAGTCGGCCGCTTCGTAGACGTCGAAGGAGACCTTCTCGGAGCCGACGACGAGCAACAGCGGGCGGTCGTCCGTGAAATGTGCGCGTCGGATCCCCTCCTCGACGGTCTCGATTCGCTCGCCGTACATCGTCAGGTGGGCGACTTCTCCCTCCCAGTTTCGGATGATCGCGTTCGGCGACTCAGTCAGTTCGACGTCGAACGGGCCGCCGAAGCGGTCGGTGATGTCCGCGACCGTCTCGAGCGATTGGCCGGCATTATCGGGAAAGATCACCCGATCGGCGCCGAGCGCCCGCGCGGTCAGGCCGACGTGTGTCGTCATCCGCTCGTCGCGTCCGGGCCGGTGACCGAGCCGGAGGACGGCGACCTCGCTGTCGTCGTGCATGCGCGTAGCTACATTCGGATGCGGTTAGGCGGTTTCGTTTTCGACCGTTGGTCGCTACCGAATACTGGATCGCGCGGTACTCGCTCGAGAGGCTACGACGGTCTCGCAGACGAGTCGAGTGCGGTGAAGCGTAGACGCCGTCGTGGGTCGATAGCCTTTTTTCGTGATACTGCGAACGAATCACGCGATGTACGGATTCGACCGTCGGGTGAGCGGCCGATGACCGGGGCCGGCGAGTGGCTGCGAACTGCGCGCGAACAGCGGTGGGGAATCCTGACCGACCTCGCGTTCGCGGTCGTCTGGGTGACGCTGGTCGAAGTCGTCGCCTACTTCCTCGAGCCGCCGACGTGGGTGTACTACATGCTCATGCTCGCGGGGATCGTCGCCTACTTCGGCTTCGTGTGGAACGTCGAGCTGGCGATCCGCCAGCAGGATCGGTAGTCACGCGAGTGGCATCGGAAATCACCGTCCGTCGCTGTTGTCGATGCGAACGACGACGGTCGCCACTGTCGCCCTCGATACTCGGTGCCGCTAAAAAAGGCTCGAGCCGCGTTATTCCTCGTCGCTGTCGATGACCAGTACCGGAGCGCGAGTCGACCGCAGGGTCCGCTCGGTGACGCTACCGAGCAGCGCCCGACGGACGCCGGTGCGTCCGTGCGATCCCATGACGACGAGATCGATATCGTTGCTCGTGACGTAGTTGGCGATCATGTCGTGGGGTCGTCCCGCCGAGACGTGCTCGACGACGTCGATCCCCAGTTCGGCGGCGCGATCGGCCACGTAGCCCGTGGCCGTCTCGGCGCGCTCACGGACTTCGTCCATCTCGCCGTAGTTGCCCTGCTCGATTCGGTCGAGCTGTTCGCCGCCGAGGCTGAGACTCATCGCGTTGGTGTCGACCACGTACAGGGCGTGAACTTCGGCCCCGTACTTGTCGGCGAGATCGAGCGCGTGCTCGACCGCCTCTTCGGCCGTGTCGCTACCGTCGGTCGGAACGAGTATTCTATCGTACATGGGTCTAGTCGTCCGCGGGGGTCTCGCCCCCGTCGGTTACGACGTCTTCTGCGGTCTGTTGCTGGCGCATCGGCTCGGGGCTGTGACACTGCCGGACGATCCGCTTGGTCTCCATGTCCGGCTCCTCGGTCACCAGCGAGACGACGATGGTGACGGCGAAGACGATCGGCAGGGTGATCAGCGCCGAGCCGATCGCGGGCATCAACTGTGCCAGACCCGTCGACAGCGGGGCCTCGAGGCCGCCCACGTAGTTCGGGACGATCTCGTTTATCATCGGGATCGACCAGCCGACCAGTCCGGTGATCATGCCGGCGAGCGCGCCCTGGCGGTTTGCGTTCTCCCACCACATTCCGAGGAAGAACATCGGGAACAGCACGGAGCCGGCCAGCGCGAACGCGTAGCCGACGAGCGCGGCGATCGACGACGCCGGGTCGAGCGCGGCGAGCGTCGTCAGCACGCCGAGCGCGACGATCGAGAGGCGACCGACGAGGATCTGCTCGCGCTGGGTCGCGTCCTCGTTGATGATGTTCGTGTAGATGTCGTGGCTAATCGCCGAGGAACCGGCGATGAACAGCCCGGCGACGGTCGCGATGGCCGCCGCGATACCGCCGGCTGCGACGATGCCGACGAACCACTGGGGCAGGTTCGACAGCTGGGCCGCTAGCACGACGATGACTTCACTGGCCGCACTGGTCATCCCCGGATCGCCGTAGGTCGGGCCGACGTTCTGACTGTAGAGGTCGGTCCCGAACGCCGCGAACGCGGGGGCGCTCCAGTAGAGGATGCAGATGAAGAACAGTCCCCAGACGGTCGACCAGCGAGCCGTCCGCTCGCTCTCGACCGTGTAGAACCGCACCAGCACGTGGGGTAGTCCGCAGGTCCCGACGATCAGCGAGAACGTCGTCGCGATCCAGAGGTAGTAACCCGAGGTCGCGAACGGTTCGCTGAACTCGCTCCCGAGGTCGTTTATCAACATTCCGTACTCGAGCTGTGGCAGCACCGTCGAGTAGCCGTTCGTGTAGCCGACGACGAACAGGCCGACGACGAACGCCAGAATGAGGATAATGTACTGGACGGCCTGGTTCTTCGTCGCCCCCATCATACCCGACAGGGTGAGGTAGCCGACGGTGATGACCATCATGGCGACGACCATCACCTGGTAGCCGTCGAGGCCGGGAATGAGGCCGCCGTAGTCGCCGAAGATGTACAGGCCGACCAGGGCCATCCCCTTCGCCTGCCCGATGGCGTAGACGAAGCCGATGAGGAACGTCGTCACGGCCGCGATGGCGCGCGCGCTGTCGGAGTTGAAGCGGTCGCCGACGAAGTCCGGCGCGGTGTACTTGCCGAACCGGCGCAGTTGCGCGGCCATGAAGATGAGCAGGATGAAGTACCCCGTCGTCCAGCCGACGACGTACACGAGCCCGTAAAAGCCCGCCAGTGCGATCGAGGCCGCCATCCCGAGGTAGGACGCCGCCGACATCCAGTTCGCACCGATCGCCATCCCGTTCTCTAAGTTCCCGATCGAACGGCCGGCGACCCACATGTCTTCGGTGTCGGCCACACGGAAGACGAAGCCGATAGCGAGGAACAGTCCGAGCATCCCGAGGACGAGCAGGGCCGGGAGGAGCTTGAACGAGATGTTGAGCGACTCCGGAAGGAGACTCTCCTGAAGCGGCACGAACGAGACGCCCGTCATTCGTTGACACCCCCGTCGGCGGCCGCCGCATCGGCGCTCCCGTGGTCAGTGCCCTCAACGGTTGCGTGATCGATGCCGTACTTCTCGTCTAACGCGTCTCGCTTGCGTGAGTACCAGAACGAGAGGATCAACGCGCTCGTCGGCGCACCGAACGCGACGAGGAAGTAATGAAGCGGGAAGCCGAGCACCGGCATCTGGACCGTCATCGCGTCGGTGGCGACGTATGTCGCCGTCACCGGGCCGAACACGGCGAGTACCCAGATGACGAATCCCGTCCAGACGATGCGAAGGTGATCGCGCATGAACGGCGTGCTCGGGTTCAATAGATTGACTTCCGAACTGAGGTAGTCCGTATTTCGATGGGATTGGCCAGCCTGTCCGGCGACCCCCCCGTCCGTTGCAGCCTGTTTGTCAGTCGTATCGTGAGTGTTATTATCTGGCATATGTCTGTGAATTGTAGTTCCCCCTCGAGTGGTATTTTCGAAAATCGAGCGGGTTGTCTTAGTCGCTATCGACCTGTGCAGCGATGTCGTCGACGATCTCGGGATTTCGCAATGTCGAGGTGTTCCCGAGTTCGTTGCCGCTCGCGATGTCTTCTAACAGTCGTCGCATGATTTTGCCCGAGCGCGTTTTCGGTAATTCCGGCGTGAAGATGACCTCCTCCGGTTTCGCGATCGGGCCGATCGACTCGAGGACCCCCTCGACGACGCGCTCCTCGAGTTCGTCGCCCTCTTCGTAGCCGTCTTCGGTGATGGCGTAGACGTAGACGGCCTCGCCTTTGACCTCGTGGTCGCCGCCGACGACGGCGGCTTCGGCGACGCCTTCGACGCCGACGATTGCGCTTTCGATCTCCATCGTCCCGAGCCGGTGGCCCGAGACGTTGATTACGTCGTCGACCCGGCCGAGGACGGTGATGTAGCCGTCATCGTCGATCTTCGCGCCGTCCTCGGGGAAGTAGACCCACTCGTCGGAATCGGGATCGGAGTACTCGGACCAGTACTCCTCGATAAAGCGGTCGTCGTTCTGATAGAGTGTGCGAAGCATTCCGGGCCACGGCTGATCGACCGTCAGATAGCCCGCGTTACCGGGCTCGACCCGGTTTCCGTCGACGTCGACGATCCGTCCGTCGATCCCCGGCAGCGGTGGTCCGGCCGATCCAGGCTTCATCGTGCCGACTCCTGGCAGCGTCGTGATCATCATGCCGCCGGTTTCAGTCTGCCACCAGGTATCAACGATCGGACACTCCTCATTGCCGATGTGTTTGTAGTACCATTTCCAGGCGCGCGGATTGATCGGTTCGCCGACCGTCCCAAGCAGTCGAAGCGAGGAGAGGTCGTATCCCTGTGGGTACTCGGCGCCCCACTTCATGAACGCGCGGATCGCCGTCGGCGCGGTGTAGAAGATGTCGACATCGTTCTTCTCGACGATCTCCCACATGCGGTCTTTCTCCGGGTAATCCGGCGTTCCCTCGTACATCACCGAGGTCGTCCCGAGCGCGAGCGGGCCGTAGACGATGTAGGAGTGGCCGGTGATCCAGCCGATGTCGGCCGAACACCAGTAGGTGTCGTCGGCCTCGATGTCGAGGACGGCGTGGCTCGTCCAAGCGGCGTAGGAAAGGTACCCCCCGGTCGTGTGTTTCACGCCCTTCGGTTTCCCGGTCGTTCCCGACGTATACATCAGGAACAGCATGTCCTCGGCGTCGCGCGAAACCGGTTCGACCGACGCGCCCGCGTACTCCGCGACGAGTTCGTCGTAATCGTGCTGGTTGTCGGAAAGCGAGTGCTCGAGTTCGTCGCCCAGTCGGTCGACGACGACGACATCGGAAACCTCGTGGTCGACGCCTGCGAGACCCTCGTTTGCCTTCTCGATGTGATCGAGCGCGTCCCCGCGGCGATAGTACCCATCACAGGTGACGAGATACTCGCTGTCGGCCGAGTTCATTCGGGTGGCCAACGCGTCGGCCGAGAAGCCGGCGAAGACGACCGAGTGCGGCGCACCCAGTCGGGCACACGCGAGCATCGCGATCGGCAGCTCCGGAATCATCGGCATGTACAGCGTGACGACATCGTCTTCCTCGACGCCGAGATCGCGAAGCGTCGCGGCGAACTCCTCAACCTCCTCGAGGAGGTCATCGTACGTGTACGTACGCGTCTCACCAAGTTCTCCCTCCCACTCGATCGCGACGCTGTCGCCGCGACCGGCTTCGACGTGTCGGTCCAGACAGTTTGCCGACGCGTTCAGTCGTCCACCGGTGAACCACTCGTAGAAGGGTGCATCGTCGTCTACGAGTACGTCGTCGTACTCCTCGTCCCATTCGAGCATGTCGGCTGCTCGTTCCCAACACTCCGGCCAGTTCTCCTCGAACTCCTCGTATATCCCCTCGTCCGAGACATTCGCCTGCTCGACGAACGACTCCGGTGGCTCGAAGGCCTCCTGTTCTTCGAGGCGCACCTCGAGATCGACGTTCTCGTCTGTCATGGTACACCCAATCAATGACGAACCAGGGTACTAAACGGAGTATCTAGCTGTGTAAAACCACAACGCAATAACATAACTATATATCATTAATTTCTTAGCTGTCGGAGCACAATTATCGGAATCCGATGTTTCGACGCCGTCGACAGCCGAGACGCACGATCGTGAGTGGACGGCATACGGTATGCTATCAGCAATCACGGCGGATACTCGGTCTCGAGTCTAGATACGTAAGGGGTAAACTCCGCTCGCGAGACGACCATCGTACCCGACGGACCGCTACTCGCTGGCGGCGTCGAAAAACGTCCGGAGGAGTTCGTGCTGTCCCTTCCGCAAGTGGTTGTGCAGCGTCGGCGAGGAAACGCCCATCGCGTCCGCGACCTCCTCGGCGGTGCTCTCTCGGGGCCAGTCGTAGTACCCGCCGAAGTACGCCGCCCGCAGAGCCGATTCCTGCCGGTCCGTGAGTCGATCCGCGAGCCCGTTACGGAACTCGGCGGCCGTCTGGACGGTCCGTTCGACCTCGCGTTTGCCGGCGAGTTCGGAGTCCGGAAAGACCGAGCGCAACCCGTCGACGATCGTCCGGAGATCGGTACCGCCCGCACACTCGGCGGCGATGGTCGCCTCCCCGTTCTCGACGACGGCCTCGAGAACGGTCACGCCGTACTCGGTGAGTGTCAGCGTCGGACACGACCCCTCGACGATGAACTCGACGCGCCAGCCGTCCTCGTAGGTTTCGATCAACCGACAGTCGCCGATCCCCGGATCGGATTCGGCCAGTTCGAACACCGTGGCTGGAGAGCCGTCCTGCAGCGTCACGTAGTAGAGCTGCGTCGACTCGGAGACGGGGACGAACGAGTCGATTTCGAACCGGCAATCGAGCTGGGCGGACGCGTCGACGAAGAACGACTGCTCGTCTCGGCAGACGAACTCGAGTTCGACGACCGTATCCGACAGCAGGAGGTTGCGCCGGCGAACGGCCGCGATGGCGTACCCGACCTGCCGACCGATCGTCTCGAGCCAGTCGAGTTCGTCCCGGTCGAAGGCGTCATCGCGCTCTGTGACGACCGAGAGCGTCCCGTAGACGGTATCGCCGTACGAGACGCAAACGCGGGCGAGGGTTCCCTCGACGTACTCTTCGTCGACCCGTCCAGCGACGTCCGCGACGACCGTCCGTTCGGCTGGCGGCTCGCCTTCCGACCCGGCCGCCGGCGTCTCACTGGAACCGCTCGCGTCGTCAGTCTCACCGTCGAAACGGACGGATCGACCGCTCGAGTGCGAGGCCGACTCGCCGTCGAGTCCGCCGGTGTCCGATCCGCGATGGACGTCGGCCGTCGCGGCTCCGTCGCTCCACGTATCGGGCCGCAACCGATCGGCCTCCCCGGGACTAATGGCGCTCGAGGTGCGCCAGTTCGTCCGTGTACCCGTTCGAGCCGTCCGATCGATCCAGGCGTATCGATAGGCGGGCCCGTCGACGAAAGCGCGACAGCACTCGGTCTCGACCTCGTCGTGGGTCGAGGCCGACAGGAGTCCCCGGGCTACGGCCCGGAACCGGCGGGCGACCGCGTCGAATCCCTCGAGTCGATCGTTCCTCGAGCGTTCTGACTCGAGTTTTTCGTGATACGTGGAAACGTCGTGGACGAACAGGCCGTAGCCCTCGTGCCCACCCGCTCGGTCGGCTGTGGGGACGACGAGTTCGGTCGCTCGAAACCTACTTCCGTCCCGACAGACGAACCCGGTATCGTCCTCGTGGGGGGACTCCGGCGTTGCGTCCGCGAGCTTCCGCGCGATGGCATCGCCGCTCGCGTCCTCCTCGGCGTAGAAGATAGAAGCGTGCGTGCCGACGATTTCGCTGGCGTCGTATCCGAACGTCGAGGCGGCGCTTCGGTTCCACCGCTCGACGTAGCCCGCCTCGTCCAGCCGAACGAGCGCGTACCGATCGGTTTCGGCAAGCATCGACCTGACGAGCGCGTCGTCTCCCAGCGTCGTCGAATCCTGTGTCGACTCCGATCGATCCTCGACGATTTCGAACGCCTCGACGATCGCCTCGTCCGTGGGCTCGGAGAGGTACGACTCGAGGGCCTCGAAGCTCTGCCATCCCCCGGCCATCTTTACCACCCGCGGATCGATCTCGTGATCGACCAGCGACGACCGCGCGAAGTATCGCCGGAGGTCGCTCGAGGAGACGGACGAAAGCGATTCGTCGTTTGCGCGTTCGCCCGCCCGGTCGGCGACGTCGGCGACGAGCATCTGGAGGCGACGCGGCGTCACCGGAAAAATCCGCTCCGCGTCCCCGATACCGTTGCTCCGGACGTAGCGCTCGAGTTCGCGCTGAATTTCGGTCGGAAGGTAGGCGGTCCGAGTTTGGCCGGGGTGGGCCTCGCAATCTGCGGACGACTCGCTCTCTTCGGCCGGAATCCTGAGCAAGTATCGCGGCGGATCGGTCCCGACTCGATCGATGTCGTCGCTCGAGAGTCGAGCGAGTTCGGCGGGACGAACGCCGACTTCCCCACAGAGCCTGACGACGAGCGCTTCTCGATACGTCTCCGCGGCCTCGAGAAGCCGATCGTATTGGTTGACCGTCAGCGTCGGCGAATCGGGCTCCGCGACCGTCATACTTCGCGCTTTCTACGACGACGAACATAGTAGTATCGGCTCGTTCGCCAGAATCGTCCCCTTCTCACTCGCTCGCTCGACGGAAGCGAATCAGTTCTCGAGTTTCGTTTCGCGGATTCTAGAGAGACGAAACGACCCACACGTCCGGTTTCGGTTCCGTCACTCCCGCGAGGCGGACTGGATTTCGCCGACGATCTCGGGGTTTCGAAGGGCGCTCGTATCGCCCAGTTCCTCGCCGTTCGCCACGTCCTCTAAGAGTCGGCGGAGTATCTTCCCCGAACGCGTCTTGGGCAGTTCCGGCGTGAAGACGATCGCTTCCGGCAGCGCGAGCGGACCGATCGCGCTCTCGATGCTCGATTCGACCCGGGAACGGACGGCCGACTCGTCGTCGACGCGGCGCTCGGTGCTCACGTACGCGTAGATCTCGGTATCGCTCGAGTCCGCGGTCCGACCGACGACGGCCGCTTCGGCGACGCCGTCGGTGTCCGCGATCGCCCCCTCGATTTCCATCGTGCTCAGCCGGTGGCCCGCGAGGTTGATGACGTCATCGACCCGGCCGAGGACGGTGATGTAGCCGTCCTCGTCGACGCGAGCGGCGTCGCCGCTGAAGTAGATCCACTCGCCGGACTCGGGGTCGGAAAATCGCCGCCAGTACTCCTCGACGAACCGGTCGTCGCCCTCGTAAAGCGTCTCGACCATCCCGGGCCACGGCTGGGCGAGGGTCAGGTAGCCCGCCTGGCCCGGTTCGACTGGCTCGCCGCCGGCGTCGACGACTTGAGCGTCGATTCCGGGAAGCGACGGACCGGCCGCGCCGGGTTTCATCTCGTCGACCCCCGGGAGCGTCGAGACGGCGATCCCACCGGTTTCGGTCTGCCACCAGGTGTCGACGATCGGACACTCTCCGTTGCCGACATGCTCGTAGTACCACTCCCACGGACGCGGACTGATCGGCTCGCCGACGCTCCCGAGTAGACGCAGCGAGGAGAGATCGTGCCGATTCGGGTACTCCTCGCCCCACTTCATGAACGCGCGGATCGCCGTCGGCGCGGTGTAGAAGACGTCGACCGCGTTTCGATCGACGATCTCCCAGAGTCGATCGCGGTCGGGGTAATCGGGAGAGCCCTCGTAGAGGACGGTGGTCGTCCCGAGCGCGAGCGGGCCGTAGACGATGTAAGAGTGGCCGGTGATCCAGCCGATGTCCGCGGCACACCAGTAGGTGTCCTCCGGTTTGATGTCGAGAACGGCGTGGCTCGTCCAAGCGACGTTGGTCAGGTACCCCCCGGTCGCGTGGACGACGCCTTTCGGTTCGCCAGTCGTTCCGGAGGTGTACATCACGAACAGCATGTCGTCGGCGTCGCGCGAGACTGGCTCGACCGTCTCCCCGTAGAACTCCTCGAGCAGCTCGTGATAGTCCCGTTCGTTCTCGCCGAGCACGTGGGGGAGGTCCTCACCGAGTCGATCGACGACGACCGTCTCGACGTCCTGCTCGAGGCCGATCACGGCGTTGTCGGCCTTGCTCTTCTGATTGAACGCGTCGCCGCGGCGGTAGTAGCCGTCGCAGGTGAGCAGGTACTCCGAACTGGCGGCGTCCATCCGCGTCGACAGCGCGTCGGCCGAGAGCCCGGCGAACACCACCGAGTGCGGCGCGCCGATGCGGGCACATGCCAGCATCGCGATCGGCAGCTCCGGGATCATCGGGAGGTAGATCGTCACGACGTCGTCTTCCTCGACGCCGAGCGACCGCAACGCCGCGGCACACTCGTTTACCTCGACGTACAGGTCCCGGTAGGTGTAGGTCCGCGTCTCGCCGTGTTTTCCCTCCCAGCGGATCGCGGCGTGGTTCTTCCGCCCCGACTCGACGTGGCGGTCGAGACAGTTGTACGACGCGTTGAGCCGACCGCCGTCGAACCAGCGGTAAAAGGGCGCGTCTTCCGTCTCGAGAACGGTGTCGTAAGATCGGTCCCACTCGAGCAACTCGGCCGCCCGTTCCCAACACTCCGGCCAGGTATCTTCGAACGTCGCGTACACGTCGGCGTCGGAGACGTTCGCCTGCGAGACGAACGAATCCGGCGGGCTGTGTTGGGGGCCGGTAGGCGCAGACACGTCTCGGTCCCACCCGTTCGGGTCGACCATATCTTGTTCCAATCGACGGACGAGAGACGAATAAACGTTCTGTCGACCGGCGCGTTTCTTGCCGGTTTCGTCGCTCCGCCGGCGAACGTCCTGGGCCGTCGCGCTCGCCGACCGACCGCCGATCCGACTCAGTCCGTGTGCCGAACGACGTACACGTCGTAGCGCTGGTCGTTTGCGACGGGGCTGCCGACGCTCGAGAGCGGCGCGATGACCGAGCCGGCGTTCTCCGAGCCGATGAAGACCACGGAGGCCTCGAGCTCCCCGGCGACGAGTCGAATCGCGCGGACGACGTCCGTGGTCGCCGTCGCGGTCGGCTCGTCCGAGTCGACTCGCTCGGTTCGGAACGTCGCCGACGGCGCGACCGACAGCGCACGGTCGCGGATACCGTCGGCGATGGCGCCGGCGTCGAACGGCTCGCCTCGAGTGATCCAGCCGCGTTCCTGAGCGTACTCCGCGTCGTCAGGAATCACCGTCAAGACGACGAGTTCCTCGTCAAGCATGTCGCTGAACTCGGTCGCCTTCTCGAGCGCGCTGGTCGCAAGCTCCGACCCGTCGTAGGGGGCGAGTAGTGTCATAGTGTGGTAATTCACGACGACGACAGTAAACCTTCGCCCCGACCGAACCGCCCCCGTGACGCCTCGGGAGCGGCCATTAGCTCGAGTTGCCCGCAGCGTCGTCCTCGTCGTCAACGACGAGCACAGGTCGCTCGGAGAGCCGAAGGATCGCATCGACCGTGCTCCCGAGCAGCGCCCGTCGAAACGACGACCGGCCGTGCGAGCCCACGACGACTAGGCCGACGTCGCGTTCGTCGGCGTACGCAAGGATCTCCTCGTGCGGCGGCCCGCTCCGCACCGACGTGGTGACCGACACGCCCGCGTCGGACGCCGTCCGCTCGAGCGACTCGAGGGAATCCCGTGCCCGAGCCCGAAGCCGTTCTTCGGCCTCCTCGGGATCGACGAGGCCGGTATCGTAGGCCGTCCGGGTTTCGACGACGGCGACGCCGTACAGCGGGACCTCGAGCGCTCGAGCCAGCGACACGGCGTCTCGCACGGCGGCCGAGGCGTCGTCGCTCCCGTCGGTCGCCACGAGAATCGAGTCGTACATACCCCCAGGGATGGGTGCCACGGTGAAAGAACCATTCCTCGGTTCGGTCCGTCGATCGGTGAACGCCGCCTTCCGACTGGCGAGTGCCAAGGATTTGTCGACGACTCGACCGCCCTCGTACGCTTTCGAACGCCCGACACGGCGTCGATCGAACCGTTTTTGCAACGTCGGCGGGTAGTGGGTTCCGATGGACGTACTGATCGTCGGCGGGGGATCGATGGGGACCTGGTTCGGCAGCGCCGTCGACGCCTCGGTCGCGTACACCGATATCGATCCCGACGCTGCGGCGGACGCCGCGGCGGCGACGAACGGACGCGTCGCAGATCTCGAGAACGAAGGGAGGTACGACGCCGTCTGTCTCGCCGTCCCGATGGCCCACGTCGGCGAGGCCGTCGCCGAGTACGCGCCGATCGCAGAGCGGGTGATCATCGACGTGTCGGGCGTGATGGCGGCCCCGGTCGAGGCGATGAACGCCCACGCGAGCGAAATCGAGCGCGCCAGTCTCCACCCGCTTTTCGCCCCCCAGCGAGCGCCGGGGACGGTCGCGGTCGTCCGCGAATCGAGCGGGCGGACGACCGAGCGGTTGCTCGAGGACCTCACAAATGCCGGAAACGACCTGCTCGAGACGACGGTCGCAGAACACGACGAGGCCATGGAGACGATTCAGGCCCGGACCCACGCGGCGGTCCTCGCGTTCGCACTCGCCGCTCGGGAGGTTCCCGACGGGTTCGAAACGCCGGTCTACGACGGCCTCGAGGATCTCGCGAAGACGGTGACGGGCGGAACGCCCCACGTCTACGGGGAGATTCAGCGGACCTTCGCCGGCGCGGACGCCGTCGCCGATGCCGCGGCACAGATTGCCGAGGCGGACGGCGAGGAGTTCGAACGGCTGTACGAATCGATCGCCGAGCGGTGGCACGGGGATACGACGCCGGGGTCGGTTGCGGACGGGGATTGGATCGCCGACGCCGCCGACGCGAACCAGGAGGGAGGCGATCCAGAATGAACGTGAGCGAGCGACGCGAGGCCGTCCGGTCGAACGCGAAGTACCTCCGCAACGTCAGACCGATCGATCCGGAAGAGATCTGCGAGTACGTCGAGGACACGCCCCACCCCGCCGTCGTCCGGCAGGATCTGCGCGAACAGGCGGCCGATCTGGAGTTGTTAGAGCGCGAGGACGGCACCTTCGTCCCCGCGGGTGACGAGCCGATTTCGCCCCGTCGGGGACCCGTCGAGCGGTTTCCGCCGGCGTACGAAAAGCGGGTGGAATCGCTTCTGGCGGACCGGTACGGGCCGAACTGGGCCGAGGGCGCGGCGGGCGATCTCCTCCGCTCGACGATCCGCCGGTTCAAAGCACAGTACCTCGAGGGCGCGCCCGTCGAGTACGACGAAGACGTCGCGGCCGGGTACGCGATCTACCACCTGCCGGGCTACTACGCCGCCGCGCAGTACGCCCTCGATTCGCTGGCGACGCGTGGCTTGCTCGAACGAAACCTCCGGGTGCTCGATATCGGCGCCGGCGTCGGCGGCCCCGCACTCGGACTGGCGGAGTACCTACCCGACGACTCGCTGCTCGAGTACCACGCGGTCGAGCCGAGCGCCGCCGCGGCCGACGTGCTCGAGGAACTCCTCGAGGAGACGGGCCGAAACGTCCACACGACGGTGCATCGGACGACCGTCGAGACGTTCGATCCGGCGGCCGCAAGCAGCGAGGCGTTCGATCCGACGCGAGCGGACGACGGCTTCGACCTCGTCGTGATCGGGAACGTCCTGAGCGAACTCGAGGAGCCGGAGATCGTCCTCAGATCCGCGATGGAGGTGCTCGCGCCCGACGGGGCGGTGGTCGCGATCGCCCCGGCGGACAAGCAGACGAGCATCCAGCTTCGCCGACTCGAGCGGCGGGTCGAAGACGACGCGGTCGGGGCCGGAGAGACGCTCGAGTGGCTACGGGCGGACCCGTCGAACGGTGACGGCGAATCGATCACCGTCTTCGGGCCCGCCGTTCGACTCTGGCCGGGCGAGCGGCCGTCCGATCGCGGCTGGTCGTTCGACGTTCGACCCGACCTCGCGGTCCCAACGTTTCAACGACGGCTCGAGGACGCCGCCAACGAAACCGACGAGGCGTACGCGCCCGGCGAGTTCGTCAACGTCGACGTCCAGTTTTCCGCTTCGATTCTGCGACGCGACGGGAAGCGCGAAATCGATCTGTCGCTCGAGTCGGGGTCGTGGGCCAAGATGGCCGAGATGGACCGCCACGTGCCGAACCGAATCGACCTCGTCGCCGCGAAACTGAGCCACTCGCTGAGCGACGACGAGGGGCGGGGTTCGGCCAATCCCGTTTTCAAGATCAGCGACGGCAGCGAGGACGTCGAACACTACGCGGTCCTCACGAACGAGACGGCGATGAACCGCGCGCTGATCGAAGCCGACTACGGGGAGATCTGTTCGTTCGACGGCACGCTCGCGCTCTGGAACGACGACGAAGGCGCGTACAACCTCGTCGTGGACGAAGAGACCGTCGTCGACCGCCTCGTCTGAGCCACGCTCCCAAACGGTGGGCTTTTCCTGATTCCCTTCGAGCGAACCGACATGGCCCTCGAGATCCTGCTGACGAACGACGACGGGATCGACAGCCCCGGCATTCGGGCGCTCTACGACGCGCTATCTGCGGTCGCGAACGTCACCGTCGTCGCGCCCCGTTCCGATCAGAGCGCGGTCGGCCGATCGATCTCCCACGAGGCGGACGTGTTCGATCACGAACTCGGCTACGCGCTCGAGGGGACGCCATCTGACTGCGTCGTCGCGGGGCTGGCCGAACTCGGTCCGGAACCCGATCTCGTGGTCTCGGGCTGTAACGGCGGTGCGAACCTCGGTGAGTACGTACTCGGCCGATCTGGAACGATCAGCGCCGCCGTCGAGGCAGCCTTCTTCGACGTGCCCGCGATCGCGACCTCGCTGTACGTCCCCGCGACCGGCGACCGCTCGTTCGACGAGATCGTCCTCGAGTCCGAGTCGTTCGCGGAGGCGACCCGGATCACGTCCTTTCTCGCCGAGCACGCCCTCGAGACGGCGATATTCGAGCACGCGGCGTATCTCAACGTGAACGTGCCGATGCCTGACGGGGCGCCGGCGGATGTCGAGATCACCCGTCCGTCGAAACGCTACGAGATGGACGCCACGATGAACGACGGCTCGATTCGACTCCGGGACCGCGTCTGGGAGGAGATGGATCCCGGATCGATCTCCGACCCGCCAGGGACCGACCGCCACGCCGTCGTCAACGGACGCATCAGCATCTCGCCGTTGACCGCGCCGCACACGACGAACCACCACGAAACGCTCGAGCACCTCGTCGAGCGCTACCGAAGCCGTCGTCGGTGAGCCGCGACTCGCAGTCACCCGATGGCACGAGACCCGGCATGATTTGTAGCAGGGTCGAGAACGGACGCCCATGGCAACGGTCGAAATCGAATACTGTGTCCCGTGCGGGTTCCTCTCGCGGGCGATCGACGTCCAGCGTGCGCTCTTGACGTCGTTCGGTCGGCAACTGGAGTCGGTCACGCTCGAGACGGGTGCCGACGGCGTGTTCGTCGTCCGATGCGACGGCGACGTCGTGTTCGACAAATCGACCGACGGCTACGATGTCGACGGTATCGTGCGAGAGGTTCGCACACGTTTGTGACCGCTGACCTGTCGAAACCCACGACCACGTAGTCACCTTGCACGTCGCAAGGCTGTCGGCTTTCGCCGTCCTGGGCGTCACCGTAGACGAGACCGATTACAGCGACGAGGACCACATATGAAACGCGAAAAACACAAGACGACGGGAGAAGTACGCCTGACCAACGAGTATCTCTGTGGAGGGTAATACAGATGCCATTTGACGCGATATGGACCCGGCTGTCGTCGCTCTGGAAGAGCGACGAATCCGACGCAAGCACGTCCGAGGGGTCGTCTGCGGACGAGACCGACCGCTCGGCGACCGACGCGGACGAAACGTTGAGCTACGCCGAACAGGTGGAGTACGGCGTCGACGAACGGGAACTACCTGACGAAGACAAGGTTCTCAGAATGCTCGTCAAGCGTGGCGGCCGCGTCGACGAGAACACCGTCCTCGAGGAAACCGGCTGGACTCAAGAACACCTGATGGACGTCATCGACGACATGGAAAACGACGACGAAGTGAGCGCCGTAAGCGTCGGACGCAAGCGCGTCATCTGTCGGCGCGGGTTTGAGCCGAAAGGGTATCGATCGCATTTGAACGAGTGAATCGGCTCGAAACGTCGTTCGAACGGTGTCAGGTCGGTCCGACCAGACCGATAGGCGTGTTTCGGCCGTACTAGCCGTCGGACCGGATCTTACTGCGTTACTTGCAACTCGAGCAATTGAGGTGATAGTTCCGTTAAAGTGAATTTCGCTCGAGCAACACTATCGATCGATTGCAACAATCGGACCGTTACATTACCCCGCGCTCGAGTCGTTGGTGTATGTCACGACAGCCATCGGTAACGAAGACACTCGGCGTCTGTACCGCGTGTGGCGCCTACCACGCCGTACGCAAGCTCGAGGACGGGTCCGTGTACGCGATCGGCTCACCACAGGGCTGTCACTGCGGTGCGAGCGAGTTTACGATCCCCGACGCGTGACCGGTACTCCCGGACCCCGGGAATAACTGAACACCCTTATACAGCGGAGTTCTCTCGGTACACCTATGAGCGACCGAACCGCGCGTCTCGAGTACACTCGGTCGACACTCGAGGAAGCGCCGGCGAGCAAGACGAGTCAGTACGACGCCGCTGACCCCGATGCTGTCCACCGGTCGATCGAGGACCATCTCGAGTCCCGACTCGAGACGGACCGACTCGACTCGAGGGCATCCAGCGACGCGGGCCCGGCAGGTATCCGTTCCGAACGCTCGCGTTCCGCCGGAACGGGGGACGATACCGACGGGGGAGAGAGCGGTACCGACAGGCGGATTTCCGCGGTCCTCGAGAGCGACTCGATCGGCTCACGTTCGTTCGAGTACAAACCCCGCGGTCCACACGGCGCGATGATCATCATGATCGGCCTGTTGGCGGCGTTTCCGACGATCTTCACGTCGCTGTTGCTCTCGGCGTTCGGCTACTATCTCTACCGGACCGAGCGCGGGGGCGAAATCCCGCTTCGACGCTGGGAGACGGTTGACACCCTCGTGGCAGACGCTGCGGGCGACCGGGACCACGAATCCGGCAACTCGGGTTCGTCGACGGTCGAGGCGATCGCCGCGGCCGAGTCGTTCGTCGGCGTCGACACCGACCGGCTCGTCGACCTGCCGTGGGCACACCGAAAGGCGATCGTGATGCAAGTCGAACAATGGGCCACGGAGGCGACCAAGGACGTCGCACCCAGAAACGACGACGACGTCTTCTTCGAGTACCTGAAAATGTGGATCAACCGCAGCGCGAGCGCGGACCGCGAAAAAGTCGACTCCCTTCAGGCCGAGATCGTTCGCGATCCGGCCGCCCGACGTCGTTTCACAGATCGCCTGCTCGAGGACTCGCCCGATCTCGAGGCCGACCCGAACGATCACGCGGAGTTGCTAACTGTACTCGACGTCGACGACTAATCTCGAGGAACCCAGTCTTCGAGCGCTTTTCGGTACCAGCCACGCTCGAGAGTGGTCTCGAAAACTCGGCCGGTAGGTGGTCCTGTGACTCGAGTCACAACACGGGACTCGAGCCGAACTCCGGGACCTCGCTCGCCCGCACAAGCGCGACCAACTTCGAATCGTGTGTCTGTCGTACGACGAACGGAGATACAGCGTAGACTGGTACGTGAGTTTGAACGACGCGAACGGTTCGCTCCGCTCGCCGTCATCGTGTTCGAATGTCGAGGTGTCGTTTTCACTCCTCGCAGTTACTTACAGCAAAGTGGGTGCGGCCGGGATTCGAACGACGCGAACGGCTCGCTTCGCTCGCCGTTCTCTTATTCGAATCCCGCCACGCCGGTTCGCTCGCCACTTCGTGGCTCGCTGCACGGGCGTGGCGGGATTCGAACCCACGATCAGAAGGTTAGGAACCTCCTGCCCTCTCCGCTAGGCCACACGCCCTGCTCGAGAAACAGGTCAGTTCGACTGCGTTTCCGTCTCCGTGTTGGTGTCCGAATCGGTCTCGTCGTCGGAAGTCACGGGCTCCGTATCGACGAAGTCGGATTCCTCGTCCTCCTCGTCGTCTACGTCGTCGTAGGTACCGGTTTCTCGCATCTCCTCGAGTTCAGTTTCAACCTTTTCACGGCCCTTCTGGAATTCGCCCATCGCCTCTCCCGTCGACCGAGCGAGTTTTGGGATCTTGTTCGCTCCGAAGAGCAAAATCGCGATGAAAAGGATGACTAATAGTTCCGTCCCCCCTGGAATGGGAGCAAACAGCGGTGCAGTTTCGAGTGCCATCTCTATGCGTGGCTTATCCGCTGGCAATTATAACCTTTTTGGACCACATAGCTAGGCAACGAGTGCCTGAATGCCCGCGTGAGGGGACTGTACCGCCTGGGGGCATCTTCGATCACTCGACGGCGGACCGTCGATGGTACGGTACTGCAATTCGAGCGCGCTCGTGTCGAGTCCGATCGAGCCGCTGGGTCGCTACCCGGACCCGTGAACACCGACTCGGACGAACGCGTCACGGGAGAGCGTGGACGTTGGTGCGAGACCGAGAGTGTGGATGGCGAGTCAGGCACCAGAATTCGGTCCCCGACTGGAGCGTAGGGCGTGACTATCGGGCCCGGACGAACAGTATCCGTTGCGAACGCGAATCGTACTCAGTTACACAGCGAGATCGAACGCACGGAGAGACTGTCTCGCGAACGAAACTGTCTTTTCGCTCAACGTACAACCTCGAGTGATGCCAGAAACCGGCGACGTTGCACCAGATTTCACGGCACCGCTCGCAAACGGCGATATTGACTCCTTTACGCTCTCGGATCGGCTCGCGGACGAGGGCCCGATCGTCCTCGCGTTCTTCCCCGGCGCGTTCACGGGCGTCTGCACGACCGAGATGTGTACGTTTCAGGACCGCCTCTCGGCGTTCAACGACCTCGACGCGACGGTGTACGGCGTGAGCGTCGACTCCCCGTTCTCGCTCAACGAGTTCCGCGACCAGAACGACCTCGAGTTCGGCCTGCTCAGCGACTTCGAAAAGGAAACCATCGACGACTACGACATCCGCATGGACTTCGACGACCTCGGCGTTCACGGCGTCGCCAAGCGCTCCGTGTTCGTCGTCGACAGCGACGGCGAAGTCGCCTACTCGTGGGTGACGGACGATCCGGGCGTCGAACCGGAGTACGCCGAAGTCGAGGACGCGGTCGCCGACGCGTCCTGATCGACGACCTTCGAATCCGATCGGCCGCCAGTCGAACGATTTCGATTGGCGGAGGGCTTTTTTACTCCGCCGGCGACCACCGCATATGAGCGACGCTTCAGTGACCGAGGACACGCGCCGCGTCTACGTTCCCGACGACGAACATCACTTTCCCGACGACAAGTGCAACGAGGTGCTCGAGTTCGTCACGACCGACGAGGAGATCCAGACCTACCTCGAGGCCCAGAACGTCAACGCGGTCGATCGAAAACGGTACAACGACCACGGTCCGAAACACATCGAGATCGTTCGCAACCGCGCGCTCTGTCTGTACGACCTGCTCAAAGCGGGCAACGTCGAGTTCAACGGCGCGAGCCAGCAGGGCCTCGCCGAAGCCGACGAGTCGGTCATCATCGTCCTCGCGGCGACGTTACACGACGTCGGTCACGTCGTCCACCGCGACCAGCATGCCTACTACTCGATCCCGCTCGCGGCCGACATCCTCGACCGGGTGTTACCGGAGTTCTACGACCTCGCGGACTGCGTTCGAATGAAAGGCGAGATTCTCCACGCGATCATCTGTCATCACACCGCCGAGACGCCGCTGACGACCGAAGGCGGCATTATTCGCGTCGCGGACGCACTGGATATGGAACGCGGGCGCTCGCGGATCCCTTACGAGCAGGGTGGGCGCGGAATCAACACACTCTCGAGCCAGGCGATCAACCGCGTGTCGTTACACGAGGGCGAAGGGCGACCAGTCATGGTCGAGATCGAGATGACGAACGCGGCCGGCGTCTACCAGGTCGACAATCTCCTGAAAGCCAAACTGCGCGGATCGGGTCTCGAGGACGAGATCCGTATCGTCGCCGTCAACACGAACGAGAATCGCGATCAGCTCGTCGAACGAATCGAACTGTAATCAACGAACGCCACGAGCTGGGCGCGCCCTTTCTCTCGAGGCGCTGTCGAAACACCTACGCGAGTTCGTACCGGCCGTCCCGTCGCTCGAGATAGCCGCGCTCTCGAAGGGTTCCCGCAATCGAGAGGACGGTCCCCTTCGTGACTTCGAGATCGTCACAGAGGTCGTCAGCGGTCGCGCCGCCGGTCGCGGCGAGATAGAGGTAGACGAGTTTGGCCCGCGCGGAGTCGAGATCGGTCGGAACCGACGCGTCGAGAGTCGTCGTCGCTGAGCGTGTCATACTCGATGCTGTCTGTTTCGACGATAATAAATCCATACTACAACGATCGTCGAAAACGGACTGGGGAAAGGGGTGACTGCGGCGTGTCGAAGCGGAGTTCGTCGGTCGTCGATATCGGTCACGTCGGCGGACGCCCGCCTGCGTGGTCGATTTCGGGAATCGTCGAACCATTGTTCACTGGTATCGGGTATCAGGGCTTCGACGGCCGGGAAGGTCAGACGGAGCAATTTTTGTCCACTGATTTGCGAGTAAGAGGTGAATGTCGACCCAACTTACCGTCATCGCACTCCTGGTCGGGGTGGCGACCGGCGCACTGTTCCGATTTCTCAACGTCCCGATTCCGGCTCCGCCGGAGCTCCCCGGAATCATGGGTATCATCGGGATCTACGTCGGATACAAGGTCATCGAACATCTCGCGTCGGCGTGGACATGGTAGAGGCCATCGGCTGGTAGAAGCGACCGGACAAGCCCACCTCGAGACAGAACGCCGGCTTCCAAAGACGTGAGCAACCGCCTGTGCGATGGGCCCAGTTCGCGAAAACGAGTTCGAGATTCAGTAGCTGCGCTCTTTCGGCTCGTAGGTTTTGTCCTCGCCCTCGAGGAGGACCGGCCGGTACCAGATCGACGGCTTGCCGCCGTTCCAGGAGACCAGCGTGTGTTTGAGCCAGTTCTCGTCGTCGCGGATCTGGTTTTCCTGTCGCCAGTGGGCACCGCGGAACTCGTTGCGGACGAGCGCGCCGAGTGCGATCGTCTCGGCCACGTCGATCAGGTTCCGGGTCTCGTATGTCATCTGGAGGTCGGTATTGAACGTCGTCGAGGGGTCTGCGACGTAGACATCGCGGTACTCCTCACGGCACTCGCGGATGACCTCGAGGGCCTGCTTGATGCCCTCTTCGGTCCGGAAGACGTTGACGTAGTCGGTCATCGCCTTCTGGAGCTTCGACCGGATTTCGGCGTGCTGGACGCCGTCGTCTTTGTTCATCAGCCGATCGATGCGTTCGGATTCGGTTTCGACGGCTCGCTCGAGCACGCCGTTTGCGTCGGCGACTTGTCCGGAACCGTCGGCCGCAACGTCGTCGCCCGTCGGCTCGAGGCCGGCCGAACCCGGCTGGACGGGGAACTCGGTGTCGTCTTCGTCCTCGACGGAATCGGTGTAACCGGTATCGATCTCGGCCTCGCCGAGATCGCCGCCAGCGGCGTGATAGCCCGCCCGCTTGCCGAAGACGATGAGTTCGGGGAGCGCGTTTCCGCCGAGACGGTTCGCGCCGTGGACGGACACGCAGGCACACTCGCCGGCCGCGTAGAGTCCGTCGACGCAGGTCGCGCCGTTTTCGTCGGTTTCGATGCCGCCCATCGCGTAGTGCTGGCCGGGTTTGACCGGCATCGGCTCGACCAGTCCGTCGGCACCCTCGAAGTCCTCCGCCAGGTGGAGAATGTTCTCCAGACGGTCGATGATTCGCTCCTCGCCGAGGTGGCGCATGTCGAGGTGGACGTACTCGTCTTCGACGCCACGTCCCTCGCTGACTTCCGTCAGCTCGGCCCGCGCGACGACGTCTCGAGAGGCGAGTTCGCCGTCGTTGTTCGCGTAACCGTACTCGAACATGAACCGCTCGCCCTCGTCGTTGTAGAGAATGCCGCCCTCACCGCGAACACCTTCCGAGAGGAGCACGCCGGTCGAGGGGAGCGTCGTCGGGTGGAACTGGATGAACTCCATGTCCTCGAGCGGTACGCCCGCACGGTATGCCATCGCGTGACCGTCGCCCGTACAGGAGACGGCGTTGGTCGTGTGATCGAACGCCTGTCCGGGACCGCCGGTCGCGAGGATCACGCCGTCGTTCGCTTTGAATCCCTCGACGGTGCCCGACTGGACGTCGTAGGCGACGACGCCGTGGCAGGTCCGATCGTTCGGATCGGGTTCGTCGGAGGTCGCGAGGTTCATCACGTACCACTCGTCGTAGACCTGAATGCCCCGTTTGACGACCTGCTCGTACATCGTATGCAGCAGGTGATGGCCGGTCTCCGCGCCCGCGTAGGTCGTCCGCGGGAAAGAGAGACCGCCGAACGGTCGCTGTGAGACGCGGCCGTCGTCCTCTCGAGAGAAGGGCATCCCCCAGTGCTCTAAGGAAATCGTCTCCTCAGGGGCGTCCTGGGCCAGCGTTTCGACCGCCGGCGCGTCGCCGAGGTAGTCAGAGCCCTTCATCGTGTCGTAGGCGTGGAGTTCCCAGTCGTCGCCCTCACGAAGCGCGGCGTTGATACCACCCTCCGCCGCGCCGGTGTGGCTTCGAACCGGGTGTAGCTTCGTGACCATCGCCACGTCCGCTCCCGCCTCGTGCGCCGCGACCGCTGCTCTGAGGCCGGCACCGCCCGCGCCGACCACGATTACGTCGTGTTCGTACATGGTTTACCAGAATTTCAGGTTCTTCTTGACTGCCTCACGTTTGAGCTCCTGAATGTGCTCCGTGAGGGGGATGTCTTTCGGACAGACCTCCGTACAGGAAAACTGGGTCTGACAGCGCCAGACGCCGTGTTCCTGCTCTAAGATCCGAAGTCGGTGCTCTTTGATCTCCTCGTCCTCGCGTTCGTCCATCGCGAACTTGTACGCTTTGTTGATCGCCGCCGGACCGAGGTACTGGTTGTCGCCGGCCGCGATGTTACACGAGGACATACACGCGCCACACCAGATACAGCGCGTGGACATCTTGACCTTCTCGCGGTTCTCTCGGTCCTGTCGTTGCTCCTCGAGTTCACCCTCGGGGAGGTCTTCCTGCTGGAAGTAGGGCTCGACGGCGTGCATCTGGTCGTAGAAATGATCCATGTCGACGACCAGGTCCTTGACGACCTCTTGGTGAGGAAGCGGTTCGACGCGAATCGGCTGTTGAAGGGCCGAAATCTGGGTTTTACAGCCCAGTCGCTGCGAGCCGTTGATGAAGAAGGCGTCCGATCCGCAGATCGCCTGCCGACAGGAGTGTCGGAAGGTAAGCGACGAGTCGAACTCGTCGCGCGCGAAGATCAGCGCGTCGAGAACGGTCATCCCCTTCTCGAAGGGGACATGGAATTCGTCGAATCGCGGCTCCTGTTTGCCGCTCACTTCGGGGTCGTACCGGAACACCTTCAGGTGAACCGACTCGCCCTCGACGTCGGATTCGTCGACCGATTCGGCTTCGGCCAGTCCCTGTTCTTTCTTCTCGAGTCGCTCCTGCTGGGGCGACTCGGCCCCTTTCATCTCGGGGTCGGCCGGTGCTTCCTGCGTGTCGGGTTGTTCTTGCTGTTGTGTGCTCATGAAATGCTCCCTCCCGCCATGACGATCGCGACGTAGATACCCTGTGCGACGAGTGCGAGCCCCGAGAGTGTGAGAATAGCCAAGACGACTTTCTTCGGGGTTCCGGAGAGTCCCTGGTTGACGAGCGCGTTGTAGATGCCGTTAACGCCGTGGAACGCGGCCGTAATCAGGAACAGCACCATCGCGAGGAAGTACCCTGGATTTTCCATTCGCGCCTGAGTCCCCGCGAAGGTGACCTCGGCGGCGTGAGTCACGAAGTGCAACTGGAAGAAGTGAAACGCCAGGACGACGACCAGAAATGCGGCGGTGATCCGCTGGAGGAGCCAACCGGTTCCGCCGGGCGTGAACGAGGAGTAACGCTCCGCCATCAGAAGCCCACCCCCGAGAGGAACGTCGGAACGCTCGCGACGGTGATCGCACCCGTCAAGATCAGCGACGCGTAGAAACTCTTGTCCTGAGACTCGAGACCGATCCCGAGATCGACCATCAGCAGTCGCACGCCATTGAGGATGTGAAAGACTGCGACCGCGAGGAGTCCGACCTCGAGAACGCGAACGATAAAGAGCCCCTCGAGGCCCTGGATCGTGCCCGTAAAGACGTTCACCTCTTCACCGCCGACCATCATCATCTGTCCGTTCGCCGCACCGATTGCTGTGCTCAACACGGCGATGTGGGTAAACAGGTAGCCGATCAGCATCCACCCGGTGAATTTGTGGAAAATCCACGCCCACATCCCAGCCGAGAACTCCTTCCACCGGCCGAAGTCCTCGATGAGACCGCGATTGTAAGACTGACTCATACACTCATATGGTGGGTTAGCCCGCGGGGGTATAGAAGTTACTTCTTGGATTCGAAGTTGGGCGACGAAACCGGAAAAATACAACTCACAGGGGAGTGAATCGGGGATGAGCCGATCGACGATTCCGAAGCTGTCACGGTACTAACCCCAGAGCTGGAAGGTGTTCTGTTCTATTGAGAGAGCGCGTTCGCAGTAGCGAGAGACACCCGCGATCAGACACCATGTCGTAGAAAAGGCCGGGGGAGGCCTTTTCGACATATATCAGTTCGGGGTATGGGAACGTCGGTATCGAATACCGTTCGGCAAAGGTGCCTATATCTCCCTGCCCCATTTCGTTGTTTAGAGAAGAACTATTTTAAAGTTCTTGCCAATTGTCGGTTAGTTCAGCCGAAACGAGATATCGCGACGGGCCGAACCGGTAGGGAGATACGCGTCCCGTCGCTCAATACGGCGTGTCGACCTTGCAAGCGAATTTTTCGCCGCATTCGGTACACACCGCGGATTTCGAGAAGTCGCTAGTGACCGTCGGGGGCTTCTTTCTCGTTCGAAGGATGGTCCAGTCGATGTTAACCATCACATCTTCCGAGCAGTGCGGGCAGTTCGCTTCCTGAGCCATACCGCCGAGTCACGTTCCACTGTTTTTCATGTTTTGGCCGACGTGTCAGCCGGTCTTAGTCTCGATTCTCGTCGATCCGTTTGGTTTCGATCCACGCACCGACCCCGACTAACAAGAACACGGCGATTACGGCGGCGTATAGAATGACCTCGACGCGGCCGGCGAGGTCCCGCTGGAGCGCCTCAACGATAGCCAGTTCCCAGCCGACGAGCAGTACGAGCAGTCCGGTCGCCGCGATCAAGAGAATCAGGAACCGGTCGCTTCGTTCGCTCATGCCTGTGGCGTCGTGATCGCCGTCGATAAACGACCGACCTGCATACTCCGAGACGGTCGTCAGTTCCGAACGCGCTAGTTAGCAGTTTCGAGCACCGTCGGAATCGACGGTCGAGAACGATAGTGGTCGAACCCCCGCCGCGGATCACTCGAGATAGCGCAACAGCGGATCCACGTCCGTCCGCTCGCGCTCGAGGGCGGTCCGGGTCTCGGGCTCGAGTCCGACGAGGTGACAGAGCGGGTTGCCGGGATAGACGACGGGGTTCTCGAGAACGCCGACGATCAGGCCGGTAAACGGCGCTTCGACCGAAACGATGTCCTCCTCTTCTTTGAACGGATCGGTGATCGTACAGATCACGTCGCCTTCCTCGACGAGTTCGCCGCGGCCGTGTTTCATATCGACCATCCCACCGGCGTCGGCGCGCAGCCACGTCTTCTCGTCGGTGTCGTCGATCAGGATACGCCAGCCCGGCCAGTGGACGGCGGAGTCCCGGTGGAGGCCGAATTCCGCGCAGACGCTCGCGACGCCGGTCAGGGCGCGATCGATGAGCGAGCGCTGGAAGCGGTGGGCCTCGCCCATCTCGATCGTGATCGTCGGGACGCCGGTGTCGGTCGCCTCGCGACGGAGGGTTCCCGACGGCCCCTGTCCGTCGATGATAACGTTCGAACTGAACGCGTTCGCCAGCCGGACGATGTCGGTGTGGTCCATATCGGCCCGGACGTGAAGCATGTTCGTCCGCCCGCGCGTCGAGGTGTGAAAGTCCAGCCCGAGGTCGCAGGGTTCGATGAAGTTCGTGAAGATTCGGTGGGCCATCCGGCGCGCGCTCGTCGATCCCTCTCTGCCCGGAAACGATCGGTTGAGGTCGCGGTCGTAAATTGGCAGGTACCGCTCTTGAGCGAGGAATCCGGGAACGTTCATCACGGGCAAACAGACCAGCGCCCCGTGTAACTCCGCGTGGTCCCAGTCGTGTGCGACCTCACGGACGACCTCGATCCCGTTGAGTTCGTCGCCGTGGGCCGCGGCCGAGAGAAAGACCGTCGGTCCCGGGTACTGACCGTTGACGACCGTTACGGGGATCCGAACGGGATCGCCCAGATACGTTTCACTAATGCCGTATCTGATGTTGACGGATTCCCCGGGATCGACGCGACCGCCGTTGTACGTGAAGACGTCGTTGTCGGTCGAATCGTTCGACTCGATATCGGGTGGATCGTCGGGACGAGTATCGGTCATGTTCTCCCTGTCGGGTCCAGATATAAAACGTATTCTGCCGACGGAACCAACCGGCGAACGTTCCCCCGATGGCATATGTTTTGTACGATGCCATGCTAGTATGAGGCATGGACTTTCGTGAAGCAACCGAGGAAGACGTCGACGAGATTCGCCGAGTCGCACGAGACTCGCTCGAGTCGCTGTACACGGACTTTCTGTCGGAGGAAACGGTCGCCGGCGCTCTCGAGCAGTGGTACGGCGACTCCTTCGCCGAGGACGTTCGCGACGACCACACGCTGTTTCTCGTCGTCGAACGCGACGGCGAGATCGCGGGATTCTCCCAGAGCGTGCTCGTAGGACAGCGATACGGAACCGGACAGCTCCTCTGGTTGCACGTCCACCCCGATCACCGATCGAGCGGAATGGGCGTCCGATTGTTGGTCCGCACGCGGGAGCGTCTGCTCGAGGAAGGCGCGGATCAGGTCCGGTGTTTCGTCCTCGCGGACAACGAGGGCGGCAACCGCTTCTACGAAGATCACGGCTTCGAACGGGCGGGACAGCGCGAGGTCGACATCGGCGACGAAACCTTTGCCGAGAACATCTACGTCGAATCCGACACCGAAGCCGACGAGGACTGGAAGGCGGTCGACCAACGCGAAATCGACGGCGAGAACGTGTACGTGAGCTACGGCGAAGCCGCTCGCGGCTCGGAATCGCCGTTTTACCCCCGCCTACGGCACCGACGAACTCGAGGACCGCTACGGCTGGCTCTGTGGGAACTGTGACTCGATCGACAACGCGATGGACACCATGGGTCGGATCGAGTGCAACAGTTGTGGCAACCGGCGGAAGGCGACCCGCTGGGACGCGTCGTATCTATAACGCGTTCGATATCTCGAGCGAGTGCAATTGCGGAACTCGAACGGGGTCGCCATTTCTAACGCGTTCGATCACCGTAGTGCGTTCGATCACCGAACGGTAGCACGTTCGACCACCGAAGTGGTTAGTTCGAGACGACAGTGTGGCCGCGGGGACGTTTCGGAGCGAGGAGTGGTCAGTGTAGCATGAAGTTTCCGGCTGTTGTTCGTCCATTACAATCCCCAGAAAGGCCGTTCGTGACGATATCGAGCAGCTACGGGCTGGGCGGCCAGTCCGTTATCTCGCTCGGAGCAGTTCGCACATGGATAGACAAGCGCACATCGTCCGCGGGTTCAAAGCGACGCTCGTCGCTCGTGGCGTCTACATGGTCTCGAGTTCGCTGTTGATGCTCGTCCTCGCCAGGTACTTACTCGATCCGGCGGGCTACGGCGAACTGTACTGGGCGATCGGGATACTGGCGGTGGTACAGCTGTTCGCCGATGTCGGCCTTGGCAAGTCGGCCGCGCGGTACGTCGCCGAGTATCGGGAAGACGACCCCGGTCAGATTCCACACCTCCTGCGGAGCACCGTCACGGCGAAGCTGATCGTGATCGGGATCGTCGCGTACACGCTGTTGCTCTTTCACGAGCACATCGCGAGTCTGCTGGGCGACCCCGGAGCCGCGCCGTTTCTGGCCGCCGGCGTGGTCTATATCACGGTCAACTCGTTCAACGTCTTCGCGCAGATCGTCTTCCAGGGGTACAACGAACTCGTCTACAGCGCCGCGATTCAGGCGATCAGCGGGGCGGCTCGACTCGTGTTCGCCGTTCTGTTCGTTCTGGCAGGGCTGGGCGCTCTCGGCGCGTTCTTCGGCTACATCGTCGGCTACGCGATCGCCGCGGCCGTCGGCCTCGTCTGGCTTTATCGGACCGTCTACCGGAAATACGAAGGGGTAGCGGAGTTCGAAGACGGGCTCTCTCGGCGCGTACTCGAGTACAGCGTCCCGCTGACGGCGACACGAAGCGCGAACGTCGTCGACAAACAGATCGACATCGTTCTCGTCGGGTTCTTTCTCAATCCGGTCGCCGTCGCGTTCTACACGCTCGCGAAACAGCTTTCCGACTTCCTCCTCGCTCCCGCGGAGTCACTCGGGTTCACGATCTCGCCCAACTTCGGCGAGCAGAAGGTCGCGGGACAACTCGAGGAGGCGAGACGAATCTACGAGACGGCGTTGACGAACGCGATGTTGCTCTACGTCCCGGCGGCAGTGGGGCTCGCGCTGGTCGCCGAACCGCTCATGACGATGGTGTTCGGAGCCGAGTACGCTGGCGCTGTCCCGATCGTGCAGGTGTTCTCGCTGTTTATCGTGCTCCAGACGATTACGAATCTCACGAGCGATAGCCTCGATTATCTCGGTCGCGCCCGCTCCCGCGCGATCGCGAAGGGCGCAACGTCGGCCGCGAACCTCCTGCTCAATATCGCGTTGATCCCGACGATCGGCGTCGTCGGCGCGGCGATCGCGACCGTCGCGACCCACACGGTGTACGTGCTGGTGAACCTGTATATCGTCCACAGCGAACTGACCCTGCACCTCGAGTCGCTCGCGCGCTCGTTCGGTCGCATCTGCGGGATCACCGGGGTGATGGCCGTCGCCGTGTTGTTGGTCACGCCGCTGATCTCGAGTCTCGTCATGCTGGTCGGCGCGATCGCGGTGGGGGTCGTCACGTGGGGGGCGCTCGCGGTCGCGAGTGGGTTGCTCGACCTCCAGCAGATTCAGTCGGTCGTCACGTGAACGCGGATCTCGACTGACTGCGGTTGACCCGAACGAAAATATCAGATCAACGCGGAAGACGTAATCGCCGATACGGGACCGCTTGGATGGCAACGATGAATGGACTCGTTCACACATACCATTGGCCGATAATTTTATAAACGCTTTTGCGGGTAGTCGGTGTTTGTCGAGTATGACTACGGCAGATTCCGTAACGGTCGGTGTTCTCAGTCTTCACACGAGCAAAGAGACGAAGGCGATCCTCAACGCGGTCGAGGCGCTGGGCCACGACACCGAGTGGCTCCGTGAGGAGAACACGAGCGTACGCGTGGCCGACGGATCGGTCGTCCTCGAGCCCGACGTCGATATCATCGCGAACCGGATGCTTCTCTCGAATACGGAACAGCCTTGCGAAGAACTCGGTCTGATCAACACGTTCTCGCCGCTCGTCCCGATGCTCAACAGTCCCGAATCGGTGCTGACCGCGATTCACAAACTCTCGACGGCGGGGACGCTTGCGGCAAACGGCGTTCGCGTTCCGAACGTGTTGCTCGCGCTGAGTAGCGACCGACTCAACGCCGCCCGACACGAGTACGGCGAGCAGGCCGTCTACAAGACCGCGATCGGAACCCACGGCGGCGGCACGTGGAAGGTCGGCCCCGACGACATGGTCAACGCGAAGGTCGGCGACCGATACGCGTTCTTACAGGAACTCATCGGCGAAGGCGACGGACCGGACCGCGACCTGCGCGTCTACGTCGTCGACGGCGAAATCGTCGGCGCGATGTACCGGTACGCGCCGGACAACGACTGGCGAACGAACGTCGCACTCGGCGGAGCGGTCGAAGACGCGACGGACGACCTCCCCGACGTCGCGGCGGAGATGGCTCGAGACTCTGCAGACGCCATCGGACTCGATTACGCGGGCGTCGACCTCGTCGAAGGCGATGAGGCTGGTACGTCCTCGAGGTGAACCCCACGGCCGGGTTCAAGGGACTGTACGAGGCGACGGGGGTCAGCCCGGCTCCGCACATCGCGAAACTCGCTATCGAACGGGCAGGCGGCACAGTCGACGACGACCGCGTCGAGGAACTCGGCCGAACGCTCGACGATACGGAGCCTTCGGCGCGGCCGCCGGAGCCCGCGACGACCAACGACGAACCGGCGACGATCGGCTATACCGAGGAAGTCGTCCTCTCGGGGACGAGCGGGTCGAAATCGGTGCTGGCAAAATCCGACACCGGAGCCACGCGAACGAGCATCGACACCAGCCTCGCCGCCGACATCGGTGCCGGGCCGATCAAATCGGTCACTCGAGTCAAGTCGGGAAGCTCGAAGACCTCCAAGAGCCGGCCGGTGGTCGACATCGTCGTCGGCGTCGGCGGCAACCGCCACACGGTCACCGCCAGCGTCGAAGACCGAGGCCACATGGACTACCCCGTTCTCCTCGGCCGGGACATCCTCGGGAACTACCGCGTCGACGTGAGCAAGCGCATCGACCGAGACGCGCCAGACACGCCCGAAGAAGAGGAGTAGTCGGCATCACCGCGATCGAACACCGGCAGTATTTGTAGCTCGCCAACCCAACGAACACCGTGTGAGCGACCCTCGAGCGGACCGCGAGCGCTGTCGCTTCTGCGGAGCGACGCTGGCGGAGTCCACAGTCGGATCGGTCGACGGATCGGCCACCGACTCCCGCCCCGACGGGTTCTGTTCGTCGGGGTGTCGCGGCGCGTACGACGAACTCGGCGCGCCCGGTGGTCCCTTCGAGTCGAGCGAACCATCCGAGTCGACCGCTAGCTCTGAGTCAAGCGATCGACCCGAGTCGATCGACGGGGCCGATTCGGCGGTTCCCGGCGAACGATCGACGGGCGAATTCGTTCGAACGTTCTACCGCGTCGACGGCATGCACTCGGCCTCGTGCGAATCGTTCCTCGAGGCCGTTGCCGCCGCGCAGGCGGGCGTCGAGGACGTCGCGGCGAGTTACGTGACCGAGACGGTGCGGGTCGATCACGATCCCGAGGCGATTTCGGAGACCGCCCTTCGAGACGCGCTGAGCGGAGTCGGATACACGGCGTACCGCCGCTCGGATGCGACCGCCGAATCTGAAACGGGCGCATCCGGTACCGGAACGACCCGTCGGTCGCGCGAGATGACCGGGATCAGAAAGCGCAGAAGCGAGGACATGCTCGAGGTCCGGTACGTCGTCGGCATCGTCTTCGGAACCTTCCTGTTGGTTCCGTTCGTCGCGGTGTTGTACCCGGTCTATCTCTCCTCGATCAGCGACTGGTGGCTGCTGTCGCTGTACGCGGGAGCGTTCGACACGTTCGATAGCATGCTCTTCGTGCGCCTCTTTACCGTACTGACCGGCGTCGTCCTCTACCTGACCGGGATGCCCCTCCTGCGCGGTGCGTACGTCAGCCTGAAACTACGCGAACCGAACACGCACGTACTCGCCGCGTTGACGATCATAAGCGCCTACGTCTACGGCACGGCCTCCGTGCTACTGGGCGGGAACGACGTCTACTACGACCTTACCATCGTCGTCGCGGCGACGGTGATGGCCGCCGTGTACTACGAGTCGACGGTCAAGCGCCGCGCGATGAACCGACTCACCGAACTGACGATCTCGCAGGTCGACCGGGCCCGGCGTCTCGAGGACGACGGGCCGGACGACGTCCCCGTCGACGCGCTCGAGGCTGGCGACCGAGTGCTGGTTCGCCAGGGGGAGCGAATCCCGGTCGACGGCGTGTTAGTCGAGAGCGCGTGTACGGTCGACGAATCGGTCGTCACCGGCGAATCGCTCCCGGTGTCGAAAGCGCCGGGCGACGCCGTGATCGGGGGGTCGGTCGTCACGAGCGACGCCGCGGTCGTGCGAGTGGGCGACGAAACCACAAGCAGCATCGACCGACTCACGCAGGCGGTTTGGAACGTCCAGAGCGCCGCCCACGGCGTCCAGCGTCGGGCCGACGACCTCGCCGAGACGTTCGTCCCGCTGGTCGTCGCGGTCACCGTTCTCGTCGGTGCGGTGCGTTTCGTCCTCGGCGACGGGCCGACAGGGGTCGTCATGGGTTCGCTCCTCGCCATCATCGTCGCGAGCCCGTGGGCGATTGCGCTCGCGACGCCGCTTTCGGTCGCCTCGAGCATCGCCGACGCGATGGAACGCGGGATCGTCGTCTTCGACGAGACCGTCCTCGAGCGGCTTCGCGCCGTGGACGTCGTCGTCTTCGACAAGACCGGGACGCTCACGACCGGCGATATGACCGTCCTCGAGGCGGACGCGCCTGACGGCGTGCTGGCGGCCGCCGGACTGATCGAACGGCGCGCCTCCCATCCGGCGGCGACGGCGCTCGCGTCGGTGTTCGCCGCCGAGGACGAGTATTCGGGGGCGTTCGCCGACGAGGAGGACGGTTCGACGGCGGCGCTCGACCGACCGGACGGCGGCGACGACCTCGATTCGGCGTCCAACGATCGACGGGTCCAAGAGTTCCAGACCCACGACGCGGGCGTCGAGGGGGTCGTCGACGGTCGACGGATACTCGTCGGCCACCCCGATCTGTTCGGCGAGCGGGGCTGGGAACTCGCGGATGCGATCGAGTCTCGAGTTGCGGACGCCCGCGGGTTCGGCCGGCTCCCCGTCGTCGTCGGCGTCGACGGACACGCGGCGGGCGTCGTTATCGTCGGCGACGAACTGCGAGCGGAGTGGGACGAGACGGTCACGAAATTGCGCGACGACGGGATCGACGTGGTCGTACTGACCGGCGACGACGAACGCGCGACCGACTTCTTCGACCGGCATCCGGGCGTCGATCGGGTGCTCGCGGACGTGCCGCCGACCGGAAAGACCGCGGCCATCCGTCGACTCCAGGAAGACGGTCGCGTGGCGATGGTCGGCGACGGGACGAACGACGCGCCGGCGCTGGCCCGGTCCGACCTCGGCATCTCGATGGGGAGCGGCACGGCGCTCGCCTCCGACGCCTCCGATCTGGCGATCGTCGACGACGACCTCGCGTCGGTCGAACAGGCGTTCGCGCTCTCGAGGGCCGCCCGACGACGAGTCAGGCAAAACCTCGGGCTGGCGTTCGTCTACAACGCGCTCGTGATCCCGCTCGCTCTCGTCGGCGCGCTGAACCCGTTCTTCGCGACCGCAGCCGTGGCGACGACGAGCCTGCTCATCCTGGCGAACTCCTCGCGGTCGCTGCTCGAGGGGTGAGAGGACGCGCGACGGACGACGCTCTATTTGCGGTATAACGGTACGCATGCGGACGGTGCTCTTTATCTGCCGTGTAACGGTTTTCGCGCTAGACGGCGCTTTATCGCGCGAGAAACGACGCCACAGCTCCCGGATTTTCAGTCGTCGGATTCGTACTCGGCCCAAATATACCGCGTCGCGGCCGACCGGTACGGACGCCAGCGCTCCGCGATCTCGCGCATCTCATCACGCGAGAGCTCCTCGCCGTCGCCGTAGAGCTGTTCGATCCCCCGACGAACGGCGAGGTCTCCCAGCGGAAGGATATCAGGCCGCTCGAGCACGAACAGCAGGAACATCCTCGCGGTCCACTCGCCGACTCCTTTGATCTCGGTGAGCCGGTTGCGTACCTCCTCGGCGGAGTGGTCTTCGAGCCCCGATCGCGTGTAGTCGTTCTCCCGAAACGCTCGAGCGGCGTTTTTCAGATACTCGACTTTCATCGTCGAGAGCCCCGCCTCTCGAAGCGGGGGTTCCTCGGCCTCGAGCACCCGAGATGGCGTCAGTTCGCCGTCGAAGTGCTCGAAGACCCGCTCTCGGACCGCGGCAGCGCTCGCGGTCGACAGCTGCTGGTTGATAATGGAGATACACAGCCGTTCGAAGGCCGTCCAGTCCGGTTCGACGTACGGGTCGTACCGGTCGACGAGCTCCGCCATCACGGGGTCCCGACGCAGCACTCGTTCCGCTTGCTCCATCATAGCTGGTGGCGAAATCGGAGGGTGCGAGCTCACAAATATGTCGCGGTGTCCAAGACCCGCGGACCTGCCGGCCGCTCGCCGGCGAGCGGCCGAATCGAACCTCTTACCCCGAACGGGTGGCTATCGCCACGCATGACTGCCGTAGTCGAGGCCTCGAGTCTCAGGAAGACGTACGGCGAGACCGTCGCCCTCGAGGACGTCTCGCTCTCGGTCGCGGACGGCGAGATATTCGCCCTCATCGGGCCCAACGGGGCCGGCAAGACGACGCTCGTTCGCTCGCTGACCGGCACGACGGTCCCGGACGCTGGATCGGCGCGGCTGTGGGAGCGCGAACCGACGGCCGTCGACGAGAGCCGGCTCGGCGTCCTCCCGCAGGAGTTCTCCCCGCCGGATCGACTCAGCGCGCGCGAACTGCTCGAGTACTACGCCGGGCTCTACGACGCCGCGCGCGACCCCGAGGCCGTCCTCGCCGATGTCGGGCTCGCGGACGCGGGCGAGACGTGGTACGAGAACCTGTCGGGCGGCCAGAAACGGCGCGTCTGCGTCGGCAGCGCGCTGGTCAACGACCCCGATGTGCTCTTTCTCGACGAACCGACGACGGGTATCGACCCCGCTGGCAGGCGAACCGTCTGGCGACTGATCGAAGGCCTCGCGGCGGAGGGAACGACGGTCGTGCTCACCACCCACGACATGGCCGAGGCCGAGCGGTTGGCCGACCGGGTCGGGCTGCTCGCCGACGGCTCGCTTGTCGCGTCCGGGCCGCCGGCGACGCTGGTCGAGAAGTACGGCGGCGCGAGTCGGCTCACGATAGAAACGGCGGAACGGGTCTCGACCGATCTCTTCGACGGGCTCGAGGGTCGTCAGGCCGAGACCGATGCGGCTGAAATCGGTGCCGCCGAGACCGATGTGGCCGAGATCAATGCTACCGAGATCGACGCTCGAGACGGCGCGCTCGTCTTCGAAGCCATTTCGCCGACCGCCATCGGGACCGTCGTCGACGTGCTCGAGGCCGAGGAGATCGAGTACACCAGTCTCACCTGGTCGGAACCGGACCTCGAGCGCGCGTACCTCGAACTCGCCGACGACGCGGAAGCCGCTCGAACGGGCCACTCGGGATCGCTCGAGGGGGAACTCGAAGGACAGGTGGCCAACGCCGAACTCGAGGGCGCTCGGGACCGATCCGCGGAGGGGAGCCGATGAGTCGGCTCGGACGCGTTCGCGCCCAGACCAGCGCCGGGTGGCGGGCGTTCGTCAGACGGCGCACGGCGGTCTTTTTCACCTTCTTCTTCCCGGTGATCCTGATCGTCATCTTCGGCGCGCTGATCCAGACCGATCCGACCGGCGGCGGGCTGTTCGCGGAGCCGGCGGCGTACTACGTCCCCGGCTACCTCGCCGTCGTCGTCCTCTTCACGCCGTTTTCGCGCCTCGGCAGCGAAGTCGCTCGCCACCGCGAGGGCAACCGCTTCGAAAAGCTCGCGACGACGCCGGTGACGCGCTCGGAGTGGCTGCTCGGCCAGACGCTCGTCAACGCCGCGATCATCGCGCTCGCGAGTCTGTTGATTCTCGTGCTCGTCGTGGTTCTGACGGGGGCACAAATCGCGTTCTCCCCGCTCGTCGTCGCGTACATTCTCGTCGGCGTCGTCTGCTTCTGCGGGATCGGCTCCATGCTCGGCAGCTACACCGACTCACAGGACGGCGCGGTCGCGGCGAGCAACGCCATCGGCCTCCCGCTGCTCTTTCTCTCGGAGACGTTCATCCCGCTCGAGCAGCTTCCCGGCTGGTTCGGGCCGCTGGTCAACCTCTCGCCGCTGACGTACTTCTCCCGCGGGGTACGAGCCGCGACGTATCCCGACGGGGGGACCGCATCGGTGTTCGGGCTCGAGCCTGCACTCGCGAATCTCGGTATCCTCGCGGTGCTCGCGGTCGTCGCCTTCGGGTTCGGTGCGTACTCGATCCCGCGTACGGACTGACCGTTTAGCCTGCCGGCTGGTAAGCGGTTGACCAGAACCGAAAGGAGAGACGCTCGTTCAGAACCCGATCGGAACGATCATCGCCGCGAGTTCGTAATCGTAGACGTGGTTGAGCAAGACGTAGGTGACGACCCCCAGCACGAGACTCAAGATCCAGGCGCTGGCAGCGATCCGACCGACGCGAGCGTGGGCGGTCTCTCGGAGTTCCGCGGGCGTGTGAGTGAGTCCGAGAACCAACGCGTACAGAACGACGGGGACGGCGACGATCGAGAGGATGATGTGGATCGCGAGCATGATCAGGTAGGCGTACGTGACGAGGTCCGGTCCGACGAACGACTTCTCGCCGCTGCCGCCGCCGACGCGAAGGAGGTAAACCACAAGAAACAGCATGATCGAGACGAACGCGCTCCCCATCGCCGCGCGGTGTTTCTCGATCTCGCCGACTTTGATCCAGTACCAGCCGAACACGAGCAACACCGTCGTCACCGCGTTGATGATCGCGGTCAGGTGCGAGAGCGTGTTCACCTGCGAGAGGGTCAGATCGGGGTAGATGGGCAGATCGAGGACGAACGTCCCGATCACCAGCGCGTAGCCGATAATCGAGAGGAGCACCGTCGTCTCGAGAGGACGTTCCCGGAGCCGTCGTCGCGCAGCCGCGATAGCCATGGCTGTGTCTTGGGATAGATCGCGTATTTGTCTTGCTTTTCCAGACGAGACTCGACCTCGAGGACTCTTTCGTCGGGTTCGGTCGAAACGGATCGATCGACCGATCGGCGCAAACAGCCCACAGAGAATTACGGGTTACTCGAGCCGAACGGTTCCGTCGGTTTCGACCGTGACGTCGTATCCACAGTACGTAAACGTCACAGTCCCACCGGGTCGGGGTCCGCCGTGGCTCCGAGGTGCAAAGAGTGCGTCGAGCGCTTCCGGATCGATCACGTCGTGTAACGGCTCGTACTCCGGCGGACACAACTCCGCTGGCGGAATCCCTTCCGCAGTCGCGACCGCTTCCACGACTGCCTGACTCGTTGCCGTCCGAATCGAGGTGTCGGCCGTATCTCCGCCGTTTGCCATCCTGTCAGATAGTTACTATCCGATGAGATAAAACTGTCCTTCTATCGAACATATTCTCGAGATTTGATCTGTTTACCGGGAGAGACACCGAACGAACGCCAAAATAGCGTTCCGCTATCGGTATCGAATCCCACGATCCGACAAACTCAACTACAGATTGATATGAAGCAGTCGTCAACGACTCCAGTTCCCGCTATGGCGGTCGTGAATTCATCGAATATCGATCGCCGGTTTGCCCGGCTTCGCCTTCGCCGCGAGTTCGCTCGCTTCCGTCGCCTGCCGGACTGTCACGGCCGCGTCGAACTCGTCCTCGAGCAACCACCGCGAGCGCTCGAGTACCTCGCGTTCGCGGTCCGCGTCGGTCAGCGGATCGAGCTCGCCGTGGCGCTGGTTCCGATCGTCGACGAACGCGTCGATAGCCGTCCGGCCGGCGTCGACGGCGTCGTCGGTCGCAAAGCGGTCGACTAGCTCCGAGGTGTCCGCTGGTTCGGCCGCCGCGAGACGATCGGCGAGGCGGTACTTCCAGTCCTCCGCGACGACGAGTTCGATCCGTTCGGCCGCCTCTATCTCGGCCACGTCAACGATGTCTCGAACGTCCTCGAGCGTCGTCTCGACGAGTCGGCGCTCCACGTGCGCGTCGTCGGTGTCGCGGTCGGGGTCGGGCCAGTCGGCTTCGACGACGAGTCCGTCGCCGCGAAGTTTGTTCCAGAGTTCCTCCGCGAGGTGGGGGGCCATGGGCGCGATCAACGCCGCGAGGGTCAACAGCCCCCGCCGGTAGACCTCCTCCTGTGGCCGCTCGTAGCCGCGATACCGCCGCAACAGTCGAGCCAATCCCTGGATCTCCGAGACCGCCCGGTGGAAACGAAACCGCTCGTACTCGTCGGTCACCGTCGCGATCGTTCGGTCGATTTCCCGGTCGACGTACTCGTCGTGCTCGCGTCGCTCGAGTCGCGTGTCGGTCTCGTCGATGAACGCCGTCGCCATCCCGTACAGCGATTGCTGGAGGTCGTAGACCCCGCGAACGTCGTTCGCCGTCCACTCGAAGTCCTGCTCTGGGTGGGCCGCGGCGAGGACGAACAGCCGCGTCGTCTCCGCGCCGTACTCCTGGGGTGCGACGGTGTTGCCCTTCGAGGCGGACATCTTCTCGCCGTCGTAGAGCACTGTTCCCTGGCTAATGAGCCGCTCGACCGGTTCGCGGATCTCGAGCAGCCCCAGATCGGCGAGCGCGCGCGTGAAAAATCGGATGTACAGCAGGTGCAGTATGGCGTGTTCGTCGCCGCCGACGTAGACGTCGATCGGCATCCACTCGTCGGCCAGTTCGGCGTCGAACGGCGCGTCGTCGATATCGGGCGAGAGAAAGCGCAGGAAGTACCACGAGGAGTCGACGAATGTGTCCATCGTATCCGTCTCACGCCGGGCGGGGCCGCCACAATCAGGACACGTCGTCTCGACGAACGACTCCTGTGCCTCGAGTGGGTTCCCCGTCGTCCGGACGAACTCGGGCAGTTCGACCGGCAGCTCCTCGTCGGGAACCAGCACGTGGCCGCAGTCTTCACAGTGGACGACCGGAATCGGCGTTCCCCAGTAGCGCTGGCGGGAGATCAGCCAGTCCCGGAGCCGGTAGGTCACGTCCGCCTCGAACGCCTCGTGCTCGGCCGGAATCCGTTCGGCGGCAGTCGACGACGACAGCCCGTCGTACTCGCCGCTGCCCGTGAGGAGTCCGTCGCCGAGATGGGGTTCGGATTCGGCGTCGACCGACTCGCCGTCCGGGACGACGACGCGCTCGATCGGAAGGTCGTGTGCTCGAGCGAACTCGTGATCCCGTTCGTTGTGCGCCGGCACGCCCATGACGGCTCCCGTTCCCACGTCTTTCAGGACGTATCCGGCGACGTAGACCGGGAGCTCCGCTCCCGTGAGCGGGTGCACCGCGGTCAGATCCGTTCGAACGCCGTCGTAGCCGACCGACTCGGGCTCTCGCTCGCGGACATCGGCGACGTAGGCCGCGACCGTTTCGTCGGTGTCGGCGACCGCTCGAGCGAGTTCGTGACCCGGCGAGAGCGCGAGATACGTCGCGCCGTAGACGGTCTCCGGGCGCGTGCTGAACACGTCGACGGACTCGAAGTCGGTAGCCGCGTCATCGTCGGGAGCCGTCACCTCGAACGAAATGCGGTGGCCCTCTTGTCTCCCGATCCAGTTACGCTGGATCTGCCTGACGCCGTCTGGCCAGCCCTCGAGTTCGTCGAGTCCGTCGTGTAACTCCTCCGCGTAGTCAGTGATCGTAAAGAACCACTGATCGAGTTCGCGGCGACCGACTGGGGTTTCACACCGCCAGCAGACCCTGGTCTGTGCGTCTCGGTTCTCGCGGTCGCCGGCTCCGTCGACTTCGTCGCTCGTCTCGTGAGACCGCACCTCGACCTGTGCGTCGGCGAGTACCGTCTCGCAATCGGGACACCAGTTGACCGAGGCCGCCTCGTACTCGACGAGGCCCTCCTCGTACAGTCGCTTGAACAGCCACTGGTTCCACCGGTAGTACTCGGGTTCGCAGGTCGTTATCTCCCGAGACCAGTCGTAGCCAAAGCCCATGGTCTCGAGTTCCTCGCGCATCCGTCGAATACAGGCCTGCGTCCACGATTCCGGGTCGCTCGCGCGTTCGTGGGCGGCGTTTTCTGCCGGCAGTCCGAAGGCGTCCCACCCCATCGGGTGGAGCACGTCGTCACCGTTCATCCGCCGGTAGCGGGCGTAGGCGTCCGTAATCGCGTAGTTGCGGACGTGGCCCATGTGAAGCGTCCCGGACGTGTACGGAAACATGCCGAGCACGTAGGTCGGATCGACGGCATCCGGAGAAAGCTCGTACACGTCGTCGCGCTCCCAGATATACTGCCAAAACTCCTGTACCTGCGCGTGATCGTAGTGGCTGGTCATTATCGAAGGGTCCGTGTCTCCACGTGGGCGTGCCGGCTATATCATTGTTCGCCACCGCGTCTCGGAACTTCGCAACTGCATCTCCGAACGGCAGGCACCGACCCGAGTCACCGAACCACCGTCACCGGAACGGGCGACCGTCGGACGATCTTCTCGGCGACGTTCCCGACGAACAGCCGTTCCGAGAGCGTCCCGCTGTGCGCGCCGATGATGACCGTATCGAAGTCGTCGGCTCGCTCGAGGATCGCCCGAACCGGATGGCCGAGTTCGATGTCGGTCGCGAGTTCCGCGTCGTACGTCGCCGCGGTTTCGCGCGCGTCCTCGAGGACGACCTTCGCGTGGTCTTTCGCCGCCTCCTCTATGTCGTCCGAGAGGGCGATGCCGGACGCCTCGCCCCACATCGCCGAGGGAACGCCGACCACGTGCAACGCGGTAATCTCAGCGTCGGGATACGCCTCGAGAGCGTACTCGAGGGCATAGGTCGCCATTTCGGAATCGTCGATCGGAACGAGAACGCGAGAGATCATACGAATCGCCCGGAACTACGTTCCGAGCGAAGAAAAATCATCAGTGAGATCGGTCGCGGCGGCGGTCCGCTACGCGATCGGCGAAGGTCCTCCTCGCGAGCGGTTGAGGTCCTCTCCACGACCGGCGGTAGTCCCCCTCGTGAGCGGCTAATCGTCCGTATCGCTATCGGCACCGGCCGTTTCGGGTTCGGCGTTCGGTCCCCCCACCGAGCCCTTCCCTTCCTTGATCGCCCGGGCTTGCTGTTCCATCGCTTCGACGTCCATCTCGGCTTGCTCGTCGATCTCGCCGATGATCTCGGCGATGTCGTCGAGGCCGATCAGTTCGCGGGTCTCTTCGTCGAACTCGAGGCTGTCGAGTTCGGTGCCGTCGGACTCGACGTCGCTGCCGGTGAGGTGTTTGCCGTACCGACCCACCATCGAGGTGAGTTCCTGGGGCAACACGAACGTCGTGGAGTCGCTCTGGCCGATCTCGGTCAGAGTGTCCATCCCCTTGTCGATAACCGCTCGCTCGCCCATCGATTCAGCCGACCGGGCGCGAAGGACCGTCGAAATCGAGTCACCCTGGGCCTCGAGGATCTGACTCTGTTTTTCACCCTGCGCGCGGATGATTTGGCTCTGTTTGTCACCTTCCGCTTTCTCGACGGCGCTGCGACGTTCACCCTGGGCCTCGAGGATCATGGCGCGGCGTTTGCGCTCGGCGGAGGTCTGCTGTTCCATCGCACCCTGGACCTCTCGAGACGGCGTCACCTCGCGGACTTCGACGCTCTCGACGCGAATCCCCCACTCGTCGGTCGGCTCGTCGAGTTCGGTCCGAATCCGCTCGTTGATGCGCTCTCGCCGACTGAGGGTATCGTCGAGTTCCATGTCGCCCAAAACGGCACGGAGGGTGGTCTGGGCGAGGTTCGAGACGGCTCGCTTGTAGTCGTCGACCTCGAGGAACGCGCGCTTTGCGTCCATCACGCGGATATAGACGACGGCGTCGGCGGTCACCGGCGAGTTGTCCCGCGTGATCGCCTCCTGGGTCGGCACGTCGAGCGTCTGGGTCCGCATATCGAACGAATACACTCGAGAGACGAACGGCGGAACGATGTTCAGACCCGGCTCGAGGAGCTTTCGGTACTCGCCGAAGACCGTCAGCGCACCTCTGTCGTAGGCGTCGACGATTTCGACCATCTGCCAGACGGTGACGATCGCCAGCATGAGGACGAGTCCGCCGGCGAGGGCGACCCCCGAAACGTCCTCGAGTTGGAGCGGAACGGATCGAACGGTAATGAACGGTATGAGTTCGGGAGCGTACATATCCTAGGACAGGAGGGGCGCACGAATAACCCTTGGCCTGATATCACATCCCAACCCTTCGCAAACGGGAACTCGAACCCCAATCGGACGAAGAATAACAATTTCCGACAGTATCCGAGGACGTGTTTGCCGAACCAATGCAATCGCTCGAACGTCTCAAGACGAGTACCACGCTTGGGTCTCCCCCTCGACATCGACCCGCGTCCCGACGTCGTCGAACGCGATGCCGCCGTAGGCCACGCTGCTGTCGGGGCCGACGTAGATGCCGACGGTCCCGCAGTCCGCCGCTCGAGCGGCCGTAAGCGTCGCGTCGACGTTCTCTCGGAACCGAAACGCCTGATGGTCCGCCCCCGTCGCGGTCACGGTGCTCATCTTCAGGTCGTCCATGTCGTCGAAGATGATCGCGTTCGTAAACGGTCCGTCGACGGTGACGTTCGAGATCGCAGCGCCGTCGAACCCGGCGGCGTACAGCCCCGATCCGGCGGCTCGATCGCCGTCGTCGGTTTTGATCGTCGTGTTACTGATCGTCAGCGCACGTCGGCCGCTCTCGAGTTGGCCCAGCGTGATCCCTCTCGCGTTGTCGATACACGACACGCCGTCGATTTTCAGGTCCGAAACGACCTCGCCGGAGTCTGCTCTGATCGCCGTATACTGACAGCCGGTGATGTAGCCGTCCGCGATCGTGATCGACTCGTTGGTCCCGTGGTGGAGCTGGACGCCGTACTCGGGGCTGTTTTCCGGTTCGATCGCGAAGTTCGTGAGGGTGCAGTTCCTCGTCGGCGTGTCGTCGTCTTCGGCGAGACTGTACTCGCTGCCGTCCCACACGCCGTTCCAGGACGCCCCCGAGTACTGCGCGTCGAACTGCACCGGCGCGTCCGAACCGCTCTCCCCGCCTCGAGTCGCCCAGTAGCCGTCGACGACGACGTTTTTCGACGAGACGACGTCGATGTGGTGGTTGTAGGTGTAATCACCGTAGATGTTCTCCAGTCGGACGTTTTTCGCGTGTGCGGGCATGATTCCGGTCGTCTCCGGGGTGTCGATCCGAACGTTGCAGATTCCCCAGTTCGACGCGCCGTCGTACCCGCCCGCGTCGTATCCCCGATTGGAGATGAGCGCTCTCCCTTCCTCCCCGTCGGGTCGTACTCCCTCGAGGGCCGTCGAGCGACCGGCGCCCACGACGATCGTGTCGTCGCCCACCAGCGGCGTCCGCTCGAGGAGGTATCTGCCGGGCGGGAAGTAGACGATCCCGCCGCCGGCCTTGGCGACCGCCTTGAAGAGTTCGTGGACCGCTTGTCCGACCTCGGTCGTCCCGTTGCCCTCGATGCCGTGGGCCTCGACGTTCCAGACGGGGGTCTCCGCGGTGCGCCCGTGGACCGCGTCGACCGTCTCGAAGTGACTCGTTCCCGGGACCGGCTGGTCGGCGCTCCCGCGGCCGCCGAAGTGGATCCAGTCGCCGCTCGAGGCGTCCCAGCGCCAGGTGATCCGTTGGTCGGTCGCATGGTAGAGTTCGTCGTCGTACTCGCCTTCCGCGGGGCGCTCGACGATCGGACCGTGGACGATCGTCCGTCGATCGACCGCTTCGACCGTATCGGTGTGGTCCCAGTCGTCGCCCTGCTCGAACGTGCCCAGTCCGAGACGAGGTGTCTGATCCGCCACGGTTACTCCGCTCCGTACCTCCGACCGTACGCAGTGCCGTAGCCAGATCGGCTTGTACACCCTGCGAGAGCGACGTAACTGCCCGATACTGTCGCGAGGACCTCCCGCCGCCGCAACGCAGAACCATTCATAATTCAGTCCAGTCAGGTTCTTTATAAGAAGGTTGTGGAACTGCCTACCCGTCGGTTCCGCCGTCGCTACGCAGGGTATCTGGGAGACGGGCCTCGAGCGGGTGTCCTCGCGAACTATCTCTTGAAAACGGCTCTGTGTGGCGAGTCGCGTGTATACTGTAACGACGCAAACGGATCGGTACAGCGAGTAACGCGTCAAACGGACGATCCGACTCGGGGATTCGAACTTCCGAGTTGATAGTCCCGGGCAGATTCGAACTGCCGTCCTGAGCTCCAAAGGCTCAGATGATTGGCCACTACACCACGGGACTTCGCTCGCAACTCTCGGTTAGCAACAGAACGGCTTATGAGTTATGTTTGTCCGTCACCGAACGGCGAAGACACTGGGAAGACGACAACAGCGAGTCCCTCCGGACAGCGCGGTTCGCACTCTCGCGGTAGGGGGCTCGTTCGGACGATTCTCGAGAATGTCCACTCGCTCATCGACGGCGTCGAACCGGACGCGAACGATGCTCGACTCGGTATCGTGTCCCAACTCGGTGCTGTTCCTCAACTCGGTGCCGTTCCCAACTCTGTATCGTCCACCGGAAGGCAAGCCGATCTGGCGATGACGGCCCGCCGGTCGACGATCGGTACACCGCTGACGACGCGGCGTCACCCCTCCCTGAAACGAGTTCGGTATCGGTCGCGATGTATCATCGGCACGAAGGCCCCTTTCAGAGTCGCTACGGTCGAGCAACGGACTCGTCGATTCGCTGAGTCAGCAAATCGGAGGTGGTGACTTCAGAGAGTCGTCCCTCGGTTCAGTTAGATGACCGAGAAAAGCTATCCGACTCGAGGCTATCCGGTCGAACTTGGCGCAGCGATCTCGTCTCCGTTCGAAACGCCGCGGGTTGCGATGGGCTTCGTTTACGCGAGTGTCGCGTTACTCTCGTCCGACGATACCGTGGTTCGTGGCACCGGAGTTGTGGTATTGTTGTTTTCTCTCAACTGGGTGAATCGTCTCGACCGGCGTACAATCGGAACGGGGGCGTCGAAATGATAGCCGGTAGCTTGCTCCGATCGATCCGATCGGACCGACGAGCGATGGGATGGGGTGTAGCCGCTGGAGTCGGCGTATTCGCGCTATTCGGTCTCGTCACCGGACTTATTCCGAACCCGCTGTACGTGCGAATGGTCCCGCGGACGCCGACCGACTACCTGTTTCTGATTCTGACCGCGGCACTGGCGGGCGTCTACACCGCACAGCGGGTCGTGACTCCGGGACCGGAATCCGATCTCGAGGAGACCGCCGGGGGAGAACCCGACGAGTTAGCGAACGAAGACCGCTGGGTTTTCGGCGGTCTCGTCGGCGGATTCCTCGCGGTCGGCTGTCCGGTCTGTAACGTCGCCCTGCTCGCGCTGTTCAGTTCGTCGGCGCTCATGACGTACTTCGATCCGCTCCGACCGGTGCTCGGAGTGCTTTCCGTTTCGGTGTTGATCGGACTCATCTATTCTCGCCACAAACGGTCGTGTCAGCGCTGTACACCCTGACGCGGTCGTATTGTACACCCTGACGCGGTCGTATTGTACACCCCAACGCGGTCGTATTGTACACCCCAACGCGGTCGTATTGTACACCCCGACGCGGTCGTATTCCTCTAGGGATCGTTTCGGTACAACTCCGGTGGCCGCGATCTGAGCCTCGAAACCGCATATAAGACGATATTGGTGTTTTGCTGAACCAGCAAATCGTGGCCTATTTGGCGTTCAAAGACGGGATTTATCGTGTGCAACACGGAGGTCCCTCGAATTCGGCGGAGATATTCCAGATCCTCGCAGACGAGTACGCGCGGGAGATCCTCCTCACGGCTGATCGAGATGGACCGATGACCGCGAAGGCGCTCAGCAAGGAGTGTGACGCCTCGCTCGCGACCGTCTATCGCCGGGTCTCGAAACTACAAGACCACGGCCTCATCGAGGAACGACGAACGGTCGACTCGGATGGATCACACCGTAGCGAGTTCGAAACGGCGCTCGAGGAACTCCACATGGAAATCGCCGACGGAGAACTATCGCTGGCGATCGAAACGAGAGACGAACTTGCCGACAACTTCACGTCGCTGTGGAGCGGTATCCGGGGTGACGAGTGATGGAACCGTCGTTTCTACTCGCCAAACTGTTCACACTCGTTCTCAGCCTGTTCGTCGCGTATCTGGCGTATCACGGCTATCGGAGAAACGATCAAACGCCGATGCTATACGTTTCCGGCGGGTTCGTCTTCATCGGTGCCGGTGCGATCTGCGAGGGACTCATCTACCACGTATTCGGGACGACAATTGCATCTGCTGCCCTCGTTCAGGCAGTTATCGTCTCGAGCGGTATGGTGCTTATTCTGCTGTCGCTGACGAAGTAATCCCAACCGTTGCTCGTTCGCCACTCTCGAGCGACGATTGTCGCTTGCGGTTTCGCTGACCCAGCGAATCGCCGGTTTGAATTTACGACATCCACCGCAACGTCAACCTATGAATCGGCGTCGGTATCTCCAATCGATCGGTGTCTCGAGCATCGCCGCCGCTGCGGGGTGTCTCGACTCGCTTCCGGACAGTGACGGCGCTCGTGCGGGAACCAGTGAAAATAGCGATCGAAAACGACCCGACGGAGTGGTTCTCGGACCGCCAGAGCAGGACCTGAGCGAGGCGTCACACCCGAGTTACGGTGACGACGTTCCATCGGTTTCGGTTCCCGATCCGCTTTCCGACCAGACCGTTTCGACCGATCAGTTCGAAGGTGATCGATCCATTCTGCTGACGTTCTTTTACACGTCGTGTCCCGACGGCGTTTGTCCGGCGTTGCTACTGCGGTTACGACGGGCACAGGAAGCAGCGGCCGAACGGGGCTACGGCGATTCGATCGCTTTCCTCGCGATGACGTTCGATCCCGAACGGGACACCGAGAGCGTGTTGGAAACGTACGCTGACGAACAGGGAATCGATGACGACGCCGAGAACTGGCACTTCCTCCGGCCGGAACGATACGACGACGGCGAGGAGATCGTGACCGAACAGTTTGGATTACCGCTCGAGAAGCGGGATGCCGACGAGTACGAGAATCTCGACTACATGTTCCCTCACTTTGCCTATATTTTTCTCGTTAACGAGCGGGGACTCGTCGAACGTGTCTATCCGGACGGCGCGACCGTTCCGCCATCGGAGGTAGTGGACGACCTTGAAACGGTGGTGAACGGATAGATGCGACGACGAGACGTGCTTACCGGTGTGGGAAGTCTGGGTATCGTCGGCGGAGCCGGGGTATTGGCAGTTCGTGGCCTACCGTCGTTCGACGGAATCGACGGCTCGGAAGACTCGGACGGCGGCGAAGCGACGACTGCTGACCCGATGACGATCGAGACGGTCGACGCACCGGGCAGCCAGGCCGGTGAAGTTCGCGTTCCGGCGACCGATCGAGCGACGTTCATCGATTTCTTCGGAACGTGGTGTCCGCCGTGTATTGAGCAGATGCCCGCGCTCGCTGCGGTCAACGAGCGCCTCGGTGACGATGTGCTGTTCATATCGGTCACGAACGAGGCGATCGGCTCGTCCGTCACCGAAGAAGAACTCGTCGATTGGTGGACGAAACACGACGGAAACTGGCTCCTCGGACTCGACCCGACCGCGGAACTGACAGCGCAGTATCTCTCCGGGGGGTATCCGTCCGCCGTCGCGATCGATTCGTCCGGGCGGGTTCAGTGGTCGGATGCGGGCGTCAAGACCGCCGACGAACTCGTGGCGGGAATCGAACTGGCGCTCGAGGCGGAGAGATGATCGACGCCTCACTGCTGTCGACGGTCGCTTTCGCGCTCACCGCTGGCCTTGCGACCTTCTTCAGCCCCTGTGCGTATCCCCTGTTGCCCGGATACGTCGGATTTTACGCCAGCCGGACTGACGGGGAGAACGCGTCGATCGTCGGGGCGACCGTTCGAGGCGTCGTCGCGGGTATCGGTGTCTTGGGCACGTTCGCTGTCCTCATCGGTGGGACGTTCTGGCTGGGTCAATCGATAATCTCGCGGCTGACGATCTTCGAGTCACTCGTCGGCGGGCTGTTAGTGGTCTTCGGTGTACTCGTTCTGGTTGGTCGCGCGCCCTCGCTGTCGGTTCCACTGCCGGAACGGCGCTCGAGCGCCGTCGGGTTCGGGGTTTTCGGCGCGGGGTACGCGCTTGCGGGAGCCGGGTGCGTCGCCCCCGTCTTTCTCGCAGTCGTTGCTCGGTCGGTGTCGCTACCGACGGAGACGGCGGCTCTCGTCCTGATAACCTACGTCGGCACCGTCGTCACCTTGATGGTCGCGGTGACGGTCGCGACCGGGATGGGCCTCGTGGCGAGTGCGAGTCGGTTCGCCGCCTATTCGGGTCACTTGAAACGGCTGGCGGGCGGAATGATGATCGCCGCTGGGTTCGGGCAACTCTATCTGGCACTGATCGTCTACTGAGCTAATCACCGGTCGGGAGGAACTGGGGGCGACTTACGTGGCGTCCGGTTCGAGTTTGGCCTCAGCCCGCGCGTGAACGGGTTTCGATCGTACCCGGCTAATACTGTAGGACTATTCACTCGTTCACGCGAGCAAGACGCTTCCCTCGGAGCATACAACGGGTAGCAACCAACGACTCGCTGACCCACGTCCGAGGCGGATTTGGGTTTCTGGCCACCCTCGCCGGGAACTTCACGCCTATCCCTCGCGACTGAAAACGTTCCTGTGAGCACCCCGCTAAATCGGGCCCGGGCGGGTCCCGTGGAGAGTATTCGATGACACGACACAACAACCAATCCGACGGGAATCGATTCGCAACCATCGCAGTCGGCGCAGCCGAAACCCATCCTCACAGAGGTGGAACGAACGATGTCATCCCGCCGATCCACCTCTCGAGTACGTTCGAGTGGACCAGCGGACAGGACGCCAATGAACACGACTATTCGCGCGAGAGCAACCCGACGCGGGCAGCCCTCGAGGAGCAGTTAGCCCGCCTCGAAGGCGGCGAGCACGGATTGGCGTTCGCCTCCGGAATGGCCGCCACAGCGACGACGATGCTGTCGCTGGTCCCTCCGGGAGGCCACGTCGTCTCCTCGGACTCCATCTATAGCGGAACTGAAAAACTGCTCACGGAACACGTGGCTGGACATCTCGGCGTTGTCATCGACTTCGTCGACGCGCGTGACCCCGATAACGTCGCCGATGCGGTCAGCGCGGACACCGACTTGATCTGGGCAGAAACACCGTCGAACCCCTTGATCAGGGTGTGCGATATCCAAGCGATAGCCGACATCGCCGATGATCACGATATTCTGTTCGGCGTCGACAGCACCTTTGCGAGTCCGTACTACCAGGCCCCGCTCGAACTGGGTGCTGACCTCGTCGTTCACAGCACCACCAAGTATCTCAACGGACACTCCGACTCGATCGGCGGCGCCGTTGTCACCGACGATAGCGCGGTTTTCGAGCAATTGGCGTTCGCACAGCGGGTCGGGCTCGGGAATATGCTGTCGCCGTTCGACTGCTACCTCGTTTCTCGAGGCATCAAGACGCTGCCCGCACGGATGGAACACCACGAGCGGAACGCGATGGCAGTTGCCCGGTTCCTCGAAAGCCATGGCCGGGTCGCACGTGTCTCCTATCCGGGTCTTGAAAGCCACCCGACGAGATAAAGAACTCGTTCCAATCGGCTCTTGTTTTCTCGCTTCCGACGGGTTTGGCTGTGCGCGAACTCCGGTTGAGAGATTCGTACGACGGGTCGAACCAACAATGCGGAAGAGATTAGAATCTGGCAATAATTAGTGTATTGTCCACGCTAATGTCCCTGCATCATTATGTTTTGCTCCTCTATCTTGGATAATTATCTGGATCGATCACAGATACTTCCCATGTCCCTTCATTCGTCCGCGTTACCCGTACAGGCTGGTCTTTCACGCGGCCCTCTTCACCGACCAATCCAAGCGCCCGAAGTTCGCTCTTCGGGAGCACAACACCGCCCGACGTTCTACCAACTTGAACCAACTGATGGATCGGCATGTCTACATTCCTAACAGGCACTGAATCTGTTTAAACATTAGTCTCACCAGTACGAGACTATGATATTCCTGATTGCTATCTCCTTTCTCGAGTCCTATCGAGTATGGGTTCTGAAGACCCTCCACCCGACGAGAAGCGTATCGACGAAGTCTATCACGATCGCAATCTGCTCGTGATCGGCTTCGCGAGGCTGGCCGCAATCGGGTGGCCGGGTTCCGCAGGCTGGTATCTACACGAAGGCTGGCCAGTGATCTGGATCGAAACACCCGCTGGACAGACTTCGTGGCACATCACTCCGGACCTGACGGATGTCCTCGAGCGGTCCTCACTGCTCGAGCATGTCTTAATAACGATTATGACCGGCTCCCGGACATCGGTTCTCACCGGTCAGGAGAGGCCTATCCGTGACATGCGTGTACTTTCGAACACTGTGCCGGTCGAATACCCTCGTTCGCCGTTACAGGTAGCCTTCCTCGACCAACCGGCCGATCCCTTCGCGAAGCCGTTCCTCGCTCGCGGCGTAGGAGATACGGGCGTAACCCGGCGTGCCGAACGCGCTGCCGGGAACCGTCGCGACGTGGGCGTCTTCGATCGCGCCCTCACACCACGCCTGATCGTCTTCGTCGACCGGGAGCATCATATAAAACGCGCCTTCGGGAACCGCCACGTCGACGCCTTCGTCCTCGAGCAGTTCCACGACGAGGTCTCGGCGGTGCTCGAACGCCTCGGTCATCTCGACGACCGCCTCGTCGGTGTTCGCGAGCGCCTCGAGACCCGCGTGCTGGACGAAGTTGACGGCCGAGGAGACCGAGTGGCTGTGGAGTTTGCCCGCCTGATCGACCAGTTCCTCGGGACCGGCGAAGTAACCCAGTCGCCAGCCGGTCATCGAGTAGGCCTTCGAGAAGCCGTTGACGGTGATCGTCCGGTCGGCCATCCCCTCGAGGGTGCCCAGGCTCGTCGCTCGACGCCGTAGGTGATCTCCTTGTAGATCTCGTCGGAGATGACGGTGATGTCGTGTTCGACGGCCAGATCGCGGACGCCCTCGAGCGCCGCGTCGGAGTAGACCGCGCCGGTCGGGTTTGACGGCGAGTTGACGATCAGCAGTTCGGTGTCGTCCGAGACGGCATCGCCGAGGTCCTCGAGCGCCGGTTCGAGTTGGAAGTCGTGTGCGGAGAGGTCGACCCGAGTGAGGTCGCCGCCGGCCATCTTGACCATCGCCTCGTAGGAGACCCAGGCGGGGTCGAGCAGTGCGACTTCGTCTCCATCCTCGATCAGTGCCTGCACGATCTCGTACAGCGCCTGCTTCGCGCCGGGGGTGACGATGACGTTCTCGGGCCCGTGATCGAGGCCGTCGTCGGCCAGTTTGTCGGCGATCGCCTCTCGGAGCTCGAGGATGCCCGCGGAGGTCGTGTAGCCGGTGTGGCCGGCGTCCATCGCGTCCTGTCCGGCCTCGATGACGTTCTCTGGCGTCGGGAAGTCGGGTTCGCCGACGGAGAGGTCGACGACGTCTTTGCCTTCGGCCTCGAGTTCGGTCGCGAGCGCGGAAATCGCGAGCGTTGCTGACGGTTCGACTCGGGTTACGCGGTCGGTGAATTCCAGGGTCATTGGTGATCTCCGTTTGAATCGGTGTCTACGTCTGAATCGGTGTTCCGATCGGGACCGTCGGTGTTCGGGTCCGAATCGGGAAGTTCCTCGACGAGGTCGAGCGCGCTGTCGACTGCTTTCGCGGCGTTCTCGACCCGTTCGCGCGCTTCTGCGGCGGACATACCGGGACCCGTTACGCCGAGTGTAACGGGCGTGTCGCGCTCGAGGCTGACGTCGGAGAGTTGCTGGGCCGTCGCGTCGGTGATCACCTGATCATGATCGGTATCGCCGGTGATCACCGCGCCGACGACGACCACGGCGTCGATCGCCTCACGGCGGGCGAGCCGGTCGGCCGCCAGCGGCGCGTCGTACACGCCGGGGACCTGAACGGTTCGGTCGACCGTCGCGCCCGCCGCGCGTGCGGCTTCCAGCGCCTCTCGTTCCATCTGCTCGGTGATCGGGCGGTTGAACTCCGCGACCACCACTCCGAGCGCGGTCATACGCCAGCGGTAGTGAGGGCGGGTAAAAGAGGTACCGTTCTCGCGCGACTTCGAGGCGGTTCGAACCGAGGTCGATCCGTGTCTACTGACCGGGCGTCGATTGACCCTGGCCGATTGCCAATCCTTAAGCGGAGTCGCGGACAACCGCCGCTCGATGACGACGTTACAGTCGCCAGGACCGACGCTCGGGGTCGTCGGCGGCGGCCAACTCGGACGGATGCTCGCCGAGGCGGCCGGCCCGCTCGGCGTCGACGTGATCGTACTCGATCCGACGCCGGATTGTCCCGCGGCATCGCTCGCTCGAGACCAGATCGTCGCCGACTTCGACGACGAAGCAGCGATTGCCGAACTCGCAGACGGGGCCGACGTACTGACCTTCGAGATCGAACTCGCCGATCAGGACGTCTTAGAGCGCGTGAGCGAGGATACCGGAACGCCGGTTCACCCGAAACCGTCGACGCTCGAGACGATCCACGATAAGCTCGTCCAGAAGCGCGAACTCGCCGACGCCGGGATCCCGGTCCCGCCGTTTCGCGCCGTCGAGGACGCGGCCGACGTTCGGGCAGCCATCGACGACTACGGCGCGCCGGTGATGCTCAAGGCCCGAACCGGCGGGTACGACGGGCGTGGCAACGTCCCCGTCGACTCGAAAGCTGATGCGGAGACGGCCCTCGAGTCGGTCGCCGGACCGGCGATGGTCGAGTCGTTCGTGAACTTCACCCGCGAGGTGTCGGTCATCGCCGTCAAGGGCGACGGCGAGACGGCGACGTTCCCCGTCGGCGAGAACGTCCACGAGGAGGAGATCCTCCGCGAGACGCTGGTTCCCGCCCGTTCGGACCCCGAAGTCCGAGCGCGAGCGACGGAACTCGCGACGAACGTACTCGAGGTGATGGACGGCCGCGGCGTCTACGGGATCGAACTGTTCGAGACCCGCGGCGGCGACCTATTGCTCAACGAAATCGCGCCCCGCCCGCACAACTCCGGGCACTGGTCGATCGAGGGCGCACAGAGCTCGCAGTTCGAGCAACACGTTCGCGCCGTGTTGGGCTGGCCGCTCGGTTCGACGGCCCTTCGCTCTCCGACAGTCTCGACGAACCTGCTCGGCGATGTCGACGAGAACCAGGAGGCGACCCTGCACGATGTCGACCGAATCCTCGAGACGCCGGCGGCTCATCTCCACTGGTACGGGAAAGCGCAGGCCCGACCGCTCCGGAAGATGGGCCACGTGACGGTCAGTTCGGGCGACGCCATCGACTTCGAGTCGTCGACGACGGACCGGTCGACGACCGGGGGCGACGATTCTGCGCGCGAAAGAACGGACGACGACCTCCTCGAGTCCCACCTCGAGACCGCTCGATCCCTGCGAGATGCGGTGACGTTTCGGACGGACTAACTACCTCGAACGCGGTAGCCTCGGTAATGGCAAAATCCGTGACAGCCCTCATCGACCGGCTTCGAGAGGAAGCGACACAGGACCGCCCGGCCGAAGAGACTCCGGACATCGGCGTCGTCATGGGGAGCGATTCGGATCTCGAGGTGATGATGACCGGCGGTCGCCGCCCCGGCGCGTACGACGCCCTGGTCGAAGAACTCGATTTCGCCGAACAGACCGACTACGAGAGCGCTCCGGAGGAGCGGTTCACCTTCGAGACGTACGTGACCTCCGCGCATCGAACGCCGGATCTGATGGCGGCCTACGCGGAGACGGCGGAGGCACGCGGGATCGAAGTTATCATCGCGGGCGCGGGCGGGAAGTCGGCCGACCTCCCGAACATGACGGCGTCGATCGCGTACCCGCTCCCCGTCATCGGCGTGCCGGTTCAGGAGAAGTCCGTCGACAGCGTGATCGGGATGCCGACGGGTGCGCCGCTCGTCGCGGTTGACGCGGGAAAGTCGTTCAACGCCGCCTTATCGGCCGCCCAGATCCTCGCACGGCAACACGAGGACATCCGAGACCGACTCGTCGCCTACCACGAGTCGCTCCAATCGGAGGTTGGAACGGTGTCTCGAGCCCTCCACGACGACGGTGTCGCGGCGTATCGGTCCACTACTCAGTAAAGATCCGGTCGAGCCGAGTCGGGCGGCCAACGACTCATTACCATTGGGTCTCGGTCAGGAGCTATTTGTGGACGATTGTTCGTCGCTGAAACCCATCCGTACGGCCGTCTCCGTGCAAATCAACCGGAAAGCGCAAGAATCAACCCTTATATGCGTGCGGTTTGAACCTGCGAACGTTACGGAGATGAATGAATGGATCGCTGTGGGGATGCTAGCGCTCGTGGGATTACTGATTCCGCTCGCGATGATGGCGGTGTCGTATCTCATTCGGCCAAGCGTTCCCGAAACGAGCAAACGCGCCACCTACGAGAGTGGCGAGGTCCCGACCGGTGGGACACGCATTCGGTTTAACATCCAGTATTACATGGTCGCACTTCTCTTTCTCGTCTTCGACATCGAAACCGTCCTCCTGTTCCCGTGGGCGGTCGTCTATCTGGATGCCGTCGAATCGGATGCCGTGTCGCTTCTCGAGATACTCGGTCCGATGCTGGTGTTCGTCGCAATCCTCCTCGTCGGACTCGCCTGGGCGTGGCGCAGCGGTGCAGTACAGTGGGCACGAAGCCCGTACCAGGTCGAAACTGAGGCTGATCGACCATGAGCAACGAACCACGCCAACAGATACACGACAGTACCGCACCCTCGACCGACACCCGAGACGCACGGATCGGCGAGGGGCTCGATAACCGATTCAACTCGAAGCTTCGGGAGGCCTTCGGCGCGTCGCCGTTTATCCTCACGAAGTTCGACCAGTTCATGAACTGGGTCCGCGGGAACTCGATGTTCATGCTGCAGTTCGGAATCGCGTGCTGTAGCATCGAAATGATGTCCACGTACGCGATCAAACACGACATCGATCGCTTCGGTGCGGGCGTTCCCCGGGCGTCGCCGCGACAGGCCGACGTGATGATCGTCCCCGGAACGATCGTCTCGAAGTTCGGCCCGCGGATGAAACGCGTCTACGATCAGATGCCCGAACCGAAGTTCGTCGTCGGCATGGGATCGTGTACGATCTCCGGCGGCCCCTTCCAGGAGGGCTACAACGTCGTGAAGGGTGCCGAGGAGATCATTCCCGTCGACATCCACGTGCCGGGTTGTCCGCCGCGGCCGGAAGCGCTCGTGTACGGAGTTCTAAAACTCCAGGAACGGATCAAAAACAGCGAATCGTCCCCCGTCGTCGTCAAACCGTACGAACTCGAGCAGTTCGGCGACCTACCACAGGACGAACTCGTCCAGAAACTGGCCAGTGAGATCGATGAGGACGACCTCGTCATGCGATACAACTGGGCTGATTCACCATGAGCACGGACATCGAACCGCCACGAACCGCAGAAACCACCGAGGACGAACTCGAGGCGCTGATCGGCGATCGCGCGATCGCACGCGACGATCACCTGAACGCGCCGGGATTCGTCATCAACCCCGACGACGTCCAGGACGTCCTCGCGGATCTGCGCGATGAAGCCGGGTTCGACCACCTCTCCTGTCTCACCGCACAGCAGTACGAGGACCGGTACGAGTCGATCTACCACATGAAAAAGTACGTCGACCCGACCCAGGAGGTCAGCGTCGTCGTCCCGACGACCCTCGACGAACCGACGAGCCAGTCCGCGGAACCGGTCTTTCGGACCGCAGACTGGCACGAACGCGAGGCGTTCGACCTGGTCGGCATCGATTACGAGGGCCACCCGGACCCGCGTCGGATCCTCCTGCCGGAGACCTGGCAGGGCCACCCGCTGAGTCTCGACTATGATCAGACGAAACCGCAGGTCGTCACCCTCTCGGAGTACGAGAACCCGATTCAGCCGGACCACATCGACTCTGAGTCAGACACGATGTTCCTCAACGTGGGGCCACACCACCCGGCGACCCACGGCGTCTTGCACATCAAGACGGTGCTAGATGGCGAGACAGTCCTCGACGTCGATCCCGACATCGGCTATCTGCACCGCTGTGAGGAGCAGATGTGCCAGCAAGGGACCTACCGCCACCAGATCATGCCCTACCCGGACCGCTGGGACTACGTTTCCTCCGGCCTGCTAAACGAGTGGGCGTACGCTCGAGTGGCCGAGGATCTCGCGGATATCGAAGTTCCAGAGTACGCGCAGGTCATCCGGACGATGGGTGCGGAACTCTGTCGAATCGCCTCGCACATGCTGGCGCTCGGGACCTTCGCGCTGGATGTCTACGGCGACTTTACGGCCGTCTTTCAGTACGCCTTCCGCGACCGCGAGGTCATCCAGGACATTCTCGAGGACCTGACCGGTCAGCGGCTGATGTTCAACTACTTCAGACTCGGCGGCGTCGCCTGGGATCTGCCCGAACCTCGCGAGGAGTTCATCGCACAGACGCGGGACTTCCTCGACGAACTCCCGGCGAAGGTCGACGAGTACAACGACCTGCTCACGACCAACGAGATCTTCCAGATCCGCTGTGTTGACACCGGGATTCTCGAGCCCGAAGTCGCCAAAGAGTACGGCTGTACGGGCCCCGTTGCACGCGGTTCGGGGATCGACTACGACCTCCGTCGCGACGACCCCTACGGCTACTACGAAAATCTCGAGTGGGACGTCGTCACCGAGGACGGCTGTGACAACTACAGCCGGGTCCTCGTCCGGATGCGGGAAGTCGAGGAATCAGCGAAGATCATCGAACAGTGTCTCGACTTGATCGAGGAGTGGCCAGAAGACGAACGGGAGGTTCAGGCCAACGTGCCGCGGACGCTGAAACCTGATCCCGATACCGAAGTGTACCGCGCCGTCGAAGGCGCGAAGGGCGAACTCGGAATCTACATCCGATCGGACGGGACGGACAAGCCCGGCCGCTTCAAGATTCGGAGCCCGTGTTACCACAACCTCTCGGTCTTAGAGCAGATGGTACAGGGAGAGTACATCCCTGACCTGGTCGCCTCCCTGGGCAGCCTGGATATCGTCCTCGGCGAGGTGGATCGATGAGCCGGGGCGCGCCCGAAATGGTATTACAAGTGGGCGAGCCAATGCTCCCCGAGCGGATCGGTGACCTCACCGGACTCGGCGAGTTCGGTGTGGCGGGCGAGCTGATCGCCGCGTTTCTCGCGGCCTTCATCGTCGGCAACTTGATGCTCGCGATGACCGGCCTCGCCGGGCCGTGGGCGAAACGGAAGATCACCGCCGCCTTCACTGACCGGATCGCGGTCAACCAGATCGGCCCGGCCGGCGTCGGCATCATCGTTGCCGACGCGGTTCGATTGCTCTCGAAGGAGAACATCATTCCCGAAAATGTCGACCGACCGGCCTACGACGTCGCACCGATCGTGGTCGCCTCCTCGGCGATGCTCGGGTTCGCCGTGATCCCGATGGGAACCGGGATTCAACTCGCGGATCCCGAGGTCGGGCTGGCGTACGTCTTCGCCGTTTCGGGCATCGCGAGTCTCGGACTGGTGATGGCGGGCTACGCATCGTCGAACAAGTACTCGCTACTGGGCGGGCTTCGCGCGGTCGCACAGAACATCGCCTACGAGATTCCGCTGGTCGTCACGGGGATGTCGGTCGTGCTCTTCGCAGGATCGCTACAGATGAGCACGATCGTCGAGGCACAGTCGCAGGCGCTGATCGATCTCGGGGTCGTCTCAATTCCCCAGTGGTACGCGCTCGTCAATCCCTTCGCGTTCGTGTTGTTCCTCATCGCGAACTTCGCGGAGGTCGGGCGCAACCCCTTCGACACGCCGGAGGCACCGACCGAGATCGTCGCCGGCTATCAGACGGAGTACTCCTCGGTCTACTTCGTCCTGATCTACCTCGGGGAGTTCTTACACATCTTCCTCGGCGGTGCGATCATCGCGACGATCTTCCTCGGCGGACCGGCCGGACCCGGACCCGCGTTCTTAGGAATCGTCTGGTTCCTGCTCAAGATCTGGGGCGTCTTCATGATGACCCAGTGGCTCCGCTCTGCGGTGCCGCGGGTCCGGATCGACCAGTTGATCGAAATCGGCTGGAAGGGCCTGCTGGTCCTTTCGTTCGCGAACCTGTTGCTCACCGCGATTATCGTGGGGCTGATAGCATGATTGGGATACTCAAATCGATGGCAACGACGATGAAACACGCGCTGGATGGCTCTACGTTCACCGTGGAGTATCCCGAAACTGCGCCGGATGTCTCGCCGCGGTTTCGCGGCGTCCACAAGTTCAGTCAGGAACGCTGTATCTGGTGTCGCCAGTGTGAGAACGTCTGTCCAAACGATACGATTCAGATCGTGATGGACGACAAGCGAAACGGCGAACAGTACAACCTCCACATCGGCCAGTGTATCTACTGTCGACTCTGCGAGGAGGTCTGTCCCGTCGACGCGATTTTGCTCACCCAGAACTTCGAGTTCACAGGCGATACGAAAAACGACCTCGTCTACAACAAAGAACAGCTCAAGGCGGTCCCGTGGTACAAGGACATCGACCCGCTCGAGTCCCGAGAACCCGATCGGGGCGCGTGGATCGGCGAGGGCGAAGGGGAGGTCGATTACCAATGATGGAAACGATCGCCTTCGCGTTGTTCGCGGCCATTACGCTCTCGAGCGCACTGGGGGTCGTCCTCTTCGAGGACCCCTGGCACTCGGCGCTCGCACTCGGTATTTCGCTGTTGAGCGTTGCAGTGTACTACATCATGCTCGCGGCGGAGTTCGTCGCGATGATGCAGATCCTCGTCTACGTGGGTGGCGTGCTCATCCTCATCACGTTCGCCGTGATGTTGACTCAGGACGAGACATCCGATATCGACGAGACGGAGGTGAGCCAGTCGTGACGACGCGTCCGAAGCTACGACTCGGCAAGACCCTCGTCCCCGGTCTGCTCGCAGTGGCCCTGTTCGGCCTGATGGCCGCAGTCGTGTTCAACACGACGTTTTCCGGATCGCTGCAAGGGTTTTCCGGCGTCTCATCGATCACCGCCGAAATCGGCTACGCGCTGTTCGATCTCGAAGCCTTGCAGCCGACCGAGGGGCCGATGACGAACACCGAACCGTTCCTCGTCTCGTTCCTCTTGATCGCGATCGTACTGGACGCCGCACTCGACGCCGCGCTCGTCCTCGCCAAACGCGAAGACGAGGGCCAGACGGTCGCGGCGCTCTCGAGTGCCACGGCAGACGCGGAACCGGGTTCGACGCAGGCGGGAACCAGCCGTGGCGGGAATCTCGGAGCGGCGACCGACGGTGGCGAGCGCTTTCGGTCTGACTCGGAGCCGTCGACAGACGACACGACGGGCGAACCCGCCGATGGCGACGCCCGCTCCACTGACGGAGGTGAGAGCGCGTGAGCGTCGGGATCGAGCACTACGTCCTGCTGTCGATGGCCCTGTTCTGTATCGGGCTGTTCGGCGTGCTCACGCGGCGGAACGCGTTGCTTTTCTTGATGTCCGTCGAGTTGATGCTCAACGCGGCGAACGTCAATCTGATCGCGTTCTCGTTCTATCACGGCAACCTCACGGGACAGGTGTTCGCGCTGTTTACGATGGCGCTGGCGGCCGCGGAAGTGGCCGTCGGCCTCGGCATCATCCTGGTACTGTATCGCAACTTCCGTGACGTCGACGTCACGGTCCCGTCGACGATGAGGTGGTAAGAAGATGGAAGGGATCTTTACCTACGCACCGGCGATAGCACTGCTCCCGCTCGCGGCCTTCGTGGTCGCACTCTGCTTTGGCAACGCGATGCCGAAGAAGGGTGCCATCGCGGGTATCTTCGCGACGGCCGGTTCCCTCGGCCTCTCGCTGTTGATGCTGGCGGCCGTCGCGAGCGGCGAGGTACACCACGAAACGTACTACCAGTGGGCTGCCGGCGAGACGGCGGGCCACAGCGCCGCCCAAGGGATCGAGTTCACGTTCGGCATCCTGATCGATCCGCTCTCGGCGCTGATGCTCGTGATCGTCTCGCTGATCGCGCTGCTCGTCCACGTCTTCAGCCTCGGCTACATGAACGCCGAGGGCGAGACGGGGCTGCCGCGATACTACGCCGAGCTCGGCCTGTTTACGTTCAGCATGCTCGCGTTCGTCTACGCGGACAACCTGCTGATGGCGTTCATGTTCTTCGAGCTGGTCGGGCTCTGCTCGTACCTCCTGATCGGCTTCTGGTTCAGAACCGAGTCCGCGCCCTCGGCCGCGAAGAAGGCGTTTCTGGTCACCCGCTTCGGTGACTACTTCTTCCTCGTCGGCGTCGTCGCGATCGGCGCGACGTTCGGCACGCTCGCGTTCGCAGGCGACAACTCGTTCGTCGCCCAGGCGGAGGCCGCCTTAGACGGCGGCGAGACGCTGTTCGGGTTCGACGCCCGGACGTGGATCACGATCACCGGCCTGCTCGTGTTAGGCGGCGTGATCGGCAAATCCGCGCAATTCCCGCTCCAGACCTGGTTGCCCGACGCGATGGAAGGCCCGACGACCGTGTCGGCGCTCATCCACGCGGCGACGATGGTCGCGGCCGGCGTCTACCTCGTCGCACGGATGTTCGGGTACTACGCGCTCTCGCCGACCGCGCTTGGCATCATCGCCTTCGTCGGCGGCTTTACCGCACTGTTCGCGGCGTCGATGGCGGTCGTCAAAGATGACATCAAACAGGTGCTGGCGTACTCGACGATCAGCCAGTACGGCTACATGATGCTCGGGCTGGGCGTCGGCGGCTACGTCGCCGGGGTCTTCCATCTGATGAACCACGCCTTCTTCAAGGCGCTCTTGTTCCTCGGTGCCGGTGCCGTCATCATCCTCATGCATCACGAACAGAACATGTGGAAGATGGGCGGACTGAAAGAAAAGGCCCCCGTCACCTACTACACCTTCCTCGCGGGCGCGCTCGCGCTCGCCGGAATCATCCCGTTCTCGGGCTTCTGGTCCAAAGACGAGGTCCTCTACGACGCGCTCATCCTCGGCCTCGAGAACCAGCTCTACCTCGCGGCGTACGCGATGGGGCTCATCGCGGTCTTTTTCACCGGCTTTTACACCTTCCGCATGGTGGTTCTCACGTTCCACGGAGAGCCGCGCTCGGAAGCGGCCGAGGACCCACACGACATCGGCTGGAGCGTCAAAGCGCCGCTGATCGTCCTCGGCCTTCTCTCGCTGACTGCCGGAATCGCGAACCTCGCACCCGTCGGGAAGCTACTGGACATGGATATCATGTTCCTCGAGATGTGGCTCGACGGCCACTACGGCGGCCTCGAGGAGCTGACATACGGTGCTTACAGCGACACGCTGGCCCACGAGACGGGAGCGATCGCTGGCTCCGAACAGACGACGTTGCTCGTCGGAGCGGCGCTCTCGCTCGGACTGGCTCTGAGTGGTGCGGGACTGGCGTGGACGCTCTACAGCGGCTCCGATCCCGCACAGCACACTCAGCGGCTGGGTTCGGTTCGGGAACTCCTCCGAAGTAACTACTACCAGGACGAGTTCCAGGTGTGGCTCGCCGAGGGCCTGACGCTGCCGGTCGCCCGAACGGCCGATCGGTTCGACCAATCGGTCATCGACGGCGTCGTCGACGGCGTCTCGAGCGTGAGCCTGTTCGGAAGCGGCTGGATCAAGCGGATCCAGACCGGAATCGTGACTAACTACGCCGCGTTGATAGTCGGCGGATTCGTCGGGTTACTTGTCGTCCTCGGCGTGTACGGAGGGTGGTTCGTATGATGATCGAGTTACTAATCGGCGTCGCACTGCTCGGCGCGCTCGTCACGTTCGTCGCGCCGAATCGTATCGCAGGAAAGCTCGCGTTCGCGATCAGCCTCGTGCCCGCGGCGCTGAGCGTCTACATGTTCACCGCGTTCGACGGCAGCGGGAACGCCTTGCTCGCCGACGGCGGCGTGATCGCCTTCGAATCCTCGACGGAGTGGATTCGACTCGGCGAGTACACCATCTCGTGGTTCGTCGGCCTCGACGGCATCAGCCTGCCGCTGGTCGTCCTCACGACGGTGTTGATCACGCTCGCCATCGTGAGTTCGTGGACACCCATCGACGACCGAGAGTCGCAGTTCTACGGACTACTCCTGTTCATCGAGGCGAACCTGATCGGCGTCTTCACGGCGCTCGATTTCTTCCTTTGGTTTATCTTCTGGGAGGCGGTCCTGATCCCGATGTACCTGCTGATCGGGATCTGGGGCGGCCCGCGCCGGAAGTACGCCGCGATCAAGTTCTTCGTCTACACGAACGTGGCGTCGCTCGTGATGTTCGGCGCGTTCGTCACGCTCGTGTTCAGCCTCGACGTGACGACGTTCGCGCTGCCCGCCATCACGACGGCGATGCTCGAGACCGGCCCGCAGGCGGAAATCTTCGGCCTCGGCGGCACGTCGCTGGCCTCGGCGGTCTTCCTCGCGATGTTCCTCGGGTTCGCGGTGAAGGTGCCGATCGTTCCGTTCCACACGTGGCTGCCGGACGCCCACGTCGAAGCGCCGACACCGGCGTCGGTGCTGCTGGCGGGCGTCCTGCTGAAGATGGGGACCTACGCGCTCTTGCGGTTCAACTTCACGATGTTCCCCGAGGAAGTTATCAGCGCGTTCGCCGTCCCGATCGCGGCCATCGCCGCGATCAGCGTCATCTACGGCGCGCTGTTGGCGCTCGCACAGACGGACCTCAAACGCGTGGTCGCGTACTCCTCTGTCTCCTCGATGGGCTACGTGATCCTCGGATTGGTCGCGTTCACCCAGTTCGGCGTGGGCGGTGCGACCTTCCAGATGGTCTCACACGGCCTCGTCTCGGGGCTGATGTTCATGGCGGTCGGCGTCATCTACAACGCGACCCACACCCGGATGCTCACCGATATGTCCGGGCTGGCCGACAAGATGCCTCTCGCCGTCGGCGTGCTCATCGCCGGCTCGTTCGCCTACATGGGCCTGCCGCTGATGAGCGGATTCGCCGCCGAATACTTCATCTTCTTCGGCTCGTTCGGCTCGGAGTTCCTCGAGTACGCGCCGCTTATCACCGCGGTGGCGATGTTCGGCATCGTCATCGTGGCCGGCTACTTGCTGTTCGCGCTCCAGCGGGCCGTCTTCGGACCGTATCTGCTGGAGACCGACTACGAAATCGGTCGCGCGCCGCTACACGACATCGCGCCGATGTTCGTGTTGCTCGCGATCATCATCGCACTCGGCGTCGCACCGGAGTTGATCTTCGACATGATAACCGACGCAGTCGATCCAATCCTCGAGAACGGGGGTGAGTGGTGATGTTGCCGATAGAGTTCGCCGGCTGGGCGGGACTCGCGCCGGTGTACGTGCTGGTGGCGACCGCCCTCGTCCTCTTTGCCGTCGATAGCATCGATCCGCGGAAAACGAACCGCACGCTGCTCGCGGGGACGGCGACCGCGGGGTCGCTCGTCGCGCTCGCCGTCGCTGTCTGGTTCCTGCTCGCGGGCGTCGGAACGCCCCAGGTCGACGGCGGATTCGGCGTCATCGAACTCCACGAGGGCCAGCTCGTCGTCGATCAGCTAGCACTGTTCTTCATGGTCGTCATCGCGACCGTCACGTCGCTCGTGTCCGTCGCGAGCTACGACTACATGGAGGGCCACACCTACCAGGCCGAGTACTACTCGCTCACGCTGCTTGCGGCGACCGGGATGGCGACGATGGCAGCCTCGAACAGCCTCGTCACCATCTTCATCGCTCTCGAGCTCACGAGTCTGCCGTCCTACGCGCTCGTCGCGATCTTAAAGGACAACCGCGGCAGCATCGAAGCCGGGCTGAAGTACTTCCTCATCGGAGCGCTCTCCTCGGCAATCTTCGTGTACGGGATCAGTCTCGTCTACGGCGCGACCGGCTTCCTGCAACTCGAGGCGATCGCGAACAACCTCGAGTCGGGGTACGGGCCGCTGCTCGGACTTGGCATCCTCATGTTGCTCGGCGGCTTCGCGTTCAAGACCGCGAGCGTTCCGGTCCACTTCTGGGCGCCCGAGGCCTACGAGGGAGCACCCGCGCCGATCGCGGCGTTTCTCTCCTCGGCCTCGAAGGCCGCCGGCTTCGTCATCGCGTTCCGCGTGTTCACGACGGCGTTCCCGCTCGAGACCACGACCGCCGTCATCGGCATCGACTGGTCAGTCCTGTTTACGGTGCTGGCTATCGCCACGATGACGATCGGGAACTTCGCAGCGGCCACTCAGGAGAACGTAAAACGGATGCTGGCGTACTCCTCTGTCGGTCACGCCGGCTACGCGCTGATCGGATTGGCCGGACTCGGAGCCGGCGTAAACGATGTCGTGATGGGTGCGGCGCTGATGCACCTATTCGTCTACGGCTTCATGAACACTGGCGCGTTCCTGTTCGTCGGCCTGGCCGAGTACTGGGGCGTCGGCCGGACCTTCGAGGACTACAACGGGCTGTCGGCGAAGGCGCCGGTCGCCTGTGCCGCCATGACGGTGTTCATGTTCAGCCTCGCCGGAATCCCGCCCTTCGGCGGCTTCTTCAGCAAGTACTTCCTATTCACTGCGTCGATCGACGCGGGAATGTTCGCCGTCGCCGCCGCGCTCGTGATAAACAGCGCGCTGTCGCTGTATTACTACTCGCGGCTTATCAAGGCGCTCTGGATCGAAGAGCCGATCGGTGAGCGCGACGCACTCTCACAACCGCTCGGGCTCTACGCCGCGATCGTCTTCGCGGCCGTGATGACCGTCGTCGTCCTGCCCGGGTTCGGCCCGGTCGCCGACGTCGCCGTCGACGCCGCTGCGGCGATCGTCGCCTAAAACCCGGTAGCTTTTATCCGCAGGAGTCACAATCCGCGGTATGGTTTTTCGGCTCGTGCTCGGCTGTGGCTCCGTCGGCCAGCCGATCGTCGAGCAACTCGCGACCAGTGACGGCCGATTGCTCGTCATCGCGGACGCTCCGAGCCTCGTCGAGACACTTCGAGACGAGAGCGTTCCGGCGCGTCTCGACGACCCGACCGATCCGGCCGTCCTCGACGGGCTCGAGACGCCCGACGAGATTTTCATCGCGGGCGATCGGACCGACGTCAACCGGACCGCACTCGAGCGGACCCGCGAGCGGTTTCCGGTCGCCTCGATCGTCGCCTACCTCGGCGGAAACGCGACGGCGTCCGATCGTGAGGCGTTCGAATCGCGAGCCGACAGGATCGTCGACCCGACCGACGCGCTGGCTGCAGACATCGTGGACAAAACGGCCAGCCGGTCGGCGAAACACGCGATTGATCTCCGCGCGCAACTCTCGAGCATCAACGGCCGGCTCGGCGTGTTCATGCACGACAACCCGGATCCCGACGCCATCGCGAGCGCGGTCGCGCTCGTCGAGATCGCAGAGCGCGTCGGCCTCGAGGCCGACGCGTGTTACTTCGGCGATATCTCCCACCAGGAGAACAGGGCGATGGTGAACCTCCTCGAGTTAGAGCTCGCGAACTTCACGCGAGACGATCCCCTCGGGATGTACGACGCGTTCGCGCTGGTCGATCACGCCCGCCCCGGCGTCAACGACCAACTCCCCGAAGAACTCCACGTCGACATCGTGATCGACCACCACCCGCCGCGGGGGCCCGTTGCCGGCGAGTTCGTCGATCTCCGCGAGGAGGCCGGCGCGACGAGTACGATCATGACCGAGTACCTACAGCGGTTCGGGTTCGAAATCGGATCGCGGATCGCGACGGCGTTGCTCTACGGCATCCGGATCGATACCAACGACTTCGCTCGCGAGGTCTCGGCGATGGACTTCGAGGCGGCCTCGACGCTGTTGCCGGCGGTCGATCAGACCAAAATCGACCAGATCGAACAGCCGACGATCGGCGGCGACACGCTCGAGATCATCGCCCGCGCGATCAAGAACCGCGACCAACGCGAGTCGGTCGCCGTCGCGGGCGTCGGGCGCATCGCGGACCGAGACGCGCTGCCTCAGGCGGCGGATCAGCTCCTTGCGATGGACGGTGTGAGTACGACGCTCGTCTTCGGGTTTCGCGACGAGATGGTATTCCTGTCGGCCCGATCTCGAGCGAGCAACGTCGACCTCGGCGAGACGCTCCGGGACGCGTTCGATCCGATCGGCAGCGCCGGCGGCCACGCCGACATGGCCGGCGCACAGCTCGAGATCGGCATTCTCGGCGGGGCCGACGACGAGGACGAACTGAACTCGATCTTCAGCGTCATCGAGGAGGTCATCACCGATCGCTTCTTCGAAGCGATTCGGACGCGACCCGGCACGCCGGTCGGGGCCTACGACCGGACCAGCGAGTGGCTGTTTCAGCCGGACGACGGAGAGCGAAACGACGGCGAGTCGGCGTGAAGCAACTCGATCCCGGAACGGCCGGAACGCACAGTACTTTTGCGGTCCGGCAGCGAACGAACGCGTATGGACGTTGTTCCGGAGGGGAAACCGCCGGTCAAAGAGTACATGACACGAGAGGTCGAAACCGTATCGCCCGATTCGACCGTCTTCGACGTCGCATCGCGGATCGCCGAGAGCGACGAGCACAGCGGCTTTCCGGTCTGTGACCGGCGTCGGGTCGAGGGGTTCATCAGCGCGCGGGATCTCCTGTTGGCCGACGACAACGAGCCGATTTTCAAGGTGATGACGACCGATATTCTGGTCGCCCATCCCGAAATGAAACTGACGGACGCAGCTCGCGTTATCCTGCGGTCGGGGATCCAGAAACTCCCCGTCGTCGACGACGCCGGCAACCTCGTGGGGATCGTTTCGAACGCCGACGTGATCCGGAGCCAGATCGAGCGGGCCACCCCCGAGAAAGTCGGAAAGCTGATCCGGACCTTAGAGCAGATCCACGAAATCGACCTCACACAGGAGCGGCGGACGGTTCCGCTGGCGGACCTGATTCCGACCCAGGGACGGGTCTACGCCGACGAACTCGAGGGGCGGCGTTACGAACTCGAGAACGGGTTGGCCGAACCGCTCGTCGTCATCGATAACGACGGGACGTTGCTGCTCGCCGACGGCCATCATCGAGTGCTCGCTGCAGATCGGTTATCGATCGACGAGATGGACGCGTACGTCATCGTGGTCGACCGCGAGATCGACCTCGGAATGGCGAAGACGGCGGCAAAGGAAGACCTCGAGGGAATCAACGATATCGACGTCGTCGACTACGCGCGCCACCCGCTCGTCGAAACCACCGAACGGTTACAGCCCGACGACGAGTAGGCGAGGGGTAAAATCGTAGCGCACTCTCGGCCACGAGCCCGCCGGACGCGACGGCATCCGATCCGCGGCGACGATTTTCGACGGACTCTCACCCACGGTGACGGTTCTTGACGGATATGCACTCGTATCGACGATTCCCGAAAGATTACACCCTCGAGTGCGTAGACGTCGCCATGAGCACGTGGATCGGCGAAACGTTCACGAGCGACGCCGGCTGGAATCACCTCGAGGAACTGGTCGACATCGGGTCTCGGATGGCGGGCAGCGACGGCGAGCGCGAGGCCGCGGAACGGACGCGGAGGGCGCTCGCCGACGCCGGCGCGCGAAACGCGCGCCTCGAGTCGTTCGGCGTGCAGGGGTGGACCCGCGGCGAGAGTTCGATTCGGAGCGAAGGGTCCTCGTCGTCGCTCGGCCTCGAGCATGCCTCGATCGCGCTCCCGCGGAGTCCGTCGGCGACCGCCACCGCCGAACTGATCGACCTCGGATACGGGCTCCCGGAATCGTTCGCCGAGACGGATATAGACGGGAAGGTCGTCATGGTCAGAAGCGACGTGCCGGATCACTACGAGCGCTACGTCCACCGGCGAGAGAAGTACTACCACGCGGTCGACAGCGGTGCGGTCGGATTCATCTACCGAAACCACGTCGAGGGCTGTCTGCCGCCGACCGGAAGTGTCGGAACGCCGGCCGATCCGATCGGTGAGATTCCAGCGCTGGGCGTCTCGAGCGAACTCGGCGCGCGTCTCGCCCGCCGGTTCGACGGCGAAGAGATCACGATCGAGGTCGAAGCCGATGTCGGCGACGCGACGAGCCAGAACGTCCACGCCGAACTCGGCCCTGAAACGGACGACCGGGTCCTCGTGACGAGCCACGTCGACGCACACGACATCGCCGAGGGGGCGCTCGACAACGGTGCCGGGACCGCCATGGTCGTCGAACTGGCGACCGCCCTCGCTCGGCGCGAAGACGACCTCGAGACGCGAGTGGAGTTCGTCGCCTACGGCGCGGAGGAGGTCGGTCTCGTCGGGTCGGAACACTACGCCGAGCAAGCTACCCACGACGACATCGTCGCCGTCGTCAACAACGACGGCGTCGTCGGCGATCGAACGCTCTCGCTTACGTGTCACGGGTTCGACGGCCTCGAGTCCGCGGCGGAGATGGTTTCCGATTGGTTCGACCACCCGATCGAGACGGATCCCGGCCTCGGCCCGCACAGCGATCACTGGCCGTTCGTTCAGTGGGGCGTACCGGGCTATCACGTCAAAAGTACGTCCGACGAGGTCGGTCGGGGATGGGGCCACACCTACGCCGACACGCTCGAGAAACTCGAGAAACGAACGCTACGCGAACAGGCCGTGTTGTTGACCGAACTCGTCGTCCACCTCGCGAGCGACGCGGTCACGATCGATCACCGCGCTCCCGACGCGATAGCCGCCGATCTCGAGGAACAGAGGCTGGCCGAAGGGATGCGCATAACGGGCGACTGGCCGTACGACAGCGACGGGAACTGAACGCACATCCGCACGTTTTTGGTCGGGCCGCGGGAACTGACGGCTATGGAATCCGCCGCGTGGACTGCGGGCGACGAGCCGGTCGCCGGCGTCGTCGGTACGGGCTCGGATTCGTCGGCAGACGAGCCCTCGCTCGAGGAGTCGCTCGAGGGCATCCTCGCAGAATACGGCGGCTCGGTCGTACCCGGTTCGGTCGAGACGGTCTGTAGAGCGGACCCGTCTTTCGTTGTCGCACTCGGCGACGCCGCGCTGTTCGGACTCCTGCAGTCGGGAGCGTGTATCGACGTGCCCGTGCTTCCGGTCGACTGTCGCACGGAGATCGATGGGACACGCCGGAATTCACTCACAGACGCGGTCAGAACGGTTCTCGAGGGCGACGCGCGCGTTCGCGTCCACCCGGTTCTCGCGGTTCGGATCGGCGATGGACGGCGCCATCGAGCGCTCTGGGACGTGACGCTCGCCACCGACGAACCGGCTCGAATCTCCGAGTTCAGTATCGAGAGTCAGGGAGAGTCGATCGACCAGTTTCGCGCCGACGGCGTCGTCGTCGCGACGGCGGTCGGCAGTCACGGCTACGCGAACGCCGTCGACGGGCCGATACTTTCGGCAGCGATCGAGGCCGTGGTCGCAGCACCGATCGCTCCGTTCGACACTCACACCGATCGCTGGGTGCTCCCAAACGACGACCTCACCCTCTCGGTCGAACGCGACGAGAGTGCCGTCGCGGTGTCGGTCGACGGGCGAACGCTCGATACGATTACCGTCGACACGCGCGTCCACATTACCGCGGATGGGACGCTCTCGACGCTCCTGATTCCGGACGAATAGCGGCGCTGATACTCGAGACCCGGCGATTGGACGGATGCATCCCCTAGCTGTTGTGGGGTTCTTCGTCCCGGTGGTTGTCGGGATTTTCCTGCTCCAGCGCCTCGTTCTCGCGCTCGACCGACTTGTGTTCGATATCCTGCCGGCGCTGTTCCTCGTCTCGCCGCTCTCGGGCCTCCTTTTCCTCCTCGGTGAGCTCCTCGTCTTCCTCGGCCGTCGTATCCTCTTTTGCCAGTTCGACGTCTCGCCCGTGTTCGTCTTTTTCGGACATACAAGCCACCTCCTGTGATGGGCTAACTGGAGTTCGAACAAAAGCGCGCGGCCGGAACACGCAAGCCGACGGTGTGTCGAGCGACGACGCTGACACGCAGACGCGGTTACCAGACGTCACCCGACGCCAGATCGATCTCGCTATCACCTTTCTCGGACGGACAGATGTCAGCGAGCACGCAGTCGCTACAATCGGGATTCTGTGCGGAGCAGATCGCTCGCCCGTGGTCGATACAGAGATGTGTAAACTGCTGCCAGTAATCCTCGGGGACGATTTCGATCAGATCTTCCTCGATGCGTTCGGGGTAGCTTTCCTCGGTGAGCCCCAGCCGCCTCGAGAGCCGCTGGACGTGCGTGTCGACGACGATCCCCTCGACGATGTCGTGGCCGTGCTGGAGGACGACGTTCGCCGTCTTTCTCCCGACGCCCGGCAAGTCGGTGAGATCGGTCATCGTGTCCGGAACCTCGCCGTCGTGTTCCGCGACGATTTTCTCACAGGCGGTGCGAATGTACTCTGCCTTGTTGTTGTAGTAGGTGATCGAGTTCAGCGCCTCGGCGAGTTCCTCCTGTGGCGCGTTCGCGTAGTCTTCCGGGCCGTCGTAGGTCTCGAACAGCGGTTTGGTCTCCTTGTTGACCCGCTCGTCCGTACACTGGGCAGAGAGGATGACCGCGATCAGCAACTCGAGTCGGTTCGAGTACCGAAGCGAAATCGTCGAGTCGGGGTAGGTCTCCTCCAGCCGGTCGACGATTGCTGCGGCCTGCTCGGTCCGCGTCTCGCGTGGCGTTCCCATAGCCTCCGGTTGGACTGTCGGGCTTTCAGCGTTCGGATTTTGGGTCGATTCAAAGCCGAGGTTGGTTGAGTGTTGTCTATCGAGCCAGAGCGAAACCGATCAGTTGCTGAGACCGACACCTCAGTCAGCAACCTCGAGCGTACCGGCGTCGAGTTCGGCTTCGATCTCTCGAGTCGCCTGCACCATGTTTTTCATCTTGCCAAAGGCGATCTCTCGCGGGAGGAGTTTCAGCCCGCAGTCTGGGCTGATCGTCAGCCGCTCGGGTGGAACGACCTCGAGGCCGTGTTTGATGTTGGCTTTGATTTCTTCGACGGACTCGACCTCGGCAGTGTGTACGTCGACGGCGCCGAAGCCGAGATTCTTCGTGAATGTCGGTTCTTTGAACACCTCGAGTTGGTCGTAGTCGCCGTTGTTGAGCTCGAGGTCGAACTCGTCGACTGGGAACTCGAGGATCTCGGGATAGATCCGGGAGTAGTCCCCGTAGCAGACGTGGAGGCCGATGTAGACATCTTCGGGGATTCCATCGACGACCGTCTCGAGACAGTCGCCGACGATGGCGTAGTCCTCGGGCGTCGTCGCGAGGGCGGCTTCGTCGATCTGAATGTATCGCGCACCAGCGTCGACGAGTTTTCGAATTTCTGTGTTGACCAACTTAGCAACTGCCGCGGCGAGTTCCGCGTCGTCTTCATAGACTTCGTTGAAACACCATGTGGCGAGCGTGTATGGGCCAGTGATTGGAACTTTGACTGGTTTGGAGGCAACCTTGCTGGTAAACTCATATTCGTTGACGAGCCAGCTTTCGTCGTATTCGACCTCGCGACGCACGCTCGGTTTGTCGAAGTAGTTGTGTCCCCAAACTTTCACGAGGCCGTTGAACTCGTAGCCCTCGATCCGCTCTGCAAAGTATTCGACCATCTCGTTGCGCCGCATCTCTCCGTCGGTGATGACATCCAGCCCCGAACGTTCGTGTTCGGTCGTGATGAGCCGGGCAGCATCATCTTTAGCTTCCTCCCACTCCGATTGACCGAAGTCAGCTTCAGGGTCTTCGAACAGGTCTCGAGCGCGGTTGTGCCACTTCGGTTTGGGTGCGGCACCGACGACAGTCGTCAGCAAGAAGTGGTCGTTCGGGTGATCAGATGGCCTGAATTGGTCGCGCAAAGCGGGATCCGTCACGCCTGGGCCTCCGTCGAGATGGCCGCCGTTCGTTTCTCCAGAGAGAAACCCGGTCGTCTCGGAGAGCTACTCGATTGGTCGAATCCATCAACCGTTGTCTGTGGTTCTGCTGGGATCCATTGGGTTGCCAGTCGTATCGATTGCATACATGTTCTCGCTAATACATAACCTAACATAATACTAGTTTGTTGTGCGATCTTCTCGCGGAGTATCCACCGGTCGTTGATACCGATCCAGACCCGGCCATCCGATCCCGCCACCACGAACAGATCGTCATTCGAACGAGCGGCCACGATCGCTCGATTGATCTTATTGAGGCCGTAGCGACCTCGAGAGAGAAGTCCGAGTACCGAGGGCTTGCTCGCGAGCGGCGGTTGGATCTGGCCGCTTTGGTAGTCGACGGTTCGAACGACCTGCTCGTAGATGGCCTTAGACTCTTTGCGCCGATCTGCTCTAGCCTGATGCGATCCGGAAGACATCGTCACCGACCTCCGATGAACCGAACGTAGCCAGTCTGGGGCTCGATCGCCGTGCCGTGTTTGTTCATCATCTTCGTGATGTCGGACTCGACACGGTGCGGATCGTAGTCGTGGCTGTCTTCGAGGGAGGCAGTCACGGTATCGATCGCGACCATGCTGTCGTCAGCTTCGTCCTGGGCATCGCAGATGAAGTCCCGAATCACTCGCATTCGGTCCTTCTGACTCTTCGATGAGCCCGATTCGACGACATCGGCGTCGAACTCCCCGTCTTCGTTCTTGCCGATATCCTCCATCGACGAACCCACGATCTCGGTGCAGATGCGTGCGTGACGTTCCGTGATGACCTCGGAGAGCTCGAACTTCGCGATGGCTTCGGCGACGCGGACGACGTCCTCGAGCTTCCGGAAGGTGACGGGAACGGGCGAGTTGTCCTTCACGTCGTAGAGGCGACGCAGTTCGAGGAAGCTACTCCGGAGTGTTTCCTTGACGTTGTCCGATGCGAACGGTGGCGCTGGCTGTTGCTTCGCGACGGCGATCCACTTGCGGAAGATTTCGGGGTCGACTGGTGGCTCGATCTCGTCGTCGACCTCGAGGCCTTGCTCATCTCGCTTTGCGGCATCGCGCGAGTCCAACACGTGGTCGGCGATCTCCCGGTCGTCGTCCTGGTCGGGGACGTCTTGGACGGTGAAGATGAGGTCGAACCGGGAGAGGAGATCAGACCGGAGGTCGAACTGGTCCGGGATGGGTTCGTAGGGATCGAAGCGACCGTCCCGGGGGTTGGCAGCCCCGAGCACTGCGGCCTCGGTCCGAAAGGTAGCCGTTTCGCCGGCCAGTGAGGCGTTAATCTTCTGGTTGCTCATCGGCTCGAGCATCGACGCCCGGACGTCTGGCTTCATGTCGTCGAGCTCGTCGACGCAAACTGTCCCGCCGTTGGCCTTGACGAATGCGCCGGCTTTCAGCGTCCAGTCGCCATCGCCGAAATCGTCCTGCTCGGCTGCGACCGTGAGGCCAGGGCCTGTTGCCCGACGGCTCGTCACACCGACAGTCCGCCAGCCGAGGTCCTGGGCGCGAGCGATCAGCTTCGACTTCGCTGTGCCGGGATCGCCGATAAGGAGGACGTGGATGTTGGATCGGTCCGAGTCACCGTCGGCGTATTCGATTCGGTCTCCCGACACCATCGCGAGGATCAGCGCCTTCTTTTCCGTGTCGTATCCGAACACCTTCGTCGAGAGGCTTTCTGCAGCGACCTCGAGCGGCGGGCCTTCCGCGCCGTTGGCGAGGTCCTCGATCCGGGAGCGCTCTTCGGCGGAGACGTCCAGATCCTGTTGGTCCGTCTCCTCTATCGAGATGTGTTCCCCCTCAAGGTAGGGGTCGAACTTGGCTTTCTTCGTGTTCCCCGAGGTCTCCTGGTTGAAGTGGATCGTTCCGGAAACGACGACGCGATCGCCGATCGTCGCCTCGCCACAGATGTCGTCCTCGACGAACGCGTCGATCTTCTGGCCAGCGCCATCGGCGAGCTCCGGCGGGACCTTGATGCGGAGTTTCTGTGCGTCGACGAACTCCGACTGGTCGAAGTTGACCTGGAACGGTCCCTGTCGCTCACAGCCCTGGCACTCGTGCGGTTCCTGGAAGTCCGAGTCCGACTGTGGGATCCGATTGAGCGTGCCGCAAAGCTGGCACTCGAACGCCGCCTCTTCGACTTTCGGATAGACGTCAGTCGCTTTCGTCACCTCGCCACGGATCCCTCGGTAGGCCCCGAGGTGTTTCGAAGGGGAGAACTCGCCTGGATAGTACGTGTACTCCGGCGGGAGGTTATGCACGCGTACGTGGGCCTGCCCGAGTGAGATGTCGATCGGGAGGTCGTACACGCGCAGCGCCTCTTCGAGGTAGCGTTGCAGTTGTTCCGGTTGCGAGAGGACGTCGTCGGCGACGTTCGGATCGAACTGATAGAGATCGTCGTAGTCGACCTCGAGAGACCGGCTCTCTTTCGGATAGTGCTGTGCGAGTTGCTTGACCTCCTCGCTGTAGTACCGCCGGAGGAAGTCTCCGAGGCGATCGGCGAGAGGTTTCGATGTGTCGTCGGATTGAGTTTGTGGCATTTTCGTGACGGCGCGTTTTCGTCCGCGAAGAAAACCGAATTAGCCGGACCCCGACGCCAGAGACGGCGTCGGACGGCGTCGGATTCGGTAGACCTCACGGTAGTCGACAGTTGTTTACACACTACACTACAACTACATTTACACTGGGTGAAACGGAGGTGGGATTCCTCGTTGGAAGGAAGTCATTCTTAGACCAGCCCCTCCGAATCCGTTTTCTTCGCGGACGAAAACGAAGCGCCAGTTCGAGCCTCCGCTGCGTCGACGGTCAGTTGCTTGCCTTTCCCGGAGGGGTTCTTGTACTCGAATCCCGGGGCGCTCGCGGCGAGTCGCATCAGCTTGTAGCAGTAGTCCGCACTGGGCTCGCCGTCGAACACACTCCACATGATGTCGTTGTAATCGAGGGAGGCCCGACCGTGGCCGTCGACGGCTCGCTCGAAGGCGTGCTCGCGAACGCGACCGACACGACCATCGCGACCGAGATCGTCGTACGATTGATCCTCGTCGAACTCCTGGTATCGGAGCTCCAGTGCGGTAAGTCGGTCCTTCAGGTCGCGTTTCTCCTGGGTGAGGTCCTCGACATCGTCCTCGAGGTCGGTGCATCGGTGCATCGCTCGCTGTGCGACCTCGAGGGCGTCCGAAGCGCTAACGTCTGGACCGTCACTCATCGAGATCACGCTCCAGGTCCTCGAGGCGCTGGTCGATGGAATCGAACTCGCTATCGATGGTGGCGAGCTCGTCGTCGATCTCGAGACAGTGACCGAGTGCTCGCTGGGAGATCGCCATCGCGTCCGATGCGGTGTCCGTTTCAGACATGGCGGATCACCGGATAGCCGCCAGTGCAGTTGTCACAGACTGTTCGTTTCCCGTACGTGGGGTGTCGGATGACGACATCGGCGCGCTCGTGGCAGCCGAGTGCTCCGCAGGCCGGCTCCGATGGATCGTCGCTCTGGGCGCTCATCGCCGACCACCTCGTTCGATCTCCTCGGGATCGAAGATCCGACTCCACGCGATTTGAGCGTAGTCGGGCCGATTGTCGGCTTCGATCCAGGACGACACCAGCTCGTCGACCTCCGCCGCCGGCACCAGCTTCATCGCGATGATCGACCGGCTGGGATTGGGCTCGCAGACGGCGAAGAGGTAGACCGCATCCTGCTCGAGCAGGTACTCGTGCTGTCCCTTCCGGAGGTAGTACCGTCCGCGGGTCTGACTCTCGCCGTAGACGACCATCACCGACTTGATCTCGAGATCGGTGCCACTCTCGATGGCCGAGAGCGAGTCTGCCATCTGGAGCAGGTCGTCGGCCTCGATCGCCGCTAGCGCTCGCGCATCGATATGGACGTCGACGTCGTCGCCGACGTGCTCGATCTCGGGGATCGCCTGGACGACTTCGGAGGCGGCGTTCTCCCCACCGCGTTTTGCGCAGATCTTCGTCTGGGAGCTCACGCAGAAACACCCCCGTTAGCCGTCGATATCGCGGCATGTGATATACTCTTAGTAGTATCGGAAGTAACGGAAGTCCCACAAACACCCGCTGAACGGGGTGTTTTTACGTGGGCATGTAAAGAATCTGATGAGTGCCCGGGGAGGGCTCCGAACCCTCGATCTCCGCATGTCCCAGGTCCGAGGCTCGGCAGAGTCCTCGAGGGACACGGAGGCTTCCAAGGCGAAACCGCACCGAATCTCTGAACCCTATGAGTGCGGCGCTATGTCCAGCTAAGCCACCCGGGCTCGTTCTCTCGTAGTGCGGTCCCTTTCTTTAACCTTCTCATTCGCGTCGTGCGTGCGTTCGGCCCGCATAGTAGACCCGACCTACCCACGGATTTATCACAGGTCATTGCGAACAGCGGACATATGAGCGTTCCCGGCATTGTACAGTCTACTCTCGGTACCGAAGAGATCGTCACGCGCGTCTCGCTCGGCGGGGACGACGAGCTCTTCATCACGCCGACGGACTCGATTATCTATCGTGCTGACGGATTGCTGAGCGACGAATCGGTCGAGGAGTTCCCCCACGACGCCGACCGATTGACGATTTCAGACGGGCGACGAAAGACGCGATTCACGCTCGAGTACGCCCTCGACGGCACTCGAGAGTTCACGGTTCCGTCGGGGTCGACGGACGACGTGCTCACGCCGCTCGTCGCTGGCGTGTTGAACGGCAACGGCATCTCAGACGCGGGTGAGGAAGTGATCCAGGCCTACCGGTTCAGCGAACTCACGCTGATCGTCACCAGCGACCGACTCGTCAAACACATCGGCGAGGCCGTGTGGGACGAGGACTTCGAGCAGTATCACTTCGACGACGTGACCAACCTCTCGTTCGAGGACGGCAGCGTCGCCACCCAGATCGTTCTCGAAGTCGAGGGACGACCGAAGCGGATCAAAGCGCCGAACGACGAGGCGGCTGACCTCCGAGAGCGCCTCGAGCGAGCGCTGTTTGCCTATCACGCGTCGATTCGCTGGTTCAGCTAAACGACGCCGTCGGTCACGAGACGGAACCAGAACCGAGCGAGGACCCTGCGACGGCCTTTGGCGAAGGTGTCGACCCGCTCGATGCGAACCCGCCGACGCCCGAGGAGTTGGACCACCAATCTGCAGACGGGTCGTCCGACGCGTCGAACGCGAACCAGACCTCGAGCGCCGGTTCGAACGCGGTGTCGGACGCCGATTCGAACGCCGTGTCGAGTGACGGTTCGAATCCAGACACGCGCGTCGGTTCGAACACGGCCTCGAGTGCCGAGGCGACCACCGAGGTGGACGCCAGATCGAACCAGCGGTCGGCCGTCGAAACCGCTCCCGACGAGAACTCACGGCAGGTCGACCCGCTCGCGGCGGGTTCGTCCCGAGACGGAGCCTCGGACCAGCACCTCGAGACCGCCGATCGGTCGTCGGGCTCCGAAACGGACGAAACCGCCGACCTGTCGGACGATCTGGAAGCAGACGCGACTGAGGGCACCGATTCGGCGGCGTCCCCCTCGTTCGGCGAGAGCGGCTTTACGGCCGCGACGGCGGGCACCGATCCGGAACTGCTCGAGCGACTCGACGAACTCGAGGAGACGGTCGCGAGGCAGACGGCGATGCTCGAGAAACAACAACAGACCATCGAACAGCTCATCACGGAACTCCGACAGGGACGATAGCGGCTACCGATTCGGGGCTCGCGCTTCGCTCACTTACTCGCGTCCAGTTACTTTTCGGATACACGAAGAACCGAAGGGACCGATCTCCCCGGCCTCGAGGTCGAGGAAGTGACCCGTCGAGAGCCCGGACCCACAGCGCTGACATTCGAAATCGCCCTCTTTCGTGATCACGTCTTCGCCGAAACTGACGTACTGGCGACTCTTCGGGCGGATGATGCCGTCGTCGCGTTCGATGATCCCTCGCAATTCCGCCTCGTCGAGGATCGTTCTGGTCACCGTCGGATCGGCGGTCACGATCTCGAGCCGGTCGACGGCGTCGGCGAGCGATAGCGACTCGTGTTCGAGTCGCTCGAGTATGGCCAGTCCCCGTTCGACGCGGTCGTCCATCGATGAGTGCTGGCCTGCGAAGGCGAATAAGCGTTGTGTCCCGGGTCGCGAGACACAAAACCTTCGGTAATCGAGCCAAAACGTCGGTCGATGACGCGGCTCCCGCGGCGTGCGATCGCAGGCGCGCTCCTCGTGAGCGCGATCGCTACGGCGGGAGCGTTGATCTCGCCGGGCGGAGCGAGCGCCGTTCTCGAGTCGATCGCCGGCGATCCGGTCCGGTTCACCCTCGTACTCGCGGGGCTGTATCTCGTTCGGCCGCTGTTCGCCTGGCCGACGACGCCGCTTTCGTTCGTGGTCGGCTACGGCCTCGGCGTGACGTTCGGAGTGCCGATCGCACTCGTCGGCGTCGTCGTCACCGTGACGCCGGTTTTCTTCGCGGTACGGTGGGCCGTCTCCGACCCGACGACGGAGTCGTTGGAGACGTTGCCGTTCGGCGAGACTCTCGATCGAGCCGGAAGCGCAATCGGTCGATACTATCGAACGGCGGGGCCGATTCGCGGGGTGGTCGCCTCGAGGCTCGCGCCGCTTCCGTCGGACGTCGCGACCTGCGCCGCCGCCGGAAGCGGCGTCTCATATCCCCAGTTCGTCGTCGGAACGGTGCTCGGCGAACTCCCGTGGACGGTCGCGGCGGTCGTGGTCGGATCGTCGGCCGCGACCGTCAGTACGCGCGGCCTCGGGCAACTGGGCGCGGTCGTCACTGTCGGTTGTCTCCTCGCGATCGTCGCCTTGCTTGCCGGACCGTTTGTCCGCACGTTCCGGACCGAATCCGCCGGACAGGGCCGTCATGAGGAGGAATCGAGCCCGTCGTCTGACTCGCGGTAGCGAACGAAGTCGAATCGACGGTCGTCGAAACAGTAAACGACAATACCATGTATCACGACACACAGTATCGACGTATGACCGCAGTCGGTATCGACGCCGTCGAAATCTGGACCGGTAACCTCAAACTCGATTTACCCGGCGTGTTCGCACCCGAGAAGGGCGAAGACCCCGAGAAATACACCAAAGGGCTCGGACTGAACGCCAGTTCGTTCCCCGACAGCTACGAGGACATCGTCACGATGGGTGCCAACGCGGCTCACCGACTGATGGAACGAAAGGGACTCGAGCCCGACGACATCGGTCGGATCGACGTCGCGACCGAGAGCGCCTTCGACAACTCCAAGCCGGTCTCGACGTACATCGCCGGCTGTCTCGAGTCGGTCTTCGAGGGCGACTTCCACCACGCGAACAAAGGCGAGCGGAAGTTCGCCTGCATCGCGGGCACCCAGAGTCTCGACGACGCGTACAACTGGATCCGCGCGGGTCGCAATCGCGGCCGCGGGGCGCTCGTGATCGCGACCGACACGGCGCTGTACGCTCGAGACGACCCCGGCGAGGCGACCCAGGGGGCGGGCGCGGTGGCACTCTATATCACCGAAGACCCGGATCTCGTTACGCTCTCGACCGAGCAGGGGTACGGCTCGGCCGACGAGACGGACTTTCTCAAGCCCAACCAGCAGTTCCCGAGCGTCGACGGTAAGCGCTCGGTGCAGGTGTACCTCGCTCGTATGCGCGAAGCGCTGGTCGATTACCAGAGCGTCGCGGGCGAACTCCACCTCGACGACGTTCGGTTCGTGCCGTTTCACACGCCGTTCCCCGGCATGGTTCGCAAGGCCGCGATGTTGGCCTACCGTCACATCATCCGCGATACGGCCGTCGAAGACGAACTCGCCGAGGAAATCGGCCGGCAACCGCGCTCCGAGGCGTTCGAAACCGACGAGGAGTTCCGCGATGCGCTCCGGGAGTACATGGACGGCCTCAAAGAGACCGACCGCTACCAGGAGTGGTACGCCGAAACGATCGACCCGACGCTGACGGTCGCTCGAGAGGTCGGCAACTGGTATACGGGCTCGGTCCACGTCGCCCGGATCAGCGCGCTCAAATACGCCGCAGAGCAGGGCGAAGACATCACCGGAGAGACGCTCGCGGTCGGCTCCTACGGCAGCGGTGCGCAGGCCGAAATCCACACGGAAGTCGTCCAGAACGGGTGGAAAGCGGAAATCGAAGCGCTCAATCTCGACGAGCAACTCGCGGATCGATACGAGTTGACCTGGGACGATTACGAGGAGATCCATGACGCACACAACCACGATATGGACGTCGATATCGAGCCGATGACCGATCCCGCCGGCGAGTTCGTCTTCGGCGGCTGGGGTCGGATGGGCGAACGGGAGTACGAGTACGTCGAGTAATCGACTGGTACCTCGAGTAAGCCCGGCGACCGCGTCGTCGGTAGTCAGCGAGGTCGACTAAACCGACGGCTCGAGGGAACAACTGAACCCCCCTGTTCGGGCCGGGCGGCGTCGAGGAAGATCCTGCAGATGGGTTTTGCGGCCAGTTCGCTTCGATTTGAACGAGTCTGCTATGACTCCACATCCGCTCTCCGTTCACGCACGTCTCCGTTCGACGAGACGGGAGCCGAAAGCGGAACACGGTTTTTGTGCCTCGGTGACCTTTCTCACCCATGAACGGATTACAGGCATCGGGGAGTCCGTACGCACCCCACACCGGCGAAACCCTCGAGGCGATGCTCGACGCGGTCGAGGCCGACACGGTCGAAGCGCTCTTCGACGTTCCCGAGGCGGTCCGGTACGACGGCGAGTACGGAATTGACGCCCGAACGGAACGGGAGACGCGCCGACTGGTCCGGTCGATACTCGAGCGTAACGACGACCTGACGGAACTGCTGGGACGGGGCCACTACGGCTACTACGTCCCGTCGGTCGTCGACCACCTGGCGGATCGCTCGGAGTTTCTGACCTCCTACACGCAGTACCAGCCCGAGAGTTCACAGGGGTTCTTGCAGGCGCTGTTCGAGTACCAGTCGCTGCTCGTCGAACTGACGGGTCTCGAGGTCGCGAACTGCTCGATGTACGACGCCGCGAGTGCGCTCGGGGAAGCGGCCACGCTCGCAAAGCGAGTGCGAACGGCCTCGGGCCATCGCGTATTCGTTCCCGAACTCCTGAGCGAGGGCCGACGGAGCACCCTCGAGAACTACGTTGCTGGCACCGATCTCACCGTCGAAACCTACGCGTGTGCGGACGGAACCGTCGACCTCGAGGCGCTCGAGCGGACGCTCGACGAGGAGACCGTCATGGTCTACGCGGAGAATCCGACGATTCGGGGAACGATCGAAGAACGGCTCCGCAAAATCGGGGCGGTCGCCGCCGACGCGGACGCGCTGTTCGTCCTCGGAACCGACCCGATCGCGCTCTCGTTGCTCCAGAAACCGGCCGACATCGGCGCGGACGTCGTTGTCGGCGACGCGAGCGTGCTCGGACTGCCCGCGAGTTACGGAATGGGACTCGGACTGTTCGCGACCCGCGAGTCGTACCTTCGGCAGGTTCCGGGTCGGCTCGTCGGTGCGAGCGAAGACGCGACGGGGAGACGCGCCTTCACGCTCACGCTCCAGACGCGAGAACAGCACATTCGTCGCGAGCGCGCGACCAGCAACATCTGTACGAATCAGGCGTGGGTCGCGCTCCGGACGGCGATCCACGCGGCGGCACTCGGACCCGACGGGATGATCGAACTCGCGAAACGCAGCGTCACTCGAGCCGAATCGCTCGCCGAGAGGGTCGACGCCCTCGTCGGCGCCAAAGCGCCCGTCCACGACCGGCGCCACTTCCGCGAGTTCGTCGCCCACGTCGACCAACCGGCGAAAGCGATCGCCGACGACCTCGAGCGAGACGGCTTCGCGGTCCACGTCGTCGGCGAACACGAACTACAGATTTGCGTCGCCGGCGTCAGGGATGTCGAACTCGAGGCGTTCGTCGACGCCCTCGAGGGGGTGCTCTGATGGGCGACGACAGCGCCGGGGAACCGCTCGGACGCGCCGACCCGAGCGGCCGCTCGCGGTACGACCAGGCCCGATACGTTCGAAACGGCGTCTACGAGCCCTTGCTCGTCGAGAAAGATCGAACGTGCGTCGAGATCGACGACTCCCCGCTGCCCGAGGACCTGACCAGGGACGACCTCGAACTCCCCGACCCGTCCGAACCGGAACTCGTTCGCCACTACACGCGCCTCTCCCAGATGATCTACGGGATCGACAGCGGTCCGTACCCGCTTGGCTCCTGTACGATGAAGTACAATCCGAAATTCACCGAAGACGTCGCGGCTCTCCCGAGCGCGCTCGTCCATCCGGCCCGCTCGGCCGATTCGATTCAGGGAACCCTCGAGGTGCTCGCCCGATTGCAAGATTTGCTCGGTCGCATCGGGGGCATGGACGCCGTGACCCTTCAGCCGCCCGCGGGGGCCGCCGGCGAGTTCGTCGGTATCCGCGTCGCCGCGGCCTACCACGAGCACAACGGCGAGGGCGACCGCAGCGAAGTGATGATCCCCGAGAGCGCCCACGGAACGAACTTCGCGACCGCCGCGCTCGGCGGCTACGACGTGGTCTCCCTGCCGAACGACGAGGACGGACGGGTCGACCTCGAGGCGCTCGAGGCCGCACTGTCGGAGGACACGGCGGCGCTGATGTTGACAAACCCGAACACATTGGGGCTGTTCGAACGCGATATCGAACGCATCGCCGAAATGGTCCACGACGCCGGCGGTCTGCTGTACTACGACGGCGCGAACCTGAACGCGCTGCTCGGTCGGGCCCGCCCCGGCGATATGGGCTTCGACGTGATGCACTATAACGTCCACAAGACCTTCGCGACGCCACACGGCGGCGGCGGGCCGGGTGCCGGACCGGTCGGCGTCGTCTCCGAACTCGCTCCCTTCCTCCCCGAACCACGAGTTCGCGAGGCAGACGGCGGTTACGAACTGTTTTCTCCCGAGCACTCGATCGGCCACGTCCATGGCTATCAGGGCAACTGGCTCGTCCTCGTGAAGGCGTTCGCGTACATCGCCAGACTCGGAGACGGCGGCCTCGCCGACTCGAGCGCGAAGGCCGTCCTCAACGCGAACTATCTCGCAAGCCAGATCGAGTACGACGTGCCCTACGGTCCGTTCCACCACGAGTTCGTCGCCAGCGCCGGCGAGCAAGACGCTGCCGACGTCGCAAAGCGAATGCTCGACTACGGCGTCCACCCGCCGACGACCAAGTGGCCCGAAATCGTCTCCGAGGCGCTCATGACCGAACCGACCGAAATCGAAAGCAAAGAGACGCTCGACCAGCTCGCGGCCGCGTTCAATGCCGTCGCCGAAGACGGAGACGAGGTCCTCGAGGCCGCGCCCGAACGAACGACTGCGCGTCGGATCGACCAGACGAGTGCCGCTCGGAACCCGCGACTGTCCTGGCACGCGCTCGAGGACGAGTAACGTCGCGCTCTCGGATCGTTGGGCCGCGTCGAGAAATCGAGAGACAAGAAAAAGCGTCGTCCGATCGAGGTGGCGGTTATTCGCCGCCGCCGAACATCTGGCGCATCATCGGGTGCATCTCCATCATCTGCTCTTCTGCGATCTCCTCGTACAGTTTGTACGTAATGGAGACGGCCAGCAGGAGGCCGGTCCCGTCGACCCCGCCGATGGTGCCGAGCATGTTCGCCCAGACGGCGAGCAGCCCGACGAGCGCACCGCCGATGACAGTCACTTGCGGGATGTACCGCTCCATGACCTTCTCGATGACGCCGACGTTCTGTCGGAAGCCCGGAATCTGCATCCCCGAGTTCTGGATCTGTTGGGCCGTCGCGTCCGGGCCCATGTCGGTCGTCTCGACCCAGAAGACCGCGAAGATCGCCCCGCCGATGACCATGAACGAGAGGTCGACGCTGACCCGGATCATGACCATCCACCATGCCTGGTCGACCTGCGCGGTCCACCACATCCAGTCCTGGGGCGAGTAAATTGGCGACACGTAGTAGAAGAACCCGGAAACGGGGGTTGATCCACTGTAGACGCCGAGTACGCTCGGCATCCCAACCTGCGTTTGGACGATCTGGCCGATGAACTGGATGTTCGCCTGCAGCGCGCGAACGAGGATCATCGGCAGGACGCTCGCGTAGATGAGCTTCACCGGGAAGCGGCCGCGAGCGCCTTTCACTCGAGAGTGACTCAACGGGATTTCGACGCGCACCGACTCGGCGTAGACGACGATTGCGAAGATCAGAATCGTCGTAAATAGTGCGAGGAGCTGTCCCTGATTGAGCAGGATCGTGCTCAGCCCGTCGCTACTGAAGACCGAACCGACGGCGATCTCGCCGGTAATGATGCGATACCAGTCGAAGAAGAACCCGCCGGCCTGGGGCTGGATGAATCCGGCGACCAGCCGCTGGCTGACGCCGGCGATGATGAACAGCCCGATACCGCTTCCGATCCCCCACTTGCTGACGACCTCGTCCATGTAGAGGACGAGGATCCCGCCGGCGAAGACCTGGGCGAACATCAGCAGTTTGATCTCCGTCGCTGAGAACGCGAAGCCGCCGAGTTGCAGCGACTGCTGGGCTGGGAGGATGCCGCCGGCGAACACCATCGGGAGCGCCGTCAGCGCGGTCATCGCGACGACGAGTACCTTCTGCAGTCCCTGGTAGAGGACCTGATCCCGGGGGTCGTCCGTGTCCAGACCGAGCAGATTCGCACCGCCGAGCAACTGCATGACGATGCTGGCCGTGACGATCGGGCCGATACCGACCTGGAGCAGCGAGCCCTGCGCACCGGCGATGACCGAGCGGAACTGACCGTAGATATCCTGTCCGCTCGCAGCGCCGAGCAAGTCGATGTTCGTCAAGAAGAAATACAACACGAGGATGCCCGCCGTCCACGCGAGCTTGCGCTTGAAGGGAACGTGTCCCTCCGGACGACGCACTGTCGGCATCCGCGTCAAAACCGGTTCGGCGGCTTCCTTCCATCCCATATGTTATTCCTCGTCTGATTCGTCGGCGTCGGCTTCAGCGTCCGCAGCCGCTTGCGCGCGCTCGGAGAGAACCGGCTCTCCGCCCGCGTCCTCGAGTTTTTCTCGAGCGGCATCGGTAAAGGCATCGGCCGTGATCGTGAGCGTGTTCCGGACCTGACCGGTGCCCAAGACTTTTACGACGTCTGCCTCGTGACCGTCTTCGACGACATCACGGGCATCGATTTCGTAGCCGTCACCGGATTCGTCGGCGAGGTCGTCCGCGACGTAGAGTGCGACGTCTTCGTCGAGCTTCTGGACGTCGATTTCGACGACATCGTCGCGAATACCCTGCGGTCGTTTGAAGCCGTGTTTGTGCTTCGGTTCGTAGTTGTGAAACTCGTGTTTTGAGCGCCCGGCGCGACCGCGTCCGCCGCGGTGGCCGGCTCCCCGACGATTCTTGTGGGAGCCGCCACTGTGCGTTCGCGAACCGCGTTGGCGTCGTTTTTTACTCGTCATGGTTATCGCATCGATTCTAGGAGGTCGTTAATCTCCTGGGTTGTATGTTTTCCGAGTTGGCCACCCTCTGCGGCGGCGTGTTTGAGGCCGTCGTGACCGCCCCGCGGCGGGTGCAATCGAAGCGTCGGCGAGAGACCTTCCTCGCGAAGCGTCGTCTCTTCGGCCAGCAGCGATTCGGCCAGTTCGCTAAAGTCGCTGTACTCCGTGTTCTCCTCGAGCCACTCCTCGTCGACATCGGACTGACGGCCCTCGAGCGGTTCCGCTCGGTTCGCGAGCAGCGTTTCGAGGACGTTCTGGTCCGGTTCGCCGTGGGCAACGAAGTCGTTTACCTTCGTCACCATTCCCCGGTACGCGTCGGTATCCGGGATCAACGTCGCGTGGTTGACGTTGTGGATGTTGAGCATCGAGAGCGTGTCGTCGACTTCGGTCTCCCGATTTACCTCGCCGCGAAGCTGTACGACGGCTTTCATCCGTCGATCACCTCGGGCTGGCGCGCTTGCGAGGCGTTCTCGAGCGCGTTGTAGGTCGCCTTCGCGAGGTTGACCGTCGTTCGGGTGTTACCGTGGCTTTTCGTCCAGGCGTTTTCGATGCCCGCGAGCTCGAGGACGGCGTTGACCGTGTCACTCGCCGCCAGTCCCAGGCCTTCCGGCGCGGGGATGAGTTCGACCTCGACGGAGCCGGCTTTGCCGGTCGTCTGGTGGGTCAGCGAGTGTGGCCGTCGGACCGGTCCTCCCAGGATCCCGAACCGCGCGGGACCTTGATCATGTTGAGCTTTGCGATACCGATCGCCTTCTGGATGGCGGAGCCGACCTGATCGTCTCGTCCCTCGGCGTACCCGATGAATCCGTCGCGGTTGCCGACGACACAGACACAGCGGAACTTTACCCGCCGTCCGGAGTCGGTCATGCGCTGGACCATGTTGATGTCGAGAACCTCGTCGTCCAGTCCGGGGAGGAGCTGGTCGACGATTTCGGGTTCCTTCAGGGGAAGCCCCGTGTTGAGGGCGTCGTCCATCGTGTCGATGTCGCCCTCCTGGACCTTCCGGCCGAGACGGGTGACCGGCTGCCAGCCGTCGTCGTAGTCGTTTCCACTCATTCTAGGATCGCCTCTCGTACGTCATCGAAATGTTCGGGTAGTTCGGTCGCATCGAACTCGCCGCTGTAGAGCGGTTCGTCGAGGCTCTCAGCGTACTCAGCGATGTGTTCGCCGCGAGTTCGCTCCCAGTCCGCGAGGACGCTATCGTTGTGGGGAATCTCGAGACCGGCGTCGATCGCACCCTCCTGTACGGCAAAGGCCTTGTTGCCGGGCGTCGCCGTGTTCAGACCGATATCGAGGACCGCCTCCTCGAGATCGGATTCGACTGCGCGTTTGCCGGCCAGCAGGCCGGTCAGGTACGCCGCCGGAATGTTTCCCGTCGGTGCTTCCCAGCCGTACTCGGCTAAGTCGCTCGAGTGTGCGCTCGCGATCGTTTCGTCGCCCTGGGGTCCGGGGGAGATCAGCTGCGCCGTAGTGTGCTTGTTGCTCTTGCGAGCAACGAGGCGGGGCTTGCCCGATTTCAGCAGGCGCAACCTCTGGTGGTAATCCGTCCGGACCTCACGGCGACGACGCATCGGTACTTTGTATCGTGGTCCTGTCGCCATTATTGGTCACCGTAGTTGTCGTCGATGTAGTTCAACAGGTACCGAACGCTTCGGAACTCGCCACCGCCCGCTTTCTTGTAGAGCTGACGGTACTGCGTCGGCGTTAGTTCGCCTTTATCGCGGAGTTCACGGAGCTTTCGGCGCTGTGCGCGAATCTGTTTGGTCCACTCGTCTTTCTCGTTCTGGCGTGCGCCCTTCTTGCCGCGGCGCTTGCCCGGGCCGTTCTGGTGGCCGTACGCGCGTTTCGCGTTGCGCTCACGGGCCTGTCCGCGGGAGTTCCCGCTGGCCTCCTCGGCCTGGATAACGCCCTGATCGACGAGGTCGCGGATTTCGTCACGCGTGATCGCCTCGGCGATGTCGGACTGGGCGTCGGGATCGAGCCAGACACGGTTCTTGCCGACGTCGAGGACGTCGGATGCCAGTCGTTTCTGTGCGGAAAGATCGGTCATTGTTCGTCCTCCACTTCGACTTCCACGTAGGTCGGGTTCAACACGCGAACGCCATCGTCTTCGGCGAGTTCCTCGATCCGCTCGCGTTTGCGAGCGCCGACCGAGGAGGCGATCCGAACCGCCTGAGTATCGCCGTCGACACCCTCGAGGTCGTCCGTGTTCTCGACGTAGACCTCTTCGAAGCCACTCGGATGCTTGCCTCGAGCGGCTTTCGGCGTTCGGTAGCCGGCCTGAACCTTCGGCCCCTTTCCTTTGACGCCTTTGCGCTGCTTCGAGAGCTGACCGCGCGGGCGTCGCCAGGATTCGGGCGTCCGCTTTTTCATGTGGTAGTCCTGCCGGTTGAACTGCGGTTTGCCTTCAGCGCTGCGCTGGTTCAGCAACCGCTGTTCGTTTTCCGAGAGCTCCGGCGTCTTCTCGACGAGACCGCGCGGTTGCAGTTCCGTCTCGACGTCTTCGTCGATGTCCTCCTCGGCGTCTTCGTCTTCGATCTCGGCTTCGGTCTCCTCGGAAACCTCGAGGTCGCCGACGTCGGCCTTGATACGCGCGGCGAGCGCGTTGCCGATACCGTCGATCTCGGCGAGGTCGTCCTGGGACGCCTCTTTGACGTCCGTGACGGATTCGTATTCGGCATCGCGAAGCGCGTCGGCCTTGCTCGCACCGACACCGCTGATGCTCTCGAGTTCTTCTGGCTCGTCGCCTGCGTCCGAGGGAGCCTGTTCGTCAGTGTCGTCTGCGTGTTCGTCGTCTGCCATCTATCAGGCACCTCCGGCTGCCGGCTTTTCGGTGATGTAGACCCCGTCCTGGAAGACGCGGGTGTCCTTTCCTTTGACCTTCGTCAGCTGTTCGATGTCAGCCGCGGTCTGTCCGACGTCCTCTTTGTTGGGACCGACGAGGGTGAGTTGCTCACCGTCGACGGAGACGTCGGTGTCACCGTGGATAGTCGTTCGTCGCTCTGCCTTCTCGCCAAGGAAGTTCTCGATGACGACCTCGCTGCCTTCGGCGCGGACCTGCATCGGGAAGTGAGAGTAGAAGACTTCCATCTTGTACTCCCAGCCCGCGGTCACGCCGTGGAAGGCGTTCTGGATGTGGCTCTCGAAGGTGCCAACGGTCGCGTTCGTTTTCGCGTCCTCGTTGTCACTTTCGATGACCACGGTGTCGTCTTCGACCTCGACGGTTACGTCGGGATACCAAAGGCGCCGCGTGATGGTGCCTTCCGGACCTTCGACGGTCACGTCGAGATGGTCGACCTCGGCGGTTACTTCGTCGGGAATTTCCAGTTCAACTCGCATTGTTAGTAGACGTATGCGATCACCTGCCCTCCAATCCCCTTCTCGCGTGCCTCGTAGTGGCTCATGATGCCACTGCTCGTCGTGACGACGAGCGTCCCGAAGTCTCGAGCCGGGAGGAACCGTTTCTCCCATTTCTCGAATTCATCGGCACCGACGGCATAGCGGGGTTTGACGGGCCCACATTCGTTGATCGCTCCTTTCAGTTCGACTTCGAACGTACCGGCTTTTCCGTCGTCGACGAGATCGAATCCGTCGATGTACCCGCGGTCGTAAAAGACCTCGAGCACGCTGCCGATTTCGTTCGAGGCGGGCTGTACCTCGTGGCTCAGGTGCCCGACGTCCTCCGCGTTGTCGAGCCCCGAAAGCGCGTTGCTGAGCGGATTATTCCCTGTCATCTGTACTTCTTGAATCCCATGTCGCGGGCGATTTCGCGGAAGCACTGCCGGCACAGGTTGATGTCGTACTTGCCGACGAGTCCCTGCTTTCGACCGCAGCGCTGGCAGGCCTCGATCTGGCCCGTGCGCTTTTCGGCGTGTTCGCCCGTTCGATCGTTTTCACTTTCACTCATCTGTGGACTCCTCCACGTCGACGTCGAAACTGCCCTCGAGGTACGCGATCGCGTCCTCGGGTGTCAGTCGATGTCGCGATGGAATCTGTTGGGTCGCTTTGTCGCGTTTCGAGACGCGGTATCCCGGTCGGACCAGGTTGACGGTCACGTCAAGCCCGTAGATCCCGATACTCGGGTCGTACTCCTGACTCGGGAAGTCGGTGTGTTCCTCGACACCGAAACTGAAGTTCCCCGTGTCGTCGAACTGGTTCGCCGAGAGGTCGGCAAGAGCCAGGGCCGTCTCGAGGAATTCGTTCGCGTCGTCGTCACGGAGCGTGACTTTGGTACCGATCGGCTCTCCCTCGCGGATTCCGAACTCGGGTTCGGTCCGTTTGGCCTGCGTTCGAACGCTTTGCTGGCCGGTGACTTCCTCGATGATGTCTTCGGCTTTCCCCAGGTCGCGGCCACCGCGGCCGACGCCCATGTGGACGACGACCTTTTCGACGCGCGGTTGGCGCATCTCGTGGAACTCGGCGTCGCTCGCTTCGCTCATTCGTCATCACCCGCGCTCGCGGTTGCACCGCTCGCGTCACTCGACGACGCGTCGTCGCCCGTAAACTTCTCGTCGATGACGAAGACGTACTCCTCGACGGTCTCGAACAGTTCGTCGTCGGTCTCGACAGTCACGATGTTGGATCCGCTTCCTTTCGTGACTTCGATGTTCTCGATCGTACCGATCTTGCCGGCGTGGTTGCCGCGAACGGCCGTCACGAGTTCGCCCTCTTCGTACGGGAAGTGCGCGACGACCGATTTGTCGTCGTTGTCGATGACAAGCGAGTCTTTCGCGCTGTACTCGTCGTCGACAATAACGTTCGTTCCGTCGTGCAGCGTCAACTGGGTGTTCCCACCCGTGACCTGTTGTTTGTTTTCGATCTTGCCGAGGCGGCTATCGGCCGCGTCGGCGTCGATCGGGGTCAGCGCGAGTCGACCGCCCTCATCGGGGAAGATTCGATAGTACTCCTCGAGGTCCGGGAACGCGACGATGTCGAACATGCCGATCGGGCGCTGTTCGTCGTTGATCGCGTCGCCGTTGACGAGGATCGAGTCCTCCGAGAGCGCGTAGCGCGCTTCTTTCTTCGAGTCGACGTAGCCGAGAACGTCCCGCAGGAGAACGACCAGCGGAACGCCCGCTTCACCGTGCGGGCCGGCGCCGGCCTTGACGGTGAACGTCTCGGTCTTGCGCTCGACGGGCCAGGATTTCGGTACCGAGAGTCGTTTCTGATGGTTGCTCATGCAGTCTCACCTTCCAGGCGCGCCTCGCGTCGGTCGTCCTCGAGATCGAGTTCGGTGATGCGAACGTTCGAGGACTCGAGCGGCCGCGGCACTTCCTCGCCGTCTGCCGTCTCGATCGTCACGTCCTCGACGTGGATCACCTGCTCGGTGAGGTCGACACGCAGCACTTCACCCTCCTCTCCGGCGTGATCGCCGCGCATGACTTCGACCGTGTCGCCCGCGTTGACGCGGGTTCGACGCGTGTCGTACTCGTCGCGAAGATCGTCCGAAAGGGTGGCGTGAAGCTGCTTCTGTCGCTGGTGAAGCGGGGCACGCGCAGTTTCGTTTCGTTGTTTGTGTGGTTGTTTGCTCATTGTCTATACGATCATCGTTGCCGTGCTGGCGATTGCTCCGAAGCGCTCTGCGACTTCGCGGGCGATCGGGCCCTTGATTTCCGTGCCGCGGGGCTCTTCGTTCTCGTCGATGATGACCGCCGCGTTGTCCTCGAACTTCAGTCGCGTGCCGTCGGGCCGGCGGATCGACTTCCGCTGGCGAACGACGACGGCCTCGAGGACCTGTCGGCGCATCTCGGGGGTACCCTTCGTGACCGAGACGGTCACTTTGTCACCGATTCCCGCCTTCGGCTGGCGGCTCTTGGTGCGTGGTAGCCCGAAACGCTGATGATCTTGAGTTCCCGCGCGCCGGTGTTGTCGGCACACGTGACCAGCGACCCCTTCTTGAGTCCCTGGGTGACGTCGGCTTTCATCGCCTCCATCACTGATCACCGTCGGTTTCGTCTTCGTCCGCGTCCGTGGCGACGTCCTCGGCCGAGAGTTCCCGTTCCGGTTCGCTCTGACGGGTCAACTCGGCGAGGTCCTCGGCGGTCGCTTCTTCGGTTACTTCGACGACCACGTGCGATTTCGTCTTCGACAGTGGTCGGGTCTCTGCGATCTTGACCGTGTCACCGACCGAGAGCGGCTCGAGCACGCCCGGCACGTGTGCCGGAATGCGCGAGCGACGTTTCATCTGACGGTCGTACTTCGGAACCGTCACGTCGTACTCTCGCTCGACGACTACGGACTTGTCCATGTCCGTCGAGACGACCGTTCCCTCGAGGATCTGTCCTCGAACGGAAAGCTCGCCGTAGAACGGACACTTCTCGTAGTCGTACTCCTCCGGGTTTTCTGGTTCCGGAGGCGTTGTTACGTCTAGTCCTATTGCCATGGTGAATCACCTGACGTTTCTGTTCGTCGGGCAGGTCGTGAGAGCAGCCGCGATCCATCGACCGTAACGTAGGCTACGCCCTCGCCAGCGTCGTTGCGGCCGTCCCGCGAGGGGGCGGCGCGACGACAGCTAACGGTAGATCCGTCAGCTCGGTCCTCGTCGGAAGACGAGGGTTGAGTGTCGGCCAGTTTGGACGCAGTCCCCGAGGACTTCTCGTCCCCGGCGGCTTCATCTGTGATCGCGAACTCGAACACCGTGCCCGATTTCGGCACCATCACCACTCGAGACGCTCCGTCCTCACGCTCGACTGTCGAACAGTCTCGCCAGCGTTCCGCCTCAGGCGGAACGCAGACCTCGATCGAGAGCGTCTTCATCGTCTCGACGACGACGCGGCCCTCGAGGCCCTCCCGTCCCTCGTCGTCGCTCTCGACGACGCGGACCGGAAGTCCGTTGAGTTCGTGTCGTGGGAGTGTCTCTGGTGTGAGTGCCATCGTTCTTTCGTTATTCGTCTGTGTCGGCCGCGGCTTCATCGCTACCGCTCGAAGACGCATCGTCCTCGAAGTCGCCTTCTTCCTGCTGGACCGTCTTGATCCGCGCGATGGTGCGGCTCAGTTCGCCGATGCGACCCGGATTCTCCGGCGCACCGCCGGCCGCGAGGACGGACTTCTGGTTGAGCAACTCGGTCTCGAGTTCCTCGAGTTCCGCCGCTCGTTCTGCGGCCGTCATGTCACGAACCTCTGCGACGTGGAGGATCGCCATCAGGAATCACCCTCCTCGGCGTCCTCGTCATCCGCCGCTTCCATCTCGTCTAAGAGCTCCTCGGCTTCGGCTTCGACATCTTCCTCGAGTTCGTCGAGGTCTTCCTCGACATCCTCGGCGGAATCGCCGGCCTCTGCGTCGGTCTCCTCGGATTCGACTTCTTCTTCGATGACCTCCTCGACGACTTCCTCGTCGAGGTCAGACTCGTCCGCGTCGGCTTCTGGCGCAGCATCCTCGTCCTCGTCAGCTTCCGCAGCCTCGTCTGCCTCGGGCTCTCCCTCGAGCAGTTCTTCGACGCCTTCGTTCGCTTCGACGGCATCGGGAACGACCTCTTCGGGATCCATATCGTCGTGGATCTGGAAGTCGTCGGGGAGTTCGGCTCCCGGCGGGATGATCTTGACATCAACGCCAATGGTGCCGAGTTTCATGACCGCGACGCCTTGGCCGTGGTCGACGACCTCTTCGGCGGGTTCGCCGTTGTGTTTGATGTAGCCGCGGTTGAACTTCTCGACGCGCGAGCGTGCGCCCGTCACCTTTCCAGAGAGGACGATCTCGGCACCGAGCGCACCGGCTTCCATGATCCGGTCGATCGTCGTGTGACCGGCCTTGCGGAAGTACCAGCCGCGCTCGAGTGCGTTCGAGAGTCGGTCGGCGACGATTCGGGCGTTCAGATCGGGTTCTTCGACCTCCTGAACGTCGATCTGCGGATCCTCGAGGTTGAATCGGTCCTCGAGGGCCGTCGTCACCTTCCGAATGTTCTCGCCGCCTTTGCCGATGACCATCCCAGGTTTCTCCGCTTTGAGAACGATCTGGGTTCCCATCGGCGTCTTGGCGACGTCCATGCCACCGTAGCCCGCACGACCAAGTTCTTCTTCGAAGAACTCGTCGATCTGCGATCGCTGTAGGCCGTTTTCGATGAATTGGTGTTCGTCTGCCATTTAGTTCTCACCTCCCTCGTCGGCGGCGTCTGCCGATTCGACGACGATTTCGACGTCGACTTGCGGCGTGTTCCACGACGAGGCCCGTCCCATCGCTCGCGGCTTCCGGCCGACGGATTCGCCGACCTTGTGGGCGGCGACGTGGACGATCTCCATCGCTTCCCCGTCGAACCCCTGGTGTTCCGCGTTCGCGGTGACGTTCTCTAAGAGGTCGAGGAATTCTTCGCTTACCTTCTCCGGGTAGCGGCCAGCGTCCCAGCCGTCGATGTCCGATCGGTGTCCGACGCCGCTGTTGTGCGAACGGAACGGGACCGACTGGTTCTCGTCGATGACATCCTGCAGGTACGCCTGTGCGTCCCCAACGGTTCGACCCTTGAGTTCGCGTGCGACCTCTTTACTGTGCTTGTGGCTCATGTGACGCTCCCGGAGCATCGCCTTCGCGGTGGAATCCGGGTCGGCGTCGACTGAGTAGTTGATTCCCATGCGTTGATCACTTCAGTGGGACGAACTTCGACGAGCGAGTCGCACCGATGCCGGCCTGTCCGTGTTCGACGGACGTCCGGGTCAACTGGAACTCGCCGAGATAGTGACCGATCATCTCGGGTTCGACTCGCACGCGCTCGAAGGACTGGCCGTTGTACACGGCAAACGTGAGCCCGACGAACTCCGGGAGGATCGGCATGTTCCGGAGGTGCGTACGGATCGGCGCGTTCGCTGTCGTCTCCTCGTCTTTCCCGCGGGCCTTCTCGAGCAGTTTCTCCTGCTCGACCGAAAGGCCGCGTTCGATACTTCGCCGCTTGCGAGCGGGTAGCAGTTCCACGACATCATCGAGGTCCATCTCCTGCAGTTCCTCGAGCGTGTGGCCGCGGTAGGTGAACTCACCTTCACGGCCGGTTCGGTAGTCAGAACTCATTTGTCACCACCTCGGCCGGTTCGGCGCGAGGAAATGTCGCCCACCTTCCGTCCCGGCGGTGCGTCCCGCGAGACGGACTTGGGCTTGCCGGGGTGCTGGCGGCCACCGCCACCGAAGGGGTGGTCGATCGCGTTCATCGCAACACCGCGGACGCGAGGCCACTTGGTGCCTCGCGCTTTCATCTTGTGGTATTTGTTCCCTGCCTTGACGAACGGCTTCTCCGTTCGACCGCCACCGGCGACGACGCCGATGGTCGCACGACACTGCGGGTCGAGGCGCTTGACCTCGCCGCTTGGAAGCTGTACGACCGCCGCGTCGCGGTCGTGCGTGATCAGGTCTGCGTTGACCCCAGAGGAGCGGGCGAACTTGCCGCCGTCGCCTGATTGGCCTCGACGTTACAGATCGGGACTCCCTCGGGGATCTCCGCCAGCGGGAGCGTGTTCCCGGGCTTGATCTCCGCGGAGATGCCGACCTGAATCTCGTCGCCGACCGTCACGCCCTCCGGCGCGAGGATGAGTCGCTGATCGCCGTCTTCGAACTCGACAGCGACGACCGGCGCGGAGCGGGCTGGATCGTGTTCGACGTCGACGACCGTCCCACGAACGACGTCGCTGTCCTCGGGCTTTTTGTGCTCGAGCTTTGCCTTGTACCGGTGTGAGGGAGCGCGGAACGTCGGCGTCCCGCGTCCGCGTCGTTGTCCGAGAATTCGTCGTCCCATTCTCAGAACACCCCGATTCGCGAGGCGACTTCCTGTGCGTCGTCGTCCTCGGAGAGTTTGACGATTGCTTTCTTGGTTCCGTTCATCGTTATCTGCGTGTTGACGTCGGTGACGCCGACGTCGAAGCGCTCCTCGACGACGTCTTCGATCTCCGGTTTGGTGGCGTCGACGTTGACGACGAACTGGAGCTTGTTCTCGAAGTCCATGTCGTTCATCGCCTTCTCGGTGACGAGCGGGTAGTCGATGATCGATTTCATCGGTCTGCCACCTCCTCGAGTGCGCTTTCGGTCCAGACCGTCAGTCGGCCTGGCTGGGTGCCCGGCGCGAGGTCCTCCGCGTTGACTTCGGCGGCGGTTGCGACGTCGGCACCAGCGAGGTTGCGAGCGGCCCGCGACGGACCGGTCTCGCTCGAGGTGACGAAGAGGATCGATTTCGGCGTGTCGTACTTGCGGCCACGGGTCGTCCCGCGTCCGGATCGGACGTTTCGACCCTCGTCGGCGCGCTCGATGTCGGCGTCGATGCCGACTTCCTCGAGGAAGGAGACGATCTCCTTCGTCTTGACGAGGTCCTCGAACTCGTCGCTGACGACCAGCGGGAGTTCGGCGTCGTCGTCGAACTGGTGGCCGCGCTCGGCCACGAGTTCGGCGTCGGTCGTCGCAGCGATCGCGCTGCGGACGGCCAGTTTCTTCTCTTTCGTGTTGATCGATTCAGTCTGGTCTTTTTCGGCTTTCGGCGGGTGTGCCTTTCGTCCCGAGACAGCCTGTGGAACGCGTCGAGCGCGTCCGTTCTCTCGCGGAACGTGGGCCATGCCGCGGCCACTACCGAACGATTCGGCGGGCGTGCGCATGCCCGCGAACTCGTCGGCGCCGTAGTCCTGTTTTCGGTTGGCCTGTGACGTGCGGACGGCACGGGCGATCAGGTCCGGGCGGAACTGCGTATCGAAGACCGCCGGGAGCTCGATTTCCCCTGCGTCTGCACCGTCCAGGTCGCGTACTGTTGCCTGCATGGGTTATCCCTGGTTTGATGCGGTGGAGACGTACCGAACCTCGGGATCGAGGCGCGGCTGGTCTCCGGGTCGGATCGCCGGGCGGAAGCGTACGAGACGCTTGTTCGGCCCGGGGAGCGAGCCCTTGATCAGCGCGTGTGGTCCGTCGACTTCGCCGTAGTTGACGAAGCCGCCGTCGACCGTCGCGTCTGCGCCGTCGCCGATGTCGACGAGGCGCTTGTTCAGTTCGGTTCGCTGGTGGTAGCCCGTCTGTCCCTGCTGTGGAACCGTCGAGCGAACGCGGCTCGGGTTCCACGGACCGAGGTTACCGATGCGGCGACGCCATCCCTGCCGGGCGTGTTTGCCCTTTCGCTTCTGGACGCCCCAGCGTTTGACAGGACCTGCGTCCCTTTCCCTTTCGTGACGCCGCTTGCGTCGACGTACTCGCCGGCACGGAAGACGTCGTTCAGGACGTGCTCGCCGCCGTCGGCGACCAGTTCGAGTGCGAACTCGAGACGTTCCTCGACGGAACCGCCGCCGACGCGCGTCTCCATGACGTCCGGCTTCTTCTTCGGGACCGACTGCACGGAACCGGGTACTGTGTGGGTGATGACGCGAACGTCGTCGACGCGGCCCTGCTCGAACAGGTCGCGCACGTCGGCTTCGGCAGCCTCGACGTCGTAGTCATCTCCGGGAAGGTCCAGAACGCGATCGAGATCGTCGTCGAACTCGTCGGTCCAGACCTCGGTTATCGGCTTGATACCATACGGTGTGTCTTCGTACGCACGCAGAGCGACGGCGCGCATCGGCGGCGTCTCCACGATGGTGACGGGAACGGTCGTCTCCATTCCCTCGGTCGTCGAGTTAGCGGCGTCGTCGACCATTACCACGTGGGTCATGCCGGCCTTGTAGCCCGCGAAGCCCTGGAGCGTTGGCTGTCCATCGTCGTCCGGCCACGAGTTGAATCGTGGGACCTCGCTGGTCGCACGCTGTCGTGGACCGAACCCGAGTGAGCCTTTGCGTGGTGCGTTTGGTTGTGGCATTCTATCACGCTCTCAATGTGAGGGAAGCGAGCGTGGCGAACAGCGCTTCTTCCGTTCGCACGACGTCGCTTCCCTGGTTCGGAACCGTATTGAGCCAGAGGTCGAACCCCGGATCGCCGTTGGGTTCGACGTCTGCGTCGTCCGCGGCATCGAGTCGCGCGACACCATCCGTTCGCACGGTGTCGGCGTCGATGCCGAGGATTGCCGGCAGCCCTCTCTCGGGCGCGCCGAACGCGACGGTGAGACCGTCCCGCTCGATTCGTCCGGCCAGCGTCTCGAGTTTCCCCACGGTGAGCGCTTCACCGAACCGGGAAGCTGCGATTCGAACGCCGGCATCCTCACGGCTGAGAGCCGCCGAAAGGTCCGTTTGCTCGATCGACAACCCCTGTGTGGGCTTGCCGACGATTTTCGCACGGACCGGTCGTCGCGAAGAGATCCTGACTGTCACGCGCTCTCCCTGCTCGAGTGCCATCTCCGACGGCACGTTCAGAGAGATCGGGTGTTGCAGTCCGCAATTGACCCGGACGCGTTGATCAGGTCCGACCTCGGTCACGATTCCGTATCTTTTCGACCCCGAATCGTCGGATTCGGAGCCGGTCTGTGACGGTGCGCGGAGCGGCGGTAAGACGCCCACGTACTCCAGTTCGTCCCGTTTGCCCCAGATCTCCTTTCGGAGATGCGGAGGCGTCGTGGCGTACCGCAGTACGGTGCGTACGAACCCGCCGTCTAATTTCCCCGTTTCGCCCTCCCGGTCCGGGAAGACGATCAGGCGATCCGCCCGAAAGATCGTCGCCGCGCGAGCGACGTATCCGAGTTTGCGAGTCGCCTCGCGTTTGTCCTCGGCTTCTCGAGCGATCGACGACGGCACGAGTACGCGTGTGGTCATACCGTGACGCTTCGGCGCCTCGTCACTAGACTGTAGCGATATTTCCTGATGGGATCTTAAAAGGGTAGCGGAATCGTTTCCGGCTGTGACCCTCTGACAGTCTCGAATTCGTGCGTATCAGCCACACGCATAGTTACCACATCCAACGCGTTCGGTCGAGCGCCGTTTTTCGGCCGATTCGGCGGTTTCCAGCGGGCTGGCGCTCGAGGCCGGAAGATCGACGCCGTCGTGTGATTGTCTCTCGAGAGCGAGTCGATTCGCAACCCTTATACATCCCACCCGATGTATTCAGAAGTGTAGCAGGGCGTTGGTAGTGTAGTGGTATCACGTGACCTTGCCATGGTCACAACCTGGGTTCAAATCCCAGCCAACGCATATTTCTCCGAACAATCGCGTGAGGAGAAATATCTATCTGGGTTTGAATCAGACGAGTCGCAGCACCGAGCGAAGCGAGGTGATCGTCTCGGCGTGGTTCAAATCCCAGCCAACGCACTTCTGTCGCGAACAAACTCGTGAGCGACGGTAGTCACTGGATTTGAATTATACTGAGGTTCTGCGAGCTTGCGAGCAGGTTCTCAGGAGTAGTTCAAATCCCAGCCAACGCATATTTCTCCGAACAATCGCGTGAGGAGAAATATCTATCTGGGTTTGAATCAGACGAGTCGCAGCATCTTGCTGCTGTTCGCTGATTGGTCACGTGCACTCCAGTGGCTCGAGAGTCGGTATCGTGATTTTGCAGGAACTCCGTAGCCCATACAAAAGTTCTATCGATTATTTCCCGGTGGACTCGTGCACCTCGTAGGTCAGAACTGCAAAAACGTCCTCCCGTTTCTCTACGTTGACTAGTTTCAGGGGTGGTTCGGTAATCCGACGCGGCAATAGCGGCACACCCGAAGCGAGCGTGACGGGAGCGACGCTGAGCAGAATCTCGTCGAGTAGCCCGTGATCGTAGAACTGTCCCGCGAGTTCACCACCGCCGACGAGCCAGACGTTCTCGCCATCTGCGGTCTTTACCATATTCGTGTGGACCGGCGCAACACCCCCTTGCACGAAGCGGATGTCCGCACCCTCGACCGACGGTAGTTCTCGAGTGCTGAACACCCACGCTGGGGTCTCGTACGGCCAGTTTTCTGGATGCTCCAGTAAGTTCTCGTGCTCGAGGAGCCACTCGTACGTCGTCGACCCCATGGCGATGGCACCGACTCGATCGACGAACCGGGAGTAATCGTCGTTCACGCCCTCGACGTCTCCGAATCGCAAAAGCCAGTCGAGAGAATTATTGGCATCGGCGAGATACCCGTCGATGCTCGTTGCAACGTAGTACTGGGTCTTCATCCGTTCGATCACCTTAGAGGACGCCGTCTGTCGAAATAAAGCTCGTCTGCTCGTATCTCAACCTGTCCGCCATCGTACCACGCTCGTGATCAGTGCCCACAGCCACAAAACGACGAGATAGAGACCCGGTGCGGGACAACGAGGCTCTACGATCGATTAGAGCTGCTGTGAATTCTCTCTGCTATTCAGAGGTACTGCTATGTATATCAAAATGTACGCCCGGAACACTAACGTCCAGCCTCATCCCGTGGCGGCGCGCCGCGTCGGCTGGCTAACCCTCGTGCCGGGCGGGTGAGTTAGACGGCCTCACCATCCGTGTCGCGGTTTGGACCGCGAGACCGGTGGACCGTACCACCATGGTGTCGCGCGCCCGGGTTCGCCGTGTGATCATCGCACCCGTGTGGGTAAACTCGAACGGGGACTTGAGGCGCGCACTCGAGCTAGCACAGCCGCGGGTTTAAACTCTCCCGTCGAACGCCGCCGCTGGATCCGAGTTTGCGCCTCGAGAACTAGTAGACGTACTGGTCTTCGTCGAACTGCACGTACGTCCCGTTTCGGTAGGCGAACTGGCGTTTCTTGTACGCGCCGAGTATTTTGGCCGCGCCGAGACCGGCGCTGTAGCGGTTCGAAATGATCGAGCCGTCGTCCGCGGATCCCTGCATCTTTCCGATTGTCTCGAACGCCCAGTCCCAGTTGTCCGGTTCGTACTCAGCGACGATGTCGGCGAACGCGACGTTGCGACGGATCTCGTCGCCGATCGCGCGTTTCCAGACCGCGTTGTAGTTCTCGAGCGAGTCCGTCGCGGCGAGTCGCCCGGCGATCTTTCCGGTGCGGACGGCGACGTGGTAGCCGCCCTCGTGGAACGCCGAGGTCGTTCCCATCGCGCCGCCAGCGACGGCGACGTTCGCGCCGACGGGTGACTCGATCGGACGCGTCGAGGAGATCGGGTAGGTTTCGGTTCCCTTCGACTTGCCCCGGTCTTCGACGAGCGGAAAATCCTCCTCGATGTCGTACTCGTCACCGTACTCGAGTTCGAGCAACCGGCGAATGTACTCCGAGCCCGACGGAATGCCGTCGTCGGAGGGGCGAAGCAGTTTGTACGACTTGGGCGAGTCGACGTCCTCGAGGGTCATTCCGATAGGCATGGTCAGCCCGACGCGGGCGACCGTCCCGTCGTTGGGGAACACCCACGGATACGCGGTTTCGCCGGGCATATACCCCCACCAGAACTTCAGTCGGTCCTCCTCGAAGAGTTCCTCGGGGAACTCGCGATACTCCTGGTAGGCGATGTGGTTCGCTTCGGGCGGCGAGAGGTACTCGCTCATGCTCGAGCCCGGCTTCGTGAACTGATCGAGCGCGTCGAGGGTGATGCGTCGCTGCGGTCCGTCGGCGAGTATCGCGTACTCCGCTCGGATTTCGTCGCCGTTCGACAGGGCGAGCGTGTGCGACGGCCCGGAGAGGTCAGTTTCGATCGATTTGACTCCCGTTCCGACCCGCAGCTCCGCGCCGGCGTGGGCGGCGCGTTCGTGGAGCCAGTCGTCCATGCGAGCGCGATGGAACGTGTACCCGAAGTTCGGGTAGGGGGCGTCCATGCCGGTGGTGTTCAACTGGATCGACGAGGTCGGCCCGACGAAGTCGGTTCCCTCGAGTTCCTGAAGGACGACCTCGTCGGGAATTTCCTCGAAGTCGAAGTCCATGATGTCGATCCAGTAATCGAGCATTCCCGCGGCGTCGGTCGAATCGGGGCCGACTTCGGCGCGGTCCTCTCGCGGAACGCCCTGTTCGAACAGGACGGTCTCCGCGCCGTGGGAGGCGGCCCGTTCGGCGGCGGCCGCCCCTGCGGGTCCGCCACCGACAATCGCGACGTCGACGTGTTCCATACTCCGTTCGGAGTCTGCGAGCCATATTAAACTGCCTGAAATTCGTATCCGCTGTCCTGAAAGATCGGTCGGAACCAACGTTTTTGACGGCACCGCACGACAGCACGCGTATGGCCGACGACGTCGACGTCCTCGTCCTTCGACGGGGAACACACGGGATGCCGGTCGAACAGTACGCGGAGACGCTACGGGAGCGACTTCCGAACCGAACCGTCGAACTCGCTCGCACGCCCGCCGAAGAGCGCGAGAAAATCCGCGATGCGACCTTCGCGACCGGCATGACTCTCGAGGACGACCTGCTCGAGGAAGCAAAAGACCTCGAGGTCTTTGCCTGTGCGTACGCCGGGACCGGCCACCTGCCGCTCGAGAAACTCCGCGAGCGCGGGGTTCGCGTGACGAACGCCTCGGGCGTCCACGGACCGAACATCGGCGAGCACGTCCTCGGTGTGATACTGCACTTCACCCGACGGTTCCACGAGGCCCAGCGCCGCCAGCGACGGCGGGAATGGCGTCACTACCAGGCCACCGAACTCCAGGGTTCGACCGTCACCGTCGTCGGACTCGGCGGGATCGGGGAGGCCGTCTGTCAGCGTCTCGAGCCGTTCGGCGTCGAAACGGTCGGCGTGCGGTACTCCCCCGAGAAGGGCGGCCCCGCAGACGACGTGATCGGGTTCGGAACGGACGCCTTCGAGGCGGCGCTCGCTCGAACCGACTACCTCGTGCTCGCTTGCCCGCTCACCGACACCACTCGCGGACTGATCGGTCACGAGGAGTTCGTCACGCTCGATCCCGACGCGGTCGTCGTGAACGTCGCGCGCGGACCCGTGATCGACACGGACGCACTCGTCGAGGCGCTGCGCTCGAGTTTGATCCGCGGTGCGTCGCTGGACGTGACCGATCCAGAACCGCTCCCGGAAGACCATCCGCTCTGGGGGCTCGGGAACGTCCAGATCACGCCCCACAACGCGGGGCACACGCCGAAGTACTACGAGCGACTCGCGGATATCGTCGCGGCGAACGTCGAGCGGATCGAGCGATCCGGCTGGGACGCGGACCTCGAGAACCGCGTTTCGCTCTGAGCGGGCGGAGACGCGACGTGGCCCGACTCGGAATTTTCCAGCTACTGGTCCCCAATGTATTTACTTGCATAACCGAAAGCGTATACCGACTATGACGGTCCTCTCGACGGAAGACGAAGGGAAGTTCCTCATGGACATCCGCGGCGAACAGATCGGTATCGTCACCGAGGTCGATGCCATCGAACAGGTCGCCTTCGTCGACCCCGAACCGAATCTCACGAACGCCTGGATCCAGAGTCTCGGCTTCGGCGAAGCCGGCGAGGACGATATCCAGGTTCCCGCCGATAACGTCGTGACGGTCACCGACTCCGAACTCCGAGTCGACGCCGATCTGAGTAGCGAGTAGTCCGAGACTGCGCCGCCCGCATTTTCTTCACCCACGTAGCTACTGGGCCCCTTCGCGAGTACGTAGCCAGGGCTCTTCGAATCGTCCAAAATCGTGTCTCGTCACACCTCGAGAACCAGCGCCGGGACGATCTAGAGGTAGCCGTTCTCGAGCAACAGTTCGCCGTTGAGCACGCTCGCGCCGGCGGCACCGCGGATGGTGTTGTGTGCGAGACAATTGTACTGGAGTCCGAACGGCGACTCGCGGATACCGCCCGCGGCGATCGCCATGCCGCCGCCGAGCGTTCGGTCCATCCGCGGCTGGGGCCGGTCCGGCTCCGAGAAGACGTGGATGAGCGGGTCCGGCGAGGAGGGGAGTTCGAGCGGCGGGTACGATTCCATGGCCGCCGCGGCGTCGTCGGCCGAGATGTCCTCGTCCGTTTCCACCCAGACGTTCTCGAGGTGGCCGTCGATGGTCGGGATACGGTTACACGAGGCCGCGACCTCGACGCTGTTTTCCGTGAGGGAAGCACCGTCGAAGTCGCCAAGCAGTTTTCGCGATTCGGTCTCGAGTTTGTCCTCCTCGCTGCCGATGTGGGGGATCGCGTTGTCGATGATCTCCATCGACGTGACGCCGTCGTAGCCCGCCCCCGAAACGGCCTGCAGGGTCGAGACGTGGACGCTCTCGAGGCCGAACTGCGCGAGCGCGGCGAGCGTCGGAACGAAGGTGATCGTCGAGCAGTTAGGGTTTTTGACCATCGCGCCGTCCCAGCCGCGCTCGTCGCGCTGGACCTCGAGTAAGTCGAGGTGGTCCGCGTTGACCTCCGGAATGACGAGCGGAACGTCCGCGTCCATCCGCGCGTTCGAGGAGTTCGACGAGAGCACGTACCCCGCGTTACAGAAGTCCGGTTCGACCTCTGCGCCGACGCTCGAGGGGAGCGACGAGAAAAGGAGGTCCACGTCGTCCGGAACCGAACTCGGTTCGGTGGCCTGGACCGTCATGTCCGCGACGTCGGTCGGAATCGGGGAGTCGACGCGCCACTTCGCCGCGTCGCGATAGGACCGGCCGGCGCTCGAGTCGCTCGCCGTCAGCGCCGCGATTTCGAAGGACGGATGCGGATCGAGTAGCTGGATCAGTCGCTGGCCGACAGCGCCCGTTGCACCGAGAACGCCTACACGTACAGTCATTTTCCGCACCTCGGGTTTGGGTGCGCAAAACCGTTTGGATTTCACTCGCATACTGGTGCTGTGACGGACGAACATGATCGGTGTTCCACGAGCAAAATCGGGCGACACCCGGAGCGCATAGAAGAGATTAAGAAAACGGAGCCAAACAGTACGTTAAATGCACCACGATACTCACACGCGTTCGATCGCGGCGACCCGGATCGACGATGGTCGCGTTTCGGCCTGTTCCGGCCAGTCACTCGCTCGCTCGGCGGGGTGGTCCCGATGAGCGAATCGACCGCTGATTCGCCGGCAATCGGGCCGTTCGAGGGCGGCTTCGGTATCGGCGCTGCTGTCGTCGGTGTCGTCAGTATCCTCTTCGGCGCGTTCGCGGGGTACGAGGGGTACATGGGGGGTGGAATGGTCGTGCAGGGCGTCGAACCGATGAGCGAGCCGTTGTTGCAGGGGATCGTTCTCCTCGCGTTCGCCTTCGCGTTCGGGGTCGCCGCGCTGTTTGTCGGCGCGTACATGGAACCCGGCGTGCGCGGAGACCAGGGACACTAACCTCTTACCCGGCTCTGAACTACAGTGTTCGATTCGAGACGCCTCTTGTATCGGATCCAGTTATCGGAGCGATTCCCGGAGCGAACGCTGTGTCGATCTTTAGTCTCGAGCGCCGCGAGTTACGTGCCGTAAAATTCAGGCCGCGACCTGACCGCTTTTCTTTCGCGTGACGTAGCCGGCGATGCGGTTTCGTACGCCCTTGGATTCGATGTTCGTCAGCTTCTCGACGCTGTCTTTGTTCTGTTCGAAATCGGTCGTGAACGCGTCCGGATACTGCTCGAGCAGGAGCGTCCCCGTCTTTTTGACGTAGGCCGGTTTGATTGCCATAGTGGACGGTTCCGTCTAGAGGGCCTTAATTTGCTCCCTTTTGATCCGATCACGGTCACACCTGATGCCCAGACGTTCCCCGAAACCCTCCCGGCAACAGACCGATGGTGCCGTTTTACCAGTTCACGCGCTCGTGTACACGCGAGAGCGCCTCCCGCTCGCGGTCGCTGCCGGCCCGGTCGACGACCGACTCGTAGTACTCGAGGCGATCACGAAGCACGGATTCGTCGTAGCCCTCGACCCCGAGTCTCGAGGCGGCGACGGTCGCTTCGACGACAGCACCGAACCCGCGGTTTATCGTCGGCACAATTTCGGTTTCGACGGCCGACTCGAGCGGGTCGAGTCGCCACGCTTCCCACCGCGTTCCGTCCTCGGTCCCGGACTCGATTCGCTCGACCGACACCCGAACCCACGCGTCTGCCGACTCGAGTGTCGGTTCCTCGAGTTCGAAAATCGAGAGCGCGGCGTCGACGAAGTCGACGGGATCGCGCGTAAACTGGACGTAGCCGACGCCTTGTCTGTGGAAGTTGCGCCGCGTTCTCGTGTTGCCCCACGTGCGCGCGGTCACGCTGATATCGTGCTCACTCGCCTCGTTGGCGTGCTGGTGCTTCGTTCCGGTCCCGTATTTGTCCCAATCTGCTGGCTCTGGCTCGGCGAACAGTCCAAGTGCAGCGGCGTTCCAGCGACCGTTGGGTCCGAGCGTGGTGACGACCGTTTCGGTCACGCCCTCGAGCGTGACCGGCCACTCGGCGTTGTCGTGGTTGTCCACCCTGTCGCCAGCGCCGCTCATAGTTCGACCAGTTCGTTCTCGAGAGCGATGAACAACCCGGCGGCGACCAGATCCGCGGTCGTGCCCGGATTGATCCCTCGCGAAACCAGGTCGTCGGCGAACGATTCGACTGCCTCCCGGTCGGCCGCCTCGCCGTCGGCTCGAGTCAACTCGGCGGCCCGATTCACGACGTTCGTCGCGGTCTCCTCGCCGCGGCGTTTCGAGACGAGCGTGTCCGGCCGTTCCGCGAGGGCGGCCAGAAAGGCACTCGCGGCGCGGTCGGCGATCGGACCTCGCGCCCCAGCGATTCTATCGGCGATGTCGAACGAGCGCTCGAACCCTGTCACCCACTCGCGAGCGACGTCGTCGCCGGGAACGCTTCGATCCATCACGTCGCGGAGCGTGAGCCCCCGCTCTTCGAGCGCCGGAGCGGCGCCGCTTCCGCGTCGAACGTCGAGTGCCTCGAGTTCGGGGTCGGGTTCGGAAACGAAGACGTCGACGTGTTCAAACGCTCGGTAAAAGGCTTTTGCATCCGCGACGGTGGTGTCCGCGACGACCGACTCGGCGGCCGACCGCGAGAGTCCGTCGCCTGCCGCCTTCACGAGCGGAACGAGCAACAACAGGGCCCCGAACTGCGTGTTCCCCCCGCCCTGTTCGGCCATCCCTTCGACGGCGCGTTCGAACGACGGGCCGACCGACTCGCCCGACGCGGCCATTCGGAGGCCGTTCTGTGCCCCGACTGCACCCGCGAGGAAGTGTTCGAACAGCAGATCCTCGAGGTCCCGGTGCCGATCGACGTTGCCCGGTTTCGGCGTTCCGGCGACTTCGAGCAACAGCGCGAGTTCCGCGTTCTGGGAGGCGCTTCGCATATGCACTGTCGTCGACTCTGTCGGCCGGCGGCTTAGGACTTGTTGGAAACGCACGGATAGCCCGGTGGACTCATCGCGGGACCGATCCCCGCTCGAGACCGAGGTGTGAGTTGACGGCGTTTCGGACGCGCTCGAGGACGATCGGGTTGTCGCTCGGCCGGCCGACGCTGACCGCGTCGGCCCCGTGATCGGCGTACTCGCGAACTGTCGGCTCGTCGCGAACGCCGTTGTTCGCGATGACGTACAGGCCCGTCTCGGCGACGATGTCGGCGATTACCGACTCGGAATCCATCGCGTCGACGTGTACGAACGCCGCGCCGGCGTCCTCGAGTTCGCTCGCGAGCGTCGGCAAGTCGACGCCGGGAACCTCCGCACGCACTTTGACGCCCGTCGTCGCCCCCGTCTCGGTCGCCGTCTCGACGTACGATCGAAGGCGGTCCGTGTCGGCGAGCAGTCGCTCGCCGCAGCCGACGGCACACAGCTCGTCTTGTCGACAGTGTGCGTTGATCTCCAGCAACGCCTCTCGATCCCGACAGACGCGAGCGGCGGGCACGAGTGCTTCCGCCGTCGTCGTTCGAACGTTGACCGCAGGCCGCATCGGGACCGACTCGAGGGCCTCGAGCTGGCGGTCGACGAACGCGAACGGGTCCGCCGGCAGGAACTCGTTGCGGTCGCGCTCGACGAGTTCACGGGCCGCCGTCCGAGACCGTTCGTCGATCGCGATGCCGCCGAGAAACGCACAGCCGGCGAACGGTGCGCCCGTCCGCGCCCAGTCGGCGTCCGCCTCACCGCTGAGACTCGCTAGCGCGAGTGGTGGGGAGAACATACTGGTTCACTCGACCCGTTCGATGGCGTTCGCCACCGTTCGAACGACGCGTTCGGCGTCGTCACTCGAGTCGATCCTGATGTCGGTTCGAATCGTGGGCTGGTCGAACTCGGTGTCGTCGGCCTCGTCGACGACGAACGCGTCGGCGAACGGGTAGGTCTCCGCGAGTCCGGCGGTCGAGGGCTCCGCGCCCGCGGCGTCCATCAACTGCCCGGCGGGGCCGGAGAACGCTTCGTCTCCGAGAAACGGCGAGACGACGACGACCGGCGTCTGCCCGAGCGCGTCGGCGAACCCCGGAATTGAAAGCATCGGGCCGATGCTGGTCACTGGATTCGACGGCCCGATCACGACCGGATCCGCGAGCGCCTCGAGCACGCCCGGGGCGGGGTCTGCGTCGTCAGATCCTCGGAACTCGACGTCCTCGACCGCGGGTTCTGCGTTCCATCCGACCCAGTACTCCTGAAAGTGCATCGTCCTGTCCTCGGTGTGGACGAGGCTGGCGATGGAATCGTCGCTCATCGGCAGCAGATCGAACGGGACCTCGAACGCCGACGCCAGGGACGCGATCGCCTCGCTTAGGCTCCGTCCCTGATCGAGGAGGCTGGTTCGCGTGATGTGGACCGCGCGGTCGCGGTCGCCGATCGTCATGAATTCGCCGACGCCCGAAAAGCGCCGCCAGTCGGCGATCGCTCGACCGGCGGTCTGTCGGTCGTCCGGGAGGTACTGCGGGCCGGTCGGGAGGTCCGCCGCGTCGGCGATCTCGAGCAGTTCGGCGTTCGTTCGGTGGCTGTCGCCGTCGATCCCCCACCAGGTCTCGCGGTCGAGCACGTCGCCGCCCTGAAAGAGTAGTGTATCGATGTCCGGGCAGACGAGCAATCCGCCGAGTTCGATGTCGTCGCCGGTGTTGACGACGACCGTCACGTCGTCCGGTGAGAATGCGGCATCCACTCCGTCGAGCAACTTCGGCGTCCCGGTACCGCCGGAGAGGAACGTAACCATACGCACACACGCGTCCGGCGGTACTTAGTCCCTTTCAGGCCGTTCCGTGGGGACCCGGCCGCGGCTCACTCGCCCGCCCAATCCGCGAAGCTTCCCTCGAGAAGCGTCTCCGATTGTCGATCGACGTACGCGCGTTGCATCGACTCGATCGCCGTCTCGAGGTCGTCGCCTTCCTCGAGCGCGCGACGCACTCGATCGTGTTTCCACTGCGCTGGCGTGAGTCCCTGCCGGACGCGGTGTCTGAGTGGGTAGAGGTACTTTGCGGCTTCTTCCTCGGTGAGTCCGCGGTTGGTCAGTCCGTCTTCCGCGTGGGCCAGCAGGTCGTCGTACAATTCGAACGTGTCGGTCGTCTCCTTGCCATCGTTGGTGATCCACGTCATGTTCGCGTCGAGCCCCGACTGCATCGCCGCGTAGAAGTTCTCGTGGGCGTGTTCCCAGTCGAGTTCGTAGACCGGGTGCTCGAGGCGGACCAGGCTCTCGAGCAGTCCGGCGAAAGCGGCCTGGAAGGCGACCGAATCCCGAACCGTCGGCTGGGCGGGGATCGGGCGGAACTCGATGCGGGCGTTTGCCGCCGAGCGCGTCGCGCCGTCGAAGACGGGCCGGACCCAGCGCCAGTAGGTGCCGTGTTTGCGTCGGAAGTGCGGGAACTGGTCGTCGAAGCGGTCGCCGGTTTCGACTGGCATCGGCACGAGCGTGTCGTCCTCGACGATCCGCTCGATCGCCTCCTCGACCTGCCCCAGGTCGCGTGGGAACCGCACCTTCCCCTCAGAGGTGTGGCGCTCGTTGAGCACGGATTCGAAGACGCTGATTCGGTGTTCCATCCACGCGTCCGCGAGGACGTCCTCGGGCGCGACGCCCTCGTCGTAACAGTCCGCGGGGAAAAACGGGGAGTTGACGCCGAGCGCGAGCAGCGGGCCGGCGATGCGAAGCGCGTAGTTGAAATACAGCGGGAGGTCGATCGCGTGGGGTACCTGATAGTGGGGCTGGATCGACGTGATGAGGCTCTCGGGCATGACGGTGTCGGCCTCGAGAGACACGTTCGGGGCGTCGATCTCCATGGCGGCCGACTGGGCGCGGTCGGTGTTGGCCATCGCGTGGTACCGGCCCGAGTCGCTCATGTTCGTCGCGATTCGGATCTGCTGGCCGTCTCCTTGCCCGGTCGCTTCACTGTCGTCGCTCCCGTTGGCAACCGTCCGTTCGACGCTATCCGTGAGGTATGTCGTCGCGTCCTCGCCCTCGGGCGGGATCGTCCACATGGCGTCGCTGACGAGGCGCATCCTCTCCGAGTTGGTGACGTCCAGGGCCGTCCGCAGGCGGGCTTTGACCTCCGACTCCTGGGCTCGAAGCCCGTCTGCGTTCAGCGGCTGCGGGCTCGTCGTCATCTCCGCGTTGTGGAGTCCGAGTTCCTTCTCGAACCCGATCAACTCGAGGAGCCGGCGGGGTACCCGGCGGAGCGAACACGCCTCGGATTCGATCGCGTAGAACTCGTACTCGAGGCCAACGATCGCCTGCGGGTTGTCGAAGACCCCGTCGTCGATCGCCTGGATAATCGTTTCGGCGTCAGCCTCGGCCCGAGAGCGAAACTCCTCGGCATCGACCGTCAGTACGTCCGCGACCCGCGCAGCGAGTTCCTCCTCTGGCATACCTGCGAGTGAGTGCCCGACTGCCTTGAAGGCACGCCCATCGAGACGGCGCAGGTGGCGCTGTCACACCGTCGGTCCTCGCGAGCGGCCGACGGCGAACGAGACCGCTTCCGCGAGCGTGAGTTCCGCCGTCGCGCCAGTCAATTCGTTTAACACGGCCAACTGCGTAGCCACCGCCGATGGAGTTCGCCACGTTCACGGAGCGGGCCGCCGCGATCGAAGCCGAGCCAGCGGATCTCGAGATCGTCGACCTCGTCCGAGCCCTCCTCGAGGAGAGTGCGGCAGGTGGCTCGAGTGACGAACGGGGGGACGGCGACCGGGCCGCGGACGAACTCGAAATACTCGTGCGGTTCGTACAGGGGCGGGTCTTTCCGGCGTGGGACTCAACCACACTCGATATCGGCCCGAGTTCGTGTTACGAAGCTATCGCTCGGGCCGCCGGCACGAACGTCGGTCCGGCCGACGTCGAGGATCGGCTTGCGGACCTCGGCGAGATCGGCGAGGTCGCCGCGAGCTACGAGTACGGTGGCCAGCAGGGACTGGGCGCGTTCACCGAATCAGCCGGCGGTGCGGACGAAGACGCGCTCACCGTCCGCGAGGTCGATCGAACGCTTCGCGATCTCGCCGCGGCGGACGGCGACGGCAGCGCCGACCGGAAGATCGACATCCTCTTCGGGCTGTTCAACCGCTGTGCGAGCGAGGAAGCCAGGTACCTCGCCAGACTCGTCCTCTCGGAGATGCGAATCGGCGTCGGCGAGGGCACCGTGCGGGACGCCATCGCGGCCGCGTTCGACGTGCCGACCGAGCGGGTCGAACGCGCCTTGCAGGTGTCGAACGACTACGGCCGGGTCGCTCGAGTCGCTCGCGAGGAGGGCCGGGAGGGACTGGACGCGATGGACCTCGAGGTCGGCCGACCGGTGCAGGCGATGCTCGCCCAGACGGGGACGGTGACCGACGCCTCGAGGAGTGGCCCGAAGCCGCCGTCGAGTGGAAGTACGACGGCGCGCGAGTGCAGCTTCACTACGACCCCGGCGCTGGGGAACCGAGCGCGTCCACGTCCGAGACGCGCGTCTTCTCGAGGAACATGGAGGACGTGACGGACGCGCTTCCGGAGGTCGTCGAGTTCGCCGAGCAGCGACTGGATCGGCCGGCCATCCTCGACGGGGAGGTCGTTGCCGTCGACGAGTCGGGGTCGCCGCTTCCCTTTCAGGAAGTGCTCAAGCGCTTCCGACGGAAACACGATGTCGCGAAAGCCCGCGAGGACGTGACCGTCGAGCCGGTGTTCTTCGACTGTCTCCACGCCGACGGGACGGATTTGCTCGAGTCGCCGCTTACGGATCGACACGACCGACTCGTCGAGTTGCTCGCGGATGAGGAGGCGTCTGCTGTGGAGTCTCCCGGCGAGATTCGGGGGCTCTCGCTGCTCTGGCGAACGGACGATCCCGAGGAGATCGAGGCGATCGACGCCGACGCGCTCGAGGCCGGTCACGAGGGGATCATGCTCAAAGATCCCAACTCGACGTACTCGCCGGGGCGGCGCGGGAAACACTGGCGAAAGCGAAAACCCGACGTGGAGACGCTCGATTGTGTCGTGACCGGGGCCGAGTGGGGCGAGGGCCGACGCGCGACCTTCCTCGGCACCTTCGAACTCTCGGTTCGTACCGACGACTCCGGCGAGTCCCTCGAGACGGTCGGCAAGGTCGCGACGGGGATCACCGACGAGACGTTAGCGGATTTGACGGATCTGCTCGAGCCCCACATCGCGGCCGAGGAAGGACAGGAAGTGGAGTTAGCGTCCGAGGTCGTCTTCGAGGTCGGCTACGAGGAGGTTCAGTCCTCGCCGACGTACTCCTCGGGGTACGCGCTTCGCTTTCCGCGGTTTCAGGGCGTGCGCCACGACAAGGATCCGGCCGACGCGGACTCGCTCGAGCGTCTCGAGCGATTGCAAGCATAGGGGTCAGTGTCTCGAAGGAGGCGCGAGCGATCACATGTAAGCACCCTTAAGAGCCGCGGGAAACTGGATTCCCGTATGCAACCGCGCGATCTGTCCGACCACGTCGCATACCAGGCCGGTCGGGGGATCGAGGAGGTCGCCCGCGAACTCGGGCGTGATCCCGCCGAATTCATCAAACTCGCCTCCAACGAGAACCCCCACGGTCCCTCGCCCGCCGCCGTCGAGGCTATCCGAGAGACCGCCTCGAGCGTCAACGCCTATCCGAAAGCCGCCCACGCGGACCTCACCGCGGCTATCGCGGCCGAGTGGGGCGTCGACGACTCGCAGGTGTGGCTCGCCAACGGCGGCGACGGCGCGCTGGATTACCTCCACCGGGCGATGCTAGAACCCGACGACGCCGTGTTGGTCCCCGAACCGGGCTTCGCCTACTACGGCATGAGCGCCCGATTCCACCACGGCGCGGTCGAGACCTACGCCCTCGAGCGCGCTTCGGACTTCGAACAGACTGCCGACCCCGTGCTCGAGGCCTACGACGGCGAGCGGGTCGTCTACCTGACGAGCCCGCACAACCCGACGGGTACGACGATCGAACTCGCGGAAATCGAGCGTATCGCCGAGGAAACCGCCGAGGAAACCCTCGTCGTCGTCGACGAGGCCTACGGCGAGTTCGCCGGGGTCGACAGCGCGCTCGCGCTGACCCAGGGTCGCGACGGGTACGACGCTCGCGACGATGTCGCGATCGTGCGAACGTTCTCGAAGGCCTACGGCCTCGCCGGGGTCCGACTCGGCTACGCCGTCGTTCCCGAGGCGTGGGGTGATGCCTACGCGCGCGTGAACACCCCCTTCGCGGCGAGCGAACTGGCCTGCCGTGCTGGACTCGCGGCCTTCGACGACGACGAGCACGTCGAGCGAACCGTTGAAACGACCCTCGAGTCGCGCGAATACATGCGTGAGAACATCGACGCGCACGTCTGGCCGAGTGAGGGAAATTTCGTCCTCGTCGCCGTCGGCGACGCTTCAACCGTTGCCGAGGAGATGCAACAGCGGGGCGTCATCGTCCGCGACTGCACGAGTTTCGGTCTACCGGGATGTATCCGGATCACCTGCGGGACCGACGCCGAAACCGAACGCGCGGTCGAGACGCTGAACGGGGTCCTCGCGGATCTCGGACTCCCCGAGGGCGGGACGGTCGAGGACGCCGCGGACCCGAACGCGCCGGAGGTGTCCGACTCGTGAGAGTCGCCGTGACTGGAACCCCCGGAACCGGAAAAACCACCGCGACGGACGCGCTGGCGGCTCGAGCGGCCGCGGGAGATTCGCCGTCCGATCGGCTCGATATCGGCGATTCGACCCTCGAGGTCGTCCACTTGAACGAGGTGCTCGAAGACGAGGCGTTGTACACCGAAGTCGACGAGGACCGACAGAGCAAGGTCGCGGACATGGACGCGCTCGAGGCGTGGCTCGAGGGACGAGACGACGTGCTGATCGAGTCGCACCTCGCACACCACTTCGACGCCGACCGGGTCGCCGTGTTGCGATGCGAGCCGGAAACGCTCGAAACGCGACTCGCAGACCGCGGCGAGACGGCGGCCAAAGCGAGCGAGAACGCCGAAAGCGAAGCGCTCGACGTGATCCTCGGCGAAACCGTCGATCGGCACGGCCTCGAGTCGGTCTACGAGATCGACACGACGAATCGGACGCCCGAGGAAGTCGCCGATGCACTCTGTGCGGTCGTGACGGGCGAGCGCGAGCCGTCCGCGGGCGAAGTCGACTTCGTGGGGTATCTCACATGACGCTGGATCAGTTCAGGCCGTACATCTCGAAATTCCTAGATCCGTTCGTCAAGGGATTCGATCGGATCGGGATGACGCCGAACGGGGTCAGCGTACTGGCGTTCGGTATGGCTATCGCGGCGGCCGTCGCCTTCGCGCTCGGCGGTCGAGGCGATCCGATCTGGTTCGTCGCCGCGGCGTTTCTGGTCTTCGTCAACGGCTGGCTGGATATTATCGACGGCGCGCTCGCGCGCGAGCAAGACGTCGCGTCCGCCGGCGGTGACCTGCTCGATCACGTGCTGGATCGGTACGCCGACATCGTCGTCATCGCCGGACTGGCCGCCGGTATCGAGGACTACGTCCTCGGATTCCTCGCGGTCACCGGAGTCGTGATGACCTCCTACCTCGGGACGCAGGCACAGGCGGTCGGTCTGGACCGGGTCTACGGCGGCCTCGTCGGGAGAGCAGATCGGCTCGCGATCATCGGCGCTGTCGGCTTTCTCGCCTACCCGCTCGCTGACGTGACACCAGGTGGACTCACCGTCGTCGGCTGGCTGCTGGTCTTTCTCGGCGTCGTCGGACACCTCACTGCACTGCAGCGGTTTTACTACTCCTGGTCGGCGCTCGACTGATCGCGGTGCGCTCGAAGTGATCCTCGAGCGAAGCGCTCGTTTTGTCGCCTCGATGCTCGCCGCATGGTTTATCACGCGCCGGAATATAGACTCTCTCATGGTTCAGTGCGAAATGTGTGGCGCCGAGACGTCGTCCCCGAAAACGATCAAAGTTGAGGGTGCCAAGCTTGACGTGTGTTCGGATTGCACAGATTTCGGCACCGAGGTGAAGACGGGTTCCTCGAGTTCGAGTACGTCGACGAAGTATTCGACGGGTTCGAGCTCCGGCGGCTCTTCGGGCTCGAGTTCGAGCGCCAACGCCTCGAGTTCGACTTCGAGCGGTTCCGCGAGTTCCGGCGGGTCGACCCGCCGGACGGACATGTTCGACGACATGGACGAGATCGCGACCGACTACGACGACCGGATCCGTCAGGCTCGCGAACAGAAGGGACTCAGCCAGTCGGAACTCGCGAACGAACTCAACGAGAAGGCGAGTCTCATCACCAAACTCGAGCGCGGCGATACGCTCCCGACCGACAGCGTGCAGTCGAAACTCGAGAAGTTCCTCGACGTGAGCCTCTCCGGCGAGGTCGGCTCGAGCGAGGACGCCGACTGGGACGGCGGCTCCGCGAGCGGGAGTTACACCCTCGGCGACGTGGTCAAGCGAAAGGACTGATCGGACTCGCTTCGGCGGTACACCTCTCGATCATAGTCGTACTTCGGACCGTTTCGTCGACCCATCGATCCGCACGACTGTCGAAACCTCTTTCCGTTCTCGCGGGCCTGTCTCGGGTATGTTCATCCTCGTCAATTTGAAGACGTATCCGTGTGACCCGGTCGCCGTCGCGGAAGCCGTTCGCGACGTCGACGAGGAAACCGACGCACGACTCGCCGTTGCACCGCAGGCCGCTCACGTCGAGCGGGTCGCCGCGACGGGCGTCGAGACGTGGGCCCAGCACGTCGATCCGATCGACCACGGCAGCAACACGGGCCACGCGCTGGCCGAATCGCTCGCCGAAGTCGGTGCCGAGGGAACGCTCATCAATCACTCCGAAAAGCGGCTGAAACTCGCGGATATCGACGGCTCGATTCGCGCCGCCGAGCGCGCCGGACTCGAGACCATCGTCTGTGCGAACAATCCCGCACAGATCGCTGGGAGTGCAGCACTCGGACCGGACGCCGTCGCCGTCGAGCCGCCGGAACTCATCGGTACGGGAACGCCGGTCAGTCAGGCAGATCCCGACATCGTCGAGGATGCAGTCGCCGCGGCCGACAGTGTCGACGACGACGTTTCGGTCCTCTGTGGCGCGGGAATCAGCACGGGCGAGGACGTGGTCTCCGCCGGGGATCTCGGTGCGGAGGGCGTGTTGCTCGCGAGCGGCGTCGCGAAAGCGGACGATCCCGCTGTTGCGCTCGCCGATCTCGTCGACCCGCTCTGAGTCACTGACGCCCCCCGTGTGTTTCTCACCGCCGGCACGCGAGCCACCGCTCGAGTTGTCGTGGCGGTAGGCCGCCCGTACTACCCGTCGATCAGTAGTGTAGACACACTGTCGCGTCGAAAGCAACCAGTAACAAATACGCGCCGGCACGGATACCTCCCCGTGCGAGGCCTGCCCTCGCACGTCGGCACTGTCCGTTGGACGACTCTCGGCTCCCTCGCCGAGACCCCTCCTCCTGTCTTTCGTGGTTCTCGAGTCGTCTCCGTAGCCTCAGTCACGCTCACCGCGGAAACCGTGGGACACAATAGGTATGGGGACCCAGTGAGAGACATGAGCACCGATACTCGAGGACGAACCGTCTCGGCCGTCCTTTCGCGCGAACGGCTCGGCATTGTGGCGGTCGATATCGTCGCAGTCGCCGGCCTCGTCACGTACGGGTACCTCCACCATAGCGAGGATCCGCTGGCGAACCCGCTCGGCGCGCTCGAGCCGATCACCCCGTTTCTCATCGGGTGGACGATAACCGCTCTGCTGGCCGGCCTCTATGCGAAGGAAACCTACGCCGATCCGACTCGAGCGGTCCGATACACGGCTCTGGCCTGGATCGCCGGGGCGAATCTCGGCCTGATCATCCGCTCGTCGCCGCTTTTCGAGGGTGGTGGCGCGTTCCCGTTCAATCTCGTGATCACCGGTTTCGGTCTCGTCGTCCTCGTTCTCTGGCGTACGGCCGTCGCCGTCGCCCTGCGCTGAACTCGCAGCCGGCACTCACCCAACCCCACCGATCTTCATACGGGACTAGACATGTATAGTAGTGAATACATACGGTTTTCGAGGTCCGAACGGGTTCGGCATTCCGGCGGTCGTTAGTCTACCCGACTGATCGATCGGCCGTACCCGACCGAGTCTCGCGATTCGATGCGGATTATCTGTGCCCTATGCGTGTCAGTCTGTGTCCTTGGCCGCTTAATTGTTTGTGAGAAGAAATGTCCTTGGAGCGTATGGTATCTCCATAACTTACGAGTTATTTATAGAGTGGATTGGTATTTAGAACTGATCCAGTATCAAGCGACGACCCCATGGCGATGGCACCGACTCGATCGACGAACCGGGAGTAATCGTCGTTCACGCCCTCGACGTCTCCGAATCGCAAAAGCCAGTCGAGAGAATTATTGGCATCGGCGAGATACCCGTCGATGCTCGTTGCAACGTAGTACTGGGTCTTCATCCGTTCGATCACCTTAGAGGACGCCGTCTGTCGAAATAAAGCTCGTCTGCTCGTATCTCAACCTGTCCGCCATCGTACCACGCTCGTGATCAGTGCCCACAGCCACAAAACGACGAGATAGAGACCCGGTGCGGGACAACGAGGCTCTACGATCGATTAGAGCTGCTGTGAATTCTCTCTGCTATTCAGAGGTACTGCTATGTATATCAAAATGTACGCCCGGAACACGCTGCCGTTCGGCGTCACTCAGATCGGCCGAGCCTACCGCAACGAGATCAGTCCGCGGCGATCGATCATCCGCACCCGCGAGTTCACCCAGGCCGAACTCGAGTACTTCATCGACCCCGAAACGGACGAGCCGGACTTAGAGGCCGTCGAAGACGTCGAAGTGACGCTGTACCCAGCGGACGAGCAGAACGCTGACGACGGCGAAGAGATCCGGACGACCATCGGCGAGGCGGTCGAATCGGGGACGATCGCGAGTCCGTGGGTGGGCTACTTCCTCGGCGTCGCCAAACCGTGGTACGACGCGGTTGGCGTCGACATGGACCGGTTCCGGTTCCGCCAGCACCTCGCGGGCGAGCGCGCCCACTACGCCGCCGACTGCTGGGACGCCGAGGCGTTGATTGACGGGAGTGAGGAATCGCAAGATTCCGAACAACGGAAGTCGACGGAGTCGTCTTCCGGTTACTGGATCGAGATGGCCGGGTTCGCCTACCGCAGCGACTACGACCTCTCGAAACACGCCGAGCACTCGGAGGACCGCTTTACGGTCTTCCGGCAGTACGACGAGCCCAAAACCGTCGAGCGCGCGACCGTCGACCCCGACATGAGCTACCTGGGTCCGGAGTTCGGCGGCGACGCGCAGGCCGTCGTGGACGAACTCGAGGCCCTCGCAGAACGCGATCGGGCGGCCTTCGAGAACGAGACCGTCGAGATCGAACTCGAGGGCGAGGCCCACGAGATCCCGCTCGAGAAGACGGGCTTCGCCGTCGAGGAGCAGACCGAGGCCGGCGAACACATCGTCCCCCACGTCGTCGAACCCTCCTTCGGCGTCGACCGACTCGTCTACACCGTCCTCCACCACGCCTACCGCGAGGACGAGGTCGCCGGCGAGGAGCGGACCTACCTGGGACTCGAGCCGGAGGTCGCACCGACGTTCGTCGGCGTGTTCCCGCTGCAAAACGACGACGAACTCGAGGAGCTGGCCGAGGAGGTCGCCTCGACGCTGCGGGAGGCCGGATTAGCGGTCACCTACGACGACTCGGGGAACATCGGCCGGCGGTATCGCAGACAGGACGAGGTCGGCACGCCGTTCTGTGTGACCGTCGACTACGAGACGCTCGAAAACGAGGAAACCACCGTCACGGTTCGCGAGCGCGACTCGACCGACCAGAAACGCCTGCCGATCGATGGGATCGCGAACACGCTCACGGCGCTTCGGGCAGGCGAAGTCGCGTTCGACGACCTCGAGGCGGAACGGTAACTCGTCCGGGAATAAACGCTGTGACGGGTAACCGACGAACTGAAGGTCACGTGTTTCGAGGTTTCAGGGGATGGCCGACGAACTAAAGCGACGACTGGTCCACGCCAGCGGTTCCGGACTGGTTGCCCTCTACTTGCTCGCTTCTGCCCTCGATCTCGGGCTGACGTGGCCCCGGTTTCAGGCCCTCATGGTGGTCCTCGCGACCGGTGCGCTCGTCCTCGAGTTCCTGCGGCTGCAGGTGGGCCTCGACTGGCGACTCTACGACGTGCTCACCCGCGAGTACGAACAGGACAACCCCGCCGCCTACGCGCTGTACATGATCAGCATGGCCGCCGTCGTCGTCGTCTTCGAACCGGATATCGCCCTCCCGGCGATGTTGATGCTCGCGCTCGGCGACCCGATCAGCGGTGCGGTCTCCGACAACAGCCTCCAGCGGATCAAACCCCCGAAGGTCCTCGTCACGATGTTTCTCGTCTCGACGGTGATCGCGGTGCCGTTCATGGGACTCGTCGCCGCGATGGCCGCCGCGGTAGGCGCGACACTGGCCGACGGCGTCACCCTCGAGATCCGCACCTACATCGTCGACGACAATCTGACGATTCCGATCTACGCCGCCTGTCTGGCGTGGATCGCCCTCGAGTTCGTGCCGCTCTGAGGACTCGAGTCGCGCTGATCGTCGAACTCGAGCGGCCCCGGTCGCTCGAGGACGCTCCGGCGGCGTGTCCCGAACTCCCCGTCGGACCCCTTCGTTTCGCCTCGAGGGACTCAACGACTTCGATAGCGAGCAGTCAGCGATCCCCTCCGTTTCGCCTGGAGGGGACGAGTCGGGGTCGGATTGACACCGTCGACGAGACGGTCTCGACGGCTTCGCCCTGTCGGTGTCGCCGGTACAGCTGATTTGGAGGGGATCTGGAGAATAGATTCAAGCGAACTACTGAACTGAATCGAAGTCAGGTTCCGGACGACTCGAGGGCTGGTTCAGTGCTGCATCTGCAGCGAGGAGCAGAAAGGCAATCAGGCCGGCGAACCAGAGCAAAAACACCGGATCGATGTCGGCGCTAGTGTAGTACTGTCCGAACGCGACTGGGCTCATTGCCAGTCCGAACAAGCCGACGCCGTGGGCAACTGCCGTTTTCCTGTCTTCGAACGAGATCGTTCGGCTGAAAAGCGAGGCGTCGGTCGCGAAGTGAAAATACGCCGTCGCGGCGTACAGACAGCCGACTACGAGGAGTATGTGCCAACTGGGTGAAAACAGTTGGTAGGTCGCGACACTGATGGCTGTGCCAACCAGAACGGCTCGCAATGGCGAGGTATCCATACGATAGCCATGGAAGGCGTGCATAAATATTTCTTTGATCCGTCACAAGACGGTTGAATTCGACGTGATCGACGACTGGAATGGACTGGTTTCGATTACTCGGCCGTATCGAGATGCTGATTAGTCGCGGTCCGTGCTCGCTGGGAGAACAACGCGACGGCGACGTAACAGACCCCGAGCAACCGCGTCGCGGGAACGACCCACGATTTCAACTCGAGATCCGCCGGGTTCTCGTAGGCCGTTTCGAGCGCGAGCGTGACGAACCGTCGCGGGGCGAGGAAGGCCGGCAGGCCGATCATCCCGATGGTTCGGGTGATCGCGGGCGCGTTCGTCTTACCGGAGAGGACGAGCCAGCAGAAGACGAGTCCCTCGAGTCGCGCCATCGGGAGCGTCCACGACCGGAGCCGTCCCTCGCCGGGGTTGTCGAAGGCGAGTCGTTCCCCCGACGCGACGATCCGATCCGGGAAAGCCGCCTCGAGCAAGCCAAACGCGACGAGCGGGAGTCGGTACATAGTAGTGAGAGACGGTATCGTTCGACAAAACGTTCTGGGTCGGCCCTCGCCGTCGTGAAACGCGGACGACAGGAGCCACCCCGAAGGGACACCTTTTCAATCTCCTATCGTAACTCCCGTAGTAGAGACGAACCGATGCCCGAGACTTCCGACAGGAAAGACGACCACATCCGCATCATTCACGAAGAAGACGTCGAGACGTCGGGGACGGGATTCGCTGATATCGATCTGGTCCACGACGCGCTTCCCGAGATCCATCGCGACGAAATCGACACGACGACGACGCTGTTCGGGCACGAACTGGCCGCGCCGATCGTGATCGAGAGCATGACCGGCGGCCATCCCAACACCACGAAGCTCAACCGGGCGCTCGCCGAAGCCGCCCAGGAGACCGGAATCGCAATGGGCGTCGGCAGCCAGCGCGCCGGACTCGAGCTAACCGACGAGGACTTACTCGAGTCCTACACGGTCGTCCGCGAGGTCGCACCCGACGCCGTCCTCTATGGCAACGTCGGCGCGGCGCAGTTGCTCGAGTACGACGTCGGCGACGTCGAGCGAGCCGTCGAGATGATCGACGCCGACGCGATGGCGATCCACCTGAACTTCTTACAGGAGCCGTCCAGCCCGAAGGCGACATCGACGCTCGGGGCTGTCTCGCGGAGATCGAACGCGTCGCGAGCGAACTGAGCGTCCCCGTCGTCGTCAAGGAGACGGGCAACGGCATCTCGAGGAACGTCGCTCGACGGCTCGCCGATGCGGGCGTCGACGCCATCGACGTGGCCGGCAAGGGCGGAACGACGTGGTCGGGCATCGAGTCCTACCGGGCCGCCGCCGTCGGTGCGGACCGACAGGAGGGCATCGGACAGCTGTTTCGCGCCTGGGGCGTCCCGACCGCGGTCAGCACGCTCGAGGCAGCGGAATCGCACGACTGCGTCGTCGCGAGCGGCGGCGTCCGATCGGGCCTCGACATCGCGAAAGCGATCGCGCTGGGCGCTCGCGCCGGTGGCCTGGCGAAACCGTTTCTCGCGCCGGCCGGGCAGGGAACCGAGGCAGTCGTCGACCTGATCGAGACGCTCTCGCTCGAGCTTCGAACGGCGATGTTCGTCACGGGCTCGGCGTCGATTTCAGAGCTGCAGTCGACCGACTACGTCGTCCTCGGGCGGACGAAGGAGTACCTCGAGGAGCGACGCGAGCACTGAGCGGCCGCTTACTGGGGTATGTTGGCTGACGTATCGGACAGGATTGTTCCTGCACAGTCGACTCACGCCGATAGCGTCGTTCTCGAGTGGATGGTGTAGGGTACGCTGTTTTCGGATAGACAGTGTACAGGTGCGCCGCTCTCGAGCGACGGCGAAGAAATGAAAATTCGCGAGCGAGCCTTACAGGTCGCGCGGCTGGACCGTCTTCCGGTCGTTCGCTTCGGCACGTCGTGCTGCGTCTTCGAGAAGCTCGTCGACTTCCTCGTCGAGTGCTTCGTAGAAGTCCGAGGCGACGTTCTTGTCATCGAGCGCTTCCTTTACGGCGGCTTTGACGATCAGATCTGCCATACGAAATACTCGTTTCCGTTTCCCCCTTATAATAATTCCGGTTACTACCGCCAATACGGGGGCTGCAGGGGCCAGTTCGTCGGTTCCGCCACCCCGCTTTACCGGAAAATATATGTCCGATGAATAGCCGGCAGGGCGAGGATTGGCGAAATGCGCCGAAACCTCGCTCGCGCGCGCCCCTCGAGTCGGTTCGGAACTCGTGCCGACGGATTCGAGTAGTTGCACCGACGAGAGGTGACTATGCGCGAACTTCTCGAAGCCGTTGCGGAGGGCTCTCTCTCCCCGGCGGAGGCCGAAGCTGAGCTCGCTGGGTACGTCACCGACGACGCCGGACGATTCGATGCGACGCGCCGACAGCGCCGCGGCATTCCGGAGGGGATTCTGGCCGACGGCAAACCGCCCGAAGCCGTCGCGTCGCTGGCGACGACCGCGCTCGAGACGACGGGGCGGGCGCTCGTGACCCGTCTCTCGGACGAACAGTTCCGGGTTCTCGAGGCCGCAGTCGAGGACGCCGAGACCGGGGCGACCATCGAGCGCTGGAGTACGTCCGCGCTCGTTCGGTCGTCGTCGTACGAGCGCCCCTCGCTCGAGGCGACCGTCGCGATCGTCACCGCGGGGACGGTCGACGGGCCGGTCGCCGACGAGGCACAGGTCGTCTGCGAGGACGCGGGGGCGACCGTCGACCGGATCGACGACGTCGGCGTCGCGGCGCTCGATCGCATCCTCGACCAGACCGACAGGGTACGATCAGCGGACGTTGTCGTCGTCGCCGCCGGACGTGAGGGGGCGCTGCCGACAGTCGTGGCCGGACTGGTCGACGCCCCCGTCATCGCGATTCCCGTCTCGAGCGGCTACGGCTACGGCGGCGACGGCGAGGCGGCCCTCGCCGGAATGCTCCAGTCCTGTACCGTGCTGTCCGTCGTCAACATCGACGCCGGCTTCATCGCGGGGGCGCAGGCGTCGCTCATCGCGCGTGCCGTCGATCGAGCCGCTGGCACGGTCGAGCGCGAGTGAGCGTTCGACGGGCGAGGTGAATGCTGAAACTCGAAAATATTCTTTGGAACTGGAAAACGAATACTTCGCTGATGGAAGGATATTTAGTGTAGTACCCATTATTTTCGGGTACCGGCGAACGCCGGCCTACCATGCCACAGTGTAACCACTGCAGCGCGCACGTGTCGGAACGGTTCGCTCGCGTGTTTGCAGACGAACACGGCGAGATTCACGCGTGCGTTAGCTGCTCGGCGAACGCAGGAATCGCAGAAGCTGCTCGAGAGCGCGCTCGAAGCGTCTGATCCGGTCGCCGCGCGCTCTACCGGAGCAGCGTCGATCACGCTTCGATACTCGAACCGCCCGGTTTCGGTCCGGACGCTTTTTGTCGGCGTCGACGAATCGATACGCGATGACAGACCACGTCGTCTACGTCCTCGAGTGTGCCGATGGGAGCCTCTACACCGGCTACACGACGGACCTCGAACGCCGCGTCGCCGAGCACAACGCGGGCGACGGTGCGAAGTACACGCAAGCGCGAACGCCAGTCGAAGTCGTCTACCGCGAGCGCTACGACTCGAAGTCGGCCGCGATGTCCCGCGAGTACGAGATCAAACAGCGCTCGCGGGTCGAAAAAGAGCGGTTAGTCGGACTCGAGTGAGCCGCGTTCTGCCCTTTGGTACGCTGTACGCTACTGGCCGAATTCGACCCCGAACTGCTCGCGCTCGCGGTAGAGGTACGCCGCGATGAGCCCGGAGACGATACCGCCGGCGAGTACCGGGAGGTCAGCCGACCTGATGCCGGTAGAAAGTCCGCCGAAGGCGTTCCCGACGTAGAGCAGACAGCCGCACGTCCACGCCCACGACGCGCCAAGCCACAGGCCAGCGGCGAGCACGAGCATGCCCACGCCCATTCCGAGCACGAGCGCGGTCACGAGCAGCGTCGGTCCCGTTCCCTGCCCGGAGCCGGGAAGGATGGCCGCGACAAAACCGAATCCGGCGAGCGCACACGCACAGAGTCCCATGACTCCCGCGAGCAGTTTCACGCCGGCGGAAACCTCCGCGGACGAACCGGTTCGAGATTGTACGTTCATATCGGAGGGAAGCTGTCGGACGTATATAGTCGCTGTCACTCGGTCTCGTCGGCCGCTCGAGGCGAACTCACGGCCGGTTCGATGAAGGCGTAGTCAGTGAGCATCCGGCCGAGTTTCTCGACTCGATCCCGTAGGCTATCGTCGATGAAGGCCCGTCCGTCGATGGCGTCGGGATCGGCCTCGAACTTCCCGGATGCGCTGCGGATGCCGACCTGGTGGGGTAACACCCAGCCGTGGACGCCTCGAACGGTAATCCGGAGGTGATCGAGCGTCGAGCCGTAACTCCCGCCGCCGGCGGTCGCGAGCAGTCCGACGGTGGTATCCTCGTACTCGTCGAACCCGCAGTAGTCGTGGAAGTTCTTCAGCGCGCCGGAGTACGACCCGTGATAGACCGGCGTTCCGAGGGCGACTGCGTCCGCCTCGCGCACGAGTCGTTTCACCTCGTCGCCGTCGCCTTGTCCGTCGATATCCGGATCGTAGAGCGGCAAGTCGTACTCCTGAAGATCGAGCAAGCGCGTTCGTGCACCCGCCTCCTCGGCAGCCCGGAGGGCGTACTTGAGCCCCGTTCTGGTATAGCTCTCCGATCTGAGGCTTCCGGAGACAGCGAGGATCGTGGGACCAGTCGTCATAGCTCGAGGTACTAACCCGGGTGTGAAAACGCCATCGACGACCGGGTCGACGATCCCCCGTTCGATCCGAACCACCGCGGGCCGAATCGAGGCGATTCGAACGAACGCCGTCGCTTTTTTCGCACCGGCCGGTGAAACTCGCGCCATGGAGACGATTTCGTTCGGCACAGACGGCTGGCGGGCGACGCTCGAGGAGTTCACGACGCCTCGCGTGCGGATGGTCGGACAGGCGGTCGCGACGTATCTCAGAGACGAGGGACTCGAGGCACCCGTCGCCGTCGGCTACGACGCTCGGGAAACCTCGCGGGGGTTCGCCGAGGAACTCACGCGCGTGCTCTGTGCGAACGGGTTCGACGTGCTGCTCAGCGAGCGCGACCGACCCACGCCGCTCGTCGCACACGCCATCGTCGATCGGGACCTCGCCGGCGCGCTGGTCGTCACCGCCTCGCACAACCCGCCGGAGTACAACGGCGTCAAGTTCATCCCCGAGGACGGAGCCCCCGCGCTTCCGGACGTGATGGACGCCGTCGCCGACCGACTCGCCGAACCGGACCCGCTGCCGACTTCCGAGCACGGCAGCGCCCGCGAGGTCGATTTCACCGAATCCCACGCAGAGGCCGCGATGGACGTCGTCGAGCGGACGACCGGCACGCCGATCGATGTCTCAGGGATCACCGTCGCCTACGACGCAATGCACGGAAGCGGCCGGGACACGACCGACGCCCTCCTCGAGCGCGCCGGAGCGTCCGTCGAGCGACTGCGCTGTGAGCGCGACCCCGACTTCGGCGGAACCGGTCCCGAACCCGCACCCGAGAACCTCGAAGAACTGATCGAACTGGTGACGGCTGACGGAGAGAGCGACGAGGCTGACGGTGACGGCGCCGACGCTGCAGGCGTCGACCTCGGGATCGCGAACGACGGCGACGCCGACCGGCTCGCGGTCGTCACGCCCGAGCGGGGCTACCTCGACGAGAACCTGTTTTTCGCCGCGCTCTATGACTTCCTGCTCGAGTCGGCCGATGGAGCCGCAGTCAGAACCGTGTCGACGACGTACCTCGTCGACCGCATCGCCGACACTCACGACGCGTCCGTCCACGAGGTGCCCGTCGGCTTCAAGTGGGTCGCGCAGGCGATGGCCGACCACGATGCCCTCGTCGGCGGTGAGGAGTCGGGCGGGTTCACGATTCGTGGCCACGTCCGCGAGAAAGACGGCGTCTTGCTGGCGCTGCTGGCGGCTGCGATGCACGACGAAGAACCGATCGACGAGCGCGTCGACCGGTTGCTCGAGACCCACGGGACCGTCGTTCAGGACAAGACCAGCGTCGCGTGCCCCGACGAACGGAAAGCACAGGTGCTGGCGGATCTCGAGGCTGAGATTCCCGACGCCGTCGCCGACACGGCTGTTGAGGACGTTAACACCGCCGACGGGTTCAAACTCCTGCTCGCGGACGGCTCGTGGCTGCTTGTCCGCCCGAGCGGGACCGAGCCGGTGTTGCGAGTCTACGCCGAGGCGACCGACGAGGACCGGGTCGCGACGTTGCTCACTGCCGGGGAGGAACTGCTCGAGCCACTTGTCTAACGCCGGTTCGTTCCGCTGGTCTGAAGCCGGCTCGTTCCGCTGGTCTGAAGCCGGCTCGTTCCGCTTTTGTGCACAGTCGCGATCATACCCCGCCTAGTTGCGTTTGCCGGGTTCGCATTTACCCGTCCCACCGTCCTATCAACAGCCATGAGCGATCAGGAGGGCGTCGCCCGGATGGAACTCGAGCCGGACGCGTGGCACCAAAACGACGACGGAAACTACTACATCGACTGCCCGGAGTGTGGCTCGGCAGCGACGCTGACGAACGTCGTCGAGCACAACCGCTGTAACGGCTACCTCGACCAGCGAGAAGACGAGACCGAACTCGACGAGGGCGCGATGGATTGCACCGCGAAACTCACGCTGGAACTCGCCTACACCTCCGATCCGGGGCCGGAGGCAGCCGGTGACGGCACGGATTCCGACGGCAGTCGCCCCAGCGATACTGACGAAGGAGACGCGGATCTCGAGGAAGACGACGGCGTCACGGGCGAAGGAACACCGCCGGGATCGGACGGGACAGTCGACGACGAGCAACGGTAGGTGCCGTGTAAGACAGCAGCTACTCGACCGGTTCGGCCGGAACCCCGACGACGGTCGTTTCGCTTTCGACGTCGCCCGTGACGACCGACCCGGCTCCGACCGCCGCGTTCTCGCCGACCGTAATGTCGCCCAGCAGCGTCGCGTTCGCACCGACCTGAACGCCGTCCTCGAGCGTCGGATGGCGTTTGACCGGTTCGTTGGTGTCACCGCCCAGCGTCACGCCGTGGTACATGTGCACGTCGTCGCCGATATCGGCCGTTTCGCCGATGACGACGCCCATTCCGTGGTCGATCGTCAAACGGCGTCCGATCGACGCGCCGGGATGAATTTCGACGCCGGTCAGGAACCGAACCAGCTGAGAGAACACTCGAGCGAGCAGTTCGAACCCCGCGTTCCAGAGCCGGTGGCTGATCCGGTGTGCCCAGACGGCGTGTAAACCCGAGTAACAGAGCGCGACCCCGAGACAGCCGGTCGCGGCGGGATCGCGCTCGCACATGGCTCGCGTGTCCTCGCGCAGTTGCCGGATCATCGGTTCTCGTAGTCCCCTCCGCTCGGTCGGGTGCGAGCAACGCCGGTTCCGGGCCACAGCCGTTCGGTCCGGTCACTTCGACGACACCGCGCCACAGCAACTCGCCGTCGATTTTCGTCGATACGGCCGGTGTGGCTGGCGGGTATCATACAACCACCTGACGAACGGCCGGGTCAAAATCCCTTCGGGGTCGCGTTCCTCGAGAAATCTCGATTTCCGCGCTCGCGCACGCTATTCCGGCCCACAGTCGAACGGTCTACGAACTCACTTCCCGCGAGCCAGTCGTGTTCCGATTCGGTCGGGAAGTCCGGCATCATCGACTGCCGCCTGGACGCTCTCGACGTCGTACTCGACGCGATGCGTGTCGACGGTCATGGCATCGAGGTCGACGACCGCGTAGCCCGCCCGCGGATCGCCGTCTCGAGGCTGCCCGACGCTGCCCGGGTTCACGACGATTCCCTCGGCGTAGGTCTCGACGTGCTGGACGTGAGTGTGCCCGAGCACGAGCACGTCCTCGTCCTCGAGCAACCGCGGCGAGAAGTCCTCGGGTCGAGTGTACCGGTCCGGATCGTCGGGGTGGCCGTGAACGAGTTTCAGTCGGCCGTCGAACGCGAGGCGTTTCTCGGGCAGGGCCGCGAGCCAGTCGCGTTGGTCGTCGGTCAGCGTCGATCGCGCGTGTTCGACGCCCGCGCGGGCCATTCCGTTGAATCGGAACGTCGATCCCTCTGCGACCGCGGCGTCGTGATTTCCCAGCACCGTCGGCACGTCGCGGTCGCGGGGCGCGCCCGCCCGCGTTCCCACGGCGCTGAGTATCGCACCCGCTCGTAAGGCCTCGACACACTCGGCCGGCCACGGGTTGTAGCCGACAACGTCGCCCGCACAGACCAGTTCGTCGACCGGCGGCATGTCCTCGAGTACGGCCTTGAGGGCGATTCGATTGCCGTGGATGTCGGAAATGAGCCCGACGTTCATGGGACGACTAACTCGCTCGAGCCGTTTGAGGCTTCCTGCGGTTCGGTGGCTCCAGCACGGTTCGGTTCGCTCCAGAAAATACGCCGCGCGTTACTCGCCGTTCTCGATCGCCATCTCGAAGCCGTCGTCGGTGCGGGCGACGCCGGCCGCACAGACGGCGTGTTCGAACTCGAGGTCGTAGGCCTCGCTGGCGGCTTCCTCGGCGCTCGCGGCCTCGAACGCGAACGGTTCCGGCGCGTTCGTCTCGTAGGTCGCCACGAGCGTCGGTTCCTCGACGGTCTCGACGCGAAGGGCGTCCTTCCGAACCGTCGCGATCAGCGCCTCGCCATCGTCGCCGATCGTCGCGGCGATTCGCGGCGTATTGTAGTCGTCTTTCTCGTAATCCAGCGCGAGCAGACTCGTCGCGAGGGCGTCGCGTGCGGGATACCCACGCTCGAGTTTCTCCGCGATCGGATCGACGTGCGAGCCGTTGCCGAAGGCGGCGGTCTCCCCCGTCGGCGTCTCGACGACGCGCAGACAGTTGTAGGCGACGTACGGATTGTCGGTCTCCGGCGCGTCGTCGGTCGGGCCGACCGTCAACGCCGTTTCTCGAGCGGTGATCTTGCGGTTCGGGAACGACCGCGAGGAGACGCGGTACGCGCCCACATCGGGGCCAACGACGACGAAGCGTCCAACGTACATACTCGAGGGTGCGCGCGAAAGCGGAAAAGGGGTATCGGTTCGGACTCGCGGTTCGCACTCTTTCACGGGGACGTCCCCGAGAGCAGATTGTTTGTATACGATACCGCGGCCAGATGCCCGTGACGACCGTCGAGGACTGCATCGCGGCGTTGGCGCAGGCTGCCGATCGACTCGAGGAGTCGCCGTCGAAAGCGCAGTACGAGTCGCTCGGCCTGACCCCCGCCTCGGCAACCATCATCGGAACGGTACCGTTTTCGAAATCCCGGTTCCGTCCCTGCATTCGCAGATGCCAAACCGAAAGCGATAAATTATGCCCACCCCAACTAATGGTCGCACGAAGTCCATTAGGGTAGTGGCCAATCCTTCTGCCTTCTGGGGGCCGAGACCCTGGTTCGAATCCAGGATGGACTACTTCTCCGTTTCAACTCGAGCACCATCAGGACGCGGTATCGTGTTCTCCAGTCGAAACGAAGGGGTGCCGAGAGTAATACGATCCACCGGAACACCTATTTGAATTCGGCCTATAGTTGATTGTATGAATCGACGTTCGTTTCTCGCCGTCGCCGGGAGCGGCTCGCTCGGAATCGCCGCGGGGTGTCTCGACGACATCGGAATTGATGGCACGAGCAACGACGATGGGAGCACCGACGACGGATCGGGGTACGAAACTGAATCGTTTCAGGGAACGGATGTCCCGCTCGTCCCCGTCGACGAGGCCTACGAGTGGTACGAAAACGAGGAGGCCCGGTTCGTCGATACGCGCGGGATGGGCCAGTACGATGCCGGCCACATTCCCGACGCGGTCTACAGCCCCGCAGTCGGCGGCGACGGGACCGATCCCACGGACGAGTGGGCACACGACACGCGGATCGTCACGTACTGTAGCTGTCCGCACACGCTCGCCGGTCAGCGTGCCGCGGAGCTCAAATCCGAGGGGTTCGAGAACGTGTACGCGATCGACGAGGGGTACGGTGGGTGGGAAGACGCCGAGTACCCGACCGAACAAAACGATCAGAACGCGAACGTCGAAACGCACGCGATCGAGGGTGAAGCCGATGCGTCCAACGCGGGCGAATACGTCGATATCTCCACGGTCGAGGGCAGCAACTACGAAGTCGCGACGATCCAGTCCAACGGCACCTACGAGACCGAGATTCGGTTCCCGGACGTCACCGCCGAGACCGAACTAATCGTTGAGGCACCCGACTACACCGTCGAGGGCACGCTCGAGGAGTTCACGACCGAACCGATCACCGCCGACAGTTAAGCGAGTGTGATCAGTCCTGCTCGTATGCACCTGCCCGCTCGAGTTCCACCCGGTCTCTGAGCACGGACGGCGTTCGGCAGATGCCGGGCGCGCCGGTCACCTGCGGCACGGTACAGTTGTTACAGCTTTCACACAGCACGCGAGCGACGGGTGAGTCGGACTCGAGCAGCCGCGCACCCAGTTTCGGTTCGGCGTAGAACGGTCGGGCCATGCCGACCATGTCGCAGGCCGGCGGCTCGGACTGGCTCGTCGCGGTTCGGTCGGTCGAGTCCCCCCGCCCGCTCGAGGTTGCTCCTCGAGTCGAACCTGTCCCTCGGGCGCTCGACCCGCCGAGCAGTCGATCCATGGTTTCACGCTCTCGAATGCCACCTTCCGCAAGGACCGGAATCGAAACCTCGTCGCGAACCCGTCGGCAGAACGGCTCGTTCCAGGCCGATTCGAAGTCGTACTGTAGGGACTGTACCCAGTTCGCCGCCGCCACGAGACGACGACGAGCGGGGCCGCCGAACGCAGCGTCGTAGCCCGCACGCATCGCCTCGTTCTCCCACGCTCGGTCGGGGTAGGCCCCGCGGACGATGCTCATGTCCCAGACGACCGACGCGGTGACGGGGACGACGGCGTCGTAGCCGATTCGCTCGAGGCGGCGACAGATCTCGATCCCGTCCTCAAGCGAGAGTCGCCGCTCGACGATCGGCCACGGCGGCGCGGCGGTTTCGGCCGGCACTTTCGTCACCAGCGGAACGTCGCCCGCTCGCTCGCGGATTTCGTCGTGGACGAGCGCGAGGAACTCGAGGCGAGCCTCGGGACTGCCGCCGAACTCGTCCTCGCGGCGGTTGTAAAAGGGCGAGAGGAACTGCTGGATGATGCCCATGTTCGCGCCAGCGAGGTGGATGCCGTCGTAGCCCGCCTCGACACAGCGCGCAGCAGCCTGCCCGAAGTCCGCGGCCAGTTCGTACACTTCGTCGGTGCTCAGCACGTGGGGATCGAACGAGAGCAACCCCAATCGATCCAGCGCTCGCAACTGCCACGGCGGCCTCGAGACCGCGAGCTGCTCGAGATCAGGATTCTCCGTGCGGTACTCGGCGTGCCACGTTTCCATGCTCCGGAGACCGCCGTACTCGAGTTGGATGAAAATACGACTCCCGTGCTCGTGAATCCGGTCCGTGAGCCGCGACAGTCGGGAGACGAACTCGGGGTCGTGAACGCGCGTCATCCCCGGCGCGGCACACCCGCCCTCACCGCGGACGACGGTCGCGCCCTGACAGATGAGTCCGACCCCAGACGCCGCAGCGGGCTCGAGGTCGTCGATAAGCGCGTCGACGGCGTCCGGACCGTTCCCCGCACACTCGAGCAGCGGGGCGCGGTAGAGGCGGTTGGGGACCGTCACGCCGCCGATGTCGATCGGATCCTCGAGCGTGGCCATACGTGTCTCCGAGTTCGGTCGGCGACGACAAGAACGTGGTGTCGGTTCGCCTCGAGCGAGAGGCTGGATTCGTTTACGGCGGCAGGATCACCGCTCGGCCCTCGATTTCGCCGTGCTCGAGCGCTTCGGCGACATCGTTGATCTCCCCGAGGTCGTAACTGCTGGTGTGGAGTTCGACGAGGTCACGGTCGACGAGCGCGACGAGTTCCTGCAGTTCGGCGTAGCGCCCGACCAGCGTTCCCTTGAGCGAGACCTCGCCGTTGACCAGCGCCTGGCACGGTTCGTGGATGTGGCCACCGTAGCCGATGACGTGCTGGTCGCCACCCTGAGAAGCGATTTCCGTCGCGTAGCTAGCCGTTTCGTCCGAGCCGACGAAATCGAGGATTTGCTGGACGCCGCCGCCGTCGGTGAGATCGTCGACGACCTGGGCGAGGTCCTCCTCGCTCGAGTTCACGGTGTGGGTCGCGCCGAGGCGTTCGGCCAGCTCGAGCGCCTCGTCTTTGATGTCGACGGCGACGACATCGGCGGCGCTCATCGCCTCGAGACACTGCAGGCCGATGTGACCGAGGCCGCCGACGCCGACGACGACGGCGGTGTCGCCGGGGTTCAGTTCGCGGACCGCCTTTTTCGCGGCGTGGTAGGCCGTAATTCCGGCGTCGGCGTGGGGCGCGATTTCGGTCGGATCGACCCCGTCCGGCAGCGGGATGACCGCGCGTTCGTTGGTCTGGAGGTACTCGGCGAACCCGCCGTCGGTCGTGAGCCCGTTGAACGCGCTGTTCTCGCAGTACATGTCCTCGCCGAGGCGGCAGGGCCGACAGATACCGCAGGTCTGAACGGGGTGACAGATTACCGGATCGCCTTCCTCGACCAGCGTCACCTCGTCGCCGACCTCGGCGACGACGCCCGCGTTCTCGTGGCCGAGCGTCATCGGGAGTTCCTGCGGGACGTACTCCGTCCACATCCCCTCGATGACGTGGTTGTCGGTCTGACACCAGCCCGCGCCGGCGACTTCGACGAGCACGTGGTCGGAGCGCTCGAGGTCGGGACGATCGATATCCTCGACGGTGAGGGCGTCGTTCATGTCGTCGGTGTATTCGTGGAGGCGTGCTGCTTGCATGGTACTCTGTGACAGTTCACCGTACTCTGCCAAAATCCTTCGCTCGTTCGCGGTGAAACGACGTTCTACCGTCTGTGAGCGTTCACATAGCGGGATTTACTTCCAGTGCTGAAAAAGAGTGATAGACAATGATAACAAATAACAATGCACAATGTATCACCACGGCAGCGAGGAGATCTTCGTCATCGACTCGCACGTTCACCTGTGGGATGCGAGCGAGAAGAACATCATCCACGAGGGCGGCGAGCAGTTCATCCAATGTTTCTACGACTACCACACGTCGTTCACGCCGGAGGAACTGCAGTGGGACATCGACGAGTATCGACAGTACGGGAGCGAACGAATGCTCGAGGACCTGTTCGGAAACGCGGCCGCGGACATGGCGATTTTCCAGCCGACGTACCTGACCGACTTTTACGACGAGGGGTTTAACACGACCGAACAGAACGCCGAACTCGCGATGGACTATCCCGACCGGTTCGTCCTCAACGGCACCTTCGACCCGCGCGACGGCGAGGAAGGACTCGAGTACCTCGAGGAACTTGACGAGACATACGACCTTCAGGGAGTCAAACTCTACACCGCCGAGTGGCGCGGCGACTCGAAAGGCTGGCGACTCGACAGCGAGGAGGCGTTTCGCTTCCTCGAAAAGTGTGCGGAACTCGGCATCGAGAACGTCCACCCCCACAAGGGACCGACGATCCGGCCCCTCAACCGCGACGCGTTCGACGTCAAGGACGTCGACGACGCCGCGTCGTCGTTCCCCGACTTGAACTTCGTCGTCGAACACGTCGGTCTCCCGCGGCTGGACGATTTCTGCTGGATCGCGGGTCAGGAGCCGAACGTCTACGGCGGGCTCGCGGTCGCCGCCCCGTTCGCCCAGAACCGACCCGGCAAGTTCTCAGAGATCATGTCCGAACTGCTCTGGTGGCTCGGCGAGGATCGGGTTCTCTTCGGTTCGGATTATGCCCTCTGGAACCCAGACTGGCTCGTCGAGGAGGTGATCGAAGCCGAACTCACGCCCGAAGACCGCGCCGAGTACGGCGTCGAGTGGGACCTCGAGACCAAACGAAAGGTGATGGGCGAGAACGCGGCCGAGCTCTACGACATCGACATCGAGGCGAAAAAACGAGCTTTCCGGGACGACGAGATCACCGAGACGTTCGAACTGGCAGACCACTACGCGGGCGGCGAACCGGCGGCAGCGGACTGATGGCGTCGAACTCGAGCACGCCGCACGACGCCTCGAACGGCCCGGATCGGGCCACCGTCTGCGATCGTCTCCGGCGGGTGACCGACCCCGAGCTCGACCGCTCGATCGTCGAACTCGAGTACGTCGACGAGATCGAGATCGATGGGCCGCGGGTGACGGTGCGATTTACCCTCCCGACGGCGTGGTGTTCGCCGGCGTTCGCCTGGATGATGGCGACCGAGGCCCGCGACGCCGTCGAAGCGCTTTCGAACGTCGAGACTGTGGAAATCGTCCTGCAGGAACACCTCCACGAGACCGAGATCAATCGTGGCGTCAACGAGCGCCGTTCTTTCGAAGCCTCGTTCCCCGACGCCGACGGCGGAATCGAGGACGTTCGCGCCCAACTCGACGAAAAGGCTCGAGTCGCCCGCCAGTACGACGCGATCGAAGCGCTGCTGGGAGTCGGCCTCGAGCCGGCCCGGATCGTTTCGCTGCGACGGCGAGACGTCGAGTGCGACAAGTCGGCCGGTGTCGCCGCAGTCGAGCTTTCCGACCGGGGATTTACCGCGACCGCGCCGATCGAGCCGATCGAGAGCTACCTCGAGAAAGCACGGGAGACGGGGGTCGGGACGCACCCGGACGATATCCTCTTCCGGACGCCCGAAGGGGAACCGATCGACCCCGATGACTTCGAACTCGTCCACCGACGTGGTCGACTCGCGCAGGTCAACATGTCCGGACAGGGCGGCATCTGTGATGCGTTGAACGAGTCCAGACGCGCCCGATTCGAGGGCGACGACTGAGCGACTGCGTCGAAGAGGCTCACGAGCGTTTCGAGAACGGCACAGCTCTCGTCGGCTACTTCTCGACCTCGAGTAACGCGACCCGCTCGCAGACCAGGTCCTCGAGACTCGCATCGGTCGCCGAGCGCTCGGCGTCGGTGATATCGAAGTACGTCTGGAGTGTTTTCTCGTTGGGCGCCTCGGGTGTCCTGTGTGGCGTCTCACGTCCCCTCTCCGCGGCCGTCGCGAGCGTCGGTTCGGGCTCGAACTGCTCGGCGTCTGCGAACGCCTCGGCGGCGCATGCTTCCGCGCTCTGCTCGCCGTCCGGGCCGCATCGAACAGCACCGCGACGCGATTGTTGCCCTCGCCCACGCCCATCTCGAGCGCGCGGTCGATCTGCCTACGCCCGGCGGCGTACAGCAGGATCTCGACGGCCCGATCGCGAGCGACGTTCTCGCCGCGCTCGAGCGCGCGGTCGGCCAGTCCGACCGATCGCTCGAGGTGACGCCGACCCGCGAGATAGGTCGCGTCGAAGGCCTGGATCGTCACCTCGTGGCGGTCGCTCAGTTCGCCAAGCCGAGCGACGAACGCGTCGAGATCCGCGACCGCGAGCCGTCCCTCGAGCACCTCCATCAGAAATCACCTAGGCTGGCTTGATCGTCGTCGGACTCGTCCGCCCCGTCGTTTCCGCTGCTCGTCGCTCGACTCCCGCCACGGTTCGTCGTCACCTCGACGCCCTCGAGATCGGTTCGGGGCTCGACGCCGTCCATCGACGGATCCTCGCGGCCGGCGTTCTCGAGGATGTTCTCCGCGGTCTTCGCTCCCTTGAGCACCGCGAGGACGACGCCCTTGTCGGCGGTTCGGAGGTCCGCGGGACCTTCGATGCCGACGTCGTAGAGCTGTCTCGCACGCTTGCGGCCGACGCCCCGAACCGAGACGAGCTCGAGCAGTTCCTCGCTGACCCCGTGTTCGACGCGGGCGCGGGCCTCCCGAACCGCGACGGTCCACTCGCTCCCGATTTCGTTCGCGAGCGATTCGGCCGCGCCGAGCAGCCATTCTGCCGTGTCGACCTTCCCACGGAGGTCGCCGGGCCCGATCTTGTACTCGTCGGTGAGCCGGTCTTCATCCCGTTCGTCGGCCCAGTCCTCGAGCAGTTTGCCCGTCTTCAGCGAGGCGAGCCAGTCTTCGAACCGGGCGTCTTCGTACTCGCTGGGTGCGTCGCCGAGCAGTTCCGTCTCACGCTTGTAAAAGAGCTCGCCGAACGTCTCGTCCTCGCCGGAGCGGAGGTAGAGCTCGTACATGTCCGGCGTGCGCGAGATTAGCTGGTAGAGCCCGAGCGCCGTCGGTCGGTCCTCTGCCGACTCGAGGCCGTGGACGATTTCGGCGGCGGTCATCGGATCGAGGTAGAGCCGCGAGACGGTGTGGCCGAGACTCGTCGCGGTCAGGTCGACCGTGGTGCCGTCCGCCGTCGAGTTCGTATCGGTTCCGTCGGCGGATTCGTCCGTCAGCTCGGCCGCGGAGACGAACGCATCGGTCCCGGATTCGGACCTGGGCTCAGACTCGGATTCGGACCCGGAGGCTGACCCCGTGGCCGCTTCGAGTCCCGCCGTCGCGGCCCCGCCCTCGCGCTCGATGAAGTCGTTCGACTCGAGGTACTCGAGCACGTCGTCGGTGACCGACTCGAGTCGGCTTCCCTCCGTCGACTGGCTCGCATAAAGGGTCGCCTGCATGAACTCGAGCAGTCCCTCGCGAGTTCGCGCGAAGCCGGAGGCGATGGTCGCGAGGACGTGTGTGCGAAGTGCGGGTTCGGCTGCGAGTTTCGATCGAACGGGTTCGGGATCGCCCCAGACGTACCGCTCGAACAGCTCTTCGCGTTCGTCGTGGCTGTTCGCCAGCAGGACGGCTTCGCCGTAGGGATCGAGCCCCGGCCGACCGGCCCGGCCCATCATCTGGTGGACCTCGAGCACGTCCAGAGGCGACATACCGCCCGCAGTTGGGTCGAACCGCCGCCAGTCGCGGACGATGACGCGACGGGCGGGGGTGTTGACCCCCGCCGCGAGCGTCGGCGTCGCGGAGATCATCTTGAGCAGACGGTCCCGAAAGGCGTCCTCGACGATCGTTCGGTGTTCGCTCGCGAGCCCCGCGTGGTGGAAGGCGGCCCCGCGCTCGACGCAGTCGGCGAGGTCTTTGCTCGTCTCGGTGTCGCTCACGTCCCGGATGTCGTCGGCGAGTTCCGACAGTTCCGATCGTTCCTCGTCGGTGAGTTCGCGACTCGAGACCTGCGAGAGTCGCCGCGCGGCGGCTTCGGCGTTCCGGCGCGAGCTGACGAACACGAGCGAGGAGCCTCCCTCCTGCAGGATGTCTCGGACGAGCGCGGCTTCTTGCTTCTCCGAGCCTCGACGGGGACTTCTCTCGTCGAGCCGTCGTGAAACTCCAGTGCGTTGCCGTAGTGGACCCCCATCTGGAGGTCGATCGGCCGCCAGTCGGTGTCGACGAGGTCGGCCTCGAGCCAGTCTGCGATTTCGTCGGCGTTGCCGACCGTCGCGGAGAGCGCGACGGTCTGGAGGCCGGGGTTGAGTTCTCGGAGTTTGGCGAGGGTCACCTCGAGGGTTGGGCCCCGGTTCCGGTCGTCGATCAGGTGAACTTCGTCGCTGACGACGCATGTGAGATCCGAGAGCCAGTCCGCGCCGTTTCGCACGAGCGAGTCGACCTTCTCGCTGGTCGCGACGATCAGGTCCTTCGTGGCGAGCCATTCGTCGGTCGACTCGTAGTTGCCCGTCGTGACGCCGGTCGTCACGCCGAACTCCTCGTAGGCATCGAACTCGGCCTTCTTCTCGCTTGCCAGGGCGCGAAGCGGGACGATGTAGAGGGCTTTCCCGCCGCGCTGGACGGCCGAAAGCATCGAGAGGGCCGCGATCATCGTCTTCCCGCTTGCGGTCGGCACCGCGGCGACGAGACTCTCTCCCTCGAGAATCCCCGACTCGACGGCTTCGGCCTGGGGCGGATACAGCGCCTCGATACCCTCGTTTCGAAAGTGCTCGAGCGCCCCGGGCGGGAGCCCCGACAGCTCCTCGACGTTCATTACACGCTCTTGTGCCGTCCCGCGGTTTAAACTATCGTCTCCGCGCGAGACGTCTCATTCACGGATCGTCTCGAGTGTATCGTGTCACCCGCGGATCGTCTCGAGTGCGTCGACAACGCCCTCGGCGACGACCGACCAGTCGCTCTCTCTGACGTCGGTGGGCTGTTCGATCTGGATGGTCTGACCGATCGGTGCGAGATCGTTGAGCACGTTCTCCGGGTTCGCGCCGGTGTACTCCGTGGCGTCTCGGTCGACGGCAGAAACCGTCTGTTCGGGGAGCAGATCGGCGATCGTCTCGACGACGATGGCTTTGTCCGACTCGTCTGCGGTGCCGCCGACCAGTATCTCGCTGTTCGCGTAGCCGTGGAAGGCGACGCCCCACTCGAACTCGCGCTCGAGCAGCGAATCGAGTTCGGGGAACGAACGCCGGTGGATCTCGGTGGAGTAGGTGTGCCAGCGGTCGAACCCGCCGCCGCCCGCGTTGAAGCCCGAGCAGATCCACCCCGTCGCGCCGATCGATTCGGCCGCTTGCTCCGCCTGAAAATCGGTACCGTACTCGATGTAGCCACCGTGAGGTGCGAGGACGACGACGTCGCTTCCGTCGCCGCCATCGTCGCCGTTGACCAGATATTCGACGTACTCGTCGTTGAGTTCCCCGCCCTGGCGGGTGTTGTAGCTCGGATGGATCGCGCTGGATCCGAGCGTCACCGTCTCCGAGTCGCTCGCGTCGATCCGGTCGAGCCCGCTCGCGGTCAGCCAGAGCGTCTCATCGGTTTCGTGTTCCGACGCGACGGTGTAGACCGCGTTTTCGAACTCGCCGGTTCCGTTGCCGATCCGGACTTGCTGGCCGATCGCGACGTTATCGGTATCGGTCAACGAACACGGGACCGAACAATACAGATTCGGATCCGCTCGAGCGCTCCAGTCTTCGTTTGCCTCCTCTACCGTGAGTTCCCAGTGATCGACGTCCTCGCACCCTTCCGCGTAGACGTCCGTATCGGTTCCGCTCGGCGGTGCTTCCTGTGAGCGAACGATCTGGGTCTGTGCGCCCGCTCCCAGTATGCCAGCGCCGACGATTCCGCCGGCGGCCGCGACGATCCGCCGCCGTGAGTATCGTTGTTCTGTGGTACGTTCTCCCATGTATCCTTCCTTCTCGGACATTATAATACCAATCCTATATCGTATTCATTTTAATTTACTGGCCAGTTGTATTACTATTGTCATCTCGGCTTCCGTCTCGAAATCCGGTCCGGAAGCGGTATGTCGGTGACTCACGAACCCTCGAGCATGAGAGTCGAATTCGCCACATTTCGGGCTGCTATCGGCCGCTTTTTGCACTCGAATAATAAACCTACAGCAAACAGAACTTCAGTTAATTCAGAAGGTTCAAAAACTCTGACTGTTGAGTGAACGGATATGGTACAATCCGATGACACGACCGAATCAACAGACGAGACCGAGACTGCCACGGTTCCAGCACACGGCGGAGACGGCGACTCGATCGTCGACCTCGCACAACAACCGATCGTCAAACAGTGGACGAAGTTCGTCGCGATCCTGTTCGCGTTTGCCGGTGTCGGTGCGGGACTGGTCGTCATCTTCCGCGACATCGTCGACCAACCAATTATCGACTCGAGTGTGGTGAGCGCACAGTCGTTTCCGGGGGTCGACGTTCCGATCGTTGCCGCACTGGTCGCCGTCTTCATCGGCGTCTACTTCGGCTGGACCCTTCAGACGGATGATCGGACGGCCTATCTGACCAGCGCGATAGCCATGTGGGTCGGAACGATCACGTGTGTGATCCTGTTCGTGATCTTTTATTCGATCGGTACCGACCTCTCGATCGACTTCGGCGGCCTCATCGTCAGTTCGATCGTGAGCGGTCTCGGTCCGGCCGTCGCCGGTGCCGGCGGCGCCTGGACCAGCCGAACCGCCACACCGGAGCACTCGTCGACGACAGCCGAACCGCGACACCACGTTCAGACCAGCGACTGACGCCCGTTGACACGCCCCGCGACCGCGGGCTTTTTCGTATCCGCGTCCTAACGTGTGACCATACCATGTCTACGCTTCGCGAGGCGTTGGGTGACCTTTCCGACGACGTCTTTTTCGATCTTCTCGAGAGCGACGACGAGTACCTGCTCGTTCTCGACGTCCCGGGCGTCTCCGCCGAAACCCTCCAGGTGGCCGTCGCAGGCGGACAGATCGAAATCGACGCGAGCCGCGAGAAATCGGTGGACGACGACTACCGCTACGTCGAGGAGAACCGATCGCTGTTTCTCGACGTTTCGCTTCCGTTACCCGACGACGCGACCGAAACCGGCGCGAGCGCGACCGTCGAACGGGGCGTCCTCGAGGTGACTCTGCCAAAGCGCGAGGCCACGGCGGAGACGACGATCGACGTCGTCGCCGGGGAGGACGCCTAACGCGAGGTGGCCTGATCTGTCGACTCTCCGCGCGTATCGGCGGTTCGTCGTCGTCGCGTGGCAGTTTCTCCCGCTGTTGGTCGCCTACGTCCGCGATCGACGGCGCTTTTTCCTGTTCGGCGGCTCGAGGCGAGTTGATCCGGAGACCCACGAACACCGCGCCGAAGTCCTGCTCGAGTCGCTGTTGACGCTCGGACCGACGTTTATCAAGCTCGGACAGTTGCTCTCGACCCGCCCGGATATCCTCCCGCCGGAGTATATCGAGGTCCTCTCGTCGTTGCAGGACGAGGTTCCGCCGGCCGACTGGGCGGACGCGAAAGTCGTCCTCGAGGAGGAACTGGGACCGGTAGACGAGCGCTTCGAGGCCTTCGACACCGACCCGATCAGCGGGGCCAGCCTCGGACAGGTGTATCGCGGACGGATCGACGAGCGCGACGTCGCGGTCAAGATCCGCCGCCCCGGCATCGAGACGCTGGTCGAGACCGACCTCCGGGTGATCCGGTGGTCGATGCCGATCCTGCTGTACTTCGTCGACGAATCGCGGTCGTTTTCCCTCGGGAACCTCGCCGAGGAGTTCTCGCGGACGATCCGCGAGGAGATGGACTACGAGCGCGAGGCGCGGATGTTAGAAGAGATCAAGGCGAACTTCGCGGGCGACGAGCAGGTCCGAATCCCGGCGGTGCTCGAGAGCCACTCCGGGCCGCGCGTGCTGACGATGGAGTACGTCGAGGGGACGAAGATCAACGACGTCGACGAACTCGACGCGAAGGGGATCGACCGAGGCGAGGTCGCGAAATCCCTCGAACGGGCCTACCTGCAGATGATCATCGACGACGGCGTCTTCCACGCCGATCCCCACCCCGGAAACCTCTCGGTGACCGACGACGGCACGATCGTCTTCTACGACTTCGGGATGTCGGGGTCGGTCGACGAGTTCGTCCAGCAGAAGATCGTCGAGTTCTACGTCGCGGTCGCGAATCAGGACATCGACGCGATACTGGACGCGCTGGTCGAGATCGGAACGTTGAGCCCGGACGCCGACCGCGCGGTGATGGCGGAGGTGATGGAACTGGCGATCCAGAACGCACGCGGCGAGGCCGTCGAGCAGTACCGCGTCCAGCAGATCGTCGGCCAGATCGAGGACTCGATCTACGAGTTCCCCTTCCGACTGCCGAAGAACCTCGCGCTCGTCCTCAGGGTCGCGACGGTCGTTGAGGGCGTCTGTCTCACCCTCGATCCAGACTTCGACTTCATCTCGACGGCGACCGACTACCTCACCGAGGAGGGCTATCGCGAGGAGTCGATCCGCAAGTACCTCGAGGAAACCGGCGAGCAGCTCCGGCGGTCGGGCGAATCCCTGACCCGAATCGCGCCGAAGGCGGAACGAACGCTCGATCGAATCGATCGGGACGACCTCTACGTTCGGGTCGGGCTCGAGGACGAGAAGAACGTCTTCGCCGTACTGGCAAAGCGGCTCATCTACGGGATGTTGCTGACGATGTCGCTGTTCTCGATGGGCGTCCTCTACGCGCTCGGCGCGCCCGAGGCGTCGATCGTTGCCGCCGTCTTCGGGGCGGCCGTGACGGTGCAACTGTACCGTTCGTTCCGCAAGCGACGCGGGCTCAAAGCGGAACCGCAGTTCGCCAAACAGCGGTTCCGGCAGCGCCAGCGCGAGAAGTGACTCGAGGCCGTTGCGTCGGGGCACAGGCCAGGACGGGGCGATAGTACCTCGACAGGGTGAAACCATATCCCGCTGGCTCCCCTCGTGAGACCATGGACTACGATCGAATCGCCGATCTGTCGGTCGAGATCGACTCGGTTTCGACGGAGCGACTCGAGGCCGAGACGACCAGCGATTTTACCCGGGTGACGACGCTGTTTTCGCTCTCCGGTCCCGCCGAGAACGGCCGAACGGTGACGGGGACGGGCGAGGACGTCACCTACGAAACGGACGAACACCACGCGCTGGCCGAGACCGGACTCCCGGATCTCACCGGCGAGTACACGATCGACTCCTTCTCGGCCCGCCTCGCCGACGCGGACCTCTTTCCCGCGGGCGCTCCCGACCGCGAGGTGTTCCGGAACTACCGTCGCTGGGGGCTCGAGAGCGCCGCGCTCGATCTGGCGCTCCGGCAGGCGGGGACGGATCTAGGCACCGAACTCGAGCGCTCGCTCGAGCCGGTTCGGTTCGTCGCCAGCACCCGCCTCGGTGAGCCGCCATCGACGGACCGACTCGAGCGACTGCGCGAACGCGTTCCTGACCTCGGGTTCAAACTCGATCCGACACCGGAGTGGGACGACTCGCTCGTCGCGGCAGTCGCAGACGCGGCATCGGTTCGGATTTTGGACCTCAAGGGGCAGTACGAGGGAACCGACGTGGACGTGCCCGCAGATCCGACGTTGTATCGCCGTGTGCTCGAGGCCTTCCCCGATGCGATCGTCGAGGATCCTGCCCTGACCGCCGAGACCGAGCCCCTCTTCGACGACCCCGACGTGCGCGATCGGGTCTCCTGGGACGCGCCGATCCACGGCCTCGAGGACATCGAAGCGCTCCCCTGGGAACCGGACTGGCTCAACATCAAGCCCTCCCGGTTCGGCTCGCTCGAGTCTCTGCTCGAGACCATCGCGTTCTGCGACGAACGCGGCGTTCGACTCTACGGCGGCGGCCAGTTCGAACTCGGCGTCGGTCGGACACAGATTCAGACGCTGGCCTCGTTGTACTACCCCGAGACGCCGAACGATGTCGCGCCGCGGGCGTACAACGTCCCCGAGATCACCGACGAGTTGCCGGCGAGCCCGCTCGAGATTCCTACCGAGGGTGATGGGTTCGGCTGGTAACCCAGTTACCACTTCCTCGGCTCGCGTTTACTGTCTCGAGAGCAGGTGTACGGTCGGGTCGCTCGTCCGATCCAAACGGTTTATGCCGTTCGGTTGATTATCCCGGCGTATGGCGAAACAGCAGCAAGAAGTTCGCGATCTCCAGGAAGGTAGCTACGTCGTCATTGACGATGTGCCCTGTAACATCAACGCCTACAGTACGGCAAAGCCCGGGAAACACGGCAGCGCAAAGGCCCGAATCGAAGCTGAGGGGGTCTTCGACGGCAAGAAGCGATCGCTGTCCCAGCCGGTCGACGCGAAGATCTGGGTCCCGATCATTGAGCGAAAACAAGGCCAGATCGTCTCCGTCGACGGCGGCGACATGCAGGTAATGGACTTAGAGACCTACGAGACCATCACGATGCGCGTCCCCGACGATCAGGACGTCTCGCCCGACGAGAACATCGAATACCTCGAGATGGAAGACCAGCGGAAGATCGTCTAATGTTTCCCGGGGCGGCCGACTACCGACGAGCCGAGACGAGCGGGCGAGAGCCCGACGCGGATTTCGTGGTCGTCGGTGCGCCCCTGGACGCCTCGACGACCTTTCAACCGGGGACCCGCTTTGGTCCCCGTCGCGTTCGAACCTTCTCCGAAAGTTACGACGATTACGACCGCCGAACGGACCAGCACTTCTCCGAGCTCGGCGTCTTCGACGACGGCGACGTTCGCGCGTGGGACGACGCGGCGGAGTACCTCGAGTTCCTCGAGGGAACGCTCACCGACGTGGTCTGGGACGACGCCGTCCCCCTGTTGCTCGGCGGCGAACACACCGTCTCGCTGGCCGGCGTTCGCGCCGTCGAACCCGAGGTGTTCGTCTGTCTCGACGCCCACCTCGACCTCCGAGACGGCTACGACGGCAACGAACTGTCTCACGCCGCCGTGACCCGGCGCATCCTCGAGACTGTCGACTCACTCGAGGAGGCGATCATTATCGGGGCCAGAACTGGCAGCGAGGCCGAGTGGGAGCGCGCCGAAGCCGCGGACGTAACGGTCGTTCCGCCGGAGGCGGTTTCGGGGTCCGACTCGGCACTCGAGTCTACCGCAGACTCTCCCACCGAATCCGGCTCGGCTCCGGACCTCGAGTCGATGATAGACGGACGGGACGCCTACCTCAGCGTCGATATCGACGCCGCCGATCCCGCCTTCGCGCCGGGAACCGGCACGATGGAGCCGTTCGGCCTCGAGCCGCGGGAACTCCGCTCGGTCGTGCGCGCCGTCGCGCCCGCTGCGAGCGGGTTCGACCTCGTCGAAGTGAACGACCGCGACGACGGCCAGGCGGCGGCCCTCGCCGGAAAGCTCCTCCGGGAGTTCGTGTTTTCGGCCGCCGCCGACCGAGGGGAGTGACGTTTCTCGCCCGCGATCCGTTTCTCAGCGGGCGGATACTCATCCGACGATAGCGGCCCAGCCCTCTGGCGACGGCACTCTCGACGCACACTTACAAGTCTCGGGAGTTCGAATCGCCGTGCATGGAACTCGCCGAATTCTCGGCTCGACTGGACGAGGAACTCCGGACGGCCGATTACGCGGATATCGATGCGAGCGCGAACGGACTCCAGGTCGGCCCCGACGAGGGCGAACTCGAGCACGTCGCATTCGCCGTCGACGGCGTCGCCGAAACAGTCGAGGGGGCGGTCGACGCGGGTGCCGACGCACTTGTCGTCCACCACGGGATTTCCTGGGGCGGCTTCGACCGCGTGACGGGTCGGAAGTACGACCGCATCGCACCGCTGATCGAGAACGACGTTGCACTCTACGTCTCGCACCTCCCGCTGGACGGCCATCAGGACCACGGTAACGCGGCCGGGGTCGCCGACGTGTTGGGCCTCGAGAACCGCTCGCCGTTCGGCGAACTCGGCCCGGAGTACATCGGCCAGCGCGGGACCGCCCTCGAGTCGTTCTCGCTCGAATCGCTCTGTGACCGCCTCGAGTCCGAACTCGATACGGGCGATCGACAGGTTCGGGGCCTCGGATTCGGGCCCGAGGAGATATCCGAGGTCGCGATCGTCACCGGCAGCGGCACCGACTGGCTCGAGGACGCCGTCGACGCGGGCGTCGACGCGTTCGTCACCGGGGAGGGAAAACAGAAGGTCTACCACGAAGCCCAGGAGGCGGGTATCAACGTCGTGCTGGCGGGCCACTACGCGACCGAAACGTTCGGCGTGCAGTCGCTTCAGGAACTGGTCGAGGAGTGGGGCCTCGAGACGACGTATCTCGACGTGCCGACCGGCTTGTGATTTGGGTGTGTGCCCGTGGCTGATGGATAACTCGACGACAAGTAGCGAACGAAATACTTTCGGTGTCCGGCCGATCCTGCAGCGGTATGGCATGGAACCCGTTGGCACCCGACGCTCCGTCGTTCGAGATCGAGAACGCACCCGCACCGCTGTTCCGCGATCCGATCTTCGACGGCGCGGCGGATTCGTCGATCATGTGGCACCGCGAAAACAGCGAGTGGTGGCTGTTCTACACCCAGCGTCGATCGAACATCGACGTGCCGGGGAAAGCGTGGATTCACGGTTCGGAGATCGGCGTCGCAACTGCGACCGACAGCGGTCGATTCTGCTACCGCGGCACCCTCGAACTCGAGATCGAACCCGGTCATAACACCCACTGGGCGCCCGAAATCCTCTTTCACGACGGAATTTATCACCTCTACGTCAGCTATCTGCCCGGCGTTCCACAGACGTGGGAGGGACCGCGCTACATCGTCCACTGCACGAGCGAGGACTGCTGGGAGTGGACTGTCGAACGTACGCTCTCGCTTTCTTCCGAGTACGTCATCGACGCCGACGTCCACCGACTCGAGGACGGCACCTGGCGCATGTGGTACAAAGACGAGGCCGACGACGCGTACATCTACGCGGCCGACAGCGAGGACCTCTACGAGTGGACCGCCCGCGAAACGCCGGTCCTCGCGGATCAGGCCCAGGAGGCACCGATCGTCTTCGAGTGGCAAGGCTACTACTGGTTGCTGACTGACTCGTGGGACGGTCTAAGCGTCTATCGCTCACTCGATGGACACGAGTGGACCGCCCAGTCCGACCGACTCCTCACCGACGCGGGCGAGCGGCCGGGCGACGACTACGAGGGCGGCCACCCCGACGTGTTCGTCGTCGACGGCCGGGCGTACCTCCTCTATCACGTCCACCAGTCGGGAGACGGTCGCCGATACACGGTCGACGACGACCGCGCGCGACAGACGGTGTTACAGGTCGCCGAACTCGAGACCGAGAACGGCTGGTTGGTTTGCGACCGAGACCGGTATCAGTAACTGCGCGATTCGGGTGGCTCTTCCACTTCGGAAGTCGAAAACCCGTCAGCAACGTCGCTGATTGCTCGGTTGTCCCGAAATCGGTATCGAACGACTCGAGCCGTCGCCCTCGAGCGCCGAACCGCGGCGTTCAACACGATCGGTCTCCCATCCGCGAGTATGACCGATGAGCACGATCACGCTGACGCGCACGACGAGGACGACCACGATGGCGAGCACGCCCACGGGTCGGACGAGGGCCGAGAGACGTTCTCCCACGACCCGATCGGCCACGCCGAGGCTCGAGCCGGGATGACCGTCGGCGAATTGGCAGACGAATACGGGAACGGGGGCGTCGGCGCGGCGAACGTCCACGAGGCCGTCTCGGTCACGGAGGCGATGTTCGACGACGACGTGACCGTCTTCTTCGGCCTCGCGGGCGCGATGGTACCGACCGGAATGCGACGCATCGTCGCCGATCTGATTCGGGACGGCTACATCGACGCGCTCGTGACGACCGGGGCGAACCTGACCCACGACAGCATCGAGGCGATCGGGGGCAAACACCACCACGGCTCGGTGACCGCCGAGGGGAAGACCGAGCGCGAACACGACGAGACGCTGCGGGACGAGGGCGTCGATCGGATCTACAACGTCTACCTGCCACAGGAGTTCTTCGCCACGTTCGAGTCCCACCTGCGAGAGGAGGTCTTCCCGCCGCTCGAGGCCGAGGGCGTCGTCCCCATCCAGCGACTGACCGAAGAACTCGGGCGGGCAAATGCAGCGGTAAACGAGCGCGAAGATATCGCGGAGGGACCCGGTATCGCCGCCGCGGCCTACGAGAACGACGTGCCAATCTACTGCCCGGCGATTCAGGATTCGGTGCTCGGCCTGCAGGCGTGGATGTACTCTCAGACGAGCGACTTCTCGCTCGACGCGCTCGCCGACATGACTGCGCTGACCGACATCGCCTACGACGCCGAGGAGGCGGGCGCGTTCGTCGTCGGTGGCGGCGTCCCAAAGAACTTCACCCTCCAGACGATGCTCGTCACGCCCGGGGCCTACGACTACGCCGTCCAGTTGACGATGGACCCAAAGCAGACCGGCGGCCTATCGGGAGCCACCCTCGAGGAGGCGCGCTCGTGGGGCAAACTCGAGAAAGACGCCCGGAACGTCTCGGTCTACGGCGACGCGACCATCTCCCTTCCGCTCGTAATCGCCGCCGCTCGAGAGCGCCTCGAGAACTGAGCGGTCTCCAGCCCCACTTTCGTCGCCGCTACTCGAGGTCGCTCGCTTCGAGCGGCCGCGCCCGGTCCCAGTAGCGTTCGTGGAGGTCCCGTCCCCACGCGCGAACCCGTTCGTCGTCGGTGTCGAGCGCCGCTTGCAACACCCCGTCGTCGTCTCGAACCATGAGACTGAGCACGTCGTCGGCGATAGTCACGGCGTGGGGAACATCGCCGTCGACGACGCGAACCGCGGCCCGGTCGGTCTCGAGGAGGTCGCGAAGCAGGTCCCCGAGCGACGGGTCGTCCGCGAGGGCGTCGATCGCGGTCGTCGAGAAGACGCCGTCGAAGCGCTGTTCGTCCTCGCTGACGCCCCGGTGGATCGTTTCGAGGCTCCGCTCGTTGAACGCGTGGGAGACGATTCGAACGGAATCCGCACCTCGAATCGTCTCCGTGACCCGGCTGACCGGCGCGCCCGGTCGCGTCTGGGACGGAACGGTGATCGTCGCGTCCCTGAGCGCGAGCAGGTCGAAGTCCATCTCGTCGGTCGGCAGCCACGGAACCACGTCCCGCAGGGTCAATTCCGTCTCGACGATTTCTCGGAGATCCGTAAAGCCGGCCGCGACGAGCCGTCCGGTGGCGGTCACGTCGTAGCCCTCGTCCGTCCTCGCGATCCAGTTCCGGTCCTCGAAGTCCCGAAGGATGCGCCCGAGCGTCGGCTGTGAGGCCCCCGTCGAGTCCTCGAGTTCGCGCCGTGTCGCCGGCGCGTTCCGAAGCGCGTTCAACACCGCGATCCGGTTCGGAGAGAGCGCGAGAAATTCGATCTCCTCGAGTGCGCGGTCCATACGCGTCGTTTGTCCCCTCGATAGAAATGCGTTTCGGGCTATGAATAAATTTCACACCGTGAACGATTGCGTCGCTCGAAAGGATGGCGCGCCGTTAGCGCATTTCTTCCTCTGAAAGATTTACTGAATTAATTCATGTGTGTCGGCCTCGTTCGGCTACATAAGAGATGATCTGGAACCAACTTTACCGCAGCGGTCAATTCGTAACTGTAGGGAACGACTGTTCGATCCAAATGAGTGAGAAGAACCCTTGCGAATTGTTCTATAACACTCCCTCCTAAGATATCGCCTCGAGATTTCTCACACCCGATGAGAAAGAATATACACCGGCCTCGACAACACTCCTGATGGATATAACACAAATCTCTACGTGACGTTTCAACTAGGAAATGGCTGAGGCATGGATCAAAGCGAGCGCCCGGATCGCACGGACCGAGTGGCGACGCCGTCGACGGGAAGCGGCGGCCGGAACGCAGCGCACGCGGCGACGAGTGACCCTTGTCACGACGGTAGCACTCGCCGTCGTGTTCGGGGCGGCCTCTCGCTCCGCGGGGGTGTCGTTCGCGGCGAGTGGATCGATCCCTATCGACTTGCTGGGAATCGGTGCAGGCCTCCTGTTCGGAGCGCTCGCGTTGCGAAGTTCGAACGTCACGCACGCGAGATTCGAGGGCCTCGAGCCCGGCTTTCTCCTGACGACCGTTCCGACGAGAGTGCCAGCGCTGGGGCTGCTCGTGTTCGTCTTCGCCCGTATCGGCGTCTTTCTCGTCGGACCGGCCGTAGGCGTAGCGGTCGGCACCGCAATCGGACTCCGGTCGCCACTGGTCGCGCCGACGATGCTCGTCGCGATCACGGGAATCGCAGCGCTGGCCGTCGGCGTCGGCGTGGCTGGTAGACTCGCCGCACAACTCGTCGGCCGACGATTGGCTCGAGGAAACTTCTACAGAGATCTGCTCGTCGTGTTCGGCTGGGTCCCGGTGCTCCTCGCGTGGCTCGTCCTCGATTCGACGTCGGTACCGGTCGCGTCCCTGCTCGAGCGGTTCGACTCGCTGCCGATGACATGGATCGTCGACCTTGCATTCCTCGGTGCGACCGGATTCGGTGCCGACAGCCTTCGCGCACTGGCTGCGGTCGGAACGCTCGCGCTGACGGTACCGCTCCTCGTGGGTCTGACGACGGTTCTCGTCGAGCGACTCTGGGTCCGAGAAGCGAGTGGGTCCACGGGGTCCCACGGCTCGCACTCGCTCGTCACAGAGGGAAGGCTCGAGAAATTGCTCGGGGACTACGTTTCGCGTGCCACGCTGACCGTTGCTCGAGAACGGTGGCTCACGGAGCGACGCTCCCCGCAAGGGGTTCTATACACGGCATACGTCGTCTTTTTTATGGGTATAATACTGATGCCGATGTTCACTATCGTTGGAACGCCGCTTTTCTTGTTTCTGGTGATAGCGCTCGGACTCGTGACTGGCTTTGCCTTCGGATCGGATCCGATCGGGGTCAAATATCGCGTTCTTCCCATGCTCTTGACGACGATCGGTGGACGACAGTTCGTCGGCGGCTTTCTCGTCGCTGCACTCGTTCCCGGCGTTCCGATCGTCACCGCCGTCGTTGTTCCACTCGGCCTGCTCAGTTCTGCCAGTTTTCTCAAGACCGTGACGCTCGCTCTCATTGGCGTAACCCTCTGTGCGTGTACCGCTACGGTCAGCCTCGCAGTCGAGATGGGCGTCGATCGCGACCGGTTCAGCCCTGTTTCCGGGTTTTTCACTAACGCACCAGTGTATGCGGAACAGGGTTCATCGGCGTTCATCCGAATGGCCTATAGCTTCTCAATCGTGACAATGACCGCCGTTCCTGCCTTGCTGGGGAACTCCGCACGAGTATACGAGAGCACGATAGCGCTTCGAACCGGGATGCCGACCGGTGCCATCCGTCTCGGTTCGCTCTTTCTCACGATACTTCTCGCAATCGTTGTCTCGAGAATTGCGTTCCAGATAGCGGTACACCGGTATCAGAAGTACCAGCTCAGGTGAATTCCGATGACAGACGAAACGAACGAATCCGAAATCAAGGAATCGAGAGCGACCGTCCAACGAACAGATGCTGAGAGAAGTGACCACCAGTCGATTTCCACGAACGATCTGACGAAAGAATATGACGGGACCACGGCCGTCGACGGCCTGTCTCTCGAGGTCGAACCGGGAACCGTGTACGGCTTTCTCGGGCCAAACGGCGCGGGGAAGACGACCACGATAAAGATGCTGACCGCGCTGATTCGACCGACCAGTGGCTCTGGTCGCGTCGCGGGGGTCCCGATCACCGATCGGGAGCAACTCGTCGAACACATCGGCTACCTGCCTGAATCGCCGCCGATCCACGAGGAACTCACGGCTCGCGAGCAACTCGAGTACCACGGCGGGTTACGGGGGATGGGTCCCGCGGAAATCGACGAGCGCATCGAACCGCTGCTCGAGCGACTCGACCTCGCGGCGGATGCCGACGACCGGGTCGTGACCTACTCGAAGGGAATGCGCCAGAAGACCGGATTGATACAGGCGATCATGCACGAACCGGACGTCGTCTTTCTGGACGAACCGACCTCCGGGCTCGATCCCCGCGTGGCGCGGACTGTGCGGGAGGTCATCACCGAACTCGCGGATTCGGGGACGACCGTGTTCCTGTCGACGCACATCCTCCCGGTCGTCGAGCGGATCGCCACCCAGGTCGGCATCCTCTACGAGGGCGAACTCGTCGAAGAGGGGACTCCCGAGGAACTCGTCGAACGGATGGAAACCGGCGACGACTCGACACTCGAGGACGTCTTCCTCGACGTGACGACCGCGGCCGAGTAGCTGCGGTCGAACCGTGTGGGTGACATATAAGTCTCTGAATGTCTTTTCCCCGACCAGTTGATCGAGAATGATCGGAACGACGCCGGAGCGCGACATCGTCGACTGGGAGCGTTCGGAGGACGACGGAACCACCGTCTACACGATCGAGTACGATGCACCCGTAACCGAGCCGACGTTCCAGTCGTCGAGCCTGTTCGGGACCAGCACGGGCGGACCGGTTCCGGCCGACGACCGCGAGATACGGTTCCCCGACGGCGAAACGCTCCCGGCGAACGAACTCAGCTTCGACGCCGAGGGAACGACGCTCCGCGTTCGCCACGGCGGCGAGTCGATTCTCGGCCGGATTCGGCGGGTGCTGTTCCCGTGGTTATGATGGAAACTGCCGGTTAGTCGTCCTCGAGCAGCGATCGCGCGGAGTTCGCCACCACGAGCAGGCTGCTCGTCCCCATCGCGAGCGCGGCGAAAAGCGGGTTAAGAACGCCCGCGACGGCCAGCGGAATCGCGACGCCGTTGTAACAGAACGCCCAGCCGATGTTGGTTTTGACGCGCCGGTCGGTCGCTCGAGCGAGGTCGAAGACCGTCTCGACCGACGAGAGGTCGTCGTCGACGAGCGCAACGTCGGCCGCGTCGGCGGCCATCGCCGTGCCACCGCCGAGCGAAATCCCGAGGTCTGCGGCCGCCAGCGCCGGCGCGTCGTTGGTTCCGTCGCCGACCATGACCGTCTCGCCGGTTTGTTTCAGTCGTTCGACTGTCTCGGCTTTCCCCTCCGGCGGAACGCCGGCGAAGACGCGATCGATAGCGTCCTCCTTGCGGAATCGGTCCGCCGCTCGAGCGTCGTCGCCGGTCAGCACGACGACGTCGATACCGGCCTCGGAAATCGCAGCGAGCGTCTCGTCCCACTCCGCGCGGAGTTCGTCGCCGACGACGATCGCGCCCTCGGCCGCCCCGTCGCGGCCGACGGCGACCGGAACGCGCCCGGTTTCTCGAGCGCTTTCGATCCGTTCTGCGATCGAATCTGGCACCGTCCAGCCGCGGGCCGCGAACAGGTCCGGGTGCCCGACGACGATCTCCTCGCCGTCGACCACGCCCGAGACGCCGTTGCGGTGGCTCTCGAAGGACTCGACGGAGTGGTCGCCCGAGCCCGCCGAAGCTAGGTCGTCGGCCGGCGAACCGCCCGGCTCGTTGCCAAGCGAACCGGTCGGCTCGTCACCCAGCGAATCGGCCGACGCGTCGCCCTGTGGGTCGGACGAATCGTCGGCCGTTCGCCGCTGTTCCCGTTCGTACGCCGTCAGTTCGCGACCGTCGCTGCCGTCGTCCGGGACCTCCGCTCGTTCTCGAGACGTTCCGCCGTCGGTGACCCGTCTCGGCTGATCCCAGGCGGTCGCGATCGCCCGTCCGATCGGGTGGGACGATTGGGACTCGAGCGCCCCGGCTTTCTCGAGGAGGGCGGAATCGAGACTCGAGCCGTCGATCGAAACGTCGGGGACCGAGTCGTCGGTCGAAGCGTCCGAAATCGTTTCGACGACGCTCATCTCGCCGGTCGTCAGCGTTCCGGTCTTATCGAAGACGATCGTCTCGGCGTTGCGGATGCGCTCGAAGACGCTGTCGTCAAAGACCACGATCGAGTTCTCGAGGGCGTCCCGGATGCCGGCGGCGACCGCGAGCGGGGTCGCCAGTCCGAGCGCACAGGGACAGGAGACGATCAGAACGGTCAGTCCGTCGAGCAACGCCTTCGTGACGCCCGCGCCGAGTGCGAGGCGGACGGCGACGACGACGACTGCAAGCGCGAGGACGACCGGCACGAAGATCGTCGCCAACTTGTCGGCGAGTTTCTGGATGCCGTGGGTGCCGCTCTGGAGGTCCCAGACGAGTTCGGTGATCCGGTCGAGGCTGCTCGTCGCGTCGGGACCGACCCGAACGGTCAACGCGCCGTCTGCGACCATCGATCCACCGACGACCTCGTCGCCGACCGACTTTCGCTCGGGGAGCGACTCGCCAGTGACGACCGCCTCGTCGACCGCGGCGTCGCCGTCGACAACCTCGCCGTCGACCGGAATCCGCTCGCCCGTTCGGACGAGGACCTGATCGCCCGCCTCGAGGTCCTCGAGCGGGACCTCTTGTGCTATCGAGTCGCGTTCCTCGAGCGACGAGTCCGCCTCGAGCTGCGCGTTCTCCCCTACGTGCTCGTCTTCGGCCCCCGAATCGGGCGCTTCAGCATCCGCGGCAGAACCGCGACGGACGCGTCGGGCCCGATCGACCTGGACGGCGGTCAGATCAGAGAGTCGTTCTGTCGCCTTGCGCTTGATCGAGGACTCGTAGTAGCCCCCGGCGCTGACGATGACGATGATAGCGACGGTCACGTCGTAGTAGATGTGCGGACCGCCGGTGATGGCCGAGACCGTGCTGTAGAGGTACGCGCTTACGGCTGCGATGGCGACGAGCAGGTCCATGTTCGGCTGGCGAGTCCTCGCGCTGACGTAGGCGCCCTGCAGGATCGGCTTGCCGGTCACGACCAGGATGATCGTCGTCAGCGCGGCGATGACGAGGTAGAATATTATCGCGCTCTCGTGGGCTAACGCGTCCTCGATGAACGTCGTCGTCCCCTCGTCGTAGAACAGGCCGCCGAAGTAGACGGGGTAGATGAGCACCACGTACTGGAGCATCACCATCATTCCCATCAACACGCCGACGATGACCCGGCCGATCGCCCAGTTATCTGCCTGTCGTCGGCTGAACGCGTCGTCTCGAGGGTACGCGCTGTATCCGAGTCCGCTGATCGAATCTCGCAGGTCGGACTCGGAGACGGCCTCGGGGTCGTGGTCGATCCGAACCGTCTCCGTCACGTAACTCGAGCTGGCGTTGCTAACTCCGTCCGTTCGTTCCGCGGCCGACTCGATGAACGCCTCGCAGGTCGCACAGTGCATCCCGTCGACCTCGAGGTACGTCGCCTCGTGGTCGTCCGGCACGTCCCGTCCGGTCTCGAGCGTATCGCCTCCTTCCTCGGATTCCGCCCGCCGCTGGCGAACGTCGTCGGCCTCGAGGTCGTCGACATCGCCCAGCGCTTCGTAGACGTCCCGACAGCCGACACAGCAGAACGCGTTGCCGTCGCTGTCGCTGACGTCGACCCCCTCCGTTGGGAGATCACAGAGCGTACAGCCGTCGGCCGACGAGTGGGTTTCCGTCATGGATCGGTCGATGCGCGGTTCGTGGTCGAAACGCGATTAGCGGTCATCGGTCAGTGGTGAGAGCCCGTCATCGTGGTCGCCTCGAGGCCGTCGTAAAACGGCAACATCGGATGTGGAATGTGGTAGCCGAGACTCATCAGTCCGTGTGCGAACAGGACGTATCCCAGCGCGACGAACGCGACGCCGAGCAGACGATGGACCCGGCGGCGGTGAACCGCGTCGACGGCCTCGATGACGGTTCCGTACGCGAAGACCGCGGGAATCGTTCCGACGCCGAGCGCGGCGAGCGCGAGTCCGCCCCCCAGCGGCGACCCCGTCGCGAACGCGTATAGGAAGGCTGGATAGAGGATCGGGCAGGGCAACAATCCGTGAACGGCGCCGAGCCCGACGATGCCGGGACCGTTCGCCAGTCGATCGACGTGACTCGCGAGCCAGCCGCTGACGCGCTCGAGGCCGGGGATCGAAATCCCGCCGGTCGTGCGCCCGAGGAGGTAGTAAATTCCGATTGCGACGACGAAGGCACCGATGAGGACGCCGACGCCGCCGCGAGCGAGATCGACGACCGGAGTCAGCGACTCGGTCGTGACGAAAAACAGGCTTCCAAGCGCGCCGAACAGCGCCCCGATGAGCGTGTAACTCGCCGTGCGCCCGATATTGAACAGCGCGTGCTGGCGAACCTCGTACGTCGAAAGGTGTCCGCCCGCTCGAGCGTCGTCGCTCCCCCCGCCGTCCATTCGACTGGCGTAGATCGTCACGAGCGGCCCGCACATGCCGATACAGTGAGCACCCGCGAGAAGCCCGATGAGTAAAAACAGTGCAATATCGACGCCTAGGAATGTGAACGGGTCCATTGGTGATCCATCCTCGCGATACCGGTCTTGCTCGACCTACTGACCGAAGGAGGTAATGGGTTTCGTTGTTTCCCACCGTCTCGGAGCCGTGACCGATTTCGTCTCGAGTCGAAACGGTGGCGGTGCGGCTGCGGGTAATTAATGGCGGTCACGGCGCGGGGACCAATGGCGGTCACGGCGCGGGGGCGGATCAGTGTCGATCACGGCGCGTGGACAAAACGGGCACCCATCAGGACGAGGCGAAGACAACCAACTAAGACCACGGGGACGAACGTACGGGTATGTGCGCTCTCACGAAGCCAGTCGAGCCACGAGGTGACCACCGGTGGTAGCCCCCCTGTTAGACCAACCGATCGTTCCGGTCGCGAATCCCGACGACGCGACGATGACGTACGAGAAACTGCGACCGTACCTCCTCGAGGAGGAGGCAGACGTTACAGTCGTCAACGTCATCGAGAAAGCCGGCGGCGCTCCGGACAAAGCGGGCGTCGAACAACGGCAGGAGTACGCCGAAGAGATGTTCGACGCCTTTCAGGAGGCGGCGGCGACCGACGGTATCACGGTCGACACGCAGGTATTGTACGGAACCGACATCGTGGAAACGATCAACGACGCCGCCGCGGACGTCGACGCCTCGGCCATCGTCTTCGCCTCTCGAGGCGGTGGCCGGTGGCTCGATCTCGTCTCCGGTCGCGTTCGCTCCCGACTCGTCTCCGACAGCGAGTTTCCCGTCGTCGTCCTTCCCTGATCGCCGTCGTCCTTCCTGGCCGTTGCGTTCGGATGTGTCGGAGAGGCGATCGAATCCGTCGGTTGCACAACCAATGCAAAAGGTTCAACTCCCCTCCGCCGCCGAACTCCTATATTGACTCTCAGGAGATTCGGTTGGTCGGTTCGTCGACAGTCGCGTCACATCCGATCGACGGATTTGTCGGACGTTCGAACGGATTCGCGCGGTATCTGCCATCGAACGTGGCGGACGGCAATCGTCCCCGCGGGCGGAGTCGGTACCAGCGGTCGCTCAAGTACGGACGGTGATCCACCATGAGTAGTGGAGCGGTTACCTCGTTCGCACTGATCGTGTACATCAATCCACAGATCGTCCTCCTGTCGATGCTGTTCGTAGTCTTTGCGGCGGTCTGGTATCTCGTCTACGCCCGTCAGAAGGTCGAATCCGCCGGCGTCCTCGCCGGCTGGATTCTCGACCGATCCGACGAACTTCCCGACGCGGCCGTCTCGGCCGCCACGTCAGTCCAGCCCGACAAGAGCGATTACCGCGTGCTCGTCCCGCTTGCGAACCCGAGCAACGAAACCCACCTGATAACGCTGGCCTCGGCCATCGCGAACGAGCGCGACGGAACCGTCGTCGCCGTGAACATCGAGAAGATTCCGGATCAGACCTCGCTCCAGAGCGCTCGAGAGCAGGGCGATTACGAGGCCGCGGAGCAACTCTTAGAGCAGGCACAGGCCGACGCGGAGACCTACGGAGCGGACATCGAAACCCACGTCGTCCTCTCTCACCGCGCGTTCGAGGAGGTGTTCGACACCGCGAGCCGTTACGGTGTGGACATGACGGTCATGGGCTGGGGTCCGGACTCCCACGGTGCGCCCGGGCGTGCCGAGGGTGCCATCGACGAACTCGCCCACTCGCTTCCGAGCGATTTCCTCGTGTTCCGAGACCGCGGCTTCGATCCGTCTCGAGTGCTCCTGCCGACTGCCGGCGGACCGGACTCGGACCTGGCGGCGGCGGTCGCACACACCCTGCGCGACCAGTTCGACGCCGAGGTGACGCTGTTTCACGTCGCCGAGGACCGCGAACACGGCAAGGAGTTCCTCAGGGCGTGGGCCACCGATCACGACCTCGCAGACGCCGAGATCCGGGTCGAAACCGGCGACATTCAGACGCGCATCACCGAGGCCGCTGCCGACGCGACGATGCTCTTGATCGGCGCGACCGAACAGGGCCTCGTCTCGCGTCTCATCCGCGGGTCGCTCGTCATCGATGTGCTGGACGAAGTCGAGTGTTCGGTACTCCTCGCGGAGAAGAGTCACACACGAAGCATTCGCGAGCGGATCTTCGGAACCGACGATCACAGCCGGGCGTCCGAACGAACGGGATCGGACGCGGAATCGTCCGCTGCCGACGCCGAGACGCTCGAGAACGAGTCCGGCTGACCGCGCCGGCCCACGGAACGGGCGTCGAATCCGCGCTCGGGGCGACGCGCTTCCGGGTCACGTTTCCGCCAACTCAATACTTACTTTTCGACCGTTTGAACTCGAACGCGTGTTCGTCGTCCTCTCGGTGATCAGCCGACGGCTCTTTCGGGTCTGGAAGCGCGTGTTCGGCCTATCGTGGCCGGTGATGGCAGAGCAGGTCCTCCGGACGTTGATGCGGACGACGGACCTGATCGTCGCGGGCCTGTTTTCGCCCGCCGCGATCACCGCGGTCGGCCTCGCGGACATCTACGCTCGCCTCCCCCTTCGATTCGGGATCGGCATCGGCGACGGCGCGATCGCCCTCTCGAGTCAGGACACCGGCGCCGAGGCGGACGCGAACAGGGATCAGGCGGTGTCGCAGGCGCTATTGATCGGGATCCTCGGTGGAATCCCCTTCGTGGTGTTTGGTCTCCTCGGAAACGAGTTCGCGATCTCGATTCTCGGCTCGCTCGCCGAGGAGGGAGCGTTCGCGGACGTGATCGAGTACGGGAGTACCTATCTGCTGATCGTCATGCTCTCGGCGCCGGCGATTCACGTCAACTTCATCGCCGCCCGGTCGATCCACGGCACCGGCGACACAACGACGCCGATGTACGTCAACGGGGCCGTCAACGCGATCAACATCGTCGTGACCGTCGGACTCGCGCTCGGTCTCGGGCCGTTTCCGGAACTCGGCGTCGTCGGCATCGCGCTCGCGACCGCGGTCTCGGATACGCTCGGTGCGCTCACGTTTCTGGTGATACTCCGATCGCCGCACAGCCCGATTCAGTACGTCGTTCCGAGTCAGTTGGTCATCACGAAACAGCTTCTCCGCATCAGCTGGCCGCGAATCGCCGAGGGACTCACCGAGATGTTCGCCGAGTTCCCGTTCAACGCGATCCTGCTTGCGTTCGGTACCGAAGTCAACGCCGCCTACCACATCGGTCGACGGATGTACCAGCAGGTCGCCTCGCCGCTCGCGCGCGGCTACGGCGTCGCGTCGAATATCCTGGTGGGCCAGTCGCTCGGCCGCGGCGAACCCGAGACGGCGTTTTACAACGGTCTGGCCGCGACCGCCCTCAGCACGCTGACGGTCGGCGGGTTCTGTCTGGTGCTGTTTTTCTTCGCGGAGCAGTTCGTCCTCGTGTTCACGGACGATCCGGGGACGGTGGCCTATGCGAGCGAGTTCGCGCGGGCCTACGCGATCGCCGCGGTCCTGATCGCCGCTTACCTCGCGCTCGCCGGATCGCTCCGGGGCGGAAGCGAAACCGTCCCTCCGTTTATCGCCCGCGTGATCGGCACCTTCGTCTTCCTGCTCGGGGTCACCTACGCGTTCGGCGTCGTCCTCGAGTACGGCGTCGTCGCGGCCTACGTCGCCATCGTCCTCGATTTCGTCTTCCGGGTTATCTACCTCGGCGCGATCTACTATCGCCGACGCTGGATCGATCGCGGCACGTCGATGATGCGAGAACGCGGGAGCATCGAAGAGGGGACAGCGGAGGATTGAGGCGGAGACGAACTGACGACCGGGACGTTCCAGTGGAACCGACGCGTCGACTCCTCGAGGCCGCCCTCGAGTCGCGAGGCCGGCGATCCAAGCGTTTTTGTCCCCTCCACCCCCCTGCACAGACGTGCAAATCGAGAACAGTTTCATCCCGGTTCAGGGAGTCGGCGAGGCGACCGAACGGCGACTCTGGGCCAACGGCGTCACCCACTGGGACGAATTCGAGGGCGAGGTCGTGGGCGACACCCTCGCGGATCGGATCGAGTCGTTTATCGACGAGGGAACGACGCACCTGTCCCGCGGCGACATGTCGTTTTTCGCGGACGCGTTCCCCGACTCGAGTCACTGGCGGCTCTACGAGAACGTCGTGGACGAGGCGTGTTTTCTGGACATCGAGACGACCGGACTGAGTTCGGCGACCGACGACGTGACGACGGTCAGCGTCCACCGCGGCGGCGAGACGAAGACGTTCGTCAACGGCGACGATCTCACTGCCGGCAGACTGCAGACCGAACTCGAGGCGGCTTCGCTTTTGGTCACGTTCAACGGAAAGCGATTCGACGTGCCGTTTCTCGAGACCTGCTACGACGTCGATGTCTCGCTTCCGCACGTCGACCTCATGTATCCGTGCAAGAAACTCGGGTTCGACGGCGGCCTCAAGGAGATCGAACGGGATCTCGGCATCGACCGGGACAAACCCGACCTCTCCGGGCGGGACGCCGTTCGCCTCTGGCACGAGTACGAACGCGGCGACGAGGCAGCCCTCGAGACGCTGATCGAGTACAACCGCGACGACACGGCGAATCTCGAGCCGTTGATGGAGATCGTTTCCTCCCGCCTCCACGAAACCGTCTTCGAGGCGAACTGTTAGCGTGTGAGATAGATCGGTGCCTATAGCTCCCCGCGGTCCGTATCGTGGAGTAGAATGAGCGAGTACGCCTACGAGACGGCCGTCGACGTCCGGCTCCGCGACGTCGATTTCATGGGTCACGTAAACAACGCGATCTACGCGACGTACCTCGAGCAAGCCCGCGAGGCGTACTTCACCGATGTCGTCGGACGGTCGCTCGTCGACCTCGATACGGTCCTGGCGTCGCTCGAGATCGAATACGAAACGCCGATCGAGGCGGGACAGGCCGTGACAGTCGGTCTGACGGTCGCCGATCTCGGCACCTCGAGCATCCCGATCGAGTACGAACTGAACGCGGACGGGTCGCGAGCGGCGACCGCCCGGTCGGTTCAAGTCTTCGTCGACCGCGAGAGCGGGCAGGCGAGTCCGATACCACCGGCGCTGCGGACCCGCCTCGAGAGCGATCCCTCGTAAACTGAGCCGGAACGAGAATTCACCCGTACCGTGCCTCAGAGGGTTGTAGACGGTGACTACTCGCAGACGGTTATTTCGCCGTCGCTCGAGACCGTTACCCGATATCCACAGTAGGGAAATTCGACTCGGCCCTTCGAACGCGGGGTTCCGTCTTCTCGAGGAGCGAACAGCGCGTCGAGCGCTTCCGGATTGAGAACCTCGTACAGCGGCTCGTACTCTGGCGGCTCGATCGCCGTCGGCTCGACGCCCTCTTTCTCCGCGATCGCAGCGATAATCTCGAAGCTCAGTGATTGCCCCGTTCGTTCGTTAGACCGATCGACTGAAAGCAGCATTGAACCCACCCTTACCACGATCCGGTATAAATCCTGTGGCCTGTACCCGGCCCCAGTGGATGATTCTGTTCGCTAGTGTACGTATGTGTCTACCCGGACGTTAATTTGCAATCCCGTCAGAACTAGGACAGAGAACGTCAACTCGGCTGTTAGTACCGGATTTGCTCGGCTGGCCGGCTGGACGAGACGTTCCGACAAAGACTCGTCTCTCCGGTGTGACGGTCTATTCAATGGACCTAAACCGACTCAAACCGATCTATCTCTTCGGGATCGTTCTCAACGCTTGCGCATTGGTGTACGCGGGCATGACCGGCTCGTGGCTGTACGCCGGTGCGTTCGTGCTCGTATTGGGCTATCTCGCCTTCCGGTATCGAATGATCGCACGGAACTGAGAGGCTGGGATAGTACCCAACGCTCGAGTCCGGACGGACTTTCGCGCTGTCGGTTACTCGTCTGCTTCGGCAGAAAAGTGGGGAAGAGTGTAGGGGGAGTTGTGTAGCCTCCAGATCGGGGGAAATCTGGATGGGCAATTAGTTATTAACGGTAATACCTAATAACTATTTCCCTCGCACACAGACTCGCCTCGATCCGCAATTTCATGCGTATTGAAAACGCAGCGGACCGATATCGGGGGATAGTTGACCGCAAAGACGATTCTCGGCGAAACTGCGTCGGACTCGGGAAGAAGCGATACCAGCATCGAAATCATCGTAAGCCAGACAGAGCCATTGACCGGCACCAGCAAGCCAGAGCAGGGATTTGAACCCCGGGAGTCTCGATTACAAGTCGAGTGCATGAACCACCCATGCTCCCCTGGCCCTATCACGTGGTTATTCGTCCCCCTTTGAGTGTGTATCGTTTTCGGTTCGATCGGAGAGGGATCGCTCCATCGCGACGCGAAACGGTTCGTAGCCGGCTCGACGATAGAACCGCCGCGCCGCCTCGTTGCCCGCCATCGTCTCGAGAATCAGGTCGTCGGCTCCGCGTGCTGCGGCAGCGTTCTCGACGGTCCGAAGCAGTTGGGTTCCGATTCCCCGATCGCGATAGGCCGGTCGAACGTACAGATTCGAGAGGAACGCGCGACTCGAGGAAAGCGACAGTGCTCCCTCCTCGATCGAGAACGACGCGAACCCGGCGACGGTGTCGTCGACTCGAGCGACGAGCAATCGGCCGTCGAAGCTGTGGGCCGCCAGAATCTCGCGCATCGCGTCCCGGTTCTGGTCGGGGAGAATGTAGGAGCCGTACTCGCGCTGGTCGCGGGCGAGGGCGACCCAGTGGGCGACGATCGACTCGAGGTCGGCCGTCGTCGCGGGTTCGACGACCGGTTCGTCCGCGGTCATTCACTGACTCGCTCGTCGTGCTCGAGCGCCGAGACGGCGGGGAGCGGTTCGGCGGTGAGCATCCGAAGGGCGGCGCCGCCGCCGGTGCTGACGTGCGAGAAGCCGTCGATCCCGAGCGATCGCAGCGCCGAGGCGGTATCGCCGCCGCCGACGATGCTGGTGTCGACATCGGTCGCCGCTTCGTACAGTCCGCGCGTGCCGGTCTCGAACCGCTCGTCCTCGAAGACGCCGGCCGGTCCGTTGAGGATGACGGTTCCGGCGTCCGAGAGGATGCGCTCGTAATACGCGAGCGTCGAACTGCCGATGTCGAGCGCCCCCTCGTCGTTCTTGGGTGGGAGCGCGTTGATCCCCAGTTCGTAGCGCTTTCCGTCTCGGTCGATTGCAACGTCGCGTGGCAGCGCGATCCGCTCGCCGTAGGCGTCGAGGAGGTCTCGAGCGCGGTCGATCTCGTCCCAGTAGCCTTCGTCGTAGATGAAATCGGAGCTCTCGTCGCCGAGGTCGACGCCGTCGGCGATCAGAAAGACGTTGCCCACGACGCCCGCGGTCAGCACGTGGTCGGCGAGGTCCTTCTCGAGGACGCTCCAGGCGACGTCGATCGAGTCCGAGACTTTGGCCCCGCCGAGCACGTAGACTCGGGGTTCCGGCGTCTCTTCGATCGAACCGAGAACCTCGAGTTCGCTCTCCATCACGCGCCCGGCGTAGCTCGGTAGTACCATCGGAAAGCCGACCAGCGACGGCTGGGAGCGGTGTGCGGCGGCGAACGCGTCGTTTACGTACGCGTCGAGAACCGACGACAGCCCCTCGACGAGATGGGTCCGCGCCGCGCGCTCGGGTTCGAACTCCATGTACTCCTCGCTGTAGAAGCGGGTGTTCTCGAGGACGACGCAGTCGCCGTTCTCGAGCGACTCGACCAGCTCGCAGGCGGCGTCGCTGAAGGTGACGTCGGCGTAGCCGACGGGACGCTCGAGCAGATCCGCGAGATGTGACGCGTGGGTTTCGAGTCCGGTAAAATCGTCGCTTCCGGGTCGGCCCTGGTGGGCCAGAACCGCGACGCGACCGCCGCGGTCCAGTAGTTCCGAGAGGGTATCGACGTGGGCCTGCAACCGCGCATCGTCAGCGAGCGAGCCGTCGTCGCCGATCGGGCTGTTGATGTCGACGCGGACGCCCACGGTCGTCCCTTCGACGTCCAGATCGTCGAGGGTCTCGATCATTATCGACCCTCCATCGTCTCCCCCGAAAGGTCTTTCTATCGGTCTGAGAGTGTGATTGTGGTTGACAGCTCTTCGCAGTCGCCGTCGGGATCGAACCGGTCGTCCTCAGACGGACCGACAGTCCGCACAGACGAGTTGGCCGTTGGTTTCCCACAGCGAGTCCGCGAGCGATCCACAGGCTTCACAGATGCCTTGCGTCGAGTACTCGTCCCCGCCGTTCGGGCGGATCTCCGTGTCAGCTCCCGATTGCGACGCCATCGATTCGGTGATCGACGCGCCACCGGTAAGCGACTCGTCCGCCGGTCGAGATTCACTCACCGATCGCGACGTGGTGGCCTGAAACGATCCGGCCGCCGCGATGACGTCCCGCTGGGTGAGGACGCCGAGGACGTCCGTCTCCGCTTCGACGAGGAGGTTTCGAATGTTCTCTCGAGCCATGAGATCGGCGGCGTCGGTGAGGGGTCGATCGCCCGCGACGGAGATGACGGGCGTCGACATCACGGTGTCGACGGTCGTCTCCCCGACGGCTTCCTCCGCGGCGACGAGTCCGAGCACGTCCCACTCGGTGACGATGCCGACCGGCTCCGACCCGCGGAGGACGAGCACGCACCCGACTCGCTCCTCGCGCATGAGTCGAACCGCCCCGAGAACGGTGTCTGACTCGCTGACGCCCACGTACTCCGTCGTCAGAACCTCCGAGACCGATAGTTCCGGTTCCATGTGTGAACAATACGCATAGCGACTCTAAAAGCTACCTCCGCCACATTTAATCGCGGCGCGAGCGAACGATTCAGGTTGGTACTCGATTCGCCCTCCGAACGAGCATCGCGGGCCCGTTTCTCGTCCGAACGACCATCGCAGGCTCGCTTCCCGTCCGATACGTGTCGAAGGCGACTACTCCCACTCGAGTTCGACGCGCGTTCCGTCGGCCCGACAGGTCTCGAGGGCGTGTTTCGCTCCCATTCCCGCCTCGTGGGCGTACGTTCCTCGGCCAACGCCGACCTGGAGTTCGACGCCGGCTTCCGCCTCGACGTGACCGATCGCCTCGCGGTAGTCGGGTCGCTCGAGATCAGGACAGACGACGATGATGTTGTCGCCGCCGACGAAAAACGAGATGCTGTCGTGGGCGTATCGCATGTGTCGCATGAGTTCTGCGTAGCCCTGTTCGATCTCGATGAAGGTGTCGAAGGCGTTGAGTTCGTCCGTGTAGTTTCCCGTCGCGTTGATCACGTCGAAGTGGGCGATCTGGACGTCGTCGTCGGTTCCGTGCTCGTCCGCGACGGCGCGGCCGTCGAGGATTTCCCGGCGGTGTTTGTCCTGTGCGCTGCCCGCGTCCTGAACCAGTTCCGTCGCGTCGGAAAGGGCCTGAATCGGGCTGGTCCCCGTCGCGACGCCGAGGCTGAGCGTGACCGGGTATCGGTTGCCGACGGACTCCTGTAAGACGGCGTGGTCCTCGAGCGAAAGGCCGTTCGTCACGGCGATCATGTTGTCAAAGCGCGTGAAGAAGGTGTAGCCGCCGTGGTTGCCGACGAATTGCGAGATATCCGCGTACAGCCGGGACTGCATCGTCTGCAGGTCGGCTTCGCGGCGAGGTTCGGGCGTCACCGTCCACGGGCCGTAGTTATCGATCTGAACGAGCGTAACCTGCGTATTAGTCACTGTGTCCGTTGTTTCGAACCTGTTCGTATAAGTGATACGTAATCCAGATCCGTGATGGGGATCGTCGACCGCGTGATCTGTCGTTCGTTGGCGAGGGCCACTCCGCCCATGTCGTCCGCTCGGTCGTCGGCGATGGTCACCTCGCCCGCGTCGGCCGCTGGCTCACGCGTGTTTCTTCTCCGGAGAGGATCCCTTCGGGTGGTACTCCCAGAAGCCGCCGGCGCGCATCGCGTTCCCGACCGCCTTGTGCATGTCGACGATGGTATCGAACTCCTCGGCGTCGACGTACTCGAAGATGTCGCTCATCGGGACGACCGTCCTGTAGTTGATCCGAATCGGGTACTCGCCGTACTCCGCGACGAACTCGTCTGGGTCCATCGGGAAGTCCGCCTCCTCGTCGACCTTGTCCGCGATGATCCGCATGTCGTACTTGCGCATTCCGTCGCTTCCCTCCTCGCCGTCGGGATCGACCGGCCAGTTGTCGCTCATACCCGACCGTGTGCGGGGGACCCGCAAAAGGATTACTCTCCGTCTCCGTCGCGACGCCGTCGGTCCGGCCCTCGAGGCCGGAGAGCTATCGCTTTACAGTCCGGTTGGGAACGAAAACGAAGCATTCACCGCTCAGTCGTCGGCAGCCGTGGCGTCGGCCGTTTCGCTCAACACTTCCTCGCGGTGCTCGTCGAGCAGCGGTGCGCGACCGTGCGGCGCCGGGTTCGTCTCGCTCATTTTGATCGGGTTACCCGCGATCTCGACCTCGCGGTCGGCGCCGGGCTGTTCGACCGGTACGAGCATGTCTCGCGCGTGGACGTGCGGATCGTCGAAGATCTCCTCGGTGGTCTGGACGGGTGCGGCCGGAACGCTTCCCTCGAGTTTTCCGACGAGTTCGTCGTTGGTCTGCTCGAGCGCCCAGTCGGCGATTTCCTCGCGAAGCGCCTCGCGGTTCTCGAGGCGTTCGCCGGCGGTCGGATACGCGTCGGCGAGGTCCTCGCGGTCCATCACGTCACAGAGGGCCGCCCAGTGGTTGTCGTTGAACGCGGCGATGACGGCGTAGCCGTCGTCGGTCTCGAACGCGTCGTAGGGAAACAGCGTCGGATGGGCGTTCCCGCGGCGGGTCGGCGCGTCCCCGGAGTACGACTGCTGGTAGACGGCGCGCTCGGTGAAACTGATCATCGAGTCGTACATCGCCGTGTCGACGTACTGGCCCTCGCCGGTCTGTTCGCGGTGGGTGACCGCCGCGAGGATGCCGATGCAGTTCAGCGTCGCCGTAAAGAGGTCGCCGACGCCGGGGCCGGTTTTCGTCGGCGGGCCGTCGGGTTGACCGGTGGTCTCCATGACCCCGCCCAGTGCCTGCGCGATCAGATCGAAGGAGGGTTGGCCCTGTCGGTGGGATTCACCCGTTCGCGGGTCGCCGAAGCCGCGGATCGAGGAGTAGATCAGCTCCGGGTTGTACTTTCGGAGGGTTTCGTAGCCGAGGTCGTACTTCTCCATCGTCCCCGATCGGTAGTTCTCGACGACGACGTCGGCTTCTTCGACGAGCGAGAGGAAGTCCGCTCGATCGGCGTCGTCACCCAGATTCAGTTCGATACTCCGCTTGCCCCGGTTGACGCTCTGGAAGTACCCGCCGTAGGCTTCCTCGTTTCCGTCGTCGACGAACGGGGGATTCGAGCGGATCATATCCCCGCCCGGACGCTCTACTTTGACGACGTCGGCTCCCATGTCCGCGAGCAACATCGTACAGTACGGGCCTGCGAGGACCTGCGTGAGATCCAACACGCGAAGGTGTGACAGCGCTCCCATACGTCGGTCTTTCCGGCACGCCCCAATAACCTTTGCTATTAATCATGATGTTGTGGTTGTGTCACACGGGGACGATGAAAGGATGTTTAAAGAATATTATCATGGAAGATCATTAAGTTTATGTCCCGGTGTCCCATCGATCCGGGTACGATGTCCCAAACGGTCGTCCTCGGCGTGATCGGCTCCGACGCCCACGTCGTCGGCATCACGATACTCGAGCAGGCATTCGACGCAGCGGGATTCGACGTCATCAACCTCGGCGTACAGACCTCCCAGGAGGAGTTCGCCGAGGCCGCACTCGAGCACGACGCGGCGGCCGTACTCGTATCCTCGCTCTACGGGCACGCCGAGCAGGACTGCCAGGGATTCCACGAGACGCTCGAGTCCGCCGACATCGACGCGACGACGTACATCGGCGGCAACCTCGCGGTCGGCCAGGACGACTTCGAGGAGACGCGAGCGACCTTCGAGGCACTCGGGTTCGACCGCGTCTTCGATTCGGAAACCGACACCGAGGAGGCGGTCGCGGCCCTGACGCGGGATCTCAGACAGCAGACGCCGGAGACGGAACGAGCGACTATCAGCTCCTAATGATCCGTTGGTAAATGATACGAGACGAACGAATTTCGGCCGACGAGCTACGGCGCATCGACGACGAAATCAGATCGAACTGGTCGACCGGCGACGCCGTCGACTTCGAGGAAGCGATCGACTACCACGAATCGCTGCCCCCCAAAAAGCGGTTCGCGGACGTCCTCGAGTCTGCGGACAAACCGCTCTTGCAGCCCCGAGCCGGCGTTCCCCGACTCGACGATCAGGTCGAACTCCTCGAGTACCTCCATGGGGAGGGGAAGGCGGACCTCCTCCCAACGACCATCGACTCGTACACACGCGACAACGAGTACGAGAAGGCCCAGGAGGGCCTCGAGAAAGCCAGAGATACCGGCGAGGATACGCTCAACGGCTTCCCGGCGGTCAACCACGGCGTCGAGGGCTGCCGGGAACTCATCGACGCCATCGACGCGCCGATCGAGGTCCGCCACGGCACGCCCGACGCGCGGCTGCTCGCGGCGATCACCTTCGCCGGCGGCTTCCAGAGTTTCGAGGGCGGGCCGATCTCCTACAACATCCCATACACGAAACGCCACGGGCTCGAGGAGACCATCGAGAAGTGGCAGTTCGTCGACCGGATCGCGGGGGCCTACACCGAGCGCGGCGTTCGGATCAACCGCGAGCCGTTCGGCCCGCTGACGGGAACGCTCGTGCCGCCGTCGATCGCGATCGCGATCATGCTGGTCGAGGGGAAACTCGCCGCCACGCAGGGCGTGCGATCGATCACCCTCGGCTACGGGCAGGTCGGAAACATCGTCCAGGACGTGGCGGCGCTGAACGCCCTGAAGAAGCTGGGCAACGAGTACCTCCCCGACGAGGTGGTCGTCACGACCGTCTTCCACGAGTGGATGGGCGGGTTCCCGCCCGACGAGGCGCGGGCTAACGGCGTCATCAGTCTCGGCGGTATGACGGCCTCGATCGCACAACCGGACAAGGTCATCACGAAGTCGCCCCAGGAGTTCCAAGGCGTTCCGACGAAGGAGGCCAACTCCGCGGGGCTGCGAACCACGCGACAGGTCATCGACATGGCTATCGAGCAACAAATCGACATCGACGGTATCGAGGAGGAACAGGACCTCATCGAGCGAGAGACGCGGTGTCTGATGGACACCATCTTCGAACACGGCGACGGCGACGTCGTGCAGGGAACGATACAAGCGTTCGACTCGGGCGCGCTCGACGTGCCCTTTGCGCCCAGCGACAGCGCGGCGGGCGCGGTGCTGCCAGCCCGCGACGACGATGGCCGGGTGCGAATCTTCGAGTGGGCAGACCTCGCGATGGACGACGACATCAAGGAGATCCACAAGGCCCGGCTCTCACAGCGCGCCGACACCGAAGGGCGCGACCAGTCGTTCCGGATGGTCGCCGACGACGTCGACGCGATCAGCGACGGCAAACTCATCGGCCGGCCACAGGGGGGTGCCTGAGATGGAGATCGACGCCGTCCACGCGACGCCCGGCTACTCGGGCTTTTTCTTCGACGACCAGCGGGCGATCAAGGCCGGAGCCGAACACGACGGGTTCACCTACGACGGCGAGCCCGTGACCGAAGGGTTCGACGAGATCCGGCAGGCGGGCGAGTCGATCATCGTCGACGTGGAACTCGCCGACGGCACCGAAATTCGGGGGGATTGCGCGGCGGTGCAGTACTCGGGTGCCGGCGGCCGCGATCCATTGTTTCGGGCCGACGCGTACGCCGACGTCATCGAGGGCCCAGTCGCGGATATCCTCGAGGGTCGGGACGCGAGTCGGTTCCTCGAGAACGCAGAACGCCTCGAGGAACTCGAGATCGGCGGCGATCGGCTCCACACCGCCATTCGATACGGCGTCTCGCAGGCGTTGCTCGGTGCGGCTGCACACGCGGCTGGAACCACGCGGACCGACGTGCTAGCCGACGCGCTCGAGACGGAACCGGCGACCGAACCCGTTCCCGTCTTCGGACAGTCCGGCGACGATCGGTACACGAACACGGAGAAGATGTTCATCAAGGGCGTCCCCGTCCTGCCCCACGCGCTGATCAACAGCGTCGAGAAGATCGGCGAGGACGGCGAGACCCTGCTCGAGTACGTCGAGTGGCTCGTCGAGCGGTCCCAAAAGTTGGGGCCCGCGGACTACGATCCTCGATTCCACATCGACGTCTACGGCATGATCGGCGAGATATTCGACGCGCCCTACGACCGCGACGAGGTGATCGAGTACTTCGGGGCGCTCGAGGACGCTGCGGCCCCGTACCCGATTCAGATCGAGGGGCCGATGGACGCGGGTGACCGCGCGAGCCAGATCGACGCGATGGCCGAGCTGCGCGACGGACTGGCGGACGCCGGCGTCGACGTCGACATCGTCGCCGACGAGTGGTGTAACACCTTCGAGGACGTGCGGGCGTTCGTCGACGCCGAGGCGGCTGACGTGGTCCAGATCAAGACGCCCGACCTAGGTGGCATCCATCGCAGCGGACAAGCGGTTCGGTACTGCGAGGGAACCGAGACGCGAGCCTATCTCGGAGGCACCTGCAACGAGACCGAGACCTCCGCTCGAGCCTGCGCGCACGTCGCGCTCGCGACGAACGCCGCACAGGTGCTGGCAAAGCCCGGTATGGGCTTCGACGAGGGCTACATGATCGTCGAGAACGAGATGCGCCGAACGATCGCGCGACGGGAGCGGGCGACGCGGGCGGATGCTGATCCCGATGTTCCCGTCGACGAGGTGACCGCCAATGACTGAGTGGACCGACGCCGAGACGTTCGCACGGGCGCTCGAGCGGGCCGAAACCAAGGAGAAGGGCAACTGCTTCGAGGATTTCTCCGAGGGCGACCGCATCGAGCACGATCCCGGCCTCACGCTGACAAGGTGGGGCAACGAGTCGTGGATGAGCCAGACGCTGAACCACGACCCGGCCTACTGGCGGACCGACGCCGCGGCCGCTCGCGGATTCGACGAACCGCCGATCCACCCCGACTACCTCACCGCCGCGACGCTCGGGATCACCGTCGAGGACCTGAGCGAGAAGGGCGGGTACTTCCTCGGGCGGACAAACGTTCGGTTTCCGGAAGCCCCGGTCTATCCCGGCACCGAGCTCCGCGTCGAGAGCGAGGTCCTCGAGAGGGTCACCTCGAGTTCCCGTCCGCAGTACGGGATCGTCACCTGGCGAACGCGCGGCCTCGACGCCGAAACCGGCGACGTGTTCTGTTCGTACGAGCGCACGAACATGATCCCGCGTCGTCAGCCTGTCGAAACCGACGGCGGCTCAGCAGGGGCCACGTCGACGGACGACGACCCCGACGACGGGCTCCCCGCCGAGTTCGTGACGCCCGAAGGGGGCTACTTCGAGGACTTCGCCGCGGCGCTCGAGGACGCCGACGGCCGCGACGCGGCGGTCGCGTATCGCCACGAGCGCGGCCGCACGCAGGACGACGTGACCGTCGCGTCGTTGCCGCTTGCGACGCTCAACACGGCAAAGCAACACCACAACGCGGACGTGATGGGCGACTCGCCATCGGGCGGCATCGTCACCTACGGCGACGTCACGCGCTCGACCGCGCTCGGGCACGCCCGCTCGGACGAGCGGACCTGGCGCGAGGTCGGCTTCGACGACGAACGGTTCCACACGTTCGTCGCCAGCGGCGACACCATCTACGCGTTCACGCGCGTGCTCGAGGCCGAAGACGACGCCGACTCGCCCGAGGCGGGCACCGTCCGCTTCGAGCACATCGCGTTCAATCAGGACGACGAACCGGTCTACTCCGGCACCCGAACCGCGGAGATTCAGAAGCGATCCGGTAACTAACCGAGCCTGTCGATGGCTCCCGAAATCCCACACAGACATACCACAAACATGACAGACGACATCCGACTCTGCCGTACGTTCCAGACCGCACCGGCCGCCGTTCCGAAAGACGACTCGGCGAAGTACCTCGTCTCGGCCCTCGAGTCCGAGGGGTTCCAGGCACCGGACTGGCTGGTCCCCGACATGGAAGACGGGACCGCGCCGGACATGAAAGCGGAGGGCCTCGAGAACACGATCGAACTGGTCCCCGAGTACGAGTTCCCCGGCGAGATCTGGCCGCGCGTCGAGTGGAGCTACGAGGACGAGGAGTACTGCGAGAAGGGGCGCGACCAGATCGACCGGCTGGTCGCCGAGATCGGCGACGAGATCGACGGCGTCGTCGTGCCGAAGGTCGGTCGCCTCGAGGACGTGAAACGCGCCGCGGAAGTCGTCGCGGAGGCCGAAGCCGAACACGGCTACGCGGACGGCTCGATCGGGCTCTCGATCATCGTCGAGACCGGCCGCGCTCGCTCGGACCTGCGCGAAATCGCGAAATTCGGTGCGGACTCGAGACTCACCGCGCTGATCTTCGGCCCCGTCGACTACGCGGCCGAACTCGGCGGCCGGAATTTGGGCGACGGCATGCCCCGCTGGGACGGTCTCCTCGAGGCGCTCTCGAACGAAGCCAGCGCCGGCGACCTGCTCTCGATCGGCGGCCCGTTCGACGACCTGTTCAAAGAACGCGCCGGGCTGACCTACTACAACGCCGACGCCTACGCGGATCAGGTCGAACACGAGGCCAAACTCGGGCTGGACGGCTCCTGGTCGCTCTATCCGAAACAGACCGTTCAGGCCAACACGATCCACATGCCGACGCCCGAGGAACTCGAGCGCGACGTCCACAAGATCGAGCGGTTCAACGAGGCAAAACGCGAGGGCACCGGCGCGGTCACCATCGACGGGCAGATGGTCGACGAGGCGACGTTCAAAACCTTCCGCAACACCGTCCAGCAGGTGCGAGCGATCGATAGCACGCGTCCGGCACAGACAGAGGACTACTACGAGGCCGACTTACTCGAGCGCGCACGCGAGCTCGAGCTTTCCTACCGGTAGCAACCGGTCGGTTTCGCACCGGTAGCAACTGGCTGGCTTTCAGACCGGCCGCACCTCGTCGCCGACTGACCCGCGATTTCTACGAATCGTTCGATAATCGCGTTTGTACCGTCTCCTGGCCTCGAGCCTCGTGCTCGAGCAGTCGCCGTTTCGTCGCGACGCCGTCGGCCGCCGAGTAGCCGTTGAGGCTTCCGTCGCTCCCGACGACACGGTGACAGGGGACGAGTATCGGCACGGGATTTCGCCCGCAGGCCTGCCCGACGGCGATCGGACTGGTCTCGAGGGCCGCCGCGAGGTCGCCGTAGGATCGCGTCTCCCCGTATGGGATTTCTGCCATCGCGTCCATTACATCGCCGAGGATTCCGTCGGGTGTGGCGATCTCGAGGTCGAACGCTTGTCGATCGCCACGCTCGTACTCGGCTACTTGCGCTCGAATTGTCGCCGGAACTGCAGCGATTTTCGAGTCGTCGATTTCGATAGTAGATTTGAAAATGGGTACGTCCATGGGTGGAAGCGTCCGAGGGACGTCTTCTCCGAACTCCTGCCGAACGATCTCGATCTCGAGTTCATCGGAACGATCGGCGAGGACGTCATCATCGAGGACGGACAGCTCATCGAGGGAACCATCGCCGAAGACGAGGTCGGCGAGTTCGGTGGCGAGATCGTCGACACCATCACGAAGCAGTACGGAAACACCCGCGCTCGCGTCTTCATCAACGAGATTTCGACGCTGGCGATGCGTGCGATCATGCACTTCGGGTTCTCTATCGGGATCGACGACGAGACGATTCCGTCGGAGGCTCAGGATCGCATCGACGAGACGATCCTCGACGCAAACGACCGCGTCGAGGAACTCATCGACGCCTACGAGGCGGGCGAACTCGAGAGTCTGCCCGGCCGGACGATCGACGAGACCCTCGAAATGAAGATCATGCAGACGCTCTCGCGGGCGCGTGACAACGCTGGTAATATCGCCGAAGAGCACTTCACGGAGGACAATCCCGCCGTGGTCATGGCCAACTCCGGTGCGCGTGGTTCGATGCTCAACCTCACGCAGATGGCCGGCTGTGTCGGCCAGCAGGCGGTTCGGGGCGAGCGGATCAACCGCGGTTACGAGGATCGGACCCTCAGCCACTACGAGCCGAACGACCTCTCCGCGGAGGCACACGGCTTCGTCGAAAACTCCTACACTGCGGGACTCACGCCGCGTGAGTTCTTCTTCCACGCGATGGGTGGCCGCGAGGGGCTGGTCGATACGGCAGTCCGGACGTCGAAGTCCGGCTACCTCCAGCGCCGGCTCATCAACGCGCTCTCGGAACTGGAGGCACAGTACGACGGGACTGTTCGCGACACGAGCGATACGATCGTGCAGTTCGAGTTCGGCGAGGACGGCACCTCGCCGGTCAAGGTCGGCTCCGGCGAGGAACACGCCGTCGACGTTGAGGGCATCGCCGATCGTATCGTCGAGGCCGAGTTCGAGGACGACGCCGAGAAGGCGGCGTTCATCGGCCCGAAACAGGAGACGACGAACCTCTCCGAGCACGCGGACAGTCGTCGATTGCTCGACGGCGCGGAGGTGACCTCCGATGACTGAAATCACCTACGACGTGAGCGAGGATACGATCGTTCTCGTCGAGGATTCGGATCTGCCTCGCCGGCTCAAGGACAACGTCTACGAGACGCTCGAGGCGCGAGACGCGCTCACGAACGAGCAGATAAACGACATCGTCACCGCGGTCGAGAACAAGTACGTCGATACGCGGGTCGAGCCGCTCGACCCCGTCGGCACCGTCTCCGCGCAGTCGATCGGCGAACCCGGAACGCAGCTGACGATGAACACGTTCCACTACGCGGGTGTCGCAGAGATCGACGTGACTCAGGGCCTGCCCCGGCTCATCGAACTCGTCGACGCCCGGAAGACGCCGGATACGCCGATGATGACGGTGTACCTCGAGGACGAGTACGCCACGGAGCGAGAGAAGGCCCACGAGGTCGTCTGGAAGCTCGAGGCGACGAAGATCCTCGCACTCGGTGACGTCTCGACGAACGTCGCGGACATGCGCGTCCAGATTTCGCTGAACCAGGACACGCTCGAGGAACGGATGATCACGGCCGAAGAAGTTGCAGAGATCATCGAGGACAACCTCGGCGTGAAGGCGATTCAGCAGGGAACGACGATCGAGTTCGGTCCCGAAGAGCCCTCCTACCGTGATCTCCTGCAACTCGTCGAGGAGCTTCGGGACATCACGTTTAAGGGCATCGAAGAGGTCTCTCGCGTCGTCATCCGCCGTGAGGAACTCGACGACGGCAGCGAGGAGTTTATCCTCTACACCGAGGGATCGGCCTTCGGCGACGCGCTCGCGATCGAGGGTGTCGACGCCTCGAGAACCACGTGTAACAACATCCACGAGATCCATCGCAATCTCGGTATCGAGGCCGCACGCGAGACGATCATCGAGGAGACGAACAACACGCTCGCCGAGCAGGGTCTCGACGACGTGAACGTCCGTCACCTGATGCTCGTCGCCGACATGATGACCAACGAGGGAACCATCGAGTCGATCGGCCGGCACGGCATCTCCGGGTCGAAAGACTCCGTGCTCGCCCGCGCGGCGTTCGAGGTCACGGTCAACCACCTCCTGAACGCGGCGATCCACGGCGAGATCGACGAACTCGACGGGGTTACCGAGAACGTCATCGTCGGCAAGCCGATCAAGCTCGGCACCGGGGACGTCGAGCTCCGGATGGGATCGACAGGGCCCAGTAGCAAGGCCGACTGATGGCCCGCCCTCTCGAGGACGAGCCACGTCGATACCTCTCGATCTTCGAAGACGTAACCGGGGCGCCGGGCGAGGACTGTCTCATCGACGACGGAACGGTGGTAGTCGTCGTCGCGAGCGGCGAACTCGGCGAGGCGATCGGTCCCGGCGGCCGGAACGTGACGCGGTTCGAGGAGCGAATCGGGAAATCGGTTCGACTCGTCGAGGACGCAGACGACCCCGAGACCTTCGTCGCGAACACGCTGGCACCCGCCTCGGTGTACAACGTGACCGTCAGCGAGAACGACGACCGCGTCGCCTACGTCGAGGTCGCAGACGAAGACCGCGGCGTCGCGATCGGTTCGGACGGCGAGACGATCGATCGGGCGCGAACCCTGGCGGCTCGTCACTACGAGTTCGACGACGTGCAGTTGCTGTAATCGGTCTCCAGGTCCGACTTCCTCGTTTTCTCCGTCGTGGTCGATTCCGTCGCTCGGTTCTCCAATCGCTCGAGTGTGGTGTCCGAGCCAGGACGAAAACTGCGTCTTCTCCGTCCAGTTCGCCCCCCGAAACGCGCTCAGAATCCGCGAGGGGGGTACGTCGAGCGTTCTCGAGGCGTAACGCTGACTCCAAAAGGGGATGCTTAAGTGCCTCCGTCGGATACCGACGTACATGGCAAACGGCAAATACGCCGCGCGCAAGCTCAAGAAGGACCGCCAGAACCAGCGGTGGTCCGACTCTGACTACGCGCGTCGTGCACGCGGACTTCGTGAGAAGTCGGACCCCCTCGAGGGTGCCCCGCAGGCTCGCGGGATCGTCCTCGAGAAGGTCGGTATCGAGGCGAAACAGCCCAACTCGGCGATCCGAAAGTGCGTCCGAGTCCAGCTCATCAAGAACGGCAAGCAGGTCACCGCGTTCTGTCCCGGTGACGGTGCCATCTCGTTCATCGACGAGCACGACGAAGTGACCATCGCCGGTATCGGTGGCGCGAAGGGTCGTGCGATGGGCGACCTCTCGGGTGTCAACTACAAGGTCAACAAGGTAAACGGCGTCGCGATGAAAGAACTCGTTCGCGGAAACGCGGAGAAACCGGTGCGATAATCATGGCCGCAGAAGACCAACCCGATCCGGACGCCCCTGCGGGCGGTTCCGACGTTTCGGCGCAGCTTTTCGGCACGTGGAGTGTCACCGAGATCGAGTACGGCGACCCCTCGACCGAGCGATACATCAACGTCACGCCGGTCGCACACACTGCCGGCCGTCACGCGAGCAAGCAGTTCCAGAAGTCCCAGATCTCGATCGTCGAGCGCTTTATCAACCGATTGATGCAGACCGAAGAGAACACGGGCAAGAAACAGCAGACGCTGAACCTCGTCCGTGACGCCTTCGACATCGTCCACGACCGAACCGAGGAGAACCCGGTCCAGGTGCTCGTCTCGGCCGTCGAAAACGCCGCACCTCGAGAGGAGACCGTTCGCCTGAAATACGGTGGCATCTCCGTCCCGAAGGCAGTCGATGTCGCGCCCCAGCGCCGCGTCGACCAGGCGCTGAAGTTCATCGCAGACGGCGTTCAGAGCAACTCCTTCAAGACCTCGACGCCCGCCGAAGAGGCGATCGCGAGCCAACTCATCGGCGCTGCAGACTACGACGTCCAGACGTACGCGATCAGTCAGAAAGAAGAGAAAGAGCGCGTCGCGGCCGCCGCACGCTAACGCTCGAGACGTCTTTTTCGATTTTTCATGGCGCGGAGCGACTGCGTTCGCGTTCCACCGACTGGTCTTCACGAACGCGTCGTCTTCGCAGTACGGTGTTGCGGACAATAGCGCACTATTACAGACGACGAACTAGTCCGCTGCCTTCTGCTCGTCGCCGACATAGGATCGAGTCGCGTCCACCAGCACCTGCTTGTAGGCGCTCGAGTCGGGTTCCTCGGCGAGTTCGCGAAAGCGCCGTCTGAACCCCTCGAAATCGACTCTCGGTGCGTCCATCGCGGCGGCGTGGGCGAGGTCGTACAGTCGGTGGTCGCCCTCGAGGAGGTCGTGGCGTTCGGTCAGCGCTAGTGCGAACGCGGCGTTTACGGCCGTGATTTCGGGGTCGGAACTCGACGATATTCGCTCGAGGCCGGGCCTCGAGGGCGTTTCCGGCCGATCCGCGACAGCAGCCGCGAGCGACGACTCGAGGAAGGAAAGCAGTTTCTCGCCGGGACCTACAGAGAGGGTGATGTCGTCGGCGTAGATGTCTTTCATGTGATTTGCGATTTGGTAGCAGTGAGCGAGTTGCCGTCGCTCGATGCGTTTGCCCCCGAGCGCGAGATAGAGCACTTCGTCGATCGACTGGGTGTGTGAGGGGTGGGCCTGTTCGTAACGGGCCATGTGTCGGACGGGATGTTTAAGCCCGCGGAGAAGATATCCAATCATGGCAACCGATCCTCTAAGGGGTTGGAAGCCACGTCTCGGGTGTCACTACCACCCGGGGCATTTCAATACGAAACGCCCCCTTCCGTGGAGTTTTGGCTTCCATTTGCTGCAATGATTTGTAGTGTCATATAACTACTGTTTCAGCCCGGGAATAATGTCTCCTCGAATGAGTAGGAGGTGTCTCGAGTTGTTCGACACGGATTGCTGCTAGAGTCTTGAACACTACTATCGCTGGCAACACTGATTTCCACACCCTCCCCAGCCGATTCGCTCACTCGTTCCCTCGTTCGCTCATCCCTCGCACGGCTTTCTGTCGCGGATCGCTATCGCGACCCGCGATAGAGCGCGCGCCACCGCACGTGGCTTCGCCGGCACAGTGTGACAACTTCGGTTCGTTCCATTGGATCACAGGGGTTCTCTATTCGTTTTCCTGCTCTTCCTTTCGCTCGAGGCCGTGGTTGCAAGCGCCCGGCGTAGCTTCTTACTCTCGAGCGGTGTACCTCGCCCGCCATGGCTATCGACACAGTCCTCGTCGTGGGAGCGACGGGAACGCAAGGCGGTGCCGTCGCCCGGCACCTCCTCGAGCGGGATTTCGAGGTCCTCGCGCTGACTCGAGACAAGGACAAGCATCAGTCTCACCACCTCGCCGAGCGGGGGGCCGAACTCGTCGAAGGGTCGCTCGCGGAGAAAAACACCATCGAGCCGCTGGTCGAGGAGGCCGATGGCGTCTTTCTGATGACTAACTACTGGGAGCACGGCTACGACGACGAGGTCGCCCAGGGACGAAACGCGGTCGAGTTGATCGACGAAGTAGGCGTCGAGCATCTCGTCTTCTCGTCGGTCGGCGGGGCCGACCGCGACACCGGAATCTCGCACTTCGACTCTAAGTGGGAGATCGAGGGGCTGATCGACGACCACGGTATTCCAGCGACGGTCGTCCGTCCGGTCTTCTTCGCCCAGAACTTCGAGGGCTTTCGTGACGCCATCGAAGACGGCACGCTCGCGATGGGTCTCGAACCCTCGAACCCCCTCCAAATCCTCGACATCGAAGATCTGGGGGCGTTCGTCGCGGCGGTGTTTTCAGACCCCGGCGAACACGAGGGTGAATCCTACGAACTAGCGAGCGACGAACTCCCGCTTCGCGCGATGGCGATTCGATTCGCCGACGCGCTCGAGCGACCCGTTCGCGCCCAGCACCTTTCGATCGACGACGTCGAGGAGAGCCAGGGCGAGGAGTTCGCCGTGATGTTCGAGTGGTTCAACGACGCGGGCTACGAGTCGCCGATCGACGACCTCCGGGCGGAGTTCGACGTTTCGTTCAATCGCCTCGAGACCTACCTCGAGCGAGAGTGGCTCGAGTAACCGCTGTGTACGCTGACGGACGTGATTCCGCAGACGACCGTCTCTCGAGTCGACACGCCGACCCGTAGCATTTACCGGAAAATTCGTCCGGGAATCGGTCTAAACTCGGGCCGACACCGATCACCACCGAACTCGTCGCGTTTGCCTCGAGGATTCCGTTCGTTCACCCGGCGGCCGGATGTGGCAACATTTTCCTGATTAGCCTAGCCCCGTCAGGGTTCGCCTGATTGCGGAAGGGTATAGGAGTCGGGTGCTAGTCTCCGATACCCGATGAGCGCGACAGTTATCTCGAGTACGGTAGCGGCTACTCGTCTTCTGACACGGCGGTGGTTTGCGTGAACACGACAGAGCAATACAAACAGAATAAACACCCCCTCGATGTCATCGACGACGTCTACGAGTACGCCGAGGACGAACTCACCTTCGAGGAGATCGAAGAGCGAGCGGGCGACGGTGAGTGGGAACGGCTGAAGTGGGCCGGCATGTACGCCCAGAAGCAGCAGGGCTACTTCATGATCCGAACGAAGGTCCCCGGTGGAAAACTCACGCCGGAGCAGGCCGAGGTCATCGGCGAGGTCACCGACGACCTCGCTGTCGCTCCCGAGGAGTACGGCGGCGAAGAGCAGAACGAACTCTGGGGCGACGCGTACCTCGACATCACGACCCGACAGGACATCCAGAAACACTGGATCCGCGTCGAGGACGTCCCGGAGATGTGGGACCGGTACGACGAGGTCGGCCTGACGACGGTACAGGGCTGTGGCGACGGCGCTCGAAACGTCCTCGGCTGCCCCGCGGCCGGACTCGACGATCACGAGTGCTTTAACGCACAGCCGGTTATCGACGCGGTCTCGGACTACTTCACCGGGAACCGCGAGTACGCCAACCTCCCGCGGAAGTTCAAAATGACGATCACCGGCTGTGCCCACGACTGCGCACAGTCCCAGATCAACGACATCGGACTCGTCCCCGCGAAAAAGGAAATAGACGGCGAGTACCTCTACGGATTCCACGCCCGCGTCGGCGGCGGCCTCTCCGACGGCCCGCGGATGGGATCGGAACTCGACGCCTTCATCCGACCCGAAGACGCCGTCGAGTTCTGTCGCGCCGTCGCCCAGACGTTCAAGGAGATCGGTGACCGCAACAACCGCGGCGTCTGCCGCATGCGGTATCTGGTCCAGCAACTCGGTCCGGAAAAGTTCGAGGAAGCCATCCGCGACCGCTGTACGATCGACCTGCCTACCGCTGGCGAGAACCTGACCGTCGGCTACAAGGGCGACCACGTCGGCGTCCACGACCAGAAACAGGACGGTCTGCAGTACGTCGGCTTCAACGTAATCGCTGGCCGGATGGGTGGCGACGAGTTCGCCCAAGCCGCCCGCGCAGCGGAGAAATACGGCACCGAGGAGGCCTCCGTTCGCCTCGCGACCGACCAGAACTTCCTCATCACGCACATCCCCGAGGAGAACGTCGAGGATCTGCTCGCAGAGCCCTTCGCCGCAGACTACCAGCCGGATCCCGGCCCGTTCTCCCGCGGTGCGGTCGGCTGTACGGGCAACGAGTTCTGTAACTACGCGATCATCGAGACGAAAAAGCGTACCAAGCGCTGGGCTCGAGAACTCGACGAGCGCATCGACACGCCCGACGACCTCGAGGTCGTCCGGATGCACATGTCGGGCTGCTCGGCTTCCTGTGCACAGCCCCAGATCGCGGACATCGGCTTCCGCGGCGAGACCGTCAAACTCGAGGGCGACGACTCACCCAACGAAGAGGGCGACAACCTCGTCGAAGGGATGGACTTCGGCCTCGGCGGTTCGCTCGGTACGGACAACGAGTTCCTCGACTGGATCGAACACGCGGTTCCGGCCGATTCGGTGATTCCGGCGCTCGAGCGACTGTTCGACGCCTACGCCGACGAAAAGTACGACGACGAGCAGTTCTACGCCTGGTGTCGCCGCGTCGACAACGACCGGCTACGCTCGATCATGCAACAGGCCGACGCTCCCGTTGCAGGAGGTGTTGCCCATGGGGACTGATGGCGAGAACGAGCGAAGCGAGTCCTCGGAGCGAACGAGCGGCGAGGACCAGCCGTTCCCGGGCGTTCCCGAATCGGACAGTGACGACGGCGACAAAGACGTAATCGTTCCCGAGACCACCGGCCACGCGCCGCGGTCGCGAGCCGTCACCGACAACGCTCGAGAGGGTGCGATTCAGCCCGCAGCCGATGGTGCAAGCGGCCATTCCGATGGCGCTGGTGGCAGTTGCTCACCCAACACCTGTACCTGCGGCGAGAAAACGCAGGAAAAGACCGTCGCGACCGACGGTGCGGGTGTCGCGAACGTCGACGAGATGGGCGAACTCGGCGACCTCGAGTTCACCGACCCCGCGGAGGGGATCAGTCAGGACGTCGACAACGGTTCGCCAGACGAGCGCGTCGGCGTTCCCGACGGCGTCGACCTTGAGACGCCCGAGTACTCGATCCGCTCGGAGATGAACGACATCGAGACGCCGGACGAGAAGACCTGGTTCATGGAACTGGACGAGGCAGTCATCGACGACGGCCGCTGTATCCAGTGTGGAACCTGTGTCGCCGCCTGTCCATCGGACTCGATCGGCGTCGGCGACGACGGCCTGCCGGAACTGGTCAAGATGTGTACGGGCTGTTCGCTCTGTTGGGACTTCTGTCCCCGCGGCGGCATGCGCTACGAGCGCCAGTGGAAGATCACCGGCGGCGACGACAACGTCAAGGGCGCCGGCGACCCGATCACGGAGTTCTCCGCCCGGGTCGACGAGGACTGGACCGAGGGTGCACAGGACGGCGGCGTCGTCACGACCGTCCTCTCGCACCTCCTCGAGGCTGGCGAGATCGACGGCGCGCTCATCGCGACCGAGAGCGACGAGGAAGCCTGGAAGGCCGAAAGCTACCTCGCGACGAGCCACGAGGATCTGATCGAGAACGCCGGCACGATATACAACCAGACGCTGGCGCTCGGCAACCTCGACCTCGAGCAGTGGGAGCATAAGCTCCCGGACAAGCCGTTCGACGAACTTAGCCTCGCGCTCGTCGGAACGCCGTGTGAGATCGAGGGGATCCGCGCGCTGCAGGACTTCGAGTGGGACTATCAGGCCCAAAACGAGGGCATCCGCGCGGTCGATTACACAATCGCGCTGATGTGTACGAAGAACTTCAACTACTACAGCCTCATGGGCGAGCAGTTGGAGGACCAGCGCGGCATCTCCCCCGACGAGATCGGCAAGATGGACGTCCTCCACGGCAAGCTCATGGTCTACGACCACGACGGCGAGATGATCTTAGACGAGGACATCGAGAACTTCCACGACGCCGCGCTCAAAGGCTGTGACGAGTGTGCGGACTTCACCGGCTTCTGTGCCGACCTCACCGTCGGCTCGGTCGGTTCTTCCGACGAGTACTCGAGCGTTATCGTTCGAACCGAACAGGGCATGAAAGCCTGGGAGATCACCGAACCCGATCTGGACTACCACGATCTGGAGGACAAGTCCGCGGTCGGTAAGCTCCAGGGCTGGGACAAGAAAAAGGCCTTCGAGAGCCTCGAACGACCGTTCGATCCCGACGCGCCTCGGTTCATCGACTATACGGATCACGCGGAGAACTACGGCACCGAGTTGAATCCGCACGACTACGGTCACTAATCGGTCCGCTTCCGTTCGATTTCTTCGGTTTTGCCGCGTTTCTCCTGCCCACGCTGACCGGTCCAACCTCCCGTGCAGTGGACTTATCGACGGACGGGCGGAAGTGAGGGTATGGCGTCTACAATTCGAATCGCGACGCTCGCTGACGCTGACGCGATTCGCGACATCTACGCCCCGTTCTGCGAGGAGTCGGCGGTGACGTTCGAGGAAACGGTCCCCACCGAAGCCGAGGTGGCAGCGCGCGTCGAGTCGACGCTCGAGCGCTATCCGTGGCTCGTCTGCGAACGCGACGAGGTCGTCGGCTACGCCTACGCGAGCGCGTTGCGCCCGCGTCGGGCCTACGAGTGGGTCGTCGAACTCTCCGTCTACGTCGCCGACGGTGCTCGCGGCGACGGGGTCGGCCGCGGACTGTACGCGTCGCTGTTCGCGATTCTCGAGCGCCAGGGCGTCTGTGACGCCTACGCCGTGACGACGCTGCCGAACCCGGAGACGGTCCGATTTCACGAACGCCTCGGCTTCGAGCGGTTAGTCGACTTCCCGCGGATCGGATACACGCAGGGCGAGTGGCACGACGTGCGCTGGTGGCGACGGCCGATTGCGACGAAACCCGAGACCCCCTCCCGTCCAACCCCGCTTCCAGACGTTCGCGACTCGCCCGACTGGGCGGAACTGGTTGCGACGGGTGAAACGCACCTCGAGTCGGCCTAACGGTCCCGCTCCGACTTGCTACCCGCCGCCGCGTGCCGTCCAAAGCGATTTACCCGACCACCTCATGATATCTCCCATGAATCAATCGATGTGGCGAACCTACCTCGTCACCCAGTCGTCGCTGTCTGAGGGCCGATCGACACCCGAGATCGTCCGGGCTGCGATCGACGGCGGGATCGACGCCGTCCAGCTCCGAGACAAGGGCCTCGAGGCGCGGGATCGATACGAGATCGGCCTCGAGTGCAGGGAACTCACCGACGCGGCGGGCGTCGATCTGATCGTCAACGACCGTGTCGACCTCGCGCGGGCGATCGACGCCGATGGCGTCCACCTCGGCCAGTCCGATCTCCCGATCGCGGTCGCTCGAGACCTGCTCGGACCCGACGCGATCGTGGGCTGTTCGGCCTCGACGGTTGCGGAGGCGACGAAAGCGGAAGCCGACGGCGCGGATTATCTCGGCGTCGGTTCGATCTACGGTACGTCTTCGAAGGACGTCGAGGAGTCAAAAGACGGCGTCGGCCCCGATCGGATTCGCGATGTCGTCGACGCGGTGTCGATTCCGGTCGTCGGCATCGGCGGCATAACCGCCGAGAACGCGGGGCCGGTCGTGCGATCGGGCGCGGCGGGCGTCGCGGTCATCAGCCAGATCACGGCGGCCGCCGACCCGCGCGCGGCGACCGAATCGCTCTCTGAAGCCGTCGAGTCGGCCCGGACGACCGACGGCCCGCCGGGAAACGGACCGGCGGCCGTCGATGGAGGTGATACTCGATGACCGAACTCGGTACTGCGACGAGTACGGACCTCGGGCGGACACTCGAGCGACTCCAGGAGGCGGAACCGCTCGTCCAGGCGCTGACGAATCAGGTGACGATGAACGACGTGGCGAACCTCATCCTCCACTGGGGCGCGCTGCCGGTCATGGCCGATTCGCCCGGCGACGCGGGCGAGATGGCCCAGATAGCGGGCGGGGTTCTCATCAACGCCGGGCAGATCGAGGAGTACAAAGTTGAGGCGATGATCGAGGCCGGACGGGCGGCGAACGACCGCGGAATCCCCGTCGTCCTCGATCCGGTCGGCGTCGGGTCGACGTCGTCCCGAAAGGCCGTCGCCGAGCGACTCCTCTCGGAAGTCGACTTCGCCGCGATCAAGGGGAACTACGGCGAGATCAGCGCGCTCTCGGGCGTCGAGGCGGACGTCAAGGGCGTCGAATCGATCGGCGACTACGACGACATCGACGAGACGGCTCGCTCGCTCGCGGATTCGACGGGCGCGGTCGTCGTCGCCTCCGGCGTCGAAGATATCGTCGTAGACCACCATCGCGCCGTCGGCGTCGCCGCGGGCCACGAGATGATGGGCGAGGTCGTCGGCACCGGCTGTATGCTCGGCGCGACCCTCGCCGCGTTCTGCGGCGCACTCGAAGACAACCGCGCGGGAGCGCTTTTCGGGACGCTCGCGTTCGGACTCGCCGGCGAACGCGCGACCGATCTGTCGTACAACGGTCCGGCGAGCTACAAAACGAACTTCCTCGATTCCGTCGCCGAATTCTCCCCTGCGATCGTCGATGAGATCGATCTCGAGGGCCGGGTGACGCGACTCGAGTGAGAGTTCGGCGATCCGACTCGTTGACTCGACGTCGAGTGTGCGGTCTCGAGTGGCGCTCGGTCGGTTCGACTCGAGTGACGCGGTTCGCGTACGTCACTTCGATCGATCGAAGTCTCCAACAGCTATGTCCCTCGAGCGAGAACGCTACTCTGTACCAATGACACGAACTGCACTCGAAGCGGCGGCCCAGTCACTATCGGATGCGGCGGATGCGGCAGATAGCGACGAAGCCAGCGACCGACTGGAAACGCAATCGACGAAACTCGAACAGCTCGCGACGGCCGACCGCGGCCCCGACCACGGCCGACTCGCTCGTCACGAACACATCCTCAACGAAATCGCCGACGAGCAAGGCGGTACGGTCGCGGACCGCGTCGAGGACGCCCTCGACTCGATCCACGAGTTCCGAGAGACGCTCGAAGGCGTCTGAGCGGGCGAAAAACGATCGAATCGGTTTCGAATCAGCAGACGGGCTTCGGGTTCGCGCCCATCGCCTCGAGGCTCTCGACGTACTCGCCGTAGGCGGCCTCGATTGCGTCGGTCGCGGCCTCTTCTGCTCGATCCCAGTCGTCGTCGCCGTCACAGACTGCCTCGAGCAGGTCGCTTACCCGCTCGAGTTGGTCGTCCAGATCGTCGCCGAACTCGCGAAACAGCTGTGCGCTCTGTGGGTCGGCGTTACCGACGAAGAAGCCGACGACCTGCTCTTTCGAGCGCTTGCTCGCGAGGATGCGGCCGGCGAACGCGCCGGCGCGAGGGATCGTCGACTCGAGCCCGCGGAGGTACTCGTGGAGCGCGGGGACTTCGTCCGGGTCGTACTCCTCGAGTCGCTCAGAGACGGTTTCGTAGTGGTTTCGTTCCTCGTCGGCCGTCGTTTCGAACGCCTCGCGTGCTTGCTCGTCCGACTCATCGGCCGCCCACTCGTCGAAGGTCTGCCACGCGGCGTACTCGGCGTCGGCGGTCGCCTCGAGAACGGGCTCGGTGTCGATGTCGCCGTCCGTGCTTGCATACAGCGACTTCGAGGATCCCAGTCGGGATAGGGCTGTCTGGTTGTGTTCGCGAACGCGGTCGAGGACTGTCTCGGCATCCGTCATGGCTCCCGTTTCGACCGGCGGCGAGTTAGGTGTGTCGTGTCGATTCCACGCAGGTGCCGTACGCGCCGCCGTCGTTTTTCCACGCAGGTGCCGTAACGTACCGCCGTCGTTTTGCGGACCCTACCGTCCGGTACGCACCTCCTTTAATTGGCTTCGGGGACAGTAACGACGCGATAACAATCACCTTATCAAAACTATTCTCGAATGCACAATGAAACGACGAACGTATCTCGTGACGGCGGCCGGTGCGGTCGCACTCGCAGGCTGTGCGGGTTCGGGAAACGACTCGGACGACGAAAGCGAGGACGATCCGAACGACGATACGCCCGAAGACCACGGCGGCGACGGCCCCGACGACGAGACCGGAACCTTCGACGACTTCGAGGACCTCGAGTACTGGTTCACGAAGCAAGGAACCATGTCCGCCGACGAAGACCGATCGGCTGTCGGTTCCCAGTCGGTCAAGCTCGAGGCGTCCATGTCCGACGAGGGCGTGATGATCTCGCGAACGTTCGACTCCCCGCAGGACTTCTCCGATATGGTTCCCGGTATGGCGGTCGCCTCGGAGGTCGAGTTGAACCCGATTATTCAGCTGTCGGACGACAGCGGTGACCGGATCGAGTATCGCGGACGCGTCGATCCCGACCTTCCGTTGGTTCGGTACAACTTCGGCGTCAGCAAGATCGTTGGCGACCCGACGCTCTCCGAGATCACCTCCATTCAGATCACGACCTGGACAGGCACCGAGAAAGAGCGGACGTTCTGGTGTGACGACCTCTACTTCGTACCGCGCCTCGAGACAGGGACGGTGCTGGTGCAGTTCGACTACGGCCACGAGACGATTTACACCGAGGGTTACTCGGTCCTCGAGGAGTACGACATTCCGGCGACAGCGTTCGTCAACACCGATTACGTCGGAGGCGACGGTCGCATGGATCTGGGACAGCTCGAGGAACTCCACGACGACGGCTGGACCATCGCTAGCCAGTCGGCGACGACCGCAGACTTGACCGAGTCCGACGATCCGGCCGGCCAGATCCAGTCGGGCGTCGAGTGGCTCGAGGAGAACGGATTCGAGGACGGCGCGGGCTACTTCGCGTACCCGCTCGGCCGCTTCGACGAAGCCGCCGTCGATGCCGTCAAGAGCCATCACGATCTCGGGTTCGCGAACGGATACGGCGTCGGCGGCGAGGTCACCAACACGGCCCTCTGTCCGCGCGTCGGCAACCCGGATACAGACGATGCAGAACAGTTGCTCGAGCGAACCGCCGAGATGAACGGACTCACGACCATCTACTACACCGAACTCGACGACGACCGTCTCGACTCGTTCGAAGAGACGATGGCAACGCTCAGCGAGATGGAATCGGACGGCGACCTCAAAGTCGTTCTCCCGAGCGACGTCGAAGAAAAATACGTGTTCTAGGCGTTACCAGACGCGAGTCGGCTTCGTCCGGTCCGCGATTCCCTCTCGGTCACCGCTTCGCCTCGAGGCGAACGCCTTCGCTTCGCTCAGTTGTCGGCTTCGCCTGTCTCACGGGTCACTTCGTTCCCCGTTCGACTTCTCGAGGCCTCGTTCCCGTTGGTTACTCGGCCTCGCCTGTCTCTACCGGCGCGTTGACGAGATTACCCCACTCAGTCCAGGATCCGTCGTAGTTGACGGCGTCCTCGTAGCCGAGCAGTTCGTGCAGTGCGAACCAGGCGACGGACGAGCGCTCGCCGATTCGGCAGTAGGCGACGGTCGTCTCGTCGCCGTCGATGCCCTTCTCGGCGTACAGTTCCTCGAGCTCCTCCTGGCTCTTGAACAGGCCGTCGTCGTCGGTGACCGCCGCCCAGGAAATGTTCTGGGCGCCGGGGACGTGGCCGCCGCGCTGGGCCGTCTCCTGGAGTCCTGGCGGCGCGAGGATGTCCCCGCGGAACTCCTCGGGCGAGCGAACGTCGACGAGCGGAACGCCGCGCTCGATCGCGTTCTCGACGTCTTCGCGGTAGGCGCGAATGCTCTCGCGCGGGCCGGCCGCGTCGTACTCGACGGCCGACAAGTCCGGCTCCTCGTCGGTCGTCGGGTAGTCGTTCTCGAGCCAGTACTCGCGGCCGCCATCGAGCAGATAGACCTCGTCGTGGCCGTAGTACTTGAACTGCCAGTAGGTGTAGGCGGCGAACCAGTTCGAGTTGTCGCCATAGAGGACGACGGTCGAGTCCTCGGAGATGCCGTGACTGCCCAGTAGGTCCTCGAAGTCTTCCTTCTCGAGGATGTCCCGTCGCGTCTGGTCCTGAAGCTGGGTCTCCCAGTTGAAGCCGACCGCGCCCGGCGCGTGGGCGTCGTCGTACGCTTCAGTGTCGACATCGACTTCGACCAGTCGAAGGTCGGAATCGTCACTTTCGAACTGGTCGAGTCGGTCCTCGACCCAGCCAGCCGTTACGAGTACGTCGTTGGCGTATTCTGTTGCCATACACACCCGTAGGAACCTGCCCCACATAGTTCCCCTTCTAACCGGATAATGCAGTCACCGCTTCATTTTACAGGAATATTTTGCCGGATTGGTCTGCGACGAACGATCGTATGCGGTTGAAACGACCGTATTCGATGTTTTCAGCCCTTCGTCTCTCTGCAACCGGAGAGACGATGAATCGGTCGACCACTGATGCGGATATATTTGCCACAACCTCGGCACCGATGAGAGCGGTGCCGGAACCGGTGACCTCTCGAGTCTGCGTCGAGATGGTTTCCTTAATGGACGACGCCTACGTCGTTTCGCCGGAGTGGACCGAAGCGCACCTCGAGGATCCGTCCGTTCGCCTCGTCGACGTGCGAGACGCCTGGGAGTTCGACGCTATCGGACACCTTCCGGGTGCCGTCAACGTTCCGTTCGACAGCTATCGCGACGAGGACAGCGACGAGCCGGGCACGCTCCCCGGCGCGGCGGCGTTCGCCGACCTCCTCGAGGCCGCCGGCATCGAACCCGACGACGCCATCGTCGCCTACGACGACATGCACGGCGTGTTCGCCGCCCGATTCGTGCTGACCGCACGAGTCTACGGCCACGAGGACGTTCGGCTCTTAGACGGCGACTTCAGCGCGTGGAATCGGGAGCGAGAGACGACGAGCGACGAGCCCGAATTCGAGCCCTCGAGCTACGAGCCGGATCCACTCTCCACCGAGGAGAGCCCGTTGATCGACCTCGAGGGAGTCGAAGCCGCGCTCGAGCGCGACGCAATCTTTGTCGACACCCGCGAACAAGACGAGTACGAGGAGGCTCGCCTGCCCGGCGCGGTTCGGTTCGACTGGCGGGAGGTCGTCGACGACGAGACGCGGCGACTCAAGCCCGAGGCTGAACTCGAGGAGCTACTCTCCGAGCACGGCATCACGCCCGATCGTGAGATTATCCTCTACTGTAACACGGCGCGGCGGATCAGCCACACCTACGTCGTCCTCCGGGCGCTCGGCTACGAGAATATCGGATTTTACGAGGGGAGCCTCACCGAGTGGATCGCCGCGGACGGCGTGCTCGAGACCGGCAGCGAGTAGCGTTTGCGGGCTGGGCACTGGAGTCAAGCACGGCTCCTCGCAGTCGTGTCCGAGAGCACTGGTCGACAAATCGGGACAGCGTTACCGTCGAGATACCTTGCGTGTGCAGGCCAAGGGCGTTTTTCTGGGAGACGCTTTGGATAATCCGTACTGATGTCTACTGCCGATACTCGAGCGGAGACGCTCAAGAAAGCGAGCACCGTCACGACAGTAATCGACGCGATGGCCGAATTTGCGAAGGGCCGGCGGGCTGGCGGCCTCGTACTGCTCGGCGCCGCCGCCCTTTCTTCGCGAATTCCCGGCGTGGGGACCGCCGCTTCGGTCCTCCTTCGAGCGTATCGTCGACTCCGGTGAGGATCGTCTCCTTACTCTGATGGAACCATGAAGAGGTCCCGGCCCTTGTGGCCGGGGTCGTTCACTGGCTTGGAGTCCCGTGCGAATATCACCGCTCACCACCCTTCCCCGGATACGCATATTATATGAAGCGACCACAAATTATATACTGCGAACGGTCGTATGTTGCTCACGGAATGAATCGAGACGAGTCCGGTAGGGAGCCTCCATCGGTCGCGACTGAGTGGACGGAACAGCGAACGACGGAATCGACCAAGGATCGTGTCTACGCCGTCGCTATTCAACTGTACGAACCGACACGCGTCGCTACCGTTGCGGAAGATGCAGACGTTTCTAAGGAGACCGCTCGAGAGTACCTGAAGTGGTTCGCCGAAATCGGAATGATAACGCAGGACGGCGAATCACCCGATCTGTTCAGCAGGAACGAATCGTACTTCGAGTGGCGACGAATTCAGCGCCTTCGCGGACAGCCGATCGAGGAGTTAGAACGAACCTAATTATTCGATCGGTCGTCGACCGCCCTGCTCAGAAGTGGATTGGCATTATATATTTCACGTATATGGAGAAATTTGAACACATATGGTACAAATTTTGGATATTCTGTTTGATAGTGGAAATACTTTACCGCAACCGGCTTGTATTGTGTCCAAAATGGGTTCTTCATCTGTGGCTGGTACGGAACTCGAGACACGAGTTCAACAGCAGGACGTTCTCTCGCGACTCGGCTCGCGCGCCATCGAAACCGACGATCCGGGTCGGTTGCTCGAGCACGCGGCGGACGCAATTCGTGCGTCACTCGATGCTGATCACTGTCACGTCCTCGAGTTTCGCTCGGATGTCGGGCAGTTGCGCTCTCGCGTCGATATCGGGCCGGGCCCCGAACTGGTCGATCCGACGATGCTCTCGACGACGCCCGATTCCTACGTCGGCTATACGCTGTGTGCTGTCGAGCCGGTCCTCGTCCCCGAGTTCGAACTCGAGGAGCGTTTTTCTGCCCCTGTACGTCTCGTCGACCGTGACATCGCGAGCGCGCTCGCCGTTCGAATCGGTTCGAGCTCCGAACCGTGGGGTGTTCTGGGCACGTACGCGACCGAGCCACGAGCCTTCACCGAACGCGACGCCCGCTTTCTCGAGAACGTCGCACGGGTCCTCGCGTCGGCGCTCGCGGATGGAGAATCGAAGTCGAAACGTGGTGGAGTATTGACGGACGAGCAAATCCTCGAGATGTGCCCGGTCGGAATCACGGCGATCGACGCGGACGGTCGGATCGTGTTCGCAAACGAGTACGCCGCGGACGCTCTCGGTGGTCCCGCGAGTGACCTTCCGGGATGCGTCGACGAGGAATCGTGGCGGTTCGCGGGCCCGGACGGGGACGCCGTTTCGGTGAGCGAACTTCCCTACACCCGTGTGAAACGAACCGGCGAACCGGTCACCGAGGAACTGCTCGGCATCACGAACGACGACGGGAACCGGGTCTGGTTGTCGGTCGACTGTCTGCCCGTGTTCGACGACGACTCGTTCGAGGGCGCTATCTGTGCGCTCACGGATGTCACCGACCGCAAGCAACTCGAGGGGAAACTCGAGGAGATCCTCGGCCGGATCGACGACGCGTTCTGTGCGTTCGACGAGGACCTTCGGTACACGCTCGTCAACGACCGCGCGGAGGAACTCCTCGAACACTCCGAAGCCGAACTGCTCGGCAACACGCTCTGGGAGATGTTTCCCGAGGCGACCGACGATCCGGATGTCCGCGAGAGCTTCGAGACCGCCATCGAAACCAACGAACCGACGAGTTACCAGCACTACCACGAACCGCTGGGGAACTGGATCGAGGGGAACATCTACCCCTCGGACACTGGCGTTTCGGTGTACTTTCGTGACATTACCGAGCGCAAGGAGTACCAGCAGCGACTCGAGCGCTCGAACGAGCGCCTAGAGCAGTTCGCCTACGCGGCGAGTCACGACCTGCAGGAACCGCTTCGGATGGTCACGAGTTATCTGAACCTGATCGATAGACGGTACGGAGACGATCTCGAAGACGACGCACAGGAGTTTCTCGCGTTCGCCGTCGACGGTGCCGAACGGATGCGCGAGATGATCGACGGGCTCCTCGAGTACTCACGCGTCGAGACGCACGGTGATTCGTTCGATCTCGTCGATCTGAACGATGTCTTCGCGGACGCACGGCAAGACCTGATGGTTCAGATCGAAGAGACCGACGCGGAGATCTCCGTGGGTTCGCTCCCCGTCATCGAGGGGGACGGCAACCAGTTACGACAGGTGTTTCAGAACCTCCTGAGCAACGCGCTCGAGTACTCGGGCGAGTCGCCGCCCCGCATCGATGTCTCGGCGACGCGGGACGGAGACGAGTGGCTACTTCGCGTTCGAGACAACGGGATCGGAATCGAATCGACGAACGAAAACAGAATTTTTCAGGTGTTTCAACGGGTACACGACGCCGAAGAGGAGAGCGGCAGCGGAATCGGCCTCGCGCTCTGTAAGCGCATCGTCGAGCGCCACGGCGGGTGGATCGACGTCGATTCGGAACCCGGTACCGGGTCGGTGTTTACCGTGGCGTTTCCTGTCACGAACAACTAGCTCTCGGTCGCCCGTGTTCTTCGGTCCGTCGGCGGATGGATTCGATGGAGTTCTCGTAGCCGTCGGGACGGTTGCGTTCGTTTTGAAGTGTCTCCAGTCTGGGCAAAACGAGAACAAATTATAAAACCATCATCTCTGTGCTATATCCACGATCGTATGCGGGATTTGTGCCGAAACCACACAATTATCCACATTTAATAATGTATTTTCCGAATCTCACTTCGGCTCGTTGCGGATACGTCAACTGTAATCGCGAATACGAGTTTAGATGAACAACAGCTGGTCCAGAAAGTATAAGATGGTTCCGTTTAATCCGTATTCAGTATGCGACGACGAACATTCCTGACGTCGGTCGGCGTGGGCGCAACTTCGGGGCTTGCCGGTTGCCTCGTGAACGATGGAAACGGCTCAGGCGAGGCCGACGTCACCATCGGTATCGTCTACTCAACGGGGGGACTGGGCGACGAATCGTTCAACGACATGGCGAATGCGGGCGTCGAGCAGGCGGTGTCGGAGTTCGACATCGCCTACGAGGATGCCGAACCCGAGGAGGTCGGCGATATGAACGAGATGCAACGGCAGTTCGCGCGCCAGGAGGACATCGACCTCGTCTGCTGTATCGGTTTCGATCACCAAACAGATCTGGAACAGAACGCTGCGGAGTTTAGCGATCAGCAGTTCATGATCGTCGACTCGACGGTCGACGCTGACAACGTCATCAGTTACGTCTTCCGCGAACACGAAGGTTCGTTCCTCGTCGGGCAGCTCGCTGGAATGTTGACCGAAATCGAGTACGCACACGGCGGCGGCGAGTCAAACCCCGACGAATCGGTCGTCGGCTTCGTCGGCGGCCGAGAATCGTCGCTCATCGAGCGCTTCGAGGCGGGATACATCGCGGGTGCGGAACACGCCGTCGAGGGCATTGATGTCCAGAGGGCTTACGCGGGGAGTTTCAACGATTCCTCGACGGGACAGGAGATCGCAAACGGGATGTACAACGACGGGGCCGACGTCGTCTACCACTCCGCGGGCAACACGGGCGGCGGCGTCTTCGAGTCGGCCCAGTCCAACGGCCGATTCGCGATCGGCGTCGACGACGATCAGTCGATCAGCTCCGAATCGTTCAGCGACGTGATCGTCGCCAGCATGGTCAAACGAGTCGACAACGCCGTCTACGAATCGATCCAGTCGGTCGTCGAGGATTCGTTCGAAGGCGGAACGACCAACGATCTCGGTCTCGAGGAAGAGGGCGTCGCCGCGGTGATCGGACAGGACTTCGAGGGCGAACTCCCCGAAGACGTCACCAGTTCGCTCGAGGAGTCCCGTCAGCAGATCATCGACGGCGAAATAGACGTTCCGACGACGACTGACGATTCCTAGAGACCATGTCTGCTGACGACGAGTCGGCCGACGGAGCGAGACCCGGTGCAGCCGCCGTCCACATGGACGGAATCACGAAGCGGTTTCCTGGCGTCGTCGCGAACGACGACATCGATTTCGCCGTCGATCGGGGGACCGTCCACGCCCTCGTCGGCGAGAACGGAGCCGGCAAGACGACGCTGATGAACGTACTGTACGGGTTGTACGAACCGACCGAGGGATCCGTACGCATCGACGGCGTCCGCCACGAGTTCGACGGGCCCAGCGACGCGATGGACGCTGGTATCGGCATGATTCACCAGCACTTCATGCTCGTGGATACGATGACCGTCGCCGAGAACGTCGTGCTGGGAAACGAACCCACGAAATGGGGCGGATTCGCGACCGATCGTGCACAAGCCATCGAGGAGACCAAAGCCCTCGCAGAGCGGTACGGCTTCGACCTCGACCCGACCGCACAGATCGACGAGATCAGCATCGGCGAACAACAGCGCGTCGAGATCCTCAAGGCGCTCTACCGCGGCGCCGAGATTCTGATCCTCGACGAACCGACGGCGGTGCTCACCCCACAGGAGGTCGAGGGCCTGTTCGACATCCTCGAGGAGTTGATCGCCGAGGGGAAGACGATAATCTTCATCACGCACAAACTCGGCGAGGCGCTCGAAGCGGCCGACGAGATTAGCGTTTTGCGCGACGGAAAACTCGTGGGAACCGTCTCGTCGGCAGCGGCCTCCCAGGAAGAACTCGCGCGGATGATGGTCGGGCGAGACGTGCTACTCGACCTCGAGAAACCAGCGGCTCAACGCGGCGACCCGATCCTCGAAGTCGAGGAAATGAGCGTCGAGGACGACCGCGGTGTGACGGCGGTTTCGGACGTCGACTTCGCCGTCCACGAGGGCGAGGTGTTCGGGATCGCCGGAGTCGACGGAAACGGACAGTCCGAACTCATCGAAGCGATCACGGGACTGCACCAGCCCTCGAGCGGGACGATCACGTTCGACGGCTCGCAGATTACCACCGCCTCGCGCAGCGACCGAATCGGGATGGGAATGGCTTACATCGCGGAGGACAGACAAAAGCGCAGCCTCGTCATGGACTACGATCTCAGGCGAAACGGGCTGCTCGGCTGTCAACGCCTGCCCGAATTCTCGAACGGGTTTCGAATCGACTGGGAGAGCACCGAGGAGTACGTCGACGACGTGATCGACGAATACGACGTCCGGCCGCCGGACCCCAGCGCGGACGCACACTCGTTCTCGGGCGGCAACCAGCAGAAGTTCATCGTCGGCCGCGAGTTCGAGCGTGACCCCTCGCTGGTGGTCGCGTCCCAACCGACTCGCGGCGTTGACATCGGCAGCATCGAGTTCATCCACGACCGACTGCTCGACCTTCGGGCGGACGGGACGGCGATCTTGCTGGTGTCCTCGAAACTCGACGAAGTGAGACAGCTCTCTGATCGACTCGCGGTGATGCACGACGGCGAAATCGTGGCTGTCGTCGATCCCGACGCGGTCAGCGAAGAGGAACTCGGCCTCCTGATGGCCGGCGAGCAGCCCGCCGGGATCACCGCCGAGAGCGCGCGCGTTCGAGGAGGAGAGTCCGCATGAGCGGGCTTCGTGATCGGCTCGCCGGGACGCTCGATCGACTCGTCGACGCCTCGCCGCTCGAGCGCCTTCTCATCAGCGTCGCGTCGCTGGTTTTCGCGCTCGTACTCGGCGCAGTGTTGATTTTCGTCTCCGGGTTCGTCGCCACCTGTAACAGCCCCGTCGTCTTCATTCCGGGGGTCGGATACGGCTGTTACAATCCGATCGAGGTGTATTCGACGATGCTCCAGGGCGCGTTCGGCTCCCCGATCAGCCTCGGACAGACCTTACAGGAAACGACGCTGCTACTGTTTACCGGCCTCTCGGTCGCCGTGGCGTTCCGGGCCGGCCTGTTCAACATCGGGACGCAGGGACAGATGGTACTGGGCGCGCTGGCGACCGCCGTGACCGTTCTCTGGCTCGGTCCGTTCGTTCCCAACAACGCGATCGGAACGATCGTCGTGATTCCGGCCGGCATCGCCGCGGGCGCTGTCGTCGGCGGCTTCTGGGGGATGATTCCCGGCGTGATGAAAGCCTACGCGGACGCACACGAGGTGATCACGACGATCATGCTCAACTTCATCGCGACCGCCATCGCGTTCTATCTCGTCAACAACCACGTCGGTGACCCCTCGTCCGACTCGGTCCTGACCGAGACGATTCCGGCGGTTGCGCAGTTCCCTGCGGCTATCGACGGCTCGCGCTTCTCTTTCTTCGCGCTCGGCGCCGGACTCCTTGTCGCGATCGGGATCACGCTCCTGTACACGCAGACCGTGATAGGGTACGAACTACGCACGAGCGGAATACAGGAGACTGCGGCCGAGTACAGCGGCGTCAACGCCGAACGAAACATCGTGACGAGCATGACGCTCTCGGGCGCGCTCGGCGGCGTCGCCGGCGCGATGTACGTCATGATGGCCCAGTACCGCTGGCAAACCGGTATCCCGTCGCTCGGTTTCGACGGCATCGCGGTCTCGATCCTCGCCGGAAACAATCCGATCGGTATCATTCCGACGTCGCTCCTGTTCGGGACGCTCAAAAGCGGGAGCCTCGCGATCAATCTCTCGCTCGGCGTGCCGACCGAACTCGTCGAGGTCATACAGGGCCTGATCATCCTCTTCATCGCGATGCCCGAGTTCTTCCGACTGATCGGAAAACGATCCGGCTTCGGCTCCGACACCCCCGCAACCAGCGGAGGTGAGCAAGCGTGAACGTCTCGAGCGTCTCGGTCTCCAGACAGGAAATGCTGTACGCCGGGGCCGGTCTCGCCGTCGTGGCCGTGGCCTGTCTCTGGCTTTTCGGGCCGGTGGACGCGTCGTCGATAGCGATGGCGTTGCGGTTTACGGTCCCGATCGGGTTCGCCGCGCTGGGCGGAATCTTCTCCGAAAAAGCGGGTATCATCAACATCGGTCTCGAGGGACTGCTCATCATCGGCGCGTTCAGCGCGGTCGCGAGCATGTACGCGCTGTCGCTGACGCCGATCGGCGCGAACGTCTGGCTGGCGTTCGGGTTCGCGATCGTCGCCAGCGCGGTGGTCGCGCTCCTGTTCGCGATCGCCTGCATCGAATTCAAGGCCGATCAGGTCATCGCGGGGCTCGCGGTCTGGCTGATCGCGCTCGGATTCGCCCCGTTCGCGAGCACCATCGTCTGGGGCCAAGTGAACAGTCCCAGCGTCGACGGGTTCTCAAAATGGGCGATTCCGGGTCTCGCAGATCTCCCCGTTTTCGGGGACATATTCGTGATGCGGCCGCCCGTCATGTTGCTCATCGTAGCGGGCCCGCTCACGTGGTACGTCCTCAATCGAACGCGATTCGGGCTGTGGATCGAAGCGAGCGGCGAAGACCCGAAAGCGCTCGATACGGCGGGCGTCGACGTGCAACTGGTTCGGTACGTCGGAACCGTTCTCTCCGGCGTGTACTGCGGGATCGGCGGCGCTGCACTGGCTCTCAGAGTCGGCCAATTCACCGGCGGCGGCGAAACGATGGTGAACGGACGCGGCTTCATCGGCCTCACCGCGTACCTGATCGGCAACTACAATCCGATCGGCGCCTTCTTCGCGTCGTTCCTGTTCGGCGGCCTCGAGGTGATCCAGCTCAGTATTCAACGGACCTCTGACATCGGAATTCCCACGAGACTGGTCGGAGTGCTCCCCTACGTGATCGTACTCGTCGTGCTCGTCTTCGTCGGAAAGACCCAGATGCCCTCGTCCGCCGGGGACCACTACGAGTCGGACGACTGATTCGGCTCCGTCCTGGTGTCCGTTCGAGGCGGATTCGGTCTCGAACGGTTCGACTCGAGCACGAGATCGTTTTCTACACGGATTCTGACAGTTCTGCTCGAGCGACGACGATATCCGTATCGCTCCGAAGCCGGCTCAGAAGTGCTCCCGGAGATAGACCTCGGTTTCGGGAAAGAGCGACTCGAGCACTTCGAGTTCGTTCGCAGACTCCGCTCGAAGCCGCCCGACCCGCTCGAGGTCGGCGGCAGACCGAGTTCCGACCAGCAGTTGCGAGAGCGCGCCCACATCGAGTTCGACGGTGGCTTCGCCGACGGTTCGTTCGCAGGTCGCTTCTCCGCTCGAGACCTCGAGGGAGAAGGTCCCGTCGTTCCACTCGATAAGCGGGTCCGAGACGGAGAGCGTCAGTCGACGGGGTCGCTCGGATACGCCTGCGTCCGGATACGCGACGCTCGAGAGCGCCGACTCGACGTCGACGATTCGGACCATCGGCCCGGTTTCGACGGTACAGTCGACCGCCTCCGGGTTCGGCGTCAGATCGAGCAGCGAGGAATCGGTCGGTCCGGGGAGTTCGACGGCGTCGACTTGCGAATCGTGCGTGTGACAGAACGAAAGCAGGGAAAGGTAGGCATCGTGGTCGTCCGCAGCGAGTTCCTGTACGGACATCGTTCGAGAGCCTTGTTCCTCGCCGTCGACCGTGTACACGAGGTATCCAGCGGGTGAGCCGTCGCGCTCGAGGACGTAGACGAACGGATCCGGACCGTCGTTCGAGAGCACGCGGTGGCGCCACCACGCCTCGTCGCGTTCGATCGAGAGGGCGTACTCGCTCGCGTGTCGCTGGTACACGTCATCGAGTGCGTCGTACGAGTCGGAACTGACGGCAACGAACTCCGGGTCGTCGACCGCCGCAGTCGCGAACGCGAGCGCGTTCGGTGGACACGCGTAGCGCACGCGCTTGTTGGCTGTCTCCCAGCCGTATTTCCGGTAGAAATCGTACTGAAACGGCCAAAGGACCGATAGGATCCGATTCCGCTCGCGGTACTCCTCGAGCGAGCGCTCGAGCAGCATCCGGACCATGCCCTTTCGACGCGATTCCGGGGGTGACGCGACCGACGCGAGTCCGGCGACCGGGTGCGGTTCACCGCGGACGGTCGCCTCGAGCCAGTATTGCCGGCAGACGACGCTCGGCTTGCCGTCGCGGTCGCCACCCTCGTAGAGGCCGCGCGGCGATCCGAGGGACAACCGCGGCGTCTCGTGCTCGTCCGGATCGTACGCTATCGGTCCCCGTTGCGGGGCGAACGCGTAGTTCGTGTACTCGAAAAAGGTCTCCATTCCGTCCTCCGGCAGGGGACGATACTCGGCCATACTCCCGCGAACGGATCGAACGCGCAATAACGTGGCGACTTGCCGGGTTTGCTACGGATCGGCGCTGCTCGCGATCGGCTCGTGTTCCTCGAGGAACGCCTCGATCCGATTCAGCGCCTCCTTCAGGTCCTCGAGTCCCGTCGCGTAGGATACTCGGAGGTGACCCGCAGCACCTTCGCCGAACACGTCGCCCGGAACGGCCGCGACGCCCTGTTCCTCAAGCAGCGTCTCGGCGAACTCCTCCGAACTCCAGCCAGACGGCACCTCGGGGAAGACGTAGAACGCGCCCTTGGCTTCGAAACAGGGCATGCCGATCTCACGGAAGCGCGAGAGGACGAATCGTCGCCGCCGGTCGTACTGCTCGACCATCTCCCGCACGTCGTCCGCGCAGGTGTCGAGCGCCTCGAGGGCGGCGTACTGGGGCGTCGTCGGCGCCGAAAGCATCGTGTACTGGTGGATCCGGTTCATCGCGCCGATCGTCTCGGCGGGACCGAGCGCGTAGCCCAGTCGAAGCCCCGTCATCGCGTGGGCCTTCGAGAACCCGTTGAAGACGATGGTCCGCTCGCGCATCCCCTCGAGAGTGGCGATCGAGGTGTGTTCTCCGTCGTAGGTCAACTCGGCGTAGATCTCGTCGGCAAGCACCGTCAGGTCGTTTTCTCGCGCGAAGGCCGCGACCGGCTCGAGGTCCTCGCGCGTCATGATCGCTCCCGTCGGATTGTTGGGATAACAGATGACGAGCACGTCCGCGTCGGCCGCCCCGGCGGCCTCGAGTTGGGAGACGGTGAGCCGGAAGTCGTCTTCCTCGCGGGTCGGAACCGGGAGCACCTCGCCGCCGGCGAAGATCACGCCAGGCTCGTAGGAGATGTACGACGGCTGGGCGATCGCCACCGTGTCGCCGGGATCGACGACGGCCCGAAACGCCAGATCGACCGCCTCGCTCGCGCCGGCCGTCACGAGTATCTCCTCGTCTGCGCCGTACTCGAGGTCGAAGCGATCGTCGACGTACCCTGAGATGGCTTCGCGAAGCTCGCGTTTCCCCCGATTCGCGGTGTAGGAGGTTTTCCCCTGCTCGAGGGAGGCGATCGCGGCGTCTCGGGCGGCCCACGGGGTCGAGAAGTCTGGTTCGCCGACGCCGAGTGAGATGACGTCGTCGCGCTCTTCTGCGATCTCGAAAAAGCGGCGGATCCCGGAGGGGCCCACCGACTCGACGCGTTCGGATAGGTCGATCGTCATGGGGACACAGACAGCCGGTCGTCGTCGTCGCCGTCGCCGAGTTCGATCCCGTTTTCCTTGTAGGAGGTCATCACGTAGTGGGTGACCGTCTGGGTGATCTCGGGGACGGGCGCGACCTTCTCGCTGATGAACTGAGACACCTCGCGGATCGAGTCGCCCTCGACTTCCATGTCGAAGTCGTAGTCGCCGCTGACCAGTCGCAGGGCCGTCACCTGCGGGAATCGCGCGAGCCGTTCCGCGATGTCGCCGTAGCCCGTCTCCCGGTCGAGCATGACGTTCAACTCGACTTCCGCGCGGACCCGTTCGTCCTCGAGTTCGTCCCAGTCGACGACGGGCTGGTAGCCACAAATTACGCCCGCCTCCTCGAGCGATTCGATCGTCGCCTCGACCGCCGACTCCTCGAGGTCGGTCATTCGCGCGATATCCGCGGTACTGTATCGCGCGTTCTCACGGAGCAACTCGAGAACTTCGCGTTCGCTCATACGGACGGATGCGCGAGCGCGAGTAAATTTCTTCCGGACTCGTGTCGGTGGTTCACATACACGGACGGCTCGACGTGTTCCGGACCCGACCCACCCGCGCTCAGCGGTAGTTCTTGAACAAAATTGCTCGCACGTCGTCTTTGGTCTGGACGTCCTCGGTCGACCCGTCCGGCAGTTCGACGCTGTAGCGGTGGTCGCCGGAATCTGACTCCTCCCACTTGTCGTCGTGGGTCTCGAGCAGACTCATCATCTCGTCTAGCATCTCGTCGTCGTCGGCCGCGCCGTCGCCCTCGTCGGATTCATCGTCGTTTTCGTCGATCTCGTCGTCGTCCGATTCGGCGTCGTCTCCGTCCGCCGATTCGTCGTCCTCGGCGTCCGGTCCGGCGTCGTCTTCACCGTCCGATTCGCCGTCTCCTCCATCGGATTCAGCGCCGTCGCCGTCCGCTTCGGCGTCGGCATCGCTCTCGTCGTAGGAGACTTCCTCGAGCCGGTCGCCCTCGCTGGCGTCCTCGAGTGGATCCGCCGAGACGTCCGCCGCGTCGAACTCGCCCTCGATCTCGAGGTCGCCGTCGAGATTGTCGATCAGAAACTGGACGGCGTCTTTCTCGCGAACGTGACCGTATTTCCCGACGACCTGTTCGGATATTTCCTCGCGGAGGTGCTGTACGAAGGCGTACTGTTCGTCGGTGACCTCGAGTGACTTCATACGTCGTGAATGTCGTGGGGGATACAAATATGTGAGTCGTCGTCAACAGGCATCCGTTCGAAACCGCGGCGGCACGCCCCGGTCGCAGATGCGAATCCCCCAGGAGTTCCACGGAGGCGATGCGCCCGTGGTCGATCCCGCTCACCGACCGAGCGATTCCCGTCGCTCGGTTAGTCCCGCAGGAGGGTCCTGATAGAAGAAGTTCGGTTTCTCGACGGTGTTATCGTAGTCGTTCTCGAACACGTGCGTCGTCGCCGGACTCATCGGTGGCAACAACCACGATCGATCGCCAGTCACGGCCCGTCCGGCCGCGGCTTCGTTTTCCTCGAACCGCTCGAACTGGTCGGTCACTGTGTGGTGATCGACGATCTGGACACCGTCTTCGGCGAAGGAGTGTAACACCGCGCGGTTCAACTCGACTAACGTCTCGTCTTTCCAGAGGGTCCGGTCGTTGCGCGTATCGAGCCCGAGCCGCTCGGCGACGGCCGGCAGCATATCGTAGCGATCGCGGTCCGCGAGATTTCGCGCTCCGATCTCCGTCGACACGTACCAGCCGCTGAACGGGGCGGCCGTGTAGTGTATGCCGCCAATTTCCAAGCGCATGTTCGTGACGACGGGGACGTCGTACCACTTGAGGCCGAGATCCTCGAACCACTCGTACTCGGGGTGGCGAAGTCGCACCTCGCCGACGACCGACTCGGGAACCTCGAACAGCTCCGGTTGCTCGTCTCGAACCTGTATCACGTGGGGCAAAATGTCGAATCGAGTTCCTTCGCCCTCCCAGCCGCGCGATTGGCAGTACTCGGTCAGCTCGATTTCGTCGGGATCGCCGACGATGCCATCTTCCGTTCGATATCCGGCGTACCGTAACAGTTCGTAGTTCCAGAGCCTGACCTGGTGTTCCCCGTCGATCATCGGTTTGAACACCGTGATCAGCGGTCTGATGTTGCCCCCATTGCGCGCCCGCTCGAGGTGTCTACAACAGGCCTCGTGTACCGCTCGAGCCGTCCCACAATCGCGCGCGTCGGCGACGTTCAGCTGCTGCCAGAACAGGCGGCCCACACAGCGGTTGCTGTTGCGCCAGGCCATCTTCGCGCCGTGCTCGAGCTCGAAAGACGTGTGCTCGTACCGGCCTCGCCGCTCGATCTCATCGGCTATCTCGTCGAGTCGGTCCTCGATCTCGGACTCGCGGCCGAGTTCTGCGTAACACGCACGGACGAAGGCATCGGCCTCCGCGTAGAGCGCTCGCGGAGAGTACTCAGTGGGGGACGCATGCATACAGAAACGTGACCGAGTTCGGGTTTACACTTGGCGACTGCGGTGAATTCCTTCGAAGGGTTCCTCGAGGCGTTCGGCCTCCTTCGCCTGCAGACGACTTCGCAGGGTCACTATCAGCGAGTAGCTCGGTGATTTCAACCTGTCGACCCAACCCGCAGAAGCGACGAACCCGACGCTTAAGGCCCGACGAGTAATACCCTCCGGATATGGTCCTGAAAGAATCCGAGACCGAACTGGACGAAGGCGACACCGCCCCGTCGTTCGAACTCGAGGGAGCCGACGGCGGGACGTACTCGCTCGAGTCCTTCGCCGACAACGAGGCGCTGTTGGTCGTCTTTACGTGCAACCACTGTCCGTACGCCCAGGCCAAGTTCGACCTGTTGAACGAACTGGCCGCCGAGTACGACGACGTCGCCGTCGTCGGCATCAACCCGAACGACGCCGAGGAGTACCCCGAGGATTCACTCGAGAAGATGCGCGAGTACGCGGGCGAGGGGCCGATCGACTTCGACGCCTACCTGCGGGACGAGAGCCAGTCGGTGGCCGAGGCCTACGGCGCGGTCTGTACCCCCGATCCGTTCCTGTTCGAGAATCGGGACGGCGAGTTCCGCCTCGCCTATCAGGGGCGACTCGACGACGCGTTGAACCCCGAGGACGAACCGACCAGATTCCAGATCCGCGAGGCGATCGACGCCGTACTTGCCGGCGAGTCCGTCGACCTCGAGTGGAAGCCCTCGCAGGGCTGTTCGATCAAGTGGATCGAACAGTAACTGGAAACGCCTGCCAGAAACACGGCGGTTAAGCGTCCCGATCCACAACGTGTGCCCATGAGTCTCGAGACCATGGAACCGAACCCGACGTGGGACGCGCCGTCCTACGAGGGGACCGTCGAAACGCTCGAATCCTACCGCGACGAACTGACCTACAAAGTCTGGGGCGGCGACTGGTGTAAGGACTGTCGCGCGCTCTTGCCCGACTTCGGCGCGGCCCTCGAGGCTGCGGATGTCCCCGACGACCGGATCGACGAAATCGCTCTCGACGAGGACAAGCAGGGTCCCGGCGTCGACGAGTACGACATCGAGTTCATCCCGACGATCGTCGTGTTCGACGACGACGGCGAGGAAGTCACCCGGTTCGTCGAATCGGAAGACCAACCGCCTGCGGTCTGGCTCGCCGAGCAACTCGAGGCGACGCTCGAGCCGGCGAACTAATCGCTCGAGAGGCTCGAGCCCGCAAATTAGTCTTAAGTCGACACTCGAGCCGACTGATTTTCACCGCCGCGTGATCGTCCGCGACGAAATCAGACCGGCCGCTCAGAACGGAACGTCGTCCTCGTCGATACCGTCTAGTTCTGTCTCTCGGCGTTTCTCCGCCAGGACTTCGAGCGCCTCCTCGATATCTGTCGTCGGCGGCGAGCACGCCCGATCTCGACAGACGTACAGCGTCGGTTCGCCGTCTCGAGCCTCGCGGGCGGCCCAGATCGGCGGCGCGTCCGCAAGACCGAGGCGGTCGAGCCACGACTCGAGTTCGGCATCGGTGGCCGGTCGCTGCGCGATGAGTTTCTCGGGGAGGTACCGATCGCCGAGCCGATCGAGCCACGCGTCGGGCAGTTCCTCGGCGGCGACCGTGATCTCGAGCAGGCCGTTCTCGAGTCGGTCGGCGGCGAGACACAGCGTTGCGTACTGGAGCGGGTTCGATTCGATCGTGTCGGCGTGGGTCTCGAGCGCGCCGGCCGCGATCTCCTCGAACGGCGAATCGGTAAAGCCGTCCAGTGCGAGCAGCGTTTCGATGGCGACGCCCATCGACGACGGCGTCGAACTGTCGTCGAGTTCCTGGGGTCGTGCCACCAGCGACTCGCCGTGTTCGGGGGTGAAATACAGCGTCTCTCGATCCGCGTCCCAGAACTCGGCCTCGACGGTCTCGGCCAGTTCGAGCGCGAATGCGAGGTGATCTACGTCACCGGTCGCCTCGTAGCAGTGAAGCGCCCCGCGAGCGAGAAACGCGTAGTCCTCGAGGTAGCCGTCGACGGCGACATCCCCGTCTTTGTACCGCCTCGAGAGCCGACCCGTCTCCTCGTCCCAGAGGGTTTCGCGGACGAACTCGAGGGCATCGATCGCCGCGTCGGCGTCGGAATCCTCGCCGAGGACGAGCGCGGATTCGGCGAACGCGGAGATCATCATCCCGTTCCAGCCGGCGAGGACCTTCTCGTCGCGGTTCGGACGGGGCCGTTCCTCGCGCGCGTCGAACAGCGTTTCGAGCGCGCTCTCGAGTCGCCGGCCGACCTCCCGTTCGTCCAGGTCGAACTCCTCGGCGAGTTCCTCGAGGGTCGCGTTGCGGTTCAGCACGTTCGATCCCTCGAAGTTCCCCGACGCGGTGATGTCGTAGGCCGCACAGACGAGTTCCGCGGTGCGTTCGTCCTCGAGCACGGCTTCGACTTCTTCGGGGGTCCAGACGTAGAACGCGCCCTCTTCCGTATCGCCGTCCTCGTCGAGACTCTGGGCGTCGAGCGTGCTGAAGAAGCCGCCCTCGTCGTGGGTTAGTTCGCGTTCGACGAACCCGAGCGTCTCCTCGACGACCTCGGCGTAGCGCTCGGTGCCGGTCAGCTGGTAGCCCGCGAGGAACGCGCGCGGAATTTCGGCGTTGTCGTAGAGCATCTTCTCGAAGTGGGGTACCGTCCAGTCGCGGTCGACGCAATAGCGGTGGAACCCGCCGCCGACGTGGTCGTAGAGTCCGCCCGCGGCCATCGCGTCGAGGGTCTTCTCGAGGGCGTCGCGGTAGCCGTCCCGGTCGGTCCGATCGGCCGCTTGAGCGAGGATGTGGAGTCGACCCGGTTGCGGGAACTTCGGGCCGTCGGAGCCGAAGCCGCCGAACTCTCGGTCGACGCTCCGCAGGGCCGTCCGCGCCGCGCTCTCGAGCGTGTCGCTCGAGGGCGGCGTCGATTCGCCCGTGTCGGCCCGCTCGCCGCTCGTCGTCCCCTCGAGTTGGTCTCTGGCCGCGTCGGTCCACTTTTCGGCCCGGTTTTCGATCGCCTCCCGGTCTTGGGCCCACGACTCGCTCGTCTTCTCGAGTAAGTTGAGAAAGCCCGGCATACCTCGCTTTTGTTCCTTCGGAAAGTAGGTCCCGACGTAGAACGGTTTTCCGTCGGGCGTGAGCCACGCCGAGAGCGGCCAGCCGCCGCGGCCGGTGACGACCTGGGAGACGGTCATGTAGACGCTGTCGACGTCCGGGCGCTCCTCGCGGTCAACCTTGATCGGAACGAAGTTCTCGTTGAGAACTTCGGCGACTTCATCGTCGGAAAAACTCTCGTCTTCCATGACGTGACACCAGTGACACGCCGAGTAGCCGATCGAGAGGAAGATCGGCACGTCGTGTTCGCGTGCAGTCTCGAGAGCCTGCTCGTCCCACGGCTGCCAGTTGACGGGGTTGTCCGCGTGCTGGCGCAGATACGGGCTCTGTTCGTCCTCGAGCCGGTTCCGGCGGGTTGGGGTCGTCATAGTCGAGGCTACGGTCGACGTGGATAAAAGAAACGGGTGATCGGATATCGGGGACGCGTTACTGGATGCCACGAACAGAGAGGAATGGCAGTGCTTCAGCATCAGGGCTCTCGAGCGCGGCGGTACCCCATAAAAAGAAGCGAGACGAAAAGAACTGGACGAGTGGTGGAGCTAGTTGCCGCCGCCACCGCCGCCACCGCCGTCGCCATCCATTCCGCCGTCGCTCTCGTTACCAGCGCCGGAGTCACCGCCGTCGGTACCAGTGTCGCCATTGCCTCCGTTGCCACCGTTACTGTTACCGCCATTACCGGAGGCTCCGAGAGTCGCTTCGACCATCGCGAGCGACGGGTTACGGAACTCACCGTCCTCACCCATCGTATCACTATCACCCTGACTGAGGTCGGCATTCTCCGACATTATGACCCCCATCGATGGAGCGGATCCACCGAGGTCGTAGTTGATGATGTACGCGTCCCAGTCGTCTGGGGTGTCGAACTCGTCGGCCGCTCCGGTCTCATCGAGCAGATCGTCTCTCGCACTGTCGGTCAGCGACGCGGCGACGGTGAATTCGACGCCGGGGTTGTAATCTTCAGCGTGGACGATTACTTCGCCGTCACTGTCGTCCTGGGCGGCCGCGGTACTCGCACCTGCGGTTCCGAGCGCGACCGCGCCCGCCGCGAGGGCTCCTTTTTTCATGAACGATCGTCGCGTGTCGTCGAACAGTCCGCTATCTGGTTGGTCTGTCATGTCTCTCACTCTGAGTTCCCCTCTTCGGGGTAGACGGTTCTTGACCCAATTTTCGCATAAGTGCGGGCTATCGTTTCACCGTCTACGCTCGCTTTCTCTCCCGAGACAGTTTCGTTGGCGTTTCTTCCTCCGTATTACGCCGATTCGTGACTCGACAACGGCGGCGACGAGCAACGATCGTTTGTCGGTCGAAACTGGACTGTAGGTACCTGTTTCGACGCGGCCCTCGTCGTTCGCTTGAACGAACGAAGACGGGCGAGTTATCGACGGCGAACGACCCTCGAGAGCCGACGATTCGGCCGCGATAGACGCCGTAAACACCCTCCACGCGACAACCGTGACTTGGTCCGGAACGTTCTCACAACAAAACAGACGATTTACGCGGACTGTTCGTCCGGAAATCACCACCCGGAACCGGTCGAATCGCGTCACTGACCGACCGACCTGACCGTCGTGGCCAGCCGATGGTGGTCTCCCTCTCGAGGTTCCGACGGATGATTCGATTCGCCGGAACGGTCGCCCACCTCGACAGTGATCGAGTCGGTGGACGGGGCCAACCGCGAGGCAAACGGCCTGCAGCGGAGCGCCAAATTACCGATTACCACGCTGAAACGAACACGACGACCACCTCGAAACGAATCCGACGGATTTGACCTCGTCGACGATACGACGCCCGACCTCCTCCTGACAGGCTATCGTCTCTGCTGGCCGGTTTCGCGCGCTCGTCGGCCGTACTCCACGAACACGAACCCGTCGCGTTCGTCTCGAGCGAGTTCGTCCCACGCCGCCCGGTCCCACGACGGGAAGGTGGTGTCGCCCGTCGGCTCCTCGTGTACCTCCGTGACGATCAACCGGTCGAGCGCGGGCAGGAACTGCCCGTAGACGGTCGCCCCACCCGCGACGAAGATCCGGTCGGCGTCGTCGTGACGCTCTCGCGCGGCGGTCTCGGCCGCCTCGAGTGCCGCCTCGAGTCCGGCGGCCGTGACGGCGTTCTCGGGCGTCTCGAGATCCTGGCTCGTCAGAATGACCGTCGTCCGGCCGGGGAGCGGTTCGCCCAGCGCCTCGAGAATCCCCCCGTAGGTGACCCGACCCATGATGACCGGGTGGTCCATCGTCGTCTCCTTGAAGTGCTCGAGGTCCGCTGGGATGTGCCACGGCATGTCGCCGTCCCTGCCGATGACGCCGTTGTCCGCGACGGCCACGATGCCGACGAGTTCGCGGTCGGTCTCGAGCGCGCCCGCGCCGTTCGAATCTGTTCCGTTCGTCGCGGCGGTGCTCTCGGCGGCCCGTCCGTCTTCCCCGCTCATTCGGCGACCGCGAACTCGAGTCCGTCGTGGGACTCGTAGTCCTCGAGCGTGACGTCCTCGGCGGTGAGTTCATCGATCGAGACATCGGCGACGGAGAGCGTCGGTCGCTCGAGCGGTTCGCGGGCGAGTTGCTCGAGCAGTCCGGGAACGTGGTCGAGGCGCTCGTCTCCCTCGGCCTCGGCCGGAGCGGTCGACTCGAGCCACGATTTCACGTCCCGGTACTCTTCGGGCTCGTCAACAGTTGCCAGTCGCGACTGCAGCGCCTCGAGGTTGTCTGCGTACCACTCCCCGCGCTCGCCGCGACCGCAGTAGACGTGCGAGTCGACGACCGTGTGGGCGAAGGTCCCGGGTTCGAAGCCGGTCTGGGAGGCGACAACCTTCGTCAGGAGCGCGTACGCGGCGATGTTGAAGGGCACCCCCAGCGCGATGTCGCCCGAGCGCTGCGTGAGGTGGCAGTTGAGCCGGTCTCCCTGCACGTTGAAGACGAAGGTGTAGTGACACGGCGGGAGCGTCGAGACCGCCGCGTTCGCCGGGTGCCAGGCGTTGACGACGAGCCGTCGCGAGTTCGGGTTCTCAGAGAGCGTGTCGATCACGTACTGCAGTTGATCGAACGTTCGCCGCCCGTCTGCTTCTTCGGTTACCCACTGATGGCCGTCCTCGGGCCAGGACTCGCCCTCGAGCTGTCCCGTCTCGTCCGGGACCGGATATCGTCGCCAGAAACGACCGTAAGCGGTGTCGAGATGTCCGGCGTCGTCGGCCCACGCGTTCCAGATCTTCGTCTCCTCGCGGAGGTTTCTGACGTGTTCCTCGCCGGAGAGGTACCAGCAGACCTCGTGGATCATCGAGTTCCAGCGGTAGCCGTCCATCGCCTTGGTCGTCAACAGCGGGTAGCCCGCCTGCAGATCGACCTCGTAGTGCTCGCTAAACGACGAAATTGTGTCGACGCCGGTCCGATTCGGCTTGTGTGTCCCGCCCGAGAGGACCGACTCGACCAGCTCGAGGTACTGACGCATTGTCCCTCCGTTTCGGCGGGGATCCCAAAATCGATTCGGTTCCGGCGGTCGAGGATCGACGCTTCGGTTTCGGACGGGACGCTCGAAGAGCGGGACACTAGAGAGGCGGGATGCTCGTGGGTTACTTTCACCGCGGTCTCACAACGCTCATACTTGCGGCCCGTCTTCCGGCGACCAATGAGCAACCGAGACGGGTCCCGCGTGCTCTCGATTTCGCCCGAGGTGCTCTCGAGGCGATCGCTCGCTGCGTTACAGGACGCTCGAGCGTACTTCGCCCCGGACCTCGTGCTCGTCCCCGGCCCCTCTCGAGCGCCGCAAGCCGACGCGCGCGCCCGCCACGTGTTCGAGGTGCCGGTCGTCCACCCCCCGCTGGCGGACGCCGCCGAGCCGGTTCGACGACACGATATCGGCTCGAAGTCGCTCCTCACCGCACGCGGAGCCGATGCGCTGGTCGACGCCGAACCGGCACTCGAACGCCGCCTCGAGACCGATCCCTCGGTCGCCGCCGTGGTCTGTGACGACGTGACGACGACGGTTCGCCCGACGGCGCTCGAGACCGACCTCGCCCGCCGAAGCGAACTGTCCGCAGCGTTGCCCGCCGGCGAAACGACGACCGTGCTAACCGGCGGACTCCCCGCCGGCTACGACGAACGCTGGCGGCTCGTGGCGGACGATGGTGCTGTCGTCGGCGTCGGGGTCGACGGCGGGAATTCGAAAACGGAATCGACGGTAGACACCACGGTCGGCGTCCGAATCGTCGGAACCGGCTCCCGAGAGGGGGTACGGATCCGCGGGGTCGCTCTCGTCGATAGCCGTCGGCGCCGGTCCCGATGGGGATCTCGAGAACCGCAACATAGGGCCGATCGAGACGCTCGCGGCGGACGAATTCGGGCTCGAGGCCGTCTCCGGCGTCGGCCCGAAAACCGTCGACAAACTCGAGGGCCGCGGCGTAACGAATCGGTCCGACCTCCTCGAGACGTCGATCGAAACGCTCGCGTCGATGTCGGGGATCGGCCGGCAAACGGCGGTGCGGATGCACCAGCACGCGACGGTTCTCGAGTCGGGAGCGCCGCGTCGACTTTCGGACGAACCCCTCCCCGCCGAGGATCGCCCGCGGCCGCCGCTGTGTCTCGACATCGAAACTGACGGCCTCTCGCCAACGATCATCTGGCAGATCGGCGCGTACGATCCCGCGACCGACGAGCACCGCGCCTTCGTCGAGCGCTCGGACCCGACGGACCCGAGCGCCGTTCTCGAGTCGTTTTGCGACTGGCTGTTCGGCGTCCACCCGGACCGGGCGCTTCTCACCTGGAACGGCTGGCGCTTTGACTACCGGCACCTCGAGTCGTTTCTCGCTCGATACGTCCCCCAATTCCTCGATACGTGGGGTGATGTTCCGAAGCTGGATCTCTACGGGTGGACCGTCCGCGACGACAACGCCGTCCTCCCCGGTCGGACGAACGCGCTCGAGGACGTTTCGGCGGCGCTCGGCTACGAAGATGCGGCCACCGGCCTCGACGGCGCACGAACCGCCGCCGCGTACCAGCGGTTTATTCGAAGCGGCGCGGAACTCGAGTGGGACCGCCACGAGGCCTACTGCGAGGACGACTGCCGGGCGTTGTGGCACGTCTACGAGCGGCTCCGCGACGCTCCGACGGCCGCCGAACTCGCAGGAACCGCGGGTGCAGACGGGATCGCGACGACGAACGACCGCTCTCGAGGCGGGTCACAGACCGGACTCGGTGATTTCTGATGCGAACCGCGAAGACGCGAGCGTCGGGGACGGATCGAACGCGATCGTTCGGAGCGGACCGAACGCGATCGTCAGAATCGTATCGAACGCCCCGTGCCAGAGCGGTTCGAGAGCGCTCGAGAGACACCGCTCGAGGGCAATGGAGAGAGGGAACTCCAGTACGGTGGGAAGTCACAGGGCGGGGAGAAGCCAAATGACGAACCCCGAGCACGGAACGGGCGGGACGCGCATCGACGGGACGATAACGGGCGACGAGGTCCACGAGACGTTTCCGCGGTATCGCGACTCGGCGGACGCGACCGTCCTCGAGCGGCCGGGGCGCGACCCGGAGACGGTCCCGAACGAAACCCTCCTACGACCCGAACTCGCTGCGCCGCTCGAGAACGACTGTTATACCCACCAGGCCGCGGCCCTCGAGGCGCTCGAGCGCGGCGAGAACGTCTGCATCGCGACGAGTACGTCCTCGGGCAAAACGCGGATCTACGCGCTTCAGATCGCTCGGAACTATCTCGAGGCCCAGAGCGAGCCGACGGGTTCCGAATCGACCGATTCGACGGCGTACGTTCTCTACCCGACGAAGGCTCTCTCGCGGGATCAGGAGCGCGAACTCAACGATTTCTACGACCAGTTGGGCCTGGACATCACGGTGCGGGTCTACGACGGGGACACCGAACGCGGGAGCGAGCGACGGCAGATCCGCGAGGAGGCGGACGTCATCATCTCGAACTTCGCGGGGGTGAACACGTACCTCCACGACCACGACCGCTGGGCGCGATTCCTCTCGGCGTGCGATCTGGTCGTCATCGACGAATCTCACACCTATACGGGCGTCCACGGTATGCACGTCGCCTGGATCCTCCGGCGGCTTCGGCGGGTTCTCGAGTACTACGGCTCGGAGCCGCAGTTTGCCCTGACGAGCGCGACGATCGGCAATCCTAGAGAACACTCCGAGACGCTGATCGACGAACCGGTGACGGTCGTCGACGAGGACGGCTCACCGCGGGGCCCGCGCGATATCGTCCTCTGGAACCCGCCGCCTCGACCGCGCGAAGACAAAACTGACGGTCTCGAGGACGGTGCGGACGTTGACGCCGTTCCCGACGATAGCGAGGATTCGAGCACTGTTCCCGACGACGGGTCCAACTCGGATTCGGGCGTCCTCGAACGCGTTCCGGCGACCGTCGAGGCCCCGAAACTCCTCTCGCACCTCGCGTATCACGACGCCCAGACGCTCCTATTTACGCCCTCGAGAAAGCTCGCCGAACTCTCGGTCAAGCGAGCGAGCAAGCACCGGACCGACCGCAGTCGGTACTACACGGACCCCGAACGGGGAAACGCAATCGAACCCTACCACGCGGGCCACTCGAGGCCGAAACGCCACGGGACCGAACACCAGCTAAAGAACGGGCTGCTCGACGGCGTCGCCTCGACGAACGCGCTCGAACTCGGGATCAACGTCGGCGAGATCGACGCGACGGTCCAGATGGGGTATCCCGGCCAGCGCCAGTCCTTTTGGCAGCAGATCGGCCGCGCGGGGCGGGGAACGGACCGAGCGCTCTCGGTACTCGTCGCCGAGCACCGAACGCTCGATCAGTACGTGGTCTCGAATCCCGAGTTCCTGCTCGAGTCAGACATCGAGGACGCCGTCGCGGACATCGAGAACGACGCGGTCTTCGCCCAGCACCTGCTGTGTTCGGCGGACGAACTCGCGATCGCCGAAAGGGACGTCGGGTCGTTCGCCGATCGCGAGCGTATCGAGCGCGGCCTCGAGATGTGGCGGCGAGCGGGGAAGGTGACCGGCGCGCTCGAGACGGGCATCTCCTACTGCGGGCCACCCCGTCCCCAGTCGACGATCTCGCTCTACGCGACTCGCGGCGAGGAGTACGAGGTTCGACTCGCCGAGGGTGTCGACGAGGAACACGATCCGGAGATGGAACCGCTCGCGCGCGAACGCGTCTACAGGGACTTTCACGAGGGTGCTGTCAGACTCCACGAGGGACGCCAGTACGAAGTCACTGACGTGGTTCACGACGGCCCCACTCCGCACGTCACGGTGCGGCCGACCGACGTGGACTACTACACGGTCACGCGAAGCGACGTGACGGTGCTGGACGCCGTCTCTGAAGAAAGCCGCGACGTCGGCGACTTTACGCTCCACTACGGGCGCGGTCGGGTACTGGTCTACCACGGCACTTACGACGAGGTCGGGGTGCACGGCGGTAAGCGTCGGGCGCAGGGCGTTCCGACCGATAACCCGCCGCTCTCGATGAAGACCCAACTGTGTTGGCTCGAGGTCCCCAGGAGGGTCGAACGACAGCTCGTCGAGAAATACCGCGACTTCGCTGTCCCCGGGCTCGACTCGGAGCTCGCCGACAGCCCGCATCTGGGCTACGCCGCCGGGCTCCACGCGGCGGAACACGCCACGATCGGCGTCGCGCCGCTCGAGCTCATGGTCGACAAACGCGACCTCGGGGGGCTCGCGACGCTGACGATCGACTCGCACCTCGATCCCGAGGCGGCGGACGACCGGTCCGTTTCCCCGTCCGAAGCCGCCCACGCAGGCGCGTCGACCGACGACGAACCCAAGAACCTCGCCGCGGCGCGGGCGACGGTTCGGGCGACCGCGGCCCGACTCGAGGAGACGCCCTCGAGCGGCTGGTTCATCTACGACGGAATCGAGGGTGGCCTGGGCTTCTCGCGCTCGATCTACGAGAATTTCGAGCGGATCGCACGGCGTGCGCGCGAACACATCACCGACTGTGAGTGCGGGCGAATCGACGGCTGTCCGGCCTGCGTGATGGACGAACAGTGCGGGAACGACAACCAGCCCTTACACCGCGGTGTGGCGATCGACGTACTCGATCGGCTGCTCGACGCCGCTGGCGACTCGAGTGGGACTCCCGATCACACCGGTTCGGGCGAGGCCGTCGAATCCGGTGCGGATTCGGACGAGCGTGATGATCAGCGACGGCCGCCGCTGTTTTTCGCGTAGGTCGGCCGAGGCGATTCCGCGAGTATGGCGACTTGGGCTGGCGCTATTGTCCACCACCCGTCGTCGTAGCACCGCTCACGCTCGATACCGCGCTGCCGCTCACTTCTCGTCGCGATCCATGTTCATCTCGTCGATGACCCTAATCTCGGTTCCCTCCCGCAGTTTCGTATTGGCGCTGTCGGCGTCCCCGAAGCCGGCGCTGACGACTCGAGTGAGCGCCGATTCGAGGGATTCGTCGAGCGTCGTCACCTGCTCCGGCGAGACCTCGACGACGAAGCCGCTCGCGATGTTCGGCGACGTCGGAACGAAAAGCCGCATGTTCCCGCTCTCGGTGTTTCGACCCGTTTTGAACGCAGTCATGCGGGCCCCCTTCCACGTTTCGACTTTGACCGGCGTCTGCAACGCGTCGTTCTCGCCGACGGTCGTTTCCGTCGCGGTTTTCGACGCGTTGTAGACCAGCCGCAGGCCCGGAACGCGATTGGCGCCGTAATCGACGAGGTCCTCGAACAGCGCTCCGAGTTTCGTTCTGACCAGCGGGCCGACGACGATCATCACGGCGGTGAGGAGCACCAGAAAGACCACGACTCGCAGAAAGCGCGCGAGTTCTTGCCGGGCCGGCTCTCCGACGGTCGGGAAGAATCCCTCGAGGAACTCCGCGTTGATCAGGACGCCGGGCAGGAGGTTCGCGATGAACGAATACAGCACGTAACAGATGAACAGAGTCGCGAGGATCGGACCCAGGACGATGAGTCCGCTCGCGAAGTCACGCTTCCACCGGCTCATACGCGCATCACGAGCGCGAATACGCGACGATGTTGTTAGTAGATTGTGATTGTCACAGCGTTCGATCCGACCGCGACGGACACCGCCCCGCGGAACGCTGCCGGCCGTGGTGTACGCGCCGCCGGCTGGATTGTGCACAAACGTGTCGATATTGCCGCCGCGAAAAGAGCAACGCTTACAGGTTCGTGCGTCCGGCTATCGAACATGCGCGAACACGTGTTGCTGATCGGCGGCGGCGGGCGCGAACACGCGATCGCTCGCGAACTCGCGGAAAGCGAGGCGAAGCTCTCCGCCTGCGCGGGGAACAAGAACCCGGGTATCGCTCGACTCGCGGCCGAGTTCGAAACGCTCGAGACGACCGACCCGGCGGCGGTCGCAGACTATGCCGAGGAAATCGAAGCCACGATCGCCGTCGTGGGTCCCGAAGCGCCCCTTGACGCGGGCGTTTCGGACGCGCTCGAGGACGTCGGCGTCTACGCCTTCGGGCCGAAGCAAGCCGACGCGAAAATCGAGACGGACAAAGCGTTCCAGCGCCGGTTCATGGCGGACAACGACATCCCCGGCTGTCCCGACTTCGAGACGTTCGAGGACATGGACGCCGCGTGCGAATTCATCGACGAATACGACGGCGACCTCGCGATCAAACCCGCCGGGCTCACGGGCGGAAAGGGCGTGAAAGTCATCGGCGATCAGGTGACTTCCGAGGAGGGCAAGGCGTACATCCGCGAGTCGGAGTACGACCGGATCGTCCTCGAGGAGCGCCTGATTGGCGAGGAGTTCACAGTCCAGGCGTTCGTCGCCAACGGCGGCCTCGAGACCGCCCCGGCTGTCCAGGACCACAAGCGCGCCTACGAGGGCGACGAGGGGCCGAACACCGGCGGGATGGGATCCTACACCGACGCGACGTTCGAACTGCCGTTCATGACCGACGCCGACTACGCCGACGCCGTCGAGATCATCGAGGCGACGGTCGACGCCCTCGAGGACTATCGCGGCATTCTCTACGGCCAGTTCATGCTGACCGCCGAGGGGCCGAAAGTCATCGAGTTCAACGCCCGATTCGGCGACCCGGAGGCGATGAACACGCTGCCGGTGCTCGAGACGGATCTGCTTGATATCCTCGTGGCCGCTCGAGACGGCGACGAGCCGCCGGCACTCGAGTTCGCAGCGCAGGCGACAGTCTGTAAGTACGCGGTTCCGGAGGGGTACCCGACTGACCCATCCGCCGGAGCCAAGGTGCAGGTCGACGAGGAGAGCGCTGGCGACGCTCTGCTGTACTACGCGAGCGTGGACGAACGCGAGGACGGCATTTACACGACGACCTCGCGGTCGTTCGCGCTCGTCGGCGTCGCGGACTCGATCAGCGAAGCGGAGGAAATCGCCGAGGACGCACTCGCCGTCGCCGGTGAGGAGGGACTGCACATGCGCCACGACATCGGCAAAGCCGAGCTGGTTCAACGGCGAATCGACCACGTCGCGGAACTTCGAAGCGAGTAGATACGGCGAACCGAGCGGTCTTTGGTGACGATTCGAGCGGCTCTCGGTGACAGTTTAGTCTCTCGAGCGGATGTGTGATGTGGTCCGCTTGTCCGTTTGTGACGAACACCAACTAGTAGATCAATCACACCTTCTCACTCGTCACGACCTCGTCCTCCCCAGCCGCGGCGGTTCACGCCGTTCGCGGATCGCTTCGCTCACCGCTCACTGGTCGAGGGCTGAACGAAGTGAAGCCCTCGCCGTTCACCGCCGCCCTCGCGCGGCTTCGGTGGGCCGCGAGCGGCCCACCAGCGCGCGCCACCGGGGCGGATGGTCGGTCGTAGTTTGTCTCATGTATTTCAGACTCTGAACGAACCCTCGAGAAACCTTGAGAAAAGACAGCGACAGCGGCGTTTCGCGGGCGCGATCCGGCTTAGAGGACGATGCTCTTCTTGCGCATCATCTCGTGGATCGAGGCGTCGATGCCTTCGCGGCCGATGCCCGAATCCTTGTTGCCGCCGAAGGGGACGTCACCAAGTCCGTGGCTCGGTGCGCCGTTGATTCGGACACCGCCGGCGTCGACGCGCTCTGCGACGTCCATCGCACGGTTGTAGTCGCTCGTGAACACGGCGGCGTCGAGCGCGAGGTCGGAGCCGTTGGCGATCTCGAGGGCCTCCTCGCGGCCCTCGAAGGTGGTTACGACGGCGACCGGACCGAACTGCTCTTCGTCGACGATCCGGGCATCGTGGGGGACGTTCGCCAGCAGCGTCGGCTCGAAGAACTGGCTGCCGAGTTCGTCCGGAACGCCGTCGGGTGCTTCTCTGGTGCCGCCCCGGACCAGATCCGCGCCCTTCTCGACGGCGTCCTCGACGAGTTCCTCGACCCACTCGGCCTGGTCCTCGGAGATCAGCGGCCCGAAGGCGGTGTCCTCGTCGAAGAGGTCGCCGGCCTGCCACGTGCTCATGTTGTAGTCGATGCGCTCGACGAGGTCGTCGTGGGCCGACTCCTCGACGAGGACGCGCGAGACAGCCGAACAGCGCTGGCCGGCGTACTTGAGCGAGCCCGACGTACAGGCCCCGGCGACCTCCTCGAGATCGGCGTCGTCGAAGACGATGGCGGGGGCGTTTCCGCCGAGTTCCATGTGGAGGTTGACCATGCCGCTTTCCTTTGCGACGTGTTTGCCCGCGCCCGACGAACCGGTCATCGCGATGGCGTTGATGCGGTCGTCGCCAGTGAGGATGTCGCCGATGACGCTCGCCTCGCCGGGGACGAAGTTGAACGCGCCCTCGGGAATGCCGTCGACGTCGGCGATGACTTCCGCGAGGATCGCGGCCGAAATCGGCGTCTTGCTCGCAGGCTTGAGCAACACGCTGTTGCCCGCCGCAAGCGCCGGCGCGACCTGTAGCGCGGTCGTCGCGAGGGGGTAATTGTACGGGGTGATACAGAGGACCGAGCCAATCGGCTCGTGTTTGACGATCGCCTGCCAGCCCTCGTGGCCCGCCGTCGAGCCCTCGCGGAATTCGCCTTTGCTGACGATGTTTCGAGCTTCCTCCGCGGCCCGGTCGAAGCGTTCCGCGGCCGAACCAACTTCGCCGCGCGCCGAGGAGATCGGCTTGCCCGCCTCGCGAACGATAATCTCTGCGAGTTCTTCCTCGCGCTCGCGCAAGCCATCCGCGATGGTTTCACACCACTCGGCGCGCTCGACGACGGTCGTCTGACGCATCGTCGGTTTCACCTCGTGTGCGGCCGCGAGTGCGTTACGCGCTTCGGCCGGCCCCGCTGCGGCGACGTTTGCGAACGTCCCGCCGTCGGCGAGGTCCGAGACCGAAATCGATGCGCCGGTCTCGAGCCAGTCGCCGTCGACGTAGATCCGCTCCGTCCGCTGTGCTGTCCTCGTTGCCATACCTCCCTCTAGGACCTCCACCTTGAAAATATTTACTCAAGCGTGAAAAAACGGCAATCTGTCCGTTACAGTCTGTCTAACCGAGAAGTCACGTTCGAGAGGGGGTTACCCGAACCATCGGTCGGCAATAGACAACATAAGTTTTGGCTACCCAAAGAAAAATTCCTCCATGGGGAAGCTTTAAGTGGAATGCTCCTGTATGTAGAAACGAGATGAGCACCCAAAAGACCGTCCGACAGCAGGCAGATCACGTCGAGGAGAACGAGCTTCGACTTGACCGTGAGAAAGCCGAACAGGTCGTCGACGCGTTGAACACGGAACTCGCGAACGCGTACGTCCTGTATCACCAGCTCAAGAAACACCACTGGGTCGTCGAGGGTGCGGAGTTCCTTGACCTCCACGTCTTCCTCGAGGAAGCCTACGAGCACGCAGAAGAGGGCGCAGACGAGATGGCAGAGCGCGCACAGGCCCTCGGCGGCGTTCCGGTATCGGGGCCGACGAACCTCGAGGAGCGTGCGACCGTCGAGTTCGAGGGCGAGGACGTCTATGACATCCGAACGATGTTCGAGAACGACCTCGAGATGTACGGTGACATCATCGAGTCGATGCGCGATAGCATCGAACTCGCGGAGAACCTCGGCGACTACGCGACGGCCGAGATCCTCCGAGAGATCCTAGTGGAACTCGAAGACGACGGCCACCACTTCGAACACTACCTCGAGGACGACACGCTGGTCTTAGAAGAAGCGACCCACTAAACGCCTGCGAAGAACCAACGGTCGCAGATTCTACGAGCGTTTTTTGTTGCCGATCGTGTCCGTAAGACAGAGATACCGAACTCAGCAGTCGGTGAAGCCTTCCGGGGAGTCGGTCCCGATTGGTACAGTATCGATCGATCGACCGAAACTACCGACCGATCAACTACGGCTCGAGATCGACGGCTGTATCGCTCGCGATCCAGCCGTCCGTGTTGTTTCGTTCGGTGACGACTAGCTTGCCTGGTCGGGGCTCGTGAGATGAGATAACCGTCGGCGATTCGGCCTCGACGCGTTCGGTGTCAGTATCCTGTTCTGGAACGGGGGCGTCCATCACGTGGAGTTAGGCGACCCTAAATCTAAAAAGGTTTTGGTCGGCCTAAGATCGTGGTCGGCTCGACCGTGATTCGCGTGGCCCACTTTCAAACGGCTGGCCGTCCGCCCCTCGCCCATGGAATTCGACATCGTTCAGGGAGATATCGCCAGCCAGTCCGCCGATGCGCTGATCAACGCTGCGGGCACGAGCCTCGAGATGGGCTCCGGCGTCGCGGGCGCGCTGCACCGGGGTGGCGGCGAAGACCTGAACCGAGAAGCGAAAGCCAACGGCCCCGCCGACCTCGGCGACACGGCCATCACAGACGCTACGACCTCGACGCCGAGTACGTGATCCACGCCGCCGCGATGCCCCACTACGGCGACGGGCAGGCGACCGCAGAGAGCGTTCGGAACGCGACCCAAAACAGCCTCGAGGCCGCCGACGACCTCGCCTGCGAGTCGCTCGTGATCCCCGCCCTCGGCTGTGGGGTCGCGGGATTCGATCTCGCGGACGGCGCGCGGATAATCGGAGACGAACTGGCGAGCTATCGGCCGGACGCGCTCGAGGACGTCCGATTCATCGGGTATAGCGACGAGGAGTACGATACGAAGCGCGCTCGAGGAAAGCGGCCGCAAGAATACGAACGAAGACGCTCCGGAAACCGAATCGCACGCCGAAAGCGAAACGGATCGATAGCGATCGCGACGAAGGCGGACGAACTCGACCGGAAACGATGGTTCAGGAGAGCGACAGCCCGCGGATCTCGACGCTCTCGCCGTCTTCGACCCGTCCGATTATCTGCCCGTCCGTCCGTTCGACGAGCGAGTCCGCTCGCTCGGACGGGACGGCGACGACGAAACCAGTGCCCATGTTGAACGTCCGGTGCATCTCCTCGTCGGTCACGCCGCCTTCGGTCTGGACGAACTCGAAGATCGGCTGTGCGGGAAGCGGATCGTCGACGATGTACCGGTTCTCGCCCATCCGAAGCAGGTTGGTCCAGCCGCCGCCGGTCACGTGGGCCGCCGCGCGCACGTCGGCCTCGACCATCGGCTCAAGCAAATCCGTGTAGATCCGAGTCGGTCGAAGGAGTTCCTCGCCGATCGTCACCTCGGGATCGAGCGGGAACGTCTCCGTGTAGTCGTGGTTTCGCGTGACGGCTTCGCGTGCGAGCGTGAGCCCGTTCGAGTGGATGCCGTTCGAGGGAAAGCCGACGAGCGCGTCGCCGACGGCGGCCTCGCCATCGAGGAGTTCGTCTTTCGGCGCGAGTCCGACACAGGTACCCGCGAGATCGAATCCGGTGACGACGTCGGGCATGACGGCGGTCTCGCCCCCGAGGAGAGTGAGATCGGCCTGCTCGAGGCCGACGGCGAGTCCCTCGCCGATCTCGTTTGTGATCTCGTCGTCCGGTTCGTCGATCGCGAGGTAGTCGACGAACCCGGTCGGTTCGACACCGGCGGCGACGAGGTCGTTGACGTTCATCGCGATGCAGTCGATCCCGATCGTCGAGAAGTCCTCGATCGCTTCGGCGACGAGCAGTTTCGTACCGACGCCGTCGGTCGCCAGCGCGAGGTACCGATCACCGATGTCGAGCAGGCCGGCGTACTCCGTCGTCAGGTCGCTCCCGAAGGCCTCGAGCAACGCCGCGGTCGCGTCCTCGCTCGCCTCGATATCGACGCCCGTTTCGGCGTAGGTGAGTCCATCCTCGGACGCGGACTCCGATCCGTCCGTCTGGTCGGTCATACCTGACAGACCTCGCGGATCGGCTAAAAGGCCACCGGTCCGGCCCTGAGACGACTCGAGACGGCTACACGCGAGTCCTCGAGAAGGCGAGTGACGCCAAGCCACCTACCAGAGTCCGATCCCGAACATCAAGATGAACCCGGCCAGCAGAGCAACGCTCGCGAGAAAGACGACGGCGAAGACGCCTTTGTTCCAGTTCCAGACCGACTTACCGTCGAGCGGGCCGAACGGGATCATGTTGAATGTCGCCAGAAAGAGGTTAATGAGGACGCCCATGTGACCGACGATGCCGATCCCTGGAAAGATCATCAAGGGGAAAAACAACAGCGCGAGACCGTGGTTCGTCAGCGGCCCCGCGAGCGCGATCATCGCGTTCTCGCGTTCGGTTATCCGGCCGGCGTGATAGACGGCACCGGGCGCGGCAAAGAGGAACCCGATCAGCGCGCTCATGATGGCCAGAAAGAGCATCTGGTAGTCGGCGCGAAACTCCGCGATCTGTCCATACCGGATCGCGACGACCTTGTGTGCGAGTTCGTGGCAGAGAAAGCCGACGCCGACGGTTACGAAGCTCAATGCGACGCTCAAAACGAAGGTTGTCGGCGTCCCGACGCCTCGGTGAATCGGTTCCAGAAGCAATGCGAACGCGACGCTCAAGGCGATCCACGCGGCGGCGAGATCGAGCAGTTCTTCGTCACTGAACTGTACCCCCGACTGCGTCGGATAACTCATCGGTCGCTCACCCTCGTCACGAGCGATTCGCAGGCGAAGTCGGCGGTTGTCTCGTAGATCACGTGAGGTACCCCCGGATTAGTTCGAGACTGTTCTCTGCACCCTGGAGTAGCTCTGCGAAGAGCGCGTCGACGCCGCCGATGCCCGGGGCGATCCACGGGAGAACGACGAACGGGAACAGGACCGTCGCGATCAGGCTCCCGATGTTGGTCAACGCGACGATCATGATGAGCCGAAACAGCGGCACGTCGAACATGTCTTCGACGGCTTCGCCCAGCGGCCGTTCCGTATCGTCGATGATCTCGTTCAAGAGCTGAATATCGCGGACGTTGACCGGTCGGTGTTTGAGTTCCACGTAGCCCGCGAACCAGCCCGGCGCGAGCAGCGGGTTGATACTGGTGAGCCAGGCGACTGCGCCGCCCAGCCCTGCACTGTCCCAGCGCGCCCCGGCGAGGCGAGCGAGCGTGAAGGCGAAAAAGCCGTTGAACAGGAACCAGGCCGCGAACAATCGGAACAAGAACGCGTCCTGTACGCCGGCCATAATCAACAGGAAGAAAAAGCCGACGAAGACGGCCATCACGAGATAGCCGAACACTTTCATGAGCGAAAACCGACGACCGGAGTCCGTTCCGCTGATCGACTCGAGCGGCGGCAACGTTTCCGGATCCTCGAGGTACCGTTCGATACCCGCTTTGTGGCCCGCGCCGACGACGGCGAGAACGTCGTATCCCTTCTCCGAGAGTGTGTGGAGGTTGTGTGCGATATAGGCGTCGCGCTCGTCGATCAACGCCTCGGCGCCGCCGGGGCTGAACCGGCGAAACTCCTCCATCATCGCCGCGACGACGTCGCCGTCGGTCATCTCCTCGATGTCGATTTCGTCTACGTCCTCTACGTCCGTCGTGAAGACATCCAGTGCGATTCCACAGAGTCCGCCGACGATTGCCCCGATCCCGAGTCCGGCGAGGATGCCGACGCCGCCGCGGATCGAGTACGACCCGACGTTCTCGAACAGGCCGGCCGAGATGGGACCGACGAACGTCTCGGTCACGACGATGCCGAGAGCGACGAGGGGCCCGAGCACGACACCGATCAGGAGCCGGACGGAAAATCCGTCGAGCAAACCGCCAGTTCCGCTTCCGGCGTTCTCGAGCGAGGGGAGAAAGATCAACCCCACGAGTGCGCCGACGATGACTCCACCGCTGACGGCGCCGGCGTACTGCAAGCTGGATACTCCTGTGATCCCGAGCAACAGGAGGTCGTTCAGACCCAGGAATGGGGCCACTATCGCCGAGAAGACGAATCCGAAAAACGCCCCGACGACCGCGCCGAAGGTGATTCCGATCGTTCGGGGATCGGTCACGCCGAGGGCCAGCCCGCCGACCATCTTTAACTTCTCGATGATCGATAATCGCGCCCAGAACCGCTGAATCGTTATCTGGATGTCTCGGTCGACGAGCGCGACGCCGTGACCGTTCGCCTCGGCCGACTCGATCGCCGCCCGCATATCCGCACCGGGTTCGATGTCGAACTGATCGCCGAGCCGAGACTGGACGTACGAGAGCATCCAGTACGCGAGAAACTGAAAGACGGTGTTTCCGGAGAGGAGGTCTTCTGCCTGCACGTCGTCGGGCGTCCCGCCTTGCATCTGGCGGTATCGCCCCTCGTCGAGTTCGACGGCGACCATGTCGGGAGATTCGTCCCGGATCGTCTCTCTGACTTCGTCGACGCTGGCCTGAGAGACGTGAGCGGTCCCGAGAACCTGTACGGATCCGCTCTCGCCGTCCGGCGGGTCGGCTGCGTCGGGGACATCGACGTCACCTGCATCGCTCATTACCGAACCAACTCGGGCGCGACTTTTACCAGTATCGAAGCGTGTCAACGGGCAACGTTCCCGGAGCCGTGTCGAGAGATTGATTGCACTCGTCGGAAAAGACCGGGCGATGACCGATCTCCTCGAGACCGTGGTCGAAAACCGGGAAATGGTCCAGCCCCACCACGCGAACGCGCTCGACGTGACCCACGGCGGCAACGTGATGAAGTGGATGGACGAAGTCGGCGCGATGGCCGCGATGCGCTTTGCCGGCGAGGCCTGCGTCACCGCCCGCGTCGATCAGATGAATTTCGAGCGGCCGATCCCGGTCGGCGATACCGCGTTTATCACCGCCTACGTCTACGACGTGGGCGACTCGAGCGTGAAGGTTCGAATCGTCACCGAGCGCGAGGATCTCCGGACTCACGAGCGCGAACGGACGACGGAGTCGTACTTCGTGTACGTCGCCATCGACGAGGACGAACGGCCGACGAGCGTCCCCGGACTCACCGTCAGCACCGAGGAGGGCGAGCGGCTGCGACGCGAAGCGCGTACGGGCGAGAACAGCCGCTAATGGCTCTGATGGTCGGGAAATACTAGATTGTGATTTCGGGCGGGTATCCGTGCTCGAGACGGTTCTCGAAATAGTTCGTCAAACGACTCGAGAACGGTTCGCCGAACGACTCGAGGACGGTCTCACGAGCTAGTCCTCGATCAGCTCTTCGAGTTCGCCGATCGATTCGAGGACGTAATCCGGGTCGACGGCGGCGCGCTCGATATCGCTTCGATCGGTGATCCCCGTGAGGACGACGGCGGTCGCCATTCCGGCTCGTTCTCCCAGTTCGATGTCGGTATCGAGTCGATCGCCAACGACGAGCGTTCGTTCGGGTGGTGTCTCGAGTCGCCCCATCGCGGCCTCGACCGCGACCGCGGAGGGTTTGCCAAGAATCGCATCCGGCTCGCGGCCCGCCACCGCTTCCATCGCCGCCAGGATCGATCCCGATCCCGGAATGTCACCGCCCTCCGTCGGAATCGTCGCGTCCGGGTCGGTTCCGTAGAAGGGGGTCGATCCCTCGAGCGCCCGCAGCGACTCCCAGATCGTACCGTACGAGAACTCCCGGTCGAACGAGCCGAGGACCACGCCGCTCTCGCCTGGATCGGTAGTTACCGAGAGGTCGGACTCCTCGAGGAGCGTTTCCAGCCGATCGTCGCCGACCAGGAAGATCGGCTCGTCCGGGTGGTTCGCCCGAAGAAATTCGGCGGTGACGACGGCGGACGTGAGCACGGCATCAGCGGAGATATCGATCCCGTGACTGCCGAGTTTCGCCTCGTAATGGGACGCCCCTCGCGTGGGGTTGTTCGAGAACAGTACCGTGTCTATTCCGGCCGTCTCGAGCGTCGTCAGCGCGTCGACCGCGCCGGGAATCACCCGCTCGCCGCGCAGGATCGTTCCGTCGACATCGAGAATCGCGGCCTCGAACCCGGTCATTGTCCGGTCAACGGCCGGCGGAAGGTTGAGCGTTCGGGTTCGCTCGCGGAGGGAATTCTTATCCGGGGACGGCGCGTAGGCCGCTCTATGGGACTTGAGGTCGAGCCCCCGAATCCGCCCGAACTGTCGTTCGTCGATCCGAACGAGTACGACGACGCGACGATCAGCGGCGGGGACGAGGTCGATTATCGCCGCGAAGAGCTACAGGGGTTTCTCGAGGACGGAGCGTGGGAGGAAGCGTTCGAGGAGTGGCTCACGGACACGGATCTCGAGCGACGGGAGTTCGAGATCGCCCGTGACCTCGATCTCTTCGCCGGGTTCGACTTCTTCTGGGACGACTTCGCGGACCGGGTCGGCTACCACGCGCCGGGGATCCCCGAGGACTGGCAGGCTCGAGAGTACCACCCGGATCTCGAGTCGTGGGGAACCGTCTCGTCGATCAACGCGGAATTGACCGAGTTCGGACAGCTCGTCTCGGTCCTGCTCAAAGAGGAGTACATCGACTGGGAAGCCCAGTACGAACCGCCGGAGGACCTTCCCGACTTCGATTGAGGCGTGTCGTCGCCGACCGAGATTGCTTTCGACTGTTTTCGAGCGGGATCGCCGGCGTTGTTAGCGCAAGGTCGCGGACGATTCTCGATGGGGTTCGACCACGACCGGGTCTCCGACGGTCAAACGGTCGCCCCAGACGCGCTCGGGGACCCGCGTGTTGACCATCAGTCGGTAGTAGTGATCGAACCAGGCCGGGTTCGCCCACTCCGGGAGGGTCGCCTCGCGCCGGTCGACGAACCGTTCGCGGAACCCGTCGGTCGGTTCGCCGGTATCGGGATCTCTCGTCGGAACGACACACCGCTGACACGGATTGACCCCTTCGAGCCGACTCGAGCCGATCTCGAAGGGGACGGTCGTCCCCGGCCGATCGTAGAGGCGATCCTCCCAGAACGGTTCCGTCTCACCGACAACGAGATTCGGTCGGAGACGACGACGCATCTCTGCGGGGTCGATGCCGTCGAACCACGACGCGACTGCCTCGAGCGTTCCCGAACTGATTATTGTCGGTCCGGCGGCGTCGGTATCGTCCGGAAACCCGCCCTCGTCGGCGCGGACGACATCGACCTCGTATCCGAAAAAACACGTCAACCACGAGGCGAAGGCGTCCCGGTCGACGTCGAGGTGAAAGGAGAAGGGGTCGTCACTCCCCTGCTTCCGGACGGTGATCGTCTTCCGCTCGAGATCGTACGATGCGCGCAGTCGATGGACGGCACGCTCGCCTTTTCCGTTGACGTAGGTCCCGTCTTCGTCGACGATCGCGTACCGACGGTCCCACTCGGTCCCGCCGCGGTCGCGAATCGACGTCGTTTCAACCGTCGTTCCGTCCAGCGATTTGACGGGGTAGACGTGTATTCTCTCGAGGCGAGCCATTGGCTGTTCTAACGGGATCACCGCTGAAAGCAGTACCTATATCATGGTTTTTTGCTCGAGTGACGCCGTCGGTTTTCCGGGCGTCTCGAACGGGATGCTGATCTCGAAATATCTTATCTCCGACCCGAGTTAAATCTCAAACCAAACAGATTAATTACCCTTTGTATCGGAAACCGTATCCGGGCCGTTTCAGGATCGGCTGTCGTCCACGACTACTGAAGCCGAGGAACGGCCACACAATAAACGACAGGGAAGTAACCAGCAAAAAATAAAATAATTCAAAGAATAGTGAACATCATAAAAATAGATATATTTGAGTACTATCATGTATGAGCGTGTCGCTCGAGGGATCACGTTCCGAGCCGAAAACACCCGACTTAGATGACCTGTTCGGTACTATCAGATCGTTGAATAGACACCGAAGCGGTCTGTGAGTCGACTATTATCGATCGGCCGATCGAACCGCCGGTATCCGTTCCGGTGATCGGGATACCGCGGGATTCGAGGGCCGTGCGTGCCGCGATCGCGTTCTGTTCGCCGATCGAATCGCCGTCGTTTTCGAAGTTCATCATCGTCGCGCCGCCAGCGAGTTTGGCCGTCGTTCGCGAGACGGATCCACCGAGTGCCGTGAACGAATCGATCATCGCCTCGATCCCGGCGTCGCCGAACTTTGCGGGGTTCGGACCTGGGTTCGAAATGCGCCCGATCGACGGCAGCATGAAGTGCAACAGCCCGGTGACGGCTGCGGACTCGTCGTGTAACACGACCCCGATGCAGGATCCGAACCCGCTCGAGCGAAGCGTCTGGTACTCGTTGCGACCGGTGAGGGCGTACTCGGCGATTCCGACTTTGAACGCCGACTCCTCGAGGTCGTCGGCCGGTCCCGGAACTACGGTCGGTGATTCGACTCGTGCAGCCTGGTGAACGGTCACCGGATCGTCCGATCGAGAACTGATCGAGTCGGACGATGGCGTCTTCGAGTGAAACGGCGTCGAAGCGGACCCGGTTGTCAGTTGGGATCGAACCGTATCCATATCCGTTCGAGGGGGCTTCGTCTCACGCGATTCGAATTCACCTGCTCGAGCGACACTATCGTCAGTCATTTGAATTTCGGTCCCGAATCTGGTCCAGAACGGGCCGCTAGTAGTACAGTAGTGGATCCGGGTGGCAAAAGGGATCTGGCCGATAACCTGACATATGTGCCACTGTCCGCTGTTTGCACGTCGTCCTCGCGGCCGTCGAATCAGTTGGATACTGGCTGCCAGGCTGGCGGGGTAGTAGCCTCCGAGCCGGCCGTAATATCAGATAATTGAACGTTCGTGGCCGCGAGAATTAAGTACGTGTCCGGGAAACGGTTCGGTACGAAGACGATTTCAACACCGGTTGGGATCGGGGGCGAATTCAACGTATGGCAGCAAAAGAGTACGAGCAGGGAGCCGTCGACGAGGGTATCGAGGAGACGAACGAGCGGGATGCAGTAGACGTACTGGAGTTCGAACTCGATACTGACGGGTTCTGCGTCGAGATAGGCTACATCGCAGAGATCGTAAACTGCGGCGAGTTGACCAACCTGCCGAGCACGCCGGCCCACATCGAGGGCGTTCTCAACCTCCGTGAGGAGGCTGTGAAGGTGATAAACCTCAAGCGGTTGCTCGAGGTCGGCGAGGAGTACACCGACGAGAAACTCATCGTCTTCAAGCGAAAAGACGGCGCGGATAGCCGGCTCGGCTGGCTCGTCGACGGCGTCCGCGGGGTCCACTCGTTTCCCCCGAGCGAGGTCGAAGCCGGTGGTGACGAGCCGGGCGTCGAAGGCGTTATTCGGCAAGGCGACGATTTCGTCATCTGGCTCGATCCGGCGCGGATGCGCATCTAAGACTCTCACGGTCGAATTGACAGCTCACGACCGGACTGGGGACTCACAACCGAATTGACGACTCACGGCCGAACAGGCAACTTCTATCTGTCGTGTCGATAGCGAACGATCGAAAACTCCGATTAGTCGCTACGCTCGTCGGTACAGAGGCTGACGATCGCCTCCGGGATGTCGTCGATCGCCAGGACCTGTTCGATCGACCCGGTTTCGATCGCGGCCTTCGGCATCCCGAAGATTCGCGAGGTCGCTTCGTCCTGGGCGATCGTTCGACCGCCCGCATCGGCGACCGCCTTGATTCCGATCGCACCGTCCTCGCCCATGCCGGTCAGAATCACCCCGATCATGTGATCGTCGATGACGTCCGCGGCGGTTCGCATCGTCGCATCGACGGCCGGCCTGACGTTGTTTATTTTGGGCGCTTTCGAGAGGTCGATGTCGATCCGGCCGCGCCGGTAGCCGGTTACCTCGAGGTGATACCCGCCCTTCGCGAGAACGCCCTCTCCGCCGCGTACGGTCTCGTTGGGGCCCGCCTCGCGAAACTCGAGATCCGTCGCCGCGTCGAGACGCTCGGCGAACGAGCCGGTCAGGGCGTCGGTCATGTGCTGGACGACGATGACCCGAAGATCGAGACTCGCCGGGAGGTTCGCGAGCAACGTCTCGACGGTTTTCGGACCGCCGGTCGAGGAGCCGACGAGTAGCGTCGTCGTCTTCGACGACTCGGGTGCGTCCGCCGAGACGGATCCCGCCCGTGACGACTCGCTGCTCGACGCTTTCGATTCCGCCAATCGCCCGGTTCCGGCCCCGGTCCCTCGAGTGGCGGATCCCGCCGTCGAGTTGGCCATCGACCCCGGCCGGGCACTCGACTGTGACGCCCCGGCGATACGCTCGACGACCTCGTCGGCGCGATCCCAGAGCGAAACTGATCGCTCTTTGCCACCGGGTTTTCTGATGATGTCGACGACGCCACGTTCCATCAACTCGAGTGCCTCCTCGGCGTCCTCGTGGACGTGTGCACTCAAGACGACGATCGGGACCGGGTGTCGCTCCATGATCCTGTCAACGGCCCAGTGGCCCCCCTGCCCCGGCATCGAGATATCCATCGTAATAACCTCGACATCCGTGCTTTCAACGAGTTCGACCGCGGATTCGCCATCGCTGGCTTCTCCGACGACGTCGTGTCCGCGCTGCTCGAGAATTTCTGTGAGAATGTTCCGCATGAACGCGGAGTCGTCGACGATGCCAACGGTAACCATGTACGAACGTTCTGGGATCCAGTACTAATACTCTTTCAGTGTTTCCATGAGCGCCGTGAAATCCACCAGCGGCACCTGGGCCTGCTCGTCGGCCCGATAGCCGTGGATGATGCCCTCGAGGTAGGACTCGTCGATCGTGACCAGGTCCATCTCGGTGATGTCGTATATCGGCGTGATCGACTCCTCGCTCGCGGATTCGACGTGGCTGATGTCGTCGACGCGTACCCCGATCCGGTGTTCGTCCTCAACCTCGTCCTGGACGATTATGTAGTCCCCGCCGGCACCGTTTTGGTGGCTCGCGTTCGAGAGGTCGACGATCACCTTCGGGTTCAAGACCGCGATGATCTTGCCCCGCATGTCGGTTACGCCGTCGATCGGTTCCGGCGACCGCGGGTACCGGGTCAGCCCTGAGAGTTCCTCGACGGAACTGATGCTCTCAAGGGGGGCGGCGAACAGTTCGTCGTTGAGCTCGAAATACAGCAGTTTCGTTTGCTCGACTTCGTTCGTTTGTGCTTCGTCTCCCGTGACGAAGTCGACCTCCGTCTTCGTGACCGCCATCCGCTCGCCGGTCGTCACGCCGCCGAAGCCGGCTATCGCTCCGTTCGACTGCTCTGTGTTCGCCTCGGTCGTCGGTCGCTGGTCGTCGACGGACGGGTCTCGCCCGTGCTCGAGTTTCGAATTCATGTCGTTGTATTCGTATACCGTCCCCGTTCCGGAGCCGGTCGATTCGGTTTCGGGCGCTGACGGTTGGGTTCGGTCGTCCGGGGCGGGAGTGGTGGCGTCTCCCCCTTTGGGGGGAACGTCAGTACCCGCGCCACCGGACGGCCGGTTGTCGTCACTGGTACTCTCGACATCGGCGTCAGTATCGTCTCTCTCGGTACTGGCGTCGACATCGTCTCCGTCGTCATCTGCGGCTGCACCGGTATCCGTTGTGGCACTACCAGCGTCGGCACCGGTATCCGCTGTGGCACTACCGGCGTCGGCACCGGTATCCGTTGTGGCACTACCGGCGTCGGTGGTATCGGCGTCTGCCACGTCGTCTGCCGACTCGACCGACTCGCCCGGGGAGACGCCGAGCTTTTCCGCTTTCTTCCGTTCTTCCGCCGAAAACTTCTCGCGCGTTCGAGAGCCAACGTCCGATAGCTGGTCTTCGAACTGGTCGTCTGGGTCGGGTGTATCATCGCTCATGCGTTTACCTCCTGCTCTCGGTTCTGCTCTCGCCGACGGCGAATACCGTCGAGCGACAGTTGTGTCGCCGCCTCGACGTCGATTCCGAACGTCGGCGGCTCGGTCTGTGCCATGACGAGTTCGACGAGCCTATCGTAGGTCTCGAGTTCCGCGTTCGCGAGCGATTCCTCGTAGGCGTAGACCGACCGCTGGTTCTTCTTGGCCCTTGCGAAGGCCGCCCGGTGGTCGGTTACAACGCCTTTCTCGCCGAACGTGTCCTCGAACCAGGAGACGATCCGCTGGTGCTCGCTCGTCATCTTCGTCGAGTCGACTGTCATCACCGAGGCGAGATAGGAGATGTCGAGTTCGTGCATCATCTCGAGGACGTCGTACTGGTCGAACAGCAAGTCGACCGAGTGGGGCATCTCCATCTCCGGGATCATCGGGATGACGATATTCTCGCCGGCGGTTACCGCGTTCTTCGCGTACGGCGAGAAGTCGGGCGGGCAATCACAGACGACATAGTGGTACTCGCCTTCGAGGTGCTCTAAGAGCCGTCCGAATCGGTTCCCGCCGGCGTCAGCGGCGTCGAGGGGCGTCTTGTTCCCGTTGTACGATTGGTTCGCGGGGACGAGATCGAACTCCTCGTGGTCGGTCTCGATCAGCTCTGTCACTCGATCCCATTTCGATGGATCGAGTAGTACTTCGTCCAGCGAGAGCGTGTCGAGGTCGAAATACTGCTCGCGCTTGCCGAGATTGGCACTCAGCGTTCCCTGCGGATCGAAATCGACCAGCAGTACCTCGAACCCGCGGGCTGCAAGGCCCCCAGCGAGGTTCATCGCGGTAAACGTTTTGCCGGTTCCGCCCTTCTGGAGTGACACGGCGATCACTTCCGGCGTCTCGTCCGGCGCTGTCATTCTTTCCCCATCTGATCGTGTGCTTGAATCGTACTCGTTTCGTGGTTCGTCATACACCGACTCCCTCGATTGCTGTTCGGTCGTTCTGCAAAGATCTGCGAAGTTCGTGTGCTGTTACACGAGAACTGACAAACGCGACCCGGATAACTGTTCTGGCCCCTCTCCTCCAGTCGGTCGAAAAGCGGCCTCGAGAGCCCCGTTCTGCAGCGATCAGGCTTGTTTTGATTGGACCGCTCGACGGGCTTGAACCTCGGACGGGCGGAGACGCAACTGTGACGACCGGTTGGTTACCTGGTGTTCCAACCTACTGATGGGTCACCGCTCGGATGACTATCCAACTCAGCCTATATACGGCGGTTTCGTCCCTTCTAACGACCGATAACGGCAGTTCAAGAATACTATTCAAATCTGATAATTCAGCCAGTAAGCCTAAACCGTTGGTGTTCGACGTACTACGTATCAAGGTATGAGTGACGTTTTTGATACATTCATTCGGGAAAGCCAGGACGACCTTCTCCAGCTCAACAATTCGTTGCTGGCTCTCGAGGACAATCCGACCGACGCCGAGGCAATCGACGCGGTCTTTCGGGTAAGTCACAACCTCAAGGGGAACTTCGGCGCGATGGGGTTCGAAGCGCCATCAGACCTCGCACACGCGCTCGAGGACTTACTGGATGAGGTCCGAGAGGGGAACATGGCGGTGACCAACGACCGGATGAATCTGCTGTTCGAAGCGGTCGATTCGCTCGATAAGATGGTCACGCAGATCGACGAGTCGGGAGAGGTGCAACTCGATCCGAGCGCGACGGTCGCACAGCTCAGAGCGGAGATCGACGGCAGCGACGGCGAGGAAGTCGCCGCCCCGCCGGGCGACGGTGACGACTCGACCGACGAATCGGTCGATGTCCCGTTCGACACCCTCGCCGAGACGGAGGCAGCCAGCGCTGAATCGGTCTTTCACCTCGATCTCTCGATCGGCGACGGCGAATCGAACCTGGTCGATGCGATGTTCGTACTCGGGGACATTCAGGACGGTTACACTGTTCATGCGGGAGTGCCGGCCATAACCGACATCGAATCCGGCGAGTTCGAGGACGGGTTCGAACTGTACGTCACGCCGGACTCGAGTGCGGATGCGGACAAGATTTTCGAGGAGTACGACGACCACCGATACCTCGAATCGGTCGGGGTGACCGACGTAACCGACGCGGTGAAACGAGGACTTACGGGCGAAGAAGGTGACGAAGACGGCGGTTCGCCAGAGGACAGCGGCGGCGAGTCAGTGCTCGACAACCACGGGACGGAGATCGAGTCGATCCGCGTCGACGTGACGACCATCGACGAGCTGTACAACCAGGTCGAGGAGATGGTGACGAGTCGAATCAAGCTTCGAAACACCATCGAAGAGCTGGGCGTTTCGGAGGTCGAAAAGGAACTCAGCGAACACGACAAGATCACCTCCAGGATTCAGGACACCGTCCTCGAGATGCGGCTGGTCCCAGTTCGGACGATCGCCGGTCACTTCCCGCGACTCGTCCGGGACATCGCACAGGATCAGGGCAAGGAGATTACCTTCGAGATGACCGGCGTCGACATCGAGATGGACCGGTCGATCTTAAACGAGATGCGCGACCCGCTCGTCCACCTCATTCGGAACGCGATCGATCACGGGATCGAAGATCCGGACGTCCGCGAAGCGAAGGGAAAACCCCGCGGTGGTACCATCGAACTTCGGGGTACGCGCGAGCGAGATACGGTAACGCTCGCTATCGAAGACGACGGCGCGGGCCTCGATCCGGAACGGATTCGGAAGAAGGCGATCGAGAAGGACGTCATGTCCCCTGCGAAAATCCAGTCCCTCGAGCGCTCTGCGGTCTACGAACTGATCTTCCACCCCGGCTTCTCGACGAACGACGAGGTGACGGATATCAGCGGTCGCGGCGTGGGAATGGACGTCGTCAATCGCGTCGTCCAGAGTGTCGACGGTGACATCGACGTCGAGAGCGAACCCGGAGAGGGAACGTGCGTTACGTTGACTCTCCCCGTGAGCGTCGCGATCGAACGGGTGTTGTTCGTCGAGATCGGTGAGGAGGCATACGGCATTCCGATCAAGAACGTCGACGACATCTCGGTGATCTCGGATTTGGACGTTCAGTCGATCGACGATTCGAAGATTCTCAGTCACGACTCGAAGACGTACCCGATCATCGATCTCGGCGAGTCGTTGTCGGTTCCGAACTCCCAACAGGAAGACGACGATCTGATCGTTCGGGTCAAAGACGACATTCGAAAAGTCGCGATGCGGTGCAACGGGATGAACGGTCAGGAGGAGGTCGTCATCAAGCCGTTTCACGGCTCGCTCAGCTCCACCGAGGGAATCAGCGGCGCGTCCGTCCTCGGCGAAGGCGACGTGGTGATGATCCTCGACGTCGAATCGCTGTAACCGTCTCGAGCGTTGCGTTCGATCGTCTCGCTGTACCGTCTCGAGCGGACTCCCATCGGGCCATGTAACTTTCAGCGGTCTCGAGACCGTCGAGTACGCTACTCGAGCACGCTCGGGGCCAGTAAACCTAAACCTCGATAGCGACGAGTTTCAGTATCGACCACACACATGACTGAGAACTCATATTTAACGGATGGCGGAACTGAAGCCGGCGTCGATCAGTCCGAGAAACTCGGCATCGACGGCGAATCGCTGGCGTGGCGAAAGGAGTTCACGCGATTCGACGAGAGCGATCGGAAACGACTCGAGGAAATCTCGTCGGTCATCCGATATCGTCTGTAATTAGATATAATTACTTCGCTTAAACCGTTTGGGGGAGCGGAAACGTCTGTCGGAATTTCGGATCGCCGGAAACGCTCTCGTATGCGGCGTCTTCGCACGGAACTGGCTCCGACGATCGAGCGTATCGAGTCGCCACGTGCTCGCTTGTCATCTTTATGGTCTCTCGCGCTCGATTCGGTGTGAATTTCAGTGATTCAATCCGCGAGCCCGTTCGGCAACGGCTCGACGGCCGGACTCGCACCATCGTCGACGGCCTGTTGGAGAAGTCCGACGATCCGGCGACTCGCGACGCCGTCGCCGTAGGGCTGGGGCGTCGAGTGCACCCCTCGCTCGCGCTCGAGTGCGTCACGAATTCGGTCCTCGTCCGGGTCGACGAGTTCGTTCCACCCGGCCTCGACCGTCTCGGTCCACTCCGTTTCGCCCCGGAGGGTCACGCAAGGCGTCTCAAGGAAGAACGCCTCCTTCTGGACGCCGCCGGAGTCGGTTGCGACCCGCTCTGCGGCATCGAGGAGTCGAACGAAATCGAGATAGCCCTGCGAGTCGATCAGCCGAAGGTCGTCCTCGGCCCTGTCGCGTAGGTCGTACTCCTCGAGTCGGGCGATCGTCCGCGGGTGGGCGGGAAAGACGACCGGCAGCGGCGACGACGCGAGGCCGTCGAGGATCGACTCGAGATTCGACCTGTCGTCCGTGTTGCTCGCGCGGTGGACCGTCGCGAGCACGAACTCGTCGGGGGTGAGTTCGAGATCCTCGAGGATCGTCGACCGGTCGTGTGCGCGAGTGCGCGCCTCGAGAATCGCGTCGTACATCACGTCGCCGGTCCAGTGGACGCCGTCGTCGATGCCCTCCACGGCGAGGTTCTCGACCGCCGCCTCGCTCGGCGCGAAACACAGATCCGAGACGTGATCCGTGAGGACCCGGTTCGTCTCCTCGGGCATGTCGCGGTTGTAACTTCGCAGCCCTGCCTCGACGTGCGCGACGGAAACGTCGCGTTTGGACCCGACGACCGCGCCTGCGAGCGTCGAGTTCGTGTCGCCGTACAACAGGAGGACGTCGGGATCGGTCTCCTCGAGTACCGGCTCGAGGCTGGCGATCATCGCCGCAGTCTGGCGTCCGTGCGTGTCCGACTCGACGCCGAGGTTGTAGTCCGGTTCCGGAATCTCGAGTTCGTCGAAGAAGACGTCCGAGAGCTCCTCGTCGTAGTGTTGTCCCGTGTGGACGAGGACTTCCTTGCCGACCGCTCGCAGCTCTCTCGAGACGACCGCGGCCTTGACGAACTGCGGTCTGGCACCGACGACCGAACAGACCTTCATCCGCTCACCTCCGCGACGTCGCTGAGGGTCGTTTCGCGGGCCGACTCGGTGAACGTCAGGGCGACGGTACACAGCAGCTCCGTGAGGTTCACCATCTCGGAAACGTACTCGTCGCGGCGTCGTTCCCACTGCTCGGGTACCGACTCGTCGGCCAGCAGCGTCCGCGATCGATCGAGGACCGCGTCGAACGACGAGAGGTTGTAGATGAGCCCCTCGTCTTCAAGCTCGAGGAAGTTACCCATGTCCGACTCGCCGACGAAGGAGTTCGACCTGATCGCCGGGGTCCCGAGCAGGGCGGCTTCGGTGACCATCGTCTGGGTATCCGCGACCAGCAGATCGGCTTCCGAGAGCGCGTCGTGCAGTTTCGCTGGGTGGAGGTCGAACGGGCGAGCGTCGAGGCGTTCGAGATCGAGATTGCTCCCTTCGTCCGAGACGAAGACGGTCGCCTCGGTCGCGAGTTCCTCGAGCAATCGGCGTCGTTGCTCGAGCGAGAACCCCTTCCGTCCGACGTCGTGGTGGCCGTTAAAGGAGTTGAGACGGACGATCGCGAACGACTCGTCGGGACCGACGCCGAGGGCGTCGCGAATACCGGGATCGGGTTCGAAGATATCCGGGTGGAGGTAGGCGGACTCTTTGAATCCGCGGAACCGGTAGTGATTCTCGCCCAGTTCCTTCTGGAAGGCCTCCGGCGTGAGAAACGCGCGGACGAACGGTCGGGCGACGACGTGGTCCAGCGAGGGCTCCGAATCGAGGACCGCGATCGCTGGCGACCCCGTCACGAGGCCGGTGTAGGCGGCGTAGGGGCCGATCCCGAAGATCACGTCGGGACCGAATTTCCGGGCTCGCCAGACGATACGGCCGAGCTGGACGGGCAGCTCCCACAGCAGCGAGTGTTTTTTCTCCCCCCGACCGCCGTAGATCACGTACGGGAGTTCGTGGGCCCGCAGCAGGGCCTCCGTACACTCGTCGCTTCTGGCGAACACGAGCACGTCGTGGCCCAGCTCCTCGAGGCGGTCGATGGTGTGCTTGTAGAGATGAACGTGTGCCGGCGTGTTCGTAAAAAAGAGACAGTTCATTCAGGTACACCTCGTGCTTTCATTACACGTCGGGCTACACGTCGGCCGTATATTGTTATGAGACATCTATGGCTCCAGACGGGCGATTCGTCGGTTTAGACCCTTCTGTCTCCGTGAAACCGCTGTTGTCGTTTCCGCGTAAGTGAGTCCCTCACTTCCTGAAACGGTCACCTTCTCTGATAGGTGTGTGCGCGCTCGTCGTTCAGCTACGATATGCCGAGCGACCGCCGCTCCGTGCGATCGTGAGCTGTCGTTAAATCGTATAAACGATCGTGCCTCGAGTGAAAACGAGATTACTCCGCGGTTCCGTCGCAACTCAGTTCCACGGGCCGAACGCCGGGTCGACCTCCCGGTGGGTCTCCTCGATCGCGTCGATCGCCTCGAGGTCCGCTCGATCGAGCTCGAGCGTCAGCGATTCCCAGTTGTCCCGGATGTGGGCCTCGCCGGTCGCTTTCGGAATCGCGGTGACGCCGCGTTCGCGGAGCCACGCGAGACTGACTTGCACTTCGTTCGTGTCGTGTTTGGCCGCGATTTCTTCTAAGACGGGCTGGTCGAAGACGCTGCCGCGGGCCAGCGGGGAGTAGGCGACGACTTCGACGTCGAGATTCTCGCAGGTCTCGCGGATATGCTCCTGTGGGAGCAACGGATGCAACTCGACCTGGTTGGCGAAGATCGGCGCGTCACAGACGTCGACGGCGACCTCGAGCTGTTCGGGTTCGAAGTTGCTCACGCCGACGTTGTCGATCAGCCCGTCGTCGTACAGTTCCGAGAGGGCACCGAGAGTTTCCTCGGGGTCGTAGGCCTCGGTCGGCCAGTGGACGTACAGCAGGTCGACCGAGTCGACGCCGAGGCGCTCGAGACTCTCACGGGTCGTCTCGAGGACGTCCTCGCGCCCGAGGTTCTCCGGGAGGAGTTTGGTCGCGAGGAAGATATCCTCACGGTCGACGTCTGCTCGGGCGATACCGTCGCCGACGGCCGACTCGTTGCCGTACATCTGAGCGGTATCGATGTGTCGATACCCCGTTTCGAGGGCGGTGCGAACGCTTTCGGTGCACTGCTCCGGATCGGTGTTTTGCCACGTGCCGAGTCCGAGCATCGGCATGCCACTCGCCGTCGGACACGTCCCGGGTGCGATTTTGTCTGCCATGTGCGAGTGTTGGGCGACGAGCGGAAAAGGGGATTGTGAAAGCGGAAGGAGATGGGGTGGACCAGTCAGTCTCCGCTGGGCGGGTAACCCGCGGTGGTCAGTACTTGGGCTCTGCGCCGGTGATCTCGTAGACGCCGTCCATCACGCCGTCTCGGTCCCGCCGCCAGGCGTCGAAGTATTTCGGACTCGAGGGGTAGCTGTCATAGATCTCCTTGAGCGAGTTCGCCTCCTGCTGGAGTTTGTAGAGCTTGTAGAGAACGTCCCAGTGGCCGACCGTCTTGAGGATCGTCTTGAGTTTCAATCCGAGCGTCATCTCCGCGGTACCTTTCTTGCCCAGCGCGTCGACGAGTTGCTGGCCCGGCAGGGCGGTGATGACGCCGATCAGGTCGTCGATGTCGTGTGCGCCGCCGAAGATGTTGTACAGGTCCATCGCGGCGAAGCGCTTGCCGAAATCGGTCTGGACGCGACGGTTGTACTCCCAGAGGGCCGCCTCGCTCACGTCGCCGTCGCTGATGGCCTCGGTCGCGACTTTCGCCGCCCAGTGGCCCGCCTTCGCCGCGCCCGGAATCCCGCCGCCGGTACAGGGGTTGACGTGGCCGGCCGAGTCGCCGACGGCGACGTAGCCCGGATGCACCGCCGAATCGTAGGGCCGTCGCGTCGGGAGTGCGGCACCAAGTTTGTTCTTGACCGTCGCGCCCTGAAACTCGGGGTGGGTCTCGAGGTCGTTTTTGAGAACGTCGACGAGTTCCATCGACGGCTTGTTCATTTGAAAGCCGAGTCCGGCGTTGATCTCGGTCGAGGAGCGAGGGAAGTACCACAGGTAGCCGAGCTCCTCGGTCGGCTTGAACACGAGCGCGTCGTCCCACTCGACCGGCTCGGGAACCTCGAGGACCTCGCGGTAGGCAGAGCAAAACTGCGAGTAGTCGACGCGAGTGTCGAAGGTAGACGCGGAAAAATCGGCTTTGTCCTGCAGCAGGGAGAGGGCACCGGCACCGTCGATAACGACCTCGGCCTCGTAGTCGACCGGGTCGCCGTCACGGACGGCCCTGACGCCTTCGACGCGTTCGTTCGGCTGGATAACGTCCGATACGACCGTGTTGTAGTGGAGGTCGACCCCGGCTCTGTCCGCTTCGTCGAGGAGGATCTGACCGTACTTCCAGCGGTCGATGACGGCCCCGGTTTCGTTGAAGGGGATGTCGACTTCTTCGCCCGTCTGGGGGTTCTGGAAGATCGCTCTGTTGATATTTCGGTTGGTGAACGACTCCGATTTGAGCCGGTCCCTGTCGATCACGTCCGGGAGCGAACTCTTCCCTTTCAACCCGTCGCCACACGCGATCTTCCCGCCTTCGTCCTCGGTTTTCCGCTCGAGAAGCACGACGTCGAGGCCCTCCCGAGCAGCGGTCGCCGAGGCGAAACAGCCGGCCGTCCCGCCGCCGACGACCACTACGTCGTGGGATTCGGTAGTCATCTCTATCGCTTCTGAACGGCCGGCGTACTAAAAAATACGTGGAACCTTTCTGATGGAAACAAACCAACAGGAACGAGACAGTCGTTGCCTCTCGGCTCGAGCGGTGACCGCTTACTGATACATCCGCAGCGGCCGCGCCTGCGAACTCTCGTCCTGTCCCATCTCTTGCATCCGCTGGGCGAACTCCTCGCGGTGGTGCTGAATCTCCTCATCTCGCTCTCGGAGCCGCTCGACATCGATCGAGAGATCGGCCAGCGGCGCGATCGCCCGTTCGATGAGTTCGCTCGCGGCTTCTGGGTCCGGGAAGTTCGGACTGCACTCGACAACCAGCCCGATAGCGTCGAGATCTAACTGTGCGGCTCGATTGAGCAACGCGCCGGTGGGGCCGCTGATAATACCGTCTTCGGACGGTAGTTCGACACCGATCGACTCCAGCGCGTCGCCCCCGTCCCCGGTCGCGACGCCGGAGAGTGCGTGTGCCCCGTCCTCGTCGGCCGGCCGACCGCTCAGATAGATCGGTCGTACGCCCTCGTCGACGAGCCAGCCGGTGAGACAGGACGCGACGGTCTCGGCGGCATCGGCGCTGATGGGCGTATCGCTCTGAAGCGCGAGGAGGTCCTCGTCTTCGCTGACGTAGAGGCGAACCGGCGGGCGAACGGTTCGATCGCCTTTGCGGTAGACTCCGACCTGCGGGAGCCCCTTGCAGTGGACGCTGGCGTAGTAGCGCATGTCCAGTTCCTCGATGAGGTGATCGGTGGCAATCTTGCCGACCAGCCCGATACCCGGGAACCCCTCGACGAGCGTCGCGTTCTCGAGGTCGGCCTCCGGCCCCTGGATGCGGATACGTGACATACCTGACCGATGTTTCGGAGCCATCATAAATTACCGGGCGACCAACCGTCTCGAACCCGTGAAAATAGGTGAGAGCCGACGGCCACGACACCAGTTCTCGTCCGTTAGTCGATTGCGGGGGAGTTCGAACCCACAGTGGGGATGCGCTTCGAAACCCACAAACGAGGTGCGGCCGAAGGTGGGCCCAATGGAGCCACTCGAGCGGTACCGACCCATTATCGACGATTTCGAGGCGTTTCTCGAGGCGTGCCGACGGCCGCTCGGGACCGCCGTCCGAGTGAACACGATCAAGGCATCGGTCGAACGAGCGATCGCAGTGCTCTCCGAGACGGGCACCGCGTACGAACGGGTCGACTGGAACCCGCGCGTGTTGCGCCTCGAGACCGATTCGCCGGGGTCGACGTGGACCTCGTTTCACGGATTTACCTACGGGCAGGAGGAAGTCTCGGCGGTGCCGGCGGGCGTTCTGGACCCCCAACCGGGCGAGCGGGTTTGGGACGCTTGCGGCGCGCCGGGCGGGAAGACCACCCAGATCGCGGCGCTGATGGACGACCGCGGAACGGTCGTCGCGAACGACAACAACCTCGGCCGCCTGTCGGCGCTGCGGTTCAACGCCGAGCGACTCGGCGCGACGAGCCTGGCGGTGACGAACCAGGACGCCAGGAACTTCTCGATGAAGCCGTTCGAGTTCGACCGCTTCGATCGGGCGCTCGTCGACGCCCCGTGTTCCTGCGAGGGGACGATCCGGAAGAACCCCGACGCGCTCGAGGACTGGTCCGAGGACCACCTCCACTCGGTCGCCGGCATTCAGAAGGGGATCCTCCGGCGGGCGATCCAGACGACCCGCGAGGGCGGCACCGTCGTCTACTCGACGTGTACGTTCGCCCCGGAGGAAAACGAGGCGGTCGTCCAGCACGCCCTCGAGAACGAGCCCTGCGAGGTCGTCGACTTCGATCTCGGTCTGGAGCACTCGCCGGGCGTTACGGCCTGGGACGGCGAGGAGTTCGATCCGTCGCTCGAGCAGGCCGCGCGGATTTACCCCCACCAGAACGACACCGGCGGGTTCTTCGTCGCGAAACTCGAGGTGACCGCCTGATGGCGGGAGACGACGAGCCCATAGCCGACGGCGAGGCGGCGGCCGAATCTGACGACGAATCGGTGGTCGAATCCGATGGCGAGACGGCAGTCGAACCCGACAACGAGACGGCAGTCGAACCCGACGGCGAGTCCCTCGAGGAGAACGTCGGCCAGCGGTTCGACCGACTGCCCGCGACCGCGGCCGAGCGTCGAGTCGAGGGCCGTGCGACCCGCGAGGAGGTCGTCGACTACTTCGCGGATCGCTTCGGCATTCCCGCCGAAACCTTCGAGGAGTACACCTTCTGGGAGAAAGGCGCGGGCAAGATCTGGATCTACGCGGGCGAGGCCCCCTCGCCGATCGAGATCGAAGCGATCGGCATGACCTGCCTGCGGACCCGCCAGGAACACTGGAAGCCGACGACCGACTTCGTCCAGCGCTTCGGCCGCCGCGCGACCGACTGCGTCATCGAACTCTCCCGCGAGGAGGCTCGAGCGTTCATCGACGGTCAGGATCAGGACCTCGAGTGGAACGGCGACTGGGGGTATCTGATCGCCGCTCATGAAATCGGGGTTGGGTCGGAGGGCCGACCAGGGCGAGACGGCGAAGCCGTGGAGGGGGCGGCACTCGAGCCACTGGGCGTCGGGCTCTACGTCCACGGCGAACTGCAGTCGGTCGTTCCGAAGGGGCGCCAGCGGTCGGTTTCCGACCGTCGGTGAACGGCTTCGGCAGAATATTGTGAGTGTTGGGTAGAAAGACCCGTAGACAGGCTATCCTTCCTCGTTTCTGCTCGAACCAGACGGTAAGTGAATGTGCACATGTACTGTTCAGAGAAGTGATGGAAAGACTTGTAACTCAGTAATAATAGGACAAAATATGTGTACTGGAGAGCTAGTTGCGTTTGGAATTGTTGGATTGATATTCGGCCCGCCCATGGCAATCTGGCCATATAAATTAGCGCGCTGGAACGAAATTCTCGACGCGATCGGGCGAAAGCCCAGCGGGAGAGTGGAGCCGGCCGATTGGCAAGTAACCCTGTATCGCCTCATGGGACTCGGGTTATCAGTCCTTGGATCACTCTTTATTTTTGGTTGCGTTATTCTCTAAAAACCCTGTGCTCTCAGAACTGGCTCCTATGTTATTTTGTTGTTTGAACTTACCGTTCCTACGAATAGAATAGGCGCGTGATCGGTTCTATGACACCGCTACTGTTGCAATTTCGATTTCCGTTACATAGCCAATATCTAGAATTATTTGACGTCGGCGTGAGCATGTCGTTTTCCTCGGTGAACTCCTTGGGGACCAGTCGGAACTGCTTGATCGTCTCGTGTTTCTCGAAGTTCTCGTTGACGCGGTCGACTTCCTCCCGTACGTACGCTTGCACCCGCTCGTCGCGACAGATCGCTTCGGGATCGTCCGGGAGATCGATTCCTTCCTGCTCGGCCCACTCGCGAACGTGTGCTGTGTTCGGGACCAACAGCGCGCCGACGAACTTCTCCCCATCGCCGACGACCATACACTGTTCGACGACCTCGCTCGCAGCGAAGGCGTCCTCGATCGGCGCGGGCGCGACGTTCTTCCCGGTCGAGAGCACGAGCAGCTGTTTCGCACGCTCGCGGAACTCGAGGTAGTCGTCGGGACGCAGGTGGACGATATCACCCGTTCGGAACCAGCGCGTGCCGTCCTCGTCCTCGGTGAACGCCCGGTCGGTCGCGCCGGGTTTGTTCCAGTACCCCTGCGTGACGTTGTCCCCGCTGACGAGCAGTTCGCCGACCTCGCCGGGGTCGTTTTGAAAGGTGTCCTCGTCCGCGACCGATTCGTCGATTTTGATGTCGACGCCGGGGAGTCGCGGACCGATCGTGCCGATCTTCGGCTCCTCCATCGGGTTACAGGAGACGACCGGCGCGGTCTCGGTCAGTCCGTACCCCTCGTAGATGGGCAGCCCCATTCCGTGATAGAGCGTCGCCAAGTCAGGCGAGAGACTTCCGCCGCCGCTGATGAGGGTCTCGACTTCGCCGCCGAGCGCCTCCCTGACCGTCGAAAAGACCAGTTTGTCCGCGAGCGAGTGCTTGAGCGAGAGCACCGGCCCCGGCGAATCCGCGTTCTGGTACGCCCGACCGACTTCGGTCGCCCAGTTGAAGATCCGCTCTTTGACCGGCGACTCGCTGGCCTGCTCGCGGATGGCGTCGTAGATCTTCTCGTAGACCCGCGGCACGCTCGTCGCGCTCTGTGGCTGGACCAGCCCAAAATCCTCCTGGAGCGTCTCCGTGTTCTCCGCGTAGGCGACGCAGGAACCGCTGGCGAACATGAGGAAGTGCCCCGCCGTCCGTTCGAAGACGTGTGCGAGCGGGAGATACGAGACGACCGTCGTCTCCTCGTCGATCGCCGGGACGTCCGCGGCCTTGTCCGGACGCGGACCGTAGCGCTTTCGAACCTGGTTTACGTTCGACCGGAAGTTCCGGTGCGTGAGCTGGACGCCCTTGGGCTGGCCGGTCGTGCCGCTGGTGTAGATCAGGCTCGCAAGATCGTCCATCGCGGGTTCGTCGACCCACTCCTCGTAGGCCTTGAGGTCGAAGGCGTCCTCGCCGCGGTCGTGGACCTCGGCGAGGGTCATGATATCGTCGCGGTCGTCGTACCCCTCGAGGCGATCGATCGAGACGATGAACTCGAGGTCCAGGTCGGCTTCGACCTCGAGGACGCGCTCGAGGAGCCGCTCGTTTTCGACGACGACGCCCGACGCGTCGGGGTCCTCGAGCAGGTAGCGGACCTGATCCGACGAAGAACTGGTGTAGACGGTCGTGATGACGCCGCCGGCACCGAGCAGGGCGAAGTCCGTTTGGGCCCACTCCATCCGGGTGTTCGAAAAGATGCCGACCCGATCGCCGGTTTCGACGCCGAGGTCACGAAATCCCGCCGTGAGGTTCCGCACGATGGATCGCATTTCCGTGTAGGAAATCGGGCGGAATCGGCCGGTGTCCGCAGCGGGGAGGACCGACGGAGTGAGCGACCGATCGTAGATGCCGCCCTTGTACTGCTGGGCCGGTCGGTTCGGATGGCGCGCCGCAGCGTCTTCGAACATCCGTGCGAGCGTCGTCTCACCGATAACCTCGTCGTCGTGTTCACGTTCGGCCTCGCGCCAGTTCATGCCCGTATGTCAATAGTTCCCGAGCGATAAAACATGTTGAAACAGATCACACACGTTTCTCCGTTTATTCGTCCGCGAGTTCGAAAAATCGCACGGCTGCGCCCCAATTTAGGAGATACGCCGATCAGCCACGCTATATCGGCTCGTCGCCGATCGCTTCCAACGGTAGCCAAGCGACCGTCGAATCACACCACTGTTCGAGATGGAGACACCGTTGCTTGAGTGGGTCCACCACCGCTTGGACGGCAAAACCCGATCACTACTCGTGGTGATCGAGATAGCCGAGCACGCCGCGGGTGTTCATCCTTGCCTCGGCTCGCACGGCCCGGTCACCCCACGGACCGACCGGCACCGCGTTGTCCGCGAAGTACTCGATAACCGCCTCGTCGTCCTCGAGTTCGTCTCGTTTGTCCTCGATCGCCGATACCCACTCCCGAAGCACCTTCGCGTACCGCTCGAGAGCGGCCGACGCGTCGTCGCCGACCGCTCGCGGTCCGAAGTGGGTGTACAGCAGGACGTCCGGATCGATCGCCTGCAGCGTCCGTACGTCCTCGAGACACTGCTCGAGGTCGAAGTTCGACGGCGGCGACGTCTCGCGGATCTCGCCGAGTTTCGGCACCCAGATTCCCGCCGCGTCGCCGGTGAACACCGCCTCGTTCGCGGAATCTTCGAAAACCACCTGATGGGGCGCGTGGCCGGGGGCGGCGTGAACGTGCAGTTCGTGATCCCCCAGATCGACCGTGTCGCCGTCCTCGAGTTCGACGATGCGATCCGCCGAGACCGGCACTGGATCGGCGTAGAACTCCCACCGATCGCCGACTGCCTGCTTGGTCCCCTCGACCAACCGGGACGGATCGACGAGGTGGCTCGCGCCGATCGACGGCACGTAGACATCCGCGTTCGGACACGCTTCGGCGAGCAGTCCCGCACCGCCGGCGTGATCGAGGTGGATGTGCGTGACCGCGATCACCTCGAGATCCCCGCGGTCGATGCCGATCTCGTCCATCGCCTCGAGGATCCGCTCGTAGTTCGCGCCGACGCCCGTTTCGACGATCGCGGGCCGCTCGCTCTCGAGTACGTAGACCGCACCGTACTCGTCGGTCTCGTACATCCCCGTATCGACGTAGTAGAGATCCGTGCAATCGCCGGCCGTGACTTCCTGCGCGATGCCTGTTTCCATGTCGGAAGCCCCGTCGTGGGATCGAATAAAAGCTGGTATCCCGGTGGACTCGACTGGTATCGGTGGAGTTCTGACTGTGCTTGCGGTGGCTGTAATATCGCGGGGTCTGGCTGCTATCGAACTTCTCCAGTGAGGAATTTTATATGAAAGGAGTTTACCTATCACCCCCTGCAGCCCGCCCACAGTCCCACGTCCTCCCCAGCCGACTCGTTCGAGCCCGTCGGTCGCTCACTCGTCCACTGTCAGAGCAACCTCTGACAAGCCTTCACTCACTTTGTTCGCGAAGACCTCGCACGGTGTAGCCTCGCACCCTCGCAGTGCTCGAGTGCGACGCCAGCACGCGCCGCGGCCGAGAGCGCGGCTCGAACACTGAGAGAGCCGTGCGATCCGGGGGAGGGCAGGTCGTCGTCCCTGCTGGGCTGAAACTTCCGCAGCTATTCTACAATCACCTATCAGTATACATTACCCAGCTATGAGACTGGAGCCAGAAGCGACTGAGCCCCCATTCCAACCCGATCGAAGCCGTCCTATGGCACTGGCGTAGTTAGAGAGCGTCCTGACGGAGTCCAACGCGAACGAAGTGAGCGTTGGGCACGTCAGGACCGAACCAGAGCGAGGGCTGAGCAATGCGAAGCCCTCGCGATAAGTGAGCGTCCTGACGGAGATTTGAACTCCGGTCCCTGGCTCCGCAAGCCAAGAGGATAGTCCACTACCCTACCAGGACTCAACTCAATATATCCTCGTGCAAGTTAAAGCCCTTTCGAAAGGAAGCGCTACGAACTGGGGTCTCGAGACCATCTCCCTTGCTACATCACACCAAGCAACACCCCCGCGTCGAGCGACGCTCGAGTTTTTATACCAAAACGACCGAAAAGCGGCTATGAACGCAGCATCGAACCTCGGAACCGAGCGCTTGAGGCGACACGGATCCACCGATCACGACGGGCCGTATCCGCCCTCGAGCGGGCGAATGGACAACGCTTATGCGCGGGCTACGCATGGTTCGGAGTAGAATGAGCGACATCGAGGGGGTTTACGAAGACCTCGAGGCGGACGTCTCGCTCGAGGAGTTTCGCGAGGCCGTCGAAGACAAAGTCGAGCAGATGGGTGGACTCGCGGACGAGGAGACGGCGGCGATGCTCATCGCTCACGAAGTCGGCGAAAGCGAGGTCGGCGGCGTCGCGGACATCGAGCCCGGCATGGAGGAAGCGAAGTTCGTCGCGAAAGTGACGAGCATCGGCGAACTGCGAACGTTCGAGCGCGACGGCGAGGACGAGGACGGCCGCGTCGTCAACGTCGAAGTCGCCGACGAGACCGGCGCGGTCAGAGCCTCGCTGTGGGACGACCACGCCGAGGCCGCGATCGAGCAACTCGAGGAGGGACAGGTACTGCGGATCAAGGGTCGGCCGAAAGAGGGGTTCAGCGGCGTCGAAGTGAGCGTCGACGACTTAGAGCCCGACGCCGACACCGAAATCGACGTGCAGGTCTCGGACGTCCACACCGTCGAAAGCCTCTCGCTCGGCATTTCGAACGTCAATCTCGTCGGGAAGGTTCTCGACACCGATTCCGTCCGAACGTTCGACCGCGACGACGGCTCGGAAGGGAAAGTCTCGAACCTCACGCTCGGCGACGAAACCGGGCGCATTCGGGTGACCCTCTGGGACGAGCAGGCCGATCGCGCGACCGAACTCGAGGCGGACGTGACGGTCGAGGTCGTCGACGGCTACGTTCGAGAGCGCGACGGCACCCTCGAACTCCACGTAGGGAATCGCGGCGCGCTCGAGGAAGTCGACGCGAACGTCGAGTACGTCCCCGAAAGCACGCCGATCGACGATCTCGAGATCGACGAAGTCGTCGACATCGCGGGCGTCGTTCGATCCGCGGATCCAAAGCGGACGTTCGACCGGGACGACGGCTCCGAGGGGCAGGTTCGGAACATCCGCGTGCAGGACGCGACGGGCGACATTCGCGTCGCGCTGTGGGGTGATAAGGCGGACCGCGATATCGGCCCCGGCGACGAGGTCGCGCTCGCGGACGTCGAGATTCAGGACGGCTGGCAGGACGACCTCGAGGCGTCCGCCGGCTGGCGCTCGACGATCACGGTTCTGGACTCCGAGGAGAGCGAGTCGGGCTCGACCGACTCGTCCGACACCGAATCGGCCGGCCTCTCGTCGTTCGCCGAAGGCGGCGACGAGAGCGCAGCCGGAGACGAGACGACGAACGCGGGCGAACTCGAGACGGGCGAGGACGCATCGGACGACGAATCAGCGCTCGATGAGCCGGACGAGGGGGCTGAAACGGAGTTCACGGGCGTCGTCGTGCAGGCGGGGAGCCCGGTCGTCCTCGACGACGGCGACACGACGATGAGCGTCGAAACCAGCGCCGACGTCGGCCTCGGCGAAGAGGTCACTGCCAGAGGTGTGATCCGTGAGGGCCGCCTCGAGGCGAACGACGTGTTCTGAGCGGCCGAGAGCGTCTCGCGCCGGTAGGAAAAGCGTTAAGGGAGTTAACTTCGGGTATGAAAACATGAACGTCGAACTCCCGTTCGCCCCGGTTGATACGATCATCCGGCGGAACGCGGGTGATCTTCGTGTGAGCGCCGATGCGTCGGAAGCACTCGCATTGCGAATTCAAGAACACGGGAGCGAACTCGCGATCGACGCCGCCGAGCGGGCGATCGCGGATGGACGAAAAACACTCATGGCATCCGATTTCGAGGTTGAGACGGTGATCGACAAGGACGATCTCGAGCTACCGGTCGCGCCGGTCGACCGCATCGCCAGGATCGAGATCGACGACAAATACCGCGTCTCGATGGACGCCCGGATCGCACTCGCCGATATCCTCGAGGACTACGCCGACAACGTCGCGCGTGCAGCGTCGATCCTCGCCCACCACGCCGACCGACGAACGATCATCGAAGCTGACATCGAGACCTACTTCTCGCTGTTCGAGTGAACGATGCAGTTTGGCTACAGCGAGGACTGTCTCGCACACGACCCCGGTTCGCGTCACCCGGAGACGCCCGACCGACTCAGGGCGATTCGAGAGCGACTGAAGAAAAAACACGGCGTCGAATACGTCGAACCGGATCCGGCGACGATCGACACGATTGCCGCGGTTCACGACCGAGAGTACATCGAGTCCGTCGACGAGTTCTGTGCGAACGGTGGGGGGAACTGGGATCCCGATACGACCGCCGTCGAAGAGAGCTGGGACGCGATCCGCCGAAGCGCCGGGTCGGCATGCTGGGCCGCAGACGCCGCCCTCGAGGGCTCTGACGGACGAAAGACACCGTTCTCTATCGGTCGGCCGCCGGGCCACCACGCGGTCGGCGACGACGCGATGGGCTTTTGCTTCGTCAACAACGTCGCCGTCGCCGCCCAGCACGCGATCGATTCGAACGACGACGTCGAGCGCGTCGCGATCGTCGACTGGGACGTCCACCACGGAAACGGAACGCAGGATATCTTCTACGACGACGGCGACGTCTTCTTCGCGTCGATACACGAGGAGGGGCTCTACCCCGGCACCGGTGCGGTCGACGAAATCGGAACCGGCGAGGGCAACGGAACGACGATGAACGTCCCGATGCCCGCCGGGACGGACGAACTGGGGTATTTGGCAGCGATCGACGGACCGCTCACCGACGCCCTCGAGTTGTTCGATCCGGATCTTCTCCTCATCAGCGCCGGGTTCGACGCGCACCGTCACGATCCGATTTCGCGGATTCGCCTGCCGACGGAAGCCTACGCGCTCATGACCGACCGATTCCGAACGATCGCCGACGAAACCGACGCGGCGCTGGCGTTCGTTCTCGAGGGGGGCTACGGCCTCGAGGTGCTCGCCGACAGCGTCGCGCTCGTCCACGAGACGTTCGACGGGCGAGAGCCGATCGAACCGGAGGGATCGGTGAGCGACGACGCGGCATCGGTTATCGAGGACGTACGGGAAGCACACGGGCTGACCGACTGACTGCTCGAACGTTGTCGAACTGTTATGCCAGCTTGAGAACGAGTCGTTCGGTTCGAACCCATTCGTTCAGGGCCGCGGATCGTAGTACCGCGCCAGTTCTTGGTCGAACTCGCCGAGCAGGTCGGTCACGTCGTCGCCGACGAGAACGTCGTATCCATCCTCGAGAGCCGTCTCAACGTGCGCACCGAGACCCGCCTCGAGCAGTCGCTCGCTCTCGAGAAACGCCGTCGCCGTGGTGAACTCGCGTTCGCGTTCGGTCACATAGCGGTCGCCGTCGATAAAGGGTCCGTAGGCGTCCGGATCGTCCGCGTAGGCGTCGAAGAAACCTTCAGCGTGAGAGCGGACGTGGACCGGCGGACCGTCGTGGCGCTCGAGCGCCGGTCGTTCTGTGACCGCGAGTTCGACGAAGACGACGGCGCTGTCGTCTGCGAACGTCGTCGCCCGGAACACGTCGAATCCGCGAGCGTCGAGCTTGCTCGTGATCCCCGACAGGGATTTTCGAAGTTGCGGGTACAGCTGATCCTCGACGAGGGCCGGCGCGTCGAACCTGACAGCGACCGGCGTCGTCCCGCGGTTGGTCAGGTGGGTGCGGAGAGCGGCGGCGTCTAGCGGTTCGGGGTCTCGGGGTTCGAACAGCGATTCGCGCGGGGACTCGAGAACGTCGCGGGCGTAGTGTTGGAATCGGGCGACGTTTTCGGCCGAGGCGACGGCAGCGACGTTACGTTCGGGATCGGTGGGATCTATCACGACGAGCGGATCGTCGAACTGGACAGCGGCGGTGTCGCTCCCGTCAACACTGGATGAATCCGGTTTCCCCTCGTGGCTTTCCGGATCGAGCCGGACCGGTGGATTCCAGTCGCTCGCGGCCTCGAGCAGCGGGCGAAAGCCGCCGTACTCGCAGACGAGCAGCTCGGTGAGGTAGCCGCTGAACCCGCGGGTCCGGAGGTCACTCCCGTAGACGCCGATCCCCTTGCAGAACTGCTTTGTAACCCGAATATCGGCGGTGATCTCGTCGTCGAGCCGCTCGTTCAGGTACCGGGTGTGAAACGGCGTCCGATCGACCGCAGATTGGATTTCGGTCGCGGACTCGAGCCGAAAGCAGGGGACGACATCGACGTCGAACCCGTCGAAATTTCCCTTCACGTAGGGGTGTTCGGCGAACTCCTCGTGGCCCGCGGGTAGCGTTTCGTGGCCGACTTCGAGGCCGTACTCCTCTAACGTCTCCCGCTCGAGGTCCGGCGGAAACCGGACGAAGATGTCTATGTCTCGGTCGCCGCTGATCCAGGTGTCGCGTGCGGTCGAACCTACCTGCAGGACGTCCGCGTCGGGACAGCGGGCCGTGGCGGCGGCGTCGGCCCTGTCGATGAGCGTCCTCGCGGCCGCCGCCAGCGCCTCGCGTTCGGCGTCGTCGGGAACCACTCGCTCGCGAATCCGCGAGACAACGGCCTCGAGACTCGAGTCGGTGGCCGGATCGGCCGAGTCGGACCCGGACTCGAGGGAGTCGGAATCGCCCCTAATCCGGTCTTCGTCCTCTGCTGTCATCACGACCTGGTACTCGACCACCCCGTGAAAGGGTGTCGAACTCGGTGCAGGCAAAACGAAAGCCCTATCAAATACCCGCCGATACACTAAGATGAGCCGAAGTAGCTCAGTTGGTAGAGCACCTCGCTGTTACGGCGATGCAGGTCATCTGTTCGCCGCAGATACGAGGTTGTCCCAGGTTCGAGTCCTGGCTTTGGCGCTTTTCGATTTTCTTATCGGACGGCGACTATCGAGTTCGCCGCAAACGGCCCGTTCGAACTCGTCGAGCGCGTTCGAACGGGGTAATGATACTGGTTCGTCGACACTGCTGTTCGAGCTAGCGCTGGCGCTCGAGTACGAAAAACTGGGTGAGAGGAGTAAGCCCCCTTCTGTTCGTCCCGGCATTCGGCTGAGCGCTCGCGCCGCCCGCCGTGGGCGGTGCGTTCGGGCTACCTGCGGCGCGAACTTGCACCGGTGGGGATTCGCCGTTCCATCGATCCTCGGCCGTCACAGCCGGTCGCATCGAGCGACCCGCGATTTCGAATCGCGTCTAACGGCTGGTGCCCTCTGCGGGTTGACTCCCCTTCCTCTCGGTCGGGTTCGCACGCATCATCGGTCGGGCCGAGACGTGTCGTTTCTGTTCCAGAGCCAGCGGTCTCCCGCTCCGGATTTGCATCCGGTCACCCGCCCGAACGGTGGGGGGACTTTCCTCGCAGGCGCGACCCGTCCGCAGGGGACGAGCCGCGTTGGACAGCCGACTCGTCGCCGAGTCGGCCGCCGCGGCGGCCGGGCTCTCTCTCCCACCTCCTATACGAGCAGGCGTCGAATAAGTCCCTCGATTGGCACGACACGAGTGAGCGCTGAATGGAAGCGCTTTAGGGGCTGAACATACATGTGTAGTTGTATGTCCCAGCGACAGGGCGTCGACCTTTCCTACGAAGACGGCGCGCGTGCGGCCGAACTCGCACGAGAAGCCGTCGAATCTTTCGTACGTAACGGTCAACGAGAACATCCAGGCAGCATGCGCGAAGCGTTCTACGAACGCACGGGCGCGTTCGTCCGCCTCGAGTCGACTCGAGGCCGTGGCAGTCTGCGCGGATGTGCCGGCGGCTACCGATCGGACGATCAGCTCGGACACGTCATCGTCGACGCGGCCATCGAGGCCGCAAGCGGCGACTCGTGTGGCTCCGAAGTGACTCCATCTGAACTCGACAACCTCACCGTCTCGGTGTGTACCGTCAAGAACGTACTGCTCACCGACGATCCGCTCGCGGATATCGAGCTCGGAAGCCACGGCGTCGCCGTCGACGGCGGCGGCAAAAGCGGCTGGCTCTACCCGACTGTCCCCGTCCAGAACAACTGGAGCGAGCGCGAGTACCTCGACCGGGCGTGTCGGAAAGCACGGCTCCCACCGACGGCGTGGCAGGACGACGATATCGTCGTCACACTCTTCGAAGGACAGGTTTTCCGCGAGCGCGAGGCCGATGGCAGCGTCGAACAGGTGTAATCGGTAACTCGATTTCGCGACGAAACTCGTCGGTGAGCCGTGGCTCCGTCCGTTCTCAGCAGTCGAATCGCGAGAAAACGGAGAGTACCGCGAGTATGGCGGCGACAGCGTCCCGCGAGAACGGCGACTACAGAGAGCTGCGAGAATAGCGACTTTCGATTTCGAGGCTAGTGCGACGATTCCTCGAACCCGACGGCCGCGGCGTCCGCGAGACAGCGTTCGCTCGCTGCCTCGAGATCCGGCTCCCTGACGATCTCGCCGTCGCGAACCAGCGGTTCGAGCAGCGACTCCGCGTCCGCAGGTGCGTCGCCGTCCGCGAGCGCGACGTGGTGGCCCCCGTCTGTGGTCCGGTAGACGTCTTTCACGCCGGAGAGTTTCCCCCGTTTCGAGACCGGCTCCCCCTCGAGTTCGACGATGTCGAGGCTGAAATCGATCGGTGCCCTGCTCGTGATGTGGCTGCCGACGCCGAACCCGTCGGCGACATCGCGGAGGGTTCGAATCGATGACGGGTCGATGCCGCCGCTGCAAAAGATATCGACGTCTTCGAAGCCTCGCGCGTCGAGTTCCCACCTGATCTCTCGAGCGATGTGTCTGAAATCGCCGCGGCGGGAACCGGTCGTATCGAGGCGAACGCCGTCGAGTCGGTCACCGAGCGTTTCGGCGGCGAGTAAGCTTTCGCTCTTTTCGTCCCAGAACGTGTCCGTGAGGGCGATTCGAGGCACCGATTCGGGGACCGCCTCGTCGAACGCCCGCCAGGCGTCGGCCTGATTCCCCTGGCCGAAGGCGAACATGAGCGCGTGGGGCATCGTTCCGCTGGCCTCCCGCTCGAGCAGTTCGCCCGCGGCGACGTGCGAGAAGCCGTCGAATCCGGCGAGGATGGCGGCGCGTTCGACCGCCGTCGCGATAGCGGGGTGGACGTGGCGAGCGCCGAACGAGAGCAGGGTCGAATCGGGCGCGGCACGCCGGGCCTCGAGCGCCGCCGTCGCGAAGCCACTCGGCTGGGAAAGAAAGCCGAGCAACGTGGTCTCGAGTTCGGCGAACTCGAGGTACGGACCCTCGATTCTGACGACCGGACCGCCGTCGAAGAGCTGTCCGTCCGGCACGGCGTCGACGTCGACGGCGCGGCTCTCGAACAGCGTGGCGATATCGGCGATACCGGTGAGTACCTGAAACTCGCCGGTCGGGAACTGATCTGCGGTCACTTCGGCGACGACGCGGGGATTCAGCCCCGCGTGCTCGAGGGTCGTCCGCGTCCGATCGAAGTAGGCGTCGGTCGCGGTACCCTCGAGAATCGCCTCCGACGTGACTGTCTCGAACGGGTTCGACATACCCTCGCTTTCCGACGGAGGGCGAAAAAGCTACCCGTCTTCGGGTGCCGGCGGCGGTCGGTACCGCGACCCAGTGTGGCAGACAAACGAGCGGCGACTGGCACTGCCCGTGACAGCCGAGCGGTGGCGACTGGCGCTGTGCTCACCGTGACAGCCGAGCGGCGAGCGTGGCGACTAGCAGTGCGACGACGGCGACGGCGGGGCCGAACCCGGATATCGGCTCGCCGTCGTTCACGCCGGAGCCGTTCGGCCCTGCCTCGTCGTCGGCTCCCGAATCTGGCGCGCTGGCGTTCAACTCGAGCGTATCTTCGCCTTCGGGTGCGCTTCCGGCGTCGATTTCCGAGACCGCCTCGGCGGACGGTCCGCGGACGATGGTCACGCGCTCGCCGTCCTGTTCGAGGTAGTACGCGCCGGGATAGCCGTCTTCGTCCTCGATCGCGAAGGTGTTCCGGTGACCGTCGACGTCTTCCGCGCCGTGTGAGGAGAGCAACTCGAGGTAGCCGTCGCGGAACTGCTCGGCCTCGGTTGCAGACTCCCACTCGGTCTCCCAGACGTAGCCGCTTTCCTCGATCGACTCGTTCTCGCCGACGTAGGTGACGAGTTCGTCGCCAGCCCAGCCGTCGGTCACCTCGTGGTCGTAGTCGATGTTCTCGATCGTTCCGTAGGGGCCGTCGGGGAGCAACTCGTCGGGCTCGATGACCGACTCCTCGCCGGCGAGGCCGTCGGCGGCGAACATCGACACCATCGTCGCCTCGCCGAGCGAGTCGTTCGCGACGGTGCCGTCGACCTCATGTTGGGTCCAGTTCTCGCTCGAGCGGTCCTCGACGTCGACGTCTCGCGGTTCGCGGTCTTCGCCGGGACGGATCACCTCCGAGGTGCTCGCCGGCGGATCGTCGTAGGCGCCGTCGAGGGCGCCCCAGTCGCGCGAGTCGCCGTCGCCGAGCACCGCGTCGACATAGTCGGGGCCGTCGTCGTAGGGCTGGAAGATCGTGAGGTAGAGCCCCCAGTTTGGTTCGGGCTGGTCCCCCTGTGAGTTCGCCGAGGGGGCGGTACAGGCCCAGTCCTCGTTACAGCGCGTTTCGTACCGGTTTTCCACCCAGACGGCGTCGCCCTCGATGAGGCCGTTCTTTGCGTTGGCCTGGTCCTGCGTCTCGCGCTCGTAACTCGTCAGGTCGTAGTGCTGGTCCTGCAACGCGTGGACGAGTTCGTGCCCGAGCGTGAGTTCGTCTAAAGCCGGATCGTCCGGGTTTTCTGAAACGATGACGATTTCGTCGGTTTCCGGGTCGTAGTAGCCCGCGACCGAGCCGTCGTACAGCGATTGCTGTTCGTCGATCGCGCTCGTCTCGCGATCGGCCATAAACAGCGCCTCGAGTCGGAGGTTCGACTGGAGACGCTGGTCGGCGGTCGGATCTTCGATCGACGTGTCGTTTCGGGTCCGGTACTCCTCCCGAGAGATCACGTCGACCGAGACGTCCTCCTCGAACGTGAGGCCGCGAATCGTCTCGACGCGAGCCATCGACCGGCTGACGACGGCCTCGAGTTCGTCCTCGGAGACGGTCGCGTCGTCGCTGCCGTCGACCGAAAGCTCGTCGTCGTACCAGTAGCCGTCGACGTAGCCCACGGTGCCTTCGGTCGATGGGTCGTCGGGCCGATCCTGGGTCGGATCGTCTACGATCGACAGGAGCGGGAGTCCCGGACCGGCGACGAGCACCGCCAGTACGAGTACCGAGGCGAGAACTGCGAGAGCAACGCCGCGCGATCGCGTCCGGTTCATTCCAGCGAGATACACGTTCGTTGGCAAGCGGCTGTAAAAAGGACGACGGTCAGTCTTGGGGATGGGGAGATGCCAGACTGTGAACGCTCGAGAGAACGCAGCGCTTAGCCGAACCCGGCACGGGATACCACGAACGCTTTGAGGATCGTTCGCGTAGACTCGCGTATGCACCTCGAGCCAGACAGCACCGCGGTCATCGTCGTCGACATGCAAAACGGCTTCTGTCATCCCAACGGATCGCTGTACTCACCGGGGAGCGAAACGGTCATCGAACCGATTACCGAACTGGTATCGCGCGCTCGAAACGCGGGGACCCAGATCGTCTACACGCGCGACGTTCACCCGCCCGAGCAGTTCGCGGACGCCCACTACTACGACGAGTTCGAGCAGTGGGGTGAACACGTCGTCGAGGGAACGTGGGACGCCGAACTCGTCGACGAACTCCCGGTCGAAGCGGGAGATCACGTCGTCGAAAAGCACACCTACGACGCGTTCTACCAGACCGAACTCGAAGGCTGGTTAAACGCGCGCGGAATCAGGGATCTGGTTCTCTGTGGAACGCTCGCGAACGTCTGCGTCCTGCATACCGGGGGCAGCGCGGGACTTCGGGACTTCCGGCCGATCATGGTCGAAGACTGCATCGGCGCGATCGAAGCGGATCACCGGGAGTACGCCCTCGAGCACGCCGACTGGCTCTTCGGCGAACTCGCCGAGCGCGAGGACCTCGAGTTCGGCGGATAAGCTGCCGGCTCGGTTTTGGCCGTTCAATTTCCGTTGGCGTACCATCGATCTGGCTGGTCCTTCCACTCGCCGATTCCCGAGGGATCGAGGTGGACGTGCGCGTCGCCGACATCCTCCAGGTCCCGGAGGTCGTCGACGAGCGACGACTCGATGTCGTGGGCCTCTCGAAACGGCATGTTGCCGTCGACCTCGACGTGGACCTCGACCTCGAGGACGGTGCCGTCGTAGTAGACGGTCAGATCGTGGACGCCCTCGACGTCGGGATGTGCGCGCAAGGTGTCCGCGATCTGCGTGCGCTGTGTCGGCGTCGCCGCCGCGCCGACGAGGTAGTCGAGGTTTTCGCGGCCGATGCTGACGCCCTGAGAAATGACGAGGACGCTGACGAGGGCGCCAGCGAGCGGATCGAGTATCGGGGCGCCGAAGAAGACCCCGATGACGCCCACGAGGGCCGCGATCGAGGTGTAGATGTCGTTGAGACAGTCCACCGCCAGCGCCGCCAGCGCCGTCGAACCGATGTCGGCGTTGACGTACTCCGTGTACCGGTAGACGAGGTACATGTCGGCGATCGCGAACGCGAGCGCGCCGAACAACAGCAGTCGCGCCGCCGGCGGATCGGGCTCGAGAAGTCCCTGAACGGATTCGGAGAGCAACAACAACCCGAGAAGCGCGATCACCGCGCCGACGAAAATCGCCGTCAGCGGCTCGATCCGCTCGTGACCGTGCGGGTGGCTATCGTCGGGGCCGTCGAACGCGGTGCGCCCCCAGACGAGGACGACGACGCTCGCGACCAAATCCGCGACCGAGTGGGCGGCGTCGGCGATCAACGCGACGCTCCCGAAGGCCAGTCCCGCAGCGCCCTCGACGACGATTTTCACAGCGTTGCCGAGAACGTTCGCCCACGAAGCGCGCGCGAATCTGCGTCGATTCGAGTCGCCGTCCATGGGAGAATTAGAGCCAGTCTAAACTTGGGTCTTTCCGTTCGGATCGCGAGCGTCGCAGCGTCGAGACCCGTTCGCGAACGCTGGGTGTCACGATAGCAGACCCGACCGACGGGCTGTCGGGTTCGGCTGGTTTCGTTCGTCCGCTCACCAGACGGATCACCACCGAAAACCGGACGATCATACACTTTTTCTCCGCGAGGGCAGCCTATTAAGCGGTACCCACCATAGACGAACCCATGATCGACCTTCGCTTTTCGGAGGCGGAACTGGCGCGACGGCGCGAGCACATCCAGGCGTTCATCCGCGACGCCGTCGACGCCGCCGGAGCAGACGGCGCGGTTCTCGGGCGCGTGCCGGACGATCTGGTCGAAAAAACGCCCACGGCGGGGCTCTGGGCGGACCAGACCGACGAGTCGGAACTCGGAATCGACTACGATACGCTCGATTCGATCCTGGTAAGCCACATCGACGGCCCGCTCTCGGCGAGGGCGACGAGCCGGTTGCTCGAGGTCGACGAAGAGACGGTCGACCGGGTCCGATCGATGTACGAAGCCAGCGAACACAAGCGGAACGCGCCGCCGGCACCGGAACCGCTCGAGTAAACTACAACCCGCGGAGGAACGGCTGGCTTACTCCTCGAGCAGCGCTCGGATGTCCGCCGCGTGAGTCTCGAGCAAGTCGCCGAACGCCTCGGCTTCTGCCCGCTCTTGTACCGCCTGCCCGCGGTCGTCCCGGATCCGCCGCTTGAGGACGGCGAGCGCGTCGGGGGCGTTGGCGGCCAGTTCCTCGGCGACGGTCCACGGCTCCGCTTCGATTCGAGAGAGGAGTCCGATTCGGAGCGCTTGCTCGGCGTCGAGGACGCGCCCCGAAAGTGCGACCTCGAGGGCGTCGCCCTCACCGAGAACCCGTGGGAGTCGAACGGTCCCGCCCCAGGCACCGAACAGGCCGAACGTCACGCCGGGTTCCCCGAACGTCGCCGCCGGCGTCCCGACGCGGAGGTCACAGGCGAGTGCCAGCTCGAGGCCGCCGCCCCGGACGGGGCCGTCGATCCCCGCGACGACGACGCTTTCGGCGTCCTCGAGGGTTCGGGCGACGCGCTGGCCCCGGCGGGCGAACGCCACCGCCCGCTCGCGGTCGAGGTCGGCGACGGCTGAGAGATCGGCGCCCGCACAGAACGCAGGACCCGCCCCCTCGAGGTAGATAACCGGTTCGTCGGCGCGTTCGACCGCCGATTCGAGATCCTCGAGTGCGTCGATCGTCAACGCGTTGCGCGCGTCCGGCCTATCGAAGGTCACTCGCCGGATCTGCCCGTCGGATTCGGAGCGAATCATGACTCGAGTCGGCCGTCCGTTTCCAAAGGTCTTTGGCTGCCCCGTCGTAACCCTCTCCCAATGGATAGGGCCGACAACTGTCGGCGTGCCGCCCGCGATGCAGTTTCGGACGTCGAGCCACCCCGGTTGTACGATTTCGTCGAAGAGACGCTCGAAGACGCGTCGATGCTCCCCGGCGTTTTCACGCTCGAGAGCGCCCGCGAACTCGAGCCGGAGCACGACCTCGAAGGGCTCGACCGCCACGCCGCCGGCGTCCAGTTGATATACGAAGGGCTTCGACTGACGCGAACGCTCGCCCACGAGGATCCGTGGGCCGAACGCGACGGCGCGGAGGGCGAGGCCGGCGACCTCGAGATACTCGCCGCCGACATCCTCGTCGCCCGCGGGTTCTACCTGCTCGCGCGCACCGAGGCCGCCGGCAAAGCCGTCAGAACCGTCCAGGAGTTCGGCCGAAACGAGACCAGAGCAGCCGCGGACGGCGACGCCGACATCGACGGATCGCTCGAGCGAGACGTCCTCGAACTCGCGGCGCTGGCCGGCGCGTCCGCCGTCGGAACGACGCCCACGCCGGCGCTGCTCGAGACTGCAACAGAACTCGCCGACGCCGCGGGGTCGACGTTCCCACCCACCGCGGACGTCGTTCCAACGCGCGACCTCGAACCCGCCGATGCGACCCCCGAGGACGGCCACAGCGTCGATCGGGCGACCTCGGCGACGGATTCGTAGTGATCGACTGAGCGCGTGTGGCGACTCGAGTGAATCGTACCCACTCCCTGCGGCGAATCGAAACGCATAAAGACGGCTCGCATCAACCAGTATATGCGTGCCTGGGTAGCTTAGCGGTAAAGCGCGTCCTTGGTAAGGACGAGAGCCCGGATTCAAATTCCGGCCTAGGCTCTTTCTGACGATTATTTTGTCAGTAGCGGTCGATTTGCGCAGTTTGTGATGTACTCAGGAGAACGTACCACCGACAGTACTCCTCTTTTCCTTGGAAAAATGGGGTGCGTTCGACATCGACGTTACCGAGCGCCGCTCACGCCGCCGAACGGACCTCGACGCGCGGCCTGTTCGGATGCGCGAGGGTCATGAGGTTGTAGACGGGCGAGCGCATCGGGAACTCGCGGACCATCGACGCCTCTTCGGGGGTCATGTCGCCGGTCACGTCCACGTCGATCTCGAGTTCGCCGTACATATCGTCCGCCTTGTCGAGGTCGTAGATTCCGAACAGCATCCGCAGGTCGACCGGCGCGCGGACGGTCGTCGTCACCGACTCGACATCGACGTCCTCACGGATCGCATTGTAGACTATCGTGCCGTTGATACAGGCGGTGAGTCCCGCCAGCGCTCCCTCGATGGCCTCGTATCGATCCGTCGGTTCGACGTAGCCCATCGCCTCCTCGAGTTCCGGCGGGAGGCCGAACTCGAGGGTGTGTTCGCGGTCCGCACCCATTTCATCGCCGCCGAGCGCCCAGTCTCCGATCGTCGCGGTCGTCCGGTTGGCGACCGCTTCGCCGTCGCCGGTCGCGCTGAACTCGAGCATACCGTCCTCCGGGTTCGCTTCGAGCCAGTCGATGAACTCGAGGTGTTCCCCCGCGTCGACCTCGTGTTCGATATCGCCCTTTCGCGACGCTTCGCGTCGCATTTCGTCTGGTGTCATGGTCGGTCCCTCGACTGAGGGTAGACCATCGACGGTATTAAGATAGTATTCGGAATATCGCGCACTATCAGAGAATCAAGACAGGAAGGTAGGAATATCTGGATGGGCATACACGAACGTCTCGAATAGGTGCAAGTATCGACTTTCCGTTGGAGGGCGTCGGTTTATCGGCGTTTCGGCGTGCTCGTTCCGGTGGAGGTTCGCTCGTCACGACGTTTCAGAACCGGTCTGGGCCGCTTCTTCGTCTTCGATCTCCTCGAGGCGGTCGTGTAGCTCTTCGACTGCTTCCTCGTCGACGGTTCCCCAGTAGGCGACGACGGCGAGAGTGAGCACGAAGACGACCGCCCATCCGATGGTCGCGTGCTCCTGGGGAACGTACAGATTGAAGATCCCGTCGATGACGCCCTCTAACGAGAAGACGACGACGACGGGGCCGACTACCTCGCGCGGCAGAAAGTGGTCGATGTACGCTTTGAGAACCGCTGGGTCCACGTCCATAGTGGTAGTATCGCAGTGGAGTAATTAATCGCTCCCCTCTCCAGCGAGGCGATCGATCGGGATCGAGAGACACGGGAGCGTCGAACGAACTCAGTCACCGAACCACGGCGAAGCCACAGCGCATGAGGGGACATCACGTGGGAGTGAGAGACTACCAGTTCGGCCACCAAGCATATATACTCCTGATAGAATCCACCGGGCATGGCAACGCGCACGAACGGATCACTCGAGAACGTCCCGGTGGTACAGGGCGGAATCTACGGCGCGGTCGCGTTCGTCGTTAGCTATCTCGTGTCGATGGTGCTCCTCCAGGGAGACCTCGAGTTCGACTCGGCGGGTATCGCCGAACTCACCTCGGAGAACGCGTTCGAGGCCGCTGGCATGCTGTGGTTCAACAGCCACTTCGTGGACCTCGAGGTGAACGTCATCGGACTGGACACCACGACGACGATGTTCGCGCAGGCTGAAACGGGGATCCCGCAAGTCCTCTATCACGTCGTTCCCGTGCTCGCACTCGTCGTCGCGGGATATCTCGTCGGACGACGCGCCCTCGGGCCAGAAGCGTCCCTCGAGGACGGCGTGAAAGCCGGCGCGAGCGTCGTCGTCGGCTACCTCCCGCTCGCAGCGACGGGTGCGTTCGTCTTCGCCGTCGACGGTTCGTTCGGCAGCGCACAGCCGGAAACGGCGACCGCGATCCTGCTCGCGGGGGCGATGTTCCCGCTCGTCTTCGGCTCGATCGGCGGAATCGCCGCCTCGCAGTGATCGACGGGGCGCACATCAATCGTCGGAGACGACCGACGACGGCCCGCCGACCGAGTCGATACCGGCGCATTTTCCGCTGGGCTTTCGGTGATCCAGCGCCGAGTCCAGACTATGTCACGACTCGTGGAACTCGAGGCGAACGGCCCGCGAAAACTCGACGCGGACGACGTAGACGAGCAGAAAGGCGACGTCGCGATCTGTCAGTGCGGCCTCGCCGAAACGTTTCCGTTCTGCGATGGGAGCCATCGCCAGACCAGAGACGAAGCGCCGGATCAACGGTACGTCTACGACGAGGACGGCACTCGAGCGGTCGTCGACCGGATCGTCAGTGACGAGGAATCGGACTGAGTGTCGCAGACGGGCGAATCCGCCGATTCGACAACGGCGTCGAGACGATCGTACCCGCCCGCCGACGAACGCAGGTCGATCGGACGAGATCAGAACACTTTCTCTCCGCAACGACAACACTCGAGCGTGAGTCGCTCGAGCGGGGAATCGCCAGACGGACGCCGAGGGTGGCTCGTGGCCGTCACCGGCGCGCTGGCGATGATATTCACGTTCGGAACCGCCTTCTCCTACGGCGTCTTCATGACGCCGTTCAGCAACGCGTTCGGCGTCGAACCGCTAGCGCTTTCGACCGTCTTCGCGACCATGCTCTTCGCGTTCTACATCGGCGCCGGCGTCGTCGGCGTCTTCGGTGCTCGGGTCCCGTCCCGGGCGATTTTACTCGTCTGTGCGGCGATTTCGGGACTTTTGGCCCCGTCGCTGTACGTCGTCGAGGGGTACGTCGGTCTCCTCGTCGTCTTCGGGTCGCTCGGCCTGGCGCTCGGGACGGTGTTCGTCGTCCTCGCGTCTATCGTCCCCAGATGGTTCGACGCCAATCGCGGCGCCGCGACCGGTCTCATTTTCGCCGGCAACGGGCTGGGTCTGTTCGTCCTGCCGCCGGCGTGGCAGTACGCGATCGACGCCAGCGGCGTTCGGAACGGTTTTTTCGTCGTCCTGTCGATCACCGCGGTCGCGTTCTTCGCCGCCGGCGTCACCTGTCGACGGCCAGGTTGGGCCAAGCGGTCGACGGCCTCGGCCGGCGAGATCCTCGAGTGGGTGCGCGGGCTGGCCGGAACCCGGACGTTCCGACTGCTGTTCGTCGGCGTCGGCCTCTCCTTTGCGTGGTACCAGTTGCTCGCGGCCTACGCGATCGACCTGTTCACCGCTCGCGGAATGACCGCAGCGGGCGCGTCGCTCGCGTTCGGGTTCGTCGGCGGCTTCAGCATCATCTCGAGACTCGGGAGCGGATTCGTCGCCGACACCGTCGGTTACCGGCGAACGTTCATCGTTTCGCTCGGGAGCGCAGCCATCGGCGGGGCGCTGTTGATCCCCGCCCACTCGATAGCGACCGCGCTGTCGGTCTTCTGTCTCGGTATCGGCCTCGGGGGCTCGGCGACGCTTTACATTCCCGTCCTGATGCAGACTTACAGCCGGACGAAAGACACGGCGGTCATCGGGATTTTTAACGTAGCAATCGGTACGTTCTCGCTGGTCGCACCGCCGATCGGGACGGCGATCGTCGCCTCGACGGGCTCTTACACGGCGGTTATTCTCCTCACAGTGTTCGCACTGCTCGGCGCGATCTGGGCCATCGCCGTCGGGTCCTGACCCCCAAACTCCATCGCCACCGACGGCGACAGCCGAAGGTGCCTCCTCACCAGGTCTCGATCCGACCCGATCGAACGTCCTCGATACAGCCCTCACAATCCGGATGGCCGTGCTCGTAACACGCCGGGCGAAACTCGTCGTCGAGTTTCGCCGCCCGCTGTTCGGCGTAGCGCCGACAGACGATCTTCGCGCGACCCGCCTCGTCGGTCGGCAGCGAGCGGGCGTGCTTTGCCCCCTCGTAGGCTGTCCGGGCCTCCTCGAGTTGCTCACCGGTCGATCGACGCAACCCTTCGTACTGTGCGCCCGCTCGTCGGAGTTTCGTCCGAACGAACCGCTCGAGACGACGCCCGTCTGACATGGCTCTGAAATTGATTCGAGCGCCGGCCTCATAGGTTCGTCGCCGTCACGGACCGCTCACAGAGAGCACCGAGTAACGTCACGGAGTCAAAAGCCAACTTGCGCGCCGCACAAGCGCAGTTGATCACTTTCGCTCCGGTGGCGGCACTTTAAATAGTATCGGGAGCGAACGTCGGTATGCCTCCCATTGATACACAGGAGGAGGCGAGACACCATGAGCGACGTACGACAACACGCCGAAGACATACACGACCAGTTTTCAGACCATCTCGACATCACGGTCGACGACGTCGAGGAGCGCCTGACCACGCTCGTCGACGAATACAAAGTCCCCGTCGACGAAGGCCGTCGGAGCGTCACCAACCACTACCTCGAGGAGGCGGGCCTCGAGCGCGAGGATATCGCACGCGGCGGCAGTGAGGCCGTCAACGTCGAAGATATCGATGAAGAAGAACAGTGGGTCGACATCACCGCGAAGGTCATCGAACTCTGGGACCCCCGAAGCGACTCCGTCGCGCAGGTGGGCCTGCTCGGTGATCCGACGGGGACGATCAAGTTCACCAAGTGGGCCAAATCCGAGCTTCCGTCGCTCGAGGAAGGCGGCGTCTACGAACTGCGAAACGTTGTCACCGACGAGTACCAGGGTCGGTACTCGGTCAAACTCAACAGCACGACCGTCGTGGAGGAACTCGAGGACGACATCGAGGTCGGCGACGACACCTCCGAGATCGAAGGCGCGCTCGTCGATATGCAAAGCGGCAGCGGCCTCATCAAGCGCTGTCCGGAGGAAGACTGCACGCGCGTGCTCCAGAACGGCCGCTGTAACGAACACGGCGAGGTCGAAGGCGAGTTCGACCTCCGCATCAAAGGCGTCGTCGACGACGGAATCGACGCCCACGAGGTCATCTTCGACGCCGAGGCGACCGAATCGCTGACCGGCATCAGCTTAGAGGAGGGCAAGGAGATGGCGATGGACGCGCTCGATACCACAGTCGTCGCCGACGAGATTCGCGAGAAGATCATCGGGACCTACTACCGCATCGAGGGCCCGACCTTCGGGCGGTACGTCCTCGCGGACGACGTCGAGGAACTCGACGGGCCGGTCGATGCTGAACAGCTGTTGATCAAAGCGAGGTCGATGTAACATGTCTCAGGCAGAACTCACCCGCGAAGTCGCACGTCGCGTCTTCGCCTCCGAATTCAACGATTCGACGTACACCTTCAAAGAAAGCGACGACGAGCGCGCGCCCAACTACGCGTTGCTCCCGACGGGCGACCGCGCGAACCGCGCGTTCATCGTCGGCACGCTCACCGAAACCGAAGACGTCGGCGACGAGAGCGAGTACTGGCGCGGCCGCGTCGTCGATCCGACGGGGACCTTTTTCGTCTACGCCGGCCAGTACCAGCCCGAAGCCGCCGCGGTTCTTCGGGACACGGAGCCGCCGGCGTACGTCGCCATCGTCGGCAAGCCCCGAACGTACGAGACCGAAGACGGTTCCGTCAACGTCTCCGTCCGTCCCGAATCCATCTCGGTCGTCGACGACGCGACCCGCAACCGCTGGGTCGTCGAAACCGCCGAGCGAACCATCGACCGGATCGAGGCCTTCGAGGAGTGGGAAGCCGAGCAGGAGGCCCCCGAGAGCGCCTCGACGGCACCAGGCAACGAGTACGCCCAGATGGCTCGCGAACGGTACGACTCGCCGGTCGAAAACTACCGTCGCGACGTGATCCAGGCCCTAGAGAGCCTCGAGGATCTCGAGGCGACGGCCTGATCGGCGACCGAGAGTCCAGCTACCGGACATTTTCACGTATTTTCCACTGAGAGGGATCGTAGCGCCTAAAATACGGAGATGCTCAGATCAGGAGCGTCTGACAAATCGTTAAGTAAGTCGAAGACGGTATCGGTACCAATGGGCAACAAGAACAAGACGATCTCGTTCCGGGTGAACGAGGACGCGTTCGAAGCGCTACAGGATATCGCCGCGGAGCGCGACATCTCGTTGTCCGCCGTGTTCCGCGATTACGTCGATCTGCTAGTCGAACATGACGGACAGGTCGAGGTGATCCCCGAATCCGAACTCGCCAGTCGAACGAGCGACGATGGCGAGCCGACCTATCCGCCGACCGTCGAGGTGCCAAAGAGCTTTGTCCGCGAACACGAACGCCTCGAGCTCGAGGCCGAGCACCTTCGCGAGCAACTCGAGGAACACAAATCGTACGTTTCGGAGCTCCGGAGTCGCCTCGAAGGGGAAGAAGACGAAGTGTTGTTGCTCGACGACCTCGACGAGGACGACGAGCAGTATCCGTTGCGGTAACCGCTCCCGATCGGTACATCGCCCAAATCGCGCCGGTTATCTCGCGAGATCGTTCTTGACCCGCCGAATCTCGTCGCGTTTCTCGCCGTGTCCGTCGACTCGAGCAAGCCCTTCTGCGGCCTCGAGCGTTCGAATGCCGCTATCGAGAAACGAGAGGACGTCGCCGGAGTAGGCATACAGCATATAGTCGTCGCTCATCACGTCGACGATCGCGTCCGGCCCTAATCCCTGGGCGCGCAACTCGAGGAGGTAACGGATGAACTTTCGTTCCGGACAGCCACAGTAGGGATTGGTATCGCAGTTGCAGTCCAGAAAGTCACTCGCGAAATCGAGGACCCGCTCTCTGGTGGCCTCGTCTAGCTTCTCGAGGCCGTTGCCCTGAAAGAGCACGTCGAGCGTCGCCCCTTTGAACGCGCCTTTGGGGATGTTCGTCTCGAGTTGCGAGCTCAACTGCCGGTGGTTCTTGACGTAGATTTTGTCCGTGATAGCCACGGTTATGTCGAAAATGGCGGGTAACGGTCAAAAGCGTGTCGTCGCGTCTCGGGAATTCGAGTCGAGCGTGCCGCGGTTTGGCTGTCCAATCGGATACGACCCCTTCGAGAGGATACTCGAACGAGGAGGTCAGTTCGGACGGAAACGGACAAGATACGCGGCCCCCCAAGCACGGCGATGGTAGCAAACAGGAAGAGTGCAGTCGTCACAACGAGGTTACAGGCCGGGAGTGCGGTCATTCTCCCGGTTCGATCAGAATCATTTATTGACCGCACAGCGTCACTGGAATCGACGCCACCAAAGTATCGTACCGAGGGCTACTGCGACGACGACCAGGACCAGCAGGACGCCCAAAGGACTGCTCTCCCTCTCTTCTGTTTCCACGGTCGTCGGTTCCGCAGTCGTGGGTTCCACAACAGCTAGCGTTCCGACATGGAGACCGTCAACGGTAAGTTCGTACTCGCCAGCGACGGGTTCGAACGAGAGGGGTACCTTGCCCGTCTCGCCCGGTTCGAGACCGAGAGTTTCGGTCGCAACCGTCTCGCCGTTCGCGGTCAGACTGGTAGTGTGTTCCGCGGCTACCTCGCCGCGGTTTTCGACGGTCGCGGTGACGGTTGCGGTATCGCCCTCCGAGAGTTCCGAGTCGGCGAGTTCCACGTCAGTCACCGCGGACGGCGGTTCGCCGGTTCCAATGGCGAACGACGAGAACCCCGGCGAAACCGCTTCGAAACGGCTCTCATTTCCGGTCACCCCGAGATACTCGGTCGGGAGCGCCGACCAGCCGTCGGACTGTCGGTAGAGTGTGACGTTCTCCGGAGCGACGCCCATCTCGTCGAGGTGGTCCTGCTGGACGGAGAACTCGAACGTTGCGTTGGTGATGTCCGCGGGTTCGAGATTGTGCGTGACAGTCACGTAGCCCGCCGCCAGAGTTCGGGTTTCGGTTTCGAATGCGGCGGAGACGTTCGAGCGTGATTCGTTCGCGCCGTCCTGGCCGTTCTGACTCTCGGCATCGTCGTCGCTCGCAGTTCCGCTCTCGAACGTCTCGACGGACACCCAGAAATTGCGACTGTTCGCGAGTTCGACCGAGAGCGCGTCCATGCCAACGGCTCCTCGCTCGCCGAGCGAACCGGCTCTTCCGGTGGTTTCGTCCGAGATCCGAATGGTGTCGCCCGCGCGACCACCGGTGGCTTCGACGGTCGCTTGGTCGGTCACGCGCAGGTCGAGCGGTGGCGCACCACCGCCTCCTCCATCACTCGAGGCTGGCGCGACCGAAAGCGACGCGGTACCCGTTATCGCATTCAGTTCGGCGGTGAGCAGCGCCTCGCCTGCATCCGTCGCGCGCACTCTTTCGTTTCTGACGGTCGCAGTGCTGGTGTCGTTGCTACTGTACTCGCTTGTGGTCGTCGCCGTCGTCGTTGTCGTATCGTCGAGGAGCGTCAGCGTGACGTTCGCCTCGGTCGATTGCCCGGCCGTCAGGTTGTCGGCTCCGAGCGTGAGATTGAGGTCGCGAATCGTCGCCGTCACGACTGGGTAGGCGTCGGTCGCAGACCACGTCGTGAAGCTGAGGTTAGACAGATTGTCGATAGCCGACACTCCTTGCATTTCGGGTGCGACAGCGTCGCCCCCGAGTGTGCCGAAGCCAGTGATGTTCGTGCCGGTTCCGCTTCCGACCGCGACCGACTGATTGGTCGTTCCCCTATCCCAGTAGGAGTTCTCAGCGGTACCGTGGTGGGAGATTTTTCCCACGAGTCCGCCGATAGCGGTGTCAGTACCGCCAACAAGTCCAGCCGCAAACGACTCCGTGACAGAGCCACCGTTGATACCTACCAGCCCGCCTACCTCCTCGTCACTCCCGGACACTTGCCCGGTCGCGGACGACTCACTCACTGTGTTGAAATTATCTCCGACGAGCCCGCCAACTTTGATGATTCCATCGACTGCTCCTGTCGCCGATGACTCGCTCACGTCGCCGCTGTTGCGTCCCACGAGCCCGCCGATTTGACTGGTACCGTTGACTCGCCCGGTCGCGTACGACGTATTCACGACATCGGAGCTACTGCCGGCGAGTCCGCCGATTTTGCTGGTGCCGTTGACCTGTCCGGTTGCATACGAGCCACGTACTGTGCCGAAGGTGTATCCCACGAGGCCGCCGACATCGCTGTTTCCATCGACCTCCCCGGTCGCGTACGATGCATTCAGCGTCCCACCGCTACGGCCGACGAGACCGCCGGTTTCACGGCTTCCATCTATTTCGCCAGTCGCGTACGATTCGTGCACGGTACCACTTTCGACCGTACCCGCGAGACCGCCGATTTCGCGGTCACCCTCGACTCGTGCGGTCGAAGACGATGCACGTACCGTACCGTCGTCGTTTTGTCCGAGGAGTCCGCCCACATTTTCGGTGCCGTTGACCTCCCCGCCGACGGACGACTCGCTCACCTCGCCAGCGTTGATACCGACGAGTCCGCCGACGTTGTTTCTCCCCGTGACGGTCGCCGATTCGGCGCCGACGAACGAGACGTTCCCGTTCGATTCGACGTACCCGAAGAGACCGACTCCGTCCGAATTCGACCGATTGATAGACACGTCCGAAATCACGTAGTCGCCGCCATCGAACGTCCCGCTGAATCCCTCCTTGGCGTTCCCGATTGGTTCGAAGCCCTGTGGCCCGTCACCCTCGTCGTACCACCCGTCGGTCGTCGAGGCGTCGATGTCGCGGATTAGCTCGAACGAATCGCCCTCGCCGAGACGCACGCTGATGAGTTGGAGTTCGTAGACGGTCGACACCTCGAAGGGGTCGGCGGCCGAGCCGTCGCCGTCGACTAGCCCGTCGTAGGCATCGGCTTTGTCGGTGAAGTCAGAGTTCACTGTGAGGTTCGGGTAGCCGTTGGGCGTCGCGCTGGGTTGCCACGCGTCGTCGAAGTCGAACTCGAACAGGCCGACGGTGGCGTTGAGGCCGGTCATCTCCTCGGTCGTGAGACCATAGCGGGCGTCGCTACCGTCCGACTCGGATTGCCCGGTCGTCTCGGTGTCCCAGTAGACGGTTTCGACGGTGCCGCCGTCGTTGTTCCCGACTGCCCCGCCGACGTTGTCGTTTCCGTTGACGAGTCCGCTGGCGTACGCGTTTTTGATGTTGCTTTCGACGTTCTGTCCGACGAGTCCGCCGGTAAAGTCGCCGCCCCCGTCGATGTCCCCGGTCGCATACGAGTTACTCACCGTGCTAGCGTCGTCATCAGTAAATTTGCTACTGTGACCGACGAGTCCGCCGGTAAAGTCGCCACTCCCGTCGACGCTGCCGGTCGCGTAGGAGTTGTCCACGGTGGTTTCACGCATAACACCAATCAGTCCACCGAAGTTTTTGCTTCCGAGTCCTCCTCCATCGCCGTCGATTCCGGTGACGCTCCCCGTTGCGTACGACTGTCGAATGGCACCGCCATTGTTTGTCCCAATGAGTCCGCCGACTCCGCGGGTTCCGCTGACATTTCCGGTCGCGTACGACTCATTCATGGGACCGGCACTGTTCCTCGACCCGATGAGTCCGCCGACGAAGACATCTCCGGTGACCTTCGCTTCGGCGTACGATTCGTTCACTTCGGCGAGGTCTCCAGTGGAAACTTGATGCTCACCGATGAGGCCACCGACCAAATCATCTCCGTAGACGGTTCCCGTCACGTACGACCCCCGAACGGTGCCGCCTTCGTTCGTCCCGATGAGTCCGCCGACTTGCAGGTCACCGGAGATGTTCACGGACTCGACACCGACGCTTTCGATGGTTGCGCCGTCGGTAACGGTGCCGAACAGTCCGACATCGTCCGCTGTGCGGTCAATATAGAGGTTCGAAATCGTGTGGCCGTCGCCGTCGAACGATCCCGAGAACTGGCTCCCGTCGAACCCGAGCGGATACCATCCCGTCTCGCTGTTCCACTCGGAAGTCCCCGACGCGTCGATGTCGAGGCCGAGACGGTAGTCCCCGGCAAGCCCCGCTCGGGTAATCGCCTGCAGTGCCTTGTCGCTTGTAACGACGAGATACCCGTCACCGTCGGTCTCCATATCGGCGATGATGGTATCCATCTCGGTGTTGCTGGGGTCGTCGTAGTGCGGCGTCGACAGCGTTCGCGGATTGTTCACGAGGTCGGGGTAGTCTCCCGCGACGGTCGTCCACGAACCGCTGTCGAAGAGGTCGCTCAGTTCCGTTTCGGACTCGCTTCCCTGCATGTCTGTGGTAGAGAACAGTTCAGTCACGTCGCCCGAGCCGGTACCGGTACCGGTGCTGGTGCCAACGCCGTTCGACTGATCGTTCCGTTCGCTATCCCAGTACGAGTCGGTTATGGTGCCGTCGTTGCCACCCGCAAATCCACCGACGTATCTGTCACCGGCGAGCTTGCTGATTTCCCCGGCCGCAAACGCGTCCGTTATCTCGCCGTCGTTGCTACCAATGAAGCCACCGAGGAACTGACCGCCAGTGACGCTCCCGGTCGCATACGACTCGCTCACGTCGGCGTTGATATCGTTGTCGTTGCTCCCGATGAGACCACCCACGTAGCTGTCACTGCCAGCAACGTCACCGCTCGCGTGTGATTCGGCGACGGTTCCTTCGGACACACCGAGGAGTCCGCCGACGTAGCTAGAGCCGTCGACATCCCCGGTCGCGGACGATTTGTACACATCGCCCCGGCTGCTTCCCACGAGTCCACCGACTTGCTCAGAGCCGTTGACGCTGCCAGCCGCAGATGAGTTCCGCACGGTATCGAAACTATACCCGACGAGACCGCCGGTGGTGTCGTCACCATCAATGCTCGCCGTCGCAGACGAGTTCGTCACCTCGCCCGTGTTGGCTCCGACTAGTCCACCGGTCTCCCCCCCGCCACTGATGGTCCCCGTCACGGATGCATTGTGCACTGTTCCGTCCCCGTTGTATCCCACGAGCCCGCCGGTCTCTTCGCCACCCGTGATAGTCGCTGATTCGAGACTGACGTTCCCGATACGGAGATCGAAGAGACGGGCGAAGATGCCGACGCGCTCCGTGTCGGGGCGGTCGATATGGAGGTTCGAAATCGCGAACCCGTTCCCGTCGAACGTGCCGTAGAAGAACTGTTCGCTGCTCCCTATCGGATTGAATCCTGCGCCACCGTTCCACGTCGCGGTCTCGCTCGCGTCGATGTCGTTCGTTAGTTCGTAATGATCGCCGAACCCGAGGCTCGTCTCCGCCGTCTGTCCGAGACATTGCAACTGGTCGAGCGTACTCACCCGAAAGGGGTCGTCGGCCGTCCCGTTACCCTCGAACGTGACCGCGCTACAATCAGGCGCTTCGGGTGTGGCCTGAGACGCCCCTGCGGTCCCGGTTCCGGCAGCGAGCGAGAGCGCGACAATGGCGGCCGCCAGAAGGACGGACGTGCGGGCGAGTCGCGGTTGTATCGTCACAGATTCACGCCCACCGTTCACATCGACCACCCGCTACTCGAACTCGACTGCAGGCCGATAGTGGTGTCTATCTGACCGATGGTGTCGTCGGTCCGACAGTCGGTGAGTGTATTCGTTTCTACTCCGGGAAATGTTCGTACGTTTAGATAAATCATGGCGGTTGGGTGAGTGTATGAATACTCTCAATGAACGACGGTTGCATAAGCGAAATCCACCCATATGACGTAGTTTCCCGACCTATCCCGCGACTAAAATCGAGTGTAGGTAGAAGATTCACTACCATATACCTTCATCTGTTGGTAAATTATTTATCAGCACGTTCTCTACCCGAATCCATGAGAACTTGCCGTCACATTTCATCACGTCTCCGTGTCCTCGACTCGCGGAACCTATCATTTGTCCGAATTGAGTGTCGATGAACGAAGACCAGATACACGTCCTGTTCGTCGACGACGACGAGCAGTGGGCGCGATATATGGCCAACGAGCTAGAAAACGAGGACCCCGCGTTCTCGGTGACGGTCGCTCTGAACGCGAACGAGGCGGTCGTCGCCCTTACCGACGACCGATCGATAGAGTGCGTCGTCACCGACTTCCGAATGCCCGAAATCGACGGCATCCAGATGCTCGAGCGCGTCCGAGAGTCCCATCCTCATCTCCCCTCCATCCTCGTCACCGGCAGCGGAAGCGAGGATGTCGCCGCACGAGCAATCAACGCTGGCGTCACCGATTACCTTCGAAAAGACCCTCGGGTGGACCAGACACCCGTATTCGCGAACCGCATTCGACAGGCCGTAGCGCGCGCCAGACTGCGGACGGAAATCCGGGAGAGCGAACACCGATACCGCACTGTCATCGAACAGACCCGTGACGCGATCGTGATTCTCCGAGACGATACGGTCGTCTTCGCGAACGACCGATTCCGGGATCTGTGTGAACCCGACCTCGACACCGATTCCTCGACCGCCTTTCACTCCTACGTCCATGAGGACGATTACGAACTCGTTGGCGATCTCCGCAGGGCGACTCGGTCGGGTGAGGACCCCGGATTACGTGAGGTTCGTCTCCTCAGACCGACCGGTGAGGTTCGCCACTGCGAGCTCCTCGGGGACACCATCACCTACGAGAACCACTCCGCGACGCTGCTTTCGATTCGCGATGTAACCCTCCGTCGGTCGCGCGAGCGCACGCTCAAGCGAGAGCGGGAGTTCAACCGAAGGGTACAGAAGTGCCTCGTCAGCGTCCGGACTCGGGACGAGCTCGAATCGGAGATTACGAACGTTCTCTCTTCCTACGGGTACGACCTCGTGTGGATAGGCAGTGCCGACCGAGGCGGCGTTCGAACGCGGACACAAGCGGGCGAGACCAAGTACATCTCGCGACTGGCGGACCGTGCTTCCGACGGAGACCACGGCGGGGACCCGACACTCTGGAGCGCCCGAACCGGTGAGGCCCAGTTCGTCCCGGACTTCGAAACTCTCATGCCAACCGAACCGCGAAACGACGCCCTCAAATGCGGACTCCGGAGCGGATACGCCCTTCCCCTCCGCCACGGGGACATCTCCTACGGAATCCTCGCCGTCTATCACGAGGACCCCTCCCGACTCGACGAAGCCGAGCGCTCGCTTCTGGCCGAGATCGCAGAAACGATGAGCTTTGCCATTCACCACGTCGAGACGGAGCAGACGCTGACCAGCACAGAGAGAATTGTCGTCGAGGTCGAGATCGAATCGGACGCCTACTACCTCCCGCGCCTGCTCTCCGAGCGATTCGATAACTCCTCCTTCGAGGTGACAGTAAACGGAACGCAACTCATCGATGAGAATACGTGCGTTCAGTATCTATCGTGTTCGAGCGACTGTCCCGACACCTTCGCCGCCGCACTTGACGAGAATCCGTCGGTTCGCGCCCAGAGAGTCATCGACAGCGACGAACCAGCTACCTATCAAGTCACCGTCGAAGACGACACGCCCGAAGCGAACCTCGGTTCGGCCGGCGCGCTCGTTCGATCCACGACCGTCACTCCGGGTCGTACAACCGTCACCTTCGAACTCTCCAATCGGGGGTATCTCCAGTCCGTAATAAACCGATTGAAAGACCAGTACGGCCCCGTCGCTGTCCGATCGGTCGTTGAGCGAGAGACGGGTCAGACGCGCGACAGGGTTGGGCGAATCGACATCGACTCGCTGACCGAGAAACAACTGCTCGCGCTCGAAGCCGCCTACCACCAGGGATACTTCGACCGTCCTCGTCGCCACTCCGCAACCGACATCGCCGAATCGCTCGGAATTACCCACACGACATACCTCCAGCACCTTCGAGTGGCCCAGCGGAAGTTCTTTGGACAGGTATTCGGGGGTTGATCGACTCCACGAACGGCCGAGAGCGGTGAGCGTCGCTTAGTCGGTTCGTATCTCGAACCTCGCGCCGCCGTCTACTGCGCCCGTTATCGCCAGCTCCCAACCCTGGGCCTCTATGAACTCGCTGACGATGGTGAGACCGTCGCCGGTCCCCTCATCAGCGGTCGAATAGCCGTACTCCAGAACAGTCTCGACCCGTTCGGACGGAATCCCGGTCCCGTCGTCCGCTACGTAGAAGCCCTGACGCTCGGCGAGCGAGCCGACGGTAACCGTCACCGGCGTCTCGTTGTGAACGATCGCGTTTCGAAACAGGTTCTCGAAGATGTGGTCGAGCAGTCCGAGGTCGGCCTCGTACTCGCGGTCCGGGTCGATTCGGACGCGGAGTTCGCTGTCGCCCGTCTCGGTCATCGCCCACGCCGCTTCGGCGCGAGTGGCGATAGCTACCGGCGTCGTTTTGACATCTCGACGCTGACTCATCGTAAGCGTCCGGAGTTCGTCTATCATTCTCGCCATCCGGTCGACGGGTTCGACCATCGCGTCGAGGGACTCGCTGTCGTGTTCTTCGCGGGCCTGTCTGAGTCGGCCCGTCGCAACGCTCAGCGGACTTCGAAAGTCGTGAGAGACCACGGAGGCGAACCGGTCGAGACGCCGATTCTGTCGCCGCAATTGCTCGTTCGAGCGTTTTAACTCCGCTTGCGTCTCTTTTAATTTCCGCTCGCGGCGTTTGCGTTCGGTGACCTCGCGTGTCACTGTCACGACACCATCGAGGTCGTATTCGGACGGAATCGGAGACGCACTACTCTCGATCCAAATCCAGTGTCCATCACCGTGGCGAAACCGGAGTTCGACTGTCATCGGAGCAGTACCAGCCAGCGCCGACTCGAAACATTCGACTGCGCGCTCCTTGTCTTCCGAATGGATAAACTCCTCAAGCGGTGTCTCAAGAAACTCTTTGGTGGTTCGACCCAACATCTCTTCGGTATTCGTAACGTACGCCATCTCCCCATCCGGTCTGATGTGTGTGAAGATGTCCGTCGTACTATCGACGAACGCCCAACTCCGATCTGCCACATCAGTCTCGTGGAGCCAAGTAGCCTGCGTGTCTTCGGCTGTGTCGTCTGGCTCCCTCATATTACTGCGTTTGTGGTGAAACAGTATATAATACTACGCAAACAATGTATTTCTCTGTCATCTGACCGACGGGCAGAATTCTACTCGACACGCTTGTCAGACGACCCGTCCTAGGCCACGCTATTGTTTCTGCTCACCGAGAACGCGCCACCGACCCACGTCCTCGTTTTCGGCGCCGACTGCTATCCGCTCCCGTCACGAACCGCCACGACAGGCACTTGCTGCTGCTCGCCTGCCCCGAGCACGGGACCACGCTCGGCTATCCGGTCCCGCCAGTCGCCGCCGGCCACCAGTCGCTCGAGACGCTCGTAGAAATTGCGCTCCGGCGACACGCGGCCGATATCGAATCGGTTCGTCGCGGGGTCTGTCCGTACTGCTGGGGACCCGCTACGATCTCGTTTCCGCGGGAGACGCTCCCGGATCTATACCTCCGGCTCGAGACGGTCTACGCGACGGTCGCCTGCGAGGCGTGCTGGATGTCTTATCCGGTTCCGATTCCCGAACTACTCGCACGTCTTCCGGCCGTCATCTCGCTGTACGAGGATAACGACCTCGATCCGCTCGAGGCGCAACTCGGGCCGAGGGCCCTCTCGAGCGTCAGTGAAGTGGAACTACTCGATAACGGGATGGCCAACGTCGACATCTCCCTCGACGAGACGGGACTCGAAGTCGTCATCGACGGTGACGGGAAAATACAGCAGTGTCATCGATCCGACTGATGTGATTTTCGGACCCACTCGAGAGGATCGAGCGGTGGTGCTAACTGGAAGGAATCGTTCCGAGCCCTCCGCCTCCACCTGCTAGCTGTTAACAGTAAACATCGTGTTAGCACGAAATCCGAAAAAGTAACGCTCATATTACGCGACTCCAAAGGGCTGCTAGACATCAGTTCATGTCCCTCGAAACTGGCGCGACCGTGACAGCTAGCATCGTTCCGTCCGATCCAACGATGGGTGTCGCCGCGTTCGCGAGTGTAGCACTGGCCCTGATCGTCGGAGCCATGCTGTTTCTCACGTTAACGTCGACGGCCTCCGTCTCGGACGCACCCAGTGCGTCGACGACGCACTCGAACGCGTCCGCCAAAGCCGCCGAAACGAACGACTGAGAACGACGATCTAACTTTTTCGAGATCGGTTCGGTTCAACCGCTCGACGATCAATTGGGTTGGAAAGCGACCGGCTTGGATACTCGAGCAGGCGGCGAAGCGTAGTCGGGACCGCCGATAGTGAGGCACGATCCCACCAGAACGGACCGGCATGCCGTCATGCTCACCCCTCGCTTGTTTACCGCTCGTCGTGGAAGGGGCAGGCGGTCGAAACGATGAGCAATTCATACAGTCCCACTCGCGAACTCGGCATCGAATTCGGCGAACTCGAGGGGAAACTCGCCGACCACGCCTATCCGACGACGAACGAGGAACTCGTCGACACCTACGGCGAGTACGCACTCGAGCTCCCGGACGGCTCGGAGTCGCTCGGGGAACTGCTGGGTATGACCTCGAACGAAACCTACAACTCGCCGACCGAGGCGCGACAGGCGATTTTCAACATGGTCGACAGCAGGGCGATCGGCCGGAAGTTCTACTCCGACCGGACCCCGCCCGCACTCGGCGAGACTCGAGAGGACGAGCAGATCTCGTTCTAACCGCCCGCTCGTCCGCGCATTGTCGCGCTCGTTCGCGGGCGAACAGCCGGCCCGGAAATCAGACTGCTCGTTCACGAGTAGCCGACCTTAGAGGTCGTACTGCTCGCGGACGAGGTGTGCGAGACCGCGCTCTTCGAGGACGGCCATCGGCGCGAGCAGATCGAGCTGGACGACGCCGGGGAGCCGACCTATCTGGACGCCGCCGGTGAACGTACACCGCGAGCGGATCTCGCCCTCGCTCATCTCGAGCAGATCGGTGGCCCGATCGAAGGCGTTCTGGGTCGCGTCGTTGACCGTCTCGCCGCTGCCGATTACCTGAATCGGTCCCATGTCCTCCTCGAGATCGACGCCGTGTTCGGCGGCGAGTTCCCGACCGGATGTTCGTTCCTCGTCGCCGTAGGGTTTGCTGATGAACGGCAGGTCCGCCTCGTTCGGGAGGAGAAGCGGGCCGTCGATCTCGAGTCCGTCGATCACCTCGACGTCCATCCGCACCGTTCCGCTGACGTCGGTCGTGTGCAGGGAGAGTTCACCGTCGCCCTGGTTCGCGTGGAGGTCGCCGACGTAGATGCCGCCGCCGTCGACCTTGACCGGGCAGATGAGCGTTGCGCCCGCCCGCACCTCCGGCACGTCCATGTGGCCGTCGGTGCGAGCCTCGAGGTCCGCCTGGGTCTCGACGCCGTAGTCGTGCTCTGCGCCGACGAGGAACTGGCCGAAGTCGCCTGCGTTGTGCGAATCGGGGAGCGTCACCGGCGGTGTCGTCCCGACGTTGCCGATGAACGGGCGAAGCCGACCGAGCGTGCCCGGCATCTCGTCCGGTTCGTAGAGCAGGATCGGGTGCTGTCTCGAGTTCTCTGGAATGTCCATCACTTCGGCCGCGTCCGTCGCGAGTTCGTGGGCGGCGTCGCCGTCCAGCGTGATGCCGACCTCGTGGTCGTCGTCGAACGCGACGGTGTAGCCGTACTCGAAGCCGAACGAGGAGGCGTTCGCGCCGCACTCGGCGCACTTGATGGCGTCCTCGCCGGTCCCCTCGACGACGCTCTCGGGCCACTCAGTACCGCACTCGGGACAGCGGTGGTCGACGAACGGATCGTCGTCGAACGCGCCCTCGCGTTCGGCCATCGACCCGGTGCTCGTCGCCATGCTGGTCACCGACACGTCCTGAATCTTCAGCGCGACGGCGTCGCCGACCGTGGCTCCCTCGACCCGGATCGGCCGCGTGACCTCGTGGCCACCCCGAAAGTCCGGCGTGATCATCGGCCCCCAACAGCCCGGCGGCGTGTAGGTCTCGATCGTTCCCCCGTCGGCGACGGTGCCGGCCCACTCCTGATCGGGGCCGACCAGCCCGAGCGTGTACTGATCGACGAACAGCTCTTGCTGGACTTCTTGTTGTGCCATAACGTACCAAGCTACGAGTTCCGAGCTAATAAGCGGGACCGTCGCTCGAATTGCTATCCTAACGGTCGTTTCCCGACTAGTCGTCGCTCGAGGACTCGAGCGCGGGATCGCGGACCCGACAGCCACAGGGCTGTGCCTGGGTGGCCATCGGCCCGCCGCTAGTCACGAGCACGACCGGCCCGCCACAGCGCGGACAGTCGGGCAGCGACGGACCGTCGGCGTCGTCGACCGGCGTCGAGTCGCGGTCGTCCTGCGACGGAGATCCGGGATCGTCGCCGCTCATGATCGGTCGCCTCGAGACCCATCTGATCCATTACGAGATCCGTCGGATTCGACCCGCGGGCCGTCGGCCGTCACCACGAGCGTCCGGCCACGAACCGAGATCCGGACCTCGAGCGAGTCGTCGGCCGACTCGACGACCCGTTCGAGCGCCTCGGGGTCGATTTCGTCGGCGAGACGATACTCGTCGCTGGAGAGTCCGGCCGACTCGAGCGTCGCGACGATTTCGACGGTGAGCGAGGCGTTCGAGGACCTCATCGGGCGATCACCGCGAGACGCGTTGCTGTCGGAGCGGTTGGTGTTTGATTCAACTGTCGTACGGGACGTTTAAGCCCGCGGAGAAGTAATCCAGTCATGCTGACAAACCCCGGTAGGGTTTGGAAGCCACGTCTCGGGTGTTCCTGCACCCGGGGCACTTTAATACGCCCCCTCGGGAGTGCGCGACTTCCATCTGAGACCACGCATTGGTGAGTCATATACTTACTGCTTCTGTTGGAAAGAAACACAGTCAGCGCTGGCTCGAGGCGAGATCGGACGCTCGAGAGAGGACGGAGGAAAGAGGAGATTGGACCCGAGAGAGCCTCTTTGTCCAAGTATCGCTCCCGTGGCCAATACTGACCCAACAGGTTCGTTCAAGTGCGTTTCGTCCCACGTATCGCTAATGACTGATTCACCGAACGACGACGACGGACCGCGGTGTGACAACTGCGGCGACCCGATCGAAGCGAGTCCGAACAGGCGAGTCGTGACGGACCTCGAGGACGGCGAGGCGGCTTACAGCAATTTCTGCGACGACGACTGTCTCGAGGAGTGGCGGTCCTAGATGCACCGCAATTCGTCTACCGAATCATCTAGAGTAGTTTGCATTTATAGAGGTGAGACGAAGTTTCGATCGACGGCGGAGCGGCTCTACCGGTATCGGTCGAGATAGCGGGCATACTTGGGCGGTTTCAAAATAGCTGCCACAACGAGAAAGTTGCTCTTGTGCTCCGAAAGGATCGCCGCTGAGTTCCGGAACGCTTCAGCCGCTGGCAACGTTGATTTCCACGTCCTCCCCAACCGATTCGCTCGTTCGCTATTCTGCGACGCTCCGCGTCGCGCTTCACTTACTCATCCCTCGCACGGATTTCGTTCACGGGTCGCCAATCGCGACCCGTTCCTGAGCGCGCGCCACCGTCCGTGGTTCGGCCAGCGTTGGCGGTAGCTTCGTGGAGGATACGTACCAACAAAGGAGCGACTCCCATCCATATAAACAAAACGACCAGTTATGCGAACCGTTACTCGTCAGCGACGACGCTTCCGATCCCGTCGATCGGACGGTCCGGCACGAAGTCGTCGACTTCCTCCGGCAGGCCGAGCTGGTAGTCGTCGCCGTTCTCCCTGACCGTCGTCCGACCGCGGTGGACCGAGACGTCTCCGTTGAGGTGTAGGCGCACCGCCTCGAGCAACGCGTCTGCCTCGAGCGGCTGGCCGCGGCGTTTCATCTCGTCCAGGTCGGCGTCGTCGGGCACGTCGAAGGCGCGCGAGCGAATCTCGAAACATCAGTACCGTCTCATGCGGTGTACCGTGAAAAGCCCTGTCTTTCGGGATGAAAGGATTGTCGGCCGATCACACGTGACGGACAGCGAGCGGTTGGGGCGATCGGCAGAGGAGAAGGCAAACGTGTCGATCCCCGCCCATATCCACGAACGTGTATCACAGGCCGAACCCGAAAGGGTTTTTGAGCACGGTTACGGGGATTCAGGTAATGACTGCCTACACCGCGACGGTGACGGTTCGTCTCAAACACGGCGTCCTCGACCCCGAAGCCGAGACCACCAAGCGTTCGCTCGAGCGTCTGGGCTTCGACCTCGAGGCGCTGCGTTCGACCGACCGCTACGAAATCGACCTCGAGGCCGAGAGCGCGGGCGACGCCGCCGACGAGGTCGAGGAGATGGCCGAGCGACTGCTCGCGAACCCGACGATCCACGACTACGACATCGACGTGGCAGAACGAGAATAAGATCGACCATGACCGTTTCAATCATCCGGTTCGGCGGCTCGAACTGCGACCGGGACGCCGGGCGCGCACTCGCCCACCTCGATATCGACGCCGAGATCGTCTGGCACGAGGACGGCCTCCCGGCCGACACCTCGGGGATCGTCCTCCCCGGCGGCTTCTCCTACGGCGACTACCTCCGGGCCGGCGCGATGGCGGCCCGATCGCCGATCATGGACGAGATTCGCGAGGCCGCCGCCGACGGCGTGCCCGTACTCGGCGTCTGCAACGGCGCGCAGGTCGGCTGCGAGTCGGGGCTCACCGAGGGGGCGTTCACGACCAACGAGAGCGCCCGCTTTCAGTGTGAACACGTCTACCTGCGCGTCGAGCGCGACGACACGCCCTGGACCGCGGCCTACGACGAGGGCGACGTCCTCGAGATCCCGATCGCCCATGGCGAGGGTCGCTACGAGGTCGACGACGACCGGCTCGAGGAACTCGAGAGCGAAGACCGCGTCCTCTTTCGGTACTGCGACGAAGACGGCGAACTGACCGAGGACGCGAACCCGAACGGATCGAAGCACAACGTCGCGGGCGTGCTCGGCGAGCGAGACTCGGTCGCGGTGTTGATGCCCCACCCCGAACGCGTTACGCTGCCCGACGTCGGCGGCACCGACGGCCAGGGCGTGCTACGGGGCCTCGAGAGCGCCTGAGTCGGCTCCGAGACGACCGCGCTTATTTTTCGAAGACTGGGCGGTGACGGACTATCGGCGGGGACGAGTATGGACGTTACTCGAGAACAGAACAATCCATAATGCGTTCGATGCCAGCAGAAGACAGGACTCCGAGTTCACCGCGTCAGCGGCTGGTTGTACCCGCGCTCGAGGTCCATCACGGCCTCCCAGGTCGCTTCGCACTCGCAGCTGACCTGCTCGAAGACCGAGGGGTCCTGCCGGAGGTCGAAGTCCTTGATCGCCTTCTGGACCAGATCGTCGCACTCTTTGCAGTTGTGTGCGCCGCGGTCGGAGCCGTGGCCGACTGGGTCGGAGACGACGATGGCGTCCACGTCGGCGGTTTCCTCGAGGACGTGGGCGACCGACCAGAGCCACGGCGGTCGGTAGCCGTCCCTGAAGTGGAGTTCGTCGACCATGGTGTAGCGCTGGACGTTACACGGGTTCATCGAGACGGTGTGACAGCCCGGCACGTCCGCACAGCGTTCGATCGAGGAGATCATGTCCTCGACGGCCTCCGGCTCGGAGAGGAACGGCGGCTTCATCAGCAAGTAGGCCTTGATCCCCGCGTTCTCGACATCGGCCGCGGTGGCGCAGGCGTCCTCGAAATCAGCGAAGTCGAAGTACTTGTTCACGCAGTCGTGGCGAACCCGATCCGTGGCGGTCTCGAGGCCGATCGCGATGTCGGTCTGAAGCCCCTCGTCGGTGAAGTCGGTGAGCTTCTCGCGGTCGACGAAATCCGGCAGCGACTCGAGGACGATGCGCTCGCGGTCGCCGAAGGTCTGGGCGATAGCGCGGCGGCTTTCCGCGCCGACCTCGCGCTCGTCGAGGAACGACCCGGAGGTGTAGATCTTGATGAGGTCGGCGGGTTCGTCCGCGTTTTCGGCCTCGTGATCGAGACAGACGTCGATCTGGTCCATCAGTGCGTCGTGGGAGACCGAACCGCCGTCGACGCTCTCGGCGACGTAGCCACACATCGTACAGCCGCCGGCGCGGGCCCAGCGACAGCCGCCGGTGTTCAGGATGATCGTCAGGCTCGTTTTGACGCCGTCGGGCGTGTTGTCCTCGTCGAGCCAGACGCGGGTGGGTTGGTGCGGATCGTAACTCGCCTCCTTTTCGGAGCGGATCTCCCGCATCACCTGATTGTGGGCGTCCATGCCCTTGCCCTGCTCGTAGACCTCGGGCGTGGGAGTACTCATTGTCGAGTCAAGCGGTCGGACGCCTAAAGCGCCTTCGTTGCCGCTCGCGTCGCCGACGCTCGAGCGGATTCCAGATCTCCGAGTCCGAGGCGGGCCCTCCATTGCCCGGTGAAATCGACCCCTTAAAGCCGAAGTTCCCGCGTTTCGATCGCGTTACAGGACGGGCAAACGTGCTGGTAGGAGACCCGATCACCGCTCGTGCGCACGCGCCACCCGCCGTCCGAATCGACGTATCCACACTGGCGACAGCGCAGTTCGGTGTCGTCTAACTTCTCTCGAAGCCGGTCGAACGGGAAGCGACTCCGTTGTACGGACATGTGTTAACATACAACATCGATCGTGATAAATACGTGGGTGAGACTACCACAGACCTGAACGATAACGGTGGTCGGATTCAACGATTCGAGTTCGAGCGGTTATCCCGCGTAGCTCACGAAGGAATGCTTCATAATGCTGCCTACGTACGTAGGGTTATGGGAACGATCGACACGAAACTGACCGACGGGGACGCCGATCCGGCGTCAAACGCGCCGGCGGCGCTCGAGCATGTCGTCGATCCGATGCTGCTGATAACCGACGGGGCGATCACCTACGCGAACACGGCCGCTCGTGAGGCGTTCGTGCTCGCGGACGGCGACGGCGGAAACGAGACACTCGAGGCGAACTGGGACCGGCTCGACGACGCGATCAGCGAGACAACGGTCGGAACGGTTCGAACGGTCGAACTCGAGCACGGACGCTACGACGCCCGCGTCCACCGCGGGACCGACGGCGCGACGATCGTGTTCACAGAGCGAAACGGGACGAACGATCCGGCCGGAGACAGGGCCGTCAAAGCCCGCGCGGTCAACGAGGCCCCGGTCGGCGTGACGATCTCCGATCCGTCGCTCGCGGACAACCCGCTCGTCTACGTCAACGACACCTACCAGGAGGTCACCGGCTACGCGTTCGAGGACATCATCGGGCAAAACTGTCGCGTTCTACAGGGGCCGGATTCGAGCCCGGAGGCCGTCGCCGAGATGCGAGCCGCGATCGACGAGGAGCGACCGGTCACCGTCGAACTCAAGAACTACCGCGAGGACGGCACAGAGTTCTGGAATGAAGTCACCATCGCACCGGTCTACGACGACCGGGGCGACCTCGCCAACTACGTCGGGTTCCAGAACGACATCACCGCCCGCAAAGAGGCCGAACTCGAGGCCGAGCGCCGGACCGAGGAGCTCGAGTACACGCTCGCGCGCGTCGAGGGGCTGATCCAGGACGTCACCGGCGCCGTCACCGGGTCGAAAACGCGCAGCGAACTGGAGGCCGCCGTCTGCGACCGAATCGTCGAGGAATCTGCCTACGAGAGCGCGTGGATCGGCGAGCACAATCCCGCGACTCGAGAGATCGACGTTCGGACCGCCGCGGGCGACGCGTTCGACGAACCGAACTCGAACGACCACCCCGCGGCGGAGACGCTCGAGACGACGGGCGTCGCGATCGGGACGATCGACGGGTCGACGGTGGCCGCGTTCCCGCTGTTTTACAACGACATCGAATACGGCGTGTTGACCGTCCGATCGAGCGCAGATCGGGCGTTCGACGAGCGAGAGACGGTGATCCTCTCCGCGCTCGCTCGCGCGGCGGCGAGCGGTATCAACGCGCGCGAAACCAGCCGGATGCTCGCGACCGACGCCGTGGTCGCCGTCGACGTCGAAATCGCGGACGACGCGGTCGCCCCGATCGCCGTCGCGAAGGCGGCGAACTGTCGACTCGAGTATCGACGCTCCGTCCACCGAACGGGCGCAGAAACCGCCGCGTTGTTCACGGCGACGGGCGCGTCTGCGGACGACCCATCGGAGTTCGCGGCGACACTCGCCGACTCGGCGGCCACAGTCGACGGCGTCGACCTCGAGGTACTGGTCGAGCGCGACGGCGACTGTCTGGTAGAACTGACCACTGAGACGAGCGTCGTCTCGTGGCTCTCAGAGCGCGGGGTTCGAACGCAGGCGATCACGGCCGAGGACGGGCGGGCGCGACTCACGCTCGAGATCCCGCGATCGGCCGACGTTCGGTCGATTATCGAAGCGATCGAGGCGCGTTACGACGGGACAGACGTCCGATCGTTCCACCATCGAGAACCCGACACCGAAACGCGGGCGGAGTTCGTCGACCGACTCGAGGAGGAACTCACCGAACGCCAGTTCGCTGCGCTCCAGCGGGCGTACCTGGGCGGGTACTTCGAGTGGCCCCGGCCCGCGACGGGGGAGGAACTCGCCGAATCTATGGGCGTCTCCCGTCCGACGTTTCACGAGCACCTCCGGAACGCCGAGGCCAAACTCTGTCGGGCGTTCTTCGGTGACGATTAGGGAATCCAACGACCGGTGAACCCCGGCTTACTCGGTTGTAGTTGCGAGTTAGCGAGCGGAACGGTTCGAGACGGTCGTCACGGTTTATGTCCGGTGCAGCCGGAGCATTGGCTATGTTCGACGTGGCGACCCCCCTGCAGATCGGCGGCGGTGGATTCCTGTACTGGGCGATCCTCTTTTTCGTCCTCGCGATCGTCGCGGCCGCCGTCGGCGCGCGCGGCGTCGCCGGGATCTCGATGGAGATCGCCCGCATCTTCGTGTTGCTCTTCGTCGTCCTCGCGATCGTCGCCCTGCTTCTGTGAGGTGACGAGTATCAGCGGGTGGACGATGTCGTCCGACTGAACCGGTCGTGAGCCACGCTCGCCAGGTGAAGACGGGACACGTTCGCCGAAAGCAAACAGTACGCACTCACACCGGAGACGGTGTATTATCCGCGCTCGCTCGAAACAGCACTCACGAATCCGAATCGAACTCGTAGGTCGCGATTTCGCTCGAGTCGCAGTTCGGACAGTTGTCCTCGGCGTCCTCGAGGGTCGTTCCGCAGTTGCGACACTCGTAGTGGGGGCCGTCGTCGGTCAGCAATCCCGTGAGAACGTCTTTGAGAGTCATTACGGATCGATCGGTTCCGAGTCCGGACCGGACTCGGCTGTGGGCGGTCGGAAACTATGCAGCGTTCGGTCGTCGATACCGTCGCGCGACAGGACGGTGACGACATCGTCAGCACGGATCGTCGTCTCGCCGCGAGGGGTCAAGACGGTGCCGTCGCGCTCGATCGCGACGACGAGGAGGTCGTCGGGGAGGACGCCGCGGCTGCCCGCTTCCTCGAGCGTGTAGCCGCGGATTTCGGAATCCGAACTGACGGTGACTTCGACGACGTTCGCATCGCCGGTCAGGCTGATCACGTCCATCGGCGTCGGGTCGGTCGCCGTCTCGTCGGGCCCGTAGGGCGTGTACGGGCGGGAGATCTCGTCCTGAACGAGGTCCTCGTCCTCGATTTCCGCGCCGAGTTCCGACAGCGCGCGGCCGATCCGCTCGAGCGACTGCGTATCGGCTCCGACGGCGACGACGTGGAGGTTCCGTCTGCCGGTCATCAGCTTCCGAACGTTGATCACACCGGGAATCGCGCTCACCTGCTGTGCGATCGCTTCGCGGTTTTCGACGGAGACGTTACACTGAAAGAGCGTCGTCAGTCCTCCCTCTGCTCGCTCGAAATCGACCGACGTGTGATAGTCCCGGATGATCCCGTGGTCCTCGAGTTGGTCGATGCGGTTGCGGATCGTGGCCGGCGAAACGCTCACCTCCTCGGCGATCATGGGAGCGGAGGTGTTTCGCGCGTCGGCCATCAGCGCGTAGATGATCCGGCGATCGATCTCGTCGAGGCGGTATCCGGAGTCGGGGCGGTGACTAGCGATAGGTACTCATCCTCCGTATGCGATGGTCTCCTATTGAGGATCGAATAATAAATACCCCACGGATTATTCAAACAGTACTCACGAGCGGGATTGCTGTCGAACCGAAAAACGTGTTTTTCTAACTATACGTTTGGAGCGACGGTCTCGACAGTCGAGCGGGAGAGAGGAACACCGCGTCGCGTTCGAGCGGAGACACACGACCGCGAGACGGCTCCGAAACGCAGACGCAACGCTCGAGAAGCCGATCGAACTGCTCGCCGTCGCTCGCAACGAGCACGGCAAACCGATCGCTCGAGGAGTGGCGCGTGGTGGTATCAGACCCCATATGAATCGACGGTGCAGATCACCGACAACATCTTATTGACGAGCGGATTATCACCTCCAACACGTATGTGCGAGCGTTCTGCAGATTGCTCGAAAAACGACGCGTGTCAACTCGTGATACGGAACAACGACACGGGAATCGAAACCGTCGAGTACTACTGCAAGGCACATCTCGTCGGTCGGATCTGCGAGGTCGAAGCCGAGGACGGACTCGCCGTCGTCGACGCGACGAAACTGTGGAGTTGAGCGGGCCGAACACCTTCCCTGGCCACCGCCTTCCGTCTCGCCACGCCCGTCTATTCTGATCGAATGGTATCTCGTCAGTTCTTCGTCGCCGTCGCGTCCGACGGATACGAGACGGACTCGAGACTCGAGCGCTCGAAGACGTCCTCGATGATCGCTGCGCCGCGGTGGGTCGCCTCCGCCGCCGACGCTGCCTCCGCCGCCTCGACATCGACGACCGCGCGAAACGAAACCGAAACCGTGTACGGGTCGAACGGCGCGGCGGGGTGCTCGTAGACCGCCGTCTCGAGGCTGCCGTTCGTCCGGATAGCGGTCGTTTCGGCCAGCGACTCGAGTGTCGTCACGAGCTGGGACGCTGCCTCGCTGCGGGCGGTCGTGTCGGTACCCTCATGAAGGGTGACGAGCGTCCGGACCTCGCGGGAAACGGTGTAGGTCATACGGGGACTATGGTGGCAACCACATTGAACGCTTGGACGGCGGACCCGTCCGGAAGCGGGCGGTACTCGCGTATTTCCACCGGTATCAGTATTTACTCGCCATCAGGTAAATTTATTTGTGATCGTCGTCTGTGTACGACCAATGAAAGCGATCGCAGTCGAACCGGGTGCCGGCGACCCCGTCGTGGTGGAGAAGCCGGTTCCCGAACCGGCGACCGGCGAAGCGCTCGTACGGACGCTTCGCGTGGGCGTCGACGGCACCGATCACGAGGTGATCCGGGGTGCACACGGCGAGCTTCCGGCGGGAAGCGACCGGCTCGTTCTCGGCCACGAGGCGGTCGGTGTCGTCGAGGATCCGAACGGAACCGACCTCGAGAGAGGCGACGTCGTCGCGCCGACGGTCCGCAGACCGCCAAACGGGACTAACGAGTACTTCGAGCGCGGCGAACCGGACATGGCTCCCGAGGGAGCTTACCTCGAGCGCGGCATCGTCGGCGCGCACGGGTTCATGGCGGAGTACTTCACCAGCCCGGCCGAGACGCTCGTCCCGGTCCCGCCCGAACTCGCGGAACTCGGCTTTCTGGTCGAGCCGATTAGCATCACCGAAAAGGCCCTCGAGCACGCCCAGGCGGCCCGCTCGACGATCCACTGGGAGCCAGAGTCCGCCATCGTTCTCGGCAACGGCTCGCTCGGGCTTGTGACCCTCGCGATGTTCGAGGAAGTGCTCGACATAGAGCGAACCTACTGTCTCGGCAAGCGCGATCGCCCCGATCCCTCGATCGACCTGATAGACGACCTCGGGGCCACGTATATCGACTCTCGAGAGACCTCGGTTCCCGAAATCCCCGATGCTCACGAGTCGATGGACCTCGTCTACGAGGCGACGGGCTACGCGAAACACCCCTTCGACACCGTGGAGGCGCTCGCACCGAACGGCGTCGGCGCGCTGGTCGGGGTCCCCGACGACTGGTCGTTCGAGATCGACGGCGGTCGACTCCACCGAGAGCTCGTCCTCCACAACAAGGCGCTCGTGGGGACGGTGAACTCGAACCGCGGCCACTTCGAGGCCGCTGTCGATACGCTCACGTCCATTCCCGAGTGGGTCACCGACGACCTCGTGACCGGCGTCTATGGTCTCGAGGAGTTCGAGCGCGCGTTCGAACGCAACGAGTCGGTCATCAAGACGGCCGTCGAGTTCGACACGCGCTGAAATCGGCCGGGCAGAACTCGTTTCGACCTGGTTTTCAACACGCGTTCTCGAGCGAACTCAAGGCCCCAGACGGAGCCGAGATCGGCTCGCGACGGCACAACAGTTATTCGACAGCCAGCCGAGAGGATAATCGGATAGGTCCGACGAACGATCGCGTTCACAGGATAGAAAAACATTACTATGATACGAGTAACTCATTAGCCATGGGAGTCGATTACTCACAGCTACACGATCCGAACGCCGAGTACACGATGCGGGAGCTGTCCGCCGACACGATGAATGTCACGCGCGAGCGCGGCGGCGGCCGGGACATCGAGATCACGGACGTCCAGACCACGATGGTCGACGGCAACTTCCCGTGGACGTTGGTCCGAATCTACACGGATGCAGGCATCGTCGGTACCGGCGAAGCCTACTGGGGCGCAGGCGTTCCCGAACTCATCCAGCGAATGACGCCTTTCCTCGAGGGCGAGAACCCGCTCGACATCGATCGACTGACCGAACACCTCGTCCAGAAGATGTCCGGCGAGGGATCGATCGGCGGCGTCACCGTCACCGCCATCGCGGGCATCGAAGTCGCCTTACACGATCTGGCGGGCAAGATCCTCGAGGTCCCGGCCTACCAGCTTCTGGGCGGCAAGTACCGCGACGAGGTGCGGGTCTACTGTGACTGTCACACCGAAGACGAGGCCGATCCGACCGCCTGCGCGGACGAGGCCGAACGCGTCGTCGAGGAACTGGGCTACGACGCGCTCAAGTTCGACCTGGACGTTCCCTCGGGCCACGAGAAGGACCGAGCGAACCGCCATCTGCGCGGTCCCGAGATCGACCACAAGGTCTCGATCGTCGAGGCAATCACCGAACGCGTCGGCAGCCGCGCCGACGTGGCCTTCGACTGCCACTGGACGTTCTCCGCCGACAGCGCGAAACGACTCGCGAGCGAACTCGAGGAGTACGACATCTGGTGGCTCGAGGACCCCGTCCCGCCGGAGAACCACGACGTCCAGCGGGAGGTCACCCAGTCGACGACGACGCCGATCACCGTCGGCGAGAACGTCTACCGAAAGCACGGCCAGCGCCGACTCGTCGAGGAGCAGGCGCTCGACATCGTCGCCCCCGACATGCCGAAGGTCGGCGGGATGCGCGAGACCCGGAAGATCGCGGATCTGGCGGACCTGTACTACATCCCGGTCGCGATGCACAACGTCGCCTCGCCCGTCGCCACGATGGCCTCGGCCCACGTCGGCGCGGCGATTCCGAACTCGCTGGCCGTCGAGTACCACAGCTACGAACTCGGCTGGTGGGAGGACTTGGTCGAGGAGAACGTCATCGAGGACGGCTCGATCGAGATCCCTGAGAAGCCGGGACTCGGCCTGACCCTCGACATGGACGAAGTCGAGAACCGCATGGTCGAGGGAGACGAGCTCTTCGACGAAGCCTAAATGGCGTCTGCTCGCTAAAATCAAAAAAGAGTCTGTCACTGCCGTCCCGTTTTTCAGTCTCGTTGGCACCGATCGACAACGGCCTCTCGAGTGGAATTTCCGTTCACCGATTCCTCTCGACAGTTCGCGTTCACGTCGGCGTCTCGAGACGTGCTAAAAGAAAACCCGAAACGCGGTTAGCCGCTCATCCCGCCGAAGGAGAGCCCGTCCTCGACGTAGCTCTGGGCGAGGAAGTAGATGATCGCAACAGGGAGGGCAAACAGGATCGCGAAGGCCGAGAACTCGGTCCAGGGCGTCTCGTAGCCGCCGCCCGCGATGAGCGCGTAGAGTTCGACCGAGAGCGTGTAGTTGTGCGACTGGAGCAGCGTCTGTGCGATGACGAACTCGTTCCAGCCCGCCAGAAAGGTAAAGACCACCACGACAGCGATCCCGGGTTTCGACAGGGGCAGGATGATCTCGCGGATGACCTGCCACTGGCTCGCGCCGTCGACGATCGCGGCCTCCTCGTAGGAAACCGGAATGTTGTCCATGAACGTCTTGAGCAACCAGGTGTTGAACGGGATCGCGCCCGCGGCGTAGAACACCCCGAGGACGAGCAGGTTGTTGTCCAGACCGAGGTTGACGAACAGCGCGTACAGCGCTATCAGGGTCGCGATCGACAGCCCGGCCCCGACCTGCGTGAACAGCACGTAGCCGTAGAGAATCCCCCGACGGCCGAGAAACTCCCGACGCGAGAGCGCGTACGCGCCGGGGATTATCACCGACATCGAAACCAACACGGTAATCGAGACGACGATGAGGCTGTTGACGGCCGCGTAGGTGAAGTCCGATTCGAAGAGCACCCAGCGGTAGGCCTCGAGGTTGTACGAGGTCGGATCGGCGAAGATCCCCTGGGAACTCATCAGGCCGGATCCCTGCGAGAGCGACGCCGCGAAGACCCAGTAAACCGGAAACAGCAGGATCAGAAGCAACGCGGCCGCTCCCGCCGTTCCGACGCCGGTTTTGGCGACGTCACGGACGGTTCGCCGGCCGGTTCTGACCTGTTCGATCGTCAACCGAGCGGCGTCTGCGGCCCGCTGGGGCCAGGTTAGTTTCCGAACTGTCCACCGACCGATCGACGTGGTGTAGCGTGTGAGACGACTCATGCAGAATCGATGCCCTCCGCGAGGTTTCCTTTCTTGACGGCGAGCCACATGAACATGCCAATGAAGGCGATCGCGGTGACCATGATCGCCGAGGCGAACGCATACTCGTGGAGTTCGATCGCCTCGCGATAGCCGTAGAGGATCAACAGCTCGTTCTGTCGCGACGGACCGCCACCGTTGAAGATAAACGGAATCAGGAACTGCTGGAACGAAGTCGCGGCGGTCAGGATCGACGCGAACAGCACCGGGCGTTTGATCGCCGGGAGCGTCACGTTGGTGAACCGCCGCAGATAGCCGGCGCCGTCGACCTTCGCCGCGTCGTGGAGATCCATCGGTACGTCCTGAAGCGCGCTGACGATGATGATCACCATGAACGGATAGGCCAGCCAGACTTCGGTGATGACGTAGGCGGCGAACGCGCTCCAGCGGCCGCCGAGCCACTGGATCGGAAGATCCGCCAGCAGCAGTTCGGGCGCGGAAATCGTCACGAAAAACAGGAGACTATCGAGGACGCCGGCGAACCCCGATACGATCGAGTTGTACGTTCCGACCATCTGATTCAGCGGCCCGTACCGTGCACCGCTGAACATCCCCTCCCAGACGGTGATCACGAAAATCGCCGGGAACCCCATCGGGACGATCACGAGTGCGCGCATGAACCGCTTGCCGAGCACTCGAGCGTGGGTCAGGACCATCGCGAGGCCGGTCGCAAGCACGACCTTGATCGCGAGGCTCACGGCCAAAAACAGCCACGTGATGCCGAACGACTGCCAGAACTGCGGATCGGTAAACAGTTCGGCGTAGTTCTCGAGACCGACGAACGAGGCCTCGCCGCCGAGTACCGTTCCTGCGTGGGTCGCGTCGGTAACCGAGAGGTAGACGAGAAACGCGATCGGAAACAGCATGAACGAGAGGAACAACACCGCGCCGGGTGCGACGAGCAGGAGTCCGGTGAGTCCGACGGAATCGATGTCGAACGGTAACCGGTCGCGCCCGTGACCCACGACGCGGGTTCGGAGTGATGAAGACATTGCTGTGCTCGGTCACCCGCGTTACTCCCAGCGGTCGCGGATGTTCTGTGCGGTCGATTCCATCGCCTGTGCTGCGCTTTCGTCGCCGTTGAAGACGCGCTCGAGGCCCGACTCGAGTGGATCCCAGATCTGGTCGACCTTCGGATGGGTCGGCAGCGGCGTCCCCATCTCGACCGTTTCGGCGAAGGTCTGGACGTCCTCGCCCAGGTCGGCGTCCTCGTTGCCGGCGTAGTCCTGGTGGACGGGGATCAGGCCCTGAATCTCGGCGTTGTCGATGATCGCCTGCTCGTTGGTCGTGTACCACTCGGCCCACTCGATGGTCGTCTCGAGTGCGGTCTCGTCGGCCGACTCGAGCTGGGACGTAAAGTACCAGACCTTCACGCCGGTAAACGGCGTCGGGCTCCCGCCCTCGACGTCCGGAAGCGGCGCGACCTGCGCGTCGACGCCAGCCTCGCGGAACCCTTCGAGTTCCCAGGGGCCGTTGATCGCGAACGGCGCGTTTCCGTCGGAGAAGACCGGAATCTGGCTGTCGTAGCCGGGGTCGTCGGGTACGTACGGCCAGATCGACTCCTCGAGGAGTTCGACGCCCTCGACGAACGCGTCGTCTTCGATGCGGAGTTCCTCGGACTCCGTGTCGAAGAGCGAACCGCCGAACGCCTGCAGCCATGCGCTCGGGAAGTACGGGTCGACCGCCGGCATCGAGAGCCCGTACCGGTTGTTTTCCGGATCGTGGTGTTCCTCCATGATCGCGACCATATCCGAGAGGGTTTCCGGCGGTTCGTCGACGTACTCAGGATTGTACATCAGCGACACCGTCTCGATCGCAAACGGGAGCCCGTACACTGCGCCCTCCCACTGAACCGCCTCGAGTGCGTTCTCGGTGTAGGTTTCCTCGAGGTCGATCTCGAGGTCGTCGGATGCGTCGTAGACGAACTCCTGTTCGTGGTACCGGCCAATCCAGTCGTGGGCCCAGTTGAACGTCTCCGGCCCCTGTTCGGCTGGAAGCGCCGTCTCGAGTTCTTTTTCCATCTCGGCGGGCGCTTCCGCGTTGAGCGGATCGTCGCGCCCATCGTTGAACTCCTCGAGTGCGCGTTCGAACGCGCGCTCCTGTGCATCGGTGAAATCGTACCAGGCGGTCGTCCCCTGCCGTGCCCCCGTGATTCGATCCAGACAGCCGGCAGCGCTCGTCGCTGCCAGCCCGCCGATCCCCGTGAGCAACTGTCTGCGTTCCATTGACATGGTGGAATCAATGATGTATTATGTCTTCATATATTTAGTGTTTGGGATGGGACGTGTCACGATGCTCGCGGGGATTCACACAGTACACAGTACCGAACGCTCTCTGGGCGTTATTCGAACGCGGGAGAAGTCATCTGTATCGGATGTACAAGGGGGAGTGTGGCGAGAGGGGTAACAAATTGCGGGGCTAGTACGGTTTTTACTCGGGCCTGCTATCAAACATGTTGTAATCTTACTTCCTTAATTTGGATTTTTGGGAAAGGGTTTTACGGCCCCTCGACGAACGAGTGAGCAAATGGCACACGTCAGGGTCGAATCACTCCGAAAGGAGTACGACGTCGGAACGGTCGTCGCCGTCGACGATCTGAACCTCGAGATCGAAGACGGCGAGTTCGTCACCGTCGTCGGACCGTCGGGTTGTGGGAAAACGACGACGCTCCGGATGTTAGCCGGGCTCGAAGAGCCCACGTCGGGGACGATCTCCATCGGCGGCGAGGACGTCACGGACGTCCATGCGAAGAATCGCGACGTCGCGATGGTGTTCCAGAACTACGCGCTCTATCCGCACAAAACCGTCTTCGAGAACATGGCGTTCGGGCTTCGAATGAGCACCGACATGAGCGCGGACGAACGCGAGCGGCGGGTGACCGAGACGGCCGAGATGATGGACATCGAGGGATTGCTCAAGGACAAACCGGATCAGCTCTCGGGCGGACAGAAACAACGCGTCGCGCTCGGGCGGGCGATCGTTCGCGAACCAGACGTATTCCTCTTCGACGAACCGCTCTCGAACCTCGACGCGAAACTCCGGACTTCGATGCGTGCGGAGATCCAGCGCCTCCAGAACGAACTGGGCATCACGGCAGTATACGTCACCCACGACCAGCACGAGGCCATGACGATGGGCGATCGGATCGTCATCCTCGACGGCGGCGAGTTACAGCAAGTGGGCAAACCGACCCGCGTCTACGAGAACCCGACCAACGAGTTCGTCGGCGGGTTCATCGGCTCGCCGTCGATGAACTTCCTCAAGGTCGACGTCGACGACAGCGGAGATACCCTCCGCCTGACCGGGGTCGAAGCGGAGTTCGACTTCGAACTCTCCGGAGCCTACGTGGATCGACACGCCGGATCGCTCGAGGCGGATCGGTACACGCTCGGCATCAGGCCGGAGAGCGTCGAGTTCGTCGACGACGCACGGAATTCGATCACCGGTCGCGTCTCGGTCGTCGAACCGGTTGGCTCCGACAACTACCTGCACCTCGATCTCGGAGACGAGTTCATCGCCCGCGTCAGTCCAGCGATCGAACCACGGCCGGGCGACAACGTGACGCTGACGTTCGACGAATCCGACATCCACCTCTTCGACCCCGATACCGGTCGTGACGTTCTCACCCCGTCCGAAGAGCCGCCGACGATGACGACCTCCTGAACCGTCGAGCGTCGTACTCGAGAATCGACAACACAGTCCGCTCGAGAAACCTCTTCGTCTCTCCTATTCCTCGAGCGCCGTTGCGGTCGCGAGTCGTAAGGCGTGGGGCCAGCCAAGCGGCGTCGCGCTGTCGGCCGTCCCGTCGTCAAACACCTGTTCGGGGAGGTAGCCGCCAGACCGCCGGAGCGAGCCGTCGGGACCCACCGCTTCGAGGAGGGCCGCCGCTCGGTCGCCGAAGTTTGCAGCCGCGGCGTGGTCACGATCCGAGAGCAGCGACTCGAGTTCAACCGCCGCGTGGGCACCCCACGCGGTCGTCACGGTCCAGATTTTCGGCTCGTCCTGCTCGCGAACCCGCCAGGGATCGCCCTCGAACCGGGCGAGCCCCGCGACCGGGCCGTCGGGGTCGCGCGCGAGCCCGTCGATCGTCGTTTCGTGGTGGGAGACCAGCCGGTCGAGTCGGTCGTCGTCGACGCCGCAGCCCTCGAGTCGGTCGTACTCGGCGTGGGCCGAGGCGAGCGCGAACGTGCTGCCGTCCAGCCGATCGTCGAGTAGATCGCCGTCGAGTCGGAGCGCGTAGATTCCCCGTTCGGGCACCCAGAGCGTCTCGAGCGCGTCGTAGACCGCGCGGGCGCGCTCGGCGGCGTCGTCGCTGACGCGCTCGGGGAGGGGCGCACGAGCCAGAGCCGCGTAGGCCTCGAGAAACGTCGCCGCGGTGTGGGTAAAGCGCCCGGTCATGTTCTCCCAGGCGTTCTGGACGCGGGTCGGCAGCCCGTCGTCCTCGAAGGAGGCGTCGAGTCCGTCTTTGGCCGCGAGCAGGGACTCGCGGACGTGCTCGGCGGACGAGTCGACGACCCGGAGGTAGGTCGCGAGGTAGGTCACGACGCTCGCGGTCTGGTCGGCCTGATACTCCGAGGCCCCGGACCCGCGCTCGAGTCGGCCGTTCGCCCAGCCTGGGGCGAGGCGACCGCTATGGGGCCACACCCGGTGGGGCCAGGTCCCGTCCGACCGCTGGGTGTCGGTGTAAAACCGGGCGCTGGCCTCGTGCCAGTCCTCGAGGCCGAGTCCGGCCCGGCGGTCGGCCGCGAGCAGGAACCGAGAGATTTCGGCGTCGTCCCGGAACCACGTGTAGCCGTAGCCGCCCGAGTAGCGGTAGTACGGGTCGAACTCGGGACCCGCGATTCGAGAGCCGCCTGAAGCGCACAACAGCTGGAGGGCTCGGAGGTCTTCGAACGCACCCGTCGGGGCGGTCTCGGATCGACGAAGGCGATCGAGTCCCAGCCGCTGCGCCTGGGTTCGACCGGCCTCGAGCAGCGAGTCGCGGGTCGGGTGATCGAGCGCACCCGCCCGAACCCGATCGAGCGCGTCGGCGCGGTCGCACGCTTCGGCGTCGCTTAACAGCGTCGCGAGCGTCGCGCGTGGGGTCGCCCCCTCGAGTTCGACCGACGCCAAGATTATCGGACTGAGACGGCCGTCCTCGTAGCGGCCGTCGTCCGAACTGCGGGGAAGCGCTGTCGGCTCCGTCTCGAGCAGTTCGTCGAACGTCTCCGGCATCTGGCTCGTCACCTCGAAATCGGTCGACGCGGCGAGCAGGTCCCGTTCGCTGTCGTGGTGAACTTCGACGGCCCCGTCGTGGCGAAGCTGCCCGACCCGTCCGGTCCGTCCCTCGGGTGCGAACCCGAGACAGGCCTGTATCGTCGGCGTTCCGGCGTCGGAGCCGGAGTCCGACGGCGGGTCCGATCGGTTCCGAGAGTCGCGTTCGGTCTCGTCGATCCCGTCCTCGAGCACGAAGTGAGTGAGGTGGAGTCGGCCAATCGAGAGATCGTACTGTACAAGTCGTCGCCCGGCGACGCGGTGGACCGTTTCGACCGCCGCGGTCCCCTCGACGTAGCGCTGGTCGCCGTCGTCGAACCAGCGGACGGTCCCGTCGATCTCGACGCCGAAGCGCGATCGATCGACGCCGACCAGTCCCGAAAGCGGATAGGAGTAGTCGCCGATCGAACCGTCGGGCGAGACGTGAACGAGGCGATCCTCGAGGCCGGTGAACAACCCCGTCGTCGACCGACGCTCGCCGGCGAACAGGCGATCGCTCCCCCGAACGCGCTTGAAGTCGTTCAGGGCGGTGTGTACTGTCATCGTCTCGCCGGTACGGTCCGCACGAATTAAAGTTTGTTGTAAAATTTATTCTCACTTTTCTCCACGGCGATAGTGGTTCGATAGCCGCGAGTGCGACAGTGGTGGACGGCAACTCCAAGGATACGCATCGACGCAGCAGCATCGAGACGACCTAGACGAACAGTCTGGAGAAATTAATGAGCGACTGGAAGCGTTGGGGTATAAATGACTGATTCAATTGAAGGAAAGACGCTCAATGTGTTAATATTAGCTGAGGACTTTTACCCGAAAGAATCTGGTGGCGCGTTCATCGACTGGAACGTCGCCAAACACCTTTCGGAGTGTGGTGAGTCCGTTACCGTCATCACTCCCAGAAACGACGACACGCCGTCGGTTGAACATATCAAAGGCGTCGAAATTCGTCGACCGTTTCGAAGTCACGGACCGGACACGCACCCCAACTCACCGCTTGGACTCTTCTGGCGGGTGCTGTTTACGATCGCACTCGTACCTTATTTATTCTACTTTGGTCGACAACGTGATTTCGACGTCATCTACTCGACGAACCATCTCTTTCATTTCCCTGCCGCACTGGTGAGTGCCGTGTTTCGACTCGCTCACGTTTCGTTCGTCGGGTACTCACCGAGCATTCGACCGAACGCTTCGATTACGGACCCGCTCGTCATTATAGAGCGACTTAATTTTTGCTTCTTCATGGGTGATATAGCACTTTGTCAAACCCCAGCAGTCTCAGCACTCCTCTATAGACTATCGAATGCGGAAGTGAACCGAGTGGATGGTATTGTCGACTCGACTGCGGTCCATACGGCGGTAGAATCTGAGCTGGGTCGAGAATCACCTCTGTCGAGGAAGGGAGACATCGAGTTGGTATTTGTCGGCCGGCTCGTCGAGATCAAAGATCCTACTAGCGTTATTGAATTGGTCGATAGCCTCCCATCGAAGTATTCGCTAACCATTGTCGGAGATGGACCTCACCAGTCACGCGTCGAAGCTGCAATGCAGGAAGTCGGTGTTTGTGACCGAGTCCAAATAGCTGGGCGTCTTCCTCACAAAGAGACACTTCGCGTAATCTACGAGTCCGATCTCCTTCTCCTCTCGTCGAAAACGGAGTCGTACGGGGCCGTCGTCTTCGAAGCCCTTTCGCTCAACACGCCGGTCCTCGCGACGCCGGTCGGCGTCCTGCCGACGATCGACCACCCGCTTCTCACGACAGCCGAGCTCTCGACGTTCGAAAACGTCCTGCCAACGATCGATCTCGAGACCAACGACGGGATCGACGAGGAGACACTCAATCGGTTCTCCGTGGATCGTTTTACACAGGATGTTCGATCACACTTGATTTCGACAGTGGAACGGTGAAGACGCTCGAATAAGTAGGTTTGGCCAGTTGGGGATCAGTCGGCAGTAGAGCGAACAGTTCGATTTAGCTCACTCATGGTCCTAATTGTAACGCCGCTCTCGTCTCGAACTCTCGCAACATTGTCGAGAAAACCCTCTATCTGTGGCCACTGGTCGCCGTTGGCGGTCTCCCAAAGATGAGACCAGAAGTGTGCGTACGAATCACGTTCTATCGCTGTCGATAGCGTTTCGTTCAAGTTTCGCCGGTGCAGCCACTGGCGAACAGCAACCGGGATCGACTTGAATACAGTATGAGGCTCTTGCTGGCCGGCTCGAAGAAACGGTGCCGTGAGTGAGGGGTATCGCGTGCCGTACGTTTCAACGGTCTCCTCGACTAATCTTGGGGGAGTAATCGGTTGTGATCCAGTGAGGATATCTATGGCGAGCTGGAAGCGATTCGATGCCTCGGACGTATTTGGCCCTCGCGACCGAGGTGATCGAACAATTTCGATCCCGTACTCCTGCAAAATATCTCGCGGCGGTGGGCTATGACGTGGTGGAACGATCGAAACGGGACGCTCCAGCCCGTACGTTTCATGCGTATCGAACACGGTATCGAACTCCCAGCGTAACGTCTCGTGTGACACATCCGCGCATTCGACGTGTGAAAAGGTGTGCGTGCAGATCTCGTGATCGATGTCGGCCGATTCGATTCGATCGATCAGATCCGGTGCGTAAAATTCGGGATCCTCTTCGGGTCCTGTCTTCGGGATCGGGTCGAACCAGCCTGGTTCGTGACCGCCATCATAGTTGGCGAGCGGTTCGTCTCGTAGAAGGTGACCGACGACGTTGAACGTGATCGGGATCTCGAGTTCGTCACAGAGATCGAGCAGGCGTTCGAGAGCCTGAGTTTCTTTCTTGCGGTCCGAACTCAGAGCGTCTAGCTTCCCGTAGTGAACGAGTCCCCACCCGAGTTCGAGTTCCATACTAAATGTAACCGTAGCAGACACGGATAACCGTTGATTGTCGATAAATAATTATGTTTCTATATTCTCACTGTCTATGACAGGTGACGCGAAGAGATATCGATATCGAACTTTGAAAGATGGAATCGCTAACACAACGCTATTTAGGCCCGTGTCGAAAGTGACGAGTGATGACCACTCCGCAGACGGTCGTTCTCGGCCTCGATGGTGCACACTTCGAGCTCATCCAACCCTGGATCGACGACGGGAAACTTCCGAACATCCAGATGGCTATCGAGTCAGGAGTGTCCTCGGATCTTCACTCCGTTCTCCCGCCGGTCACGTCCCCGAACTGGAAAGCGTACGCAACCGGGAAAAATCCGGGGAAACTGGGCATCTTCTGGTGGGAGAACGTCGATGTCGAGAACGAGCGCGTTCACTACCCGACCGACCGGAAGAACGCCCACACCGAGTACTGGGAACTTATCGGTGAGAGCAAGCCCGTGGGGGTTCTCGGCGTTCCGACGACCCACCCGCCGAGACCGGTCAACGGATTTCTTGTCTCCGGTGCACCCGACAGCCCTGATACCGGCTACACCCACCCGCAATCGCTCGAAGACAAACTGGAAGCGGACTACGACTATTCGGTCACGAAACGTAATCGACTCTCCGTGAATAGAGATGAGGCGATCGAGGAGATTCTCGATCTCATCGATTCGCGGTTTACTGTCGGGAAAGACCTGGCTGAAGAACACGGTGTCTCCTTAGAACCCTCTCATGCGAACGAAAACACACGTATATGCGCATTCAGAATCTTTGAGATGAGTATTTGCAAATCTAAATGTTCGCATATGCAAAGATATTAAGTGAGATAGCACGGAGGTAGTGATGCGGAAGCTACAGTTTGGACTCGAGCCGAGATAATCGCTCGAGAAGTGGATCGGTGTTTGGCCACCGATCCATGGTAGCTCCCGTAAGGTAGTACGGAAGCCATGTACGACGACGACTCATCGGGACTTGAAAGCCCCGACAGACCTAACGCATCGAACGAAATTGCGGACACTCGAGGCACTTCATCGACCATCCGCGACCGCCTCGAGCGAATCGACGCGCAGGCCGAACGCCTGCTCGCGAGCCTCGAGGGCGAGCGCGCCCGCGCGGTGAGACGACACGTCCGCGAGATCCGGGCGGAAGCCCGGTTGGCGAAGCAACTCCTCCGCGACCCGGACTCGGAGAGTCCCGAGCCACCGGACGAGCGAGCCTCGAACGAGAATATCCCCTCCTCGAGCGACCGATTCGATACCGACGTGCCGATGCTTGTCGAGCGCGGGGGTGGCGTCACCACCGTCTGTGGCCCCGATCCGGTCGCCTACCAGCGCTGGAGCGAGCACGACGAAGCCGCCGAAAATCGCGAGCGAGCAGGTGACGACCGACTCGAACGGTCCGCTGACGAGCAGCCTGAACGAACCGACGACGAAACAGACCGAACCGCTAACGACCGACTCGAACGAACCACCGGTGTCGAATCCGAGCGAACCGGCGGCGGCGAGTAGCCCGCCGACCCCTACTCGTCCTCGAGCAACGCGTCGTCGCCGTGGGTCGAGCGCAGCGACTCGAGATGGGCCCGTTGGTCCTCGAGTCGCTCCGTCGGCTCCGCGTAGGTATACTCGAACAGCTCCCGCGGATCGGGTTCGTACTCCGAGGCCCGCTCGAGCAGGTCCTCGAGGGTCGCTTCGATCTCCGACTCGACGGCTTCGATGTGGCCGTTGTCGATGAGACCCCGATTCCGGAGGTAGAGTTCGAACCGGTCGATGGGGTCGCGCTCGCGCCACTCTTTGACCTCCTCGTCGTCCCGGTAAACGCTCGGGTCGTCGGCAGTAGTGTGGGCCCCGAAGCGGTACTGGACCGCCTCGATCAGTGTGGGTCGCAACCGATCGCTCGCCGCCGAATCTGCGGCGTCGCCATCCCCGGACGCTTCGTCGGGCGAGTCGAGCGCTTTCTCTCGAGCGGCCTTCGTGACGACGTAGGTCGCGAGCGGGTCCATCCCGTCGACCTGCACGCCGTCGAATCCGTAGGCGTCTGCCTTCTGGGCGATAGTGGCGCTCGCGGTCTGGCGCTCGCGGGGGACCGAGATCGCCCACTGGTTGTTGTTACAGAAAAAGACCGTCGGGGTGTCGAAGACCCCTGCGAAGTTCATCGCCTCGTGGAAGTCGCCCTCGGACGTCGACCCGTCGCCGAAGTGGACGACGCCGACGCGCTCGTCGCCCCGGAGTTTGGCCGCCCACGACCAGCCGACCGCGTGGGGGATGTGCCCGGCGATCGAGATGTTCAGCGGGAAGACGTTCACGTCCGCCAGCGCGGCGTTGCCGTCCTCGTTGCCCATCCAGTACAGCAGGTACTCCCAGGGGAGGTCTCTCGAGACGACCGCCCCGTGCTCGCGGTACTGAAAGGAGAGCATGTCTTCGTCCGAGAGCGCGTACGTCGATCCGATCTGGGAGCCCTCCTGACCCGCGAGCGAGGCGTAGGTCCCGAGTCGACCCTGGCGCTGGAGGCTGATCATCCGCTCGTCGAACCGCCGGCAGAACTTCATGTCCCGGTACATCGCGTGCAGCGTCGACTCCTCTATGTCCGGCAGGAGGTCGGGGGCGACGACCTCGCCCATCGGATCGAGGATCTGCACGCGGTCGTCGGGAGCCCGGTCGAGTACGTCGCGTGACATCGGATACTCCCACGGAGGGAGGCGATCACCTTAAAATCGAGTGCACGAGCGTGACCGTCGCCGTCTCGAACAGGTTCGCTCGAACGCGCTGGGCCGGAAGGCGTCGGATCTGAAGACGGTGGCCAGAACGCATCGGTTTGAACGCGCTGGCCAGAACGCATCGTCCCGAACGCGCTGGGCTCGAACGCGCTGGCCCGGACTGCCGTTTGGGCCACAGGTATACGGATGGCAGCCCTAGGCCGAACTGAACAATGACCGACGAACCAGAAATCACCGCGACGCCGCCGGACAGCCCGATAAGCGTCACCGGCACCGACCACATCACGCTCATCGGCAGCAACGAGGAGGACACCATCGAGTACTACCGGGACCTGCTGGGTATGCCGCTTGTGCTCAGACAGCCGAACCTCGACGATCCGAACTCCACGCACCTCTTTTTCGATACGGGCGACGGCCGGATCATCACCTTCTTCGTGACCGACGACCGCCAGTCGGACCACCGCCCGCTGCGCAATCAGGTCGGCTCGGTTCATCACCTCTCGTTTTCGATCGACGCCGAGGAGTTCGTCGAGATCCGCGACGCCCTAGAGGAGTCCCGATACGGCTACAACGAGTTCGATCGGGGCATCTTCCACTCGCTGTATACCCGCGATCACAACGGCCTCACCATCGAACTCTCGGCGGACAAGTACGAGATCCCGGACGACCGCCGCGGCGAGGTGCTCGCGACGACCCAGCGAATCCGCGAGGAAGACGGCTCGGAGTTCGCCGAAGACAGGCATCTCGCCGCCGCGCTCGAGGAACTGGGCCTCGACGCCGAGCCCGCGGACCTGCCGGACGCGCCGACGGGCGCGGGGATCTGAGCCCGCGTCTTGGCACGCAGCGCCGCTCACCTTGGTCGGTTCGGAAGCACCGCCCGCGAGGAGACAATTATCCACGGGGTTGAAGTTTTATTGCCGCGGGGCCGAATAGTCGGCTATGGCACTCGAGAAACCCGACCTATCGGGACAGACGGCGTTTATCACGGGAACGACGCGCGGAATCGGCAAGGCGATCGCGCTCGCGCTCGCCGAGCAGGGGTGTAACGTCGTCTCGACCGGCAAGACGAGCGAGGCAGACGACGACACGAACGACCGCGACCTCGAGGGGACCATCGAGCAAACCGCCCGCGAGGCTCGAGATCTGGGCGTCGACGCCATGCCGATTCAGGTGAACGTCCGCGAGGAACGCGAGGTCGAGGCCGCCGCCGAGCGCGCCATCGACGAGTTCGGCGAGGTCAACATCGTCATCAACAACGCCAGCGCGATCCAGATCGCGAACGTCGAAGACCTCCCCGCGAACCGCTTCGACCTGCTGACCGACGTGAACGTCCGCGGGACCCACCTCACGTCTCGAGCCTTCCTCGATCATCTGAAGGAGGTCGAGGACTCGTGGCTGTTGACCAACGCGCCGCCCGTTACGGTGGACCGAGCGCCGGGCGAGGCACCCTACGCCTGGTCGAAACTCGGCATGACCTTCCTCACGCTCTCGCTGGCGAGCGAACTCGGGAACCACGACGTTGGCTGTAACGCCTTTTGGCCGGTCACCGCGATCGACACTCGAGCGACGCGATACTTCGGACTCGGCACCGAAGACGACTGGCGGACGCCCGACATCGTCGCCGACACCGTCCTCGAGATCCTCGCTCGAGATCCCGCCGAGTACACCGGCAACGCCGTCTACGACGAGGAGTTGCTTCGAGAGGCGGGCCTCGAGGACTTCGCAGAGTACAACCTCACCGAGGGCGACCCAGCGCCGATGTCCGCCCAGATGTTCGATCCCGAGTTCAATCGTCCGGCGTGACCACGCGAGTCACGGACTCCTCGACCGGGTGATGATTCACAGCTAGGAAAGACGCCCATTACGTTTGCCGGTGCCGGTACCCGACCGCCGCCAGAAACGCGAGTAGTCCGACCGCTCCGAACAAAAGCGGCGTTGCAGTCCCGGCCGTTTCACCCGTCGCTCCGGCGAAGTCCAGCACCGGGACCTGATTCAGCGGACCGAGGTACCAACACAGCAGGAAGGTCAACTCGAACAGTCGCCGCGTTCGACTCCAGAAACCCATTGCCTGCGCGAGCGACGGGACAAAGAGGATTCCGCCGAGGAGGACGACGAGTCCACTCACTCCCGTCTCGAACACCACAGGCCAGAGTGCAACCCCGAGAAACGCCGCGGTCACGATCGCCCCGGCAGTCCACTCCGCGAGAAGTTGTCCGTACGGTTGTCTCGAGGAGACGATAAACGGCGTCATCTGATGGCGAAGCGTTCGGACGCCCATCGACGACCACAAGAAGATGGGCCACACCGCCGCGGCCGAGACGATCGCTCCGGTTGGAGCCGATCCGGTGAGTCCGACGAGGCCGATCAAAAACGCGCCGACGTACCACCACCACGGCTGCCCGCGGACGAGTAATCGAAATTCCTGATGGACGAGTCTCCCGAATCCGCCGGCGGATCGATCCGTCACCGGTGTCAGGGTTGGTTCTGCTGGGCGCTCATCGTCAGTGTTCCCTCCGGCCAGCAGAGTCGAGCGCAGAGACGGCACCGCGCTACTGAGTCGATCGATGAGGCCTCTCGAATCCGAGACATCGGCCGTCGAAAACCGGTCGTAGGGAAGACTCGCGGCGAGTGCGATGGCGATTCCGAGGAGAACCAATCCGAGCCGGTTCGCGTAGAACCAGAGCGGCCACGAGTCGCCGGTCCAGTGGAATCTGACGACTTCCGCCCCGGTCGAACCCATCCCGAAGTTTGCCACACCCGAGCCGTCGTACCCCGGGCCGACCTCGAGCACCGCGTCGTAGGTCAGCTCTCCCAGCGCGAACAGACCGATCGTATCGGTCATCCGAGCCCAGAGCGGAATCTCCCCCGGCGCTCGATCACCCATCGCCGGAACCGCCGCAATCATGAGCGTCACAGCGCCGAAGAAATACACCGCGTTTCCCAGCGTTCCGCGCAGCCAATGAGTCGACTGAAACAGGAGCGTAACGCCGGCGACGAAACAGCCGACCGGAAGGCCGAGTAAGAAGACCGGGCCGAGAATCCAGAGCGGGTCTGTCGGCCCGGTCCCGTGAACGAGGTGATTGAGCAGGGCTGCCGTCCCGAGCGTTCCCAGCAGGACGACGACGAGGCCGACGTGGCTACACCACTTGCCGAGCAGCAGTTCTCGGGCGGTGGTCGACGTACTGCCGACGAGGCGCTCGACGCCGGTTTCCCGATCGCGCTCGAGCGAGCCGCTGAGGACGTAGTAGCCGGCGAGAAACAGGATCGCTGCGCCGGTCACGCCGGCAGTAAGACCGATGTACGCCGATGTCGGTTCGCCCGCGTACTGATAGAGTTGTTCGTTGCTCGAGTCTTGATAGAAGATTTCGATCGTGCCGATGTTGACCAGATAGCCGAGGTACGCGATCACGGCTAACACGGTGAGCAATCGCCGGGATCGGATCCGCTGGAGGAAGTCCGCGCGAGCGACGTGGTACACTCGACGGGTCGACGGGGTCCCCGAGCGCATATCAGGCCGCCTCTCGTCGTTCGATCCGATCGAGGTAGGCGTCCTCGAGCGTCGGCGTCACGGGCGTCGCCTCGGGGACCGGTCGCTCGTCGGCGATCACTCGCACGCTGACCCCGTCCGCTCGCTGGACAGTGCCCGAGACCTGATACTCGCGTCGAACGGCCTCGAGGTCGTCGCGGGGCGCGACGTACTCGTAGACCTTTCCGTCGGTCGCCTCGACGAGCGACTCCGGATCCGCGTGCGTGACGAGTTCCCCTTCCTCAAGCAACGCGACCGTCTGCGCCGTCGCTTCGATGTCCGGTACGATGTGCGTCGAGAGGAGAACGACGCGGTCGCTCGCCGTCGAGGAGAGGACGTTGCGGAATCGAACCCGCTCCTCCGGATCGAGTCCGACCGTCGGTTCGTCGACGACCAGCAGGTCAGGGTCGTTTACGAGCGACTGCGCGATGCCGACGCGCTGGCGCATCCCGCCCGAGAACGTCCGGAGCTTTTGGTCTCGAGCCTGCTGGAGGTTCGTCAGCGAGAGCAGTTCGTCGATACGAGCGTCGGCGGTTTCTCGGTCCAGCCCGCGGAGGGCGGCGATATACTCGAGGAATTCCGTCGCGGTGAGATCCGGATAGACCCCGAACTGCTGTGGGAGGTAGCCAAGTACGTCTCGGACGACCGAAGGCGTTTCGACGGTGTCGGTCCCGTTCCAGTAGGCGCTTCCGGTGGTCGGTTCGGAGACGGTCGTGATGATCCGCATTAGCGTCGACTTGCCGGCACCGTTGGGCCCGAGCAGGCCGTGAATTCCCTGCTCCAACTCGAGGTCGACGCCGCGAACGCCCCACACGTCCTCGGCGTATCGTTTGCCGACGTTTGCCAATCGCAGATTCATTAGCGAACGTAGATGACAAACATAAATAAATACTATTGTCTGTCATACTATGAACGGAAGCTGCGCAATCGATTTCTGTCGAATCGGTGTATACTACCGGTCGCGACGCTCGGAATTGAAACGCCGAGACAGTAGGTCACGGCACGGATACGAAAACTACCGGTGAACGGACTGGTTCGAACCGGCTATCGAGGGAGTTCGAACGGGTCTCAGTCGTCGCTTGCCGCGTAGCCCGGCGACTCCGCTTCGGCGGGGCTCTCGGGCGTGGCCGGAAGTTCGGCGCGAACGTCGTCGCGCCCGTCCTCGGTGATCGCCTCGTGGTAGGCGTCGGGCATGACCTTCACGAACGACTCGAGTGCGCGCTCCCACTCGTCGAGCAGTTCCCGCCCGCGCTCGGAGCCGGTATAGGCGACGTGGTTCTCGACGAGTCGGCGAAGCATGGCCTCGTCTTCTGCCTCGAGCGTGTCGTGGAGGGTCACCATGCCGGTATTCGCGCGGTCGTCGAAGTCGCCGTCGGGGTCGTAGACGTAGGCGACGCCGCCGGACATCCCCGCGGCGAAGTTCGTTCCCGTCTCGCCTAACACGGCGACGACGCCGCCGGTCATGTACTCACAGCCGTGGTCGCCGACACCTTCGACGACCGCCTTGGCCGCGGAGTTTCGCACGGCGAATCGCTCGCCGGCGACGCCGTTGACGTAGAGTTCACCGCCAGTCGCACCGTACAGTGCGACGTTGCCGATGGCGACGTTTTCGGCCGGGTCGTAGGCCGCGGATTCGGGCGTCCGGATCGTCAGCTTCCCGCCGGAGAGGCCTTTGCCGACGTAGTCGTTCGCGCCGCCGTGGAGGTGCATCGAGACGCCACTGGCGAGGAACGCGCCGAAGCTCTGTCCGGCGGTCCCCTCGAGGTCGACGGTCAGCGTGTCCTCGGGAAGTCCGGCCTCGCCGTAGCGGTCGGTGACCCGGTTCGAGAGCATCGCGCCAACGGCCCGGTCGACGTTCGACACGTCGGTTGCGAGCGTGACCGGCGTCTGTTCCTCGATCGCCTGCTCGCCAGCGTCGATGAGTTTGCGGTCGAGTTGCTCCTCGAGTTCGTGGTCCTGCTCGCGGATCTTTCGGCGAACGTCGCCGTCCGGGTTCGCGAGGACGGCCGAGAGGTCGAGGTTGCGGGCTTTCGGGTGCTCAACATCGGTTCGTTGCTCGAGTACCTCGACGCGGCCGATCATCTCGTCGACCGTCTCGAAGCCGAGTTCGGCCATGATCTCGCGGAGTTCCTGGGAGATGAACGTCATGTAGTTGATGACGTGTTCGGGCTCGCCGGGGAAGCGCTTCCGGAGATCCTCGCGCTGGGTCGCGACGCCGACCGGGCAGGTGTTCTTGTGACACTGGCGGGCCATCACGCAGCCGCTGGTGACCAGCGACCCGGTGCCGAAGATGTACTCCTCAGCGCCAAGCAGCGCGGCGACGGCGACGTCGCGGCCGGTCTTCATCCCGCCGTCGGTCGAGACGCGAATCCGGTCTCGCAGGCCTGTCTCGCGGAGCATCTGGTTGGCTTCGGCGAGGCCGAGTTCCCAGGGGAGCCCGGCGCTCTTGATCGAGGTCCGGGGCGACGCTCCGGTGCCGCCCGAGTGGCCCGAAATGTGGACCACGTCGGCGTTGGCCTTCGCGACGCCGGCGGCGACCGTGCCGATGCCGGCCTCGCTGACGAGTTTGACGTTGATGTCCGCGTCCTCGTTGGCGGCTTTCAGATCGAAGATCAGCTGTTTCAGGTCCTCGATGGAGTAGATGTCGTGCAGCGGCGGCGGGGAGATCAGCCCGACGCCCGGCGTCGACTTGCGGACGTGGGCGATCATCTCGTTGACCTTCGCGCCGGGGAGGTGTCCGCCCTCGCCGGGTTTCGAGCCCTGGGCCATCTTGATCTGGAGTTCGTCCGCACTCGAGAGGTACGTCGAGGTGACGCCGAACCGGCCGGACGCGACCTGCTTTACGTTGCACTCGCGTTCGGTGTCGAACCGTTCGGGCGGTTCGCCGCCCTCGCCGGAGTTCGACTTGCCGCCGATCCGATTCATCGCGATCGAGTTGTTCTCGTGAGCCTCCGGCGAGAGGCTGCCGAGACTCATCGCGGCCGTCGAGAACCGCTCGACGATGTCCTTGATCGGTTCGACGTCTTCGATCGGAACGGGGTCGCGATCGGAGTCGAACTCGAGGAGACCGCGGAGCGTCTGGAGTTCGGTCTGCTGGTCGTTGATCAGCTCGGCGAACTCCTGATACCGCTCGTAGTCGTTCGAGCGGACCGACTGCTGGAGCGCGCCGACGGTTTCGGGGTTCCACTGGTGGTGGATGCCGTTCGATCGGTGTTCGAACTCGCCCTGACGGTCGAGTTTCGATTCGTCGTCGCCGAAGGCCGTCTCGTGGCGTTCGCGAACGTCGTCCTCGATTTCGGCGAGGCCGATCCCCTCCGTACGGTTCTCGGTGCCCTCGAAGTACTCCGTGACGAGGTCCGAGTCGAGTCCGACCGCCTCGAAGATCTGGGCTCCCTGGTAGCTCTCGACGGTCGAGATACCCATCTTGGCCATGATCTTCAACAGGCCGTCCTCGAGCGCGCCGACGTAGGCGTCGATCGCCACGTCGGTGTCCGCGCCGTCGGGACCCGCCGTGAGATCCTCGATGGTCTGGTATGCGAGATACGGGTTGACCGCGCCCGCGCCGTAGCCGACCAGCGTCGCGAAGTGGTGGACGGTGCGGGGATCCGCAGACTCGACGACGAGTCCGACGTGGTTTCGCAAACCGTTTCGAACGAGGTGGTGATGGACCGCGCCCGTCGCGAGCAGGCTCGGGATCGCGGCCGAATCGGCGTCGACGTTGCGGTCGGAGAGGACGACGATGTCGGCACCGTCCTCGATCGCGTCGACGGTATCGGCGCGAACGCGTTCGATCGCGGCCTCGAGGGCCGCCCCTGACTCGTCGCCGTCGGGTTCGTAGGTGATGTCGATCGTCGTCGCCGAGAGCCCGTTGGCTTCACACGTTCGAACCGACTCGAGTTCCGCGTCGGTCAGGATCGGTGAGTCGAGCACCAGTTGGCGGGCGTGTTCGGGCGACTCCTCGAGCAGGTTCCGCTGAAAGCCCAGTCGGCTCTCCAGACTCGTCACGAGTTCCTCGCGGATGTAGTCAAGCGGCGGGTTCGTGACCTGTGCGAAGAGCTGTTTGAAGTACGAAAACAGCGGTCGGTTGAACTCGGTGAGCACCGACAACGGCGTGTCGTCGCCCATCGAACCGACCGGGTCCTTGCCCTTCTTGGTCATCGGCTCGATCAGGTTCTCGAGTTCGTCGTGGGTGTAGCCGAAGGCCGCCTGGAAGTCCCGCAGGTCCGAAACGCGCTCCTGGGGAGTCCGATCGCTCGTGGAGACGATGTCCTCGAGCGCGACCTGCTCTTGATCCACCCACTCGCCGTAGCGGTCGTCGACGAGGTCGTCGAAGACCTCCTCGTCGGGGATGACCCGGCCCTCTTCGGGGTCGGCGAGGAACAGCTGGCCGGGCTTGAGGCGGCCGCGTTCGGCGATCTCATCCGGATTGGCCTCGAGCGCGCCGGCCTCGCTGGCCATGATCAGGCGATTGTCGGTGGTCACGTCGTACCGGCACGGGCGGAGCCCGTTCCGGTCGAGGACCGCACCGACGCGTTCGCCGTCGGTCGCGGCGACGAGCGCGGGGCCGTCCCACGGTTCGACGAGCGAGGCGTGGAAGTCGTAGAAGTCCTTGCGGTCGTCGTCCATGTGTTCGTCGCCGCGCCACGCTTCGGGCACGAGCATCCGGAGTGCGTGCTCGAGGTCTCGTCCGCCCTGCATGAGCAGTTCCAGCGCGTTATCGACGCTCGCCGTGTCGGATTGCTCGGGGTCGTCGATGATCGGTTTGACCGCCTCGAGATCCTCTAACACCTCGCTTTCGATGTCGGTCTCGCGGGCTCGCATCCAGTTGATGTTGCCCTGGATCGTGTTGAACTCCCCGTTGTGATGATGTTCCGGTAGGGGTGTGCGAGGTGCCACGCGCCGAGCGTGTTCGTCGAGAACCGCTCGTGGACCATCGCGAAGTTCGATTCGACGCGCTCGTCGGAAAGATCCGGGTAGTACGATTCGACCTGTTCGCCCTTCAACAGCCCCTTGTAGACGATGGTATCCGAATCGAGCGAGCAGACGTAGAAGCGCTCTTTGTTCTCGATATCGGCCGCTTCGACCGAATTCTCGAGGGCGCGTCGCGCGACGTAGAGTCGCCGATCGAAGTCCTCGTTGGAAATATCATCCTTCGGAGCGACGGCGACCTGCCAGACGTCCGGCTCCGATTCGACGGCCGTCTCGCCGAGTCCGTCGTTGTTCGTCGGAACGTCTCGCCACTCGAGAACCTCGAGGTCGTAGTCGGCGACGGTCGATTCGGCGAGGTCGATCAGGGACGCTCGAGCGTCGTCGTCTCGGGGCAAAAAGAGCGATCCGACGGCGTAGGTGTCCGGGAGATCCGCGTCGAGAACGGCGTCGAAAAACGCATCCGGTCGCTGCAGCATGATACCGGCTCCGTCACCGGTGTTTTCCTCGGCACCGGTGGTTCCGCGGTGTTCGAGGTTGACGAGTAGTTCGAGTCCGTCGGCGACGACGTCGTGGTCGACAGCCCCGTCGAGGTCCATTACGACGCCGACACCGCAGTTCGACCGCTCGTCCGCGGGGTCAGCGAGCCCCTGTGAACGACCGGAGGAAGATAAGTCGTGTGGCTGTGGCATAGCCTCCCTTGTGAGCGTCGGCCATAAGAGGCTAACCCATAATGACTAAATGTATTATAAACCCATACAAGGGAATATAAGGTGTTATTTTCTAGTGGTTAATCACGGCAATCAGGCGGAGAAGTGTCAGAGGCACGTAGTGGTCGCTCGGGAGAGCGAACACCACGATACGTAATTAGCCGCCACCGATAAGGATGTGGGGGCTAATCCATTAGGCCCGGTAATTGATGTCGGATAGAATCGACGATCGTTCGGTCGCGGTTCAGAGCACTTCTCAAAACGGCGACAGTTAGTACGACTTCGCGAAGTAGGCGATCTCGTCGGCGGGTTCGCCACAGACGGCACACTCGGCGTCATCGTCATCGGGCGCTTCGGGAACGCCCGTCGTCGCCCCGCCTTCCTCGGCTAACGGTTGCATGACGATTTCCGCGGAGACCTTCTCCTTGATGGCCTCTTCGCAGGCCTGATCGCCACACCACGGGACCCGCACGTAGCCGCCGTGTTTGCCGATCGTCCCCATGATCTCCTCGGGGCTGTCGGCCTCGCGAACGTTGTCCTCGAGCGTTTCCTCGGCGGCCGCGTAGAGTTTGTCGTAGACCGTCTCGAGGTTCGCTTCGACGGACTCGACCAGTCCCGATCGGTCCGCGACGACGTTCTCGTTGTCGGGTCGGTGCACCAGCGTGACCTCCCCGTCGTCGACTTCGTTCGGACCGATCTCGAGGCGAAGCGGCACGCCGTTGAGTTCGTGTTCGTTGAACTTGAAGCCGGGATTGCGTTCGTCCCGGTCGTCGAGTTCGACGCGAACGCCCGCGTCCTCGAGTTCCGCCGCGATCTCCTCGGAGTACTCGAGGACCTTCTCTTTGGTGTCCTCCTGCCAGATGGGGACGATGACCGCCTGCGTCGGTGCGACCGTCGGCGGGAGCACGAGTCCCTGATCGTCCGAGTGGGTCATGATGAGCGCGCCGAGTGCGCGCCAGGAGAGTCCCCACGACGTGGTGTAGGCCGTCTGCTCGTCCTCGTCATCGTCGACGAAGGTGATGTCGAACGCCTTCGCGAACGACTGGCCGAGGTGGTGGCTGGTGCCGCCCTGAACCGACTTGCCGTCGGGCATCAGCGCCTCGACGGTCGTCGTCGTGTCCGCGCCGGGGAACTTGTCGTGTTCTGGCTTTTTCCCGCGAAGCACCGGAATCGCGAGGACGTCCTCGTAGAGTTCCTCGTACTGTCCGAGCCGGGTCCAGACCTCGTTCCACGCGCCCTCATCGCTCGCGTGGGCGGTGTGGCCTTCCTGCCACATGAACTCCTTCGTCCGGAAGAACGGCTTCGTTTCCGTGGCCTCCCAGCGCACGACCGAACACCACTGGTTGAGCCGCAGCGGCAGGTCGCGGTGGCTGCGGGTCCAGTCGGCCATGAACGGCGCGATGATTGACTCGCTGGTGGGCCGAACCGCCAGGCGCTCCTCGAGTTCGTCGTGGCCGCCGTGGGTGACCCACGCGACTTCCGGGTCGAACCCTTCGACGATGTCTTTCTCCCGCTCCAAGAAGGACTCGGGAATGAACATCGGGAAGTAGACGTTGTCGACGCCGGTCGCTTTGAACCGGCCGTCGAGTTCGTCCTGCAGGCGTTCCCAGAGGGCGTAGCCCCGCGGTTTCGTGACGATGAAGCCGCCCATCGGCGCGTAGTCTGCGATTCCCGCCTTCTGGACGACCTCGGCGTACCACTCGCCGGGCTTGTGCGATTTCGACTCGGTGATCCCGAGTTCCTGACTCTCGTCGCTCATTGGTTCAACTCTCAGCCAGCGCGGGCTTAAACCATGCGAAGGCCGGACGCCGGTTCTGGGCTCGCCGTGGACTGAGCAACACGAGCATCCGGGAGTCAACTAGCGCTGCGGTCGAGTCGCTCACCGCGGGTGTACTTCCCGTGAAAGGCGAGCATGTCGATCCCCATCGCCGCCAGCGAAATCCCGCCGACGGCGGCTAGGAGAAGGAAAAAGAGGCTGTCGCTCCCGACGAACCCAAACGAGAGTGAGAGCCCGAGCAGGACGTTCCCAGCACCGCTCCACCGATACCACGCCCAGCGATCGGTCAGTCCCATATCGGTCGCTGCCACGATATCGAACACGCCGGCCAGCCCGAGCAACGCGACCTGCACGAGAAATACCGGTGTCTCGAGGCCATCTGTCCCCAGCAGAACGATGCCGCCGCCGCTGACGAGAAGCAAAAACGCGCCGATAACGCCGCTGAGTCGACGGTTGTGGCGTTCGTTCATGCGATTTCTGGTACCGGTTTAGCGAAGCGATTTCGTGTGTGGAGGGGCATAGACACGGGTTCTGACTATCAATACTTAACCATTGGCCAGGGACGCGCACGTTTACCTCCATAATTAGAAACCTCGCCGGTTCGGTTCGCTCGAATCATGTTAGGTTCTAGAATGATATCGTTTCGAACTGTCGTTAAAATCATTATGTATTATTACTTCCCACGTTATTGTTCGCTGTTGCTATGGGAAATAACAAACCAGGAAATACACCGAGTTCGTCAATTTCAAAAATTGTACTATAAATTGAGTTCCTTCTTTTTATAAAGAATATAGATCATGTAGAATCTGAACTCGCGCCGACCTGTTGGGGTTTCGATCGTCGACCGAACCGCTATTCGCCGCGGAGCGAGTCGACGATCCACGAGACCGCGACGAAACCGACAACCGCGATCACGGCGATAGAGAGCGTGATCTCGCCTCGAGCGACGAGCTGGTATCCGAGGATCGCGACTAAGAGGACGGGAGCCTGCCAGAGATAGTTGGGAATCGAATCGAACATCGCCATAACGACGGTCGGTCGGCCGAACGAAAGAAGCTGACGATCGCCCTGAGCCGCGTCGAACGGCTCGCAGTCTCGAGCGGTCGTCGAGCCCTCGACGACGAGGGAGCCGGCGGCTCGCTGAGTTATCGGCCGAGCTTTTCGCGACCGATTTTGACGCCGGTCGGCGTGATGATGATCTGGTCGTCGCCCTTCCGGACGATGTCGCCATCGACTTCGTTCGCGACCTGTCGGAGTTCGTCGACGATGTGTTCGACCGTCTTGTCGTTCGTGCGCAGTCGCGTGATGTCGGCGATGACGATGTCGCCGTCGTAGACGGTGTCTTTGATGTCGATCGCGGCTTCCTGTCCGTCGACTTCCGCGACGTGTACTTGCATCGCTGCCTCCGTCGTGTTGTCGGTCACGTCGTCGAGGTCCAACTCGACGTAGTCCTCGGCGGATCTGGATTGCTCCCCGCCCAGGATTTTAGTCATCAGTCCCATTGACGGAATTCAGCCTCGCCGTGAGTATAGTTCTTACGTCAGACACTGTCCCGATAGCGAGACGTTCGTCGCCGCCTCGTCGCCGATTCCGCGAACGTCGTTCGACGGGCTCGAGGTGGCGAGGTGTTAAGGTCTCGGGAAGCGAGTATCAAGACGAAATGGAACGCCCCACCCGTCAGCGCGAGCGCGCGACCGAATCGGAACAGCAAGCGCAGGAGTCGGATCACGAACGGGTGTGCGACGAGTGTGAGTCCGGCACGCTCGTCAACAGCGACGACCAGGGCGAACTCGTCTGCGATCACTGCGGGCTGATCGTCGAGGAGACGAACATCGACCGCGGCCCGGAGTGGCGCGCGTTCAACCACTCGGAACGACAGAACAAGTCCCGCGTCGGCGCGCCCACGACGAAGACGATGCACGACAAGGGGCTGACGACCTCGATCGACTGGAAGGACCAGGACGCCTACGGGCGCTCGCTCTCGGCGGACAAGCGCAGTCAAATGCGGCGACTCCGCAAGTGGCAAGAGCGCATCCGGACCAAAGACGCCGGCGAGCGAAACCTCCAGTTCGCGCTCAGCGAGACCGACCGCATGGCCTCTGCACTCGCGATCCCGCGTTCGGTCAGGGAAGTCGCCTGCGTGATGTACCGCCGAGCGCTCGACGAGAACCTCATCCGCGGGCGCTCGATCGAGGGCGTCGCGACCAGCACGCTGTACGCGGCCTGTCGCATGGAAGGCATTCCCCGCTCGCTCGAGGAGGTCGCCGCCGTCTCCCGCGTCGACCGCAAGGAGATCGGCCGGACTTACCGCTACGTCGCTCAGGAACTTTCGCTGAAGATGGAGCCGGTCAATCCGAAGAAGTACGTGCCCCGGTTTTGCTCCGAACTCGAACTCTCCGAAGAAGTACAGGGCAAGGCAAACGAGATCATCGACACCACGACCGAGAAGGGGCTCCTGTCGGGCAAGTCGCCGACCGGCTACGCCGCCGCCGCGATTTACGCCAGTTCGCTGCTGTGCAACGAGAAGAAGACTCAGCGCGAGGTCGCAGACGTCGCGCAGGTCACCGAAGTCACAATCCGAAACCGGTACCAAGAACAGATCGAAGCGATGGGTATCCACCACTAACCCGCGAGCCGACGGGTGTGGGGCGTCTCGAGCCGAATCGACCGTTTCTCCTCCGGGCAGAGCAAGCGGGGTGGGTTACCCCGCGAATTCGTAGAGGTCGTCGCCGACGTGATGGAGCGAGTCGACGACTTTCCCCTCGTCGCCGACCATCTGCGTGCCGTCGACGCGGGCTCGACCGACGGCGAGTACCTTCCCGTGGGACTCTTCGGCGATAACGACCAGATCGCCGCCGGTGATGTCGCCCGTGGCCTCGGTGATGCCAGGTCGCATGATGTCGGCACCGTCGCTGACGAACGAGATGGCACCGGAGTCGACGGTGACGAGTCGCTTCTCGGGTTCGTACGCGTTCGCGCCGCGGACGGTGAGAAACGGCTCGTCGTCGAAGTACGCGATCTGGGGCTCCCCATCGACGAGGATGACCTCCCAGTCGACCGCCTCGAACTCGACGCGTTCGTAGGCGTCGCCGTCGAGGTCGACGCCGAGCTGGTCGGCAAGCGTCGTCTCGAGATCCGAAACGACGTCGCTGCGGAGATGGTGTCGAGATTTGACCTCCATGCTCGAGCGAACGGGCGGTTCGCGTATAAAACGACCGTTCTCGGCCACGGACGTACGTTGGGCTGATTTGGCGAGGCGCTCGTCGGAGACAGCCGGGCGGCCCATTCGTACCGGTGGTGTGTCCGCTCGAGCGGACACTCGTCGTCGCCGACGGGTGTGACAATCGCTAAGTGTGCACACTCCAACTCAGTTCGTATGTGGCCCGCCGGGACCGAATCGGAGACGGTGACGTGCGTCGCCTGCGGTGCGCGCACCGACCGCGAGCTGGCTCGAGAGTACGACAAGTACGGCAATCGCTGGGAGCGCGAGGGCAAGGAGTTCGAGCACTTCTGTCGGTCCTGTCACGACGAGCTCTGTCACCACGCTCGGACCGAACTCGAGGAGTTGCTCGTCGAGATCGACGCCGGTGAGTGCTCGCGACTCGAGTTCCTGTCGCGCTACGTCGCGACCGTCGAGGATCGGTACGGGCCGCTCGAGGAGCGGTGAGCGAGCCCGGTCGCAAGCGTCCGTCGGGTCGAAGCGGATACCATCCCGACACGGCTTTCAGGGATACGTCCGTACCCACCGGTATGAGCGACGAGACACAGGCCGACGCAGGCACGGCCGAAGGGCAGGGCCCGGTCGAGATTTCCGAGGACCTCGCCCGCCACCTCGAGAACAAACGCGAGGAGTTGTTCGAGAAGTTCGAGATCCGCGACGAGTTCCCGCCGGCGGTCCTCGAGGAGGCCGAGGAACTGACCGGGGACGTACAGGGTGAGATCGACGAGGAAATCGACGACCGCCGGGATCTGCGCGACCTGACGACCTGGACGACCGATCCGATCGACGCCCAGGACTTCGACGACGCGATCTCGGTCGAAGAGCGCGAAGAGGAGTACGTCCTCTGGGTTCACATCGCCGACGTCACCCACTACGTCAACCCGGAGACGGCGATGTGGGACGAGGCTGTCGAGCGTGGGAACACGGTCTACCTGCCAGGATACACCATCCACATGCTGCCGCCGGTGCTGGCCGAATCGGTCTGTTCGCTCGTTCCGAACCAGGAGCGATTCGCCCACACCGTCGAGATGCATCTGGACAAGGAGAACCTCTCCTACGAGACGATCGACATCTACAAATCGGTGATCGAGTCCGACGAACGGCTCACGTACTCGCAGGCCGAAAACCGCCTCGAGGATCCCGACGCGCCGTTGCACGAGGAGAACGTGCTGGTCCACGAACTCGCCGATCGGATGCACGAGATCCGCAAGGAAGACGGCTCGCTCGTGCTGAACCCCGCTCGCGACCGCGCACACACCATTATCGAGGAGTGCATGCTGAAGGCGAACAAGGCCGTCACGCACGAACTCATGTGGTCCCGCGGCGTCGAGGCGATGTACCGGGTTCACCCGCAGCCGAGCCCCGACGAGTGGTCGAAGGCGCTACAAGAGATCCAGGACTTAGACGGCGTTTCGATTCCCGGCGACAAGTGGGACGACCCGCGGATGGCGGTCAACGCCACGCTCGAGGACGCGCCGGGCCGCCAGCTCGATAAGATCCAGTGGGCCGTGATGAAAGTCATGCCGCGCGCGCGATACATGAACGATCCGTTCGGCGGGCATCACGCGCTGAACTTCGAGATCTACGGCCACTTCACGAGTCCCATCCGGCGGCTGTCGGACCTGATTAACCACTGGATCGTCTACCAGAACGACGTGCCCGAGAACCTTGTCGCGCTCTGTGACCGGGCCAGCGACAGGCAGAAGGACGCCGAGCAGTGCGAACGCGAGTACAAGACGTTCTTGCAGGAAGTCGGCCTCGACCCGACGGCGGTCAACAACCGCGGTATCGAGGTCGTTGAGGGCGATGCGGAAAACACGCTGTAGTCACCGCCAGCGGAAGGGAGACGAAACGACTCCGAACTCGTCGTTTCGTCGGGGCTATAGCGGTTTCTCGTAGACGTGTTCCTCGAGTTCCCCGTCGACTTCGGTCTCGTCAATCTCCGCCTCGAGATCGCTGTGTTGAGTCTCGACACGTTCGAATCCGGTCGATTCGTAAAACGAGATGCCGACGTGGTTGTCGGCGAGAACGCGCAGCCGGAGCGTTTCGAACGAGTCGTCGAAGGCTTGTTCGAGCGCCGTAAGCAGCGCCGAGCCGACGCCGTCGCCCCACGAGTCGGGATCGACGTAAATCCGGTTGAGGACCGCGACTCGCCGCGCTGTTTCGGCGCGCTCTCCGGGAGTTCCCTGGACGAATCCGACGACTGATCCCGACCGTTCTCGGCTAGATGGGGTCGCTGCGAACGTCGCCCCCGTCGCGTTGGCGGGTTTGCCCTCGTCGGTGGATTCACGCGTTGCGACCAGAAACGCGCCGGCGTCTCGCTTCGCTACCCGCTCGAGACTCTCTTCGAGGCCCTCGACCGCATACCACTTGTTGGTCAGTGCGTCGACCGTCTCGAGGCCGAGGATGTCATCGTAGACCGCGTGCCAACTCTCGGACGCGATCCGTCGAATCGCTGGGACATCCTCGAGCGTCGCCGATCGAATTCGAGGCATGTTGACTCGATCAATGGAGTCAAATGGTAAACAAGTTGTGGTGGTCCGTAATTCGTTGTCGGTGTCGTGACGCCGCGCGGCGACTCAGATTGGCGGCCGCTCTTCTCGAGTCGGAACCGTCGCTTTGAGTACTCGAACGGCTTACGTCGCGGTAGCGGCCGGTCAGCTGAGAGCGCCCCTCAGAAGAGACTCAGGTTCATCGCGTACGGCCACGAGGAAACGCCGAGCGCGAGAAAGACCAACGACGCGCCGAGCAGGCCGACGTTTTTCAGGAAGCTGTTGATCTCGCCCTGTTTCTGGTCTTCGGGGACGTTCCAGAAGTCGTGCATCTTCGGCGTGACGACGACGAAGAACACGACGAGTGCCGCCGCTGCCAGCACCGGGAAGACGCCGAGCACGATACCCAGGCCGCCGAAGAGCAACACCACACCCGAGAGCGGAATCGCGAGCGACGCCGCCGGGACGCCCTTCGCCTTGGCGTACCCGATCATGCCCTCCATGTCGAGGAAGTGGTTGAGACCGGTAAACGCGATGACCAGCCCGAACAGGATTCGACCCGCCAACAGCAGTTCGGCGCTGGGGCCGTTCTCGAGTACCATCAGTTGCTCACCCGCGATTTCCCGACGCGCTCGTTCGAATTCGCCAGTCCATCTCTCCGATCGTGTAGTCGTTGCATACGATACCAGGTTCGGCCCCGCACAGACATATATTCTTCCTGATGGTACGGTTATCTGGTATCCCCCATGTTACTGGAACACCCGATGACTGAGAGGGGTTTCGCTACTAATTTATCTGGCCCACAAGATGACATACATTAGATGTTTTCGACGTTTGATAGCGAGAGTAGCGCGCAGGCCTCGCGGCAAGAATTTCGGTTCGAGAGCCGTTCGTGCAAGGAGAAAGCCCCGTGCTTTAGCGCGGGGATGAATCCGACAACAGGAACACCAACCACGAGTGTTATTGTGCCCGACAGCATACCGTGAGGCAAGCACATCTGGCGAAAATTGGAGTTGGATTGGGGTCTCCGTCACCAAAAAGTAACCCTGTGTCGGATGTTCTACTCGACCATTGGTGTCGAGTCAGGTCGATGGCACGGCCTGTGAGGTGCAAGCGGATACCCAAGCACACCACGCCTCCTTCGGAGGCCCGACGCACTACTCACAAACCACAGGCCAGACCCCTCGTGGTCTCGGTCAGGGTGCCTTCGAGGACACACGAACGGCGTGCTGTCCCACGAAGGAATCCTCGCCCCTCAGGGCGGGGAGGATGTCAATCACCTCCACTTTCGGCTCGGATGTGCGTATAAACTAACGACTCGAGAGACGAGACATCGGCTCTCAGAAACTGAACAGCGACAGCCGGACACTCGACGGCCGAATCGACGACGCCACGTTCTCGAAAGAGCGGACGCTAGCTCGAGGCGGGCGAGAGGGTCGTTCGGACCTCCTCCGCCGACTCGGTTTCAGTGATGATGGCGACTTCGTCGCCGGACGCCAGTTCGGTGCCGGGAAGCGGGATCGTCAACGGGTCGGCCGCGCGTCCGTGGGCGTAGATGCGGGCGTTGCCGGGCAACTCGAGTTCGCTGATCCGCTTTCCGACGGCGCTCGAGCCGTCCGCGATCTCGACGACCGTGAGCTGTAGCGATTCCGTGAGATCCGCGACGACGTTGAAGTCGCCGCCGAGCAACGCGGTTTTCGCGCCGGCCGCTCCGAGACGTTCGGGGTAGACGATCTCGTCGACGTCGGCCGCGTACTTCTCGTAAATATCCTGTCGGTAATCCTCGTCGATCCGCAACACGGTTCGACACCCGTGATGTGCGCCGACCATGCACGCTGCGAAGTTAACGTTCAAGTCGGGCGTGAACGTGCCGATGGCGTCGGCGGTGTCGATTCCGGCGTCCAGTAAGACCGCTTCGTCCGCAGCGTCGCCGTGGACGGTGTCGAACCCGTCGCCGACGGCCCTGTCGATCCGATCGGAATCGATATCGACGACGATGACATCGTGTCCTTCCTCCGCGAGAACGCGCGTCGTCCGCGATCCCACGCGACCGTATCCAACGATAACAAACCTCATGGTTCGCCGTACGTGGTGAACGGTCAAATACGTTGGTCCCACTGTCGCGGTCGGCCCCAGTATCGAAGATCGGTCCAGTACTGCGGGTGATCCCACACCCGTGGTTCGGGCGCTCGAGCGCTCGAGCATTCGACGACATCGCGTTCCCAATCGGCGAAGACCGCTCGCTCGAGCACTGCCCGTTCACATACTGCTCGTTCACACCGCACGTCTACGTCTCGCCTGTCCGCCACCCGAAATGGAGCGGTCGTTCGAACCGACGATCCACCGGTTCCTCGAGCGAGTCATACCCACAACATATACACGAACGTGCAATAGTAGTGGCCAGTCGAGACAGGAAGGGTTAACTTACCGGTGTCGCTATGCTCGTTCATCCAACATGGGGGTACGTGAGACGATCGCGGCGTTTTTCGGCTTCGACGAGTACGGCACCGATCTCAAAACCGAGTCAATCGCGGGACTCACGACGTTTCTGGCGATGGCGTACATCATCGTCGTCAACCCGAGCATCCTCACCGATGCGATTCTCTACGATCACGCCACCGGCGAGATCCAGTCGACGACGATGATACAGGGGACGGAGTACACCGCGAACGAACTCTTCCAAATGATCGCCGTGGTCACCATCCTGGCCTCGGTCGTGGCGATGGTGGTCATGGCGCTGTACGCGAACCGGCCGTTCGGACTCGCGCCGGGAATGGGACTGAATGCCTTTTTCACCTACACGGTGGTCCTCATCCTCGGCGTTCCGTGGCAACTCGCGCTCGCGGCGGTCTTCGTCGAGGGTGTCGTCTTCATCGCGCTGACCGCCGTCGGCGCTCGGAAGTACGTCCTCGAGTTGTTCCCCGAGCCAGTCAAATTCGCCGTCGGCGCGGGGATCGGCGTCTACCTGCTGTTTCTCGGATTACAGGAGATTCAACTGGTCGTCCCGCACGACGATACGTTCATCACGCTCGGAAACGTCCTCCAGAGCCCGGTCGCGGCGCTCTCGCTGGTCGGGCTCACCGTCATGCTCTTGCTGTACGCCCGCGGCGTCAAGGGCTCGATCGTCATCGGGATTGTTTCAACGGCTATCGCCGGCTGGGCGCTGACGCTCGCCGGCGTCGTTCAACCCGACGTGCTCACGCCGGCGGGATCGTACGACAGCGTGACCAACGAGGGCATCGTTTCGATGCTCGGCTCGGTTCAGTACGACTTCACGCCGCTTTTCTGGGGATTCGTCGACGGGCTGGGAATGATCACCGAGGATCCGCTGGTGTTCGCCATGGTCGTCTTCACGTTCTTCTTCGTGGACTTCTTCGACACCGCGGGAACGCTCATCGGCGTCTCCCAGATCGGCGGCTTCCTCGACGAGGACGGCGACCTGCCCGAGGCCGAGAAACCGCTCATGGCCGACGCGGTCGGAACGACCGTCGGCGCGATGATCGGCACCTCCACGGTGACGACGTTCATCGAATCGTCGACGGGGCTCGAGGAAGGCGGCAGAACCGGGTTCACCACGCTGGTCGTCGCCGGGTTCTTCGCGCTCTCGTTGCTGATCGTGCCGATCATCTCGGCGATCCCGCAGTACGCGACCTACCTCGCGCTGGTCGTCGTCGGGATCATCATGCTCCAGGGCGTCGCCGACATCGACTGGAACCACCCGGCGTGGGCGATCTCCGGCGGCCTGACGATCACGATCATGCCGCTGACGACGTCGATCTCGAACGGCCTCGCGGCGGGGATCATCACCTACCCGCTGGTCAAATCCGCAGTGGGCGAGTATCGCGACGTCTCACTCGGTCAGTGGCTGCTCGCGATTTCGTTCATCGTCTACTTCGTCGCCTACTTCGCGGTACAGGCCGGAATGGTCGCCTTCTGAGACGCCACCGGTAGGTACCAGTTGGCCACCGCCCGCGTTTTCGACCCGAGCTGACAACCAACGTGCTCATACGGCTGGCCCGGCAAAGCACGGTCATGTCAGACATCACGTTCTACGAACTGCCCGGCTGTCCGTTCTGTGCGAAAGTCAGAACGAAACTCGAGGAACTCGACCTTGAGTACGACTCGATCGAAGTGCCTCGATCCCACGCCGAGCGCACGGAGGTCGAGGAAGTAAGCGGCCAGACCGGCGTTCCGGTCATCGTCGACGAGGCCCACGGCGTCGACGGCATGCACGAGAGCGACGACATCGTCGCCTACCTCGAGGAGACGTACAACTAGGGAGCTGCGACGCAGGCTCTTTTCCGAAAACAGCGCCAGTACCGACCCTCGCGCGATCGACTGCGCTCGAGTTCGGGGTGGCGACCGCTACGCCGACATGGAGTATCCCGCGCCCTCGATCGCACCGCCGAGCGCGGCCGCGTCTGCCAGCGCCGGGTCGTGTTCGACGCGGACCTCGTTCGACTCGTGGTCGGCAGTTGCCTCGGAGACTCCATCGAGGCCCTCAAGGGCATCGACGACGGTTTGCTCACAGCCGTTGCAACTCATTCCGGTTACCGCGAGCGTCGTCTGTTCCATACCAGACGTACCCGAGCCAGCGAATTGAACGTTATCCTCTCGAGTGCGTGCGTCGCGGCCGGATCCGAAGTCGCTCGAGCCCTACGTTCCGTCGCTTTTCGCTTCGCGCCCCAGGTGCGACTCGACGGCCTTGACCTTGTCCCGCGCCGTGTGGTCGCTCGTTCGCTTGTCGTCGATTTTGAACACCGTACTGACTCTCTCGGCGTCGATAGCGTCGTGGGCCGCTTGGGCGGCGGCGAACAGTTCGTCCGTCGACTCGGCTTCGATGGTCGTCCCCATCGGGCCGGTCTCGTACGCGACATCGTAGTCCTCAAGCGCCGCCACGGCGTTCGCGACTTCTTCTGCCATGCTGTCTTCGACGACCGGTGCCGTACTGAGAAAGCCGATGACTGTCATTGTGAAAGTTATCGGCGTGGAGGATCCTAAAGCTCACTCTCGAGCTATCGCGATCGCGGTCGCGTCGGCGAGCAGGCCGAAGGCGTCAGTTCGCGGGGCCGGGGGGTCGAGACTCCGGCGGGAAGACGACGATCTCCCCGTCGGCGTAGACGTAGACTTCGTGCTCGAGAGCGGTGAACGCGACGTGACCGTCGGTTCGGCCGCTCCCGTCAGCTTTCGACGCGAAGAGTCGCTCGAGAGCGTCCGGATCGACGCTGTCGTACAGCGAGAACTCGCCCTGCGAGACGTCGGTGTCCGCGATCGACGCTAGCGCGTGGACGACCGTCGTCGTCAGGGTCGCGCTGCCGTCGGGATCGTACTCAAAGTGGTATCGGTCGTTCGCGTGGTCGTACTGGATGTCGCTCGCCCCATCAGTGGTGTGAACTTTCGTTTGCATTTCGATACTCGGTGTTCAATCGTCCAATTGTGGATACCCGTTCATAGTATAAAAGACGGTCGAACTCCATAAATATAGACGATTGTGACTATAGCGGCGGTTTAAAGATCGACACGACTGGGTGTCGAAATTGCGACGGGACGGGACTTTTGTCCATACCCGTTCTAACCTGTTGTCTGTCGGATGTTATGCTGGACGACCGCGGTCGCCTCGCGCTTCCGTCGGACGTTCGAGAACGAGACGGTGATCGATATCACGTCGTTCAGCTTCCCGGGGGCGTCACACTCGTCCCACGAGCCGACGACCCGCTCGAGGCGCTCAGAGACGAGTTTTCGGACGTGGAGAAACCGGCCGACGAACTTCGTGACAAGGGTCGCGAAGCCGCCGTGAACAACTCTGGGTCGGGTAGCCGATGACACGTGTCTCTTCGTAGATTTGGAGGCAGTCGGCGAAGCGTACCGCTCCGCACCCACTAAACGCGACTCGCGCCTAGGGCGAGTAATGAGCGATTGGACGGAGAAGTCGGGAGAATCTGATGTCGATTCGATGTACTGGGTTTGGTAATCGATTGTTCGCGAACGAGTGGACGAACTCGGTAGCTGCTCCCGTTGATGGGTGTTCCGGAAGTGAGATTCGGAAAATACATTATTAAATGTGGATAATTGTGTGGTTTCGGCACAAATCCCGCATACGATCGTCTCGAGCCGGTTCGGAGCGGTCCGTCGTTTCGTGGCAGCCGTGGGTTCGCGCTCAAGGCCGGGGAGATCGAAATCGAGATAACACCCCGTGAGCGGTGTGCAATCCCGTGATCCGCCCGACGTGCTGTGATCCGGAATATCGCAATCGCGTCAGAAGTGCCGTGATTGGGCCGTGAGCCCACAAGAACCGCTCGAGTCAGTGTGAGCCTCCCGTGACGTGAGGATCGCTGTGTCGGAACATATCGAGCAGCATCCGTTCAAACCGGTCGCCGTCGACCGACTCGACCACACGCGTTTTCGGCTCGTTCCCGGTGACGTCGAGTTCGTCGACTAGGCTGTACCCCCGCGTGGGTCCCTCGCGGTCGTCGACTTCGACGTAGTAGGTGGCCGCTTCTTCGACGAGGGCCGGCTCGAGCAGCGTCGCGAGGGTCATCGAGTCCGGCTGGGTCGTGACGTCGGCCCCCAGAGAGTCGTCGTCGGATTGAGCGTTGAACTCCCGGACGGCGTCCGTTATCGTCAGATAGAAATCCGCCAGTTCGGTGTCCATCGTTTCGACCTCCTCGAACACGTCGGCTTCGAACAACGAGTCCCGAACCGTGACGCCCCAGTCGACGAGGGTCGTCTCGAACGCCTCGATCACCGCGCGGGCTGCGTCCGGATCGACCCAGAAGTTGTACTCCGCGGCCGGCGTGATATTTCCGAGCGTGTTGACGGCCCCGCCCATGATCCAGACCGAATCGAGCAGGTCCGGCAAGTCGGGTTCGCGCTGTAGCGCCAGCGCGATGTTGGTCAACGGCGCGATACAGGCAAGGGTCACCTCGCCGGGGTTCGCTCGAGCCGTTTCGACGATGAAATCGACGGCGTGTTCGTCGCCCGATTGGATGCCCGTGTCCGGAAAGAGTTCGCCGCCGAGCCCACCCTCCCCGTGGACGTACTCCGCGAAGTCGTGCTCCTTGAGCAGCGGCGAGCGAGCGCCCTCGTAGACCGACACCTCCTCGGCGACGCCGGCGAGATCGAGCGTGTACTTGGCGTTTTCGACCTGACACTCGAAGGGAACGTTTCCGGCACAGATCGTCACGCCCTCGAGCGAGACTCGATCGGAGAGCGCGGCCAGCAACAGTGCTTGCGTGTCGTCGCCGGCGGTATCGGTGTCGACGATCAGGCGTTGGGGTTCTGTCCTACTCATACGGGGCGGTTGGCCCGAAGGAACAAATACGTCAGTGATCGAAACGCCTCGTCTCGGACCGACCCGATACGACGAGAGATACCCGTCGGTTCGCCGTCTAACACCCCTCTCGAAAGTAATGTATCAGTCTGCTGGTTCGAGTGTGTCACCTGTCTGACGTACACTGAAGTACCTTCCACCCGTCGTTCGAGTATGGTCCGAATCGCCTCTCCAGCGTCAGTCACCACTCTCCGTTCTGTCAGGTATGAATTCGACAGCGGTTTCGAAGCCGACTCGAGACGACCGACGGCCGTCGACCGGACGACCGCCCGTTTTGCGGCCGCGAGTATCGACTCGAGCAGTTCCCTGGCCGCAACAGCATCGGAACGGGGCGTCGACGAGGGCGTCGGATCGGTCGTCGGACCGTGACACAGCACGTCCGACCGCGGCGCGGCGTCGCATCCGGTGCGGTTCGCCCGCGGTCGACTCGGACACCGGGCGACGACGGCTGGAATCCGAGTCGAGCCGATCATATCGACGAGAGGGGGTTGACCGGCCACGACACTCAAATAGCGCACGGTCGAAAGTATGTTAGGCAGCCACAGCCGATGAAAAACCTGCTAAATGGGTGCGCGTCGAGTGATCGAGCGACGAATACCAGCGGGTCATCACGACGTCTACCGGTGGTCGACTGTGGCGAGTAAATCGATTCCGCCCGTCGACCGCGTCACCGACGCGTTTTTCGCGCTCGATTCCGGGTTTCGGTTCACGTATATCAACGAACGAGCCCAGGCACTTCTCAAGCGCTCTCGAGGCGAGCTCATTGGCCGCGTCATGTGGGACGAGTTACCGCGGACGATCGAGACCCAGTTCCCCGACGGGTTCTACCGCGCGATGGACGAGCAGATCCCCGTCTCGTTCGAGGTCTATCACACCCGACTGGAAACCTGGTTCGAGGCGCGCGCGTACCCGTCGGAAGACGGACTCTCCGTCTTCATGCGGGACATCACCGAGCGGAAAGACCGGGAGACCAAACTCGCACAGAACGCCGCCGTCGTCGAATCGATCCGCGACGGCGTCATCGTCCTCGACAACGGCAATCGGATCGTCTCGGTCAACGAAGCGGTCGAGGCCAACTTCCGGATCGACCGGTCGGCGTTACTCGGCGAACACGTCGATACGCTCCCGGAGTTGGCCTCGATCGACGACGAACACGCACTCGAGATCGGCCGATCGATCGACGACGTCGCTATCGGCGCCGCGGACTTCCGTGAACTCGAGGTCCCGTTTACCGATCTACACGGAAACGAGCGCATCTGCGAACTTCGACTCGTCCCGATCGAAGACGAACGGGCGAACGTTGCAGGGATTATCCGCGACGTGACCAAACAGCGGGCCCACGACCAGATCATCGAATCGTTACACGAACTCACCCGATGGTTGTTCCAGTCCGAAGACCCCGACGAAATCTGCTCGATCGCCGTCCACGCAGGCAGCGACCTCCTCGAGTTGCCGATCAGCGGAATCTGGCTGCTCGACGATACGCAGGGGTATCTCGATCCCGTCGCCGGAACGGCGAAAGCCCACGACGAGTTCGGCGGACTGCCGCGCTTTCGGCCCGGCGAAGGGCTCGCCTGGGACGTCTACGAGTCCGGCGAACTGGAGTACTACGACGATCTGAACGAAGTCGAAGACCTATACAATCCCGCTACACCGCTTCAATCGGAGATAATCGCCCCCGTCGGCACTCACGGCGTTCTCATGACTGGATCGTTCGAGCCGAATCGGTTCGACGAGTCCGATCTCGACCTCGTCTCGACGCTCGTCGAAAACACGACCGTCGCGCTCGATCGCGCCGAACAGGACCAACTGCTTCGCGAACGAACGGAGCAACTCGAGCGACAGACCGAACGGCTCGAGGCCGTCGCGAACGTCCTCTCGAACGACATCAAAGAACAGATTCGAACGATTTCCGACGCCCTCGAGATCGAACGAGCGGAAGCATCGGGCGTCTCGATCTCGGTTCCCGACGAGTCGGTCGAAGCGACGCTCGGTCGAACCGAGCAGTTGGTTGACGACGTTCGCGAGTTCGCGCGCAACTCCCGCAGCGTCGGAATGCGCACGCTGATCGATCTACGAACGGCCGCCGAGGACGCGCTCGAGCGGTCCGAACTCGATCCGATGAATCTCGAGATCGAGACGGACGCGACGCTCAGAGCCGACGACGATCGGTTCGGTCGCCTCCTCGAGTCGGTCTTCGACGACGTTGCAGCCCGTTCGACTGCCGAAACAACCGTCAGAATGGGAGCGATCGACGCCGACGAGGATTCAGATTCAGTGCGCGGGTTTTTCGTCGCCGACGACGCCGAAACCGGTTCGAGCGGTCCGCGGGATCGGCTTCTCGACCCGGTCGGACCGGAAGATCTCACGCTTCCCGGACTGGGGCTAGTACTGGCTCGAGTCATCGCCGAGGCGCACGATTGGACGATCACCGTCGAAACGACCGACAGCGGTGAGGGAACCCGAATCGAATTCCGCGACATAACGACCTTCGACGACGACTGAGCGACGCTCGTACCCCGTTACAACGCACCGAAAAATACGCTCCTGTTTTGCCGATGCCGGCGTCGTCACTCGAGTTCTCGTTCGATCGTGTTTCGGAGCTCCCGAACGCTCTCTGCACCGACCTCGAGGGTTTGTTCGCCGGTTTCGATCCGAACGACGCCGTCGTCGGTGGGCGTCCCGATCGAGACGACCGGCGTCTCGTCGGGGACGGCCGCACGGAGGCCGTCCGGATCGGTGGTCTGTACAAGGGCGCGTCCGGGCTGTTCGTGGAACAGCGCTCCGATCGGGTCCTCGCCCGGAAGTGCGACCTCGAGGCCGACTTCTGTCGAAGCCATCTCGGCGAGAGAGACCGCGAGCCCGCCGTGGCTCACGTCGTGGACGGCACGGGTCGTCTCGTCGTCGGCGATTTCGGCGAGCGCGTCGACGAACGCCGCGGGCGACTCCGGAAGCGCCGGGAACCGGTCGCTGCCGGAGAACTGGGCGAGGTACTCGGACCCGCCGAGGCGGTAGGAATCCGACGCCATCGCGAGGTCGCCGACGAGCAGCAGTTCGCCCTCGGGGGCGGCCTCGAGTGGCGGCGCGTCGTAGCCAGCTTTCGTGCCGACGACGGCGAGTGTCGGCGTCGGCGGAATCGGTCCGGCGACCGAATCGTTGTACAGCGAGACGTTCCCGCCGACGACGGGGATCGAAAGCGCAGAACACATCTCTGCGAGGCCGTCGACGATTCGGGTGAATCCGCCGTACACGTCGGGTTTCTCCGGGTTGCCGCCGTTGAGACAGTCGACGGCGGCGAGCGGGGTCGCGCCCTTCGCCGCGAGGTTCGTCGCGTTCTCGAGCGCGATGGCCTTCGCCCCCTCGAGCGGGGCCGCCTCGGTCCAGTTCGGCGCGGCACCCGAGGAGATCGCAAGTCCGGTCTCACACTCTCTGATGGCCATCACCGCCGCGTCGTCGCCCGGCGGGACGCTCGTTCGAACGCCGACCTCGTGGTCGTACTGCCGGTAAACCCAGCGTTTCGACGCCGTGTTCGGACTTGAGACCACCGATTCGAACGCCTTCTCGAGTTCTGTCGTCGGGCGGTCGACGTTCGGTCGCGGCGGATCCTCGGCGGGCAGATCGTTCATCGGCGCGCCGTCGCCCAGGAAGGACGCGTCGACGTCGACGACGGTTTCGCGCTCTCGCGGCTCCCCCTCGTCGCCGCTCGAGTCATCCGAGGCGCGTCGCGCCTCGCTCCCCTCGAAGGTACAGACGTAGTTGCCGTCGGTGACCTCGCCGATGACCGAACAGCCGAGATCGAACCGCTCGGCGATTTCGGCCACGCGATCGACGTTTTCGGGTTCGACCTCGTAACACATCCGCTCTTGGGACTCGGCGAGGAGGATCTCGAGCGCGTTCATGTTCGGTTCGCGCTGGTGGACGCGATCGAGGTCGATTCGCGCGCCGAGACCGCCTTTGGCAACAAGTTCGCTCGAGGCACCGCCGAGTCCGGCGGCGCCCAGATCGCGCGCGGATTCGATCAGGTGCTCCTCGATCAGGACCTCGTTGGCCTCGATGAGCAGTTTTTCCGCGTAGGGGTCGCCCACCTGCACGGCGGGTCTGTCCTCGGTCTCTGCGTCTTCGGCCAGGTCTTCACTCGCGAAGCTCGCGCCGCCGAGACCGTCACGACCGGTCGCGTTCCCGACGAGGACCAGTTTGTTGCCCGGTTGCTGGGCCTCCGCGGTGACGAGTCGATCCGCCTCGAGCAAGCCGACGCAGGCGACGTTGACGAGCGGGTTCCCCTCGTACTTCGCGTGAAAGTCGACGCTACCGGCGACGGTCGGAACGCCGATGCAGTTACCGTAGTGGCTAATCCCTTCGACCACGCCGTCGAACAGGTACCGGGAGTGTTCGCGATCGAACTCGCCGAAATAAAGCGAATCCGCCAGCGCGATCGGGTACGCCCCCATCGAGAGCGTATCGCGGACGATCCCGCCGACACCGGTGGCCGCACCGTCGAACGGATCGACGTATGAGGGGTGATTGTGGCTCTCGATCCCCATCGTGATGTAGGTCGAGTCACCGTCGTCTTCGCTCTCGCCCTCGAGATCGGTTTCGTCGTCGCTGTTCGTCCCCGCGTCGCCGTGTGACGGCAGTTCAACGACCGCAGCGTCGTCGCCCGGCCCGACGACGACCTGTTCGCCCTCGCTCTCAAACGCGGAGAGCAGCGGTCTCGAGGACCGATACGCGCAGTGTTCACTCCAGAGGTTCTCGAACAGCGCCGCCTCGGCCGGGGTGGGATCGCGACCCAGTTCCTCGACGACGAGTTCGCGGTCCGAATCGGCAAGACTCATTCATCCCCATGTTGAAAGCGACCCGGTAAATGGATTTCCATATCCACGTTCGTGGATATCGTTCGGGCATCTGTGACCGCATCGAGTTCCGGGCGACTGCCCGCGGTCACAGCGTCGCTCTGCCACCACGACGTACCGAGGCGCTTTTGATCAGTCGGGCTAAAGGTCGACGCGTGCTGTCGGTCGAACTTCACACCCACTCGTCGCTATCGTACGACGGTCGAGATCCGGTCGACCTCATCCTCGAGCAAGCCGCCGCCGTGGGCCTCGACGCGATCGCGATCACGGACCACGACGAAATCGACGCGAGCCTCGAGGCCGCGCGCCGCGCGTCGGAGTACGATCTGCTTGGCATCCCCGGCATCGAAATCTCGAGCAAGGCGGGCCATATTCTCGGGCTCGGGGTCGAACAAGCCGTTCCGCCCGGACTGTCCTACGGCGAGACGCTCGAGGCGATTCGCTCACAGGGCGGGATCGCGGTAGTTCCACACCCATTTCAGGAGTCTCGCCACGGCGTGATGGCGCGAATCACGCGTGAGGATCTCGCCGAGGCCGACGCGATCGAGGTGTACAACTCGCGACTGTTGACCGGCCGTGCCAATCGACAGGCCGAACGCTTCGCGGAGTCTCACGACCTCCCGATGACTGCGGGAAGCGACGCCCACATCAGCGAAATGGTCGGTCAGGCGGTGACCCGCGTGGACACCGATCGGCGGACCGTCGACGCGATCCTCGAGGGGATCAGCGAGGGGAAAACCTCCGTGGAGGGCAAGCGAACTCCCTGGCACATCAGCTTTCGACAGGCCGCGGGCGGCGTGACACGTCGCGTTCGAAAAGGCCTCGGCACGCTCTTTCAATGACGCTTCGCGGTACCGACCCCGCGACCGTTCGAACCGCCCTCGACGATCGGAACCCGCTTCCCGGAACTGCCGGGTTCGCCGGGACGGTCGACGATCGGCTCGTTCGTGACGTCCTCGGACGGGTTCCGCTGTTCGTCGACGGGAACGTAGATTCACACGCGGATGGCGATCCGAGTCCCGATCAGTCACCGCAGTGGGCGTTCGATCCGACCGAACTCAGTTCGCCCAAACTCTTTCCGGCCGGCTCCGTCGCCGCTGGGACGGACGACTGGCAACCGGACCGAGTCTGGGAGCTTCCCGACCCAACGCCCGAAGCCGATAACGAAACCGCGCTCGAGACCCTCTCGCAGGCGCTCGAGACGGCGACCACGACGATGAAAACCGACGACGCGGCCGTCGCGTTTTCGGGCGGCGTCGACTCCGCGCTGGTTGCGGAACTGCTCGATGCGCCGCTCTACGTCGTCGGCTTTCCCGACAGCCACGACGTCGACGCCGCCCGCACGGCTGCGGCCGCGATGGGGCGAGACCTCACCGTCGTCGAACTCGAGCCAGCCGACCTCGAGCGCGCCGTTCCCGCCGTCGCCCGCGCAATCGGACGGACGAACGCGATGGATGTCCAGATCGCGCTGGGGCTGTCTCTCGTCGCCGAGCGAGTCGCAGCGGACGGCTTCGATCGACTCGCGGTCGGACAGGGTGCCGACGAACTGTTCGGCGGCTATGAGAAGGTCGTCCGCCTCGACCACCGCGTCGAGGCCGAAACCGTCCGCGGTGCCGTCCGCGAGAGTATCGCGACGCTTCCGGCTCAGTTACCCCGCGACGTGTGTGCGATTACGGCCGCGGGCGTCGACCCCGTCGCGCCGTTGCTCCACGATGCCGTCGTCGACGCGGCGCTTCGACTCCCTGACGATCTCCTCGCTGACGACCAGACACGCAAGAAGGGGCTGCGAGCCGTCGCAACGGACTATCTGCCACAGTCGGTCGCTTACAGGGACAAAAAGGCCGTCCAGTACGGGAGTCTGATCGCTCGAGAGCTCGACCGACTCGCGAGACAGGCGGGATACAAACGCCGCATGGACGACCACGTCACGAAGTACGTCGAATCGCTGCTCGAGTGAGAATACGTCTTGACAGCCGGTCCGCCAGCGGCTCGAAATCGGCGGTCGCAGTCGAAATCGTTCGGTTCAGCTCTCGGTGTCGGTCGGAACCGCGTTCGCTTGCTGTTGCTCGCGATAGTCGGCGACCATCCGTCTGTTGATCTCGCCGATCCGATCGGCCGTCGCGCCGACGAGTTCGTCGATCCGGTCGTAGACGTCGCTGTCTTCGTTCTTCGCGACCGTTCCCTCGCCGCCGTCGGCGCCGAAGTCCGGATGCATCGGGATCCGGTTGAGGATCGGGATATCGAAATCGTCGACGATCTTGTCGACGCCCTTGCCCTGATCGCCGAACAGTTCGTGTTCGTCCTCACAGCTCGGACAGATGAACGAACTCATGTTCTCGACGATGCCGACGATCGGCGTGTCGTGTTTCTGGAACATGTTGATCCCCTTTCGTGTGTCCTCGAGCGCCATCTCCTGTGGCGTCGTGACGACGACCGCGCCGTCGACCGGCATCGACTGCAGCAGGTTCAGCGAGGCGTCGCCGGTCCCCGGCGGCAGGTCGACGATGAGGTAATCGAGCCGCCCCCACTCGACGCCCTCGAGGAACTTCATCATGAACTTGTTGACCATCGGCCCCCGGAGGATCGCCGGGTCGTCCTCGTCTTCCATCATGAATCCCATGCTCATGATGCGGACGCCGTCCGAACGCGGCGGAACGAGGTCCTCGTTCGGCATCACGCCCGGTTCGCTCTCGACCGGCAGGATTCGGGGGATGTTCGGACCGTGAATGTCAGCGTCGAGAATGCCGACCATCGCGCCGCGGTCCTCGAGTCCGGCGGCGATGTTGGCCGCGACCGTCGTCTTGCCGACCCCGCCTTTCCCCGAGGAGACGGCGATGACGTTTCTGACGTCCGGCAAGACCTCGTCGTCGAATCCCATCGCGCCGCTGACGGCCGCCGAGAGGTTCGCCTCGATACCCTCCTCGGCGAGCACCTCTCGGATCTCGTTTCCGATGTCCATCTCCGCCGGCGAGTACGGCGCGTTGAACGCGAGGGAGATGTCCGCGGTCCCGTCCTCGAGTTCGAGGTCGTTGACGAGGCCGAGCGAGACGATTCCCTCGCCGATCATCGGGTCCTCGACGCTCTCGAGTTTGATCTTGAGTTCGTGTTCTGTAATACTCATGGTATCTCTGGCTGGTACACGAAATGAGGGCATCGAGCGGGATACGTGTACTGGTTCGGGGTAGTCCAGCGGGATGGACTGAGAACGAAAGCGGAGGCTACACGATGGATACCGGGGTGATAGAATCGAAAAACGAATCGGCGTTTCTTACGGACCGGGCGCACTGATCGGTTCGGGCATGCCGCCGTAGAAGAGCACGCCGATAAGCATCGTGAGGACGAACATTCCGCCCCACATCATCGTCGTGATGCCGACGAGATAGGTCACGCCCAGCACCTGCGATTTGACGTTGCGCGGTTTGCCGACGAACCAAGCGATGAGCATCACGTAGATCGGAACCAGGATCAGCGCGAAGATGACCCAGGTCCCCTCGTTGACGAACCCGGTGAATCCGCCGGTTCCGTCGTAGCCGTGATACAGGAGCGTCGAAGCGAGGCTCATGCTTTCACCTCCTGCTCGGTGGCCGCAGTTGTATCCTCGTGTGCGTGGTCCTCGTTCAGATGCTCGATCGCGTGGAGTTCGACGACCGGCACCATCTTCGAGAGCGAGAGGAAGAACAACACGACCATCCCGATGGTACCGACGAGCGAGAGCCACTCGATTATACTCGGGAAGTACTCACCCGGCGTCGCCGCGTAGATGTCGAAGGTCGGGTGCAAGAAGCCCTCGACGACGAACAGCAGTTTCTCGAGGAACGTCCCGGTCAGCACCGCGAGACCGGCGACGATCGCTCGCGGTTTGCTAAACAGCGACGGGCGAATCGCCTGGGCGAAGATGTACGCCAGCGTCGCGGAGACGAGTCCCATCGAGAACAGGTAGACCGGATGTCCGATCTTCGCGTCCGTCGCGACCGACTTGTTCGTCGGGCCGAGGAACGAGCCGTTGACCACCTGCTGGACCTGCAGCCACAGGAACAGCAGACAGAAGAATCCGAGCCAGAGAAGCAGGCCGCGGAAGATGTCGTCGGTGAAGATGTGTTCCCAATCGTACGCGCGACGGAAGGCGTAGGCGATGAGGATGACGCCGCTAATCGCCGAGGTCAGTGCGATGGTGAGGAACTGCGGCCCCTGAACCGCGCCGGTCCAGGCGGGCATCGCCGGCAGCACCGAGAACAGCCACGGGATAACGCCGCCGTGTAGCAGGAGCGGTGCCATGATGATGACCGCCAGCGCGAGCCACCAGACCATCTGTTCGATGACCTCGTCTTCTTTCTCCGTGTACCCGATGGTCATGATCTTGTAGACCGGCTCGAGATAATCGGGGAGTTGATCGCGGAGTCGGTGGACGTCGTATCGAAGCGTGAGTCCGAGATAGGTCGCTGTCATCACGAAGTAGGCCGTGATGACGGTCACGTCCCACACGAGCGGCGAGTTGTTGACCGTGATGTGGAAGTGACCGAGAACGCTCGTGACCATCCGGTCCGGTCGACCCATGTGAACCAGAATGTAGAACCCGGCGGCCGAGAGGCCGGCGAGGGTCAGCATTTCCGCAAGGCGGGCGACCGGTAGATACCGATCCATTCCGAGGAGTCGAACGGCGGCAGAGAGGATGATCCCGCCGTGAGCGATCCCGACCCACCAGATGAACGCGCCGATGTACAGCCCCCAGGTGGAGCCGCCACCGGAGCCCCAGTCGCCGAGGCCGGTGACGATCAGTCCCTGCTGAAGCTGATACGCCCACGCGACGAGGAACGCGCCGAGTGCGAGCGCCGAGACGGCGTACAGGGCGACGTACTTCTTCGTGAACGTGTTGATCGGCCGAAGAATGTCCTCTTCGGAGGGCGTCTTGGTGCTCATAGGGACACCCCGAAGTCACCGACGGTCCCCTCGTCGAGGACGTCCTTGCGGTTGTCGACGAGTTGGATCGATCCGCCGTCAGCACGGTCTGCTTCCATGTCGCTGTAGGCGACCGGCGTTTCAGTCTGGTGAGCGGTCGGGCCGGGTTCGTTGCCGAAGTAGACGACGTTCGGGTTAGTTCCGATGTCCTCGAGCAGCTTGAAGTTTGAGGACGGCGACCCCGAGTAGTCGACGAGCGCTTCCTGTGCGGCCTCTTCGTCGGCGCCCTCGAACTCCTCGTCCTCGTCGGGTTCGCTGGCGAGTTCGAGTTCGACGAGGACTTCCTGACTACCGAGGTCGAGACCGTGGCTCGCGAGTACGTCGAAGACCTCGAGAATCGCCTCTTCGTACTGCACGGAGTCGGCGTCGTCCTCGCCGAAGTTCTCGGTGACGATTTCTGCCGCCTTCATCACGGTGAGCAACTCTTCGTCGAGGTCTTCAGATGCCTCGAGAACGGACTCGAGATCAGAGCCAGCGCCGGAGAGGTTCTCCTCGAGGCCAGATGTCGAAGGGAGACTACTGTTCATTTCGACGAGAGCGCGACCCCGCGCCGGGTTATCGATGTACCGCTGTGGGTCGCTGGTCTCGCGTTTCATGTCGCCGAACTGGATCGCGTCAGGCGGGCACATTTCTTCGCAAGCCGACGTACCGACCTTCTCCTCGCCACTGAAGCCATCCTGACGAGACGGGCACATGGTACACTTGCTCATGACTCCGCGGGGAGCGCGGCTGTCAACCCAACGGCCTCGCTCGTCGGTCATCATGTGACCTTCCGTATCGGAATGAGCCTCCTCGATCTGCTCGGTGGAGATGTCCGGTTCGTCCCACTGGAAGTAGTTGACGCCGTACGGGCAGGCGACCTGACAGTATCGGCAGCCGATACAGACATCGTAGTCGGTCAGAACCAGGCCGTCTTTGTCTCGCGTGTGGCGAGCCGTCGTCGGACAGACCTTCTCACACGGTGCGTCGGTACAGTGTTGGCACGGTCGGACGAGTCGGTTTCGGCTGGAGTCCGGACCGCCATCCTCGTACTGGAGGACGTACATCCAGTTGACACCCTGATCGAGGTTGTTCTCTTGAGCACAAGCCTTGACACAGGAGAGACAACCGTCACAGCGCTCCAGATCGATCGTCATACCCCATTGGGTATCACCCTGTTCGGTGGTTTCAGATCCGCCCGCTTCGGCCGCGCTGACGCTGGGTTCGTCGCCGCCTTGCGTGGTTCCCCACGCACCGATACCGACGGCAGCACCGGCACCCATCTTCTTCATGACGCCGCGTCGGCTATCCTCGCCGTCGCCGCCGAGGCTTTTCAGCATCTCGGCGAAACCCCCGGCGTTCTTCTTGGCTTCCTCGTAGGCGGCCTCGTGTCCGAGCGGGTGGAACGACTCGTCGTCTGCGCTCATCGGGTTAGAACACCCCCGATGTGGCTGTCGAGTTCACGTGCGTTAAACATGTCTGCACGCAATCATATTTGGTCATTTGTGGAACCTCTACACCGTTTTCACCACTAGATGCGTTTCAAGCATCAAGCCGATTGCCAGCGTGCGAGAATAGATGCGAATATATTCGCTTATTTATATGGGGAAGAGGGATTGATGAATATACACACAACAAGAGTGTGAAGAGATAATAAGTAACTATGTCATGGGATTATATTTTAGTATGTAGGTTTGAGCCGCTAATCTACAGATTCACCTATATTTATTTGGTTTACTGGTGTTATTTGACAGGTTTTCCCCATTCTAAGATGTTTTCCACGACCGTTTGTTATATCGGAACGATAAAGGTCGAGACACTGGATCTCTGTACTATTGATCTATTGACTCTTACCATACTCGCGAACGCTCGAGCATCTACAAGCCAGAGTGATAGCTCTCGCGGGGAGACATGAACCAAAGTAGAAATCTCCAGGGCCCGTCTACAAGTGTTCAGCGTTGTGCCACACGTTCCAGGTTTCAGGTGTCTGTGGCCACTGCTGGGCAGGACGTCCGCCATCTTCCGGGGCCTCTTCCATTTTCGCCGTCAATTCGATCGGATACCCATCTGGATCCGGGAAGTACAGGAAGATGTTGTTCCCAGGACCATGTCGACCTGGGCCACGATAAATCGGATGGCCGCGCTCCTCTAGCCCATCCGCCGCGCGTTTGATGCCCTCGTAGTCGGGAACTTCGAACGCGATGTGGTAGATCGGACCGGTCGTCGGCAGCATCGGTGGACCGTCTTCGGGGAGTTTCTCGTTGAACTCGTGGAGGTCAAGTTCGAGTTCTCCACGTTGTTCGAGCGCCTCGAGTTCCTCGTCCGAGTACTGCGTGATGTTCATCTCGTGGTGGTCCGCATCCTCGGAGACTGCGGGCGTGCGTAAGAACGCGACCGAGTCTCCGATTCGGTCCGAGACCTCCATGTTCATGACGTCGGTGTAGAACTCGATCGTTCGCTCGATATCTCGTACTTTGATCGCAACGTGGTCTAATCCCATATTTTCTACGACCATATACTAACACCCAGAGCCAAGCGTATTGAGTGTATCGGTTGGTGAACTATTGTCACGGCGACACCTCCGTCGAGGCTAAGACGAAATCGCGAGTAACCCAACGCCGGCGACGACGAGTATCGTTCCCAACGCGAGCTGTGGCGTGAACGGTTCCCGCTCGCGCAAGAAGCTGTAGGTCAGGACGAGGCCGAACAATGGCGTCGCGTTCAAGATTGGCGTCACGACCACGACCGTTCCCGAACCCAACGCTGCATAGAGTGAGACAAGTCCGATACTCGAGGCGAGTCCGGCAAGTACGAAGTACCGAAGGTCGTCCCGGGGGATCGACAACGCTTCTCTGTGGTTCCCGGAGACGGCGAAGAACACACACGCGATGAACCACGACGTCGTGAGAGTAACCGCGGCTCCCACGGCTGGCGCTGAGACGAGTTCCATTCCGATGTCCCGAAGTAACTGGACGCTTCCGTAGATGACCGCGCCGCCTATCGGAAACAACAGATTCCGGTACCGAACGGGTCCGACGGAGTCGTCGTTTCTTCCCGAAGTTGCGAGGAGGATACCGCCCGCGATCGTCGCGAGCGCACCGACACCACTCGCTCGAGTCATCGTTTCGCCGAGCAAGAAGACGGCCAGGACAATCGAGACGAGCGGGTTCGAGTTGCTGATCGGCAGCGTCAGGTTCACACCGACTCGCTGGATGCCGATGTAATTACACAGCCGGCCGAGAACCGGCGCAAACACGCCCGCGAGAACGAAGTATCGCCACGCCCACAGATGAACGGTCACGTCGTAGAACGCGAGGCTAATCGTCCACAGGACGACGACGTTGACGCTGACCGTCGCGAACATCGCCGCAATCGGCTTCGAGCGATCGACACCGAACCGGACGAGCACTGACGAGGTGGCGAACGCCGCGGCTGTCGCGAGCGCGAAGAGTATCTGGACTGGGAATTCCATCAAATCTCGTTACGTTCCGATGTCGATCGACGCCTCGAGGCTTCGCAGCTTTTCGATCGCGGACACCGCCGCCAGATAGCTCGTCTTCGGGTTCGTGGGTGACGGGACGTTTCGTACCGTCGTCTCGATGTCGCCGCTGCCGCCGTCGGCGGAGATCCGATGGACATTGTTTTCCTCGTCCGGATCGGCGATGATCTTGACTGCCGTTTCGTCCGGTCCGATACCCGCGAGGCTGAGTGCGACGGCGACGTTGATGTTCGACGGAAACGCGGCGGCGGCGTCCGTGGCCGGTCCCTCGAAGATCACTGTCGGCTCACCGATCGCCGAGAGGTCGATGTCGTTGTCGACGACGTAGGGTGCTCCCTCGAGACCCGCGGGCGGTTTCGTTGTCGTCAACGACACCGATTCCAGCTCGCCCGTCAGGGCAGCCGCCTTGATACTATCGAGCCCGGCGATCGCACCAGAGGGAGCATACAGCCGCCCCTTGCTCGTCCGTGCGGCGTCGACAATCTCTTCGCGTAGCGTTTCGTCGGCTAAGGCACCGATACTCAGCAGAAGACAGTCGCGGTCGGCCTCGAGTGCATCGGTCGCGATCTCCTCGACGGCCGTCTGTCCCGCGGCCTCGACGATCAAATCTGCCTCGAGCAGATCGTCGGGACCGGATGCTTCGACCGGCTGGGACCGGTCGTCGAACTGGTCTTGAGTTGCTGCGATCTGCTCCGGGTGGCGATCGTAGATGACATCGAGGGTCGCTGGTATCGTTCCATCGGCGATCGCACGCGCAATTTCGGTTGCAATCGTCCCACAGCCAAAGATAGCGATCGAACGCGTCATAGCACCACCTCTCGATGGCAGGGTAATAATTGTAGCGGGATCGTCGCTTATCGACTACTCGTCGCACACCTCTCGAAAGGTACACAAAGTATAAATAGTCTCAGCGGAACGTTGAATTGTACCATGGAAGCTGCTGGACTATTAGTGCCGATGTTTCGTCGGCAGATGGAACACTGTCAGGTAACCGCGGACGAATCAGTCGCGCTCGTTACCGACGTCAAGAGCAATCGCGAACACGTCGCCGCGAGTTTCTCGGCGGCACAGGACATCGGCGCTGAAGCGTTCGAAGTACAGATTCCCGAATACGGTCGCAACTCCGTCGGCGCCGAAATCTCGCCCGGACAGGGGGGCAGCCTCCGGCTGCCCCGCGGCCCGGTCGAAGCGTGCAAAACCGCGGACATGGTCTTCGATTTCACTCTCGAGGGATTCATTCACGTGCCCGAACGAGACGAAATCCGCGACGCCGGGACTCGAATCCTTCGCGTCGGTGCACGAGAACCGTTCGTTCTCCGTCGCCTGATGCCCTGGGAGCCGGAAGAAGCTCAGGCCGTCAAAGAAAAAGTTCAGGCTCATCGTGACCTGCTCGAGGCGACCGACGAGATGCGGATCACTTCGGAGTACGGGACAGATGTCACGATGGAAGTCGAACCGAGCACCGCGTTCGACTCCTACGGATTCGTCGACGAGCCCGGAAAGTGGGATGTCTGGGGCCAGAACATGGTCTCGAACTACCCGACGAACGTAAACGGTACGATCGTCATCGCCGCCGGCGACTACAACGTCGTGCCGTTTAACGACTATATCGACTCGTCGATTGAATGCGTCGTCGAGGACGGGTTCATCGAAGAGATCAAGGGAGACGGCGGTGATGCCGAATTGATGCGCGGACACATGGAGAGCTACGACGACAGGGATGTCTTCGCGACGAGTCACTTCGGTTGGGGACTCAACGAGAACGGGACGTTCTACAACATGGCGATCAAGGGTCGGAAACCGGACGAAGCCGGCGTGAGCGCGAGCGAAGGGCGCGTCTGGGAGGGCAACATGCTCTGGAGTACCGGTCCGAACACGCATCAGGACCGATACACAAACTGCCACTACGATATCGCACAGAAGAACTGTAGCGTCTATCTTGACGGAGAACCGGTCGTGGTCGAGGGCGATCTCGTCGAGTAACACACGGTTGCTGTACCCGACAGAGCCGCTCGCTTACGGGATCGTGTTGCAAACCTGCGGAGGTGACGATCATACGCCTTCTTTGCGAGACCCATTTTCCCCGAGATCGACTCGTTCAGCGGGTGACGACAAATTTAATAGGCCACGTTTGCCAACAAGTAGTATGACAACTGGAGGCGAAGTCGTTGGAACCGTACTTGCTGAACACGGCGTTTCGCAAGCGTATGTTCTCCTCGGGAACCAGACTGTGACTATTGCGGATGGACTTCACGAAAGCGGCGGCGACGTGATCAGCGCCCGGCACGAGTACAACGCTGCAGTGATGGCCGACACCTACGGTCGACTCACCGGCGACCCCGGCGTCGCGGTTACCGTCGCTGGCCCCGGCGGCACGAATGCGCTGACAGGCGTCGCACAGGCGTACACTGCCGCGTCGCCGATGATCCTCATCAGCGCGGTATTGCCGGAAGACGAACACACCGAGGCGCTTCACGGCGTCGACGATCAGCACTTCCTTCGGAAGGCGTTCGAACCTGCCACGAAGTGGAGTACACAGGTTCACGACCCGAGTCGACTGAAGACGACCCTCGCTCGAGCGTTCGACATCGCGACACGCGGCCGACCCGGACCCGTGTTTATCGGCGTCGACGAGGATATCCTCCAGAACGAGATCGAGGTTCCAGACGCCGTGTCCGCCCACGAATCACACGATGACCTCAGCGTGTCCGCGGATACCGTCGCCGATGCGCTCGAGCCGGTACAGGCGGCCGAGAAACGATGTCTCTGCGTGGGTAAGGGTGTCTCGCGGGCGTTCGCTGCGGAGACGGCAATCGACATCGCCGAGTCGCTCGACGCACCCGTCGTCTGTCCCCGACACTATCCCGACTCGTTCCCGAACGACCATCCGCTCTTCGCGGGAACGGTCGGAATGTCGGACCATCCGGCTGCCAGCACCGCGCTGGCGAACGCGGACGCCGTCCTCTCACTCGGCGTGCGGACCAACTCACACGAGGCGGCCGTGCTCGGCGACCGAACTGGCGACGACGTTCGAATCGTCTACCTCGACGACTTGCCTTACGAATTCCCGGCGTCGACGGCAACCGAAGTCGTTACAGGGGAGCTTGGGCCAGCTCTCGAGGATGCCAGAACGATACTCGAGTCCGGCGCGGGCGAGACGGACGCCGCCTATCGACAGGCAGTTCGAGAGGAGGTCGAACGCGTCGAGACGGACGTATCCGCCTATCTCGAGGAAGTGCGTTCGCAGACGCCGGTCCATCCGCTCGTTATCATGGACGAGCTTCGGGAGGTAGCTGACGACGACGTTCTGTTGACCGGAGATGCGGGCGCCGCAGGCGGTGCGTGGCCAAACGACGTCTTCGAGTATCGCGAGACGAACAGCTTCCAGCACTCCCGACTCTACGATTCGATGGGGTTCCCGGTTCCAGCAGGAAACGCTGCAAAACTGGTCGACGACGATCGGCAGGTCGTCAACCTCATCGGCGACGGCGGCTTCTTGATGTGCAACATGGAACTCGCGACCGCCGTCGAGACAGGGACCGACGCGGTCACGATCGTCTTCAACGACGGGAAGTACGGGATGATCTGGAACTATCAACGGCGGGACAACCACGCTGAAATCGCAACCGACATTCCGACGGTCGACATCGCGACGATGGCTGAATCGTTCGGCGTTCGCGGCGTCCGCGTCACCGAGCCGGGCGAAGTTCGACCCGCGCTGACCGACGCACTCGAGGCCGACGAACACGTCGTCCTCGACATCCGAATCGATCCGACGGCGGAATACGTCTCTCGACGGATCTGGTAGCTGTCTCCCGCATTTGTCACCCTTTGTCGGGTATCGGGGCTCGGCTCATGGCATACGTCCGATAGATGGTGGTTGGCTCGAGTCGATAGAATAATTGTCTTCCCGCCACAGATATCGAACGTTACGATGCCAGTTATGCAACCGACGCCCGACGACATCACCCTCCGTGGAATCAATTACGAAAGCGATGACGGAACGGCGTTCGACGGGTTCGAACTGACGAGCGACGTCTCGACGTTCGACGGCCGAAGCGTTGGCGTCCTCTTTTTGCACGGGCTCCGCGGATTTGCCCTCGGCGCTGGCATTTCGCCCGTCGCGAATCCGCTCGCTCGGGCGGGAGCCCGGTGTCTCACGATCAACAAGCGAAACAGCGGCAAAGGATACGTCACGTCCGAGTTCGACGAGATCGACAACGACATTCGTGGCGGCGTCGAGTGGCTCACCGAACGCGGATGCGACGACGTCGTGCTCTGGGGGCGAAGTCTCGGAGCCACTGAGGCCGCCTACTATCAGGGGCTGCGAAACGACGATGCCGTCGACGGGCTCGTCCTTGCCGCACCGTTTGCAGACATCCGCGAGCAGTCGACTCGAGGGTATTTCGAAGCTGTTTCGGATAACCCCGACGAGGCGTACGAATCGTTCGTCGACGAGGCGCGCGAACTCGTCGACGCCGGCCGCGAGAACGAAATCGTCGCGTTACCGCGACCGGTCGGCGGGGAGATCGAATACATTCCGATGACCGCGGCGGCGTTTCTCTCTTATCGGTCACCCGAGAGCGCGTGTGCAACGGTCGACTGGGTACCGGAGATCGACGTCCCCAGCCTGCTGCTACCGCACGCGTCAGATCGAAACGTCACCCCAGAAGAAGCGACTGAGATCGCGGATGCGTACCCCGACTCGACACCGGTCACGGTCCATCCCGTCGAGGCCGATCACTTCTTCACCGGCGCGGAGTCCGAAGTAGCTGGTGTCACGGCTGATTTTCTCCGATCCCTTTGAGGTGAAACAACCCTTCCGTCGTCTGAAGTGGCGCATTCTTCACCGTGGCTTGTTGTAGCAGCCTACGGATTCTGCGTCATCTGCATGTTGATTTCGACGATGTTCGCCGCGTTCCTGACGGTCTTGGGGATTTCGACCTGAAACCGATCGCCTTGTAACCGACTCGTCGGACCACAGACCCCAAGCGCGGCAACGATGGAACTGTCGGGTGCATGAATGGGCGCGGCGACACAGCGCATCCCACGGGTCACCTCGCTTCTACTAAAGGCGACACCCCGCTCGCGAATCGTCTCGAGTTCCTCGAGGAGCGTCTCGAGATCAGTTACCGTTTTATCAGTTCTGGCAGGAAGTCCGTGTTCGTCGACGATGTCGCGAACCGTAGACTCGGATAGGTGTGCGAGTATCGCTTTCCCCTGTGACGTACAGTGCAGATATTCGCGTTGGCCGGGTTGAATCGTGGTTTCGATCGCGTTTTCACCCTCGGATTTGTAGAGATAGACGCCGTGCCCTTGTTCTTGGACGACGAGTCGAGCGAGTTCTCCCGTTTCCGTGGCTAATTCGTCGAGCGGATCCTGAGCACATTGGTAGACGAGGTTTCTAAGTTCGATTAGGAACGTACGCGGACGTTCTGGGAAAGTGTCTCGAGGTAAAGCCCCGAGAAATCGCTTTGTTAGTTGTAGAAACGAAGTAACCGCGAATCCGTTCTCGAGTTCGAGAGCGCCACGACAAGAACGGATCGACCGTCCGTTCGAAACACGGGATCTGACAGGGCGGGTTACCGAATGACGTCGACGCCGTTTTTCTGCTCGAGTTTGTCTCTGCCGCCGTCACTCTGCGTGCCGGGGTGAGACGCTTCGACGTTGTTGCTCGCATCGAAATCGGCGTCGTTGAGTCCTTCGATACTCTGGCGGGATTTGTCTGCCTGTTTTTGGGTCGTCGGGCCGAGAACCTGTGCGCTCTGGACGCCGGTCATGATGGCCATGACGCGAACCTTGCCCTTGTAGTTCTCCTGGATACGAGCGCCCCAGATGACGTTTGCGCTGGCCTCGAGTCGTTCGGTGATGTTATCCGCGATGCCTTCGGCCTCTTTCAGCGTGAGGTCCGGTCCACCGGTAATGTGAACGAGGCCGCCGGAGGCACCACGATAGTCGACATCGAGCAGCGGGTGGTTCATCGCGTCGCTGACGACTTCCTGTGTCTTGTTCTTGTCCTGGGTCTCGCCGACGAGCATCACCGCGACGCCGCCCTGGTTCATGATCGTGGACATGTCCGCGTAGTCCAGATTGATCAGGCTCGGCTGGGTGATCGTCTCCGAGATCCCCTTGACCGTTTCGGCGATGATCTGGTCCATCACCGAGAAGGCCTTACCGATCGGGAGGTTCGGGACGTAATCGAGCAGTCGGTTGTTATCGAGGACGATGATCGAGTCGGCCTGATCGCGGAGTTTCTCGAGACCTTCCTCGGCTTTGACCGTCCGAGCGCGCTCGACGTTAAACGGCGTCGAAACCATGCCGACGACGATAGCGCCCTGATCTTTCGCGATCTTCGAGACGACGGGGGCGGCACCCGTGCCGGTGCCACCGCCCATGCCAGCGGTCACGAAGACGAGGTCTGCGTCACCGAGGACCTCTTTGATCGTGCTCTGGGCCATTTCGGTCGCTCGTTCGCCCATCGACGGGTCGCCGCCAGCGCCGAGGCCGTTGGTGAGCGATTTGCCGACGAGAATCTTCGTGTCGGCTTCGATCATCTTCAGGTGCTGTTTGTCGGTGTTGATCGCGACGGTGTCCGCGCCGTCAACGCCGATGTTATACAGCCGATTGATCGTATTGTTTCCAGCACCGCCACAGCCGACGATCACGATCCGCGGATCGCCGAACTCGTCGTCGTCCATCGATTCGTCCATCTGACGGGCTTCCGCTTCGGCGTTATCGAGGGCGTCCTGTACGATGTCCTGCATCGTTACACCTTCGCCCAGCCGCGTTTGCCCGTCTGGTCGCGACGACCGTTCTGTTGTTCGTTAATCATTTCTCGGACAGCCGACCGGATTGCCTCGCTCCGGTTCGGAAACTCGCCCGAGTCGACCAGCTGTTCGACCTCGTCGATCTGCTGTTCCGGGATTCGCAGTGTCACACGCTCCATTGTTGTATTCCCTCTGGGTAAGACGGCGCGCCCCTGTTAGACGCTTTGTCTTACACAGGAGAGCGGCGTGAAACGCCTGTTTCACGCATTTTGGCCCTCGTGTAAGACGATCGTCTTACGCACATATAGCAATGCTACCCATAGGTAATAAATGTTTTGTCGGACGGGACTATTCGCGTATTACGAATTTCTCGAGTGCTGGCCGTTCGAATCGAGGACGTCCGCCGCGGCCGTCCGACGCCCGCAACCGGGACAGAAACCCCAGTCCGATCGCAGTTCATCGCCACACTCACAGAACAGTCGGTGAGACGCTTTCTCGCCGCAGTTCGGGCAGTAAACGTGGTCTCCCGAGATGGATTCGCCGCACTGGCCACACTGTTGGTCCGTCGAGTTCGGTTCCGTCCGACCCGGGCGTCGAGATTGATGCGGCTGTGTGACAGAATTTCCGACGGCGTCGTTCACGTCCTCTGTCTTACGCGTCTGCGGAGCGTTCTCGAGTGCCACCGTGACGTTTACGTCTTGTGGCTCTCGCTGTTTCCGCTCTGCGAGTCGCTCGTCAAGGAGTTCGTCGACCCGCTCGCGAACGAACTCGTCGATGCTCTCACGAGCCGACTCCTCCCGTGCTGGCTCAGCCTGGGTGATCGTGTCCTGGGACTGAGCCGACGAACCGCCCTCGAGATACGTCCGAAGCGCGTCTCGCATCACCTCGCTTTTCGACGCGTCGAACGTCTCGAGTTCGTCGATGAGCTCGTCGTCGGCACGGAACGTGATCTTGCTCATGAGTGTCTCGATTGGACTCGTATTTCAGGCCCGTCCTTATGAATATTTGCCTTTGTCGGACGACTGTCACACAGCCATCGAATGATAACCCTTATGTCCGTCTCGTCTGCTATGTTCGAGTGCCCGCCCTTAGCTCAGACTGGTAGAGCAGTCGACTGTAGATCGACTTGCCCCCCGTTCAAATCGGGGAGGGCGGACTTTTGTGACGATCAAAACGCGAGCGAAGCGAGCGGCTGGTCGTCACAAAAGGGAATCCTGAGCCGATTTGAACACGGAAGTCGCAGGCCCGCACAGCCGAGCGAAGCGAGGCGAGCAGGAACGTCTTCCATCTGTTCAATCGGGGAGGGCGGACCTTTCTCCCGGTCGAACCGTGGCAGAAGCGGAAAGCGACGTACGAATACGGAATAGCACCGCGACCGGCGGAATCCGGTTTCGGTCTACCCCCCGAAATTACTGAGTGGAACTTGCTCCAAGTTGCACCCCGCCGCAGTCTTGCGAATTTTAGAGTGGAGATTTCCGGGGGTGAATTTTGATGCAGCGCTGGGATACCCAACAGAACGACCAGCGTTGTCTCACGTGCGAGAGTCACGTCACACCGGAGTTCCGTCGCGCCTACGGTGATCGCGACGACCGCGTACACCGCTGTCCGACCTGCGACACTGCGATCAGACTGAGCGAAGGGAGCGCCGCCGGGACAGATATGGATACGAGAGATCCCCTGGAGTACCCCAGCCGGTTCGGGGTTCCGCTCGACGAACTGCCGCCACGGGTTCGATCACTCGTTGACTCTCAGTCCGTCGCGACTGACGGGGGCGAGGACCAGTGAGAGATCACTACGTGGGTGACCCCGAGTGCCGCGCCTACGTGGCCGACGAACTCGGGTACTGCGAGTCTGTCGACCGCGAGCACATACAAGAGGACATCGGCATTCCTTCGCTGTTCCGTGACTCCTATCAGTGCTTCTGGTGCGGTGAGACCGTCGCTCCAGAGGAAACTGAACAACGGGGGAACAATGACAGTCGGTACCGATCTGGCGCAGTACGGTGTGGTGGAGTTGAGAGGGATATTCAAATACTCGTGCGAGAGACAGTGCGTGCATCTCGTATAGTCTGCGTCTGAGAATCGGATGCTAACTACACCCACGATGGTACCAGTAGTCACCGAGATAGGATCGGAGAGTGACCTAACGAACCAATCCTGTGTTTGTTTTGTTATTCATAACTCCCCTGTCATCATTCCTCAATTTCGATACTGGTTATTTCAAATCGTGCTCCGCCATCGGCACCTTCTACGATGTCGATTTCCCAGTCGTGAATGTCAGTAATTCCTTTGTGGTGAACTGCTGGCCATGCTAATTAGCTGTTACTCTCATCCTGTACTCGCGTCGAGATTCCCGTGTTGTTTGCTTTGCTGAATTAATCGTAGTGCTGGCAGATTCAGTACTATCGTCAGTTGCATGCGTTAAGCAGGAACCACATCAACACATTCACCAAGGATGTGACGTTCACTAACTCTATAGAACGGTTTAGAATCTCTTCCGTTTTGACTGACTCCTGCGATATAGTATTATTACCTATCAATTTAGTGGTGGAGTTGGAAACGCAGAGCATAAACCTAAACAGCTGCGATTTTCTACCATGTCTGCTTCATCTTCTGCCTGAAGATGGAAGTATTCAGCCCACAGTGATTCTAGTACCACACAGAATGCACCGGTCGCCTACCCATTCACTGTAGAATAACTACCAAACGAATCGGTGAGGCGAACGATCTGGAGTTGGGTTGATATGGTATTGCTCGCTGAGCCGAGTATGTCAGTCGTTGCTATTGGACCGCTCAAGTAACGCTGCTAGTACCTCGAGGGGATGGTGTGTCTCGATGTCCCTGTCTGCGAGCTGCTGGTTGCAGGAGGCACCGGTTATGACGATGAGATCAGCCTCGGCAGCGTCGATTTTCGATTCAAGGTCGTCACCGATCGTCATCGAGAGTTCGTAGTGTTCGGTCTCGTAGCCGAACGCACCGGCCATCCCACAACAGGTCGTATCCAACGGCTGGACGTCGTAGCCGGCTTCACGGAGCAATTCGATCGGGGTACTATTCCAGCCTTTTGCCTTCGAGTGGCAATGTCCGTGGAAGGCGACGGTAGCCTCTCCGCTGTCTGGGAAGTCGATCTCGCCGGCGCGGATGCGATCTACGAGGAACGCAGGCACCGTTTCCGTTGTCTCAGGGATGTTTATGGTGTCCTCGAGTAAGTCATCGTACTCTTTGAACGCGCTCACGCAGGATGGTTCGACGCCAATGATCGACACATCTCGTTCGACGTACTCGGCAAGTGTTTCGACGTTCTGTCGTGCATAGCCGCGAGCCTTCTCGATGAGCCCTTGCGAGAGCGGCGCTCGCCCACAACAGGCCACGTCCGGAACTTCGACTGCGTACCCGAGCGATTCGAGAAGGTGAACGGACGCTTTGCCGACTGCCGTATGGTTGTATCCCATATAGCAGTCCGGAAAGAGCGCGACCGTCCCGTTCTCGCCAGCGTTTGGATGTGGTTCGTGAGCGGCGAACCAGTCGGGGAACGGTTCGGCTGCAAAATCTGGAAGCGTCCGTCGTCGGTCGATCCCCAAGACAGCCTCGGCGATGCGACGACCAGGACCAAATTCCTTGAGACGGTTTGCGATCGGCGAAAACTTGGACCCAAGACGGTTGAGCGTACGGACGTTCCCAAACAGGCGTGCGCGAAGTGGAACGCCGTTCGTCCGGTGCTGTTGGTGTTTCGCTTCCGTTTTCAGTTTGGCCATATCGACGCCGGTCGGACACTCAGTTTCACATGCTTTACAGGAGATACACAGATCGAGTACTTCCTCTTGGAAGTGATCGCTCGTGAGTGTCTTTTCGTTGAGATCACCGTTTATCGCTGCTCTGAGCATATTCGCCCGACCTCGCGTGCTGGCAAGCTCGTCGTCCGTTCCACGGAAGGTCGGACACATAACGCCGCCGTCCGACGTGCGACACTTCGAGCAGCCGTTGCACTGCTCGACAAGCGATCTAAACCCCTCTTCTGCACTGAAATCGAGCGCCGTATCGACGGTTTCTGGGTCGTATCCTTCATACCGCAGATTTTCGTCGACTTTCGCGAGAGTGCCGTCCGAAGCGGGGACGACCTTTGTCGGATTGAACACGTCGTCGGGATCGAAGGCGTGTTTGATCTCACGAAACGCATTATAAAGTTTGTCACCGTACATCTCTGGGAGATGCTCGGAGCGAAGCCGTCCGTCACCGTGTTCCCCAGAAACAGAGCCACCGACCTCAAGGACGATCTCGTGAACGCTCTCCGAAACGAACCGGAGTCGTTCACGGTCATGTTCCGTCTTCAGATTCAGGAACGGTTTAATGTGGAGTACTCCCTGTCCAGCGTGACCGAAGACGCTCGCTTGAAGGTCGTGCTCTCGGAGAACATTACCCACGCGCTCGAGATACGTCGGGAGACGGGCAGGTGGGACCGCCGCATCTTCGATGAACGACAGCGCCTGTTCGTCACCAGGTTGTCGGTTCAAAAGCGGATTGGAAGCTTTGCGCACCTTCCAGAGATCGGCCATCTCCTCCTCGTCGAACGCACGCTCGATGTCGATCGTTTCGGATGTCCGGGCAGCCGACACAACCGTCTCGAGGTCGTCGCACTGGTTTGTATGGGTAGTCTCGATTTCCAGTAGGAGCGCGGCTTCAGCACTTTCGGGCACGATATCGAACCCCCAGGCGTCTCGAGCGTAGCCGAGGACGGCGTCGTCAATGAGTTCCACTGCACTTGGATCCGTCTCGAGCACAGTAGTCACAGCGTCGGCAGCGGCGATCAGATCATCGTAGAACACGAGCGAGACAGCACGCGTCTCAGGACGATCGATAAGCTGTAACGTCGCTTCGGTGATTATCGCAAGCGTCCCCTCGCTCCCGGAGACAAGTTGCGAAAGGTCGACCCACGAGCCGTCCGGCGCGACGCTCGTTTCGAGATCGTACCCACTGGAGTTTCGATCGACGTCCGGATACTGCGTCTCGATTTCGTCGGCGTGTTCGCGTGCGAGTTGGCGAACCACGCGATGGACCTCCCCGACCCGCTCGTCGTGTTCACAGACCGTTTCGAGTTCCCCGTCGTCCCGCCGGTAAAACTTAACGAGAGACCCGTCTGCAAGCACACACTCGAGTCGCTGAACGTACTCTCGAGTCGTACCGTGTTTGACCGAGTGCGGACCAGCGGCGTTGTTGGCGATCATTCCGCCGATGGTACACGTACTTGAGGTCGACGGATCGGGAGCGAGGTAAAGACCGTCCTCCTCGAGGAAGTCGTTCAACTCGTCGAGAACGACACCCGGCTGGACGGTCACAGTTTTCGCGTCGGGATCGACGTCAACGATCTGGTCCATGTACTGCGAACAGTCCAGGACGATCCCTTCACCGATGGCATTGCCGGTCAGGCTCGAGCCTGCACCACGGGCTATGACACTTGATCCCTGTCGGTGAGCGAAGTCGACAACTCGCTGAATGTCTTCGCGGTTCCGAGGGAAAGCGACACCTGCAGGTCGTTGCTGATAGATACTCGCATCTGTCGAGTAGAGGGTGCGTGTGGTCTCACCGAAGTCAATTTCGCCGTCGAGCTGTTCGCTGAGCGACGGAGACGTGGTTTGGGGGATATCAGTACTCATGATTAGCGACGTTCAGGTTCTGGTGGGCATTCGTCTGCTCTCTGGGTTTCGGTTCAAACTCGACCGCGACTGAACTGTCTCCCATCCAGTCGTTCATGTGGGTTGGATGACTCGAGAACGCGATACAGTTCTCTGGCCGGTTACGATTTGGATGTACCGGACTCACGTAGTTTCATCTCCTGTGTCTGCAAAGTGGTTTCGAACGTTTTGTTCGAACGCATCGCTCGTCACCTGATAGCGGGTGTATCCTGCGGGTTCGCGTTCACGGTCGACGGTGAATATCTGTTCGTCATCAATGTAGACACCCCAAGAATCGCGGTATTCGACACCAACGCCCATGAAGCGAATTTCGGCATCGTACTCCGATTGTAACTGGTCGACAACTGGAGGTGTGATGACATCATCGGCGAACCGCGGTGGCTGATAGGCAGGAAGGTCGTGTTCCTGGAACTCTTCGATGGCTTCAGACCACCAGACTGGCAACTGCTCGATGTGCTCATCCGAGTCTTTTGGCTCCAGTTCCCAGAGTTGTTCCGCAGCGTCGGGATCGTATTCGTCTTTTGTAATTTCCATGTGTTTAGTATGTTCCATTGACAGAATCTGTTGCCCGCGTCTTGGTATGGATTCTGTATGAAAACGTCAGTAACTGATCAACACCTAGCTCAGCTCACAACTATTGACGATCTTGATTTCGTTACTGATCTTCTACGTTATTCACCCTTCGGGCCCACTCTCGAGGACGAACTCGACGCGTCTGCAGAGGATTAGCCGCTTTTCCAACGAACTTTCCCATCAGGTATTTTATAGAGATACAAGGGTTTGGACGTGGTTAAACGCTAGAGACGGCACTGCCTAGTTTAGCACCTCCGCTGACGTCTGTCCATTGAGTGATTGATGCGGTCGTTGTGTATTATAATAGTGTACAAACTGTTCAAGCCAGTCTCTGACGCTCGCCCGACTGCCCACCCATGAATTATGGAAGCGGTCAACTCGCATCTTGAGGGTGTGAAACCGCTTTTCGATCAAATTTCGATCAACGTAGTCGAGTTGACCGCCCAACCTCAATCGAGAGAGGGCAGTCAGATAGCCATAGCAATCGACGAGAAACACCGTGTCGTCAAGGTCGTGTTTCTTGGTTACTCGGTGCAGAGACGCAGCAGCTGGATCGGTTCCTCGCCGTCCAAACACTACGACATTAAGAATCATCCATGAGTCGAGATCTATTGCAGCGTATACCCAAGGCCAGTCGCCGTTGATCTTGACAGCGGTCTCATCAACTGCGACCCGCGAGGGCGAAGCCCTCGGCGGGTCTGGAACGCTGTCAGCCAGCCGATGTACCCAGTACCAGATTGCTTGATGAGAGCGTTCGACGCCGACCAAGCGCAGAATTGCTTGTGTCTCTCGGATCGAACAACCGGTCGAATGGAGCCGGACGGCGAACACCCTAGCGAGCGTCGCCGTCCGCTCACGCTCCCAACATTCATCAAATTCCGCCGTGTAGCTCTTCCTGAGCAGGTCTGAGAGCAACATTCCAAACTAATTCTACGGCCTGCTGGTTCCTCAAACTACGCTAACTAGACGGTGCCCTAGAGACCAACTCTACAGATATTTTATCAGGTAAACCGACTACAGCAATGGGAGTCTGCACTGGATACGGGGTTCCGAAGGGAGCAATCCCATGAAAGAACAACTCCAGTACTTCACAAAGCCGTTAGTTCAGAGGTCCGCTTGCTGAGTTGTGTCCAACGATCAGCAACAAGCGGACGGTAAAATCCACGAAGAACAGTTCCTTAACTTTCTCGTTAACGTTCTCACCAGTGCTTTCACGCTAGACCTTGATGAGAACGCAGAAATCGACCCAGAGGACATCTTCGAGGTCCTCGTCGGCGCGATCGCCGACGGGACCTCGATCTCCTCACTCTGAGAGAAGAGTGAAGACGCTCCCTCTGGCAATGATGTCCTCTATCACCTTCGCTCCAAGTTCGACCTCGAAACCGTCGAATCTACCGGAAACACGCTCCTCCAACAGGATGTTCTCGAAACCCTCCCTAAGCAGGTGGAGGTCTGCAACGACCTCCACCTACGCCCCTACTACGGTGATGAAGACGAGACAGATGGCCTCTACTACAACGAGGCCAAAGCAGGAACGACTGCGTTCCACGCCTACGCCACGCTCTACGCACGCGTGAACAACAAGCGATACACCTTGGCGGTGCGCAGTCTCACCGACGGCGACACCACCAGCGACGTCCTTGCTGCGTTCCTTGGACTCCTCGACAACTTTGAGTTCGGCGTCAAAGCGGTCTATCTTGACAGCGGCTTCTACGACAACAAGTGTCTCACGTTGCTCTAAGCGCACAATTTCGCGTACATCGTCCCGGTCATTTCGTGGGGCAAGGAGATCAAGACCGAACTCAACACGGGTTGGAGTCGTGAAATCGTGGACGAACCAACGTCATCCTACGGCGAGCACGAGTGGACCGTCGAATTCCCGGTGATGATCGATTGTACCTACAAGAACGGGCGGTATGATGAGCACGGGGTGGCGCGTCACGGCTACGCCGTTGACGCGCTGTTCATCGATGAACCTCGACAGGCGCGATCCCATTACAGCAAACGCTTCGGAATCGAAGCGAGCTACCGGCTCTCCGAGTCAACGATCATCTCGACGACGACGCAAGACCCCACGAGACGGCTGTTGATCGTCGTACTCAGACTACTGATTCAGAATGTCTGGCGGTACTTGCACTGGGAGTATGTGACGACGCCCCGCCGAGGCAGGCGTCGCCTCCGGTGGTGGCCCTTCGAAGAGTTTATTGACATGGTGACATGGGCAGCGTGGACGGCCCTTTCAGTGCGTCGGACCGTCCCCGTGAATCGACCACCGGACGACCGATTTCACCGGTAACTGGTGACCGTTCATCACCCGATACATATACGCGAGCGATTACTTGACATTGACCGTCTCAGCGATGTAGTCACGAATAAGCGCAGGTGTCCACGTCGGCTCCTCATAGCCAGCCTCCGATGGCGACGCCGTCAGCGTTGCCGTCAGTTCTGTCCACCGATCGGCGGTGAGATGAGTCGATTGACCGGGTCGAGCGAGGTCGCCGAGCGCGGTGAGATTGCGCTCGGCGACGGTGTCAGGCCAATCGTACCGTTTGTTAGGGGAAACCGAGCAACTTCTCAATCTTTGCCGGTGATTGTCCCTGTCGATACAGCAGCGCACTTATAAATCGTTTAATCACTTTCCCATCAGTTTCCGTGCGCAGTTGCGCCAGCAACTGCTCCTCATCGACACTATCCAACTTACCGCCCCACGTCGTCATGAGACTCTCTACGCGTCCTGAGGATATGAACTAGTCTGCTGATCCTATGAGACATCCTCAACGAACGTCCTGTACGTCCGAAGATACTCTCGTGGTGCCGTGTCTTCATCGAGCCTATGTGTATACAGGACGTCAAGATAGTCTGTATATAGCCGTTACAGTATCTGTGAAAGCTCTTCTCGAAGATGGCGTCTACTCAGATCCTCTCAGTTTAAAGTGGGTTGCCCGATCTTGCTAGCAATTATAAATTCACTCCGATCACGATCGGATACCCATTCGCCAATCCACGTTTCACTTTGATCATTGCCATACCAGTTTGAAGTACCCTCCACGTTCTACACAGGTATCTCTAGTAACTGTTTAGCTACTTTCTTTGATACACCACTGTCCGGGGTTCTTCCGCCGCTGAACCGCTATTTCCTTAGCGATCGTTCACTTACGCGGATTCCAGACTCGCCGAGATATACGTCATCGAGTGGTATACCGTAACAAAATTCCCCAATCAAATAAATCCCCTCCCGTCGTGGGAAAGAATTATGTTTAAAGGCGACTTGGGTGTGAATGTACAACATGAACATCGAAGCTGAACACTACGGTGTAAACGTCGCTGATATAGATCGGTCAATCGAGTTTTATCGAGACGTCCTTGGTTTTGAGCTTGCAGAGCAATTTTCGGCTGATGGCGAAAAACAGGGAGAACTCATCGGGGTCCCCCAGGCAACCGGGGAATTAGCCTTTATTGACACTGGAACCTTCCAAATTGAACTGATAGAGTATGATACTCCTCCAAATGATCGAATTTATGATTCGGTCGACATGCACGACATTGGTATCACTCACCTTTGTTTCGAGGTAGAGAATGTTGACAGTTGGCACAAAAAACTTAAAGATGACGTCGAATTCGAGACAAATCCACTCATCCTTGAAGGAGGCGTCAAAATCGCATACTTCTATGACCCTGACGGAAATCAACTTGAGCTCCTTGAGACAGATGTCAATCAATGATACCTGGGTGATGAGTGCGCGATTACGAACTGGCCGTTTCGCTATTCGGAAAAGGACCTCGATAGATTGTCCGAAATACGAGAAACAGTACAGTCAATTTCGAAACGAGTGCGGAGTTACAACGCCGAGTTCGTCGAGCAGGAACTCGAGCGGTACGCACATCTCGTTACGGATGTCGACGAGATGGGACACGATCTCAACGAAGATCAGCAGAAAGCAATCGTTCGAGACGACGAGTACAACCAGGTCATCGCTGGGGTTGGAACCGGTAAGACGCTCGTTCTCACGCACCGGATTGCCTATTTGATCGAGCGTGGAGTCAACCCGGAGCGAATCGTCGCGATCACGCTCACTAACGAAGCGACAGATGAGATACAGGACCGTCTCGAGGACCGATTCGGTATCACCGACGTCGAGGTACACACGATTCACGGGTTCGCGAACGCAATCGCACGCGAGGCGCGTACGGGTCGCGTCGACGTGATCACAGACCACCAGCGGACCAACATTGTCGAGGAGGTACTTCGGGAGAAGACGTCGGAAGGCGGTACCGACTTTGCCCGGCACTATCGACAATTCTTGGCGAACTATCAGACCGAGGTGCCAGAGCTGGGCGAGTTCGAATCACGAGCGGCGTACGTCGAAGCGGTATCTGAGCGATCCTACGAGACGCTTGCTGGCGAGGAGGTCGCCTCACAGGCTGAGAAGACGATTGCGGATTTCTGTTCACCCACGACGTCGAGTATCGGTACGAGGCGATCGCCGAGTGGGCAGAGACGGCCGACGACAAGGGTGGATACTATCCAGACTTCTATCTTCCCGCGTACGATATCTACATCGAGCATTGGGGAATCGACGAGGACGGCGATGTCGCGCCGTGGTTCTCGTGGTCGAGTGCGGAGTACGTAGCAGAACTCGAGTGGGCTCGAGCGCAGTTTGCCACCAGCGAGTATCGGGTGATCGAGACCTACGACTTCGAATACTGGGGTGGACGAGTAGAGCGCGCACTGAAGCATCGTCTCTCCGAACACGACGTGGTCCTTGAGCCGATGGACTCCGACGAGCTAGTCGAGTACGTTCTCGGTCCGTACGAGCGAAAGCGCCAGATCGTCGACCTGTTTTCGGAATTCATCGACACCGCCGCTACCTTTTAGACGACGCCCAGGCAGGTTCTCGACCGCCTCCCGCGTGCGAATCGACGAACGTATCACTTCGGTCGGTGTGGTGCGACTCTCCTTGCGGAGTACGAGATTGCGAAGGCGCGAAACAGTCAGATCGATTTCGACGACATGATCTCCAACGCCGTCGACGCCGTAGTGGAGGATCCCGACCGATTTCGGGATCAGTATGACCACCTGCTCGTCGACGAATTTCAGGATGTCTCTCTCGGTCAAATCGAGTTACTTCAGGCGTTTACCGACGGCGACGATGCGCCCCACCTGTTTTGTGTCGGCGACGACTGGCAGAGCATTTACGGGTTTCGCGGGGCCGTCATCGAGTATTTCGTCGACTTCGAGGAGTACTTTGGTTCCGCGGCGATCACCGAACTCGAGGAGACCTATCGGTGCCTGGAGACGGTACTCGAGGCGAGCACCGATCTGATCGCGAACAACGCCGACCAGATCGACAAGGACCCCATCGCCTGCAGCGGCCGCGATACGACGCCTCGAGTGCACACGATAGCGGGCACCGACGACCGGCAGTACGCAATCCGGGTCGGAGAGTACGCCGCGACTCTCGTCGAGGAGTATCTCGAGGCTCGGAGCGATCCGAACGACGTCATGATCCTCTCTCGATACGATAGCGGTGCCGACTTCGTGAACCGGGTTACGTCCGCGCTCGAGGATCGTGGGATCCCGTACGATGGCAAAGACGACGCGGATTCGTTCCGTCCACCGGATACACCACGCGCGGGTCGCGGGGCAGATGACGGCGGTGTCTCGGTGTTTTCGGCCCATCAGGCCAAGGGGCGGGAAGCGCCACACGTTATTTTACTCCACGTCGCCGCGGGTGCGGATGGGTTCTCACCCGATGTACGAAACGACGAGTTGTTGGATCTGGCCCGCGACGTGCGTGCGAGCGAGGGGACCGAAGAGCGATGCCTCTTTTACGTCGCGGTGACGCGGTCGGAATCGACGCTCGATCTGTTGACGAGGTCAGGCGAGGAATCGGTGTTTCTCGAGGAGATTGGGGCCCACGTTTCCCGGCCGACGGGGGTCGCTGATCCGGGGAGGTCGGTTCGAAAATCACGGTTACGGCCAGGATTAGGCAACTGTGGGATGAGACGTCCGCGAGCCAGGCACACGCGGGGATCCTCGAGGACTGGAGCGGTCGGATCAAATTCGTCGCGTGGGAGAACACCTCCCCACCGGACGTACAAGTCGATGCTCGCTACCGCCTGACGGCCCTCGAGGTCGTCTCCTTTAACGGGCGCAAAGAACTGCATTTTACGAGCGAAACGATAGTCGAACTGCTTCAGTGATTCTCAAGTCCTCGATCGCTCGATTCTGTGACCGCGATGTCCCCGGTCGAATCGCGAGCGCGCTCTCGCTGTGTACGATGTTCTGTAGACGTCCCTGCGTTCAAATCGCGGCGGCCGTTTCACTCCTCACGTCTGTTCGTCGTGAAAACGGGCCGGGCGCGATTTGAACACGCGACCGTCTGGTTAAAAGCCAGACGCTCTGCCAAACTGAGCTACCGGCCCCGTAACTGGTACTATCGCCGAGCAGTGGTTAAACGTTTCTTTCTCCGATGGTGATCCGCTCCGAACTCACTCGAGAGATTCCGCAAGTGCGTCCGCGACGAGCTCGCCGACGGGTCGGCCCTCGAGCGACGCCTGCTGTCGCAGGTCGCGATAGAGGATCGGTGGGAGCGTCAACTCGAGCGTTCCCAGGTGGACGTCGTACTGGGCGAGCGCCTGGTCGATCGGCGTCCCGTCGTTGACCGCGCTCGCGACGCTTCGGACTTCCCTGACGGTGAGGTCGCCGTCGAGCGTGGCCCAGGCCAAAAGTAGGCGAGATTCGCCGGAAACGCGTGCGATGTGTTTTGCCGCGGTCGGAGCGATCTGTCCGAGCGCGACCTGTCGACGAACCGATCGAGGGAGGTCGTGGACGCGAGCCCACTTTCGGATGAACGAAACGGTGGCGGTTTCGTCCTCGTCGTCGGTCCCCCGTGATTCCCCTTCGAGGCCGTCTCGGGCCCGTTTTGCGGCGGCTTTGTATGATCCTTCGCCGCGGACGAGCGCCGCGCAGGCGGCGGCACCGCGAAGCATGTCGAGGTGGTCGCCTGCGGTGTTGCCGGCCGCGAACTGCCTGACCGTTTCGGCGGCGTCGGCGAGGCTGTCGGGGTCGTCCGGGTCGAACTGAACCGCTCGCTCGGCGCGGGTTCCGGCGACGGATTCGTCACCGCGGATGACGGGCGCTCCGACGGGCGATTTGCGGTCCGTCGGGACTGATCGATCGGTCCCGTCCTGTCGGTTTTCGCCGCGCCGATTATCGCTCATATCAACGTAGTAGGAATCTGGCCGTCAAAAAGTCCCTGTTCCGATAGTGCTTACTCGTCGCGCTCTTCGGCGAGGTGCTCCCAGATTTCCGTACATCCCGCGCCGACTTCGACGTCGTCGAGGTGGCTGTCGTCGCGTTCGTCGTCCTCTGCTGGCTCTGTCGCGCACTCGGTTTTAGTCATGGTATCCCTCCGTCACGTCTGTTCGCCGCGAAACACTGCCCGGCGCGCGCTCTCGTCTCCCGCGCTTCGTTCTCGATTCGAGGTTCATGACACACGATATGAGCGACACAGCCATAAGTTCGCTTTCGGGTGCAAGCGATACCCGTACTCCTTTGTGGCGGAAAGGATGGCCGCTATCTTGGTTCCGATATCTCGCCCGAAAGTGCCTCGAGTCGTGCGATTTCGGCTGTACTGTCCGTCATCAGATCGTCGCGGCACGCCCGAATTCGCTCCGAGTCGCGTCGGCTAAGTGATTTCAGCGTGATATCCGAGGTATGTCGAACCGTTTGCTCTCCGTTACTGCGCACACGACGTTAGATTACGTCGAGGCGCTCGCGACCGGCTACGAGTTCGAATTCGACTCGGTCGGCGTAGTCAACGCGACGACTGATCGAGAGGATCCAACGGCGGTACAGCTACAGATCGAACTGGACAACCGGACGGAAGAACACGTTCCGAAGCACGTAGTCGAACTCCAGTTAGAGCCCGATCAGGCGCGGACGCTGGCGGGCGAACTCGAGGACCACGCCGCGCGCGTCGAGGACGGAACCGCTGACACATAGGTTCGTTTCGAACGAGGCGTCGCTGCCAGCGCTGATATCCGGCCGGGAGCGTGCCGACGTTGGACAGTTCGAACGGGGACGCCGACCGCTCGACGGTTCGTTTTTATGGTTCGCTGTGAAACGTCCGTGCATGACGGCCCCTGTTCCAGAGGGGGGCGATAGCCTCTCGATCCGACCGGCCCGCCGGGCGGATCTGCTGGCGATCGTCCGGATCGAGAACGCCTCGTTTTCTCAGCCCTGGCCCCACGACGCGTTCGAGACGTTTCTCGGCGAGCCGGGGTTTCTGGTCGCGGTCGACGAGACCCGAACGATCGTCGGGTATATCGTCTCCGACGTGACACCGAACTACGGCCGCAATCTGGGCCACGTCAAGGACATCGCGGTGCATCCCGACTATCGGGAGTCGGGCGTCGGCTCGGCGCTGCTCACTCGAGCGCTGTCCGTGCTCGGCGCGTACGATGCGGACTCGATCAAACTCGAGGTACGGCCGTCCAACGAGTCTGCGAGACGGTTGTACCGCTCGTTCGGATTCGACCCGCTTCGCCGCGTGCCGGGGTACTATGACGACGACGAGGACGCTATCGTAATGATTTACGAACTCCGGTGAGCCGACGACTCGAAGTGTCACCACGTTCGCTGTCTCCGTACCCGAGCGACGTCGCCGTCAACCCGGGTATCCGAGCGGATGGGACTCTGTCGGCGAATCGGAGACGTGGCGACTTTACCCCTGGCTGCCGTACGGCCGGTCATGGGATATGCCTGTCCGGTCTGTTCGACGGAGGAAGCCGACGGCGTTCACCTGGCGAATCACTTCGCCGTGACCGCGTCGCTGGGGCGGGAGGACCACCTCGAGTGGCTCGAGCACCACGCGCCCGACTGGAACGAACGGAGTCCCGAGCAGCTCGCCGAAATCGTCACTGAACACGCGCGAGAAGTCGAGACGCCCGAATTCGAAGCGGGAGCCGATCACGGCCGATCGCCGTCACTCGAGGACGAACTGGCGGCCCAGTCCCGTCGCTCCGGTCGCGGATCGATGACCCAGGAGCCGAGTCCGGAGGCTCAGGGCGCACTCGAGGAGGCCCGCGAACTGACCCGGCAGCGATACGAGTCCACCGAATCGGCCGACGACGAGACGTCTGCCGAATCGGACAACGAAACCCCCTAACCGTCCGCGTTCGTCCCCTCTCCTATGTACACGACTGGTTCGTTTTCCCCTGACTCGATCGATGCGGCGCGCGAACGCTACGAGAGCCTCGGCCCTGCGGCCCAGACCGTCGTCCGCGAGGTCACCAGGGCGATGGCGTTCGACAGGGAGGAGTACGACGACCGCGTCTCGAGCGAGGTCGTCGAGACCGCGCGAGACGCCCTCTTCGCGAGCATGCTCTCGGTTCGTGTCGGCACGCGCGAGGAGTACGCCGAGTGGCTCGAGGACTATGCGGGCGAGGTGACCGAGGCGGGCCACGAGTCCGTCGACTCCGTCGTCTGGCATGCGGGTCCCGACGGCGAGGCCGTCGCCGCGACCTTCCAGAACGAGGAGGACGCGGCGATTGGGACCCTTCGCAGACAGGCGTTCGGCCGCCTGTATCGCGACCGATTGGATCGCCGCTCCTCGTAGCACCCCATCTCGATCGCGACCGCTACCCCATCGTGATCGCCATACCTCGAAACCCATCGGAAACGGCATCTATTACCGCCTCGAGTGCCCAGTCGCGTTCGATGAGCGAGCCAGACGAGTCATCTCACCCGTCCGTTCCGGCGGGGTGGGATGTCGTTGAGCGCGAACTCGAGTACGAAACCGGCTGGTACGACGGCGGATACGATCTGGTCGAACAGCCCGACGGGAGCGAGAAACGCTACTACTGGGCGGAGTTGCCGCCGGCGGTCGTCGTCGTGGCGAAGATCGACGGGACCGCCGTCGGTTCGAGCGGGGACGACGCCGCGGGCGACCGCCTGCTGTTCGTTGAGCAGTATCGGCCGGCGATCCGAGAGCACCACCTCGAGTTGCCCGCCGGGATCGTCGAAGACGGCGAGTCCTACACGGAAGCCGCGACGCGCGAACTCGAAGAGGAGACGGGCTTCGTGCCCGAGACGACGGCACTCTTACAGGAATACGCCGTCGCGACGGGCGTGTTGAACCACGATCGGGCGGTCGTCTACGCCGATGGCCTCGTTCCCGGCGAGCGCGAACTCGATAGCAACGAGTTCCTCGAGGTGACGTCGATGCCGGTCGAGAAAGCCCTCGAGCGGGCTCGCGAGCAGCCGGCCAACGACTCGACGATCAGCGCGCTGTTGTTGGCTCGGGCGGACGGCCTGCTGTAGGTGCGCTCGCGTCGACCCGTGATCTTATTCGGTCCGAGCGATAACACCCGACCGATGGACGGCGAGATCTCAACCGACGAACTCCGAGACCTTCTCGAGGCCGATGCCGACGTTCGGGTCGTCGATATTCGCGACGAGCGTAGTTTCGAGCACAGCCACATTCCCGGCAGCGAAAACGTCCCGTTCCGCGAACTCTCGAGTCGCATCGAGGAGTTCGAAGACGCCGATCGCATCGTGACGGTCTGTCCGCACGGGAAAGCGAGCATCCAGGCCGCAAAACTCATCGGCTCTTACGAGGGCAGCGCCGACGCGACCGTCGAGAGCATGGAAGGCGGCCTCGAGGAGTACGGACTGAAGCATGGACTCGTTTCGGAATCGTCCGCGAGCGACGAGGCGACTGCCGGCACCGAATCTCCGTTTTGATTCGCTTCGACGGCCGTTTGATTGGCGTTGGCGGTGACATCGGGAATTAGTTATGCCAGTCCCGTCGCTGTCGCGACACGGTTCTGCGGAGAAAATCGGACGGTAACGAAGCGATACGGGTTTGTCGTGTTTCGGGGGTCGTCTCAGATCATCCTATGCGACGTTGAAGCCGCGATCTCGAAGGAAATCCTCGATTCGGCCCGAGTGATTCCCTTGTAGTTCAATCTGGCTGTCTTCGACTGTGCCGCCACAGGCGAATTTCGATTTGAGATCCGACGACAGACTGTCGAGGTCGACGTCTTTCGGATCGAATCCCTGGATGATCGTTACCTCCTTACCGTATCTGCGCTCGTCAATGCGGATCGTAAGTTGCTGCTGGCCCTTGGCGACGTCCTCGCAGACGCAGAGCTCTTCGGGCAGCCCGCACGTCGAGCAGACTTCCGACATTACGTTCACCTGTACGAAAGCGGCATATTAAACACTATCGGGACCGCCCCTCCCTCGAGCGGTTCTTTTTCAGTGATCGTCGCTCGTCGTGCCCGAATCGCCGACCATTGGGAGTCGTTCCCGCGCCAGTTCGTCGACGAGATCGATCGCCTCGTCGGCCCGCTCGCGACTGACAGTTCCGCGGTAGGTCGCCAACTCGTAGGTCTCGCTGACCCGCTCGACGCGCGGATCGAGGTCGACATCCTCCTCGAGCGCGGCGAGGTACTCCCGCGTCGACTCGCTCTCCCGCCGCGGCCGGTACGACCGCTCGAGAAGCACCTCGAGTCGCCGATAGGCGCGAACGGCGTCGGCCGCCGGTGTCTTTCGGGAGCCGTGCCAGTAGAGGTGGGCCGTCTGACTCACGTACGAACCGACCCCGCTCCGGTGGGCACCCGCGACGACCGCGACCAGTGCAGAGAGCCCGATCGCGAGCGTCTCGAACGAAAGCGACGAGAGAAGTCCTCCCTCGTTTTCGGCGTTCGTATCGGTATTTTCCTCACCAACGCCGCCGGGGGTGGAGGGGCTTTGGCTCCCGTTCGATTCGTTCGGCTGCTCGGACTCGTTCGTTTCGGAAGTGTTCTCCTTCGGCTGTTCGGACTCGTTCCCCGTGTCGGGCTCCGTCGAGTCCGGATCGTCGTCCGGTTCCTCGTCTTCGATCGGCACGTCTTCGCTCTGGTCCGTGTCGATCCCGCTCTGACCGCTCTCGCGTGCGTCCTGTATGGCGTCGGCGTTGGCTCCCTGCCGGTCTCCCGGCGGCGTCGGATCGAACGTGACCCAGCCGTGGTCTGGGAAGTAGACCTCGACCCAGGCGTGTGAGTCCAACCCACGGACGACCCACTCGTCGTCGTCGACCTGCTGGCCCGCCCCGTAACCGGTCACGTACCGCGCGGGAACGTCCTCAGCCCGAAGCATCTGAGTCATCGCCGTCGCGAAGTAGACGCAGTAGCCCTCGTCCATCTCGAGGAGGAACTTCTCCGCGACGTTGCCCGACGGTTTCTCGACGTCGAGCGAGTAGCCCTTACTGGATCGAAGGTGGGATTCGATCGCGCTCGCCTTCTCGTAGGGAGTGTCCGCATCCGCGACGATCGACGCCGTTTCAGCCTCGAACGCCGCGGCGGTGCTTTCGGGTAGCTGGCGGTACTCGCTATCGCGAATTTCGGCCGGGTAGTCCGTTCCGGCTGTCCGCAGCGCCGCCGGTTCGGGGTCGACGACGGCGCTCTCGACCGCGTAACTATCCTGCTCGAGCAGCGTTTCGGTGGGGTGGAGCTGGCCGTGATCGGACACCTCCGCGGCCGAGACGGTGTCACTTTCGACCGACAGCGGCTGGGCGGCCGTCGGCATCGTCTGTATCTCCGTCTCGAGGTCGATCTCTTGGACGAGCGTCTCGTACTCGCCCGGCGGCGACTCGAGCCGGCCGTCGTACGGCGACATCGACCCGGTTCGGATCCAGCCGTCTCCCGTGAACCGATCGTAGACGCCAGTCCGCCAGTACGTCGGCTCGTCGACCGTCGCCGTGAACCTGACTTCGGGGGAGAGATCGACCGGGCCGCCGATATCGGACTGGCTCGGCGAGCCGTCGATCGCGCCCTCGAGCGTGCTCGGGCCGCCGACGTCGCGGAAGGCCGGACCGCCGTTCTCTCCGCCAGGAACGGCCGTGACCGACAGCGAGAGCGCGATCATGAGCGCGAACGCGATCGCGAGGATGTCCGCCTGTGCGATCGAGCCGCCGCGGCGAGCGAGTTCGCCGAACGCGACGGCCGCGATGCCCCCGAGCGTTCCAAGCAGGGTGACCGGTATCGCGGCGTTTCCGGTCAGGACCAGAAACAACAGCGCGAACCCGCCGGGAACGACGCTCCAGACGTATCGCTTTCGCATCGCGAGGTACCACGAGAGAAAGACCGGTCCGGGGACGAATCCGAACGCCCACGTTCCGGCTTCGACCATCCTGAGTATCGACAGTCCCGTCGCGAGGGTGAACGCGTCCGAAAGGAGCCTGTCCCAGGCCGCGATCGCGACGCCGAGTTCGATGCCCGCGGCGCTCAGGTAGTATGCGAACCCGCCGACGGCAGCGACCAGCGCCGCGAGCGCCGCGGTCCGCGGTCGAATCGTGTACGCGAGGACGGTCGCGGCGACCATCGACGCGACGGCGAGCGCCAGCAACGTCTGCGAACCGCCGACGACCGAGGTGACTTCCTGATGAAGCACTCGTACGTACGACGCCGTCAGAACGCCGACCCCGCCGAGTGCGAGCGCCCGGAACGAGCGCTGTCCGACCGCCCCGTCGAGGTCGATCGATGCGGCCCGCCGCTCGGATCGCGAACTCACGAGCGAACCTCCAGGGGCTCGCCGTCGGTTTCGGCCGGTCGAGTCCCACCGACGGTTCTCTCGCTCCTCGAGGGGCGTCCGCGAAGTCGATCGAACGAAATCTCGCGTCCGTCGACGAGAACGGTCGTCCCAGTGGTATCGCTCCGGATCAGCACGTCGGCGTCCGCCGTCGCTCGCTCGTCGAGTTCGCCTGCTTCGACGACGGCGAGTGCTCGCAGCATCGCCCGCTGGTGCGCTCGTCCGGTCGCGGGCGCTCTGGTCGCTTCGGGCAGGACGACTCCGACGGGGACGCCCAGCTCGAGGAGGTACGTCCCGACACTGGCGACCGCCGCGGCCGTCTCGTCCTCGTATCCGGGCGGACACTCGGCCGCAATCGAGATCGAGCCTCGATCGTCGCCGTCGGCGAACTCCTTGACGATCAACTCGTCGTCGGGTCGTTTCGCCGCTGACTTCCAGTGTACGTCCCGGAACGAGTCGCCGCGAACGTACTCTCTGAGGTGGTCGAACTCCTCGCGGTGCTCGCGGTCTGTGGCCGCCGCGAGCGCCTGTAACTCGGGACGCGAGTCCTCGGCGAGGTCGTAGACGTTCGGGAAGACGAGCACGGACGTCGTCTGATCGTCCTCGAAGCGGCGTCTCACCAGGCCGAGCAGGTCGGTAACGACGACCGAGATCGGACCGACCGCGTGTTCGCCGCGAGCCTCGAGGCGAACGTCGTACCGGAATCGCTCCGACGCGGATATCGTGGTTTCCGCTACGTTCCCGGCATCGACGACGGCGAGTCTGTCCGCGTCGACGCGGTCGGTGACGGTCGCGGAGACCGGAGCGTTCGATTCGACGACCGTCTCGACCGGCCGCGTTTCGCCGACGAATCCGGCTTCGATCGGCGTTCGCGTGACCGTCGGGGCGTCGATTCGAGCCACCGTTACCGCCGCCGTGAGGAGCGCGATCGCCAGCGGAAAGACGATCGCGCTCAGCGATCGACTGCCGTACTGCCACGCCATGAGCCACGAGACCGCGAGAGTAGCGACGACGGCGACGCCGCGACGCGTCGGTCTCATTCGACCGGCACGGTCTCGAGCGCGCGTTCGACGACGCTCTCACCGTCTCGATCTCGATCTCTCGTTCGGATGCGGTGGCTCAGGACGACCGGTGCGACGCGTTTGATGTCGTCCGGAACGACGTACCCCCGTCCCTGGCTCACCGCGCGGGCCTGTGCCGCGCGCGTCAGCGAGATCGTCCCGCGGGGACTGACGCCGATGTGGGCGTGCTCGCGCGTGTAGCCCGCCAGTCGCGTTGCATACTCTCGTGTGGGTTTCTCGACGGTCGCATTCGCCACCGTCTCGCGGGCTCGAACGATCGTTTCGAGGTCGGTGACCGGCTCGAGCGATTCGATCGGGTGGTGACCGACGGTCCGCTCGAGCATGTCCGATTCTTCATCGGGGTCGGGATACCCCAGATGGAGTTTCTTCATGAACCGGTCGACCTCCGCGAACGGGAGTTCGTAGGTCCGATCCGGTTCGATGGCGTTCTGGGTCGCGATGACGGTAAACGGCGTCGGGAGCCGGCGGGTCGTCCCGTCGACGGTGACCTGTCCTTCTTCCATGGCCTCGAGCAGCGCCGACTGGGTCTTCGGCGGGGCGCGGTTGATCTCGTCGCCGAGGACGATGTTGGCGAAGACGGGGCCGGATCGAAACTCGAACTCGCGGCGTTTCTGGTTGAAGACGTTCACGCCCGTCACGTCGGCGGGAAGCAGGTCGGGGGTGAACTGGACGCGGCTGAACTCGCAGTCGATCGAGGTCGAAATCGAGCGAGCGAGCATCGTCTTGCCGACGCCGGGAACGTCCTCGAGCAGGGCGTGACCGCGGCCGAGGATCGTCGTGATGACGTGAGAGATCACCTCGTCGTGACCGACGATGACGCGGCCGACGTTCTCGTGAATCTCCGTACAGAGGGCGGCGACGGTATCGACCGGGAGGGACTCTGGCGGCTGCTGGCCGCGTTCGCTTCGAGCGGTTGAGTTTGTGTTGGGCATGTATCTGGCGAGAGTGGTGCGGAGACCGCGATCGGATCGTTGGTGTCTCTGCGTCGGTCACCCGTATATGTTTTGTGACGATCAGATTCCAGTCGGAACTCGGCGCTCGGGTCGCGGTCGGGTTTACGTATCCAATACGTCCACGTCGCCCCAGATATAGCTAGTCCTCGAGGCGGATTCGACGTTCGATCCCAGGATACACCGCTAGCTCTACGGCCGTGAATACTCGAAAAACGATACCCCTTCTTCGGGCGCTTACAGTCGCTCGACGTTGGTCGCGCGCGGGCCCTTATCTGCTTGTTCGATATCGAACTCGACTTCCTGTCCCTCCTCGAGGTCAGGACCGCCGACGTCTTCCATGTGGAAGAACACGTCCTCGTCCGCGTCTTCGGTTTCGATAAAGCCGTAACCGCCTGTGTCGTTGAAGAATTCGACCGTGCCTTTCGCCATTGCAGGCATCTAGAGCCACGACTATAGCATAAATGTTCGGGACGATTGTGCGGCGTTTGCCGGTTCTTTCTGGCCAACTCTTGGCCAGCACGGATCTTACCAGTCTTTGCAAGCCGGACACACGAGCGCTCCGTCCTCGAGCCAGGCCCGATCGACCGTCTCCGAACACGTCTCGCAGGTGTAGCTCCCCCAGACGTACGTCGAGGTCGCCGGCTCGACGGCGGGACCCGGTTCGGTCGTTTCGCCTCCCCCGAGTGCGTTCTCAGGCTCCGTGTCTGATTCTGCGTCCAACTGCGTGTTCGATTCCGTCTCCGACTCCGCGTCCGACTCCGAAGCTTCCTCCTCGGCGCTCGAGTCCGCCGCATCCTCGTCCCCGGTAAACGCCGAGAGCGTCGCGTCCTCTGTCACGGGCGGCGATAGGTCCGGAAGCGACTTAACGACTCGGGCGACCGGTCTCCGAGTTCGGACGAACATATTGCCGTCTCAGACGGGTAATCAATTCGGCAGGCGTTCGCCTCGGACCGGCACGGACAAGTACCATCGGTGACAACCCGCACGTATGGACACCGCCGTACCGCTGAACGTCATCGTGGACAACCTCGTCGAGATGAACGACCTCTTCACCGACGTCGCGATGGGCGACGGAGCCGCGCCGCTTCTGGTCGCGATGGGCGGGCTCATCGTCGTCGCCAGCCTCGGAATCTTCGGCGCGCTGACCCTCGGTGCCGTCGGCAATCTCCTCACTGCGAACTAGAACGCGCCCCGCGATCGGCTCTTTCTTCCCGTCACTCGCTACCGACCAGCCGACCGTCAGTCGGTTCGCCGTTCGTCTCCGGTCGCCGTTCGGAGCGCCTCGCTCGAGCGCTCGATCGCGTCCTCGAGATCCGGCCCGAGCGGCGAGCCGACGACGACGCCGTCGACGTGCTCGAGTGCCGCCTCGAACCGGTCGACGACCGTCTCGGTCGTCCCCGCGATACAGAACGCGTCGATCATTTCGGGGGTAACTCGACCGAAGGCGTCGGTCAGATCGCCGCGCTCTAACGCCTCGCTGACCGCCGACGCGGCGTCGGGATCGACGTCGTGGCGCTCGAGCACCGGCTCGGCCGCGCCGCCGACGATGAACGCGACCGGTGGTCGGGCCGCCTCTCTGGCCGTCTCCTCGTCGGCGGCGACGCTGGTGCTGGCGAACGCGAGCGACTCGAACGAGCCGCGGTCGTCGGGACGGTCCGCAAGCCCCCGTTCAACCTGCTCGCTGGCCCACTCGAGGTCCGTGGGATGGGCGGCGTTGATCAGGACGCCGTCGGCGTGTTTCGCACTCATCCGAAGCATGTGCGGCCCCTGTGCACCCACGTAGACGGGGATCGTCTCCGACGGCGACTCAAGGTTGAGCGAGGCGTCTCTCGCGGTGAACGTCCCCTCGTGGGTGACCGTCTCGCCGGCCCAGAGTTCTCGAGCCACGTCGAACGTCTCGAGGACGCGCCGAAGCGGGCGATCGCGCTCGATTCCGAGGTTCGAAAGCGAAGACCGATCGCCGGCGCCGATCCCGAAGACGGCACGGCCGTCGCTGCCCTCGTCGATGGTCGCCACCTGCGCTGCGAGCCTCGCGGGGTGGGTCTCGTAGGGGTTGACGACACCCGGCCCGATCCGAATTTCGTCGGTCGATGCCGCGATTTTCGAACAGGTGACGAACGGATCGCGGTTGAAGTAGTGACTGCTCGTAAACGCGATGTCGAACCCGCTCTCTTCCGCCTGAGCCGCCAGCGAGGCGATCCGATCTGCCGGGTGTTCGGGCGTGAGTTCGATCCCCCAGGTTGATCCACCGGTCATTCGTCGACCCTCCACTCGCGCAGCGCCTGCCGGATCAGGTCGTCCTCGACCGACCGGAACAGTTCGTCGCTTCCGCCGTGGTCGCCGAACTGCCAGTCGCGGACGACCACGGCGGGGGTTCCGCCGTCCCCTTCGCCGGTGACGAGGTTCGCCGCCGCGGCGAGTTCGTCGACGACCGACTGGACAGTGACGCCGAGTTCGTGGCCGTCGCGATCCGTCTCCCCGCGCCAGTCGCGGCTGGCGGGCATCCCCGCCCACCCGAGCGCGACGCCGCGCTGGCCGTGTCGGAACGGCCGTCCGCAGGTGTCGGTGACGACGACCGCGACGTCTTCGATGCCGCGTTCCTCGAGGCCGGAACGAATCCGTTCGGCGTTCTCGGCCGGTCGCTTGGGCAGGAGTAGGATATCGTTGTCCGGCACGTTCGAGCGATCGATACCAGCGTTCACGCAGATGTGGCCGAACCGAGTTTCGGTCAGGAGAAACGGCGCGTCGATCAGGAGTTCGGTGCTCTCCTCGAGCACCGCCTGCGCGAACCGGGGGTCCTTCTCGTCGCCGGTTATCTCCTCGAGCCGGTCGGCGATCTCGGTCGCACGGCCGCTGACGGGAAACTCCTCGAGATCGACGGCCCGATCCTCGGCTTTCGAGACGATCGTGCTCGCGACGGTGAGGACGTCGCCGGCCTCGAGCGTGGCCCGATCTGCGACGAGTTCGGCGATGTCGTCGCCGGGACGGATCTCGGGCAGATCCGTCACTGCGTGTAGTTCCATACCGGAAACAGGGTCAGCCGCGCCAAAAACGCACCGTCATCGGAGGACCTCGTCCGTACTGGTGGCAGCCGTCTGGGAGATGAAAAGGTGGATACAGGCTGATCGATAACTCAAGTGTGGTGACGACGCGTGGATGATTCAGAGCCCGATACGTTCGCCGTCATGGAACAGATGCCGACGCAGGAGGTTCTCGATTCCCTCATCGAGAGTGGCCTCCACGAGATCAGGCGCGAGAGATCCGGGCTGTTACTGTCGGGGTTTTCCGCCGGTCTCGACATCGGATTCGGGCCGCTGTTGATGGCGGTCGTCCTCACGCTTTCGCAGGGTTCCTACGGCGATCTCACGACCGAACTGCTGCTGGCGAGCGTCTACTCCGTCGGCTTTCTGTTCGTGATCCTGGGCCGCTCGGAACTGTTCACCGAGCACACGACGTTGGCCGTCGTTCCGGTTCTCGACAGACAGGCGTCGATCGGACAGTTGATGCGACTCTGGGGGCTGGTCTACATCGGAAATATCATCGGCGGGCTCTTGTTTACGTTGCTCGCCGTCGTCTTGATGCCGGGGCTCGGCGTCGTCTCGCCGGAATCGTTCGAACTGATCGCGACCAAACTCGTCTCCCACCAGTTACACTGGCTGTTCGTCGCCGGAGTCTTCGCGGGCTGGTTGATGGGGCTGCTGGCGTGGTTGATTACCGCTGCGCAGGGAACCTTGAGTCGAGTGGCCATCATCTGGATCGTCACCGCCACGATCGGAATTCTTCACCTCCCACACTCCATCGCGGGCAACGTCGAGGTGCTGTTCGGCCTGTTCATCTCCCCGTCGATCACACCGTTGAATTACCTCGCGTTTCTCTCCCTTTCGACGATCGGGAACGCGTTTGGCGGCGCGATATTCGTCGCCGTTCTCAAGTACGGCCACGTCGTTCGCGGGGCGTAGCGACGCTAATTTCGTTTTTCGCGGGGCATCGTAACTCCAGTCGGGTTTCGGTCCCGAAACGCCTTCCCTCGAGGCGGCCGTCCGAGCAACTATGACCGACTCGAGCAGAGATCGGACCGAGCGCGACGCGAGCCACGTCGTCACCGCGTTCCTCCGGAATCGCGGTGAGGTGTTGCTGTTGTGTCGGAGCGACGCGGTCGGAACCTACCGCGAGCAGTGGGGCGGCGTCTCCGGGTTCGCCGAGGGCGACCCCGACGAACAGGTTCGCGTCGAAATCGCCGAGGAGACCGGCCTCGAGGATCGCGTCTCGCTGATTCGCTCGGGCCGACAACTGCGGGTGACCGACGACGAACTCGAGCGCGAGTGGGTCGTCCACCCGTACCTGTTCGAGTCCGAGTCGCGCGCGGTCGAACTGAGCGAGGAACACGACGCCTTCGAGTGGGTCTCGCCGACGGTCGCGATCGATCTCGAGACCGGATCGGAGCCGACCTCGCCGGCGTCGGTAGCCGCCGCGGCCGAAATCTCCGGAATCGACGACAGAGAGACGGTCCCGGGTCTCTGGGAGGCCTACGAGCGCGTCGCCCCTTCGGTACGGTCGGTCGCCGCGGACGACGAACACGGCGCGGCCGTCCTGTCGATCCGCGCGCTCGAGGTGCTCCGCGACCGGGCGGGCTTGCTGCTCGACGAGCGCGACGACAGCGGCGTCGACCCCGACGCGGAGCGGGACGAACTCGCGGGACTCGCCGGCCGACTGCTCGAGACCAGACCCTCGATGGCCGTCCTTCGAAATCGGGTGAACAGGGCGATGGCGAACACGTCGACCGCGGGCGGCTCCGACAGCGAGGGTTCGGACGGGACCGCAACCGAGGCTTCCAGCGTTCCCGGCGCTCTCGAACTCCTCGAGTCGGCGCTAGCCGAAATCGATCGGGCGGTCGCCGCCGATCAAACCGCCGCCGAAACCGCCGGTGAACACTTCGACAGCGACGAGCGGGTGCTGACTCTCTCGCGTTCGGGGACGGTTCGTTCGGCGCTCGAGGAGTGGGACCCCGCTCGGGTATTCGTCGCCGAGTCCAGGCCAACTCGCGAGGGCGTCGACGTCGCTGAGGAACTCGCGGGCCAGCTGCCGGTCACGCTGCACACCGACGCGGCCGCGGCCTCGGTGCTCTCCCGCGAGTCGGTCGATCGCGTCGTCGTCGGTGCCGATACGATCCGTCCGGACGGTGCCGTCGTTAACAAGACCGGCACGCGCTCGGTCGCACTCGCCGCGGCTCGAGAGGGGGTTCCGGTCTCCGTGGTCGCCGCCACGGACAAGGTCTCGACGCGCCCGGAGGTCACCCTCGAGTCGGGTTCGAGCGCGGCCGTCTACGACGGCGAGGCGTCGATCGACGTGTTGAATCCGACGTTCGACGTGACGCCGGCAGACTGCGTAGATGAGTACGTCACCGAACGCGGTTCGCTCGAGCGGACTGACGTCGACTCGATCGCCGCGGAACTGCGGGAACTGGCGTCGTGGACCGAGTCGTAGTCGCGTCCCAACCGATGGCGGTTCGAACTGTTCGCGCGAAACGACAGACCGAAACCCCTCGAAGCCGACGTACGGATGGCGGCCGTGACGAAGAGTTACCCCCTCCGAGCCCCTTGTGACGAGGACTTTCACCGAGCCGCCGTCGTTTCCTACCGTGCGTTGTCCGCTCGAGTCGACGCGCCGTGTGAGACGGTGGTCCGATTCGCTCGCGAGAGCGACTCAACCACTGGAGAAACCTTGAACACGGTGTACTCTGTATCCTCGAGCATGCACATCGATATCGAACGACTCGGCGTCCACGAGTCGGTCGCGACCGTCTTTCCGGCCCGCGTGCTCGTCGACTCGCTCGAGGACCTCCCGCTCGAGGTCGACGCTATCGGCGACGGCGAAATCGGGGCCTGCGACGCCGTCGTCACGCTCGAGTACGACGACGCCATGCTCGAGTGTGCGTGGATCCACTCGATCCAGTCGGGCGTCGACCGATTCCCCTTCGAGACGCTCGAGGACGAGGACACGATTCTGACCAACAGCACGGGCATTCACGGCCAATCGGTTGGCGAGACGGTCGCGGGCTATCTGCTCGCGTTCGCTCGTCGACTCCACGACGCCGTCGCGAATCGGGGCGACCGCCGCTGGGAGCCCCCGGCGTGGGACGAGGCGTTCACGATTTCGGGAACGACGGCCTGCGTCGTCGGCACCGGGACGCTCGGCACCGGCGTCGCCGACGTGCTGGGGTCGCTCGGAGTCCGCGTCACCGGCGTCCGCCGATCGACGGAGCCGCTCCCCGAGTTCGACGAGATGTACGCGAACGACGACCTGCTCGAGGCGATTTCCGACGCGGACTTCGTGATCGCCACCATTCCGCTGACCGACGAGACGCGCCACTGCTTCGACGCCGAGGCGTTCGCCGCCATGCGCGAGGACGCGTACTTCGTCAACGTCGCCCGTGGCAGCGTCGTCGACGAACCGGCGCTGGTCGAGGCGCTCGAGGCCGACGATATCGCCGGTGCGGCACTGGACGTCTTCGAAACCGAACCGCTCCCCGAGGAATCGCCGCTCTGGGAGTTCGACGAGGTTATCGTCTCGCCCCACTGCGCGGGATTCACGCGGGACTACGGCCCCAACGTCGGCGAAATCGTCCGCGAGAACGTGGCTCGGCTCGAGCGCGGTGACGACCTGCAAAACAGGGTCGTCTGAACTCGTCGTTGCGACTCGTGCGGACCACGATTCGCGGTGGCCGGGCGCACGGCTCGAGTACTGCGAGAGCCGTGCAACTCGGGGAAGGGCAGGAACACACCCGAAACTCACCGCGAGCGAGGCCCCAGGCCAAGCGAGCGGGCCGACGACTGACTCGGAGTGAGTAACGCGAACGGAGAGGAAGGAGGAGTGCTTTTCATCGAAGCTAAGCGGGATCTTCGATCCCGCGAGGTCCAAAAGAGTGCTTTGCACTCTTTTGAGGATTTTGCCGAGGGCACGGCTTCGCCGTGCCCGCAGAGCAAAAGTTCGTTAGAAAAATTTGAACAGATCGTCGCGTTCCTGCTCGTGGAGGTGGGTGCGGACGGCCTCATACAGCGGCTCGAGTTGGCCGCGTTTGGCGCTGATCGGCGCGATGGTCTCTTGCCACTGCTTCCAGGGCGGATAGAGGCCGAGTCGTTCGGCGAGGTCGTCGAGGCGCTCGTCGCGGTCGTCGACCTTGTCCATCTTGTTGACGGCGACGACGGTCGGCACTCCCAGATCCTGCAGGAAGTGGAACATCTCGACGTCGTAGGGGATAGAATCCGGTCCGGTGTGTCGATCGATGATGTCGACGACGCTCTTGCCGTCGACGACCAGCACCGCGACGAGGATCTTGTCGGCGTGCTCCTCGAGGTAGCGAACGATATCGGTCTTGATCTGCTCGCGGTGGTCCTCGTCGACGCCGCTCATGAACCCGAATCCGGGGAGATCCGTGAGGACGAAATCCTCTGCCGACCAGTCGTAGTGGTTCGGCGAGCGGGTGACGCCCGGCTTGCCGCCGGTGTCGAACGAGTGGCCGGTCAGTTCCCGCATGAGCGTGGACTTGCCGACGTTAGAGCGCCCGACGAGTGCGACCTCGGCCTCGCAGTTCGGGCGGGTTTCGAACATACCTGACGTAGGACGATGCCGGGTAATAAGCGCCGCGACGGCGCGCCGACCGCTGGCCGCTCGGTTTCGGTCGGTCTCCGCTCACGATTTCACCCGCAGCCGTCGGCACTGGAGTTATCACACCGGGGTGTGAGATACCGGGTGTGCGGCTCGTACAGCTGACGATACCGACGGGGAAACGACAGACTCTCCTCGAGACCCTCGACGAGCAGGGCGTCGACTACGTCGTCACCGAGGAGACGAGCGCCCGCGATTTCACGGCGGTCGCGTACTTCCCGCTCCCCGCGGCGGCGGTCGAACCGGTCCTCGATTCCTTGCAGGAGCAGGGGGTCGACGAGGACGCCTACACGGTCGTCGTCGACGCCGAGACCGTCATCTCCCGCCGGTTCGAGGCCCTCCGCGAGGAGTACGAAAACGGGGACGTCGAATCGGAACGGATCTCGAGACAGGAGCTGCAAGCCGAAGCGGAGTCGTTGACCCCCTCGTTCAAGATCTACGTGACGATGACGGTCGTAAGCGCCATCGTCGCGACGGCTGGGCTGTTGCTCGATTCGGCGGCGGTGGTCGTCGGCTCGATGGTCATCGCCCCGCTGATCGGGCCGGCGTTGGGTGCCAGCGTCGGCTCCGTTATCGACGACGAGGAGCTGTTTCTCAGCAGTCTCAAGTACCAACTGATGGGCGTCGTGCTGGCTATCGCCGCCGCAGCGATATTCGCGTGGACCGTTCGGATGACGAACATCGTCCCGCCCGGGCTCGACATTTCGGCCGTCGACGAGATCGCAGAACGGCTCGCGCCGGACCTGCTCTCGCTCGTGATCGCACTCGGCGCTGGCGTCGCCGGGATCGTCTCCATCTCGACCGGGATTTCGGTCGCGCTCGTCGGCGTGATGATCGCGGCGGCGCTTATTCCGCCGGCCGCCACCGTCGGCATCGCGCTCGCGTGGGGCCAGCCCTCGGCGGCGATCGGTTCGACGGTGCTCGTGCTCGTCAACGTCCTGTCGGTGAACCTCGCGGGGCTGCTTACGCTCTGGTACGCGGGCTATCGCCCGGAGAACCTGTTCGAGCTTCGCCCGACACAGAAACGGGTCCGCCGTCGAGCGATCGGATTGATCGTCATCGTTCTCCTCTTCGGGGTGTTTCTGGGTGGGATCACCTACAGCTCCTACTCGGCGGCGACCTTCGAGGAGAACACCCGCGAGGACGTACAGGACCTCCTCGAGCAACCCGACTACGACGGCTATCAGCTACTCGAACTCGAGGTCGTGATGGACGAGAATTACCCGTTCGTGCGCCCCGAACGAGTGATCGCGACGATCGGAGGCCCGCCCGGCGAGACGGATCCGGACCTGGCCGACGAACTCGACGATCGAGTAAATCGGCACGGAGACGACTCGATCGCCGTCGAAGTCAGGTTCGTCGAAGTCGCCCAGCGGTGACGGCTCCGTAGCCGACTTTCGGATCGACAGTGGATCCCGATTCGCCGGTTTCGACCGCTCTCGGCGCACACAGGGGAGTGCCTTTTTGCCCTCCGTGTTGGTCCCCTACTCGTGCGCCTCGTTCACGTCACCGTTCCGGATGCTCGCCAGGACGCGGTTCGAGCGGCGCTCGAGGACGGGCAGTTCACGTTCACCGTCGTTCCGACCGTCGATGACGGCGTCATGTTCGAACTCCCGGTTCCGAGTAACGCGGTCGGTGACGTTCTCGACGAACTCGAGGCGGCCGAGGTCGATCTCGAGCAGTACACTGTCGTCGCCAGCGCCGAGGCGGCCATGACCGGTACCGCGGACACCCTCGAGCGGGAGTACTCGGGACGATACAAACCGATGACGGCGATCGAGCTTCGGACGAAGGCTCGCGACCTGAGCAGGGACACCGCCTCCTACGCGGCGCTGATGGTGTTGAGTGCGCTTATCGCAACCGCAGGATTACTAATCGGTTCGCCCGCGATCGTCGTCGGCTCGATGGTGATCGCGCCGATCATCGGGCCGGCGTTGACCGCCAGCGTCGGGACCGTGACCGGCGACCGAAAGATGATCGTCGATAGTCTCTGGATGCAACTCTACGGGCTCGCACTGGCGATCATCGCCGCGGCGGCGCTCGCAGCGGCGTTTCGTTTCGCCGGATTCGTCCCGGCCGACCTCGACCTCCCGGCGCTCAAGCTGTTCAGCGTTCGACTCGCGCCGAACATGCTCTCGCTGGTCGTTGCCGTCGCGGCGGGGCTGTCCGCAGGGATCGGGCTGACGACGAAGGGACCGACCTCGATAATCGGCGTTATGATCGCCGCCGCGTTGCTTCCAACGGCCGCGGCGACGGGGATTTCGATCGCCTGGCTCGAACCCGAACTCGCGATCGGAACGGCGATCCTGCTGTGCGTGACCATGGTCGTGATCAATCTCGCGGTACTTACCGTGTTGGTCCTCCTCGGGTACGTCTCTCGAGAGCGCGCTTCGCCGGCTGGAGGTCTCGATCGATCCATCGTGGCGACGGGACTACTCGCACTGGTCGTCGTCGCGCTCACGCTCTCGGTCGGGGTCGCGACCGCACAACAGGTCGGCGTCGACCGGGAGGTCGCGGCGTCGGTCGAAGAGACGCTCGAGGACCCTGCCTACGGCAACCTCTCCGCGGTTTCCGTACAGACGCAGTACTCCGATATGTCGCCGTACACCGGTCCGCGGAGCGTGACGGTCGTGGTGAGTCAGGACGGTCCGGCGGATACCGCAGCGTTCGCCAGCGATGTCGCCGAGACGATCACCGACCGAACCGGCGAGCCCGTCGACGTTCGCGTCGAACCGATCCAGTACGAATCGGCGTCTACAACCGCCCAGTAACAGTCGAAACCGCCGTCAGCCGTCGAAGGGGAGTTCGGGTTCGTAGTCGATCGCCTCTACCGCCGCCTCGAGCACTCGCTCGACGTTCTCGCCGGTTTCGACGCTCATGTAGTAGTCCGCCTCGACGTCTCTCGATCGGTCCGCTTTGTTGCCGATCGTGAGGACGGGCGCGTCTTCGAACTGGGCCTCGATGGCGTCGCGCAACTCGAGTTGGGACTCGAGGGGGTACCCACACTCGCCGCTGGGGTCGAGCAAGACGAGGACGCAGTCGCCGAGGTGTTCTAGGGCACTGACGGCCTGCGATTCGATCTCGTTTCGTTCCTGTGGGGGCCGGTCGAGCAGTCCCGGCGTGTCGACGATCTGGTAGCGGATATGATCCCGTTCGAAGTGCCCGAGTCCGATTCCGGTCGTCGTAAAGGGATACGAATCCGTTTCGCCGCGGGCGTTGGTCACGTCGTTGACGAGTGAAGATTTGCCGACGTTCGGATAGCCAGCGACGACGATGGTGGGTTCGTCGGCGTTGATCTCGGGGAGGTCGCGGAGTTCGTTGCGCGCGTCGTTTATCACCCGGAGGTGTTCGTCGACCTGTTCGACGATGTCGGCGAGTCGGGCGAACGCCTGCTGGCGGTGCTTTCGTGCGGTGTCGATGTCGGTCTTGCGGAGCCGCGACTGGTACTCCTCGTGGATCTCGCGGGTCTTTCGGCCGGCCCAACTGACCTGCGAGAGGCTCTGGCGAAGGGCGTCGACGCCGGTCGTCGGTTCGTCGCCGTCCGATCCCTCCGAGTGGGTGATAGAGACGTCGAGGATCGCGTTGGCGAGTTCGTAGTAAAACGGATCGACATCGTACTCGAAATCCGGCCACGCGGTCACGACGTTCTCTAAGTTGTCAGACATGATGTTCGCCGCCGTCTGGAGCATCGACTGCTGGGCCTCGAGGCCGCTCTTGGCGTTGCCCGAGCGGGCCGCCCGCGAGAACGCCTTGTCGATCAGCTCTTCCGACGTCGGCGTCGTCGGAAGGTCTTCGAAAATCATAGTCACCAGTACAGCCTCGACACTAAAAGGGCGTTCGTTGTCGGTTCGTCCGCGAGGCCGCGTCTCCGTCCCGTTGATCGCCTGTGACTCGAGGCCGAACCCGCCCGTGGGCTTATTCTGCTGGGCGTCATACTCTCTCTATGACTAATTGGCGCGCCGTTTTCATCGGCTTTCTGGTCACCATCGTCGTCTCGACGCTCGGGCTCGTGATACCCGGGATCGGACAGCTCGCAGGCGGTCTCGCCGGCGGATTCGCCGCCGGGTTCATCGCCGGCGGCGGTCTCCTTCGGGGCTTCTGGCACGGCCTCCTTGCGGGCGCGCTCGGCGGAATCATCGGCGCGTTCATCCTCGGCGTGGTCGTCGGCCTCACCGGCCTCACGCTGGGTCCGATCGGCGGCCTGCTCGGCGTCAGCATCTTCGTCTTCGTGACGGCGATCGCCATGATCATGGCGATAGAGAGCGCGCTCGCGGGGGCGGTCGGCAGCCTGCTCGCGAACTGACCCGCGTTTTTCGACCGGTTGTCCTCGAGGCCGTCGCCGTCGCTCGAGGCCGTCGACACGGTAAAAACGCGGTCGTATTCGTCCGGACAATTCATCTCCCAGTGAGTCGCACCGTCCCTGGTTAGGCCGACGCCATCTCTCGACAGCTCTCGGCACACTCCGGCAGAATCTCCGCGCAGGCCTGACAGTGGTCGTGATCGTGCTGTTCGCATTCCTCTGCACACTCCTCGCAGGCGTCCGCACAGATCGACGCCAGCTCGCCATGATAGCCCGAGTTTCGAGCCATGAACCGCGCGTGCAGCGTCGCCAGGTCGGCCACGTCGCGGCAGAGTCGAATGCACCGGGCCATCTCCTCACCGTCATCCGCGCAGGCGTCCGCACACCACTCACAGACCTGTGCGGCTTCGAGGCAGTTGTCGATACACTCTCGTATCTGGTCGTCCGCGTGCTCGAGTTGTTGGAGTGCCATCGCGCAGACGAACGCCAGCGTCGAGCATCAAACTGGCACGGGCGAGTGCAAGCGACGGACGGTCGAACGGCGCGGATCCGTTTCCTCGACTCGTCGGCTCGCTGTCGAAGTCACAGCCCTCGGTTACCGCTCGGCTCGCTCCCCCGGTACGTGGTCTCTGTGGACGATACCGCGTTTTGCGGCGTTTTCGGCCGCCGATTCACACCGAGAGACTACCATCTGAACGCGCTCGATCTGCTCCGTACAGTCGAACTCGTCGGTTTCGTGCTCGGCTCTCGCACGACAGTACCGGACGTACAACGCGACTCGCCAGTCCGACTCGAGCGGCCACCAGACAGCCGACGAATCGCCGTCTAGTTGGCCCTCCCAGGTCTCGACGAGTTCGTGGACGAACGCCGCGAGATCGGCTTCCGTTTGCTGCAGGTCCAATCCGTACTCTATCTCTCGAGAGAGAAATGTCGACTGTTCGACTGCGGCGGTGGTTGCAGTTTCGCGCTCGATCAGTTCTCGAAATGCCAGCAGGTCGTCCCGAGAAACAGCGACGGCACACGCGACGCAGTAGGTGTCCGCAGGAAAATGTTCGTACTCCGGGACGGAGGGCCGTGTCGTCGTCTCGGCCTTGCTCCGGCCGTCTTCAAACGATCGCATAACGCTCCTTTTGGGTCATATAGGATGGGTTTTGTGGTGGTTCCTACAAGTAATATTTAACGAATATTTTAAGTTGTGCGAGAAATATCGTCCGGAAATACCGAGACGCCATCTACCCTGGCGGACACGACGAGTCGAGGACTGTACGAGCCTATCGCCGCGCTTCGAGTTCGTCCTCGAGTTCTGTGAGATCCATGTCTTTCATCGAGAGCAAAACCAGCAGGTGATAGACGATATCGGCGGCTTCGGAGGCGATCTCCTCGCGGTCGTCGTCTTTGGCGGCCAACACCAGTTCGGTCGATTCCTCGCCGAGTTTCTCCAGCACGGCGTTTTCCCCCTTCTCGTGGGTAAACAGCGACGCGGTGTAGGAGTCGTCGGGTAGCGTTTCCTTGCGGTCTTCGATGACGGCGAACAGCTCCGCGAGTGTCTCGTCCATTTATAATTCACCGGGAACGTCACGGATGTCTTCGAGTTCGGCGAACTTCTCGCTGTCGTCTCGGCCGTCCTCGAAAACCGCCTCCGTCACCTCGATCGGGACGTTGGTTCGGGCCGCGAGCGCGAGCGAATCGCTCGGTCTGGCGTCGATCACGGTCTCACCGCGGGGCGTGTCGACGTGAATGTCCGCGATGTAGGTGCCGCCCTGCCCGTCGGCGCGCTCTTCGATCTCGTTGACGACGACGCGATCGACTCGTCCGCCGAGTTCCTCCATCACGTCGAGCAGGAGGTCGTGAGTCAGCGGCCGACCGATGTCCTCGGCCTCGAGCCCTCGAGCGATGCTCGTCGCCTCGTTGAAGCCGATGAAGATCGGCACGATGTCCTCCTCACCGTCGACGGCGAGGATCAAGACCGGGACCGGGCCCTGCTGGGTGCCCGCGACGCGGACGGCGTCGATGGACGCGTTCATATCACGATACACGAAGGCGAACGGCAAAAGTCTGTACGCCTGCAACCGTCGTCTCTCGCGGAGCCACGGGCGGGTCGTCCGCTGTTCTACTCGAGTTCCGGCACCGACGCGCCCTCGGTCTCGAAAAACGCCAGTTCGTGAATCCGTTCGTCGGTCGTCAACTCGGGATGAAAGGAGGTTCCGACGACGGGGCCGTCCCGCACCGCGACCGGGTTCTCGTCCCACGATGCGAGGACCGCCGCGCCGCCCACGTCGTCGATCACCGGCGCGCGGATGAACACGGCGGGAAACGGCTCGTCGTCGGCGAGTCCCGACACCTCGAGGGGCGCTTCGAAGCTGTCTTTCTGCCGACCGAACGCGTTTCGCTCGACGGTCACGTCGATCAGATCGAGCGTTTCGACGCGCTCGTCGCCCGCGTCGCTCGAGGCGACGATGAGCCCGGCGCAGGTCGCGAACAGCGGCTTCCCGGCGGCGACGTGGTCGCGGATCTCTCCGGCGATCCCCTCCGAGTGAACGAGCCTCGAAATGGTCGTCGACTCGCCGCCGGGCATCGCGAGCAGGTCGCAGTCGGGGACGATACCCGATTCGCGGACCTCGCGGACCTCGACTGATTCGCCGTGGGCCGCACTCGCCCGCTCGATCGCGGCTGCGTGTTCGGAGACATCGCCCTGCACGGCGACGACGCCCGCTATCAGTGACATAGCCGGAGTAGTGCGACCAGCGTGAAAAATCTCGCGTCAGCGAACGGACCTGCTGCTCGAAGGGTGATTCGGGACCCTCGAGAAACGACGACGACGTTACGAGACGAACGTCAGCAACTGGACGAGCACGCCGAGCATGACGCCCGTCGCGATGACGGTCTTGGGGTCGATGCGAATCGCGTTCGAGTCTTCGGAGTCGAAGTACCGGATGAGACCGGCACTGGACATCAGCCCGCCAGTGTTCTGTCCTTTATCCATACCTCCTCTTTCGCTCGCCGGGCACTAAATCTTTCGACCGCCTGCACGATCCGCGATTTGCCGGCGTCGTCGGTTACGGCAAAGACCCAGCAGTGGGAAACCCTTATGCGCGCAGCGCGGGAAACTCCACTGAACGGTATGACTGTCACACTTAAAGACTTCCACGCAGATTGGTGTGGCCCCTGCAAGACCCAGGATCCGATCCTCGAGGATCTCGAGGAAGACTGGGAGGGCCGATTCGAAGTCGAGAAAGTAAACGTCGACGAACAGCAAGACGTCGCAAACGAGTATCAGGTGCGTTCGCTCCCGACGCTCGTCATCGAAAACGACGACGAGATCGTCGAGCGCTTCGTCGGTGTTACGCAGCGAGAAGACATCGAAGACGCCCTCGAATCCGCCGGGGCCTGATCGGAACGGCGCCGTCGATTCGCTTTTCCCGCCGCCGAACCGCGACCGGTTACCCGCGGGTCCGTCGCCGATTTCGATCCCTCTCGACGGCGGTTACTGGAACTTCACGCCGACGTCGTGTAACTCCTCGTTGTGTCGCGCGATGTTGATCACCAGCGGCGTGATGCTCTCGACCTCGGCCGCGTTCGCCAGCGGCCCCCCGTCGAGGGCGCGAAGCCCGTCTATTTCGTTCGCCAGCGCCGTGACCGCGTCCTTGGCGGCCCCCTCGCCGACGACGATCGTATCGAGATCCAGGTCGTGCTCGAGGTTCGAGAGCTCGCCCGCCGCGAGGTTGTGAAACGCGCCGACGACCGGAACCTCGTCGGGTGTGCGGCCCGCCACGAGTTCGGTGACGCTGCCGGCAGACGGCGGGTGGTAGTGCATGCCGTCCTCGTCACCTTTCATCCCGACGGCGGGGGTGACGAGGACCGTGTCCGCGTCGAGTTTTTCCGCGACGGCGTCGACGGTGTCGCCGGCGTAGTAGGGCGGTACCGAGAGGACGACGATGTCCGCCCGATCGGTCGCCATCTCGTTCGTAAAGCCCTTGATCGACGCTTCCACGCCGCGCGCTTCGAGCGTTTCCTCGTAGCCCTCGACCGCGTCTCGAGCCTTTTCGGGGTCTCGAGAGCCGATCAGGATCTCGTGGTCGGTGTCGTGTGCAAACCGGAGCGCGAGTCCCTCTCCGATGTCGCCGGTTCCGCCGAGTAGTGCGATGCGCATGTCTCTCCATCAGTGTGGCATCCGAATAAAGGGTGGGAGGATGGCCGAACTCGCCGGAACCGTGGCTGGCAGTTGAGTCGCTCGGTGTCGGTTCCGGCGGGCGGCCTTCGCTCGCACCACATATTTGTCACTGCGGATGTCAGTTCCGCTATGGTGATCTCCGTATCGGCCCGAACCCGGCGCGCAGTGTTGTTCGCCTGTCTGGCGTTTCTCGTCCTCTCGAGCGCGTCCGATCTCCTCGCACACGGCTCGAGCGCGTGGCTCTGGGTCGTGGGGTACGCCTTCGGCTCGTTCCTCCTCGTCGGCCCGGTCGTCTGGATCGCTCGCGATCGCATTTCGGCTTCTCGTCGCGAGGCTCTCCTGTACCCAGTTTTCGGGGCAGTCTTTCTCTGTTTCGTCCTCGCTTTCGGGGTCGAACTCGCGCTGGGCGGCGCGTTGTTCTTCTTCGACGCGGGGACCGTCGGCAGTATCGCCGGCTTGGCGCTCGCGTACCTCCTCGAGCGGACCGTCGTCCCCGAACGCCTTCGGGCTCCCGAGCACAGGCGAACGTAGGCGCTTCGAAACGGGCGATCGCAGTCGGTTCGAACAGGTGATCGCGGGCGGTTCGAACGCGGATAGTCAGGCGCTTCGACCGCGGGCGACGGCGACGAGTCACGGCGCGTTATCTTCGTCCGGATCCATCGCCGCGCCGATCTCGCCGCCGTCGTAGGCGTCCCGATTCCGCAACTCGCGAACCCGCTGCTCGAGTCGGTTTTCGAGCGTCCGCCGGTGGTCCTGATCCACGCCGGGGTCGTCCGTTAGCTCCGAGAGATCTCGGCGGGCGCGCTCGAGCAGTTCGACGGCCGCGCCGGTCTCGAGGTCTGTGGCTCGCTCGAGGTCGGACTCGACGTCTGGAAGGTTCCGATCCGTCATGGACGGTGTCTCGACGGGAAGCGGTTTCAAGGTTTGTGCGGCTGTTCGCCGCTCGGTCAACGGAGACCGCCCTCGAGGGACGAGTGGCGTTCCGGTCGAGAACAGATGCCGCTCTCGGGGAACAGATACAACGGGACCGCCTGCGTTCGTTCGTCCAATGACCGAGCCCGCCGTCATCGCGCATCGCGGATTCGCCGGCGTCGCCCCCGAGAACACCGTCGCCGCGGCGCGAACCGTCGCCGAGCACACCGAGGCGTCGATGCTCGAGATCGACGTTCAGCCAGCGGCCTGTGGCACGCCGGTCGTGATCCACGACGAGCGACTCGAGGGGGTCCGCGACGGGCGGCCACTGACCAATGCGGAGGGCCTCGTCTGGGAGACGGATCTCGAGAACATTCGGGACGCGAGGGTGCTCGGAACCGACGAAACGGTGCCGACGCTCGCGGCGTTTCTCGAGGCGGTTCCGCCGTCGATGGCGATCAACGTCGAGTTGAAAAATCCCGGTACGGCGGCGATTCGGTTCGGCGAATCGCTCTCCGAAGACGACCGCAGGGAGCAAACGGCGGTCTGGGAGCCGTTCATCGAACGGGTCGTCGCCGACTGCGACGCCTTCGCCGGCGAGATCCTCTTTTCGTCGTTCTGCGAGGGCGCACTCGCGGCCGTTCGCGATACCGCGCCAGCCTACGCCGCTGCCCCGCTGATTTGGGACGACCTCGAGGCGGGCCTCGAAATCGCCCGCCGGTACGACTGCGAGGCGATCCACCCGCCGCGAAACGCCATCGCGGGAACGGGACTTTCGGGGACCGAGTACGCCGGTTTCTCGAGGGGCGACGAGCCGGCTTTCGACCTGCTCGAGACCGCCCACGACGAGGGGCGGGCGGTGAACGTCTGGACCGCCGAGACGTGGACTCAGTTCGACCAGCTCGCCGAGGCGGGCGTTGATGGAATCATCGCCGACTATCCTGGGTTGGGAACGACCTCAAGCCGCTGATCTGGATTTCGAGCAGGTAGTTTGGGTCTCGACCCGCTTATCAAGGGTTCAAGTTGCTGATCATGGTCTCGTCCGCACGACGCCAAGCCACCACGCGCCGACCTGCACGGCCAGTGCGACGGCCGCCGCTGCGTAGTCGTCGGTCAGCCAGCTCACATCGAACAGCACGACGGCGGCGAGGGGAACGAGCGCGAGTCCGGCGGCGAAGACGAAGGTGCGGACGAAGTCGTCTAACTCGAGTCCTAACCGTTCGAGCCCGCCGTAGAACGCGAGCCAGCCCGCCGCGATCGTCGAGACGAGGACGAATCCGGCGTTGAGAACGCCGCTGAACGGATCGACGGAGCCGACCGCGCTCGCGAGCGATCCGACCGCGAACTGGAGCGGGAGAAACGCGAGTGGCACGAGGAACACGGCCAACCAGACGAACGTCCAGGCGCCGGTCGGGTCCGCGCCGAGTCGGTCGTACCCGTCCTCGACGAGCCACGCCGTCCCGCAGAGGGCCATCGCGAACGCGACCGGCCAGAAGAGCCCGTTCGGGAGCGACCAGGTCCCGGTCGATAGGCTGACTCCTTCGTCGAGGACGACCGCTCCGACAAACACCAGCCAGAAGAGTCCGACGAGCGTGCCGAGCGAGCGGGAGAGGTCAGTGACGACGTTCCCGACGCTCGCTCGAACGGAATCCGTCATTACTCTCCCCTTGTACCGGGTGTCAAATAACTGTTCTGTCGCCGAGACGCGCCGATGCGAGTCGGCCAGACCGCCGCTTATCGGTCGCGATCGGACGCCGGTCCGGCGTCGCGGGTCGGCAGGTCGTCCGTCGCCGGTCCCTCGAGAAGCGTCCCGTCGGGATCGAACCGCGAGCCGTGACACGGACAGTCCCAGCTACACTCGGCGTCGTTCCAGTCGACGACGCAGTAGGTGTGCGGACAGACCGCGGAGACGGCGTGGAGGTCGCCGTCGGCGTCGCGCGCGATCGCGGTCGGCTTCGGCCCGTCGCGGACGACTCGCCCCTCGCCGCGCGCGATCGACTCGAGGTCGGGCGCGAACAGCGTTCGGAGCCAGTCGGTCGCGAACTGGCTCGCGGCGTCCGCGTTCTCCGTAATCGCGTCGGCCGCCGAGGGCTTGGGCGTGAACCGGAGCGGATCGAATAGATCGGCTTCCGGCGGGTGTTCGCCGTCGATGAGTCGGGCGAGCAGCCGACCGGCGGCGACGCCGTTCGTCATTCCCCAACCGCGAAAGCCGGTCGCGACGAAGACGTTCTCGGCGGCGACGCCGGCGCGGCCCACGAACGGCACGCGGTCTGCGGTCACGTAGTCCTGAGTCGACCACCGGTAGTCGATCGATTCGACGGAGAACCGCTCGCGCGCCCAGCGCTCGAGCCTGCGATACCGATCCGCGGTCGAACCACCCTGCCCAGTCTTGTGGTTTTCGCCCCCGACCAGCACGAGCGTCCCCTCTCCCTCGCGCTCGTGGTGGGTCCGAACCGAGCGGTAGGGCTCTCCAGGCCGGTAGTACATCGCCGACGGCGGCTCGCCCCGAATTCGGAGGCCCAGCACGTAGGAGCGCTTTGGGCGCATTCTGGTGAAATAGCCCGCCCGATCGAGGATCGGGTAGCCCGTCGCGAGGACGACTGTCCCGGCCGTGACGGTCTGGCCGCGCTCCGTTCGGAGCCGACAGGGGTTCCCCGGCGTCACGTCCGTCACTCGAGTGCGTTCGTAGACGCCAGTCTGGCCGGCCGAATCCACGCTTTCGGCGTCATCGTTCGCGTCCCCGCCCTCGTGGATTTCCTCGGCGAGCGCGAGCAGGTATCGACGCGGGTGAAACCACGCCTGGTCGTCGAATCGAAGCGCCGCGGCCGCCCGCTCGAACGGCGGCACCGACCGCACCTCGGTCGCCTCGAGCCCCGCCATCGCGGCCGCGTCGGCCTCCCGTTCGATCGCATCCGGTTCGTCGCCGTAGAGGTACGACGGCCGGCGTTCGAACCCGCAGTCGATCTCGAGGTCGTCGATCCTGCCCTCGACGATGTCGATCGCTCGCTCGTTTATCGACCCGTACTGTCGGGCGGCCTCGCGGCCGAACTCCCGGCGAAGGTGGTCGTATATCTGTCCGTGCTGGCTCGTCAGCTTCGCCGTCGACTTCCCGGTGACACCGGCGGCGATTCGGTCGCGCTCGAGGACGACGACCGACCGCCCGCGTTCTCGAAGCTCCATCGCCGTCGAGAGGCCGGCGATTCCCGCGCCGACGACGGCCGCGTCGACCGAGGGATTCGACTCGAGGGGGTCGAATGTCGTCTCGAGCGGGCTCGCGAGCCAGGGAGAGGTCGGCTCGCCGGGGAGATCGTCGTCGGGCCGCCTGAAAGTCTCGGGCATCTGACCCGGCGATACCACGGCGGACGGCAAAAACGGACGGGGCGCGCTACAGCGGGGTGCAGTGATCGGACTGCCGAAACATTGCCTGATATTGGGAACTTCGCCGTTCGTAACCGCGGTTCGGAGCTATTTTCCGTCACGTCTCCAACAGAACGGCAATGGCTGGGGATGGCCACTTGGGCGAGCGAGGGCTCTGGAGTGGCCTCTCGTATATCGGGCTCGGGCTGGTGGCACTGTGGTTCTTCGAGTTTCACGGGGACTCGGCTACAATCGCCGAGGTGATCCCATGTCTCGCACTGGTTGGTATCGGCGTTGCGGATGCACTCGCGCCGCGGTTGTCGCCCCTGTTCGCGGATCTGAACCGCTACTGGACCGGCCTGTTCTGGTCGCTCTGTGGGCTCGGTATCGTCGGCCTCGCCGTCGTGAGCTCGGGCGCTACCGGCAGGTGGCTCAGTGGTATCGTCCTCGGCGGGGGTCTCGTCCTCTACGGGCTGTTCGTCGCAGCGGACTGGTAGCCCGCTCTTGTAGGTATCAATCGATTCGTGGCCACGAGTTGAAATCGATCTTTCACCGAGAATCCGCTACTCCTCGAGTGCGTCCGGCACTTCGTTTACCGACTCGAGGACGAGCGATGCGCCCTCGCTCTCGTACTTCCGTCGCCCGTCGTCGCCGGTCAACCCGCCGGTGAGGACGCCGATCCCGTGGTAGGTCCGATCCGGGTCCGCCTCGCTCGCGTTGACGGCCGTCCGCACGTCGTCGAGCGTGTCGCCGACGAAGACGACGGTCTCGGCCTCGAACTGCGCCGCGAGGGTCGTCAGCGCGTGCGGGTGCGGTTTGCCTTCCTCCCAGTCGTCCATCGTGAACCGGTCGCCGGGATCGATCTCGAGGCCGACCCGCTCGAGGGCGATTTCGGCTTCGGCCTCCGGTCGCCCGGTCACGACGCCCACGTCGTAGCCGTCGGTCAGCCGCTCTCGAGTGTCGTTCTCGAGCAAGACCGGTTCGTCGTGGATGAACCCGCGCGTTTCGCTCTCGGGCTCGCCGCCCTCGAGCCCGCGGTAGAGGTCGCTCCCGAGATAGAGCTGCTGGAAAACGTCCCGGAGGCGGTCGCGATCCCAGCGGTCGGTCACGCGCTGGGTCGCCGTCGCGCCGATCCCCTCGCGGACGACCGTCGTCGCGGCCTCGAGGCCCCCGCCGTTTTCGGCGATCTCGTCGGTGAAGGTGTCGATCGAGCCGCGGTAGCCTTCCTCGGTCGCCAGCACGTACAGCGCCGCGGCGTACGTGAGTTCCCAGTCGTTGTTGAACCCGCCGGCGTCCTTGAACTGCTGGATGTCCGCCTTCCGAATGGTCCGGTCGTAGACCCGTTCGACGGACTCGATGATCGCGCGCCGGTAGGAGTTTTCGACGTCGACGAGCACGCCGTCGATATCGAGGACGACCGCGTCGGCGTCGATGGCGACGCTCGCGGTCACATCGTCGCCCTCGGTCGGGGTCCTCCCGCCGTCGTCTTCGTTCGCACTCTCGGCTGTAGTCATACGTCGAGCAACGGGCTCGAGGTGATAAAACGCGCCGAATCCGTCCGGTCGCTCGGTCGGTCATGACCGTCTCCCGGCGACTGCCGGGATTCGCGCTCGAACCAGCAGATGGAAGTCGGCGTCTCCGCTACAGACACTCAATGAGCGGGGGACAGCGAACGATCGTCGATGCTGTCGCGCGCGGACTCGAGCGCCTCGGCATCATCTCCGCCGACCGGTTCCGCCCGACGATGGAACTCGCGTTGCCTCGGATCGGGACCGGCTTCGCGATCATGTCCAAGCAGACGGCCGATCTGGCGATGGTCGGCATCGCCGTCGGCACGACGGGGACCGCCGGGCTCGCGTTCGCGCTGGCCTACTGGGAAGTCGTGACCATGCTCGGACTGGGCCTCGCCGGCGGGACCGTCACCCTCGTCTCCCAGAATTACGGTGGCGAGCAGACCGGCCGGGCCTCGATCGTGGTCAAACAGAGCGCGTTGGTCGCGATCGCGTTCGCGCTCCCGGTGATGGCCGTCTTCACCCTCTTTACGGAGCCGTTGATCGATCTCCTCGGCAACGATCCGGATTCGATCCGTCACGGGAGCACCTACCTGACCTTCGTCACGCCGGCGGTCCTCTTCGAGCTGTTGAACCTCATCGCGAGCCGAACGTACACCGGGATCGGCGACACGTTCACGGAGATGATTGCCCGCGGCGGCGGCGCGGTTCTCAACGTCGTCCTCAGCGCGCTCTTCATTTTCGGGTTCGACATGGGCGTCGCCGGCGCAGCGATCGGTACCACACTCTCGACGGGGTTCGTCACCGTCGTGCTCGCGTGGGGGATGTTCGGACGGAGCTACGGGGCGCTGGGAATGGAACCGAGTCCCGTCCCGCTCACCCGGACCGGGCCGCTGTTCGACGCGGGTATCGTCCGCCAGCTGATGGAGATCTCGCTGCCGGAGATCGGCCGGCGGCTCGCACAGGGCGTCGTCGTCTTCCCGCTGCTCTGGATCGCCGCCGCGTTCGGTCCGGTCATCGTCACCGCCTACGAGGTCGGCAGACGCGTCCGCGGCCTGATCAACAGCATCAACTGGGGGATGTCTCTGGCCTCGAGTTCGCTGGTCGGCCAGCACCTCGGCGCGAACGACGAGGACGAGGCCGAGGCCTACGGCGAGGCGATCGTCCGGCTGTCGACGCTGCTCTACGTCGGCGCGGCCGCGATCGTCCTGATGTTCGCCGATCCGATCGCCAGCGTGTTCGTGAGCAGTCCCGCGGAGGTCGGCCAGGCCGGCACCTTCGTCGCGGTCGGCGCGATAAGCGCGATCGGGTTCGGGATCGACGGCGGCGCCGCCGGCGCGCTGTTAGGTGCCGGCGCGACCCGCTGGCCGTTCGTCGCCTCGCTGATCGGACGGTACGCCTGCGCGCTCCCCGCCGCGGCCCTGGGTCTGGTGACGCCGCTCGGAGTCTCGGCGCTCTATCTCGCGTTCTTGCTCGAGACGTTCGTCCCGGGCGGGATCAACTACTGGCTCTTTCGCTCCGGTCGCTGGAAGGCCGTGAGCCGGCGGTATCGTCCCGGTTCGACGACAGACGCGGATTGACGAGCGGTTCTACGGACGGAGCAGGCCGAGCGCCTCGGGGCTGATTCCGAGACGGTTCACAAGCCGAGCGAGAGCGTCAACCACGCCGCGAGGACTCCCAGCCCGATCGCGTAGAGCGTATCGAGGAAAAACCACGAGAGCAGGTTTGCCACGTAGATGGCGACTACGAACGGGATACCGAGGAGCACGGACGGCGAGCGACGCCACTCCGATCGCGTCCGGTTCCACAGCGTCCTCGCGTCGCCCGTGCTCGGGAACGCCTGCGAGCCGATGCTGAAGCCGAGCCAGCCCAACGCGACCGCCGTTGCGACGATTTCCTCGCCCGGGAGCGTCATACCGGGCCCGATACCGCCCTCGAGCGCGCCGCTCGAGCGGACGACGGCGGCGAGGACGACGAACAGAGAGAACGCGACCGCGGTGTTGAACGCAAACGGCGCGACGCTGACGACGAACGATTCCCGATAGCGGTCGGGTTCGCGGTGGGTGACGTAGCCGGCGGGCGTTCCGAGTCGAAAGTACGCGACGTCGACAACGGGAACCCCCATCAGGTCGCAGGCCTTCTTGTGAGCGAACTCGTGGACCACCACGCCGGGGATCGTCAGCAGACTGAAGAGAAACCCGATGAGCACGAGCATATCCTATAACGAGAGTACCTCGACCTCAGTGTTCTGGATCGGCGTCTCGGCTCCCCGGCCGGGTCAGTCCGCGACGAACAGCGTCCCGCCTGGAATCGTCTTCCGTTCGACCGGAACGGTCGGCTGGTCGCCACCCAGAGTCGTAAACACGAAGGTGGCGTCGACCGCTCGAGCGACCGCGAGCGTCGGCCGGTGGAGTTCCGGCGGCAGGTTCTGGGCGACGACGGCGTCGGCCCCCTCGTAGACGCCCATTTCCGGTTCGACGATGTCATCGCGAACGAACGTCACGGCGTCGGGAACGGATCGATCGTGAACGTCGGTTGCGGTGACGGAAACCCCGGATTTCGCCAGCACGCTCGCCAGATCGGTTCGGCGGCCGATCCCCACCTCGACCACCCGATCCGCGCTCGAGAGGTAATCGCGGATTGCCTCCGTATTCCGACGAGAGTATGCCATGGCGGGACGTTTATGGCACCTGCGGCCATAGTCGTTTCTATGCTCGTCGATATCGTTCCGGTGGGGTCGGTCTCCGCGGAGGTCAAGCGGGCGGCCTCGACGGCGTTGCGTTCCGTCTACGACTGCGACGTCGCGATCAACGACTCGCAGTCGATTCCAAGCGGCGCCTACGACGACGGACGGAACCAGTACTCTGCGGAGGCGTTTATCCAGCTTGCAGAACGAACCGGCCGGGGCGAGAAGAACATCGCGATCACGCCGCACGATCTGTTCTACCGGCGCCGAAACTACGTCTTCGGACTCGCGTACCTAGACGGCAGCGGGAGCGTCGTCTCGACCTATCGGCTCCAGACGTCCTCGGACGGCGGCTTCTCGAACAAGAGCGCCGCCGACATCTTTCAGGATCGGGTCCGAAAGGAGATCGTCCACGAGATCGGCCACACCTACGGGCTCGAACACTGCGACAACAACCGCTGCGTGATGAACTTCTCTCCGACGGTGCGCGAGGTCGACATCAAAGAGGAGAATCTCTGTGGGAGCTGTCAGCGGCTGATAACGTAGTCTGCACGTCAACCGCTCTCTTCGCGAGCGGACCTAACATTTCTTTACTGGCACGCCGTATTCGAACCAATGCCCACCACTGCCCCCTTCGAGACGCTCACCGACGAGTACGACGCGTGGTTCGAATCGAACCGTGATGCCTACCGAGCGGAACTGGCCGCACTCGATCGCGTACCCCCTGAAGATGAACCGCCTACAGATGCCGTGGACGACACCGACGCCGGTGATGCCCTCGCCGCTCCCACTACGCTCGAGGTCGGCGTCGGCACCGGCCGCTTTGCCGGTCCGCTCGGGATTCCGGTCGGAATCGATCCGGCGGCGAACCCGCTATCTGCGGCTCGAGATCGAGGCGTCGAGCCGATTCGGGGCGTCGCCGAACGGCTTCCTGTCCGCGATGACATGCTCGAGCGGGTCGTGTTCGTCACCGTCTGGTGTTTCCTCGACGATTTCGAGCGCGCGCTCGCGGAAACCCGGCGCGTGCTCGCGGCCGACGGCGAACTCGTCGTCGCATTTCTCGACCGCTCGAGTCCGCTCGGGCAGGGCTATCAGGCGACCAAAGACGAGAGCCCGTTCTACGCGGACGCGCGGTTCGTCACCGGTGCGGAGGTCTGTAATGCGCTCGAGGACGCGGGATTCGTCGTTCGCGATCGGCTCCAGACGGTGTTCGAGGAATCGGGTGACGACGAATCGGACGGCGATGAATCGGGTGGTGACGAACCGCACGGCGACGAACTGGACGGCAACGAACTGGACGGCGACGAACTGGCGGCCGAACCGACGGCGACCGACCGCGTTCGATCGGGACACGGCGACGGACTGTTCGGCGTCGTTCGCGCCACACTCGAGTAGCTCGCTCACTCCGACGGGCTCCGCGTCTCACCGTCGGGAACAACGATTTAGGCACTAACCTCGTACGGTCGCCTACGATCACTGCCGTGATGTCCGCCATCTTCTCGCGGAACGGTACGGCTGATTCGGCCTCGAGTAGCGGCTGGTGCGGAGGTGAGCGCCGATGACGGACGACGAGCGGGAGATCGAAATCGACGTCGAAACCGAGGGCGACCGTTCCGGCGACGAGTCGTCGGACGACGGGATGCCGTCCGAAGGTGAGTTCGAGACCGCGCCGTGGCGTCGCGATTCGGCTCCACTCGAGGACCGCGATGAGTCACGGCCGCGCGACCTCGCGGACGAACTCGGCCGGGTCGACGTCATGTCGACGCCGGAGGCTACGTCGAGGGTCGCGTCACCGACCTCGAGACCGTCGACGAGACGACGGTGCGTCTCGAGGTCGCGCTACCCCACGGCCGGACGACGTCGTTCGAACTTGAGAAGCCGATCCCCTGGTCCGAGGAGTATCTGCTGGCCCGGATCGTCGAGGACGTCGGCTACGACGCTGCCTCCGTCGGCCACCTCGTCGGCGAATCGGTGTACCTCGCGCGTGCAGACCGCGAGCACGACGCCGACGAGTGGGACGGCCTTCGGGGGACCGCCGCTCGAGCAGCGGGTCGAACGGTGAACTCGCTGCTCGAGGCCTCGCTCGGCGGGCGCTTCGAGCGGACGGAAACGGGGCCGACGTGGCGGCTCGTCGATCCGCTGGAACGTCCTGACCCCGTCGAGAAAGACGGCTTCGACGCCCTGAGCGTCTCGATCGCTCTCGGGCTGGTTCTTACCGGCGTCCTCGTTGCTGCCGCCGGGGCAGTGTTCGGCGCAACGGGGGGCGTGGCCGTCTCGAGCGCCGTGATTGTGTACGCGTTGCCTGGCGTCGTGCTCGCGATCGCGGGATTTCTCGTCGCGTATTCGCTAAACGGCACCGGAAAATAGGTCGCGGTCCGCTCGAGTCGTGTTGCGATCAGACTGAGTAGTAGTACTCGCCTTCGCGTTTCTGCTCGCGATCTAACTGCGAGTCGGGCTTGTTGATCCGCGGGCGCGAGGTCCGCTCGTCGCGTCGGAACGTGATCTCGAGGTTCTCGAGGAAGTCGTTCATCCCCTCGCGCATCGGCTGTGGCGTTCCGGCACGGCCCTCGATGGCGGGTTCGCCGTCGAAGACCATCAGCCGGTCAGCGAGCAGGTCGATCACGTACGTGTCGTGGTCGATCACGAGCACGGTGGCGTCGTGCATCTCGGCGTGGCGTCGGATCGCGCTCGTCGCTTGCACCCGCTGTTCGACGTCGAGATGGGCCGACGGCTCGTCGAGCAAGTACAGGTCGGCGGTATCGGAGAGGCAGGCCGCGATGGCCACGCGCTGGCGCTCGCCGCCCGAGAGATCCGAGAGGTTCTGTTCCATGATCCGCTCGAGTTGCAGCGGCTGGGCGATTTCGGTGTTCCAGTGTGAAGAACCGAACTGGTCTGTGATCGACGAGAGGAACACGTCGACGCGCATGTGCTGGTCGATGGTGACGTACTGGGGTTTATACGAGATGTCGAGATCCAGATCTGTTTCGCCCGTCGTGGGCTCTAAGTCGCCGGTGAGCAACTTGGCGAACGTCGACTTCCCGATACCGTTCGGGCCGACGATGCCGAGCACTTCGCCTTCCATGATCTTGCCGCCCTCGACTGCGAGTTCGAACTCGCCGTCGCCGTAGGATTTCGTCATATCCGGATATTCGACGAGCGTGTCGCGGTGAGTCGCGTTTCGCGGCGCGTGCTCTTCGAACTCGATCTGGCTCGGCCGGATCCGCATGTTCTCGTTCTCGAGGTAGCCCGAGAGGTACTCGTTGATACCGTTGCGGACGGATTTGGGCGTCGTGATGACACCGTAGGCACCGGGTTCACCGTAGGCGACGTGGAGGGTGTCACAGAGCAGGTCGAGAATCGCGAGGTCGTGTTCGACGACCAGGACGGATTTGCCCTCCTCTTCGGCGAGTTCGCGGGTGAGCCGTGCGGCGGTTACTCGTTGGCCGATGTCGAGATAGGGCGTCACCTCGTCGAGGAAGTAAAAGTCAGTGTCACGAGCGAGCGTTGCCGCGATGGCCACCCGCTGGAGTTCACCACCCGAGAGGTCGTCGATAGACTGGTCCATCACCGGGCCGATCGAGAGCCGTTCGACCAGCGAGTCGAGTTCGCCGCGTTCGTCGGTTCGCTCGAGCAGTTCCCGCGTGTTGCCGTCGAACTGCTGGGGGATCTGATCGACGTACTGGGGCTTTCTCGAGACGGTCACGTCGCCGTCGCGCACGTCAGCGATGTAGTCCTGCAGTTCGGTGCCACGATAGGCGTCGAGCACCTCCTCCCAGCCGGGCGATTCGGTGTAGCGGCCGAGATTCGGCTCGAGTTCGCCCGCGAGGATGCGAACGGCGGTCGTCTTCCCGATGCCGTTCGGGCCGAGGATACCGGTTACCTGCCCTTCCTGTGGGGCGGGAAGTCCGTACAGAGAAAAGGCGTTCTCGCCGTAGCGGTGGACCGGATCGTCCTCGAGTTCCTGCGGGAGGTTGATGATCTCGATTGCGTCGAAGGGACACTTCTCGACGCAGATACCGCAGGTTTCGCCGAGACAGATCTCCTCGGAGATGCGGACCTGTTCGGGCTGGCCCTGATCGGGTTCCTCGCCGCGGAGCGTGATACACTCCTTGCCCGTTCGGTTCGGCGGACAGTAGTTCTTGCACTCGTAGTTACACCGATCCGGCTGGCATCGGTCTAAGTCTACGACGGCGATGCTATCGTCTGCCATCGTCAGATCGTGACCCCCGTGGTGAGCAGGATTCCCCACGTCACGAACCACAGGGAGAAGGTCATGAACGCGATGAACAGGTAGTGTTTGGCTCCGAACTCGCCCTCGTTGTAGATTCCGGAGAGCTTGATGACCGGGAACTGAATCACGATCGCTCCGAGGACGACCAATAGCGCCTCCTGATTTTGCGCGCCCGCCTCGCCGGTCCCGTACAGCGAGAGGCAGACGAACGCGGTGGCGACCCCGAGCAACGCCGACAGCGCGGTCACGCTGACCGAGCGTATGTGCTCGTATCGGTCGCTAATCGATTCCGTCGACATACGCCGAACTCAGTCGCCGTCGGTGAAAAGCCGTTCGCATTGGCTGGGACGCGTCTGGTGGCCCGAGTCGTCTCCGAGGCGTCTCGAGGACGCTCCGGAACCGCAATATTAATCATTACTGTTTAGAGACCGTGTTGTATGGAGACGCCACTGCTCGTCACGGATTTTCTGGATCAGGCGCGGACGTACTACACGGAGGCGGAGGCGATCGTCGGCGCGGACGGCGATCGGTTCACCTACGGGGAGCTCGGCGAGCGAGCCGATCGGTTCTCCGCGGTGTTACAGGATCGAGGCGTCGAGAAGGGCGACCGGGTCGCGGTGCTCGATCCGAACACCCACTACCACCTCGAGGCGGCCTACGGGGCCATGCAGATCGGTGCGGTCCACACGCCGCTTAACTACCGACTGACGCCGTCGGATTACGAGTACATCCTCTCGGATGCTGGTGTCGACGTCGTCGTCGCCGACTACGAGTACGCGGAGAAAATAGAGGCGATCCGCGAGGACGTGCCGACCGAGACGTTCATCACGAACGACGCAGACGCGGTTGTCGGTCGCTGGGAATCGTTCGACGACGCCCTCGAGGAGGCGAGTCCCGAGTACGACCGACCGGAGATGGCCGAGGACGACGTCATCACGATCAACTACACCTCGGGGACGACGGGCGATCCGAAGGGCGTCTGTCGAACCCATCGGACCGAAACGATGCACGCGTACCTCGTCTCGATCTATCACGAACTCACCGACGACGACGTCTACCTCTGGACCCTGCCGATGTTCCACGTCAACGGCTGGGGACACATCTACGCCGTCACCGGGATCGGCGCGACGCACGTCTGCACGCGCGGCGTCTCGCCCGACTCCATCGTCGAGACGATAACGGGCGAAGATGTCTCGTTCCTGTGTGCCGCCCCCGCCGTACTCAACCAGTTGCTCGACTACTACGAGTCCGAGGGCCAGCCAGCGATGTCCGGGGCGAACGATGTCCGGGTGACGACCGCCGGCAGCGCGCCGCCGGAGGCCACGATCCGCGCCGTCGAAGACGAGTTCGATTGGTATCTCAAACACCTCTACGGGGCGACCGAGACCGGCCCGCTGATCACGATTTCGGACGCCAAACGCCTCATCGACGAGGAGAACCGTCTCGAGATAAAGAAACGCCAGGGCTTTGGCATCCTCGGGAGCGACGTTCGCGTCGTCGACGAGGACGGGGAGGACGTTCCCCGCGACGACGAGACACTCGGGGAAGTCGTCGTTCGTGGCAATCAGGTGATGGATCGCTACTGGAACAAGCCCGAGGCGACCGAGGAGGCGTTCTCGGACCGCCTCGAGGGCTACTACCACATGGGCGACCTGGCGACCGTCGACGAGAACGGCATGATCGCGATCCGCGACCGGAAGAAAGACATCATCATCTCCGGCGGCGAGAACATCTCGAGCATCGAGCTCGAGGACGCGCTGTTCGACCACGACGCGGTCGCGGACGTGGCGGTGATCCCGGCACCGAGCGACGAGTGGGGCGAGACGCCGAAGGCGTTCGTCGTTCCGTCGTCGGGCGACGTCGCGAACCCGCCGGTTTCGGCCGACGAACTGACCGCCTACACGCGAGCGGAACTCGCGAGTTACAAGGCCGTTCGGCGAATCGAGTACGTCGAGACGCTCCCGAAAACCGCGACCGGGAAGACCCAGAAGTACGAACTCAGAGAACGGGAGTGGGCCGACGAGGATCGACTGATCGGTGAAGGGTAATCCGGTCTTCGCGGGCTAGGAGAGGCCCCGTACGTCGTTTCACGTCCGTCCAACGAGTGCAGTTCTCGGAGCGTCCTCGGTCGTCCGCTCTCTGTCTCCGAACTGCACTCTCGCTGTCCCGTCTAAATTTCGCCCGACACGATTCGATCCGGTGATCGCGCACGGTCATTCCGACACCTGACTGACTGGTCAATTAGCTCAATATCTCGGTCGTAACGATCCATAACGGTATTTTTCGAACGTTTCTTTCGAATACTTACGTCCGATCCACGTGAGTAAGGCTCAACTTTTATGCGTCTGGGAGTTTTCGATTCGTAGTATGGAAGAGACCGACGGAGAGGAAATCGAAGATCTGCCGCCGAGCGCCAAACTCGTCTTCAAGGTGCTCGAGTACGATGGTCCGTTGACCCAGAAACAGATCGTTCAGGAGTCGATGCTCTCTGCTCGAACCGTTCGCTACGCCCTCGAGCGACTCGAGGACATCGGCATCGTCGACGAGGACATCTACTTCGCGGACGCGCGCCAGAGCCTGTATCGGATCGAAGAGCCGGTCGCGGCCGACGGCAACGGCGTCGAGGACGCCCCTGCGGAGAAAGACGCCTGCTGTGCCGAGTAATCGGCCTCGAGCGTAACCGGCGGAGCGGTAGGATTATTTTCGCGCGGTGACGTTCTCGTCTATGGACAAAGAGCGCCTTCCTCAGTGGGGTTGGCTGTTACTCGGGTTGTTCGCGGTAGCGGTTTTCGCGCAACTGCTCAACGCCGTCGTACTCGGTCGAATCGGCCTCCCGCCGGAATACTACGTCGTGACGCTCATCGCCGGGATGTCACTGGTCGTCATCTACGTCAGCGTCTGGTACGAAGACGACCGCGCCGCCTACTGGGAGGGCTCTTCGGCGAGTTATTTCGGCGATGTCTTTTTCGTAGTGGTCGGCTCGGCCATCGCCGCCGGGTTCGCCATCGCGGTGACCCTCGAGATTGGGCTCGGTCGACTTGTTCGCGAACTGCTCGGGATGATCGCCGGATTCGTGACCGCCTGGGGGACGTTCTACTGGCGAAACACCGACCTGTACCGGACCGACGACGACCCGAGATAATCGGACCACAAGCACGTTCGCGTTAGGCTCGATCTCTGTCGTCGATCCCTGGCGTCTGTGGGACGGTCCGCTTGTGTTCGGACGAGTCGCACATCCCCAGCACTTCTCGTGCGGTCTTCCGATCGATACCCATCTCGTCGGCGGCGTCCTCGAGCGACTGGCCTCGATCGACCACCCGCTCGAGGAGGGGATCGATGACGGCGTAGGGGGCTCCGAGTTCGTCCGCGTCGGTCTGGCCGACGTAAAACCCAGCCGTCGGCTCCTTATCGATGATCCTGTCAGGAACGTCGAGGTAGTCCGCGAGCGCGCGCACCTCGGTCTTGTAGAGGTCGCCGATCGGATAACAGTCGGCGGCGCCGTCGCCGTACTTCGTGAAGTACCCCAGCAGGGACTCGGAGCGGTTCGCCGTTCCCAGAACGATCTGCGACTGGCGATTGGCCGCGTAGTACAGCGTAACCATCCGCATTCGAGCGGCGACGTTCCCGAGCGCGTGATTTCGCTGGTTCGGGCGGGACAGCGACTCTCGGTCCGGCTCGAGCGCCGGTGAGATGGACTCGTCGAAGGCGTCGATCAGCGATCGGAGGTGGATCTCGCGAAAGTCGATCTCGAGATCCTCGGCGACCGATCGAGCATCGACCATCCCCGCCTGTTCGGTCTTGTGGTAGGGCATCCCCAGCGCGAGGACGTTCTCGCTCCCGACCGCGTCGGCGGCCAGCGTCGCGGTCAGCGTCGAGTCGACGCCGCCGCTCATCGCGACGACGACCCCGTCGGCGTTCGCGTCGGCGACCAGCGACTCGACGGACGACGTTATCCGTTCGTACACCGCGGCCAGACTCTCCCGGTCGGTCAGAAACGGCCGTCCGTCCGACTCGAGGCCGCCGTCGTCAGTGGTCACGTAGTTCACCGCTGCAGCGCAGCACGTAGTTCGTCATTTGATGACTGAACCGAGATGCTACTCGTATAAAGGAGTGCACCTTAAACAACTAGTAGCGAGAAAGGGCGTCGGGCTCTCACTCGATTTGCTCGAGTTGCCACACTCGATCGAATCGTTCCACTCGGTCGAGTACCTCTTTTGTGTACACACGGACAGGTTTATTTTTCAGACAGTCCCAGTACCAGTCAGGATACTCCCCGCCTTCACATGTCCTCCCGGCTCGCCGACTCGATCGACCTCGAACCGGATCGCGAGCTACGCCTGCGGATGGCGTTGGCGCTATTTTTCATCACTGTCCTCCCGTTCGCGTTCGTCTATACGTTCGTTTTCCTCCTGAACACCGTCGGCATCGCGTTGCTCGAGTGGGCCAACGAACGCCCGTACACCGGCGAGTTCTACGTCGGTCCGCTCCTCCTGGTCGTCGTCGTTCTCGGCGGCCTCGCCATCCAGTATCTGTACGGACCCAGCGCGGTGCTCGGCTCGGTCGGCGCGAGCCGGGTCGACGCGGACTCGTATCCCACGGTTCACGCGACGGTCACCCGCCTCGCCGCGCAGGCGGACGTTCCGAAACCGGATGTCGCGGTGATCGACAGCGAGGTTCCGAACGCCTTCGCGGTCGCCGGCGGCAACACCGAAGCCGTCGTCGTTACGACCGGCCTGCTCGAACTCCTTTCGGAGGACGAACTCGAGGCGACGCTGGCCCACGAACTCGCACACCTCGCGAACCGCGACGCGAGGGTGATGACGGCGGCGTGGCTCCTGCCGACGATCACTTATTACCTCGCGATCGTCGCGTTCTACGTCCTGTACGGGTTCGTTCGCGTTCTCGGCGCGGGAGGCGGCTCGTCGGGCGGCGATCGCGACGGTCGCGGACTCCTCGTCGCTATCGTCGTCATCGTCGTTACCGCGGTCCTCACGCTCGCCGTGTCAGCGATGTTCTGGTTCGCGAGCGTCCTCCTCTATCGGCTCCTCTCGAGGTACCGCGAACACGCTGCCGATCGGGCCGCGGCGACGATCACCGGCTCTCCGGCCGCCCTCGCGAGCGCCCTCGAGAAGATCGACGAGACGATGCCCGACGTGCCGGACGACGACCTTCGAGACCTCGACGGCGGCGTCGAAGCGCTCTATCTCGCCCCACTCGAGTCCCGCGCGTTCAGTTCGGCGGAGTTGATCAGCACCGACATCTTCCCGGATACGCACCCGCCGACGGCCGAGCGCCTCGAGTACCTTCGAGATCTCGAACAGGAGAGGATCCAGCGGTGAGCGAAAACCGATCCCGGTGGTCACGACGGCGGGTGCTCGGTACGGTGGCGACCGGAGCGTCGGCGCTCGTCGCCGGCTGTGGCTACCAGCCCGGCGGTGGCGAGTTCGTCTGGGAGGAGTCACTGCCCACCGGCATTCATCCGAGCGCGGACACGGGGGGCTCGCTGTGGCGGTCCGGTCGACGCCTGCTGTATCGAATTCGCAACCGAAGCGGGCAGGGTATCGATTTCGGAAGCGGCGGTTTCGTCGAACTCGACGACGCGCAGGTGACCGCCTACGACTCGAGCGGGTCGAGAGTCTGGGAGGGTGAGACCGCCAGTCAGTACGCCGGTCTCCCCGCCGTTGCGGACGGGCGGGTCGTCTGCTCGCTCGAGAACGAAACCGTAGTCGCGCTCGAACCGGACCCCGACGAGGCGGATGGAGGCGCGGAGAGCGTCACGAGCCGGGACAGCGACGACCCGGACACCGTCTGGACGACCGAGTGGGACGGCCCCAGACTCAGGTTCCGCGCCTCGCCGACCCTCGCCGTCGGCGTTCACCAAGCGGGCGTGGTCGCGTTCGCACTGGCCGACGGCAAGGAACTGTTCTCGATCGACCGCGAGGACGCTCCGATCGACGATCTCGACGACGGAGCGGTTGGAGCCGATCACGTCTGGATCGTCGGCGGAAGCGACCCCACGCTGCTCGGGTACGACGCCGAGGGGACACGAACCGTCTCGCGTGCGCTCCCGTCGACGCCCTACTGGCTCGAGACCGCGGGATCGGTCGCGGTTCTCGGCATCGAAACCGAAAGCGGCGAGGACGAACTGTGGTTCGTCGACGCTGCCGGCACCCAGCGCGGTAGGCTTTCGATCGACCGCTCGGGTAGTTCCCCTACCATCGTCGCGAACCGCGCCTATCGCGCCATTGATGGGACAATTCGGGCGATCGACTGCTCGAGCGGCGAGCGCCACTGGACGCTCGAGGGATGCGAGATCCGGGGCGATATCGTGGCCGACACCGACCGTCTCTACGCTCGCGGAACGACCCCGGAGATGGACGACTGTGGGCTGTTCGCTATCGATCGCGACGGGACGGTGGCCTGGACCGCTTCAGTGCCCGAGGAACCCGGCTGCTCCGGCGACCTGTTCGCGCTCGAGGACCGCCTGATCGCCCTCGGTGACGAGAACATGTACGGATTCCGAAAAACATCCGGCCGGCGGTTGACGCTGCTGTGAGTGGGCGCTCACCCGCTCGAGAACTACTTAAGAGGGAACGACGGTAATCGGGTCTTTCTGATCGATCACCTGCTCTAGCTCGTCGGCGATCGCACTCCCTCGAGACACCTGTCTCTCACACGCGTACCTTTTTTCTCGTCGGGTTCCCCCTTCGGGGTCACCCTCCTCCAAAAAATCTACGCTAAAAAAGGCCGCTCGTTCGCTTTCGCTCACTCGCGGTCGGAGTTCTTACGACGGGACGACAGTAATCGGGTCTTTCTGATCGATCGCCTGCTCTAACTCGTCCGCAATGGCGCTCCCTCGAGACACCTGTATTTCGCCGCCGCGGCTCACCGTCGCCGTGAACAGGTACTCGCCGTTTGCCTGCACTTCGACGGTCTCGCTCTGGTGGCCGTCGACGGGGACGACGATGTGCCTCGAGGTGATCTCGGGCTGGACGATCTGGCCGGCGGACTGGCCGCCGTCCGCCCCGCCGCGTCCGCCCGCGGGACCGCTTCCGCCGGCGTGTTTGGTTCCGCCGCCTCCGCCAGCCCCGGCGTGGGGGTTCTCGTCGTGGGTCCGAACGTCGATGTCGATGCCGAGTCGGTTCTCGACGTCGTTGATCCGACCGCCGCCCTTCCCGATGACGCTCGAGATGTCGTCGTCGGTGACGTAGACGACCGCCCGGTCCTGGCTCTTGAGCTGGACGTCGACGTAGCCGTGGGCGATCGAGCGAATCTCCCGTTCGATCTCCTGTTTGGCGATGCGGTCGACGCCGGATTCCGAACCGGGGCCGCCCTCGTCGTCGTCGAGCGGGACGGTGACGACCTGTCGGTTGAAGGTATAGATCTCGTACTCGGGCACGCCGGTTTCGAACTCCGTGACCTGGATCACCGGCCGGGCGAGGTCCTCCTCGGTGAGTCCCGCTGGGACCTTGACCTCCGTCCGGACGTCGTAGACCTTCGCGACTTCGCCGGCCTCGATGTAAACCACCGTGTCGACGACCTGCGGGATCATTCCGAGTTCGACCCGACCGATGAGCCGCTGGAGGGCGTCGATCGGTCGCGTGGCGTGGACGACGCCGAGCATGCCGACGCCCGCGAGTCGCATGTCCGCGAAGACCTCGAAGTCGTTGGTCTTGCGGACCTCGTCGTAGATGGTGTAGTCGGGTCGGACCATCAACAGGGCGTCCGCGGTCTTTTCCATCTGTCCGCCGAGTTCGGTGTACTGGGTGATCTCGGGGCCGACCTGCAGGTCTCGGGGTTTTTCCATCGTCTTCACCGAGTAGTCGTTATCCGAGATGTACCGAGCGACTGCCTGCGCGAACGTCGATTTGCCCGCTCCTGGCGCACCGGAGATCAGGACCCCGCGCTGGTGCTCGAGCAGCCGATCTTTCAACTCGTCGGCGTGCTCGTAGTCCTCGATGTCGGTCTGGGCGATCGGCCGAACGGCGGTGATCTCGATGCCGTCCGAGAAGGGGGGTCGGGCGATTGCGATCCGGAAGTCCCGGAACTGGACGATCTGCATACCTGGCTCTTTCAGTTCGATAAAGCCGTCGCTCGACTCCTTGGCTCCATCGACGACCTCGCGGGCGTACTCGTCCATCGTCGCCTCATCGAGCGGCTCGTCGGCGATCTCCTCGTAGCGCATCTCGCCGAGTGCGCCGCGTTTGGCCATCGGCACCGTGTCCGTCTTGAGGTGGACGCTCATCGTCTCCTCGTCGAAGTAGTCCTCGACGGTGAGGGTGCCCACTTCTCGAGTCTCCGGCGAGACGTACTCGACCTCGAGGCCTTTGGCTCGCGCGACCTCGGCCTGGACGATGTCGCTCGTGATGAAGGTGGCCTCGAGGTCCTCGGCCAGATCCCGGATCAAGGCGTCGATCTCGCCTTCGGAGGCGTGGCCGCGTTCCATGGCGCTCGGGCGTTCGCCGACGTATTCGATATCGACGACGCCGTCGTCGGCCAGGTCGGCCAGCCGCTTGAGCTCGGAAAGTCCATCCCAGCCGCTATCGTAGCCGTCGTTGGCCTGCGCCTCGAGTTCCGCGACGACGGGTTCCGGTATCGAAACCGTCGCTCCCTCGAACTGCCCGTCTTCGATCGTCTTCGAGACGCGGCCGTCGATGACCACGCTCGTGTCCGGCACGACGTTCATGTGTCAATCTACGGTACCCGACGCCAATAAGGGTGTTCAACGAGCGGGACGGTGGTTGGCGGGCTCGAGCGCTACTCACGAACCGTCGAAGTCGAGTCGCCAACTAACGGCGGTAGGCTGAGTCGATGCGGTCTCACTTCGATGTGTTCCGGTGGAACGAACACCCTCGAGACCGTACCGCTCGCTATGTCTGTCGTCGATCTCACCCGGACGCTGGTCTCGATCCCGAGCCACGAGGACGAGACCGCGGCGGGCGACGCCCTCGAGGAGTGGCTGCGGACCGAAACCGACGCGGCGGTCACGCGGGACGAAATCGGAAACGTCATCGCCCGGCGACGCTCGAGCGACGCAGTCGATACTGCTGAGACCGGAGCGGCTGACCTGCGAACGCTCGCGCTCGTCGGCCACCACGACGTCGTTCCGCCGGACGACGCCCAGGTCGACGACGGCGAGTACGTCGTCGAGGAACGCGACGGCCGACTCTACGGCCGCGGGACCGCGGACATGAAAGGCTCGCTCGCGGCGGCGGCCATCGCGTTCCGAGACGCCGACCTCGAGTCGGCCCCAGACACTGGCCTCGAGTCGGCCTCGGATGCTGACTCGGCCCCCGGTGCTGACTCGACCTCGGGTGCGAACTCCGGTTCGAACGCCGACGCCGACCCTTGGCCCGGCGAACTCGTCTTCGCGAGTTTCGTCGGCGAGGAAGACGGCGGTATCGGCGCTCGCCACGCGATCGAGAACGGCTTCGCGCCCGATTACGCCGTCGTCGGCGAAGGCTCGACGAACTACTCCGGGCCCGATGTCACGGACGTCGCAGTCGCCCACAAGGGTCGGCGCGCGAGCACGATCACCGCCCGCGGCACCGCTTCCCACGCGAGCGAACCCGAGGCCGGCGAGAACGCGATCTACCGCGCCACAGACGCCGTCGATGCGATTCGGGATCTCGAGGCTCCGTCGCTCGAGGTTGCCGGCGACCGACTCGAGGGCAGTCTCGTCGTCACCGAAATCGAGGGCGGCTCGGCGTGGAACGTCGTCCCCGAGAACTGTGCGATCACGGTCGACGAGCGAACGGTGCCAGGCGAGCGGGCGTCGTTCGAGACGGTGGCGGACCTCGAGGGCGTGGAATGGACGGTCGACCAGGACCTGCCGCCGATGCGGTGTGACGACGGCGCGTTCGCGGACGCGGTCCGCGAGGCCGCAGGCCGGTCCCAATCGGCCGCTCCCGAACTCGCGACGAAACCCCACGCGACGGACGCGGGGTGGCTCTCGCGGGCCGGCACGGAGTGTGTCATCTACGGCGCGTCCGAGCCCGGCGAGGCGCACACGAAAACCGAGAGCGTCTCGATCTCGGTCCTCGAGCGGTGTCTCGAGACCTATCGGCGACTCGCAGCGCGGTGGGTGTGAGTTCGACGACGCCCCACCCGGGTAGGGCTGATGTGGAACGTCGCCCTGTCGGGTGCGGTCGATTCGTCCGGTAGGGATGGTTTAAGCCATCGTCCGTGGTGGGTGATCACATGGTCGAGCAAATTCTGGTTCCGATCGACGATTCGCCGCAGGCGACGGCCGCGCTCGAGTACGCGCTCGCGGAGTTTCCCGAGGCGTCGATCACGGCGATACACGTGATCGAACTCCCCGAGGGGTACTGGGCGGCGTTTACCTCCTCTGCGGAGGAGTTTCCCGGCTACGAGCGCGCGAACCGTCACGCGACGGACCTGCTCGAGGAGACGGTCGAGCAGGCGTCCGACGCCGACCGCGACGTCGAGACGGTCGTCGAAACGGGCAAACCGGCACACGAGATCGTCGAGTACGCCGTCGAAAACGACGTCGAGCAGATCGTGATCGGCAGTCACGGCCGCAAACGAGCCGGGCGACTCCTCTTTGGCAGCGTCTCCGAATCGGTCGTCCGTACCGCGCCGATGACGGTCGTGGTCGTCCACGACACCTGATGAGTCAGTCGTCCGCGAGTGTCGTTCTCCGGTGGATTTACGCTCCTCGAGACTGTCAACTCGTTCAATGGACGCCGGTGGAACCGACCGTAAGCGACTCGACGATTCGACGAGTTCGTCGGCCTCGAGGGGGTGGCTCTGGCGCATCGCGATGGCGATGCAAAACGGGGCGCTCGTCCTGCTTCCCATCGGATTCATCGGGCTGACGCTGACTGACTCGTGGCTCGCGCCCGAGGAATCGCCGTACTCGCTGCTCTTTGCCGGCGGTATTCTCTGTGCGATCGGCTCTATATACCTCGCGATTTATCAACACGATATCGACGAGTGACGGCGAGTCTCGTCGGTTCGCCGCTTCCACCGGAACCCGGACGTTGATGGGTGAGTCACTCATACTGTGTTCTAATGACAGCAGATCAGACACAGACGGCGACCGACGCAACCGAGGCGTACGGCCGCCTCGAGGAGCGTATCGAGCGGATTTCGAACATCGGCAACGCCGCGGGCATTCTGCGGTGGGATCAGGAGGTCATCATGCCCGACGCGGGGACCCCGGCGCGAGCGAAACAGCTTTCAACGCTCTCTGCGCTCAGCCATGAACTGCTAACCGACGAGGAGACCGGCGACCGTCTCGCGGAACTCGAGGCCGCGGATGCGGATCTCACCGATGACCAGCGGGCGGTCGTCCGCGAGGTCCGTCGGCAGTACGACCGCGCGACGAGCGTGCCACAGGAACTCGTCGAGGAGATTTCGGAGACGACCTCCAACGCGCACCCGACGTGGATGCAGGCTCGCGAGGAGGACGACTTCGAGCAGTTCGCGCCGACGCTCGAGAAACTCGTCGACCTCAAACGCGAGTACGCCGCCCATATCGACCCCGACGCGGATCCCTACGAAGTCCTGTTCGCCGAATACGAGCCGTACATAGACCTCGAGACCGCCGAGGAAATCCTCGAGCAGTTGCGCGATACGCTCGTGCCGTTGCTCGAGGCGATCGACGAGAGCAACGCGGCCCTCGCGACCGACGCGTTCGCCGGCCAGTTCGACGACGACGATCAGGAGGCGCTGGCTCGGGACGCCCTCGATGTCCTGGGCTACGACTGGAATCGTGGCCGCCTCGATACGGCGCCGCACCCGTTCTCGTCGGGGACACAGTTCGACGCGCGGGTGACGACCCGGTTCGAGCCGGCGGACCTGCTCGGCTCGATCACGTCGGTCATCCACGAGTTCGGCCACGCGAACTACACGATCGGCCTCCCCGACGAGGAGTACGCCACGCCGCTTGGCGAGGCTCGAGACCTCACGGTCCACGAGTCTCAGTCGCGACTCTGGGAGAACCACGTCGGGCGCTCCCGGCCGTTCTGGGATCGCTTCCTGCCGACCGCCAGAGAGCGGTTCCCCGAACTCGAGGACGTCTCCCCGCGGGAGGCCTACGAGGCCGCGAATCAGGTCTACGACGACAACCTGATTCGCGTCGACGCGGACGAGTTGACCTACCACCTCCACATCGTGATCCGCTTTGAAATCGAACGGGACCTGATCTCCGGCGACCTCGAGGTCTCCGAGGTCCCCGCGGTCTGGAACGACAAGTACGAGGAGTACCTCGGCGTGCGACCCGAGACCGACGCGAGGGCTGTCTGCAGGACATCCACTGGTCGCACGGCTCCTTCGGCTACTTCCCGACGTACTCGCTGGGATCGGTGCTCGCGGCCCAACTCTACGCGGCCGCCGAGGACGAACTCGGCGATCTCGACGACCGGATTCGTGCGGGCGAGTTCGACGACTTGAACGGCTGGCTCCGCGAGAACGTCCACCAGCACGGAAAGCGCTACACCACGCCCGACCTGATCGAGTCGGCGACCGGCGAGCCGTTCACAGCGGAGTACTTTCTCGAGTACGTCGACGCGAAGTACGGCGACCTCTACGACCTCGAGTAGGCCGGCCGCGGAGCCATCGCCGTCGAGCAACCGCCGAACGTACAGCAATCTCTGAACGTACGGCAACCGTCGAACGTACAGCAATCTTCGGCGTACTCACCCCGATAAAACGAGGTTGGCTGTGCCGGGTACAGACTCTCGAGCGGGTGCCCCTAGGGTTCTCCCGTGAAAGTCTCAATTCCGGGCCTCGAGGGAGTCTACTACGACACGAGCGCAGAAAGCACGGCCGCGACGGTCGCGCTGACCGCCGCCGGGCGACGAGCGCCGAAACCGCACGGGTACGCCGTCCAGTTGCTACCGTACCTCTGGTCGTTCGACGTCGACCTGCAGGAGGTGCCGAACGATCACCCGATCCAGTACCTCCATCCGGAGGGCGCACAGAGCCTCGGCGAACTCGCGAACGACGGCGTCGGTCGCGCCGCCGGAACCGACTTCGAGACTGTCCTGCGATTCGTGTGGGCGATCAACGAGCAAACCGAGTCGGCCGCCATGCGCGTTCTCGGGCGCGGCGAACCCTCGGAGGAGGGCGTCGTCATCGAGATCGAGGACGGCACCGTCGACGTCGGCGGCGACGAACTCGAGACCGACGAGTTCGACATCGAGGCGAACTCTCCGGAGCGGTAAGTGCTGGCAGTGTCGTCGGCTCGAGATTCGAGTCGACGTCGAGGGTCCCGTTTTTAAGCCTGTAAACCGACGACCCAGCTATGCGAATCGTCACGACGCTGCCGTCGGCGACCGAGATCGTGACCGCGCTCGGTCTCGAGCCGGTCGGCGTCTCCCACGAGTGCGATTATCCGCCGTCTGTTCGATCGCTGCCCGCGGTCACGGCCTCGAGCGTCGACGCCGACGCCGGCAGCTCCGAGATCGACCGACAGGTCCTCGAGTCGGTCGCCGAAGGCGACGGCGTCTACGATGTCGACCTCGAGACGCTCGAAGAACTCGAGCCCGAGCTGATAGTCACGCAGGGCGTTTGCGATGTCTGTGCGGTCGACGAGGTCGTCGTCGAGCGAGCGGTCGAACGGATCGACGCCGAGCCGGAGATTCTGACGACCGATCCCCACACCGTCGGCGACGTATTGGACGACGTCGAGCGCATCGGCGAGGCGACTGGAAAGGCCGAACGAGCCCGCGCAGTGGTCGACGACCTCGAGAATCGGATCGAATCGGTCCGCTCCCGGGCGAACGACGAACGCCGCGACTCGAGTGACGCCGTCACCGACTCGAGCGCCACTGTAACCCACTCGAGCACTGAACCGAGCGGCTCGAGCGACCGACCGCGCGTCGCCGTCTTCGACTGGACCGATCCGGTCATGGTCGCGGGCCACTGGACGGCGGACCTCGTCGAGTGGGCCGGCGGCGAGTACGGACTCGCAGACCCCGGCGAGGCCTCGAGGCCCCGCGAGTGGGGCGAGATCCGCGCGTACGATCCCGAGGTCATCGTCGTCGCGCCGTGCGGGTTCGACCTCGCGCAGACGGCCGCGAACCTGTCGGATCTGACGGCACTCGAGGGGTGGGCAGAGCTTTCTGCCGTTCGGAACGACCGCGTCTGGGCGATGGACGGCAACCACTATCTCAACCGTCCCGGTCCCCGGCTGGTCGAGACGCTCGAGACCCTCGCACCGATTATCTCTCCCGACCGGTTCGAGCGGCCGCCCGACGAGTCGGTCGCGGTGCCTCTCGAGCGTCTCGATAGAACGCGAGTCTGACCTCGACTGGGTTATAGTTCCCCGATCCGAATGCCGTCCGGCTGGAGGACGACGCCGATGTCGCTTGCGGTGTCCTGAAAGACCTCCGAGTGCGACGCGACATCGTCAACGCCGACGCCGACTTCGAATCGTCCGTCGCCCGGAAGCGAGGGGAACTCGCGCTGTTCTCCGTCCGCGAGCTGGAGGTCCTCCTGGAACACGACTCCGCTCTCGTCTTTGATCTGCAGTCGGACCGTCGAGTCCCTCGGCAGACCGTTTTCGACGATAACGCTGCCGCCACCTCCAACGATTCCCTGTACGGCGCTTTGGACACGCGACTTCGCCGTGAGTAGTTGCGCCCGAAGCGCGTCGGGATCGTCACGGTATTTGAGTGCGACCGCACCGGCCGCGAGCAATGCGAGCACCGCAAGCAGCGCCAGCGGCAGGGCGAACGAGGCGAGTCGATCGAGGACCGACTGACCGGAGACGTCGATCTGTGCGCTTCCCTCGGCCGATTCGGCCGCGCCTGCGCTCTCGTTGTTCGCCGTCATCCCGTATTCGTACTCGCCGTTTTCCGCCGGCGGCTCGATCGCGGTTTCGACCGTCTTCGACTCGCCGGCCGCGAGCGTCACGCTCTCCTCGCCGACGAGTTCGCCGTCCAGCGTGAACTGCACGGTCTGTGTATCGAGTAGTTCGCCCGAATTCGTCACGTTTCCGCTCATGTTCAGTTCCGAATTCGCGCTGTCGGCTCCCTCGAGAACGGCGTCTTCGACGGTGAACACCGGTCGCGTCGCCGTCGTCGTATCGCTCGAGCCGTTCGCCTCCGCGGTGAGTTCGAGATTCGACGGTGCGTCTTCGGTCGGTTCGAAGGAGAATTCCGATTCGACCGATTCGCCCGGGTTCACCGACACCGTCTCTGTCTCGCTGCCGTCGCCCTCGACACCATTGGGATCGCCGACCGACACCGTGAGTTCGACGACCTCCGGTGTCTCGCCGTCGTTCTCGATCGTGACGAGTGCATCCAGCGATTCTTCGGATCCGAACGACTCGTCGACCTCGGTAAACGTCGTTGACAGGTTTCGCTCGAACTCGAGGGCGTCGCTCCGACCCGGCGTTTCGACCGAGACGTTCGTCAGCGGGACGGACGCGTCGTCGAGATACGTTGAGAACGTCGTTTCGGTGGCCGAGCCGTCCTCGACGGTGACGTTGCGCTCGTCTTCGACCGAACCGTCGATGCGGAAGGTCGTGGGCACGACGGTCTCGCCGCCCGGAACCGTCCCGTCGTAGTCGATGCTCGCGACGACCTCGAGTTGCGTCGAGAGGGTCGCGGTCGGCTCGTTGGTGATCGTTGCGGACATGCGTTCGTTGTGAGCATCCTGCGAGACGACCGTCGCGGTCGCTTGCTCGGCGTTCGAGTCCGCCGGGACCGCGACTTCCACGCCGATTTCCGAGGCGTTGATCTCGTCCGTATCGTAGCTGAACTCCTTGGTGGTGCTCGCACCCTGTGCGAGGGCGATCGACCGCGACTCCACCTCGGTCCCGTCGACCGAGAGTGTCACGGTCCGATCGCCGAGATCCAGCGCACCGCGTCGCTCGAAGTCGGCTTCGACGATGAGTGGTTCGCCCGCGACCGGATCGTTGGTTTCGAGTCTCGTGATCGCGATTTCCGATTCCGTGATGGTGATCGGCATCGTGAACTGTTCGGCGCCGACCTCGAGGCGGAGTTCGTCGATCCGGTGGTCTCCCGCTACGAGTTCGCGCTCGAACGTCAGCGACTCGGTACTGCCACCGGAGGCGTTGACGAATTCTCGCTCACCGATTCGTCGATCCTCGCGTCTCCGTCGGTAGCAACCCCGTATAGCTCGATCTCGTCTCGAATATTTCCGTATCCAACGTTCGTGATGTCGGCGGTGACTGACAGTTGCTCGCCCTCGGAGTAATCCCCACCCGCGGACACGTTCGCGGACGGGATTCCCCGATCGTAGGCGTCGTATTCGATCGAGACCCCATCGACTTCGAGGGAGGTACCGTCCGCTAACTCCACGATTCCGTCGCCGGTGACGACGAGCTCGTCGTCGATGGTGACGGTTTCGCCGCCATCGCTCGTCGTCACGTCCCGTCCGTCGGGTATCGTTTCGACGGTGCCGTCGTCTGCGACCATGAGTTTCTCGCCGTCGACGGTGATGGTCGGGTCCTCGGGCGTTTCGTCCGCCGCCGCGTTCTCGCCGCGTACGATATCGCCATCGAACGTCACCACCGCGTGGTAATCGCTGTATCCCGTGTCGTCGAACGATATCGTGGCCAGTGACGCGTCGATCTGATTCTCGGTCTCGAGCAGTTCAACGGACTCGAGGTCGCCGGTCGTGTTACCAGTCTCCGCGCCTGCCACAGCGCCGATACCCACCGTGAGTACCAGTCCGCAAAGGACGACAGTCAACAAGACACCGATCGCTAATCGGGGCCGGACCGCTCGTAGCCCACGTCTTTTCGATCGAAGACGTTCTCTTATAGCGGCGTACCTGTCGGAACTGACTAGCGAGTGCGAGCGCGGGTTCGAGTTCATCCAAACGACACCAATCGTATGTTTCGAGTAGTTTGGATGGGGTGTTGAAATACTCTCTGGGCGATTGGTATGTTTTTCTTGACAATAAGCTCTCGAACGGCCAACGCGCTTTTCACGTAGTTGGTGCTACGCTGACGTATAGATGTCACGGGAAGCCGACTCTCCCAGCAGGGACGACGACGGTAGCGAGCTGGGCGCCGATTCTGGGTCGTCACGGCCGAGCGGAACGACCAAGACGACTCGAGCGACAGACTCGCTCAGTCGCCGCGGAGCACTTGCGGGTCTCGGAGCGCTTTCGCTGGGAGCAGTCGCCGGCTGTCTCGGATCCGTTCTAGGTCTCGAGAACGCATCAGGACAGCGACTTGTCGAGCCGGAGGACCCTGGCGAGAATCCGGACGCGACGCCGGGCGAGTTCTATCACCTAATCGAAGAACACGATATCGTCGTCGACGAACTCTATCACACGCCGGAGGAAAATCGACTCGATCTGTTCTACAACTCGAGCGCGGAGACGGTCGCCGAATCCGACGAGGAGATCGTCGTTATCTATCAGGCCTATCAGGAACTGATCGACCACGGCTCCTCGCTCGAGAACCTCTACACCGAAATCGTCGATCCGTTCGACGAACAAGCCCGCGGCTGGGGCGTCGACACCGAGTGGGTCGAGCGGTACCTCGACGGCGAAATCGACGAAAACGAGCTGTGGGGGACGATCGTGGAGTCGAAAGCCTACGATGACGGCAACGAGTCAGACGGGACTTCGAATGAAAGTGATCCGTCGATGGATGACGATGGGTCTGCATCGAGCGGGAACGAGACGTCCGACGAGACAGACGATGCTGACTCGGCCGACGGGACCGACTCGTCCGAGGAAAGCGACTCGTCGGCAGACGGCGGATCGGCTGACAACGAGAGCGATGTGGAATAACGCTTTCCGGCACGGTCGGTCCAGAAAGCGGTTGGTCGGCAGCTACGTCAGTCCGGGCGTGTCAACTGTCGAAGGCAAGATTAAGGATCGGTGGGGGGAATAATTGGCCGTGTATCGGCTGGTGGGACACTCCCCGCGGGGAAGGTAACAAGGAAACAATGACGCTATTCGAACTCGAGCGGAACGCGGATTTCAAGAAACTCGTCGAGCTCCTCGAGTCGAGCTCGAATCCGAGCGTTCGGAGCCGAGCCGCCGAAATCATCGGGAGTCTCGAATCCGAGCAGGCAGACAGCAAATTTCCCAGAGGTGAGATCGTCGACGCCCTGGTGGGGGCGGCAAACGAAGACGAGAGCGAGGACGTCCGCGCAACCGCGATCGACGCGCTCGATCAGTACGGACAGGCGGCGCTCGAACAGCTCATCGGCGAGATCATCGGCCAGCCGCTCGAGGATGTCGCCGAGTGGAAGAAGGCCCAGGCGCTGGCACAGAGTCTGAGCGCGGACCGACCCGAACTGCGGATGGCCGCCGCGACGGGACTCGGCAAGATCGGCGAGGACAACGTCGTCGGGCCGCTGGTGAATCAGCTCGGCGATCCCGACCCGCGGGTGCGAAAACGGGTCGCTCGAGCCTGCGGTCGCATCGGTGCCGCAGAGAGCGTTCCGGGGCTCTCGAAGATCCTCCACGAGGATCAGTACGACGTCCGCGTCGAGGCGGCCTACGCGCTCGCGGACATCGGGACCGACAACGCGATCCGAGAACTCTCGGGGGTCGCAGACGCCGACGACGAGACGCTCCGGCGGATCGCGGTCGACGCGCTCGGCCGCCTCGGGAGCGTCGAGGCGGTCGAACTGCTCGCGGAAGCGTTGCGCGACGACTCCGAGACCGTTCGCCGGACGGCGATGTTCTCGCTCGTACAACTGCTCTCGGAAGCGCCGGCGGACGCGAGCCACCAGGTCCGCGAGAAGATCGTCGGGGAGCTAGAGCAAGCCAATGCGAGTGAGTCCGTCCAGCCGCTGGTCGACATTTTGACCCAGAGCACCGAGACCGCCCAGCGCCGGAACGCCGCCTGGTTGCTCGGTCGCGTAGCCGACGTCGATCACCAAAGCCAGGCACAGGACGCGCTGATCGACACGCTCGGCGACGACGATACGATGACCTCGAAGTTCGCGGCGACGAGTCTCTCGATGCTCGACGGAGACGGGTTAGAGACGCGCCTGCTCGACCTCGTCGAGAATGAGTACGTCGACGTTGAGACGCGCGTCCGGGCTCTGTTCGTCCTCGGGAAGATCGGCGGGGACGTATCGCGAGACCGACTCTCGGGGTTCGTCGACCGAGTCGAAAATGACCGACTGCGAAAGCGTGGCTTCTCGGCGCTGTCGAAACTCGGCGGCGTCGGCGCGCCGACTGGTGACTTCGCATGAGCAAATCCGAGACCAAACTCGCGGACGTGACCGGCCAGTTCACCCAGGTCGTCAAGGACGGGCGAAAGCTCTCCGACACCGACTGGTCGAACGGTCGGATCGTCCTCTCGAACAAGCGGCTGGTGATCGCGAGCAACAGCGGCAAGCGGACGATCCCGCTCGCACAGATCCAGTCAATCCGCGGTCGGTACGACGTCAACCGAACGATCGCGAAAGTATCGGACTACATCAGCGTCAACGCCGGCCAGAACGTGTACCTGGTCTCGATGGGCGAGGTCGAGGAGTTCGAACTCCAGATCCAGAAGGCGATCCTCGACGGCGAGATCGTCCTGGTGAAACACCCGGCGGTCAAAGGCGGCGTAGTGCAGGATTCCTCCTGGAAGAAAGCCCGCGTCAAGATCAACGAGGGCGTGGCGAACTTCGCCGTCGAGAACGGCAACTTCGTCCAGATCGAAGTCGACGACATCGGCACGGTCGAGAGCGACGAACGAGCCGTCCGGGGCCAGGAGCGCCCAGTTGTCGAAGCCGAACACACGGAAGAGGGGACCAGCGTCCAGACGTACCTCTCGGGAGGCGCGCAAAACTGCGCGATGCTCAAGTCCGTCCTCGACCGAGGAGCGGAGAAAAACGCCTCGCAGATCGACCTCTCGAGTCAGGAACAGGAGGTGCTGATGGCGATCTACTCCGGCGTGTCGCCGTTCGAAGTGCCCGAGTTCCTCGACATCGATACCGATGACGTCGAGGAGATGTACGAGCGCATGATCGAACTCGACGTGTTAGAGGAGGTCCGAATCCGTCGGGAGGTCGCGTTGAAACCCCGCGGACGAAACATCGCCAGCGAGTCGATGAACAGCAAGTGAGTCAGGGTTTCGGTTCGTTTTCATCCGTCTCTTTCCACTCGCCGGGCTCCTCGCCGTGTATCTCCCCTTTCGCCTCGCGCGCCCCCGGCCACCTCGCCAGCACGACGAGCCCGAGGAAAAACAGAGCGAGGAGCCCGGCCACGACGGGTCCGGGAATACCCGGTAGTTCGGCGGCCTCTGTCCACCGAGATTCCGGGGTAAACAGCGTGACCTTCGCGACCCACGAGACCCCGAGCACCGCGAACAACAGCGCGTAGATGCGACGCACGCGTCTGGAGAGCGCCTCGAGTAGCGTCACTTTGAACGTCGGATATCGGAGGTCCTCGCCCAGCTCCTCGCGCCAGTTGGCGTGCTCGACGCCCCGGGGATTGAGGGCGTTCGCGAAGACGTTCTCCTGGACGAATCGCACTCGAGACCGATAGAGGTCGTAAAACCGGTACCGGCGAACCTCAAACGAGAGGAAGATAGCGAGGATGACCATGCCGACCAGCAAGAGGTAGGCGGGCATGTCGGGACTCGAGAAGACGACCGAGAGCAGGGCCGCGAGCACCGTGATCGCCCAGTTGGTCGTCTGGTCGATCCGATCCTGCGCGGTGGTCGTCTGGGCGACTTCACCTCTGTAGTAGTGGGGGAGCGCATCGAGCAGCGACTCGGCGTCGCCTGCGATTTCGGCGGCGATTTCCTGGTCCTCGCGCTCGAGGGTGTCGTCGGTTGGGCGGTCGTCGGGCATACGTGTTCGTACGGATCCGACCGCCAAAATCCCGCCACGGACCCGTCGGCGGTGTGTACTGTCTTGGGTCGGTTACTCTTTGCGAGTGCTCGAGGGGCAGTGTTCGCCCCTGTGTGGGTGTGTCTCGATTGGGAGACACCCCTCGTTTTCAATGAAAAACGCGAGACGGACACCCCTCGTTTTCAGTGAAACCTCCACTCATATGGTCGAGTTCGAGAGTGTGTCCAATACGGTCCGCTGATCGTCAGCTGACTCGATACACGTACTCATCACGACATCCGGATCGTGCAGTAACCGGTGGGTCCGGTAGCTCCCCTCACTTTTGCCACCGCCCGTGTGTCGACTTTCGGTAATCTCGGGAAGTGTCCACTTTTTCATCAGACTGAGAATCCGCTGGTGGGTTAACGACTCGCCGGTCATAACCTCGGCTACGATACAGTAGGTATCGTAGAGTTCGCCCGTCGAAAACGAATCTTTGAGTTTCGTCTTCGTTAGATACGCGAGCGCATACAGTGCATAACGCGAATGTGGCGTCCCGTTTTTAATGATCTGAACGGATCGATTCAGGTCGCTGTACTCGTCAGCTTCGCGAACGTGTTCTTCGTTCACCTGATTACTATTACCTTTTTCGGCCAGCTTTCCAGCCGATCGAAGAATATCCAGCGCCCGACGCGCATCGCCGTGATCTCGAGCGGCGAGCGCAGATGCTAATAGCAACCGGTTGTTCTCCTTTTGAAATCCATCGCCGCCTTCGTCTGGTGCGTTAGACTGCGTAAACTCTTGTAACTCCATGATAACAGACGTGAGGTTTCTCGTCCGGTCATATAGGTTTTCATTAGTAGTTTCTGTGTCGGCAACAGGTGTCGGTGTTTTTCAAACCAGTGATCAACAGGAGGAGCAGGCCGAGGCTGCCCACAGAGACAGACTGCTCTGTGGGATCTGTACTCGAGTCGTATCCGCTCGAATCGCAACTGCGAACGCGATGTCTCGAACGAGGAGACCTATCCAACTCGCTTCGCTACTCACCGATCGTGTCCTCGCGAAAGATGCGCTCTTGGCTGGTCTCGAGCGGTTACTGCCAAAGAGAACGACGCCGCTTCAGTCGACGACCCAGGCGCGTTCTTCGACGGTCGTGACGCCGAAGTCGAGATAGACGGTGTCACCGGTACGCAACGTCTCGCCTTTGAACTCCGTTCCGAGATCCGTCTCGCGAGTCTCGAGTTCGACGGTGAGCGTCACGTCGTCTTTCGTCGGGTGGGCCTGCTCGTTGAGCGAACCGTCTTCGGCCTCGACGACGACGGTGGCGGGCTCGCGGTCAACGCTCGTGACCGTTGCCCGAGTCTCCCCGCTGGTCGTCTCGGTTAGTCCGGGTTCGAACAGGTCGGCTTCACGGTCTGAAAGTTCGTCCAGATCGAGTTCGACTGTGGTCGTCGTGGCTTCGCCAGGTTCGTCTGTTGTTCCGGTCTCGAGGGTCGCCGGCTCGAGGGTGTAGGAGTCGGTCGCGAACGGAATCGTCGCGCCGGATTCGACCGGTTGCTGTCCGTATCGAACGCCGTCGTCGGTCTCGAGCGTCGTGAGCGTCGCCCCGGCGGTGACGCGATACTTATCGTCGCCGATCGGATACGCCGAGGTCGACTCGAGCGTCGCAACCGTTTCGTTGCCGATTGCGGACTCGTCCCCGGCCCGTATCTGTTCGGCCGTCTCCCGACCGACGGTATCTTCGAACAGTACTTCCGTTTCGGTGGTCGAGAGCGTCGTCGTATTGGATTCGACGGCGTCGACACTGCCGTTCACGTCGTACTCGTCGGTCTGGACCGAGACGTTCCGGCCGGATGCAAACTGATCGCCGTCGAACGTGACGGTTCCGTTCTCGTGGTGGGTGGCCACGACTTCGGTTCGGACGGTGACGTCGGCGGTGTCACTCGAGGTCCGTATCGCGTACACGTCGGTGATCGAGAGTCGTTCGTCACCGGCCATCATCTCGTCGCCAGCGGTGATTGACTCGGCGGTCTCGACTGACTGCGTGCCGAGCGAGAGCGTCGCGTACTTGGTCTCGGTCGAGGACGCTCCGGCTTCGTCGTCGTTCCCAGCGGGTCCGCCTCCGACACCGAGGACGCCGATGACGGCGATTCCGGCGGCGACGACCGCGAGCGCGAGGACGACGACGAGCGCGTCGATGACGTTCACGACGCCGAAGAGGTTCCCGTTTTCGTCGATTAATTCCATAGTTTCCCCGGGGAGTTCATGTTCGTGGTACGTCTTTTGCAGTACTATAGGTGTTTTGTCCTGATACACGATGTTGCTGGCTTCGAACGAAGCGCAGAGAGATCAGGTGCGGAAACGAGAAACGGGGACCACGGCTTCGTTCATCTGTATTGAGAACGTCCGTCGCCCGACCCGCTACCGAATCCGAGAACCAGAGTCACACCCTTCTCAAACAGTCAAACAGAGCGAAAGGATAATCAGGCCACACTCGGACGTACGCGATAATGGCCGCAGATCCTGCCGAGGTCGCACGACGGGCGGCACGCTTTTGCGAGGAGCGGTCCGACGGCGAAGCGACCCTCGAGACGCTGCTCGAGGTCGACGACGCCCACGAGACGTGGACGTTCGACGACCTTCCCGTCGATTCGGGTACCTTCGGCGAACTCGTCTCTCGCGATCTCGTGACGAAAGTCGACGGCGAGTACCGCGTCGAGAGCCGGGAGGGGATCCGGGCGGGTCTGACGGGCGAGTCCGTCGCGTCGTCGTCGAACGCAGACGACGGTTTCGAGTTCGAGCTCCCGGTCTCGCTCGAGCGCCGAACCGTGGGAGCCGTCCTCGCCTCGCTGGTCTTTCTCGTCGCGATGCGTCTGTTGAACGCGCCGGCGGTGTTCCGCGATGGGACGATCCTCTCGCCGGGAAACGACCCGTACTACTATCGCTACTGGATGGACCGATTTCTCGCCGAATCGAACGGTCCAACTGATGTGGGCCTCCTCGCGAATATGCCCGGCGACGCTGCACTCAGACGTCCGCTCACACATGCGACGAACTGGTTTCTCGCGGAGTTCGTCGGCCCGGACGTGGTCGCCGCCTGGCTCCCCGTCGTCGCGACGCTGCTCCTCGGCGTGCTCATCTACTGGCTCGCCGTGATCGTCACCGACGACGTTCGTGTCGGTATCGCCGCAGTCGTCTTGCTCGCGCTGACGCCCGTTCACGCGGTCTACTCCGGCGTCGGCTTCCTCGAGCACCGCCTCCATCAGTACCTCTGGCTCGGCGTGACGCTGGTCGCGTTCGCTTGGCTCGCCGTCGACATTCGCCGTCGGCGACTCCAGCAGCCGGATTCGGATCCGAATCGACCGCTCTCGGCACCGCTTTCCGCACACCTTCGAACGCCCTGGACCTGGGTCGCGGCCGTTGCGCTCGGGGTCGGACTCAGCTTCTCCGCGCTCGCCTGGGGTGGTTCGATCCTCATGTTCGTCCCCGCAGCGGGCTACATCGGTCTGAAAGTCGCGATGGATGCTCGAGACGGCGTCTCCCCCGCGGCGGCCGTCGCGCCGATCGTCGCCGGCCTGCTCGTCGCGTGCGGGCTCACTGCTTTCTTTCACTTCCGGTGGGGCTGGCAGGACTCGTTTGTCGCCATCGTTCCCGTCCTCACCGTCGCCGCCACCCTCGTGATCGCAGCGCTCGCCGAGGGGTGGGCGCGCCTCGAGTGGCCAACGACGGGACTAGTCGGTTTCGAGGTGCTCTGTGCAGTGGCGGGACTCCTTATCTTCCGACAGCTGCGACCGGCAGACTGGGCACGCCTGACCGAACGCGCTGACGACCTCTTCCTCCGCGAGGGGTTCACCGAATCCGCGTCGTTGTTCTCGGCGGACCTCGCCGTGATCCACGGCCCGATGTCCCAGCTCGGCATCCAGTTCTACGTCGCGCTCGTCGTCCTCCTGTGGACCTGCTGGGTGGCCTACAAGCGCTACGAACCCGCCTGGTTGTTACTCAGCGTTTACGTCGTCTTCTGGGTCGCTATGGCCGCGATTCAGGTTCGCTTCGCCGCACAGCTTGCGATCCCGCTCTCGGTACTCGGTGGGCTGGGACTCGTCCACCTGACGGCCTGGGTCGATCTGGCCCGCCTCCCCGTCCCGTTTCGCGAGGATAGCGAGTCGACTCGAGCCGGGCCGTCCACCGCAGGCGGGGCTCGCAGGGCGGATACCGACGGCGGCGAGTCAGATCCGACCATTATCCTTCCGACCGACACCTCGACGATCGCCTATTTGACCGTCATCGCGTTGATCGTCTGCGGAATGAGTCTCATCTTCGTCCCCTCGCTGGTCGCCCAGACCGCCCACACCGACGGTCAGTACGAGGCCGCAACGGCGATCGACGACCACGCCGAAGCGATCGACCGGGAGTATCCCCAGAACTTCGTCCTGAGCGAGTGGCCGGACAACCGACTGTACAACTATCTGGTCAACGGCGAGGCCGACAGCTTCGCGTACGCGAACGCTCACTACGACGAGTTCCAGGCGGCCGACGATCCGGATAGCTGGTACGAGCAGTTCCGAAGCGACGACGTGGGGTACGTCGTCGTCGGCGACACCGGGGCCTCGGTGCCAGAGAACGCGACCCAGTCCCAACTCCACGACGAACTCGGTACCGGTGGCGAGGACGGCGACGGACTCTCACACTACCGGCTCCTCGCGACGAGCGACGACGCGAGCGCCTTCGCGGTCGTCCCCGGTGCCACTATCGAGACGACCACCGACGCCGACGGCCCGGTGACGGTCACGACCGAACAGCGAATCGACGGCGAGTCGATCACCTACGAACGCGAGGTCGAGCCACGAGACGGCACCCTCGAGGTGACGGTCCCCTACAGCGGCGAGTACACCGTCGACGGACAGACGGTGACCGTCGACGAAGCCGACGTGCTCGAGGGCAATGCCGTCGACACGGCCTGATACCGACGGCGGCGATAGCCGTGAGCAGTTTCCGTTTTCGGTTTTCGATCGAAGCGATAGCTGCTCGAGCGGAGCCCTACCAGCTTCGTCGGTTCGGAAATCGCTAGCGAGACGGGACCGGCGAGTCGAGAACCCGTCGAGTGGTCGGGTAGACGAGACCGATCACCAGCCCGAAGACGACGAGTCCGGCCAGGCTCGCTAGATGAAGGGATGGAATCGGACGCGGAAGATCCAACGCGACGCGCATCCAGATCGGAACGGCCACCGCGACGACCATCCCCCAGGCGATCACCGCGCCCGCGAGCCCCATCCCTACACCGAACGTCGGGTGCAGAACCGGCCATCGGCGATCGAGTACCTCAAGAACGAGTGCGAAGACGCCGCTGGCTCCGAGGCTGCAGGCGAGCAGGAACACCCAGCCCGCGGTCGCGCTCTCGCGACCCCACAGCGCGGCCAGCGGCTCCATTCGACCGGCGTGTGCGAGTACGAGACCCGCACAGACGCCCGCGAGAGCACCGGAGAGGATCGCTGCGTACCCGGACAGCAGTGCTCGAGTCAGCAACCGATTTCGCGGCGAGCGAGTGCCGCGGCGATCTCGCTCGCCGACGATCGCGGCGCTGGAAAATCCGAAAACGCCGACGACGAACCCCGTGACGGCGACGCCGGTACTGATTAGGCCTCGAGTCGCGAACGCGGGTCGGTCGAGCGCGTGGTGGCCGGCGAAGACGTTCGCCCACTGCGAACCGTGCAGGGCGGCCAATTGCGATTCGAAGACGGGCGTCACGTAGTTTCCGTCCGGGAGCATTCCCCAGAGGCCACCGATGGCGACGAGCCACAGGTGTCGCCGCGCAAGCCGACCGCGGAGCGCGAGCGGCGTCGCTACGAACAGCGCGAGCGTCGCGCCTGCGAGGAAGTGTACGAGTGAGGGAGCCATCGATCCTCGAGCAGCGGGAACTGCGGTCGATACGTCCTACCGCGAGCGCCGTCTTAAATCGCAGGACGTCGTCTCGAGGTGTAAGAGTGAGAGCAGCATATAAGTCAGCCTGATAGATAAGTCAGTACAGGTAAAAATCGATAGTCGTAGCCGCTGTGTGATCACTCCAGTGATGTGATCAGTTCCTCCATTCCCGATTCGATCGAAATCGTCGGTTCGTATCCCAGCTGGGACCTGATCGCAGCGAGATCGGCCTCGCTGTCGGAGATATCGCCGGTCCGCTCGCGCCGGTGGACGATTTCCGACTCCGATCCGGCGACGGATCGGACGACTTCTGCCAACTCCAGAATCGAGTGGCTCTCACCGGTCCCGACGTTGAACACGGTGTCGCAGTCGTCTGCGGCCCCGGCGAGGAGGTTCGCTCGCACCACGTCTCGGACGTGGACAAAATCCCGCGTCTGGGAGCCGTCGCCGTCTACCGTAATCGGATCGCCGTTCAGCGCTTGGTCGACGAAGACGCTAATGACGGCGCTGTAATCGCCACCGACTTGCCCGGCTCCGTAGACGTTGAAGTACCGCAACGAAACCGCCTGCAGGTCGTAGTGGTCGTCGTACAACCGCACGTACTGCTCCGCGGCGAGTTTCGACGCCCCGTACGGCGACGTCGGCTCGGTCGGCGCCGCTTCCGACAGCGGAATCGACTCGGGATGCCCGTAGACCGCCGCACTCGAGGCGAACACGAACCGCGCGGATTCACGTCGAGCGCACTCGAGGAGTTTTAGCGTCGCAGTGACGTTTACCTCGTGGGTCAACTCCGGCGCCTCGAACGACCGCTCGACGCTTATCTGTCCAGCCTGATGAAAAATGATGTCGATACCCTCCGTCGCGTGACGTACGGTGGCGTCGTCTCTGATATCGCCCTCGATGAACGTCGCGCCCGAGGGAACGTTGGATCGAGCCCCGCTCGAGAGATTATCGAGCACGCGAACGTCGTTTTCGGGCACGAGCGCTTCGACGATGTTGCTTCCGATAAACCCCGCCCCGCCCGTCACCAGAACGTCCTGTCCAGAAATCGCCACCGGCGACTCGTCACTCATCTACTAGCGACGAATTCCCTGACATCGGATAACACTTTCCAGATCTGGCGAATAACGATTTTGAGGTCGAACCTAAACGACTGGCGGCGGACGTACTCGAGATCGTATCGAAGTTTGCTCTCGGCTTCGTGGCCCGTAATGTCGTTGACCTGCGCGAGTCCGGTCAGTCCGGGTTTGACGAACCACCGTTTGCTCCAGTCGACCCCGTCGCTCTGGATTTCACTGTCGAGTTCCGGACGCTCCGGCCGTGGGCCGACGACGCTCATATCACTGGCGAGAATCGCCCACAGCTGCGGGATTTCGTCGAGGTGGGTCTTTCGGAGGATCTTCCCGACACGCGTGACGCGCGGATCGACGCCGCCTGCGTCCTCGTCGCTGATCTTCGCTCCAGTCTCTGACTCCGCGTTCTGGACCATGCTTCGAAACTTGTACACCTGAAACGACTCGCCGAACACGGCCGTTCGCTCCTGTTTGTACAGGACGGGACCGGAGCTATCGAGTTTGATCGCGACGGCGATCAGCGCGATCACCGGCGCGAGCGCGACGAGCGCAGTCAGCGAGAACAGGACGTCGAAGCCGCGCTTGAACAGATGGTCTATCGGATCCCACGGTTCGAGATCGACGGTCACCAGTTCGCCAATCTGGTCGTCGGAAATCAGGACCGAGTCGGTGTACTCCTGGTGGACTTTCACGTCGACGCCGTGTTCGTAACAGGCGTCGAGCGAACCGAAGAACTCGGCGCGGTCGGCTCGTCGAAACGCCAACACGACGGTGTCGACGTCGTACTCGACCAGTACGTCTTCGATCCTCGAGAGGCCGCCGAGTCGGTCGAGGTCAGTGAATTCGTCGTACTTGAGGACGAGGCCGTCCCTGGGGATGGACCCGCCGTCGGGGACGGCCTCGATGCCCGTCGAGTCCCCCTCCGCGACGAGTTGACTGGAAAGGGCACTGGTCGGACAGAGATACCCCAGGATAGGACCCTCGAGCTGTACGGAGATCTGTTCGATCTGCTCCGGATCGTCGCCGACAAGCAGCGTCCGACCCGAATCGTTCGCCGGACGCCGGCGCATTCGGACGAACCACGCCGGAATCGAAACCGAAAGCAGGCCGACCACCATCACGAGCGTCGCTCGCGGGAGCCGGTGGGACCACTTGAAAAACCCGAACGCCGCGATCGCGAGCCCGCCGGTTACGACGCGTTTTTGCGCGAGGAACACCGTATCGAGTACGCGCCGTGGTCGCGGTTTGTAAAGCGGAAGCAGGCAGCCGACCATGACGATCGAACAAAGGCCGACGGCCCACAGGAGCATCCCGCCGGAGAGCGTGTGTACGTCCAGGCGGTTGAAGAGCGGAACGTAGGTGGTAAACTGCTGTTGGACCGCTGGATGGTTCGCTATGAGCACGGAGAGAGTGGTCACTCCGACCACGCCGGCCGCGCTGACGAGTCGATAGCGCCATCCGGTCAACATTCGTTCGTCAGGACAGACGGAACGTACATAACACCTGTTATGTTATGATCGAGCCAATATGACGTTATTCTATCACCATCGAGTTCACCGAGAGATACACGACAGAACATGATGGATACACCGTGGTACGGTTTCCGAGCGATCGCTTGACGGGACGTAGTTGCGAAGTGATCGGACTTATTTCGGCGAGAAAACGGATCGTAACTGGCCGAAACCGTCTCCCTCGGCGGACAGCCATGCGAACGTGAACGATCGGGCGCTACCTGACTCTGGGTCGCCGCTTGTGCGTGGTGGTATCGTGACCTCTTTCGAATAGACTCCGTTCCGAAATGGGTCGTTCTCACCGGCCGCCGGTGGTTCGAGAACGTCACGGATCGATCGCTCGAGACCCGTTCTCCGTCGCGAACCGGCTCAAACGACTGTATAGGTGTTTATTCGAGCAGAATACCCAATCCACCAATAGCTAAAACAACAGATATGTTATAATAATCGCCCAGAGAGTATTTCAACACGCCATCGAAATAAGTCGAATCAGAGTATCGGTGTCGTTTCGATGAATGCGAATCAGCCAACGAAGCCGCCCGCCCGTCCCTCCGGAGTCACCACCATGTTCGCGAACGTCTGGTCCCGGTCGATCCGGTCGTGTCGTGTGTCCGAGCGTCCGAAACACGCCCTCGTCGGGTTGATCGCGTCTCTGGCCGTGATCGGCGCAATTCTTGGGGCTGGTATCGGGGTCGGAGCAGCGGGTGCCGTTAGTGACGCCTCGACCGGGTCAATTGAGCAGGGTGTTGTAGGGACATCGAACGAGACGGAAGTTACGCTTGCGGGAACAGCCACAACGTCGAGCCATCCAGATAATATCGTAGTAGTTCGCCTAGGAGACGGTCTCGTCGTCAGTGGGAAATCAGTAAATGAAACGTCGGATCAAACCTTCTTGCGACACGAATCTGGTAACATTAGGGAAGAAAACTTAGTGGTCTCTGGGTGGAGGGGCCAAGATGTTGTACAGTACAATGGCGAACCTATTGAAGTGAGAGATTCGGAAGAGCATATTGTGTATTCAGATGGCGAGTCACCCGATTTAATCACCGAAGATTCATCGACGCCGATCGAAATCAATCCAAATACTGGAACGCTTCAGACCAGAGCAGCGGAGGCAACTGAAGGGATCCCCATCGTTGACGCTCAAAATGGTGAGGAGATCACCTACCGAAATTTCGGTGAACCCGTTCTCGAGTCGGAAATAACCAACATCAATGACCCTGCTGAAGGAGAAAACCTGATCGTCAACGCGACGATCAGTAACGATGGTTTTCAGTACTTCACTGGAACACCCACACTTTCGTGGTACGATGGAGATTCCGGCGAGTGGAGTGACGTTGGTGAAAATTACGTTGTTATCGATCCTGACGAAGAAGAAGAGATCTCCTTCGAAATCGGAACTGAAGAAGGAGATAGTTCGGTCACCGAAATTCGGTTAGATGCCGATGATTCTAGAGAATTCGGAGATAGCCGAGACAGCCAAGACATAGAAATCGAAGCGGCTGAGTAACTGCGTCATACACGGGACAGATTCGAACACCAGATCATAAGTTTTCTCTCTCAGACAACGGTAAGAAAGTCCGAACGTCGGTCGAACCTGACCATCAGTCAATCCGAAACGGCTCGTTCGCGACACGTAAGTGTCGTGGCAAATGCGGTTGCGCAACCCTAAAGCGGACGGACTCTGTGGATCAGATATGGAGTATCACGAGGCAGCGGATTTCCTCTTTGGTCTGCGGCGGTTCCGTCCGAAACCGGGGACGGAGTCGACGGCCGACCTCCTGGCCCACCTCGAGGACCCGCACGAGGGCGTCGATTTCGTGCAAGTCGCGGGCTCGAACGGCAAGGGGTCGACCGCGCGAATGGTAGAGCGAACGCTTCGCGAAGCCGGTCTCTCCGTCGGGCTCTACACCTCGCCACATCTCGAGGACCTGCGCGAGCGCGTCCGCGTCGACGGTCGGAAGATCCCCCGGAGTGCGGTCAGTTCGTTCGTCGAAGCGAGTCAACCCTACGTGACCAGCCGGGGTGCCGACGGCGAATCGCCGACGTTTTTCGAGACGATGACCGCGCTCGCGCTCTGGTATTTCGGCCGCGAAAACGTCGACGTCGCGATCCTCGAGGTCGGCATCGGCGGCAAGTTCGACGCGACGAGCGTCGTCGACCCGGTCGCCAGCGCTGTGACCAGCGTCAGCCTCGAGCACACCGGTATCATCGGCGAGACGAAAGCGGAGATCGCCCGCGACAAGGCCCACGTCGCCCCCGCGGACGCGCCGCTCGTGACGGGCGTCACCGACGACACGCTCGAGTCAGTCCGCGCGGTCGCGGGTGACGTGTTGACTGTCGGCCACGACGGCGAGACGGTCGAGCACGGCGCGGGTGATCGCCAGATGGACGAGCGATCCCGGTCGGTTGCACAGCCGGACGTTCGAGTGACCTACGACGGCCGGGCGAACCACGTCGAGGCCGACATCGAACTCGCCGGCGACGACTGGGCCGTCGAGACGCGGATCCCGCTCCCGGGCGAACACCAGGCCGAAAACGCGGGTATCGCGGCGGCGCTCGCCCGGCAGGTCACGGACGTGACCGACGCCGAACTCGCACGCGGCTTGCGAAACGCCCACTGGCCCGGCCGATTCGAGGTGCTCGACACCGACCCGCTTACCGTCCTCGACGGCGCGCACAACCCCGGCGCGTGCGAGCGGGTCGCCGAAACCCTCTCGACGTACGAGTACGACGACCTTCACCTCGTGTTCGGCGCGATGCACGACAAGGATCACCGCGAGATGGCAGACGCCCTGCCGACGCCCGACTCGGTCGTCACCTGCGAGCCGACGGTGGACCGGGCCGAGGACCGAGCGGTCCTCGCAGAGGTGTTCGCCGACGCCGGCGTCGACGCCGACGACGTCCACACGGACTCGGCCGTGCAGGACGCCCTCTCGAGCGCGCTCGAGCGCGCGGGCGACGGCGACGCGGTCGTCGTCACTGGCTCGCTCTTCGCGGTCGCCGAAGCCCGGTCCCGATGGACCTCACCGGACGTGCCAAAGCGCATCCAGTCCCTCGAGGACGCCCGCGAGACGCTCGAAGGGGCCGACGTCACCGAAAAGGGCGTCTACCGGATGCGCGGCAAGGCCGTCCACCGAGTCGTCAAGACGAACCTGCAGTACAGACAGGCCTCCTACCTGAAACAGGAGCTTCTGAGCCTCGGCGGCGAGTGTGCCCTCTCGGGACTCCAGCGCGAGGACGAGCGGACCGACGCCGTCCTGATGGGGACGCTTTCCCAGTTCAAGCGCCTGACCGACAAACTCGAGGCCCAGCCCTACGGATTGGCCGAGGTGGCCCGCGAACTGCGCGAGACGCTCGAGATCGGCGGGTCCGAGCCCGACAGCGAGTACCCGTGGCAGGACCGAACGGCGGTGATGGGCATCCTGAACGTGACGCCCGCGAATCCGGATCTGGTGGCTGACGGCGACCTCGAGTGGTAGCTCGGTAAGCCGTTTCCGCTGTCGCCTGATTTCTGCGCCGGTGACTGGCCAGACGAATCAAGCGGTCTATTGTAAACATACATTACGGTGAGGTCACAAGTGGTGGCAGAGATGTCTTCCGGAGACTTCGACGGATACGGCGGTCGGCACGTCCCCGAGCCACTCGAGGAACCGCTCGAGGGACTCGCGGACGCGTACGACGAGATCGGAACGAGCGACGAATTTCAGGCCGATCTGCGCTCCCTGCTCGAGGAGTTCGCGGGCCGGCCGACGCCGCTTTACTACGCGAGCAACTTGAGCGAGCGCTACGGAGCCGAGATCTACCTCAAACGCGAGGATCTGCTCCACGGCGGCGCACACAAGATCAACAACGCGCTGGGCCAAGCGCTGCTGGCCAAACGCGCCGGCAAGGATCGCCTGATCGCCGAGACGGGCGCAGGCCAGCACGGCACCGCGACGGCGATGGTGGGCGCGCTGCTCGGCCTCGAGACGGAGATCTACATGGGGAAAAAGGACGTCCAGCGCTAGGAGATGAACGTCTTCCGCATGCGACTGATGGGAGCCGAGGTCAACGAAATGACCCGCGGGGGCGAAGGGCTGGCAGACGCCGTCGACGCCGCCCTCGAGGACTTCGCCCAGAACGTCGAGGACACGCACTACCTCGTCGGCAGCGTCGTCGGTCCGGACCCGTTCCCGCGGATGGTCAGGGACTTCCAGAGCGTCATCGGCCGAGAGGCTCGCGAGCAATTCGTCGACCGGACGGGCGAACTGCCCGACGCCGCGGTCGCTTGCGTCGGCGGCGGCTCGAACGCCATCGGGCTCTTTCACGCCTTCCGCGACGATCCCGTCGACTTCTACGGGGCCGAAGGCGGCGGCGAGGGCTCGGACTCGAGTCGCCACGCGGCACCGCTCGCGAGCGGCGCGGACGACGTCATCCACGGGATGAAAACGCGCGTCATCGACGAGGACGTCGAGGTCCACTCGGTCTCGGCAGGTCTCGACTACCCCGGCGTCGGCCCCGAACACGCCATGTTCCGCGCCGTCGGCCGCTGTGAGTACAGCGGCGTCACCGACGACGCGGCGCTCGCCGCGTTCCGGGAACTCAGCGAAACGGAGGGGATCATCCCCGCCCTCGAGTCGAGCCACGGGCTCGCTCGAGCGATTCAACTCGCCGAGGAGACAGACCACGAGCGCATCCTCGTCAACCTCTCCGGACGCGGGGACAAGGACATGGAGACCGCAGCCGAGAAGTTCGATCTCTGACCGGTCGCCGGCTCACGCGAGCGCCGCTTCGTGCCCACTCTATTTATCGGCGTACGCGAATTAGACGAGTAATGACAGAAGCTGCGATCGTTCGTCGCCTCAACATCGTCATCGTCCTTCTGGTCGCCGTCCTCGCACTTCTCGTCCTGCCCGTTCTTCCGAACCTCCTCGTCCTAGTCGGCGTCGGAGCCTTTCTCGTCCTCGGCGGCGCGCTCGCTTGGTCGCTGGCGCAGGGGCTGTAGCCGTTCCTGTGGTACTGTTGGTACCGAAACGTCAGCCGATGCCCTACAACACGCCGGACTGGTCCTGTAGCGTCCGGTAGAGCTCGAGATATTGGTCTCTGATCGCGCTTCGGTCGAACGCGGTAAAGCGGTCGTCGAAGTCGCGGTACTCGAGGTCGCCCGCGCTGATGATCGCGTTCGTCAACTCCTGTTCGCTGGTGGTGCGAAAACCGCGGTCCCAGCCCTCGACGAGTTCGTGGGCGCTCGAGTCGGCGTGGTACTCGACGATACCGACACAGCCCGAGGCCAGCGCCCAGAGCATCTCCGTCGGGAAGACACAGCGTTCGGCCGTCTGAGCGAAGACGTGCGCGCCGCGGTAGACGGCGACTCGCTCCTCGCGGGAGCATTCGCCGGCGAAGCGGACGCGGTCGTCGATCCGCAGGTCGCTCGCTAACTCCTCGTAGCGCTCGCGTTCGGGACCGTCGCCGATGACGACGGCGTTCCAGCCTCGCTGGCGGATCTCCGCCAGTGCGAGCAGGAGACTCTCTAGGTTCGCGCCCTCGTCGAGCCGTCGGGCGTAGACGACTTCCACCTGTGCTGCCGGCACGACATCTCGTATCAGATCGGTATCGATCCGGTTCGGGATCGGCGTCACCTGTTCGGTCTCGGCCCCGGTCTCCTGTACCCAGGTGCCGACGAGTTCCGAGGGCGTTACGATCCGATCGGGCTGGCTCGTCGCCCACCGGGTGAGTCTGTCCTCGGCGACGCCACCGTCGCCGTACCACTCGAGGACGAACGGACAGCGGGCAAGTCTCGAGCCCCAGTTGGCGGCGATCACCTGCCCCGGCGGCGTCGCGCTCGCGTGGATGACGTCCGGTCGAGCGGACGCGAGGACGAACGGGAGTCGAAGCAGAAAGGACGCACGTGCGTCGAGACCCGTCGAGACGGCGTGATAGGTGATCCCACCGCGTTCGTAGATCGATTCCTCGCCGGCCCAGAACTGCGCACAGAAGACGTGGACGTCGTGTCCGCCGTCGCAGATCCCCTCGACGACCTCGCGAAATCGCCGGTTCGTCTCGCTCTCTCGGTGCTCGAGCGTTTCGAACGAGACGAACGCGACGTGCATATGCCGTCGGGACGCAGCCCCGGATTAAAAAATCACCTAAGTTATCTGATCAGCGGGCGGTCGGTACGGCTCACCTCGAGGACTGAACGTCCGCAGAATCCGCACGATTGGCCCCCTGCGCGGGAACGACTGGGGTCGCGCCTGTCCATCAGATCACTCGTCGTCCGGCATCACGTCCTCGATGGTCCCGTCGATGAACTCGTCGAGTCCATCGAGCAGGCCATCTTCCTCGTCGGCTTCGTCTCCGGTCTCCTCGTCCGCTGCACTCTCTTCGTCGTCTTCTGTGTCGTCAGTTTCCTCGCTCTCGTCGTCTTCCCCTGCCTCCTCGTCGCCGCTCTCTCGCTCGCTATCTGCATCGGTCTCTTCGTCCGTTTCGTCATCTTCGTCACGTTCCCCGGTATCGTTCTCGCCGCCAGTCTCTTCCTCGTCGTCGCTTTCGTCTTCGTCGTCAGATTCGCCCGCCTCGTCCGATCCGTCGTCTTCGTCGCTTTCTCCCTCTGGGTCTCCATCGTCCGCTTGCGCTCCGCCCGAACTATTCTCTATCGCGTCTATTGGTTCATCGCCGCGCTCGTCACCGTCACCGCCGCTGGACGACTCACCGTCGCTCGTAGTCTCGTTGGCCGCACTATCCGTCGAATTGACGTTCGAGGACCCCTCGAGGTCGCCGAGCGATTCAGGATCGTTGTCGCCGGCCGTTCCCTCGTCGAAGAACCCGGGGCCGATCACCGCGACCGTCAGCCCGAACGCGACGAGGACGACCAGCACCGTGAGGACGACCGTCGTAACTGCTGCGGGCTGTTCTTCGCCGCCGGATTCGGCCTCGTCTGGCATCGTCCGTTACTGTTCTGTATTCCTGTATTTCGTTAACCGTACCCAACACGCGTTCGGGCGACTCGGTCCGGCGGCCCGATCAGATAATCGCCCTCCCACGACCACGTGACAGACCGTTGGTCTCGGCGGGACGAACTAGGCCGGACCTACGAGGGGGTTTCGCCACGGCATACCCGCGGTCTCGAGGGGAAACGGTTACTGACTCGACCCGAGATAGTCGAGGTAGCCGATGTACGATATCGAACGCTATCTCAACATCCGAAGCGCCTACGGCGCGTCGTTCGGCCCCGACGGCGAGTCCCTCTCGTTTCTGATGAACACGACCGGCGTCCCGCAGGTCTGGACGCTCGAGGACCCCCTCTCCTGGCCCGAACAGCGCACGTTCACGGACGAACAGGTGAGCTTCGCCTCGTGGTCGCCCGAACGGCCCGAGTTGCTCTTCGGGATGGACGAGGGCGGCAACGAACGCGCCCAACTGTTCCGACTCGACGCCGAAACTGGCCTCGTCCAGAACCAGACCCGAGCGCCCGACGCGAAACACCGCTGGGGCGGCTGGAGTCACGACGGCGAGTGGTTCGCGTTCACCTCAAATCGGCGTGACGAGTCCGTGTTCGACGTGTACGTCCAGCGGCGTGCAGAGAGCGGCGACGTCGACGGGCGAAACTCGAGCGCACAAGAGTCGTCGTCTCCCGCCGACGCGACGCTCGTCTTCGAAGGCGACGGCTGGCTCACGCTCGCGGGCTGGAGCCCCGACGATTCGAAACTGCTCGTCTCGAAGGCCTACTCGAACTTCGATCAGGACCTCTACGTGCTCGACCTAGCACCGGGCGACGGCGAAACTGACCTCGAGTCCATCGACCCCGGTTCGACCGAACTCGAGCACCTCACCCCACACGAGGGCAACGTTCGCTATCAGAGTGCCAGCTGGGCACCGATACCGCCGGAGGGCGAGGAGAGTCCGGGACTCTATCTGATTACGGATCGCGGGTCCGACACGCTCGAGCTCGCGTATCTGGACTTCGAGACGAAAACGCTCGAGACGGTCGCCTCGGGCGGCGAGTGGAACGTCGACGGTATCGCGGTCGACGACGAGACCGGCCGGTTCGTCTTCTCCCGAAACGTCGAGGGCTACACCGACCTCACGGTCGGGGAGTTCGATTCTGACGCACCGACGAACTTCGAGACGTTTCCCGAACCGGATCTGCCGGGCGGTATCGCCGGCGGCGTGAGCTTCGGCCCCGACGCGGAGCGATTCGCGGTTTCGACGTCCGGCGATACGATCAACACGAACGTCTTCGTCGTCGACGTAGAGACCGGTGAGTCCGACCGGTGGACCGCGGCACCGACGGCCGGCATCTCCCGCGAGCGCTTCCGTGAATCGACGATCGAACACGTCGAGAGCTTCGATGAACTGGAGGTGCCCGGCTTTCTCACACTCCCCGAATCGACCGGGCAGGGGGCGACGCCGGTCATCGTCGACATCCACGGCGGCCCCGAGAGCCAGCGCCGGCCGTCGTTCTCGAGCGTCAAGCAGTACTTCCTCGATCGAGGCTACGCTTACTTCGAACCCAACGTTCGCGGTTCAGCGGGCTACGGCAGCGAGTACGCGAGCCTCGACGACGTCGAAAAGCGTATGGACTCGGTTGCCGACATCCGCGCCTGCGTCGAGTGGCTGCAAAATCACCTGGCGATCGACCCCGATCGAATCGCCTGCAAGGGTGGTTCCTACGGCGGGTTCATGGTACTCGCCGCGCTGACGGAGTACCCCGACCTCTGGGCGGCCGGAATCGACGTCGTCGGCATCGCCAACTTCGTCACCTTCCTCGAGAACACCGGCGACTGGCGGCGGAAACTCCGAGAGGCGGAGTACGGCTCGCTCGCCGACGATCGGGAGTTCTTAGAGGAAATTTCGCCGATCAATAACGTCGAGTCGCTCGAGGCGCCACTTTTCGTCCTCCACGGCGAGAACGATCCGCGGGTGCCCGTCGGCGAGGCGGAACAGATCGTCGACCAGGCTCGAGAGCAGGGCGTTCCCGTCCGAAAGCTCTTTTTCGACGACGAGGGTCACGGCTTCTCGAAACTCGACAACCGGATCGAGGCCTACGCCGAAATCGCGGACTTCCTCGACGAGCACGTGTAATTCTCGGCTGTGACCCGGCCCGCTTCGGTGGAGCCGCGTCAGGAGATGACGCCGGTCGTCGTGGCGACCTCTCGAGCGGCCTCCTCGTTCATCCCGTCGCCGAGGATGGTGTACCGGTCGCGGATCGCGTGACAGGTCGTCAGCGCCTCTATGACGGTCTCGTCGTCGATACCGAGTTCGGCCGCGGTCGTCGGCGCGTCGATGCTATCGAGCGCGACCTGATGTCCTGCCAGATGCCGCGCTCGCCGTCGTGGAGGTAGGCGGTCATGATCGAGCCGACGCCGACCTGATGGCCGTGGAGGGCGGTACCGGGCTCGAGCCGGTCGAGCTGGTGCGAAAAGAGGTGTTCGGCACCGCTTGCCGGTCTCGAGGAGCCGGCGATGGACATCGCCACGCCCGAGGAGACCAGCGCTTTGGTGACGATCCAGGCCGACTCCTCGAGGCCGGGGCGGACGTGATCGGCGTTGTCGACGAGGATCTCCGCGGTCATCTCCGCCAGCGCGCCGGCGAAGCCGGAGTACTCGACGTTCTTGAGCCGGTGGGCGAGCCGCCAGTCCATCACGGCGGTGTAGTTCGAGATAATATCCGCACAGCCGGCGGTCGTGAGCTCCCAGGGGGCGTCCGCGAGGAGTTCGGTGTCTGCGACGACCGCGAGCGGCGGTTCGGCGGCGACGCTGTGGCGCGTATCGCCGTCCGGTACCGAGCCGCGGTTGCTGACGATGCCGTCGTGGCTCGCCGCCGTCGGCACCGAGCAAAAGCCCATCTCGAGGTGATGGCTGGCCATCTTCGCGATATCGATCGCCTTCCCGCCGCCGATGCCGACGAGGTAGGTCACCTCCTCGGCCTCGGCCGTCTCGATGACTTCCTCGACTGCTTCGAAGCTCGCCCGCTCGACGGTCACGACGGCCGGATCGATCCCAGCCGCCTCGAGGTCGGCGGCGATCGGTTCCGCCGCGATCGACCGCGGCGTCGGACTCGTCACGAACAGGGGTCGCCCCCGAAGGTGGAGGTCGTCGACGACCTCGAGGAACCGCGAGCGAACGCCCTTGCCGACGACGACGTTTCGCGGCAGGCGAATCCACGTCGACTTATCGAACATATCTCTGTGGAGGGCGGCCGCGATATAAAGGCGTTCTCGTCGCGAACGAGTGTCACCTCACTCGAGGGCCGTCGCTTTGATGTGGAAGTCGGGGCCCCGATCCGCGAGCGTCTCGAGGGCGAAGCCGAGGTCACGGAGCGAGTCGAGGAATCCCTCGACCGAGGAGCCGTGGTCCTCGACCGACGGCCGCGTGTCCGCGGGGCGGTGAACCTCACAGTAGACGGTCCGGCAGCCATCGTCGGCCAGCGTTTCGGCCATCCCGTCGACCACGCGTGGTTCGGCTCCTTCCACGTCGATCTTTACGACGTTCGGTCGTGGTAGCCCCTCGTCGACGAGGCTGTCGCCCCTGCGGGCGGGCACCGATATCGCGCCGCCGCCAGTCGCGGAACTGTCGGGATCGAGCGTGAGCGTTTCGTCGGCGTCCCACATCGCACACTCGTGCATCTGGCCGTCGACCTCGTTTCGCTCGAGGTTCGCTCGCCCCTGCCGGACGGTGTGTGGAGTCGGCTCGAACGCCTCGACACGCTGGGCTCGCTGACCGGCGAGACTCGAGTGAAATCCGATGTGCGCGCCGACGTCCCAGAACACGTCCGACTCCTCGAGTTCCGAGACCAGGTCCCGAACCATGATTCGCTCGCCGCTATCGAAGATCCGCAGCGATCGCGCGGCGCGACCGCGGGTGTCGAATGTCGCTTCGACGCCGGCGATCTCGAACGTCCGCGACTTGCGAGCGCGCCAGTACGCCATTGCGGCCCGCCTGCGGAGGCTCCGAAGCGCCTTGGTCGAGAGTGTCGCGGCACCCTCGTTTCGATAAATATCGACGGCACGCTGGATCGGCGTTGCCATGATCCTCGAACCCTTGAACGGCGTAATAAGCCTTTTCCTACCAGACTAATTATCTATATGTTAAGAGAGTTGTGAACGCGTAAACGTTCGATCCTTTGCTCTCGGGTCGTTGCGAGAGTCGGGACGGACGACGCACGTTCGTTGCCGCTCCCCGTGTAGGCGCGGTGTAGCCACGGTATCTAGGCGATGTCGTCCGAATCGTAGACGCCGATTTGTCCGCGCTGTCTCGAGCCGCCATCGATCTCGTCACATCGTCTCGAGGATCCCGAGGACGCGTTCTTCCGCTTCCCGCCCCGGGTCGTGGTCCGCTCCGTCACGGTCGCTCTCTCTGTGGTCGGCGACCGACCGGTCGACGGCGGTCGACAGCAGCGTCGACTCCCAGCCCAGATCGGCGAGTTTCGCCGTCGAAAGGACGTGGGGGTAGGACCGATAGAACGGAAAGTCGGCGGGTTCGAGTTCGCCGGCCTCGAGTTCGCGGCGGCCCGCGTCGACGACCTCGACGGACGTGTCCAGCGCCGACGCGATTAGCTCGATCGATTCCTCGAGCGTGACGAGTCGCCGGTCACCGACGTTGTAGGCCTCGCCCGGCTCGCCGCGCTCGGCGACGATCCGTAGCGCGCTGGCGACGTCCTCGACGTAGGCTCGGTGCCAGACGTTCGTCCCGTCGCCGGGGACGAGGACCCGATCGTACTCGTTCACGCGGTCGATCCAGAAGTCCAGCCGTTCGGTGTAATCGTGGGGCCCGTAGACGATGCAGGGTCTAACCGACATGGCGTTGACGCCGCGCTCTGCGGCCGCGAACACCGCCCGGTCGCCCTCGGCCTTTCGATTCCCGTACGTTTCGCTCGAGTCGTCGGTCTCCTGGTCGGTCGTACAGGGCTCGAGGGCCGTCTCGCCCTCTCGCTTTGGAATCTCCTCGCTCCCGTACGCTGCGCCACTCGAGACGTAGACGTACGCGTCGGCGTCAGCGAACAGCCGCGTCGCCGCACGCACGTCCTTCGGGTGGTAGGCGACGCAGTCGAAGACCGCGTCGGGGTCGACGGCCGTGGCCGTGGCCTCGAGCGCCGAGTCGTTCGTTCGGTCGCCCTCGCGGTGGGTGACCCGGTCGTCCTCCGCGAACGGGTTTTCGTGGGTCCCGCGGGTGAATATCGTCACGTCGTAGTCGTGCTCGAGCAGTTCCTCGACGAGGTGGCGGCCGATAAAGCGGGTGCCGCCGATAACGAGTGCGCGTTCCATGATCGTCCCAAGGACGGTCACCGGGAAAACGATAGTGAAGACCGCTGGATGACGAGGTGTGAGGATTCGGGTTAACACCACTGCTTTCCCCAGTGGGGCCGAATATTCACATCCATGTTCCTGCGAGCGAATGTCCCGTCTGAACATGGTGGGACTTTCTATGAACGTCAACACACGGACTATCTCGACCGAGACAGTACTCCATTTGGTCGCCGACCCCCGGCGACGAACCATCCTCCGCCAACTCCGCGAGAACGGTGGTGTCATCGAAATCGAAACCCTCGCCGACGTCGTCACCGAGCGGTCCGCTCGGTCGAGTCCGAGCACAGAGACCGATCCACCGACCTCGAACACGGATGACCAGCGAATCGCTCGAGCCGAACTTCATCACACTCACCTCCCGCAGTTAGCCGATGCGGGCGTTATCGAATACGATAGCCGAACCGGGACCGTCAGGTACCGCTCTCACGAGCGGGTCGAAGCGCTCCTCGGATTCGTCTCGAGGCGACTCGAAGAGTAGTTGCTGCGGTAGTGACCTCGAAGAGTAGTCGTCGCGTTAGTGACTCGAGTACCAGCGGCTGAGTTCGTGGCCCAAGTACCAGCGGCTGAGTCAGTGACTCGAATAGTAGTTAGCGAGTTAGTGCTCCCACAGCGCCAATCGTGTCTTCGACGTGACTCACTCGTCTCTATTCCCGTCGAGTTGCCACGTGAATATCGCCTTCAGCACCATTACCAGACTGTTCGTCTCACCCGTCCCCCAGATCGCCGTCTCGTCGCGATGTCCGGGCGGCTCTGTGCCGTCTTCGGCCACGAGGACGCTCGCCAGCGTCTTCTCTTGATCGATCATCGAAAGGCGTCCGGCGGGCATATCCGACCAGTCCCACAGCGAGTCGAACGGTTCGGCGTTCGGGATCGACTGGCGAATCTCCGCGGTCGCAGCCGGCGACATCCCTGCAACCCGAATCATAACGCCCCGATCGGACGCCGCCCGAAGCGCGTCGGTGAGCGTCTCACAGAGGAGGGCTTCGACGGTCATGTACACGATTTCGTCCGTCGCCTCCTCGATGAACGACAGGAGCCGTTCGGTGATCGTTTCCCGCCCCGTCACGGTCCAGACGCCTCGTTGTTCCGACGACAGCGTTTTCGGCTCGAGCGAATCGAGCGCGTCCGTCAGCTCGTTCGCTCGGTGGACGTAGTCCTGTTTGAACCGCCGGCCGGCGGTCTCCGCGGAGATGGCGACGAATCGCCTGGGGCTCGAGTGCTGTACATCGACGAGGCCGCGGTCGCGCAACTCCGCGGCTGCATCGTACACGCGCGTTCGCGGAACCTCGGAGACGTCGCTCACGTCCTGGGCCGTTCCGTCGCCGAGGCTGACGAGCGCGACGAACGTCCGGGCGGCGTAGGCGCTCAGTCCGAACGCCTCGAGTTGTGTCGCGGCGCGAGACTCTGGTTCATCTCCCGTATTCTGGGACATAATCGAAATGGGTCGTCGGTATGGAAATCTCCCCGAAGGGAGTCCGGTACACGGCGACAGCGTGGTTGGGACCCTACTTGAAGCCGCGTACCGGTTCCCACTTCACAGTCACCCCGTATATCTCTGTTGTGATTATCTGAGTGAAAACACCTACCGATTCGTTCGGTCGCCACACATTCGAGGGTCGTGTCGACTTCGCGCGTTGTATCAGACCCCCTCTTGGGGGCGGAAACGGAGTCTCTCTGGGGTTCGTAGCAGACCGGACTAACATGGCGTTTCCGTGAGATCGTGCCAAGCGGAAGGTGTTTTCACGTGGAGCGGTAAATGGTACTCAGCTACTGGATGTCCGGTGGTGGGGTTGGGACCCATGGATGAGCTATCGAACCACGAAGAGGCAGTCGAACTGCTCCAACAGCTCGGGCTACAGGAATACGAGGCGAAGGCCTTCGTCGCACTGACCCGTCTCCGACAGGGGACTGCAAAGGAGATCAGCGAAGTTTCGGACGTTCCTCGTACTCGCGTGTACGACGCGGTGCGAGTGCTCGAGTCGAGCGGACTGGTCGAGATCCAACACTCGAACCCGCAGCGATTTCGGGCCGTTTCCGTCGCCGAAGCGGACGACACGCTCCAGCAGAAGTACGACTCGCGGACGGACTCGCTCAGAGACTCGCTCGAGGCGATCGATTCACTATCCACGAACGCCGAAACGGACGTCACCCATGAGGTGTGGTCGCTGTCAGGAATGGCCGGAATCACGAGCCGAACACAGCAGTTGATCGACGACGCCGATCAGGAACTGGTCTTCGTCCTCGGGGACGATGACATTTTCACCGAACAACTAATTGAGCGGATCAGGGCGGCCCAACAGCGCGGTGTCACCGTCATCATCGGAACGACGGCGGAGTCGATCCGCGAACGCGTACAGGATGAACTACCGGGAACCCAGGTCTTCGTGTCGGGTCTTGCGTGGCTTTCGGGCTCTCTCTGGTCGGGCGACGACACGGAGATCAGTCGGCTACTTCTGGTCGACCAGAGTTCGATTCTGGTGAGTACCTTCCACGAATCGTCGTCGGGCGAACACGAACGCGAGCAAGCTGTCTTCGGCCGCGGGTTCGACAACGGCCTCGTCGCGATCGCACGCCGCCTGATGGCGACCGGGTTGCCCGCCGTCGAGGACCCCGGTACCGACGAGACGTAACCTATTGCCCGAATCGGGACTCGATCGAACCGACTCCGTTTTTGCCGTCGGAACCGACCGTCGACTCGAACGCATGCGTGGAACCTACGTTCTCGTTCTCTCTCTTGAGCGACCGACGACCCTCGAGGTCGGGTCGCTGGGACCGATCGCGTTCGACGCCGGAACCTACGCCTACGTCGGCAGCGCGTTCGGCCCCGGCGGATTCTGCCGCGTGGATCGCCACGCCGAACTCGCCCGCGGCGAGCGCGAGACGCGCCACTGGCACGTCGACTACCTGCTCGGGTGCCCCGACGCGACCCTCGAGAGCCCCGTCTTCTTTCCGGACGAACGACGAGAGTGCGAACTCGCCCGGTCGATTCCCGGCGATCGATTTCGGGGGTTCGGTTCGTCGGACTGTGAGTGTGCGGGACACCTCATCGACGCGCCGTCTGACCGCGACGTTCTCGAAGCGTTACTCGAGAGCGGTGGGTGCCTCGAGGCTCCCTCGAGCGAGTCGAACGTCTCCTGACAGTGCGAGTGACGCGAGTGTGTCTCGGCGGCGACGGTGGGGGATGGAACTCGTCGAACCTACGGGGGCGACGGCGGGAGGAACCTCGTCGAACTACGGTGGCGACGGCGGGAGGTGGACCTCGTCGAACCAGAACGACTCGATCGTTTCGACCATCTCGACGAACTCGTCGGGGCAGTCCGGTTTCGTGAGGTACGCGTTGGCGGACAGTTCGTAGCTCTTGAGAATGTCCTCGTCGGCGTTCGAACTCGTGAGAACGAGGATCGGAATCCGGGGGTGATCGCCGTTCTCTCTGAGTTTCTCGAGGACCGCGAATCCGTCGGTCTTCGGGAGATTGAGATCCAGCAGTAACAGCTGCGACCGACACCTGTTGCCGACACAGAAACTACTAATGAAAACCTATATGACCGGACGAGAAACCTCACGTCTGTTATCATGGAGTTACAAGAGTTTACGCAGTCTAACGCACCAGACGAAGGCGGCGATGGATTTCAAAAGGAGAACAACCGGTTGCTCGATATCCCGCTCGACGGAACCGTGATGGTCAAAGCCGGATCGATGGTCGCCTACACCGGCGACATCACGTTCACGGGAAAATCGTCTGCCGAAGGTGGTCTCACCGGAATGGTAAAGGAGGCCGTCAGCGGGGAAGGGACGCCTATCATGGAGGCGACGGGAAACGGCCACCTGTATATCGCCGAACAGAGCAAGAAGGTCCAGTTACTCGACCTCGATGCCGACGAATCGATCTCGGTCAACGGAAACGACGTTCTCGCGTTCGAAACGAGCGTCGACTACGAGATCAACACCGTCAAGAGCATCTCGGGGATGGCGGCGGGCGGCCTGACGAACGTCTACCTCTCGGGTCCGGGGGAAGTCGCGATTTCGACCCACGGCGATCCGCTCGTCGTGACGCCGCCGGTCTACACGGATCCGGATGCGACGGTCGCGTGGAGCGCGAATCTCTCCCCGTCGTTCGAGACGAACAAGCTGTTCGAGATCGGTCAGACCTCCGGCGAATCGGTTCAGATGGAGTTCACTGGATCGGAGGGGTTCGTCGTCGTCCAGCCGAACGAAGAAGGGTCCGTAACACAGGCCCAGTGAGTGACGTCAACCGTGCCGTTTCGCCTCGAGCGACGTCACCGACAACTCGAGGCAGGGCGATACCCTCTGAAACGGCCGCGTTGACATCCTCCCCGCCCTGAAACCAAGCGTTCTCCGTATCCCCCGTAATTAGCTCGCCTCCACCGCTCGCTGTCGGTCCCGCAACGCGGCGATTCGATCCTCCGTCGACGGGTGGCTGCCGAACAGTCGTCGCTCGAGTCGGTGGAGTCGCCGTCGAAGCTCCCAGTAGGCTGGCTCGGTCTCACCGTCGGGCCCGAGCATGACCTTCTCCAGTTCCGTCGGCTCGAGCGGGAGGATCGACAACGAGGAAACCCCGGAGACCTGCCGGAGGTCACGAGCGGGCGTCTCGGATATGTGATGGTCTAACTTCCCGAGGCATCGGCGAGGGCGGCCGGCGACCCAGTTATCTCCGCCGCCGCTCGATCGGCGGCGACCTCTCTGGCTCTCGAGAGGTGGGCCGTGATCGTTCTGCCGACGACCCAGATCACGGCCGACAGCGCCGCAAGCGGAACGATGATGACGATCGTCCATCCGGGCCGCTCGATCGCCGTGATCCGCGATCGCATCCCGTCGGCGAGAACGACCGGGAGGGAAACGACAGTCATCACCATCGCATCCCTGTTTTTGACGTGTGCGAGTTCGTGGGCGATCACCGCCTCGAGTTCGGCGGGTTCGAGCGATTCGACCGTCCCGAGCGAGAGGATCAGGTGGACAGAGTCCGGCCGAAAGCCGACGGTCAGGGCCTCTGGCGTCTCCCGCTCTGAGACCGCGATGGTCGGGACGGGAACGTCGAGCTGGGCGGCGACGCGGGTCGTCGTCTCGTAGAGGTCCGGTGCCGTTTCTCGGTCCACGGGGTGGGCGTCCGCGAGCCGTTCGACCGTTCCGAGATGCGTGTACTCGAGATACCCGATCGTCAGTAGCGCCCCAGCGGTAACGATGAAGGCAATCTGTGGTGCGAAAGAGCTCTCGACGACGGCCAAGAGCGCGTAGAAAACGATCCAGACGCCCGCGAGTAGTCCGATCGTCACGACCGACAACCCGAGTATGGCGGCGACCATCCGAAGGCGGAGACTCGCTGCTCGAGTGGACATGGTCGTGTCGTTTCGCTGCTAGAATATAGTACTGCCTGACACGATCTTCGTCACGTCCGTGTGACTGCCTGCCGGGTGGGCGAATCGGTCGTTTCTCGATTTATATGAGAGAGCGATCTCGCAGTATTCAGACGAGATGGCGACCCACACCGCTCGGCAGGACTACTCGTCCACGCCTAACTCCGGGTCAGCGTCCGAGTCGGCGACCGCGGCCTCGAGTAACGTCTGGCGATCCTGAAAGTACGCTGGCGCGTCGTGGTCGGCTTCGAACTGGATCACTCGCTCGAGTGCGTCCCGCCACTCCTCGTCGCCCTGTTGTAGTGTCGTCGCGAGATCGGTGTAGTCGGCAGCGAGACTCTGAAAGGCGTCCATTCGGGCCTGTTTCGCCTCGACGATGGTCTGTTTTTGCTCGAGATCTGCTTCGAGTTCCTCGATCGCCTCGAGGTCGACCTCGGGTTCGCGACCGCCGGGACCGACAGCCGAGGAAGGGGATTCGGGGCCGGTCACCGAGTCCGGACGCTCCTCGAGGCGCGTTCGGATCGCCGCCATCTCGTCGTCGATCTCGTCAAGTAATGCGTCGGCTTCCGCGCCCATCCGCTCGACGGATCCCGAGAGCAAGCCCGCCTGCGTCCGGCAGTACTCGAGGAGTTCGTCGACCGACACCGAATTCGCGTCCTCGCCCATACTCCACATTGGGACTCGGGGTGCAAGTCAGTTGGGTCACTGGTCGGAAAACGAACGTGACGGAGGTCGTCGCCGTTCGACGAGCGACCCACACCGAGACGCCCTCACTGGCGGGTCGACAATAGAAAGCAAATGCCGTAGAGCGATCCGAGAATCCCGCCGAACACCACGAGGCCGATCAGAGTCGGTCGGTGGAAATACGGGAACGGCCGCTCGAAGCCGACGACTCTCCCCCACAGCGGCACCAGCGTGGCGACGAGCGATCCCCAGAGAACGATCCCGTACAGGAGTCCGGCGACGGCCGTCGCGATCGGAAAACCGATAGGACGCTCGAGACTCGTCACGCCGAACGGATCGAGACGCGAAAGCAACAGTACGACAGCGAGAAAGGCGATCCCGGCGACGAAGCTGTGGAGGAAGTGAAACGCCCACGCGACGGCCACGTCGTCCTGCCTGTACAGGGTGGCGACCGCCGTCATTCGCCCGGTTCGGTGCAGGAAGACTCCGAACACTAACCCGGCGATGAGCGCGCCGATCACGGCGCTGGCGAAGGCTTCGTCTTCGGCCTCTCGCATGTCGACCGCTCGTCCGACGGACATCTGTGCAAGTCCCCTCGAGCGATCGGTCGTTTGTTATTGCTTCGATACGAACGGTGCGCGAGCGCTTTCCATCGAGCGGTTCGAGAGTTACGCTCGAGGGTTTCGACGGCGACGTTCGTCCTTTCGACGGGGTCGGATACGAGCGAACGGGCTTCGGTCGAGACCTCGATCGCAATCGGGGTCTACCGGTCGGGGGCTCGAGACGGTTGCTGTCGGTAACCTGTTCTTACAGCCGAATAGCTTCTATTCCGAACGCTCAGGGCCGCTCATACGCTGTCTTAAACGACCGGAGTACCAAAGCCCGCCGGTCAATCTGCTCGATGCTGTTCGTTCATCTCACTTCGATCCGCTCTGGGGACGCTTCTTCGACCGACCCCCGCCCCCGATCCGGATCGGATGAGATACTATGATACGATTCGAGTCCTCCACAGACCGCGCCAGTAGTACCAGTACGCATCCGGACTCGAACGTCCGTCCTACCGGTGAGAGACGATGACGACGATCGCGGAGATAACGGTCACCGCCGCCGATTTCGCGCTCGCAGACACCTGCCAGTCCACCCCCGAGCTCGAGCTTCGAGTCGAGAGCATCGCCGGGGAAGGACACCAACCGATGCCGCTCATCTGGTTCTCGAACGTCGATCGCGAGACTGTCGAATCCGCGCTCGCGGACGATCCGACCGTGTGCGAATTTCGGCAACTGCTCACCAGTTCCGACGGTACGGAGCGACTCTATCGCCTCGAGTACGACTCGAGCGTCGTCGACGTGTGCGATTGTGTCTTCGACTACGACGGCTCGATACTCGAGGCGAGCGTCTCGAACGGCCAGTGGACGCTCAGACTACTTTTCCCGCGTCGAGAGAGCCTCTCGAGTGCGATGGGGGCCATCGAGGGCCACGAGGTCACCGTCGACGTCCGACGGATGGTCGAGGCGGGCCGGAACGCCGACCTCGAATCGAGCGCGGCGCTGACCGAACCCCAGCGCGAAGCGATCGCGGAAGCCTACCGGCAGGGCTACTACGACGTTCCGCGCGAGATCTCGCTCGAGGAACTTGCACGGGAGCTGAACATCTCGCATCAGGCACTGTCCGAACGGCTCCGTCGGGCGAATCGCGTGCTCGCCGGCGAACAACTGAATCAGCCGCGAGGCGAGATCGTCCGGAACTAGGCGAGCGGACTCACCGTGTGCGAACCGACCGACGGAACGTATCAATACTCACGCTAGTCGCGGAGTAGTGACGGTTCGGTCACCATACAGACGCTGTAGTGGATCCCCCACGACGGTTCGACGCTGCCTGTCATGGCGACAGCCTGCGGTTAGCTACGTAGGGGCACGTGGTACCAGTAGCGCGTGGGCACCTCGTCTCCGACATCGCCCACACATCCGCGAGAACTGTCCGAAAGCGACCGCACGTTTCGACGAAACCGGTCGCTCGCCCTGTGAGCGCCGGGTCCCGTCTAACGGCGTCATCCGGCGTCTTTTAGACGAATTCGAGGAGAACCCTCGCCCACCTCAGAAATACGCCTGTGTCCGAACGGTTCCCGACACGGTCACCGCTCGACCGTCTTCCTCGACCGAGTAGTCCTCGAGCGTCGCGAACTCGTCGCCGAGATCGCGATTACGCTCGATGTACGACTCGACGTCGTCCGCGACCGCGTTTCGTTCCGATTCATACAGGAAGACGGCGGAAATCTCCGCCGACTCGCCGTCGATCGAACTCGCCCTCGAGCGACCGATGAGTCCCGTTTCCCACCCGGCTTCCTCGCTCCCAGTTCCGAACCGTTCTTCGGGGTTTTCGGTTAGCACCCCGCTGTTGATGTGGCCCTGATCGAACTGCGATAGCAGTTCGTTGGCGTCGTCATCGTCGGTTAGACGCGGAGAACCATCGACGTTCGCGTCGATCGCGATCTCGAGAACCGTGAGGTGATCGATGTTACTCCGGTCGGACGTGATCTGAATAATCACTTCCTCACCGACGCCGATCGCGGCGGTTCCGGTCTCGTAGAAATCGTACCCCTCGTATTCTCCTTCCCCCGAGAGGCCGTCGCCGGCCCAGTCCTCGAGGGTGTCTTCGACTGCGTCGGCTTCGAACGCACCCCCGAGGATGTCGATGGTGACGGTGGAGCGTTGCTGTGCTGTAGTCGTCTCGCCAAACTGGTTCTGGCGAGTGTACTCCCACTCCCACGCGAGGTTCTGGGAAAGCTGCCAGTCGAGATCGGAGGCAGGAACGCCGACCCGTTCACGAAGCTGGGCTACCGAACCGCCCTGTAGTTGCTGGTACCCGTCAAGTTCGTCCGCGTAGTCGAATATCGGTTCGGGGAGGACGTACTGGAACCCCGCGTCGGTTCGCGTACTTTCCGAAATCTCGAAGTCTTGGTTCCCCGACGTATCCAGTATCTCCTCGAACGCTGGGTCGGCGAGCCAGTTGCCCATCGACACCCCACCGTAGTCGTCGCCCCCGACGAACGGGATACTTCCCGTACAGCCGGCGAGACTCGCAATCCCCACTGTTGCAATGCCTGTACTGCCGCGCCGGATGAGACTCCGGCGTGATAGGTCTTCCCCCATAGTCACAAATTTGATAGTATGGATGAATAACTATTCCGGTTCGGACAATATTCAGTTCAACAGGACTGTCTTTGTCGATCATCAGTTATTACCATCATACTTATCAATAGTTTGTCGGCAGCTCTCAGCAGCCACCTCCTGCTGGCGCGCTCGAGGTCAGTCCGGCTCGACGGCAGTAACGGAGCCGCTAGGCCAGCCGCTCGAGCGTGTCCTCGTTGGCCTCGATCAGTTGGATCAGGACGGACGCGAACAGCGATTCGACGCTCCAGATCGCGGTCTCGCTCCCGTCGTCGTCGACGACGCTCAAGAGCACGCTGTCGTCGTCGACGACGGCGATCCGTCCGGATCGTTCGTCTTCCGTTCGCGGTTCGCACGGTTCGTGAACGCGGACGTTTTCACAGTCCGCGAGTCGCTCGCGAACCGACGGTGCGGTGCTGATGGCGGTGACCGAGACATCGTCGCCCGCCTGGTCCTCGAGAACGCGCCCTATTTCGGAGTCGAATAGCGCCGGCAATCGGACGGCGAAGACGATCCGCTCGTCGGCGTTCGAAAGCAGGTCGACGATGCGATCGTCGACGCGCCCGCGCCCTCGAACCGTCCAGATCTCTTCGGTGGTCTCCTCGGTCGGCGTTTCCGCCTGCACGCACTCGACGTACTCGAGGGCCCGATCCTGTTCGCGTTCGAACCGCGAACGAAGCGTCTCTCTGGCTTCCTCGACCCGGACCGGTCGGTATCGGATCGGACTGGCGTGGTGGACCTCGAGCAGGCCGCGTCGCTCTAAGTTCTCGGCGACGCTGTAGACCTGCGAGCGGGGAACGTCGGTGACCTCGGCGACGTCGCGCGCCGTTCCCGACCCCAGGCGGTGAAGCGCGATGAAGACCTTCGCCTCGTAGCCGGTGAGCCCGAGGCATTCGAACGCCTCGACCGCGCTCCCTTCGTCGTTGGCGCGCGGTGCGTCGTCGGCGCGTACGGCGTTATCGGTGGGTTGTGCGTCGTCGCATACCGTGTTATCGGTGCTCGGAGCATCGTCAGAACGCGGTGTGGCGTCCGACTCCGACCGCTCACTGGCCTGTCCCGAGCCATCCGCTTCGGCCGGGCGCGCCGACTCGCTGGCTTCGGACTCGTCGTCATCTTCCGTCACGGTCATCACCTCGTCTGCGGGCGCGGGCCGCCATCTCGAGTCGCTTTCTCCACGGCAACTCACGACGCTGGGGATTCGTCATCGCTCGTCACCGTCCGAACCAGCGGACTCGGCTTCCTCAGACTGGAGTTTGGGGCGGCCGCCGTCGCTCGCCGCGGTCGCGGACGCCGGTCGGCTCGAGGGATCGAAGGAGACATCCGGCCCGAAATAGCGCGTCCAGAACACGAGCAGTGTCGGCAAGACGACGACGCTGGCGAGGAACGCGTACGTGATCGTCAGCGCGGTGATGATCCCGAACTGTCTGAGCACGGGCAGGATCGCGAACGCGAGCGTGCCAAAGCCGCCGATCGTCGTCGCCGCGCTTCCAAGCAGCGCGCCGCCGGTTCCGGTGACGGTCGTGTACATCGCGTGCCAGACGTTGCCCTGGCGCTCGAGTTCGAGAGTGTAGCGGGCGCTGACGTGGATGCTGTAGGCCACGCCGAGCCCGATAGTCAGGCTCGTGATCATCCCCGTCAGGACGTTAAACGGCATCCCGATGAGGTACATCGTCCCGAGGATCCAGCTCACCGAGAACGCGACCGGGAGCAACGTTACGGCACCCAGCGTCGCGCTGTTGCCGGTCAGTCGGTAGGCCACGGAGAGGAAGACGAAGACGGACACGAGCGTGATCGCGAGACTCTGCAGGACCGTCTCGAGCAGGTCCTGTTCGACGACGTAGCTGACGACCGGGTCGCCCGTCGCGATGGCACTCCAGCGGCCGTCGGGTTCGGTGACGAACTGGTCGCCGCCCCCGCCGCTGTCGCCGATTCCCGCGGCGATCGTTCGCATTTCGTCGGTCGTCTCGTCGAAGCCCGCGTCCCCGTCGATGGCGACAACCATGCGGACGGACTCGTACTCGCCGTCGTCAGTTCGGTGGATGACCTGGGTTGCGCCCTCCTCGTTGACCTCGAAGAGTTCGTCGTACAGCGCGGAGACGTTCTCGTCGGGCACATCGTCGCCGTTCGTGTCCGCGGCGGCGTACGACTCGTTGAACGACTCGTTCTGCGCGGCGGTCTCTTCCATCACCGAGAGCGGGCTCTGCACGTCAGCCTCGCCGTTTGCGAGCGTATAGGCGACGTCGCTTTCGGCCGCCTCGGCTTCCGCGTCTGCTACTCGCTCGAGCGTCTCGTCGTCGGTCACCGCCCCGTGCGTGAGTATCTCGGCTTGCGAGTCAGCACGCTGGAAGTTCTCGTTGACGTAATCGAGGTCGTCGGTGGCCTGGTACTCGCCGGGGCTCATCGGTCCGGGCAGGTTCTCAGTCCACCCGGGCGGGCTCTCCGCGAGGAAGTCCTCCTGGTTGAAACTGGTGTCGACCTGCGTCGCGCCGTAGACGCCGCCGGCGGTCAGCAACAGGACGGCGACGATGAGAATCAGCGGGGCCTTCCGCGCCGCAGTCGATCCTACGGCCAGGACGTCGCTGAAGCGCCCCTCACCGGTCCCGAACGCCCGCTTTCGCCGGTCGTAGCCGCGGGCCTCGAGGAACGAGTCGATCTCGATTTTCGCCGCGGGGACGAGCCCGCCGAAGACGATCAACGCGGCGACGATACCGACGGAGCTCACGATACCGAACTCCTGAATCGGGCCGATGGGACTCACGAGGTTCGCGAGGAAGCCGATGGCGGTCGTCGCGGTGACCCAGACAAGAGCGATGCCGACGCCCGCGAGCGCGATCCGCATCGATCCGCGTACGTCGTCCGGCTCCTGTTTCCCGCCGGTCGCCTCGGCTCCCGACTGCGCGGTCGAGCCGCCCTCCACCCCGCGTTGCTCACGGTGGCGCATGAAGACGTGAATCGCGTAGTCGATAGAGAGCCCGATAAGTAAGACCGGGACGGCGACGAACATCTGGTTGAACGCGATCCCCGCCCACCCCATGAACCCGAACGTCCAGAGCAGGACGGCCCCGATGCCGGCCACTCCGAGGACGATGTCGATCGGATCGCGGTAGGCGACCGCGAGCGCGGCGACGACGAACAGGAGCGCGAGCGGGCCGACGATGGCCAGACTGTCCGCCATCGAGCCGTCGATCTCGTCGGTGAGAATGCCGCCGCCGAAGACGATGTAACCGCCCGCGAGTTCGTCGTCGTCGTAGTCGGTCGCGAGTTCGCGGATGTCGAGTTGGCTCTCGACGATTCGGTCGCTAACCGCGCCCATCTCCGCACCGCCGCTCCCGCCGCCCGAACCGGACTGGGTGATCAGGGTCATCCGCGCGTCAGCCTCGGTCGAGCCGGGTTCGTACGACGAGGGCATCAGTCCGAGCGCTGTGTCCCCGCCCGATTCGGCGTCGTCGCTCAAGGTCCGCTCGACGGCGTTTTCGAACTCCTCATCGTCGAGGCCCTCGAGCGCCTCGATCTGTTCTTCGAGCGAGGGCCGTTCGCTATCTTGGCCGCTCTCCTCGAGCGCCGCTTGCTCCTCCTCGAGTTGCTCGGATTCAGACTCGAGGGCCGCGTACTCGTCCTCGAGGACGCCCATCGTCGCGGCGGTGTAGACCTCCTCCATTTGCGCCGTCAGTTCGCTGTAGGCCTCCTGCTCCTGGACCTGTTCGCCGTACTCGGCCTCGAGTGCGGCGAGTTGGGACTCGATCGAGCGGGCGTTCTCGACCGCGTCTTCGTAGGCGGCGGTCTGTTCCTCGTCGAGTCCCGCGGTCGCCTCGGAGACGGTTTCGTCTATCTGTGCCTCGTACGCTTCGGCCTGGGCCTCGTACTCCGGACTCCCGGGCTCGGCCGTCGCGTTCAACTCCTCGTAGGCGCGCTGGGTTTCGCGAACGTCGTCGATACCCGCGCTGAGTCGCTCGCTGGTCGCGTTGAGTTCGGCGCTTCGGTTCTCGAGTTCGCTCCCCCGCTGTTCGAGTTCGGCGACCTGCTCGTCGGCGATCGCGGTGTAGGCCACGAGGTTCTCGACGCCGACGATCGGGTTCTCATCGGCGAGGGTGTCGTTGATCGACTCGTCGTCCCGAAGTTCCTGCTGGAACTCGAGCGAGGCGAGCAACGACTCCCGGGAGAGGGCGTTCTCGCTCGAGACGTTGACGGACGACGCGTCACCACCGTCGACGGCGTCGCTGTCGGTCGTATAGATCAACTGGACGCTCGTCGTGTTCGCCGCCTCCTCGGACGTGAAGTTCTCGTCGATGTAGGCCTGGGCCTTCCCTTCCGGCGAGTCGCTCTCGAACTGGTCGAGCGAGGAATCGTCGTCGACCATCGTCGCCCCCGCCCCCACGAGCGCGGTCAGCACCAAGAGGACGACGAGGACCGTTTTGGTACGTGCCGTTACGACATCGGCGATGCGGTCGGGAACGCTCATCGACGCGGCCCTCCGAAGAGAGCGCTGGGCTCGGCGGAAACCATTCTGTTGTTACGATCCTACAAAACGCTCGGTCAAGTACTTATTGGGAATCTAACATAATCGTGAAAGTCGCAACTGTTGACGAATCTGGGAATAATCGGGGGGAAGGACCTGATTCAATCGTATCTGAGTGTCCTCCTGAAAGAATAATATTTTATTTTGATATATTCGGGAGCGACGTCCCCGATTTGATCCGTCGTCGTGTGACGGCTCGACGCTCGGTTTCGTTCGTTCATCGAAAAATATGACCTGGAAACGAACAGATCTAAAACTCTCATACTGTCCGTCACGGACCCAGACCGGTCCATCGTCCGGAACTACTATCAAATAACGAATATACCTATATTTACTCTCGAGTCGTATTTACTGTCGGTGTAAGACAATGAGTTCTACCACGACCACAGACGAATCGACTCCCGGATACTCCCTCGAGCGCGGGTGGCGCACGCTCGCACTCGCCGGCGGCGTTATCGGACTACTCGGCCTCTTTGCGATCGCGTTACCGGTCGTAACCGGCCTCTCGGTAGCCGTCGTGCTGGGCGCGGTGCTCATCGTGAGCGGGATCGTCCACGGCGCGCACTCGGTGACGACCCGCGGCTGGAAGGGCTCCGCCTGGCAACTCGCGGTCGGCGCCGTGAGCCTCGTCGCCGGGCTGTTCGTCCTCGCGAACCCCGTTATCGCGCTCGTGAGCCTGACGCTCCTGCTCGTCGCGTACCTGGTGGTCGACGGGATCGCCGAACTCTGGATGGCGACCCGCATGGCCGGCGAGCCAGGCCGCGCGACGATCGGCGCGAGCGGCGCGGTCTCGCTCGTGCTGGCGGCGCTGCTCTGGGCCGGTTTCCCCGCCGACGCCGCCTGGGCCATCGGCCTGATCGTCGGCGTGAGCCTCCTGTTCACCGGGATCTCGATGGCCGCCGTCGCCATCTCCGGTCGACGCGGCGACGAGACGACCGCCCCCGCGGGCGAACCCCGCCGGGCGTGAGCGCTCGAGGCAGCGATTTTCACTATTTTGGCGATTGTAAGTAGCTGGCGCCACTGTGGCTGGTTGGGAGCGCAGATCTGGGGCTACGAGCCGTCCTCTCTCGAGGACTCGAACATCGACTCAAAGAATTTTCGCTCCGCGGTCCGCAAGTGCTGGTTGAGCGTCGCCGGAGAGATGTCGAGTCGCTCGGCGATCTCCTCGCCGGTGCTGCCCCGTGGCCAATCGAAGTAACCGGCGGCGTAGGCCGTCTCGAGCGCGACGCGCTGTTTGTCCGTGAGCTTTTCTTCGAGCACGGACTGTGCACCCAACTCGTCTGTTTCGCGTTGATCGTAGGATCGCTGGGACAGGTAACTGATGCCCTCGTGACTGTCCCGGACGAGTTCGACGATGCGGCGGGTGTCACGACCCTGCGGGAGTTGTACCACGAATCGAAACTCGCCGTCGTCGATCGTCACGGACGAGACCCGGCCGCCGTGGGTCGCGATGGTCTCGAACAGGGAATCGACGATGGGGGCGACCAGTTCGAACTGGAACTGATCGTCGCCCTTCGTGAGGAATCGAACGTCTTCGAACCGCGTCGTCCGGTCGATGGCGTCTTCGAACGTGTCTTGAGACACGCCGTCGGCCGAGCCGTACGCCAGCAGCGTTTCGCCCTCCCAGATCAGGCGATCGAACCGGACCGTTACCGACGCTTCCGTCGAGAGGTCGACGAGCGGGTCCGCGAGGTCGTCGATCTGGAACTCGAGTTCGACGACGGCGTCGCTGACGAGCGCTTCCCGACGCTCGATCGCCGTGATCGCGTGTCCGATGACGTCGCCCAACCGAGAGAGCACGTCGCGTTCGGGGCCGGAGAACGCGTTGACTGTCGTCGAATACACGATCAGGACGCCGTAGACGAGCTCCTCGTGGCTGATCGGAACCGAGGCGACGGAGCGATAGCCGTACTCCAGTGCGACCTCGCGCCACGGTTTGAAGTCGGGATCGGTCCGCACGTCGGCGGTGATCTGGACCTCCTGTGACCGCAGTGCGCTTCCACCGGGGCCCTGCGCGAACTCGTCGTCGCCGGCGGTGACCGTGATTCGCTCGAGATACTCTTCGTCGGAACCCGCTTTCGAACGCGGCGTGACCTCGTCGCTACCCGGATTCAGGCCGCCGATCCAGGCGAACTGGTAGGCGTCGGAGTCGGCGAGGCGGTCACAGACCTGCTGCTCGAGTTCCCGTCGCGTGTCGCTCGTAATAACCGCGTGGGTCGTATCGTGAGCGATCCGGTTCAGCCGGTTGAGCGACTCCATCTGCCGTCGGCGTCGCCGGCGTTCGCGGCGCTGTCGGGCGCGCTCGATCGCATGGTATATCGTCCGAACCAGAAGCGGGGTCGTGACTTCGTCCTTGACGAGGAAGTCCTGTGCGCCGCGTTGGATCGCCCGAACACCGATCTCCTGATCGCGAACGCCGGTCAACACGACGATCGGCACCGATTCGGCCGTCTCGTGGACCGCCTCGAGCGTCTCAAGGCCGTGGCTGTCCGGCAAGTTCAGATCGAGCAAAACGACATCGATGCGCGTCGTCTCGAGGGTCTCGAGACCGTCCTCGAGGCGTGACTCGCAGGTGATCGTCGGCCGGTCGCCCGCCCGCTCGTCCAGGTCGAACCGCTGGGTGAGTTCCTCGGAATCCCGAAGCATTTCGCGGATCAATCGCGCGTCGCCGGGGTTGTCCTCGATCAGCAGGACGTGGATCGCCCGATCGGCGGCGGCCTCGTTCGCGTCCGTCGCCGTCTGTCGGTTCACCGGGTCGGAGTCCCGACCTCCGCGCGCTCGTGGGGGCTCGTGCTGGTCACTGTGAATCGTCCTCCGGCGGTAACCGGACCATCGAAAACCAGAACTTCTCGAACGTTCGGACGGTCTCGATGAACGCGTCCGGATCGACTGGTTTCGTGAGGTAGGCGTTCGCACACAGATCGTACGACGTGATGACGTCCTCTTCGGCCTGCGAACTCGTCAGGACGATCACCGGGATCCGCCGGAGCATTGGGTCGTCCTGCAGTTCCTCGAGAACCTCCTCGCCGTTCATCCGAGGCAGATTGAGGTCCAGCAAAACGAGGTCGGGCCGCGGCGCGTCCGCGTACTCACCTTCCTGGGAAAGGTACTCGAGCGCGTCGACGCCGTCGGAGACGACGTCGAGTTCGATTTCGATTCGGCCGCGTTTGAACGCCTCTTTCGTCAGTCGAACGTCGCCGGGATTGTCTTCGACGAGCAGGATTCGAGCCGGTTCGGCGCTGGAAGTCGGTCGCTTTGTCATTGCTGTAGCGGTGCTGGGAGTTGGACTGAGAACGTCGACCCGTCCGTACCGTTCGAATCGACCCAGATTCGACCGTCGTGTCGTTCGGCGATTCGCTGGCAGAGCGCGAGTCCGATTCCAGCCCCAGCGTACTCTTCGATGCTGTGAAGTCTGTTAAACACCTCGAAGATCCGGTCTGCGTCGGCCGGGTCGATTCCGATTCCCGAATCGCGCACCGAAATCGTCCACGATGACTGGGACTGCTCGGCGAAAACGGTCACGCGCGGCGACTCCCCGCCGGCGTAGGTGAGCGCGTTATCGAGGAGGTTCTGAAACAGCTGTCGCAGCTGTCCCGGGTCGCCGTAGACGGTCGGGAGCGATTCGATGGTAATCTCGGCGTCGGTCTCGTCTATCTTCATCTCGAGATCGGCTAACACGTCCTCGAGGAGCCGCTCGCAGTCGACCGGTTCGAACGGATTCCCGCCGGTATCGACCCGCGAGTACGCGAGCAGTCCGTCGATCATCTCCTGCATCCGGTCCGCGCCGTCGACGGCGAAGTCGATAAACTCCGTTCCCTCTTCGTCGAGTACGTCGCCGTACCGGCGCTCGACGAGCGTGAGATAGCTCGAGACCATCCTGAGTGGTTCCTGCAGGTCATGGGAGGCCGCGTACGCGAACTGCTCTAAGCGTTCGTTCGACTCCTCGAGTTCGTCGACGAGCCCCTCGAGTTTTCGCTTGGAACGAACCCGCTCGGTGATGTCCTGTACCATCATCATGCCGGCGAACACCGTCCCGTCCTCGTCGCTGATCGGAAGCGTGTGTGCGTGCCAGTGCGAGTCGAGATACTCGAAGTCGAACGACCGTCGTTCCCCGTCCAGGGCGGCCCGAAAGTGCGGCTCGAGTGTCGTCGCGAGCGCCGCTGGGTACCGCTCCCAGAGCGTCGCGCCGACGATATCGTCGACGGTGGTGTCGACAGGGTGAACAGACTGTCCGCCGACGAGCGTGTAGCGCAGTTCCTCGTCGAACAACGCGACCGCACCGTTCGGGAACTGCTCGACGAGGGTCCGGTATCGGCGCTCGCTCTCCTCGAGTGCGCGCTCGCGGGCTTTCCGCCGTGAGATGTCCCGCCCGATGCCGGCGAGCACCGTCTCCCCCTCGGGCGTCTCGAGGGCCGAGACGACGAACTCGTACTCGAGCGTCTCGCCGTCTCGCGTTCGAAGCGGCGTCTCGGTCCGGATCTGGCCCGCTTCGAATCCATGTTCGATCGCGCGTTCGACGGTGTCGTCCGCGAGCGCGAAGAACGTCGAGACGTGAACCGACTCGAGTTCGGCCGGCGAATATCCCGTTATTTCGGGGAGCGTCTCGTTCCAGCGTCGAAGCCGGCCGTCCTCGTCGACGATACAGAACACGTCGTCGATCGTATCGAGTACGGCGTCGATGTACCGAACGTATCGCTGGAGGTGCTTTTCACGGCGCTGGCGGCCGAGTTCGTAGCTCACCCACTGGGTGATGAGCTCGACGAACGTCTCTTCGGTCTGCGTAAACGGCGCGGACCGCGGCGACGTATCTTCGAAACAGAGCGTTCCGTATCGTTCGTCGTCGACGATCACTTCGCCGCCGAGATAGCAGTCTAACTCCCACCGATCGTAGACCTGATCGTCAATCGCGTCCGTCGCGTCGACCGTCGAAATGTCGGCAAATCCGAACAGGCCATCGGTCTCGAGCACCCGCTGACAGTACGTCTCCGACAGCGGCGCGACCGATCCCGGATAGATAGTCTTGCTCTCGCCGCTGGCGTGTGTCACCTCGAAGCGATCCGACTCCAGATCGGTCTTGGCAAGGTAACCGACCTCGAGGCCGAGCCGTTCGCGCCCGATCTCGAGCATCCGATCGACCTTCTCGTCGAACGACCGGCGTTGGTCCGACGCGATGGCGTACAGCCGATGCAGCGTTTCGGTGTTGTGCTCGCGTTCTCGTTCGATCGCCTTCTGCTCTGAGATATCCTGGAAGTAGACCGACAACCCCGTCTCGGAGGGGTGGGCGTTGATCTCGAACCAGCGCTCGAGGGGAGCCGGATAGTAGAATTCGAACGACGTCGGCTCCTGGGTCGCCATCGCCCGCTCGTACTCCGTGCGCAACGTCGAATCGGCCGTCCACTCGAAGGCTTCCCAGATCATCTCGCCGACCAGCCCTCGATCGTGAAAGTCGATCAACTCCTCGGCGCGGTCGTTGAGGTACGTGAACCGCCAGTCGTCGTCGAGCGAGTAGAAGGCGTCGGTGACCCGGTCGAGGGTCGTCTCGAATTCGTCCTCGAGATGGGTTCGGTCGGTTACGTCTTCGAGCGAGTACACCGCACCGTCGAACTCGCCGTCCTCGTCGGTCAACGGCGCGCAGTGTGCCGATAGCCACACCCGCGTTCCGTCGGGGTGGTCGATCCCCAGCCGCTCGCCGTAGACCGCCTCACCCGTCTCTTCGACCTGGGAAAACGGCATCGCATCGCCCGTTATCGGGTCGCCGCTGGCGTCGACGAGATTCCACCGGTCGTCGTCGTGATCGTAGGATCGGAGCGTCTCGAGGGGGCGACCGAGGAGTTCTTCCCCGCGGCTGTTCGCGAAGACGTTCCGGCCGTCGGCGTCGATGACGGTGATTCCGACCGGACTTGTCTCGACGATGCGGTCGGTGAGCGTCTCCGCGGCCCGCAGCGACCGTTTCGTTCGTCTGGTATCGATGGCCGACGCGAGGACGGTCCCGACGGATCGGAGGAACGCCTCTTCGTGGTCGTCGAACTCCCGTCGCTCTGTCGTGTACGCGCCCAGAACGCCCCACAGATCGTCCGCCGGGCCGATTCCAACGCAGAGCCCGCTCTCGAGTTCGTGGGCGTCGAACAGTTCCGGGCCGTCGAACCGAGGATCGGCCGCGAGCTCCGCGACGGCGACCGGCACCGCAGACAGCAGGTCGGGCGTCCCGTCGGACTCGTCGTTGGCCGGGATCGTTGCGGTCTCGACGGACCCCGACTCCCAGCCGTGGCCCGCCCGCAGGCACAACTCGTCGTCCCCGTCGATCGCCTCGAAAACCCCACAGCAGTCGGCCGGAAGCGTCTCTGCGACTACTTCGGCTCCCTCGTCCAACAGCTCGTCGACGTCGTCGGTCTCGAGGGCCCGCTGCCCGAGCGCAGCGACGGCCTCCTGCTGTCGAGTGCGAGATTGCAGAGCAGCTCGATGGTGGTCGGAGGTCGCCATGGTAGAATGGATTGAAAGAGAGGACCGAGCGGTGTAAATGTAGCGCTCGACCAGTTAGACTGACAGAAAATCGGTTTCAGTTGATCGTCGGGCGACGCCGTCGGGGTCGACGGACGACCTCCGCGTTCCGACACCGCGACCCTCGTTCCGACGATTCGAATCACTCATTCCGACGATGCGAACGTCGAGAGTCGAACCGTCTTCCCGTCCCGAAGGTGTTCGCGAATCCGGCGTCGATTCCACCCCAGCGCCGAGACGATGCTCACACAGGCGCTGACGAGCAGGTTCGAGTAGTACTCGACGTCGACGGACGGACAGTCTTCGAACGCGAGCCGAACGCGCTCTATGCCGTCCGCGTCGTCGTCGGTCACCACGTATTCGACGGACTGACCGGGGTGGCGGTCGATCCCGTGGCGATCGTACCGCTCGAGGGCGGCGACCGTCCGCGTGCGCTGGCCGTACTCCTCGAGTCGACGCGAGACACGTTTCGTGTGGACGAGCCGGTCGGGGTCGACCGCGCCGCGTCGGAGTCGCCCGATTCGCGCCTCGAGCGCGTCGCAGACCGCCGCCGGGTCGCGCTCGCGGTCGAGGACCGCGACGAACTCGCGCTGGCTCTCGACGACGTACTCCGGCGTGCTCCGCTGGCGGGTCTCGATCCCGCGGAACTTGTAGCTCCCGTCCGTTCGCTTGCCGAAGTACTTGTTGAGCGCGCCCGGCCGCGTCGACCTCGACTGTGGGTGTGTGGGCGAACTCGAGCGAACAGGCGACGCCGAATCTCCCCCAACGGACGCCCCCTCGCTCGAGTCGCGCAACGGGACGAAACAGACCCACTCGTAGCGCCCGTCGTGCTCGAGATCGATGCCGACCGAACTCGAGACGTCCTCGACGACCGCCTCGAGCGGTTCCGGGTCGTCCGCGCGGGCGGTCACCCAGAGGCTGTCGACGATGCCGTGGACAACGTGCCAGCCGCCGTCCTCGAGTCGCGTTTTCGCCCGCAGGGCGATGTCTCGCGCGTAGGCGTTGATCGCCTCGTGGCACTCGATGCGACCGAACTTGGCGTTTCGATACCCCTGGTAGCCGAAACAGGACACCAGCACCCACTTGATCGCGCCCGACTCGGCCCGGAGCCGCCTCGCCGTCTCGTCCGCGAGCGAATCGGACTCGAGTCGCCGTTTGATCTCGGCGCGGTCGTCGAGCAACGTCGTGAGGACCTCCGGGAGGAAGCCGGGTTTCGAACACCGGTCGTACTCGAGGTCCGGAACGGTGGCCACGTCGGGCGGGGATTCGAACGTTGATCCGTCGCAATCATCGGATCCGTGTCCGCTCAGTCCATCGCCACCGGATCCGTGATCGCGGTCACAGCCGATCGTCTCGGGGCTGACGTTTCGCCGGCAGATGATCCGCGGGTACAGCGACGCGAAGTCGATCTCGTGAACGTCCTCGTGAAAGCCGACCTCCGGCGAGAACGTGAACCCGCCGCGGTCGCCGGCGTGGAGCGTCGAGACGTCCTTGAACTCCTCGGGCTCCCACTTGTTCTGGGGCGCGAGCACGTCGTACTCGGTTCGCGCGAGCCGGATCTGTCTCGAGGTCAATAGCGTGCCGATGCTCCCGCGGGCGACCTCCTGTAGCGGTCTGCCGGTCTTTTCGACCATGTACAACAGCCCCGGGAGCCCGGACTGGTGCCAGAGAAAGCTGTTGGATCTGTCGACGATCGCCCGTCCGGGAACGCGGTATCGGGCCGGCGAGTGACCGACCGCGCCGTAGCTCTCGTAGGTGTTCGCGCCCGCGATTCGACGCCAGCCGGGGAGCCGCCCCAGGTGAAACTCCTCGAGTCCCGCACGCGCGGCCGCCGACTCGAGGACGGGTACGAGTTCGCCGTGGCTCAGGACGAGCACGTCCGGATCGACCCGATCGAGGCGGCGGCCGATCGACCAGCAGACGTCCGCGGGGTCGCCGGTGACGCGCTCGCCGTCGAGTCGCAACTCGGAGACGTCCTCGTCGGCCAGCCCCGGGTCGTCGATCTCGATCTCGAGGGTTTGAAGCCCGCGCTCGGGGCCCCGGGTCGTCCGGGAGCCGCGCTCGGGCGTCGGGTCGATCCCGTTGTCGAGACAGTACCGAAAGCCCGGATCGAGGTCGACGTCGTACAGCCGAATCGTGCCGGGCGCGAGCGGTACGCGCCCGTCGCCTCCGCGAATCTCGCGAGCCAGCGTCCGAATTTCGTCGACGCGCTCGACGCTGACCCGCAGCAACTCCGTTCGGTCGTCGGCGTGACTCTCGTGGAGGTCTGCGGCCCACCGCTCGCGCGTCGTCCCCGACACCTTCGGATCCGACCGCAGGCGCGCCTCGAGCCCCGAGAGGTCGGGTGCCGAGACGAAAAGCGACGGGCGGTAGTGTTCGACCTCCCGAAACGTCGCCCCGTCCTCGGTGAGTCGCCACTCGCGGACGAGTCCGTCCTCGAACTCGAATGTGTAAGGGGCGGTCACGAGCGACCGTCCTCCGGACCGGTCGTCGCGGATTCCTCGAGTCTGGAATCGGTTTCCGCGAGTCTCGCCTCGATTTTCTCGAGCCGTCCCTCGGCGTCTTCGAGTTCCGTCTCCGCCTCCTCGAGCCGACCGCGGACCTGTCGGAGTTCAACCTCGTGGGCGAGCAACACCGAGAGTACGAGCGCGCGTTCGGGGTCCGTCGCGTTCGCGTGGCCCGCCGCGTCGGCGAACCCGCGGGCGCGCTCGAACAGGCGGTCGAAATCGGCCTGGTACTCCCGCCGGAGCGCACGGCGCATCGGTCCCCACTCGGACTCGAGGCTCGAGACCGCGTCGCGGTAGGTCGGGTTCGTCCGGCCCATCAGCTCGACGCCTCCGTTTCGGGCGTCCGGAGTGATCCGCCGCTCGAGCCGCCGGGTTCCGGAGCCGCGTCGAACAATCCGCGATCGGCCGCCGCGACGACGGGATCGATCCGGTCGGCGACGCCGCAGCAGTCGACCCAGTAGGGGATCGTCGTCTGCCAGTAGGCTCCCTGCCAGTACCCCATCGTCTCCGCGCCGTCGCCCTCGAGGCGAACGCCCTCCCGCGTCCGGATGCACTCGACGCGGTGGTCTGCTCGCTCTGTGACCCGCTCTTCGGCCGCGTCGCTCGCCGCCGTGACCAGCACCGGAACCTCGAGCGCCCGTCCGAGTTCGGCCAGCGTCTCGAGGGTCGCCGCGAGCAGTTCCTCGCGTTCCCAGGCGGGGACGTCGTCGTCGCGATACCGGCCGACGACGTTCGGCGCGACGATAACCGACGTTCTCGGGGTCGCTTTCTCGACGACGCGGCGGACGATCGAGTGGTGCTGGTAGGCCGTAAACGACCGCGCGATACGAAGCGAGTCGAGGACGCGGGGACTCGAGGCACAGTCGTACAGCACCCGCGTCGAGGCGACGTTTCCCGCGTCGATCCAGTAGGCGGTGCCGGCGGTTTCCGCGAGCCGCGAACAGACCAGTTCGTGGAGGATCGGCGACCGCGCCGACGGCACTCGACAGCACGTCAGTCCGGGTTCGAACTCGAGTCGTGACATACCCGAACGGTCGGCCGGCCGATCCATAAGCGGCGGAACGCGGGTTCCGTAATTCCGATAGGGACGGGTTCGGGCGCGTTCGGGAGGAACGACGGGGGAGCGCTCGAGTGTTCGCGGCGACCACTCGAGTTCCGAAACGAGGGAGGCGGCGTCCAGACGAGAAAGAGGACCGCGGCGTTCACGCGAACAGCAAGACCGCGGCGTACCCCGCCGCGCCGAGCGCGAACGCCCAGAACCGGCTCTCGCGTTCGGCTGGCAGCTCCTCCTTGATGACGTTGAGGATGATCCCGCCAGCGAGGAAGGCAAAGAGCACCGAGACGAGCGGTTCGATGATCTTCACGGCGAATCCCACGGCGCGCCGACGAGCACCGCCGCCGCCAGCATCCAGCGCCCGTAATCGTGGTAAAGCCGGCCGTGATGGGATCGGAGCCCGGAGTCGTTCACGGCGAAGTGCAGCGCCATCGCGACGGCGAACGTCGCCAAGCCCGCGACGCCGGGACTCTCGCGGTGGACCAGCAGGTACCCGATGAGGGCGTTGTACGCAGCGAACGACCCGACGTGGATCCAAAAGACGCCCGTGCTCGGCTCGAGGCCGTACCGAAGAGCGGCGACGTTCGACTGGCGGACGTACTGCTCGAGGCCGTAGAAGGCGACGAATCCGACGAGCACGATCAGGTAGACGTGGGCCTCGGCGAACGAGACGACGGGATCCCAGCCCGCGACCGTCAGCACCGCCTCGTGGATCTCCGGGATGATGTGGACGAAGACGTACGCGATGGAGACCCCGCCCGCGAACGAGAGCCACCGACTGCGAGGAACGCGGTCCGCGAGCGCGAGTCGACCCACGAAGAGGTGGACGAGCGCGAGCGCGACGGCAGATACTGCGACGAGAAACGCGATGGGCGTCGAGAGGCCGCTTGCGGACATCTCGAGAACGGACCACGCCGACAGGGATGTAGGTTGCAGGTGGTCGCTCGAGCGGACAGATTAGCGCGGCGAACCGTCCGCCGCTCGAAACGGTGGGAGACGCACCGCCCTTATTCGTCGTCGACCAGGCGGTAGGTCCGGCCCCGACGCTCGCCGACGGCCTCGATCAGGTCGTAGTGGACCATCTTCGTCAGGTAGTTTCGCAGGGTTCGGTTGGTCTTCGGGTCCTCGACCGCCTCCTCGTAGGCCGCGTAGAGTTCGCCGGGTTCGATCTCGCCCGCCTCCGCGATGCGGTCGTAGAGCACCCGCTGGTGTTCGATCAACTGCTCGACGGTCTTTCGACGGATCGCCGTCCGCGCGTCGGGAATCGACGCCTCGAGCACGTCGTCTGTGACCGACTCGAGGCCGCGGCGCTCCGCGCGACGAACCGCCGAGCGGAGAATGCCGATCCCGACGCGGGCGTCCCCCGCCGCGGCGTCGGCGATGGTCCGGAGGTGGCGCTCGCCGACTGCGCCCGGTTCGAGCCCCTGTACGGCGCGTTCCTCGAGAATCGCGACGAGTTCGTCCGTCCCGTAGCGGTCGAACTGAACGCGGGTGCCAGCCCGCAGTCGGGAGCGAACCCGGTCGTCGAAGCTCGCGAATAGCTCCTCCTCGCGGTTGGCGATCAACACGAGCGAGACGTGGGGGAGCCGATGGAGGTCGTAGAGCACCTCGGTCTCCTCGAGCTGGTCCACCTCGTCCAAAATCGCGACGATGGGTTGGTCGTCCGCGTCCGAAAGCCGCCGGAAGAGTTCGTCTTTCGGCGTCGAGCGATGGACATCGAACGCCCGGTCGACGGCCTCGAGAACGCTGTAGAGCACCCGAAACCGGGTGTACTCCTGCCAGCAGTTGACGTAGGCGGTCCGAACGCTCGGGAGCTGGTCGCGAAGCTGGTCGACGGTGTAGCGGGCGATACAGGTCTTGCCGACGCCGGTCGGGCCGAAGAGGAAGGCGGTCTCGGGCCGAGCGTCGGAGAGCAGCGGCTCGAGGGTCTCAGAGAGGTGGTTGACCGCCTCGTGGCGGTGGACCACCTCGCTCGGGACGAAATCCTCGTGGAGGACGCGGTCGTCGACGATCACGGCTCGTGATTTGGGTGCCACTCCCTTAAGCGACGGTGCGGCGGTTCCGATAGTTCCGAAATCGGACCGGTCGTCGCGATGGTGATTCGGCGGTCGATTTTGATTCGGCGATTGATCCGACCCGAACCCGAATTAATCGACGGACGTTCGATGGCGCGTCGTCCTCGCTCCCGTGCGCGAAGTGACGATACGTTTCCGTCGCGAGGACAATATAGTGATCATATAAATTCTTAATGGGACTGTCGACGCGCCTGAACTCGAGGAAACCGACTCATGTCCACGTCCGATAGCCTTTCCGACACCGACGGCACGGTACTCGAGGAGTACGTGCTCGGAGTTCGCATCGTCGAAACCGACGGGGCCGGCGACGACTACCGATTCGAGGCGCCCGACCACGTCGGAATCGCTTTCGATAGCCTCGAGGACGCCCGCTTGTATGCCGACGTCTACTTCGACGTTAACGGATTCGTCGAGGCGGATACGGGCGCTCGCGGCGTGCCGCCCGAAATTATTCAGGCCGGCAAGGACACCCTCGCCGCGTACCTCCTGACGCTGCCCTGGGCCGATACGAACTGGGTCGCGTCGTTCTACGGCGTCACGCCGACCGATATCGACCGGTATCGCTCGTGGGTCCACGACAGGGCCGAGGAGATTCGGGCCGAAGTGACGACACAGGACCTCGAGTAGTCGCTCTGCTCGACGGCTGTTTTCAGCGCTGGCTTTTTGATCTCGCGTGGCTGTTCTCCCGTCCCGTGATCCAGCGTTCGGCGTTCGATAGCGAGTCCAACCGTTCTCGAGTCGGGTAACTTGCCACCGTTCGGTCAGTTCCGCCGCGACGATTCGACCGGTCGCACGACGTGACGACCGTCCGACTGCACGACGTGACGACCGATCTCGAGTCCTCCATAGTGGTCAATAGTCCTTGGGAGATCCGGTTAGGATACAGGACAATAGATGTAGAAAATAGAGAGATAATAGTATTTATTATACCTATTATAAACTTCCATTTATTGGCGATTCGCTCATCAAATTGCATGCCCGAATTTACCAGGCGGAACCTGATGGCATCGTCGATGGCAGCGGCGATCGGCGCCGGCGCGGTCGGCGTAGCCGGCGCAGCGGATCGACCGGACGAACACGACACGCTGACAGCTCCGTACGTCAACGGAAAGCTCAAACGCTTCTCGACGACGGCGCGCGGTGCCGAGGTAACGGGGCCGTTCGTCTTCGAGACGGGCGAGTTGCTCTACAGCCTCCAGCACCCGAGCGACGACAACCCGGCGCCGTTCGATCGGGGCGGCGTCGGCGTCGTCGACGACTTCCGGTTTACGTTCGACGGAGACAACGACGACTTCGAGGAGCTTGCACCGCCGCGAACCAACGGGGAGCAAGGGCAGGTGCAGTCAGCAGGCGGACAGTATCGGCTTCTCGCGCAGTACGGTGACGAGATCAACGGCGGGACGGAGAACTGGGGATCCCCCAGACCCCCGACGGAGAGAACATCCCGACCGGCGACAACATGGACATGAACTTCTTCGTCTCGACGAACGAGGACAGCACCGAGGGCTATCTCTTTACGAACAACGAGAACACGCCCGGTTCGATCTCGCGAACGCCGATCAGCCGAACCGAGGAGGGGAGCTGGGAGGTCGACCTCGAGAACGCCGACGAGATCGAGAACCACGACGCCTTTCGCGAACTCGGCGGGACGAAGATCAACTGTTATGGCGACCTGAGCCCGTGGGAGACGCCCCTCTCGGCCGAAGAGGAGTACGATCACCCGCGCGTCGGCGGTCTGGCGACGGTCAGCGACATCGTCGAGGAAGGTAGCGGCGTCGGCATCCGCGGCGGCTGCGAGTTCTGGAACCGGCCCAATATCGACACCCTAACGGACGATCTCGACGAGATCTTCGGCGACGAGAGCTGGTATCCGATGGGGCTCAGCTCGACCTGGAGCATGGAGCGGCTGGCCGAGTATCTCGGCGCCGATGCCCCGGACCGGTCGGACGACGACGAGACGTACACGCCCATCGACGGCGACTTCCCGAACCGCTACCGGTACGGCCACATCGTCGAAATCGCCGATCCGACCGCCGAGGAACCTACCCCCGTCAAGCACCACGTATTCGGTCGCGCCGCGTGGGAATGTCCGGAAGTACTACCCGACGAGAGGACGGTCTACCTCGCCTCCGACGGCGGCGCGAAGGGAATCTACAAGTTCGTCGCCGACGAGCCGATCCCCGAATACGAGAGCCGGATGGACGTCAGCGGCACGCTCTTCGCGATAAAAGCGACCGAAGTCGGCGACGGACCGGTCGCCGAGACGGACCTCGAGGTCGAGTGGCTCGAACTGGGCAGCGCGAGCAACGCCGAAGTCGAATCCTGGATTAGCGACTACGACGGCGTCACGCAGGTCGACTACCTCGAGACCCACGCAGAGACCGACTGGGAGGACGACCTCGAGGCCGCGCTGGCCGAGGCCGACGAGGAGGTCGCCATCAACGGGAATCAGGACTACATCACCGACGAGGAGGTGGTCGAGTGGGGCCGACAGTACGAAGAACGCGGCCCCGACGAGGTCGACGAGAACCTGCGCAGGGTCCCGTTCCTCGAGACGCGGGCCGCCGCCAAGGAGATTGGAGCGAGCGTCGAGTTCAACAAGGCCGAAGGGATCGACTCCCACGACGACGCCCAACCCGGCGACTTCATCTACTTCGGCATCTCCTCGCTCGGCGGGTACATGACCGACGAGGAAGGAGAACTCCGATTCGACGAGGTCGACAGCGGCGTCGTCTACCGCGCAGAACTCGAGACCGGATACGATGTCTCCACGCTCGAGCCGGTCATCGTCGGCCCGAACGCGAGCGACTCCAAGTCCTTAAAAGACGTTTCGCTGATCAACGTCGACAACGTGATGGTGATGGACGACGGCCGAGTGCTGCTCTGTGAGGACAAAGGCGGGTTCGGCAGGTCGTATTCCAACGACACCCTGTGGGTCTACGAACCGCCGGCGACGCTTCACGTCGACTCCCTCGGAGTCAGTCAGGAGGCGACGGGCGAAGTCGACCTGACGCTCTCGTCGGTTCCCAACGGACTCGCGGGCGGACGCATCACCGCGTCCGTCGAGCACACGGACGTCGCCGAGATCACTGGCGCGAACTATGCCGACGGCATCGAACTCACCAGCGACCCGACCGTTAGCGACGACGGCTCGACCATCGAGTTCAGATTCGCGGATATCGGAAACGAGATCGAATCCGGTGAGCGAAACGTCACGCTTGCATCGATCGAACTCGAGGGCGTCGGTGCGGGAACGACCGACTTCACGCTCGCGGTCCACGCGATGGACGACGATTCGGGGATGGCCATCGATCCCCAGCCGAGACCCGGCGTCATCGTCACCGGCCCGCCGTCGATCGGCGGTGGCGGACCCGGCGGCAGTCCTCCGACCGACCCTGACGGTGACGGGATGTTCGAGGACATCAACGGCAACGGCCGACTCGACTACGACGACATCGTCGTCCTGTTCGAGAACATCGAGGGCGATTCCGTCCGACTGAACGACGACGCCTTCGACTTCAACGAGAACGGCCGCATCGATTACGAAGACATCGTCGCGCTCGCCGACGAACTGTGAACTCGATAGGCGGAACCGACTCGAGCGGACCGACCGCCGACGCGCAGTTCCCGGTCCGAACGCCACAGCGCCGGCGGACGATCCGGACGCTCGCCGTTACGATGGCGATCCTTGTCGCGGTCGGATCGGCCGCGATCGGGGCGGTCGCAGTCGCCGGAGCCGAATCGGTTCCGAGCGCGACGGTCGGGAGTCAGGACGCGGCGACCGACCCGACGCTCGTCGTCTCCAACGGGACGGTCGATCCAGCGTCAAACGCGACACACCGTATCGCGCTGACCGACGCACCGGAAGGGCTCGCGGGATTCGAGGTTACGCTCGCTCTCGAGACCGAGGGCGTCGCGACCATCGCAAACGCCAGCTATCCGGATCGGTTCGCCCTCTCGAGTGATCCCGTCGTGACCAGCGACGAGCAGACGATCACGCTCGAAGCGATCGACCTCGACGATGCGGTCACGCCCGGCGAAACGAACGTCACTCTCGCAGCGGTCGACGTTAGCGGTGTCGACCACGGCGTGACAGATCTGCGCGTCTCGGACGCCCAACTCGACGCCGATGGCGGTGACTCCATCGATCCGGCTCGAGCGGCCGGCACCCTCACCGTCGGTAACGGCGGGGAGGACCCAGCGACACAGAACGAGTCCGCAGGAGATGACGGCTCGGACGGCGATTCGGTCCCCGGCTTCGCGGCCGGAATCGCGGTCGCCGCGATCGTGGGTAGTGCGGCCGTTCTGGTCGCGCGGCGACCCTGATAACCGGCGAGAGCCGCCCGAGGCTTCTTTTTGCGGTGCGTCGTGATCGAACCCTTTCGAATGGGAGTTGTTCGGCGACGATCGAATACCAGAATTTTGTATTGCAGTATATGATTTATTGGGGCGATGGCTGCGATTGAGATGTCCGATGAACGCCCGGATACGCCGTCGAACGCCGCAGGGCCGGCCCGTTCGCACGGCCATCATCTGTGGCAGTTGGATCACCAAACGAGACGCCCGAACCGGGGATGAGCGACAGCGAAGTCGACTCGAGCGATTCCGCTACGGCCGGTCTGTGTAGGCACGAGCGGCCACGGAACTTATCGCGGTAGGCCTCGAGAGCACTGAAACCCCGGCTAACACACTGTGAGTCGAAAACGCGAGTTGGGAGTTCGACTCGAGCACACTATAAGACCGTAACGGACGACCGGCCGCGATGAGGCTGTTATCGGGCTGTTTGCGTACCGACTGTGTTGGCCTCGAGGGGCAGTACAGATAGCGATATACACCGCACAGTACAGTGAAAATTTGTACATCGAAAATCACTCACTCAGAATGAATGGAACGAGAACGCGTACAGCGTCTCATTGGAGCGGCGATGATCGGGTTGGGGGGTATACAGGCTGTATTCGGTAGTATGAATGGCGATCTGGTTTTCGCCGGTTTCGGTATTGTGTATGCGTTGATCGGTGGCCGCTGGTTTTGGATCGAAGCGTACCACTCGGATACCATTTCCATCCATATTGAGTACACGGTATATTATGAGCGGATTCATTCTTGAGAAGAATTCTATGACTCCCCTGCGCACTAAAGGAGTTCGGTGGGCCAGATGACTCGTCGCGATGAATCCCGACGAACAGCGGCTCCCACGAGATCCAAAGCGGTCCGCAGACGGGGAAATCGAGCTATATCTCGATTTCCCGGGCACCTTACTAATTCGTCTGGTGGCCATCAGCTATAGGTTCCAGTTCGATTACGAAAGTACTTTTTGATCGTCCATGAATCGTTTCGGTATGGTAAACCTCTGGGAAGACATAGAAACCGGACCGAACGCGCCCGAAGAGATCTACGCCGTCGTCGAGTGTCTGAAAGGCGAACGCAACAAGTACGAGTACGACAAGGACGTTCCGGGCGTCGTCCTCGATCGGGTTCTCCACTCGAACGTCCACTACCCCTCCGACTACGGCTTTATTCCCCAGTCGTACTACGACGACGAGGACCCCTTCGACGTGCTCGTCCTCGTCGAGGATCAGACCTTCCCCGGCTGCATCATCGAAGCGCGTCCCGTCGCCCTGATGAAGATGGACGACGACGGCGAGCAGGACGACAAGGTCATCGCTGTCCCCTCCGAGGACCCCCGATACGACCACATTGAGGACCTCGAGGACATTCCACAGCAGCAACTCGACGAGATCGACGAGTTCTTCGCGACCTACAAGAACTTAGAGGAAGGCAAGGAAGTCGAGACGCAGGGCTGGGAGGACAAACAGGCCGCCTACGACGCGATCGAACACGCACAGGATCTCTACGAAGAGAACTTCGCCTGAGCGTCGCTGACCGAACTGGGCGATCGGTTTTTTCGCCGGATACACACTCGGTACACAGCGCTCTCGGTAGCTGCGAATATTCGCAGTGGTGCGAAGATTCACGGGTGTAGCGATTCACGGTGGTTCACAGAACTGCGGCGATTCACAGCGGTAATCAACGCGCAGACTCGCATGCGTTATGAGCATGGGTAATTTTATTGGTCGCGGGAGCGTTGATTTACTCGTTATGGCAGCAAAAGAGTCCCCCGTTGGATACCGGCGTTCAGACCCCGACGAACCCGAGACCGGCGTCGGGATGGCGCATCCGACGATCGTTCCGACGAACTTCGAACCGGACGACGCCGAGTAACGCGGGGCGTGTCGATCTCGAGTCGTCTCGAGTAGACACGGTCGGACGGCCGGCGATTCTCGGATCGCACCCTGGCCGCGATCGGTGTCGGTCGTTCTCGAAAACAGTGTCTGGAAACGAAGGTTCTTGTATCCGCTCGGACTACCATCCCGCATGGGTCTGTTTGACCGGTTACGGGGCGATGGAAGCCCTCGAGTCGCGTTTATCGGAGTTGATGGTGTTCCCTACAGTCTTCTCAGGGATAACGAGGATCGCTTTCCGAACTTCGCGGCGATCGCGTCGGACGGGACGGCGAGCGAAATATCGAGCATCGTACCGCCGGAATCCAGCGCCTGCTGGCCCTCGTTGACGACCGGGATGAACCCCGGCGAGACGGGCGTCTACGGCTTTCAGGACCGGGAGGTCGGCACCTACGACACCTACGTCCCGATGGGCAACGAAGTGCAGGCCACCCGACTCTGGGATCGCGTACAGGAGGAGGGGCGAAACGCGACGGTGATGAACGTGCCGGTCACGTTCCCGCCTCAGCGAAACGTCCAGCGGATGGTTTCGGGCTTTCTCTCTCCCGGCCTCGAGAAGGCGGCCTATCCCGACGACGTTCGGGACACCCTCGAGGGATACGAGTACCGGATCGACGTCAACCCGAAACTCGGCCACCAGGAGGACAAAAGCGAGTTCATCGAGGACGCCCACGCGACCGTCGACGCGCGTTACGAGGCGTTCAAACACTACATCGAGGAGGACGACTGGGACCTCTTTTTCGGCGTCTTCATGACGACCGACCGGGTCAACCACTTCCTGTTCAGAGACTACGAGCGCGACGGCGAGTTCCGCGAGGAGTTCCTCGAGTTCTACGAGAAGGTCGACGACTACATCGGGAAACTGCGCGAGGCGCTTCCCGAGGACGTCACGCTCATCGTCGCCTCCGATCACGGCTTCACCAGCCTCGATTACGAGGTTCACTTCAACGAGTGGCTTCGGGAGAACGACTGGCTCTCCTTCCGGACCGACGAGCCCGAAGAACTCGACGACATCGCCGACGAGACCAAAGCCTACTCGTTCATTCCGGGTCGGTTCTACATCAACCTCGAGGGGCGAGAGCCCCGGGGGTCAGTTCCCGAATCCGAGTACGACGCGGTTCGTGACGAACTCAAGGCCGAACTCGAGGCACTCGAGGGGCCCGAGGGCCGCACGGTGGTCGATCGCGTCGTCGAGAAGGAAGCCGCCTTCCGCGGCGACCACGACGAGATCGCGCCTGATCTGGTCGCGATTCCGTCGAACGGCTTCGATCTCAAATCCGGCTTCAAGGCCGATTCGGAGGTGTTCACGACGGGACCGCGAAACGGTATGCACAGCTTCGACGACACGTCGCTGTACGTCGACGATCCCGACGTGACGATCGACGGCGCCGACCTCTACGACATCGCGCCGACGATCCTCGATCTGATGGAGATCGAGTACAGTCGCGGCGAGTTCGACGGCGCGAGCTTGGTATAAACTGATCCACCGCTCGAGAACCGGACGCGCGATCGATTCCATTTTCACCGTGAGGCGGCGAACGTAGCTATGAGCGATCCGACGACGAGTGGGGACGGTAAACGGCGAGGGGATACCGACGAGCGAGAGCGCACCCTCGAGGAAATCATTCACGCTCGCGGCCACGAGAACGTCAGCGCTGAGCACGCGAGCACGTTCGAGATATCGACGGACGACTTTCTGACCCCCGCGGGCGACTGTATTCTCGCGATCGAAGCCGATCGCGCGCCAGCGGATTTCGACCCGGAGTTCGTCGCCGCCTGCCAGCGCCCCGACGCGACGATCACGGTCACGCTCGAGGCCGACGGCCACCGAGACTCGGTCCGGGGTGGCGGCGACCCGGCCCTCGAGTTCTCGAGCGAGCGCAGCGCGGTGGGCCGAACGAGCGAGTACGTCGACGAGCGGACGATCGCGCTCGAGGCGGAACACGCCGCGGAGGGGTTCGATCGAGACCTCGTCGAGTCGCTTGCTGCGGGCGCGGACGTGACCGTGACGATTACTGTTTCCGTAGACGAGTGAGGGGCGTTTCAATGGCCGAGTGAGAGCGCGAGCGAGCGTTGTCACGGTGTCTGTCGGCGACCTAGAGTAGCCCCGGTGAGCGATCCAGTGGGGTTTTGCCCGCTCGAGCACTACGTGAATACATGAGCGAAGACCCGGAACCGTCGCGTAACATCAGCGGCGGTCTCGAGGGTGGCGGCGTCGCGGCAGCGTTCGACCCGGCGGAGGCCGAGACGCGGGCGGAGGCGGTCGTCGACAAGCTCGGCGAACTGTACTGGCAGAAGACCTACGGTGGGCAGGACGCCTTCACTTGTCTTGTCCGCACGATCTTGAGCCAGAACACGAGCGACAAGGCCAGCCAGCCCGCACACGACGCGCTGCTCGAGCGCTACGGTGCCGACGAGTCGGGAGAAAACGAGACCGATCTGGCTGAGGCGCTCGCAAACGCCGCACAGAGCGAACTCGCCGAGACGATCAGTTCCGCGGGGCTGTACAACCAGAAGTCGGAGACGATCATCGACACGGCCGAGTGGGTTCTCGAGGAGTTCGGCTCCGCGGTGGCGTTCGACGCTTTCATCGCGGACGAGCCGTCGAAGACGGTTCGCGAGACGCTGCTCTCGGTTCGCGGCGTCGGTCCGAAGACGGCCGACTGCGTGTTGCTCTTCGCGGGCGGTCGCGGCGGCGTCTTCCCGGTCGATACCCACGTCCACCGCATCGTTCGACGGCTCGGAATCGCGCCGCCCGGCGCGGATCACGAGGGGGTTCGCGAGGTCGTCGAACGCGACGTCCCGACGGCTAAATGCGGCTTCGGACACACGGCGATGATCCAGTTCGGCCGCGAGTACTGCAGTGCGCGCAAGCCGGCGTGTCTCGAGGATCCGGACGCCTGCCCGATGGGCGGACTGTGCGAGCAGGTCGCGTCTATCCCGCGACTGGTGCGGTCGTCGATCCGGCCGAGACGCTCGAGTGAGTCCACCGGGGACCGAAGGTGGCCGCGAGACACCGTCGGCTCGCGCGATCCGTTCGGGATCCAATGACTTGCGAACGGTCCGCATGGGACTGGACGCGGCCGTTTCGAACTTCACAACCGTTTTATGTTGGACTCGGATAAGGCCGTGGCACCAATGGCTGCAGACCCGACACGGGTTGCAGAGACGAGGGGAGCTGGGACGGAATCAACGACCAAATCGACGAGTGGCGTCTCTCGTCGGGGTATGCTGGCCGGCGTCGCGGCCGGATCGGCCGCGGGACTGGCAGGGTGTACGCGGATCTTCGGCGACGAATCGACGTCGTCCGGCGAGACGCTGACCGTCTGCGTCTGGAGCGGGAACTACGCGGATCGGTTCAAGGAGTCCGTCGTCCCGATGTACGAGGACGAATATGACGTGACGCTGCAGGTCGAAACCGGCTGGAACAACATCCTCGCGAACATCAGACAATCGCAGGGGAACCCGCCGTACGATGTCACCGTCACGGACGGCAACTTCTACTACCGTGGCCGTCAGGAGGGGCTCTTCGAGTCTATCCGGACGGAAAACGTTCCTCATCTCGAGGAGACCATCGACTACTACAGCGAGTTCCGCCCGACGGAGTACGGCATGCCGGTCGACGGCGCGCCGTGTAACATCATCTACCGGGAGGACCTCGACTTCGAGCCGACCGAGTGGGCCGACATCTCCTCGAGCGAGGTCGACGACAGTCGGGGGCTCGGTATCGATACCGGCTTCTGGTGGTTCCCGGTTCACGCCGCCGCGATGGGCATGGACGATCAGGAGGCTGCCGGCGAACTCTACGACGAATCCCTCCACGGAGACGTTTTCGACGAGATCCGAGAGTGGAACGTCCAGAGCTGGGCCAGCAGCGGCCAGGACATCTGGCAGGCGTTCGAAAGCGGGACGATCGACGTCGCGCAGTGGTACTTCGAACAGACCGCCTACGACATCGGCGACTACGACGGGCTCACGCACACGCTACCCGAGGAGACCACCGGCTACCTCAACCACTGGTGCGTGACGAGCGGGACTGACAAGCGCGACCGAGGCGAGGAGTTCATCGACTTTCTCATGCGGCCCGAGGTCCAGACCGAGTGGTCGAAATCGAGTCCGTCGCTGTTCTGTAACGCCGACATGGAGTACGCCAACGATCTCGGCGAGCAGCTGCCAACGAGCGCCGAGGAGGCACAGAACATCGCCTTCCCCGACTGGGAGTACCTCATCGACTACTACGACGAGTTCGAGTCCGAGTACTCGAGCATTCGAAACGACTGAAGCCAATGTCAGAAATAGAACTCTCCGGCCTGGAGAAGCGCTACGGCGACGAACTCGCCGTCGAAGACGTCTCCGTGACGATCGAAGACGGCGAACTGCTCTGCCTGCTGGGTCCGAGCGGCAGCGGCAAGTCGACGACGCTGCGCATGATCGCCGGGCTCACGTCGCCGACCGACGGGACGGTCCGCATCGGCGAGGACGACGTCACCGAGCGGCCGGCCTATGACCGAACGACCGCGACCGTGTTTCAGGACTGGGCGCTGTTTCCCCACAAGACGGTCCTCGAGAACGTCGCCTTCGGACTGCGGATGCAGTCGACCTCGACGGACGAACGTCGGGAGCGTGCTCGAGAGATGTTAGACCGCGTCGAGATGGCCGAGCACGCCGACGACAACCCGACGAACCTGAGCGGCGGGCAGAAACAGCGGGTCGCGCTCGCGCGCTCGCTGGCGGTCAACCCGGACGTCCTCTTGCTCGACGAGCCGCTGTCGAACCTCGACAAGCGCCTGCGAGAGGACATGCAGATCGAACTCCGCGAGATCCACGAGGATCTCGAGAAGACGTTCGTCCACGTCACGCACGACCAGGACGAGGCGTTCACGCTGGCCGATCGGATCGGGATCATGGCCGACGGCGAACTGGTTCAGGTCGGCGACCCCCACGAGGTCTACGAGAACCCGAAGAACCGATTCATCGAGGGCTTCCTCGGTGACACGAACTTCCTCGCGGGCGAGGTCGCGCGGACGACGGCCGAATCGGTCGTCGTCGAGACGGAACTCGGCCAGGAGATGATCCTCCCGAGCGACGGCGACGACGCGCTCGCCGTCGGGGAGTCACTCACGCTGTCGCTTCGTCCCGAGGTCCTCACGATCGGCGAGAGTCCGGTGGCGAACGACGCCGATCCGGAGACTGCGACCGTCGCAGACGGGGGAACGACGAACGAGATCGTCGGAACCGTCGAGAACGCCATTTACCGCGGCTCGACGGTTCGATACTCCGTCGCGATCGAGAATAGTTCGGTGTTCGTCGAGCGAACGGTCGCCGACTCGGGCGCGTTCGACGCCGGTGACGACATTCGCATCCGCTGGAACGGTGCGGACGTACTCGCGTTCCGCGAAGACGGAACGAGGGTCGACCTGTAACCCATGTCCGGAAATTCGAACGCCACCGCGTCGGGTGCGATAGAGCGGCTCTGGAAGCCGCTCGTAGCGCGCTCGCGCTCGAAGCGAGCGCTGTTGCTCATGGCCCCGCTCGTGATCTTCGAACTCCTGATATTCGTCGCGCCGTTCCTGATCCTGCTCCGAATCAGCGTCTCGGAGGCAGGTGAGCGCGGGACGGCCTACGCGGAGGGGACGTGGTCGGCGGACGCCTACGCGAATGTCCTCACGAGCGAGGTTCCGCGAGAGGTCATCGTCCACTCCTTTACGATCGGGCTCATCGCGACGGCGATCGCCGTCGCCGTCGGTCTCCTGTACGCCTACGCGATCTGGCGGGCCGACGGATTCACCAAGTCGCTGCTGCTATTCTCGGTCGTCCTGCCGTTGCTGACGACGCTCGTCGTCAAGACCTACGCCTTCCGGCCGCTGCTCTCTCCCACCGGAACGCTGAACAGTCTCCTCGAGTCGGTCGGGTTACTCTCGACGCCGCTCGAGATCGTCCCGGGGCTCGCGGGAGCGATCGTCGGACAGGTGTACATCGTCCTGCCCTACGCCGTGCTGGCAATCTACAGCGTGCTCGCGACGATGGACTGGCAGTTAGTCGAGGCGGCCCGAGACCTCGGGGCGAGTCGGCCCCGGTCGGTCCTCGAGGTGGTCGTCCCGCAGGCGATGCCGGGAATCATCGTCGCGACGGTGATATCCTTCGCCTGGAGCGTCGGCTCCTACGCCGCGCCGTTCCTACTCGGCGACGACGTCACGTTCGCGATGCGGGTCGAAGGGCAGATCCTGCGTGACTTCCAGTGGCCGACCGCGACCGCGCTGTCGGTCGTGATGATCGCGGCGATGCTCGTGGTGATCTCTGCGCTCGTCGCCGTCCTCTCGCGCTTCGGAGGTGAGGTGGAGTATGCGTAGAGAAAGCCTCGAGACGGCCCTCTTCCGGGCTGGCTACCTCGTGGTGTTCGCGTTCATGCTGTTGCCCCTCGCCGTCGTCGTCGTGACCTCCTTCGGCGCTTCGGGACAGATTGCGTTCCCGCCGGCGGAGTTCTCTCTCACCTGGTACGAATCGTTCTTCGACCAGACAGACTGGCTGCGCGCGTTCGACAACAGCCTGCTCGTGGGTCTGGGAACGGCGGTCGTCGCGACGATACTTGGCGTGACGGCCGCGTTCGGTCAGGAGATAGACGACGGGCTCGTGGGACGATTGCTCGCGCCGCTCGTTCTCCTGCCGATGTTGATCCCACCGGTCATCTTCGGCGTCACGCTGCTCGTGTACTTCACCGAGTTCGACCTGCAGGGGTCGTACGTGAGCCTGATCCTCGCGCACACGCTGTGGGCGACGCCGCTCGTCTACTTCGTCATGCGCTCGGTCTTCAGACGGTTCGACTGGCAGCAGTTAGACGCGGCCCACGACCTCGGCGCCGGCCCGGTGCGATCGTTCGTCCACGTCGTCCTGCCGAACGTAAAACACGGCATCTTCGTCGGCGCGCTGCTGGCGTTCATCGTCAGTCTGCAGGAGTTCGTGATGGCGCTTTTCCTCTCGAATCACACCACCGAGACGATCCCGGTGGTCGCCTGGAACCAGCTCAGAAACTCGCTGTCGCCGATGGTCAGCGTCGTCTCGACGTTCCTGATCCTGATCTCGCTCGGCGCGATCTTACTCGCCGCCGCGGCGACGAACCTGAACTGGCTGTCGAAACAGCTGTCCTAATCGGCGCTCTCGAGCGTTCGACGATTTTCGGGCGTTCTGTTGTCGGGCGTTCGATCGTTTTTTCATCGTCCGCAATATTGCTTTCCGAGGTATCTCCAAGTGGTTCCCTAAAGTCCCGATCTGTCGGGTTTTCGGTCATTGTTGATTCCTCTTTAAAAGATGTTCAGCGAACAATATGAACTGGCAGTTCGCAGTCTTGCTGATAGTATGCATGGGGAAATCGACGATAGCGGTAGCATCAGGGGTCACAGACCAGTTTTCCTTGAAGGTGTGAATGTACTGTCTCATCAATCCCTTCTCCTTCCGTAATCGTGTGATGGTCGCCCCCAATATACGGCATACGGAACTCTGTGATTTCTCTCGCCCCCGGTCATCTCACGAATTTTCTATGTAAACTAACAATATAATACTGTTGGTTACCTCAAAATTTCATCGGGGTGTTGCATGATTATTGGGGAGACTCATTTAACTTCCCCGCCGCTAACTGATAGCCAATTAGGACAGCGCATCATAGAATACGTCTCATACCCTCTCCCTGGCGATTATAGTGCTCCCAATTCACGTATGATCCTGTGAGATTCGTCAGTCATAGGTTTTGCTCAAGACCGAGATCGTGAATGATTCCTGTTGGATACCATTGTATAACATGCTCTTAGGTGCCTACTCGAAGTGTTACGATCAATAGTAGGCCTCTGCACACCGGGTTCGCACGCTAATTGGGTCAAAACACGTTGGACAAAAACGACAATCTTTTTCAGAAGATCTAGTTATTCATAGGCTGAGTAACTATGACAATACTCCTTACCGGTGCCGACGGCTACATTGGTTGGCCAACTGCATTGCGGATTGCGTCGCGAACGGACGACTGCGTCGTCTGCGCGGACAACTTCTCCCGACGAGAGTGGGTTTCGGAGGTCGGCAGCACGAGCGCGACTCCGATTGCGACAATGGACGAACGCCTCGACGCCGCCCGGGATGTCCACGGACTGCGCAACCTGTCGTTCGTCGAGACCAATCTGACGAACAAAGACTCCGTAAACGAACTCCTCGAGATTCATGAACCTGATACCATCGTCCACACGGCTGCCCAACCGTCTGCACCATACTCACAGATCAATGGCGAACGGGCAAACTACACCCAGCACAACAACCTGCAGGCTACGCGCAACCTGCTTTGGGGGCTGGACGAACACGACCTGAACGACACCCACTTCATTGAGACTACCACGACCGGCGTCTATGGGGCACCAGAGTTCCCCATTCCCGAAGGTGGCGCATCGATGGTAAATCAAGATAATCGTGATGAGGTTCCATTCCCAGCAATGGCTGGATCGTGGTATCACCTCACAAAAAGTCATGATGCTGCGAACATGCGCCTTGCACACAAACAGTTCGACATTCCAATTTCGGACGTTCGAACCGCCATTACTTATGGGACACAAACTGACGAAACAGCCGCTGATCCGCGACTAACAACCCGGTTTGACTTCGACTACTACTTTGGAGTCGTCGCCCACCGCTTCTGCGCCCAGGCAATCGCTGGTTATCCGACGACGGTTTATGGCAAAGGCGAACAGCGAAAACCATTCATCAGCTTAGAAGACGCTGTTGAAGGACTTGCCCAGCTTGCACTCGCTGATCCGGCTGACAGACCTGATGATCACGTCGTTTACAATCAGGTAACGCGCGCGATTAGCATCGTTGAAATGGCTAACACTATCGCTGAGGTCGGCGATGAGTTTGATCTCGACGTCGCTGTGGAACACTTCGAGAACCCACGTGATGAGGATGAAACCCACAAGATGGAGATTGAAAACGACCGCTACATGAATCTAATCGGTGAACAGCGCCAGACCTTCACCGAGGGTGTTCGTGATATACTCGAGACACTCATAACGTACGAGGAGACGATCACCGCCCACGAAGATCGGTTCCTCCCCGGCGTACTCGACGACTGGGAAAAAGAAGACGAGACGGAGCTCACGTACAATGGCGACGACGCCGACCAACCCACCCCTGATGCCAACTGAAAATACCGGAACACATATCCTTGTCACCGGAGGGTGTGGCTATATTGGCAGTAGACTCGTCCCGCAACTACAGGCCGACGACCGCGTTGCTCGGATTACGATCCTCGATTCGCTCGCAAGTGGTTCTCCGTCGAACCTCGTCGAAGCACAGTTCGATGGAACGCTCGAGTTCGTTCGAGGAGATGTCCGTAACTACGGTGATGTCGAAACGGCTATGCGAGATGTGGATCGTGTGGTCCATCTAGCTGCGATTACCGGCGCGGCAAGCACCCATGATCGGGCCGACGAAACACGGGCAGTCAATCTTGAGGGGACTCGAAACGTGTTCAATGCTGCCCAAAAAACCGGTGTCGAGCGCGTTGTTTTCGCTTCATCGTGTAACAACTACGGCCGTGCGACGAGCACGGAGATTGACGAGACAACAGAACCGGACCCTCTTAACCCGTATGCGGAGACAAAGTACGAATCTGAACAGCTCCTGCGCGAATATCTCGATGAGGAGGCATTCACCGGAACGGCACTACGAATGAGTACAAACTACGGGTACAGCCCTGGGATCCGGTTTAATCTTGTTGTCAATCACTTCGTCTTCCGAGCGCTAACCGATCGGTCGTTGACAGTCTATGGGGACGGGAGCAATTGGCGACCATTTATTCATGTACGCGATGCTGCACGGGCGTACAAGCAAGCTGTCTGTAAGCCAGAGGCATGGTCGGAACCAGTGTATAATGTCGGTACAAACGATGAAAACTATCGTATCGAAACGATCGCCGAACTCGTGCGGGAAGAGCTCGATACCAACCTTGAGGTAACGTATCTTGAGGACAAAAATCCCGGGCCATCATATCACGTCAACTTCGATCTCCTCGCAGAGACAGGATACAAGACGAAATGGACGCTCCGGAAAGGTGTCCGAGATCTAGCGACACGGTTTGCTTCCGCATCGAATCTCGAACAAAGTACTGAAATCGATAGCGTAACGGTCTTGCCATCCTAAGCCATATTTATATGAATTATATATGTTTTAAAACTGACCGTGACAGACATTCGCTACGCTTATCCCCCGGTCGGAAAAATAGCTGTGTATGTCGGAGCAAACCAACCCGTTCGAAAGTTTGCAGTCCCAAATCGACGAGGCGAGCCCGTACGTCGATGCCGATGACGACGTCATCGAGCGTCTCAAACACCCAGAGCGCGTGCTCGAGACGAATCTCACCGTCGAACTCGACGACGGATCGCTCGAGCGATTCAAAGCGTTTCGCTCTCAATTTAACGGCGACCGTGGCCCGTACAAGGGCGGCATTCGCTACCACCCGGGCGTTTCCCGTGACGAAGTGAAAGCGCTCTCCGGTTGGATGGTGTACAAGTGTGCAACCGTCGGGATTCCCTACGGCGGCGGGAAAGGCGGTATCATCGTCGATCCCAGCGAGTACTCGGCAGACGAGATCGAACGGCTCACGCGAGCGTTCGCGACGGAGCTCCGACCGCTGATCGGCGTCGACCGCGACGTTCCCGCGCCGGACGTAAACACCGGCCAGCGGGAGATGAACTGGATCAAAGACACCTACGAGACCCTCGAGAACTCGACCCAGCCCGGCGTCATCACCGGCAAAGCGCTGGACTCGGGCGGCAGCGAGGGCCGCGTCGAGGCGACCGGCCGTTCGACCGTGCTCGCCGCGCGCGAAGCCTTCGACTACCTCGGGAAGGACCTCGAGGGCGCGACCGTGGCCGTGCAGGGCTACGGAAACGCCGGCTGGATCGCTGCGAAGCTGATCGACGAGATGGGCGCGAAAGTCGTCGCCGCCAGCGACTCGAGCGGCGGCGTCTACAACGCGGACGGGTTCGACCCGGTCGCCGCGAAGGACCACAAACACGAAACCGGATCCATCTCCGGGTTCGAGGGCGCGACCGAGGAGATCACGAACGAGGACGTTCTCACGCTCGACGTGGATCTGCTGATCCCCGCGGCCCTCGAGAACGCCATCGACGGTGATCTCGCGGAATCGGTGCAGGCCGACGTCATCTCGGAGGCCGCAAACGGCCCGCTGACGCCCGAAGCGGATCAGGTTATGGCCGACAAGGACGTGCTTGTCATCCCCGACATCCTCGCGAACGCGGGCGGCGTGACCGTCTCGTACTTCGAGTGGGTACAGAACCGACAGCGCTTCTACTGGTCCGAAGAGCGCGTCAACGAGGAACTCGAGTCGATCATCGTCGACGCCTTCGACGACCTCGTCGAGAGCTACGAACAGAACGATCTCGACTCGTTCCGAACGGCGGCCTACGTCGTCGCCCTCGAGCGGGTCGCCGGCGCGTTCGAAGAGGCCGGAACCTTCCCGTAATTCACCGGAACGCCAGCGTGACGGTGGCTACGGATGTTATATGGCGTTCCGTCGCCACCGATAGTTTTTTCCTGAAGGCTTTCCATCGACTCAAATCAGTCGAATGCTTCGAGAACGGGTGGCGGTCTATCGCGACCGCGTTCGACGCGAACTGACGGCAGCTTTCAGAGCGGATCATACCCCACACGAGGTCGCCATCAGCTTCGCGATCGGGCTCTTCGTGACGTCGATGCCGACCGGCGGACTCAGCCTCGGGGCACTCGCGATGCTCGCGTACTGGCAGTCCTGGGCGAGCAAAGCGGCGATGTTCGCGGCGGCTATCCTCCTGAACCCGCTCGTCAAGCCAGCCGTCTATCTCGGCAGTTACCGGCTCGGAACCGCGTTCCTCGGCTCGGAACAACTCGTAACGCTCGAGCACGACATCGCCGATATGGCGATCGGGTTCGTTCAGTTTCTGCTGGTCGGCAACGTCGTCATCGGAGCGATACTGTTCGCGATCGGCTATCTGGTCGCCTTCCACCTGACGCGGTCGTACCGCCGACGAGAGGGAACGACGGTTCGTTCCTCGGTCGTTTCGATGTCGCTGTTCCCGTTCAACCGCCGCAAGTGATCGTCGTTGATCGTCTGACCCGAGGGTACTCCGGTAATCGGCCCGTCGATTCTCCGGCTCGATTAGAGCCCGAGTTCCCGCCCGATGACGAGTCGCTGGATCTCGCTCGTGCCCTCGCCGATTTCCATGAGTTTCGCGTCGCGGTAGAATCGCTGGGGGGCGAAGTCGGTCGTGTACCCGTAGCCGCCGAGTACCTGCACCGCGTCCTCGGCGACCTCTCGAGCGGCTTCGCTGGCGTCTAGTTTCGCGAGCGCGGAGGCTTTCGTGACCGGGTCGCCCCGGTCGTATTTTCGGGCGGCCTCGTAGGTGAGCAGCCGCGCGCGTTCGGTTTTGCGGTACATCTCGACGACCTTGTCGCGGACGGCGTCGAACTTCGCGATCGGTTGTCCGAACTGTTCGCGTTCGGTGCTATAGCGTTTGGCGTGGTCGTAGGCCCCCTGTGCCAGTCCCGTCGAGAGCGCGGCGATCGAGATCCGGCCGCCGTCGAGGGTCGTTTTCGTCTGTTCCCACCCCTCGCCTTCCGCGCCGAGCAGGCGATCCGCCGGCAGGCGGACGCCGTCGAACGATATTTCGCACGTGGGCGAGGCGTTGAGTCCCATCTTCTCCCACGTCGTCGTCACCTCGAAACCCTCGTCCTCGTTCGGATCGACGATGAACGTCGAGATCCCGTCGTACCCCGCCTCGGGATCGGTCACGGCCTTGACGAGGATCGAACCGGCGACCGACGCGTTGGTGATGAACTGCTTGGTCCCGTCGAGAACCCACTCCGAGCCGTCTTTTCGCGCCGTCGTGCTCATTCCGGAGGCGTCCGACCCGCTTTCGGGTTCTGTAAGTGCCCACCCGCCGAGGTACTCTCCCTCGGCGAGGGGTCGAAGCCACCGTTCTTTCTGCTCGTCGGTGCCGAACAGCTCGAGCGGTTTCGACGCCAGAGAAGTGTGTGCGACGTACGAGAGCCCGACCGAGCCCGAGACGCGACCGAGTTCCTCCGCGACCAGCGCGTACATCATCGTATCGCCTCCGAGTCCGCCGTACTCCTCGCCGATCGGCACGCCCATGACGTCGAGTTCCGCGAGGACATCGAACACCTCCTCGGGAAACCGATGTTCGTCCTCGATCTCCTGAGCGATCGGCTCGATCTCGTCCGTACAGACGTCTCTGACGGTCTGGCGAATCATCCGATGCTCGTCCGAAAGTTCGGCGGCCATACGCAATACTTGCCGGCTCGAGGGATAAGCGCACCGACGGATATCAGGAGGCCGGCGGAGTCACTGACCGGCGCTACCAGCCGCGGTCGTCGAGTCCGTCGTCATCGTCCGGTTTCTCGTCGCGGTCCTCGCGAGCGTCCGTCGAACCGTCTCGGTCCGATTCGCCGTTCGCATCGGGTTCGCCGTCGTCGACCGATCCGTCCGCGTCGACCGATTCGTCCGTCGAATCGCGCGTCTCGTACCACTCGAACCCGTCGTCGTCGTCCGGTTCCGTCGTCGACCAGGACTCGTCAGTCTCGGAGTCGTACCCGTCTCGAGTTCCGTCGTCCCAGCCGGACTCTGTCTCTCGGCCCGCCGTCCCAGCGCCACCGGCCGTCCCGACCGGGGTGCCGCGTAGCGCCCCGCGAAGGTCCGGGATCAGATCGAGGTCGTCGTTCGTGTCCCCGAGCAACAAGAGCGCGTAATACCGGAAGTAGACCGTGATAGGCGTCCAGATGACCGACAGCAACAACAGGAACGCGAGGAAGGCACCGATCATGAAGACGGTAAAGACGATGCCGCCAATCACGCCGAGATCAGCGAGGAGGACAAAGAGGACGAACGCCAGAATCGCGAACGGAATCGCGAGGATGAATCCCGCAATGGCGATGACGAACCACGCGGTGATCGTGATAACGAGCATGATGATCCAGGCGAGCACGAGGTAGACGACGTACTCCGCCCAGTTGGCCTTGAACGTCGCCCAGAACCGGCTCCAGGCGCTCAATACCCCGCGGTCCTCAAGCAACATGATCGGGGCGACGAACTTGGCTGTAAAGCCGAGGATGATGCTGTAGGCGAGCACGAACACGATTCCCGCCGCCAGAGCCCCCCACAGCGTGGCACCGGTCAGTTGATCGAGTACGTCCCCCCCGGTGAACTGGTAGTACAGCAGTCCGCCTGCGATTGCGACCGGAATAGCGTTCAGGACGACTCGAAAGACGAACAGTCGAAACCCGCGTCCGACGTTCTCGAGGAAGTACCGCCTGACGTGTACCTCCTCTGATCGCAGCGATTCGATGAAGACGAACTCCAGTATTGCCTGGATGAACAGATAGATCAGCCCGATTCCGAAGAGAATTGCTACGAAAACGAGCGCGACCGCGATCACCTGATCCACGGGGAACTCTTCGCCCGTTTCCTCTTCGTATAGTTCTTGAATACTCTCCTGGGACTCTCCCTGCGTGCCAGTCTGGGTTGGATCGTCGGCTACCATCCCGGGATCGGTCACCGGCACTCCAGGTCCGGAGAACCCGAGGCTGCTTACGAAGAAAACGATGAGCGCGAGTTTGAGGACCAGGCCGAGACTGATCGGCGTCAGGAACTCGCGAGTCGCGTCGATTGCGTCGCTGAGATCATCCACGGCATACATGATTGTCTCGGTGGTTGTATCGCCACCATGAAAATAATACTGTTGTGAGTGTCACACGAAACGATCGGTTTCCAGTAGCTTCCGAACGGCACCCGCAGGCAGACATCCATTCTCGACAACCGTTCGAGACGCATATATGCCTCACCGTCCTTAGCCACACCACATGGACATCCGTCAACTCGCGCGTGGCTCCATCGAATGGGGTCGTCTCGAGCGGGTCGCACGCACGCTGGCGGAGCGCTACGACCGGGACGTGGTGCGCGTCGAGTTTCTCGAGGCGGACAACTGGCTCTCGACGCCCTGCGTGATCGACGACGAGTTCTTCGTCAAGATCGTCTCCAAGCAGAACGCACTGGTCCACGCGGTGTTGACGACCGGACGAAACGTGGGTGCGTTCACGTCGGGGACCGAGGGCTTTTTCGATCGATTTGACACCCCTCGCCAGATGGTCGAACACGAGTACGACGCGACACAGCGAATCCGCGAAATTGGCCTCAACGCGCCGAAACCTATCGAATCGTTCGAGGTCAACGGCCTCGGCGTCCTCGTCCTCGAGTACCTCCCCGACTTCCGGTCGCTCGACGACATCGACGACTCGGATGTCTGCGCTCGAGCGCCGGAACTGTTCGAGCTGCTCGCGACGATGCACGCGAACGAGTTGGCCCACGGGGATCTGCGCGCGGAAAACGTCCTCCTCTGTGAGGGAGAGCTCTACGTCATCGACGCCACGAGCGTCTCGGCGGACCGTATGGACGAAACGACGGCCTACGACCTTGCGTGTGCGATGGCCCTCCTCGAGCCCCGAATCGGCGCTCGAGACGCCGTTCGCGAGGCGGCGGCGGTCTACGACGCCGACGCGTTGCTGTCGGCGCGGGAATTCCTCGACTTCGTGCGAATGCGCCCGGACCACCAGTTCGACTCCACGAGGCTTCGAAGCGAGGTCGAGAAGGTCGCAGACCTACAGGAGTGACTCGGTCGACCAGACTCCACTATCTGTCGGTACTGAAACGAGAAGGCGAAAGGCGTGGGCGAGCGGTGGATCCGTCCTCGAGGAGTTCGACGGAGCCGGAGACGAGCAGTACCGGTGAAGACGTGAAAAGCGTCTCGAACCGGTAACTCGTATGCCGGTCGGAAGGGACAAAAAGTTCCCGGTCGCGGAACCGACGTTGGTCACGCGGACTGTTCGTGAATCGAGCGCATCGTGCGCCAATCTGACTACCGTCGTCGGTCCGCGAGCGCGGGAAACGACGAGCGAACCCCCTCGACCGTCTCGGGATCGATCGTCGCCGTGACCAGCGCCGGATCGTCGCCGCTCGAGGCCAGGCGGACGCCCCAGGGATCGTAGACGGTCGAACGCCCGAGCAGGTCGGCGTCGTCGAACGATCCCGACCCGTTGATCGTCGCGACGTAACACTGGTTTTCGATCGCTCGAGCCCGCGAGAGCGTCTCCCAGTGATCGACTCGCGGGTAGGGCCACGCGCTGGGGATCAACAGCAACTGCGCGCCCGAGTCGACCAGTTCGCGGTAGAGTTCGGGAAATCGGAGGTCATAGCAGGTCGTCACGCCCATCGTGAGGCCACGGATCGTCGCCGTGTCGACGGACTCGCCGGGAACGAGTAGGTCGCTCTCTGCGGACTCGTACCCGAAGAGGTGGTGCTTTCGGTAGACCAACTCGAGCGCGCCGTCGGCGCTAAACAGGGCCGCGGTGTTCGCGAGGCCGGTTTCCGCGGGCGTCGAAACGGTGTCGGTCGCCGCGAGGTCTTCGACGATGCTGCCGGCCAGAACGGCCACGCCGTGGTCGAGTGCCGCATCTCTGAGTTGTCCGAACGTGCGCCCCTCGATCGGTTCGGCGTAGCTGGCGTATTCGTCGAAGGCGAAGTATCCAACGTTGAACAATTCCGGCAGCGCGACGAGGTCGGCCCCGGCCGCGGCCGCTCGAGCGACCGCCGCCGTCGCCCGGTCGACGTTTCCGTCGACGTCGCCTGGTTCGATAGCGATCTGTGCCAGGGCCAGTTCGATCGCCGACCCCGTCGTCGATCGGTTCGGCGGATTCGAATTCGATCTGTCAGACACCATCTCGATTCAGGGGGTCGATCGGAGGTCGTCCTCGAGCGCTCGGCGGAGGTTCTCGAGTTCGTCGTCGAGGTTCCGCTTGAAGAACGTCTCGACGCCGGGGAGTTTGCCATCGACGACGAACTGATTCTCGAGGCGAGCGCCCGTCTCGGTCGGGGTGATTTCGTGTTCGCCTTTCACGTCCATCACCTTCGACCGTCCGACGAACGCCACCTCGTTGGGCGGTGCTCGCGTTACGTCCTCGGTCTCGACCGTGATCGTCTGTCGAACCAGCGGAATCGGGAGTTCGACGTGCCACGTCGCCTCTCGGCCGGCTTCGTCGTCGATCGTGTACTCGGAGACGACACTAATCGCCCGCGCTCGGTTCTCCGGGTCGGAAATGAACTCCCAGACGCGCTCGGGAGTCGCCTCGACTTCGAACGATCGATCGACCCGTACTGTCATGTGCGATACCTCCGTGGTTGACGGGTAAAAAGACGGTGAATCCTCGACTGACTCAACTGAGCGTGACTTTCCAGGTCGTCGAGCGCGCGCGACCCCACTTTTCGATATCGACATCCTCCGACTTCTCCGCGAGGTGGGGCAGCCGAGCCCCGACCTGCTTCGACGAGAGGCCGATCGCCGATGCAATGTTTTTCGCCCGGAAGTACTGCTCTCCTCGGGCTGCACTCTCGCGGAGATACGAGAGAATGCGCTGTTCTTCGTTGGAGTAGTCGGTCATCGTCAGTACAGTATCTAGGGTTTCGGTCGCCTTAACTCTTAACGGGTGAGACCGGCCGCTGGGAGCAACTATCGCTGCTACTGACCGATCGACGCGTGTGTAATTCGTCGAACCAACGCTGTTGGGACTTGCACTCTCGAAGCAACGCTATCGTGGTCTGGACTTCCTCGAGAATACGTCCGCCATTCGACAGCCTGCGTCGAACGGATCGTCTCGCTGCCGGTCTCCACGAGGTCAACGGAGAATCGGACGACAGCGGAGTCAGTCCCAGAGGTGAATCCCGGCGACCGCGAGGATCGAAAACGCTACTGCGCCGGCGAAGCCGCCCGCGGCGGTGATTTCGGGGATGCCGCCGAGTTCGAGCGCACCCACGATCATTGCGATTGCACCGACGACGGCGAGCGCACCGAGTGCCATCGAGAGACCGACGCCCTTGTCGGTTGCAGATTCCGTTTGCGTAGCCATATCACGGTGGTTTCGAGTGAACGCTCTTAATTGCACTCATTCGCTGCGGTTCGAGCGGCCGAGCCCTCGAGTTCGCATGCGGATTCAGGCATAGACGGTCACGCTTCACTTGATCGTCGTGTGGTCGGACTCCTCGTTGAGCGCGAGATTGGCGGCGATCTCCGTGTTTCGCATCGCGTACCCCGCGGTCTGTTGGACGCTGACCAGCACCTCTCGAACTTTGAGGAGGTCATCGTTGTTCATCTCGGGTAACTCGGCCAGGATCTCCTCTTCCCGATCTGCGATGTCCCGGTAGAGCTTTCGGGCTTCGATCGTTTTGTCGTAGTCTCGCTCGACCGCCGACTCGACCGCGAGGGCGGTGATGTCGTCGACCAGTTCGGTCAGTTCCCGGATCTCGCGCATCACGTTGTTGTCGATGTCGAGGGTGTGACCCTCCGTCTCCATCACGATGTCCGCGATGTCCTCGGCGTTGTCCGCGGTCAACTCGAGGTTCTTCGCGATCGATCGGTAGCCGATCAGCGGGAAGCCGCTGTTGAGCCCGACCGCGCGGGCGAGGTTCGGGTTCTGGTAGGCAGTAAAGATGAGACGGAGCAGTAACACGAAGATCTTGTTCGCCTGTCGCTCGCGGTTGAGCGCCCGCTGTGCGAGGTCGGGGTTGCCGTGTGCCAGCGCCTTGATCGCTTCGCCGCGCATCGTCCGTCCGGTTCGCTCGAGGCGCTCCAAGAGGTTATCGAGCGTGAAGTCCTCCGGATCGACCGAACAGCGAATCGAGATGTTCTCCGGCGTCTCTTCGATGACGCCGAGGCCCATCAACTGCGTCTCCGCGCGGTAGACCGCGTTGATGTGTTCGGACTCGAGCGCGCCGTCTTCGCACTCGATGCGGATGACTCGTCGCCCGAGGACGTACTGGGCGACGATCGCCCGTTCGACCGCTTCGGAATCGAGGTCGTCGGCGTGGATGATTGCCTCTGTTTCCTCCGAGTTCGCGGATTCGGGCATCACGGTGAGCGTGCCCTTGCCGCTGGTTCGAAGCGACACTTCGTCGCCTTTCTCGACGCCGTGCTCGGACGCCCACTCGGCCGGCAGCGTCATTGCCAGCGTCGACGGACCGAGCCGTTGCACTTTCCGTGTTTCCATATCACAGCGTACGCTGGACCAGACCTTAATCTTGACTATATGCTGCATACATTCGGCGCTGTCGTTATATCGTTGATAGCCTCAGCAGATTACCTCCGGTCCTTAAACAATCTTCACGAGACGGGTCGTGTATCGGCCCGTTCGGACCTTGATCCACCCCCGCAACTCCTCGTTCAGGCGCTCGTCGTCGGTGTCGACGTGAAATGCGCCGATGTCGTCGAGTTTCTCCGTCGAGGCGACGATATCAAGCGCGTCGGCCCGTCGGATCACGGCGGGCGAGAGCTGGTGGTTGCCACGCCCGAAGAGAAACCCCTGTCCGCCGATCGGCGACACTACGATCGTGACCGGGTCCGAAAGCGCCGCCAGAATATCGCTCTCGGACCCGTCTCGGACCAGAACCTCGCCGTCCCGCCAGACGTCGACGCCGAGTGGCGAGCCGTCGATCTCGAGTGCGTCTTCGATTCGCCCGACCGTGCTCCCCGGGCCGAATACGTAGGTTCGTCCGGCGTCGGCGTCTCGAGCGTAGCCGTCGGCGAGTGAGTCGACGCTCCCGCTGGCGAGTTGCTTGCTCGACTGGATCTCCGGAGCGACCGGCACCGGCACCACCGCCCGTAGCTCCGAGCGGACCGTCCCCTCGCGGTAGGCCGCCTCGTCGATGTCGTTTACCTCCCGCGACTCCACGCGGTCGAACTCGGCGGCCACGCGACCGGCGTCCGCGGGCGTCACGGCGAAGACCGACGAGTAGATTTTCACCCCCGCTGGGACGCCAAGCATCGGCGTCTCCCCGTCCGCTCGCTCGAGCACCGCGGCGACGTCCGCGGCGGTGCCGTCGCCGCCGACGAACACCACGAGGTCGACCCCGCGCTCGAGAAACGCTCGAACGGCTCCGCGCGTGTCCTCGGCGGTCGTCTCGGGAGCTTCTTCGACATTTGATTCGGGTTCGAAGACGACAACTGGGTCGAACCCGGCAGCGGCCGCCGCCGATTCTCCCATGCCCCCGGCCGCCGTATAGATGGTGAGCGAGGGTTCCAACCGGTACAGCGTCTCGAGGGCGTCGGAGGCGCGATCCGGCGCGCGCGGCGTCGCGCCTCGTCGACGGGCCTCCTCGAGTTTGTCGTCTGTTCCCTTCAACCCGACCCGACCGCCCATTCCGGCGATCGGATTGACGACGAACCCGATTTCGTTCATGCGCGAAATTTGGGAGTCCGACCCAATAGGCGTGTGGCTTTGCGTTCAGCCGCGACTCGATCGGTCGGGACCGGTCGGTTTCTGAAACGTTAAGAGGGCTGGGCGGACACTACCGTACATGAGTACACTACCAGACCTGCTTCTGGCGACGGAACCGGTATTGCCCTCGTGGACCGGATGGGGCGTTCTGATCGTGAGCCTGCTTCTCACCGTCGGCTGGCTCTCAGCGCTGTACCGCTAGGCGGGGCTCTCGACTCGCCGCTCGAGCCACTCAGCGGCCGCCGTCACGATTTCCGGATCGGGGCTCTCGATAGTCACGCGGACCGACTCGCCGGGGTAGCTGCCGACGGAGACGTCGAATTCCGATCGAAGGTCGGCGAGTCGATCGAGGAGCGCGCTCTCGGGTTCGTCTGCGACTACGACGGCTCGGTGGGTCTCGACGCCGTCGAACTCAGGGGCGATTGCGTCGAACATCGTTTTCATTTCTCGCGGGACTCCCGGCAGGACGTAGATGTTCTCGAGGACGGCCCCGGGTGCGACCCCCTCCGTATTGTGGAGGGCTCGGGACCCGGCCGGGAGCATGCCAGTACCGTCCGTCAGGTCCTCGCGGGAGTAGCCACCGTTTTCCGCCAGCCAGGCGAGCGCGTCGTCGTGGGGCTCGAGCGGTCGTCCGATGGCCGCGGCGACGCCATCCATCGTCACGTCGTCGTGGGTCGGCCCGAGCCCGCCGGTGACGATCACCGCGTCGTACTCGGCGCGGTACTCGTTGACCACGCGAGCGATGTCGCCGACGCGGTCTGGAACGGTCGTCACACGCTCGACGCGCACGCCCCGGTCGGCGAGTCGTTCGCCGAGCCACGCTGCGTTCGTGTTTGTCGTTCGACCGGCGAGCAGTTCGTCCCCGACGGTCACTACTGCGACGTCCATATCCGTTCTACGCGCGCCTGACTCATAGCTATCTCGCATTCGAGACGGTCGCCGTGCCGGTCAAGCGTCGGGAGGAGAGGAACTAAGTATTCTCGCGGTATTCCTGTGATATGATGGAAGAGCTCGAGACCGGAGACACCTCAACAAGCGCGAACCGTCCTCGCTCGACGGACGTCCTCGACACCACGCGAACGCTCCGAATCGGCCACGACCGACCGATTCGGATCAGCTCGGGGCATCGATTGCGCCACCACGACGGGAAGTGCGCTCGTCCGCACGGCCACAACTACGAAGTTGCCGTCACGGTGACGGGCGAACTGACCGACGAAGGCTGGGTCGTCGACAAAGGAGATATTACCCAGGTAATCGGCGAGTGGGATCACAAGTTCTTGCTCGAGGCCGGCGATCCGCTCGTCGACGCGTTCGAGACCGCGGGCGACGCGGACGGGGTCGTCGTCCTCGAGCACCCGCCAACAGCGGAGGTCATGAGCGTCGTGCTCGAGCGAAAACTCGAGGAAACGCTGCCCGAAACCGTCGAATCCGTCAGCGTGCGAGTGAACGAAACGAGCGAACTCTGCGGCGGAGGGCATCTCTGAATGCCCGTCTCGAGTACCGGCCCCGGCTCGGGCGAGACCCCCTCGAACGGGGAGGGTGACGTGGCTCGGGCCTCGAATGAGGGTGACGACGCGCCACGGACCCCGAACGAGGATGCCGACGCGGCGCGAGCCTCGGGAGCAGATCGGGAGGGCGACACACTGCCGATCAACGAACTCTTCTACTCGCTACAGGGGGAGGGGATCCTCGCCGGCGTTCCATCCGTGTTCGTTCGCACGAGCGGCTGTAACCTCCGCTGTTGGTTCTGTGACTCCTATCACACGTCCTGGGAGCCGACCCACGCCTGGATGGGCCTCGACGAAATCGTCGCCGAGGTCGAGTCCTTCGAGCGGGCAGACCACATCGTGCTCACGGGTGGCGAACCGCTGCTTCACGAGGAGTCGGTCCGCCTGCTCGAACGGCTCGCGGAGCTTGGCTATCACACGACCGTCGAGACCAACGGGACGATCTTCCGCGACGCGCCGATCGATCTCGCGTCGATCAGCCCGAAACTCGAGAGCAGCACCCCGACGCCCGACCGAAACCCGCGCGCGGAGCAATCTGGGGACGACGCCGGGAGTGGTCAACGAGCCGCGGGTGACTCGAGTCGAGACTCCGACGGAATAGCCTCGCGCCACGAACGCAACCGAATCGATCTCGAGGCGATGGCGCGGCTGGTCGAGACGTACGATAGCCAGTTGAAGTTCGTCGTCACCGACGAACCGGACGTCGCCGAAGTCGAGTCCATCCTCGAGGATCTCCGTGCGGTATCGACGGCATCGATCGGAGCCGACGACGTGCTGTTGATGCCCGAAGGCGCGACCCGCGACCGACTCGCCGAAACTCGGACCCGCGTCGCCGAACTCGCGATGGAACACGGCTTTCGATACACGCCCCGACTCCACGTCGATCTGTGGAACGACGCCCCCGAAACGTAACCAACCGATCACGAATGAATCAGACGACAGACGCCGCGACGACCGACGAATCGACAGCACAGGACAAGCGAGCCGTCGTACTTCTCTCGGGCGGCATGGACAGCGCAACCGCCGCCTACGAAGCTCGAGCGCGCGGTTACGACATCTGCGCACTGCACACCTCCTACGGCCAGCGCACGGAAACGCGCGAACTCGAGTGTGCGCGGACGCTCGCAGAGACGCTCGAGGTCGACGACTTCCTCCGAATCGAGACCGGCCATCTCGCCGCGATCGGCGGCTCGAGTCTGACCGACGACGACCTCGCAGTCGGCGACGCAGAGCCCGACAGCGACGAGATTCCGAACACCTACGTCCCGTTTCGTAACGCGAACCTCCTCGCGATGGCGGTCTCCTACGCGGAGGCCCGCGATTGTGGGGCGGTTTTCATCGGCGCTCACAGCGAGGACTTCGCGGGCTATCCCGACTGTCGGCCCGCCTTCTTCGAGGCCTTCGAGGCGGTCGTCGACGCGGGAACGAAACCCGGGACCGACATCTCGATCGAAGCGCCGTTCGTCGAGTGGTCCAAGACCGACATCGCCCGCCGAGGGCTGGAACTCGAGGTCCCCTACGAGCATACTTGGTCGTGCTATCGCGACGACGAACCCGCCTGCGGAACCTGCGATTCGTGTGCATTTCGACTCGAGGCCTTCCGAAACAACGACGCCCGCGATCCGATTGCGTACGCGAAGCGACCGTCTCACGCCGGACCCGACGGGAGATAAGGTTCCGCCGACTCTGACCGGCAGCGTCTCACAGACCCGCCACCAGTCCCGAACGCAGCGTCTCACTGACTCGCCATCAGTTCCGACCACCGCCGTTTCACAGACTCGAACAATCACGACCGCGAGGAAAACGCTCATCCGTCACTGCGCTGAACTAACGGTAAATGCGATCGATACCACTCGAGTGGTTTCGTAACGACGACGGAGACTGGACGGTCTTCGCCGATCGTCGCGGCGAGTTCGTCGTCCTCCTCGCCGGGCTTCCCGTCGTCGTTTGGCTGCTCGCGAGCGAGGTGGGCGGGCTCGATCCGGGGTGGCGCTGGCCGGCGATTCCGCTCGGTATCGTCGCTGGAATCGCGTACACGCGGCGCTATCGATCGGTTGTCATCGACGCGCTTCCGGAGGACTCGAGCGCGACGATACTCCTAACGCTATTTGGCAGCGGATTCGGACTCTCGACGCTCGAGACCGTACACCTCGCACGTCCCGTGCTGTTTTTCGTACTCGCTTCGGGGACGACGGTGGCGCTCGTCTACGCGCTTCGGCTCCTCTCGCCGCTGCACGACGGCTGTGACCCCGCGCGCCGCGGAGTCGATCCCCCGGGCACGATTTGAGTCGCCTCGGGACCGCAGCGAAGACGAAAACCTACTACGCTTAGTAAATCAACGCCGCCTCGCTGTCCGCGTCCTCGAGTCCGACGATGTCGTCTTCGGTGAGGTCGTCGTATTCCTCGACGTACGCGACGGCGTCGTCTCGGTCGGCGAACGGCACCGGACTGTCCATCGGCGCGTCGATGCGCTCCTGATCGTGCTCGAGAACGAACGAAGCTTCCGTCGCGTCGATCAGATCCAGGCTCTCGTAGCCCGTCGTCCAGGCAGCGCTGATCTCCGCGTCCGGTCCGCCCTCTTTCGCTGGATCGACGTAGTAGTTGAACAGGCAGCCGGCGGAGTCGAAGAACGTGGCCCCTTCTCCCTCGTGGACGAGCTGTGCGTTCCAGTTGTCCCAATCAGCGGGCACCATATTACAGACCGGACATCTGTACTCCTCGGGCGGTTCGATCGGCTCGTCGCCGGAGTGATCGACGAGTTCGATCGGTTCGATTTCCCGTTCGTCTTCGGGGTCTCCCTCGGTACCCTCCGAGCGATTCAGACAGCCCGCGAGAGACCCAGCGCCGACACCCGCAACAGCGACGAACGTCCGCCTCGAGAGCGACCGGCTACCGGATCGGTTCATACGATCTGTATTCGGTCTAGCAGCAAAACCCGTTTGGTTCGATAGTCGAATTTCCCCTTGAGTCGGCGGCTCCCATCGCCTCCTCGTGACGTGCGAGGCGACGATTAGCGAGGCGACTCGAGGCGCTCTTTCGTTCGCCTGTGTCGGGTCCGGAACATGGGTTCGAATCCGATCCGGGAGAACGGAGACACTACATCGCCGACGATGCCGAACGGAAGCGCGTACTCGACGTGATCGCGAAGGATCGTCTCGTCGCCGTCCGCATAAAACGAGTGCGTGTGGACCCACGTTTCGAACGGGCCGTCAACCATCTCGTCCCGAAAGAACGCGCTGCCGTCGGACCGTTCTCGCGCCGTAATGACCGACCGCCACCGCTGTCTCGGTCCGACACCGAACGGGCGTATCGAAAGCGATACATCGGTCCCGACGACGAGCACCGGTGGATCGCGGTCGCCGTCGGGGCCGACCACGGACTCGACGCGCAGGTTCAGCCAGTCGGGCGTGAGCGCCTCGAGTCCCGAAATCGACGAGTGAAACTCCCACACGTCCTCGAGGGGCGTCCGAACTCGCGTCTCTCGCTGGTAGGTGGCCATGCGCGGATAACGCTCTCGAGCGGGAAAAGGACGAAGCCGTCGTTCGTTGGGCCAGATTTGCGATTACTTCAACCGCTCTTGCAGGAAAGACGGGTGTGCAGCCGTGACGCCGTCGATCTCGAGGATTTCGTCGGAAATGAGTTCGCCGAGTGAGTCGCCGTCTGCTGCTCGAACCTCCGCCATCAACATGTGATCGCCACTCGAACTGTAGAGCGCTTCGACCTTCTGGAGGGATTTGAGCGCGTTCGTGGCCTCGACGTATCGCTCGCTGGCGACGTCGATCCCGACGAGCGCGATCGTTTGACTCGAGAGTTTCTTCGGATCGATATCCGCACCGAAATTTTCCGTCGATCAGTGAAGCTCGCAGTTCTTCGGGGTAATTCCCATGACCGATAATCGGACCGCAACGCGACTGATAAAGACGGCCATCGCCGGCGTTATTCTTCTCGCGCTATTCGCCAGTTGGTTGGCGATGGAATGGACCGGTCGTGAACCCGATTCACTCATTCTTATAGGTGCTGTCGCGATCGCCCTCGGTGCGGGCTACTACCTCTGGGATGACGCGATGAGTGATGGCGTCCAAGCTGTCGGCGACCTCCAAGGCGAGGATGGTGGCGACAGTCAAGAGGACTGATAGATGCCATGTCTGTTAGACCACAATCCGATAATCTGCTGTACCGCGCGAAAATCGAGCTCGTCTGTCTGGGGAGAACGCTAATGCCTGATAAAGAGACACACGAGCGGACGATCGCGACAATCGTTCTGTTCGGTGTCTGGGCGGCGATCGTCCTTGGACCGATGTTTTTCGGGGCCCGACCCGCACCATGGGAACTTCAGCTTGGAACGACCGCCGTCGTGTTCCTCGTGATCGGCAGGATGTGGGACCTCGAGGTCGAGCGCGTCCTCGATGGAATCACGATCTCGACCGACGGCGGCCAGCCTCGAGACGATGATCGCGAGGACTGACCCTGCCTATTTATAGTATATACTACCCCCGATCACTCCTGAACGATTTTCGAACTTCATGAGCACCAAACAACGCCGCGTCACGCTCGCGCTGAAGTGGCACTACCTCGACAACCTCGAGGTCAGTGACATCAAGCAGCGATTCGAGGACGAAGGCATCGGCTCCTACGCCGAGTCGACCATCCGCCGGTACCTCAACGAGGATCCTGCCGACGAGGTCCTCGAGATGATCGAGGAGGAACACGCGAACGCTCGACTCCAGATCGCCGAACGCGAAGAGCGGATGTTCCAGCGAGCTCGCAGTGCCGAGTCCCAGTCTCTCGAGGACCAGCCGATCGTTCGCGTCACTCCGAAGACAGACACTGTCTCGACCGACCGCGAGACGCCGATGCGATGGCCAGCGTGGGAGATCGTCGAACCCGGAGACGACGACTGGCCGGAGTGGGCGACCGAGCGCGACATCATCATCCGGTTCCTCGAGAACGAAACGACGTCGATCAGGCCGGGCGGCGAGTATCCGCTTCGGGCAATCGACGGCTCGCCGCGATACACGAAGGAACTGGATGGCCTCGAGCGCGACCAACCAGATCTCCAGGGGCAGGCGATGGCTCGGCAGGAACAGTCCCAGCACCTCCAGGCAAAAGGCGACGTGCTCGGCGTCTACAAGGACAAGGTCGAACTGAGCGGCGAAGGCGGCGGCGCAATCGAGGTAACAGTCAACCGTGAGCGCTACGAGCCCGACGAGTGAGCCAGTCGAGATCGGCGGCGAGTACTGGGATGCCCAACTCCGAGCGTTTGACGCCCTCGAGTCAGGCAACTACGACGTCGTCGTCTTCCGCGCTGGCTACGGTGGTGGCAAAACCCTGTTCGGGAGCGACTTCGTCCTCGGCGAGGCGATGCAGATCCCGAACGGACACTCGCTCGTTCTCGCACCCGACAAGACGAAGGGTGGGCCAGCGACGTACAAGGGCTTCTACGAGCGCCTCCCTGGAGAGAACACAGTCCCGAACGATGCTGACGGCGATCCGGAGAACTCGCCGATCGTCGCCGGCCACCACGGCACCAAGCATCGGGTCACGCTCATCAACGGGCACATCATCCAGCTCGGTGGCGCGGACATCTGGAGCCGGTTCGCCGGCACGGAGTTCAACGTCATCTGGTGCGACGAGGTCGCCCACTACGGGACGACCGACCTCTACGACCTGCACGAGATGCTCGTCACGCGCCAGCGCACCGAGGAGGGGCCGAACGTCACGCTCTGGACGTCGACCGGAAATGGGTTCGACCAGTTCTACGACATCACCGAGCGCCGGATCCAGCCTGACGGCAAGGGCGGTGAAGAGAAATTGCCGTGGGCAGACCGGATGAAAGTGATTGTCGGCGACACGCGAGACAACCCGTTCCACAACGAACTCGAGAAAATGAAAGCTCAGTTCGAAGGGAGCGACCGGGAAAAACAAGCGCTCGAGGGCGGCTTCTCGGCATCGGAAGGGCTCGTGTACGGCCAATTCACTAGAAAGAAGCACGTCCGGTCTCGGGACGACATCGACATCCTGGATGACAGGCGTATGTACGGATACGACTACGGCTGGAAAGATCCCCGCGTTATCATCGAGTACGGACGAACGCCCGCCGATCAGTACGTTGCCTACGACTGTTACTATGAATCGGGGAAGTCAGTCGAACACGCGATCGACTGGCTCCAGGACAACGACAAACCGGTCGGGCCGATCTACTGCGACCACGACCCCGAGCATATTGACAAGTTCCGGAAAGCTGGCTTCGCAGCAGAGGCCGCGAATAAGGATCTCGACGAGGGGATCAACGAAGTCCGTAGTGTCCTCGAGGTCGACCCCGACGTCGGGGCCGGCCTGATCGTCGTCGACGAGTTGACGGAGCTCGTCAACGAGTTCCAGTCCTACAAGGAGGCCGACGTCGGCACCTCGAGGGCCGAGGATCACTGTCTCGACGTCACCCGGTACGCGATTATGGGCGATCGGTACGTCGAGGACGAAGACGACGGCCCCAGCGGCTCCGGCACTTGGTGATTTTACCTATGAGCGATACAACTGACGACGACCTCGAGGAGACAGTGGCAGAGGATCATGACTACAAAGCACTCGAGGGCCTGACTGCGATCGAGCAGCTCGATGAGGATACTTTGGAACTCATTGCGATGCAGCAGGTCGACATGCAGATGCGGCAGGCGATGGCCACCAACCTCGGCCAGAACATCGCTGGGGCTGACGATGACGACCTCCCTGACTACTACGAGATCTTCGACTGGGATCCGAACCCATCGACAGCCGACTTCTACGCCCTCGCACTCCGCAACCCGTACGCGTTCGCTGTCACGTTCTTGCCGGCCTCGACGTCCTGGCGTGACCCGCCAACGATCGTCGACGATGCCGAACCGGATTCGACAACGGACTCGCAGACGCAGTTCGAAAAGGACATCGACCGCATCGTACGCGAGCACAACCTCTGGGACTACACGAAACGGGCGGACAAGCTGGCCGGAATCGGTGACTACGGCTGTCTCGTGCTCGTCTTCGACGACGTCCAGCAGAGCGATGTCACGGACGACGACGGGAACGTCGACTCACAAGCGTTTGCACAGCCCGCCGATGGCGCAGAGCAGCTAGTCGAGCTCCGTCCGTTCTCGAGGCTCTCGATCGAGCAAGTCGTCCTCGGTGGTCCAACCTCGGGCCGCTGGGGGAAACCCGTCGAGTACCAGATCGACCTCGATGACGAGGATGACGAGGAGTTCGACACTCGCACTGAAGACGGGATGGAATCGGACCTACTCCGCGTCCATCACTCTCGAGTCATCCATATCCATTCGGATGAACTGCTCGACGACCAGATCCGGGGCATCCCGCGCCAACAGGCCTGCTACAACAATCTGATCGATATCGAGAAGGCGCTCGGCAGTGCCGGTGAACTGGCCTACCGAGCCTCGGCGTGGGGGATCAACGTCAACATAGACAAGGACTACCAGCTCGACAACGACAACGCGCTGACCGAACATCTGCACCGCTGGCAGGTCGGCCTCGAGAACGTCCTTCGGACCCACGGCGCCGCGGATGTCCAGAATCTCGGTGGCGAAGAGATCGATCCTTCCGGGGTGATCGATCCGAACATCGAAGCGATCAGTTCTCAGCCGTATATGCCACCCCAGTCGGTCCTCAAGGGCAACGAGACTGGTGAGCGGGCGACTGGTGAGGATCTCAAGAACTGGTACGGCGAGATTCAGGAGCGTCGCGAGACGTTCATCACGCCGACGATCGTCCGAGCGCTTATCGATCGCCTGATCGACCTCGGGATCGTAGCGCCACCGCGACGCGGGCCCAGTAAGTACTCTGTCGAGTGGGATCCGCTCGCCGAGTTGAGCGAGAAGAATCAGGCCGAGGTGCGGAACATCCGCTCCGAAGTTCTCGAACGGGTTGTCGGCGTCGGGCTGACTCCCGAACAGCGCCTCGAATATCTGTGCGATGGCTCACTCCCGACAGAACTGCATGATGTCGCAGATGATATCGCTGCGCTCGAGGACGCCGAGGCCACGGCGGCCGCTGCTCGAGACGTCGATGAAATGACTGCGGAGTACGAGGCGGTCACCGACGGAGGAATATCCGAAGATGACTGAGGAAATCAAAACACTGGATGATGAAACTGAGCACGGTGGTATCGATCCTCGATCGTATCTCGGCTACGTGTGGGATGTAGTCAGTAGCTCGGTTGGGAAAGCCTGGCTCAAGGAGTTCGCTGAGATCCGCGACGAGGACTGGGTTGATTTCCGCTGTGACAGCTGTGGCGACATCGTTCACATGGGTCACGACGAACCGGACGGTGTGTGGATCCGTGTGAACGAGCACGCCATCTGCTCGACCTGTATCCTCGGTCTCGTCGATGATGGCGAAGAGGTGGATGATGACTGACCCATTCGCCGGCATGCGACTCCGGTGTACGTACTGCCGTCCACATCCGCCGAAAGGGCCCAAGGCCTTCCGGAAGCCGGACGATCCCGAGACTGTCTGTCGGTGCCAGCGTTGTGGCAAGAAGCACTCGACGGACTCACTCGAGGTGATCTAGTCGATGTCGATCAATGTCGGTGCCAAGCTGGCGGCGGCTGTTGACGCTGGTTACTTCTACTGCGAAGTTTGTGAGAGACGAGTCGACATGTCGGAGGTCTCCGGCTACGACGAAGCACGTGAGCGTGTCCTCTCTCACGCGGAGGAAGAACATGGCGACTAAGTGCGCGTTCGAGGACTGCGAGAACATCACGCTGGCCGTCGTCACATCGGGCGAGGGAGACGCCGTCTGCAACGACTGCACCCCACGAATCCTCAACGGAGAAACACCACCATGAGCGTCCAGCCTGCTCCCCTTCGGCACGCCGACATCTGCGAGTGTCACGCGTGCGAAAGTCACGAGCTCGTCGCAGCGACGCCAGCGTCGGAACTCGAACTCGAGCAGTCTGGCCGACTCGACCCGACCGGCACGATCAGCTACCAGCGCGATCTCGCCCGCTTCCTTCGCGGTCGGATCAACTCGCTGAATGCCGACCTCCGAAAGCGGATCGTCGAGGACGACGTCTTCGGTCTCGGCGATAGCGACGCCGAGTGGAGAGGGCCTCGAGAAGCCCAACTGATGCGGCTGGACTCCTGGTTCGATAACGCCGAGAACCGACTCGTCCACGATCGCGTTGACTCCGACGAGGTCCGATCGATACTCGAGACGGCGGCGAAGAGTGGGATCATCGATGGTCACGCCGATCTCCGGGAGTTCGACATCCCGACCGACGACGCCGCGGACGTCCTCGAGCAGGACGCCGTCCAGGAGCAGATCGACAGCGTTCACGAGAACGTTCGCGATCGCGTTGGAACCGCAATCGAAGACTACCGATCGGACGTCCGCCGTCTCGTGTCGGCTGGCCTCGCTTCCAACGTGGCTCGTAGAACGCTCGCGAAGGATATCACGGAGCGAGCGACAGTCTACAACTCGCACGTCACCGCCCAGGCGTCGGGCGAGGTCGTCAACCAGTACTCGACGACGCAACTGACATCCTACGACCGAGTCGACGCCGAGATCGAACTCGAGACGGAAGTCGAGTACGTCGATGCCGGTGACAGCCGAGTTTGTCAGCGCTGCCTCGAGCTCTCCGCACAGGAGTGGACGCTCGAGAAAGCGCAAGCCCAGAACCCGATCCCGGTCCACGGCTACTGCCGATGTCGCTTCCGGGTGAAAGACGCACGATCGCTGTTCTAACTCCCAGACCGATGACCCCCGTACGACACCCACCGCGAGAGCGGTGAGGGGCGAGGACCTGGGCCGATGTAACCATGCAAACTGACAATCACGACCTGCGGGTGTCGGCCCGAACGTGTCGGCTAACCGCAGGTGCGAACTCGACCGATGACGGTCCGCCATATCGATTCGGCGGCGTCGCTGTTGCGGCTGGAGACGTCCTCCACATGGACGACGGGACACGCGTTCTCATGACCGCGGAGGAACTCCGAGCCGCAGCTGATACGCAGGCAGGCGAACCGCTTACGAAAGACCACCCCGAGGACGATCACGGGCGGCCGAAGTACCCGCCAGACGTCGACGAGACGTTTGGAAAAGTTCCGAAAGCTGGCTGGGTAGAAGAGCAGGAGGCAGTCGCCTACGAGGCATCAACCCACGATAAAGCCGTTGCGACCGGCGTTCGGTCCAACAGCTACGACGTCTCTGTCCATCCGTTCTTCAAAACGAAGCCGTACGACGGTGCCGAAGCAGATGTCGTTGCGACCGATATTCGATTCGGAGACCTCTCAGTGGTCTCGAAGGGGGACTCACCCTCGGCGACCGCTGAGTACGGCCCGAACGAGGCACTCGCGTCGTGGACGACCGAGACTGACATCGGCTCGGAGCTGACGGCAGCCGACGCCGTCCGGGACGACGTCGACGACGATCCGGAAGGACTCGTCGAGCGCCTCGCCCGGAGGATGGGGATCATCCCCGATCGCCGCGATCGGCGGGGGCGGATCCACCTCACCGACCAGACCAGCGACGGGGAGACGATCACCGTCAACCGGGCGGCGTTCAAAGACGCCTCGTGGATCCCGTGCGCTCACCTCGAGGGCGACGAGTTCGACGATATCGGCCCAGGCCTTGGCCCCTCGATCGGCGAGGGAATTCCCATGGATGCTGGTGAAACCCTCCGCGAAGGAGAAATTACCCTCAAAGACCCGCTCGAGGATGACACTGACGTCTATATTGTTCTCCACTTCGCCGGCGACGAGAGCCCCCTCGAGCCGATCACGAGCGCCAAGGGCGGCTATTTCTACGAAAAGGCGTTCGTCGGCATCGCTCCCGAAGGCACGGAGGTCACGGCCGATGCTGACAGCCCGGATGAATCGACTCAAACGACGGCGGCGGAATCTGCTGTGGAATCTCAAGATACAGATATGGGAGACGAAACCTCAGACGGTACGGACGAAGACGAACAGAACGACACCCCCGGCGGCGACGGCGGGAGTGACGAACAAACGCTCGCCGAGATGACGCCCAGCGAGGCGGCTGAAACGCTCGGAGACGAACTCAAAAACCAGGGCTTCGTCACCGAGGACAACGCCGACGAGGTCGTCGCACAGGCGACCGACGAGATCCAGCAGGGCGAGAAGGTCGACGAGATCATCGCGAAGAGCGATGACTTCGATGAGGACGACCGAGAGGAGCTCGTCGCATCCCCCTCGAAGATCATCGACCGCGAACACAAGCGCATTCGAAGGCAGAACGCAGCCGGCTTCCCCGGAAACACGGGCCGGTCGGGATCGCTGACTGCCAGCGCATCTCGAGGCGGCACCGAGGACTCGGACGAGTACGGAACCGGTGTCCAGGGCGACGACGGAGGTAGCTGATCATGCCAGATCGAATCAACACACCAACGAGTGTCATCGCAGAGGTACACGGCGCACAGGACAAGCAGGAAGGAACGGCCGACGGCGCGATCGACATCGGAACTGGCGTCGTCACGTACAAGGATGCCGACGGCAACTGGCGCGTCCGGCAGGCCAGCGCAAACGAGGATACTGCACGCGTCGCTCGAGAAGCGCGCGACCCGCCAATGAGCCTCGGCTCGGTTGGTGAGTCGCCACTCGACGACGGCTACGCCGCAGACGATCACGCGTTCACGGTCGGCGGACGCAGCTTCGACAAATTCCGCGTCCGACTCTCTACAAACGCGAGTGCGGATCCAATCGATTCGCTCGTCGGGTGGGACGAGAACGGTCATGCGAGCGACGACACGATCAATGGGACCGACCCGGTCGATACGTTCGTTGCCCGCGGAATCGAAGTGATCGAACGAACCGACGAAGACGATCTCCTCCTCATTGAGGTGCTCTAAAATGTCAGGCGAAGTATTAGAGACGACTACGGCAGGCGCAAAGGACTTCCACAACTCGCTCCCAGGAATGGCGCGGACAGCGCTGTTCAACCCGATGAAGAAGGCTCGGGACCAGGCGCTGCAGCAGCTTCGGGCCTCCTCGGCATTCACTCCGGACCAGTGGAACGAACTCGACGCGGCGGTCGGCATCAAAGACACCAGTCCGCGTGCCGAACTGACCGCGGACTCGTCGCTGACCGTCGACTCGTGGGCCGACTACGCGGACGTCATCCTCGAGGATCAGTTCGTCGAGGGAACCCTCATCGACACGCTGATCGGCGCTGGCTTCAGTGCCTCCTCAAGCCTCTGGCGCTACGCGTACTTCAACCAGATCCGGAACGTCCGCCTCGAGGCCGAGACGGGCATGAACATCCGGACGCAAAGCACGCAGGACATGCCGGCCTACGGACTGGACGGCATCCCGCAGCCGCTGGACGTCGTTACTTACGAGATCGACGCCCGCGAGTACGAGAACGCACAGGCCCACGGCGAGAGCTTCGACGCCTCGGTCGGCACCGAAGCCCGCAGGGCACTCAACCGAAAGGAAGGGAAGCGAGTCTTCGACGGCTGGGGCGGCGGCAACAAGCAGGTCCCGACCGAACGCGGTCTGCTCACCGTCGACGGGCTGGACTCGGACATCCCACAGATCATGCAGGACAGCTCCAACGGCTGGCAGAACGCCCCCGACGAGATTCTGGCCGACGTCAAGCAGGTCCAGGACCTCATCGAGAGCCAGACGGACGTCGAAGACGAAGACGATGTCCCGCTCGTTCGAGAGGTCGGGGCGTGGGTGATCATCCCCCGCGCCCTCTGGGGCGAAGTCGACCGTGAAGACTACGAGTCATCGGCGACGGACGAACCGCTCATGGAGCGCCTCGAGCGCAAGTACCCGTACATCAACTTCGTGCCGTCGAAGTACCTTGACGCCGACAGCATGATCTTCCTGCTGAATGATCCACGGTACTTCCAGATCGTCAACGCCCAGGGCGTCACCAGCACGACCTGGGATGTCGACGGCGGCGCTGGCCTGAAGGCCCGCGTCCTCTCGAGCCGCAACCCGTTCATCCGGCTCCAGCCTGACGGCATTCGTGGAATCGCCCGGATAACTGGCATTGACGCGTGAGGTCTCCTATGACTGATAACACAGTATACGCCCGAGTAGCGGGATCGCAGTTCGGGATGCACCAGCGCGGCGAGATCATCGAGGTCGACGAGAGTACGCTCTCGAAACATCCCAACACGCTCGAGAAAGTCGACCAGGCAGCTACCGAAGCGCCAGCAACCGACGATGACGACTCCGAAGACGCGGGCGGGGAGGATGGCTTGACCGTCGACGATATCGACCCTCACCCGGCAGACCTCAAGGTCTCCCAGCTGGAGGAACGACTCGAGAACGTCACCGATGTCGAAATGCTCGAGACGATCCTCGAAGCTGAGAAAACCGCCGAAGACCGTACGACTGCGAAAGACGCGGTCAAAGCCCGGCTGAACGAACTGGAGGGGTAACCCGTGTCCCGAACCAGCGTCGACGACGTCCGTTCCGAGCTCGAACGGACGGATTTCCCAACCGCCCAACTCTCGGACCCCCAGATCGAGACGATCGGCATCGAGCCGGCGGCGCTACTCGTCGATGAAGATCTCGCCGACACTGGTCAGTCCGAGGACCGACTCGCACTGGTCGAGCGCTACCTCGCCGGTCACAACATCCTCTCGTCGGGGATCGACGATCTCCGGCAGACGTCTCAAGAGAGCACCGATCGCGAGTCGAAAACCTATACTGGCGACTTCGGCGAGGCGCTCAAGAGCACAACGCTCGGACAGAAGGCGATCACGTACGACAAGTCAGGCACGCTCGCCGAGATGGCGAAGCCAACGGCATCGATCAGCGTCCCGAACACGAAAGGGAGGTACTGACCGATGGCAGACAAGATCAGCCGCGAGCGCGCGAAGGAACTGATCGACGAACATCAGGCGGGGAGGATCATCGTCACCGACATCGAGCCGAAACCGACGATCGGGACCGTTCCCGAAGATGAACGTGAGCTCGAAGGAGAACTCGAAGCATACCGTTTCGGTGAACTCGGGGTGGACGATGACTGACCGCATCGCCGTCTATCGCGCTGAGCGCCCCATCTCCTGGGCTGGCACCAGTCGCGTCGGCACGGGCGATCTCGTGATCGACCCGCCGGGGTTCGTCGTCGAGAAACTCGGCAGCAAGCTCGAGCGCCTCGACGAGGACGGCCGTCTCCCCCGAGAGACGCTGCGGCATCTGCACTACACGAAACTGCAGAAGTTGGCTGCTGCCGGCGACATCGACGACGTCGACGGGAACTCCGAAATGGAGGCGATCATCGAGGCCTACGCGCTCGAGGATCCGGAGAAAGACGAGGACTGATCCATGCGCGGTACACTGACTCATCTCGCGACGGTCGACCAGTACCAGGAGACTGGAGAGACTGAGGACGACGGCATGGGCGGCGAAGTGCCGGTCGAAGACTGGGTCACCGTCCTCGAGGGCGTTCCCTGCAGGTACGAACCTGCGGGCCAGGGCTACGTCCGTGAGGATCAGGGCGGCCGTGTCTACTCAACGCCGCGAATCTACTTTCCTGCCCGTAGCGCTGGCGAGATGGTTGACGTCTCTGACGAGGATGACGATCCCGATTACGAATATCAGCTCGAGGTCGACGAAGGAGATGGCTGGAGACTCTCCCTCGAGAGCGTCGACGGGATGTTCGCGTTGAGTAACGTCGACGTTCACTACGAGGGTCCGCAGCGACCCAGTCACGTTGTGATCGAAGTCGAACGGACCGATCCGGAGGACACCTGACCATGACTCTCGAATTCGAATGGCAGACTGGAAACACACCCGGTGAGATGCAAGATGCACTCCGTGAGTTTGCAGAGATCCTCGAAGAGGAACTCCTCAACGAATTTGAGGACCTCATGGAGACACTTCGCAAACGCGTTCAGGGACTCGCTCCGGTCGACACTGGAAAGCTGAAAAGCAGCTACGAGGAGGACGTCGAGAAGCTCACCGGTGAGATCGAGGGCACTGTTGAGACCGACGTCGAATATGCCCCGTTCCAAGAGTTCCTTGAGTACGGCAAATCCCACCTCGGTCCTGCATTCGAGGGAGCGAAACCGCTTCTTGAGACTCACGTTGAAAAGGCGTGGGAACGCGCCGTTCGAGAGGTGAGTTGATCCATGCCTCGAAAACGCGATCCCCAGGCCGGCAAGCTCCTCGAGGACGTCGTCGCCGATCTCCGTGATCACGATTGGCTTCTCGAGTTGCTCGACCTATCCGACCTCGAGGGCGTCGACGGTCCGGATACGACGACCCAGCAGATCTACTCAGCGCAGACGCTGCAGGACACTGACTTTCCGGTGGGCGTCTCGATCGGACTGGTTCCCGCAGCGGGAGGGCATCGGGGTTCGTCGACGTCGACGGCTTACATCGTCCAGGCGACCGTCACGGTTCGGCTTGCCTGGCGGCAGGCGATCGACTCGCAGGTCGCTGGCGAGCTCTCCGAAGCGCGGATGTACCGTATCCAGTCGGCCGTCGGCGATCGCGCAGCGCTGGCCTTTGGAGTCGACTACCTGAGTCCGCAGGGGTTCGCCGGCGGGGCGGACATCCTCGAGGTCGAAGACGGCGCGCAGTGGTCGCTCCCCGGTCGCTGGCGCGTTGAGCGAAGCATCGTCGGTCAAGACGGCCCACGAGCATAGCACGCGAACCAACAGACGACAACACGACATAATACAATCATGAGTGCAACATCCGATTACAGTGGAGAAGACACGCTCTCCGGCGACTGGGTCGACGTCTCCCTCGTGGAGGGCCCAGGCACCGCCGAAGAAACAGAAACGTTCCTCACCCGGACCGCGGGTGACATTTCGATCTCGTCGAACACGAATCAGTGGGAGTCCGAACCGAACTCATCCCGACATCGCGAGGGATACGAAACTGATCAACGAAATACGTTCTCGACTCGAGGAGTTCGGCGAGTACGATGTCGTCCATAGTTACTTGATGGCGCTGATCCCTGCGCTCGCAGAGATCGGCCAACGGACCGATGCGGCAACGGTCGTCACGTTAAACGCCTATCAGGGTGTTTGCGCGAAGAACGATCTCCTCTATCGCAACGCCGAACACTGCGAGAGTAAATCACTGCTGAAATGCATCGACTGTATCGGACGTACCGGGTTCAGAGATAACGAGCATGGTTACCTCTACGAAACTGGGGGTCAGCTGCTCTCGCTTCGACTCGTTCGGTCAGCGGACGAGTGTTTCGATCGGATTGACGCGTTTCGCGCTCCGTCGGAGCACGTTCGAGCGAACTATACGCAGTTCGGATACGATCGAGACAAGATTCACGTCATTCCCCACCCCGTCGACGAAGAGTTTCTCATCGACCCCCAGAGAGGATTTACGGAGCCCTACAAACTCCTCTACGTCGGGTATCTCGTCGAACGAAAGGGTGTTAGAAAACTGATACCGATACTCGACTCCGTGCGCGATAGCGACTTCGAATTCGAACTGACAGTCGTGGGAACTGGCGGGTTGGAATCGACGCTTCGAGCGCAAGCCGAGGATCGCGGACTTCGAAACCAGGTAACCTTTGCAGGATTCGTCCCGAACGGCGAATTACCGGCCGTCTATGCCGCACACGATTGCTTCGTGTACCCTGGAATTTGGGAAGAACCCCTCGCTCGCGTCTACCTCGAGTCGCTCGCTACCGGAACGCCGATCGTAACCAGCGAGTACGGAACCGTCTCGGAAATCATCGGTGGGGGCGGCGTGACCACCGATGGTTCGGTCGACGATTTCCGCAGGAAAATCCTTGACCTGGTTCGTGCGGATCGGTTCACGGAGGTGTCTCGAAGGGGGCGACAGAAAGCGACGGAGTACGATCTAGCGACCATAATTGAGGACCTAATCGACGTTTACGCCGAGGTACGTTCCCAAAACACCGGTGTGGGAGTTTACGCCAGTACCAGCTAGCGCGGAAATCGCCCGAATACCAAGTCGGATGCCCCGGTATGATTCACTCGAACGAGGATCGAATGCGTGCACGTCACTATCCTGTGTGAAAAACTCACCGTGACCGGCGGCGGATCGAACGTCAGCCTCGATGCGTTGGCTCGAGCGCTCTCGGCGCGGGGCCACTCGGTTCACGTGATTACAATCGACGAAGAACAAAACGAGTTACCAGCGAATCGATCCTACTCTGTCGTCGAGTATTCGGTCGATCGGTCGACCCACGCGGTGAACTGGATTCGAGCGGTCGCTCGGATCATGGATCGCCACGACGACTGTGATCTCTTTCACGTGTTTACGCCGATTCTGCTCCCCGCGGCTGGCGTCTATCGAAAGAACGGCGACACGCCCGTCGTTGGCCGACTCAATTCGTACGCCCTGTTTTGTACGAACCAGTCGGAGATGGGCGCCGAGTGTTACAGGCGCTGTTCTAGTTACAAAAAATTCGCTCACGACGACGGCAGCATTGGACGAAAGCTGCTCAAAACGCCGGTGTACGTCGGCCGGACGAACCTCGTTCCACGACTGGTGGCTCGCGTCGACAAACTCTTCGCCCAGAGCCCGGCGGTAAAAGACGTGTATTCGACAGTTGGCTTCGATGTCGAAACCACGGTCGTCCCTAACTTCTACGATCCTGAATTCGCCGCGCCCGCCCCAAGTTCCTCCGACGACGAACGCTCCGAGCCTGACTTCGATCGACAGGTCTTCAACGTCCTGTCGGTCGGCCGGCTCGAGCGGTACAAAGGCGTCCGAACGTTGCTCGATGCGGCGGCAAAGCTCGACGTTCCGATGCAGGTTCACGTCGTTGGCGACGGCCCCGATCGGGCGAATCTCGAGTCCCGGGTGGCCTCGCTCGGGTTGGCGGATCGGGTTGCGTTTCACGGCTGGGTGGCCCATTCTGAACTGCCCCAGTACTACAGGAGCGCGGATATCCTCGTCCATGCGGCGACGTGGCCGGAACCGTTCGGCCGCGCGGTACTCGAGTCGCTTCAGTGTGGGACTCCGGCGATCGTTTCGGATGTCGGTGGCCCACCGTGGGTCATCGGTGATGCGGGGCTGACGTTCGAACCGGGGAATTCCGACGACCTGTGTGCGAAGCTGACATCGGCCTATGCGAACCCCGGGTCGATATCCGCGCTTCGAGATCGAACCGAGAAGCGAATCGAACGGTTCGAACCCGACCGAGTTCTCGAACACCTGTTGGGTGAGTATCGAAGCCTCACGTGAACGGAATTTTCGAGCCCCACTCGCTGGCGGTTTCGTGGACCGTTCGCGCAGTGGTGTATCGGTCCATCCCGGCCGCTGTCGCCAGGAGGTAATAGTAGTACGGCGGTCGAAATGGAAAGGTCGTTATCGCACGCCAGAACCCGTCGACGGCTTCCTCGGCGTCGTCCTGCCGGGCGCAGATGTGCGCCAGGTTGTAGCGGCGCTCGGCGGTGCGATACGCGGACATCCTGTCTTCGTGTTTTTCCAGAAAACGTTTGATGCTCTCCCTGTGATCGTAGTGGCCGCGTTCCGACGTTAACTGGTCTTCGAAGCCTACGTAATGAACGTACAGCGGATCGTCAACGGCGTACAGGGAAAAACGGTCGGCGAGACGGAGGTACAGATCGTAGTCTTCGCTGTGTCTGAGCTGCGGATCGAAACAGCCGACTGCTTCGAGGGCGTCCCGTTCGAAGAGACCGCCGCCGATACCACCGATCACGTTTTGCTTCCGGAGGTCCTGCGCAGTTACGACCCCTTCTCGAACGGTGCTGTACCTGATCGACTCGCCAGCCGCTACCTTCATTTTGGCGGGGATAACACCCGCCGCTCCGCTCGCCTCGAGTTGGACGAGCAGGGACTCGACCGCGTCCGCCCTGAGTTCGTCATCAGCGTCCAAAAAAAGAATTCGATCGCCGCTGGCACGTCGAATTCCGAGGTTTCGTGCCTCGCTGAGCCCGCCGTTTTCCGCCTTTCGAACGTAACGAACCCAGTCGTCGTACCTAGATACTAATTCGGGCGTTCCGTCCGTCGACGCGTCGTCGACGACCACGTGTTCGATGTCCGCGTCCGTTTGATTCCGGACGCTCAGTATCGCTCGAGAGAGCAGGTGTGCATGGTTGTGCGTCGGCGTGATAACGCTTACAGAGCTCATCGGTTCTCAACGGCGTCGTCGCGGAGGCGTTCTGGAAGCATCGAGAGGACGCCCCGTTTCGTCGCTTTGTGGGCTTTCGATGCGACGCTGTACGCATGGTGTCCGACGACGACTGGCGGCAGATAATAGTAATAGGGAAGTCTGAACGGATACGCGCCGATCGCGTCGGTGAGATTTTTCATCGCGTCGTCCATCTCGCCGGCGGCAGCGTGTTCGTGCGTCAACCGATAGTAGTGCTTCGATCGATGGTGATTCGAAAGCCGTTCTCGGTTCTTCTTCAAAAACTTTCGCCGTTCGTGGCGGTGTTCGTCTTTGTGCGTTGTTAGCTGGCCCTCGTATCCCCGATGATACAGGTACAGTATCTCGTCGGTCCCGCGAAGCGTGTTCTCTTCGACGAGCCGGAGACAGATGTCGTAATCCTCGAGGTACCGAAGGTTCTCATCGAACGATCCGATGTCCTCGAGAACCTGTGATTCGACGAGCAGTCCGCCTACGCCGCCCACGACGTGCATCCCGTCGCTTCGCAGGTCGTCTTTCGTGATCGTCTTCGGCGGTGCAGGATCGACCTCCGTCGTCCCGTCTTTCCAGATCCACAACTGCGACGGACACACTGCGACCCACTCGCCGGCTTCGATACGGTCGACGAGCGTTTCGATCGTCTCGGGAAGGAACTCGTCGTCAGCGTCGAGAAAGATGACGTACTCCCCCTCTGCTTCCCGAATGCCGTCGTTTCGAGCGGCGGCCAGACCGCCGTTCGTCTCCCGTGTCACCGTTTTGATCCGTCCATCGTCGTACTGTCCGAGAATCCGTGCGGTATCGTCCGTCGACGCGTCGTCGACGATGACGTGCTCGTGATCGTCGTACGTTTGACCGAGGACGCTATGTATCGCTCGAGAGACGGATTGAGCGTCGTTATATGTAGGAGTAATAACGCTGACGTGGGCCATTCAGTGATGGGAGTTGAAAGGGAACTATATCGTTATATGCGTGCTACGGTACAGACAAGATATTCTTGGAGAGATTCACCGAACTAATCGGAAGAGTACCCAGACCGACTTCGAGATCGGGCGGTCGAATTGAACAGTGTTAAACCGCCAGCCGAAGCTCGCGGACGTTCTCTTGGTGACTTAGGCCCGCTCACACCGGATGAAATGTCCGCCGTCCCAATCCCAGAGACGGTCGATCTCGAAACCGTGTCGGTCGAGCCAGTCGTACACTTCATCCGCAGCCACGGGTCGGTCGTAAAAGTCATCCGAGGTGATTACGTCGATGTAGATCACACGAACCTCCGCTGCGATCGTCTCTTCCATTCCCTTTAACACCTCTAGTTCCGCCCCCTCGACGTCGATCTTCATCACGTCGGGTGCGGGCGAACCGTCCTCGACGAGCGCATCTCCGGTCGTGGTTTCGACGTGAACGCTCGCCGTTGGTTCGACCGTCAGCGATTCGTTCTCAACTGAAGAACCGTTCGTCGAGAGGAAGCCGAACGCTCCGGCGTTCGCGTCCTCGTATATCTGCAGTACGCCCTCATCCCTGGTAGCCATTAGCGCTCGTTCGTGGACAGCCGCTGAGAGCCCGTTCAGTCGGAGGTTCTCTTGGATTCGGTCGACGTTGTTCGGATTCGGTTCGATGCTGAGGACGTGCCCGGACTGGAGTTTCGCCGCCGCCAGACAGGTGTAGATACCGGCGTTCGCCCCGACATCCCAGAACACGTCGTCCGGCTCGAGGTGATTCAATATGTCTCCGTGCACTGGGAATGCATCGTTCGTTTCGGGATACTTCTGGAACACTAGGTATTCGTCGATGTCATCGATCGTAAACCGTAGCGTCAGGCCGTGAACCACGATTTCCTGTTCCGTCGGGAAGAACGGTCTGAGACCAGTTCGATAGGCAGTTGAGAGGGTCGATTTCACGCCAAGCCGACGCAACGGGGCCTTGATCGGTTCTGGCACGTAGTGTACGCCGTTTTTGAAACGTGGGGCTCGATTAGTAATGACGTCGACCGCTTTCATACTCTCTCCTGGACTTTCCCCCAGTATGTAATCCGGTGCCTACACCAGTAGCCGACTGTCTCGTCCTGTCGTGTCTGTCCCCGCGATTCGTCCTCGTTCGAGGGGGCGACCGATCCAGCGGGCAATTCGATCCGCAACGGTCTCAGACTCGGGGTGCAAGATTAGTAATACTGCGGTGGCACGTGCGACCGTAACCGACCCTTGAACCGAATCGGCTCGTCTCTCCGTGAACCGCTGGCCTACTTCGCTTGTGAACTGCCTCGCGGTCAAGTGGTTCGCGAATCTCCGATTCTCGTCATCACGGAGATCTTCGATTTCCGTACGACCCCGAGGCACTCGCCTTGTTTATCTGTAGAACGCTGTGTCGGTACCGAGATCAAATGGGGAGTACTCGTTGTGTCAGTGTTGTACCAGTTAGAAATCAGTTTTTCGGACGAATTTGTGACCAAACTCGACCTCGAGCGTCGGTTTCGCACCCTCGCCACCTATAGGTATCCCCACTGTGCGAGCCGTTTTTCAGCAGTTTCCGAAGCAATCGGGTTCCGAGTTTTTGGCGGTTCGCTTCGGATATCACGCCGCGTGTCGGATTCTATCTCCAGCCACGGTACCCGGAGTAACTCCTCTTTGTAGATCGACTTCGGGTGTTCAAATCCGCGAATCGGGATGGGGAACAGTCGCTCACCGAGTAATTCACCGTGATCTGATGTGACCACAACGTTCCCGTCGATGTCTGGAATCACGTCTTCGATCTCCTCGAGAACGATCTCTACGTTTTCGCGATACGCCCGTTTCACATCTGATACGCTGACGGTATCGGGGAGGTGATATTGGTTTCCTCGCCACGCGAGTGCATCGGTGATTGTCTGCCCGAAATCCGACAGAAAGGGAGCATGCGGTTGCATATAGTGAGCGACGATTCGCTTGTGCGGGTATTCCTCGTGCGCTTTTCGAACGGCAGCACTCACGACCTCGGGACGAACTGTACGCATACCGCTGTCGAAGTAATCGTCGACGAGGTTAACGACGTCGTGAAACGTGTCGTACTCGAGTTCTACCACAAAGGGGTTCGCCGTCACGTAGACGGTATCGTGGTACTGGTGACCAACGAACGATCGCTCGATAAACTCTTGGCTCATCGACCCCGGCGCTATTCGATCATCGAGCGTTCCTCGTAGATTTGATTCGTCAGCGAAATAATCGTACCGGCAGGCGTCGATCAAAAGCACGGTGTCCCAGTCGCCGTTCATAATATCGTGGTCGCCTGGCCTCCGGAACCGCTGATGGTACCTTTGGTTCACGGATCGGAACGCCAAATATAATTTTTTATTGTGGAATAGCTCGTCACGAACGTAACATACCGCCTTTTTCGGGTTTTTCAACGCCTTTCCGACCGCGTTCTGTGGAAGATTCATCGCCACCGATTTCGTCGCGGCGGGTAGCTTTCGGTCATTCTCGTGGATGCAGTGAACGTCACGGGTCGGCGTCCGTCGAACCGGCCGGAATCTGATCCAATACGGACGGATGCTCGAGGTACCAACTGACCGTTTTCTCTATCCCGTCACAGAACCTGAACTCCGGTTCGTACTCGAGAATACGTTTCGCTCGCTCGATATCGGCGACGTACTGACTTACTTCACCCGTTCTCGTCGACTCCACCGTAATGGCAGAATCGTGTGGCGTCAACTCATTTACTCTTCGAGCGAGTTCGATCAGGGAGGTCCCCTGACCGGACGCGATATTCAGCGTCATATTTTTCACTTTGTGATGTTGATCGATCATTTTGTACAACCCGTCGACGCAGTCGTCGATGTACGTGAAATCGAGTACCTTGTTTGCCCCGTAGACGGTCAGGTCGAGAGCGTTGTCACACCGGGCGATAAACAACGGAACGACTCGGTCTGCGGTGTCGTATCGTCCGTATACGTTCGAGAAACGGACGATCATCGTCGTCATATCGTAACACTGGTTGTACGCGGTAACCATAGATTCGCCGCCGATTTTGCTCGCCGTATATGGACTTTCGCTGGTATCTGCGAACGTCGCCGACTCGTCGTATACGACCTGACTGGTGTTCCCGTATACCTCCCGTGAACTGGCAAAGAGAAAGTGAGAAACGTCGTTCGTTCGCGCGAACTCGAGGAGATTGAACGTCATGGCCATGTTCTCCATCGCGAGCTCCGGACGTTCAACGAGCCGATGAACGCGTGCGTGTGCTCCAAGGTGAACGATGCTGTCGACATCTGACGGCAACCGCTCGAGAGCCCGCTCCTCGCGAAGGTCGATTAGTTGCGTGGCGTCGTCGACTTCCTCGGACCAGGGATTGGATACGATGTCGACTCCGCAGACGTCGTATTCCTCGGACAGTAACCGTTCGACGAGCGCCGTTCCGATCATCCCGCTGCTCCCCGTAACGAGGATAGAATCGAACGTCACGACTCCGTCCTCCGTTGTAGGGTTGTCCGTCGATCGGTGCGACGGGCCGAATTCGTGGTTCTCATTTGGGACCCTCCGCGTGTGACGCTCTCAACTGGTCGCTAACCGGTCCTTCGAACCGATCGAAAACTAACTCGTCGAGGTACCCTCGTAATCGCCACCGGTACGGGCTCCCGTCGTCGAATATAGCCGTCTTGAGTTGTCGCCAGACGGGCGCATCGTACTCCGGGTTGGTTAATAATCGCAAGAGCGAACGCGAATACGTCTCCGGGAAGTTCTTCCGGCGGAATCGAACGCTGTTACGACCGTACCAGTACGACACATATTCGCTCTGTTTCTGTGAATCGTTCAAATGGTACACGAGCGCGCTCGGATGATAGACGATCGTTTCGTCGCGTTTCCACAACTTCGCCATAACGTCCGTTTCCTCGTACTGCGGGTGCCCTTCGTATGACGGATCGAAGCTGCCGAGTTCCTCGAGAACGTCTACTTTGAACGACATATTGGCTCCGACGAGCGTGTCTGTGACGACCGGCGCGGGAGGGATCCATTTGTACGCGATCTGCCTGTGTTCACCGAATCGGTTGATGGAGTTTTGATTCGTCGGCGAATCAACGATCTCGTACTGAAACGAGAGGTCCTCATCCGTGACCGGGGCCGGACCGCCTACAGCAACTGCTGAGTCGTCCCATTCGTAGCCACGTTTAATGCCTTTTAACCACGATTTTTCGGGAATAACGTCATCGTCCACGAAGCAGATAATGTCCCCATTTGCTACCGCGACTGCTGCATTCCGACCCCTCTGAAGGTTGGTATCGTCGGGACGAGCGATGTGGCGCAGATCGATAGAATTTTGAGCGAATTGCTTCGCATACGACTCAAGAGCGGTCTTCGTCTCCTCGTTCGCACCGTTATTGACGACGATAACCTCGTCAGGGACCGACCGCTGAGAGAGAAGCAGTGCTAATAATTTATCGATGCGTTCGGGTCGATCGTACGTCACCACGCCGACCGTGGCAGAAATTTCTTCGGTAGCATTCATCGACTACCCGTCGGGATTTTCAGGAGGGCTATAATTATTGCACACGGTTCAGGTGATTACGGGCAGGCTACTCCATCAGTCTGAATTACAGTACTCTCGCAGGTGTGACGTGATCGATAATGGTACGGAGAACAGATGCAGTCTAATCTTTCCAGACAGGTAGTGGAGAATCTCTACTGTCCATCGGGGATCGGCGACGATAGCCTTACAAAATTCTGTGACAGCGTTCGAGAGATTTCGTTGCCGAACAAAGGATTTCCCTAATATGTACCGGTATGCCGGCTCCGGCCGCTCCGCCGGCTGCACCCGCGCCAGCGTCCTGGTAGACCTGTTTGCCGATCTCCTGTAGCTCCTTGCTCAGGGTCTCGGTCGCCGCTTCGATGTCGTCGGCCTCGGCGTCTTCATCGTCGATGGTCTCTTCTAGGTCCTCGACGGCCGCTTCGACGCTCTCGCGGATCTCGTCGTCGACATCCTCGTTCTCCTCGAGGAGCGTTTCCGCGCGCTGGATCGCGGCTTCGGCGGAGTTGCGCGCCTCGATCCGTTCGCGGCGCTGCTGGTCCTCTTCGGCGTGTTCTTCTGCTTCCTCCTGCAGTCGATCGATCTCGTCGTCGGAGAGGCCGGCACCGCCTTCGATCGTAATCTCCTCGCTGGTGCCGGTTCCCTTGTCTTCGGCGGAGACGTTGACGATCCCGTTCTCGTCGATCGAGAAGCCGACCTCGATCTGTGGCGTTCCGGCCGGTGCCGGCGGGATGCCGGTCAGGTGGAACTCGCCGAGTAGTTCGTTCTTCTCGGCGAGTTCGCGCTCGCCTTGGAAGACTCGGACCTGCACCGACGTCTGGTTGTCCGCCGCGGTCGTGAACACCTTCGACTCCTCGGTCGGAATCGTCGTGTTCTTCTCGATGAGCCGCTCGAAGAGACCGCCCTTGACCTCGATACCGAGCGAGAGCGGCGTCACGTCGAGCAAGACGACATCGTCGACTTCGCCGCCGAGGACGCCGCCCTGAATCGCCGCGCCGAGCGCGACGGCCTCGTCGGGGTTGACGTTCTTCTGTGGCTCCTCGCCGATGAGTTCCTCGACCTTCTCGGAGACCTGTGGCATCCGGGTCGAGCCGCCGACGAGCAGGACCTCGTCGATGTCGCCCTTCTCGTAGCCCGCGTCCTCGAGCGCCTGTTCGGTCGGTTCGACCGTCCGCTCGATGAGGTCCGAGGTGAGCGACTCGAACTTGGCTCGAGTCATGCTCTCTTCTAAGTGGATCGGACCGTCGTCGCTCGCCGTGATGAATGGGAGGTTGATCTCGGTTTCCTTCCGGCTGCTGAGTTCGATCTTGGCCTCCTCGGCGGCGTCTTTGAGCCGCTGGAGAGCCTGTCGATCTTCGCGGAGGTCGACGCCGTGTTCGGCCTCGAACTGCTCGGCCAGCCAGTCGATGATGGCGTGGTCCCAGTCGTCGCCGCCGAGGTCGTTGTCGCCGTTGGTCGCGACGACCTCGTAGACGCCACCACCCAGGTCGAGGATCGAGACGTCGAACGTCCCGCCGCCCAGATCGTAGACGAGGACGGTCTGATCGGCATCGTCCTCTAAGCCGTAGGCCATCGACGCCGCGGTCGGCTCGTTGATGATCCGCTCAACCTCGAAGCCGGCGATCTCGCCGGCGTCTTTGGTCGCCTGACGCTGTCGATCCGAGAAGTACGCCGGTACCGTGATGACCGCCTTCTCGAGGTCGTCACCGAGGTACTCCTCGGCGTCGTGTTTGATTTTCTGGAGGATCATCGCCGAGATCTCTTCGGGCGTGTAGTCTTCGCCCTCGATCTCGACCGTGTAGTCCTCCTCGCCCATGTGGCGCTTGATCGAGGCGATGGTCTTTTCCGGGTTCTGAATCGCCTGATTCTTCGCCGGTTTGCCGACGAGCCGTTCATCGTCGGTAAAGGCTACCATCGACGGCGTGGTCCGGTCGCCCTCCGAGTTGACGATGATCTCCGGGTCACCGCCTTCCATCACTGCGAAGGCACTGTTCGTCGTCCCAAGGTCGATCCCGAGAATCTTGTTGCTCGTCATCTGGCCGGGTATAACGCGCACTTTGTTTTAAAGCTTACTAGCTGGGTCCGACGATCGAATAAAACCCACCGTGAGCGGTTCTACCGGTGATTTCCGCCAGTTGGGATTCGATAAAATTTGCGGCTCGCTCCGTTCGCCAACCGCTACTGAACGAATCGGATAGTATCAACACGGGCGGAATCCGATCGTATCAACACACAGATAGCCATCGACCGTGATCGTCGTGCCATGGGACTCGTCGCCGAATTCGAGATTCGCTGTGAAGCGCTGCCGCTGGTCGAGATGTCCGAAGTCGTCCCGTCGGCGACGATCGAGGTCGAGATACAGTTCAATCACGGCAACCGGCCGCCGTTTATCGTCCACGCGACCCACGACGCGCTCGGGACCGTCGAGCGGGCACTCGAGTCGTCGTCCTTTGTCGCGACGTGGACGGTGCTCGGGCAGGCCGGCGAGACGCGCCGGTATCAGGTGATCCCGGCCGTCGGGATCGTCGAACAACTCGGCGACGACATCGATCTCTCGGGACTGCGCGCGCTGGCCACGACAGACTCAAGCATTGAACGAATCCGCGTCACGCCGACAGGCTGGATCCAGAACGGATGGTTCGCCGATCGGGAGGCGTTCCACGAGTTCCGGCGGTTCTGGCAGGACAACGCGAGCTTTTCGCTCCGACGACTCGGACGCGTCGACGAACCCGAGGAGCCGGGCGACGGCCTGACCGATCCACAGCGAGAAGCGCTCCGGACCGCCTACGAGATGGGGTACTTCCAGATTCCGCGGGTGGCGTCGCTCGAGGCGGTCGCCGCCGAACTCGAGATTTCACCGTCGTCGCTCTCTGAACGACTTCGTCGCGCACAGACGCACCTGATAGAGACCACGGTGGCTTCGACGTGGCCGCCCTTGCCGGAGTGAACTGATGCGGTAAGTCGTCGCTTTATAAATCACCGAACGATTACGAGACACGTTTAGCCGAGTCGGCGGCCAATCCGTCGATCCACCCATGCAGACGATCACGTCAGCAGACGGAACCAGTATCGCGTACGAAACAGACGGGGATGGCCCGCCGCTGGTCCTCCTTCACGGGGGCGGAACGCGAAGCTACTGGGAGCCGCTCGTTCCCCGGTTTGCAGACGACTTCACGGTCGTTCGGCCGGACCGACGAGGACGTGGAGACAGCGGCGACGGCGACGAGTACGATATCGGCCGCGAGATCGAAGACGCTCGCGCAGTGGTCGACGCCGTGGCCAGCGATCCGATCCTGTTCGGGCACTCTTTCGGCGGTCTACAGGCAATCGAGGTCGCTCGAGACGCGTCCGTGCAAGCGATCGTCGCTTACGAACCTGCCTATCTGGTCGGCGAGTACCGAACGCAAGCGGATCTCGCGTCCCGAATGCAGGCCCAACTCGAGAACGGCAATCGTCGCGAGGCGATGAAACTCCACTTCGAGGAGGTAATCCACGGCGGCGAAATCGACGATATCGACGGATGGCTAGAGGAGTGGCCCGCCTGGCCGGAGTACGTCGAACACGTCGAGAACGCGGCGCGGATGGACCGCGCGCTTGAGGACCACCGACTTCCAGAGACGCTGGACGCGGACGCGCCGGCGCTCTTGCTGACCGGAAACGAAGGACCGTCGCATCTTCGGGAGAGCGTTCGAGCGGTTCATGACGCACTTCCCGAGAGCCGACTCCTCGAGTTCGACGGAATCGGTCACCTCGGTCCGACCGAAACACCGGAACGGATCGCGACCGAGGTTCGACGGTTTCTCGAAGAAACGGGAGCGGCAAATTAGACAGTAAAAGGAGAGCGGACCCGATACGGACGGCTTCGAATCGCACGCCCGTTTTCGAACCCTGTCAGTTTCCGGTTTCCGCTTCGGCGTCTCCAGATTCGTTTGCCGACTCCTCGGCTGTCCCACCGTCCGCATCCGCGCCGGTTTCAACGTCTTCGTCGGCAAACTCCCCGTTCGAGACGGTGATCTGTGCGTTCTGAATCACCTTCTCGCCCATCTCGTAGCCGGGCGTGAACACGTCCGCGACCGTTCCCTCGGGCTGGTCGCTGTCGACATTCATCATGACCTCGTGGCGCTGGGGGTCGACTTCGGCCCCCGCCTCCGGATCGATTTCGGTGACGTTCTCGTCCTCGAGGATCCGGTCGAACTCCCGCAGAGTCATGTCGACGCCGTCGCGGAGGCTCTCGACGTCGCCGCTTTCCTCCTCGAGCGCGCGCTTGAGGTTGTCTCGGACGCCGACGAGCCGTTCGACCAGGTCCTCGGTCGCGCGCTCTTTCATCTGCTCCTGGCGCTTTTTCGCCCGCTTCTTGTAGTTCTGGAAGTCGGCCTGTTTGCGTTTGAGCCGGCTCTGGAGGTCTTCGATTTCGGCTTCTGCCTCCTCGAGCTGTTCGTCTCGCTGCTCGAGAGCCGCCTGAAGTTCACCGATCGTTTCGGCCTGTTCCTCGATGCGACCGACGAGGTCCGCCTCGCGTTCGACCGCGTCCTCGAGCAGTCGGTCGACTTCCTCGGAGGTGTCCTCGTCCGGGATCGATGCGACGGAGTCAGCGAGCGTCACCGAAACGTCGGTCTCGGCGTGTCCACCCTCGGGCGATTCGTCGCCGGTCGGTTCGGCCGCAGAATCCGACGCATCGGCCATATCGCGCCCGTCGGAGACAGAGTCGTCGGTTCGGCGTGCCGATTGCTCGTTTCCGCCGGCAACGTCGTCGGATTCCTCCTCGGACGGAACGGACTGGGCGTCTGCGTTCGTGCCCTCGTCTTCGCTCATATCCCAGTCAAAGAACAGCGGTAATAAAAGGGTTGAGGTCCGGTCGCGAACGTGTCGACCGGTCCGATTGTAGCCGCGGGCGAGGCGTTCGACGAGTCGCGGTTCGTCCGGCTACGAGCGGGAGTTCGACTTCGTGAGCCAGATGCCGACGAGGAACGTCCCCGTCAGCACCGCCGCGAGTCCGAGGTAGGTGAGATCGACCAGTCGGTTGAATCCTGCTACGGACTGGCGACCGAAGAAGACGGTGACATAGGCGAGCAGGGAGGAGAGGGCGAGCACGCTTCGAACACCTCGCTTCTCGAAGTGGCGGCGACCGACCAGAACGACGAAGACGCCAACGGAGACGACGGCGAGCGAGAGCGCGTACTGGGCGATCTGTACGCGCGGGGGATAGCTCGCCCCGGGTGCGAGATAGAACAGGCTCAATCCGACGTGGGCCGGAACCGTCAGGCTCCCGGCGGCGAAGGCGGCGGTGACCTGTCCCGCGGTTAGTCGCGGCGCCCAGACGAGAATCGTCGCGACGACGAAGAGGGTGAAGATCAGGATCGCCGTCCAGAAGTGAAGCGAGAGGATGTCCGTAGTGTACTGCTGGACGGTCTCGCGTCCCAGCGCCACCTGAACCGGCGTCAGTACCATTCCGAGGACGACCAGCGCGGTGACGCGTCGGTCGACGTTCGCCCGTCGGATCGAGGCGACGGCGGTCCCGATGATCGCGAAGCCGGCGAACATCGAGACGAAGCGATGGAACCACTCGTAGAAACTCACGATGTGGGCCGGAAACAGGTTGAACGGCCCGGCGTCACATCGGGGCCAGTTCGCCTCGCAACCGAGACCGGAACCGGTCGCTTTCGCCGCGACACCGAGTAGAATCGTCGCGCCGACCAGCACGAGCGTCCCCGCCAACAGATGCGGAAAGCCGAACCGATCGCGGAGCGAACGCATAGTCGAGTTGGATGTGTGTGTAGTAGACGACACGGTCTTCAGGCGGGGCTTGGGAACGCCCGCATTTAGGTTATCCGAGTCGGTCCCAGCGCTCGAGAATCGAATCCAGCGCCGATCTTCGACCTGTCGTCGGAGACGGCTGTGAACCAGACTATATCCACAATCGTGTATATCTTTCGCGTTTTCGAGACTGATTCGAGCACAAACAAGGAGGTTTTTATCGGTCGGGCTCCGTAGGATGAGCCATGACTGAAGCGCGGGGCGAGACTCCCCGGCGAACAGGAATGACCGAGAAGTGCGGCGTCGTCGGCGTCGCGCTGAACGGTCGATCGGCGGCACGACCGTTGTACTACGCACTCTACGCGCTCCAGCACCGCGGTCAGGAGTCGGCGGGGATCGTCACACACGACGGCTTCCAGCAACACAGCCACGTCGACATGGGCCTGGTCGGCGACGTGTTCGGCGAGGACGACCTCGACGTGCTCAACGGGTCGGCGGGGATCGGCCACGTCCGCTACCCGACCGCGGGATCGGTCGACTCGAGCTGTGCACAGCCGTTCTCGGTGTCGTTCAAGAGCGGCTCGCTCGGGCTGAGCCACAACGGTAACCTCGTCAACGCCGACGAAATTCGGGACGAACTCGCCGGCGCGGGCCACGCGTTTACCAGCGACGGTGACACCGAAGTGATCGCCCACGACCTCGCGCGCAACCTGCTCGAGGAGGACCTCGTTCGCGCGGTAAAGCGCACGATGCAGCGGATCCACGGCTCGTACTCGCTGACGATCAGCCACGACGAGACGATCATGGGCGTGCGCGACCCGCAGGGGAATCGCCCGCTCTGTATCGGGAAGCTCGAGGACGGCTACATTCTGGCCTCCGAGTCGGCGGCGATCGACACGCTCGACGGCGAGCTCGTCCGCGACGTTCGGCCGGGCGAACTCGTCGTTTTGCAGGAAGACGGGCAGGGATTCGACTCCTACCAGTTGATCGAGCGCGAGCACACGGCACACTGCTTTTTCGAACACGTCTACTTCGCCCGCCCTGACAGCGTGATCGACGACACGCTCGTCTACGAGGCTCGACGCGAACTCGGTCGCACGCTCTGGGCCGAAAGCGGCGTGGAAACGGACGTCGTGATGCCGGTTCCCGACTCGGGGCGGGCGTTTGCCTCCGGCTACGCCGACGCGGCGAGCGAGACGACGGCCGACGGCGAGCCCCGAGACGAGAACGACGACGGCGTCGAGTTCGCCGAGGGCCTGATGAAAAACCGCTACGTGGGCCGGACGTTCATCATGCCGACCCAGGACGAACGCGAGCGCGCGGTTCGGCTGAAGCTCAACCCGATCAAATCGACCGTCGAGGGCAAGACCGTCACGCTCATCGACGACTCCATCGTTCGCGGGACGACCTCCACCCAGCTCGTGCAACTGCTCAAAGACTGCGGGGCCGAGGAGGTCCACATGCGAATCGGCGCACCGCCGATCGTCGCGCCCTGTTACATGGGCATCGACATGGCGACGCGGGAGGAACTGATCGCCGCAGACAAGGACACCGCGGGAGTCTGTGAGGCCATCGACGCCGACAGCCTCGCGTACCTCTCGACCGACGGCGTCGCAGACGTTCTCGAGAGCGACCGCGATGACCTCTGTATGGGCTGTGTGACCGGCAAATACCCCTACGACATCGAAGACGAAGAGACCGACCGCGACGTGGCTCGACCCCAACTCGAGGGGTCGGCGCTACACGCCGACGACTAAGGGAACGGCGCTACACGCGGACGATTGAGGGGTCTGCGCTACACACCGCGACTGCGGGCTGGCGCTGCACGCAGACAACGAGGGTCCGGCGCTGCACGCCACCGACCGATCGCGCCAACGAGCCAATCGAGTGATCCAATTTTGCGATGGCGCGTCGACCGTCTCGGGAAACGATTATCCCACTGCCACCGCCTGTAGGTACCATGGAACGTTACGATCTCGTCTATCGACTCTACGACGAGTACGATACGAAGACGCTCCGGGAGTACCAGGAGTTCGTCGACGTGTTTCCGGCGATCGATTCGCGGGCCGCCCTCGAGCACTGGCAGGAAGCGAACACGGTCCTCGAGGAGCGAAAGGACGAGATACGCGGCGATTTCGCTGCGGGCGAGACGTTCGCCGAGACCGCCGCGCGGGCGACTCGAGAGCAGGCGTTTACCGCCCTCGATCTGAACGCGAAGTACGACCGGGCCGTGAACGTGCTCGTCCTCGACGTCGACGAGACGCTTCGATCCGCGGGCGGGACGGACAACGAGATACCACGGGACACGCTGCACATGCTCACGGAGTTTCACGAGGCCGGGATTCCGATCGTTATCTGTACCGGCCAGACCCTAGAGAACGTCAAGGGCTTTGCAATCCAGGGGCTTGGCAGCGAAATCGTCCACTCGGGCGACCTCTCGATCGTCTACGAGGCGGGGACGGGCGTCTTCACGCCCGGCCACGGCGCGAACACGAAGCAGTTGCTCTACGAGGACCTAGACGAGGAGATTCGCACGGTGTTCGACGACGTTCGAAGCCGGGTACTCCCGGAGGCCCCGACGGACCTCCGCCGGGGCTGTCACCTGCAGGGCAACGAGTTCAACGTGACGATGAAGCCAAACTACGAGACCGGGACCTCGCAGGCGCGAGCGGTCATCGACGAGGCGCTGGTTTACCTGATCGACCTGCTCGCCGACGCCGTCGGCTCGGCGCTCGAGATCGGCGATGACGACGGGAGCGACACCCGCACCATCGAGGGTAACGCGGTCGTCGAGTGGACGCGGGCGTTTTACGCCGATCAGGATCCCGAGATCCGCGCCGTCCTCGAGAGCGAACAGGCCTATCCGGACCTCGACGCTGATTCGATCCCGTCCGTGCTCGCCGAGACGCTCGAGCGAATCGACGTGGCTTACTACGAGGCCGACGCGGCGGAGATCGGCAGCCTCGAGTTGAACAAGGTCGTCGGCGTTGAACGAGCGCTCGAGGTGCTCGGAATCGACGACCCGTTCGCGCTCGTGATGGGCGACTCGAAGAGCGACCTGCGGGTGATGAAGTGGGTCGACGACAACGACGCCGGCATCGCCGCGGCTCCAGAACACGCCTCGCAGGACACGCTCGATCACGTGCTTCGGACGGACGACCTCGTCTTCGATCAGGGAAAGAGCGTCGACGTGTTACGGACGGTCTACGCGCTCAATCTGCTGGCGCGACTCGAGTGAGCGGGCGGCGAACTCGCGTCGAACTCGCCGCCGTCCTCGTCAGTCCGGTTTCTGCGCTCGATCGAAGCCCGGACGGGAGCGGGACCCCGTCCTGGGTTGAGAGACATGAGCATCCTCGACACGGGGGCGAAGCCGCCTCGAGGATCCGGGCACGGACACGCAATCGTACGGTCAGTACGTGATGAGCACTGGGTACGCACCCGACGGGGTGTGTTCCCCGCAAAGGCGTCGATGTGAGGCAGGTGTTTTGTTATGAACAACCTGCCTGAGAGTAGCGTATCGAAACTCGTTCGGCCCGGTCTCGCCGGTCGACGTACCCTCCGACTACGCGGATAGTGAACACGCCTCGCGTCGGCCGATAGACCGCGATTTCGTTCGGTGGTGTGTGCCTACGTCCGGAACGATGTCGGGATCGAGAACGGACGGGTGTCGGCAGCCGGAACGAATAGGCTCGCGTTCTGGCGCGGCCGATCCACGGGGTAGATGATGCGGCGACCAACGTAGGGCGTATCGATCCACACGGATGGCGCGTCGACCGGTCGTCACGTCGGCCGCTCGTCCGCCGGTGACGCGGGTGGTCGACTGCGACACTGGAGGACGAACGCCGACGGACGACGAACCGATTCGGTGTTCGGTTCACTTTCGAGAACTGTTTCGTTCAGGAAAGCAACGATGTCGATTCGGAGCGGCATCGAAACGATTCGGTTTTGCGATGACACTCCGGACCGCGGTCACGGTGCCTGCCGGCTATCGCTTTCGACGGGAGACAGCGCGTGTTACTCTGCCGGTTGGATTGCGTTCGACGGGGTAAAACCACGGCGCACGCTTGCGGTATAGACTGCTTACCCGGTCGCTAACGACCGTTGTGACGAGCTGCACGATCGTTCGCTGCGTGGGAAATAGCCGCTCGAGATTCGGCCCTGTTAATCCGCTCATAGAAACCGCCTACTTTCGGTTACAAGCCGGATAACTACAACCTATCCCGGCCGAGAGGTCGGTATGATCACCTGTACGAACTGCGAGACCGCCCAGTTTCTCCAGATCACGCAGAGTCGGGTGTACTTCGAAGACGGCGAGATGATCAACGAAATCACCGAACACTACGAATGTACGCTCTGTGAATCGACGGGACAGTACATTTACGACGAGGACCACGACGAAGCGAGCGTCACAGGCGACGTCGAACTCACCAGAGAGCGACCGAAGTACGCGTAAAAACTCGCGCCGAGTTCGACTCGTCTCTCTCGGGGTTGGAATCGGTTCGTCTCGCTCGGTGATCTTCTGGCGTTCACCGTTTTTCGTTTCGCTCGTTCGATTCTGACGATGCGTTCCGATCGTTCGCGTTCGTCGTCGTGTCCGCGTTCGTCGTCGTGTCCGTATCGTTCGATCCAGCGGGGACGCGGTTTCTCGAGTCGCCGTACTGTCGGCGGGTGAGGGCCGAGCGACGGCGCTCCGTGTCCCACTTCTCGAAGAGTCCGTACTCGGTCATCGTGTCCATCCCGGCGAGGACGGCCGTGAGTTTGAGCCCGACGAGGGGGATGTCGGCGACCGAAACGATCACGTCGACGCGGAGGACGACCCCGTCGCGCAAGATCACGTCGAGGAGGTCGACCAGCACCTCGTCGTCTTTTCTTGGAATCATTCGTCGGTCCCTCCCAGTTCGGGTGCAAAGGTGTACGGCGGCCACGGACCGGTGAACGTGACCGCGAAGCCGGGGTTCTCCGCGACGTCGTCGAGGACCGATCCGACCGCGGACTCGTCGTCCTCGTGGGCCAGAACAGTAAACCGACACAGCGTCTCGCCGTCGTCGATTCCCGCCGGTTTCGTCGAACCCGTCGAGCCGTCTCCGAGCGTCGCGCTGGGGGAGCGCTCGAGCGCGTGCACTTCGCGGGCGCGTTCGTCGAGCCGATTCCGGAGGTCCGATTCGACGGTTTCCCGACGGTTCGCTCGCAACTGGCCGACGCGCTGTTCATACTGTTTTTCGAGCAAGTGCGCGGTTCCCGAACTCGAGTCGTCGATCCGATCGCGGAGGTCGGCGAGTCGCCCGTCCGTCTCGAGGAGGTGTTGCTCGTCGACGGAATCCGTCTCGACGACTTCGATGCGGTACTCCCAGTGGCCGGCCAGTTCCCGAAGCGTTCGCTCGAGCGTGCCGTATTCGGTCCGGAGCCACTCTCGAAGCCCCTCGTCGCCGGTTCTGACGATCGTATCGAACTGAAACGGCACCGGCGTGCCGAAGGTCTCCCCCGCGCTATCGACGACGGTCTGGTGGCGGACAAGCCACCGTTTGATCTGGGCGATGTCGCCCGAATCGTAGATGTCGTCGCACGCGTGACAGACGACGCCGATATCGTCGACGGCGAGCACCGTGACGGGTTCGCCGTCGACACCGCCGTTCTCGAGGGAGAGCCGATCCCCGTCGCCCGGAACGTCGTCGCCGTCGATCCGAACCGCACAGTATAGGTAGCGGCCGTCCTCGATATTGGGCGGGGTATTTTCATCGGCAGCACCAGACCGACGCCCCCGAGAGCCGACGCCCGAGTCCGCTCGATCGCGACTCATCGGTTCTCACCGCCGAATACGGAGTAGCCGGGTCGTCGGTAGTCCTCGTGCTCGCCCGATAACTGCTCGATGGCGTCGCGTACCAGCCCGTCGAGGTCGCCACGGAGGTCGTCGACGTCGTCGTCGATGCCCTCGTCGGCTTTCAGCGACTCGAGTTCGGCCTCGATCGTCGCGAGCTGTTCTCCCAGCCGCTCGATCTCGTCCTCTTGTAGATCACCGGACTCCATTCGGCGGATGGCTTCCCGCTCGAGTGCGTCGACGAGCAGTTCGACGACGGTGACTACGAGCGTCATGAGGCCGTCCCTCGCGTTCTCGCCGTCGCCGACGTCGATGGTCGTCATTCGGCACCCGCCTCCGGTATCGCCTCGATCTCTCCGTCGTCCTCGTCGGCGTCGTCACCGGCCGGGTCTGCCGACTCGGTGTCGGTATCAGCCAGGGCCGCCTCGGTGTCGTCGGCAGCCTGCTGCGATTCAGCGTCGCCGACGGTCGGGTCCGCTTCGGTGCCGTCGCTGGTCGGGTTCGCTTCGGTTTCCTCGACGGCTGCGCCCCGATCGCTGTCGCTATCAGTGGCTGTCTCGTCTCTTTCGGCGTCGGCCTGATCGTCAGAATCACCGCCGCCATCCTCGGGATTCGGCGTGACGTTCACGCCTCGAGTCGGATCGATCGCCGGATTGGGACGATCCGTGTCGGCCAGCTCAGGATCGTCGACGGCCTCGGCGACTCGCCGCATATCCGTCCCCTCGGGGAACTCGAGACCGTACTTCGCCGCCGTCTCGAACGAGGCGATCGCGGCTCGAAGCTGGATCCCCAGAAGCTGTGTGTCGCCGATCGAGACCGCGATGTCGGCGTTGATGACGATCCCCTTGTCGAGGAGCAGTTCGACGACCTCAGCGAGGTCGGTCTGTTGGCGACTCGGCTGGAAGTCATCGACCACGCCGATCACCTCCCCGCGCGGTCGTTCGAGCGCTCCGCGGGTGTTCGTAGTCGATTCGGGCTGACGCGTCGACCGTCGGACATCGTGATTTAGCTAGCATTGCGTTCACCTCAGTCATCGTCGTACCCCCGCCGCTTTCGCTCGAGTTCGAATCGGCGTCCGTAGATCCGGTCTCGAGCCGGTGCGGTCGAGTACTTCACTTTTCGCGGGACCGTCGAGTACCGAGCGCCACCGCCGAGGTCGCGCCGATCGGTCGGAATCGTCGAGACGGCGGTCGGATTTCTGGAACTGGTGCTCGTATCCTGTCGGCGCATCTTCTCGCGGTTCAGTTCGTAGAGCGTCTCGAACTTCCCGTGGGTCTTTAACAGCGCATCCCGAAACTCGTCGATCCCCGCCATCGCCTGCTGCTGGATGAACACCTGGTAAGCCTCGGGATTTTCGTCGACGTCGATCGATCCCAGCGCGTCCGTCGGATCGACGCCCTCGAGACGTTCGTCCACATCCTCGAGGAGTTCGTCTCCGCCGCCGAGCAGTCCGTCGCCGTTTTCCTCCCCGCCGAGAATCCCATCGTCGCCGACGAGGCCGCCGCCCTCCTCGTCGGTCACGGCCGATGCGGCCGTAGCGGCCAGTCCGCCGTCTTCGTCGTTCGCGAGGTCGTAGACCGCTTCCTCGAGGTCCTGCGTTTCCTCCCAGATCGCGGTCAGATCGGTCGCGTTCCAGGCGCTCAGTAAGTCGATCGCTTTGACTACCTGACCGAAGTCGACGACATCGCCGACGCCGCGCTCGTCGTCGCTCAGCGCCGCGGGAACCTCGCTCGCGTCGATCGCCTCGAGCAGTTCGTCGCCGTCGACCGCCTCCGGCAGCTGTTCGAGGTCGAGCGCGTCGAACACCTCCTCGAGTTCCGTCGCGACCGTCACGAGCGCGTCGACGTCGCCGAGGAGGGCTTCGAGCGTCTCGTCGTCCACGTCCTCGAGCGATTCGACGGGATCAAGTTCTGCCCGAAGCGACTCGAGTCGTTCCAGCGCGTTCTCGAAAACGGCTCCAGTATCGGTTTCGCTCGATCCCTCAGTCACGTCGATCACCCCCCGAACCTGGGGCGTCGGATCTCGCGTTCGACTCCGTGTCGGCGGGACCGCTCGAGACGGTCACAGTCAGGACGCCGTTTTTGATCCGCGCCTCAGTTTCGACGGCCGACGGGTTCCACGGCACGTCGACGCGCTCGAGTTCCCTGTCACCGACGCCCACGACGAGCGCGGCGTCGTCGCCGCTCCCGCTGAATCCGACGGTGACCGTCTCGGGGTCCACGCCGGAGATATCGGCGGCGAGCACCAGTTCGTCGTCGAACCGTCGGACTGAGACGTGATGTGGCGGGGGTGATGGGCGACGCCGACGCGTTCGGGAGGATCGAGACCCGGCATCGCGCCCGCCGGGACGCTCTTGCGAACCGTCGGACGATCGAATCGGTGGCCGTCCGTTTGCGTACCCGTCCGACTCGAGCCCCGAATCGATCGAGACATCGTACTCGAAGCCGAACCGGCCGCCGCGCCGATCGGATCCGGAGCCGCTCGCGGACCGATCTAGCGCGTCGAGAAGCCCGAGGAGACTCGAGAGCCAGTGGTCGTCACCGCGTGAGCGCTTCTTCTGGTCGTCGCGTTCGTCCAATCGGTCGCCATCCGTTTCGTCCCGTCGGTCTCCATCCGGTTCGTCCGGTCGGTCGTCGTCAGGTGGCAGTTCGTCAGTCATTATCGTTTCACCTCGACGCGTCCACTCCGCAGGTGTTCGTGGGCTTCGCGGGCGACCTCGAGTTCGTCCTCGATCGCTTCCTTTCGGTCGCGATACTCCGTCTCCGACCGCTCGCCGAGTTCGTACAGGAGCCGGTTCTCCTTCCGTTCGTCCTCGAGTGCCTCGATATCGTAGAGTTCGTCGAGTGCGACGGTGTGGATCGCATCGAGGATGTTCACGAACGGCCCGAAGAGAAGGTCGTCGAGGACGAACACGGGAGATCACCGCGCCCCGATCGTCACGTCGACGAAGCTGTAGGGGGCGAACGGGCCCGTATACTGGACGATCACGTCCTCGAGATTGGGATGATCCTCGAGTTCCGCGACGGCCTCGTCGAACTGTTCGCACGCCGATTCCTCGACGAGGTACGACCGGTTTACGACGAGCCGATCGCTGAAGTCGTCGTTCTCGACCGATTGGACGGCCAGCGGCTCGAGCGTCTCGGCGACGAGTTCTTCGATCTCCGCTCGGTCGACGTCGGCGTCCGCCTCGGTGACCAGCTTGAGTCCGAGTTCGATCCGGCCCTCGATATCGCGGATCGCGCGTCGGAACGCCGAGCGAGCGCCTCGAATGACGTTCTTCAGCGCCCGGTTGCTCTCGAAGGCCATCCCGAACCGCATCGGGACGATCGGATGACCGTTCGTCCGCGCCATGATCTCGCGGAGGACCTCGTCGTGGCGTCTCGCGTCCTCGTCCGTCTCCTCCGGCTCGGTCGTGTCGATGTCCGAAACGACGGCCTCGTATCGGCGGTGGGAGACGGTGTAGACGCGATCTGCGCCCCCCACGGCGTCGGTTTCGAACTCGAGATCCGCGCCGGATTCGACGATGCCGTAGACGTAGCGGTTGCTCACGCGTGAGCACCTCCTTCGATGGTGGCACATCTCGAAGCAAGCGATAGCCTCGCAGAGCGTGGGCAGGGGCGCGATCGACGCACCGCTCGAGGTGTGCGTCGAACGAAGCCGCTCGCTGGTCGAATACAATCGCTCGAGGAGGTGGATCGAACGCAACCGCTCGAGGAGACGGGATGCGCTCGGAGTCGCCGACGGCGGTTCAGTACGGTGTTCATGGTGTCGTCGCGTTCGCGGGCTCGGTTGAGCGTCGTGGCTTCCACCCGTCGTCAGATCGGTCGGGAACCGTCGGGTCCGAACCTCCGACGGCGCTCGAGGGAGACCCCACGGACCACAGCGGAGACGAGGGGAGACTCCACAGACTATCATCAGCCCGAATGCCGTGGGGCCATCAGTCGGGTCAGGGTCACCAGTCAGGTCACCGTGGGACCGCGATCGCGATTCGAACCGAGGTACGCTTCCAGCCGCCGTTATACTCGTGCTTGCAGTAGCAGTTCCCCGCCGGGGGATACTCGTGCTCGCACGAGCGGCCCGCTGCCGGAGTGTCTCTCTGGCGGCGCGCGGCGTGTCCGCGTGCGAAAACCGCCACACCTCTCAGACTATCGCTGCCCGGCCGATTCGCCGATACTGGATCACACTTCAGTTCTGAACAGCAGCTAACGGCGTTGAATCGGCGGGAGACGTGGTGTGGCGGCCGACTTGCAAACGCAACGCGAGCCGTCAAACCCGTTCCCAGTGGAGGGACAGTCGAGATGGCATCACCACAACGAAGACCGGACTCCTCGAGTCTCGCGGAGGTACTCGATCGGGTCCTCGACAAGGGCGTCGTAATCGACATCTGGGCACGTGTTTCCGTCGTCGGGATCGAACTGCTCACGATCGAAGCGCGCGTCGTCGTCGCGTCGGTGGACACCTTCCTGCACTACGCGGAGGAGATCGCAAAAATTGAGAAGGCGACGGCCGACGGGGATCTCGAGGATCTCGAAGAACTCGAGATCGAACGACGCGCCGAGTCGTCGCCGCAGTCGACCTCGTAATTACGGCTTAGAACCGACGACGCAACCGATAACCTTCGAAAGCGGCCCCCAGAAACGGCCGAGGACGCAGCGAATCGAACCACCGAAACTACCCTGTTACGATGGCCGAAGCCGACACCGACTCGAGCGAGCGATGTCACGCGCTCACCGACGACGGCGAGCGCTGCTCTCGGCCGGCCCAGGACGACGGGTTTTGCTACCAACACGACGAGAGTGATTCGACAGTGAGCGACAGTCAAACCGAACGACAGCACGAACAGGAACACGACCAGCAGGAGGGCGATACCACCGGTTCGCAAACGGCCGCGATGGCCGGCGAGGAAACGACGGATCCCGAAGATGTCGATACGAGTTCGCTCGAGGATGCGGACATCGAAACCGGCGACGTCGACGAGAGCAAGATCGAGGGCGTGCTCGCAGTCCGTCGAACCGTAGAGTCGACGGCGGGCGAACTCATCGGCTATCGGTTCGACGGGGTCAGCGAAATCACGCCGACGGACGAGGGCTGGCGCGCGGTCGCGGAAGTCGTCGAACGCGCCTCGGTCCCGGACACGCAGGACGTCCTCGGGCGGTACGAGATCGAACTCGACGAGGACGCGGTCGTGCTCGGCTACCAGCGGATCGACCGGTACCGACGCGGCGACACGGGGTCGTTCGAGGACTGATCCGTCACCGAATTCAGCCAGCACAGCGTCTGTCTGCACTCGGTCAATCGGCCGTGGCTCCGCCCGATGCGTCCTCGAGCGTCGAAACCTCCGTCTTCCGCAGCGCCGCTTTCGTCTCCGGCGCGAGTTCGGTGACGGTCGAGCGCCCGTCGCGCTCGCGAATCACGAGTCCGTCGTCCTCGAGCGCGGACAGGTGGTGCGTGATCGTGCTCGGATCGCGCTCGAGCGCGCTCGCGAGTTGACTGTTGTTCGGGCGCTCGAGCGTCGAGAGGACCTCGAGTACGTCGCGTTTGGCGGGTTCCTCGAGCGCCGCCTGAAGGGCAGCGTCGGTCTCCTCGAGGTAGTACCGGCGCTTGCCGTTGACTTTGGCGGTCGTGAGGAGCCCTTCGTCCTCGAGGATCTGGACATGATGGCGAACCGTCGACAGGGAAACGCCGGCGTCCTCGCCGAGCTCTGAGAGGTAACAGCCCGGCTTCGCTTCGACGGTCTCGTAGATTGTCGCTCGAGTCTCGTTCTCGAGGGGGTCCGAGTCGTCGTACCTGCTGTACTTGAAGATCGGGAGTAGCTCCCAGGGGATCGCAGCGAGCCCCCTCCTGAGAAAGCGCCGGCCGGTCGCGGACCAGTTCGCCACCGCAGTTCTGGCGGTGCCGGTCAGCCCCCCGCTCCCGGCGGCGCTCGCGCCCGCCGTTCCAGCACTGCCGAGACCGGCGCCGGCCGCGCCGATGAGTGATGGCTGACCGGTTGCATCAACGACGAGATCATACTCATCGGTGAACTCGTGGAAATCTGTCCGTGTGATAGACTGGTTTTCGTGGATGTCAACACCCTTCTCTGAGAGTTGTTCTGCCCAGGACTGCTCAACGACATTTCGGTCCGTTATATATGTATCCGCAGCAGGAAAGGTGCCGGCTCCAGTGCGGTGGCGATCGGCGTCGATTCCGTCATACACCTCCACTTCCATCGCTGGCAGCGGGTTGAGAAAGCCGTTCTCTACAGTCGGTTCGAGTGGGATCTTCGATACCGCTGTCATCGCTTCTCCGCAATTAACGCCTTTGCTATCGTAGGACTGCCGCTCATATAGTTCGACGACGAATCCAGCGTCGTCGAATCCAGCAGCTGCTGCAAGCCCGGCCATCCCTCCACCTATTACCGCAATTTTGGACGTTCGAGTCATCGGTTTTTGCCAATCTTTGAGGCCATCGTTAAGCTCCCAACAGCATCCGAAGTGACCCACGAACGCCCATCGGGAGTCCGATCGCTCCGATGAAGAACGTCATAAGCCACCACCACGTGTGATTCATCTCCTCTTTCGCATCGGCGAGATACCACACGATGCCGACAGTCACGACGAGTTTCAGCACGAACGTCGATCCGGAGAATCCAGTCGCCTGGTACACGAGATTCGTCACGACCAGCTTTGGGGAGTAGCCGAGGAACGTCACACCGATGAGATTCTGCGCAGCGTCCCACAACTGGCCGAAAACGGCCAGCAGAATTAGCGGGTGTCGAAGGTGGGTGATATTGGCGAAACTCGTGCCCCAGTAGTAGAGTGCGGTTACGCCGAGCGCTATCCCCGTCGTCGCGACAGGAACCCATAGGCGGAGTGGGGTCGATGTCGAGAGGCCGTGCCAAACAGCCCACCAGACGGCCCCGACAGCCCACACCGACCCGACGAGCCCGACTGTTAGCGGGATAGATCCGATATTTTGGTCACGCAAGAGTGCACCGACACCGAGCGCGAGGATGGTGACAGCGGTGACGACGATGTAAATCGATGGCGTGATGAACCACACCGCGTAGTCCCCGAGCAGCCCGAGATCCTCGAGGGCGCGCATCGCCCCACCTGCGATGATGATCGGAGCGAACCCGTAGGCCAGTCGTGCGTCGAACGTGACGTCGAGTTGGTCGAGATACGCACGTAGTCCGGGGAGGCTGTATACGACTGCCGCGAGGTAGATTACCGTGTTCACCGCGTTGTAGCCCTGGACAGCACGAATCCCCTCGTGCGTGACTGGCTGACCGGCCGCATCGGCGACGACTGGTCCCCAGAGATACTGCCAGATGAACCGGTCGTAGACCAACGTCGGAAACACGAGGATGCCCCCACCGAGAAGGACGAGCGGGGCCAGCAGGTACAGCGCCCACCACTCGCGTGAGCCGGTCTCCGGAAGGACAGTCTCGACGCGGCGGGTGACAGTACTCACGACCCGTTCACCTCCAATCGCCACGTCGTGCTTTTCGAGCGCCCCCACTGTTCGAGTGAAACGATTGTGAGTTCGTCCTGGAGCTGGCTGAGGTACTGCGCGACTGCCTTGGGAGATCCGTCGAGGTCGCTGGCAATCTCGCGAGCCCGGAGGTATGTCGGTTCGCTACTGGCTGTCTCGACGAGGTACCTTCGAACCGTGTGCCGGGAAATATTCGACATTGATCTAGAGGTGACGGTTAGCGAAGAAATCCGAAGAGCTTGTAGTCGTGATCGGGGGTGTACCGCCGGAACAGGAGACTGTTCGTCAGCACCGACACCGACGAGAACGCCATTGCTGCTGCAGCGAGCACGGGCTGGAGGAGGCCGAGCGACGCTAACGGAATCATCGCCGTGTTGTAACCGAGCGCCCACACGAGGTTCTGTTTGATCTTCTGGAGTGTCGCGTCTGAGATTCGGATCGCCTTTACCACGTCGAGCGGGTCGTCTCGCATCAGCGTGACGTCTGCAGCTTCGATGGCGACGTCGGTGCCGGAGCCGATTGCTGTCCCGACGTGTGCGACCGCGAGTGCCGGAGCGTCGTTGACGCCGTCACCGACCATCATCGCCTGCCGGCCCTCGTCTTGAATACTGTCGACCGCGTTGGACTTGTCCTCAGGAAGGACTCCTGCGCGGACGTTCTTCGGGTCGATACCCACCTGTTTAGCGACCGCACGGGCAGTTCGCTCGTTGTCGCCCGTAATCATCATCACGTCAACTCCCCGCTCCTGGAGTGCTGTGACAGCCTGCTTGGAGCTTTCCTTCACTGTGTCGGCGTCGGCGACCACACCCACGAGCTCCCCCTCGTAGGCGACCAGCATCGCCGTCTTCCCCTCGTTCTCGAGGCGTTCCATCGTCTCCTCAGCGGGAGAGGGGTCGATCCCGTTGTCCCGCAGCAGCTTGCGGTTGCCGACCAGCACCTCGCTGTCACCAATGACTGCTTTGATCCCGTGGCCCGGAACGTTCTCGAAGTCGTCAGGCTCAGTCACGTCCAGGCCGCGTTCTTCGGCCCCTTCGACGATTGCACGGGCGAGCGGGTGTTCGCTGCCGCTTTCAGCTATCGCCGCCAGTCGAAGCACATCATCCTCTGAGAGGCGCTCACGGGTGCTGAGCTGTCCACCATCTGGGGTCGGCTCGCCACCGTCAGTCACCACATTTCCATCGCTATCAAAGACGACCACGTCGGTGAGTTCCATTTCCCCTTCGGTGAGTGTGCCCGTCTTGTCGAAGACGACTGTATCGACGTCTTTCGCTCGTTCGAGGATGTCACCGCCCTTGAACAGGACGCCGTTCTGGGCACCAATCGTCGTCCCGACCATCGTCGCTGCGGGCGTCGCCAGCCCCAGCGCACAGGGACAGGCGATGAGGATCGAGGACGCGAAGACAATTATCGCGAACTCGAAGACTGAAACGGTCCCACCGACCGGGGCCGGGCCGCCAGCAACCTGACCCCACAGCGGGAGCCAGTCGACGAAGCCAGCGAGAGCCTCGGGGAACAGGAACCAGACGACACCCCAGAGAAGGGCGTTCGCGATGACCGCAGGCACGAAGTACGCGGAGATGCGGTCGGCGAGATTCTGGATGTCGGGCTGGCGCGACTGGGCCTCCTTGACTGTCTGGACGATCTGTTGGAGGGCCGTGTCTTCTCCAACCTTCGTCGCCTCCACGACAAGGACGCCGTTCTCGTTAATCGTCGAGCCGACGACCTCATCGCCCTCCTCTTTCTCGACAGGCACAGATTCGCCAGTGACCATTGACTCGTCGACGGCAGACTGACCGTCGACAACGACACCGTCTGTGGGAATCTTCTCACCTGGACGAATTTTCATCCGGTCACCAGTTGTGACCTCTTCAAGCGGAACTTCTTCTTCACTGCCGTCCTCGCGGACAATGGTCGCCGTTTCGGCTTCCATTTCGAGGAGCTTTCGGAGGGCCTCACCCGCTTGGCCCTTCGACCGAGCTTCGAGATAGTTACCCAACGTGATGAACACGAGGATGAGGGCTGCCGTGTCGAAATAAAGTCCACCTGCAATGAGTTCAGCAAGGACTGCCACAGAGTATAGATAGGCCGTTGTTGAACCGATCGCAATCAGCACGTCCATATTGGCGCGGCCGTTCTTCACGATCGCCTTGTACGAGTTCTTATAGAACGGCCAGCCGAGGATCGCCTGTACCGGCGTGGCGAGGAGGAACTCAACCCAGCCAAGTTCCACACCGAAGACGGCTTCAGGGACGATCGCGCCACCGAGCAGATAATTGTCGATGAGGAAGAAGAGCAACGGTGCCGATAACACTGCCCCAAAGAGGGTCAACCTGAGTTGTTTCCGAGTTTCGGCTTGACGGGCGGCATCTCGTGCGTCCTGGCCCGACTCTTCGTCGGCACCATCTTCGCGGACGGGCGAGTAGCCAGCCTCCTCGATAGCATCGTACAGCGCACCAATAGATACTTCCGCAGGATTGTAGGTGACCTGTGCTTCGTCGGTTGCGTAATTGACCTCCGCATTAACGACGCCCGGAATATTTTCAAGAGCGGTTTGGTTGGTCTCGGCGCAGTTGGCACAGGTCATATCGGAGATGGCAATCGTTACCGTCTCAGAGACTGCGCCGTACCCGGCCTCGTCGATCGCGTCGTAGATTTCTTTGAGCGATACCTCTTCAGGGTCGTAGGTGACGGAACCCTCGTCGGTGGCGAAGTTCGCATCCGCCTCCGATACCCCGTCGAGCGATTCGAGAGTGTCCTGGATCGTCGCCGAACAGTTGGCGCAGGACATTCCCGTGATATCAAGATGGATTGTTTGGCTTGTCATGCTTGTTCTACTATACGGGGTCTAGGTTTAGGCGATTTACTGCTTCGAGAGGCGGGGTTTCGACTGCAGGAAAATTTGGATTCCAAAGACAGCGTTACGCTCCCTCTTCGAGTCGCTGATACCGATCGTCGAACCGTGTGAGACAGGACGGACAACAGAAGTGATAGATCTCTCCGTCGATTCTCGTCGTTTCACCTTGATTATCAACGGTATTGTTACATTCAGCACAGGTGAGTGCAAATTCGACGCCATCAACGGACGGCGTCCATTCAAGCTCGTCAATTAGCGTGACGGTGTAATCTGCTACATCGATCTCGTTAAAGAGTCCATCTACCCACTGACGTACGTTCTGGGCTTCAACACGGGCATAGAACCAAAGATCTCCTTCGGAGGTCGTGAAGACGTGTTCAACGCCATCTGACTCTCGAGCCCGCTCGCGGGCGGCCTCCAACGACGCTGAGCCGATTTCGGCCTGAATAAATACCGGTACACCAGCTCGGAGATGAGCCCGGTTGACGTCAATCGTGAAGTTGTTAATGATGCCAGCTTCCTGTAATCGCTTTACCCGGTCAGACACGGCTGGCCCCGACAAGTCGACCTCCTCGCCAATATCGCTGAACGGGCGGCGGGCGTCATCAGCGAGTAACGAGAGGATTTCTAAGTCGGTTTCATCCAAATTGCGCATACGACCGCTTCGTCTCGCAGGATACATTATTGTTGCCCACAACACACCTTCGAAATCGGTGATCCAGGGCTGCGACAACATTGGATTCTAAGCAGAAAACCACATAGAATACTCGCCCCTATCTACGAATGGATATGACTCAGACAATCACCGTCGAAGGAATGACCTGTGAACATTGCGAGCAGACCGTCGAAGAGGCACTCGAAGAAGTTGAGGGGGTTACGTCTGCTACTGCGGATCGTGACTCAGAATCCGCGACGGTCGAGGGGTCCGCTGAACGGGATGAGCTTGTGACTGTGGTCGAAGACGCTGGATACGATGCCTCTGCGTAACAAATCCCGATTCTCGTCGAATCGGATTCGGAGAGGGATTGATACGACTGCCAATCCCAGGTGTAGATACTATGACTGATACACTTCCGTTCGATGCCGTCCGCGAGCTCGACGTCGACGGGACGACGTACAAGATGGCCGATCTTCGAGCACTCGAAGAGCAGGGGCTCTGTGACCTCGACACGCTCCCTGTGAGCATCCGTATTCTGCTTGAGTCGGTGCTCCGGAACGCCGACGGCGAAACTGTTACTGCAGCGGATGTCAAGAATGCTGCTGGCTGGAAGCCAGACGTACCGGACGCAGAGGTTCCGTTCTCTCCATCACGAGTCGTCCTACAGGATCTCACTGGCGTGCCCGCAGTTGTCGACCTGGCGGCCCTTCGATCCGAAGTCGACCGCAAAGATCGGGACCCGACCCTGGTCGAACCAGAGATCCCTATTGATCTCGTAATCGACCACAGCGTCCAAGTCGACTACTTCGACTCCGAGGACGCCTACGAGAAGAACGTCGAACTGGAGTACGAGCGCAACGCCGAACGGTATCGCGCGATCAAGTGGGCGCAGAACGCCTTCGAGAACTTCAACGTCGTCCCGCCGGGGACCGGCATCGTCCACCAGGTGAATCTCGAGCATCTGGGCCGGGTCGTCCACGCCCGCGAGCGAGACGGTGAGAAATGGCTCCTGCCGGACACACTCGTCGGCACGGACAGCCACACCCCAATGATCGGTGGCATCGGTGTGGTCGGCTGGGGCGTCGGCGGCATTGAAGCGGAAGCGGCAATGCTCGGTCAGCCGGTCACGATGAAACTTCCCGAGGTCGTCGGCGTCCGCCTCGAAGGCGAATTACCCGAGGGCGCGACGGCGACGGATCTCGTGCTCCACATCACCGAACGGCTCCGCGAGGTCGGCGTCGTCGACCGGTTCGTCGAATTCTTCGGTCCTGGTGTGGAGAATCTCACAGTCCCCGACCGGGCCACGATCGCCAATATGGCGCCCGAACAGGGCTCGACGATCAGTATGTTCCCGGTCGACGAGCAGACGCTCGAGTATCTCGAACTCACCGGGCGTGACCCCGCCCACATCGACCTTGTTCGCGAGTACCTCGAAGCGCAAGGGCTATTCGGAGAACAGGAACCGGAATACACCGAGGTGGTCGAGTTCGATCTTTCGACTGTTGAGCCGAGTCTCGCCGGACATAAGCGGCCACAGGACCGGATTCCGATGGGGGACGTGAAACAGAGCTTCCGGGGACTTCTCCACGGGGAGTTCGAAGACGACCTCGATGATGTCGACGAAGACGCCCTACAGCGGTGGCTCGGCGAAGGTGATGCAGCTGGTGCGGAGACCGACGGCGGTGTTCAGGTCGAACCCGAATCGGAACTGCACCCGTTAACCAAACGCGTTGAGGTCGACCTCGACGGTGAGACAGTGGAAATTGGACACGGAGACGTCCTCGTCAGCGCCATCACGAGCTGTACGAACACTTCGAACCCGTCGGTGATGATCGCTGCTGGTCTGCTTGCCCAGAACGCCGTCGAGAAAGGTTTAGATGTCCCGCCGTACGTCAAGACGAGTCTCGCACCCGGCAGTCGCGTCGTCACGCAGTACCTCGAGGAATCGGGCCTGCTTCCGTATCTCGAAGAGCTCGGGTACGCGGTCGTCGGCTACGGCTGTACCACTTGTATCGGGAACGCCGGACCACTTCCCGATCCCATCGAGCAAGCGATCGACGACCACGACCTCTGGACGACGAGCGTCCTCTCCGGAAATCGGAACTTCGAGGCGCGTATTCACCCGAAGATCCGCGCGAACTACCTCGCGAGCCCGCCGCTCGTCGTCGCCTACGGCCTCGCAGGGCGGATGGACGTCGACCTCGAGAACGAGCCGCTAGGCACCGACGAGGAGGGGGGATCGGTGTATCTGGCGGACATCTGGCCCGACGCAGCGGACGTGCAGGCAGCAATCCACGAGAACGTCTCTCCTGAGATGTTCGAGGAGAAGTATGCCTCTGTGTTCGAGGGTGACGAGCGGTGGGCTGCTCTCGACGCGCCCACAGGTGACGTCTACGAGTGGGACGACGACTCGACATACATCCGAGAGCCGCCGTTCTTCCAGGACTTCCCCCTCGAAAAACCCGGCGTCGCCGATATTGAGGATGCACGCTGCCTGCTGACACTCGGCGATACCGTTACGACCGACCACATCAGCCCTGCTGGCCCCTTCGGATCTGACCTCCCTGCCGGCCAGTGGCTGCTCGATAACGGCGTTGAGCCGCACGAGTTCAACACCTACGGCGCGCGCCGGGGCAACCACGAGGTGATGATGCGGGGAACGTTCGCCAATGTCCGCATCGAGAACGAGATGCTCGACGATGTCGAGGGTGGCTATACGATCCACCACCCAACCGACGAGCAGACGACCGTGTTCGAAGCCAGCCAGCGCTACCGCGAGGAGGGAGTCCCGCTCGTCGTGATGGCAGGCGAAGAGTTCGGTACCGGCTCCAGCCGGGACTGGGCGGCGAAAGGAACGGACCTACTCGGTGTTCGCGCAACCATCGCCGAGAGTTACGAGCGCATCTACCGCGACAACCTCGTCGGCATGGGTGTGCTCCCCCTGCAGTTCGATGATGGCGACTCGTGGGAATCTCTCGGTCTGGATGGGTCTGAGATCTTCACGATCCACGGCCTCGATGACGGGCTCGATGTGATGGACGAACTGACCGTTATCGCCGAGCGCGCGGACGGGTCGACTGTCGAGTTCCCGGTCACAGCACAGGTCGGCACGCCGGCCGCCGTGACCTATATCGAACACGGCGGCATCCTCCACTACGTCCTTAGACGGCTCCTCATGCGATAATCTCTCTCAACTGACTCTATTTCTGGAAGCACAAGCAACACGAAAAACTTTGAGTCCAAATTAGCGTTTCAATCGTGCGTAGACTCTGTTCGGATGATGCCCGCTACGTTATCCATCTGAGCTGAAACGTGTGCGCTCTCACCAGCAACATGCGTAATTAAATCGTCCAGAGTGATCATCCCGATAACGCTCCCGTCTTCAACAACCGGGACGTGTCGAGCACCCGCTTCGTTCATTTGTCTCAGGACTTTTGGAATCTCAGCATCTGCTGGCACAGTAAGTGGGTCACGCGTCATCACGTCAGCAGCTCGTACGTCGTCTCCACTCGTCTCGGCTGTGAGCACACTTAACTCGCTTTCCTCGGTGAGCAGGTTAGCAATCAGGTCTCGATCGGTGATGATACCAGAGATCTGATCGGATTCTTCGACGACCACGTACCTGGCACACCGCGATTGGGAGATCATCGTGTGAGCGATCTCGGCAACCGTGGCGTCAGGCGTGACACGGGCGACCGACTCATCAGCAATACGACCAATATCCATCCGGAGGTCAGTTGGTCTGGTACCCATGCTAATCAGTACGACTCATAACAGGAAATAGCTTAGCATCAGCTGGTCGTCATAGAAATCCTCCACTCTTCAACCGTGAGAGACGACAATCTCCAAACTTTGTGAAGTTACAAAAGCACAGTGATTCGGCTTGTACAGAGAAGCAGAGGTGGCACGGACCGGCCGCCAGCCGAGGCAATCAGAAGGTGAAATTATTTGCAATGGGGAATCATACCTATTCGTAGATGAGTCAGCGAATGAATCCCCAGATGGCAACGGTTATCGAAGAACTGGAAGACAACGGTATCCCGGACTGGCATTCGATGTCGATTCCGTGTGCCCGGCGGATTGAAGACGAGGTCTTCTCTCGTGGTGTAGGGATCGACCTAGATTTAGTCCGTGATTTCGAGATTGAGGGTGACGAAGTCGCAATTCCGATACGGGTATATCGGCCGGAGGTGGAGCATCCACCCGTTCTCGTCTTTTGCCACGGCGGCGGATGGACGCTCGGTACACTCGATTCTGCGGACAACATCTGTCGTGAACTCGCCAGTCGAACTGGCTGCCTGGTTATCTCGGTCGATTATCGCCTTGCGCCGGAACACCCGTTCCCTGCGGCCCTCAACGATGTCTCCACAGCTCTGCGGTGGGCAGCAGAGTACGCAGACAAGTTAGGTGCTGATTCGAGCAGTATTGGCGTGGCTGGGACGAGTGCTGGAGGGAACCTTGCAGCTGCAGTGGCTCTCCGGGCTCGGGAAACGGGACCAAGCCTATCAGGGCAGTTCCTGCTCTATCCGATCACGGGCACTGTCCGCGAGACGGATTCATACGTTCAGCACAGCGATCAGCCCCTACTTACCCGTCGCGATATGGAGTGGTTCTGGGATCAGTACCTCGATGATCCCGTCCACAAACGGAATCCACTCGCAGCAGTTCGTCGAGCATCAGACCCCTCTGGCGTTGCTCCCGCAGTCGTATTGACCGCCGGCTTAGACGTACTTCGGGATGACGGTGTTGAGTATGTAGAACAACTCGAAGCAAACGGTATCCCGACAGCTCACGACCACTATCCGTCGCTTGCGCACGGCTTTTTGAGCCTCACAGACGAAGTCGATAGGGCCAACGAAGCGATGAGCCGATTAGCGGACCATATTCAGTCGCGACTGAATCCGACAACCCGTACGGAGTGAAGTGATCATGAGAGCCTGATCAATTCCCGAATCGCTCCGTGTGCTTGCAGTACTGTTGAGAGTGTGGGTTTTCGTATTCTTTCCGACTTGGGGATGGTTGGCGTAAAGCAGGCGGTTCCCCTCTCAGCGCGGCGGTGTGCCGATCTCCTTGAGTGGTGTTTTGGTTGTTCGGGTCCCGTTCTTGGCCGCCTTTATCGCCTTTAGCAGACCGGTTGTTCGCTGAAGTCATGACTATTATCATTGAATAGGTGTTGAACACTCTCACGAAGCGATTTGGAACTGAGAACATTGGCTGGCTGCAGCAGCGCGACTCGCCGACGATAACGCCGTCTCAGGTCGCGGTTGACGAAATCGTGAAATCGCGACGTCACCGGTCTTCACGACGACGGCATTGAGAGTGGAAATCACCGGATTGATCCGCCAACACCTGTCGATCACAACAGAATCGATTGGAATGGGATGTTACAGAGTTAGGCCTTAGAATGAATCAGAGCTTCCTGTTGATAAGTCCATGATATTGTTCCATCTTGTCGAGCGGCTGTGGCGACGTGAGGAAGCTTATGCCTACAAAGAGGACAAAGTTGGCAACGGTCGCGACCAGGATCCCCGGAACCAGCGGTGTGACGTACGGGTTCGGGATCATCTGGAACTGGAACAGTCCGAGGAGAATCGTGGCGACAGCTGGGGCGATGATCGCGGCTTCCGTGGATGCGCGCGGCCAGGCAACGGCTCCGAATAACAGCGGTAGCAGTTGGACCGCCATCGCGACGACGAACAGCGCGAGCGGGGTTATCAGGCTCGAATACACGAGCGCGCCGGCGACACCGGCGAGCATCGTGGCGATGATTACGATTCTGTTCAAAACCAGTTCGCGGTCCTCGGAGAGGTCAGGACTGATGAACGCTTTGATGAAGTCACGAGAGACGGTCGCCGCCAGCACGTGTGCGTACGAGTCGGTCGTGGAGACAATCGCGGCTAGAATGCCGACGAGGAACAAGGCGGCGAGACCGAACGGCATCACGTCGAACGCGAGTAGCGATGAAACCGTGTCCGGATTCGTACCTTCGGAGAGCACGGTTTGTCCGTAAATACCGATGAAGCTCGTCCCGAAGACGTAGATCAACGTGAGGACCCCAACGATCATCGCGGCGACCTTGGCGAAGTTCCGTTCGGCGTCGACGGAGTACATCCGGATCCATCCCGCGGGTGAGAGCAGGGTGTTACCGATAGTGAACAGAGCGCCGACGATGAGGATGACCTCAGGCGTGAACAGCCCTGTGACGCCGGGTGCTGTCGTGAATCCAGCGCGGGCATCGCCAAGGCTGTTGAAAACTTCTCCGACGCCGCCGGCGTGGATTACGATGAACACGCCGAACCCACCGAGGAGGACGGTTATCAACGCTCCGTTGAACGTATCGAGGTATGCGATCCCGCGCATTCCGGTAGTAGTGAGGTGAGCCGTGACCACGAGTGCGAGCACGATGACACCCAGTTCGAACGAGACGATTCCCCCTGTGAGTATCATCAAAATCAGTCCGCCGGCGAGCAGCTGTGCGACGATGTACGTCGTGTTGAACGCGAGGCTCGCGAGCACCGTGTAGAGCCGGACCGTATCGCTCTGATAGTAGTCGCCCAGCAGGTCGCCGGGCGTCTGGTGGTCGTGTTCTTTCCCGACGACCCACATGCGCCGACCGAGGTACCAGACCGCCGGTGCGGTCACCGCGTAGCCGACGAGGATCATCGCGATGAACGAAAACCCGACAGAGTACACCGTCCCCGGAAAGCCGGCCATTCCAACGCCGCTCAAAACGGTTGCGACGAGGGTGAGCGAGGCGACGACCCACCCCAGTCCTCGAGAGGCGACGATGTGATCGGAGAGGCTGTCCGAATACCCCCGTCTCGCGAAGTGCGTGATACCGATGAAGACGATGACGTAGCAGGCCAAGATGCCGAGCGAGAGCGGGAGATTCGTCGAAATCGTCTCGGCGAGTTCCGGTGGGAGCGCCTGTATCGGAGTGATCGGGACGCTACTCATGCTTCGCCTCCGTTGAATCCCCGAGGTCAGCCACCTGCTCGGACGGCTCGCTTCGAGTAAACACAGCGTAGAGACCGAGGATTACCAGCACCGACACCAGGACAACCGTCCACATCATTACGGGGAGTCCCGCGATCAACTGGTCTCGAGTTCCGATGAACTTCATCCCGAGATATGCGATGATCGTGGTACCCGTGAAGTAGACGAGCATCATCTTCTCGGTCGAGCGCGCCGAGATACTGAATTCGTCCGGGATTTCGCTCGAGTCCGGCCGATCAACTGACCGCCATTGTTCGCTCCAAGACATGATTTACCACACCTAACCGGCGACATATAAATGTACTGGTGGTGTTCGGTAATATCTGTTGCTATCCCCGCAGAAAGTGTACGATTGACGACTCGTATCGATCAACAGGCGGATTTCCCATCAAAAAAATGAGTGATAATCGCCACTCACCGCTCACAGATATCATCGAAACGTACGAATCGACCGTAACCGATAATCGATGGCGGGAAACCCTACGATTGGGACTCGAGTCGTGTTGAGAGGTCGTCCATCGCTTGCCGTCTTACGTCTCGATAAACTGGACAGGCACCGTGTCGGTCCTCGGTGAGTTGCTTGACGACTGCTTGCCGGATCGCGTGTTCGCACGCCCCGGTAACCGACTTTCTATGCGGACAGTACTGACAGCATTCTAGCGGCGAGCGCTCTCGTGAAGGCATACGATAGCGTATGGCGAAGTTCCACTTGAATGTATGCACCGGTCGGAGGTCTGTCATGGTCGAGATCCGACAGGAGATCGTAGTCAGTCCGTCATGTCCTCAGTGATGTATTCGACCGCCGAGCGGCTCACTTCAGTGATCCCGCGAACGGAGCGACCGAGGTCGGCCCGGATCACCGATCCGGTTATCGGTCGAGAGTCAGATTCGGACGCTAACAGTACGTACCCACCGGTGTAGTCGGCGGCCGACGGCGTGATATCGAGCGGGTGGTTCGTGGGATCGAACTCCTCGGCGGACACGACGCCGCGTTCGCCGCCGAGCGAGTCGGTCCCAGAGAGGTCCGTCGGCACGAATCCCGGTGCGACGGCGTTGACCCGGATCGTCGGCGCGAGTTCGAATGCAAGTTGTCGGACCAGTCCGAGAACCGCGTGCTTGGCTGGGACGTACAGAGCACCCCCGCCGTCGGATCCGAAGCTCGCTTGCGAGGCGGTAAACACGATCCGTCCGTCGGTTTCGGCAAGTTCGGGCAGCGCCGCCTTCGCCCCCATCATGTAGCCGAGGACGTTCACGTCGAACAGTTCGCGAAAGCTCTCCTCGAGATCCTCATCGGACAGTTCCGGCAGAGAGACGTTCTGATCGAATATGCCTGCGTTCCCGACGAACACATCCAGTTTACCGAAGGTGTCGACCGTCTCGGAAACGGCGCGTTCGTTGTCGGCGACCGACGTCACGTCACCTGCAACGGTGACCACGTCGTCCCCGAACTCCGACTCGAGGTCCTCGAGTCGCTGTTCGTCGATATCCAGTACGCCAACCGATGCGCCTTCGTCGATAAACCGCTCAACCACTGCGCGTCCGAGCCCTGAGCCGCCGCCAGTGACCAGCGTAACCTGATTGTCGAGCCAACCCATTAGTTCTCACAGCGGCCGGTTGGCACTAATATCTACCGGGTATGTGACGCTCGTCAGTCACCGTCCGAGTCAGCAACGGGCGGCTCGTACAGTTCGACGTAATTTCCGTCCGGATCACGGGCGTACGCGATATCAGCTCCGTTACCGACGGTCTGAGGCGCGTTCACGAACTCCACCGCTGGCGTGAGTTCTTCGTAGAGACCATTGATGTCGTCGACGGTAATACAGATGTGGGCAACGCCGACATCATGTCCGTCTGCAATCTCGTGAACGACATCGTTTTCGGGAGCATCGTACGTGATCAGTTCGATCTCGAAACCACCTGCATCGAGAAAGGCGATCTCCCCCGCGACGCCATCGACGCCGACGATATCGCTCTGGACATCGCTCACTGGAAATCGCCTGTCGATCTCAAATCCGAGTTGATCCCTGTAGAACTCGAGAGAACGCTCTATATCCTGTACGTTCAGTCCGTAGTGTGTAGCGTGTCCGATCATTCGTACCGATCACCGTTGAATACAGACAGTTCTTTCAAAAATATTTGGGTGGGGTGGCTTCGGAGCAGTTAGCGATCCACAACGACTACAGCCACTGTCGCGCTGTCGCCCGGATCTCCGTGGAACAATAACTAAGTAGTTGTAACCCGCTGGATTGGTATGTATACATGTCCCACGACATAGAGCAGTCACTGTCCGCGGGCGAGTCCGGCCCACAACGGACTCGGCGAATACTCGACTCCATGGGAGAGACCCTAGAACGGGGGGAAGTTCCGATAGAGATCCTCAACGACGAAGATATCTATCAACGGGAGTTAACCGAGATATTCGGTCAGGCCTGGGTGTACGTCGGCCACGAGTCGGAGGTGCCCGAACCGGGGGATTACCGCCAGCGGACCATTGGGGAGGACCCCTTCGTTTTCGTCCGCGACGAGCACGGCAAGATCCGAGTGCTGTTCAACAGTTGTCGCCACCGCGGTGCGAACATCTGCCGTGCTGAGAAAGGAAACACGACTCACTTCCGCTGTCCCTATCACGGGTGGACCTACCAGAACACGGGCGATCTGGTCGGTGTGCCCCAGAAAGGTGCGGGATTCGATCACCTCGAGGCCGAGGAGCACGGACTTCGTGAGGCGCCACACGTCGATACCTACAACGGGCTGGTCTTCGCCTGTATAGCGCCTGAAGCGCCGTCGCTCGAGGAGTATCTCGGCGGAGCGACGTGGTATCTCGACATGTACTTCGACCTGATCGACATGGAAGTCGTCGGCGACCCGCAGCGCTGGGTCGTCGATGCCGACTGGAAAACGCCGACTGAGAACTTCTACGGCGATAACTACCACGTTCCGATGGGACACAAATCCGCGATCGACGTCGGAATCGGCAGCGAGACGGCCACCGGGGAAGAAGAAAGCAAACTGTACGGCATCGCCGACTGCGACGGGCATGCCTTTAGCATCTACCAGATAGAGTCGGAAAAGCCGATGTTCTGGGGCCACCCCGAACGAGTCGTCGAGACGTTCAACCACGATGCGCTTGATGACGACCAGTACGAGGTTGCACGCAAGTCGGGCGTGACCCTCGGGACGATATTCCCGAACCTCTCCTTTATCTTCCTCGGGGGTCGCGATGATCCGAACAAAGACCCTGTCGGAACCTTCTGTCTGCGTCAGTGGCAACCCCGTGGCCCCGGTGAGATGGAGGCCTGGAACTGGATCCTCGCACCGACGGACGCGCCCGACGAATACAAAGAACGCGTCTACGAGGTCGGGATGTCGACGTTCAGCGCCGCGGGTAACTTCGAGCCAGACGATATCGGTATCTGGGACGGGATCGACGAGGCAGCGGGCAGCGTGTTCGCAGAACAGACGGAGGCGACGACGCTGTTTACGATGGGACGCGGCGAGAACACCGCAGCGACGGTCGACGATGACTGGGCCGGGCCAGGAACGGCCTACGCGAACGGCGGCGTGACCGATGAGAACCAACTCGACTTTTACCGGAAATGGCACGAGACGATGACGACGGAGGGGGCTGAATAACATGCAGGACGAGTTAGAACGCCGACGAACGCTCCGTCTCGAGTGCGAGGAGTTCCTCTATCACGCAGCGGAACTGCTTGACGATCGTCGGTTGAGCGACTGGCACGACCTCGTAACCGAGGACATCGAGTACCGAGTGCCGATTCGAACGACGCGTGAACGGTCCTCCAACACCGAGTTCAGCGAGGAGGCCTTCCATATGAAAGAGGACTGGGGAACGCTCAAGGTACGGACCGAGCGGATGTCGAGCGACTTCGCCTGGTCGGAGGACCCGCCCTCTCGGACCCGCCGGCAGGTCTCGAACGTGCGCGTAATCGACTATACGGACGACGAAATCGAACTCAAAAGCAATCTCGTCATCGTCAGGTCGCGCAAGGCCGAAACCGATCCCGATATCCTCTCGATGGAGCGTCACGATACGTTCCGTCGCGAAGAGGATGGCTACGTTCCCGACTGGTCGGAGGGCGGAGGGCTGAAACTCGCCCGACGAACCGTGCTGCTCGACCACACGGTCATTCCGACCGACTCGCTCTCGATCATTCTATGACCTCGACACGACCAATAGCTGACCCGCTCACGCTAACGGACGGCGATCTGACGGTCTCACTCTGGACACTGCAAACGCCGACTGGGGAACGGCTGATACTCAGCGGCGAGAGCGCCGAGACGCGAGTGGACGCGCTGGCACTCGAGAGTCTCACGTGGCAAGACGACGAGGTCTTCGAAGAACTCACCTCAGAACCCCACGAGGACGGCATGAACGCGACCGAGCCATCGGACGAGCTACAGATCAGCAACGAATATACAGTCGTCAAACTCCGGAAAGTCGAAACGACTGCCGGTCCGCGACTATCGATCACGTCTCCGAAACTGAATTACGCGTGCCGTCTCAGTCCGGCGGAACTCGACGCGCTCACGCACAAACGGATCAACTTCTTCTCCGACCTGCTTGAGACGCCGTTTGGTCCCGAAGAGGACCAGCACCACGGCGTTCATTGATTGGGCACCGGATTACTGTTTATCGCTGCTCGGCTTGTTCAATTGGTACGAGCAGCGCAATGGTAACAGAACACAGCGAACAGTCGTTTCCTCGCTTCTCTCACTTGCTTAGGGATGTACAAGTACGTCTCTTGAGAAGTCAGCAAATGACTTGGAACGGAGGATGTTCAGAGCCCTCATGATAGGGAATTACAGGGGTGTTTGTAGTTGACAAACGAATATATGAGATACCAATTACACTAATACGGACGTAAAATATGGATGGGGAGAGGCAAAACACCGGTAGTAACGGCCGATAAAAACGTTTGTGAATCCCAAACATGGGGTGCTCACCATTGATAGCTTCAGCTAGAATCCGTTTCCAGACGGGATACTGGTAATATAACTGTCCATTATGTTTGTTATTACCAAATATTTTTATCACTAGCGTTCAATCTTGGCACATGAGCAACAAAGACGAGGGCCGGCGGCGGATCAAATCGGTCGATCGAGCGTTTCGTATTTTGGGCGTCCTAAAAGAAGAGGGGAGTAGCGGGGTAACGGATGTTGCCAACGAACTGGATATGTCCAAAGGATCCGTACACACGTATCTGAGTACCCTCAAGCAACATGGTGCAGTGATGGAGTACAACGGAAAGTACCGTCTCGGTCTGCAGTTGCTCGAGATTGGCGAGTTCGCAAAACGACAAAACCTCGTCTACCAATGTGCTCAGGATCCGCTCGACGAATTAGCCACGGAAACGGGAGAACTCGCTCGACTCGTCGTCCAAGAACAAGGGCACGGCGTCTATCTCTACAAAATTTCTCTGTCATCTGACCGACGGGCAGAATTCTACTCGACACGCTTGTCAGACGACCCGTCCTAGGCCACGCTATTGTTTCTGCTCACCGAGAACGCGCCACCGACCCACGTCCTCGTTTTCGGCGCCGACTGCTATCCGCTCCCGTCACGAACCGAGTCGTAACGTATTTTAATCCCAGCCAACTACTTCAGGTTGCGTGTCCGGGTTGGGGTAGTGGACTATCCTTCAGCCTTGTGGAGGCTGAGACGCGGGTTCAATTCTCGCACCTGGACCTTTTCGCTGGGAATGGACGTGAGCGGCGAAACGGAACGGAAGAATGTAACCGTACCAGCCGCGCGCACCGATCGAGTACGGGAGCCGATAAACTAATCCCTGACCGCGTCGGAAACGGGGATTCTCAAGCGAACCCGCATCGAGTGCATCTGGGAGAGCAGCGTTCGACGGGAACGCCGACGAGTCACGTGGCCAGCGAAGTTCGTTTAGAGGTCAATCCAACGGCTGGGACTGCGAGGAGTGATTGACTTCGCCGCTCTGCTGGACGATGTTCAGCGCGGTCATCATGTCGGTTCTCGAGATGAGTCCAACGAGATCGCCGCGCTCGGACGACCCGGTATCGCCGGTTTCCTCGAGAACGGAGTCGTCGAAGCCGCCGTCGTCGTAGACGGCCTCGTCCTGAATGGACCCACTCGAGCGGGGTCGCGAACCGGCTCCGTCGACGACGAGAAGCCGACCGATTCGCTCCGATTGCATTCGCTCGATCGCGGTCATCGCGTCGGAGTTCGCGTCGATCGTCTGGAGGTCCGTCGTCATCACGTCCGAGACGGTAAACGCGTCGCGTTCGACGGGTTTGACCTCCTGTGCGTCCGAGAGCGTGACGAGGCCGACGAGGTGCCCGTCGTCGAGCACCGGATAGCCCGTGTGTCGCTCGGAGAACATCCGCTGGATGAGTTCCTCGACGCTGGTGTCGGGGCCGACCGTGTGCAGGTCTCGAGCGGGCGTCATGATGTCGCCGACGGTAACGTCCTGAAACGCGGCTTTCATCGTCACCTGCTGGGACTCGCCCGAGGCGGCGATGTAGATGAAGAAAGCGACGCCGATGAGGATGATGTTGAACGTCACGAGCAGTCCGAACAACCCCATTAGCACTGCGAAGAACTTCCCGATGCTCGCCGCCTGCTGGGTCGCTTTCGCGTAGGGCTGGTTTCGAGCCAACAGCGCCCGGAGCACGCGGCCGCCGTCCATCGGGAACGCGGGGAGCATGTTGAACCCCGCGAGCGCGATATTGAGAACCGCGAGGTAGCCGAAGACGAACAGCGCGCCGTCGACGCTGGCTGGCGTAACGAGAAAGAGGCCGTAGGAGAGCACACCCACGAGCACCGAGACGATGGGGCCGGCGATCGCGATGGCCAGTTCCTGCTTCCAGTCCTCGGGCATCTCCGTGAACGAGGCGACCCCACCGAGCAGCCAGAGCGTGATCGAGTCGATTGGGAACCCGTACCGTCGGGCGGTCAGCGAGTGACCGAGTTCGTGGAGCACGACGCCGATGAACAGTCCGATCGCCGCCGCGAATCCGAGCACCAGCGGCATCGGGCCGCCGGAGACCGCCGCCGTATCGATGCCGGCCCCGAGCAGGTCGTTGAGCAGTTCCGCGACCGTCCCGATCTGGACGCCGATGAGATACGCGAAGAAGGGCAAAACCAGCAGAAACGTCAGATCGAGTTTGATGGGAATCCCAAACAGCGACCCGATACGGAAGCTCTTCCACATACCCGCATGTATCGGCGGAAGAACCTTAAACACGCCGCCGAAACGCAGCGTTCGATCGGGAGCACGCCGGCGAATAGGCAGTCCCGATGATTCTGCGGCGTTCTCCCGGTGGCTACTGCGACGTTCCCCAGTGACTACTGCGGCGTGACCGCCTCGCAGGTGTCGTGGCTCGAGAAGCGCTGGACGAAGTTCTCGAGCATCGGTCGAACAGCACACTCGAGAGGAAGACACCGCTCGAGAGACGGACGCCGTTTCGAAACCGTCACAGTCCGAGTCAGTGTGTCCCAATACCGATGCATATAATCACACTATTATCTACTAGCCAATATGCATTCATCCTCCCATAGAGTTATACGGAAGTTCGTGGTCGATGTGTTCAGACCGATGACAGCCCAACTCACCACGACGACCGCCACCGACCGAGCCGCGTTACCGACCGAACTGAACTCGGCCCAGGCGAAGCTGGTCTACCTCTACCTCGACGCGACAACGGGCGCGACGATCCGCGAGGTGAGCGACGCGCTCTCGATGAAGCAGATGGCCGCACTGAGCGTCACCAAATCGCTTTCGACGCAGGGATTGATCGAAAAAACCGGCGATGAGTACGTTACCGTTCACTGAGGCTCACCTCGTGAGTCGACGAGTCCGACATCGTCCACACTATCCGACTGTAATCGACGGGTTGCCGTTCCAGATCGGTTACCGTCGCCTGGTTGCCGACCCAGTCGATTGCCATTGCGACCGGTTGTCGCCTCAATCGATTGCCGTGGCCGATCAAATGTCGCTCGAGTTTTCACGACCGGCGTGACCGATGATCGGACCCGCTTTTGCCGCGGGCACGACGCAGACGACAGTGGCGATGGGTTCGAAGCCTTTATCCGCGCGGTAACACTCCGTTTTTGTAAGTAACTACAACCATGTCAGAGAAACCCGCCTCTATGTACCGGAAGATCGATAAGCCGGCCTACACCCGCCGAGAGTACATCACCGGCATTCCGGGCTCGAAAATCGCACAGCACAAGATGGGAGACGTCGCGGCTGAACCCGAGGACTACCCCGTTCAGATCAGCCTGCAGACCGAAGAAGAGTGCCAGATCCGCCACGGATCGCTCGAGGCCTCCCGGCTGTCGGCGAACCGCCACATGCTGAAAAACGCGGGCGAGAACCAGTACAAGATGATCCTGCGCAAGTTCCCCCACCACGTCATCCGGGAGAACAAGCAGGCGACCGGCGCCGGTGCGGACCGTGTTTCCGACGGGATGCGCCAGGCGTTCGGCAAGATCGTCGGCACGGCCGCCCGAATCCAGCAGGGCGAACGCATCTTCACGATCTGGTGTGACGTCGAGGACGCCGAGTTCGCGAAGGACGCGCTCCGACGGTCCTACAACAAGATCTCGCCACCGTGTCGCGTCGTCGTCGAGCGCGGCGAAGAAGAACTGATCGCGTAAGGCCCGACTCGACCGTTTTTCCGTGCTCTCTCGAGCAGAGCGCCGGCTATCGGATCCACACCGTCCGTCGGTTCGCGAGTGCTCGAGTCGCCACTGTCGATCGGCGCGCGAGCGCGTGGTTCCGCTGGGCGCGGAGGCGCCGAACTCCCGGCGCGAATACTCTACCGTTTTTTGTCTCGGCCCCCACACTCGAGTATGATCGATCTCGCGGTCGCAAACGATCAGGAGACCTTCCAGCGGATGCGAGAGCCCCTCTCCGAGCGAGGGATCGATGTTCAGCACGTCCCCGTTCGCGAGCGCGCGGTTCCGCTGGGTGCGGACGCGCCGTGGTCCCCGGCGGAGTACGACGTCGGCTTCGTCTACCCCGGCCGACTCATGGAAGGTGGAGTAGCCGACGCGCTGCTCGATATCCCGTGGCTCAACGACCACGAGACGGTGTTGACCTCGCGGAACAAGGCCGAGGTGCTCGCCCGACTCGAGCGAGCGGACCTTCCGATACCCGATTCGGTGTACGTCTCGAACGACGTGAGCGAGTCCGAACTGATCGCCGTCTTCGAGCGGTTCGAGGCGCCGGTGGTCGTCAAACCCAACTCGACGACGCGGGGCGTCGGCGTCGCGAAGGCCCACGATCTCGACTCGTTCCTCGGAATCTGTGATTACCTCTCGCTGGTGCACGATTACCGGGCGACGGGCGACCAGTCGTTTCTCGTCCAGGAGTACCTGCCGGAGGCGGTCGACTATCGGGTCATGATGCTGGAGGGAGAGTACGTCGGGGCGGTCGAACGAACGCTTCCCGAGGACGCCACGACGCGGGGCCAGTGGAAGCACAACGTCCACCGCGGTGCGACCGCGACCGGCGTCGACCTGCCGAAGCCGCTGCGAGAGCTCGCCGAGTCGGTCGCACAGGAACTCGAGATCCCGTTTCTCGGCGTCGACCTGCTCGTGAGCGGCGACCGCGTCGTCGTCAACGAGACGAACGCCCGCCCGACGATCGACGACGAGACGAAGTACGAACCCGGCTTTTACGACCGACTCGCCGAGGCAATACGCTCGAGAGCGGAGTAGCCGATCGGACCGGGTGAAAATCCACTAGAAGAAACCACTGTTCGACCGAAAACGCGGGCGAGATCGGGATCGAATTGAGACGCTTATTCGAGAGCGATGTCGGAGGACTTCTCGGCCGATTCGAAGACGACCTCGAGAACGCCGTTGTTGTAGGTGGCCTCGGCGGTGTGTTCGTTGACCCGCTGTGGCAGCGAGACGCGCTCGTCGTACTGTCGGTGCTGGCTCTGGGCGGAGATCGTGAGTGATTTGCCGTCGCACTCGAGGTCGATGTTGTTCTTTTCGACGCCCGGGAGGTCGGCGATGACTCGGAGTTCGTCGTCGGTCTCGTGAACGTCGATGTGGGTGTCGGTGCCGAAGCCGTTCTCGACGGAGCCGGCGGAGTCGAAGTCGACGTCGCCGCCGTTCATCATTTCGTTCATCATCCGCTCGATTTCACGAAAGAGATCGTCGAAGGGTTCGTCGCGATCATCTCGGCGCATGAACGACTCTAGTAGGGCACGTGGCAAAAACTTTCTGTCGGTCCGAATCGTTCGGCGGTCGAATTCAAAACGGGATCGGACGAGATTCGCTAGAAGCCGATTCCCAGGTGCTCGTTCGTCGTCGCGATGCTGTCGGTCGCATCCGACGCGCCGAGGACAGCGCGGATCGCGTCGACGTTTTCGGGAACGACGTCCGACTCCTGGTGGATTCCCTGGAAGAGATAACAGTCCCGACCGACGGTCGAGATCGACTCCTCCCAGATGCAGTTCTCCCAGAGGTCGCCACGTGGCCGCCCCGCGTCGTGGGCGTACTCCTTTAGCTTCCCGCTGCCGTCGATCGACATCGACTCGGGGATCAAGAACAGACGCGACTCGTCGGCGAAGCGGTCGCGGATCTCGGCCGCGTCGACGGCCTCCTCGAGCGTGACGTTCAGGCTGTGCATGTGCATCAGGGTGGCGGGCACCTTCATCCCGAGCGTGTCGATGTCGAGGTCCGGGAAGATCGTCTCGACGTCGGGGCCGTGGTGAGACGGGATCGTCACCGGATCCGGGAGGATGTCGTTGATCGGGCCGCGAGACGTCTGGCCGGGATCGCCGCCGCGACGAACCAACGTCGCGCGGACCTTCTCGACGCCGTAGGCCTCCTGAAGCGGCGCGATGACTCGAGAGAGCCCGGTCGTGTTACAGGAGACGACCCTGACGTGCTGGGTGCCCGTCGCCGCCTCGAAGTTCGAGCGCGCGTTGAAGCTCACGTCCACCAGATCGGCGTCCTCACCGCCCTGGTAGAGCGCCGGCGTGTCGTACTCCTCGTAGAGGGACTTGTTCTCGGCGCCGATCCCCGACGGCGTCGCGTCGACGACGATATCGGCGTTCGAGACGAGATCCTCGACCGGACCGGCGATCTCGAGGCCCGCTTCGGCGAAGCGGTCGGCGCGGTCCTCGATCGCGGCGTAGAGCGGATACCCCTTCTCGACGGCGGTCTCGGCCTCGAAGTTCGGGCGCGTTTTCGCGACGCCGAGTACCTCCATATCGGGCTGTTCCCGAACGGCGTCTGCGACGCGTTTGCCGATCGTCCCGTAGCCGTTGATCGCGACCTGTATCATACTCCCGACTCCACTACGGACGCGGATAATCGTTTCGAGGCTTCTCCGCCGGTTTTTACTCGCCTCGGAGTTTGTACTCGCGCTGTCATGGGGGGTGCCAGTTCGAGCCGTCCGCGAGCTCGAGCGGTCGTGAGAGGCGAGGGATCGATGAGAATCGAAGCGTTCGTACAAAGCGAACACCTGCGAGAATCGAGGCGTCTCGAGCGCCGGGAGAGCAAGACCTTTCGGCGTACTACACGCATCCAGTGGTATGGCAGACCTTCGAACACCCGCCGAAACGGCGATCCGACAGTGTCTCGACGTCCGGGCTGACGAGTCCTGTGTCATCGTCACGGACAGCAACCGCGAGCCGATCGCGAACGCGCTCTACGAGGCTGCGCTCGAGCGAGCCGACGACGTCGCGTTCGTCCGGTATCCCCCGGGAGACACCCACGGCGAGGAACCGCCTGAACCCGTCGCAGCGGCGATGGCAGGTGCCGACGTCGTGCTGGCTCCGACGACGAAGAGCTTGAGCCACACGCGAGCGCGAACCGATGCGAACGAGGCAGGCGCTCGAGTCGCGACGCTGCCGGGGATCACCGAAGAAGTGTTCGCCACCGGTCTCGAAGCAGATTACGACGAGATCGCCACCCGCTGTGAAGCCATCCGCGAGCAGGTCGACGGCGCGGACGAGATTCGGGTGACGGCCGCGGCGGGAACCGACATCACGTTCGGAATCGGCGACCGCGACTTTCGCTCGGATACCGGCATCGTCCACGAAGCCGGTGCGATGTCGAACCTCCCCGCAGGAGAGGTGTTTGTCAGCCCCGAGACGGCCGCGGGGACGTTCGTCGTCGACGGCACGATGATGCCCCACGGGTTGCTCGAGGACGGCCGGACGCTGACCTTCGAGGTCGAAGACGGCCTCGTGACGGACATCTCCGACGACGAGATCCGGTCGACGGTCGAGAACGCCGCGGCAGAAGTCGGCGACGCGGCGTACAACCTCGCGGAACTGGGAATCGGGACGAACGTCGCCGTCACCGAACTGGTCGGCTCCGTGTTGTTAGACGAGAAGGCCGGCGGCACGGTCCACATCGCAATCGGAGACGACGCGGGCATCGGCGGCGACGTCGACGCGCCGATTCATCTGGACGGGATCATCCGCAAGCCGACGGTGTTCGCCGACGGCGTCGAGGTCGACCTTCCCGCGGGAGAATCGCGCTGAGGAGAGTCACGATCAGGTTCACGCACCTTTTAGGGCAGTGGCGCTTACGCCGGGTATGAGCGATATACCCGACCGGGTCCCGACGACCTGTCCCTCGTGTTCTCCGGACCTCGAGACGGTCCACGAGGTGCTCTCGCCGGGCGGCGGTAGCATCACCGTCCGCTGTAGCGAGTGCAGCCACGTCCACAAGATCCAACCTGAGCCGGAACGCGAAGTCACCCTCGATGTCGTCGTCTCTCAGGACGGCGAATCCTTCACCGCGAACGTCACGACCCCCGAAGACGAGACCATCGAGACGGGCGACGAGTTCATCCTCGAGACCGACGAAGTGCTCTCGACGGTTCGCGTGACCAGCATCGAACTCGACGAGCAGCGCCGACGTGAGGCCGCGCCGGCCCAAGACGTCGAAACCGTCTGGACGCGCGAGGTCGACAACGTCTCCGTCGATGTCACGGTCCACCCACAGGACGGCACGCACGACGAGAGTCGAAGCATCACGGTCTACGTCCCCGGCGACTACGAGTTCGAGGTCGGAACGGTCGAAACCTTTGGCGACGACGAGTTCGAAATCGACGCCTTCGTCGTTCGGGACGACGCGACGGGCTACGAGCGCGACCGAAACGAACTCGAGGGCGACATCGTCCTCGCGAAGGACGCACAGCGCGTCTACGCCTACGACGAGACGACGACCGCCTGGTCGGCGTGGTAACGCGGACGATACGCTCGAGTCGGGGAGCCTCAGAAGTACCCGAACAACGTTCCAGCTAACAACAACACCCACATAGCGACGCCGACGACGAGCAGGTCGTTGAGCCACGACTCCCGGGTCGCGCGTTTGGCTGCGCCGCCTGCGATCAGTCCCAGCGCGACGACGACGAGGATACGTTGAGCGACGACATCCACTGGGAGCGAGTTGACGTTCACTACGCCGTAATCGATCCAGATCGCCAGAATCAGCGATCCGGAGGCGGTGATCGCGGCGTCGAGGCGGCGGGTGAGCCCGTGGGCGATCAGATACGTCACGGCGGGAATGCCGATCGAGATAATTGGGTAGAGCAACGCGGCGATCATGTGCATCGTCAGCATCCCAGCGTGTCGCTCGAGGGTGATCCCGGCGAATCTGACCCCGAGAAACAGCCCGAGAATGGACAGGGCGAGGGCGACGTGTCTGGTGGTGATCCGATCGACCGCGGCCGCGAACCTGCGTCGATCGGCCGCAGTGAGGCGTTCGTCGACGGTGTTCGGGAGCCACTCGCGCACCTGGTTTTTGCTCGCGAGACTGATCGCGACCGGCGCGAGCGCCATTCCGAGCAGGTCAACGACGGTCGCCCAGCCGTCGGCATCTGAGGGACCCGAGTTTTCCAGATTGATACGCCGAACGTCTTCCTGGCTGTCGACGCCCGGGAGCTCCATGAACTCCGACTCGACTTTCAGCTGGGCCCGTTCGGAGCCGTCGACGCGGTGGCGGAGCGTGAACCAGTCGAAGTGTTCGGTGTGAGTCTGCATCGCGACCCAGTCGTCGCCGCTATCGGGCGACTCGTAGAGGCGGATATGCATGCGTTCGCCGTAGTACTTGCCGTCGTCGACTTGCAGCGTCTCGGTCGTCCAGTAGGGCTCGCGGTCCCCGCCCGGATCGACCCACGCGTACCGGGTCGCACCAGCGGCTTCGCCCCATTCGGTCCCTGTCGCGACCTGTTCGTCGTCGAAGAGCCGATACGTATCGGAGCCGGCCGCCGTCTCGTTTTGATCCAGTTCTTCCCAGTCGCCGTCCGCTTCGTGAGTGAGCAACCGAACGATCTCGTCGCTCTCTCCGCGGACGATCACATTGACCGGGCTTCGCTTGACGTGATCCTTGCGTGGACTCAGGTAGGGCCAGATCCCGCTGTCTACGTCCTCGAAGGAGTGAACTTCGGGTTCCGGGCGCTCGGCGGACTCGGGAGCGACGTCGCCGGTCGACGGCGACAGAAACAGGGACGGACCGCCGATAAACAGAAAGGCGAACGCGAGCAACACGACCCCGATGACGAGCGAGCGACGCATCTGTCCGGCGTTTAGTGCCACTGGATATCAATGTACGTGTTGTTCGTCCCGAAACGACAGTCCGCAACCGACACAGGATTGGCGTGCAACAGGGCCGGCGTGCGTCGCCACAAGGCGGGCTACGCAGACGGACGAGTAGGTCGCCTGCAGAGCCGCGATCAGGCGTCCGGACCGATCGTCAGAACGGGAACGGCAGCCGACCTGACGACGCGCTGGGAAACGCTCCCGACGACGTTGTTCTCGTAGTCGTCGCCGCTGGTTCCCATGACGACGAGATCGATCTCGTGTGCATCGGCGTACTCGAGAATGCACTCGGCGGGATTGCCGGTCTGGATAGCCGTCTCGGTCTGGATACCGTTGTCGTTCGCACGCGTCGCCGCACGATCGGCCGCCTCGAGCGCGTTTTCCTCGAGATCGGCGCGAACGCCCTCGACGCGGTCGTCGTCGAGGACCAGAAAGGCCCGATCGTCCACGACCGAAAGCACGTGCAGCGACGCGTTTCGCGTCTCGGCGATGTCGACGGCGTGGTCGGCGACGGTCGCGCTGTGATCGGTGCCGTCGGTGGGAAAGAGAATCGTCTCGTACATTAGGTGGACCTCTGGTGCGAGGGGAAAAAGAACTTCTCACTCCGGGCGGCCGCGTCGGTCTCGCGCGGTTCGACGGGACTCGAAGGCCTACTGGCGGTCGGGTTTCCAGCTGAGTTTGACGTCGACGGTCTCGCGCTGTCCGCGGAGCATCGAAGACTGCTCGACGACATCGATCGAAACGGAGACATCGTCCGGCGGGTGTAACGTCACCGTCTTGTTTCCGACGCCCACATCGATATCCTCGCCTCCGCGGTCGAACTCGTCGGCGAGTTCGACGAGGTACGCGCCGAGTTCCGCTCGCGACATCGTCTGATCGGCCGTCGTTCGTTGGGCCATGCGCCGGCATATGGGATCGGCCCCGCAAAAGTATGGACCGCGAACACGTCTCTAACAACCGATTACAGCCGCCGGTGGCCTCCCGTCGACGATCACCGGCGTCGCACGCGACTGGTCGACGATCGGAAACGAGATCGGCAGTCGATCAGCGTCGACATCGTCGCTCCCGGTTCGATCCGGCGCGGAACGAGTGGGTTTTTGGCGACGGGGCGGGTAGCCGGCGACGATGGACGCCGAGGAGGAGCTCACGGTCGGGATCGTCGCCCAGCGAAACAACGACCGAGCGCAGTCGCTGGCGACCCGATTGGTCGACGCGCTCGAGCGCGAGGGCGTCGTGGCGGTCGTCGACGACGAGACCGGCGACGCACTCGGGAAGCGCTGCGTTCCCGTCGAGCGCATGAACGAATTCGACCTGGTCGTGAGCATCGGCGGCGACGGGACGTTCCTGTTCGTCGCCCGCGAGGCCGGCGACGCGCCGATCGTCGGCGTCAACCTCGGCGAAGTTGGCTTTCTCAACGCCGTCACCCCGGAGAGCGCGCTCGAGGCGGTCACGTCGCTGGTCGCCGAACGCCGCGATACTGGCTCGATCGGCGGTCGAGCTGTAAAGCGACTCCGGGCGAGCGGCGATGGGTGGACGCTCGAGTCGGCGCTCAACGAAGTGGTCGTCCACGGGCCGAAACGAGGGAGCGGGGGCGGCGCGACGATCGAGATCTTCGTCGACGGCCAGCGGTACGCCGAGAGCCATTCGGACGGCGTCCTCGTCGCGACGCCGACCGGGTCGACCGCCTACAACTTGAGCGAAGGGGGCCCGCTGGTGCACCCCGCAGTCGACTCCCTTATCGTCACGCAGATGGCCGCGACCGATCCGATGCCGCCGCTCGTGATCGATCACACGAGCGAACTCACGCTCACCGTTCGCGACGCCGAGACGGCCTACGCGATCAGCGACGGCCGCAACAGACAGCGTCTCGAGCCGCCGACATCGGTAACGGTGACCACCGCGGACGATCCCGTGACGCTCGCCGGGCCTCCGGTGGACTTCTTCGAGGCGCTCGAGAAACTCGAGTGAGATTCCTCCGGGCGGTTCGGATCGTTTCTCCGAACCGCTGGAAACGGTTCAGGACTGCTCGACGAGCCGCTGGAGGTGATCCGGCGGGAGCGCCCCGCTGGCTGCGGTTCCGTCGGCGACGAACGTCGGAACGCCTGTAATCCGCTTGCGGGAGGCGTGATCGAACGCGTCCTCGAGTTCAGCTTGGAGTTCGTCGTCCCCGGTCGCAGTTCGAACCTCGTCCGGCGGAAGATCGACGCTCGAAGCGAGTTCTGCGAGAACGTCCCCGTCGCCGATGTCGCGCCCGTCAGTCCAGAGCGCGTCGAAGATTGCCCGATCGAACGCCTCCCACTGCTCGGGGTATTCCGTCTGCACGTACCACGAGGCCATCTGCGCCGGCAGCGAGTCGACCTCGGTCGCGAGCTCCTGGGCCATCTCGACGTCGTATTCCTCTTGCAGCCGCCTGACGTTCTGTTTCGCCTGCTCGAAGTAGTCGTCGTCCTTCCCGTCCGCAGCGGAGTGATCGATCGAGCCGTCGGGATTGCGTTTATCTCGCCGGAGGTCGAACGGATGCCACTCGAGTTCGAGCGGTTCCTCCCGACGCTCGCGGTACTGCTCGAGCGACGCTCTCCCGAGGTAACAAAACGGGCAGACGTAGTCGGAGTAGACGGTCAACTGATCCGGTGTCTCGCTCATGGCCGTCCTAACGGACCGTCACGGAAAAGTCGATAGCTCCCGGAAATCCCGGTCGCGAGTCGTCCTCGAGCGAGCAGATTGGAGATCGCCCACGAATCAGTCGCAACGAGTAGCGGTGACGGAGACCGCGTCAGCTATTGTCGGCGTCGGACTCACTGGTCCCGACGGGGTCGCCAGGCTCCGTGGCTTCTGTGGCTCCACTCGACTCGCCCGACTCGCCCGACTCGCTCGAGTCGATCGCCGCCGTCGCCGGCAGGTTCGGGTCCCGCCACGGGTTCCGCCCGTAGGCTGGAAGTTCGTCCTCGAGTTGCTCCTCGAGCACGCGTCGGAGCCGGTTGAGGCTGGTCGTATCGAGGCCGTGTTCCGCCGCCAGTCGCTCGAACGTCGGTTCGTCGGTGATATCGTGGGCCCGGTACTGCCCGAAGAGCTCTTCCATCCGTTCGGGAGACAGCGACGCCGCGTCGACGTCGTCCAGCCCGAAGTACGCCTGTCGGTCGCGGTCGACGACGTGGCGGATGACGACCAGTGCGACCGTCGGGATCGCTCGCTGGCTGCCGAACGCCGTCAGGTCGATCTCGTCCATCACTCCGAGCGCGAGGTCACGTTGCCACGGCGTCACCTCGAGTGCGTTGCACAGCGCCTGAGCCGTCCGGAGACGGTCGAGGCGGTGGGCGCGTTCGGCGTAGCCGGGCGTCGCCCCGTGTTGCTCGTCGTGCAGTCGGCGGACGCGATCCGAGAGTTCCGCCTCGGGCGATTCCGCGCGGCCGATGACGGTCGCACTCGGCGTCACGACGCCCCACTGGCGCACGGAGGCGTCTCGCTGCAGCGCCGCTCGAGAGACCGATCCCGCACCCGCGCGACTCTCGAGACGGCGTCGCGGCGCGTGCTCTCCGGTCCCGGCTCGCTCGAGGCGCGTTCCGGCGTCACCGTCGTGCATCTCGTTCGTGGCTCACACGTAGAGAGGGAAAAACCCTCGCTCGAATCGGAGAAGCTGTTAGCGAAACTTCACGTAGCGCTGATAGATTTAGAAGGTCGATGATAACACAGAGCGCACCCGCCCGGGGATCGATATCTCCGAAAAGCTCCTCGTATCTCGTTAGAACTTTGCAGCGACGATTCCGCTGAGTTCGAACTCGTCCACTGACGATTCCGACCGCGTTAGAACTTTGCAGCGACGATTCCGCTGAGTTCGAACTCGTCCACTGACGATTCCGACCGCGTTAGAACTCCGCAGCGACGGTTCCGTCCGCGTCGAGGTCGATCACGCCGTCGAAGCGGTCGCGAAACGCGTCGACAATCTCGTCGTCGTGGACCTCTTCGGAGACGTGAAAGAGCCCGATTGCGTCGTACTCCGCGAGTAATTCGAGGATCGAATCGACGGCATCGAGAGCTGCTTCGTCGTCGGCGTAGTAGGCGAGTTCCGTGACCGAGTCGATGCTGACGCGGAGTTTTCCCTCGTGCTCGTCGAGGAAGCCTTCAATGTGCTCGAGGATGCCGTCGATGTCGTCCGGTGCGCTGACGTAGTGGACGGTATCACTCGAGCGGCGGGAGTGCCCTCGTTCGATACTCAGCGTGTCGAGTATCTCCGCGGATTTCTCGTCGACGTCGTAGTACTCGAGTTTCTGTCGTACCTCGCGGGCGGTCGTTCGCGTCGAGACGACTAGAAACTTGTCGGTATCTGTCTTGAAAAACTCCGTGTCGATTCGGTCGGTTTCGCCCGTGCTCGGATGAAGAAGTAGTACGCCGGTACCGCCCGGGACCGTCGGCGGTGTCTCATCGATGTCGAGAGTATACTCCATATTGAGGGTATCAACTTCCGGGATCGACTTAAGCGTGCGGATGTATCGAACGTGGTAGGTCCGCGAGCGCCGAGACTGCGCAGGCTGTAGGTCTGCGATCGCCGAGACTGCGCAGGCTGTAGGTCTGCGATCGCCGAGACTGCGCAGGCTGTAGGTCTGCGATCGCCGAGACTGCACAGATCGCGAGTGCTATGGGAAAAGGGCGAGAGGTGGGACAGCTTACGGCTGGTCTCCGTCCGATGCCCAGGGACGTGTATCAGCCGGGACCTCTCTACACTCTATTTTTTAGGCAAGCCTAAAGTATCTGTCGGTCGATTCCACCCCTGTTTTCACGGCGCCGTACACAGCTGCTTTTTCGGTCACCGCCCCCCGTTCTCACAACGGCTCGTGCGGTCGTCTGTCGCCGTCTCGGAGCAGCCCAGTGATGCGAACGCGAGTCCAGCGATGCGAACGCGTTTTGTCGTTCGCGCCGTATCGTCACTCCATGAGCGTTCGCGAGGAGTTCGACGAGTGGGCCACGGACGGCCGCGACAAGGGAATGGAGGATCGCCACTGGCACACTGCAAAGCACGCGCTCGCCAGGATGCCGGTCGAGCCCGGCGACACCGTCCTCGATCTCGGCTGTGGCAGCGGGTATGCCGGCCGTGCGATTCGCGATACCAACGACGCGGGCCGTGTCTACGGACTGGACGGATCTCCGGAAATGGCGTCGAACGCTGCAACCTACACGTCCGACCCGCAGGTTGGATTCGTCGTCGGCGACTTCGGCTCGCTGCCGTTCGAGACGAACTCGATCGATCACGTCTGGTCGATGGAAGCGTTTTACTACGCGGCGGATCCCCACGAGACCGTAGCGGAGATCGCCCGCGTGCTCGCGCCCGGCGGAACCTTCTACTGCGCCGTGAACTACTACGAGGAGAACGTCCACTCTCACGAGTGGCAGGAGTTCATCTCCGTCGAGATGACCCGCTGGTCTCGCGAGCAGTATCGAGACGCCTTCCGCGCGGCGGGTCTCTCGGTCGCGGCCCAGGACAACATTCCGGATCGCGAGATCACGATCCCGGCCGAAGCCGAGTTCCCGATCGACGACTGGGACACTCGAGACGCGATGATCGAACGATACCGGGAGTACGGTACTCTCCTCACCGTCGGCGTCGCACTCTGAGCGTTCGAACCCCTCTATTTCCACTCGAGATCGTGTCAGCCCGCACAAACCGGCAGACAACGATCGAACGCTATCTTTCCGAGATGCGATCGCTCGAGTCGAAATGGTCCTCTTTTCCCACCGTGAAACCATCCTCTCTTCCCAACGTGTGATGGGTCACTACTCGAATCGTTCGCCCGCCGGAATCGTCACCCCGAGCCAGTTCTCCTCGGGCGGGAGCGGACAGTCGAACGTCTCGCTGTAGGCACAAAACGGCGTGTACGCCAGGTTCAGATCGAGGACGACCTCGTCGCCGTCCTCGAACTCTCGATCAGGCGACAGTTCCATGTATCGTCCCCCCTCGTACGTCTGCTGGCCGGTCGTCTTGTCCCGAAACGGGATAAACAGCGGCTCTTCTTCGGGTCGTTCCATCTGATAGGCTGCGAGTTCATAGGTCCCGTCGGACAGCTCCGGGTCGTCTCGCTTGAGGTCGAACGAGAGCGTCGCGACTCGGAGGTATCTGACCTCTCTCCCCGTTGTCGTGTCCATCGTCACTGGATTGGGATCGTCGTGGACTGACACGGTCGCGTGAACTCGGTAGTCGGCGTCCGGATCGAAGTACTCGAGCCCGGAGAACGCCTCGCGCTCTTCTGGTGGAATCGGCGACTGGGGATGCTCGGCGAAGAACTCGTCTTTCTCGTCGCGTTTGTCCTCGAGTTCCGCTCGCCACGTATTGACATCGAACGAATCGTTCATAGGAATCGTACCGGCCGCTGACTCGAGTGGGTTGTGGTTTCGAAGTCGGATGCGGTCGAAAGCGACCGACGAATCGATCGCTACTCGGTGATCGTGAGGATACCGTTTTTCACCGAGACGTCGCTCGCGTCGGCCGGCAGTTCGAACTCGAACTGCTCGTCGCCGGTAACGACGATCGCCGTGTCGTCGATCACGTCGATCGTGATGTCGCCTGCCCCAACGCCGAAATCGACCGCGATTACCGCGCTGTCGTCGTAGTCGTAGGTCCGAACGGTGGCTCCGTGTCGGTCGACGTCTCGCAGTTGTTTTGGGACTCTCATACCATCCCTAGGTGTCCGAGACGTGTAAGCCCCACGCTGGCAGTATCACCCTCCGATTTCTCGGCACGTCGTCTCTCAGTGTTGGGATTTTTGTACCGCCCAGCAGGTGCTGGAATTTCTGCACCGTTCGGCGGGTGTTGTGATTCCTGTATCGTTCAGTGGGTATTGAGATTTTGTATCGTTTAGCGGGCGAGTGTTTATACCGGAAGCCGCTCCTATCGAGGTCCGTCAACGATATGGACAACCGACGATGAATACGGACACCATGACGAACTGGCGCTCGGTGTTCGGTCACCCGACCCCCTACGACGAGCAGGTCGACGGCATCGAGTCCGCCATCGAAACCGCTCGAGACGGCGGCTACACCGTGATCGAGGGGGCCTGTGGCACCGGCAAGACGATGATCGCGCTCACGGCGGGGATCGATCTGGTCCGCGATCCCGACAGCGACTACGAGCGCGTGTTCGTCCTCACGAGCGTCAAACAACAGCTCCACCAGTTCGAGAAGGACCTCGAGACGATAAACGAGAACCTGCCCAGCGACTGGGATCCGGTCTCCGGACTCACCCTCGTCGGGAAGGCGGACGTCTGTCCGTACAATCGCGAGGGGACGGGAGGTATCGACGACGGAAACGTCTACGACCGCTGTGAGTCGCTTCGAGATCGGACTCGAGCGCTGACCGGCGAGGGCGGGTCCACGACGGCCGGGACCCTCGCCTCGCGTGCACGAAGTCAACAGATCGGACTCGCCGACAGCGGGTCCCGTGGCGGGTCGGCGAACTTCCTCGAGACCGCCGGTGAAGCGACGCCGTATCCGCCGGACATGCCCGAGTACGACGACGGCGGGCCGGCCGGGAGCGAGGTCGAGTACTGCCCGTTCTACGCGCAGTACCTCGAGGATCTCCCAGAGGACGGCAGCGACGGTGACGCCGCCGAAGCGGTCCCCTTCGATTTCACCGAGACGGGGCTCGTGACCCCCGAGGATCTGGTTGGACTCTCGGCCAGCCGCGGAACCTGTCCGCACTCGGTGATGGGTGCCGTGCTCGGTCACGTCGAGGTCGTCATCGGGAACTACTACCACGCGTTCGACCCGACGACGACCTCGTCCTTTACCGGCGCGCTGCTGGACGATTCGACGTTCGTCGTCTGCGACGAAGCGCACATGTTAGAACCTCGCGTTCGCAACCTCGTGAGCGACGGGGTCGCCGACCGGACGCTGCGAGACGCGGAGACGGAACTCTCGCGCGTGATCCAGCCGGTTCGCCAGGAACGGCAGGGGAGACGGGCGGAGGGCGGGTCCAAGACGGCGGATGCCGATCTCGTACGCGGCGAACTCGCCGATAGCGACGTTTCGTACGACGAACTCGAGCGGACCCTCGAGTTCGTTCAGGATCTACGCGGCGAACTCGCTCGTCGCGTCGAGGCTCACCTCGATAGGGAGTACGGGAACTGGAAGGCGGATCTAACCCAACTCGAGGACGACGAAATTCCGCTTCGAGACCCCGCCACACCGTCCGAAGACGAACTGAGCGAGTGGGCATCTCGAGCGGGCTACAGCGACGCGGTGTGGGTTCGTGCGGAGGCGGTCGGCGCGGTCGTCGAACGAATTTTGAACAGCGCAGAAGACGAGGAGCGAACTCGTTCGATGCCCGCCGCCGGCCGTCTGTTCGGCGAGTGGTACCGTCGCGGCCACACCGACTACTTCAGGGAAATCGAACTCGAGCGGACGTGGAACGAGATGGAGCCCCAGGATTCCTGGCGGCGGGCCTACACCGCTCGAATCGCCCTGCACAACTGCGTCCCGAGCGACGCCATCGGCTCGCAGCTCTCGTCGTTCGGCGGCGGCGTCCTCATGAGCGCGACCCTCGAGCCGATGGACGCGTTCACGGAGGTGACGGGTCTCGAGTACCTCGAACGCGAGGAGGATCGGCCGGTGGTCACGCGCCAGTACGGCCTGCACTTCCCGGCGGAAAATCGCGAGAGCTTCGCGGTCGCCGCGCCGAAGTTCACCTACGAGAACAGGGGCCGACCCGGCGAGGAGAATCCGACGCGCAGAAGCTACATCGACGCGCTCGAGCGCGTCGCCCGACTGCCGGGGAACGTGCTCGCCGGGATGCCCAGTTACGCCGAGGCCGAGTGGGCGGCGGGGGCGCTCGAGGACCGAATCGACAAACCCGTCCTGCTCGACGCCTCGAGTAGCGACGACGCCACCCAATCGCTGAAAGACGAGTTCTTCTCGGGCGACGGGAAGGTGCTGGTGACGAGCCTGCGGGGAACGCTCACGGAGGGTGTCGACTACCGCGGCGACCGACTGTCCGCCGCGGTCGTCTGTGGTGTCCCCATCGTCAACACCTCGAGCCCTCGGACGAAGGCCGTTCGCCGCGCCTACGACGACGAGTTCGGCGACGGGTTCGAGTACGCGCTGACCGTCCCCGCCGTACGGAAAGCCCGACAGGCGATCGGTCGGGTCGTTCGAAGCCCCGAGGACGTCGGCGTTCGCGTGCTGCTCGACGAGCGCTACGCCCGCGACAGCTGGGATTCGGTCCGTCCCTATCTCGCCGCAGACGCGGAGTTCCAGCCGGTGAGTCCCGATATGCTCGAGTTCGGCCTCGACCAGTTTCGGTCGCGTCTCGAGCAGTAGGTGCTCGATCCGTAAGTCACCGCATTCGACCAACTGTGGTTCGAGAACGCTATCGAACTAGCTCGCTGTCCCCGTCGGAGCGTCCGTCCGTTCCGTTTCAGTCGTGGCGGTTCGCCCGAACCGATGGCCGATGGCGAACAGCGGAACGCCGAGCAGTATCGTTCCGAGGAATATTCCCGCGAACATCGTCGCAGAGATGATCGCGATCCCGATCTGCGGGACGAGCGCCAATCCAGCCACTATCGGTCCCAGCGCGGCGACGAACGGGAACAGGAATCGCGCGGGATGGTTTGCACCCGCGAGCACGCCGAACGGCAGGAAGATCAGCGGACCGGCGAAGAACACGAGGTTCGCGCTCAGCGGCGCACCGACGATAAGTCCAGCCGTCCACGCGAGAACTGCGACCGCGGCGATTCTCGAGACGTTCCTGTCGGTGTTCGCGCTCACGAAATCCGTGAGCAGCGCGGTGACGGCCGTCAGGAACGTCTGCGGCGCGAGGGTGAGTCCGACGATTGCGAGGACGATCCAGAAATCGCCGGCGATGACGCCCGCGAGGACGGCTAGCGCGGCGTAGAGAACGGCACCGGCGCCGACCCACCGCGTCGCCGTTCGCCCTCGAGCAAGCGATCGTGGAAGCCGGTTGCCGGCAAGAAGCAATCCGGCCGCGACGAGGCCGAGGAGTCCCGTCGGAAGCGCTGCGAACTCGCGCAGTTCCGACTCGATCAGGCCGAACGAGTGGGCCTCGAGCGCGCCGCTCGTGGCCGCCTTCGAGACGAGGCCGTCGTCGGGGGCGAACGCGACGGTCGGCTCGCGACCGAGTTCGGGACCGTCGTATCGCTGATCGCTCTCGGATGTCCAGGTCGCTTGATTCTCCGCGACCGACCCGCCGGGTGGCGCGTGCGTAACCGTTGTTCCAGACGGCCCCGTGATCGTGAACGCGTTCGCATTGACGTACACGTCGGTCGTCGGCGGGGACTGGGTGAACTCGTCGAACACGATCACGCCGCCGGGGTACTGGTGAGTGGAATCATCGACGGCGAACGTGACCGTGAGGGTGCGGTCCTCGAGCGTCGTCGAGCGGTTTTCGACCTCACCCCCGACGATCCCGGAGTAGGAATACGTCCGAGTGACGGCGCGCTCGAGGGCCGTCCGGTTCTCCTCGAACTGGGCCGCAGCGGTTCGGTTCAGGGTGGCGGTGGCGCGCCACTGACTGTCGCCGTCGGCGTCGACTCGGATCTCGAGGGCACTTTCACCGACACTCGTGTTGACGCCGTTTCGCTCGGCCGTCCGCTCGAACTCGTCCCCACAGATCCCGCAGACGCCTTCCGGCGGCGGCGCTGGCGAACCGATCGGGACGAACGCGACCGTGAGGAGGAAGACCACAGCGATACCGAGGACCACGCGTGGAGGGCGCATGATCGAAGATATCGATCTCACGTGTCAAATAATTACTGTAGCGACCGACGGCACAACAAAGAGAGTCATGTCGAGTGATGGCTATCGGACTCTCATCGGATTATCGTTGTCGATCCGGACGCCGAGTCGCTCATCTCCGCGTACAACGAGTACAGGAGGACGGCGAAGCCAAACGCCGTAAACGAGTTCTGGACGGCGACGCCGAGGGCGACGTTCCCCTCGAGCGAGTGGATGAGTCCGCCGAGGATCGAGCCGACGATGATGCAACAAAAGCCGATCGTAACGGCTCGAAGCGCCGGTGCGTCGGTGCGTCTGTACGCGCGAAAGGCGAGCGCTGCCACGGCACCGCCGGTGAGCAGCGTCGCGGTGTTCGCGACCGTGATGATTGCCGTGTATTCGTCCATATCTCGAGTCGGTCGGGTGCTGTGATCGTCGATATCCAGCAGCGAAACGGGTGAACGAGGCCCGTGACGCGTGCCAGACCCGCGGGAATCGATTTATGGTGGCCGTCTCAGGTGTCGTCCGAATGCGTCTTCAGAACTGCTGTGGTGAGTCACCTGAGTGGCCGCGGGACGCGAACGGATTCACCCTGACTGTGAAAGAAACTGAACCGGTTACTCTCTTGAGTAATGGGTTCGGTTCTCAGCGGCAAAGAATTGAACCGAATATGTTCGCACTTGTATTTCGCTACGGCGACCGTTCGACGAGTCGGGCGTCCTCAGGAGCAAACCCGACGGTCAATTCCTCGGTGGGCACCTCCTCGAGCGCCAAGACGACCGGTATCCCGTTCCACCGACCATGAACGCGAACGGTCGGGCCGAGGAATTCGCTGGTTTCGACGGTCACCGGGAACCGGTTGGTCGACGCCGTCCGCGAGAGGTGTTCCGGTCGAATACAGATCGTCATGCGATCGGCGACGGACGGCCGTCCGCGGTCGCCCGATTGCTCGGGGCCGCGCTTGCCAGATTGCTTGAGACCGCGTTCGCCCGACCGCTCCAGGCCGCGTTCGCCTGATCGTTCGAGGTTACGTTCGCCCTCGAGCGCCGGCACTCGAAACGTTCGGTCGCCGATTTCCACCCGCGTCTCCTCGGCGCTCGACTCGAGCACCCTGGCTTCGAAGACGTTGTTGTCGCCGACGAACTCGGCGACGAACCGGCTCGCCGGATCGCGATAGACCGTCTCCGGCGGTCCGACCTGTTCGACCGCGCCGTCGTTCATCACGGCGACGCGGTCGGAGACGGCGAGCGCCTCTTCCTGATCGTGTGTCACGTAGACGGTCGTGATCTCGAGTCGCTCCTGGATTCGCTTGAGCTGTCGGCGGAGCGATTCCCGAAGGCGAGCGTCGAGCGCGCTCATCGGTTCGTCGAGCAGGAGCACGCTGGGTTCGGGAGCGAGTGCGCGAGCGAGCGCGACGCGCTGTTGCTGACCGCCGGAGAGCTGGTCCGGTTCCCGATCGCCCATCCCCTCGAGATCGACGAGTTCGAGCAACTCCGCGATGCGCCGGTCGCTCGAGGGATCCCCCTCCGACTCGAGAAACTGGAGGCCGTAGCCAATGTTTTCGGCGACGGTCATGTGCGAGAAGAGCGCGTAGTTCTGGAAGACGACGCCGACGTCGCGGTTTTCAGGCTTGGTCCCGCTCGCGGGCTCGCCATCGAACGAAACCGTTCCCGTCGTCGGCTCCTCGAAGCCCGCGATGGTCCGGAGCGTCGTCGTCTTTCCGCAGCCGGAAGGGCCGACAAGGGTGAAGAACTCCCCATCCCGAACGCGGAGGTCGACCGACTCGAGCGCCGCAGTCCCGTCCTCGTTTGCCCCGTATCGCTTCGAGACGGACTCGAGGCGGAGTTCGGTCACCGTTCGAACCTCCCGCCGACGCGGTCGATGACGACGAAACTCGAGGCGGTGACGAAAAGCAGGATCGTCCCCATCGCGATGGCGGGACCGGACCGCCGCCCGAGATACCGCTCGAGTGCGACTGGCATGGTGTAGGCGTCGGTCCCGCCCGCCAAAATCACCGTCGAAGAGAACTCGCCGATCGAGATGGCAAAGGCGAACGCCGCGCCGGCGACGATCCCGCTCGCGATCAGCGGCAGTTCGATATCGAGGAGGGCGCGGATTCGGGAGGCCCCGAGCGCGCGCGCCGACTCCACGACCGTCGGGTCGAGGTTCGACAGCAGCGGGGAGACGTTCCGCGTCACGAACGGGTAGGCGGCGACCGCGTGGGCGACGACGATGGCGACCGGTCCGGTCACTTCGAACTGCCAGCCGTAGGGGAGCTCGATTCCGAAGACGAGGCCCTGAAGGAGTCCGATTCCGACGACGACGCCGCTGACGGCTAGGGGAACCATCGCGAGGGTTTCGACGATCGTTCCGCTCCATCCGGCTCGAGCGGTGAGCACGCTCACGACGACGCCCATCGGCACGGCGAGTGCCAGCGTCCCGACGCCGAAAAGCAGCGAGTTTCGAATTGCCGGAAACGGCCGCGTCTGGAACGCCGCCCCGTCGAGTTGTCGCTCGAGCAGGAACGAAAAGTGCCCGAGGGTGAACCCGCTGGCGTCGGTGACGCTGCCGACGACGAGACTCGCCATCGGGCCGACGAAGACGACGAGTGCGATGACGCCGTAGCAGCCGATCGCGAGCCGCCGCGGCGACAGCGCGGTTCTAACGTCGGGAAAGAGCGGCTCTCGAGCGGTCCTCGCGTCGACTCGAGCGAGCCCGGTCTGGGCGGACTCGTATCGGAGGTAGACGTAGGTGAGCGCGAGCGAGAGGACCGTCTCGAGCAGGGCCAGCGTCGCGGCCTCGGCGTACTCGAGCTGTCGCATTCGGTCGTAGATCCAAACCTCGACGGTCGCCAGCTCGAGGCCGCCAAGCGCGAGCACGATTGGGAAGGTCATGAACGTGAAGACGAACGTCAACAGCGCCCCAGTCAACACCGCCGGGAGCAGTTGCGGAACGACGACATCGCGAAAGGCGCGCCGCCGGCTCGCACCGAGGCTGCGGGCCGTATCGACGGTCCGCGTGTCGATCGATTCCCATGCGGCGACGGTGATTCTGGCGATCAGCGGCGCGTTGTAGAACGCGTGGGCGAGGATAACGATTACGAGCGGACTGAACTGCATGAACGGAACCGGGCCGAGGCCGACCAGTCCGAGCAGTGAGTTGAGCGTCCCCGCCTGTCCGAACATGGCGTAGAACCCGACCGCGACCATGATTCCGGGGAGGACGAACGGGAGGATCGTCAGCGACCGGATCGTCCGCCGGCCGCGAAACTCGTAGTTCGCGAGGATAGCCGCCGCCGGCAGCGCGAGCGCGACGCTCGCGACTGTCGAGAGCGTCGCCTGATAGGCGGTAAATCCGAAGAGGCCGCCCCGAAAACCCGGCGTCTGAATCGACAGCCAGGGCAGCGGGAGATCGATTCCCGGAAGCGGCGTCACGACCGTCGGCGAGATCGAACTCGAGCCGATCCAGTCGGCGAGCGCCCCGATGTGGCTCCCGATCGCCAGCGGGTTCTCGAAGACCGCAGCAAGCGACCCAACGTAGAATGGGTCGGTCAGAACGTCGCGAACGGGCTCGAGGGTCGGCACTCCCTCGACGAACGCCGCGTTCGCGAAGACGACGCCGATGGGGAAGTACAACATGACGACGAGCGCGCCCGCAGTCAGCGCGGCGGCCAGTCCCAGAGCGTGGCGCTCGAGCCAATTCCCACCGCTCACTGCCCACCGGTCTGAACTCCCTCGGCGAATCGAGCGGCGGTCGAACCAGCTTCGTTCACTGTCGCGTCGTCGCTTCGTGTCACGGTGTTACTGGGCGATCGTCCGTCCCCACTCGTCGACCCAGCCGGAGAGGTTCCCCTCGAGTTCGTCGTAGGTGAACGTGATCGATTCGTCGGGCTCGAGAGCGTGGTCGTAGAAGTCCTCGCCCAGATCGACGTGTTCGTCCGCGACCGCCGGGAACTGGACGTTCTTCTCGGCGATCGCCGCCTGGGCCTCGCCCGTGAGCGCGAAGTCCATGAACTCGTGGGCCAGTTCGGCGTTTCCGCTGTCGGCGAAGACGGCCATCCCCTCGTGGTTTTCGTACCCTTTCCCGTCAAGGAACGCGACCTGATGGCGCGTGAGGTCGCCGCCCGCGTAAAAGACCTGATCGGTCGAGTAGGAGACGATGACCGACCGCTCTTCGTTGTCGTAGGGGCCGTAGTACGTGTCGGTCCAGCTATCGCCGATCAAGGTATCGTTTGCCTGCAGATCTTCCCAGTACTCGAGGTAGCCGTCCTCGCCGTACATATCGATCGTCCAGAGCAGGAAGGCCCGCCCCGGATCGGAGCGCTGTGCGTTCTGGACGACGAACTCGCTTTCGTACTCGCTCTCGAGCAACTGATCGAGCGTTTTGGGCGTCTCGACTGCGCTTTCGTCGTAGACGAGGCTGATGTAGCCCGTGTCGTAGGGAATCACTCGGTCGTCCGGGTCACCGAAGTCGATATCGTCCCGAACGCGGTCGACGTTCTCGAGTTCGTCCCGATCGATCGGATCGAACAACTGCCCGCCGAACGTCTCGTCGATGCGGACGAGGTCGTCGACGTTGAGCCCAAGGTAGACGTCGGGCCCGATCTCGTTTCCCTGCTTGGCATCCCGAACGTAGCGATTGATCCCGTTTTCGGGAACCGTCCACTTGAGCTCTGTGTCGGGATATTCGTCCTCGAACGCCTCCGTGAGCCACTCGGCCGGCGAGGGCGCGTCTTCGAAGTTCCCCTCGACGAAGGACGTGTAGCTCGCGATCTCGAGTTGTCCGTCGCCGTCCCCATCTCCGTCACCGTTCCCGCCGTTTTCACGCGTCAGACAGCCGGCAAGTCCGGCAGTAACTGCCCCCATTCCGGCTGCGCGAACGAACGATCGTCGTTGCATTACTCGGTTGTTACACTGGGTGGTCTTAAGCGCCGTGATCGATCCGTTCGCCGTTTTGACTCCGATAACGGCGCTCGTGGGGCGTCTCCGCCCTCTCACTTCCGACCCGTCCTCGAGATCCCCACCGACTTTTTCTCCGTGGCCGTCGACTAGCGACTCGAGCATGGCTTCCGGACGGACACTCGTCAACGCGGTCATCGGCGCGGTCGTCGGCGTCGTCTTCTCCTTTCTCCCGATATCGCCGGCAATCGGCGGCGCGGTGGCCGGCTTCCTCGAGGGGCCGGACGGCCGGGACGGACTCGTCGCCGGCACGCTAGCGGGACTGATAATGTTCTTGCCGATGGCCGGCATAGCGATGCTCTTTCTCGTCTTCTTTGGCTTCGGCGTCGGGTTCGTCGGCGTCCCCGCCAGCGGTGCCCTGTTCGGGCTGGTGGTGCTCGGACTAATCGCGGGGACGCTGTTCGTCACTATCGTCGGCCTCTCGATCCTCGGCGGGCTGCTCGGCGCGTACGTCGCGCGGGAGTACCCCGACAAACACGCCGCCTCGCGGGAAACGATCGGAATGGATCGGGGGTCGACCCGTTCGACCAACGCGTCGTCGACCCCGCGATCACCCTCCGACACGGCCGATCGGGTCGGCCGCTCCGACGCCGATCGGGCCGATGACCGCCAGTCGGACTCCTACTGGGACCGGGACCGACCGCCGGTCACCGACGACCGCGAGGAGCATTGGACCGGCTCTCGAGACGAGAACACCGACGGGAGCGACGACGGGCGAGACAGCGACGCTCGAGACGACGATTCGCGATAGCTCACCGACCGATCGCCGGGCCGTCTCGATCACCGACCACTTCGATCGCCGACCGCCTACTCGTACCGGAGCGCGTCGATCGGATCAGTTCGCGCGGCTCGCCAGGCGGGATACAGGCCGGAGACGATACCGACGAGGACGCCGACGACGATGGCGAGCGCGACGTACTCGAGCGGGTAGACGAGCGGGAGGTCGATGTACCACGCGCCGAGATAGCCCGTCGCGAACCCGAGTGCGGTCCCAAGCACCGCGCCGACGAGGCCGAGGATCACCGACTCCATCAGGAAGAGGCCGAGTACGTCGCGGTTCTGCGCACCGACGGCTTTCATGATGCCGATCTCGCGCGTGCGCTCGGTGACCGACACGAGCATGATGTTCGCGATTCCGATCGAGCCGACGAGCAGCGAGATCGCCGCGATACCGACGATGAAGCTCTGGAGCAGGTTCAGGATGTCCTGTACCTGCTGGAGGAGCTCGGTACTGGTCTCGAGCGAGACGACGAGATCGTCCCCCAGGAACTCGCTCGCGTCGGACTCGTCGCTCTCGAGATAGTTCGTGGCGGCGTCTCGAGCGGCCTCGATAGCCGCGTCGTCGCTCGACTCGGCCTCGACCACGATGGCGGTAAACCGGACGCTCTCGGCGCTCGAGTCGCCGTTTGCCCCGTCTTGCATCGAGAGCGTGCGGGTTTGCAGGCCGCCAGTGTCAGTGTGACTCGCGGCTCCGTACCGTTCCGCGTTGCTCGTAATAACTGGCAGTCCGGCGTCGCTCGCATTCGTCGGTTGTTCGGCGTCACTCGCGTTAGTCGGCTGTCCAGCGACACTCGCATTACTCGGCTCTCCGCCGTCACTCGCGTTGGGCGACTGTCCGCTGTCGTTCGCACCCGGCACACCGCTCTGATTCGTCCCACCGTTCTGGCTGGGTCCGTCCCCCTGACCGGCTCCGGCGCCCAGTCCCGCTATCTGCTCCGTGTAGTAGGGGTCGGTCGGAACGTAGATTCGCGGCGAGCTCTCGAAGCCCTCGAACGGACTCAACCCTTCCGAGGTCTCGGTGATCCCGACTACCTCGGTTTCGATCTCCTGACCGCCGAGCAGGGTGAGCGTGATGGTGTCGCCGACCGCTACCTCATCTTCGAACTGGCCGGCAGCAGCGGGGTTGAGAACCGCCTGGGTCTCCCCCATCTCGAACTGTTCGCCCGCCTCGAGATTGTCGTTCCCGATATACGACGGCCCGGACGCGACCACCCCGTCGCCTTGTGGAACCGTCTCGTTTCCGCTGGAGACCGTCTGCGCCTGTAACGGCGCGTAGCCGTAGGCCGCCTCGACGTCCTCCAGTTCGCCGACGGCATCGAGGTCGCTCTGGCTGAAGATCGGCTGTCCACCGGCACCCGGTCCGGCCTCGACGTCGGGATCGGCCGCCCAGCCGTAGAGGGACCGCTGGTCGTCGGGGCTGATGTCGCCGATGATACCCGCCTGGAGGCTCGCGCCGAGCGTGACGAACGCGATCACCGCCGCGATGCCGATGACGATCCCCAGCATCGTCAGCCCCGATCGAAGCTTGTGGCCGGCGATCGAACGCCACGAGAGCCCCAACGTCTCGAGGACCTTCATTTCTCCTCGACCCCGTCGAGCTCCTCGATTCGCTCGATTTTACCGTCGAGCAGGTGGACGATCCGCTCGGCGCGCTCGGCGACGTGGCGCTCGTGGGTCACGACGATCATTGTCGTCCCGCCGCCGTGGAACTCCGCGAAGAGGTCGAGTACCTGCGATTCCGTTTCCGTGTCGAGGTTCCCCGACGGCTCGTCCGCGAGGACGATCGCCGGGTCGTTCACCAGCGCTCGAGCGAGCGCGACCCGCTGGCGTTGACCGCCCGAAAGCTCGTTCGGGAGGTGGTCGATCCGATCTCCCAGCCCGACGCGCTCTAAGAGTTCGCGCGCCCGGTCGCGCCGATCGCCTCGAGAGATCCCCTGAAACAGTTGCGGGAGCGCGACGTTCTCGAGGGCGTTCAGCCGCGGCATGAGGTTGAACGTCTGGAATACGAAGCCGACCTCGCTGCCGCGCAACCGGGTTCGCTCGCGGCTGGAGAGGTCGCGCACGTCCTTGTCGTCGACGACGACCGCCCCCGCCGTTGGCGTATCGAGACAGCCGACGAGGTTCATCAGCGTCGACTTGCCCGAGCCGCTCGGACCCATGATCGCGGTGTAAGACCCGCGGGGAATCTCGAGCGAGACGCCGTCGAGCGCGTGGACGGGCTCACCCAGCTGGTAGGTTTTGCGGACGTCCTCGAGCGAGACCGCAATCTCGGGCTCCGAAATCGTCCCCGTGTTCGACATGGTGGTCCCCTCCACATCGTCGGCGAAAAACCTTCGCGGCTACCCCACTGGGTGCAGACCGCTCGCCGTCGCCGGCGAACGGGAGGTGCAACGTTTTTTGCGCCCCCGCACAGTGCTCGAGACATGAAGCGTACGGGCGGCTCCGACGAGGCGAAACGCCGGGCGGGCGAACGCGCCGCCGCGGCGGTCGAAGACGGGTTCGTCGTGGGGCTCGGCACCGGTTCGACGACGGCCCACGCGATCAGGGCGATCGGCGAGGCGGTCGAGAACGGACTCGAAGTGCAAGGAATCCCTACCTCCTTTCAGTCCCGCCAGCTCGCGCTCGAGGTCGGGATCCCGCTTACGTCCCTGGATGCGGTCTCGAGCGTCGACCTGGCGATCGACGGTGCCGATCAGGTGGTCGACACCGGCGACGGCACCGAGCAGGTCCTCGACCGATCCGACGCGGGCGACGGCGACCTGATCAAAGGCGGCGGCGCGGCCCACACGCGCGAGAAGATCGTCGACGCCGCGGCCGATCGGTTCGTCGTCGTCGCGGATCCCTCGAAACTCGTCGACCGCCTCTCGGGACCGGTCCCGCTCGCGGTGGTGCCCGAGGCCCACACGGTCGTCGCCGACGCGGTCCGCGAACTGGGCGGGGAGCCGACCCTCCGGGCGGCCGAGTGCAAGGACGGCCCCGTCGTCACCGACGCCGCAATCTCATCCTCGATTGCTCGTTCGGCCCGCTCGAGGATCCGGAGCACCTCGCGAGTCGGCTCGCGTCGATCCCCGGCGTCGTCGAACACGGGCTGTTCGTCGGGCGAACCGACGCGACCTACGTCGGGACCGAGTCGGGCGTCGAGGTGCGCGAGTACTGAGCGACTGGCGGCAGACGGCTATTCCGGTAGGCGACTACGTGACGAAAGCCGATTACTGACGAAAAATCCCTCTGAGAAAAAGCGATTACCTCTGAAAGACGACTGCTCAGTCGAGCCTGTAAGTTACAGGTCGGCGCCCCGGAACCGGCGGTGTCCGAACCACGTCGCGAACGCGATCCAGCCCAGCAGGACCGCGACGGCGAACGCCGGGCGCTCGTAGAACGCGGGCTCCTGGGGCGGTCGAATAAAGCCGATCCCGCCGAGGGCCGGGAATACGTCCGCGATCAGATAGGTGTAGGCTGCCATCGGATTCAACGCGACGACGAAGTCGTACCACGCGGGAAACGTCTCCGGATACGACAGGCCGTTGCTAGCGTACACGACGAGGCGCGGGAACTGCGCCCAGATGTTGGCGGCGAAGATCACGAAGGTAGCGAACGCGGCGACGGTCGCTCGAGTCGCCGTTCGCGTCGTCGCCGATATCAGTACCGCGACGGCGGTGAACGTGATCGCGAGGAGGATCAACACGAGCGTGGATCCAACGAGAGCGACTGGATCAATCGAGACACCGCGGAGATAACCGACCGGGATGGCGACGACGGTTGCGATCACTAGCGCCCCTGTGATGAGGATACTGCGCCCGATCAGCGTGCCGAGGACGACCGTCTTCCGCGAGAACGGGAGCCCGAGAACGACCGTCAACGCACCGGACGTCCGCTTTTCGACGAGCGAGGAACAGAAAAACCCGAGCACGAGCAGGGGCGTCAGCAACGCGAGTGGGGTCGCGAGTTTCGCGAACAGGTCGATCTCCGCGGGATCGACCGCCGGGTTGCTCCCGGCGCTGTTGGTCACCCAGAACCCGACGAGCGCGTACAGTCCGAGGATCACCTGCGCCTGCCGCTCGCGAACGGTGTCGCGGACATCTTCGCGAACGTACAGCCCCAGTCGCGAGCCGTCGCCGACCGCCATCAGGCGACACCCCTCGTGTAGTGCTCGAAGAGGTCATCGAGCGACGTCTCGCTGGTCGTCACGTTCGTCACGTCGGCCGCCGACTCGTGGAAGGCGGCGATCACGGGCGCCTTCGCGTGGTTTCGACAGGCGACGACGACCGCCGTTCCGTTCGTTCGAACGTCGGCGACGCCGTCGATCTCGCCCACTCGAGCGGATACGTCCGACGGGACCGTCGACAGTTCGACCGTGACCGTGGCCGACTGGCCGGTCTCCGCCCGGAGGCTCTCGAGGTTGTCGACGGCGACCAGTTGCCCGGCGTCGAGGATGCCGACGCGGTCACAGACCGACTCGACTTGCTCTAAGATGTGACTCGAGAAGAAGACCGTCGCACCGCGCGCGTTCTCCTCGCGGACGATTTTGCGCATGGTTCGTGCCCCGTTGGGATCGAGCCCCGTCGAGGGTTCGTCCAGAATCAGCAGGTCGGGTTCGCCGGCGAGGGCCATCGCGAGCATGAGTCGCTGGGCCATCCCCTTCGAGTACTCCTCGACGGGGTATTCGTCGGGTCCGCGCATGTCGACCCGCTCTATGAGTTCGTCCGGGTCGTCGTCCGCGTCCTTGGCGTCGATGGCGAACTCGACGTGCTCGCGACCCGTTCGCTCGCCGATGGGGCCGTAGCCGTCGGGGAGGACGCCGATGCGCTCTCTGGCGGCGACGCTATCGCCGGGGATATCGTTGCCGAACACTCGAACCGAGCCCTCTGTCGGTTCGGCATAATCGAGGAGGAGGTCGATCGTCGTCGACTTGCCGGCCCCGTTCGGGCCTAAAAACCCGAATATCTCACCCTCACGAACGGTGAGATCGAGGTCCTGTACGGCCGTGACCGAGCGGTTTCCGAAGAAACCGTAACTCGTGTACCGCTTGGTCACGCCGCTGAGTTCGATGGCGGCCATACTCGAGAGCGAGCGTCCATCTACATAGACTTTATTATCTGTTGTCATATATGCCGAACCGGGTTCTCCCCGAGCCGGTTCGACCCCCGAGACGGACGTCTCGCGCCGGCGACCACTTTCACCCCGATACACGAATTCTTAACCGGGACCGCCTCGAATCGACGGCAATGGCAGCGACGGACGAGGAAATCCCCTCCATCGATCACCCCCTGCTCGAGCCGGACTTCCTCGAGCGCCGACTCTATCAACTGAAACTCGCGGGCACGGCCGCGAACGACCACACGCTGGTCTGTCTCCCGACCGGGCTGGGCAAGACGACAGTGAGCCTGCTCGTGACCGCCCGCAGGCTCGAGGAGGTCGGCGGCAAGTCGCTCATGCTCGCGCCGACGAAACCCCTCGTCCAGCAACATGCGGAATTCTACCGAGAGGCTCTCCAGATCCCCGACGACGAGATCGTCGTCTTTACGGGCGACGTAAGTCCGGACGACCGGGCCGCGCTGTGGGACGAATCGACCGTCATCATGGCGACGCCGCAAGTAATCGAGAACGATCTCGTTGGGAGTCGTATCTCGCTTTCGGACGTGACCCACATCACCTTCGACGAGTGCCACCGGGCGACCGGCGACTACGCCTACAACTACATCGCAGAGCGGTACCACGCCGACGCGAACCAGCCGCTCGTGACCGGAATGAGCGCCTCGCCGGGCGGCGACGAGGAGGCTATCCTCGAGGTGTGTGAGAACCTCGGGCTCCACGAGGTCGAAGTGATGACCGAGGAAGATGCGGACGTTTCGGAGTTCACCCACGACACCGACGTCGAGTGGGAACGAATCGACCTTCCCGAAGCGGTCATCGAGATCCGCGACGCCCTGAACGAGGTGATCACGGAGCGCCTCGAGAAACTCAAGGAACTCGGCATCGCGAAGTCGACCCAGCCGGACCAGTCCCAGAAGGATCTAAACCGGATGCGCGCCGAGTTACAGGAGCTGATCAACAACGACCAGTCGGAGGGGTTCAAAGGCATGTCCGTCCACGCCGAGGTGATGAAACTCCGGCAGGCGGTGACGCTCGTCGAGACCCAGAGCGTCGAGGCGCTACGGCGGTACTTCGACCGCCAGCGCAACCAGGCCCGATCCTCGGGCGCATCGAAGGCGAGCCAGCGACTCGTCTCGGACCCGCGGGTCAAAGAGTCGATGCGAAAGGCCGAGAAGTACGACGAACTCCACCCCAAGTACCGAAAAACGCGGATGCTGCTCGCCGAAACGCTCGGCCTCGAGGGCGGCGAGCGGGTCATCGTGTTCACCGAGTCCAGAGACACCGCGGAGGCGCTGACGGACTTCCTCAACGACAGCTTCGACGCCAAACGCTTCGTCGGCCAGGGCGACCGCGAGGGCTCCGACGGGATGACCCAGACCCAACAGCAGGAGGTGCTAAACGATTTCCGGGCGGGCGAGTTCGAGGTACTCGTCTCGACGTCCGTCGCCGAAGAAGGACTCGACGTTCCCGAAGTCGACCTCGTGCTCTTTTACGAACCCGTGCCGACGGCGATTCGATCCATCCAGCGCAAGGGCCGAACCGGACGTCAGTCCGAGGGTCGGGTCGTCGTCCTGATGGCAGAAGACACGCGCGACGAGGCCTACTTCTGGATTTCGCGCCGTCGCGAGAAGGAGATGGAGAACGAACTGCGCGAACTGAAGGGAATGGCCGACGACTTAGAGGAGGAACTCGACGACGCCCAGCAGTCCCTCGCCGCGTTCGAGAGCGCTGGCGGGGACGGGGGCGGAGGCGGGAGTAATAGCAGGAGTGCCACCGCGAGCGAAACCGAAGCGGAAGTGAACGACGGAACGCAGAAATCGCCCGACGGAGCCGCCTCCTCCAGTGGAAGTGAGGGGGTTGCCGATCGGCCAGGATTGCGCGAATTCCACGGCGGTGACGACGGTGATGACGGCGATAGCGGCGACAGCGGCGATGACGGCGATGGCGGTGACCGAACCGACGACTCCGCGGATGCCGAAATCGAACCGCACGAGCCCCACGCTGAGGGCGACGCGATCGAAATCGTCGCCGACCAGCGCGAGATGGACGCGAACATCGCTCGAGAGCTCTCGAAACGCGATGATGTCGATATCCGCCTCGAGACGCTCGATGTGGGGGATTACGTGCTCTCGGATCGGGTCGTCGTCGAGCGCAAGTCGGTCGCTGACTTCGTAGACTCGCTGGTCGGGGGCGATCGGTCGGTCTTCGAGCAGGTCGGCGCGATGGCCAGACACTACTCCCGTCCGGTCGTCGTCGTCGAAGGCGACGGGCTGTACGAACAGCGGGACGTCCACCCGAACGCGGTCAGAGGCGCGCTCTCGAGTCTCGCCGTCGACTTCGGCGCGAGCGTGCTCCGGACCGAAGACGAAACCGATACGAAAGAACTGCTCGGCGTCATCGCCGGGCGCGAACAGGAGACGTCGGACCGCGAGGTCTCGGTCCACGGCGAGAAACAGAGCAAAACGCTTGCCGAACAACAGGAGTACGTCGTCGGCTCCATCGCCGAAATCGGGCCGGTGACCGCCCGCTCGTTGCTCTGTGAGTTCGGCACCGTCGAGGCGGTGATGATCGCGACCGAAGACGAGTTACAGGCCGCAGACGGCGTCGGCTCGGTCACCGCAGAGCGGATCCGCGAGGTTATCGGGAGCGACTACACCGGCTCTGGAAAATAACCGGCACAGAAGATTCCACCTCACCTCACCGCAACGCCGACAGCGCCTCGCTCGCCTCGCGGGCGGCCTCGAGACACTCCCTGGCGTATCGGGGATCGTCCGTTTCGGCGGCCTTCCGGGCGAATCGCTCGAGGGATTCGACCAGCGCGTCCTGGGCAGTCTCGAGGTCGCCTTCGAGTGCGACTGGCGTCCCGCGGTCGTCGCCGGTGCGTGCTCGGGAGGGCGTTGTGCTCGGCGCGGATCGAGGCGACTCGTCCCGGGTCTCGGACGGCTGGGCGGCCGGTCGGTCGGGGCTCGAGGGCTTAGACGGCTGCGTGGTCGTTCGGTCTGGGCTCGAGGGCTCGGTCGAACCGTCTCGAGGCTGGGTCGGCGGCGTCTGCTCCGTCGCCGTCGCGCCCGATCGGTCGGCGGCTGTCTCGGACGCGTCGGCAGTCGTTTCGGACACATCGACTGGCCCGGACGAGTCGACGGCTTCGGATGAGTTCACCGGCTCAGACGCGTCCGCCGGCGTCGCGGTATCCGTCTCGGACCCTGCGGCCGGGGCTTGGCCGTCGGGAGCGCTCGTCTGTTGTGAATCCTGCGTCGTCGACTCGTCGGCCGGAGACGCCTCTACACCCTCGGCGCTGCCGTGACAGGACGGGCAGAACGTCGTGCCGTTCTGCTGGAAGAGCGGATCGCCGCAGGTGTTACAGTGGGTGTTGGTCATCCGCGCGCCCTTGAGCAGGAGGTCGCTCATCCGCTGGGTCGCCTCCCGCTCGCGTTTGTCCTGCTCGTACTTCTCCCGAAGCTTCTCCCGTTCGGCTTCCTTGTCGAAGTCGCTCATACTCGTCTCAACGGGCTGGAACGTCGAAAAAGCTGCGAAGGTGGGGCAGGCGCGTTCGGACTGTCGATCTCGCCCGTTTCCATCAGCGAACGGCCGCCTCGAGCGCGGCGACCGCCGCTTCGGGGGTTTCGACGACCTTGATTCCGGGGACCTCGTGGGTGTCGATCCCGACGATCGGACGGTCGTAGACCTGCGCGAGGCCGATCTCCGAGAGCGTCCCGGCACTGCCGGCCAGCGCGAGGACGGCGTCCCCGTTCATCGGGACGAGCGCGTTTCGGGCGTGGCCGAGTCCAGTCGCGACGGCCGTGTCGACGTACTCGTTGGCGTCGGCTCGTCGATCGGTCGGCAAGATTCCGATCGTCTCGCCGCCTTCGGAGTTTGCGCCGCGACAGACCGCTTCCATCGTGCCGCCCAACCCACCGCAGACGACCGTGTGGCCGTTCGCCGCGAGCGCTTTCCCGACTGCAACCGCGGTTCGCTCCTGTCCGTTCGTGATCGTTCCACCGCCGACGACGCTCACGCGCATACTCGAGTTTCGACACCCCGTCCTATGATCGGTTCGGTCATCGACGGTGTGTGGAGAACTCGAGCGCACCCTCAGTCGGTCGACGACCATCGATTCGACGACGGGTATCTCGTCCAAACTGACGGGTTTCGACGGATTTAACGCGTGGGATGGTGCACCATTACGTGGTATGACGAAAGTTAGCGTGGTCGGCGCGGCCGGGACGGTCGGGGCCGCCGCAGGCTACAACATCGCGCTTCGAGATATCGTGGACGAACTCGTCTTCGTCGACATTCCGGACAAGGAAGACGACACGATCGGACAGGCCGCCGATACGAACCACGGCGTCGCCTACGACTCCAACACGGTCATCCGGCAGGGGGGATACGAGGACACCGCAGGCTCGGACGTGGTCGTCATCACGGCGGGCATCCCGCGCCAGCCCGGACAGACCCGGATCGACCTCGCGGGCGACAACGCCCCCATCATGGAGGACATCGGCTCCTCGCTCGCGGAACACAACGACGACTTCGTCACGATCACCACGTCGAACCCGGTCGACCTGCTCAACCGGCACCTCTACGAGACCGGCGAGCGCGCACGGGAGCAGGTGATCGGCTTCGGCGGTCGACTCGATTCAGCTCGCTTCCGGTACGTTATTGCCCAGCGCTACGACGTTCCCGTCCAGAACGTCGAGGCGACGATCCTCGGCGAACACGGCGACGCGCAGGTCCCCGTCTTCTCGAAGGTCCGAGTCAACGGCCGCGACCTCGAGTTCACGGCCGAGGAGAAGGAGGAACTGCTCTCGGAACTCCAGACCTCGGCGATGAACGTCATCGAGAAGAAAGGCGCGACCCAGTGGGGGCCGGCCACCGGCGTCGGCCACATGGTCGAGGCCGTCCTCCGCGATACAGGCGAAGTGCTACCCGCGAGCGTAAAACTCGAGGGCGAGTTCGGACACGAGGGGACCGCGTTCGGCGTCCCGGCCAAACTCGGCGCGAACGGAATCGAAGAGATCGTCGAGTGGGACCTCTCGGAGTTCGAGCGCAACGAACTTGGCGAGGCCGCGGAGAAACTCTCCGAGCAGTACGAGAAGATCTCGTAGGCGTCTCGTTCCGTCGGAAGGTTTTTCGTCAGTTGTGCGCAGATCGAACGAAACGGCCTGCGTTATCGATTTTCCACTCGCGTCTCGAGCGGGCCGGGATCGAGCGTCACCCCGAGTGACGGCTCGAGGGTCTCCACAAGGCGACTGAACTCGACACGGCGGGCGAGCGCTGCGAGTGCGAGTTGGAGTTCGACCATCGCAAAACGCATGCCGAGGCAGTGGCGTGGTCCGCCGCCAAAGGGGAAGTACGCGTACTCCGGCCGTTCGGTATCTGCGAGCCACCGTTCGGGGCGAAAGGTCTCGGGGTCGGCCCACCAGCGCTCGTCACGATGGATACCGTAAACTGAGAGCTGTAGGGTCATCCCGGTCGGGATCCGATAGCCGGACAGCACCGTCTCAGCCAGCGGTTCGCGGTAGATGCCCGTGACCGGCGGATAGAGTCGCATCGCTTCCTTGAGGACAGCTTCGGTGTACTCGAGGTGAGCACGGTCTCCGATCGTGGGATTCCGGTCGTTGCAGACGGCCGCGAGTTCCGACTCGAGTTCGGCACGAACGCTCGAGTTACCAGCGAGGAGCCAGCAGGCCACTGCGAGCGCCGTCGCCGTTGTCTCGTGACCGGCAAAGAGGAACGTGACGAGTTGATCTCGAATCTCGTCAGCCGAGAGTCGCGACCCATCCGGGTACTCCGCTCGAGCCAGCACCGAGAGGAGGTCATCACCCGTCGCGTCCGTTTGACGACGTTCTGTGACGAGCTCGGTGATGAGCGCCTCGAGGTCGGCCATCGCAGTCTCGTACTCGCGCTCGGCGCGGTCCGGAATCCACGACGGCAGGAATGATCCGATAGCGAGCCGCTGCGGGGATGCGTACTTGTTCACCGCGGCGGCCGCCCGCGTGACGGTCGCAATGCGCTCTCCGTCGAGCGGAAGGTCGAATAGCGTCCGGGCGAGCACGCGGAGCGTGTACGTCGACAGTGCGTCCCGAAGCGCGATCTCGTCGCCGTCGTCCCAGTCGTCGACGAGTCGATTCGCCTCAGCGACCATTCCGTCGGCAACGGCGTGGATTCGATTGGGCGTGAACGACGATTGCAAGAGAGTGCGTTGTCGTCGCCAGCGCTGCCCCTCGGTGAACGCAATACCGTCGGGGGCAATGAGTTCGCCGAAGTCGGTCTCGAAATCACCTTTTTCGAACTCGTCCGATCGCGAGACCAAGATGGCTTCGACGGCGTGTGGATCGTAGACGAGTGCGAACTCGGTTCCGTATGCCTCGTAGCTGACGATATCACCGTACTGCTTCGCCGACTCGACGAACTCGAGCGGGTCGCGGACAATCGAGAGCGTGCTTCCGAGTATTGGTAGTCCTCGCGGTCCTGGTGGGAGAGCAGCGTTCGATGGGTTGGTTGCCGAAGATGGCCCGGAATCGTTGGAGTGGAGCGAGTGCGGTTCGGTATCGGACATAGTTGGACACAGGGCAGACGCAATGGTCGGCGTTCGCCCGAACCACTGAACTTCTTTATCAATGCGAATGACCTGAGCGTATGCAATCGATGGACCTGACGCTTCGCCTTCCGGAATGGATGCAGCTTTCGGTCCCCAGACCCGATTCCGAACTCGATTTTCACCGCGAGGAACTGCTCTCCTGGCACGTCGATTCCGACAGCGAGCGGGTGCGATTCCTCTCGTTGATCGTCGGTGATCCCGACAAAATCAAAGCAGCGGCGACCGACTTAGCCGTCGTCCGTCAATTCGAACTTATGCCGATCGACGATGATACGTTCTACGCTTACACCGTGATGGACATTCGGGCCGCAGACGAAACGCTGCTGGGCGCGTTCGACGAATCGGGTCTCGTTATCGTCCCGCCACTGGTCTATACCGGGCGAGAGCGAATGCACGTCACCGTACTCGGTGAACCCGACGCACTGTCGGGACTGCTTGCTCGGTTCCCCGATGATATCGGTATCGACGTACAGCGAGTCAGTGATCATCAGCGCAGAGCCGAGACGCTCGCGGGGCGATTGACGATGCGGCAGTTCGAAGCGATGGAGATGGCTCGAGAACTGGGCTACTACGACGTCCCTCGCAGCGGGTCGTTAGCCGAGGTCGCGACAGCGCTCGAATGCTCGGAAAGTGCGGCTTCGACGCTTCTTCGGACGGTCGAATCGAAATTAGTGGACGCGGCCTTACGACGGTAGTGACTCGAAGAAACGTACCGATCGATCAGGGGATCAACTGCTCGCCGTCGTCGTCGTAGATCGTGATCGCGTCGACTGGACAGGTTCGGGCCGCGAACTTCGCGTCGAGTTCTGCCCCGTCGGGGACTTCGCGGACGAAGATCCCATCTGTTTCCTCCTCGCTTCCCTCGAGCACTGCTTTTCCTGCCGACTTGTCTTTCGAGAACGCGTCCCATTCGGCGACACACTGGTACATGCCGATACACGTGTCCTCGTCGAATTCGACTCTCATGCTCGAGGGTTCGTGAGTCACCGACATACCGCTTCCGGACCGGATTTCGAGACGGAAGCCGAGATGACAATAGTAATACAACTGGCCAGTAAATTAAAATGAATACGATATAGGATTGGTATTATAAGTCTGTGAATTATTCTTTCAGATCAGAGTTAACAAACGCATCGGTCTCGAGCCGTCTCGAAAAGCGCTCGACTCGAGTTCGAAATGGGGGGTTCTCGAGAGTAATACGCCCGTTTTTACGAAATTGTAAATGGAGACCAACGAGTGCCCAATAGGCGATAGTCGCGACTCAGCGGCCCGCGACGGCCCGGCGGGCGACACCAGCCAGTAGATAGTCGCTCTATGTCGATCTTCAACCCTAAGTTCGAAACTCTCGCGACGTACAAAGTGCGTATTCTACACCATACCGGTGAAGTACGGTGGCGCGCGCTCGCTCGCGGGTCGCGATCCGACCCGCGAGCGAAATTTGCGCGAGGGATGAGTGAGCGAGTGTACGAGCGAACGAATCGGTTGGGGAGGACGTGGAAATCCCTGTCGTCAGCCTCAGTAGTGGATTCCGACATCATATCGCCCAGTGTGAGCTTCCAGCCACCGCAGTCGTCAAGCTCGTTTTAGGCTCGTTTTAGGACATCACAGCGACTCGGCCCGTGGCTGTCGGGTCGCGAAAGATCTGCTCGAGTAGTGCTATTCGATAGCGCTCGAGATCGAGCAATCGGCGATTGTCCGTGCTCGAGTGAAACTGGGAGCGGACGATCGAAGGCACGCGGCGCTCCCGAACCCGAGACCGCCATCATCGAAAAACAACCCACACCAAACGGACCCAGTTGACGATCGAGGCGAACGCCGAGCGCCACCCGACTCCCCGATTCCACCCGAGTCAGTCTTCGATTTCGATCGCCGGGCGGCCGGGTTCGGCGTTTCGAAGCACGTCGTCGGCGGCGTCGGTCGCGCGGACGACCCGAACCGGCACATCGAACTCGCGTTCGATCAGCCAGACGGCCGACTCGAGGGCGTCGTACTCGGCGTCGATCTCGAGCGGGTGGGTCAGCGCCTCTCGCTCGGCTTGCAGGTCCTGTCCGTAGCTTGCGGCCGCGTCGCCCTGCTCGCGGATCTCGGAGTTTTGCATCAGTTCGCCGATCAGGTTGTCGGCGTCGCTCTCGATGGCGATCTCGAGGGCGTCGTACTTCCACTCGGGCGCGACGACGACATCGATCGATTTCGGGTCCTCGATGCCGGCCACGTCGATGATCTGGCGGATGTCCTCGCGGGTATTCTCGACCAGGTTGCGGCGCTTCTCGACGTAGGCGCGATCAACCGTCGCGCTCGGCCACGGGGCGTCGACGACGAACTCGTCGTTTCCGAGCGCGTCGTACAGTTCTTCGGCGATGTGGGGCGCGACCGGCGCGAGCAGGCGGACGACCGCCGAGAGGCCGCGCTCGTAGGTCGCAGCGTGTGGCTCGGTGTACTCGGCGTACTGGCGGAGCGTGCGGACCAGTTCCTGACTCTCGCGAGCCGCGGCGTTGAAGGTCAGGTCGTCGTACTCCTCGCCGGCGATCGCGATCGCCGCGTCGATCTCGCTCTCGACGTAACTCGCGACGGCGTCGTCCTCGCCGTCGGGCGGGCTCGAAGCATAGTCTTCGACCAGCTCCTGAAGGCGGGTCAGGAAGGCGTAGGTCGATCGCACGCCCTCCTCGCTCCAGTCGAAGTCCCGCTCGGGCTGGGCGGCCTGCATCATGAACAGCCGCGCGGTGTCCGCACCGTACTCCTCGACGATCCGCTGGGGCGAGACGACGTTGCCGACGGACTTGGACATCTTCTCGCCCTCGAGTTGGACCATCCCCTGTGCGAGCAGGTTCTCGAATGGCTCGCGGTGGTCTAAGCCCTCGTTGTCGGCGAGGACTTTCGTGAAGAATCGTGAGTAAAGCAGGTGCATCACGGCGTGTTCGATGCCGCCGACGTACTGGTCGACCGGCATCCAGTCGTTGGCCCGCTCGAGATCGAACGGCGCGTCCTCGAGATCCGGCGAGACGTACCGCAGGAAGTACCACGAGGAGTCGACGAAGGTGTCCATCGTGTCCGTCTCTCGAGTGGCCTCGCTCCCACACTCCGGACAGGTCGTTTCCTTCCACTCCTCGGCGGCGTCGAGCGGATTTCCGGTGGTGTTGATGAACTCCGGCAGTTCGACCGGCAGCTCCTCGTCGGGAACCATCACGGGACCACAATCCTCACACTGGACGACTGGGATCGGGGTCCCCCAGTAGCGCTGGCGGGAGATCCCCCAGTCGCGAAGCTGGTACTGGGTCGCCTCTGTTGCACTGTCGATGTCCGCAGTGAGTCGCTCGCGAGCGGCCTCGCTCTCGAGGCCGGAGTACTCCCCGGAGTTGACCAGCACGCCGTCGTCGGTGTAGGCTTCCTCGCTGACGTCCGGCGCGTCGGGAACCGTCTCGCCGTCCCAGTCGTCGGGCTCGGGGGCGACGACGGGCACGATTTCCTCGCCCATCTTCTCGGCGAAGGCGTGGTCGCGCTCGTCGTGACCCGGCACGGCCATCAGCGCGCCGGTCCCTACGTCCGAGAGGACGAAGTCTGCGACGTAGACCGGGATCTCGTCGCCGGTCACGGGATTGGTCGCGGTCAGGCCGGTCGCGACGCCGTTGGGTTCGTCGCCCTCGGGATCGGCTTCGTGCTCGACGAACTCGCGAATCTCGTCGTTCTCCTCGGCGAGTTCCTCGCTGATCGGATGGTCGGGCGCGAGCGCGAAGAACGTCGCCCCGTGGATCGTGTCGACGCGGGTGGTGAAGGCCTCGACGGCACCGTACTCCCGCGGCTCGGTGCCCTCGCCGCGTCCGTTCGAGGCGCTACGCGCCTCGCTCCCCTCAATTTCGAAGTCCAGTTCCGTCCCGTACTGGCGGCCGATCCAGTTGCGCTGCATCTGGCGCACCGAGTTGGGCCACCCCTCCAGGTCGTCGATGGCCTCGAGCAGTTCGTCTGCGTACTCGGTGATCTTCAGGAACCACTGCTCGAGTTCGCGCTGGACGACCGGCGTGTCACAGCGCCAGCAGAGTTCTGCCTCGCCCTCGACCTGTTCGTCGGCCAGCACAGTCTCGCACTCGGGACACCAGTTGACCTCGGCGTCGCGTCGTTCGACGAGCCCTTCCTCGTGAAACCGGGAGAAGAGCCACTGGTTCCACCGGTAGTACTCCGGCTCGCAGGTCGCTATTTCGCGCTCCCAATCGTAGCCAAAGCCCATCGAGACCATCTGTTCGCGCATCGTTTCGATGCAGTCGAGGGTCCAGTCTCGAGGGTTCGTATCGCGTTCCTTGGCCGCGTTTTCGGCCGGCAGGCCGAACGCGTCCCAGCCCATCGGGTGGAGCACGTCGTCGCCGTTCATCCGCCGGTAGCGGGCGTAGGCGTCCGTGATCGTGTAGTTTCGGACGTGGCCCATGTGGAGTTTACCGGACGGATACGGGTACATCCCCAGCACGTACGTCGGATCCTCGACGTCGTCGGACGTTCGATACGCGTCGCCCTCGTCCCACGCGTCCTGCCAGCGCCGTTCGACCGCTACGTGGTCGTATCCCTCTTCGGTCATCTCTTGGTTAGGTGTGTTCGTGACGCGGCCCTATACCTTTCCATCCAAGTGCCGCCTCGCTCCGTCGGTGCCGTTTTTCATCGCCGCGACGGTCTCGTCGGGACACGCTCGAGCCGTTCGGCAGAGAGCGCGATCGGTCGGTCGATTCGACCGATCACTCGATGTCGATCCGTTTCGACTCGTCGTCCCCGCTTTCTTTGGGAAGCGTCACCGTCAGGACGCCGTTCGTGAAGGTCGCCGAGACGGCCTCCTCGTCGACCGGCTCGGGGAGCCGAATGCGGCGGTTCGCCGACTTGCTCGTCCGCTCGCGACGGACGTACTCGCCCTCCTCGAACGCCGTCTCGTCCTCGCGAGTCGCCTCGAGCCGGAGCGCGCCGTCCGAGAGCGTCAGTTCGATGTCGTCGGTTTCGTAGCCGGGCAAGTCCGCTGTCACGACGAACTCGTCGCCCTCGTCGGCGACATCGACGGCGACCGAGCCGGGGACCTGTAGCCCGCCGGTCATCATTCCCTCCTCGACCTGGTTGCTGATTCGGTTGAGCAGTTCCTCGAGGTCGTCGAACGGGTTCTGGCGCATACTTCGAGTACGCGCTCGAGGTGAATAAACGCTGCCCGTCGGTCGTCGACGGACGGCCGTCGCGACCGATGGAACCGGAGCGGTATCCGACGACGTGGTGCTACTCGGAAAGCGTCGCGTGGCCGTCCTCGAGTGCGTCACCCAGCACGTCGCGGGCGTGACCGTCCGGATCGACGTTCTCGTAGACCGTCTTTACCTCGCCGTCCGCGAGGAAGAACGTGGTCCGGGCTGCTGTGCCACCGCTCCGGTCGACACCGAATCGATCCGCCAGGTCCCCCTCCGGATCGGCCAGCAGATCGAACTCGAGGCCCTCCGCCTCACAGAACTCGCGATGGGAGTCGACGTCGTCGGTCGAGACGCCGTAGACCTCGACGCCGGCATCCCGATAGGTGTCGTACTCGCGCTGGAACTGAGTGGCCTCGATGGTACAGCCGGGCGTGTCGTCGCGCGGGTAGAAGTAGACGACGGTCGGATCGTCGAACTCGAGCGTAACTTCGTCGCCGTCCTGATTCGATGCGCGGACACTCGGGGCGTCGTCGCCGTCGTCGAGGGACATACCCGAACTCCGGCTGGACCCGAAAAACCGTTTACGGTGCTCGAGGGCAACCAGATATAATTTTTATACTTCTACCGCCGGACACATCGAACTTGGAACGAGTATATACTCGTTCGGCCATGACACTCTCCGAAAATCCGGTCGAGAGTTCGAACAGATCGGCGATAACAATTATCTGTCTTCCATATAGTTTTGTCATAGCAGCAACCCGCCGTCACCGATGTAGGTACGTTCGGGCAGGAAATATAATGGTATTCGAAACGTTCGTTCCCGATAGAATTCGGAAGCAGTATAGCATGAAAATAGCCGTGATGGTCGGCTGTGTGCTGGTCGTTACGCTCGCGTTTGCGGTTCTTTTCGGCCGACACGTCGTCACCGGTCCGGCGGATGAAGCGACGACGCGTGCCATCGCCGCACTGACCGGGATCACGGTCGTGTTCAGCGTGAACCTCGGCCTCCTCGGTATCGTACTGGGCGGCAACGTCTCGCTGGCGCTTCGTCGCCTGGCCGGCAAGACCGAACAGATCGGTGATGGTGAGTTCGATGTCGACCTCGAGACCGATCGTGTCGACGAAATCGGATCGCTCTACCGGTCGGTCGCGCGGATGCGCGATTCCCTGGAGGAATCGCTCGAGACGCTCGAGGAGGAACAAAAACGGGCCGAACGAGCCCGGTCCGACGCCGAGGAGCGCGCCGAAGAACTCGAGGCCGAACGGGCCCGGGTTCAGGAGACGCGGGCGAAAGTCGAACGGCAGAACGAACAGTTGGTTGCGGAGGCCGAGCGCTTCTCCGAGGTGATGGACGCCTGTGCGGACGGCGACCTGACCCGGCGGCTCGAGCCGTCGGTCGATAACGAGGCGACCGAAGCGATCGCGACCTCGTTCAACGAGATGCTCGACCGGATGAGCGACACCATCGCCGAAGTGCAGCGCTCGGCCGAGGCCGTCGAGACCATGTCGGTCGAACTCGACGACTCGAGTCGCCAGATCCGGACGGCGAGTCAGGACGTCGCCGAGTCGGTCCAGAAGATCGCCGAGGGGGCGGCCGACCAGTCGAAGGACTTGGACAACGCCTCTGGCGAAGTCAGCGAACTGTCCGCCGCCACGGAGGAGGTCGCCTCGACGACCAACGAGATCGCCGAGCAGTCCGACCAAGTGTCGACGCTGACCGACGAAGGACGCGAGGTCGCGGCCGAAGTGTCGACGAACATCGACGAACTCGTCGAGAACACGGAGACGGTCGTCGACACGGCCGAGGAACTCACCCGAGAGACCGAGCAGATCGAGGAGATCATCGCCCTGATCGACGACATCGCGGACCAGACGAACTTGCTCGCGCTGAACGCGTCGATCGAGGCCGCGACGGCGGGCGACGCCGGCAACGGCTTCGCGGTCGTCGCCGACGAGATCAAATCGCTCGCAGAGGAGACGATGGACGCCGTCGGCGACATCGAGGGAACCCTCGAGTCGATCAGAGACCGCACGCAGACGACGGCCGACGAGATCTCCGCGGTCGACTCGAACATGCAGACGACGGCGACGCTCGTCGACGACCTCGAGTCGCGCCTCGAGACGGTTTCAACCGAGATCGAGCAGGTCGATAGCAGCATCCAGCAGATCGCGCAGACGACCGGCGATCAGGCCGACTCGGCCCAGGAGCTGTCGATCATCGTCGACGACGTCGCCGACGTCGCCGACGAGACCAGCACCAAATCACAGCAGGCTGCCGCGGCCTCCGAGGAGACGAGTGCGACGATCGACTCGGTCACGCAGACGGCGACGGATCTCGGGGACAGCGCCGAAGATCTGCTCGGACTGATCGATGAGTTCGCCCTCGAACGGCAGTCCCGTCCGATAACGGCCGACGGGAGCGGAGGTGGTCGTGTATGATGAACTTCCTCTATGCGAACTCGATGCAACTCGCCGGCGTCCTTCTCGGACTGATCACCCTGGGATTCGTCGGCTGGGCGCGCACCCTCCCGATCGCGTGTCGGCGGTACGGGTACGCGGCCACCGTGGCGGCCGGCGCGATGGCCGTCGTCTACCTGGGGACGGCACCGATCCAGCAGGCCCTCGGGATCGGGGAGGATCCGATCCGGTTTCTGGGGTATACGGCGATGTGGATCCCGATCGTACTCGTTATCGGCTCGATCGCCGGCACCGGCAAGCGGCTGACGCTGGGCCTGCTCGGCGTCGTCCTGGCGCGCGTGTGGGTGACGTACTTCGCCGGCTTCCTCGACGGGGCCGCCATGACGGCCGCGACGCTCGTGCCGTTCGTGCTTCTCGTGGTCGGCATCGTGCTGTTGTATGGCCCGTTCGCACAGACGGCGGCCGTCCAATCGCCGGAGCGGTCGCTCCTGTACAACAAACTCAAGCACCTGATCGCCCTCGCGTGGATCGGACTCGTTGCGAACGGGCTCATCGTCGCCTTCCAGCTGGTCGACGAGTTCGTCGGGCTGATCGTGCTCCTCTACGTCGAGGTGGTCCTCGTCGTCGGCTTCGGCGCGCTCGTCCTCCGGAACGTCGAGGCGCTCGAGGACGCATCGAGGACTGGACTGTTGTCGTTCGGTACCGACACGACCGATTCGTTCGATCCGGTCGAAAACCGGGAACCAGGCGACTGACGGGAGTACAAACGCGTTTTCGGCAACCCAATCCGTCCTATTCGACCACGTGCTCCGTATCGTACGACCCCAGCCGCCGGACCCAGCCGTTCTCAGCGAGTTTCTCGAGTTCCGCGAGCGCTTCCTCGGTTCGAGACTCGTAGAGGCCCGCCTCGATGTCGATGTGGAAGACGTAGTCACCCAGTCGCTCGCCGCTCGGACGGGACTCGAGTCGCGTGAGGTTGATGTTTCGATCGGCGAAGGGCTCGAGGAGCTCGAGGAGCAGCCCCGGATAGTCGACGTCGGGATACGCGACGATGGAGGTTTTCCCGCCGCCGGGCGATCGATCCGCCGCCGGTGCGACCGCGAAGAATCGCGTCGCGTTCGAGGACCGTTCCTGAATGTCGTCGGCGATCACTTCGATACCGTCGCCGGCGTTGTCCGGATGGGCGATACCGGCCATCGACGGGTCCTCGCGGGCGTACTCGACGCTCTGGGCCGTACTGGCGACGGCCTCGAGGGTCGCGTCGGGGTACGTTTCCTCGAGGTAGGATCGACACTGAGCGAGCGCCTGAGAGTGGCTGGCGATCGTCTCGAAGTCCTCGCCCTGGGCGAGCAGAGCGTGGTTGATGGGGGTCACGATCTCGCTGACGATCGCGATTTCGTACTCGGCGATCGCGTCGAGGCTTTCGGTGACGCTGCCTTCGATGCTGTTCTCGATGGGGATGATACCCCGATCGTACTCGCCGCTTGCCACGGCGTCGACGATCGCCGTCACGGACTGACGGAAGTCGATGTCGTCGCCGATCGCCTGTGCCGCGCGATGAGAGTACGTCCCCTCGGGTCCGAGCGTGACAACGGTCATAACCTCTTGTTTACGGGTCGGGAGCAAAAGCCCATCGGGAACCCGGGTCGTCAGTCGTCGGCCGCGGTGGGAGCGCTGGTTCCGGTCGGCGGGTCATCGGAGACAAGCCATCCCTTCTCGGTCGCATCCGCCGCGACGTGCGGTTGGAAGACCCACGCGCAGAAGGCGAGGATGGGAATCATCGAGACGCCGACGATCGCGTAGCCGACGTGGAGGTTCGGAAGGAACGGCGCGGCGAACACGAGCGGGTAGACGGAGCCGCCGACCGTACCGATACCGCCGACGATGCCGGCGACGGTACCGGAGTTGTTCGGGAACATCGCCGGTACCTGTGCGAAGATCGCGCCCTCGGAGAAGGCACAGCCGACGCCGACCAGGAATCCGGCGCCGACCGCCATGTAGACGTTCCCGGTCAATCCGGCTGCCGTCATACCGAACATCGTCAGGACGACGAACACGAGCGTCATGAACGTCCACTGTTCCCGGTATCGTCCTTCGAACCACGGTAGCAACTCGAGTTCCCTGCGAGCGAGGACGTCGCTGACGTAGCCGCCGATCGGCCGAAGCAAGCCCGCTGCGACCGAAAACGTCGCGGCGAAGGTGGCGGCGATCACGATGTCGCCCTGTCCGAATCCCTCGCGGTAGTAGGTCCCCAGCCAGCCGTTCATCGCCACCTCGAGGCCGAACGTCATCACGTACGCCGCTGCGAGGACGACCGCGCCGTGGCGGGTTGCGATGTAGAGCCACTGTCGTCTGTTGACGCCGTCTCTGGTCGCCTGCCGTCTGGCTTCGGTCTTCGCGGCACCGCCGAAAACGTAGTAGACGACGCCCAGAACGACCGCGATCACGCCGGTGTAGAAGAACGCGGCGCGCCAGTTCGACGCGAATATCGGGCCGCTGTACTCCGCGCCGAAAAGCCGCGGCAGGGTGAAATACGCGCCAAGCCCCGCACCGGCGTTGCCGATGCCGGCGAAGATCCCCTCCGCCAGTCCGAGGTTCTCCTCTTCGAACCACTGGGAGACGTGCTGAATTCCGATCACGAAGGTGATCCCGGCCAGCGACGCGATAATACGCGACCCGACGAATACCTCGTAGGTCTGGGAGAACGCACTGATAATCGAGAAGGTACCCACGACCAGAAGCGTGATCCCGGCGATCACCGGCGCGCCGTACCTGTCGGTGAGCGGCCCGACGAGTATCCGCCCCAGCGGGACGGCAACGACGGCCGCGCTCGAGACGACGCCGAGTTGCGCGATCGAGAGGCCGAACTCGGTCGCGATGGCGTCGGTGAACGGAGCGAATGAGAACCAGATGACGAAACCGAGGTTGAACATCGCCGTCGCGAGGAGCAAGTTCTTCCACTTGGCGTCGATCATACGCCCACCTCGTTCGATTCGACGACCGATCCGATCGAACCCAGACCGACACAGCCGACCGACCGTCGGCGCTCGGCGGGTCGCGCTGACGAGGCCACGAACCCGGCCAGAACGATGTTCTTATTTCGATGTGGACACACAGTTGCCCCATCCCATATTTGGTGGACGAACGTACTCATATTTCTATTGGGTATGGCCAGCCAGCCACATATAAGCGTGTTTATTAGACAGATATAACAGTACAACGGGATAGCCGTTACACTAGGTTGTATTATCGTCTTTTGAAACTGGACAAGCGACCACTAATACGGTCCGAGGGAGTCGATCGAAAGCAGTCGGTCGAAGCGATCGACCGAAGCCGGCCGGCCGAAGTTGATCGATTAGATGGTACGACGGAGACAGGGCCGAAGACCCAGTACTCAAGAGCGTCGGCACTCGAGTCACACCCTCGCGAGAATCACCGGCCGCCGATTATTCGTCGAGGTGTTCGATTCCCTGCTTTGCCACGTTCGCTTCCGTGATCTCACCCGGCATCCAGTCCGGTTTGTCGTCCGGTGCGGTTTCCTCCCAGGCCCAGCCGTCGTAGATGTGGACCTTGTCCGTCCCCTTCTCACGAAGCCGGAGTTCGACTCGCTCGGCGGCGTCCTCGCTCGAGCCGGCCTCGAGTCGCCGTGCCGCTTTGAGTGCGGCCTGCCGAGGTGTGTTCCCAGAGAAGACGCTCTCCTCATCTCCGTTAGACGTGCGCAGTGCAAAGTTCCGCTTACCATCTTCACGTACCATGGTTTTTCCCTCCGTGTCAATTCAGCACACGGTCCGACATAAAGATATCCCCCAAAATCGACCGACTGCGCCAGTATCTTTAAGTACATCCGGTCCCCCACAAACTGTCACCAACTGGTTCATCGGCGTGAAATTCCGCCCATATATTCAGATACGTACGTCATAGGTGACGTGGCACATCGATATCGCGTAGAAAACACTTAAGTAGATCCTGCGGTGAAGTTCGTGTTAGAACCCCGCGATGGTCCGGAAAAAGAAGCTGAGTCCAAGCGGCGCGAAAGACGATAACGGGAACTATCACAACGTCCATCTCAATCTCCACGAGGACGAACTCGAGGTGGCGGGCATGGACATCGGCGACGAGGTCTTCGTCCGCGTTCGAGACGGGAAGATCATCATCCAGAAAGCCGACGAGGAGGAAGTCGAACACAATTTCTAAAACCGACCTTTTGCTCTGCGCTCACAGCGCCGGCGAGCGGCGCTGCTCGCTCGGCAAAACGTCGATGAAAAGCACTCCTTTTTCCTCTCCGTTCGCGTTGCTCACTCCGAGTCAGTCGTCGGCCCGCTCGCTCACTTCGTTCGCTCGCGGGAAAATATCGTTGACTTACCGCGTCCACTCAGCGGACGGTGCTCAGTTCAGTGCCTCGAGATCGAACTCGAACGCCGCGACCGGAACCTCGAGGTCGTGTTCGACGAGCACCTTCGGGTGGAGTTCGCCGATCACACCGACTTCCTCGCCGTCGATGACGACCGCGGCGGTCCGACCGTCGATGAACGACGGGTGCTCGGTCGGGGGCGTCTCGAGGTCCCCGCCGAAGTCTCGGACGAGCGTCTGGAGTCGGCCCTTCGCGTCCTCGTAGGCCGCGTCGTGGCGTGCGAGCACGGCACCGACGCTCCGGCGCTCGGCGACGCCCGTGTTCTCCGAGTCGTCGATCTCGGCCGCGAAGCCGATTTCGGCCAGATCCTGAGGGTACGAGCGGTGGGTGTTTCGCTCGAGGACCATCACCAGCGAGGGAAGCACCCACGTCCGAAGCATGGTGTAGTCCTCGCTGTAGGGCTCTTTGATCGTAGCGGGTTTGCCGACGCCGTAGACTGCCTCGTCCGCACTGTCGTCGTCCGGCGTCGGAAGCGACAGTCGATCGAAGTTCTCGGCCTCGTTGATCATGTGGAAGTTGAGCAGGTCCTCGAACCCGAGCCCGACGAGACTCCGGCGGGTCGCGTCCTCGAGGCGACTGCGCTCGTGCCGGCCGCCGACGGTCCCCACGTCGGGGTAGCGCGGTTCGAGTTCGTTGAAGCCGTAGGCCCGCCCGAGGTCGTCGATGATGTCCATCGGGTGGAGTACGTCGACGCGGTAGGGCGGAATCGTCATCTCGTACGTGAGGGCAGCGGCGTCGCTTTCCGCCGTTTCAGCCTCCGTCGTCTCGGCCTCCTCCGTCTCGGCCTCGAGACCGGCTCGTTCGGCCAGATCGACGACTTCCTCGGGATCGAGGTCGATGCCGAGAATCGTCTCGATGCGGTCGTGGGCGACGGTCTTGGTCTCGAGCGAGAGGTCGGGCCGAACGAGTTCGCGATCCGGATACGCCACGGTCACCTCCTCGATAGTCCCGCCGCGGGCGCTCAGGGCGTAGCAGATGATCGCACACATCCTGTCGATCGTCCACTGGTCGGTGCCGGTCAGTTCGACGAACAGGTCCCGCGAGTCGGTCGAGACCTCGGTTCGCCGACCGTTGATCACCGGCGGGAACGAGAACAGCCCGAGTTCGTCGTAGATCGCCGGATATCGCTCGAGGTCTCGAACCAGATCGGCGTAGGTGTCGCCGGTCGGGTGTTCGGAGAGCACGTCCGTGGGCGTCATCTCCCGATCTGAATCCAGCGGCACGAACCGGTCGCCCTCGGGGTCGATGCCGGTGTAGCGGACGCTCGAGTCGGCCGCTCCCGTCGAGGCGCCCTTGAGCATAGTGAGGTCGTGAATGCCGATCGCGCCTTTCGCGCGCTTGCGGCCCATCGTCGCGTGGAGCTTCTCCTGTAGCTGGATGAGCGAATCTAACGCCTCCTCGTCTAGATTCACGCCGCGGACGACCGCGCCCGTGACGTACGGGCGCTCGTCGGGGACATCGTCGTCGACCTCGATGGTCCACTCGGCCGAGTTCGTGTTCGGCACGTAGACGCCCCTGTCGTCGCCGTACTGGTAGCGAAGCGAGCGGGCGACGCCCTCGACCGAAAGCCGGTCGAGTCGATCCGGCGCGAACTCGAGTTCGAACTCGTCGTCCTCGGTTCGGCCCTCGAACTCCAGACCGAGCGCGAATAAGTCTTCGATCAGGTCGTCGTCGCTCTTTTCGTCGGCGCTGGTTAACTCGCGCAGTTCGTCGGGGTCGATTTCGACCGTGGGCATCAGTAAGTCACCTCCGTCTCTCGCAGCAGTTCCAGATCACATAGCGTCCCGTGGATGTCGCGGATGTCCTCGAAGCCGTACATCAACATCAGCAGGCGCTCTAAGGCCAGTCCCCAGGCCATCACGTCACAGTCGACGCCGAGGGGCTCGAGCATTTCTTCGCGGAAGATCCCCGAATTGCCGATCTCGACGAGTTCGCCCGTCGTCGGATGCGTCCCGAACAGCTCGAAGCTCGGCTCCGTGTAGGGATTGTAGTGTGGCTTGAACTCGATGTCCGTGATCCCGAACTGGGCGTAGAACTCCTCGAAGGTGCCCATCAGGTCGCGAACGGAGAGATCCTCGGCCATCACCCAGCCCTCGATCTGGAAGAACTCGAGGAGGTGGGTCGGGTCGAGCGTGTCATTTCGATACACCTTCTCGACGCTGAAGAATCGCTGTGGCGGCTCGAGATCGCCGATCTCCTCGCCGGAGAGGTATCGCGCCGAAAGCGAGGTCGTGTGGCCGCGCAGTGCGAGCGCCCGCGCGAAGTCCTCGTCCCACGGCGAGTGATAGCCTTCGCCGTCCTCGCCGACGCCCTCGCGGTGAGCGCGCTCGACGCGGTCGACCAGATCCGCGGGCAGGTCGTCGATGTGGGTCGGCTGCTCTAAGGCGAACCGGTCCCAGTGAGTCCGAGCAGGGTGGTCCTGGGGCATGAACAGGCAGTCGTTGATCCAGAAGTCGGCGTCGACGTGGGGGCCTTCCATCTCCTGAAAACCCATACCGACGAGGACGTCTTTCACGCGATCCGCGGTCTGGCGCAGGATGTGGGTCTTGCCGCTTCGAGCCGGTTCGGCGTCGGCCTCGACGTTGTACTCGGCGAACGCCGCATCTTCCCAGTCGCCGCTGGTGAGCAGTTCTGGCGTGACCTGCCCGACGGTCTCTGCGGTCTCGATGCCCGCCATCAGCTCCGTGACGCCGAGTTCGGAAAGCGTCGCGGAGCGAACGGTTGTCTCGCTTCGCTCGAGTAAGTCCCGACGCTCGAGGTTAGCGATCGTCTCTGCGTCGACCTCGAGGACATCGACGGGTGCCCCGGCGGCTTCGTCCGCGCCGTCGTCGGTTTCCGTCGCATCCGCGACCACCTCGAGCGCGTTCGCCTCCGAATCTGCGCCGGGGTCAGCGTCGGGATCGGCGGTGATCTCCCCGCTGTCGATCGAGCCGTACCCCTTCCGGGCGTAGTTCGACAGCGCGATGTCGACCGCCTGTCCCTCGAGCCCGGATGCGCCGATGACCTGTCCCATCGAAACGGGCCCGGAATCGGCACCGGCCTCGAGTGCTGCCTCGTAGAGCCGAACTTCGGGAAGGCACGCATCGACGTACTCGCGGCCCTCATCGGTTATCGATACCGTTTCGTCGACGCGTTCCTCGACGGCGACCAATCCCTCGTCTGCGAGTTCGAAGAGCGCGCCGGTCACGGTCTCCGGGGGAAGTTCGGTCGCCGCAGCGAGGGCGTCGACGGACTGTGCCTCGTCTGCGCTCGCGGCCTCGATGACCGCGGCCTGTGCGTGTGGGAGTTTCATTCGCTTACTTCAATGGCTGTGGGTCGGTCAGTTAGCGGTTCCGACTCGGTACGGCCGGTTTCGACCCGATCGGCTCGTCAGAGCCGCTCGAGCGTTCACCGACTCACCGGAAAAAAGCGAAGCCGAATCCCGACGACGGCTGCTGTGGCTTGCGAGTGACACTGGCACGGACACGGGATTCGGTTGCCATACCTGTCCGGTGAGCCGGTTCCGGCAAAAGCCTTGCGGGACGGTCCCACGCCTCTAGCGCGTGTAGTTGTCGGCCAGTTGTTTCAATCCGCGTCGCGGCGACTCGAGACCCTACCCGCGCCGCGGCGACTCGAGTTCGATGTCCGCTTGCTCGAGCAGGTCCTCGACTTCCTCGCGCTTTTCCTGGTGGTCCGCAAGGAAGTCCCGCATCAGTTCGGCCGCTTGCTCCTTGCAACCGCCACAGAGGCGCTCGCCGCCGACGCACTCGTCGTAGACCTCCTTTGCGAACTCGTCGTCGTCGCCTGCGAGCAGGTAGGCGTACAGCTCATAGACCGGACACTCGTCGGCCCGACCGCCGAGTTCGCGCTGTTTTTCGGCCGTCTCGCGGCCGCCGGTCGTCGCCGACTTGACCTTGTCGTAGCCCTCCTGAGGATCGTCGAGCAGCGAGATGTGGGAGGCTTCGATCGACGAGGACATCTTGCCACCGGTGAGGCCGGTCATGAACCGGTGATAGATCGACGACGGTGCCACGAATCCGTAGCCGCCGTTCTCGACTTCGATCGTCTTCGCCAGCGACTCTGCCGCCTCGAGGTCGAGGTCGAACGCGTCGACGTGGTTCTCGTAGACGCGCTTCTCGCCGTCGACGGCGTCGATGAGCGCCTCGAAGGCGTCGTCAGTCGCCCGACGATTGAAGAATCGGGTTCGGGGGCGAACCGGCTCCTTGCCGGCCTCCGAGAGCTTCGAGACGACCGAGCCGAGGGTGTCGGGCGACACGTCGAGTTCCTCGAGCGGCGTCCGCTCCAGTTCTTCGGCGACGTGCACGCACCGAAGCGCGTCGTCGTCGAACTCCGCCGGATCGAGTCGCTCGTAGTACTCGGCGACGAGTTCGCGTTCCTCGTCGTCGAGTTCGAAACTCGCGTAGGCCTTCGAGACCTTGAAGAAGCGCATCCGCTCGGCGAGGTCTCGAGCCAGCCTGACGTGGGGGTCCTGATCGGGGCCGACGGGGATCACGGTCGGCTTCGGCTCCTCGAGTTGCGGGTAGAGGATGTCGGCCATCTGGGTCACGACGCTTTGCATATGCGAGACGTCGGTTTCGCCGTCGAAGCCGTAGATCGCCTCGAACTCCGAGAAGTTCGCCTCCGCGCCGAGTTCGAACGCCAGATCCTGCACCTCGCGGTTGGTCGACTGGCGGTACAGGTCGCCCTCCTCGGGATCGAATCCGAGCGCGAGCAAGGAGAGCAGGTAGTTTCGGCTGTGCTCGTCGATCTCGTCCCAGGTCAGCCCGCGGGCGGCGTGGGCCTCGAGATCCGCGATGAGCCCGTAGGCGTCGGCTCCTTGCTGTTGGTGCCAGATGATCTCGTCGAAAACCAGCTTGTGGCCGATGTGGGGATCCCCCGTCGGCATGAACCCCGAGAGCGCCGCAAAGGGCTCGTCGTTTCGCATCGCTTCGGCGACGGGCCGATAATCCCGATGACCGAAGATGACGCCCCGGCGTAACAGATAGTGCGGGTTCGGCACCTCCGGGAGAATTTTCTCGAACTCCTCGATCCCGAACTCCTCGAAGAGATTCCGGTAGTCGGAGACGCTCGAGGAACCCCACGGATCCAGCGCGACGTCGTCTGCGCCTGCGGCTCCACCGTCGGAGCGGAGTTCCGACGAGGATCGCGATCTACGTGATCGCTCACCGCCATCCGTTCTCAGTTCCACCGAGTCCTCAAGTGGCTCGTCTCCGGTCATTATCACCGTGTTGGCGCGCCAGCGCGCAAAAGGCTTCGGCTTCGGTGCGGATCCGGCGTGATCGGCCAGATATCCGACAGTGGCGCGCGCTCGATCGCGGTTCAAGCGAACGGCGATCGAAAGTCGTGCGAGGTCTTCGGTCACTTTGTGACCGAACGGCTTGGAAGTCGCGAAGCGTCTTCCAGTGGATGAGCGAAAGCGCAGAGCGATTGAGCGAATCGGTTGGGGAGTGCGAGATCCGAACGTAGTGAGGATCTCGAAATGTGAACGGGGAACGGAGTGACCCGTGAGCGATGTGGAAGTCAGTGTTACCAGCGTGAGTAGCGTTCCTGAGTGGATCGCTCTCACTACTGTACAGTAGATAATTCCGTTACAGCACGTCCTACGGTGTAAGTCGCTCGAGCGACCACCACTCGATCTCACCACCATCCACGAGCGCGAACACCATCGTCTTCCGAACGCCGTGGGCGAGCCGAACGTCCAACGCGAGGTCTCGCGGCTCAAAAACGTGATCCCCAGCGAGCACCCGGATCAGCAACTCGGAGTGGCCCAGATCGTCGATCGAGTCCACCTCGGCGTAGGTCCGGAAGTCGGCCCCGAACTTGTAGCCCGTCTTCGGGACGACGCCGCGCTCGCGAAGCGTCTCGTAGACTCGAAGCCGCCGATCGAACCGCTCGCCTTCGACCGCCCGCCCCCGCTCGCGAACGACCGACGGCTCGAGGGCGAGAACGCCCCGCTCGGCGAGGTGAGCCGCCTCGAGCAGGGAACACTGCAGCGTCGGCCGGTCGTACTCCCGGCCCTCGAGCGGTTGACCGTAGAAGGCCGTCTCGTAGAGGGCCGCCGGCGGCTCCCAGACGACGACCCGATCGGCCAGCAGGTCGGCGTCGATCCCGCGATCCGACTCGATCGTCGCCGAGTCCCCCGTCGGATCCCGCCGGTTCACGTCGAAGTACGTGATCTCGCTCTCCTCGTCGACGACCGCGAGGACGCTCTCCTCGAGCGCCGTGGCCGGAATGTCGGTTCGCTCGCCGATCACCCGGAGCGCATAGGCGACCTCGCCGTCGCCGGGGCCCTTGCCGCGGGGAAACACCGCGAAGTCACAGTCCGGCGGGTCGGCCACCCACGGCTCCGCGGCCGGCGAGAGATAGAACCCCCTCGAGCGCAGATCGGCGTACACGAGGAATCGAACCCCGAAATCGGTGCCGGGCTCGCGGGCGAGCAGGTCCCGAAAGGCGAGTCGTTCGCCGTCGTCGACCACCGCCTCGAGGTCGCCCCGATAGAGCAAGTGCGCCGCCTCGACGGGCGCGAGCGCGATTTCGTTTCCCTCGAGCGGATAGCCGTAGCCCCGCGAATCGTGGTAGCGCTGGCGTGCGTCCGCGCCCACCCGGACGACGCCCGCGTCCTCGTCGAACCGACCCTCGAGTGTCATGGTCGCGGTTGTGCCGCCCGGCACAAAGGGACTGTGGATCGGGTCGGCAGGCGGGGCCGGGGTGCTGCATCTGCACGGGAGCGCGTCGCGAACCCGGTTCAGTCGCCGCTGGTCGCTTTGGGTGCGTGCTCTACCACCCCCTCGCAGGTGGCGTCGAGACAGCGCGTGCCGCCGGGGGTGTTGAACGTCGGCAGTCCGCAGGCGCACTCGCCGTCGACGACCCCCGACGGGACCCTGAACCCGGTGTCGCAGTCGGGGTAGTGCTCGCAGCCGGCGAGCAACCCGCCGCGTCTGAGGATTCGCAGGTCGCCATCGCAGTCGGGTTCGGGGCAGCCCCACTCGCGGTCGAACGCCTCCGAAACCGCGTCGTCGAGCGACTCGCACCGCCGATCGAGACAGACGTTAAACGCCAGCCCGCGTTCGACGCGCATCCGAGGAAGCCCGCAGTCGCAGGCGTCCTCGCGGATCGTCGCGTCCGAGGGAACGCCGTAGCGGGTTCCACAGTCGACGCAATTCACGCCGCTCGAGCGCACGAGCGCGCCGCCGCAGTCGGGACAGTCGCCAACCGGCGTTCCCGCCGCCGAGGCGGGGTAGTGAGCGAACGCGTCCTGTTCGTGGGCGGCGATCCGAAGCGTCTGGGTGTCCTTTTTCGCCACGAGCGTGAAGCCGTCCGAGCGGTCGCTCGAGACGCTGTCGGCGCGGGTGAGCCACGCGACCGGCTGGTAGCCGTTAATATCGTGGACGAGAACGGTGTTGTCGGGCTTGACGAGGGTCGTCACGCGGCCGCGGTACTCCTCTCGAGACGTTCCGTCGGTGATTACGGTGCAGTCGCCCGCGAGCACGCGGAGCGCATCGTCGATCATGGGCGGTCTGGCCGCGGATTCGTATATAAACTACAGGGCACCACCGGCATTCTTAACTCGTTGGCTGTACAACCAACGGTCGAGGATGGGACCATCCGAAGATACGATAACTCCCACGAAGATACAAAAGGTCACGAGTTGCACGTTGCACCGGATCCAGAAGCAGAGCTAATCGAGTTCAYTGGATCTTTCTATGGTACGCTCTCTAAGGATCGTTTTCGTGCTCGTTCGCGAAACGCGAGCAGCTAATTTGGTCGCTGATCACTGTGATCCAACTTTTCTGAGCATCGTTTCCGAGCGCTCCCAGACGCGGGAGGTGACGAGTCGAGTGAGCACGAGCAACCCGATGAGTTCGACGAGCGTCTGCATGACGACCACCGACGGGACGATGGCGTACTCCGCCGGGAGCGCGAGCGCAAGCGGCAACACGACCAGCGAGTTACGCGTGACGGACGTGAACACGAGCGCCCGGCTCTCCCCGTCAGGGAGCCGGAGGGCGGTCGCCGCCACCCGTCCGAGGACGGGCATAAGACACAGGAACGCGACGTAGACCGGTATCACGACCACGATCTGCTCGAGCGAGTCCCGCACGCGTGGCAGTTGCGATGCGATGACGACGAGCAGCGTGGCTCCCATCATCGGAACGGGCAGCGACCCCATGAGCTCCTCCCATCGGCGGCCAGCGTCGGCACGCCGACCCCACAGCTGCGTGAGCCACGCGAGCGTCAGCGGCCCGGCGATGAGAAAGAGAAACGCCTCGAGGAACGGCCCTGGTTCGATCGTCGCCGCGATGTCCCGACCCATGAACGCCCAGAGATACATCGGTAACGAGAGCAACTGGACGAGCATCAACACGGGCGTCGCAGCGGTGAGTTGCCCCGCGTCGCCCCCCGCCATGTCGGTGAACGCGATGACGTAGTCGATACAGGGCGTCAGCAATACCATGTAGACGCCGACGAGGATGACCGGATCGTCCGGGAGGACTCGAGCGAGGCCGAAGACGACGACCGGGACGACGAGAAAGTTCACCGCGAGCGCACCGGCCATGAACCGGCGGTTCGTCAGCGAGTTCCGGAGTTCGACGAGTGGGATCACGAGGAACGTCACGTAGAGCAAGACCGCCAGCACGGGTTGATGAGTCGCTCGAGGGCCGACGCCGTGTCGGGTCGGGCGAGTCCGACGCTGACTGCAGCGCCGACTGCGAGCGCGTAGACGCCGATCTGGTGGCGTTGCAACCAGCGCTGGTCCATCTGGTCGACGTTGGTCGATATCGAGGAAGTACCTTTGGATGCTCTCGCGGTTCGCTCGCTGTGTTTTGCTCCTGTCTCGAGCGGAGAAGCGCCGGGAGGGAGATTTGAACAACGGCCAGACGTGCTCGCTATCGCTGCGCGCGACTGGTCTCGTTCAAACTCCTCTATACGTTTTCACGACGACGGACGGCTCGCTTCGCTCACTGTCGTTGTCGTCGTGAAAAGCGCCGAGAGGGAGATTTGAACTCCCGTGTCCGTGAGGACAGTAGATTTCGAATCTACCGCCTTGGCCGGGCTAGGCTATCTCGGCTCAACTCGTAGTACCCGGCTAACGTTTTTACGGGTTTCGATTTTTCGCTCGAGTTGTTTCCGCGCCAACGTGACAACTAAGCAGAAAAGCTTTGAGCGTTCCGTCGTTGCATACCGCCATGGACCTCACACAGGCGAGCGCGGAGTGCGAGTCGGTTCTCGAGGAGATCGGCGACGCGGTCATCTGCGAGCGAGAGTTTCTCGAGACGATCCTCGTCGGCGTCGTCGGACGGGGACACGTCTTGCTCGAGGACGTCCCCGGGACGGGAAAGACCCTGACCGCCCGCAGCGTCGCCACCGCGCTCGGGCTCTCGTTCTCGCGCATTCAGTTCACTCCCGACCTCCTGCCGGCCGACGTCACCGGCACGCACGTGTTCAACGAACGCGAGCGCGAGTTCGAGTTCAACGAAGGCCCCATCTTCGCGAACATCGTCCTCGCGGACGAGATCAACCGCGCGCCGCCGAAAACCCAGGCCGCGTTGCTCGAGGCGATGGAGGAGGGACAGGTCACCACCGACGGAGAAACGCGGCAGTTGCCACAGCCGTTTTTCGTCATCGCGACCCAGAACCCCGTCGAGCAGGAAGGCACTTTTCAGCTCCCGGAGGCGCAAGTGGATCGTTTCCTCGTCAAGACGTCGATGGGGTATCCGGACGAAGCTGGCGAGAGAGAGCTTCTCCGGCGGCGAGCCAGCCGGAACGACATGAGCCCCACCGTCGATCCGGTGTTAGAGTCCGAGACCGTCTCGGCGATTCGTGACGTTCCCGAATCGGTCCGCGTCGACGAGGACCTCCTCGAGTACGTCGTCTCGCTCGTTCGCGAGACGCGATCGGACGGCCGGGTCGAGGTCGGCGTCTCCCCGCGAGGGACCCAGCGCCTGTTCGAGGCCACCCGCGCTCGCGCGACCCTCGCGGGCCGCGAGTACGTCACGCCGGACGACATCAAGCGCGTAGCCGAACCGGTGCTCGCGCATCGACTCGTTCTCACCCCCGACGCGACAGTAAACGGCGTCGAAAAGTCGGCAATCGTCGAGAGCGTCCTCGAGTCCGTCCCGGTTCCGACCCTCGAGTGAGCCACTCACACTCGTTTTACTTCCGGTGATCGGTGCCAGGACAGTTGCGGGCCCCGCACGGAGCGCAGAACTTCCCTCGAGTTTCGGCCACTGAAACCGACTTACCGTGGGGATAGGAATGAGCGATCGCACGTCAGTGAGGGTATGACTAGATGGAGTCGACGATCGGTATTGGGGGTCGGTGGTACCCTCGTGGCGGGTGGGTTGCTCGCTCCGGTCGGTGCGAGTGGCGCGAGCGCACAGTCGTCCGACGGGACGGTGGCCGCGCCGGATGGCTGGTCGTCCTATCACGGAAACCCAGGAAATACCGCGTACGTGTCGGCAGACGAGCCGATTCCCGAACCGCAGGCGATCGCTTGGTCGTACGGCGAAGAAGGCGACATCGCTGTCGTCGACGGAACGGTGTACCTCCGGACGAGCGACGAGGTCCACGCGATCGACGACGAGACGGGCGAAGCGCTGTGGGTCGGCGAGGAAATCGGCGCAGACGGAACCCCCGCGGTAGCGGGAGAAGGCGTCTTCGTCGGCGGCGAGCAGTTGACCGCCCTCGAGTCCGAGACAGGCGACGTGCGCTGGCGAGAACAGTTCGACGACGGGGCGACCGTTCCCGATCCAACCGTCGCCTTCGATCTGGTGTACGTCGTCGTCGACGGCACCCTCTACGCGTTCGACGCGGGCGACGGCTCGGTCGTCTGGGAGCGATCGACGGTTCAACTCGAGACGAGCGGTGGCTCCGAGGAACTGTCTTTCGAGGCGATTCCGGTGGCCGTCGCGAACGACCTCGTGTACGCGGCGGTCGGTGACGCCGGCTTCGTCGCGCTCGATGCGACGACGGGCGAACGGGAGTGGTCGTACTGGTGGAAGTACTCGAGCGATCCCCACGGCTACCTCGTGGCGACGGGCGAGCGCCTCTACACCGGGGACATCTCGGACGCGGCCGAAAGCCCCGTCCTCGACGCGAAGACCGGCGAACGGGTCGCCAACATCTCGTTTCGGTTTCCGCTGGCGGTGACCGACGACGTACGGGTCAGAACGAACCGACACAGCATGCGGGTAACACACCACGAGACCGACAAGAGTTGGTCGATCGGCGGTTCGGTCGACCAGTGGGGCCGACCCGTGATCGTCGGCGAAACGGTCGTCGTCCCATCACATCTGATGGCCGACGAGCCGGCGATATTCGCGTTCGACCTCGCGGACGGAAGCCGTCGCTGGGCGTTCGGATTCGGAGAGTTCGACATCAACACGCTCGACGAACTGAACTGGCCGAGTGACTCCTTCGTCGCGACCGAGGAGACGATTTACATCACCAGCCCCAATCAGGTCGTCGCGATACGCCCGTCCGGCGGCGAGGAACGCGAGACCGACTCGACGGACACAGAGGTCGAAAACGGAGGACCGGATGGCGGTGGGGAAAACGCGACTGACGAAGGTGCCGACGGTGGCGCAGGCGGGGAGAACGGAACCGACGACGTGACGGACCTCGAAGACATCATCGACTCGGAGAACGCGACGACCAGTCCCGGGAACGAGAGCGACCCGACGAACGCGTCGAACGGCTCGAGCGGGACGGCCGCAAACGGAAGCGAGGGCGGAATCACCGGCGGTAACGAAAGTGTGAACGAGTCCCAGACTGCGGGCTCGAACGCGTCCAGCGACGGAGGTGCGAACGGTTCTACCGATGGCGGTGGGGATGAGGCCGCGAGCGACGATACTCCCGGGTTCACCGGCGGTGCGGGACTCGTCGGCGGCGGCCTCGCGCTCGAGTGGCTCCGACGTCGCAGTAAAACCGACGAATCGACGGCACAAACCGAACGGACCCTCGAATCAGACGATTGATCGAACGGGCCGTGGAGTCAGACGATTGCTCGAACGGATCCTCGAATCGGACGACCGACGAATTACCCGGTGTTTTTCATTCCGGCCGCGATCCCCTTGACGGTCAGTCTGAGCGTTCGTTCCTCGACGTCAGTTCTGTGGGATTGATCCAGCAGGTACGTCTGCAGTACGTTCAACGGATCGACGTAGGGATTTCGTCGCTCCAAGTTCTCGCCAAGCCAGTCGCGAGTGTGTAACTGGTCGCGCCGACCGATCGTCGTGACGTACTCGGCGGCTTGCTCGTACTCGTCGGTGAGGCGGGAGAAAAACTCCTCGCGCAGGTCGTCCTCGGCGAGGTCGGCGTACTCCGCGGCGATCTCGAGTTCGGTTCGCGACAGCGAGAGCGCGGCGTTGTCGAACGCCGAACGGAAGAACGCCCACTCGTCGTACATCTCTTGGAGCGTCTCTATCGAGCCGCCATCGTCCAGATACGCGCTCACGCCCGCGGCGATCGCGTACCAGCCGGGGAGGATACACCGCGACTGGGTCCACGAGAAGACCCACGGGATCGCCCGCAGGTCCTCGACCGTCCGCTCGCTACTGCGGGAGGCGGGCCGCGAGCCCAGGTCCAGATCCTCGATGACGGTGATCGGCGTCGCCTGTTCGAAGTACTGGACGAAGCCGTCGCTCTCTAAGAGGTCGCGATACTCCTGTCGAGCGGCGGTCGCCATGGTCTCCATGGCCTCGAACCACTCCTCGCGGATCTCCTCTTCGGGCTGGTTGATCGCGTTTCGGCGTGCGCGAAGCTGGGCGTTTAACATCTGTTCGATGTTTCGCTCAGCGATGCGCGGGTTGCCGTACTTCTCGGCGATCGCCTCGCCCTGTTCGGTGAACTTGACCTGCCCCGTCACGGTGCTGTTCGGCAGCGCCAGCAACGCCTCGTTCATCGGGCCGCCACCGCGAGAGATCGAGCCGCCGCGGCCGTGGAACAGCCGCATCGTCACGTCGTAATCGTCGCAGATCTCGCCCAGCCGGCGCTGGTTCTTGTACAGCGACCAGTTCGCCGCGAGGAAGCCGTTTTCCTTGTTCGAGTCCGAGTACCCGAGCATGATCTCCTGGGTTCGCCCGCGGGCTTCCAGCGCCTTGGCGTAGGCCTCGTTCTCGAAGAGCGTCCCCATGATGCGGCGGGCACCCGAGAGGGCGTATTCGGTCTCGAGCAGTGGGACGATGTCGATTCCGCAGTGTTCGGGCAGCGAGACGATGCCCGATTGATCGGCCAGAAACAGCACCTCGAGGACGTGGCTCGGCTCGTCGGTCATCGAGATGGCGTAGGTGTCGATCGCCTCGACGCCGTACTCGGTCTGCCAGTCCGCGAGTTCGTCGAAGAGGGTGAGCACGCGCGCCGAAGCGTCAGAAAGGTCTTCGACGGCCTCGAGGTCGATAACCGTCTCGTCTTGTAAGACGGCGTCGGTGAGGAACTCGACGCGCTCGTCCTCCGAGAGCCCGCGGTAATCGATTCCCTCGCGCTCGAGGGCCTCGGCGATGGCGTCGGTGTGTTTCGCCTGATGTTCGCGGAGGTCGAGACTGGCCAGCGAGAAGCCGAACGTCTCGACCTGCCGGAGAATCGGGTCCACGTGAGCCTCGACGACGGTTTCCGCGCCGTTTTCCCGCAGGCTGGTGGCGATCAACTCGAGGTCGCCCAGGAGTTCGTCGGCGTCCGGATAGCCCCCCGGACGGACGTCGCCGACCCGATCGAGTCGCTCGCGCATCAGCTTCAACTTCTGTCGGTAGGGTTCGCCCGGATACCGGGTCTCCGCGGTCTGTGCGCTGCCGGGCAGGCGCTCACGGTCGGTTTCGAGGCTCGCCTCGAAGGGGCCGTCGACCTCGAGGCGGCTGCCGTCCTGACTCAGGACGCCGGACAGGCGTTTGAGCTGTTCGCGGTACCGCTCTAAGACGACCGAGCGCTGGCGTTCCAAGGTGTTCGCGGTGACTTCGGGGGTGACGTAGGGGTTTCCGTCGCGGTCGCTGCCGGCCCACGACCGGAACTCGAACAGCTTCGGCAGGTCGACGTCCCCCTCGAGTTCGTCCTCGAGCGCGACGCCGAACTCGTCGTATACTTCTCCGACGACGTCGAAGAGGGTGTTCTCGAGGTACCACTGCACGTTTCGGGCCTCGTCTTCGGGTTCGGGCTGGCGTTTGCGAACCTGCGGCGTCTGCCAGAGGCTCGTCACTTCCGCGTCGACGTCGCGCCAGACCTGGCTTCGCTCCTTGTCGGTCAAGAGCCGTTCGTCGAGCGTCTCGAGGTGGTTCGCGACCGCCCGGAGCTTGGATTTGACCGTTTTCCGCCGCGCTTCCGTCGGGTGGGCGGTAAACGTCGGTTCGATGAGCACGTCGTCGAGGATCTGCTGTGCGGTCTCGAGATCCTCCTCGCCGAGTTCCTCGGCGACCATCTCGAGGCTATCCGCGAGCGAGCCCTCCTGTGACCCCTGCCGGATCGACCGAACTCGCTCTCGCTCTTCGGCGAGGTTGATCAGTTCGAAGTACGTCGTAAACGCGCGGGCGACGATCCGCTGTTGGTGGGGCGAGAGTCCCTCAAGTTCGGAGATTAGTGGATCCCGACTCTCGAGGTCGCCGGAGCGGTACTCGATCGCGGTCTGTCGACACGACTCAACCGTGTCGAACGCCCGCCGTGAGGTCTGTTGCTCGAGGACGTCACCGAGCAGTGCACCCAGTTCGCGTACGTCCTGTCGGACGTCCCTGTTGTGCAGGTCCATAACATGGTTGTGATCCTCCCCCTTGAAAAACCCGATGGAATTAAAACCTTTACTACGATTATTGTTCGTACGTGCATTCGTCGATCGTCGAATATATTGTGATATCGGTGATACTGTCTCTAATTCAATTATAGTGTCTATAGAGTGATTTAGAACGCCTGGCGGGCTCGATGAAAAAACAGTTATTGTTTATCACGTCGTCGGAGCGAAAGGGGCTCAGCAGAAAACTATCGATCGATCATAGAGCTCATTACATACATATTGTTGTAATGTCTACCGAAACAGTTCCGATTCGAGCGAACTGATTTCCTCTATTAGCAGCTGTGCGATCTCCTCAGTCGTCGACTCGTCGACGGCCATGCGATACGTGGGTCCGCCGATCGAGAATGCGCCGACGACCTCGCCTTCGGGCCTCGTGACGGCCGCACCGATGGACCGATATCCGTCGATCAGTTCCTCGTCGTTGACTGCGTATCCGCGGCGCCGGATCGTCTCGAGTTCGTCGAACAGGGTTGACTCGTCGGTGACGGTGTCATCAGTCGTCGCCGGAAGTCCCCACCGATCGATGATTTCTCGGACACGCGATTCGGGCATCGACGCCAGCAAGACCTTGCCCGAGGCGCAGTTGTGCATGTAGAATCGGTTGCCCGCCCGGAACGGACTGGATTCCGACAGTCCCTGTCGGGTCGACTCGCCGATCGAGTACTCGAGAGAGTACGCACGGCCGTTTTCCTCGACGATGAAGTCGGCCTCGTGGCCGGTTTTCTCGGCGAGGGAGTAGACGTGTCGCCGCGCCGTCGCGTACAACGGGTTCCGTTCGCGTGCGTGCTCGCTGAACGCGAGGAACTGGAGACCGATGTGGTAGGTATCGCCGTCTCGGACGAGAAATCCCTCGTCTACCAGCGTGTGGAGATGGTTATGGACGGTGCTTTTCGCCAGTTCGAGGCGGCTGGCCAGTTCGCTCAGCGTGGCACCGTCACTGTCGCGGACCGCGCGAACGAGTCCGAGTGACGTTTGTGTCGTCTTAACCGGCCGAGGGCGATCGTCCGTCATGGTTCGAGGGTGTCGTGTCGTCTGCGCATAAGCGTTCGGAATGTGTGAACACAATTCTGCGATGTCTGTCAGATATCGAGTTTATTTCTTCAATTATCATCCTGTGAGTTTCTCATTCGGTACATCCGACACCGCCCATATATGTGGGTTGTTCCCACGACCGTTCGATTGCCGTCGATGGCAGAGCCGCGATTCCCGTCAGTGGTCTTCCGTTCGGAACGTGTGAACGGGCCGGCTACGGAGATGGGCGGATCGATCGAACGCACCAGTTGATCGCATCTCCAGATCGGAGCTGATCACCGGATCGTTCACGCATTCGGAACGCCCCACCGTCGACGACAGCAGATCAGTTTTGCGCGGTCGGTCTCCGTGTCGGTCGTCGACCGGGACTCGGCGCTAATCAGCGCCGCAGTGACTCGTCAGACCGCAGTGTTGACACCAGTCGTCCGACGTGTCGGTCGGTCGCCCACAGAGCGGACAGTTTGGTTCAGTCATCGTCGGTCGTGATGTCCGCGGACAGGCCCTGTGCCATTTCGATGTCGTTCGAGTTGTTCAGCGTCCAGGCGGTGCGCTCGGTGACGGCCTCGATCACTTCGCGGCCGCTGGGGTAGCCGTTTCCGGACTTCTTGACGCCGCCGAACGGCAGGTGAACTTCCGCACCGATACACGGCAGGTTGCCGTACGCGAGTCCGACCTCGGCGTTGTCGCGGTAGTAGTTGATCTCGCGGTAATCTTCGGAGATGATCGCGCCCGCGAGCCCGTACTCGGTATCGTTGTGGATCTCGACGGCATCTTCGATGTCGCCCGAGTACTCCATGAGCGCGACGTGGGGGCCGAAGACCTCCTCTTGCGTACAGCGGAGGTCCGCCTCGTGATCTGCCTCGTAAACGAACGGACCGACCCAGTGGCCATCCTCGTGGCCCTCCGGAATCTCGTCGGCGGCCAGCTCGTCACGGTCGACGAGTACGTTGACATCCTCGCAGCGAGCGAGTTCGTTGTACTCGAGAACCTTCGCTTTGTGCTCGCCCTCGACGAGCGGGCCCATGAAGGTGTCCTCGGCGAGCGGGTCGTCGACGGCGACGTTCGCGGCGATCTCGACGAATCGCGCCTTGAACTCGTCGTAGACGTCCTCGTGGACGATCAGGCGCTCGGCGGAGACACAGCGCTGGCCGGTGGTCTTGAACGAACTCATCACGGCCGAGTGGACGGCCGTGTCGAGGTCGGCTTCGTCGGTGACGACGACGGCGTTCTTGCCGCCCATCTCGCAGGCGGCGAGTTTGCCTGGCTGTTCGGCGACGGTCTGTCCGACCTGCTGGCCGACTTCCGCCGAACCGGTAAAGAGGACGGTGTCGACGCGCTCGTCCTCGACGATGGCTTCGCCGGCGTCGCCGAAGCCCTGAACCATGTTGAACACGCCGTCGGGAATCCCGCTTGCCTCGAACATTTCGGCGACGATCTGGGCACACCACGGCGTCTGCTCGGCGGGCTTCCAAACGACGGTATTGCCCTCGACCAGCGAGACGGCCATGTGCCAGAACGGGATCGCGACGGGGAAGTTCCACGGCGTAATACAGCCGACGACGCCGCGGGGTTTGCGCCGCATGTACGCGTCCTTGCTCCCGATTTCGGACGGAACGACGTCCCCATGCGGGTGCCGGGCGTTCCCGGCTGCCCACTCGACCATGTGTGCGGCCTCGACGACGTCGGCTCGCCCTTCGGAGATCTCCTTGCCGCACTCCTTGGTGACGATTTCACCGAGTTCGTCCGTCCGGTCGCGGAGTTCCTGATAGATGTCCCAGAGGTACTCCGCGCGGTCGATATGGGACAGTTCTTCCCACTCGTCTTGGACGCGTTCGGCGGACTCGAGGGCCGTGTCGACGTCGGCCTCGGTTCCGCGATGGAAGGTCCGCAGCGTGTCGCCGGTTGCAGGGTTCTCGCTCTCGAACGTCTCGTTGCCCTCGCCGTCGGTCCACTCGCCGTCGATGTAGTGACGGTTCGGCTGGGCTGTCGTCTGCTGACTCATATCGTATCAGTCACGGATCGGCAGGGAATAACCACCGCCTCCCATGGTCGGGACCGACTCAGGCGGGGACCACGGTGTCTGTATTCAGTATGTTTATGTTGCTCACACCGAAACGGACGAACAGAACCGACACATGAGCAGCACGAGTTCTACAGCGACGACGACGGGGACAGACGGTACGCGACTCGCGCTCGAGATTTGGCATCCCGACTGCTGGGGGTTACAGGCGACCGAGGCGGTCGATGCTGGACTGCTCGTCCACACCGTCCACCGAACCGTCGAGGAAACGGTCAAGGGCCACTTCACCGTCTACGCGGACACGACGGCGCAACTCGACGAGTTCGTCGAATTCGCGAACGAGTCGCCACTGACACACTCGACGGTCGAACTCGGCCAGCGACCAACCAGCGGGGCACCGGATCCCGGAAACGCGACCCGCGAACTCTTCGTCGAGTACGAGCCGGAACACAGTATCAGTGACACGCTCGTCTCTCACGGCTTCATTCACGACGCGTCGGTGCGCGTCGAACGCGGGCTCGAGCACTGGCCGGTCTTCGTCGCCGGCGGTCGCCCCGAGATTCAGAGCCGACTCGAGAGCATCCGAGCCGAGACCGATGCCGAGATCTCGATCAGCAAAATCGCCTCGCCGGCGGGCGACTCGTCGGGAACGCCGGACCGACTCGATCGGCTGACGCCCCGCCAACGGGACGCGTTCGAACTCGCCTGCGAGCACAACTACTACGCGTGGCCGCGCGAGATCGACACGCGCGAACTCGCTGACGAACTTGGCGTCTCGAAAACGACGCTGCTCGAGCACCTCCGGAAAGCCGAAGCGAAACTGCTCAACCCGGACGAGCCCTGATCGGCCCCCAACATTAATTCCTGCCCCTCCCTACTGAATATTTTGGTCGGGTATCGATTTAGGGGGGTTGCGTGCCACCGACACGATATGATCCCCCCGATCGCGAGCCGATTCGTCGCCGGAACGACCGTGTCCGGCACGCTGAATCACGTCTCCGACTGTAACGAGTCGGGGATGGGTGGCATCGTCAACCTCCTCGGTGAACACTATCACGACCGCGAGCCCGCGGACGCGGACGCAGACGAGTACTGCCGTCTCGTTTCCGAACTGGCTTCTCGCGGCCTGAACGGGTCCGTCTCGGTCAAACCGTCCCAGATCGGGATCGACGTCGGCCCCGAGGTCTTCACGGAGAACTTCGAACGGATCGTCGATGTCGCGGCCGACGAAGACATCTTCGTCTGGTGTGATATGGAAGATCACACGACGACTGACACGACCTTAGACGCCGTCGAATCGACGGCCCAGGACCATCCCCACGGCGTTGGCGTCGCCATTCAGGCGAACCTCAAACGCACGGGCGACGACCTGCGCCGCCTCGCCGACGTTCCCGCGGCGGTCCGACTGGTTAAAGGAGCCTACGACGAGCCGTCCTCGGTCGCCTACAAGCAGAAAGAAGCCGTCAACGAGGCGTATATCGAGCATCTCGAGTTCCTGTTCCGGGAGTTCGATCAGGGTATCGCGGTCGGAAGCCACGATCTGACGATGCTCGAGACTGCGATCGACCTTCACAAGGAGCACGACACCCCCTTCGAGATCCAGATGCTCATGGGCGTTCGCGAGGACGCCCAGCGAGACCTCGCCACGAAGGGCTACGAGGTCAATCAGTACATTCCCTACGGCGACAAGTGGATGCAGTACTTCTACCGTCGGATCCGCGAGCGAAAGGAAAACGCCTTGTTCGCGCTTCGGGCCGTCGTCGGCGTCTGACTGACCCGGTTTTGCTCTATCGCGCGCGAGACGCGTTTGTCGGTTCCGACTCGAGACACGCTTCCCGAGAGTTTCTCGACTCGACGGAAGCACCTCGTAATGCCCCGCGATCGACCGCTGGAAACGATCTCACTGCGGGACGACAGCAACAGCGCTCTCCTCGAGACGACTAATTCGCCACCAAAAAAGGGGCAAATTCGGTACGTTTATGTGTGGGTGGTAAGCACACACCTGTATGCCTGAGAGTGGATCGGTCGAATTAGTCTGGTTATTCGGACCCTTCGCCATGTATCTCGTGATGCTCGGCGTATACTACGTGTGGGAAGGGAAACGGGAAAAGAAGATACGCAACCGCTACGAGGAAACGAACCATGGTCAGTGAGGGACTCGCCGGCTCGGCCGGGATCTGGGTTCTCGGGACGTTCGCGGTGTATCTCCTCGTCCTCCTCGGGATCGGACTCTACTCCTCCCGACTCATGGACTCGGTCGACGACTACGTCATCGGCGGACGAAGCATCGGCCCGGTCGTCACGGGGTTCTCCGAACGCGCCTCCGAGATGAGCGGGTGGCTCACGCTTGGCGTTCCGAGCGACGCGTTCGGAACCGGTGTGATGGCCTTCTACAACGGGCTCGGGATGATCCCCGCCGACCTATTCGCGTGGGCCGGGATCGCAAAGCGTCTCCGGAAGTACACGGAGATCGTGAAGGCGGTCACGCTGCCGACCTTTTTCGAGACGCGGCTGCAGGACGATACCGGGTACGTCAAAGGCGTCTCTGCGATCGTCCTAATGATCTTCGAGGGAGGATACGTGGGCGCACAGATCGTCGCCGCCGGGACGCTGCTCGAGGTTCTCACCGGCGTCTCCTCGGTGGTCGGGATCCTCGTCGGCGGCGTCATCGTCGTCGGTTACACCATGCTCGGCGGCTACTTCGCCGTTGCGTGGTCCGACTACGTACAGGGCGCGATCATCCTCGCCGCGTTCATCATCCTGCCGATCATCGCGTTTACCAACTACGGGCTCCCGTTCGGCGAACTCGCCTCCGTCGGGAGTTCCTACACGAGCGTCACGGCCGGCATGACTGGCTGGGCGGCCATCTTCGGTATTATCAGTTACGCGGCCATCGGGCTCGGTATCCCCGGGAACCCACACGTGATGGTCCGGTTCATGGGAATCGACGAGGTCAAGAACATCCGTCTCGCCGCCCTCGTCGCCCAGCTGTTCATGTTCATCGCCTACATCGGCGCCGGCTTCGTCGGATTGTACGCGCTGGTCGCCTTCGGTCAGGGCGGCATCGAGGACCCGAACAACGTCATGCCGCTGCTCACGCTCGAGTTCTTCCCCGGTGCGATCGCGGGAATCATCCTGGCGGCCGCGCTCGCCGCGATGATGTCCAGTGCGGACTCACAGCTGCTCGTCGCCACGAGCGCTATCGTCGAGGATGTCTACCACGGGTACGTCAATCCGGACGCGAGTCAGGAGACGCTCGTTCGCTACTCCCAGTACGTCACGCTTGGGCTCGGAGCGGCGAGCGTCGCGTTCGCTTTCCTCGCACAGAACACGCCGATCTACACGCTCGTCCTCGACTACGCGTGGGGCGGCCTCGGTGCGGCCATCGGACCGACGCTCATCGCGGCCGTGTGGTGGAAACGGGTCACCGCGACGGGATCCGTCGCGAGCATGATCGTCGGCACGACGACGATGATCCTCTGGACACAACTGTCGACCGTCCTCGAACTGGCCGGGCTCATGGGGTCCGTCGAGGGGTCGGCGTTCCTCACGGGACTGATCGGGGTCTACGGGCTCTTCCCCGCGTTCATCCTCTCGACGGCGACGCTCATCGTCGTCTCGCTTTTGACGACGCCGCCGGAGGATATCGACGATCATTTCGATTCCTTCAACAAACCGCTCTCGGCTCTTTCGAGCGCCGACGGTCCGACCGGTACCCCTGACTACGTGACCGACGGCGGCCGCGACATCGATCCCAAGGCCGTCACGGAAACCGATACCATTCGCGCACACGTGAGGGGCAGCGAGTACTGGGACGAGGGTGACGAGTAAATGAGCGACGCGCGTCGGCAGTCTGTCGAGCCCGCGACCATCACGGGCCAGCGGCGCGAACGCGCGGCCCTCACCGTCATCGAGCCGATGGTGACGCGCGAGGACGTCGACTCGAGTGGTCGCGTCGGTGCCGTCGCGTACCCATACCGGATCTACGACGCTGTTGCGACGATCGAACGGCCACTGATTTCGGCGCGCGACATCGAGTACGTCGTCAGCGTCGACCGCTCTCGTCGGCTCGCCGTTCGGGCTGACGTGTTTCCTGAGACCGTTACGGAAACCGTCGACGACGTGCTCGTCCTCCCGTCCGAACTCTCCGACGTGCAAGTCCGAGACAAGGCCGAAGACGCGGTGTTCACGTGGACCCTCCGGAAAGTCGCCGTCGGCTCCGCCCCGGAACTGACCTTCGAACGGTCGGTCGACGCCCACAAACTGTTCTGGATCGCGTCCCGACCCGACGGGGACGTCATCGTCGATAGCGTCCGCGGTACGGAGATGCCGCTAACGGACTGAGGCGAAACCCTCCACTTGGTCGCCTCCCTGCGTGATCGCTCGTCTCGAGACTGCTCGTCGATCCGGATTCGTTGGCCGGTTCCGCTCCGTATATCGACGCGGGATCTCCAACCCCGGATCCGATCGTACAGGCGTCTGTCCCGAGACGGCGAAAAGCACCACTCGAGAAGCGAGTTCCGTTACGCTCTTTTCGGTGTGTCCGCGTTCGCCACTATGGACGATCCTCGCTCGGAAATCGTTCTCTTCGTGCCGTCGTTCGCAGCGATTCTCTGGGGTGGAATGTACGTCGTCAGTAAATGGGGCTTTCAGTCGATTCCTCCGGTAACGCTGGCGTTTCTACGGGTTTTTATCGGCGCGACCGTCCTTCTCGGACTGGTTCGCGTCGCGTACCCCCGACGGTCGTTTACTCGCAGGGACTGGCGGGGATTCGCCGTCCTCGGCGTCTGGGTCGCGGTCACGATGGGGACGCAGTTCGCCGGAACAGACCTGACGACGGCGAGCGAGGGATCACTCATAACCGTCCTCACGCCCGTCTTCACGCTGGGTCTCGGCGTCGCCCTTCTCGGGGAAGAACTCACGCCTCGCAAACTCGCCGGCACGGCTCTCGCGATCGGAGGTACGGTTTTCGTCCTCGCCGGTCAGTACGAACTAGCGACGATCGGGGCGGAAAGCGCAGCGGGGATCGGCTTTCTCGTCATCGCGAGCGCCGGATGGGCGGCCTACACGGTGTGTGGAAAGCCGCTGATTCGTCGGTATTCGGCCCTCGAGACCGCGACGTACTCGACGGTGCTCGCAGTTCCGCTGCTAGCGATACTGGTACCGGTCGAACTCCGGTTTACGGACGCGACGATACGATCGGTTTCGGTAACCGGACCGCTCGTGGCAGCCGTCCTCTATCTGGGGGTGCTGAGTACCGCCGTCGCCTGGTACTGTTGGTACAAGGGGATGGAAGTCACCGACGCGGGAACGGTTGCGGTGTTCTTTTTCGCCCAACCGATCGTCGGTGCGGCACTCGGTGCCGTGGTACTGGGCGAATCGATCGGCACTGAATTCTTCATCGGTGGACTACTCATGGCGCTCGGCGTGTACGTCGTGACTACCGCCTCGTGATCGCACCGACCTCGTCTCCCTCACGAGCGATCGATCCGATCGCCGAAGGTCAACTCGCGAACGGCAGCCGTAGTCCCCGACGCTCGACGCTCGCCGTCGCGTTTCGGCCTCTCAGCCCGGTAGCTTCTCTCGGTCGACCCCGGTTACCGATTCCACCTATTCGGATCGCCTGCCAAATATATCAAAAATAAGTTCATGATTGCTTTCGTACTATTACAGGCATACATCGGTTAAATGATATCGAATCGCGGCGACCGAGTACGGCGACTCACAGCTCGAGAGCTCGCTTCATCCGTCGATCCGCTCACTACGAGTACGGAAACGCTTCGGGGCCCTCATATCGCGGTGTCGCGGCCGGTCGGGAACGACGAGCGATCACCGGAGGTTGCTCCGACAAACGATTCGAGGCGTCGTCCTTCTGCGACTAACCGCGTTACGACACTCCATCACCGTTTGCGCGAGTCACGATCTTCCGGCGAGGAGGTACGGCTCTCGAGCAACCCAGCCCGAACCGATCGCCGTTCCAGTGGGATAGGGGGCTGCGAACGTCGTGGCGACCGCAATTAACCATATGAGTATTGACTAGATGGTGTATACATACAAGTACTATCATATTCAAATCCCCATAACGTGCGCCGGTCAATAGCTCGAGTCGAGCCGATCGCGCGGAACGTAACGCCGTCGACACAACCGATGTCACACGCCTCGAGCGAACCGACTGCCGTCTCCTCATCTGGTGAGCGACCCGACAAGTTCGGGGGAAGTGTGGATTCCCTGTTGGAAATCCACACGGCGTTATCAATCCTCTCTTATGACTTATTACATCCACCAATTACCTACATATTTTTATCCTAGAAAAGATTTTTATTATACGCCGTTGGAAAGTCACTTGCCCATGGAGTATACTCGACGAAAGGCGCTACTGGCCGCAGGTGGATCGCTCGCGACCGTATTCGCCACCGGACAGGTGGCAGGCGACAGGCGGAGGTCGCGTTCACGAGACCGCAACCCAACGAGTTCCGACGGAAGCGTCGATGGATGGCCTACGGACGATTTCGACCGAATCGACACGCCACCGTACGAAATCGAGGCGGAAGACTGCGGGTTCGGGTCGGACAACGAACGCGACCCGCTCTATCTCTGCGACGAGATGCCCGCCGCGCCGTCACTCGAGTTCGAGTACGAGGCGACGAGCCGATCGATATCGATCGACGGCGGCCTCGGGAGCGGCGATGGCGGCGACGGAAATCCGCAATTGTTTACGGCGCTGCTCACCGACGAGACCGACCTCGAGCGCGTCGACCTCGAAACCACCACCCCGGCGACGGCGTTGCTCAAACGGACCGATTTCGCGGAGCAGGCGGTTCTGATCGTCCAGACCGGCTGGGGCTCGAGCGCCGAAACGCCGTACATAAAGCGGATCGAGGAGACCGACGATGGCATCCACGCGTTCGGCTGCTACCGCCGTCCGTGCCTGACGACGACGGACTATACGTACCGAACGGGTGTTGCCCGGTTCGAGCGACCCGACGAACTCGAGTCGGGGCTGACCAGTCTAACCGTCGACCCGGAGACGCGGGTCAACGTCGCCACCGGGGAAGGCATCGTTACGATTACCGACGGCTGGTAGGTAACCATACCGGACGAACGCGGGTAACTCGTGAAAAATTGTTTCGGACTCGGCCGCAGTCGGAGTACCTTACTCGTAGTCGACCGAAACCGACTCGAGGACGACGTCGTCTTTCGGCTGGTCGTTCGCGTTCGTGTCGACGTCTCCGAGTTCGTGGACGACATCCATGCCGTCGGTGACTTTTCCGAAGACTGCGTGGCGGTCGTCGAGGTGGGGCTGTGGAGCGAGGGTGATGAAGAACTGCGACCCGTTGGTGTCGGGGCCGGAGTTGGCCATACTCAGGATGCCCTCGTCGTCGTGGCGCAGGTCGTCGTGGAACTCGTCGTCGAACTGGTAGCCGGGGCCGCCGCGACCGGTTTCGGTCGGGTCGCCGCCCTGGATCATGAAGTCCTCGATGATCCGGTGGAAGGCCACGTCGTCGTACAGCGGCTCGCCCTCGACCTCCTCGCCCGTCTCGGGGTCTTCCCAGGTCTTGGCGCCTGTCGCCAGCCCGACGAAGTTGTCGACGGTCCGCGGCGCGCGGTCGTCGTACAGTTCGACGTCGATGTCGCCACGGTTCGTGTGCAGCGTCGCAGTAACGTCTCCCATATCACTCGAGACGGGCGGCCGAGTGAAAACGGTAGTGGTCTCCATCGGATTCGGCGACCGCAGCTACATACTGCTGGCCGTGAAACGGCTTCGTATGAGTGACGGCACGCACACTGCCGAGCAGGTGACGCTCGCCCGCCTGCCCTCGGGCGTGGAACTGACGACCACGGTCCACACGTATCGCGGCGGGGACTCGGGACCGACGCTCTACGTGCAGGCGGCCCAACACGGCCGTGAGATCAACGGGACGGCAGTCCTGCGGCGATTCCACGACCGCCTCCCGCTCGAGTCGCTCTCGGGAACGGTCGTCGCGGTTCCGGTCGCGAACCCGCTGACCTTCGATCGGGTCTCCTACACCGCGCCCGACTCGATCGACAGCGTCAACGACAACATGAATCGCGTCTGGCCCGGCGACGAGAGCGGGAGCCTCCACCAGCGCATGGCCGCCCGCCTCTGGGAGCACATCGAAGACGCGGACGCCGTCGTCGACTTGCACACGGGGAGCCCGGACATGCTCCCCCACGTCGTCTATCTCGAGGCCGACGAGCCCTCCGCCGAGCTGGCGCGGGCGTTCGGTACCGACCTCCTGCTCGCCGAAGAGGCAGCGGAGGACGCACCCGACGAGTGGCACCGACGCGGGTTCGCCGGCAAGCTTCGGGTCGCGGCCACGCAGGAGGGAATTCCGTCGATAACGCCCGAGCTCGCACACAGCAAGCAGATTCTCGAGAGCGTCGTCGAAGACGGCGTGGTGGGATTGACGAGCGTCCTCGCTCACCTCGAGATGCTGCCGCGGGAGTTCGCCCGCGAACGCGATCAGAATCGGGTCGACGCGCCGATCGTCGCGCGGAATCACCTCGGGCAGGTCACCGCCGAGGAATCGGGACTGTTTCGACCGAATCCCGACCTCGAACTCGGTCAGTCGATTTCGACGGGCGTCGATCTCGGGACGATCTACCAGCCGGCCACCTACGAGGTCCTCGAGCGCCCGGTGACCGACCGCGAGGGGATCCTCTATACGCTCACACGAGAAGCGACGGTGACCGCGGGGAGCAAACTCGCGAGCGTCGCGATTCGGGAGGAAGACCACGCGCTCGAGTGAGGTCGGCTGAGAGCAAAACCGGGAGCGGAGCCACGCCGCTCAACAGGTCGAAAACCCGCCGTCGACGACCAGCCCGTGACCGCTGACGAACGACGCTTCGTCGCTCGCGAGAAAGAGAATCGCGTCCGCCACCTCCTCCGGTTCGGCCAACCGCTTGAGCGGATATTGGACCTCCATCTCCTCGCGAGCTTGCTCCGGATCGCCCTGGCCCTCGAGGTACTGCTCGACCAGTTGCGTGTTCGTAAAGCCCGGACAGACCGTGTTCGCCCGAACGCCGTGGGGACCCGCCTCGGCGGCGATCGCTCGAGTGAAGTTCAACACCGCGCCCTTGCTCAGCGAGTAGGCGGCCTGTTTCGGGAGACCGAGGATGCTCGCGAGCGAGCCCACGTTGACGATGGCTCCGTGACCCTGTTCTTTGAGGTGGGGCAACGCGGCGTGACAGCCGTTCCAGACGCCGTTGACGTTGACATCCAGCACGAAGTCCCGAAGTGACTCGTCGGTCGCTTCCATTCGCGACGATGGATGGCCCGTGCCGGCGTTGTTGACCAGCACGTCGAGGCCGTCCTCCGCGGCGACCGCATCGATCACCGCATGAAACTGGTCGCTGTCGGTAACGTCGAGTTCGGAAAACCCGGCTTCGCCGCCGGCCCCTTCGATCGCCGCGACGACCTCCTCGCCGCCGCTCGAGTCGATATCAGTCACGACGACGCGTGCGCCCTCCTCGGCACAGCGCTTGGCGGTCGCGCGCCCGATTCCCGCTGCCGCACCCGTGACAACAACTGTCTTGTTCTCGAGTCGCATGGTTCCGTATCGATCGGACGGCACATAAATTCGTTCATAGTTTCACGCTCGTGAGTGAGTGATGTTCGCTGCGCACCAGATGTTAATGAACGATGGTAAGAGCCCGCTCGAGACACGAACCGAATCAGCGATTCGAAGCCGCGGTGCTTCAGATGCCTCAATCCGCTGGAGAAGGCGGGGAGAATACGTGCAGTTCCGAATTCAGAACGACTGGAGATCCTCGAGCACCGCCTGCGCGCTGCCGTCGGAGATCGCCGCTCGAGCGGCCTCGAGACCGTCCTCGAGCGAGTCGACGTCGCCGCGGGCGTAGATCCGGAACGCGCCGTTCAAGGCGATGGCGTCGGCAAAGTGATCGTCGCGCTCGCCGGCGAGCACCTCCTCGGTGAGCCGCGCAGAGTCGACCTGCACGTCTTCGACCGCGAGGTCGTCGCCCTCCATCTCCATGCCGTACTCGGCGGTTTCGATCTCGAAGTCCTCGAACGTGCCGTCGGCCTCGTCCCACTCTGCGACCTTCGTGTAGCCGGGACGAATGTCGTCGTAACCTTCCATCCCCTGGAACATGATCACGCGCGAGTACTCGAGGTGCTCACTGCCTTTGATCAGGTCGGTCATCTTCTTCGCGAACGCGAGGTGGTAGAACGAGCCGAGGTGAACGTCCGCGTTGGCCGGATTGGCGACTGTCTCGATTGTGTTGACGAACGTCCTGACGCCCATCTGATCGCGCCGATCGTACAGCGAGTCGACCGGCGGATTGAACTCGGGCTGGTAGTAGAAGCCGAAGCCGGTTTCGTCGACCATGTCGGCGCTTTCCGCTGGCTCGAGTTCGGTTCGGACGCCGAGTTCGTCGAGGACGTGTTTGTACGCGGTCTCCTTCTGGGTCGGCACGCGGTCGCCGGAGTGGACGACGACGGGGGTTCCCGCGGCGGCCGCGACGACGCCGGCACCGACGCCGAGGATCGCCGAGGTGTGCTTGCCGTCGTAGTTCGCGCCGCAATCGACGGGGTCGCAGTCGGGTTCCGCGCTCACGACACCCTCCTCTAGCATCACGTCGGTAAATGCCGAGAGCTCCTCGGCGTTGTTGTGCTTCCACCGGTTTGCGAGCCAGAACGCGCCGAGGGTCGTCGGATCCGGTTCGCCGGCCAGAATGCGTTCGAACGCCTCGCGGGCCTGCTCGCGAGACATGTCTTCGGACGATTTCGTGCCGGTGCCGACGACCTCGGTCATCAGCCGTTTCAACGGCCACTCACCGAACTCTCGAGTTGTCTGAGCCATGTCCATGGTTCGGACGGACGGCGCAAAAGCCTCCCGCTTCCGGTGACCGGCTGATACGTACGCTCGAGCGAGGATTGGTTCGAATGCGGTGCGTGGATCGAGCACAGTCTGTCGAGAAGCGCGGATCAGCGCCGAGCCCCTCCATCCCCGCTTCGTACGTGTTCGCCGTGTTCGTCTCCACGTCCGGAATATCGTTTATCTTGCTCCGTAGGGCCATGTGCTTGATTCCCTCCGAAACCATCACCCACTTTGTAATGTCGTATTCGAGGCCCGCTTTCGCCGCCTCCTGGGCCTTCTCGAAGACATCCGCGTTCAACGCCGAGTCCATCTTCAGCCACGAGAGATGAGCGTGGACGTGCGGTTGTGCGGCCAGTTCCTCGAATCGGCGGTTTACCTTCTCGTACTCCGACCGCTCGGAGGGCATCCCCTCGGGAAACTCCGCGACAAGAACGCCGTCTTCCACGTAGAGGCTCCACTGGCTGTCCGAACCGCGTTCGTCGGTCGACCCCTGTTGTGTCTGTGACATCGATAATACCTCTCGGCGAGAATATCCTAACCAAGATGGCTACGCTAGTAGGGTCCGGACCGAAATCTCACCGGTAGATGGCGATTTCACGATTCCGACGCGGGCTCTCCAGTTTCGGCCGGTGATTGGCTCGAGTTGGTTCTACTCCCGCCACGCGGTCCGGAAACGATCCGAAACCACTACCTTGCGCTCGTCCCTAGGCGAATCAATGAGTACCCTCTCGAGGGACTGGCGCGAGGCGGTCGACGACGCCGACGCCGCGATCATCGACGGCTACCAGAGCGGTTTTCCGGTCACCGAACGGCCGTTTCGAAGCCTCGGCGAGGAGCTCGGAATCGGCGAGTCGGACGCCCTCGAGCGGGTTCGGTGTCTCCACGAGGCCGGCATCTTCCGCCGATTCGGTCCCGTGCTCAACCCGCCGGTGATCGGCTCGTCGACGCTGGCGGCCGTTCGAGCCCCCGACGAGCGATTCGACGAAATCGCCGAGGTGATCAACGGCTACCGGCAGGTCAACCACAACTACGCCCGCGACCACGAGTGGAACATGTGGTTCGTCGTCACCGCCGGCTCTCGAGCGGCCCGCGACGAGATTCTGGCGGACATCGAGGCTCGAACCGGCTGTACGGTCCTGAACCTCCCGATGCTGACCGACTACTACATCGATCTCGAGTTCCCCGTGGTCAACGCGGATCGGTTCGCGCGCGAATCGCTCGAGGGCGGGACCGACGCCTCGGCGACCCGGATCAGCGAGGAGGCCGTCGGCGACCTCTCGGGGTTCGAGGCCGACCTCCTGCTCGCGATCCAGAACGGGTTCCCGCTTTCGCGGACGCCCTACCGAGACGTCGCCGCGGAGCTCGAGGCGGACGTCGAGTCGGTCCTCCACGGGATCGAGCGCCTCCTCGAGACGGGCTGCATCAAGCGCATCGGCTGCGTGGTCAACCACGTCGTGACGGGGTTCGACGCCAACTGCATGGTCGTCTGGGACGTACCCGACGACGAACTCGATGAGCGCGGCGTTCGCGTCGGCGACCGGTCGTACGTCACGCTCTGTTATCACCGGCCGCGACGAGCGGCGCTCGAGTGGCCCTACAACCTGTTCACGATGATCCACGGCCGCGATCCGGCGGCCGTCGACGCGAAGATCGACGAACTCGCGAGCGAGTACCTGCCCGTAGAGCACGAGCGACTGTACTCGACGGAGACGCTGAAGCAAACCGGCGCGCAGTACGAAGAGCTGGTCGGGAACTGATCGGACATCACTGCACTCACGTTTCACTTTCGCCCGCACGATACCTCGAGCCACCCCAGCCTCGGCGCTTCACTTCGTTCAGCACCGTCCCTCGCACGGGATCGGCGACGTCATCTCACGATGTTCGATACCGTCGCCAGCGTGCGCCGGGGTGAACGGCCGGGAGTGTGGCTCGAGCAACGCGAGAGCCGGACGACTCTACGGAAGAGCAAGCTCTTCCGACCATCGCGAACGCATCGCGTTCGCTCAACGGGAAGGGCAGGCGATCACAGCTCTGGCGGAGAAAGGACGATTTACTCGAGCGCGTTCGCGAGCATCTCGATCGGTGTCGGCGGCTCCTCCTCGGCATCGGGGCGGTCCTCGAGTTGGCTCCGACAGGAGGCACCCGGCGCGACGACCCGGTCGCCCGCGCTCGAGTCGACCTGCTCGTAGAGCACGTCGGCGATCGCCTCGCTCATCGAGGCGTGTTCGGCTTCGTAGCCGAAACTGCCGGCCATCCCGCAGCAGCCGGAGTCGAGCGGGTCGACGGCGTAGCCCGCCCGCCGGAGGACGCCGACCGCGTGGTGGTCTTTCGCCGTCGCCTTCTGGTGACAGTGGCCGTGGTAGGTGAGGTGCTCGAGCGCGCCGCCGTCCGCGGTCGCCTCCTCCGCCGCAGAATCGTCGCCGCCCGGCTCGAGGTCGGACGGCGACAGGAACGAGATCGACTCGTCGAGCCGGAAGGTATCGACGTACTCGCAGACGCCGTAGGTTCGGTCGGCGAGCGCTCGAGCGTCCTCGCCGAGCAGGTCCAGGTAGTCCGACTGCAACATGACCGCGTCGGAGGGCTCGATGAGAACGATATCCCGCCCGTCCTCGAGATGCGACTCGAGCGCGTCGACGTTCTCCCGTGCCGTTTCCCGGGCCTTCTCGAGGAATCCCTTCGAGAACGCCGGCCGGCCCGTGTCGCCGACGCCGTTGGGGACTGTGACGTGGACGTCCGCCGCCTCGAGCACCCGAACCGCCGCCTTGCCGGCCTCGGGATGGTTGTAGTTGGTGTAGGTATCGGGATAGAGCACGACCTCGCGCTCGGCGTCGGCCTCCTCGACGGTCGCGCCGCCCCTGCGTTCGAACCAGTCCGAGAACGTGTCGCTGTGGAACGTCGGAAGCGGTCGATCCGCGGCGATGCCGACCGTCTTCTCGAGCAGCCAGCGCGAGCCCGGAACCTTGTGGGCGACGTTCGATAAGGGCGCGAAGCGACTGCCCCATCGCGAGAGGTTCGCGACGTTGGCGAACAGCCGGTCGCGAAGCGACGAGCCGTTTCGCTGGTGGTACTCGTGGGTGACTTCGGCTTTCAACTTCGCCATGTCGACCTCGCTCGGGCAGTCGATGGCACAGCCCTTACAGCCGATACACAGATCCATGACCTCCTCCGTGAACTCGTCGGAGAACTGCTCCCCTCGCGGCAGATCCCCGCTCATTGCCTGCCGAAGGGAGTTGGCCCGTCCGCGGGTGCTGGTGATCTCCTCGTGTGAGGCGCGGTAGGTCGGACACATCACCCCGCCGGTCGTCGACTGCTCGCCGCGACAGCCGCCACAGCCGTGACAGAGTTCGACCATCCCCTGCATGCCGTTGTCGTTGTCCCACTCGAGGGTCGGCTCGAACCCGGCGTCGTACTCGTAGTCGGGGTCGAACCGGAGGTTCTCGCGGAGGTCCGTCGGGTTCTCATCGCGGAAGACGACCTGGCCGGGGTTCAGGAGCCAATCGGGATCGAAGGCGGTCTTGAGATCCTGGAACGTCCCCCAGAGGTCCTCGCCGTAGAGTTTGCGGTTCCACTGGGTTCGGGCGCGACCATCCCCGTGCTCGCCGGAGACGGAGCCGCCGAGTTCGACCACGAGGTCCGTCACGTCGTCGGCGATACCCCGTAGCTGGTCGATCCCGATATCGGTCTTCGTATTGATCAGCGGCCGCACGTGGAGCACGCCCGGTCCGGCGTGGGCGTAGAAGGTCGCGTAGGTGTCGTGTGACTCGAGGATCGACTCGAACCGGTTGACGAACTCGGGCAACCGCGTGGGCGGTATCGCCGTATCTTCGATAAAGGAGATGTGTTTCTCGTCAGTCGTCCGCGAGAGCAAGATCGGAAGGCCCGACTTTCGGAGCTTCCAGAGCTTCGCTCGCTCAGCGTCCTCGTAGGCCTCGAGCGCGTCGATCGCGACCGGTTCCGTGTCGCGTGAGACCGCAGTATTCGAGTCGGAGTCGCCCGAATCCGAACCGCTCGAGTCACGGCTGTTCGGGTCCAGATCGCTCGAGTCGTCGGTGCTCGAGTCACCCTCCGAAACGCCGCCGTCGGGCGTCCCGGCGGGCGTGACCGACGGGCACCGGTCGGCAAGCAGTTCGGCGACCCGATCCCGACCCTCGGCGTCGTCCTCGGCGTAGAACTCGACGAGCAGCGTCGCGTTCGTTCCCTCAGGAAGCATCTCGGTCACGGGGGCGAACTCTGCGGTATCGCGAGCGAGATCGATCAACACGTCGTCGAGCACTTCGACGGCGGCGGGATCGTGCTCGAGAATCGGCGAAACGTCTGCCATCGCGTCGTGGAGTTCCGCATAACACAGCAGGGCGACCGACTTCGTTTCGGGAACCGGCTCGAGGGAGACGGTCGCCTCGGTCACGATCGCGAGCGTGCCCTCGCTGCCGGCGAGCACCCGCGCGAGGTTGACGAGACCCGCTTCGCCGGTGTCTTCTCCCCCGGGGAGAACCTCTCCCCGGGCTTCCGCGACCAGCCGATCGAGGTTGTACCCCGAGACGTTCCGCTTGAGGTCCGGGTACGCTTCCGAAATCTCGTCCGCGTCCTCCTCGAGAATGCGCCCGATTTCGGCGTAGATCCGCGCCTCGAGCGAGCCGTCGGGATCCCTGCGCTCGTCGATCTCCTCGAGAGTCACCTCACCGAACCGGGTGACGGTGCCGTCCGCGAGGACGACCTCGCAGGACTCGACGTAGGCGTCTGTCTTGCCGTACTGCAGGGAGTGGGCGCCCGTCGAGTTGTTCCCGATCGCGCCGCCGATCGCGCTCTTGTCGCCCCAGGCGGGGTCGGGGGCGAACTTCAGATCGTGGGGCTCGAGGGTCTCGTTGAGCGTCCCCAGGATGGTTCCCGGCTGGACCGTCGCGGTCCGCCCATCGAGGTCTGTCTCGACGATCTCGTTCATGTGCCGGGTAAAATCGAGGACGACCGCGCGATTGACGGTCTGTCCGGCGAGGCTCGTCCCGCCGCCGCGGGGAAGGACTGGAATCTCTCGTCTCGCGCAGTACTCGACGACGCGTGCGACGTCCGCCGTCGACTCGGGGAAGACGACGCCGACCGGCGTCACCTCGTAGGGGCTGGCGTCGGTGGCGTATAGCTGTCGCGAGTACGAATCGAACCGAACCGAACAGTCGACGAGGTTCTCGAGGTCCCGAACCAACCCCGGCCGATCGACATCGGCGCTCGCGTAGTCGTAATCAGCGCGCGCGTCGGCGGCCGGATCGTCGCTCTCAGCGCGCGCGTCAACGACCGAATCTTCACTCGGCTCCGTGGCCATACCACATTCTTGTGCGTCGCCAGCATAAAGCGTGGGGCATCCCTCGGATTTCGAACTACCGACACGTCGCTGGCCGGTACAGCGACCTCACACCGCGTCGACGGCCGATACCGAGCGATCGCCGATCAGTGTCTCCTCGAGAACGGTCCGAACGCGCTCGATATCGACGTGTTCGGTCTCGAGAGCGCCGACAGAGCCGGGATCGAACGGGACCTCGAGCGCCCCGTAGACCCCCTCGAGAACGCTCGCCAGTTCGTCGCGATTCGCGACGACGACGATTCCGGACGCGAGCGCCGCGTCCTGCGTTACCCGCTGAGCGAGACCGGCGACCTTCCGGCGGTCAGGAGCCTCACTCGAGCCGGTTCGATCACTCGGTGCCGAAACCGAAAGCGAATGGGTGCCCGGACAGAACGAGTCCGCGGGCTCGCCGCGGACGGCGCTCACCCCCAGTCGCTCGAGCGCTCGCTCGAGATCCGCGGTCAGGCGTTCGTAGCGCTCGTCGGTCCCCTGCCGAAAGTCCGCGACGGGCTCGGCGCGGGCGAAGGCGAGCGTCGTCTTCCCGTCGTAGGCGACCGCTCGACCGCCAACGCTACGCTCGACCGGGGAAAATCCGAACTCGCGCGCGACCGCCCGAGCGTCGTCGTACCCCTCGAGTCCGGCGTCTCGTCGGCCGAAGGCGACCTGTCTGTGGGGTCGCCAGACTCGGACCGCGGGCGTTCCGGTCGCTGCGATCTCGAGGAGCCGCTGGCTCGCCGCGCGATCGGCGTCGATGGTCTCGGAACGGCCGCGAAGGACACGGACGGACATTCGTCGTCTCGAGCCCGGCTACGTGCCGACGCGCCTAAACCTTCGTGGCACCCACCTGCGGACGACAGATGGTCGTCACACTCACCGAGTCGATGCTCGCCCGGTACGAGCGGTTCTCGCTGTACAACTCGCCGTATCCTGCCCACGACGGCGGCTGTGCGATCGACCTCTATCCTGGAACGCTCGAGGGCGGCCGGACGACCGACGCGCCGAATCCCGTCTCGGGAACGGTTCTCGAGACGAAAGCGGTCAGCGCGCCGTCGAAGCCCTACGCGCCCGAACACGACCATCTCATCGTCCTCGAGATCGACGACGAGAACGGGATCGAGGGGTCGAACGAGAGCGCCGGTTGGAATGGAATCGATACCGGGAGCCGAAGCAGTGGAGCCGACGATCCCGCCAGCGTCGGCAAATCCGACGAACTCCTCGCCAGAATCCTCCACGTCGAACCCGAGGTCGAAGTCGGCGACCGTGTCCACGCCGGCGAGTCGCTCGGCATGCTCGTTCGATCGGGATTCTTCGCGCCGTGGGTCGACAACCACCTCCACGTCGGGTTTCGCCGATCCGATCAGAACCCGGTCCGTGCGACGGGATCGCTCCCGCTCGAGCTCGGCGCGGATGTCGACATCACGCCCCTCGAGTGGGACGGCACCGGAACGGTCGTCGACGTCGGCGACACGTACGCGATCCTCGATAGCCCGACGCACCCGAATCCAGGGGCGTCCTTCGCGGGAATTCGCGCCGATGGCGGCGGCGTCCTCGACGGCGGACTCCCCCACTACGACGGCGGCGGGATTCTCGAACCCGGAGGCGGGGCGCTCGAGAACTCGAGCGCCGAAGCGGATTCGACCCGGCCGGACGGGTTGGTCACCGCCGGCGACGACGGCAACGACGGCGACGCCAGCGACGGTGGCGACTATGGCGACGCTAGGGGTGTCAACGATGTCGCTCGGCGGACTCACGGAATAGCGAGCGACATCTCGCTGAACGGGAACCGCCTGGGAACTGCGAACGGGCGGACGATCACGTGGGACGAACTCGTCGTCACCGTCGACGGTGAGGAGATAACCGGTCTCTCCCTGTTTTTCGCTCGAGACGCCGACTTCGGCGCCAAACTCGTCTGTCCGGATCGGTCGTTCGCGGTGGGTCAGCGGGTTCAGGTTCGCGTCGAGAGTTGAACCTAACGGCCCGGATCGTCACGCCCTGGATCGTCACGGCCCAGAGCGAACGCCTGCAACCCGATCAGCGCGCCGATCGAGGCGAGCAGGACGAGAATGGAATCGGTCACGGCACCGCTCATCACGACGAAGAAGACGCCACAGCCGACGGCCAGCCCGAACGCGCTCGTCGCGGGCGCGTCCGGTCGTCTGACTGCGAGCGCTCGCACGGCGAGGAGGACGCAGAACCCGACCGCGACGCCGGCGACGACGTCGACGAGGTAGTGCACGCCGAGTACGATCCGCGTGAGACAGACGATACCGACGACCGCCGCCGCACCAACCGCGCGCTGGCGTCGCGTGCCGACCGCGAGGACCGCCGCGAGTCCGACGTAGACGATCGTGGCGTTGACGGCGTGGCCGCTCGGAAATCCGTATCCGCCGGCCAGCGCCGTCGCCTCGTAGACCGGTCGAACGATCGAGGGGTACGCGCTCGGATCCGCGAGCGGTGCGTTCGGGCGCGGCAGGCCAAAGAACACCTTCAGCCCCCGGAACACGCCGACCCCGGCCAGCCACGCGCCCGCGACGGTCGCGATGGCCTCGCGTCTCGGCGCGTCGAACCAGTAGAGTGCGATGAAGAGGAGCGCCAAAAACCACATGTCGCCCAGTTGCGTGAGCGCGGCAGCGGGGAGCGCTGCCCACGCGGGGAGAAGCTCTTGGATCGACTCCAGCGCGCCGACGCCTCGAGACATCGGCAGTGACTACGACGGCCGAGGGGAAAAGATAGGGGAGTCGATAGCTTCGCCGGAGAGTCGCTCGAGTGGCCCGTCCGAGTTCGGACGGGAGAGAGCGCTGCCCGGGGAAATCACGAAAGCGCAGGGATCAAGACCGGCGCTCACCCACGAATTGCTATGAGCGACGAGATATCGGATTCGATTGGCATCCCCGCGGGCGCCGAGGACGCCGACCTCGAGGGGTTCTTGCAGGCGTACATCGACGAATCACAGGAGTTTCTCTCATGGCTGGGTACGTCGGTTGACGACGTCGGCGCGGGAACGATGACGCTCTCGATCCCCTACGACGAGAAGCTCACCAACGTCCGCCCCGACTCGGGGTCGGGTCGACGCCCTGATATGCACGGCGGGGTCGCCGCGACGCTCGTCGATACGACGGGCGGACTCGCCCTCCGGACGGAACTCGAGGACCCGTTCGACGCGAGCATCGCGACGATCAACCTCAACGTCAACTACCTCCGACCGGCGACGGGCGATCTGAGCGCGACCGCGAACGTGGTCCGGGTCGGCTCGAGCGTCGGGGTAAGCGAGATCACCGTCGAGAGCACGACCGAAGACGGCGAGACGAAAGCGGTCGCGACCGGACAGGGATCCTATCGCGTCTTCCGGGGCGTAACCGACCGATAGATGGTCCGATACCGGCTGGTTTGGCTGGCTACGAGCGTCGGCTCAGTCCTCGGATCGGAACGCCTCGAGCGACTGATCCGCTGCATCAGTCCGGTGACTCGTCGCGAGTCCCGCGAGATGGGGTACTTCGGGGACGATGAGTTTCTCGCAGGCGGTTCGACAGGCGTTCGTGCTCCCGGGGAGGGTGAAAACCGGCGTGTCGACCGCGATTCCCGCCGTGGCTCGAGAGGCCATCGCCCGCGTCCCGACCTCGTCCCAGGAGAGCGACCGGAACAGTTCGCCGAAGCCGGGTAACTCGCGTTCGAACAGCGAGGCGGTCGCCTCGGGGGAGACGTCGTCCGCGGTGACCCCCGTTCCGCCGGTCGTCACCACCACGTCGACGTCCCGTTTCGCGACCAGTCGTCGCACCGCGGTCCGGATCGCAGCGTAATCGTCCCGGACCAGAACGCGCTCGCGCACCTCGTGGCCGTCGGTCTCGAAACACTCGGCGACCGTATCGCCGCCGGGGTCCTCGATCGCCGACGGATCGTCGCCGTCGGCCGCGGTCGCTCGAGAGGACGATACCGTCACGATGGCAACGTGCAGCGGGTCGATGATATCGTGTCCGTGCTCGTCCGTCGTTCGGCGAGTCTCGTCTGTGGGCATGGAGATGTGTCGGTACTCGAGGGCGATAATAGCTCCCCCGTACTGAGACCGCTATCAGCAGGTCGTCCTATTCCTTGTCCCGCCGCCTCTCGGTCTCTGCTGGGCTCACATCGTCCGATTCGCCCAATCGAGCCCCCTCTTGTCCTTCGGAACTCGAGAACGGAAAATCGTCGGCTCGAGACGGGTGAACGTTGTAGCCACCGCCGGCGTAGGGGTCCGTCGACGGATCGTAGTCGAGTTCGCTCCGCTCGAAGAGGTACATGAAAAAGCCGAAGATCGGGATCAGCCCGACGAGAAACAGCCAGCGCCGGCGCTCGAGCGCGACCGTCCCGGTATCGTAGTAGACCACTCCCACGAGCCCGGCGTGAGCACACAGCGCCACGAAGACGAGCGCGATCAGCAGGAGACTGCTCATAGGGGGTGTTCGGGCTACACAGTTGTAAATCGCTCCGTGGCAGTATCGCGCTCGGGAGGCGACGATCAGCCCGTTAGTTCACGTCGAACTCGATCGCCGCTCCCTGCCGCGACCACCTTTTCTCTCGGCCGACTCGCTCGCGTCGCTCGCTCGCAGCCTCGGAAAATCTGGACCAAAAGGTGAACGAACGGGCCGTCAGTTCACGTCGAACTCGATCGCCGCTCCCTGTCCGAACCCGACACACAGCGTCGCAAGTCCGAGACCGCCGCCACGTTTCTGGAGTTCGTGAATCAGGGTGACCGGCAGGCGAGCACCCGAGGCACCGAGCGGGTGGCCGATCGCGATCGCGCCACCGTTGACGTTGAAGCTCTCGGGGTCGATCCCGAGTTCGTCTCGAGAGTAGAGACTCTGACTGGCGAAGGCCTCGTTGAGTTCGACCAGATCGTAGTCATCGATATCACGACCGTTTCGCTCGAGCAGGCCGCGCGTCGCCGGCACCGGGCCGATTCCCATGATGGTCGGGTCGACGCCGGCCACGTTGTTCATCCCGACTTCGGCGAGGATCTCGAGGTCGTGTTCCTCGGCGAAGGCCTCGCTCGTGACCAGTAGCGCGGACGCGCCGTCGGAGATCTGCGAGGCATTGCCGGGGGTGACGCTGCCGTCGGATTTGAACACCGTCGGCAGTTCGGCGAGTTTCTCGGCGGTCGTCCCCGGCCGGAGGCCCTCGTCTTCGGTGATCGTTCCGTCTTCCGTCTCGATCGGGACGATCTCGTCTTCGAAGCGACCTTCCTCGGTCGCCTCGACGGCCCGTTGCTGGCTCCGGGCCGCGTACTCGTCTTGGTCCGCCCGCGAGACGCCGAACTCCTCTGCGACCTTCTCCGCGGTCATCCCCATCTGGAGTTCGCCGACGTTGTACTCGGCGGCCATCCGCGGGTGGACCTCCGTCGTGCTCTCGCCCATCGGAACGCGGCTCATCGACTCGACACCGCCGGCGATGATCGCGTCGCGGTTGCCCGCCGCGATGGCGTCCGACGCGGAGATGACCGCCTGCATCGAGGAGGCACACCAGCGGTTGATCGTCGTCGCCGGAACGCCCTCACCCAGATCCGAGAGCAGGGCGATGATCCGCGCGAGGTTGTTGTCCTGCTCGCCGCGCTGCTGGGCACAGCCCCACATCAGGTCGTCGATATCCTCGCTCGAGAGGCCGCTCTCGGCCAGGATTTCGTCGATTAGCGGAATGGAGAGGTCCTCGCTTCGCAGGTCGGCGTACACGCCGTCTTCTTTCCCTTGCGGGGTGCGATACGCGGCCGCGATGACTGGCGTCTGTGACATAGCCTAGGTGACGGCCTTTATCATCTTAAAACACGCAGAACCACACCAAATGCAAGGGGAGTTTATCTCGCGGGTCGTCTCGAGACGCGGTCGATGAATCGATGCTGGAAGCGGGTCAACGGCGAGCGGCGGACGAGGCGACGCCCTCGAGAACAATCCTTATCTCCGGGCCTTGGGAATGAAGGGCTATGAACGAGGACGGTTCGCGAATGGGGTCCGAGGATATGGATTCCGACTCGAGCGAGACAGTTCCCACGGAGCAAAGCGGCGACTCGACGCCCGCCGGGACTGACGAGTCGACCCCCGACGACAACAGTGCTGAAACGGCAGGTGTCGAGGGTGAGGAGACCGCATCGGACGAACGCACTGGGCCGGACGGTCGCAGTGAGCCACGCGAACGCGACGCGTCAGCCGAGCAGTCGATGCCGGGCGTTCCGGACCCGGACGAGGGCGACGGGAGTGAGGTGCCGGCGGACGTCCAGAAGTACGCCCGGTTCCAGAAGATGGACGGCGCACAGTACGACCGGGTCAACGAGTTTCTGCGAGATCGAACGTACATCACGGCCCGCGAGTGGGCCATCGCCCGCCTCTGTTCGGACTTCCGGACCGAAACCGGCGTCGAGATGACCAAGATCGGTGAGAACCTCCCCGAACTCGTCCCCTTCATGACCGACACCTACACCCCGCAGGCGGTCAATCAGGCCCGGAGTTCCTTCGAGGACAAGATCCGAACCGCCGGCGCGACCTTCCTCTACGGCGCGATGTGTGACTTCTTCACCGCCGAAGAGCTCGACGACGTGATGTACGAGGCGACCGAAGTCGCGAAGTTCCTCCTCGAGGTCGAAGGCGTCGACCTCTCGGTCGAGGAGGAACTCGAGGCCGAAGAGCGGATCTCGACGGTGATGCGCGACGTTCGCGACGCCAGCAAGGAGTTGCGAGAAGACGAGGCGTAGGCGAATCCGCGGCTTCCGCTCGCGTCGATTGATCGGTTACTCCTCGAGTTCATCGACGGACTCGACGAACAGCGACGGATCGTCGTGGGAGAACACGACCCAACGGTCTTCGTCCGGCGCTTCTGATTCGTCCGCCTGCTGTGGTTCCGCTTCGGCTTCGGGTTCGTCCGCTGGGTCGAGGTAGATCGAGAGATTGCCCTCCGCGAGTGCGGTCTGGAGCACCGCGGATGCGTCCGGCAGATCGTAGTACAACGGGACCAGGACGGCGTGGTGACTCTCGTCGTCGCGTTCGACCGCGAGAACGAACATCGTCTGGCCGTCGGTCTGGTAGTAGACGTCGACCGCGCTGAAAGCGATGTCGTCCCGCTCGACGAGGTCCTCGAGGACGGCGTAGCGATTTTGCGCGACTGTCGCTCGGATACCGACGCGGTCGTCGGTTTCGATCGGCGTGACAGCGTCCGGTTCGACCAGCACCGTCTCCCAGCCTGCGTCCCGAAACTCTCGCTCGACGGCTGTCGCGTCTGCGAGCAACTCGAGCCACGGATCGGACTCGTCCGGCGTCGAACCCGATGAGGTTCCGTCAGTCATTGCAGCCGCCCCACTCGGAATCGCCGGTGATCCGCCTGCTCGGAGCCACTTCGGACCCGCTCCGCGAATAGTCGATCGAGACCAACCCGGTGGACTCGAGGCGATCGTTCATAGCTTGTCCCCAACGGTCTGTCACAAAAGCGTTGCCCCCTCGAGTCGATCGTACGGCCGTACGATGGGAACCGGTTCGGTCTGCAGTGAGAGGGTCTCGAACGGGCCCAATCGCCGCCGAACCGGCCCGTGACTGAGGGTATAAGACGCTCGGATCCGTACAACGACTATGGCATACAGCGTCCGGTCCCTGGACCTCGAGCCACGCCCGATAGCCGAACTCGTCGGCTTCGTCCTGCTGGTCAACGCCGTCGGAAGCGCGCCGGCGCTGATCACCTCGACGAACACGGCCTGGTTTCAGACCCTCGAGAAGCCGTGGTTCTACCCGCCGTCGATCGCGTTTTCGATCGTCTGGACGGCGCTGTTTACGCTTCTCGGAATCTCGCTGTGGCGCGTCTGGCGGGCCGACGGCCCCGGGCGAGGGCTCGCGATCGGGCTGTTCGCGGTGCAAATGGCGTTCAACGTCACCTGGACGCCGGCGTTTTTCGCGCTGCAACAGCCGCTGGTCGCACTCGGCGTGGTCGCAGTCCTGTTGGTACTGGTCGTCGCCACCATCGCCGCCGTTCGGCGGGTCGATCGCACGGCGGCCGCACTGCTCGTCCCGTATCTCGCGTGGGTCGCGTTCGCGACCGCCCTCACGTTCGAGATCTGGCGGTTGAACGCCTAATAGGCCCAGGATGCGTTCCCCTAATCCGTCTCGGATCAGAACTCGTTCGAATCGTGGTTTAGGGCGGATCGGTCTCGCACTCGTCTCGATCGGTGATCGTCGGTGGAGCGATTTCGTCGGCGATCCGTATCTCGACGCGGTCGCCATCTCGAACCGCGATCTGGACGTCTTCGAACGTCACCCTCGCAGTGCCCTGCCGAACGCTCGCGGTCGTATCGGCGAACAGGTGCTCGAGCGCCTCCGGGTCGACGTGGTCGTAGAGGGGGGTCACCTCGTCGTAGACGCGTTCGGGCAACTTTTCCAGCAGGCGAACGATCGCGTCAGTCGTGGTTTCGTCCGGCTGGATATCGGTGCGTAGCGTGATCGACTCGTCACTCCGGTGTGAATCCGTTTCCGATGAATCTGACATTGAGATCTCCTGATCAGACGCCGGCGATAGTCGACTTCGAGTAGCGTCTCTCGACCCTTAAATACAGCCGTTAATATGTTGAAACACTTTTCCGATGATAACTCAGAGAGTCACTCGAAACGGTCCAGCTGTTCGCCCCACATTATCGTCTGTGACAGCACCGATGTCAGTCCGCGACGCAACCGACCGGTGATCGCCGCTCCGGAGACGCCGAATTCGTCGTCGATTTCCTCGAGCGTCGCGTCCTTCGGGTGCTCGAAATACCCCGCCTCGAAGGCCGTGACGAGCGTTTCGTACTGCTTGTCGATGCGGTCGTACTGCATGCTCGTCGAAATCTCGAGTTCCGCCCGGAGCCGCTCGAGTTCGAGCGAGATATCGTATTCGTCGACGCGCGCTTGGAACGCCTCGGTGCGCTCTTGTTCGCGGAATCTGATCTCGAACGTCCAACCCCTCGTCGGTACCGATTCCCTCGAGGAGCGTCGCACGCGACTCGAGGAGGGCGTCCGCGAGTCCGGGAACCGAGTCGGACCACGTCACCTTGTACAATCGGCCGTCGTCGAACCGATCCATCTCGGCACCGTCTCGATGGCCCGGTCCGGCCAAATCTGTGATTCGATCGTGTCGTCACTCCGGTGCGTATATCTCGTCGACTCGGTCGTCGAACCGATTCAGGATGATGCGGCGTTTCTTCTTCATCGTCGGCGTGAGCATGTCGTTTTCCTCGGTGAACTCCTTGGGGACCAGTCGGAACTGCTTGATCGTCTCGTGTTTCTCGAAGTTCTCGTTGACGCGGTCGACTTCCTCCCGTACGTACGCTTGCTTGGTTGAGCATGATTCCCCAATTGTTCGAGAATCCGCCAAGGAACCCGAGATAAAAGAGCGCAACTGAACCGAAGATAATCCCACGAGCTGAGTTTACAAAATTAATTAGGACGTAGGGCATAATATTCGGGAGGACATCATCTACAATTATTTTTGGGGAGGATGCACCCATAATTCGGGAGACCTCGACGTAGGAACGGTCTCGAATCGAGAGTACCTGGGATCTGATCGATCGCGCGAGACCGGCCCACGAGTTGATCACGAGGAAAATGCCGATCAGGTATGGGTTCTCCGGTTCGAAGATGGCAACGAGGAGGATAACCAGGGGCAATCCGGGAATTGTTATAGCGATGTCCGTGAGAGTGGTAAGGACGCTATCGATAATTCCTCCCTTGTAGCCCGAAATAGTCCCGACAACCATCGCTATGATCGTCGAGAACACTGCTCCGGCCAGAATCATCTTCAGCATCGGCGGCGTCGAGTGGACGAGCTCTGATAGGAGGCTTCTACCGAGGTGGTTCGTTCCGAGTGGATACGCCATACTTTCGAAGGGTCCAACATATTGCGGTCCCTGTCCCTGTGTTGGAGGGGGAACGAGGTAGAGACCGACCGTTCCCATCAGGACGTAGAACAGGATGATGAGGGAGCCGGTCTTCGTTCGCCAGTCGTTCCAGACGACCCGTAGGGGGGCGAGCACGGCCACATCGAGCCATTCCTTGTATAGTTCCGAACGGGTTGTTGATTTGTCTTTCGTACTTTCGTGATCGTCGGTCGCGTCGAACGTTGAATTAGTTTCAGCCATCGAATGTCACCTCTTAGTACGCCTCCTTGCCCTCGCCTTCGCTGACTCGCGGATCGATCATCCCATAGGTAAGATCCGCGATCAGGATGCAAATTAGAACGGTGACGGTAATGACGAGGAATATCCCCATCATAAGTGGGTAATCGCGGGCACTGACTGCTTGCAGGAGGTAGGTTCCGAGACCGGGGTAGGCGAAGATCTCTTCGAGGATGACCGATCCACCGAACATGAATCCGACGGAGATCATCAGGTTCGTGTACATGGGCAACAGCGCATTCCGACCGACATACCGGACCGCGATTCGACGTCCGGGAATGCCTCGGAGGTGTGCCACTCGAATGTAGTCCTCCCCGATCTCCTGGATCGAGTTCCCACGCATCGTGATGGCGGTCCCGCCGAATCCGGTGATGACGAGGGACGCGACCGGAAGCGTCGCGTGGTAGAACACGTCGGAGATAAAGACGGGTGACAGTCCCGGCTCTAACCCGACAGTGTAGTTCCCCGACTGCGGAAAGATACTTAACTGGATCGAGAGGACGTACACCAGAAAGATCGCCGCGATATAGTAGGGAACCGAGTTCAGAAACATCGAAAGGACTGTCGACCCGGTGTCAAACTGGGTTCCCTCCCGGTACGCCATGACCGCGCCGAGCACGACGCCGATCAGGAACGTGAGCAGGATCGAAAGCGTGAGCAGGAAGATCGTCCACGGGGCGGCCTGAACAATGAGGCTGCTGACGCTCCTGCCGAGCTCTATCGACTCTCCCATGTCTCCCTGCAGAACGTTCGTGAGATATTTGTAGTACTGGACGTGCAACGGGGCCGAGGGGTCGATATTCGTATACGTCTCGGTGAGCTCGTTGATCCGAGACATATCCACGCTCGTTGACCCTCGGCTCTGGATGACTTGCGCCCTAATGTGGTCCGCCGGTCCGCCCGGCATCGCACGTGTCAGCCCAAATGTCACAGTAATTACTGCGATGAACGTGACGAACGCTTGCCCAAGCCGCTTGAGTATGTACATTATTTTGATTGTTCGTGGTGTGTGTTAGCTTATAATGGTTCTCCTTTCGTTGACTCTCTGGATCTACTGGTACCTAATTACTCCTTGGCCTGTAGTTCGCCGGTTCGTGGGAACCACCAGAGTGGCCACTTCGACTGGTACTTCGGCGAGTTGGGCTCCGGAACCTCCCAGTCGTCAGTGTAGAACCAGACCGGGTCGTTGATCTCCTGTATCTGAAGCATGGGGACCGTTTGGTTCGTAATCCACGCAATCTGGTCAGTAAGAGCGGTTGCTTCCTCCTCATCTTGTGCGACGAGTAAGTCTTCCATTAGTCCGCGCGGATCGACCGACTCGAGATCGCCGTCGGGTTCTCCCATTGGTGGAGCCTCGAGGTTCTCGGGATCCAGATTCATGAACTCCGTATCGATGTTGTAGTACATGTCGAAGACGTAGTATGGACTGGACCGTTGGAGCGTCCATCCCGTCGACGCCACCTTGAAGTTTCCGGCGGTGTAGTGGTCGGCCCAATACGTCGACGCCTCGATCCGCTGCATTTCTGCAGCGATCCCCTCGGTCTTGAGGTTATCGCGGATCGTTTGGTACACCGGATGCCAATCAGTGGTCCCTGCAGGGACCTTGATAGACATTTCGAACCGGTCGCCGTTCGGCCGGAACCAGTCGCCATCGTCCTTCTGGTACCCTTCGTTGCGGAGCAGTCGACGGCCGCGTTCCGGGTCCTCGTACCGGTACAGCTGATCGGCCATTTCGTCGGAGACTTTGTTTTCCCAGCGGCTCGTCTGTTCGTTCTGGCCATTAATGTTTCCGACGAGTCCGCTCGGTGCTTCGACCGGTTGCCCGAGCCGACCGTAGTTGCCCGCACAGGCTTCCCTGTCGATGAACTCGCTGATGGCCTGTCGAACTCGTATATTACTGAAGTCCTCGTCTTCGTGATTGAACGGGAGAGAGTGCCCCCACAGCGCGGGAAGTTGCGCATTCAAGAGGTCATCGGGAGCCTGTTCGAAGACCGTTTCCGGTGCTGTGTAATTTCGGATTCCGTCGACTTTGCCGCCGAGGAGCACGCTTGAGGTATTAGTCGAGACCTTGCGGATCTCCCAGGTCTCCCAGTTGATGTTGTCCGCATCCGGATGGTGTTCGTACAGACTCATCCGGAGGTGGCGGTTGTCCCGCTCCTCGAACTGGAAGGGGCCGTTGCCCTTCACCTTCGACTCGTCGAACGAGTCGTTACGGAGGTCGTTCCGAATGTCGCTGATCTCGTCGTCGGTCGTTGCGTCCTCCCATCGTTCAACGTAGTCCTTGTACAGCCGGAACGGCGTCTCGAGCCAGTAGTAATTCAATCCATCCTGAAATAGCTGTTTGTTGACTGTTCCGTCAAGGGTGAGTTCGACAGACTTGTCCCCAGCTCGCTGGATGTCCGTCCAGAGCGTCGATATCGTATCGCCGATGATGGCGTCGGTGACGAGTTTCGTGTAGAGGTCGTCGGCGTTGACCGGATCACCCGGATCGCCGTTGTGCCACGTGAGACCGTCACGAACCTTCAGTACCGCGGTATCGCCTTCGAATTCCTCGATAGAAACAGCATAGGACTCGAACTCCTCCTCGTTGATGTAGTATCGTTGGAGCTGGTCGCTCTGCAACTCGTGTGAGAACGGATTCTGCAGGTTGAGGTGATTGAACTGCCAGTTTTTCGGATTTACTGTCGTTGGTTGAATGAACGTATCTGAATCAGACGAACCCCCTGTGCAACCAGCCAGTGCGACCGCTCCCCCCATCGCTGCACCGCGGAGGAGGTGTCTGCGCGATATGGATCCCCGATTCGACGTCCGTAGTTGTCCCTTGCCATGTGATGGCATACTCATCTATTGTTACTAGGTAATAAAAAACATTATGGATCGGTTGTCCCTTCCGTATATTGACTTTTCAGGCCTATTGAACCAGTGAATGTTTCCTTTTAGCTGAAAAAAGTGACCGTGGTGCCGATTCCATCAAGTGTCTGTCAGAGCGGGTAACTGAGCGACCGTATCGACGGAACTGTCCGTAGAACATCTATTTGCGCAGTTTCACCGCTACTACCACGAATAGAACGATCGCTGCAGACGAGTTCCAGTGATTCCCCTATCTAACGCGTATTCTGTCCTCGAGAACGTAGCTCGTTGAAACTTGCAAACCAGCGACCGTCCCACCGATTTCGAACGACCGCTGAGGATCACCAACTTCGAACAGTCCCTCGAAATCATTCTCGAGTGGTCCGTCGGTGATCGACTGTCGGTTCACCGGCGATAGTCTCATTCAACGGCGATACTCGCAGAATTGCCCACTGGTGGATCGTTCCGGCTTGCCCGGTTCCACATTTGTCCCCTCCATCCCGGGTCCGGTAGATCGAGTCTGCGTGTCGTCTCCATTTTGGTCTCACGGTCGCGTGAATTCCGACAGGGATAGCTACATAGGCCCGTAACGTTCCGAGACAGTGCCTTTTTGTTCGCATTTTGAACATGCAAGGGCAGAAATGGACGAACTCGGAAATCAACACTGTCGCACTCCCCGATCGCTGCCGTCGGCAGCACCGGCTAGTGTCGTTCGTGGGTGTGCAGTACTATACGCCCGTGCGGAGTGCATCAAACCGGATAAACACCGCTTGATGCAGTCTAAGGACGGCACCGGGCTGGTGTGTTCGTGTTCGTCTTCGAGCAACAATCTATTTGAACGAAGCGAGACGACGGTAACCGAGAAAGTGTCTCGTATTGATCACCACCTCGAGGAGTATCGTGATGCAGTCGAATGGCCGCTGGTTCGTCTCTTCGCTCGGTTCGGCGCGGGCCGCCGTGGTTGGTTCGTGTTCGGCCTCTTCGCCGGACTGTTCGAACGCGTGGCGTCGCTGATTCCGCCGTTCGTTCTCGGTGTCGCCATCGACGCCGTGTTCAATCAAACGACGGCGTACGAACTCCCGCTCGTCCCAACTGCAATGATTCCAGCGACGACCGAGGGCCAACTCTGGTTTTCCTTCGGCGTCATACTGGTCTGTTACCTACTAACCGCGTTGCTTGCAACAGTTCGAATGCTTTCGGTCGACTACTACTCTCATCACCTGATGCACGTCGTCCGGACGTCGACGTACGACAAACTACAACGGTTGGATGTTCGCTTTTTCGACGCCCACGAAAAGGGCGAACTGATGAGTATTCTCAACAACGACATCTCTAATTTCGAGCAGTTTTTCGACGACGCGCTCACCATGACGGTTCGAATCGTGACCGTCCTCGTCGGTATTACGGCCCTGTTGGTCCACCTGAACTGGCAACTGGCCGTCGTAACCCTCGGTGCTGTCCCGTTGCTTACCGTCTTCACGCTGTGGTTCATGCGACGGATCGAACCCGTCTTCGATCGGATTCGCTCGAGCGTCGGCGGGATGAACACCCGCCTCGAGAACAACCTCGGCGGGATCAACCTCATCAAGGCGATGACCACCGAATCGTACGAGTCCGAGCGCGTCGCCGATGCCTCGTATCGGTACTTCCATACGAACTGGCAGCGAATCAAGCTCAACACGGTCTACCACCCGGGTAGCAGCCTCATCACGAACGCGTCGTTCGCGGCGACGTTTATCATCGGCGGCTACTGGGTCGTCGTCGGTCCGCCGCCGCTTTTCAGCGGAACGCTCACCGTCGGATCACTGGTGACGTTCTTGTTCATGAGCCAGCGGTTTACCGGCCCGCTCAAACAGATCGCACGGATCGTCGAGCAGTACGAAAACGCGCTCGCCTCGAGCAAGCGCGTCGTCGGACTCATGGACATGCCCGTCGCGATCGAGGACGAACAACGAGCGACGGATCTGTCGACCATCGATGGTCAAATCGCGTACGATACCGTGAGTTTCGCGTACGACCCCGACGAGGAGTACGTCCTCGAGGACGTCTCGTTTTCCGTCGAACCAGGCGAGACTGTCGCGTTCGTGGGCCCGACGGGGGCCGGCAAGTCGACGGTCGTTCGGTTGCTCATGCGAATGTACGAGGCCGACGCTGGCGCGGTTCGAATCGACGGCCACGACGTGCGAAACGTGACGCTCTCGAGTCTCCGCGACGGTATCGGTTACGTCAGCCAGGAGGACTACCTCTTCGGCGGCACGGTCCGAGAGAATATTGCCTACGGTAGCTTCGACGCGACTGATAGGGAAATCGTCTCCGCCGCCAAAGCCGCGCAGGCCCACTCCTTTATCGATGCGCTTCCCGCCGGCTACGACACCGAAGTCGGCGAGGAAGGAGTCAAACTCTCCGGCGGTCAGCGTCAGCGAATCGCGCTCGCACGCGTTATTCTGTCCGACCCTGACATTCTGGTGCTAGACGAGGCGACCAGCGATGTCGACACCGAGACCGAGATGCTCATCCAGCGCTCGATCGAGGAAATCACCGTCGACAGAACAACTGTCGTCATCGCCCATCGACTCTCGACGGTGCGGGACGCAGACACCATATTCGTCCTCGACGACGGCCGGATCGTCGAACGTGGAAGTCACGAAACACTGCTCGAGAGAGACGGTCTCTACGCGAACCTCTGGCGGGTACAGGCGGGCGAGATCGACGAACTGCCGGAGGCGTTCGTCGAGCGAATTACGCGAAACGAGTAGGGCGTCGCCCCACCCTCGAGTCGTTGCGACACGTTCCTCCCCCTGGTGTTTTAGCTGAGGGAACATGGTGTTCCATATCGGAACAACTTTCTTCATTACCGAATTATATGTGGTGTGAATTTACATGGCATATTTTCGAATCGTCGCCCGGAACGCGTCTCACTCGGCACTCAACTGGTGTCTGGGGGAACTACTCGGTCGGTGGCCAAAATTCTTTACAACCATACTACTGTATATGGGGTCCTTCCGGGAAACAAATCATACGTTCTAAACGGCTGCAAATCGACTAACGTTTCTTTTCAAATCGATTCA
>NZ_JMIP02000015.1 GCF_000691505.1 Halostagnicola sp. A56
CTGAAGCGCGATATCGATAGCGTCGGTGACGTTCGACCTAAACAGCTTCGCCATCGCGCTCTCGGCGATCGCGTTACCGCGCTCGAGTTTGCGTGCAGCGTGGCGCCCATCGTCCGCGCGGAAGGGCGACTACCTGCGGTTGCACTTCGAATCGATAGACCGCTGGTCTAAACACAGTCTGGAGCGGGCAACTACCTCTGTCGAATTTTGTATCACTATCAATCATCATGCGTTCTCGAATTTGAATTACACACCTACACCTGTAATAGAAAACATTCAGTATTGATTGTGACAGTGTAATCTCCCCATGTAATACTCGTTTTTCGCATTTGACCACGTGTTCTCGAGAGTACAAACGTATTTGAGAATAAAACTCTAAACTCCAAATGTATTACTACAGAACGAAAAAATATGCACGCCGTATTCGATACCTTCGTTCTGGTTGTCCTGTTCGGTGAACGTGAACTGAATGCTATCGACCTGCTGTTCGGTCTCCGTGGTCGCTTCGAAGCTCGCTTCACCATCTTCGTTCGTTGTCTGACTCGAGTCCCCGTTTCGGTAGTCGACATCCTCGCCGTCATCGGTTGCCTCGACGGTGACGCCCTCGACGGGCGTTCCAGCGTTGTTAGTCACGGTTGCGGTGAACTCGACCCACTCGCCGACCGTCGTTGTCGTGTCGCTGGCATCGATGTCTACCTGTTGTGCGACAGGATCGGTCAGATCGATGTCGACACCAGTGGTTTCGTCCCCGACATCGACGATGACGCTCTCCTGTTCCGGAGCAGATTCGAACGCGTCGGTCGTCACGCTCACCGTGTAGCCATTGTCGACGTTCACGTCGACGTTCTCGAACGTGTACGTGACTGAACTGTCGCCGTCAGCAATCGTCACCTCCTCGCTCGCAACCTCTTGTTCCCCGTCTCGGACCGTCACGTCCACCGGGAAGTCACCGTCAGCGGGCTCCGGTATCGAGACGCTTCCCGAGAGAGCGCCACCCGCTGCGTAGTCGAGGTCGAAGTCGACGTTTTCCTTCGTCGTACCGTCCTTGATAGTTTCGGTCCGCGTGTCGGATTCGAGCCCACTGCCGTCAACCGCGAAGCCGTGGGTCCCGACCGGCAATTGGTCGACACTGAACGAGCCGTCTGTTACGTCCACGGTCACGTCGCCGTCTCCGCTCGCATCCGTGTCGAAGTAGTGGACGGTAACCGTCGCGTCGTCGACGTTCTCCCCCGCAATGGGAGTACTCATGGTCGATATGGAGTCGGTCGAAGTCCCACCGCTCGAGGCGGTATCACCGGAAGCGGTCACCGTCCCTTCGGCACCTCCGGTGTCTCGCTCGAGCACTAGGTTGCCGACATCGGCCGTCTCGCCGACATCGACCATCACGGTGTCCTCGAGGGCGTCTCCATAGTTTTCCGAATCTGGCGACGCGATGACCGTGTAGCCGTCGTCGACGTCCACATCTACGTCGTCAATGGTGAACGCCGCGCTGTCCGTGTCAGCCTCGAGGGGAACGGTCGTTTCATCGTCGGTCTCCTCGAGGGCGACCGTCACTGTCACGTCTTCGGCTGGATCTACCTCGTCGAGTGAGACGGTTCCCGAGACGGTCCCCCCGTCGGCGTACTCGAGGTCGAAGTCGGCGTCGTCCGTCGTGACGCCCTGTTCGATCGTGACCTGCTGCGTGTCAGAGACAAAACCGTCCGCCTCGGCCACGAACCCGTGGGTCCCAACTGGTAGATCCGTGATCGAGTACTCCCCGTTCGCGTCGACCTTGATCGGCTCGAGCGTCTCGTCACCCGAGGCGTCCGGATCGAACGGATAGACCGTCACGGTCGCGTCCACAACCGGATCGGCTGTGCCGGGCGTCTGCATGGTCGTAATCGCGTTCGTGCTGGTATCGGCTTCACTGGTGTCGCCGGAGGCGGTCACCCTGCCGGCGGCGTCGCGTTCTGCAAGAGATTCTCGAGGAGTTGGACGAGTCGCGTTTCGCTCGCGAGAAATCGCTTTGAGGACTCGACGACGAGCCCGCTCCCCGGAAATCAATTACGTAAGATTCCATATGTCATCAATCGAACTCACTCCGAGCCAGAAGAAAATACTTCGTGCCCTGACAAATCTGCACAACGAGACCGACGACGCGATCAAGGGGGAAGACATCGCAGAACAGGTTGACCGCAACCCGGGCACGATCCGCAATCAAATGCAGAGTCTCAAAGCGCTCCAGCTCGTCGAGGGCGTACCCGGTCCGAAAGGGGGGTACAAGCCGACCGCCGCAGCCTACGAAGCCCTCGAGATCCAGCAGATGGACGATCCCGCGTCGGTTCCACTCGAGCACGAAGGCGAGCCAGTAACCGATGTCATCATCGAAGAGATCGACCTCTCGAGCGTGCACCACCCCGAACTCTGCCGTGCGGAGATTCACGTTCAGGGCGCGATCGGCGACATCAACGAGGACGATTCGGTCGTCGTCGGCCCGACGCCGCTCTCGAAACTCCTCATCGAGGGGACTGTCGACGGCAAGGACGATACGAACAACATCCTGATCCTCCGCATCGACGAGATGGTCGCGCCGTCAGAAGAAGCGGCCCACTAACAGGACACGGAGCAGACCACGGTTTCGGGACTCGAATCGCGGCATCTGACGTTGTCTCTCCTCGAGTTGCTCTTCGAATCGCGATTCGATTGTGAAAAGTTCCGAGAGCGGTCGATCGTCGTCTATTCTGTCGATTCGTCCGACTCGTTCGCGTCACCCGCGGCGACCGCCGGAATGACGTCGACGCTCGCGACCGCGTCGTCCGCGTCGACGTCCATGATAGTCACGCCCATCGTGTTGCGCCCGACCGTCGAGATCTCGCCCGCCCGAGTCCGCATGATCTGGCCGCGTTCGCTCATCGCGACGAGGTGATCGTCTTCGGTGACCGCCTTGACCGCGGTGACGGGCCCGTTTCGCTCGTCGGTTTTGATGTCGATCAGGCCCTTGCCGTACCGCGATTGGTTGCTATACTCCGAGAGCAGGGTCCGTTTTCCGTACCCGTTCTGGGTGACGGTCAACAGCGAACGATCGTCGTCCTGATCCATCGCGACGAGTCCGGCCACCGCGTCGCGGTCGTCGCCGTCGCCCTGGAGTTTGATTCCGTTGACGCCTCGAGCGTTGCGTCCCATCTCGCGCACCTCGTTCTCGTCGAAACGAATGGTCATCCCATGTTCGGTCGCGATCACGAGATCGGTCGAGCCGTCTGTCACCTCGACATCGACGAGTTCGTCGCCGTCCTCGAGGCTCGCCGCGATAATCCCCGTCGTCAGGATATTGTCGAAGTCCTCGCCCGCGGTCCGTTTGACGTAGCCGTTTTTCGTGACCATCGTCACGCACTCGTCGTCCTCGAAGGAGTCGGTGTCGACGACCGCCGTGATTTCCTCGCCGTCGTCGAGATCGAGGATGTTGACGGCCGATTTGCCGCGCGCGGTCCGGCCCATCTCGGGGATTTCGTAGGTTTTCAGCTGATAGACCTGCCCGTGGTTCGTAAAGCAAAGCAGGTAGTCGTGGGTGTTCGCCTGGAACACCGCCGACACCCTGTCGCCTTCTTTGATGTCCGCACCGATGATCCCCTTCCCGCCTCGGCCCTGGGGATCGAACGTGTCGATCGGCATCCGTTTGACGTAGTCGTCCTCGGTCATGACGACGACGACATCTTCCTCCGGAATGAGATCCTCGTGGGTGACGGTCCCCTGATCCTCGATGATCGAGGTTCGGCGCTCGTCGTCGTATTCGTCTTTGATCTCCCGAAGTTCGTCCTTGATGACGGTCAACAACTTTTCCTCGCTCTCGAGGATCGCAGTCAGGCGGTCGATTTCGGCCTGGACCTCCTCGTACTCGTTTTCGATCTCGGCGGCTTCCATCGACGTGAGGCTACCCAGTTGCATCCGGACGATGTGTTCTGCCTGCGCCTCGGAGAAGTCGAACTCCGTCGCGAGCCCGGATTTGGCCGCCGAGCGGTCCTCGGAGTTGCGGATGAGTTCGACGACGTCCTCGACGTTCTCGAGGGCTTTCAATCGCCCCTCGAGAATGTGGGCACGATCCTCGGCCTCCTCGAGGTCGTACTCGCTGCGCCGGCGCACGACCTCCCTGCGATGAGAGACGTACTCCTCTAAGGTCTCTTTGAGCGAGAGGACCCGCGGCTGGCCGTCGACCAGCGCGAGGTTGATGACGCCGAAGGTTCGTTCGAGGTGATTCTCGAGCAGTTTGTTCTTGACGACGTCGCTGTTCGCACCGCGTTTGAGGTCGACGACGACGCGGACGCCGTTCCGATCGGATTCGTCTCGCAGGTCCGAAATTCCCTCGATTTCGCCCTCGTTGATGTCTTCGGCGATTCGCTCGACGATTCGAGCCTTGTTCGCCTGATAGGGCAGTTCCGTGATGACGATGCGTTCTCGATCCGATTTCCACTCCTCGACCTCGAACTCGGCCCGAACGCGGATGCGACCGCGGCCGGTCGCATAGGCCGAGTAGATCGCGTCGCGGCCGACGATATTCGCACCAGTCGGAAAGTCAGGACCTTTGACGTGTTCCATCAGGTCCTCGACGGTCGCGTCGGGATCGTCGATGAGTTCGATCGTCGCGTCGATCACCTCGCCGAGGTTGTGCGGCGGAATGTTCGTCGACATCCCGACCGCGATCCCCGACGAGCCGTTGACCAGCAGGTTCGGGAACGAGGAGGGCAACACCGTCGGTTCCTCGAGTCGGTCGTCGTAGTTCGACTGGAAGTCGACGGTGTCCTTGCCGATGTCCTCGAGTAGCTCTTCTGAGAGTGCGGACATCCGCGCCTCGGTGTATCGCGGGGCCGCGGCCGGATCGCCGTCCATCGATCCGAAGTTCCCCTGCCCGTCGACGAGGGGATAGCGCATCGAGAAGTCCTGTGCCATCCGGACGAGCGTGTCGTAGATCGCGCTGTCGCCGTGGGGGTGATAATCACCCATCGTCTCCCCGACGATCGAGGACGACTTCCGATGGCTCGAGCCGCTGGTGACGCCCAGTTCGTGCATCGCGTACAGGATGCGCCGGTGGACGGGTTTGAGCCCGTCGCGGGCGTCGGGGAGGGCACGACCCGCGATGACGCTCATCGCATAGTCGATGTAACTCTGTTCCATCTCGTCTTCGATACGGACGGTTTCGACCGTCCGGGCCTCTACGTCCGTGGGTTCGGGTACGTCTGAGCTCATGTGTCTTGCCTACTCGTTAAATGTCGATCCACTCTGCCTCGGGGGCGTTATCCTTGATGAACTGCTTTCGCGGCTCGACGGCGTCGCCCATCAGGACCGAGAACATTTTGTCCGCCGCCGCGGCGTCCTCGACGGTGATCTGTTTGAGGATGCGATTCTCTGGATTCATCGTCGTCTCCCAGAGCTGTTCGGGGTTCATCTCGCCAAGGCCCTTGAACCGCTGGACCTGCGTCGGGTTGCCGTCGCAGTTCTCGGCGACGATCTCGTCGCGTTCGGCGTCGGTCATCGCGTCGTAGGTCTCGCCACGATAGCGAATCCGGTACAGCGGCGGTTGGGTCGCGTAGACGTACCCGCCCTCGAGCAACGGACGCATGTGCCGGTAGATAAACGTCAACAGGAGCGTTCGAATGTGCGCTCCGTCGACGTCCGCGTCCGTCGCCATGATGATCTTCTTGTATCGGATATCCTCGACGTCGAACTCGTCGCCGATTCCCGTCCCGATCGCGGTGATCAGGTTCCGAATCTCGTCGTTCTCGAGGATCCGATCGAGCCGGTGTTTCTCGACGTTCAGTATCTTCCCTTTGATCGGAAGAACGGCCTGAAACTCGGGGTTTCGGGCCTGCTTTGCGCTGCCGCCCGCGGAGTCTCCCTCCGCGATGAACAGTTCGGCGTCCTCGGGGTCTTTGGTCTGACAGTCCGCGAGTTTCCCCGGCAGCGAGGTCGAATCGAGCGCGGACTTTCGACGGGTCAGCTCTTCGGCCTTCTGGGCAGCCATTCGGGCCTTGGCCGCCTCGACCGCCTTCATGACGACGGCCTGGGCGGTGTCGGGGTTCTCCTCGAAGTAGATGCCGAGGCCCTCGTGCATGGCGCTCTCGACGATTCCGCGCACTTCGCTGTTGCCGAGTTTCGTCTTGGTCTGGCCCTCGAACTGGGGATCGGGGTGTTTGACCGAGATGACCGCGGTCAGTCCCTCGCGGATGTCCTCGCCCTTGAGGTTGTCCTCGAGATCCGAGAGGAGGTCGTTCTCGTTGGCGTAATCGTTGACCACGCGCGTGAGCGCGGTCTTAAATCCCGTGAGGTGGGTGCCGCCCTCGCGCGTGTTGATGTTGTTCGCGAACGCATGGATCGAGCCCTGGAGTTCCTGGGTCGCCTGCATCGCGACCTCGACCTGGATGTTCTCGTCCTCGTCCTCGAAGTAGATGATCTCCTCGTGCATCTCCGAGCGAGTCTCGTTCAGATACTCGACGAACTCGCGGATGCCGCCCTCGTACTCGTAAGTTTCGGCGACGACATCGCCCTCGTCGGTCCGCTCGCGTTCGTCGCGGAGGGTGATGCGAACGCCCGAGTTGAGGAAGGCGAGTTCGCGAAGCCGGTTCGAGAGCGTCGAGAACGCAAACTGGTCGGTCTCGAAGATGTCGTCGTCGGGCCAGAACCTGATCTCGGTGCCCGTATCCTCGCCCGCCTCGAGGTCGCGAACCCGCTCCATATCGCCCTGGGGTTCGCCGCGCTCGAACGCGTGGCGGAAGACGCCCCCGTCGCGCTTGACCTCGACCTCGAACCGACTCGAGAGGGCGTTCACCACGGAGACGCCGACGCCGTGGAGGCCGCCCGAAACCTGGTAGGACTTGTTGTCAAACTTGCCGCCGGCGTGGAGGACGGTGAGGATCACCTCGAGGGCCGGGCGATCGTACTCCTCGTGGGTGTCGACGGGGATCCCACGGCCGTCGTCGGTCACGGCAACGGACCCGTCGTCGTGGATCGAGACGGTGATGTCGTCACAGTGGCCTGCCAGTGCCTCGTCGATGGAGTTGTCCACCACCTCGTAGACGAGGTGATGGAGTCCTCGAGAATCGGTAGAACCGATGTACATTGCCGGGCGCTTTCTGACGGCCTCCAGACCTTCTAAGACCTGAATCTGGCCGGCACCGTACTCGCTTTCCTGAGACATGAAAACCTGTTTTCGGATAGTGGGTGGGAGGTTAAAAAGGTCACGTACGCGCGCTCGCGCGAACAAAAAACGAAACACCAGTGACAGAAACTGGATATGTGAAGGGATCCGTGCTGTTCCTCGAGAGAACACGTACAGCGACCGCTTCGTCTCGTATCCAGCCGAACCGGCCGTACGCCCGCTTCGAACTCACGCTCGCCGAACGTGTTCGCAGTCTCCCGCGGTCACCGTCTGCTCGCCGTCGTCCGTTTCGACGATCAGCGCACCGGCGTCGTCGATGTCGACTGCCGTCCCGACGACTTCGCCGCCAGTGCAGTCGACTCGGACGTGCTTTCCGATCGTCAGCGCGTGGTCCCGCCAGGAGTCGACGACCGACTCGAGGGCGTTTCGCTGCGCGTCGAACTCCTCTAGCAGTCGCTGGACGAAGACGCGCCGGTCGACGTCACCGACTTCCTCGCCCACGCTGGTCGCCTCGGGCGGAAGTGCGGCCGCATCGATGTTCGCGTTCACGCCGATCCCGACGACGAGCCAGGTGACGCGGTCGGTCTCACCTTCCATTTCCGTGAGGATTCCCGCGAGTTTCCGATACGGACGAGCCTTCTCTTCGTCCTCGAGCGGGACGACCACGTCGTTGGGCCACTTGATCTGGGCGTCGACACCGGCTTCGCGAGCGGCTCGAGTCGTCGCAACCGCCGCGGCCAGCGTGTACAACGGCGCTCGCGTCGGGGGCACGTCCGGTCGACAAACGAGGCTCGCCCAGACGCCGCCGCTGGGTGCACTCCAGGCTCGCTTGAGTCGGCCTCGCCCTCCGGTCTGTTCGTCCGCGAGAACGACCACGTCGGACGCACCGTCGGTCGCCAGGTCGCGCGCGCGGTTGTTCGTGCTCCCGAGCGAATCGTGATACTCGACGGAAAACGGCGCCTCGAGGCCGTACTCGACGGCCAGTGCGTTGTACTCGGTCGGCCCGTCGAGTGCGTAGCCGTCTGATCCGCTTTCGATTTCGAACCCGGCCTCCCGAAGCTCGTCGACGTGTTTCCAGACCGCCGCTCGAGAGATGTCGAGTGACTCGGCGAGCGCGGGACCGCCGACGGGGCCCGCAGACAGGGCCTCGAGGATCGCGCGTTTCGTCTCGTTCATGGTATATAACGTGAGGTACGAACACTTCAACTCGCCGGAAGGGCCGTTCGAACCCGGCATCTCGGGACCGTACGACCGCGTGTCCGCGTCATAGAAAAATCCGTACGAGTTCTTCGGCCCGTTTTTCGCGCGATGCGTTATTCCGGGCCTCGGCGTCGTACGTGGCTCCCGGGGGCTTCTACGGCCACGAGTCGGACGCGTCATCCCCTATCGGCGGTGGGCTCGGCTCGAACGGCGCTTCGGGTCGCCGGATCCATACGTCCGTTCACGCCGTCGTGTGCCTCACCGGGTGCCTTCAGTGATGACCGTTCCGTCTGTGGTTTGTTTCGCCGGGAGCAGGGCGTTCGCCCCACGCGATACAGGGAGTGGCGGTCGCTTAATTCTTTCTCTCTGACGTGACTGCGGAGTCGAACGGCTCCACCGAGACACTGCGAGCGACGGTTCGTCTCGCTCGGGTGGATCACGGAATATCCCGAAACTCCGCCCAACCAGAGCACTGGTGCGTTTAACAGCCGTATAATAATCCCCTCGCGCCGTCTTCGCCGTCGTATGCCAGGAATCACCGTCGCCGACGAGCCGATCGATCACGGGGTCGTTGACGACGCGCTCGAATCAGTCTGTTTCACCGATCGATACGACGGCCACTACGTGATCGACGACGAGGAGGGGGTCGTCGCCTACTCGGGGTACGACGAGTATCCGATCGAAGTCTACGAAACCGACACGTACACGATCGTTCTCGAGGGACACCTCTACGGGACGGACGACGTCGAAGCGACAGTGACCGAGGCGGCAGAACTCGTCGCGGGAGCCCGAACCGACGAACTCTCGGAGTGGATCGCCGAACGGGACGGGGACTTCCTGCTGGTAATCTCCGATCAGGACGATGGCACGACCTGGGCGGTAAACGACGCGTTCGGGCGGCTGCCGACCTACCGCGCGACCGTCGGTGGGACAACGATACTCACCCGCGAACTCAAGGTCGTTCGCGAACTGGCCGAACGGATCGAAGACGGACTCGAGCCCGATTCGCTCGCACTCGGCCAGATGCTGCTGTTCGGCTATCCGCTCGGGACGCGAACGCTGTTCGAGGGCGTCGAGCAACTGCCGCCGGGATCGATGCTCGAACTCGAGTCGGATACCACCGACTCGGTGCACGAGTTCCAGTTCGACGAGCACGCGAACGCGCATCGATCCGTCGAAGAGAACGCCCGACGGCTCCGCGATCGGTTCGTCGACGCCTGCCAGAACCGGGCGGGCGTCACCGGCGAGACGGTCGTCTCCCTGAGCGGCGGCCTCGATTCTCGAGCGGTCATCGCCGGCTACACGCACGCGGACGGCGAACTGCTCGCAGCGACGTCTGCGCGGACGGACGGCTCCAACGCGGCCGAAGTCGACGTCGCGCGACAGGTCGCGAACGCACTCGACGTCCCGTGGCAGTCCTACGTCGCGGACAGGACCGACCGACACCGAGAACTGCTCCTCGAGATGAGTCAGGGGATGAACAACCTCGGGATGTCGCTCGGCCTCAACTTCGCCGAACAGGTCGCCACCGACCACCCCAACGCCACCTTCGTTACCGGCGACGGCGGCGACAAGGCCATCCCGGATCTCACCCCCTCGAAAGACGTCGATTCGATGGACGAACTCGTCGAACTCGTCGTCGACGGCCAGCAGGTCTTCTCGCTCGAGGAGGTCGCAGACATCGTCGACGTCGACCCGGCCCGGCTGACCAGTTCGGTCAGGAGTCGACTGCTTTCCTACCCCGAATCCACCCTCGAGGGACGATACGTCCACTTCCTCGTCCGAGAGCGGGGGATCAACTGGCTCAACCACGGCGAGGACCGCACGCGGTATTACACCTGGTCGACGACGCCGTTCTACGCGCTCCCGTTCTTCGAGGAGGCGATGGCATGTCCGCCGGCCCAAAAGGACGGAACGACGCTCTACCGGGAGTTTCTGGCCCAGCTTTCGCCCGCTACCCTCGAGATCGACTACGTCGACTTCGGCGCGCCGATCGACTCGCTCACCTACCGGCTCAAACGCTTTGGCTACGACTGGCTCTCCGAACATCCCGACCTCAAAGACCGTGTCTTCGGACTGCTCGGGCAGGGCGAAAGCGGTGCGGACAGTCCCCCGATGGCTCTCGCAGAGGCGACAAGCGACCCCTCCGACTTTCGGGAGCACTTCTCGGGCGAGGCGGTCCAGCGGGTGACGTGGTCGGGCGGGCGCTACACCGCCACCCAGCAGTATTTCCTGCTGACGCTCATCGCTGCGATCCAGCAATCCGGTGACTCGAGTGATTCCCGTTCCGAATCGGTTGATAGCAGTGCGGATCGGGTATCGCTCTCACAGTAATTTCGACGACCGCCCAACCGCCTTGACGTACGAGAAGTACTTCTTAGTGCTTGATACTGCGGATCACCCGTGGCCGTAAGAACAACGAGCCTTCGAACACTGGCATGATAGATGGAACGTGGTAGTGGAGAAGAGATAACGGTTCTTCACGTCGATGACGACTCGAGTTTGGCCGACTTGATCGCTACCTACCTACAACGCGAGGATGACAGATTTTCCGTCGAAACCGCAACCACCGTTGACGAGGGTCTGAAATACCTCGGTAAATCCGCTGTCGATTGTATCGTCTCTGATTACGACATGCCTGGAGGGAACGGTATCGAATTCCTCAAAGCAGTTCGAGAACGATACCCCGATCTCCCGTTTATTCTCTACACCGGGAAAGGATCCGAGGAAGTGGCCAGTGAGGCAATCTCTGCGGGTGTAACAGAGTATCTGCAGAAGGAGTCCGGAACCAGTCAGTACGCGGTACTCGCAAATCGCATCGGAAACGTCGTAAGACAGTCGCGATCACAACGCGATCTCGAAGAAACGCAACGAAAACTGTCCCAACTCGCTGAGAAGTCAGACGACATCCTGTTCATGTTCAACAGCGATTGGAGTGAGTTACTGTTCATCAACTCGGCGTACGAAGACATCTGGGGCGGTTCTATTTCGGACGTCAAATCCGATCCGGAGTCGTTTTTAGCGCATATTCACCCCGAAGACCGCGAGCGGACAACCCGCTCTATGGAGACGGTCGCGAACGGCGAACCTGATTCGATCGAGTATCGTATAATCCGTTCGAACGGCGAGATGCGGTGGGTTCGAAGCGAGGGAAAACCGATCTTCGAGGCGGAATCCGTAAGCCGAATCGTGGGATACGTCCGTGATATTACCGAACAAAAAGAGCGCGAAGGGGAGTTAAAGTCACTTTACGCCCGGTTCGAACGGTTTGGGAAACACGTACGCGACGCTCTTTTTTTCGTCTCGACAGATTATTCGGAGACACTGTATGCAAACCCAGCCGTCGAGACCATCTACGGGATCACACCCGAGGAGGCGTACGAAGACCCCACATCGTGGATGAGATATATCCATCCCGACGATCGGACCGAGATGGTAGAAGGGCTGGAAAAGCAACAAGAACAGGCCCTCGACTGGCCGGTCGAACAGGAGTTCCGTATCCAGCACCCTGAACGGGGGGTCCGGTGGATCCAATCGCGACTCGAGCAGGTTACCGATGACGAGGGAGTTCCCGTCGAGATTGCCGGCGTGGCAACGGATATCACCGAGAGTAAAGCACGCGAGCAAACGCTCAAGCGGGAACGTGACAAGTTCGACGAGTTCGCCAGCGTCGTCTCCCACGACCTTCGCTTCCATCGTTTAGCCGCTTAGCGATTGCGTAGAAGTGTTCTGTCGACTTCTAACCGAAGATCGAACACAGTACAGACCGGTAGAATTCAACGTAGGTTTCATCCGGGACGAATTATGTTCTGAGCCAGTGACTATTGGCTGGCCCATAGGACACATCAGCAATCTCCTTCTGTTGCTCGAAGGACTCTGCAAAGCTTCGAGGTTAATCTCCTCTGGTAGGAACTCGTCGCGACGACGTTGGCAACATCGAAGTCAATTACTATTCGAGTTGAGACTACGACGGAGTATATATTATCTTAGCGCCACTATACTCAAATTGATCTGCTATCCGTGATGTCTTCGATCCACTCTTTATATAATGAAATCGCAAGAGGGCGTTGAACCCTTTTTAAGTATGCCCGGGGAGGGATCTAAACCCGACCTTTACATGCCCACTGAAATAGTATAAGTCATGACGGCGCACCCGGAACAGTCGATCAAACGGCTCCGTGAGCGAGTCAACGGTGCCGAGGATATGAGCGAAGACGACGCGCAAGCGCTCCTCCGAATGAGCAACCGTATCCGTATCCTCGGGGAGTCGAAATACGGTGACTTCGCCCACGAGAAGTACCTCATGCGAGCTGTCAAACTCGCCCAGGAGGTCGGCGGTCTCGCCGACGCGCTTGAGGATCGCGACGCCGCGGAAAACCTCGTCGCCTGGATCAACACGGAGAAGTCGAACTCCGCTGAGACCAACAAGGATTACCGAGTCACCCTCCGACAGTTCGGAAAGCTCGCCAGTGGAGACGACGTCGACGGCATCCCCGACAGTCTCGAGTGGGTTCCTGGCGGCTATCCAAGCAACTACGACCCGGCACCCGATCCGGGCGACATGCTCCGGTGGGACGAAGAAATCCTCCCCATGATCGACGCGTGTTCGAATCTCCGCGATCGCGCGCTGATCGCCCTCGCCTGGGATCTCGGTCCGCGCCCGTACGAACTGTTCGACCTGACACCGAAGCAGATCACCGACCATAAATACGGCCTCCAAGTCACTGTCAACGGAAAGACTGGCCGACGATCGCCCGTCCTGATCCCGTCGGTGCCGTACGTCCAGCGATGGCTCGAGGTACATCCAGGTGACCGAAACGATCCGCTGTTCTGTGCGCTCAACTCCCCGCGCGAAATCTCGAATAACCGAATCCGGGACATCCTCAAGGAGAAGGCACGGAAGGCTGACGTCGAACGGCCGGTCACACCCTCGAATTTCCGGAAGTCCTCCGCGTCGCATCTGGCGAGCCAGGGCGTCTCGCAGGCCCACCTCGAGGACCATCACGGCTGGACTCGGGGATCCGATATCGCCTCGCGTTACATCAGCGTCTTCGGTGATGCGAACGACCGGGAGATCGCCCGCGCCCACGGCATCGATGTCGGTGAAGACGAACACGAGGATCTCGCGCCGGTCCCGTGCCCTAGCTGCGATCGGGATAACCCGAGAGATAGTGATGTATGTGTGTGGTGCGGACGCGCGCTCAGCCAACGCGCATTGGATAAATCCGACGATGTCAACCGCCGATGGGTCGAGTCCGCCGGAGAGGCCAGTGGGGAGCAGGGTGACGTCTCCCTCGATGACGTCATGGAAGCCCGCGACCTCGTCGACGAGAATCCCGCGCTCAAACGACTCCTGTTCGGCGACGACTGACATCACTTCTCACCTCCGTCGGTGATCTCGATGATGCGCTCGATATCTTCCGAAATTGGAAGGTCGGCGTCTGCGATTCGCTCGAGGAGCTCGCGGTTTTCTTCGACAGTCTCTGCTGCTTCGTCTGTTGGGTCTGGATTCGTGGAAGTCGTACTCATTGATCTGTCACCTGTGAGCGGATGTACTGCTGTTCGTCTTCCGCTCGATGCCACAGCGGGATGCAGGTCATGAGTGCTCCCTGTCGGGCGAGGAGTATGACTTCCATCTCGTAGAGTCGCGCAACGCACGCGTTCGATGCGCTGGGGTAGTGGACCGGCTCGGCGTCTCTCCAGGCCTCGCGAAGATCGACATCGGTGCCGACCCGATCGGGCCAGGTATCGGTCGTGATGTGGTCGCTGACCCTCCCGATCGACATCTCTGCAGCTCGGCGGCGTTCACCGGCCGGGTCGGGTGATAGAGAGACAGCGCTCATAGGATCACCCCGGCGACGAACGTGGCAATCAGACCGACGACTAGGACGAGCAGGCCGATCGCCCGCGGGTCCGCGCTAGCTCGCCCGTCGGCCTCGAGCGCCCAGCTGGGATGGGCCTTGTCCTGGAGTCGTTCGACGTGGCCGTGGGCCTCTAGGTTCGACAGGATCTGTCCAACCTGTCGAGGATCCGCGCCGACGTCCGTCGCGATCTCTCGCGTTTGGATCCAGTTCCGTGCCGGGTCGTCGGCGATCTCGGTGATCGACTCGAGGATGGTTTCGGAGCCGATATCTGCGGCTTCCCGGAGGACCTCGCGGCCAACAGGGAATTCGTCGACGTCTTTCGCGTCGATCGGCGGGCCTGCGTAGACGGTCTGGCACGATTTGCATCGGTGAGCTCGCTCGTCAGCGAGTCTCTCGATGCGCGTGTGGCCCTCGGGACACCGGTAGCGCCACGGGGCGCTCATCGCCGACCACCTGTGACTTCCCGAACATCTCCATAATAGCCGAGCGCGACCGTGATCGTCCGCGCCCGTCCCGGAGTAACGCCGAGTTCGTCAGCGATGGCCCCCAGGTCTCCGTGCTCGTCGACAGCTGTCTGGACGTTGGTCTCGGTTACCCCGTCGGGGAGCTCTATATCCGGTTCGTCCTTCTCGCTGTCGACGGCGTCGACGGTGATTTCGTCGGTGGCTTCTTGAACGTCGTCGCCGGTGTCCGCCGGCGCGTCGTCCGCGGCATCCTCCTCGAGGTCGACTGGTACCTCTGACTCTGGTTCTGACTCGGTGTCGTCCTCGGTGGAGGTGCCGTTTTCACTATCGGTTTCGTGGACCCCGTGATTTTTCATTTGTCGGTACACCGCAGCGTATCCGACCTCGAATCGCTCGGAGGCTTGACTGATATTGCCGTCTGCCTCGTCGTAGGCGCGCTGAAGGTCCTCGGTTTTGGTGTGGTCTAGGAGCTCTGCAGTTTCCTCGGCGTCGTCGGTGTCGTCCGACTCGCCGTCGACGGCGATCTCCTCCTGGTCGGTGTCGGGTTGGGTGCGGGGTTCAACGCCGGCGATCGCATCGAGATCGGCGTCGCGAACTGTGACAGTGAGCTGACCGCGGAGTTCGTTCGCATCGGCCTCGAGCAGCTGAGCGCTGTCGACTTCAAGCGGCGTGTCCTGGAGTGCGCCGACGACGCCAGCGAACCGGCGAAGCCCATCGGCGACATCACTCATCGTCGATCGCCTCCGGGACCGCATCCTCGCCGATCGCGATGCCGTCGTCGGTCGCGACGATCGTCTCACGCCGGTAGATCTCCTCGAGGCCACCATCGGCCCGGAGCTCCGTCGCGCGCTCGAACTCGCCGCCATCGGGGATCGTCGCCTCGTTGTCGTCCTCGAGATACGCCACACAGTCGTCGCACGTGTCGGCCTCCTCGCGGAACCGTTCGGGATCCTCCGTTAGATCCGCGACAGGGGTCTCGACGATCGTCCCACAGGCGGCGACGTGTCTGGTGTCCTCGATGTACATCGAGGCGTGGAACGTCTCCTCGAGGTCTTGGACCCAGTGCTGGACGTCGACTTCGTTTTCGGAGGGGAGCCCGTGGCGGGACTCGAGCTCGTCCATCTTGCATTGCTGGCACAGGTAGTCTCGATTCCCGCAGACCGTACAGTCGGTCACGACCAACTCACCCCGTCGTACTTCTGCTGGGCATCACGGAGGACCTCCTCGAGATTCTCCGCGTACAGCTCGAAGAACCGGAACTGGCCGATAAACTCCTCGAGTTGGTTCTCGGCTTCGGCAGCAACCGCTTCGGGTGTGACCTCGCCTTGATTGTCTTCGACGATATCTGCCTCGAGCCACAGCTCTTCGATTGTCTTCTGGAAGGCGATGGCCGTTGCCGTCGTCATCCCGATTCCGTAGCCGGTTCGAGATGGGTTGTAGAACGTGTGGAGGCCGAGGTCGCCAAACCACGTTGCTTCGCCGAGGTTGTCGCGCACGCGGAGTTCCTCTGAGGCTGCTTCGAGTCGTTTCTCGATCGGTCGGCGGTCGAGCTCTTCCGCGGCACAGCTTCCGTTACAGTAGAAGTCGGTGACGACACCGATTCCGTCTTCAGCAGGGTGGGAGTGCTTGACGATTTCCTCGTCGTCCTCGAGATCGGTTTCATCGAAGCTGATACGGTCGGGGATCTCGTTGCCACAGTGCTGGCAGGCGATCATCGCCGATCACTCGTGTAGACGACGTAGTTCGTCGAGAGCCACTCCGTGCCGTCTGGATCTCCAACGAGGTATCCGTAGCAGCCGGCTGTCGGGGTCCCCTCGAGCGGCTCGGCGTAGTGGCTCTGTTTCTCGGCCGCGTCGAATCGACGGGCCGTCTTGATTCGCCGGAGTTCCGCGGAGTCCTGGTCGACGCCGTCGTCCTCGAGTCGGGCTCGCTCGGCGATCGCCGCGAAGGTGTCGACGATGGACTCGACCGCGCCCGCCTTATTGAGATCGACTCGATCGCGATCGTCCCGGTCGTCGGGGAACTCGCCGGTGGTCGTCATGCCGCCACCCCGTGGAAAAAGACGTCTGTTCGGGGCTCGGCGCGCTTGAGTGCGCCCTCGAGGTAGCCGCTGGTTGTGTTCGATCCGGTACTGTTTTTGTCGTCGTCCGTGTCTGTGTACATGGTCATGGATTGATCCGGAGCCGATTCGCGCTCCGGGGTTGTCGTCGTCTGTGGCCTGCGAACTGCCGGGGACGCCAAGTCCTGGATAGATCGGGCGTCCTCGGTGGGGTTCGCAAGTGCTCGATTAGTCTGTGCGTCTCTCTTTCCCATAAGTTCGTGAGCGCTGTTTCCGCATTTCCGAAATTCGCGGTAAGTGCCGATTACCGCCGCGTAGACGCTTCTCCCGGCGTCTTTTCTTCTCTCCGCAACGGTTCCGAAAACACGATAGTCAGGATAAACTGACTGTTTCGAGCGCGTATGGGGTCCATAGTAAGGCCCCCGCGGGGCGTTTGCTTGCATGAGGTTCATCGTGGTTTTCCCGGGGCGCTGGCACGCCTCGGGCTGCAGTTAATTGGTGAGTCGATTCGCTACAGCGCGTTCGTCTCGACAGTGTACGATTCGGGTGCTTCCCATTCGCCACTGTCTTCGGCCTCGAATCGCGCGACGAGAGCTTCGCGAACATATCTGCTTTTGTTCCCGTCCTCGCCGGCGCGCCCCTCGAGGTCCTCCAACATTTCATCAGGCATCGTGAACGACGGTCGCGCCATGCTACTGCATTACTACTGCACCACTATAATATTACCGTCTCGTACTAATGTAGTGTAGCACTTCCGAATGCTACATTCTTATGTTACTGTGGTAGAATGGCAGAAGTATGAGCGAGCGGGACAAGCAGCTAACGACGTACGTGACTGAAGAGGAACGGAACCAGATTCGTGTGAAGGCTGCAGAAGAGGGTTATTCAGGTGTCTCTGGCTGGCTTCGAGATCTTGCGCTTGATGAACTGGAGGACGAAGAGGGAAATCCGAAGGCTCCGGCAGTAGCGACAGCTGACTAATTCACCGACAGAATCATGCCCGTAGCCATCAACTCCCGTAACATGGACGACGACAGCACACCCTCGAGTGATGGGGACGATGACGTTCCACTAGGAACGTTCCTGTCGCGAGCGTTCGACGACACTGACGCCGACGTGGATTCCGTCGAAGCTGTTCGCGAGATCCGCGAAGACGTATGAAGCTGTTCGTTGATACGAACCTCCTCGTTGCTGCAACACTTGATGAAGATGAGCGTGGCGAGATGGCAACGAAGTTTCTAAATCTGGACCGGGAGTTAGCGACGACAATACTCAATCTGATGGAGTTTCGCACGGTGCTCACAAAGAAGAAACAGCTATGAATCTGCCGGTGTTCACATTTGTTTCCCGACAATCGACCGGATCGAGCGTGAGTTCGCGGAATTGGCGAGCAAATCAGCGCGTGAGCGCGTCTTTCCACGGCATCTGTCAATCGAAAGAGAGAGGCTCGAGGTTTCCGGGAGAAAATCAGACAGACCACACCGGAAGCCAGCGCCGGCGGATTTAGGGACTCGGCGCTGCCTTCTGTAGCGCCGTCTCCGCGATGTTGCCGCCGTAGTCGGCGCTTCTCGAGAGCGAGTCGACGATCAGGCCGAGCGACTGGGCCTGCATGGGCTCGAGTTCTCGAAGCATGTCGTCGATCGTTCGCGTGTGTTCGTCGATCTCGAGGATCCGTTCGCGAGCGGCGTGTCCGAGCCGGTTCGCCTCGTCGCTGTCGTCGGCGAACAGCGCGTCGAGGGACTTCTCGAGCACGTCGAAGGCGTCCTCGCGAAGCGCGACGAGTGCGTCCGCGACCTCCTCCGGGATCTCCCCGAGTTTGAGCGCGAGCTGACTGATTTTGACCGCGTGGTCTGCGACCCGCTCGAGTTGACGGGCGCTCGAGTGATAATCGAAGCAGTCCTCTCGGGGAACGCCGAGTTCCTCGGCAGCTCGAGGCGAGCGCAGCGTCGCGCGGAATATCCGGGAGACGACGAGCCACAGTCGGTCGACGTCGTCGTCGCGCTCGATCACGTCGCGCGCGATGTCGTCGTCGTTCTCGACGAGCGCGGTGGTTGCGTCCTCGAGCATCGACGAGGAGATCAAGCGCATGCGAGTCACGGCGTTGACGATCGAAAGCTCCGAGGAATCGAGCAGGTCCTGGATCACGACGCTGTCAGTCGTCTCCTCAAGGACCTCGACGCCGACGAGACTCTGGGTCGCGCTCCGAATCGCGCGGCGCTGGTCGGTCGTGATCCGGTTTGCCTCGAGGCGGATCAGATCGAAGCCACTGACGTACATCGTCATGACGGCCCGGGTCAGTCGGTCGTCCTCGAGACTCGAGACGTCGAGGGTCCCCTCCTGTCTATCGACGTCGCTCTGGGGAGTCAAAAGCAGCGAATCGTCCTCGGGATAGAACTCGACGGTCGTCCCGGCGCTGACCTGGTTGTCGGTCGCCCAGGATTTCGGCAGCGATACCGTGTACGTCGATCCGCCCGTGACCTGGACTTTTCGCGTCTCCATGTGCGGAGGTTGCGGACATGGGACTATAAATCTATTCTAATCTATAAATCTGATTGCAATCTATAGAGGGTACTCCTACTCGGTGATAGAGTCCTACAACCGACCATATCCGAATCGTTCGGATCGTTTTTCGAGCGTAACCAACAGCTACTCAGTTACGAACGACGATCTATATATACGAGGTGCAGCGATGAATATCTCCCTATCGAGTGGAGACGAGTTCACTCCGTCAGCGTGACGCCGTCGTCGGCGGCGTTTCGGAGTGCATCCGAGCGCCCGTGGCTTCCGGGGGCGAGTGCGACCGTCCGAATGCCGGCCGTCCCAGCGTACTCGAGCACCGGTTTGAAGTCCGTATCGCGCGAGGCGATGATGAGGACGTCGACCGGGTCGCCGGCGACGAACGCGGTCGCGTCGACTGCCAGTTTGACGTCGACGTCGCCGCTGGTGACCACGACCTCGTACCCTCGAGCCTCGGCGGCCTGAATCAACCCCGGCGTCGCGTGTTCGTCGAGATAGAGCCGGGTGATCCCGACGCGTCCGTACTCGAGTGCCGCGTCGCGAACGTCGTCGAGGTCGACGTCGAACTCATCTCGAAGCACGTTCGGGCCATCGACGAAGAGCCCGACGGTCGGCGGCGATTCGTTCGCAGATTCGGACGCGGGCTCCGACGAAGACTCGAGACGAGACCGAACGCGGTCGAAGACGGACATAGATACTGCCCCGTAGTGGGGGTCTCGAAATAGGTGTGACGAAAGGGCCGCCGCCGGTACCGGGTTGGGTTCGTACCGGCAGCGTGCGGCGATTCGAACGCACGACGACGAAAAGACATTACTATCCCGGGGGTGTCCACACGACTATGCCGCTTCAGACGCCGCCACTGCGTGGGCTCCACGACGATACTGGAGCGAAGTTCACAGCGTTCGGCGGCTGGGACATGCCGGTCGAGTTCTCCTCGATCCGCGACGAACACGTCGCCGTCCGGACCGACGTCGGGAAGTTCGACGTCTCACACATGGGCGAGATTCACGTCACCGGCCCCGATTCGACTCAGCTCCTGCAGCGACTCACCACGAACGACGTGGCGGCGCTCGATGTCGGCGACGCCCAGTACGCGGCCATCACCGACGCCGAGGGGTCGATCATCGACGATACGGTGATCTACCGGCTGCCCGACGAAGCCGAAACGGCGACATACCTGTTCGTTCCGAACGCGGGTACCGACGAGGCGATCCACGAACGGTGGATCGCCCACCGCAACGAGTGGGATCTCGAGGCGACCGTGGACAACATGACCGACGAGTACGCGATGTTCGCGGTACAGGGTCCGAACTCGGCCGACCTCGTCGCCGCCGCCGCGGACGAGTCGATCGACGCCCTCTCGCGGTTCGATGCGAAAACGGTCACGATCGAGGGCGTCGAGTGCTGGGCAGGTCGAACGGGGTACACCGGCGAAGACGGGTTCGAGTTCGTCGTCCCGTGGAACGACGCCGAATCAGTGTGGTCGGCCATCGACTGCCAGCCTGCGGGCTGGGTGCACGCGATACGCTCCGAATCGAGGCCGGCTATCTCCTCGCGGGTCAGGAGTTCGACCGGGAGTCCAACCCGCGGACGCCCTACGAGGCCGGTATCGGATTCGCCGTCGCACTCGAGACCGACTTCGTCGGCCGTGACGCCCTCGCGCAGGTCAACGAAACGGGCGTCGAGGAGACGCTGGTCGGCCTCAAGCTGATGGACCGGGGCGTTCCGAGAAACGGCTACGATATCACGAACACCGACAGCCGCGTCGTCGGCACGGTCACCAGCGGGACGATGAGCCCGACCCTCGAGTCACCGATCGGACTCGGATACGTTCCGGTCGAGTACGCGGATCCGGGGACGACGCTGCGAGTGGTGGTTCGCGGACAGTCAAAGAAAGCGCGGGTCGAAACGACACCCTTCATCGAGACAGTACAATGAACTTCGACGTTCCAGCGGACAGACGGTACCAAGAATCGCACGAGTGGGCACACGAGACCGACGGCGTCGTCCGAGTCGGTATCACCGACTTCGCGCAGGATGAACTCGGCGACGTCGTCTTCGTCGAACTTCCCGACGAGGGCGACGACGTCAGCCAGAACGAGGAGTTCGGCGTCGTCGAATCGATAAAAGCGGTTTCGGACCTGTACGCGCCCGTCAGCGGCGAGGTGGTCGCGGTCAACGACGACCTCTTCGACGCGCCGGAACTCGTCAACGACGACCCGTTCGGCGACGGCTGGATGCTCGAGATCGAGCCAACGGACGCGGACGAACTCGAGTCGCTGCTCACTGCCGACGACTACGAAGACCAGATCGCGTAAGCGTCTCCACCGACGCGGGCGACTCGAGAACGGCTACGTTGCTCGGAGCTGGCGATATCCGTCCGTCACCGACGTGTTATCACGATAGAAAGTAAGGAAAATTTACTTGTACCCCTAGCAACAATCGGGGGTTGTATGCAACAGTGTCCCCGCCGTACAATCCTTGGTGGCATCGGTGCGACCATGGCTGCTACTCTCGCCGGATCGACGGTCGCCGCGCCGGACGACGACCGCGTCCCGAAGGCATCGACCACGACCGAATCCTCGTTCGACGACGTGCTCGCGCCCCTCCCAGCGTCCGTCGCCGAGGACTCGATGGCCGTGGCCGTCACAAACTATGAACGGATGCGCGAGGCCGACCAGCCGTACGGTCCGACGCCGCCGATCAACACGGCAGAAATGGACGCCGATAACGTGTCGAAAAGCGCCTTCGTCACGTCCTACACCGACGAGTACTCCCGACCGCTCACGGTTCTGTCCGGTGACATCGAACTGCCGGAATCGACCGACTCGAGCGAAACCGACGCCGGAGTCGAGTACGAGTACTACGACGCCGAATCCGACGCCGTCGTCGCGTCGGACGGCGATGTTGTCGTCGCGTCGACAGACAGAGAGACGGTCGAGGCGGCGTTCGACGCGAACGCCGGTAAAGCGGATCGACTCCTCGAGACCGAGTCGGCGATCGAATCGGGACTCTCCACCTTCCCAGAGAGCGACGCACGGTCCGTTCAGATAAGCGACGAACAACCGACTCTGAGCGAGTTCGAAGACGTCGATATCGAGTACACCATCACCGCCCAGACCGTGATCGACGCCGACACGATCGAGATGTCTGTCGGGATCGAACTCGCGGACGAGTCGGACGCCACCGACGAACTGATCGAAACGCTCGAAAGCCAGTTCGCGTACGCTGCGACGACGGACGAGCCCTCGGCCGAGGTCGACGGATCGTTCGTCAGCACGACGGTTACGCGCGATCTAGCTGCAGAACGGGCGGTTCGGGAGCACGAGAGTCCCGGCTATCTTCAGGTCGAACGCGACTTCGATATCGAGGACGACGACCGCCTCGAGATCGAAATCGGCCGCGGCGATCCGACGCCAATCGAGGACCTCACGCTCGAGGTCGACGACGAGCCGTACGATCGAGACATTTGGGCCGACGGGCACGGCAAACTCGAGGAAGGCGACACGATCGTCATCGAGATGGACGATGTCGAACCGAACCTGTCCGTTTCGCTCACCCACGAACACGAACTCGGGAGCAGTTCGTCCGGGACGACGATCCTCTCTCATTTCCGGTTCGAGTCGTCTTACGACGTCGATTCCGGCGAACTCACCCTCGAGTACGCAGACGAGTTCCCGCTCGACGGCGATCAGGTCTTCGTCGCGGCCTTCGAGGAACGCCGGTTCTACCGATCGAACGAAGAGGCCACCGAACCGCGAACCTCCAGCCAGCCGTGGGACGGCGAAACCATGGCCGAAGGCGATACTGCGACGATCGAAGACGTCGAGGCCGGCGATACGGTCATCGTCGGCTGGAAGGGAACGGATTACGACGACAGCATCTCGCGGCAGCAGGCGAATCCGCCGGGGAGAGCACGCTTCGAGTACCAGTACGACGACGAGACCCTCGAGGCGACACTCGAGTTCGGCCCGCTTTCGTCCGACCCAGATTCGGAGTCGACAGACGATGTCGAGCGCTCGGCGTCCGAGTACGAACTCCAGATCGACGGTGAGCCAGCAGACACGCAGTGGACCGACGAGTTCGACACCGTCTCGACGGGTGCAACCATCGAGGTCGACGACGTGGCCGTTGGCTCGGATGTCGAGGCCGTCTGGGCCGAGACGGACGCCACCATTGGCGGAACGCACGCGCAGCCGTCGATTGACCTCGCCTACGACGACGGGACCGTCGAACACGTCGGTGGAGACGCGCTTCCCGCAGCGGATCTCGAGGCCGAGATCTGGGCCGAGAACGGATCCTACACGCTCACACTCGGAGACGAGATCGACGGCGACTTCGAAGACGGCGATTCGTTCACCGTCGACGCCGAGAGCGTGACCGACCGCAGCGGCGACGATGTCGACGAAATCGGCACGGTACATCACGTGTCGGTCCGATACGACGGCGAGTATCGGGTCGGCTACGCGTTCCCGGAGCGGTAACGCCGCCCCGCCGAGTTCTGTGCTGTTGTGAACGATCGGTCAGGCAGTAGCGAACGGCTGTTCGGGGCAGTGTCGAATGGCGCTCTGTTTTTGATCGATATCGGTACTCGACAGCCGACCCACCGTTCGAGGCGTCGAAACCGACTCAGTTGGATTCGGGTGGTTCTCCCGTTTCGACTCGGTCGGAGAGCCACTCCGCGGCCGCTTCGACGGTGTCTTCATCGCTACCTGTAACTCGCAAGCGGCCCAACCGATCCTCGCTCTGGGGGTAACTCCCGACGGAGACGTCGAACCGTTCGTCGACCCCCTCGAGAAGCGTTCGAAGCGATCCTTCGGGTGCGGGCGTGAAGACGGTTTTCGAGACGACCTCGCCCGAAAACTCGGCTTCGACGGTCTCGAACATGGCCTTCATCTCGTCCGGTATCCCGGCGAAGACGTAAACGTTCTCGATCACACAACCCGGCGACCAGCCGTCGTCGATCACGATCGGTCTCGCACCCTTCGGAAGCGAGGCCGCGGCGTCGACGTCGAACTCGAGTTCGTACTCCTCGAAGAACTCGGGCCGTTCTTCGCGGAGCGCGCGGCCCTTCTCGAGGAGTTGCTCTTTGACCGCCGGGACGACGGCGAGGTCGCGCTCCAGTCCGGCCGCGACGGCCTCGAGGGTCACGTCGTCCGGCGTGCCGCCGAGACCGCCGGTGACGACGACGGCGTCGAAGCGTTCGCTCCACTCGGCGACGACATCTGCGATGAGGCTTCGATCGTCGGGAATCGTCAGGATTCGACGAACCGCTCCGCCGCGATCGGTGATCTTCTCGGCGAGCCACGATGCGTTGGTGTTGGTCGTTCGGCCCGCGAGCAGTTCGTCACCGATCGTGAGAATCGCGACCTGCATACTGCGGTGTTCTCGTCGTCGACGGTTATATCTCGCGCTGGCGCACCCAGCCGATAGAGAGGGGAAAACACTTATAGAGCGGCTCACAACCGCGTAAGCGAGTATACTCTATCGTATGGTCGCCGATCGATCACCACCGTCGGACTCGAGTGATGTCGACACCGGGCCCGGTTCGGTGAGTCGATCGACGACCCCGGCGGTTCGGTCCTGGATTTCGGCGGTCCGGTCGGTGATACGGTCACGGCTTGGAATCGATCCCCGGGCCCTCGCCGCGTTTCGAATCGCAGTTGGACTCGTTGTTCTCGGAGACCTGCTCTTGCTTCGCGTTCCTGGGCTCGTCGCGTTCTACACCGACGCGGGGGTGTTCCCCCGGTCGGCGCTCGCGGAGACCTACCCGACGTTCGCATCCGTTTCCGTCCACGCGCTGTCGGGATCGCCGTGGGCGCAGGGGTTCCTCTTCGCGATCGCCGCCGTCGCCGCGGTCTGTCTGTGTCTCGGCTATCGGACCCGCCTCGCAACCCTCGTCTCGGTCGCGTTGCTCACCTCGCTCCAGCTCAGGAACCCACACGTCCTCAACGGCGGCGATACGATTCTCACGTCGTTACTGTTTCTGGGACTGTTCCTCCCGCTGGATGCTCGATGGTCTCTCGACGCGCGGTGCCGGTCTCGAGACCTGGGAAGATGCTCGTGGACGGACACAGACGGCGCTCGAGTCGTGTCCGTTGCGACGGCGACGACGCTGCTCCACCTCGTTTTCATCTACGCGACGAACGCGGTGTTGAAGTTCCGGAGCGAACCCTGGATGGAGGGCGTCGCTGTCGAGCGAATCTTCCACCTCGAGCAGTTTCTGGCGTTTCTGGGGCCGTTTCTAGCAGAGATTCCGCTCGTTCTCACGGCGGTCAATTGGGCCTGGATCGGAACGCTCTCGGCCGCGCCGCTCCTGATCGTCCTCACCGGTCGGGGCAGAACCGTGGTCGCCGCCGCCTTCGTCTGCAGCCACCTCGGCATGGCGGCAACGATGGAGATTGGGGTGTTCCCGTTCGTCATGGTGAGCGGGCTGTTGTTGTTCTTCCCCCCGCACGTCTGGGACCGCGTCGAACGCAGTCGGACGCGAGCGTTCCTCGACGGTCTCGAGTCGCAGATCCGACACGACGGTCCGCATCGACTGACGACGCTCCTCCCGTCGATTCCCTCGGCGACCATTCCGGTCGCGCTCCGACGAGTCGGTCGTGTCGGCATCGTGGTGGTCCTCGGTACCCTTCTGCTTACGTCGGTGTTCTGGCAGACGGTCCAGGCCGGGTTCGTCGACTCACCGGCCCCGGAGCTGACCGCGGAGATTGACGATGTCGGCTGGGTGTTCTTCGCACCGAATCCGCCGGACGCGTCGAAGGGCTACATCGTCGAGGCCGAACTCGAGACCGGCGACCGGATCGATCTGGCGACGGGCGAGTCTGCCACGCTGGACCGGCCGCCGGATCCGATCGACACCTATCCCAGCACCCTCTGGAAACGATTCGGAGGGAACATCCGCTCCGCCGAGCCGAGCCAGTTAGAACCCAGCGTGGAGTACATCTGTGATCGATCGGCCTATCGGATCGAGACAGTGACGATTTACAGCCTCGAGCAACCGGTCGGCCCGGACGGCCCAACCGGTGAGCCCGTCGTCGACGAACGGATCTCGAGGACGTGTTGAGGCAGGCGCTTCGACTCGAGCCGGCAGGAGCCGAGAGCGGCGGTATGAGAACTCCCCGAAATGATTACTCTGTCGAGACAGTTATATGAGAGTCTTCCCGCTCGAGCGAACGGAACTACAGTACCTTCGGGTTCTGTTCGTCGTACCCGTCTTCGTGGGCACCGCGGGAAGGGCGCTTTCCGGTGGCTCGCTCCTGGAATCGGTCGTTGGAGGCGGTGTTATCGGTGGGTTCGCCGTCCTTCCGTTGGCGCTCATCTACTTCGTGTATTTGCTTGGAATGCCCCGCCTGGTGTCGTAACTCGCTCTTTCGGGGTTTCTGGTCACGAGTTTGTTCGCGACAGAAGTGCGTTGGCTGGGATTTGAACCACGCCGAGACGATCATCTCGCTTCGCTCGGTGCTGCGACTCGTCTGATTCAAACCCAGATAGATATTTCTCCTCACGCGATTGTTCGGAGAAATATGCGTTGGCTGGGATTTGAACTACTCCTGAGAACCTGCTCGCAAGCTCGCAGAACCTCAGTATAATTCAAATCCAGTGATATTACCAGTTGCGGCTTTATGATGGATAAGAAATACGGTCCAGCAAGAAAATGGTAGAGCAATATGACTGGTAACCAGCTGTCTCTCACTCTTTTAATCTATGACTGAGGAATCCGAGGAGATTCAGCTCACAGAGGAACAGGAGGACGCGCTCGTCCAAGGCCGGAACGTCGCGATTACTGCCGGCGCCGGGACGGGGAAGACGACGACGCTCACCGAGCGGTACGTGGCGATACTGGCCGAGAACCCGTCGCTCACGCCGGAGAACATCGTCACGATCACCTTCACGCGAAAGGCTGCTGCCGAACTGACCGAGCGCGTTCGGGAGGAAGTGTACGATCGGCTCGAAGCTGTCGACTCACCAGAGGCCTACCACCGTTGGCGAAACGTCCTCGACGATCTGGAGGACGGCTACGTCCACACTATTCACGCGTTCTGTACGCGGCTCTTGCGAGAACGGGCCGTCGAAGCTTCGGTTCCGCTCGGCTTCGACGTGCTCGACGAAGACGGCGCCGCGACACTCCAACGTGAAGTAGTGACAGAGTTCCTCGAACGCAACCAGGACGATGAGGATGTGGAGCTCCTTGCTCAGCTCTGGGGCCGTGACCAGCTGGTCGATGTACTCACTGGACTACTCGATGAGCGCCCACAGAGCGAGGCGGTCCTCGAGGAGTGGCGTGATGCGGAGGTCGACGAATACGTCGATATCTGCTGGGAGGTCGTTTGTGATCTCGACGTCGCCGACGCCCGACAGACGCTGTATGCGAACGGACTCCTTGAGCAGCTACGCACGGTCGCGAACCGCGTCGATCGCGAGGGCGCTATCGCCGACGAGGACGGTCTTCGGGCCTACCGGACCTTCACCGAGGTCGCGACGACATTCCCTGCCAACCCCGAGGAAAGCGATCCCCGCGACTGTCAGCGGGCAATCCTCGAGCTCTACGAGGCCTGTGAGAAGAAGAACGGCGGCCTGTACAGCAGTTCGGGGTATGTCGTCGGTGACCGGGACGATTGGGGTGAGTACGGTGACGTCTACGACGACCTGAAAGACGCCATCGACACGGTCATCGATGCCGTCGAACCGCACGCGGATGCGGTCGAGACGACGCCGGGGGAACTGGAAGAGAATAGCGCTCACTACGCGCTGGCTCTGATGCGGGTCTTCGACGACGTCCTCGATACCTACACCGACGAGAAGGACCGTCGGGATACACTCGACTTTCCCGACGTGATCGAGACGACGCTCGAGTTCTTGCGAGCTAACGATGCCGTCACGGAGCGGCTTCAAGACCAGTTTGCGGCCGTGATGGTCGACGAGTTCCAGGACACGGACCCGCGCCAGTGGGAGTTAGTCAAGCTCCTCACGGGCGTCGACGAGCAGACGGCGTCGAACGTCTTTCTGGTCGGCGACGAGAAACAGAGCATCTACGGATTCCGTGGGGCCGACGTGACGACGTTCGGGGCGGCGAGAGCGGAACTCCAGGCCGTCAACGAAGCCCGTGGGGTCGACGATGTACTCGACAGTGATGCCGAGAGTCCGACGGCACTCGAACTCTCTGGGAACTTCCGGACGCTGGATGAGCCGCTGTCGTTCCTGAACGAGCTCTTCGAGTACCTATTCCAAGCAGAAGGTGGCGATCACGAACCCTACGAAGCGCCACCACAGGAGTTGACCACGCAACGCGACCGTGTCGAGGACATCGATGAACTGACCGGGAGTGTCGAGTATCTCGCTGTCCCCGAAGACGCCAATACGGCAGCAGAGCTCTTCGGCAACGACCATCCGGTCGCCAAAGGTGCGCTCGATCACACCATCGAGGCCGAGGCGAAAGCGCTCGCTGCTCGACTGACCCTCCTGTTCGACGATCCGCCGCAAGTCCAAGACCCCGATACAGGTGTCCATCGTGACGCTACTCCCGACGACACGGCAATCCTCCTCCGCCGGCGAACCCATCTGGATCGGTATCAGCGGGCCCTCGAGGAGTACGATATTCCCTACACCGTCGTCGGTGGCGTCGGGTTCTACGATACACCCGAGGTTCAGGCGCTTACGAACCTGCTTCGGATACTCGGTGATCCACAGGACGATGTCTCCCTCTATGGGGTGCTTCGGTCGCCGCTGTTCGGATTCGCGGATGATCGTCTCGCACCGGCTGTCGCAGAAGCTGATTCAGTATGGGACGCGCTCGCCGAGACGGACGATCCACAGCTCGCGGACGCATTCGACCTCCTCACAACGTGGCGGACCCTCAGCGGCTGTGCGATGTCGTCCGAAGATAGAGTCCTCCCGTGGAACCGCCTGCTGTCTCAGGTGATCGACGACACGGGGTATCTGGCAAGTGTGAGTGCTGATGAACGCGGTCGACAGGCCGTCGCGAACGTCGAGAAGTTCCGCGACCAGGTCCGTACCTGGAGCGAGAACGGTGTTCACACCGCTGCCGGGTTGCTCCACCGGATCGACCGCCAAGCCGAGATTGACCCTCGTGAGGGGGAGGCAGATATTCCGGGTGACGCCGAGGGCGTCCGGATTATGACGATCCATTCTGCGAAGGGACTCGAGTTCCCGATCGTCACCGTCCCCGATCTCGGGAGTGACCTCAACTTTGGTCGCTCCGTCGACGACCATGGCTACGTTCGACTCGTGGACGGAACTGGTGATGCGCCGCCGGTGCCGGCGGTCGGCGGGCCGAATCCGGGCGATGCGTTCTCGATAGAGAAGACGGCCACCCACGAGTACGCCGACCGACAGTCGCGTCCTCAGGAGCGTGCGGAATCGAAACGGCTCCTCTACGTTGCGTGTACACGAACGCGAGATCACCTCCTTCTCTGCGGCACGCACGAGATGGACATCGACGAGTCCGGTACAGTCGAACTCGGCGACCCTTCAGCCTTCGACGACGCAGACCGGTGGCGTGACTGGCTACAGCCAGCCCTCCTCGACGGAGCCCTCGTCACCGAGGCGGTTCGAGATGGACAGGCCCGTGGCGAGATGGATGAGGCTAGCTATACCGTTCGCAAGCCGCCGCGCCCAGTAGACTGGCACACCGACGACGACGCTGTGGATTCTGCGCCGGAAATATCGATTCCTTCACCGCCGTCGCTAGCGCCGGCGAAACGGATCGCGGCTACGACGCTCGTGAATGCGGTAGCGGATACGTCTACAGACGGTCACAGTTACTCTCCACGTGAGGAGTCGGCGGGTCTGAGTCCAACGACGTTCGGGACAGTCGTCCACCGGATCAACGAACTCCGTCCACCGAGAGACGAGTGGCCTACCCTGATCCGCCGTTTGAGTCGGATGTACGGTGAGGAGCCGACGGAAACAGACCTCCGCGATGCTGTCAATCACGCTGCTGATGCGGTCGAATTTGTGGACCAGGTTGAGGCCGGTGCCCAGCTCCAAGCGGTCTACGACGAGTACTCTGTTGTCGCTCGCATAGGTGAGTCGCGGATTGTCGGTGATATCGACCGACTGCTCGTTACTTCGGATGCCTTCCACATTATCGACTACAAGACCAACGACCTCTCATCGACGACGTCGGATGAGCTAGCAGAGCACTATCGACCACAACTGCTCGCGTACGCGTTAGCTCTCCTACAGCATAGTCCCGATCGTAGTATTCGTGCTTCACTCCGATTCACCGATGCCGGCGTCGAAGAACGGTTTGAATGGGACTCGAGTGAGTGCTCTGTGATCGAATCTAACCTTCGTTCTATGGTTGAGCTGCTTCCTGAAAATTGATTCCCGATTTGAATAGAAGTCTTCGCCAGACGAGGGTGCTCTAGCTACACTCCTCCAACCGTCGCAACTCTCTACTCATTCCACGTAAGTTGGTCAACGGTTGGAAACTCAGATTTTGCTGTCTGAGGCGGGTTGTAGTATCGTGATTTGATATCGTAGTACCCGAATTCGGGAGGGAGACGAGCACACGCCGTTGCCAGATTTTTGTCCGCAGTGTGGGTAATTACACGAATTCGGGCATTTGCGTCGAACAATCGAACTGCCAACGCCACCAAAGATGCATCCCGCCAGTTGTTCGTCTCTGGATACTTGCTTTGCTGGTTGAGAAACTCATCTGCAGCAAACCGAGCTTTCTCAACCGGCCCAGCGCTATTATCAAAGCCTTTTGTACGATCACCTGGCAGCGGTGTGGCTACCCGAAGCCACCCCTCTTCGATAGCTGCATCGAGGTACGGATTCGTTGGTGAGTCGGCATTTCCACTATCCGCCAGTTCGTGGTAGACCGCTGCTGGAACCCAAATCTCTGTTCCGGCATCCTCAACGGAACTCTTGAGTGACTGTAAACGCGGACTGGGATGCTTCCCTAAATTCCGAAACATCACCGTGTCCGCTATATTCGCAGTGTACATCCTCGTCATTCAGTCTACTTGTCGGCAAATTCTCCGAGGAGATCGCCTTCGTCCTCGTCAAAATCACTCGGTGTGTACGTTGTCGGGGTCGACCCGTCACCGAGATCGAGAATCGAATAGAGCTCTTCGACGAGATCATACGCAGTTCCAGGCGAAAGGTCTGTGAGGCTCGCGATCTGCCTGATTGTGACATCCCCCTTACTGTGTGCTTTCACGAGATCGTATGCAAGTGCGAATGTGACGATGCCGTAGTCATCGAGAACCCGCTCGATCGCTGGATATTCGCTCTTCTGTGCAATCACTTCGATAAGCTCGGGCGTGATCGTGACTTCCGTCTCGCGGACTGTCAATGTTAATTTGAACTCTTCAGCAGTGTATACGGCGGCCCCGCCATCGTCGTCAACCTTGCTGATCAGGCCCGCCTGCTCCAGCTTATGGAGATAGTCGTACACCGTCTTCTTTGAGACGGTCGTTGATCCAACGAGTTCGGGGCCCGTGGCAGTCGCTGAGTGTCTAATTGATGTATAGAGGCTAGCGAGGGACGGATTCTCGAGTAATTCTGCGAACGTAGGGATTCCGGTGATCATCCCCGGAGTGTCACCCGCGTTTCGCACGTGTTCTGTGTCGTAGCTCATCTTGTATAGAGTTACGAAACTAGAAACCATAAATGTTTGCTACGGAAATGGGTGCGTAGTGTTCACAGGTTAGAGGCGAATACCCGGGACTCGGCCCAAGGTGGTTTACACACGAGGTTACTGCTTTCCCCCTGAAGATCTGTACCTCGATAGAAGCCGTGACTGACTGCGCTACCGCTCCGTGGATTGGAATTCACTCCCCAATGGAGGGTTTAGGCGTATCCAGCCCTGTTGAAATCCTCAGAGATGTACAGCTTTAGTCTTGCTGTGCTTCTAATTCTTCGACCCGTTGTTTCAATTCCTCTATCTCTTCGTCTTCGTCCATATCGCCCGGAGCGCATCGTCATCCCCTCGAAGTAGGTGGTGCGTGACAGCGTTGAGGTCGATTTCTTTTGCGACTGCCACTCCTTGGGGTCGCTGTCCGTTTCCTCGAAATCCCGACATTCGAGGAATTCGACGAACTCGGCCTTGGAGTCCGGCGCGACACCGATATTGAGGTCAGTGGAGAAGCGTGTGTTGAACGCTAAGGCAGCGTAGCCGCCAACATGGACTACTCGTGCCCCTCTTGGATAAGCTACTCGAGTAGTTCGATGAGTGCGTCACTTTGGTTTTTGAAGCTCATGGCTGCGCGCCCATTCGGTCTCTCAATACGTGACGTCGAGGTCGAGGTCCTCGCGGTCCGTCCAGTTTGTCTCCGAGCTGTCGCTCGAATGCAGTGGGGAGAGGTCGAACGACTCGAAAAACACCTCTCAGGCGTCGATGTCCTGCTCACGAACAGCGAGGAACAGCGGATAGTCGTCGGGCTCGCGCTCAACTTGGTAGCCGCCCTGGGTCCACACGTAGACGGCGCCGATCCGCATGAACGCGAACGGCCAGTCACCGAACTGTGGATGACGTAGGCCTCCTCGATGGAGAGTGGACTAACGTCGGCGCTGGCAGCGACTAGCTCGCGGGCTGCGTCGCGTACGCGCTCATTGACGACAGTGGGGCTAATTTATGCCGCCGTATCGTCTAGTACCTTGTACATCTGGCAGTTACCAATATTCCGATAATAGTTAAATCACCCACTAGAAGACTTGCTTAGCTAACCTTCTTGGTGTATATCTGGGGCTAACTGCTCACCACTATCATGTGACTTATGTTCTGAAATAAACCATAGGAACAATCTCCTACAGAAGAGAGTCCCCTCAGACAGTTATGAGATTGTCTTATCTATGTCTTTTATCTTGGAACGTGGAGAGAAATTCCAAAATCGCAGTGCGGCGGTGCGGTAACGAGATATTGTATCCTGGCCTGGAAGTCACGATGATAAATAAAACGTATCGAGGATTGGATTTGATCCAGCCGAAACATCGGTTCGAATTGGATGACTGTATCCGGATACAGTGGGTTCGAGCCGTGGTCAACTATCAGTCATTAGCATCCAGTTTCATCACGGTGAAGACATTTATACGAAATCCGTTCTTACTCGTTAATCTCTGACCATTCCGTCAACCGATCGAAACATGAACTGTGTACGATGTGGCAACGATGCTGGATACAATCGACTGGTGGCCGAGCTATACAGTGGGGCCGAAATCGGGGGGTTGTGTATGAACTGCGAGAAAGAACACTACGGGGAGTGTCTCTCCTACGTCTCTCGAAACGAGCCGCGACAGTGTGCCTTCTGCGAACGAGACGGTCACTTCGCGCTTCCGCGATGGGTCCCGTCGCTCGAACAGTCCGGCGAGAAAGTCGTCTCGTCGGTCTCGATCGAGGAAACGGATGCCGCGGTCAAACTGTGTGACGAACACGTCCAACCAGTGGTGAACGAACCGACGACCGACAAACACCTCGTCACACGATGACGATTCCACTGCGAACGCACGCCTCCTGGATGTCGAAGAACGACGATCGGATCCTCGAGTACCTCGCCCACCACGGGCCACAGCGTGCGCTCGAACTCCGTTCGGCACTGGCCGACCGAAGCGCGGCGCTCGATTTCCGTCCGATGTACCTCCAGAAGCGACTCGAGATTCTCGCCGATGCGGGACTGGTTTCGTACGACGGCCTCAAGTACGACGTCTCCTCGCGCGGGCGGGCGTACCTTGCCGGCGAGTTCGATGCGAGTACGCTCTCTCGGCGTCGCTCGAGTTGAGGGCGGGAGACGGCGTCCGAGGTGAGAACGGACGTGACGCCGGCCGGCTCCGTTTCCGACGGCCGATTTCTGTCCCGCACGCGCCGTAGTTGTGTCGTCCGATGAAACGCCGTTCGGTGGAACGTCACTCCAATCGGCGAACGATGACGAACCCGTTTCCGTAGACGGTGATCCCGAATCCCTCGTAGGCGAACCAGATGTGATTGGTCTCGCGCCGCGACCGCGGCGAACGGGGCTCGAAAATCGACTCGAGGCTATCCGAGTCGACCACGTTGTGGATCGACTCGAGCGAGTCGGGCGACCGGTCGGATAGGTCCGCGACGGTCGTGACGATCTCGACGGCGAGCGACCCGTGTTCGTCTCGATCGTACTGGAAGAACGTCATTGGTGCGCCCGGCGGCGATGCGTCTATCGGAGTGTGCTCTCTTGATGCGGTCATGTGATCAGTTCCCCTCAGTTGAACGTCTTCGACACTGACAGGGATCACAGTCTATACCGGGCGATAGTATAAATCCCTGTCAGACAATTTTCGTTAATATGTACGACGAAAATAACCTAGTGAGTATCACCGCCGCGTAATCGCGTCTCCCACCAGTGTCTTACACGACGCCGTCTAGTGATCCGAGTCGTAGTAGACGGTCTACTGGTATTTGAGACCCCATCGAGAAATCCATCCGTCGGACTCGAGTTCGATACAGACGCTGTGGGCAGGCTTCAGCGCTCTCGAACTTCGGTCGTTCCGTTCGGCCCACTCGAGACTGTCATACCTGTGTGTCTTCCTCGCGTGAGGCGTGGTTTTCTCGAGCGAGTGCCATCGACCGATACCGCCACGTCCGGTTGAAAACGAGTCGGCACCGTCGCTCAAGGGCGTGTGAATAGCGTATGAATGTGGACGGCCACGGTTGCCCGGCGTTCCGATCGGGGGAGTCCCGGTTGCCTCCTCCACCCCGCGACCCGTCGAGCGACAGGTGTCCGGCGGTCCACTGCTCGCTTCCGCGCCTGATGGGCTGTCGCCGGTTAGCCACGATGGGACGTCCCTGCGGACGGCCAGCGTGGCCCGCTGTCCCCGACGGACGAGGCTTCTCTGTTGGCTCCCGGGGCCCCGGCCGGTCTGACCGGACGCCCATGGGGATCGGCCCCCGCTAAAGACCATAGTGCGGGTAATGAGCAGGGCCTAACTGCCCGACCTAGTCCACTTTCGCCTAGTCTCCGTTGGCTTAAGGACCTTTCGTTCCCCGAATCCACCCTCCCCTCGAGTCGCTGTCACGCCGAGGTGTACCGCTCGAGGAAATCCGCAACTTCCGTCTGCGAGCCGGCGACGACGACGGCATCGCTGTCCGCGAGCGAGCGATCCCGCACGTCGGTTCTGAGGTGGCCGTCGACCTCGAGCCCGACGACTGAACAGCCGGTTCGATCTCGGATCGTCTCGAGTTCGTCGCGTCCACCCGCCTCGGTCGCGATATCCGATGTCTCGACGCGGGCTATCGACACTCGTTCCCCGAGGACCATCGTTTCGCGGTCGAACACTCTGAGCAAGATCATCCGACCGACGACGTTGGGGAGACTGAGCACGTCGTTGGCACCGGCCGTCCGGAGGCGGCTCACGCTTGCCTCCCGATCGCTCGCGACGATGATTTCCAGTCCGTCGACGAGCGACCGCGCGACCAGCGTCGCCAGTATCGCGTCGTCGTCGTTGTCGAGCGCGATCAACAGCGTCTTCGCGTCGGCGATGTCGGCCGCCGTGAGCGTTTCGACTGTCGTCGCGTCGCCGACGACGTCGACGAAACGTCCGTCCTCGCGATCGACGAGGGTCGTCTCGATACCGACCCGCTCGAGTGTCCCCATCGCGGTCCGGCCGACGATGCCAGCGCCGACGATCACGACCGGCCCGCGACCGCTTTCGTAGCGGTACCTGTCCGAGCCGACGATCGGTTCGATGGCGTCGAGATCCGCTTCGTTGCCGACGACGAGCAGCGTCGTGTTCTCGTCGGCGTGAACCGTCGGCGGGAGCGACGTGAGAAAGTCGCCGCGAACCCAGACGCCGAGAACCGTGACGCCGTGTCGCTCGAGGCGACGAGCGGCGTCGAGCGTCTCGTCGTACAGTTGTCCGCTGGGATCGATTGGGAGTTCGACCACCTCGAGTTCGCCCTCGGGATAGGCGGTCCCCCCGCTGCCAGCGGCGATGTCTTCGGACAGGTCGATCACGTTTCGAACTTTGTCCCCGAGTGACTTTCCCAGCCGGTGTTTCGGTGAGAGCACCTCGTCGGCACCGGCGTATCGAAGATACTGCGCTCGAGACGGGTCGGTGACGAGCGCGAGCACCGTCGCATCGACGTCTCGCTCGTCACACGCTAGCACGACCCGGATGTACTGGTGTTCCGTCGCATCGACCAGGATCGTATTCGCCGTCTCGATCTGTGCGGCCTCGAGCGTTTCCTCGGACGACGGGTCGCCGTAGAGTACCGCGTATCCTCGCCCGTCGAGCGCCAGCGCGCGACTCGCGGACGGTTCGATGATCACGTACGGCGTTCGACTCGAGTTGAGTTCCTCGACGAGGACCCGCGAGAGTTCGGTGTAGCCGACGATAATGACGTGGTCCTGCAGATCTCCGATTCGTTCCGGCGGGGTGGGTTCGGCTATCTCCGCGACCCACGGGACGACGAACACGGGGAAGGCGACGAAGATATACGCGATACCGGTTAGCTGTACGAGGACCACGAACGCCGTCATCTGGAGCGATTCCCAGGGCGCGTCCTGTCCGTAGCCGGTGGTCGTCATCGACTGGACCACGATCTCGAACGCGCGATACCAGCTCCGCGGGTCGTCCTCGAACGCGGCCATCCCCCACCGGTACACGACAGTGTAAAGGATCACCAGCAGCAGTAGCGACCCCACGTAGAGCTCGATCCGCCGTCGCAAACTGAGCACGCTCACCCACCCTGCGGCGGCTCGTCGTCGGTATGGCGTCGTCTCGAATCCATTCGATCCGCAGCAGTCTCCACCGCGAACGATAATCGTTCTTGGCGGTGCACTCGCGCGGAGTACTGACTGGCTCTCGCCGTCGGGATTTTTCGTCGAGACGGGCTCGCGGAGGAAAAGACCTACTAGGCGGACGCCCGAAAGACGGTACATGGGACTCGGAAGTACTGCGAAGAAGGTCCAGACGATCTCGGACATGGCCGAAAAGATGTACAAACAGGTCCAGCAGATCCAACAGCGGATCATCAACCTCGAGGAGGAAGTCGACGACACCCACGCCACCACCGAAGAGTTGGATCGACAGCTCACCGAACAGCGGGAATTGCTGCTCGCGATCGCCGAGGAGCAGGGGATCGACGGCGAGGCGGTTCTGGCCGACGTCGCGATCGACGACGCGGAGGCCGATTCCGAGACGGATACCGAGCAAGCGGCGTCCGTGTCGACCGACGGATCCGCGACCACGACCGAACAGTAACGAATCGAGCCGCTGGACTCGCCGGAACGTTCAGTTTCTGCGAAAGGTAGTCGCCGGTGTGTTCAGTTGTCAGACGGTTCAATCGGCGAGACGCCGGTGCTCGACTTTCATACACCGATCCTGGACCGCTTGCCTGCCGGAGTCTTCGACCCGAGCCGCGGCGCCGTCGTCGCTGATCCCCAGTTGCATCCAGACGACATCGACGTCTTCGCGCTCGAGTACGTCGTCGACGATCCCGTCGACCTCGTCGCTCGGCCGAAACACGCAGACGACATCGATCGACTCTTCGAGTTCGTCCAGCGAATCCGCGGCGGGGCGGTCGAAAATCTCCGCTGCGAACGGATTGACCGGGTGGACGTCGTACCCGTGCTCGAGCAGGTACGCCGGCACGTCGTGGGCGGCTTTGCCCGGCGAACTCGAGCAGCCGACCACGGCGATCGAGTCGTTCTCGAGAATCGTCCGAAGTTCCTCGTCAGTCTCGACTGGCATACCAGTTCGTAGGGACCGTGCCTGTAAACATCTGTGGGGTACTGGGCCGAAAAGCCCATTTCGGTCACATCACGCCCAGCAACTCGTCGAGGCGGCCGACGACAAACGCCAGCGCCGCGAGAAACGTCCCGTATTTGAGCACCGACTGACCAGCCGTCGGGTCGGCGAAGCTCCGCACCCCTGCATACACCATCACCAAATCGGCGGGGATCACGACGACGAGGTACGCGAGCCCGAACAACTCGAGCAGATATGGAAGCGGGCTCGCCAGCACGCCGATCACGAGCAGGGAGAGCGCGACCAGCAGCGCGCGGCGCTCGCCGATCGCGATCGGCAGCGTGTTGAGCCCCTCCGCCCGATCACCGTCGACGTCCTCGACATCTTTGATTATCTCGCGCGTCAGCGTCGCGATCGCGGCGAGCAAACAGAGGACGCTCGCCGCCTCGAGGTCGCCAACCGCCGCCCCGCCGAAGAGGAACGTGCTCCCGACGAGGTAGGCGACGAGCGCGTTGCCGACGCCGGGCAGTCCCTTGAACACCTCCGTGTACGCGATCAGAGCGAGCAAGTTGACTCCCGCGATCGCGATGGCGAGCGTCGGGAGGGTGAGCGACAGTCCAACCGCCACGAGAAAGAGCACGACACTGAACGCGAGCGCCCCGTTCGGACTCACAGCGCCGCGCGGGATCGCACGCTCGGGTTGATTGATCCGATCGATTTCCCTGTCGAAGTAGTCGTTGATCGCGTTTCCGGCACCCACGGCCAATCCCGTCGCCGCGACGGCGCTTCCCACCGCGACCGGGGCTTCCGTCAGACCGCCCGCGACGAACGCGCCGATGCACGTGAGCACGCTCGCGGCGATCACGTTTACCGGGCGCGTCAACTCGAGTATTCCCCGCGCCGTCTCCGCCGCTGTCATATGCCGGAGTGGTTAGCCCCGAGAGATAAACCATCCGATACGGACTCGCTCCACCCCGTCTATCGCCCCTATCGCCACTCCTCGAGATCACAGAGCAAATTTGGAGTGACGGTGATCCACTGTCCCTGCGTTTCGTCGTCGGTCACACGCCCCGGAATCGCGGTCCACGTCTCGTCGTCGTCGGTCACCAACTCGAGGATGTCACCCGCCGGCTCGTCTGCATCTGGGATGGAGGTTTCGTTCGTCATCACGACTCTATCCGGTCTTCGAACGCCGACCTAATGACCCGTGTGAATATTTTCATCGGCTGAGAACGACCGATGGTCTGGCTCGAACGACCGCCCCGGCAGCTTCAAATCGAGTGACTTATACGGAGCCGTCGGGAACGAACTGGTACGGGCGCTTAGCTCAGTCTGGACAGAGTGCTTGGCTTCGGACCAAACCGTCGCGGGTTCAAATCCTGCAGCGCCCATACATTTATGGCGACGTAATCGCCATACTGCGTGGCGGTCATCGGTCGAATGGGGCTTATTTTGCTTTCATTCGATGGTCGAGCGAATGAGTGACTGTCACCCACGGTCGCTCTCTAACTTTCAGATTGGGTCATCTGGAAGCGACGTGCCGAAGGCTCGCTGCCTACGTGAACGTTGGAAGAGAAGGTTCGGGATGAAGCCAACAGCCATGTTGCGTACCCTTGCTCCGATTCCGGATTGGATCGATCCGAGTTTCGCAAGACGACGTGACTCAGAGGAGATCCGGTCGGCCCTCGGTTTCCGTTCTCGTTCGTACATCGCAAATGCTTCCGTCCAGTCGTCGGTCGCAGAGAGCGAATAAGCCAAATAGAGGGCGTCCTCGATCGCCTGTGCTGCCCCTTGGCCGGCAAAAGGCATCATTGCGTGCGCAGCGTCTCCAGCGAGACAGACTTCCCCGCGAGACCAACTGTCGAGTCTTGGTACTTCCTCTAGTGGAGTAACAAAGACATCATCCCTACCGAGAGAGTTGAGCACGGTGGGAATTGGCTCAGGGAACTCAGCGAACTGCTCGCGGAGTTCGGATACCGTTTCGGCGTGCGTAGCCGGGTCTTTCCCGGATGGCATCGGTGCAGTCCCAAACCAGTAGAATCTGTTCTCGCCAAGTGGAGCACCGCCAGTGTAGGTCCCCGTTCCCCATACTTCAACGCCTCGCGCTCGGTGTTTTTCCGTGACTTCTACCGTTGTCGCAACTGCTCGGTACGCGATGAGGTCTGGTTCCCGCGGTTCGACACCGGGAGCGACGAAATTACGTACAGTCGAGTTGATCCCGTCCGCTCCGATGAGAACATCCGGCCGAATGCGGGTTCCGTCGGTGAACCTTGCGGTCGGTTTGTCGGTGGCGGTAACCGTCCGGCACTTCATTCCCAGGTTGACATCGGTATCCAATTCATCGACGAGGAGGTCTTGGAGGTCCGCGCGATGAATCGCTACGAATCCGTGGCCAAACTCATCCCGTTCCAGGTGGTCTAGATCGAATCGTTTTAACACTCGTCCATCAGGCGACCGAATGATGCTATCATCGAGGGGAGTCCCAGTGTCTCGAACGCGATCCGCGATTCCGAGTCGGTCAAGCACGAGTAATGCATTCGTTTGTAAGAGGAGACCGGCACCGACTGGACGATACTCGGATGCTGCCTCGTAAATAGTCGGCGCTATACCTCGCCGTTCGAGTGCAAGGGCCGTGACGAGTCCGCAGATACCGCCTCCGATGATAGCGACCTCAGACGATTCCCGCGTCATCACTGACACCACAGATCGGTTTCCGTCTGAGGGGGGGTATGGCTGCTACGCCCTTCAATGGAATCCTGATATGGCGTTCTATCCTTGCTGGTTGGCTCAGTACGCGTATCAGGGAAGATCCGGTTCACACTCTCTTATCGAGGCGGAATACCAAGCGTCAACTGCGGTGTATCCACGTTGCTTTAAATGGATCTCACTGATACTGCCTCGTATGCGATATCTTACAGGCCTCATTCACCCCTCCGAAAGCAGTTCGTTTCATCCGCTCGGGAAGCAACTTACAGAGGAATCCCGTATCACGCGTGAAGCGATTCACCACATCGAATTGCTCACCGACGGGCTGGTGCTGATGTTTGCCGAGGGAAGCGGTGATCGGGAAAGGTACGAAGAGATCATGCAGAACTCTCCATTCGTCGTTGACCACCTCGTTGCTGGCGAGGACCCATGGACGGCGGTAAGTCAATTCGAACCGACGGACGTGTCAAAAAGAGCATTAGAACTACAGCAGGAGTCCAACGTCGTAATCAAGATGCCAATCCGTTTCACCCCGGACGGATCGCTTCGAATAACGTATCTGGGAACCGACGAGGATTTTCAACGGCTGTTCCGGGACACCCTCGGAGAGGATGCCATTGCGTTCGAAATCATCGAGAAAGGAGATTACGAACCGGATGAATCCTCTCTTACCAGGCAACTGACGACTCGCCAGCAGGAAGTACTAGAGGCCGCGGTCGATATCGGGTACTATAGCACCCCCCGTCAGGCGACTCATGCGGACGTTGCCGCGGCAGTCGGTATTGCACCAACGACCGCAGGAGAACACCTCCGGAAAATCGAAGAGCGCGCATTTAGCACGATTGTTCACACTTCGCACCATCAGTAATTCCGTACCTAGTCATCAATACTCACCTACTGAACGACTGGTTCACTAATAGAGGCGTGACGCGAATAATGACCGCTTGCTGGAGACACCTGTAGAGAGTGATCACCACTCCAACGCGACTCGACCTCTGATTCTTGCTGTACTCGCGCCATATGTCTAGCCCGAGTTCACGATCCGAGCACCAATTCCTCAAATAGAGCCCACTTCAACCCTCCCACATTTGGCACCTCACGCTTCAGAGGACGATTCGTTCGACGGTTGAACCGGAGCCTGCAGCGCCCACTCGTACTTTACTTCGTTGGAATCCAACAGACGGCGGAGCAGTGATTATACCAGATCGGAATTCGGCGCGCAGAGTTCATCAAGTCGCTCGTCTTCGACCCGATGCATAATTTTGAGGATACACTAATCCTCGACAACGGTCTGATCCGATTCTATTGCGACGTGTCCGACGGTTCGATCGAGGCCGAGAAGTGGGACAGCGCCCAGGAGTGGACGACGGTCGGCCTTTCGAAGCCCGCAGATGTCGACCTCTACGACGTTGATATCGCGGAGATCGGCATGGTCCGGGACCGTGTGCAACTAACCTTCGATGTCGACGGTGACCTGTTTGCACTGGACGCGATCCTGCAGACGGGTGCGGAGTCGATCCTCTGGGATAACCCCGACCCCGACCGACAGGGACCGATCCCGGCTGGTCTCGAGGACTGGCTTGCCCCGATCGCAAGCGAGCGATACGTGGATCCGAACAGTTCGAAGGGATTGGTTCGCAGACAAGACGTGCGCGTTACGTCGCAGTAGCGGCTTTTACGGAGACTACAACAATGACATTCGACCCATCGGTAGCCAACGGACAGACGGTAATGGACGTACTGCAACTGCAAGCAACGCTCGCGGGCTACTCGCTCGTCGATTCGGACGGCGTCACTGTCGAGCCAGCCAGTGGCCTCGCCGTCGACGTGACGTTCAACACGGACGCCCGTCTCGGCGGCCCTGCGGAGGTGGTCGCCGACGTGACGGGGCACTCGCTCCCGAGCGCGGATCCGGACGATCCGCGAAAGGTCCTGCTGTATCTCGACGCCACTGGCGACGTGCAGTCGATTGCAGGCGATGCGGCGGCCGCATCCCCAGCGGGCGAGGAACGAACGCGGGCCGGCGTGCCAGATGTTCCGATCCCGGGTGAGCCGTTCTGCCCGATCGCAGAGATTTGGCTCTCGGCGGGCGCGTCGAGCATCACACAGAACGATATCTCGAGTCGCCGGATACCGTTCGCGCAGGGCGAAGGGAGTGGAGTGAACGCAGATCTATTGCGTGGGAGTGCTGATTATACGACGACGAGTGAGGCAGCGGCTGCTGCGCCTGTGCAGAGTGTTAATGGAAAGACCGGTGGTGTCGACCTTCCTACAAGAGCTAATATTCAAATATTCGACACAGTTGGCAGCCACACATGGACTAAACCCGATAATATCGATTTCGTCCGTGTTGATGTTATCGGGGGTGGTGCTGGTGGTGGCGGTGGTCATGTGGATACGGCTTCTTTTGCAGACGGTGGAAGTGCTGGTGGCGGCGGCGGGCGTCGAATAATGACCTTCCCGGCGGATGAAATTGACGACCAAGTAACTGTTACTGTTGGGGCTGGGGGCGCTGGGGGTGCAGGTGCCCCTGATGAAGATACAGGACCGGGTAATGGAGAAGATGGGGAGATGTCTACATTTGGACAATACATCGATGAAAAATATGACCTCGGTGGGTTTACAGATGGAGACCCGGAATATTGCTCAGGTGGTGGGAATGGTGTAAGTCAAAGATACATCGGGGGAGGCAAATTTGAATCTCCAGTAGAATCTACAAGAGAACACGGTGTATATGGGGGTGGTTCTGGAGCTAGAGAATCGGACACCGATGGAAATGGAGGAGCATCTCTTTTCGGCGGTGCTGGCGGTGGAGCCGGCGGACGGGGCGAAGGTGGGCAAGATGGAACCGGGACAGATGGTGGTGGTGGTGGAAAAACAAATGATTGGTCAGGATTTAACGATAATGGGGGTATTGGCGGTGAAGAATATGGTAATGATGGGACTGACGGGGGCAATGGCTCTAACGGAAATTTGATTTTTTGTGGAGAGGGTGGTGGCGGTGGCGGCGGCGGCGGTCGATCACGGGCAGGTGGTAACGGTGGAGATGGTGGTGTTCCCGCTGGCGGCGGCGGTGGCGGCGGTGGTGGCGCTACCAGCGACGGGGGTGGTGGTGATGGTGGCGACGGTGCCCGAGGTGAAGTAAGAATCTGGACGTGGTAGATCATGCCGGATGAATATTCTTGGAACGGGGGCAATGCATGGAATAGTGGCACTTCATGGGGAATCTCCGAACCCATCGCCCCGGAAAACCTATCCGTCAGCACCAAAAGCACGACTGAACTCACGCTCGAGTGGGATACCATCGGTGCTGTCGATCAAACAGTCATCTATCGGGCTAAAAACTCAAGCACCGACCTCGCAGACTATCAGCAGATCGAAACTGTTGACGCTCCTACAGAGGCCTATACCGACAGTGGACTCACAAACGGACAAATCTACCATTATCGAGTTACCACAGTAAATGCAGTCGGTGAAAGCTCATCTTCGAACGGTGCTAATGCAACGACGGCACTCCCAGAGCCCGAAATAAGCGGCTTCGACACCAGTATCGAGCGTGAGATCTCTGTCGAGATCGCGCTGCAGGACAACAACGACGAGGGCGACATCACGATCTATCGTGACGACAGTGCGCTCGCGACGGTTGACCGAAGCACGGCGACGTACGTCGACGACGAGGACATCCGTGACGGCCGGTCGTACGAGTACCACCTCAAGCGGTACACGACCGACGCCACGGCGACCGGGCCGGCTGACATAACGGTCGCGTATCTCCCCGACGCCGAGGCGCTCTCACTGGACGGGACGCCGCCGTCAGAGCTCAACGCCGACTGGGACGCCGTTCTCAACAACGGGCAGTACCGGCTCGAGTTCCGCGACGACGACCCCGATGGCGACCACCCGCCGTACCAGGCCGAGGCGACGGTCGCCCACGACGGGACACTCACGCACACGATCGAGGACGTCCTCGACGGCGAACAGTTCAGCGTCCGGATTCGAACGGAGACTGACTACGCAACCGGCGGCTGGCTCTCGGCCGAGGAGATCACGAAGCTCTACTCGCCCGATGTGCCCACGTTCACGGCCGTCGGCGAGACCGATCTCGGTCTCGATTGGACCAACAATTCGGTGTTCGATGGCTCGAATCAGGTCTACCGTCGGCGGATCTACGCAGACGATGTCGGCCAGTGGCGGCTCGTTGGGTCCGTTGCTGACGACGGGACGACTTTTACGGACACGAGCACCCGACCGGATACGACGTACGAGTATCGAATCACGGCCCTCACGCAGTGGATCTCCTCCGATAGTGCTGTCTCGACGCCGACCACGACTGACGGGATCGGCCTCGAGCATCGGTCGGTCCCTCCTCGCGGCTGGCACGCCGAAATCGAGCGCCCCAACGGGACGATCGTCACGCCGGCGATCCTCAGCGATGGTACGCAATTCCAACCGACACTCAACGGCCAACCGACTGCAACCATCGACATCTCGCGAGATGAAGCCTATCTCCTCGAGAGGTTCGAGGGGGCCGACATGCGCGTCTACCGGAACGGTAAACGCAAAGCGATCGATGAGTTGGAGGATATCGCGATCGAGACGGACAGGGACGAGTTGATCGGCTACGGCGGGACGGAACTCGAGCAGGATGTCTCGGTCGGCGTCGACGACCAGCACGTCTCAGCGTTTGTCCGCGACCTACTCGAAGAGCACGCCCCCGAATACGTCCTGAACATCGACGAGTTCGACTCGACGGTCGACGAGGACGTGATCGTCGGCGATGCAGCGGATGAACTCGAGTTCGAGCAGTTTTTCGAGGCGATTGCATCCGACGAGACACTGCCAGTAGAGTACGCTGATGGCGAACTGAAGCCGCTCCATACTGCCGTGATGTACAATCTGGGCGGCGACTTGACGGACGACCGCTATATCGGTGGCGAGGCGGCCGAACCGTTCTTCTCCGAGTCGATATCGTTTGATCATATAATCCCGGAGGAACACGTCGGCCTCGCCGTCCGCGAGGGGATCATGGGCGGCGATGTCGGCGATGTCACGTACAGTTTTGACGGTACTGAGACTGTCACTGCGTATGACCCCAGTGACCGGGATGATCCAGGGTGGTTCGATGTGTCGGTATTCTATGACGGCGGTGACCTCACCGACAGCGCGACCTTCTTCGGCGCTCAAGACGACTCCGGTGCGCATGACGACGATCTCGTCATCGATGCAATCTGTGTCTACGATGCGCGCTATCACGACTCCGACGAGTGGGACGAGACCCTCCACGAACCGGGTGGCTACCCGGAGAAGCCGACAGCGTACCCAAATACACCGCTCGAGTTAACCGTCGAGACGATCCCGCAATTCCAGCGGGCTGTCGCGGCCACACTATCGGTCCAGGGAAGCTTCGATGGCGGCATCCGGGGGATGAGCCTCTCGGCCGATAACGGCCAGACCTGGTATGACGCCGACGACACCGATGAGTTCACGACCGAGTTCGACGAACCAGGGCCGTACCTCAGAGCGCGGATCGAGCTCGAGGGTTGGGAACCGGACGGCCCACGCGATGACTTTCCCCGGACTGGCTATGCGCCTGAGACGATCTCGTCAATAGAGTTCGCGGCCGACCTCGACGATACGCCGCTCGTGCTCAACTATGAGGAAGAAGGCGAGCTAGGAGAGATCCTCGCCGCGCGAGCGGAGCAGGCCGAAGCCGTCTACGAAGTCTGGCAGGATGGCGAGGACACGGTGTTCGAGTGGACCTGGCCCGGACAGCGTCCGGCGACTCGTTCGGACGCGATTTCTGATTACTCTGTGACCAAGCACACGCGCCGAACGCTGCGATGCAAGGTCAAAGGAAATAACGCGACTGTCCGCGCGGAAGAGATCGCTGTCGACGAACTCGATGCCGTCTACCCGCTCGAGGAAGACGACGTCGTCCGCGGTCAGGAAACAGTTCGCGACAGCGACGGCGAACGGCTCCGGGTTGGCCTGGACTACGAACTCCACGGTGCTGCCGGCGAAGTCGAGATCCTCTCGCAGGGAAGTGTCGGGGCCGGCGAGACGATCGAGGTCGACTACAAGTATACGATCAGCGGAACGTACGAGCATCCCGACTACGATGGTGACACACGCCAGGCTCGGACGGAGAAGATCCCCGCGGCGCGGTCCGAACGGGCCTGTGAACAGGCAGCAAAAGTCATCGTCGACGAGGCATCGGTCCCCCGCTGGGAAGCTGACGTGACGATCGCCTACGAAGACGTGCAAGATATTCGGTTGAGCGATACACTCGATATAGATACTGTCCCTGGTGACGCGGAAGTCGTGCGGGAGCTTGGGGATCAGGGATCCGATAGCGGGGTCTCCCTCCGGCTCGGGAACCGAAAACCTGCCAGCGAGCGTGTGTCGCAGATCCAATCCACACTCTCAAGTGCGAGCGATCTGGTCTAACCTCTCTCTTTTCGCGGTTCTGTTCTCTCTGAAACACTACCCGGAGCGACCAGCGGCAGCGCTGGCGCACGATGCATGATCAGGCGTGCGCCCGTCCACCGCCAGATTCGCCGACGACCTCGACATCGAGCCGGACGCGCTCGTAGGGGATGTGAGGTCGTTTCGAGCGCCCGTCTGTTTCGAAGTAGACGATGTGGTGGTCGGCGAGCACCTGGACATCGGCATGGACATCGGCATAGTTGCGCTCGAGACGATCGGCGAGGGCAGCGATACTCTCAGGCGAGTCAGTCATAACCGCACGCATCACCTCAAGACGCCGGTCGGTGAGCAGATTGCGGATATCGGCAACGCTCTCGAATGACCGGACCGCTTCGTCGGGAGTCCCGTCAGTGCTGGCCTGCTCGATCGCCTGGTCGAACACGTTACCAGCTGGCCCGACGGTGATTCGAAGCGTCTCTGGGTAGTTCTCCGCGCCCTGTGCACTCAGTTCTCTGGAATCATCTTTCATAGTTGGTCACCTCGTCTCGGAAGTCGGCGAGATGGGTTTCGAGGTCTTCGAACTCAATACCAGTCACCTTCTCGTCGCCGTCGATCCATTCGTGGCGATGGTGATGGCCCGCGCCGTGGGTCGGCACCTGCGAATTATCGTATCGGAGAAACTCCCGGCCAGAGTCAGGGTCGTAGTACTGAAACCGGTAGTTCACGCCACCTGGGTAGTCAGTACTCTCGACAGCGAAGAGTCGAACTCGCGTGCCGCCCTGGAAGGTTGCTTCGGTGTCAACGAGTACGTCACCATCGGCCATCTGTACTATAGGCTACAACCCAATAGTTAATAACTGTATTGGATTATGGCCTATAGATCTATGGGAACGGGGACGCCACGTTGACGTTCGATAAACGAGCGATGCTCGTCGATCGGTTGAGTTCGACACAGAACGATCTCGCTCGAGACAGCGCGGGCGCTGTCGCCATCGACGCTGACCGACGAAGCGTTGATGCTCTAAAACGGCATCTACGTTTTCATTATTTAATGTACGAGACGGCCTCTGACGGAGATAGACGCGCACAAGCAGGCATTGGGACGCTGATCCTATTCGTAGCGATGGTACTCGTCGCTGCGCTAACCGCAGGCGTCCTGATGAGCACTGCTGGCGTCCTTCAGTCACAGGCCGAAGCGACCGGACAGGAGAGCATCGCACAGGTGTCGAACACCCTTGAGATCTACACTACGACCGGGACCGTCGATGCCGACGGCAACATCGATTCGATCGAGATGACGGTGAGTCTCGGGCCCGGATCGAATCCGATCGACCTCGAGAATATCGTCCTCGATTACCTCGGACCGAGTGACCACGCCTACGTCAGCGGCGTGCCGGTCTCGGTCCACGGCAGCGATAGACCGGTGCTCGAGGACGGTCAGGACCGCGGCACCATCACCCTCGATATCGAATCCGAGGCGGGTGTCCTCGAGCCGGGCGACGACGCGGTCGTCAAAATCGTTACCAACGACGGCGCACAGATCACGACGGAACTCTCGGTGCCGACCACGCTCGACGGCGCCGACGGAGACACGATCCGGCTGTAGGCTCGACTCGAGTTCGGTCCGTCCTTTTCTTGTTTCCTCGATCTCAGGGATTTCGAGTCTCGAGGCTGCTCCCGGCTGAACGCAGGTGTGCGCTTCCGTGGCGTGCCATCGGAGGATGGCCAGAGCGTTTTTGCATATGGGTTGTCTCTCGAGGACGTAATGGGGTTTAGCACGAGCGGTGCAGTCGCGATTATGCTCATCGGCTTTCTGCTAGCGGCCGGTGTGTTGTTCCCCACGGTATTCTCGGCTGCGAGCGGCGTCGGCGACGCGTTCTCAGGACAGGCGGATCAGACGCGGGATCTGGTAAACACCGATATCGAACTCGAGAGCGTCGAGACGACGGACGACGCCGACGGCAACCTCGAGTCGATCACCGTCGTCGCCGACAATCGCGGAACGACCGCCCTCGACGTGGTGAAGACCGACCTCCTGCTCAACGGCGAGTACGTCTCCACGACCGAGTACGAAACCGCTGTCGCCGAGGTCGACGACGGCGAGACGATAACCGACGACGACCGCATCGACTCCGACGTCTGGTATCCTGGCTCTCGACTCGAGATCCGGATCGATCAGGACACGCTCTCGGCGGACACCGCGGTTTCGGACCTCTTCGACGGCGCCGAACTCGAGCGGGTCAAACTGGTCGCCGAACACGGCGTCAGCGACGCAACGGAGGCGATCCAGTAGATGGCGAGCGTTTCCGCGACGCACATCATCCTGTTTATCGCGAGCATGGTCGTCGCGGCGGGCATCGCGGGGACGGTGGTTCTCGAGGTCGACGACCTGAGCGGCGCGATCGAAACCCAGGGGTCGGCGACCGCCTCGGAGATCGGAACCGAGATCGATATCGTCAGCGACGCCGGCCACCCCGAGGCGATCTACGACCCGACGGCCGGCGACGGGAACGTCACGGTCTACGTCAAGAACGTGGGTGACGAGCATCTCGAGGCCCATCACTCGTCGGTCGACGTGTTACTCGACGGCCGGTACGTCTCACACGAGTACACCGAACTCGAACACCAGTACAGCGAGAGCAACACCTGGCAGACGGGCGACGTGGTCGCGCTCCGAATCGATGTGGCGGCGGCCGACGACCTCGAGGCGACGGGCGATACGACCGTGACGGTCATCGCGAACGACAACGAGGACAGCATCGACTTCTACGTCGACGGCGGCTCGAACTAGGTGAAACACGCATGGTACTGAACTTCGGCGGACTCGGCGGCGGCGAGGAATCGGACGAACAAAGCGGCGGCGACGACCTGATGGGTGGTGCCGACGAGGGGCTGATGGGCGACGAGGCGATGTTCGCTGACGACGACAACGATGAGGACTCGGAGATGGAGCTCACCTATCAGCTCGACGAGATCGAAAAGGAAGTCGAGTCCCTCGAGAACAAGGTCGAAACCGTCCGCGGCGAGAACGAGAAGATCAGCGACTCGATCTCGACGGTCGAGCGCAACGTCGACAAACTCGTCGATCTCTACGAGATCGTCACCGAGGGGGTAAACCCCTTCGCCGCCGACCAGGAGATCGGCAACGCCTTCGACACCGACGGCGGCATCTTCGCCGACGACGATGACGACCTCGGCGAGGCGATCGACGACGAGATCGTCGACGCCGAAGCGGACGAGTTCCTCGACGACGAGATCGCAGACGATGCGGACGAGGAGACGTTTGGCGACGAGTTCGACGAGGACGGCTCGTTCGAGGACGGTAGCGAGGACGACGAGTTCGACGCAACGACAGACGACGCCCTCGAAGACGAGTCGATCGACGACGAAACGACGATACCGCTCGAGTTCGACGAGGACGATACTCCGGTCGACGGGACTCCGAACGAGGGCACCCCGGATGACACCGAGGACGCGGGGACCGACGAACCGGCTCGGTCGGCCGTCGACGCACTCGGCAAGAACGGCGAGGTCGGCGAGCCGCCGTATCTCGCCACCCAGCCCTCGCGAAACGACGCCGAGCTATTGACGATCGAGTGGCTCGACTTCCTCGTCGAGACGGTCGGTGTCTCCGGTGCGGCCCAGACGCTCGCCTACTACGAGTCCGTCGGGTGGATCTCCGCCCCGGTCGAGAGCTACCTCCAGTCGATGCTCAACGGCTTCGGCGACGACTCGAGGCCGGCGACGGAGCTGGCGGCGGATCCCGAGCCGCGGTCGGTCCTCGAAACCGACGAACACAAGCGAAGCTTGCAGTATATCGCCTGGATCGCGACACCGGAGCAGGCACCGGACCTGCGGGTCGACCCGACGCCCGGGGAAGCGGCGACGATATCGGGCCAGTAACCCGGCCAGAAATTTTGTATACGGCGCACGGACACGTATCGAACGTCGAACGAAATCGAGTGGGGACATCGGTCTCCCCGGCGACGGTCGCCGAACGACCGAACTGAGCGGCCCCCGAAGGGGTTGCAGACACCATGGGAATTGCAGACAACACGACGGCGGCAGCCAACCTCAGCGGCTCTATCATCCGCTCTTACGAGGAGATGGAACTCCCCGCGAAGTACTACATCCCGGGGGTCTTGTTCCCCGCCTTCTTGCTTTTCCTCGTGACGGTCGCCGTCGCCGTCGTCGTGGATATGTTCCTGATCGTTCGGTTGTTGCTACCCGTTCTCGGCCTGTTGATCCTCGCGACGGCCGTCAGCTACCCGCGGCTGGCGGTCGACAGCCGTCGGATCGAGATGGAACGGCGATTTCACCTGCTCGTGATCCACATGACCGTCCTGTCGACGACGAACATCGATCGGATGGAAGTGTTCCGCCAACTCGCGGTCGAGGATCAGTACGGCGAACTGGCCGACGAGATTCAACGAATCGTGGACCTGGTCGACATCTGGCATCTGAGTCTCGGCGACGCCTGTCGGCGGCGCGCGAAGGAGGTCCCAAGCGACTCGGTGACTGACCTCTTCGAACGGCTGGCATACACCTTAGAGGCCGGACAGGAACTCGATAAGTTCCTGCTCGAGGAACAGGAGGTGTTGATCGAGAAGTACTCGACGGTGTACAAACAGTCGCTGAACAACCTCGACGTCATCAAGGATCTGTACCTCTCGATGATCATTTCGATGACGTTCGCGCTGGTGTTCGCTATCGTCCTTCCCTTGCTGTCGGGAACGAACCCGACGATGACGGTGAGTCTCGTCATCGTCCTGTTCATCTTCGTCCAGGTCGGCTTTTTCTTCGTGATTCAGGCGGTCGTGCCGAGCGATCCGATCTGGTACCTAGAGGAGGGCTACCGGACGACGACGAAACAGCGGATGTTGGTTTCGACGGTCGTCGGTTTCGCGTTGAGCCTCCTGTTCGTGGTCGCGATGATGCTGGTGTTTTTCGGGCTGATTCCCCCGCTGTTTCCGGTCCATTCGATCCCGCTTTTGTTGTACATGCCGGTGGCGACCCTTCCGATGTTGATTCCCGGCGGGGTGTTCTGGTACGAGGAGAAAAAGACCTTCAAGCGGGATCGCGAGTTCCCGAACTTCATTCGGGCCCTCGGGACGACCGAGAGCGCGAAACAGGCCACGACCAGCGAGGTCCTAGAGAGCCTCCGCTCGAAGAACTTCGGACCCTTGACCGAGGACATAGACAACCTCTATCGCCGGCTGAACATGCGCTTGAGTACCGAGAAGTCCTGGCGCTATTTCACCGGCGAGGCGAGTTCGTTCCTCATCCAGAAGTTCAGCAACATGTACCTGATCGGCCGCGAGATGGGTGGCGGGCCGAAGCGACTCGGCGGGCTCATAAGCACCAACATGAACGCGATCCTCAACCTCCGTGAGCAGCGAAAACAGAAGGTAACGACGCTTATCGGGGTTATATACGGTATCTCGGTCGCCGCGACGTTCGCGCTTTTCATCGGGCTGGAACTGGCCGTGATGCTATCTGGGTTCGACATCGACACGGGCGGGCAGATCACCGCGGGATCGCTGATCCACACCGGTCAGTATAACGTTCCAGTCCTTCGATTCCTGATGGTCCTGGTGTTGATATTCAACGCGTTCATCTCGTCGCTCGTGCTTCGGGCCGCCGACGGCGGCCACTTCGGGAACTCCTACCTGCACTTCACGGCGCTGCTCTGGATCGGCGGGATCACCGGTGAAGTCACCCGCCGGCTGGTCGAGATGCTCATCTCGGTCGATATGTGAGCGGCCGGCGGACGTGCGGCCGGAAGACCAATAACGATCACATCGAAAGAACGAGTAGATGAGTCGGCCCCCACGCTCTTTCGGAACGGACTCGCGCGCGATCGAATCGATACACAGCGGCCTGCTCCTGTTCGGCTACGCGATCGTTCTATCGCTATTTATGGCGGCAGTGATCCTGATCAACGGCGCGTGAGTCCAGACGGAACGATCGCCCAGCGACCGTGTTCCCACGCCGCCGTCGCGCCCTTCTCTCGAAATCGGTACAATAACTGTCGCTCGGATCCACGCTCGAGCCATGAACGCCAGGTTCGCCCTCTCGTTGGTCGGGTCCGGGCTGTTGGCCCTGTGGGCGCTCGCCGTCATCGCTCTCGTCCTCGGTCGGTACACGCCCCTTGCGCTTCTGTCTGGTGTGCAAACGACCGTCGCTGTCGGTGCTGTGGTCTTCACGCTTTTCGGTGTGGTATTGCTCGTCTGGAACGGGTATCGCCGCGTCGTCACCTGAGTGACTGTCCGCTCTCGCAGACCCGAAGTTCCCGAGCATACCCGGGGCTCCCGTCCGTTGAATCCTGACAAAACCGCCCGAAGAAAATCCGTGGGCCTCGAGAACTCCCAGCTCGGTCCCCGATGAGGCGGCTCACTCGAGTTGCTCGAGCAAGTCGCCGATCGTGTCTGATTCGCCGAGGCCGTGTTTTCCGATCACGCGCCGAAGGCGGTTCTCGGTCAGCGGCGCGTTGAACTCGGATCGAGAGAGCAACAGCGAAATCGCGCGGGTCGTGGGCGTGTTCTGTGACACGCTCTGGGCATACCAGAGCACGAGGTTGTCGAACGTTCCGACCACGTCGTCGGAGGCGGTTCGCTGCCGGATCGTATTCCCGTCGAACTGGGCGATGAGATCGATCGCGTACCGCGACTCGAGTCGCTCGAGCTCGTCGGCGAGGACGCTTCGTGCGGCCTCCGGGCTTTGGATCCGTCCGCCCGCGTCCGTCCTATCGGCGGGCTCACCTCGGCCACCCCGAGCGCGGGCCGGCTCCCCGGCCTGTGACTGAGTCGCCAGCGAGTCCTGCTCTGCGACGTTCGGCGGGCTCTTATCGGGCGAGACGACGTACCGTCCGTCGGAGATCTCCGCGACGTACGGACTTTCGGAGATGTCGAGATCGTCGGGCGAGAGCACGCCGCCGGCGTCTGCGGACATCTGTTGCTCCTCGGGGAGTACGGGCGGAACGTCTGCGTTGTCTTTGGGATTGTCGGGGTTACCGTCTGTCATGGCCCATCCTTACACGCTCTTTCGACCCGAGGGAGAAAGAAACCTTCGCCCACGCTGAGAGTCTGTCGAACCGAAAAATCACGATCTCGAAGCGTCCGTCTCGACGCGGTCTGTCACGGTTGACCTGCGACTTAATTCTCCGAAATACACGTGAACGGAACATTAAGGGATGGGAACATCCTCTCAGGAACGGCTGTCAACTGTACGTGGGGCAATACCGCTGGGACGCATCGCATCTCTGCAAAAATCGATGATTCTGATTGGATCGAGCAATCCGTTGCCGAGGCGATCGACGGTAGCGTCGGATGTGTGACAGCCAGAGTAACGTACGGAGACGGCAGTGATACGCTGGATATATTTATCAGAGAGAACTGTGATGACGTTCCCGAATACAATGGCGGGTGCGAGTTCGCCAACGAGTGAGTGCGCGTTACGAAGAGCGCGGAACGTCCCTTTTCATACCAACAACCGTTCAGTCTTGCTGTGATTCAAATACTTCTCTCAACTCACGCACGAGCAAGACCGATACGCTTTCGATAGTCTCGCTGAACAGCGATCGCTCGAGCCCAGTGGATTCAAACGCCCTCGAGCCCAACACACCCCAAAATGGAGAAGACGCCGGGAGGGACGTCCGTCGGGGTCGACGACCCCTACGAGTTCGCGGGCCTCTGTGACCACCTGACCGGCGAGGGCCGCTGTCGGTACGCCTTCGACCACTACGAGCACGATCCGGAGTTCGCCCGTGAGCGCGCCGAAGACGACTACGCCTGCCCGCCCGCGAACCCCGAATCCGAAGCCACGTGGGCCGACTGTCCACACTTTCGGTCGCGCAAACAGGACCGAGAGTGCGTCCGCTGTGGCCTCGCGGAAAAGCTGAACGAACTCACCGAGGAGCGACCGCTGCTGGAAGAACACCACCTCTCGTACCGGGATACGCTCGAGAAGAGCGCCAACGCCGCCGGTGATCACGAGCCGATCGACAGTGACGAGCCGACAACGGACGACGGGCCAGCCGGGAACGGCGCTGACGACGGCGAACTCTCCCACGAGATTACGATCTACCTCTGTCGGTGGTGTCACGCCAAGGTCCACAACTCGTGGGCGCGGATCACCGACGACGTCGCGCCGGACCCGGCGGCCGTCGCCGCGCTCGAGGAACGCCGGGGGCGGGAACTCGAGGAGACGGGCTTCGAGTCGGCGGCCGATCGGTACGGAGAGTAACGAGCGAGGGAGTCGACGCGTTGTAGCCGGGTCGAACGACTAGGGACTCGAACGCGCGGCTTTCCCTTCGATCTCGGCCAGCAGGCTCGAGAACACGAGATACTCGTAGAGCACCGCCGCCGGAAGCAACAGGATTCCGACTATGGTGATCATGAGCACGATCTGGAAAATAGTAAAGACGATGGGACCGACTACCACCACGAGCAAGAAAACGGCGAGGTATCGGAGACTAAACGCCGTCCGGACGACGCGTCGAACCTGCAACGCGTCGCGCATTCGTCGCCGTCGACTGAACCGGTACGCGACGGCAGCCATACAGTAGAGAAACCCGAAATAGAACGGGACCAGTACCGCCCAGAACAGCGCCAGTGCTGCGGTTTCGTTGAACTCCTGAACGAAGAGCATCGCGAACGCTGTGAGGACGAAAGCGACGATGTAAATTAGGAATACGCCAGTTAGTTTGACCCCGTCGACGAAGAGACCTCCAAAGTCCTCGAAGCGCGGTGGTTCGCGGCCGTCCGACGCGTTCTGTATCGCCCGAACGAGATAGCCCGTCAGAACGAATATCGGGAGTATCAAAACGGATCCGATTAGTAACACCGAGCCGATCAGCATCGTCTCGAGCGTGTCCTCGCCCTCGAGCGGGTACGTGAGCGCGTCGACGATCATGGACTGGCTCAGTGCCATCCTCGTATAAGTCTTCATTCTCGTTTCCGGGCTCGAAACAGCCGCTGGCACGGTACAGAGCGATCCTTGACGAGTGCAGTCGCGCCGTGGTCCCCGGGTCGGTGAACGCCTGTCGGTCGCGCTCGGGGACGTTCGCCTCGAGTAATCGGTGCCAATACTCACGAGCTGGTGATAGTACGGAGATCCTACCTATGTCGCTCCGACGCGAGCATCGACGCGATGGAACGATCCGATTCGATAGCCCGCCGCCGAGTGCTGGCGTTGGCTGGCAGCCTCACGACGACCGCGCTCGTCGCCGGCTGTCTCGGCGACGGCGAGGCGGCGACTACAACCGACGAATCGTCGAACGACGGCGGATCCGATAGTGACGGCGACGGCGGCGGGTCCGGCGCAAACGACGGCGAACCCGATGGTGGCGGCGACGGCGACACCGAACGAGACGACACTGACGATGAGGCGGCAGGTTCGGAGTCCACGTCTCCGGAGGCGTGGGCTGACGTCGAGGAAATCCGGTTGAGCGCAACCACCTCGCGGTTCAAAGGCGTCGAACCCGCACTCATCGAGGGCCAAGAAAATCCGACGCTGGTCCTCACCGAAGGCCAAGAGTACGTGATCACGTGGGAAAACGAAGACGGGCAGTCGCACAATCTCGAGCTCTGGGACGAGAACGAACAGGTCGTCGACGGTCACAGCACCGAGGTGATGGCCGAGAAAAACGAAACCCGGTCGCTCGAGTTCGAGGCCACGGCGGCGATGACCGAGTACGTCTGCCGAATTCACGTCGACTGGGGCAAACGCGGCGATATCGAGATCGTGACCTGAGAGCGTTGTACGGGCGGATTGGAACGCTGTTGTACCGTTTCGCTACTCGATACGTCGAAGGGAGCCGTTCACTCGAGATGCTGCGGAGAAGTATTCGCTCGAGATGCTGTGAAGAATCAGTTACTCGAGAATGTCGCCGATCCGGCGCGGCTCGCCCTGCAGGTCCGGCTGTTCGGCGACCATCTGGAGCACCTCGTGGTCGGTGACGTCGTAGTAGGACTTCTCGGTTGCCTCCTCGATTAAGTCCTGCTCGAGTCGAAACTCCGTTCCTTCGTAGACGACGTCGACGCCGGTGTCGTCGAACGCGAGCGTAGTCATACCAGACGGTACGGGCCGCTTGACTAAAAGCGGGACGACTTCCGCGCCGAACCTGTCCGGACTCTCGGTCGCTTGTGGCTCTGGGTGGTCCCCTGGGGTTCACAAATCGACACGAATCCGCGGGCGCGGCTCGCGGCACGGAACCTGTCAGCAGTTCGTCTGACGAACGGCGACGGCGCGAGAGGTTTAATACAGGGGGGCCACATTCGTTGGGAGTGTGGCCTTCAGTAGGGATCCGCTCGACGAACTCGTCGTTCCCGACGGGACGGAAGCCAAGGAAGTCGACCTCGTGACCGACGGCGACGTGCTCGTCGGCGGCCGATCGACTATCGAGTTCGGCATCCGTGGCCGAAACGTCCTGCTCGGGGAGAACGTCGAAGTCGACGGCGCCATCGAAGCCGAGGGCGACTGTCGCCTCGATATGTGGTGTGACGTCGACGACGATGTCCTCGTTGGGCAGGACGCCTACCTCGGCGAACGCGTACACATAAACGGCGAACTCAAAGTCGCCGGGGACCTCGATATCGGCGACGACGTCGACATCGAGGAGGGGTTCGAAGCCAACGGCTGGATCGTCATTCGGAACCCGATGCCGACCATCGTCTTCCTGTTCGTCTACCTCAAGCACCTCCTCCTGATCGGGGAGGACGACGCGGCCCAACAACTCATCTCCGAGATGGTCGACGAGGACGAAGCAGCCGAAACCGAGCCGCTCGTTATCCCCGGAAACGCAACCGTCAACGACGACGCCTGGCGCGTGTCGACGCCCGCCCGAATCGGCTCCGACTGTCGGCTCCACGGCAACGTCCGAGCCGAGACGATCGACGTCGGTGCCGACTCGAATATCTTCGGAAGCCTCCGCGCTCGAGGCGACATCTACGTCGGAAATGGAACCCGGATTCACGGCGATCTGACGACCCGAAACGGGGACGTCGTCCTCGAGAAGGACGTCCGCGTGCTCGGCGACGTCTCCTGCGAGACGCTCGATATTGCCCCGCGGGCCGAAGTCGACGGCACGATTCGCGCCGACGGCGACATTACGATGGGAACGACCGAACGCGACCTCGAGTAACTGCTGGACTGCCAGAGTGCGTCAGTTCGACGCTCTAAAAGAGCGCCAGCCCACTCTTCCGCCGGTGATTTTCACCCACATTCTTAAGAGCGAGAGTGTCGATAGAGTGAGGTGAGTTATGTCACGGATACACATACCACAGCTACGGAGGGATGCATGCGATCCGTCGTGTTGACCAAAGGCGTCCCCGACTTCTCGGAGGGAGCCGTCTCCTTCGACGAGGATGGCCACCTAGAGCGCGGGAAGACGCCGACGGTGATGAATCCCAACGACGAGGTGGCACTCGGGGCCGCGCTTCAGACGAAGGTGCGCCACGGCGGCCACGTCACCGGCGTGAGCATGGGGCCGCCGGGCTATGCGAGCGTCCTCGAGGAAGCCATGGAGTCGGTGTACGCCGACGACAGTTACCTCCTCTCGGATCGGGAACTCGCGGCCTCGGACACCTGGGCGACGGCGATCACGCTCTGTTCGGGCCTCGAGAAATACCAGGAGGAGATCGCGGATATCGACCTCGTCTTCGCCGGGTTCAAGACGGCCGACGGCGAGACGGGCCAGACCGGCCCACAGACCGCCTGGGCGCTGGAGTGGCCGATCGTCACGCACGTGCTGGCTCTGGACATCGACCCCGACGAGCGGGTCCTACGGGCGAAACGGCTCGTGGAAGGCGACATCGACGAGATCGAAACCGTCGAAGCGCCGCTGCCGTGTGTCGTCATTGCTGATCCGGAGTTCTCGCCGACCTACCGCACGGCCTCGCACCGACTGACACACAAGCGGCTCCGTACGGAAACCCAAGCGCGGGCAGCCGACCACGAGGACCACCTCACGACCTGGAACCACGAGGACCTGAACCTCGATCCGGACTACATCGGCCTCGACGGCTCGCCGACCATCGTCTCCTCGGTCGATCCGATTCCGAAAGCGCCCTCCGAGCGAGACGCGACGATGATCGAGCCCGGAGATGAAGACGGGATGGGACAGGTGCTCGAGGAACTCGGAGCGTACGCGGGGGGTGACTGACCGTGGGAATCGACCCCGACGAGTACACGACCGACGAACTGAGCGAGGAACTCGAGACGGTCGACGACGCCGAGGAACTGAACGCGGTGCTCGAGGCGGAGCGATCGGGACAGGATCGAAAAACCGCTCGAGAAGCGGTTCACAGGCGGCTCGAGGAGATAGGCGAACCGGCGAGAAACGGGTCCGAAGCTGATGAAGCCGATGCGGACGGTGACGAAACGAACGACGGAACCGAAGGCGAGTACGAGGAAACGAAAGAAGACGTCGGCGAGGAAGCCAAAGGCGAGGCGGTCGAAAGCGACGAAGTCGATGGCGGGGCGGAAGACGAAGCAACTGAGACGGAAGATGAAGAGTCCGAAGCAGCGGACAACCTCTCACACCCGACTCGAGACAAGCGCCACGTTCGCGCGCTCGATGGCGGCGAGTACGAGGACATGTGGGTCTTCTGCGAGACGCAGGGGGGCGAGTTGCTCGAGGTCTCGCGGGAGATGCTCGGCAAGGCTCGAGCGTTGATGGACGAGTTCGAGGCCGAATACGGCGACGACGAGCGCGTCGTCGCGTTCCTGATGGGCGACGACTGCGAGGCCCTCGCCGAGGAGTGTATCGCCTACGGAGCGGACGTCGCCGTCTACCACGACGACGATCGGCTCGAGCGGTTCTTGCACAAACCATACACCGAAATTTCGGCACACATGACCCGCGGGGAGGGAACGGCCGAGAGTACCGAGTGGCGCGAGTACGATCGGCCGCGATACATCCTGTTCCCGGCCACGAACAACGGGCGAGACCTCTCGGCGAAGGTGCAGGCCGAACTCGATTCGGGGCTGGCTTCGGACTGCTCGGACCTGTTCATCGAAGAAGAGGAAGTTTCGAATCCCGTCAAGACCGGCGAGCCCGGCGTCAAGAAGACCTTCGAGAAGGTACTTCACATGAAGCGTCCCGACTTCTCGGGCTTCGAGTACTCGACGATCCTCTGTCTGGACAATCCCGGCCGCGACTTCCACCCGCAGGGCTGTTCAATCATTCCGGGCAGTTTCGAGCCGATCGAACGCGACGACGACCGAGACGGCCTCGTCGTCGAACACGATATGGCTCTCGAGGACGACTGGTTCACGGTCGAGATTACCGAGTACGACCGCCTCGAGGAGGGGGTTGATCTGACCGGCCACGACGTGATCGTCTGTCTGGGACGGGGAATCGGCGACGACCCGACCGAGGGGATGGAACTCGGCCTCAATCTCGTCGACGCACTCGAGGACGCCGCGCTGGGGATCACGCGCGGGATCGTCACCTCTTCCTACCAGTTCGAGGGCCACGTCGAGCGCTACTCGAGCGAAGAGCGCCAGATCGGCGAGACGGGACAGGTCGTCGCGCCCGATCTCTACGTCGCGGCGGGGGTCTCGGGTGCGGTCCAGCACAAGGTCGGGATGGACGAATCTGACACCATCGTGGCGATAAACACGGATACGGACGCGAGAATCAGGGATTTCAGTGATTACTTCATCGAGGGAGACCTCTTCGAGGTGCTCCCGCAGCTCACGGCGGCGGTCGAATCGGGCAAACTCGAACGCGAGACGGCGGCCGACGGCGGTGGTGAGGAGACATCCAACACGAACGGAGGTGGAGACTGATGGCGACCAGTAAACGGACGCGGGCGGACGACGAGTACGAACACTACGAAGCCGTCGTCGTCGGCTGCGGTCCAGGCGGGGCCGCCGCCGCCGCGAGGTTCGCGGACCACGGTGTCGAGACGCTCGTCTTAGAGCGCGGGCCCGAAGCCGGGTCGAAGAACGTTTCCGGCGGCCTCATCTACGCCGAGGAGTCGGCTCCGTACACGATCGACGACCTCTTCGAGAACTTCCGCGAGGAGGCGAGCGAGCGGCCAGTCACCGACTACGAGATCCACAACATCTCCGGCAACAAGGTCAAAACCTACGATCTGACCGACCTCCACGAGCACGACACCGAGTGGTGTGATGCCGTGCTCCGGCGACCGATGGATTCGTGGCTTGAGCAACGCGTCCACGAGAAGACGAGCGAAACGGGCGGCGGCGTCCTGACCGACGTTCGGGTCGACGGCCTCCTCCGAGAAAACGGCGAGATCGTCGGCGTCACCTGCGACGAACTCGATCCCATTACGGCGGACATCGTCGTCGCGGCCGACGGCGTGAACTCGGAACTCGCCCGCGATGCGGGCCTGATGGACTGGGAAGACCCCGACGAGTGGTTTCAGGGCGTCAAGGCGACCGTCGAGATGGACGCCGAGACGATCGCCGACCGTTTCGGGATCGACGACGACGAAGGCGTCGCACACCTCTTTTCGGGGGACTTGTTCGACGACGTTCGCGGCGGCGGCTTCCTCTACACCAACGAGGACTCGCTGTCGATCGGCACCGTCTTTCACCTCGACAGTCTGGTCGCAGAGCAGGCTGAACCCCACGAACTGCTCGACTCGCTGCTCACCCACCCGCTGCTCGCACAGTGGTTCAGAGACGAGTACCACGAGCGCGAGTACGCCGCGAAGCTCGTTCCCGACTCGAAGAAGGTCGCACACAGGGAACCGTATCGGGATCGGCTCGTCCTCGTCGGCGACGCGGCCGGCCAGATGCAGGCCCAGGGGCCAATCATCAAGGGGATGAATCACGCGGTCAGCGCCGGCGCGCTCGCGGCCGACGCGTACGTCGTCTCGCGGGGTAACGCCGATCCGGAGAGTGTGGGCCGGCGATACACGAAGATGCTCGAGCGGTCCGGGACGATGGAGAAACTCCGACCGCGGCGGTACGACCTCGCCCGCACCGTCGGCGAACACGACGCGGTCGCGAACGCCGTCGATCGCGTCCTCGAGTCGCCGATCGGGAGCGTGGCCATCGGGAACCCGCTCTCGAAGCGGGCGATGAAACTGGCGTACAACTCGCCGTTTCTCGTCTCGATGCTGCCCGACACCGCCACGGGCTACGTGACCCTCCCGTCGATCATCGGCGAAGAACACGGCCGAACGATCCACTGGGACAACGAAATCGAGCCGCCATCCCTCGAGGAGCGGATCGGCGAGCTGACCTACGATACGGACGTCGGGAACCCCCACATCCACCTTCGGGACGACTCGGCCGAGGCGAGCGGGGCCGCCGTCTACGCCTGCCCGGTCAGTGCCGAGGATTTCGGCGGCGGCTGTTATCGATCGGAGACGGTTCGGGCGAACGGCAGCGAGGAGACGCTGGTCAGTCTGGACACCCAGCCCTGCGTCGAGTGTGGGACCTGCGCCGTCGTCGCCGATACCGACTGGGAGCACCCGCGCGGTGGCAAGGGCGTCGAGTTCCGCGAGGGGTGATACCGCGAACTATGAGCCGATACGGTCCGCGAATCGCGGCGCTCGCCCGTCGAGCCGACCGCGACCGAGCGGCGTTCGATCCCAGAACGGCGACCCCGGAAGAGGGCCGGACGTACCTCCGCGAGGGGGCCGGACCCGCGATCTGGCTCTACCTCGAGGCACACACTGGCGGTCGGACGGGCCGTTTCACAGCGCCCGAACTGACGGCCCTCCGCGGGGCGATGAACGCGTGGTTCGAGTGCTATACGCGCTGTCACGGCGTCTCCTTCGAGGCGGAGTTCACCATTCGCGAAGCGGCGACGGTGTTGCTCGAGACGCGGAACGTGTTCGAGACGGCGCAGTTGCTGACGCGAGTTCCACAACGAGTCGAACGGACTCGTCGAACCAGTCAAACGTGAATCGGTGAACTCGAGGAGAGCAAGGCACTACAGCGTTAGTTTTCGTATTCCGCCGAAATATCTTCGTTCCCAGGGTCTGGACCGATGAGCCGCTCGTTTTCGGCCTCACGGACTATCGTTTGTATAAGCTAGCATCCATCCAGAATATCTCATATAAATAACAGATAGTTACTGTTTTCCCCGGAAAATAGCAACTATTGTTTGATTTCTGTGGGTGTTGGCGTCAGACGATGTTTCAACGCTCGAAAAATAGTTGCACTGTATCGATATGGTTCTCGAGGGCCCCTCTAGAGGGTCTTATCAACCGAATAAGCCGGTCGACGGTCGACGAGAAAGGATGGCAAAACGAGTGTCCAACCGCGCGAGCGATCAGGCGACGGGGTTGCCGACGTTGTCCGAATCGGATTGATTGGGGTCGTTCGCGTCTACCTCGGCCAGCGTGATGACGTTCTCTCGGCCGAGCGAGGTCTTCTCGATCGTGCCGTTGTCGTGCATCTTCGAGAGCGTGCGGCTGACTTTCGACTTCGACCAGCCGGTTTCGTCTGCGATCTCGTGTTGTCGGATGCGGCCGTGGTTCTCGACGAGCAATCGGACGACTTGGCCCTCGTCGCTCAGAAGTTCGGGCGGCGTTTCGGCGGAGACGACGCTCTCGTAGGCGGGTGACTCCGTCGCCGGCGGTTCGTCTTCCGGGGGGGCCTCGCGGCGGTCGTCCTCGGACGGGCGCTGGGGCGAAACCGAAACCTCCCGATCGGAGAGGGCAGTTGTCACCCGGACCCCGACGAGTGCGGCGATCAGGACGAACAGGACCACGATCAGAGCCGACTCCCACACGGAGATCGACCGGACGAGCTGTATCAGTGGCATGTCTCCGACGGAGGTGACGGTAATTTCGACGACGTGGGCTGTCGACCCGTCCGGAACGGCGAGGTGAGATCCCGAATCCAGGACGGTATCGGTAGCTCGAGTCGAGTCAGTACGGCGTGAGCAACGCTGCTATCGGGCTGTAAGCTGGACACCATAGTTTCGCCATGTGCTGATCGCGCGGGGCCGAACGTGTTGTTTCGACATCACGCTGATCATACTATGTACCGGACCTATAGCACCTTCATTATGGGTTTATACAGCTTCGTTTAACAGGCTGCTAACGCGCGAGCGGGCCGAAATCGGCGAACGAGTGGGATACGGGCGTCTCGAGACTTCCTTCGTGGAATCTCGAAACGGGTGAGCGCGAGACAACTGTTTATCTGCGGTATAGTAAACCGCTCGAGCCTGCTTGTCGAGTCTGACGCCGGTTCCACGAACGCGGGACCACGGGGAGTGGTTCCGTCGCACGATCGCGTGCGCTGGACCTGCAACGAGAGAGACTCATGACTCCTACAATTAGCGATACAGAAGAACGAACTGGCGAGCAAGAGACCGACGGACCGGTCAACCCCGGCCAGGACAGCGCGTCGCTCGATCACGTTCGGGAGACGGCAGCGGACAAACCGACTATCTGCGTGGTCGGGCTCGGCTACGTCGGGCTGCCGCTCGCGGTTGGATTCGCCGAATCCGACTACCGCGTGATCGGTTTCGATGTCGACGACACGACCGTCGAAACCCTGCGAGACGGCACCGACACGACCGGCGACTTGAGCGACGAGGCGGTCCAGAACGACGAGCTCACCTACACCTCCGATTCGGCGGCGGTGAGCCGGGCGGAGTACGTCATCATCGCGGTCCCGACGCCGGTGCGGGACGACGACCGACCAGACCTCAGCTTCGTCGAGAGCGCGGCGACCACCGTCGGCTCGAAGATCGAGACGGGCACGACGGTCATCCTCGAGTCGACCGTCTACCCCGGCACGACCCGCGAGGTACTCGTCCCGGCGATCGAACGCGCCTCCGGGATGACCGCAGGCGAGGATTTCTCGGTCGGCTACTCGCCGGAGCGAGCGACGCCCGGCGACGCGGAACACGGGCTCGAGGACGTCGTCAAAGTCGTCAGCGGACAGGACGAGGAGGTCCTCGAGGACGTGGCGACGCTGTACGAGTCGATCGTCGATGCCGGGGTCCACCGCGCGCCGGCGATCGAAGTCGCCGAGGCGTCGAAAGTCGTCGAGAACTCACAGCGCGATCTCAACATCGCGTTCGTCAACGAGCTCTCGATCGCGTTCGAGCACATGGACGTCGACACGCAGGCGGTGCTCGATGCCGCGAGCACGAAGTGGAACTTCCACGGTTACCGGCCGGGACTGGTCGGCGGCCACTGTATTCCGGTCGATCCGTACTTCTTTACCTACCGGTCGGCCCAGGAAGGGTTCGATCCCGAACTGATGGAGACGAGTCGGAAGGTAAACGAATCGGTGCCCGACCACGTCGCCGATCTGACGATCAAGGCACTCAACGACTGTCAGAAGGCACTCAGCACGAGTCGCGTGCTCGTCCTCGGACTGGCGTACAAACCCGGCGTCGGGGACATTCGGAGCTCGAAAGTCGCCGACGTTATCGAGTCGCTCGAGGAGTACGACATCGATATCGAAGGCTACGACCCGTTCGCGGACAACGACGCCGTGAGAGATGCCTTCGGCATCGACGTACAGGAGACGCTGTCGTTCGAGGGCTTCGACGCGATCTTGCTCGCGACACCCCACGCGGAGTTCGAACACATCGACCTCACCGCCGTCGCCGACGAAGTCGCCGACGATCCGGCTCTCGTCGACGTGATGGGCGCACTCGAGCACGACGCGGCGACGGCTGCGGGCTTCGAGTATCGGAAGCTATGACTGATTGGGGGGACACAGCCGTCGTCGGGGGAATCGACCTGGGGAAGCCGTGGATCCAAACTGCTGTCTCAGTGCGGCAGACGGCCTCGCGTTGGGAACCGGCCGCTCGAGCGGGTTCCGTCCCCACCGAAAGCACTGCGTTCACCAACGAGGGAGACCACGAGTGAAAGTCATCGTCACGATCCAGCATCCGGGTCACGTCCACTTCTTTCGCAACGCCGTCGCGGAACTCGACTCGCGCGGGCACGATGTCTTCGTGTTCGCACGCGAGAGCGAAGTCGCGACCGACCTGCTCGAGGCCTACGGGATCGAATACGAACTACTGGCGGGCGAATCCGACTCGATGCTCTCGCTCGCGACCGTCCAGGCGACCTACGAGGCGCGGTTGCTCCGTCGCGCGCGCCGGATCGAACCGGACGTGATCACCGCCATCGGCGGCGTCGCGGCGGCTCACGTGGCGACGCTCCTGCGGACGAAGAGCCTGGTGTTTTACGACACGGAGCACGCGACGCTCATCCAGCGGCTGGGGTATCCGTTCGCCGACGTCATCTGCACCCCCGAGTGTTACCGCGGGGAGATCGGCGACAAGCAGGTCACCTATCCCGGCTACCACGAACTCGCGTATCTGCACCCCGACCGGTTCGACCCCGATCCGGCCGTTCTCGAGGCCGTCGGACTGGCGCCCGAGGAGACCTTCGCCGTCGTCCGCCTGAGCAGCTGGGACGCCTCTCACGACGTCGGACAGGGCGGGTTCGCCGACCCCCGAGCGGTCGTCTCGCGTCTCGAGGACGCCGGTGCAACGGTCTTGCTCACGGCGGAAGGCGACCCGCCGCCGGATCTCGACCCCTACGAGTTCACCGCACCGCCGGAGCGGATGCACGATCTGCTCGCGTTCGCCGACCTGGTCGTCGGCGAGGGGGCGACGACCGCGGCCGAAGCCGCCGTGCTCGGGACCCCCTCGGTCTACGTCAACTCCCAGTCGCTCGGCTACACGAGCGAACTCGAGGAAGAGTACGGCCTCCTGTTTGCGTTCAACGGCGACGATCGCCACGCTCGCTCCCTCGAGAAGGCGGTCTCGATCCTCGAATCGACGACGGCAGAGACCGACAGGTGGAAGCGACGACGCGAACGTCTGCTCGAGGAACGCATCGACGTGACGTCTCTGATCGTCCAGCAAATCGAATCGGCGGCGCGCGCGACCAACGCGGATCGGTCCGCCGTCGCCACGAACCACGGATAGCAATGAAGGTACTACAGTTGGTTACGTCCCCGCGGCCGTTTTTCGAACAGCAGGTGTCGGTTCTCGAAGATCGCGGCGTCGAGTGTACGGTTCTCGGCGTTCCGGGCGAGTACGACGGTGATGCGGGCCGAACGCCCCTCGAGTACGCACGATACTACCCGAAGATCCTCTCGCAGGTCCGAGCGACCGACTTCGATCTGGTCCACGCGAACTACGGCCTCACCGCCCCGTTCGCGCTCGCACAGCCGCTCCGACCGGTCGTGCTCACCCTGTGGGGAACCGACCTGATGGGCGACCACGACTGGCTCCGCGCGGTCAGTCGGCTCGGCGCCCGCCGATCTGACGCCGTGATCGCCCCGAGTCGGGCGATGGCCCGGCGACTCGAGACGGACCACGAACTGATCCCCTTCGGTGTCGACACGGACCTGTTCAGACCAATATCTCAGATTCGCGCGCGCGAGCGGGTCGGCTGGGAGACTGACCGACCGATCGCGCTCTTTCCGTACGACGAGGAGCGCTCGGTCAAGGACGTCTCCCGCGCTCGCGAGCTCGTCGAGCGGACGAATGCGGACCTAGAGTTGCGGACGGTACACGGCGTCGACCACGAGCGAATACCAGACTACATGAACGCGAGCGACGTCCTCCTCGTCACCTCGAAGCGCGAGAGCGGGCCGATGGTCGTCAAAGAGGCCGCCGCGTGTAACCTACCGGTCGTCTCGACTGCGGTCGGGTTCGTCCCCGAGACCGTCGGCGACGTGTCGAACTGCGTCGTCAGCGATCGCGACGAGGACCTGATCGCCGGACTCACGACCATCGCCGAGGAGCGTCCGCTCTCGGACGGCCGCGAGGCGATCGACGGCCTCAGCCTCGAGTCGATGGGCGAATCGATCGTCTCTCTCTATCGGACCGTCCTCGAGACGGACGGATCGGCGCGAGCGAGCGGAGGTGTCGCGCGTGGGTCTTAGGTCGCTCTCCGAGCACCGACCGTTTCGACTCGATACAGTCGCTGCGATCGCCGGCCTCCTGATCGCGCTGGCGCTGTTACCCCTACAGCTGCTCGTCTCCGAAGTCTACCTCGAGACGGTGCCGATCGTGCTCGCGCTTGCCTGCGGGTTGTATCTCGTCTCGTTGTACCAACAGACCGACGCGGACGCCTTGCCGGCGCTGCCCTCGAGCGTCGCGATGACCCTGCCGTCGATCGTCCTCGTCGGCCTCTCGGCCATGGTGGTACTGCCGGTTATGCAGGGCGAGCGGACCATCCACTTCTTCGCGCTCTCGGCGATCGTCGGGACGCTCGTGCTCCTCCAGATCCTCTGTACCGCCGATCGAGACTTCAACCGGGGCGTCGTGCTCCTCCAGATCGTGCTGTTCGCGATCGTCTTCCGCTTTACCGCCCTGTACGTGACGCCCGGCTACATCGGCATCGACGTCTGGACGCACATGGAGTTCGTCGAGCAGATTCGGGACGCGGAGATGCTCGGCGCGATCTCCCACGACAAACACTACGGCTCGCCGTTTTACCACTTGCTGGTCGTCGCGAGTTCGTTCATCTATGATATCCCGCTTCGCGGAGCGCTGTATCTCTCCGTGGGAGTCGTCATGCCGCTCTCGGTCGTGCTCGTCTACGCGACGGCAAACCTGCTCGTCTCCGCGCGGTGGGCGACGCTCGCGACGGCGCTCTTTGCCTTCGCCAACTACGTCTCGATGTGGGGGATGCAACTCATCCCGACCAGTCTCGGGCTGTTGTTCTTCCTCGGCATGCTGTACGCGCTGATCCGGGTCATGCGCGTCGAGTACACCGGCCGGGACTTCTCGCTTTTGATCCTCTTTAGTATCGCGATCATCCTCACACATCAGGTGTCGACGTTCATCATGCTTGTCTTGCTGCTGGCCGCGTTCGCCGCACAGCTGATCTTCGTGGTCGGTCCCGTCGGACTGGCGCGACTCGACACCAGCGTGTTCCGCGCGAAGAAACCGGTCAACCTGATCGGACTCGTCGTCTTCAACTTCGGACTGACGATCTTCATCTGGTCGCTGACACCCTACGGCGAGAACTCGTTCCTCGGAACGGTGTTGCAGTTCTTCACCGAAACCCTCGAGGAAAGCGCCGGCTTCCTGAACATCGCGGGCGGCTCGACCGGCGGGGCGGCGAGCGGGGCAGAGGCCGGGACGACGCTGCTCGAGCAGGTGTTGCCGTACATCGACAACCTCGGGTTCCTGCTCTTGCTCTGTGTGACCTTCGCCGGGTGTCTGTACGTCGTCCATAGACGGCGGGCCGAGCAGTCGGTCTTCACGCTGTTGATCGGTGCAGCGGTCATGCTCGTGTTCATACTCGTCCTGCCGATGTTCGGGATCCGGAACTTCATCCCGACCAGGTGGTTCGCGTTCCTGTTTGCGCCGATGGCGATCCTCGGCGCGATCGGACTCCGTTCGCTCAACCGAAACCTGTCGCCGCGGATCGTCGTCAGCGTCCTGCTGGTGTTCGCACTCGTCTACCCGGGCGCGATGATCGTCGCCGTCGAGAGCAACGCCGAGAATCCGATTTTCTCGGACCAGCACGAACGCCTCGCCTACGACGAGTCGGAACTGGCCGCAGTCGAATCGATCGGCGACCTGACCGGCTCGCCCGACGGGAGCGAAATCCGACCTGATCAGCAGTTGTACACGGATCATCCGTACCAGACGGTGTTCAGTCGGACGAGGGCGTATCCGTCGACGGAACCCGCGACGATACCCGAGAACGGATCCGTCCAGCATCGGTACACGGTCTATCGAACGGCCCAATCGGCCGACGCGACGTACTTCGTGGACGAAAACGGTCAGGAGCGACAGGCCTCCGTCTCCGAACACCAACTCTGTCGACCCGGACAGGCGGTCGTGTACACCAACGGCGACGTCTCGCTGTGTACGCCGTCGCCCGTGACGAACTCGGCCTGAACCACCGCGGGCTCGAGTGAGCCGACCTGAAGTCGGTCCGATCGGCCGTTCGTTTTCTCGATCGTATCGACGAACCGCTCGAGTCCAGATACTACCCACACGAACCGATCGACGCCCCCTCCTCTGACCGTCGGTGTGTCACCTTCACAGAGGAAGCTGGTGAATCGACAGAGAGCATTGGGGTAGACATTCGTAGTGACGCTTCGAATGAGCCCAATCGCTTGGCTATCAGCGATTCGGCGAAAACTGAAACCGGAATCGTCCGAAAATGGTGCAGTGAGCTACCTGATATAGCGACAGCAGACGATTGCCGTCTAGCGATTCACCAGAGCCCCAGAGGCCGACCGAGCGGCTGTTCGAGCTACCAAAGTACTGTTCCCACGAGGCGCTCAGACGACGACTGATCGGCTTTGACGCCGCGAGCAGAGCCCTCGGCACGGTGGCATCGATCGTGTCCAGTCTCTCGAGCACCCTCGAGGCGTTGCACAACGGACCCTTCGTCCCTCGACCCGCCGAATCGATTCCAGAGTGCTGAGAATCCTCCGAATCACGGTCGCTACAGGATCACACTCCGATCGTCAGACGTCGCCTGCTCGTCCCAGAACGAGACTGAGTCCCCGCCGTCGGGGCGGTGAATACGCGAATAGTGTGGCCTGGTACCGAGGCTCTCTTAGCCTGTTTATAGGGCGTCTCCGACGCGACTTACTGGCTCGATCGACGCGCTCGGTCTTGAATCGCATCGCTCGCTGTCGTCGACGAATCACCCGCGAAACCGTTCGATCCCCGGCGGAAACGCGAGACTCGCACGAAGATGCTCGCGTTCAGTTACCCCGTTACGCTCGAGAACGGTTACCTGTAGTCCGGACACGACCGCCGTACGCTCGAGAACGGAAGCGGATGTCTATAGCTCGCTGGAGTACTGGAAAACCGATTTTTACGCAAAACAACGCGGTCGACGAACGCTGAGAGCTGGTGGCCGTCGGGTGAGCCTTATTCCACTTCGATCGGAAGCCGAAGGGACTCGTCGGCGTTTTCGGGCGTCGGATTCGCCGGCGGCTCCCCGGTGTACAACAGGAGTGTGAGCCGCCGATTGTCACCTGCCGACGGCGGCGTGACCTCGAGCGATTCGTTTCGGGTTTCGCCGTCGGCGACGCTGATCGATTCGTTGGTAAGGGCCGTCCGCTCTATGACCGACGCCGAGTTCTCGCCCCCGTCGCCGTACTCGACCTGTTCGAAGAGCGCGACCACGGTGTAGGTCTGATCGCTGTGTTCCTGGTTCGTGATCGAGAACGGAACGGTGTACGGCTCGCCGGCGGTCGCCGTCGAGTCGTACACTGTCTGCATCTCACCGTCTAGCTCCGATCCCTGGACCGAAAACTCGGTGAAGCCGTCGTGCTGAACTGGATTCGCGACGGCGAATCCGGCGCTCGCGACGAGCAGGGCTAGTCCCAACGTGAGGGCGACGTTGTACGGCCGAGTATTCGTCTTCGTGTACGGTGACGACTGGTCCCCACCAGTTAGCATGGGTAAGACTAACATGTTCGACGGAACGAACCGATTCGAGGGTGGAACGCGGTACCGAGAGACGATCGCCACGAGGGTGAGACAGACCGTCAGTATTGAAACCCCGAGGAGCACCGGTCTGGAGGTGATACCCCATGGGGTTACGGTCGCAATGAGGGGTACCACGGGGACGAATGCGACGCTAAACGCGATCGACAGAATGAGACGCTCAATCGGCTCAATTCCCCCGCTGAGCAGCACCGCTCGTCCGAGCCCAGTTCGTTCGTCGTCGAACGACCGCTGATCGTCGCCGACCGTATCCGGAAACAGGATAGCGACGAGTGCGTATCCGGGGAAGAACACGACGAGCGGAATGGCCAGTAGAATCCGCAGATAGCCCGAAATCCCCGCGAACAGTCCGATCGTGATGGCACCGGTACCCGCGACGACGAGCGCAAGGTCGAGAAACCACCAGTTGGTGTCACTCATACACGGCTGAACGGGCCGAACACGGTTTATTATCACTCCCGTAAGCCCGGAAAATCAGGGCTATTTGGGGGTCGATCTTCGACTTCTTATAAGATATCTGGTGAGTGTTTTGCAGATAAGAGTTTCGCCGGTTCTGTACCGTTTCAAAATCGGAAATGGCCGTAAATTCGGTAGGAAGGTTACTATATTTATTCCCGTCCGCAGGAAACATGTTGGAATGTTGGTGGTTTGTGGGAATCCAAACGCAGAATCTGTGTGGTCTACCGGCAGGGGTAGGAGTTGAGACTGGTCTTCTCAATGCACAGAGGCAATATCGGTTTGAGTCAATTACATCACATCACGTCTTCCTCCCATCATCACTGTCTCACTCAAGGAGGGGAACAGCATCGGTCCACAGTCGTTGGAAGTACTGCTCAAACTCGGAGACTACCTGCGAATCTTTGATCCCGATCACACCGATCCTGTCTTCACCAGATACTGGATGTAGCACATCGATCGTCGTCTCCACATTGTCCACGATATCAAACGAAAGCGCAATCTCAGGAGTCGTTCTGACAGTTATGTCTGCGGGCTGTTTTTTAATTAGATGTGGGAATCGGTCGGGGAGTACGGTAACTGCTTTTTCACTGAAGAGGAGGTCAACAGACAAATCCGTATTAGCACCCTCGAAAAAGCCTTCCACTTCAGATTGGAGTGTCTCCCACGTCGCATCCTCGTAGGGAGGCCCGACAGTTGCTTTGACAACATTCTCCGCGGTTCGCATATGCTGCTGGAGCGCTGTACTCATTTCGTCACTCCCGAGCGATCCAAGCCAGAAACTACTCTCTGTTGGTGGTGTCGGCAAAAGGTTCGAACGAACTGTTTCTGCTTTCTCGCGGTAACGATCCCACTCTTGTTTCAGTTCATACGTTCGTTCAGCCAGAAGCCTGTCGACGACGGTTTCTGGCTGTACGGCCACGTACCGATTTGGGTCGCTTGACTGTCTCCAGATCAACTTGCGAGCTTCAAGGCCGTTTAGTACGTCGTAGATACGGCCTTTTGGGACTCCACTAGTATCAGAGAGTTCAGCTGCCGTCACTGCTCCTGTTACGAGAAGGGTTCGATAGGCCTTCTCCTCGTAACTTGAGAGTCCAAGCTCGCCCAATTCCGTCATGCTTTGTCATTGTGCCTCCAAACAAATTGTAAGTGCTGTTTTGTTTCAATAGTCGTATCTCGGGGGCTTCGAGACCTAACGATATGCATCCATACGTACTGCTCGCTGGTGCAATACTCTCCGAATTATTCGGGACAACTGCCCTCAAACTCTCGGAGGGATTTTCACAACCGGTTCCCAGTATTGGGGTTGTCCTCGGATATGGGGCAGCGTTCTATCTACTATCCCTGACGTTAGAGGAATTACCGATGGGTGTCGTCTATGGGACATGGGCAGCATTGGGTATTGTCGGTGTGGCAGGTATCGGGGCCGTTGTTTTTGATGAACCAGTTGATCTGGCAGGCCTTCTCGGAATTGGCCTCATTATCGGTGGCGTCTACTGCGTCAACGTGTTGTCACAGATGTCTGCCCACTAAGATGGTGGGCACCGGGCCTGTGTGAACCGCCGCGGGGTCAAGCCCCGAGGCTTCCCGTGGGTTAGTCGGACACTCCCTCGAGACCATCGGTATGATATCCTGTAGCGGTGTCGTGGGTCACGGTCGGGGCGTCCACGGCCCCCGATGCCTGCCGTCGCACCGTCCGCACTTGGGGAAGGCTGTTGAGAGCAGGCACATTCCAGTCCTGATGCTTCTCGATGCCTTTCACGGCGATGTTGACGCTTGCACCTCGGTCGCTGTGGTCTTGATGCCCGCACGACCGACATTTGAACCGTTTCTTGTTTCGGTTCGCTCGAGCCGTGTGTCCGCACATCGGACACCGTTGGCTCGTGTACGCAGGATCAATCCACGCAGTCGGGATGCCCTCGAACGCCGCCTTGTACGACGTATAGAACTGAAGAGCGCGGAATGGGAGGTGGTGCAAACGTCGGTTCATCCGCGTGCCGTAGTCGATACTGTCGCACATTTCTTTGAGGTCTTCAAAGACGATGCACGCCGTCTCGAACTGACGGCTCCACTCCACGATGTGCCGAGATACCTTGTGGAGTCGGTCGCGGACAAACCGTTCTTCGCGCCCTTCGAGCGTGTCGTGAGTACTGTCTTTCCCCGCGTTCTGGACGCGCTTCCGCATCGTGAAGTAGCGGTGGCGCTCGAACTTGATTTCGGGGAAGTCGATAACCAGCGTGTCCTCTACGCCATCCTCGGAGAGTACGGTGAGAGCCACGTTGTCCTCGTTCACGTCCACACCGACAACCGTCCGTGAGTTCTGCTTGTTCCGAACGGTCTGCTCGGTGTTGGTGACGTTGACGTGCAACTCGGGGTTGTCGTTGTGGAATAGGGCTTCTGTCGTCCCAATCTTGCACACGTCGCTTGTGAGCGCGGTCTTGAGAATGTCGAGGTTGGCGTCGTCGCCTTCGAGGACGCCCTTGACGTGCTTGTAGGGCTTTGCGCTGATGCGGAACGCCACATCTCCGTCGTCGGTGAGCGACAGATTGTACCCTTCCTCGTAGTTGGCTCGGAGCGGGTACGTTCCGTCTTTGTGTGACTCGGGAGTCCGAAGTCGTCGTACTCGTAGTAGTTCTCCATCGCACCGAGGGCTTTCGCAACGACGCGCTGAGTCGTGTTCTTCACGAGGTCGGCGTCGTCGCCACGCGGTCGGGAATTGCGTCCCAGTCCACGCCTTCTTTGGCGAGACGGATGGTTTCGTTGTAAACCGAGCGGGCTTCGAGCGCGGCGTCGTACAACAGACTCTCGTTGTCACTCTGAATGTCAAGTTGGAAGTCTAGTGTCTTGACGAGGGCCTGTTCGTCGGTCATTCTTCGTCTTGTTCGGTGGGTTCTGAGGTTCGGACGACTTTCACGTCGGCTCCACGCCAGCGTTTGGGGACGGTGACGTGGGCGCTGTTCCCGAACGGTTTGACCTCGCCGTCGAGAACTTCCTCGCCGTCGATTTCAAAGCGATTCGCCATACCTGTGTATATCCTTTGGATATACTTAACTGTATCGGTGGAATAGGTTCGATATGGGAGAGAAGCGGTCGAATCACACGGTGTACTACGTCAATTACCACTTCATGTGGTGTCCAAAATACCGCCACGCGATTCTCGAACCAATCGAGGACTCGCTGGAAGCGAGTTTCCGCGACGTGTGTGACGAGTACGGCTACGAGATACTGTCGCTCCACATCTCACCCGACCACACACATCTGTTCCTCACCGCCCACCCAAAACACGCTCCGAGCGAGATTGTGCGAACGGTCAAGAGCATCACGGCGCGGGAGATGTGGGAACAACACGAGTCGTTCTTGGAGGAGGACCTGTGGGGCGGAGGATTTTGGGAGGAATCGTACTACGTGGGAACGGCGGGAGATGTTTCGACCGACACGATTGAGCAATATATCGAGCGAACGGAACACGTTTAACGGAGCTTACGGCCTTCACCCTCGGGGTCAAGTCCCGAGGCACTCGGCCTGCTCCGACTGTAGAAACAACCGAAAAGTGGCACTGTGTTCCAACATCTTGTTCGTCCGCTCTTGAGTTGTTGTTCTCCAACGATGTCAAACAGGTATGATGTAATCATCGCTGGGGCAGGTCCAGCGGGGGCGCAGTGTGCACGAGATCTAGCTGACCGTGGGTACGATGTTGTCGTCCTAGAAACCGAAGCAGAAGATGAATTCCCAGCTCAAAGTAACAAATCTACCGGCGGAACGTTTGCGTCAATGATGACCTCCTTCGGCATCCCGGATGACGTCGTTATGCACGCGACTGAATCAGTAGTTCTTGAATCTCCAAATGAACACTTTATCCAGGACCAGCCGGGCTTTGTCTTGGACTTCGAGGCGTTCAAGAAGTTCCTTGTCGAGGATGGTCGTCACAAGGGTGCTGAGTATCGGTTTGATGCTCGTGTTCGTGACCCGATCGTCGAAGATGGTGATCTCGTTGGTGTCCGTTATAACCGTGACCAGGAGGTCTTTGGCGAAATCGTTATTGATGCTACGGGTCCGGCTGCGCCACTGGCTAAAGATCTGGGGATAGCCAATCTTGAGCGGGAGAACCACGCGATTGGTATTGAATACTTATTCGAAGGCGTCGATCTCAATCATCCCGAGTTCCCCCATGTTACTGGAACACCCGATGACTGAGAGGGGTTTCGCTACTAATTTATCTGGCCCACAAGATGACATACATTAGATGTTTTCGACGTTTGATAGCGAGAGTAGCGCGCAGGCCTCGCGGCAAGAATTTCGGTTCGAGAGCCGTTCGTTCACGGCATGGGGTCGTGACACGTACGATCTCGCAGATCGTGTAACAAATCGGGCGGTTGGTCTCTCGAGAGTACGGATTCTCGAGTCGCCGGAGAACTGAACAAATCGTGTAGGACCGCCGAACTGTTTTTCGGATACCGACCGAAATCCGCCATCCGATTTAAATATTGGGTCTGCATACCGCTTGCCATGCGTAACTTAGTGACGGGGTTGGTCGGCCTGACCGGCCCAGCAGCATCGGCAGATTCGTCGACGGAATCTGGACCTAACGAGACCGAGGAAACGACCGTCGGCGGCCATACCGGCAACTGGGAGGACGTCGACGGTGCGTTGGTCGACCCGACCGGCGATGTCGAGCGCGTTTCAGCGGAAACGCCGTTCGGAGAGGCAACCGCCGAGTCGATCATCGTGAGCTACCTACAGGGGTCGACCGACCCGATTTTCGTCATCGACGCCGAGGGGAACTTCACCCACTCGAACGCGGAGTGTCGCGACCTCTTCGGGCGCGTTCCCGGCGAGCTGCTCGAGAAGAACCTCTTCGATCTCGACGAGGCCGACAACTCCGTGATGAAAGAGGTCCTCGAGACCGAAGAGTCGATCCAGAACTTAGAGGGCGTCGTCGAGGTCGACGGCGAGACGATCTACGTTAGCCGAACGTTCTTCCCGCTTTTCGATGCCGACGGCGAACTGACCGGGGCGATCGAGATCAACCGCAACGTGTCCGAACGCGTCGAGGCGGTCAATCGCCAGGAGACCTTAGAGCAGTATCAGGCCTACCAACAGGAGGTCGTCGAGTCGTTCCAGGGATGGATGGACAGGCTCAGCGACGGCGATTTCACGATCGACCCGACGGTTCCGGAGCCCGAGGGCGACTCCGAGGAGGTACAGGAAGCCTACGATCGGTTCTCGACGATGGCCGCGGACCTCTCGACGGCGGTCGACGCCATTCACGACGCCCTCGCGGAAGTGCGACACAATTCGGCGCAGTTGAGCGAGATCAGCGACACCCTCGTCGACGCGGCCGAGGAGACCTCGAGCGCGACCGTCGAGATCGATCGGGCGAGCCGGGCCGTCGATTCGAAAACGAGCGAGCAGGCCGAGCAGGCGGCCGTCGCCGAGGAAAACGTCTCGAACCTCTCGGCAGCGATCGAGGAGATCACGGCGAACGCGGGCACCATCGAGCAGCGGGCGTCGGAGGCGAGCGACCGCACGGATCAGGGCGCGACCGACGCCGAAACGGCACTCGAGCGCATGGCGGAATCGATGTCGGCGTCAGAGGAGACGGTAACGAAGATCCAGACGCTCCAGGAACGGATGGGAACCATCGGGGAGATGGCGGAACTCGTCGGCGACATCGCCGACCAGACGAACCTGCTTGCGGTCAACGCCAACATCGAAGCGGCGCGCGCCGACGGCACCGGCGATCGGTTCGCAGTCGTCGCCCAGGAGATAAAGCGCCTCGCCGACGAGTCCAAAGAGACCGCCGAGGGGATCTCGAGCGACCTTGAGGGGATACAATCGGATGTCGCCGATACCGTCGAAACGGTCGAACGGAGCAACAGTACGATCGAGACGAGCGCCGAGGCCGTCGACGGCATCGTCGATCACATCGACGAAATCGACGACGCGGTGCGTGAAACGGACCAGGGAATCCAGAACATCGCCCGCGCGGCCGAGGATCAGGCGGCCGACGCACAGGCCGTCCAGGACATCGTGACCGATCTCTCGGAGCGCAGCGCCGAGATCGACGACCGGATGGACGCCGTCTCGACGAACATCGACCAGCAGACCGAGACCATCGACCGGATGGCCGAGATCTCGGAGTCGATCGACGAGATGGCCGCCGAAATGGAGACGCGCCTCGACCGGTTCGACCTCGAGACCGCCGGAAGCGGACCGGATTCGGCCGCCCCGTAGCCGTCGTAGGCCCGAAGGTATCGAAGCCACGCCCGTGTGAGCCACGCAGCAGTCGGGCGTGAGCCACGTAGCCATCGGAGATCACGCAACTGTTGAAGGCTACACAGCGTCGAACCGTTATAGACGGTTTCGATACCGCCTCATCGTCGTCCACCCGAAGAACGAGGCCATCGCGATCACGGCCGATACGGCTCCGAATCCGCTGGTTGGAAGCGTGCGCCTCGAGAGGACGACCGTCACGGAGTCTCGCTCGCCGCTCTCGAGAATCGCGCTCTCTGCGGATCCCGATCCCGCCCCGTCCGCTTTTGCTTCGATCGTGTAGCGCTCTCCCGTTCCGGGCACCGTCACCGCGAGCGTTCCGTTCCCGTCGGTCCGCTTCGTCGATTCGAACGCCGCTCTCGAGCCACGCGCGATCGACAGCGACGCGTTCTCGACGGGGTCGCCGTCGCCCGTTTCGGCGGTGATCTCGAGGGTCGCGTTCCCATAGAGCGCGTACGATTTGGTGACCGAGTCGGCATCCGCCTCGAGCGAGAGCGAGGCGGTTTCGGGTTCGTAGCCGTCGGCGGCTATCTGCAGGTCGTACTCGCCCAGCGTCGGGACGTGCCCGGCGACGTAGGTTCCGTTTTCGACGTGGGTCGCAGTGTACGTTCCGTGTTCGCCGACGAATTCGACCGTCCCGGCGTCGATTCCGGTCCCGAAGTGGGCGTCGGCGAGTCGTATCTCGGCCGTCCCGGAGCCAGCGAGCGCGGAATCGATCATCGTCGTCTCGTCGGCCGGAACGTCGCTCGTCTTAGTGACGCCCTCGTAGCCGTCCGCACCGATGGAGACGGTGTACTTCTGCGCGCCGGGGAGCCCCGTCACGTCGTACGCGCCGTCCGCGTCCGTCGTCGTCTCGTACTCGGTGCCGTCGGCTGCGGTCAGCGCCACCGTCGCGTCGGGGATCGGATCGCCCGTTTCGCGGTCGGTGACCGTCCCGTCGACGGTGGCGTGGGTCCCGAGCGCGTCGATCGCCGCGGAGGCGTCGACGATGCCGTGTCCGTAGCGCGTGTCGGGTTCCGTCTCGCAATCGTCCGATCGCATGCACGCGTTGTCCGGTTTTTTGGCCGTCTCTCGAAGCGCCTCGACGATTTCCTCGGCCGCGAGATCTTCCGGCGTCGCAGACTGTACGAGCGCGACCACGCCGGCGACGTGCGGTGCCGCGATGCTGGTTCCGCTTGCCGTCCGGTAGTCGTCGTCGGGGGCCGTGCTCTCGATGCCGACGCCCGGCGCGACGACGCCCGGCGTGTGGTAGGTCTCGGGCCAATCGTCCGGCGCGTCCCATCCCCACGCGTCGTCGGTCTCGATCGTTTCGCCGCTCGAGAACGGGGCGACGCCCCGGGATTCGTTCGTCGCACCCACGCTCAGCGCGTCGTAGACGTTCCCCGGCGTGAGCGAAGAGCCGTTCCCACGATTGCCGCTCGCGCCGACGACGACCGTTCCCGCGTCGTTCGCGGTCTCGACGGCGTCGATGAACGACTCGCTGTAGCGGTACCAGCCGAGGCTGATGCTGACGGCGTCGGCCTCGTGCTCGACGGCCCACTCGAGTCCCTCGAGGACGGCCGATTCGGATGTCCTGCACGTACCATCCGAACAGTCCGCGACGACAGCGCCGTGGAGGAGGGCCGCGTCAGGCGCGACGCCGATCGGCGTGCCGCGCTCCACGCCGCCGGTCGCGACGCCGGAGACCAGCGTCCCGTGGTCAGCGTAGACGGTCGGCTCGGCGGACGGATCGGTCGTGAAGTCCTTCCACCGCTCGAGGTCGATGTCGGGGTGACTGTCGTCGACGCCGGAATCGAGGACCGCAATCGTCGCGCCCTCGCCGGTCGTCCGGAACTCCTCCCAGACCGCAGAAACGTTAGTTTGCTCGAGGTTGTACGGCACGTCGTCGGTGGTACTCGAGGCGAGCGCGGCCGCGTCCGAGTCCGGCGACTGGTCGTCTCTGGCCTGCAGGACAGAGATATCCGCTTCCGGGCGAACGTGGGAAACTCGGTCGAGTTCGGCTATCCCAGCCACGGCGTCCGACGGTTCCACTCGGTCCGCGTCCACGGTCACCACCGCGGCGTTGTCGATCCAGAACCCGTGTTCGAAGCTGACGCCTGCAGTTTCGTTTGCGTACGTCTCGAGCGGCTGCTGGAGAGAATCGGCCGCTGCCCGCCGCATGGCGGCCTCGTCCTCGATCGAACGGGTCGTCGGGTCCTGGAACTCGACGACGACGGACTGCGTTCCGGTCGCGTTTTCGAGGGCCGGATCGATCGTCGGCTGGTTCGAATCGGTCTCGAGCGCATCGGTGGCTCCGACCCACTGGGGCTGTGCACCCGATAGATCGCTCTCGCTTCCACCGTCCGCAAGGGTGTCGGTTCCGGCGGCGGCCGCGGGCCCGCTTGCCATCGCGAGTGACACCGCGAGGATCACCACGAGCGTGATCGAGCGCCAGTTTCGACGTCGATCTCCACCCCTCACTGACCGTGACATTATCGAATTCGAGACAGTCCGCTCGCTTAAGAATGGGGTTACGTTGTCTCGAGTCGACAGGATGGCCGCAGAGGGGCGGCTACTCGGATCGTTCCTCGAGTTCTACCTCGGCCGCCCGCAGGAGGCTGTCGATGATTTCGGGCGTCGTCGGGTGATAGGCCCGATCCGGAATCTTACGAACGTCGAGCGCCATCTCGACGGCCAGTTGCATCGTCTTTGCCATCACGTCAGCGTGGAGGTGAAGCCCCTGGTAGCCAAGCACCGAGCCGTCCTCGGCGTTGACGACCAGCGTCGCCCGTCCTTCGGAATGGTTCTTCGACTTGAACACGCCCTCGGAGGACGCCTCGCTCGAGACGACGATGGTATCCATATCGCTCGCGCTCACCGTCGCCGGGGTGTGTCCGATCCGAGCGAACGGGTAGACGCCCAGTCCCGAGAAGATGACGTGGTGGGGGACGTTCGCGTACGCCTCGAGATCATGCCCCCGGTCGTGACGGAGCACGTTTCGCCCGGCCGCGAACCCCTGTTCCTTGGCGACGTGTAAGATCGGCTCTCTCCCGTTGACATCGCCGACCACGAACACGCGCTCGTCGTCGCGGGCCTGCATCGTCGAGCCCACCCAGCCTTCCTCGACCTCGAGTCTCGTGTTCTCGAGCCCCAGGCCGTCCACGTTGGGTCGGCGACCGGTGAAGAGATAGAGCTCCTCGGCCTCGAGCGTTTCTTCTGTGCCGTCTCGGTCGACGTGCAGGCGAACGCCGTCGGACGCGGTCGCCGTCGCGTTGCGATCCCGGTTGCTCTGATCATCGCCCGATCCGATAGCCTCGAGTCGTTTCTCGTCCGTCTCCGTGAGAATCTCTACGTCGAAGTGCTCGCGGTAGAGCTCGAGGACCGTCTCGCCGTACTCGGGTTCGAACTCGTCCAAGGGGTGCTCGTCGTGTTCGATGACCGTGACGTCGACGCCGCCGATCTCCGAGAGGTAGGGAACGAGCTCGAGGCCGATGTAGCCAAAGCCCATCACGATGGCGCTGTCGGGGAACTCGGTCGCGTCGAGGACGTCCGCGCTCGTCGAAAACGGCACGTCCTCGATGCCGGGCAGATCGGGAACGTCGACCACAGAGCCCGTCGCGATGACGACGTAATCGGGCTCGAGCGTTCGATCTCCGACCTCGAGCACGCGGTCGTCGACGAACTCGGCGGTGTCGTGGACGAACTCGACGTTCTCGCGTTCGGCGAGTTCGTGGACGTGGTCCCGGCGGTGCTGTGCGAACCCGAGGACGTGGTCGTCTTTCTGCTCGACGACGCGCTCGGGGACGACCTCGGGAACGCCCTCGAGCCGGTCGTCATGTCTGACTTGGTACCGGTGCTGTGCGGCCGAGAGAACGTCTTTCGAGGGCATACACCCCCTGAGAATACAGAGCCCCCCACCCGGTTCGCCGTCGTCTATCAGGGTTAGCTCGAGGTCGCGTTCGGGGTCCTCGTCCGCGCGGTCGATCAGTTCGTCGGCGACGGCGACGCCCGCGCTGCCGTAGCCGCCGACGATCGCGACGTGTACCATAGGATGGCTTTCGCGCCGACACAAAAAATCGTTCCGCGACTACGGAGACGGAGAGCCTGGGTACCCAATTCAGTTGTCGTGCCGATTAGCTGTAGACTCGAGCGGCCGCGGCCGACAGCAGCGTCACGACCGAGACGCCGACGCCGAAGCCGGGCACGGTGTCGCCGAGCGCGCTGCCGTCGGCGCTCGCGCTCTGGACCGCCACATTTCGCTCCGAGAAGTGGTTGACGGCGATGAGCACGTCAGCCGACGCGTCGGCCTCGCCCGACTGGGTCACCATGTACCGCGACTGGTCGCCCCCGATGGCGCCCTCGAGTTCGCTGTAGGATGAGGCTTCGGCGGCGGCCTCGCCGTCGACCGTCACCTCGAGGTCGTCGGCCGACTCGGCACCCGCCACCGCCGCATCGGAGACCGACGCGATGATAACCGTGCCCTCGCTCTGGGCGCGTTCGGCGGTCATCTCGAGGCGCTGTTCGCTCTCGGCCTGCGTCTCGACGGCGATATCCTCGCCGTAGGTGGCCACGTCGGCGACCCGCTCGCCGTCCTGCTCGTTTGCGTAGACTTCGGCCGTCGCCGTGCCGTTCGCGATCAGCCGTTCCTGTTCCTTGGCTGCCTCGTCGCGCTCGCCGTCGTCGTACGATCGGAAGACGAGCGTCGAGTCGCCGCTGAGGTCTGCCGTCACGTCGCCCTCGTCGTTGACGCGGACCTCGCCGTCGCCGGCGACGACGAGGGTTCCGGTTCGGTTCTCGCTTTCGACGACGACGGCGTCGCCGTCGCTCTCGGCCGTCGCGTTGCTCTCCTCGGCGAGCGCCACTTCGACGTACTGGGATTCGCCGCCGGCATCAACGGTCAAGATACCCCGTTCGGTGTCGTGGGCGCTCATCGAGGCGGATCCCTCCGAGGCAATCTCTACTCGGGTGTCCGTCTGCGCGCTCAACTCGAGTCCGAGTCCGGAGACGTTCGTCACCGCCGACAGTCCCGTACTGCTCCCGATTCCCGTCTCGCTCTCGTGGTCGCTCTGGGAGGTGACACTGACGTTCTCGAACACCGTCTCGCCGCCGACGCTGTAGTTCGTCACCGCGGTGTTCGATGTCTCGAACGCGACATGCGTTCCCGCGTAGGCCTCGCCCTCGGCGTCGCTCGACTGGGTCGGTTCCTGGGTGTTCGCGCCTGCGGCCCCGCCCACCGCGGCGGCTGTGAGCATCGCGGTCGTTACCAACACTGCGAGTGCGATTGCGGTTCGTCTGGACATGACGGTCTCGACTTCCGACGGGACGATAAAGCAGTTTCTGGCAAAACCGTCCAATTGTGTTTGCTATTCGCTCGCAAGAGGGGCGATGCTACTACCTCGGTGGAATCGGCTAAACCGGCGAAAACACAGTTTAGCGGCCGCTCATCGAGAGATATCCGACGTCTGCTCGCCGACGACCGAGTCGACTTCCTCCGGCGTGACGACCGCGATATCGCCGGGGATGGTCCGTTTGAGCGCGGCCGTCGCCGCGGCGTACTCGAGCGCGCTCGAGACGCCGTCGCCGTCGATCCGGCGGGCGAGAAACGCGCCCGTAAACGCGTCACCGGTCCCGATCGGATCGACGGTCTCGGTCTCGTAGGCGTCGTGTTCGTGGTACTCGCCGTCGTGCCAGGCGAGCGCGCCCGCCGAACCGCGGGTGATCACGACCGTCTCGAACCCGTGTTCGGTCCCGAGCGTCTCCGCGAGGGCCTCCGCGTCGCCCTCGAGGTCCAGTACCTGACGGGCGTCTCGAGCCGCGACGACGAGTAGGTCGACGTTTTCGAAGAGCGCTGTCAGCGTCTCCTTCGCCTCGGACGAACTCCAGAGCTTGTTCCGGTAGTTCAGGTCGAACGCCGTCGTCGTCCCGGCCTGGCTCGCGGTCTCGAGCAGCGTCGCCGTCGTCTCCGCGAGCGTCGTCGACAGCGCGGGCGTGATCCCCGACGTAAAAAACACTTCGGCGTCTCGAAGCGCCTCGAGATCGAACTCGTCGGCTTCGGCGGTCGTTACCGCCGCGTTCGCTCGATCGTAGACGACGTTCGTTCCGCGCGGCTTTCCCGCCTGCTCGAGGTAGTAGGTTCCCTGCCGGCCCTCCTCCGTCCAGACCGGGTCGGCGTCGATGCCGTATCGCTCGAGTTCGCCGGCGACGCGCCGCCCCAGCGGGTTGTCTGGCAGCTTCGAGAGCCACGTCGAGGGGGTTCCCAGCCGCTCTGCTGCGATTGCGACGTTGCTCTCTGCACCCGCCGCGCGAACCTCGAACTCGCCTGCAGTCTCGATTCGCTCGTTTCCGGCCGGCGAGAGCCGAAGCATCGTTTCGCCGAAGGTAACGAGATCACTCACGAGTTTCACCGCCACAGGGGCGTGCTGTCTGCCGTAATTCGGTCATGTCTGCCAAAACGGATGGCGTAATAAAAGGTATACTGATCTCTCGAGCGCTCGCGGGAGACGTCCCCTACGTTCGCCTGACGAGAACGGAGTCGCTCGTGCGTTCCCGGTCGAATTCGTAGCCGAATCGCTCGAGCAGGCCGAGACTGGTCTCGACGTGGTCGGTGACGGCCGGCAGCCGAACCACGCCGCCGGCGAGTGCGAGAAAGATTAGCAGTTGATCTCCGAGGTGTCGGTCGACCGTCGCGTCGGACTCGAGGAATCGATTCGCCGCGTCCGCTGCATCCTCGCCGACGTGCTCGGCCGGTTTCCCCCGCTCGCCGAGCGAACTGAACCCCGCCAACCCGCCGGCGTGTTCCAGTCGGAGCACGATCGCCGACCCCGGACAGTCGCTCGCGGCGGTCGTCAGCCGTCGAGTCCGAACTTCGATCCCGTCGGTATCGTCGTCGCGCGTCGAAAGCCGCTCGAGCGCTCCCCCTGCCTGTCTGTGGGCCACGTCGCTGTCCGCGAGCGACGCCGACTCGGTCGAGTACGCTCGCACGCCATCGACCGGCCCTCGGGTTTCGAGATCGATCGGCTCGAGATCCGACGGGGCCAGGTGAATCGTCGCCCGCCCGCCGCCGTCCGGATAGAAGCCGCGGCGGTCCACGTCACAGCACACCTCGAGCCCGAAGCGCCGTAGGAGCGGGTATTTGACCTCCGTCGCGTACTCGATCGGCGGCGACCAGGCCACGTCGGTCCCGCCGGTGACGGTGAGCGAGAGCGGGTCCTCGAGCGCGCTCGCGAGCGGCAAGACGGCGTCGAACAGGAGCGTGATGCTGCCCGCGGTACCGATGTCGACGGCGTAGCTACCGCCCGGGACGGTTGCGTTTTCCCCGCCGGCGTCGAGACTGGGATCGAACTCGATCGTTTCCGAGCCGACCTCGCTGCCAGAGATGTCGGCAGCGCAAACCGCTGCCATCGTCTCGAGCACCGCGAGGTGCTGGGGTCGAAGCCCCGGCGTTGAGCGATTGCTCCGGACGTTCTCGATTCGGACCGGTTCACTCTCGAGGGCCGCGAGCGAGAGCGCCGTCCGGACGAACTGGCCGCCGGCGTCCGCGCCGTCGAGTTCGCGCATAGCCGTCCCTTGGGCGGGCCAAGTGGATTGCTCTGTCGTTCGCGGTCTAACACCGGTCGCTACGGACGAAACGTACGGCTGTCGCTCACGAAAGGATCGCGCGGACGGCGAACAGTAGGTTCTCCTTTCGTTCGCGGACGCGCCGGTAGAAGTACGACAGCCAGCGCGAGCCGTAGGGAACGTACTGATAGACCGTGACGCCGTCGGCCGCCAGGTCGCGTTGCGCGTCGCCCCGAACGCCCATCAGCATCTGGACCTCGTAGGGCGTTCCGTGCTCCTCGTGTAACTGCTTCGAGTAGTCGATCATCTCCGGATCGTGGCTCCCGACCGCGATTCCGCCGTCTCGGTTCTCGAAGGCGTCCTCGAGCAGGGTTCGGTAAGCCTCGTCGACCCGATCCTTCTCTTTGTAGGCGATGGACTTCGGCTCGTCGTAGGCCCCTTTGACGAGTCTGACTTTGCCCGGCACGTCCGCCAACCGCTCTACGTCCTCGCGCGTGCGTTTGAGGTTCGCCTGCAGACAGAGCCCGAGGACCCCCTCGACGGCCGCCCGGTCCTCGTCCACCGCTTCGCCCGACCCGTTCGTCGCCGCCGCCGTCGTCTCGCTCGCAGCCGATTCCGTCGGCTCGCCATCAGCCGGTTCCGTCGCTCGAGCGCCCCGGTCCGGCGCGTACTCTCGAGCCAGCCGTTCGTACGCCTCGAGGGTCGCATCGGTCGTCGTGTGATCTTCCATGTCGACCCAGACGAAGACGCCGCGTTCAGCCGCCTGGGAGACGATCCGCTTGAGGTTCGACTCGAACTCCTCGGAGCCGATATCGAGGCCGATCTGCGAAGGCTTGACCGAGATGCAGGCGTCGAACGCCGTTCGCGCGATGGAGTCGACGAGCGACCGGTAGGCGTCGACGTCCGCGGCGACCGCGTCCGGGTCCGCGTGGTGTTCGCCGAGCACGTTGAGGATCGCTCCGACCTCCTCGTCGTCGAGCGCCTGGACGTGCTCGAGGGCCGTCGCTGGCGACGTTCCGGCGACGAACCGGGTAGCGATCGGTGGTATCATCCCACATGATATTTCGGCCGAGGGTGCTTAAGCGCTACACCGATATCCGCTTTGAGTGCTGGCGGTCCCAGAAGAGCGCTCGAGCGTCGGCGCCTTCGATGCGTCCGAGTTCCGCTCGGCGGACGAGGCCGACACGTCCGGGAGCCGACCGACTGATTCAGACATTGATGTACCGTATTCTCCACCGCACATATTATATATTTCCTGTATTCTATTTATTTTACACCATCTCTCCGCTTCGTGAGGGGTAGCTACAATTCTCTCGAGGGTGAACGAAGCGTATGGACCGCCAATCGACCGAAGATCCGTACGGACACTACGTCGCAGGCGAGTGGACCGCCGGCGACGGAACGGAGACGTTCGACAGCACGAACCCGGCGACCGGTGAGGCGCTCGCGACGTTCGAACGCGGAACCGAGTCGGACGTCGACCGGGCGCTCGCGGCCGCCGCCGAGGCCGCCGACGAGTGGCGGGCGCTCTCCTACATCGATCGCGCGGAACACCTCTGGGACATCTACCACGAACTCCGCGAGCGGACGGACGAACTGGGCGAGATCGTCACGAAGGAGTGCGGCAAAGAGATCTCGGAGGGGCGGGCGGATGTCGTCGAAGCCTATCACATGGTCGAGTGGGCCGCGGGCAACGCTCGCCACCCCCACGGCGACGTGGTCCCGAGCGAAATCGCTTCGAAAGACGCGTACATGCGCCGCAAACCGCGCGGCGTCGTCGGCTGTATCACCCCCTGGAACTTCCCCGTCGCGATTCCCTTTTGGCACATGGCCATCGCACTGGTCGAGGGCAACACGGTCGTCTGGAAGCCCGCCGAACAGACGCCGTGGTGCGGCCAGATCATCGCCGAGATGTTCGAGGACGCGGGCGTTCCAGACGGTGTCTTCAACATGGTCCAGGGCTTCGGCGACGCTGGCGCGGCCATCACCGACGACGAGCGCGTCGACACGGTCCTCTTTACCGGTTCGGCGGAAGTCGGCCAGGAGATCGCAAGCAAGGTCGGCGGCGAACCCGGCAAACTCGCGGCCTGCGAGATGGGCGGCAAGAACGGCATCGTCGTCACCGAGAAGGCAGACCTCGACATCGCCGTCCACGCCGCGGTCATGTCGAGTTTCAAGACCACCGGCCAGCGCTGTGTCTCTTCTGAGCGCCTGATCGTCCACACCAACGTCTACGAGGAGTTCAAAGACCGCTTCGTCGATGTCGCCGAGCGAATCTCGGTAGGCGACCCGCTCGAGGAGGACACGTTCATGGGGCCGGTGATCGAGCCCGATCACGTCGAAAAGATCGCGAGACACAACGAACTGGCCCGCACGGAAGGAGCCGAGGTGCTCGTCGACCGCTTCGAACTCGGGGACGAAGAGATTCCCGAGGGACACGAAAACGGGGCGGCCACCGCCGCCGATGGCGAGGGAAGCGACAGCAACGCGAACGGCTACTGGGTTGGGCCGTTCGTCTACGAAATTGAGTACGACCCCGACCTGCGTTCGCTAAACGAGGAGTGTTTTGGCCCGCACGTCGCGCTCATCGAGTACGACGGCGATATCGACCGGGCGCTCGAGATCCACAACGACACCCCCTACGGCCTCGCGGGCGCGATCATCTCCGAGGACTACCGACAGATCAACCGCTTTCGCGACCACGCGGAACTGGGGCTCGCATACGCGAACCTGCCGTGTATCGGCGCGGAGATCCAGCTACCGTTCGGCGGCGTCAAGAAATCCGGCAACGGCTATCCGAGCGCGCGAGAAGCCATCGAGGCGGTCACGGAACGCACCGCCTGGACGGTGAACAACTCGAGAGAGATCGAGATGGCACAGGGGCTCTCCGCGGACATCACGACCGGCGAAAAACGCGAGTAGCGACGCGGAACGTGACTGAGGAGATCGAACAGGAGCCGTCGGTAGCTCCGATAACGAGCGTTAGTCGTCGTGATCCCGTAGGTTGTGGACCTCGGCCTCGATCTCCTCGGCGAGTTCGGCCTGATATTCGTTGGCCTCGGCGATTTCGTTGCTGGCCTCGGCGATCTCCTCGGCTTTCCCCATCGAGGAGTCGGTCATGCTGGCGACCTCTTCGGTGCTTGCGGCCTGATCGTCCGTCGCGTCGGCGACTTCCTGAATGCCGGTCGTCGCTTCCTGAACGGAGGTTTCGATTCGGTTGAGGTCCTCGACGGCGTCCTCGACGAGATCGACCGCATCGTCGGTCTCGGCTCCCGCCCGATTCATGCTCTCGACGGTGCTCTCGGTCTCGCGTTGAATCTCTTCGATCATCTGCTCGATGTTCGTCGCCTCCTCCTGAGACTCCTCGGCGAGGGCTTTGACCTCGTCTGCGACGACGGCGAAGCTGTCACCGGCCTCGCCCGCGGTCGCCGCCTCGATCGAGGCGTTGATCGCCAGCAGGTTCGTCTGATCGGCGATCGTGTTGATCACCTTGACGATTTCGTCGATCTTCTCGACCCGCTCGCGGAGGTTCTCGACATCCTCCGAGACCTCACTGGCGGCCTGCTCGAGGCTCTCCATCTTCTCGAGTGCGTCTCCGGCCGTGTCGGAGGCGTTATCAGCGATATCCCTGGCGTTCTCGCTCGTCGAACTGACCTCCTCGGCGTTCGAGGCGATTTCCTCGACCGTCGCCGAGAGGCTCGAGACTTCGCCGGACACCTGGGACATCGATTCGACTTGCTCGTCGGCGAGTTGACCGACTTCGTTCGACCGCTCGACGACATCGTCGGCGGACTCGCGAAGCTCCGAGACGCTCGCTTCGACGCTTTCTGACACCCGCTCGCGCCGTCTGAGTTCCGCCTCGATGTCCGCGTAGGAGTGAATGTACGTGTCCATCACGACCTGCTGGTCGAGATTGATGAGTTTGAGCGCCGAGAGCGTGCGCTCGACGACCTCGTCGACGGCCTCGTCGACCGCCGCCTGCGCCTCACTCGCGGTGAGAAGCGTCTCGTCTCGAGCTTTCGTCGCCGCCGCGCTCGAACCCGGTGCTGCATCCGTCTCCGCCGCGCCCACATCCCCCGTCGTGCCTGAATCCGCCGCATCCGCATCCGCGACGCCCGAACCCGCAGGCGACTCCGCCGTTGCTGTCGGCTCGGTTTCCGTCGGCTCGCGGGCAAGCGTCGGCCGATCTTTGGCTTCGCTCGCGACCGCCTCGAGAATCCCCTCGTAGTAGATCGAATACGCGCCCAGATAGATTTCCGGACCGAGATCGAGCATATCGTGTAGCTTCCCGATCTTCGCCCGCCGATCGAAGTACTGCTGTCCGTACTCGCCCCGACCCAGGTCCCTGAGGTACTCCGCCTGGGTGCGTTTGAGCGCCTCGACCTCCTTGCTCGAGGCGTTCAGTATCTCGGTTGTCTCCTCGTGAGACTGCATCTCCGCGTAGAAGTCGTCCACGAGATCGTCCGCGATGGAATCTAACAGCCCCGACATCGACTCGAGACGACGCACGTCCTCCCGGTCGAACCGCGTGAATTCCTTTCGCCACTCGATCCGCGTCGCGTCGATGCCGAGTTCGTCGGTCAACTGCGACCCGCTAACGCTTCGACGATCCGCATCAGAGATCTTGTACTCGCTCCCATCACCGGTCATAATAACGATTTTTCAATTCTCTTTTGAGTATATAAATCCACTTGTTATTCCGGGCAGACGGGGTTTCTGGAGGCGGGACTGACGGCTCTGAACGGAGCGATTCAACACAAACAGATTCGCGTTACTGATCCTCAGTCAGTCGTTTTGCTTCCGTCTCGAGGTCGTCCATGAGGTCGAACTGCTCGTCCGCGACGTCGGCGATTTCTTCGGACTTATCAGACACTTCCTCAGTCTGACGTTTCGCCTCTTCTGTCATACTTGCGACTTCCTCGATGCTCGCCGCTTGATCGTCGGTCGCCTCCGCGACCTGATTGATTCCCTCGGAAGTGTCGCTGACCAGATCCTCGATACGCGAGAGGTTGTCGACCGTCTCCTGGACCATCTGGACGCTCTCGTCCAGTTCCTCGATCGCCGTCTCGAGACTCGTCGCGGTGTGTTCGGTGTCCTCTTGGATCTGCGTGACCGTGCGTTCGATGTTCTTCGCTTCCGTTTTGGAGTTTTCGGCCAGCGACTTCACCTCGTTCGCGACCACCGCGAACCGATCGCCCGTCTGGCCGCTGTCTGCGGCCTCGATCGAGGCGTTGACCGCGAGCAGGTTCGTCTGGTCTGCGATGTCGTTGATGACCTCGACGACCTCGTCGATCTCTTGAACACCCTCTCGCAGGGCCTCGACGTCTTCGGAGACCTGTTCGGTCGCTTGCTCGACGCTTTCCATGCTCTCGATCGCATGCTCGCCGTTCTCGAGGGAATCCTCGACGAACTCGGCGCTCTCGTCACTGGTCGAACTGACTTCCTGTGCGTTCGAGGCGACCTCCTCGACCGTCGCGGAGACCGTCGAAACTTCGCTCGTGACCGTCGAGATCGATTCGGACTGTGTTGAGGTCATCGCATCGATCTCGTTCGAGGCTTGTTGGACGTCTGTAGTCGCATCCCGGAGTTCCGCGACCATCTCCTGGGTTCGCTGGGCGATCGATTCGCGGCGCTCGAGGTCCTCCTCGAGGTTGGCGTAGGACTTGACGTACTGATCGACCGCGACCTGCTGGTCTAAGTTCAGTAACTTGACCATCGACACGATCCGCTGAACCAGCGTCTCGACGCCATCTCGGACGGTATCGGCGGCGACGTCGGCATCGGAATCGGCGTCCGCGACGCCGATCTCCTCGAGCATATCAGTCGCGATCCCTTCGGCCAGGATCTCAGTGTGAATGGTGTAAGCGCCGATGACGATACTGGGCTCGACTCCCATCTGCTCGTAGCGCTCGCCCGCGTCTGCCCGTTCCTGATAATACTGCCTCCCGTACGACCCGGACGCCATCTGGTCTACGTAGCCGTACGTTTGCTGTCGAAGGTTCTCGGCACCGGCCGAGTCGATGGTTCCCATCTCGATCGAGTGATCTGCGATGGTTTGAGCGATGGTGTCTGACTGCGATCGGATGACCGACGAGATTTCCTCGAGTCGTTTCCGATCGCTCTCGTCGAATCGCGTGAACTCCTTTCGCCACGCCAGCGATTCGCCGTCGATGCCGAGTTTCTCGGACTGATCGACTGCTTCGTGATGGTGTCGACGATCTCGCCACCGAACTCGCCGACCTCGTCTTCGGCGATGGTTCCCTCGATGAGCTGTCCGTCCTCGATGATGACGTCCTCGCCGATCGTTCCGATGAACTCGAGATCGAGATCGTTCGGCAGGAGTTCGGAGAAGACGTCCCGGCCGGTCCAGAACGGCTCTCCCTCGTCGTCGATACCGCTGGGTTCGGGCAGTTCGTCGATCCGCGTCGCACGGAGCAAGTCGAGTGCCTGCGTCTCGTTGAATCGTGGGTTGTCGTGGGTAAGCAGATACGTTCCCGAGATGTGATCCTGAATCGCGCCGATGATGTTCTCACCGAAGCGCGGCGAGAGGATCTGTTCTTGCACGCGCATGAGAACTCGGGCCTCTGCTCGAGCCTCCTCGTTTTGCAGCGCGTGCATGTTCATCTCGTCGCCGTCGAAGTCGGCGTTGTACGGCGGACAGACGACGGTGTTCAGTCGGAACGTCTTGTACGGCATGACCACGACCTCGTGGGCCATGATCGACATCCGGTGCAGCGACGGCTGACGGTTGAAGATGATGATGTCGCCGTCGATGAGGTGCCGGTTGACCTCCCAGCCGGGACCGATCGTCTGAATGCCCTCGGCGTCTGAGTCCTCGGTCATGCCCGCGAGCGCCTCACAGTTTTTCTCCGTGACCTTGAGTCGGCGGCCGTCGGGCCGGCGAACGTAGTTCGCGCCGGGGTGCGTGTTCGGCCCGTTCGCGACGTACCGTCGTGCTTCCTCGACGTTTCGCTCGGTGACGAGCATCGTCTGGGTCATCTCCGAGGCGACGCGATCCGGTACCCCGACCTCGTTGAGCGAGAGGGTCGGGTCGGGCGAGATGACGGTTCGGGCGGAGAAGTTCACGCGCTTGCCCGAGAGCGAGCCGCGGAATCGGCCCTCCTTGCCCTTCAGTCGCTGGCTGAGGGTTTTGAGGGGGCGACCCGAGCGGTGGCGGGCCGGCGGCGTTCCCGAGATCTCGTTGTCCATGAACGTCGTGACGTGGTACTGGAGCAGTTCCCAGAGATCCTCGATGATCAGCTGTGGCGCACCAGCCTCGCGATTCTCCATGAACCGCTGGTTGATCCGGATGATGTCCACGAGCTTGTGCGTGAGGTCGTCCTCGCTACGCTGGCCGTTGTCGAGCGTGATCGACGGCCGCGCCGTCACCGGCGGCACCGGCAGGACGGTGAGGATCATCCACTCCGGCCGGGAGCGGTCGGCGTCGATGCCGAGCACCTCGATGTCCTCGTCGGGAATCGCCTCGAACCAGTCCCGGATGTCACTCGGCATCAGCTTGTTCGTGTCCTCCTCGGTGAGGTCGATGTCGAGTGCCTTCTCGATGGCCTTGCGCTGACTCTCGCGCGGGCGGAACGACCCCGAGAGGATCTCGTTGACTCGAGTGATTTCGATGTCGGTCTTCTCGGCGAGTTCATCGGGTGTCGTTCGCTCGATGCCTTCCTCCTCGTCGCCCTGCATCGCGCCGGCGATGCGCTGGGAGAACTCGCTGGTGAGAACCTGCTGGACCTCGTAGTAGGTCGTCGGCTTCTCGTGGTCGATGTCGTACTGAATTTCGCCGCAGTGTGGACACCGGTCCTTCTTTCGCGCCTGTCGAATCGCCGCCTTGGTGACATCGTTCAGGTCGCGGCCGAGTTTCCGCGACTCGGTGATGTCGTCGCGGAACTCGTCGCGTTCGTCCTCGGTCAACAGGAGCTTCGAACACTCCCGGCAGGTGCCACGAAGGAGGCGTCGGATGAGTTTCGTAAAGCCGACGTGGATAACCGGCGCGGCCAGTTCGATGTGGCCGAAGTGGCCGTTACAGGACCCGGAGTGTTTCCCGCAGGTCTTGCACTCGAGACCGGGGTCGATGACGCCCAGTCGCGGGTCCATCAGCCCCATGTCGATGGGGAACCCGTCGTCGTCGTAGGTGTCCGCGGTGATGATCTTCGTCGCGCTCATCTCCCGATACTCCTCGGGCTCCATGAGCCCGAAGTTTATCGATCCGATGTCTTTTGGTGTGCTATCTTGCATGTTAGACGGCGTCTATTAGTTCCAGTCGTGGTGCGATACCCAGCGCCTTCATCTCGTCTAAGAGGAGCTTGAACGCGTAGCTCATCTCGATCTCGTGGATGTCGGTCTCCTCGTCGCAGTTCGGGCAGTAGACCCGACGCTGCTCGACGTTCTCGACCGCGCTCATCCCACACTGTCCGCAGACGTTGATGAACTCGCGGTCGGACTCGTCGAGCAGTCGTTCCTTGAGCGTCATGGCCGCTCCATGGCCGATGAAGACGTCCCGCTCCATCTCTCCGATACGGAGTCCGCCCTCGCGGGCGCGACCCTCGGTCGCTGCCGGGTGAGCACCTGCACCGGCCCGCGAGAGCGGGCGTGCAGTTTGTTCGAGACCATGTGGTAGAGCTTCTGGTAGAAGATGATCCCGACGAAGATCTCGGCCTCGATCTTCTCGCCCGTGACGCCGGAGTACATCGTCTCCTTGCCCGACGAGTCGAAGCCGGACTCCTCGAGTCCGCCTCGTAGCTCGTCTTCGTCCTCGCCGAGGAACGGCGTCCCGTCGACGCGCCGCCCCTCCATCGCGCCGAGTTTGCCGCCGATCATCTCGAGGATGTGTCCGACGGTCATCCGCGAAGGCAGCGCGTGCGGATTGATCACGAGGTCGGGGACGACGCCCGCTTCGGTGAAGGGCATATCCTCCTGTGGTGCGAGGTGGCCGACGACCCCCTTCTGGCCGTGGCGGCTGGCGAACTTGTCCCCGAGTTCGGGGATCCGCTCGTCGCGCACGGAGACCTTCGAGAGCTTCGAGCCATCCTCGCCTTCCATCAGTGTGACCGTGTCGACGACGCCGCTCTCTCCCGAGCGCATCGTGACCGACGTTTCGCGGCGTTTCTGCGGCGAGAGACCGCCCATGTCGTCGGGCTCCTCGAGGAAGCGCGGCGGGCTCGTCTTCCCGAGCAGGACGCTGTTTTCGTCGACATCCGTTTCGGGGTTGACCAATCCGTCCTCGTCCAGATGCGTGTAAGCTTCTTCGCCGCGAGCACCGCGGACGTCCTGGGAGGGGATCTCGAATCGATCCTCCTGTCCGCCTGGGTAGCGTCGTTCTTCGCCCTCGTAGGTCCGGAAGAAATGCGAGCGAGCGAGCGCGCGCTCGACGCTGGCTTTGTTCATGACCAGCGCGTCCTCGATGTTGAACCCCTCGTAGCTCATCACGGCGACGACGAAGTTCTGCGCCGCAGGCCGTTCGTCGAAGCCGATCTGCTCGGTCGTCTGCGTTTTGACCATCGAGAGCTGCGGATAGTGCAGCAGGTGCTGGCGCGTGTCTGGACGGATCCGGTAGTTCGCAGAGGGCAGCCCCAGCGACTGTTTGACCATCCCCGCACCCATCGTAATCCGCGGCGAGGCGTTGTGTTCCGGGTACGGAATCATCCCCGCACCGATCCCGAAGATCAGCTGCGGGTCGATCTCGAGGTGCGTGTGGCGTTCGTTGAGATCGTCCTCGTCGACCGCGACGTAGATGTCCTCTTCTTCCTCCGCGTCGATGAACTCGATGTAGCCGTGGGCGACGAGGTCCTCGAACTCGAGTTCGTCGTTTTGGAGCGCTTCGATCTCCTCGTCGGAGATCCGCGGTTCGCCGTCCTCGACGACCAACAGCGGCCGTCGCGCCCGTCCGGCGTCGGCGTTGATGATCACTTCGCGCGTGCGCTCTTTGACGGAGACGTTGACCATCTCCGAGACGTCGCCGAGACGTCGTGCTTCGCGGATCTGTTCGGCAAGTTCGTGCGGATCGTCGTGGGTCCCCACCAGCGATCCGTTCACGTACACCTTGGCTTCTCGTTGTTGGCTACTCATTAGTGGTTAGTCGTCTGCGGGCGACGTCGTTCGCTCGATGCCTTCGATGCCGGGAATCCCCTCGACTCCCATCGACGCCAGTTCGCGTTTGAGTTCCTGTTCGTCCTCGACGTTCTGGGAGAGTTCCATCGCCTGTGCGAAGTTCTTCACCAGCCCACAGTTCGGTCCCTCGGGCGTCTCCGAGGGGCAGATGCGACCCCACTGGGTCGCGTGCAGGTCCCGCGCCTCGAAGTGTGGCTGTGACCGCGAGAGCGGCGAGCGAAGGCGGCGAAGGTGTGACAGAACTCCCATGAAGTCGGTCCGGTCGACCAGCTGGGAGACGCCCGACCGGCCTCCGACCCAGTTGCCCGTCGCGATCGGGTGCTCGAGTCGTTCCGTGAGCACGTCCGATCGAACGACGGTGTTGACCGACAGCTGACGGTTTCGCATGTTAGCTCGCTCGAGCTGATATTTCACGTCCCGGGCCAGCTTGTTGAGCGCCGTCCGGAACAGGTCTTTCATCAGGTCGCCGCTGACCTTCAGGCGCTTGTTCGCGTAGTGGTCCTTGTCGTCGGATTCGCGTCGATCGAGCGCGAGTTCGAAACACGCCTCGGCCATCCGACAGAGGTAGTGTGCCTTGTTGATTCGGACGTCTTCCTCCTCAACGCCGTCCTCGTGGAGGTGCGGGAGCAGGTACCGGTCGATGACGTAGTTCGCTCGTTTGAGCTGGTAGTTTTTGCCCTGCCCGGAGGCGACTCGTTTCCCGAGTTCTTCGATCGCCTGCTCTTCGGTCTGGACCTCGGCTTCCTCCAGATTCTCGAGCATGTACTTGACGACCTCGGGGTCGTTCGAGACCTTGTGGACGATCTCCTCGTCGGACTCGAGTCCGAGCGCGCGAACGAGCGTGACGAAGTTGATCGAGCCCGAAACGGACGGGAACGAGACCTCGAGGAGGCCGTCTCGAGTACGTTCACACAGCACAAGCGCGCGATAGCCACGGCGCTGGGAGAACGTCTTGGCGACCTGAATCTCGTCGCCGTACTTGGTATCGTACTCCGCGAGGATCTTGTTCGGCGCGAGGTCCTCGCTGGTCATGAGCACGCGCTCGGAGCCGTTGACGATGAAGTAGCCGCCGGGGTCGGCCGGGTCCTCGCCGATGTCGATCAGTTCCTGATCCGAAAAGCCCGCGATGTTACACTTATCGGAGCCGACCATGACCGGCATCCGACCGATCTTCGTCTCCGTGGAGTCGACGACCCGCTGATCGCCCTCCTCGCCCTTGACGATGGACATCTCCATGAATACGGGCGCGGAGTAGGTGATGTTTCGGAGTCGAGCCTCCTGCGGGTACAACAGCTCCTCGGACCCGTCGGCTTCCCGAACGCGGGGTGTGACGACGCGGACGTCGCCGAGTTCGACGTGCACTGGCTCTTCGCCCTCTTTGTCGCCGATGTCCGTATCGATCGTCTCCTTCTCGTCGACGACACGTTGCATCCCTCGGTTGAGAAAGGAGTTGAACGAGCGGTAGTGATGTTCTGCGAGTCGTTCCTTCGAGAAGTATTCGCGCGAAATGTCCCGTCGTTTGGATCTGTTGAGTTCTGTTGCCATTTATTCCACCACGAGTCGGTAAATGACCGCCTGATCGGTCGTCCGCCGTCGGTTTTCCGGGCGTCTCGAACGGGATGCTGATCTCGAAATATCTTATCTCCGACCCGAGTTAAATCTCAAACCAAACAGATTAATTACCCTTTGTATCGGAAACCGTATCCGGGCCGTTTCAGCGGTTACTCGGTAGTAGGTTCCATCTGATAGCTTCGACCAGGGTAGGTCGTGACATACTTCGATCAAAAACCTCCGGGTTTATACGGTCGGATGGTGGCCGGTCATGTATATGTCCGAAACCGGGGCGGAGTCCCGTCCGCTGGTCAGACAGCTTCCCGATCCGATCACAGCGTCGAACGTCCGAACCAACCCGTCGCTCGAGGAACTGCGCGAGTTCGCGAGCCCGGACGAGACGACGACCGAGTACGGGTCGCCGTCGTACGTCAGCGAGGTGCGCTCTCGAAGCGCGGACCGGACGAAAAACGCGATCGATGCCGAGTTCTCCGACGACGACTCCGATCTGCTCGCCGACGCCGTAGCCATCGCCGACGAGCGGGAGATGCTCTGCGTCGACCGGTTGCTGGGTCGCCACCCCGACGCGACGTTTTGTTGTCGGCTGTTCGTCCCGGTCGAACACGCTCGGATCGCGCTGGCGTGGGCGAAGTTGTTCGAGCCGACGGACGGCCGCGACCCCGACTTCGTGACCGTCCAGGCGCCCGACTACGACGAGCGGGCGATCCGGGTCCTCCCCGACGAGGGGTTCACCGCCGTTCTCGGGACCGATTACCTCGGCGAGGCGAAGAAGTCGTTCCTCCGGCTGTTCATGCGTCGGATCAAAGAACGCGGCGGCCTCGGTCTCCACGCGGGCAGCAAGCGCGTTCGCGTCCGCGACGACGACGGCGACCTCCGGACCGTCGGCCAGGTCTTCATGGGCCTCTCGGCGACCGGTAAGTCGACCCTAACCTCACACGGCTGCTGGCTCGAGGAGCCCGAAGCGGCCGTGATGGTCCAGGACGACGTCTGCGGATTGTTGCCCGACGGCTCCGTCCCCGGAAGCGAGGGCGGCGGGCTGTTCATCAAAACCATCGGTCTCGATCCCGACGAACAACCGGGCCTCTACGAGGCGGCGACGGCCGAATCCGCCGTCCTCGAGAACGTCGCCGTCGACGACGACGGAACGGTCGACTTCGACGAGCCGCGATACACCTCGAATTCGCGCGCGGTCGTCCAGCGCGACGAACTCGAGAGCGCCGACGAAGAGATCGACCTCGACCGGATGGACCAGGTCTTCTTCATCACGCGCAACCCGCTGATGCCACCCGTTGCGAAACTCGACACCGAGCAGGCCGCCGCCGCGTTCATGCTCGGCGAATCGATCGAGACCAGCGCGGGCGACCCATCCCGCGCGGGCGAGTCGATCCGCGTGGTGGGAACGAATCCATTCATCGTCGGTCCGGAGGGCGAGGAGGGCAACATCTTCCAGGACCTGATCGACGATCTCGATGTCGACTGTTATGTGATCAACACCGGCTATCTCGGCGACGAGTCCAAGGACATCGGCGTCACCGAGTCCGTGACGGTCCTCACGGAAGTCGCGCGCGGAACGATCGAGTGGACCGACGACGAACGGACCGGACTGACCATCCCCGAGTCGGTGCCGGGACTCGCCATCGAGGAGTACTACGTCCCCGACCACGTCGACGACTACGACGACGCCCTATCCTCGCTGCGGGCGGACCGACGCGCCTATCTCGAGGCATTCGGCGAACTCCGCGACGAGATCGTCGACGCCGTCTACTGACCGCTCGAATCGGAGTGGGATTGACGATCGATCCGGTTCGGCGACTCGGACGGCGCTCGAAACCTGTTCGGTTTCTTCGAATTTACGATATTCCAATAGTGGCTCTGTCTCGATGGTACTCGCTGAATTCTTCACGATTTTTCGCCGATACATGCAGCGTTTGCCGAACACAGTCACGGTTATATGTGTCCAGTTCGCATACCCGCCAATGAGCGTCGAACTTCGAACTCCGACCGCCCGCGTCTGTGAACGGTGTGGTCGCGGTGAACGGTGGGACGAAACGCTTGAAGCCTGGCAGCTTGCAACCGAAAACGGCGAAAAACAAGTCGGAAACCCGCACTGTCTCCACGAGTGGGATATTAACGGCGCGTTCAATCCGATTCAAGGAAACTAACCCGTCACAAGCACCGGGAGAGCGAGCGCGTAGCCGGGTGCTCACTTCTCGAGCCGCGACGTTTTTCCACCGCTGAGCCGTCTCTCGATCCGTGCCGACAGTCTATCTCACATCGCCGCCGGACGCGGCCGCGGAGATCGCCGAAACCCTGCTCGAGGAGCGCCTTGCCGCCTGCGTGAATCGACTCCCGTCGGAGTCGATCTATCGGTGGGAGGGCGAGATTCAACGAGAAGCGGAAGCCATCCTGCTCGCGAAGACGACCGACGAGGCTTACGACGATCTCCTCGCGCGCGTCGAGGAGGTACACCCCCACGAGGTCCCCTGTATCGAGCGCTTCGACGAGGATCACGTACTCGAGTCGTTCGCGACCTGGCGAGCCGAGAACGTCGATTGACGACGGTCGTCGGGCCGCCGGTCACTCTCCCTGTCAGATTGTCACAGGATCGGACTGCCCGAAAAAGCAACCCTTAAAACTCGAGCGAGGATTCATTCGGGTATGGCTGGAACCATCGAAGTGCTCGTTCCGGGTGGCCAGGCCAACCCTGGCCCACCGCTCGGTCCCGAGCTCGGACCGACGCCCGTCGACGTGCAGGCGGTCGTCAACGACATCAACGAACAGACTGAAGCGTTCGACGGCACCGAAGTACCTGTCACCGTCGAGTACGACGAAGACGGCTCCTACTCGATCGACGTCGGCGTCCCGCCGACGGCGGCGCTCGTTAAAGACGAGGCCGGCTTCGAGACGGGAAGCGGCGAACCGCAAGTCGATTTCGTCGCCGACATCTCGGTCGAACAGGTCAAAACGATCGCCGAGCAGAAACATCCGGACCTGCTCGCCTACGACACGAAAAATGCCGCCAAAGAGGTCGTCGGCACCTGCGCCTCGATGGGCGTCACCATCGAGGGCGACGACGCCCGCGAGTTCAAGGCGAAGGTCGACGACGGCGAGTACGACGACGTTCTCGTCGAGTAACTCGAGAGCTCCCCGATCGAGCTCACGATTTTCGTTGTTCGTCCCTCGAGAGATATCGCTCGGTGATACAATCGCACTTCCAGCAACCGGCACGGACCGGGAGTAGCGTTATTTTTCTGGGCCCGAAAGCCACGTCTATGTCCGACGACGAGACGGAACTCGAGTACGAAAGCACGCTCTCGCGCGAAGACGTCGCGACCCACTTCGAGACGTTCGCGGAGAACTTGCGTTCCTCGGAGGGGTTCGACCTCGAAATAGGCGACGAAACGGTCGCCATCGCACCGCCCGAGTCGCTCGAGTTCGAACTCGAACTCGAGGACGAACCGGAAGACGACGGCGTCGAGCGAAGCATCGAGTTCGAACTCGAGTGGATGCGCACCGACGAGGAGGACCCGCTCCCCGAGCCCGACGTCGTCGAAGAGTGAACGATCAGGTGCGGTTTTCACGGCCCCGTCAGGCCCTCGCATGACGTCGCGGTCTACGAGCGCGCGGTTCGACGGTTTTAAGTTCGTCATGGGATTTCTCTCAAAGGAGACAGGCTTCGCCTGTTTCACTGACCCGTAGGAGCATCCCTGCGTACTACGGAGGTGAACGATGGCAAATTCGGATATCGAAACAGCAGTCGCTCGAGCGCTCGAGGACGCGCCGGATCGGAACTTTACCGAGACGGTCGACCTCGCAGTCAACTTGCGCGACCTAGATTTAGACGAACCGTCGAATCGTGTCGACGAGTCCGTCGTCTTGCCGTCCGGAACCGGCCAGGAAACCCAAATTATCGTCATCGCCGAGGGAGAAACTGCAGTCCGCGCCGAAGAGGTCGCGGACGACGTTCTCTCGGGCGACGACGTGGCCGATCTGGACGACGACGAGGCCAAAGACCTCGCAGACGAGACGGACTTCTTCATCGCCGAAGAGGAGATGATGCAAGATATCGCCCGGCACCTCGGGACCATTCTCGGTCCGCGAGGAAAGATGCCGGACCCGCTCTCGCACGACCAGGACGTCGTCGAGACCGTCAACAGACTCAAGAACACGGTTCAGATCCGCTCGCGGGATCGGCGCACGTTCCACACGCGCGTCGGTGCCGAAGACATGAGCGCGGAGGATATCGCCGACAACGTCGACGTTATCCTTCGCCGACTGCACGCCGACCTCGAGAAGGGTCCACAGAACATCGATTCGGTCTTCCTGAAGACGACGATGGGCCCGTCCGTGGAGGTGGCCTGAGATGAGCGCAGAAGCCGAGCGCAAAACTGAGAACCTGCCACAGTGGAAAGAACAGGAGGTCGCCGAACTCTCGGAGCTCATCGACGACTACGAGAGCATCGGTGTGGTCGGCATCGCCGGCATTCCGAGCAAACAGCTTCAGGACATGCGCCGCGGCCTCCACGGCACTGCCGTGGTCCGCGTCAGCCGAAACACGCTCCAGACGCATGCATTAGAGGAGGCCGGACTCGACGAACTCGTCTCCCACATCGAGGGACAGGTCGGGCTGGTCGCGACGGACAGCAATCCGTTCGCACTCTACAAGGAACTCGAGGCTTCGAAGACGCCCGCCCCGATCAACGAGGGCGAGGTCGCCCCGAACGACATCGTCATCCCGGAGGGTGACACCGGCGTCGATCCCGGTCCGTTCGTCGGCGAACTCCAGAGTATCGGCGCGAACGCGCGCATCGAGGACGGTTCGATTCAGGTCATGGAGGACTCGACGGTCCTCGAGGCCGGCGAAGAAGTGTCGGCCGACCTCTCGAACGTGCTCAACGAACTCGGCATCGAACCGAAGGAGGTCGGACTCGACCTTCGCTCGGTCGTCGCCGAGGGCGTGCAGTTCGACCCCGAAGACCTCGACATCGACGTCGACGCCTACGAGAGCGATGTGGCGACGGCCGCGGCTCGCGCACGGAACCTCGCGATCAACGCGACGTTCCCGACCGACGCGACCGCACCGACGCTCATCGCGAAGGCGACGGGCGAGGCCAAGAGCCTCGGCCTACAGGCGGCAATCGAGTCCCCCGACCTCGCCGACGACCTCGTGAGCAAGGCAGATGCACAGCTTCGTGCACTCGCCGCGCAGATCGAGGACGAGGAGGCGCTGCCGGAGGAACTCCAGGGCGTCGAGGCGCCGACTGCCACGCAGGCGGAGCCCGACGACGAAGACGAATCGGCTGACGACCAAGACGAATCCGACGACCAGGACGCCGAGGCGGACGACGACGATGACGACGAGGACGCCGGCGGCGAAGGTCTCGGTGCGATGTTCGGATAACTTGAACTTAGGACAATGGAATACGTATACGCTGCACTCATCCTGAACGAAGCGGACGAAGAGATCAACGAAGACAACCTGACGGACGTACTCGACGCAGCCGGTGTCGACGTCGAAGAATCCCGAGTCAAGGCGCTCGTCGCCGCACTCGAGGACGTCGACATCGACGAGGCCGTCGACGAGGCCGCAGCAGTTCCCGCCGCGGGCGGCGCAGCAGGCGGTGCGGCCGCAGCGGAAGGCGGCGCTGACGAAAGCGGAGACGACGAAGACGAAGGCGGCGACGCCGATGCGGGAGCCGACGAGGACGAAGACGACGAAGACGAAGGCGACGGTGGCGAAGGTCTCGGCGAACTCTTCGGATAACTCGCCTCGAGACGATTTCGATCCTTTCTTTCGACGATACACACAGAGCGCCGCCAGTGAATAGCGTCGTAGCGCCCGATACCAGGGTTAATAACCGATCCCGCGGCCAGACCGGGCATGGCCGTCCCCGCTCTCGAGTCGCTGGTCGATCCCACGTTGTCGGCCCAGCTCGTCGCGTGGGTACTCGCGGGCGCGGCCCTCGGGAGCTGTAGCGGGCTGATCCCGGGATTACACGCGAACAATTTCGCGCTATTGCTGGCAGGCGTCGCGCCCTCGATTCCCGGCCGGCCGCTTTTCGTCGGCTGTGCGATGCTCGCGGCTGGCGTCGTCCACACGTTCGTCAACGCCGTCCCGGCGATGGCACTCGGGGTACCCGACGCCGAGATGGCAGTCACCGCGTTGCCCGCACACCGAATGGTACTCGAGGGCCGCGGGTACGAGGCGATTCGACTCTCCGCGCTCGGGAGTTTGCTCGCGGTTCTCGCGGCGGTCCCGCTCGCGCTCCCGATCACTTGGGGCATCACTGCTGTCTATCCGACGATCAGCGCGAATCTCCCGATCGTGCTCGCGATGATCGTCGTTGCACTGATCGCCTCGGAGCGCACCTGGAAGCGACGTGCGGGGGCCGCCCTCTCTTTCGGTCTGGCGACGGCACTCGGCGCGGCGACGCTCGATCTCACCCCCGACGCGCCCCTCGAGGCCGGCGGGATGCTCGCGCCACTTTTCGCCGGACTGTTCGGCGCACCTGTACTGATCGAAGCGATTCGCGGCGGTGGCGTCCCGCCCCAGCGCGACGAAGCGATTCGGATGCCGCGTCGGCTGGTCGGGGTAACAGCGCTGGCGGGTTCGTTCGCGGGTGCCGTCGTCGGGTACATTCCAGGCATCTCCGCGGCCATCGCGGCGGTCGCCGTCCTCGTCTTCGTTCCGGGCGAATCGGGAAACCGGGGCTACATCGTCGCGACGAGCGGCGTCGACACGGCGAACTCGATTTTCGCGCTGTTCGCGCTCGTCTCGCTCGGACAGCCCCGAACCGGCGTCATGATCGCCTTCGACAACGTGAACGCGCCGCTCGACGTGCCGATCTTGCTCTCGAGTATCGTCATCGCCGGGCTGGCCGGTTTCGTCCTCGTGATCGTACTGGGTGACGCGTATCTCGAGTTCGTGGGGCGACTCGCCTACTGGAAGATCTCGATAGCGGTCCTCGGGTTGTTGCTCGCGCTTTCGTACCTGTTCACCGGGCTCGTCGGCATCGGCGTGTTCCTCGTCGCAGCCGCGGTCGGACTGGTTCCGGTCCGCCTTCGAGCGCGGCGCGTGCACCTGATGGGCGTGCTCATCGGGCCGCTGATGCTGGGGCTGTGAGGTCCCGCGGTCGCTTCTCACGCCCGTAGACCAACACGAACGATTATGTTCGTAATCCGTGTAGTACGACGGGGATCACAACCATGGTTAATGCTAGCATCGATGTCCTGTACCGCGGGGCGCTCGAGTGCGACCAGAACTACATGATCGAGGGGGAGACGCTCGGCACGAAAGACGAGCCGAATCCGGACCTGACCTACGACGAGATACCCGTCTGGAACCTCCTCATCGACCACCCCGAGGGGACGATCCTCTGGGATACCGGCTCGCACCACGACGCCCTCGAGGGCCACTGGCCCGAAGGACTCAAACAGGCGTTTTACCCGTACGACGCGCACGAATACCCGCTCGATGAGGTTCTCGAGGAGAACGGCTACGAACTCGAGGACATCGACTACGTGTTCCAGACGCACTTGCACCTGGACCACGCGGGTGGGCTGGAGTTTTTCGACGGCACGGACGTTCCGATTTTCGTCCACGAGCGCGAACTCAAATTCGCCTACTACAGCGCGAAGACCGACAAGGGAAGCGGCGCGTACATCCTCGAGGACTTCGATCACGACCTGAACTGGGAGGTTCTCCACCGCGATCGAGAGCAACACTTCGAGGATGTCGAGTTCGTGCGTTTCCCCGGACATACGCCCGGCCTGACCGGGACGATGATCCACCTCGACGACGACGGAACCGTGGTCTTTACCGGCGATCAGGTCTATCAGGCGCCGAACTACGAGGACGAGCAACCGCTCGGCGCGTCGCTGCTCTGGGGGAAAACCGAGTGGTACGAGAGTCTGCGGCGGATCAGGGAGTTCGAACGCCGCCACGACGCGGAGGTCGTCTACGGTCACGACGCCGATCAATTTGAAGCGATCCGCGAGGGGTGGGGACAGTGAGTTACGACCGATCGGTTTCGGCAGAGCAACACGCGCTCGAGCCCGAGACCGTCTGGCACTTACAGATGCCCCAGATCCGATTCGGCCGGGACGCCGTCGAAGAGTTGGGGTTCCAGCTTCGGGACCTCGGTGTCGAAGCGGGCGCGCGCGGGCTGGTCGTCACCGACGAGAACCTCGACGACATCGGGCACGTCGATCGGGTCACGGACCACCTCGAGGACGCCGGCTACGACGCGACCGTCTGGGACGGCGTCGAACGCGAGCCGTCGCTCGAGGTCGTCGGTGAGTGCATCTCGTTCGTTCGCGAGAACGAAGGCGAGGACGGGTACGACTTCTACCTCGGGTTCGGGGGCGGAAGCTGCATCGACGTCGCGAAGACGACGCGCGCCGTGATCGCCAACGGCGGCGAAGCGCTCGATTACATCGCCGAGCCGACGGGGAACGGCGAGGCGTTGACCGAGTCGGGACCGCCGCTCGTCCTCATGCCGACGACCGCCGGGACCGGCGCCGAAATCTCGCCTGTCGCGATCCTCTCGGTCGAGGAACAGGAGATCAAAGAGGGAATCTCGAGCAACCACATCCGGGCAGACGCGGCCGTGCTGGATCCGACGTTCACGACCACTCTGCCGCCCGAAATGACGGCCAAGACCGCGATGGACGCGCTCGGTCACGCCATCGAGGGCTACACGACCCACCCCTTCGACGGGCTGCTCCGCGCGACGGATCCACAAGAACGGCCGGTCTACGCCGGCCGAACGGAACTCACCGAGATGTTCTCCGAAAAGGCGATCGACCTGCTCTCGAGTAACGTTCGGACGGCCGTCCACAACGGCGACGATATAGCGGCTCGAGCGGCCATGCTCAAGGGCGCGCTGTTCGGCGCGATCGCTGGGCTCACCGCGGGTGCGAGTCTCTGTCACGCGATGGCCTACCCGGTCGGGAACCGCTATCACACGTATCACGGCGAGACGATCGCGGTCCTCACGCCGGCCTCGACGCTCGGGTACAACGCCGCGAGCGATCCGGAGCGATTCGCGGAGGTGAGCAGGCTACTCGGCGTCGATACGGGCGGCCTCGGCGCTCGAGAAGCGGCCGATCTCGCTCGCGAGGAGTACGTTCGGCTCCAGCAGGATCTGAACGTCATCCCAAGCGGGCTCAACGAACTCGCGGGCATCGACGAGGACGATATCGACTGGCTCGCGAGTCAGACGGTCGAAACTCAGCAGCGACTGCTCCGGTGTAACCCGCGACCCGTGACGGAGGACGACGCGGCCGCGATATTCCGGGACGCGCTGTATAACTGGGAGTAGGGGTCGATGCAGTTGTGTCCGGAGTCGGAAACGGGACACCGGCAGGACGTGCCGAGGTCCAGCATCGGTTTACGTCGCGACGCCCTATCCGGGTATCATGAAGGACAGCATTCTGGACACCATCGCATCGCCGCTCGTCCAGGTCGACTCCCGGGAGGGGGTGACGGTCGCCGCCAAGATCGAATCGTTCAACCCGGGCGGGTCGGCCAAGGATCGACCGGCACTCGAGATGGTCCGCGCGGCCGAACGCGACGGCGTAATCGAGCCGGGCGATCGCCTCGTCGAACCGACCAGCGGCAACACCGGGATCGGACTCGCGCTCGTCTGTGCCGCCCGCGACTACGATCTCACGATCGTGATGCCGGCCTCGAAGTCCAAGGAGCGACGCCAGATCATGGCGGCCTACGGCGCCGACCTCGAACTCGTCGACGGCGAGATGGAAGACGCTCGCGAGCGCGCGGACGAACTCGAGGCCGAGGGTGCGATCCAGCTCGGTCAGTTCGAAAACCCGGCCAACCCGGAGGCCCACTACCGGACGACCGGCGAGGAAATCGTCGAACAAGTCGGCGAGCGGGAGGTCGACGCCTTCGTCGCCGGCGTCGGCACTGGTGGGACGCTCTCCGGTGCCGGTCGACGGCTCCGCGAGGAGTTCCCTGACGTCGACATCGTCGCGGTCGAGCCGGAGCGAAACGCCGTCCTCTCGACGGGCGAGGCCGGGAGCGACGACTTCCAGGGAATGGGGCCAGGGTTCGTCAGCGACAACCTCGATCGCGACCTGATCGATTCGATCGAGACGGTTCGACTCGAGGACGCCGAAGACGAGTGCCGTCGGCTCGCGCGTGAGGAGGGCGTCCTCGTCGGCCAGTCCAGCGGCGCGACGAGCATCGTCGCCCGTCGCGTCGGTGAACGGATCGCCGCCCCAGACGCCGAGGACGATCCGCTGGTCGTCACCGTCTTCTGGGACAGCGGCGAGCGGTACCTCTCGACCGGGCTGTTCGACTGACGGAACTCGCCCACGCCCGCTGGTGTCGGAGTCGATCTGCTCTCGAACATCTGCTTCGTTTGCGAGTTCACCGTCGAGGGAGTGGACGAGACGGGATCGATGGATGAAAGACGTCTTTTAGCTAGCCGGAGATACATATTCTCGAGCGGTGTAGGGGGATACGATGACACGGTCCTCACGACGACACCTCCTCGCGGGCGGCGCCGGACTGATCGCGCTCACCGCGGGTTGTCTCGATAGCAGCGGATTGGCCGCCTCTCCCGGCCCGGGAAACGACGCTGACAACGAAACGAGCGACGACGGAACCGACACCGACGACGGCGGCGACACCGAGTCGAGCGACGCCGAAGGCGACGACAGTAACGGAGAACCCGACGACGGACTCGAGTCGACGACCACTACGTTCCAGCACGGCGATCGACCGGAAGACCCCACGGTCGACCTGTTGACGAGCGAAGACCAGGCGGACCGCTGGGTTTCCGATCGATCGATCGGCGACGCCGTTTCCGAGTTCGTCGACGAGACGGACTTCGAGGAGGCGGGCGTGATCGCGCTCGAGGCCGGGGCGAACACCGCGTGCTACGAACTCGCGGTCGAATCCGTCGGCCTCGAGGACGAGACGGTGACCGTTCACGCCGAAGTTACCCAGACTGGCGACGAGAACCAGCTGTGCGCCCAGCAACTCACGGCGGTCGGCGCGCTCGTTCGCGCGTCGATCGACGGCGAACAACCCGACTCGATTTCCGTCACGATCGTCGATGTCGACGGGGACGAGCACGGACGCGGCATCAGCGTGTCGAGTGGCAGTGCAAGCGCGAGCGCGTCCAAGTCCGTCTCGACGAATCGATCCGAGGGGGAGAGCGGTTCCGACGGCGACTCGGAGACCGACACCGCGTCCGACTAGTCGGTCCTCGCTCTCGCTCACGAGAGTTGTTCCGCTCCAGACGGTCTCGAAAGTAGTTCCGTCTCGGAGTCCGATCTCAGGCGCTGGTGCCGTTCTCGGCGTCGGATCCGCTCTCGGCGGTAGTACCGTTCTCGAGAAAGTCCCGTAGGCGCTCGCCGAACTCGGTGGGTCGCTCGCGCGGAACCCAGTGCCCGCAGTCCTCGAGGAGTTCGAGTCGCGAGTCGGGGAGCAGTTCGTGGGCCCGCTTCGACCAGCGGGCGGGAAAGAGCGGATCGTCGACGCCGTGGACGAGCAGCGTCGGCACCGACAGCGACTCGAGGTCGTCCGTAAAATCAGTCCGGGCGTCGCCTTCGGCGGTTATCTCCGCGCGTTGGAACGCCTCGAAGGCGGTTCCGGCACCGGGTTCGATCGCTCGAGCGCGAAACGCGTCGACGAACGCGGACTCGAGCGCGTCGGCGTCGGCGACGACGGCGTCCAGCGCGAACCTCGCGGTCTCCGCGGAGAGTCCCGTCGCGAGCCATCCGAGCGAGTTCGCGCCGGGGACATGCGCCGTCCCCTTGAAAAACTGTCCGCCCGGAATCCGTTTTCCGAGTCCGTAGCTGTCGACGAGCGCGAGTTTCGCGACGGTTTCGGGGTGTTCGAGTGCGTACCCGAGCGCCGCGGCGCCGCCCATCGAGATGCCGACGAGGGTGACCGGCTCGTCCGCGAGGCCGGTTTCGGCGAGAAATCCCTCGAGGACGGAGACGTAGCGCTCGATCGTCTGCTCGCCGATGGGGGCGCCGTTCCCGCCGGTAACGACGCTATCACCGTATCCCGGCCAGTCCGGCGCGTAGACTCGGTAGTCGTCGGCCAGTGCGTCGATGGTGTGGTTCCACGAGAGCGTCGCGTCGTCGACGCCGCCGCCGTGGAGCAAGACGACGGGATCGCCGCCGGTCCCGGCGCGGCGATAGCTGAGACGGATCCGCGACCGACCGGCTTGCCCGTCCGGTCGAATCGTCACGACGCCGGTTCCGCCGGTCATCGGGTGAACGCTGCTTCGGTGAGTCGGACGACGAGGGTCTCCTCGACGTCCCGAAGGTCGTATTCGGGCAGGTCGCCGTCAGTTCGGCGAACGTACAGCGGTTCGACCAACCGCTGTGGGCCGAACGCGGTCGCGACGCCGCGATCCGATGGCCGTTCGCTCGGTTCGGCGGTCGATTCGTCGGCTGACTCGTCGGTCGACTCGAGTTCGGAAGCAACCGAGCCAGGGCGACCGGATCCGCCCTCGCCAGCCTCGTCGTCGGGCGAATCGGCGTTCGGCCCTCGAGCTGTGTCCCCCTCTCCGGCAGTATCGGGCTGTTCGAGCCCGTAGACTTTGCAAAACTCGCCAGTCTCTTCGGGGTCGATGTCGCCGTTTCGGAGCCGTTCGGCCAGCCCCCGCGAGAGCCACTCCTCGTCGTCGATGCTCGGTTCCTGAACGAGACACTCCTCGACGAACCGAGTGAGGTACCACTGCAGGTCGTTGAGCAACGAGACGGCTGCGCCGACGCTGACGGTTCGGACGGCGAGTGCGTTCTCGAACGGGCGCTCGAGGTCGTACGTCGCCAGCGCTTCCCTGGACGTCTCTCGAGAGAGCAGTTCGTACTGGAGGTTCACACCGTCTTCCCCGATGAGACAGACGCGGGTCACTGGTGTGTTGTGCGTGGGACTCGGTAATGTGGGTTTCGCCTCCGCGTCGCGCTCGCGCGACCGATTCGGTCGCCTCGCCGATTCCGATCCGAAAACCGAGGCGTCACTGAGTCGTCGCCCGCGGTCTCTGCGCTTCGGCGCGCGGACTCGCGAGGACGCGCTCGACGTCGCCGCGAGCCTCCGCCACGTCGACGATCAGTTCCGTGAGGTCGACGAGTCCGCTCACGTAGGCGTCGCGTCGCTCGCGATGCCGGGCGCGCGCGTTCTCATCTCGGAGCACCTCGAGTGCGCGATCCCTGACTCGCCCGTAGTGATCGCACTCCTCGAGCAGGCCGACGTCCGCGAGCGCGGCGAACTCGCCGAACTCGCGGTCTTCGGTGCCGCCGTAGCGGATCGCAGGCGTTCCGAGCAGTCCCGCCTCGGTGACGATGGTTCCCGTATCCGCAACCAGCAGGTGCGCCTCCCGGATCGCGTCGTGGAGCAACGCCGGGTGGAGGTCGTACTCGCGCGCCGGGAGGTCTCGAAAGTCCATCGCCCCGGCCTCGTCGGAAACGAAAACGGTCGCCTCCTCCGAGAGCGCCTCGAGGAGGTCCCGGCGCTGTGTCAGCGAAAAGCCGGCTGCGCCGACGTCGTGAAGCGCGTCGAAGGCGTTGAACCGGACGATCGCGTACCGCTCGTCGTCGGCGACGCCCAGGCGGTCTCGAATGTCCGGTATCGGCTCGTAGACCGCCGGGTGGAGGTACGCACACTCTTTGAAGCCGTCGAAGGTGTAGTGATTCGGTCCGAGGTCACGCCGCGTCGCATGCGGGGTGATGATCGCGTCGGCGAACGGCCGGGAGACGGTGTGGTTGAAGTCGCCCGGTTCGTCGTCGAGCAACAGGACGGTGGGAGTCGAAGTGACGAGTCCCGAAAACGCGGCGTAGGGTCCGCGACCGAAGAGGACGTCGGGATCGAACCGTCGTGCCTCGAGTGCGATGTCTGCGAGCTGGCCGGTGAGTTCGCGCGCGAACTCGAGTCGGGAGTATGCAGTTGCTTCGTGACTGCCGTACACTCCGTACGTGATACCAAAAAAATCCAGAAGGTCGGTTGTGCATCCATACTCGCGGGCAAGCACGAGCACGTCGTGCCCTCGGTCGACGAGCCGATCGATGGCGTTTCTGTACGTGTGGACGTGTGCCGGCGTATTCGTGAAGACGAGAACCCGCATCGCCTCCCCGTTGCCGCTATCGACCCTTTGTAATTAGAATGGTACAACTGACGGTACTCGGTCCTATCAAAAATACATACATTAGCGGGCCGCTATATGTGTGTAGTCTCCCCGAAACGATCGAGTAACTGTTACATATATCCGGCTAGCCGTCGCATATGATAGTATACAAAAGTGGGTCGATAGCCGCAGAGGCACGACAGCTGGGGACAGCGACCGGACTATGATTCTGCAATGATGGGATTTCCCACAGATAGATTACGTGTCCAGCCGCGGTTCGATCGCGGTTCGATCACGGTTCGATCAGATCCGCGTCGTCGGCCGCCGCCGTCGCCCGCTCGAGCAGTCCATCGGGTTCGACCGCCAGAAGCCGCTCGAGTCGCGCGTTGGTTTCGGCCCGATCGGGGGCGACTCGATTACAGCCTGCATCGATAGTCGAATCGGCGTACGTCCCGATATCACGGGCCGTCGCGACGATATCCTGCTTGTCTCGGGTAAGCAGCGGGCGGTGGATCGGCAGGTCGGTGACGCGACTGGTGACGCCGAGGTTCTGTGCGGTCTGGCTCGATTTCTGTCCGACCGCTTCACCAGTCACGATCCCGCTCGCGCCGGTCCGCTCTGCGATTCGTTCGGCGGCCCGATAGAAAAATCGCCGCAGTGATAGCATCCGTCCCGTCTCCATCTCCTCGACGAGCGTCGCCACCGCCTCGCCGCCGGGAACCCGATAGACGCGCATGTCGAAATTTGGCGCGTACCGGGAGAGCACGCGAACGGTTTCCATTGCCCGCGCCTCGTGATCGATCCCACCGTACTCGCCCAGATCGACGTAGACCGGAACGATCGGCGATCCCCGTTTCATCATCTCGTAGGCGGCGACGGGCGAGTCGATGCCGCCGCTTACCAGCGCGACCATCGGTTCCTGGGAGCCGAGCGGCAGTCCGCCCGGCCCGGAGACCGAATCGAGGTAGACGAACGCCTCCTCCTCACGGATTTCGACGCCGAACGTGAGGTCTGGATCCTCGAGGTCGACCTCGGGTTCGAACTCGTCTTCGACGGCTTCCCAGACGACCGTGCCACCCTCTCGAGCGACGTCCTCGCTGGTGTAGGGAAGCTGTTTGTCCGCGCGGTTGACCTCGAGAGCGAACGAGCCCCCGGTGTAGTGGCGGCGCGCCGTTTCGGCCAACACGTCGTAGATCTTCGCTCGGTCCGGCTCGAGGGTGACGGCGGCGCTGGCCGAGACGACGCCGAACGTCGATGCGGCGGCTTCGACGGCGTCTTCGATATCGGTTTCGGCAGTCGTGATCAACGGTCGGTGCCAGCGCCGATCGACCGCGCCGGAGACCGATCGATCCTCGAGCGCGGCCTCGAGGTTCTCGACGAGAATCCGAAGCATGTACCGCTTGACGGTCGTGCTTTTGGTGTTTACGTCCCCGTGGCGAACGAGGACGGTGTCGGCTCCTGGCGGGTGCATAGCGTTCGATAGACGCGCCCCGATATAAGGGGGTTACGAGGCGAGGGAGTCGCCGTGGTTCGGTCGGACGACGCCGCGCACGACCGACACCGAACGAAAGTCCCGGTGACTTAGACGATCGATTCGGTGGCTTAGACGACTGACTCGTCGACCGTCGGACTGAGGCTTCCCGTGTGGGTGTAGATCCCTGCGACGAGAACGACCGCACCACAGAGCGGGATGAAGACGCTGAGCGCGTACAGGAAGTCGAACCCGACGGATTGTGCGATCGGGACCGCGATCAGCGGACCGAGTCCGCCGCCGACATCGCCGAGGACGTTGTTCGTGGCCATCGCGCGCCCCATCCTGTCTTCGGGCGTGAGATCGGCCAGCAGCGCCGTGAGCGGGCCGCCGACCCCGCCCTGACCGGCACCGATGAGGCCACAGGCCGCGACGACGTACCAGAACGAGGGCGCCATCGTCAGGACGACGAATCCGAGACAGTTCGTCAGCAGAAAGCAGACGAGAACGGGAACGCGCGCGCCGACGCTATCGCTGATGGCGCCGCCGGAGATCGTGAACACCGACCCCGAGAGGACCGAGACGGCCATCAGCAGTCCGGAGGTGCCCTGCTCCTCGTAGTCGATGGCTGATCCGAACAGTTCGACCGAGAGGGTGAGTGACTCGGCCTCGAGGTAGATGACGAGCGTCGAAAACAGTACACCCACGTACGCGAAGTAGAGCCCGAAGTTGACCAGCCCGACGGTGACCGCCGGGAGCGTCAACTCGAGGTCTAACGGCGAAACCGATCTATCGGAGGATTCGACGTGCGTTTCCGGGACGATGAAGTAGGCGATGACGCTCGCCAGTCCCGCGAACGCCGCGGCCATCACGAACGCCGTCGCGTTGCTGTACAGTTCACTGACGAGCCCGCCAAGTACCATCCCCGCCGGGAATCCGAACGTGATACCGGCCCGGACGATACCCATGCTGGTGCCGCGCGAAGCGGTTTCGCTGACGTCCGCCGTAATCGTATATGCCGTCGCGAACACGAGCGCGCTCCCGATCCCCCACATGACCCGCGCGAGAACGAACCAGAACTCGGGAACGTCGGGAACGAACGGGAGCTCCGGGGCGAGGATCGCGACGACGTATCCGAACGTGGCGACGCCTTCGACGGCCAGTCCGGCGATAAAGGGCGTTCGCGTCCCGATCCGGTCGACGAGGATGCCCGCCGGTGCGTTCGCGACCAACCGCGTCCACCGATTGGCGGAGAGAATAACGCCGACCATCACCGCCGAGATGCCGAGTACTTCGCCGAGATTCGGCAGGATAGGGAAGATCACGCCGCCCCCGAACCCGACGAAGAAGGTGCTCGCGACGACGGCGAGCACGACCGCTCGAGGGTTCGGAGTCGAATCGGACACTACCGGGCCACCACGGTATTTCGGTTCGTAACACCGGATTCGGCGGGCGGAATAATGATTATTCCGACTGCCACGTCTCCGCGATACCGCGGCTCAAAAGCGAGTTGAACGGGGAGGACTCGAGCGCTTAGAACGTCGATAGCTCGCCGTCGATGACGCTGCGGGTGATTTCGGTGACGTTGGCAAGTCGATCGTCGACGATCGCTTCGATCTCGTCTTCGACGTCCGAGAGGACGACACCGTCGGCGGTGACGACGTGGACGTCCGCGACGTGCGGTTGGTCGATCGGCCGACCGATCTGACTGAGCAGTCGCACGCGTAGGTCGCGGATCCCGTCGACGTCCTCGACGACCCGCTCTGCGATGTCCGTCGAGAGCAGGTTGTAGATCTTGCCGATATGATTGACGGGGTTCTTCCCGCTGGTCGCCTCCATCGACATCGAGCGGTTCGGCGAGATGAGGCCGTTGGCGCGGTTACCCCGGCCGACGGAGCCGTCGTCTCCCTGTTCGGCGGAGGTTCCCGTCACGGTCAGATAGATCGCACCCTCGTCGTAATCGTCGGCGGTGTTGACGTAGACGTTCACGTCGCGGTCCGTGTACTCCGTCGCGATTTCCGCGACGAACTCGCGGACTGAGTCGACGGCGTCGACGTACGCGTCCATGTTCGGAAGGTACTCGTCGATCATCGCCGCGGCGACGGTCACGTCGATCTGATCGCCCTCGCGTTTGCCCATGATCTTCACGTCGGGACCCAGATACGGGTTGTCGTCGGCGAACTCCCCGTTGAGTCGACGCTCCGCGTTGTAGACGATCTGTTCGGTCTCCGAAAGCGGCGCGTGGCCGACGCCGAAGCTGGTGTCGTTGGCCATCGGAACGGTCACCTCGTCCTCGCCGAAGACCTCCTGCAGATCACCGCTTCCCTCGCCCAGTTTCACGTCGACGACGATGTCCTCGCCGTATGTGAGCTGTGGGATTTCGGACTCTACGTACTCGCGCGCGGCCTTGAGCGCGATCGTCTCGGTCGGAATCGTCTGTCCCTCGTAGCGTTTGGTGGCTCGACCAACGATGAGCACGTAGATCGGATCGACGACTTCGCCGCCGCCGAATGCCGGCGCGGCCTCGCCGGCCACGAGTTGGGTCTCGTCGGTGTTGAAGTGCAAGACCGTTCCCACGCGCTCGAGATATTCGCGGGCCAACGCTCCGGCGACGTGTTCGGCGATGCCGTCGCAGATCGAATCGGGGTGACCGATCCCCTTTCGCTCGACGATTTCGACTTCCTGATCCTCGACTGCTCGACGGTCGATCGGTTCGACCCTGATGTTCCGCTCGCTCATTGGATGGTCTTGTCCGAGCGTGGTTCTATAACTTGCGGAAACAGTTCCAGCTAATAATATGCTTCTCGGTAATCTCCTACGGATCACCCCTTCGAGAACACTGCTCGAGCTCCCGAAACCCGTCAGTCCTCGAGGAGCAGTCCCAGATACGACGTGCGAACCGTCTCCGCCGCTTCGAGGCCGAGTCGCTCGAGCACCTCGAACGCGCCCTCGCGTGCGAACTCGAGATCGTCGTCGGTGGCGTCGGTCTCGACTTCGACGTACTCACCGACGCCGTCGACGGCGTCGCAGGTGATCGTATAGCCCTCGAAGTCGTCGAGTTCGAAGCGCTCGCGTCGCTTGCGAACGGTCGCAGCGGGATCGAACCCGAGGTTTCGAAGCACCGCGTCGAACGCCTCTCCGTCCTCGAGGCCCGTTTCTATCTCCTCGCGCGTCTTGGACTCGTCGTCCACGAGCGGGCCTTTGTACGTCACCACGGCTTCGGAATCCTGTTCGTCGACGGGGCGCTCTCGACGAATCCGGAGCGCTTCGTCGGTCTCGGGGAACGACCGGTGTGGCGCGTCGTAGTACGTGTCCGTCTGGACGACGGCCCCGAGCGGAGTCGCCTCGAGTTCGGCGAGTCGCTGGCGGACGCGCTCGAGATCGGCGGGGACTTTCACTTCGACCTCGTACATGGTCACCTCGAGGCGAAGCGGCGGTAAGTATCGGTCGTTTTGATCCACGCGTCGGTCCGCTCTCCCGAGCCAGCGCCGCCGGCGACGCGCCGGCGCGAAAACGTCGTCCTTAAATGTAGACAGGGGGACGTACAACGTATGACCGAGGATCAAGAGGCCGAGCTCGATGAGCAGGCCGATGACGTCGACGAAGAAAGCGAAGAAGAGACCGCCGAGGGACTCCAGAACGGAGACTTCGTCGAGATCGCTTACACCGCACGCACCGTCGAAGAGGGACAGCTCGTCGATACGACCGACCCGGAGGTCGCCGAGGAGGAAGGCGTCGACGACCAGGACCAGGAGTTCGAGCCGCGAACGATCGTCCTCGGTGAAGGGCACATCTTCGAAGGCGTCGAAGAAGCGATCACCGGCGGCGAAGCCGGTGACGAGGGATCCGTGACGATTTCCGCCGAAGCGGCCTTCGGCGAGTACGATCCCGACGACGTCCAGACCGTCAGCGCCGACAAGATCGACGAGGACGACCGCTATCCCGGCGCGCACGTCCACATCGACGGCGAACACGGTTACATCAGCACGATCATCGGCGGCCGCGCTCGCGTCGACTTCAACCACCCGCTGGCCGGCGAGGACGTCGAGTACGAGTACGAAATCCTCGAAGAGGTCGACGACCGCGAACAGCAGGCCCAGGGCCTCATCGAGATGTACCTCGACCAGAAACTCGAACTCTGGATCGAGACGGACGAGGTCGAAGAGGAAGTCCCCGTCGAGCCCGACGAAGATGAAGACGAGGACGCCGAACCGGAGTTCGAGACCGAGACGGTCGAGAAGGAGACGCTCTACGTCGAAGCGACGCCACAGCTGTCGATGAACCAGCAGTGGATGTTCTCGAAACAGCAGATCGCACAGGACGTCATGGACAAGATCGGCGTCGACCGCGTCATCGTCCAGGAAACCATCGACGGCATGGGCGGCATGGGCATGCCCGGCATGATGGGCGGCGGCATGGGCGGTATGGGCGGCGGCGACATCGAGGACGCGCTCGAGGACGCCGACGTGGACGCTGACGAGATCGTCGACGAACTCGAAGGCGCAGTCGACGAAGAGTAGCAACGGACTCGAGCAGCGATTTTGAACTGATTTTTCGGCACCTACCGTCCGATCCAGCAGTTCGTGCGCCTAGGCGATGTCTCTGCTAGTATCGACCGCGACCCCGTCGGCGAGCTCGAGGCTGATCGCCGTCGCCGGTTGGGGCCCGCGCCGACGCTTCGGAACCGCCAGTGTGTGGTTGGGGTCGGGACTCGAACGATCGGTGGCGAGGTCGAGAACGACGTCGGCGGCGTGTTCGGTTCGCGTGCGATTTTCCGGCTCTGCGAGCCCCTTCAAACAGTGAAGGTAGCCGACGCTTCCGGTCGTTTCCAGCCGGTCGGCGAGCTCGCCGAGGAACTCGACGTAGGCTGTCGTCTCTGCGCGCTCGAGGACGTCCATCGTGTCGACGATCAGATTCGCTCCGTTCGGGAGATCCGCCAGGAGGCGACCGGCGTCTTCGAGCGGCGTCTCGTCGCCGATCGATTTCACGGTCGGGTCGCCGACTGTCGCACACGTCGACTCGAGCGCGCGAGCGACGGCGTCGACGGATCGCTCGGTCGTGAGGTACACCGTCGGCCGGGCCGACGTGAGTTCGTACAACAGCAGTTCGGACTGGCTCGCCGCGGCGGCGCTGAACGCGACGAGCGAGCCGGGGGCGATTCCACCCTCGAGCGTTCTGTCGAGGCTTTCGATGCCGGTCGCGAGCCGACCGGTCGGCCGCTCCCGTTCCGTGGAATCCTCCGAGAGATGTCCCTCCGATACCAGCGCGTCGGCCAGCGTGTCGTAGGCGTCGCGAGCGGAACTCGAATCGAGGGGGTCGTCCACTGGTGGGACGGTCGCGAGGACCGGCACGTCGATCCGCTCGTCGTACCGATCCGGCACCGTCTCAGCTCCCGAAAGCACCGTTCCGGCGACGGGCGTCTCGAGTCGACGCGCGATGGCGATCGTCTTGGCCGCGGCGGTCAGGCTCTCGTCCGTCGGGGTAGTGACGACGACGGCGACGCGGGCTGCCCCGAGCGGATCTGCGAGGTCGGGTCCCGCGCCCGACGGACAGTCGAGGACGATATCGGCCGCTTCGGTGCTCAGTTCTCGGAGTTGTGCTTGCATCGTCGCGGAACCGGACTCGAGCGGTGCCGGGAGGACGCGCGCGTTCGAGTCCTCGGGTATGGGCTGGGCGACATCGGTGAGGGGTTCGTTTGCCCCTGACCGACCGACGGCCGGCTCCCGGTCGACGCCAGCAACGGTGTGGAGGTTCGGTAACTGCCGGTCCGTATCGACGGCGATCGTGCGAGTTCCGGCGCGCTCGAGTGCCTTTGCGAGTGCGAGTGCCGTCGTCGTCTTGCCACAGCCACCTTTCGACCCGGCGATTGCGATCATACGCGAGACTGGCCTCGGTTTAGTACTTGAACCCTCGCCGAGTGCGATCGAAGAATGGAGGGATTCAAGGTGGACGCAACTGCGTACACGAACGGATGCGACACGATCACCTCATCACGAGCAAACAACTGTCGCGGGCGGATATCGAGACCGTCCTCGATCACGCAGCCGAGATCGACGCCGACAGGTCGGCCGTCGCCGACAAATATTCCGATCGGCTCCTCGGCTTGCTCTTTTTCGAACCGAGCACGCGGACGAAACTCAGCTTCGAGACCGCCATGAAACGTCTCGGCGGGGACGTCATCGACATGGGTTCGGTCGACTCCTCGAGCGTGACCAAAGGCGAGAGCCTCGCGGACACGATCCGCGTTATCGAAGGCTACGCCGACGCGCTCGTCTTGCGCCACCCGAAACAGGGCGCGGCGACGATGGCGAGCGAGTTCGTCGACGTGCCGCTGGTAAACGCCGGGGACGGGGCGGGTCACCACCCCACCCAGACGATGCTCGATCTGTACACGATCAGGGAGAACGCGGGGCTCGACGACCTGACGATCGGCATCATGGGCGACCTGAAATACGGTCGGACCGTCCACTCGCTGGCGTACGCGCTCACGAAATTCGACGCACAGCAACACTTCATCAGTCCCGACAGCCTCGCGCTCCCGCGAGAGGTCGTCTACGACCTCCACCAGGAGGGGGCGTCGATCCGCGAGCACGACGGCCTCGAGGAGGTCCTGCCCTCGCTCGACGTCCTCTACGTGACGCGGATCCAGCGCGAACGATTCCCGGACGAAAACGAGTACCAGAAGGTCGCCGGCGAGTACCAGATCGGTCCCGACTCGCTCTCGAGCGCATCGGACGACCTGACGATTATGCATCCGCTACCTCGGGTCGACGAAATTGCACCCGAAGTCGACGATACCGAGTACGCGGCCTATTTCGAGCAAGCGCACAACGGCGTCCCCGTTCGAATGGCACTGCTCGATCTCCTGCTTGGTGATTCAGATGACTAACGACGAACGCAAAAACGGCGCCCACCACGACTCCAACGAGTCCGGTGAAACCGACGATTACGGAACCGGTCACGCACACGACCACGAACTACGAGTCAGCAAAATTCATAATGGAACCGTCATCGATCACGTTCGGAGCGGACAGGCGCTAAACGTCCTCGCCGTGCTCGGCATCGACGGGAGCGAGGGCGAGGAGATCTCAATCGGGATGAACGTCCCGTCCGACCGGTTCGCCAGAAAAGACATCATCAAGGTGGAGGATCGTGAACTGAGTCAGGACGAGGTGGACGTGCTGACGCTCATCGCGCCGGACGCGACGATTAACATCGTTCGCGAGTACGAAGTCGTCGAGAAGTCCCGCGTCGATCGGCCCGACGTGGTCGAGGGCGTACTCTCGTGTTCGAATTCGGGGTGTATCACGACAGGCGACGAACCGGTCACCTCGAAGTTCGACGTGCTCGAGGACGCCGTTCGCTGTGCGTACTGCGAGACGATTTTTCGGGAGGACATTCCGGCGTTGATCGACACCTGATCGGTCGGCCACCGCCTCGTGGCGATCCGCCCTCGTTCTCGAGCGAGTGGGCTTCCGTTCGGAGTCGAACCTCGAGGCCGTCGCCTGGAGGGGCCGTAAAACCGGTTCGGCGATGGATCAGCCCCCGTGAACTAACAGAAATCATAAATACGTTGTGGCCGTAGTATTGACTGGATATGTCGCGCACACTCAAAATCCTAGTCGCCCTGTTCGCAATCGCCGTCCTCTGGAAGGTCTTCTCCGGGAGCGGGTCTTCGGAGGTCGAGTACGATTTCGAACCGGCCGAGAAGGCCGAGCAGACGGAATAACACGCCAACCAACTCGATCGAATAGGCCGGACTGGTGGTAGTTCGGACACCGGTCGAACGGCCCGCCGCCAGCAGACGGGAAACCCGAACCGCTTACCCGTGCGGCGTCGTACGGACGACTATGTACGGCGTCGTCACGCGCAACGAAGACGAACTTGACTGGCCGGAGTTCGATCGCGCCTTTTACGAAGTCAAAGACGTGACCGGCAGGTCCGCAGCGCCCGCCGAGAACGCGGTGAACATGGTCTCGTGTTTCGGTGACAACGCGGCGGCCGACGCCGAACCGTCGCTGGTCCCGATCGATGACGAGGGAAACGCCGCCACTCGAGACCGGCCCTACTTCGACTGGGCGTACATCTGCCCGACCCGCGAGGAGTACCGCGAGGGGCTGTTCGAGATCATCGACGACTGCGTCGCGGCAAACGGGGACGTTCGACTCGACGACATCGGCTTCCCGCGGGCCGAGTACTGTCACTGTGATACCTGTACAGAGCGCTTCGCCGAGAGCGAGTACGACGACCGTCTCGAGTGGCGCGCGAGCGTCATCACGGAGTTCGTCGTCGAGGCTGCGGATCGAATCCCCGGACGCGTCTACATGACGCTGTATCCCGACCCCTACCCCGGACACCTCTACGAGCGCGCGGGGATCGATCTCGAAGCGATCGAGCCCGTCGTCGACGAGTTCGTCGTTCCGCTGTACGACATGGCCTACTCGACGACCTACTGGCTCGAGACGATCGCGAAGGGGTTCGAAAGCGCGCTCGAGACCCCCTTCAGTATCGAGTTGTACGCCATCGATATCGAGATCGACGATCTCATCGGCGCCGCGAACGTCGCCGACGCCTACGCCGAGTCGGTGCTCTTCGGGTACGAGGCGAGCAACGGTCGGGCGACGCTGCGACGCATGCGGGCTGATCAGCGATCGGGCGTCTCCCACGGGGAACCGAACGGTTAGTCGGGCCGTCTAGAGACGGTCGTCATCGTCGTCGGTACGGCTTCTGTTATCGTCCGTCCGTGTTCTGTCGTCTCGCGAATCGTCGTCCATCAGGCCGTCGTCGTCATCGTCCATCAAACCCCCATCATCATCGTCGAGGATGCCGTCGTCGTCAGTCTGCCTCGAGTCGTCTCCCGCCGTTGAACCGGCGCCCGCGGTGGTGCCGGTGCCGGCGTCGCCCGTGTCACCGAGATCGCCCTCGAGTCGTACTTCGTCGTCGGAGACGCGAGCGACGGCCTCTTCCTGGAGCGGGAACATCTCCTCGTCGGTGTCCTGCCACCCGAGTTTCGCCTTTATCGTGTCGGTGATACCCGCATCAGGTTTGACGTGTGCGGTCCCGTGTTCGACGTCAGCAACGATTCCGACCTCGTCGCCGTTCTCGTTGACGACGCTCTTTCCCACGTCGTCGTCGGTGAATTGTGCGCACATTGCACTGTCCACCACGGGAGAGATCGGTATGCCGGTAATGCTTGCAAGTGACAGTGACACGGCGACCGCTCGTCGCTTCCGACCGCTTCGATCAGACCGGCGACGTGAACCCCGCGTTTCCCCGACCAGCAGATGTCTCGAACTCGGCGGTCACGAGCGCGCGGTACGCGCGTCGAAGCCGTTCGGATAGCGCCTGATGTGATACGCCCAGCTCGTCGGATAACTCTTGCATCGTGATCTTGCGTGGGATCTCGAAATAGCCTCGCTCGACCGCCGCGAGAAGGGTGTGGTACTGCTGTGTCGTCAATCCGTACCGCGTGTGCATCTCGGTCGTCGGATCGAACAGCCGAACGATCGTCGGCTCGAGACCGGCCGAACGAAGGTGCTCGTAGAACGTTTCGATAGTCTCACGCTCGCGGAATCGAACGCTGAACCGCCACACTCCTTCAGCGGCACTCGCCGAGAGGACGGTCCCACCCTCCGCATCGACTATTTCGAAGACGTCGGCGCTTCGCGGATGGAACTCGATGTCGTACAGCCATCGATCGTCACCGCCGCCGATCTGCGTAACCGTTCGGATCGCGCTCGCATCCTCGAGCGCCGACTCGATTTCTGCGGCCGTCGATCCCGACAACCACAGCGTTCGATTGCTCGAGGCGATCACCTGCTCCATCTCACAGGAGAGCGTGGGAATCTCCTCGAAGACGTCTCCGAGGCTCGTTTCGGACGCGGCCAATTCGATGTCCGCTATTGAAGCCATACCTCCGATAGCGCTGAACGCGCAATAACCGCACTTCCAAACATATTAGCGCCGTTCGTTCGGACAGTAACTCCGACAGACTAGTCGGGCGCGCGGTCACCGATGTCGTTTCGGACGACAAAACCGTAGTCAGTCAGTCACTTCGGGTTCCGCCCGCGTTTTCTGAGTCAGAAACTTCCCTCCGCGAGTTATGTACCGTATGTGTGAATACCAGCTTACATGACTTTATGGCCATTTAACAGGCTTTCACGAGGACAGCAAGTTGCCGTGGTCGCGTTGCTCGCAATCGCCGCCGGCGCACTCGTAGCCCCGCAGGTGTACGCCTTCGGAAGTGGCGGGGAGGGGACGGTAAAGGTCGTCGAAGTAAGTGGTATGATCGACTCGGACACGTCCCAACAGTTCGAAGACGAACTCCGCGAGGCGCGGCACAACGACTCCGTCGAGGCGGTCGTTCTCGAGGTAGACAGCGGTGGCGGCCAACCCGCCTCGAGCGAGCGGATGTACACCGCAGTCGAACGGACCACCGATGAGATGCCGGTAACCGCGTACGTCGACTCGATGGGTGCTTCGGGTGCTTACTACGCGATGGTACCCGCCGACAGGATCTACGTTTCTCCCTCCTCCGCTGTGGGTAGCGTCGGCGTGACCGGACCGGCACCGACCCCGACCGGCCCGAGCGCGGGACAGAGCGGCCCCGACAAAGGATCGCTCCACCCCGAGGACGACCGCGCCGGGAGCGAATTGATCCAAGAAACGTTCATCGACAGCGTCATGGAACAACGCGGCGACAAAATCTCGCTGGATCGCGAAGAAGTCGCACACGCCCGGACCTACTACGGTGTCGAAGCGGTCGGCAACGGATACGCCGACGAGATCGGCACGCTCGACGACGCGATCCACGACGCGGCCGACTCTGCAGGACTTGACTCCTATAACCTCGAGTTTAACCGAAGCGAGTCGAGCGACGTCGGTCTTCTCGGACTCGAGACGACTGCAGGGGGCGAGGCGACCATCGAGGCGTCGGACGACTCGAGCATCAATCCCTACCAACCGCAACTGATCGCACCGGAGGTCTGGCACCACGAGGTCGCACCGCAACTGCCGGATTCCACCGTCGCTGTGGAGTCCGGAGGTGACCAGCAATGAGCGCGAGCGCTCGGACGCTTCTCGCCACGTTCGTCTTCGGATTCGTGGTGACGATCGGTCTCGTCGCCGCCGGAACGGTCGTCGTCGAGGACGGCACGCCAGACCTGCCCGATACCGAACAGGATCACTTCCAACCGGACGAAGCACTCCCCGCTGAAACGTCGGACGGTGGCGAGATCACGATGGACAGTCAAGCGCAGACGAACACTGTCGTGATTCACACCGGCGGAGCGGCCGGCGGGCAGACCTCGCTCGGACAACTGCCGATTCAGGACACCGGAGACGGTCCCGAACTCTCGACCGGGTCCCTCGGCGGTACCGAACGGGGCGTTACCCCGCTCGTCACGACCCTCATCGAGAACGGCCACGAGGTCGAATTCTACGCCGGAGCGGCGACCGACGGACAACTCTCGCAGGCGCTCAGTGACGCCGACGCGTTCATCGCGCCAGGCTCCGTCTCGTTCACCGAACAGGATCGCGAAACCATCTCGACCTTCACCGATGCCGGTGGTCGATTCGTGATGACCGCCAATCCGGGTAGCTCGGCTACCGTCGCCGAACTCGGCGCTTCGAACGGGCTGTATACCGAAGCAGGCTACCTCTACAACCTCACCGAAAACGACAATAACTACCTCAGCATCTTCGCCGAACCGACCGGCAGTTCCGACCTGACCGACGGCGTCGAGGAAGTCGTCTTCCGGAGTAGTTCCGCCGTCGGCTCGAGTGACGGCGATGCCGTCCTCGAGACGGAAGCAACGATGTCGACGACGCGTGAAGACGGCTCCTACGGCGTTGCCGCGGTCGATGGAGATGTCGCGGTGATCGGCGACTCGAGTTTCCTCGAGCCCGAAAACGCACACCGCGCGGACAACAACGTCCTCGTCGGCAACGTCGCCGACTTCCTCGTGACGGGCTCGGTCGACGAGGCGAGCCTTCCGGGTGCAGGTAACCAAACACCTGCGGGACAACCGTCGACGGGCGGCCAATCGCAGATTCCGGTGGGCGGTGCTGAAGACATTCCGGAGATGAACAACGAGTCGGCGTAACGGTAAACAGTACGCTCTCCGTCTCGAAATTTTGGCGTTTCGATACCGGTTCCTAGGAATACCTTCGAATGTGCTCCGCTAGCTCGGTGTACTCACTGTCGAGATCCTCGAGTAGCTTTCTGTCGGCGGTGTACACTTTCGTATCGAGCTTCTGAGCGAGTGCGACGTACGAAGCGTCGTAGATCGTACTGTCGAGGTCGTCTGCAATCGCTGCGACGGAGCCACTTTCTGTGAACGGCACGAGATCGATACCGTACTCGGGAAGCGATTCAGCGGCTGCTTCGAGGCGGTCGCCATCGTAGTGGCCGCTATATCTGAGCGCGTTGATCGCCTCGAACGGCATGAGTGCTGGAGCGACGAGGTCGAATTTCCCCTCGAGATACGCATCGCGTAACGCTCGAGCCTGCTCGTGGTGCTGTTCGGGAATGTACCACTTGACGACGACACTCGTGTCGACGACGATCGCGGACATCAGTTACCGTCCGCCCCGTATCGCTTCTCTCGCCACTCGCGGACGATCTCAGCCGTGTTTTCGTTTTGTACGTCGTCCTCGTCAATTTCGTTGCTTAACCGTTCGCTCGTCGCTACCGCGTGACCGGTGTTGCGCGCTTCTAACTGCTCGATCTCCTCTTCGATGTTGGACCTGATGACGGCGCTCCAGTTGATTTCGCCGTGTTCGTCCATCTCTTTCTTTAAGTCGTCCGGAACTCGAAGACTGTCATATTACCCTCGTCTCTCATCGTCTCCAAAATCATTTCGTCCGTCCGCGTCATCCAATCAGCGCGCTTTCTAGCCACGCCCACCGATTCAACTGTGGAACTCATAGCTGTGTTGGTGTAAATCAATTCTCTGTAGGTAAAACAGTACCGACAGTTACTAGCCTACTGCCAACTGTATTATCCACAGAAAGGACTATATAACCCGAGTCTCAATAGGTATAATGACCCGGTCCCTTTCGGGCTGAAAGGTCCGACGTGTCATCAGCACGTCGGGGTCGGGTCGAACCTCGTGGCGAGGTTTCCGACCATGATCAACGAGTACACCGGGGTAAAAAGAGATTGCCCCACAGAACGCAGTACTGCCGGCCATCCACATGGCCGAGATGACTCTCCAGACACCGATCATCAGTCCGAAAAACCGCCGCGCGAAGACGCGGCAGCACAGACGGGAGGTTATTCAGGCCAGCAGCCCCGTCTAGGTAACTCGCACACACGCGATGGGGATAACGCTACCCCATCGACGTACCTAGCCCGAGTTCTCGAGCGCGCCGACCGCCACGACTCAAAGTTCTTCTACGGGGTGCGCCTATGAGCGTCGTCGGAACGGTCGTCGACAGCCTGTTCGGCAGCGGCACCGACGCCGACCACACCCTCGAGACACCACTCGAGATTGACGATGTCTCGCTGATCGTCGACAACGAGCGACGACGGCTGGCCCTACACGCCCTCGAGCGGGCCGACGAGCCGATCCCACTCAGGAATCTCGCCGAGATCGTCGCGATGGGCCAGTTCGAGAAACCGCCCGCCCAGCTCACCAGCGACGAACGCAAAGCCGTCTACGTCGCCCTCTACCAGACCCACCTTCCGCGCCTCGAGGACATCGACGTCGTTACGTACGATCGGATGGCCGATGGCGTCGAGAAAGGCGCGGCGTTCGCACATGCTCACCGAATCCTCGAGGCCGTCTACGACGAGGTCGACGGCACCAAACAGATCGATAGAGGTGAGCGGTGATGGCTTCCTATAACTGCCTCTACCCCGAACCAGTCGTGATGGATGGCGACGGCCTCGAGTGGGGACCGATCCAGTGGGCCGACGCAGGCACGTTCGCGGACGCCGACTATCCAGAACCCACCGAGAACGAGCGCCGATTCTACACGATCGCCATCCGACGCGGGTGGGGAGAGAACACCAACGCCGCGTCGATCGCCGTCCTTGGCGTGACGCGCGACCTCGAGATCGGCCTCGAGACCCGTTACCGCGCAACCAGTGAGGACTGGACGCTGTGTGATCGCGACGGAGTTCCGCCATCGGTGTGCAAACGCCCACCCGCGGATTCCGCGATCCCAACGGCGCGGAAAGACAAGTTCCGACAAGTCCTCAAGCGCGCCCACAACTTCGAGGACAGCGCCGTTGACGCACGTCACGAGAGTGCAAACGAAGTCCGAGCCGATGGTGGGATTCGGGAATCCGAGCAGGTTGATCGCGCCGTTCGCGAAGCCGCGACGTTGATCGACGCCGGCGACAGTACAACCGTTGCGATCAACTACGTCGTCGACGAGTACGAACTCGAGCATCGTCGCGCCGACATCCATCAGCACGTCCGCGATCGACTCGAGCAGGCCGTGGTGACCGACGGTGGCCACAACCCCGATGATCTCGTTGTCTTAATGTGTGACCCTTGTAACTACCAGACGATCGTTGCTCGCGGGACGATGTCGATCACGAGCTGCCCCGACTGTCAGGGCGACCTCGAGATCGATCATACTCGAGTCGCTCACCAGTGCCCGGATTCGACCGTGAATCATGTTATCGTCGAGGCGAACGAACGATGCCCGTTCTGTCAGACAGTTCAGAAGGCGATCGCCGCCGACGGCGGTCGCGATGCCTTCCTCGCAGGTGACGCCCACTACTGTGACCTCTGTGAGAACACGTTTGAGACGCTCGGCGAGTTGATCCGTCACGACTGTCAGGACCAACAGGCGATCGCCGACGGTGGACGTCCACAACATCGAGCGGACTGTGAGGACTGTTCGTGGTCCTACCGCGACACCGACCTCGTGGATGTCTCCGACGAAATGGAGCGCCACGCGCGCAAGGAGATGCACGATGTCGATCTCGAGCGGGCAGTCGCGACCGATGGCGGTCAGTGTGTGGATGAAACGGAACGGTGTGAACAGTGCGGCGGTCCGCTCGGAAACAACCCACGACGCCGTGCAGGACACACACACAGCTGTTTTGCTCCGAGAAGTGCAGTACGGTTTACTGGTCAAGGGGTACGGCCACTGAACAACAGTCTGAGAACTCCACCCGAAGCAAGGGGGTGACCGTCGGTGAGCAGTGAACTCGTCCCCGACGATTTTGACCTCAAGCACGCTCGCCAGGCACCGTCGACGACGCCACACAACGAGCGTCCGCGCTGTCCGGAATGCAACCAACTCGCGGTTCGGAAGAAGACTGGGAAACCATCTAGTAATCCAGGCGGACCATCGCACTACTGTAACCGCTGTGGGGCGAAGTTCGACGAACCCGTCTACGGTGATTCCGATGAGTGATACCGCCGACGGACTTCGTCGATTCGCCGACGTCGTCGATGTCTTCCAGGACACATCGATCGACATCGACGACGCTCGGTTGCTCGAGGCCGACGACGAAACGCTCCACGGCCAACTCACCGTCACTGTTCACGACGACGATCTCGAGGGCTTCGGTGATCCAACCGAAGCCGCTGACCGACGTGACGATGAGGGCGATGCCACCGAAGCGACGCTGGATCACACTGACACCGAGGATCTCGAGCGAGCATACAACGCAGCGGACGGCAATATCAGCGCTGCCGCCGAGCGCTTCGAGGTCGGCTACAGTGCTGTCTACAACCGGATGGTCGAGAACGGAATTCACGAGAGACAAAGCGGCACCTCCACCGAGGACGACACTACCGAACCCAAGTCAGAGTTAGAGGCACCAGTTAACCTCGAGGAGGACGCCACGGACGATTCGCCGGCGGGCACCGGCGATGACGAATCCGACTCTCTCCCATCACCAGATGGTCAGGAAAACGAAACATATATCGAAGATAACACGAATGAACGAGTGTCAGAGGTACCAAATGCCGATCTCGAAGCGGACGATTCGTCGGCGGGCACCGGCGATGACGTCCAGAAGGACACCGACGAAATCACCGTCGACGCTGTCGATGGCGAGAAGGACGAACCCGATGTTGCGCTCCCCGATGGCGTAACCGAAGCCGACGTTCTTGCTATTGTTGACGAGTTCGACGCACTCGGTACCGTAGCTGATAAACTCGGTGTCACTCGAGGCCGCGCTCGGACGATCACGGTTGCACTCGGATGCTATGGAGATGTTCGGGAAGTATCGGGAGGGAACCAATGAGCCATCGCGAGTGCTCCGTCTGTGGCGAGGACCTCGCAAGCCCACTTGCCGGGCCCGCCCACGCGCGCAAACACAAGAACCGATTCGAGAAGCTGGTTGGACGTCGACCGGACGACTACAGCGAGGTCCAAGATTTATTCAACGAAGGCGAGGTTCCCGAGGACGTCGACCTCGAGACTGGGTCATGGACGACACTCGAGCAGTTTCACAGCCCCGTTTCATCAAAGCTGGTGAAATAATTCTTCTCTCGACGATAACGGCGGACGGAACTGCGAGACGAATCAGCAAGACGAAGCAGCGAGACGAACCAGCAAGACGAAGCAGCGAGACGAACCAGCAAGACGAATCAGCGACGGAGTCGCCGCTCGAGCGGATTCCCGAACTGACGGTTAGCTACCCGAACGCCGAGTCGACCGCTACTCGTCGACAACGACAGACTGGACGTGACCGACGACACCGCTTTTCAGCTTCACGCGGGGGCCGTCCGGATCGTCGCCGTAGACCGTGCCGATCTCGCCGTGGATCGGCTCTTCGTCGGTCGACTGAACGTCCGCGTCTTCCTGGACGATCTCGACTGTCATCCCCTGTCGGAGTTCCTCGGCGGTCGGTCGTTCGGTAGACATCGTGCTAGCGACTCCGCGCAAACGATCCGAAAATGTGATGCCTGCATATTCGGTGTCGTTTTTCAGAGGCGGGGACCATCGCATCGTCACTCGCCGAAGTCGTGTCGCTACTCGTCGGCAAGGTCACGCGGTTACTCGTCGTCGAACTCGAGGGCCGCGGAGTTGATACAGAAGCGCTTGCCGGTCGGTTCGGGGCCGTCCTCGAAGACGTGGCCGAGGTGGCCGCCACAGTTCCCACAGCGAACCTCCGTTCGGCGCATTCCGTGGCTGGTGTCGACGTGTGTGGTCACCCGTCCGTCGTCGACGTCGTAGAAACTCGGCCAGCCGCAGCCGGACTCGAACTTGGTGTCGGAGTCGAAAAGCGTCGCGCCACAGCCCGCACAGGCGTAGCTTCCGTCGGCTTTGTGGTCGACGTACTCGCCGCTGAACGCCGGCTCGGTTCCCGCCTCGCGGAGGATCTGATACTGCTCGTCGGTCAGTTCCTCGCGCCACTCCGCGTCGCTCTTGTCGGCCGGGTCGGCTCCGCGCTCGGTCGTCGACTCGCCGCTCGAGGGCGTGTCAGTCTCTGGGTCCATGCGTACCACTACGGGCGAGAGCCCTAAGAGTCTGTCCGGACGGCTCGATCGTCTCGGGTCGTGGACCGCCCGAAGAATTCCGAGCGAACCGATCCGACCGACGGGAGAGCGGCTACCGGCCGGTGATGACGTTCGTGCTCTCACAGTCGGGACACTGGGTCATCCGCCCGAGCTTTGGCACCTCGAGGCGTCGCCACTCCGAGGAGCCGCCTTCGGCTTCGAAACCGCAGTTCAAACACCGCGAGCGAGTGGCCGTTCCTGAGTCCGAGGACATACCTACACGTACGGTATCGTCCCCCATAGGAATTTTCACGTCATCGACTGAGAGTCACGCGCTGTTATCGGTTCCCGGGTTGGTCGTCGGTTCTCGAGGAGTGCCACGTTCGGTAGTCGTGGGAGACACCCGGCGGCTGCCGTCGCGACACGCACTTTGACGGGGGTCGACCGCGAAGGAACTCGCATGACGAATACGCGAACCGTCGAGCTCGAGGGTCACATCATCGACTCGGGAGCGATGGGGCGGTGTTTCGGCGCCGTGATGGATCTCGGCGGCGAGTTCGAGGTCGAGGAGTTCGACGTGGGTCGACACAAACACGCCGAGACGTACTGTCGCATGCGCGTCTCCGCGGCGTCCGCGGACGACCTCCGGGCGATCCTGCACGAACTGAATCAAAACGGTGCGACGGTCGCGGACCCGCGGGACGCAACGGTAGAGGCCGCGCCGGACGAGGAGGTCGTCCCCGTGGACTTCTACTCGACGACGAACCACCCGACGTTCGTCCGCGTCGACGGCTCGTGGGTCGAAGTCGAGAACCCCGAGATGGACTGCGCGCTCGTCGTCGAGCGGACCGACGACGGCCCCCTCGTCCGCACGAAGGTGCTCAACGCCGTCGAGAAAGGCGACCTCGTGGTCACCGGCGAAACCGGGATCAGGGTCGAACCGCCCGAACGACCGCGAAACGGGGGCAGTTCGTTCGGCTTCATGCAAGGCGGCGTCTCGAGCGAGCGCCCCTCCGCCTCGCTGATCGAAGAGATCGCAGACGAGATGCGCGAGGTTCGAGCCGAGGACGGCACCGTGCTCGTCGTCTGCGGCCCGGCGATTGTCCACTCCGGCGGCCGAGACGCGCTCGCGGACCTTGTTCGGGCGGGATACATCGACGCCCTGAGTGCGGGCAACGGCTTCGCCGTCCACGACTTGGAGCGCAACCGCTATGGAACCTCCCTCGGGGTCGATACGGAGTCGCTCGAGCACCCCCGAAAGGGCCACAAACACCACATCTACACGATCAGCGAGATCAGCCGTGTCGGCGGGATCGAGGCGGCCGTCGAGGCGGACCTGGTCGACGGCGGCGTGATGTACCAGTGTGTTAGAAACGATATCCCCTACGTGCTCGCCGGGTCGATCCGCGACGACGGGCCGCTCCCGGACACGATCACCGACGCGATCGAAGCCCAAGACGCGATCCGTGAGCAGGCCCGCGAGGCCGATCTCGTATTGATGCTCTCGACGTTGCTTCACTCCGTTGCGGTTGGGAACTGCCTCCCGTCGACGACCAAAACCGTCTGCGTCGACATCAACCCCGCGACGGTCACGCAACTGCTCGACCGCGGGAGCGCCCAGGCGATCGGCATGGTCACCGACATCGGGACGTTCGTTCCCATGCTCGCCGCCGAACTGCTCGAGGACTGACCCCAACGAACTGCCCGAGGACTGACCGGCCGCCCGACACGAACGGGACGGCTCGTCTCGAATAGCACGCACGAACGGAACAGCCCGTCCCGTCAGGACGGTTCTCAGTCTGTCTCGAGGAAAATTCGGCGAAACCCAACTAGTGAGGGGTGTCTATTTTATATGCACCTGTCGTACGGAAGACATCCTCCAGGGGTAGCGAGCGGAAGGCTACTGGTCAGGAACGAAAGAATGCAACGGGAACACATCCAGACGGGCAAGGCGATTCAGAAACGAACCGGAAAGACGTTTTACCTCGCGACGCGGTTCCTTCCGGAACGGGTTCGCCACGCCACACACGTCCTCTACGCGTTCTTTCGAATCGCGGACGAGGTCGTCGACGACGCGAACGGAACGCCCCCGGACGAACAGGCCGCTCGGCTCGAGTCGCTCCGAGCGCAGGCCCTCGGCGAACAACCCCCGGAAGACGACGTGCTCATGGCGTTCGATCAGCTTCGTGAGCGCTACGGCATCGCCGACCGAGAGATAGACGTCTTCATCGACGCGATGAAGACCGACATCGAAACGAACCGCTACGAGACCTACGCCGATCTCGAGGCATACATGCGCGGTTCGGCGGCCGCCGTCGGCGTGATGATGACGGCGATCATGGAAGCCGACGAAGCGGAACTCGCGCAGCCACACGCGGTGAAACTCGGCGAGGCGTTCCAGATGACGAACTTCCTGCGCGACGTTCGAGAGGACGTCGTCGACCGGGATCGGATCTACCTCCCGCTCGAGAGCCTGCGCGAACACGGCGTCGATGAGGCGGCGGTGGAGAACCTCGAGTTTTCCGACTCGTTCGCGGCGGTGATGCAGTCGGAACTCAAACGAACGGAACGTCTCTATCGCGAGGGCGTCGCGGGGATCAGGTACCTGCCGAACGACTGTCAGTTGCCGGTCTTGCTCGCGGCGGTGCTGTACGCCGAACACCACCGCGTGATCCGGTCACAGGACTACGACGTGCTGAGCGAGGAGCCGTCGCTTTCGACGACGCGAAAGCTGTGGTGTCTCGCGAAGACGCGCTGGCACTGGCACTGGAATCGCGATCCGGAAGCCGTCTTCAAACGCGTCTCGGCCGTGCCGCCGAGCGAACCTGGCCACCGCGGGCCCGGCCACGGAGAGGGTGTGCCGACGCGGTGAACCCGCTCAGAACGATTTTTCCCACCGTCGGGAAAGCGCCGACGTGATCGTCCCCAGGTCGTACCGATCCGTCCGAAACAGTCCGGCACAGAACAGGAGCGCGACGCCCGCGGCGAGCCAGTTTCCGTAGATGACGTTGATCGAACCCCACAGCACCGTGAAACTGACGAGGTCGTCGAGGACGAACTCGCAGTCGGCGACTCGAGCCCGCAGCGCCGACCGATCGAACGCGAGGTCGACGAGGACGACCGCGACGGTGCCCGAGAAGAGCCAGCCGAGGTAATTCGAGACGGGGACGCCGTAGTAAGCGCCCGCGGGATCGTAGGTCCAAAAGCCGATCGACACCGCACCGGGATCGAGCACGAGGTCGACGGCGACGACGGCGAGAACCGCGACGGGCAGGCGAATCAGCGCGACGTTCGAGGCCTTCTCGAGCACCGACAACGTCAACAGGTACGCGTTGAGCACGAGCGGCACGAAAAAAAGCGGCAGGGCCATCGGGACCTCGCCGAAGAGCATCGGGCCGAGCTGGATCGAGTACTCGAAGGCCCCGTAGGGCCAGTCGGTTCGGACGCCGACGACCTCGATGGCGTACGTGTAGAGCGTCAACGCTGCGAGCAGGGAAAGCGCCCGCCGATCGACCGCCGGGAGCAAGCCGACCACGAGCGGCGAGCGCATGACCGCCGTCCCGAAGAGCAAAAACAGCGGGTTGTACGCGAGCGGCCCCGGGAGTACGCCAGCATCGCTCGCGAGCAACGTCACCGCGCCGACGAGCGGAAAGACGACCGCGATCGTGAATCGGTGCTCCCGAACGAGCGCCTCGAGCCGTCGCTGGATGGTCGCTCGCCTTCCCCGAGCGCTCGAGGTATCGTCGGAGTGTCGCGGCTCGGATGGAGCGTCCGGGCCGTCGCTCTCACTTTCGCGCTCAGGCATACACCAGCCTCCAGAGGCCGCCCACGGTCAGGATCGCGCCGACAGCGGTGTTGATCGCGGGAAACCACCAGTACGCTCGATCGACGTCGACGCTCGCGGTCGCGACGGCCGCGAGAAACGCCGGATAAACGAGCATGAGCGCGCCGAGTCGGTACTCGAGCGCGCCGAAGGCGACAGCGGCGAGCAGCCAGCAGACGCCGCAGTACGCGTAGGTTCGTCTCTCGCCGAGCACCGTCGCGGTCGTTCGGATGCCGGTCGTTCTGTCGGGTTCGATGTCGGGAATCGCCGAAAACGTGTGCATACCCATCGCCCAGAGCCAGCCGCCGAGGACGGCGATCGCGGGAGGGTGCGCCCCGGTGACGGCCGCGTATGCCGCTCCCGCGGGGGCGATGTAGAGCCCGTTCGAGAGCGAGTCGAGAAACGGCGTGGTCTTGAACCGAAGCGGCGGCGCGCTGTAGGCGGCCCCGAGGAAGAGAAACACCGCGAGCCACGGCCACGCCGCCGACGGCACCAGCGCGACGAAAAAGAGCGGGACGAGCGCGCACGCGACGACCGCCGGCGCGACGATCCGCTGGCCCTCGTAGCGCGTTTCTCGGCCCGATTTTTTCGGGTTCGCCGCGTCGATTTCTCGGTCGTAAATGTCGTTGATCCCGTACAGAAAGACGTTCGCGGGAATCAGAAAGTACGCGAACAGCGCGAGGACCGGCAGCGAGAGGAGGCTGTCGACAGACGCTACGGCGTAGGCTGCGCCGACGAGTACCGGCCCCGCGAGATACAGCCAGAACCGCGGCCGCGAGAGCACCAGCAGGTATCGAAGCGCTCCCTCGAGCGTGCTCGCACCGTCAGCTCCCTCGGTCCGGACCGTTCCGTCGTGGTCGCTCAGTTCGTCGTCGGTCATCGGTCGAGACTCACCCGGCGTAGTCCTCGAGCACCGCGTCGGCCGTGAGTTCGCCGCTGATGAGACACATCGGGACGCCGATGCCGGGCGTGGTGTACGAGCCGGTGAAGTAGAGCCCGTCGACCGCCTTCGAGCGGTGGGGCGGTCGGAACAGCGCCGTCTGGCGAAGCGTGTGGGCCATCCCGAGTGCCGTTCCCTGGAAGCTGTTGTACCTGTCGGCGAAATCATCGACGCTGAATCGCTCCTCGAGGACGATGCGGTCGCGCAGTTCCTCGCCGGTGTTCGCGGCGATGTCCTCGAGGACGACATCTCGGTACCGATCGCGGCGCTCGGGCGTGTCCTCGAGGCCGGGTGCGATTGGAACAAGGACGAATAGGGCACTGTGGCCGTCCGGCGCGACGTCATCGTCGGTTTTCGAGGGCACGCAGCAGTAGTAGGCCGGGTTCTCGGGCCACGCTGGCTCTTCGAATATCTGCTCGAAGTGTTGCTCCCAGTTCGTCGGCAGGACGAGCGTGTGGTGGGCGAGTTCCTCGACCTCTCCCTCGACGCCGAGATAGAGCAGGAACGCGGAGGGCGCGTACGTCCGCGACTCCCAGTAGTCCGCGTCGTACCCGCGCTGGTCGGGCGCGAGCAGTTCCTGCTCGGTGTGTGCGTAATCCGCGTTGCTCACGACGATGTCGGCCTCGAACGCGCCGGGACGTGCCGACGAGTCCGCCTCACCCTGCGGATCGGTTTCGACCAGAAACGCACCCTCTCTGCCCTTGATCGCCGTGACCGGCTGATTCGTTTCGTAGGTGACCCCGAGCTCTCGACCGAGTTCGACGAACGCGTCCATAACGCCCCCGAGTCCGTCCTCGGGGTACCAGACACCGAGGTTGAAATCGACGTGGCTCATGAGGTTGTACAGCGCCGGCGTGTTGTTCGGCGACCCGCCGAGAAAGACCAGCGTGTACTGCATGATCTGCTGGAGCTTCGGGTGATCAAAGTACTTCTCGACGTGGCCCTGCATCGTCCCGAGCAAGGAGAGCCCGCGCGCCTGCCGGGCGACATCGAGGTCGAGGTAGTCCCGCAGGCGCGGTCGATCCTCGTAGACGAAGTGTTCCATGCCGACCTCGTAGTTCTCTCGAGATTTCTCGAGATACCGTTCTAGCGCCTCGCCGGCCCCGTCCTCGTAGGACTCAAAGAGGGCTTTCGTCTCCGCGAGGTCGGCGGTGATGTCAACCTCGTCGCCGTCTTTGAAGAAGATTCGATAGTGTGGATCGAGGTGGGTGAGGTCGTAGTAGTCCGTCGGCTCGCGATCAAACTCGGCGAAAAAGCGTTCGAAGACATCGGGCATCAGGTACCACGACGGTCCCATGTCGAACCGAAAGCCGTCCGCCTCGAGGACCGACGCCCGGCCGCCGAGCTGTTCGTTCTTCTCTACGACGCGAACGTCCGCCCCTGCATCCGCGAGATAGCAGGCCGTCGAGAGTCCGCCGACGCCGGCCCCGACCACGACCACCGACTCACCCGCCAACGAGTTCATTGTGTCCCGATAGTAGGGACTGGGTGATAAGCGTGGGTCACACATAGGTAGGGTTTCGTGACGGAACGGGGCGCACTGTCCGAGCTACGTCCCCGTGGAGCGACGGCGCTCGAGCGACCGGCCGTCAGAGCGAGTCGCAGTTCGTACGACTAACCATCCGAACGAGCAGTCGCTCGAGGTGATCGGCGAAGAAATCGGAAAACAGATCGCGCGAATATGAGACTCAGGTCCTCGCCGCGTCGTTCTCCCACACGAGGATGCGCGATCCGTACGGTTCGTTCGGGTGCGGTACGCGCGCACAGTCTGACACCGGACTTGCTATCGACCGGCGGTACCTGTGGCTTGTCGTCGGAGCCCGATAAAAGTATGGGAGAGTATGTCAAGCAAGGTGGGTTGAAACGACGAAGCGCCACTACCCGTCCGAACGGATCCTGTGGTGCACTCAACGCTGCCTGTTGCAGCCGGAAGTCGACTCCGCGTTTACTCGCGGCGACAAAAGTCGATCAGTCGATGTGTCCTTCGCGTCGCAGTTGGTCTGCGTCCTGCCCGGAGTAGCGCCATTCGATGGTCGCCTTCTCGTCTTGCCAGTCCCACGGCTCCGCGACGACGATATCGTCCTCGTTGATCCAGGTGCGATACTTCATGCGGCCGGGGATCCGACCGAGGCGCTCTTCACCGTCCTGACAGCGAAGCCGGACGTGGTTTCCACCGAGATGTTCGGTAACGACTGCGAACACCTCATCGTTGTTGGGCATGCGAAGGTTCCGCCGCCCTGTGTCTTCAGTCACAACGGTAATTGTATCGCCCGACGGTTAAATCATTTGAGTCGCACGGTATCGTGACACTCACCGGAGAGTCGGCGAGAGACCCCGTCCGAAACGCCATCGCGACGAGAGGCGAAACCGGATTCTCAGGGTTCACTAACCCTGAGAACGGGCTTGATCGTCCGCCCGTTCTCCGAATCTTCGACCGCCTGCTCGATCTCGTCGAAGTCGTAATAGGTGACGAGTTCGTCGAACGGGAACTTCCCCTGCCGGTGGAGTTCGACGAGAACCGGAATGAACTCCTTCGGGTTAGAATCGCCCTCGACGATCCCGGTGACCGTTCTGCCGTTCAGAATCAGATCGTTGACGTCGAAACTCGCCTCGGTGCCGAGCGCGGGCGCGCCGACGATTCCGGCAGTGCCGCGCTGGGTGAGCGAGTCGATCGATTGTTCTGCCACCTCGGGGACGCCCGTCGTCTCGAGTGCGTAGTCGACCCCGCCGTCGGTCAGGTCCCGGACGTGCTCTACGGCGTCGTCGACGGCCCCCGGATCGACGGTTTCGGTCGCGCCGAGATCCGCAGCTAACTCGCGGCGGTTGTCCTTCAACTCGACAGAGATGATGTCCGTACAGCCCTCGATGTCGGCGGCCATCACCGCCGAGAGACCGACCGATCCAGCGCCGAAGATCGCGATCGAGGAACCGGTCTTCGGGGCCAGCGAATTGATGACCGCGCCGGCGCCCGTCTGGATGCCACAGCCGAGCGGTCCGAGCAGTTCCAGCGGAACGTCGTCCTCGACGGGGACGACGTTGCGTTCGGTCGCGATGGCGTGGGTCGCGAACGACGACTGGCCGAAGAATCGGCCGCTAACCGTCTCGCCGTCTCGAGAGAGCGGTGACGTACCGTCCTCCGGACGCTCGCCGCCGAAGTTGTGTGCGAAGAAGTTCGCGCAGTAGGCCGGCTGGCCGGCGTGACAGCTCGGACACGACTCGTCGTAGTCGAAGCTCAGGACGACTCGATCACCCGGCTCGACCGACGAGACTGCGTCGCCGACCGACTCGACGACGCCCGATCCCTCGTGTCCGAGCACCGCCGGCAGCGGCGTCGGGTACAGCTGATCACGAACGATCAGATCCGTGTGACAGACGCCGGCTCCGACGATGCGTACCCGCACTTCGTTGTCCTGTGGCTCCTCGAGTTCGACGCTCTCGATCTCGAACGCTCCCCCTTCCTGTTCGACCACGGCTGCATCGATTTGCATGACAGGCCAACCCACTACGGGCGGTGACAAGTATATTGTGACCGTGTCGGCCAGCGCCGCCGGCGCCCGCCGCTCACAGGACCCGTTCGGAATCGGGATTCTCGAGGTCCCACAACAGTTCCGGGAGAAACGCACCGAGGTTCTCGATGACGCGGCGGTCGCTGACGTTCAGGCCCTCGCAGTGGTCGTGTGCCGAGTCCCGGATGTCGACGTGCAGGTCGCCGTCCTCGAGCCAGACGCCGAGCGGGAACACCGAACACCGGGTCGGTTTCCAGTCCTCCTCGAGGTGCAACGAGCAGAGGCCGTCGTCCCGCAGGAACGCGCAGGCGTTACCGTCCTCGTCGACGTGTGCCTCGCGGTCTTTGGGCTCTCGAGTGACGAACTTCTCGCCGCGAAAGTCGGTGGTCGTCTCCGCGAGGTTCGCGCGGGCGGCGAGTTCGATCAGATCCCGATCGTAGAGCAAGACGCCGTGATGGCAACACCAGGTGCAGTCGTCGACGCACTCGAACGTGAGGTCGGGATCGAACTCGACGACGACCTCACACCCCTCGTAAACCTCGATGCGGCGTGGCCCGGCTCCGCGGTCGTTCGGCGTGTCGGTGCTCACGCTCGAGCGGACGGGGTGCGTTCGGAAGTGCCTTTCTCCACGGCGTGTCGAATCCCCCCTATCACGGGGACAGATTCACTCCTCGAGAAGGAGGTAGGTGTGCGAGCCGCGGTGCTCGAGCGAGACGCGGTCCGTACCGACGTTCGTCCGGACGAACTCCTCGACGCCTTTGGCCTGCAAATCGCTGATGTCGATCCGCGGGCGATCGGCGTCGGGTTCTCGATCGGTTCGGTCGTCTTCGAGGCGCTCTACGAGTTGACTCATACCTCTCAGTTGGAGCGATAGTACGTGAAACCGATCCGTCCGCGGTGAAAGTGAAAGTGAGAGACTGAATCGGGGTCTCGCGCTCGCCTTCGTTCGGCCGTCGCAGACCGAGTGCGGGGCCAGTGCGCTCGAGCACGGTCGTCCGATAGCCCGCGACCCCCCGCTCGGAGCTGCGGCGGTCGAGATCAACCGAGGCGTTTCACGTCGACGCGGTGGCCGCTGTCGATACCGTCGACCCGTCCGAGCACCACGGTGTCGAGAATCGCGTCCGCCGCGCGCTCGCGCCAGGTCTCGAGCGCCCGCTCCCGTCGTTTCCTGATGCGGTCCGGGTCCTCGCCTGGGTCGTCCTCGGAGCGGTCGTCGAAGGAAAGGGCGTCGAAGGAGGGGTAGTCCTCGAGCACCGCCTCCGCGAGGAGGTCGTCCGGCTCGAGGTGGATCGCCCCGCTCACGCGGCCGCCCTCGTCGTGGAAGACGTGGAGCCGAGCGCGCATCCGGCCGTGAAACGGCGGCGTCACCCGGAGGACGGCGGTACCGGGATTCTCGCGGGTGTAGATCGCCGCGTCGACGACGTCCTCCGTGGCGACGGCGAGCGAGCGGATCGACGACGGGTCTGGATCAGACATGGTGGTCGAACCCTCAGTATCAACGTTCGAATTGCTCAATATCGGATCTCGAACCCGTCTTCGTCCTCGGGAGCTTCGAACTCGGCCTGTACGTCGCTGACGTCCGCGGCCGGGCTCCCCTCGTGACACCACTCGACCATCGACTCGACCGCGTCCTCGGGGCCCTCGAACACCGCCTCGACGCGCCCGTCCTCTAAGTTCTTCACCCAGCCGTCGACGCCCGCGTCGCGGGCCGTGTCCCGCGTCGTCGCCCGATAGTAGACGCCCTGTACCGTGCCGGAGACGAAGACGTGCGCTCGCGTTCGCTCGGTCATGTGAGACGGCAGGCGGGCGAAGGGTAAAAATCCGGCCCACCCGCACCGGACGAACGCGCGTCGGTAGGTGCGCGGCGCGATATCTCGAGTCGGGAGAGCCGTTTCTCGAGTCTGACGGCGACACGGACACGGCGACACGGACGATGGACTCTCGAGGAAAAGCCAGACAGACGGCGCTCGATGGACGCCGACGCGTACTCTCCGACCGCCTACTGGCCGGTACGGAGGTAATGAAAAACGTAGGTCTGTGCGTAGCCGGCGTACTCCCCGCCGAAGCGCTCGCGGATGGCTCGAGAGGTCTCGGCGTAGTTCCCCCGGTCGCAGTCGGGGTAGTAGTCGGCGATGGCGGTCTTGATCCAGGTGTCGAGCGGGACGGCCTCGTCGAAACCGAGCGCGAACAGGAGGATACAGTCTGCGACCTTGTCGCCGACGCCGACGAATCGGGTGAGATACTCGCGAGCGTCCTCGTACTCGAGGTCGCGGGCCGCCTCCGGACGGGCCTCGCCGCTCGCGACCATCTCCGCCGTTCGAACGACGTAGGGCGCGCGATAGCCGAGCCCGAGGTCCCGAAGCTCTGATTCGGTCGCCGCCGCGAGTTGGTCGGGTCGGGGAAACGCGTGGTAGGTCTCGCCGTCGAACGCGACCGCATCGCCGTAGGTCCGAGCGAGCGTCGATACCATATCGTGGATCCGACCGACGCGCATCTGGGCCGAGCAGATGAACGAGATCAGGGTTCCGAAGGGCGGGTCCTCGACCAGCCGAAGGCCGCGATAGGCGTCGTAGGCTTTCTCGAGCAGCGGGTCGTCCGGCGTCGAGTCGACGATCGCCTCGAGGTCGTCCTCGAGTCTGAGCAGGCGACGTATCGTCGCCTCGCGATCGCTCGTCGCCTCCCACTCGAGGACGCCGTCGGTCGCTCCGGCCGTGCTCGCGCGGCGGCGTCGAACGCGGATGACGTCGCCGTCGACGACGGTCGAGTACCAGCGTCCGTGATCGTCACTCGACGCGGTGTCAGTTCCGTCGCCGGCGTACATCTGGCCGTCCTCGCGCCGCCAGAGATAGCTCTGTCCGCTCTCGAGCGTCAGGTAGAGATCGAAGCCGCCCGGACAGTTCTCGATCGGGATCGTGCCCGTTTCCATTGCCCTGCAATTCGCCAGCGACGGCTTGGGGCTTTCGAAGGTGCGACGCGCAGTCGACGGGAGACCGCCGAGGGCGACTCGAGCCGGGCGGGCGGTGTCAAACCGACCACATCGCGTTTTCAGCCCACTCACGCGGGGCGAAGGTTCATACTGTTGGCTATACAATACCACGATATGAACTGCAGGGTTGTCGTCGAGGCCGCCGTGCCCGTATACGACGTCGAGACGGAGAACGAGGCAATTCGTATCGGGATCTCCAAGACCGGCGAGATGTTGAACCCTGACCTGAACTACGTCGAAATCAACATGGGGTCGCGAACCTCACCGTCCGGCGAGGAACTCGAGCCAGCCTTCATCGCCGCCGACGAGGCGCTCGTCGCCCTCGAACTCGAGATGACCGTGTTCAACGTCGAGCGCGAGGAACACGCCTCGCGAATCGCCCGCAAGGAGATCGGCCAGCGCCTCGAGAACATCCCCCTCGAGGTGCTCCGCGTCGAGGTCATCGAGGACGAAGACGACGACGCCGAAGCCGTCGAGGACGACGAAGCCGACGGAGACGTGGAATCCGACGTCGACGCGGACGAGCGCGGCGACGGCTCCGAACCGAACGAGCAGGGCACCGACGAGACCGATAGCGACGAGGGCGACGACACACCGACGAACGACTCGCGTAAATCCGGAGCAACCACGGACGACGACGTGTTACCCGAATTCGAAGAGCTACTCGAGTAGGCCGTCGGCGCGAAACGCTTCGGACGACTTCCGGCGAATTTTCTCCGTCCACAAGGTAGAGGGTCCGAAACCGCTCGAGCCATCGGCCTGTCGAGAGCGAGTTCGGTGATCGCCGCCGGTGCGACCGACAGACTCCGCCGTCGCGACAGGCCAGTCTAAACGATCGACGGAGATTGAACGGCTCGAATAACGAGCGGTTGTGAGAAGAAACGTCGGATAGCCCCGACGGCGACGGGGTGAAACGGTTCGCCGAGACGATAGTAGGGGATACCACTCTATTAGGGCGTTCGTCCGCGAAAAGCCGTTTGATCGTCGGGAAAACAGGAACTCGGGGAGACGGCGTTGTCACTTCACGGGTTACGTTCCAGAGGAGTCGACGTGTCTTCAGTCGGCGGTAGCGGCGACTGCTTCCTGTTCTTCTTCGTCACGCATGTTGTACGTGATTCCCCCGGCAATCGCAAAAACAGCGGCTTTGTGATCTGTTTTCGATTTGTGAATCGATGTCGGCCGAATGCCGAGCGACTCGTACTCTTCGAGGTTAATCTGACAGTCATCCCACGCGGCACACTGGTTCGATGATCCGATAACATCTTGTATCCGATGCTCAGACGAAATTGTTCGGATCTGACTACACACCGCGACGGAGTCCGCTTGTAATGCACATTCGTCGGCTAACACAGCAACCTCGAACGGATAGAGTTGCTCGCCGAACGATGTCGTAAATGGGACGACAATTGTCGTCGGTGCGTTTTCGTTTCCGATATCATTTTGCACGACCAGACACGGCCGCGTTCCGCGTTGTTCAGATCCTCGCGTCGGATCTAACTCGACGATGACGATGTCACCACGACGTACGTGCATCTACTCCCACTCCGGCGCATCGCCGAGATACGCGTTCGCTTCGTGTGACGTGCCTTCCATCTCGTTGGTCAACTCGCGAGCCTGTTCGGCCCGACGACGATACCCTTCGGCAAGTTCGTCCCGGGAGACTGGTTTCTCGATTACAATCTTTCCGGATTCTTCCCGGATCTCGACTTCATCGCCACCGTCGATTCCAAACGATTCTCGAAGATCCTTTGGGAGCGTAACCTGCCCTCGTTCTCCGACACGCCGCGTGTCCGTGTCACTCATACCTATTCATACCATATCCATATCTATAACTGTGTCGGGAAGGAGTTTTGTCTTCGAATTTTCACTCTGTCCCGTCTACTGCTCATTCCAATTGTTGCTCGAGCCCGGCCCAAATGGATGACTTCTAAGGTAGTTCCCACGACACTACTGGTATGGGACTGCTGGATGGACTTCGGTCCGTACTCGGACTGCGCGCCGAGTCCGACGCCAAGCGAGACGCCGACCCCGACGACCTCTTCGGGATGAGCACGGCCTACCTCACCATGGAGGCCGAACTGGGCTACGACTCGGCGGGCGTCGGCGCGCTCTGTTTTTCCGGCGTCGACTCGAGCACCTTCCGCGAGGCCGTCTCGGAGGTCGAGGCGATCCTCGAGGCGGGCCGCGAGGAGACAGGAACCGAGTTCGAGATCGCCGAAGACGACCACGGCTACAGGTGGGTGATCCTCGAGGAGGACGACCCCGAGGACCTCATCACGAGCATGCACTTCGCAGCGGACACGTTCATCGAGCACGGCTACGGGTCGCGACTGCTCGCCGCCGTCTTCGCCTACGAGGGAACCGCCGCGAGCGACGGCAACGGTCCCGTCTACTGGATCTACTCGTTCCGCCGCGGGCGATTCTACCCGTTCGCACCACGACCCGGCCGCGAACGCGACTCGAGCGCCGAGTTCAAACTCGAGTCGGTACTCGACGGGGAACTCGAGATCGAGACCGAGAAGGATCACTGGTATCCTCTCTGGCCGAGTTCGTCCGGAACGCACCCCTGGGAGTAGGCGGCTGCGGGTTGCTCGTCCGCCGAACCGATCGGTTCGCTCGAGACGTGTCGCACCTATTATGCCCCGCGAGCGGCTACGCTGGCCCAGTGAGCGATTGGAACCAGTTCAGGCACGATCACGAGAACTCGGCTCACCTGACGGACTCGATCGTCGAGGAACCCGAGCGTCCCGAGCCGATCTGGGACGTCGGGGTCGACGGGTCGATCGACGCGCCACCGGTGCTCGACCGTGACACCGTCTACGTCGGCTCGAGCGCGGGGACGGTGTACGCGTTCGACAGGTACGGCGGCCGGCGGCGCTGGCGGTTCGAAACCGAACTGACGCTCGCGTCGTCGCTCGCGGTCACCGACGACTCCCTGTTCGCCGTCGCGACCGACGGCACCGTGTTCGCACTCGAGCCCGAAACCGGCACGCTCCGGTGGCAAGGGACGGTTTCCGGTCGCGTCGAATCCGCGCCGACGCTCTCGCGCGGCGTCCTCTTCGTCGGCCACGGCGAGGGCGTTTCGGCGCTCGAGACGACAACCGGGGAACCGCTGTGGGTTCACGAAACGGAGGCCGGTGTCGTCGGCACACCCGCCACGCTGGCCGGGACCGACTTCGAGTACGTCTACGTGGGCACGTCCCAGAACCGAGTCGGCGCGCTCGAGGCGGAGACGGGCGAGGAGGTTTGGGCGACCCCGACCAAGGGTTCGGTCGTCGGCGGGCCCACGGCCGTTCCCGGCACCGAGGCCCCGAGAGACGCTGGGACGGCGGGGACCGGCAACGACCGAATCAGCGTCGCCGATCGCGATCCGTCCGCTCTCGGTTCGAACGACGACCCGAAGAGTGACGGCCCAGAGATCGATTCGCAACCCGAATCAGGCCTCGAACTCGGCGGGTCCGATATCGAACCGGACGAACGGACGGAACCGCTCGCAGTCGAGGGGGACATCGACGCGGGCGAGGGCGACCGCGTCTACGTCGCCGACGACGGCGGCCTCCTGCTGGCGTTGAACGCCCGAACCGGGCAGTCGTGGTTCACCTACCAGATCGACGATCCGTTCACGACCGCACCGACTGTCACCGACGACAGCGTCTTCGTCGGAGCCGAAGACGGCTACCTCCACGTCACCGACACGATGTTCGGCAAGCGGAAACTCAGCGGCTGGCTCTTCTCGAAGAAAGGCGTCAATCTCGACGGCATCGCCCGCGCAGAGCCGGCTCTCGTCGGCGATACGCTCTGTCTCGGCGACTCGAGCGGCTCCGTCTACGGAATCGACACCGACGAACCGGACTTCGGATGGCACTACCCGCTCGAGGGGGGCGTCTCGAGCGGGCCCGCAGTTTCGGATGGCTCGCTCTACGTCGTGACCGACGACACCCGACTCCACTGTCTCTCCTGGCGGGACGAAACGAGCGGGTGGGATTGAGACGCCGTCCGCGGCAGTCGACTCGCCCGTCGTGACTTCCTCTTTACGGATATACTCTCCGGTGCGATCATATCGGCCGCCGTTCCGTCCTGCACTTTCACTTTCACTCTCCTGTTAACGAGGGTTTATACCGGTGCCGGAGCAACGACCGTGTATGGCAGACGTAGATCTCGAAACGCTCCCCGGCGTTGGACCGGCAACCGCAGACAAACTCTACGATGCGGGCTTTGACTCCTTCCAGAGTCTGGCCGTCGCCTCTCCCTCCGAGCTCTCGAACACGGCCGACGTGGGCGAATCCACCGCGAGCGATATCGTTCGTGCGGCCCGCGACGAAGCCGACATCGGCGGCTTCGAAACCGGCTCGACCGTCCTCGAGCGCCGAAACGAGATCGGCAAGCTCAGCTGGCACATCGACGAGGTCGACGACTTGCTCGGCGGCGGAATCGAGACCCAGTCGATCACCGAAGTGTACGGCGAGTTCGGTGCCGGCAAGTCCCAGGTCACCCACCAGATGGCCGTCAACGTGCAACTGCCGAAGGAAGTCGGCGGTCTCCACGGTAGCGTCATCTTCGTGGACTCCGAAGACACGTTCCGCCCGGAACGAATCGACGACATGGTTCGTGGCCTCCCGGACGAGGCGATCGAGGCGGCCCTCGAGGACCGCGAGATCGACGGCTCGGCCGACGACGAAGCGGCGCTCGACGCTCTCGTCGAGGACGTCCTCGAGAAGATCCACGTCGCGAAGGCGTTCAACTCGAACCACCAGATGCTGCTGGCCGAGAAGGCAAAGGAACTCGCGAGCGAGCAGGAAGACTCCGAGTACCCAGTTCGACTGCTCTGTGTCGACTCACTGACCGCCCACTTCCGCGCGGAGTACGTCGGCCGTGGCAATCTCGCCGACCGACAGCAGAAACTCAACAAGCACCTCCACGACATCGATAAGGTCGGCAACCTCTACAACGCCGCCGTCATCGTCACCAACCAGGTCGCATCGAACCCCGATTCGTTCTTCGGCGATCCGACCCAGCCGATCGGGGGCAACATCCTCGGTCACAAGTCCACCTTCCGCATCTACCTCCGCAAGTCCAAGGCCGACAAGCGGATCGTCCGGTTGGTCGACGCGCCGAACCTCGCCGACGGCGAAGGCGTCATGCGCGTTCAGGACGAGGGACTGAAGCCGGAATAAGATTCAAGACTCCTCGAGCGTCTCGAGGGCCGCCCGCCGTTTTTCGACCACTGATTCGATCTGTTCTTTCTTGTCTTCGGGATCCTCGAGTCCGCGCAGCCAGTACAACGAACTGTAGAAGGCTACCAGTTTGCCGATCTCGGCTTCGGTCAGAAGGCCGAGATCACCCGCGGCGGACTCGTAGATGACGGGCGCTTCGACGCTGGTTGTCACCCGCTCGTAGCCCCCGTCACCGACGATTTCGTCGACGTGTTCGTACGCCCGAAGCTCCTCTCTGAACGCCTGCCGAAGCCGTCTCGTCGCGTCGCGCTCGCGTTTCCAGTAGAGCAGATACGAGCCGGCTGCTGTGGCTATCGCTCCGATGAGTGCGCCGAGGACGAACCCGACGGCCGTTTCGACCATAGCGGACGAACGGGCGTCTCGAGGGTAAGTGGCCGGGTTGCACCTCGAGAAAGCACCCGATCGGATTCCACATTCGGCGATCGACCCGGCGACGCGCGGGCGAGTAACGAGTCGCCGTCGCTCGAGCGCGAGTCGAACCGAGAGCCGCCAATAGAATCAGCGCCAATCCAGAGAACCGCTACGGCAAATCAGTCTTCGGTCGAGGTCTTCGATTTGTCCAGTTCGCCGCGGTGGATCTTCGCCCCGTCCTGTGCCACCTTTTCGGCGAGGACGGCACACTTGACCCGCATCGGCGAGATGTCGACGCCGAGCATGTCGATGATATCGTTGCGATCCATCTCGAGCAGTTCGTCGACCGTTTTCCCAGTGAGCTTTCCCGAGAGCATGCTCGCGGAGGCCTGACTGATCGCACAGCCGTCGCCCGAGAAGGCGACGCGCTCGATCGTCCCCTCGTCGTCGAGTTTGACGTCCATGCGAATTTCGTCGCCGCACATCGGGTTCTCCCCGACGTGCGTGAAGGTCGGATCCTCGAGTTCCCCGTAGTTTCGGGGACTCTTGTAGTGATCGAGGATCTGCTGTCGATACATATCCGAGCCCATTCCCATAATTGGATTCGAATACGGCTGTGCGCTGTAAAAGGATTCCGGGGCCGCACTCGACGCTGTCGGTTCGATTGGCTTCGATTCGACGCGTCGACGCTCTCCTCGCACACCGTTGTCCTCACGCGAACGACTGGTCTTGTGCGAACAGCTTGCCGGTCTGGCGAGACGCGGTGCGTCTCGCTGAGTGTCACTCGTTCGCTTCGCTCACTCGCGACACCGCCGTCGATCGCCGCTCTCCTCGCACGCCGCTGTTCGCTTACGCGAACAACTGGCGTGCGTCGTCGATCGCCGCGACCAACTTGTCGACTTCCTCGCGCGTGTTGTAGACGTAGAACGACGCTCGAGCCGAGGCCGCAACGCCCAGTTTGTCGTGTAACGGCTGCGTACAGTGGTCGCCGGCCCGGATCGCGACCGCGTGGTCGTTCATGATCGAGGCGAGGTCGTGGGCGTGGACCGACTCGAGGTTGAACCCGACGAGGCCGCTTCGATCCGGTCCCGGCTCTGGACCGTAGATTTCGACGTCCCCTTCGGCCTCGAGCCGTTCGTAGGCGTACTCGGCCAACTCTTCCTCGTGGGCCTGTACGCGCTCGATCCCGATCTCCTCGAGGTAGTCGATCGCGGCATCGAGGCCGACGGCCTCGGCGATCTGTGGCGTGCCGGGTTCGAACTTCCAGGGGAGGTCCGCCCACGTCGAATCCTCGAAGGTGACCTTGCGGATCATCCCACCGCCGTAGAGGTACGGGTCCATCTCCTCGAGCAGGTGCTGCTTTCCGTAGAGGACTCCGATGCCGGTGGGCCCGGCCATCTTGTGCCCGGAGAACGCGTAGAAGTCGGCGTCGATGGCTTTCACGTCGACGGGACGGTTCGGAACGGCCTGCGCGCCGTCGATAAAGGAGAGCGCGTCGTGTTCGTGGGCGAGTTCGGTCAGTTCGGTGACCGGGTTGACGGTTCCGAGCGTGTTCGAGACGTGGACCGCGCTGAGGATCGCGGTGTCGTCGGTGATGCACTCGCGCGCGTGATCCATATCGAGGCGACCGTCCTCGTCGATGCGGATGTACTTCACGTCCGCGCCCGTCCGGTTGGCGATCTGTTGCCAGGTCACCAGCGAGGCGTGGTGTTCCATCTCGGTGAGCACGACTTCGTCGCTGGGGCCGAGTTCGCTCAGGCCCCACGAGTAGGCCACGAGGTTCTCGCTTTCGGTCGTGTTTTTCGTAAAGATGACCTCCTCGCGGCCGCTCGCGCCGATGAAGTCGGCGACGCGATCGTGGGCTCGTTCGTAGGCCTCGGAGGCCTCCTGACTGAGGTGGTGGATGCCGCGATGGACGTTCGAGTTCGTGTACCGATAGTAGTCGCTCATCGCGTCGATAACCGGATCCGGCGTCTGGGTCGTCGCCGCGTTGTCGAGGTAGACCACCTGCTGGTCGTCGAACTCCCGCTCGAGGATCGGAAAGTCCGACCGAATACGCTCGATATCGAGCGTGCCGACGTTTTGTTGGCTCATTAGTGAATGGGACGGACCGAAGACAAAACACTCCTTCGGTCCCATCCGTTTCTGCAGGCACTCGTGACGGAATGGTGCGTGACCGAGCTGTGCTCGAGACGCGATTCCTGCGAACGGTTCGTCTCCGTGACCGTGCGAATCGGCCCACTGTCTCTCCAACTGAAACCCCGGCCGTCGAACTATAAAAGATACTATGGTAGACGGTCCACGATGGCTGCGATACGTACGTCCGGTTTGACGAAGCAGTATGGTGATTTGACCGCAGTCGACGACCTCGATCTCGAGGTCCGCGAGGGGGAGGTGTTCGGATTTCTGGGACCGAACGGCGCGGGCAAGTCGACGACGATCAACACCCTGTTGGATTTCACGCGACCGACTGCGGGGTCGGCGACTGTGCTCGGCTACGATTCCCACGAGGACGCCGACGAGATCAGTCCCCGCGTCGGCGTCCTTCCGGAGGGATTCGATTGCTACCCGCGACTGACCGGCAGACGGCACATAGAGTTCGCGATCGAGACGAAAGACGCCGACGACGACCCCGACGAACTCTTAGAACGCGTCGGACTGGCTCCCGACGACCGAAGTCGACGAGCGGGCGAGTATTCGACGGGAATGCGCCAGCGGCTCGCGACGGCGATGGCGCTCGTCGGCGATCCTGATCTGTTGATCATGGACGAACCCTCCTCGGGGCTCGATCCACACGGTATCCGCGAAATGCAGAACCTCGTCCGGCGTGAAGCCGATTCCGGGACGACCGTCTTCTTCTCGAGTCACATCTTGGAACACGTCGAGGCGGTCTGTGATCGAATTGGGGTGTTGAACGACGGCACCCTCGTCGCCGTCGACACGATCGAGGGACTGCGCGAGTCGATCGGCGGCGACGCGACGATGCGATTGGCGCTCGACACACCTACCGAGCGCGCACGGAAGGTCGCCGCGTCGATCGAGGGAGTGACTTCGGCGGCCGTCTCCGGGCAGACGCTCGAGTGTTCCGTCGTCGATCCGGCGGCGAAGGCGACCGTCATCGTCGAACTCGAACGAGCGGGCGCGACGATTCGCGACGTTCGGATCGAGGAAGTCTCGCTCGAGTCGCTGTTTACGACATTAACAAACGGCGAGGACGAACGAGCACACCACTCCGGACAGAACCCGGAAACCGCCGCCGATTCCGTGTTGAAGAACCCTGACAGCGAGGTGGCAGAATGACCGCTCACATCGGGACCGTCGCGCGGAAGGACTTCTCCGACGCCGGTCGGTCGAAGCTGCTCTGGGTCCTGGTCGGCCTGCTCGTCGTCATCGTCGCCGTCGGTTACGTGGCGATCTGGTCGACAATCGACGACGTTTCCGGCGCTGAAGTACTGGGATTTCTCGGCTTTCCGCTACAGGTTGTTCTTCCAGTTGCTGCGCTCATCGTCGGTTACATGGCCGTTGTCGGTGAACGACGGTCCGGAAGCATCAAGCTCCTCCTCGGCTTGCCACCGAACCGGACCGACGTCGTCTTCGGCAAGTTGCTCGGCCGAACCGCTGTCGTGGTCGTCGCGGTCGCACTCGCGTTCGTCCTCAGTCTGGTACTTTTTGGCTCGGTCCCGTTCGTCGACTGGCTCGCTTTCGGCGCACTCACGATCCTGTTCGGAGTTACCTTCGTGGGGATCGCAGTCGGCGTCTCCGCGAGCGTCTCGTCTCGAGGGCGTTCGATGGCTCTCGTCGTCGGGGTCTACATGGTGCTCGTCGCCCTCTGGGAACTCCTCACCGCGGGCTCGTACTACCTCCTCTACGACGAGGGACCGCCCCTCGAGCCGGAAACCTGGTATCTGCTCCTCGATCAGTTCAATCCGATCTTCGCGTACACGAACCTGGCGAGCTCCGTCGTCGAAGGCGACATCTTCCCCTTCCAGTTCCAGTACGGCCTCGAGTCGATCGAGGCCTACCAACTGACGCCGGCCGAACGCTACGCCGGCTCGGGCGACGCTCCGTTCTTTCTCCAGGAGTGGTTTGGGCTCGTCGTCCTCGTCGTCTGGCTCGTCGTGCCCGTCGCTATCGGGTACTATCGCTTCCAGCGGGCGGAGCTGTGACCCCGCGATACTCCTACAGACCCGGCTTACATTCGCAACAACTGCGCGTGGACCGTCTCGCCGACCTCGAGCACGTTCGCCTCGTCGACGATCCCCTCGTCGACCGCGAGGTCGACCGCCCTTTCGCCGACAATGTTGGCGACGGTCGCTCGAGCGAGGCTGTTTGTGACCTCCTGCTCGTCGGCGTCGTTACCGCCGTAAAACTCCTCGGTGACCGTCAGCGAGAATTCGCCGCTCTCAAACGTCTCCCCGAGCACTGCCCGGTCGCAGACGGCGACGAGCAACCCCTCCGGCGTTTCGCGTTCTGCGACGATCATGTCTCTCTCAGATCCCATCGGTGCTCACGCTACTCCTGTAGCTGCTGGCGCTCTTCGACGAGTCGCTCTTCGGCGTTCTCGCGCATCTCGTTTGCCTCCTCGGCGATCTTCTCGGCTTCGTCGTACTCGCCGAGTTCCTCGAGAATCCGCGCTTTCTCCTCGAGGACCTGCGCGTTTCGCAGTCCGAGTCGGATCGCGTTGTCGATGCAGTTGTGCGCCTCCTCGGCGAGGCCGCGTTCCGCGAGGAAAAAACGCCCGATTGAACCATGCCTGGGCGAATCGCTCGTCGATCTCGACGGCGCGTTCGGCGTGCTCGAGCGCCTGTGCGGTCTCGCCGAACTCCCAGAGCGCGTAGGCCAGGTTCGTCTCCGCGCTCGCGGCGTGTTCGCTCGAGTCGTCGATCCGAAGCGCCTCCTGATGTGCGCCGATCGCCTGATCGTACTCCTCGAGTTCGGCGTGGGCCACGCCCTTGTTGACCCAAGCCTCCTGCTCGACGAGGTCGTCCTCGGCGAAGTTAGCCGCCCGCTCGAACGCCTCCGTCGCCTGCTCGTGGCGGTTGATCCGCATGTAGCTCAGACCGACCTCGAGCAGTTCTTCTGCGTCGACATCGTCGCTCCCGATGTTTCGCTCGTCGAGCAGGTCCGTAACAGCCCGGGAGTCGACCGGATCGACCTTCGTCGGATCGACCCCGAGTTCCGGGGGATCGAGATCGAACTCCTCGTACGACTGATCGAGCCCCTCACCCTCGGAGAACTGGTGTTCGGGATCGCGTTCGTTCTCTCGTTCGGTCATTGGCATTTTTTGGCGGCGAGGACTGTTAAGGCCTGCGACCCGAGCCAGTCGACTGTCTACAGCCGTTCTCGAGTAGCTCGGTCGGAGTACATTCTCGAGCGTCTCAACTCCCCCGTCCGTTGAATACCGACGCGCTCGAATCACCGCCCATGCGACTGTTCGTCAGCGTCGACCTCCCCGACGAACTCGCGGAACCGATCGCAGACATCCAGACGACGCTCGAGGACGCGAGCGGACTGAACTTCGTCGACCCCGCGCAGGCCCACCTGACACTCAAATTCCTCGGCGAGGTTACCGAGGATCGAGTGCCGGCACTCGAGTCCGAACTCGAGGCTGCCGTCTCGGACACGGATCTTGACCCGTTTGCCGTTCGGTTCGGCGGCCTCGGCGTCTTTCCGGATCTCGAGTACATCAGCGTCGTCTGGCTCGGCGTCGAAACGGGCGGCGAGCAACTCCGACAGTTACACGAAGTGATCGAGGCCAGAACGACGGCGATGGGGTTCGATCCGGAGACACACGACTTCACCCCACACGTCACGCTCGCGCGGATGGAACACGCCGGTGGAAAGGACCTCGTTCAGCGCGTCGTCCGCGAGCGAGCGCAGACCGTCGGCGAGACGCGCGTCGAATCGGTTTGCTTGACCGAGAGCACGCTCGAGGCGGACGGCCCCGTGTATTCCACGGTGCGACGAATCTCGCTGCGATAATCTCCCTGCTCGCGGCCGTCTCTCATTGCTGCGACCGCTTTCGCTCCGAACGTGCGCGGTAGCGCAAGCGCGTCTTTGATTACCGTCGCCGATTTAGGTCGCGTATGGATCCGGCGGTCTTACGAGAGGACATGGTCGACGGACTCGAGTCCCCGGCCAAAGGCGTCCTCACCGACGGCGACGTCGCGATGCGTGACGTCGATCGCCACGAGTTCTTCGACGACGAGCGACTGGCCTACGCCGATCGAGACAGCGACTGCCTCGGAACGCGCGTCCTCGCGCCCAGCGTCGTCGCCCGCCTGCTGCAGTTTCTCTCGCCGAACCCCGACGACGACGTTTTGATCGTCGGTGCCGGCGTCGGCTACACGGCAGCCGTCGCCGCCGAACTCGTCGGCGAGGCGAACGTCCACGCCATCGACATTGCCAGATCGATCGTCTACGAGGCGCGAGCGAACCTCGAGAACGCCGGCTACGGCGGCATCCTCGTCGACTGCGCCGACGGCGCGGCCGGGCTTCCGGCGTACGCGCCGTTCGATCGCATCCTCCTCGAGGCGGCCGCACAGTCCCCGCCGAAGGCGCTCGTCCGCCAGCTAACCGACGACGGCCGGCTGGTGTACCCACAGGGCGCCAACCCGCAGCGACTGACGGCGGTTGCACCGGACGGCACCCCGACCGCGGTCGACCGCGCGGTCGTCTCGTTCGACCCGCTGTTGGTCGAGGGCGAGCAGTCGGGTGCCGTCGAACGGAACCGGACCGCTCGAGAGGACCGCGAGCATGCGATCCGACACGCGCAGTCGCGGCGGGGCTGGGAACAGGAGTGGATCGAGTGGGAGGGGACGATCAGTTCTCGGTCACGATGATCTCGCTGTTGGCCTGCTCGTCCACGTAATCGGTGCTCGTCGGCGGATGGACATCGATCTCGAGCGTTCCCGTTCCCTGTCCCTGTCTGATTTCGGGCTCGAGATCGACCGTGACGGTTCCGTCGCTATCTGTTTTCTCGTCGACAGTTTCGGGTATCGATGCGCTGCCGCTCGAGACGATCACGGTCGCGTCCTCGACCTCGTTTCCGTCGTCGCCGATCACAGTGATGTCGACGCCAGTTTCGGCGTCGGCGGAAACCGTTGTCGGCTCGATTTCGACGTCGACTTCGGTCTGTGAGAGGGTTCCGATGCCGCTGAGCATGTTCATCATAATCCCGAGACAGGCGACGCCGACGACGAGCGCGATGACGAGCCGGATCGGGAGCCCTTCGATCGCTCGTTCGTCCTCGTGAAAGCGTTGGTGAGATCGCATACCCGGTTTGGTCGCGTTTCTGTATATAAACTCTCGTCCGAAGTCCGTGCTCAGGGAGGTCCGTTGTTCCGACACTCGCTCAGTTGTCCCGGTTCGTTTGCGTCTCAGAATACGACTACTTGAGTGAACGATTAGCTCCCCACTTGTAATTTAGCGTCAGCAGAAAACGCCCGAGGCGGGATGCGTGTCAGTCTGTGTCCTTGGCCGCTTAATTGTTTGTGAGAAGAAATGTCCTTGGAGCGTATGGTATCTCCATAACTTACGAGTTATTTATAGAGTGGATTGGTATTTAGAACTGATCCAGTATCAAGCGATTATGGGAAACACTTATATTACCATCCCACATAGGATACTATACATTATGACTGGATATTACGACATTGTTCTGGCCCTCATCCCAGTCGCACTGCTCGGCATTACCGTCGCGCTCACCGTCGTCGGCGTTTCGATAACGGCAGCGATTCCGGTCGGATCGATGGTCGCCATGACGCTCATCGGTCACGCGATGTTCGTCAACGCTCCCATCGATTCGGGCGACGAAACTGGCACGACCCGACCACCGATCAACGCCGACTGATCTCGAGGCGCTCTCACTGTCTTTTTCTCGTTCGATCCCGATTTGCCTGATATGACCGAGACGCTGTTTCTCTCGAGCGACGCTATCGAAGACCTCGCCTCGCCAGCCGAATACGTGGAGGCGGTCCGAGAGGGGTATCGCCAGCGCGGTCACGGCGCACCCGCCGATCCGCGTTCGGCGTACTTCCGAACGGATCCCGACGGTATGTTCACCGACTACGCCGCGTTGTTGCCCGAAACGGGCGCGATGGGCGGTTACATGTACAGCGCCGGGTTCGACGCCGGCGACGCGTGGTTCGTGACGCCGCTTTTCGACGCGCAGTCGGGCGAACCGCTCGCGATTCTCGATGGCGCGAGCATGAACCCGTTCAAGACCGGCGCTGCCGGAGCCGTCGCCGTCGATTCACTCGCGCGCGAGGACGCGACGACTCTCGCCGTCATCGGAACCGGTCCGCAGGCCCGCGGACAGGTCCACACGGCTGTCACGGTCCGGGACTTCGAGGAGGTCCGCGTCTACTCGCCGACCGCGGAAAACCGGACGGCGTTCGCCGACGAGTTCGCCGCCCAGCTCGAGGCGTCCGTTCGGGCCGTCTCCTCGAGCGAGGCCGCAGTGGCGGGCGCGGACGTCGTCATCACGGCGACGACGTCGACCGAACCGGTTTTCGACGGCGAGCACTTAGAGCCCGGCGCACACGTGACGGCGATGGGGCAGTACCACCCCGACAAACGGGAACTCGACGCGACGACGATCGAACGATCGACGTACGTTCCGGACCTCCGAGAGCGGGTCTCACAGGATGCGGGGTCGTTTATCGCGGCGCTCGAGACGGGTCGCATCTCGGACGATCACGTGCACGCCGAACTCGGTGACGTGGTTGCCGGCACCGAACCGGGCCGAATCGACGCCGACGAGATAACCGTCTTCGACAGCGGCGGCACCGGAATCGAGACGGTCGCCGCGGCGTCGTTGCTCTACGAACGCGCACTCGAGAACGACCGGGGCACGCCGATTCCGTTCGCGCCGGCCAGCGAGGCGTTGACGGGCCGGCGACGCGACCGCTAGGGGCCACGGATCCGCCACGGATCCGGCGTGGTGTCGATTGACTCCATCGCGCGGACGGACGATCTGTATCCGAACCGTCTTCCGTGCTCGAGCGGAGATTGACCCGAAATATATGCTATTCATCAATAATATCTTCGTCCGAATACGGAGAATTCGACGACAGCATACCGACGTATCATCTGGTTACGGTAGTTAATACGGTATTTCCAGTCATCGCGTCCGACATCTTGGCACGACTTACAAACTGCTCGTGTCCGTAGGATTAGATATGTCTCGAGCGGAAGATCTGGGAGAAACGCTCGCGGAGATGGATTCGCTCACCATCGTCTGTCACGACAACCCGGATCCCGACTGCCTCGCCAGCGCGCTCGCGCTCGAACGGATCGCGAAACACAACGGCGTAAACGAGACCCGGACCGTCTACGGGGGGGAGATCTCACACCAGCAAAACCGGGCGTTCGTCAACATGCTCAACATCGAGATCACGCCGATCCGAAACGCGTCGATTACTGAGGACGATTCCCTCGCATTCGTCGATCACGCGGTGCCCGGCCGGAACACGCAGGTACCGTCGTCGATCGAACCGACGATCGTCGTCGACCATCATCCAGACAGCGACGTCGAGACGGCGTTCGTCGACGTTCGAACGGATTACGGCGCGACCGCGACGATCTTCGTCGAGTACCTCTTCGACCTCGAGATGGCCGTCGCGACGCGATTGGCGTCTGCCCTGCTCTTTGCGCTGCACCGGGAACGGCTCGATTTCGTCCGCGACCCGACCGAACGCGAGTACGAGGCGGCACTGGCTGTGTACCCGGAGGCGAACCTCGAGATGTTAGAGCAACTGTACGGGAGCGCGTTCTCTCCGGCCACGCTCGACGCGATCGGACACGCTATCACGTCGCGGACGCGTCGGGGTTCGTCGCTGGCCTCGAGCGTGGGCCGGACCACCGAGACCGACGCGCTCCCCCAGGCCGCGGACTATCTGCTCAACCTCGAGGGCGTCGATACGGTCCTCATCTACGGGATCGTTAACGGTTCGATCCGACTGAGTGCTCGATCGATCGACCCGCGGGTTCAGGCCGGCGAAACGTTACAAAAGGCGTTCGGCGAACTCGGAGCGGTCGGCGGCCACCACGACATGGCCGGTGGACGTATCGATCTCGGACTGTTCGCGGACGTCGCGGGGGACGAAAATCAGTTACTCGAGTTCGCCAGCACCCGCCTCGAGAAGCGGTTTTTTGATGTCTTGAACCTCAACAACGAGGACGAATAATCGGTCTGTGGTACAGTTGCTCCGGTCGATCATCCGTCTGCGGACTCACTCGATATCGATCGAGTGCGCTGCGTCGTCGTAATCACGCTTTGGCAGCCTGATCGTCACGACGCCGTTATTGAGGTGTGCTTCGACACCGTCTGCGTCGACGGGACCAGGGAGGGTTATCTGCCGGCTGAACGAGTGCGTGCGACGCTCGCGTCGAAGGTAGGTGTCGTCGGCGTCGTCGACGGTCTGTTCGCGCTCACCGTCGATCTTCAGCCGCCGGTTCGTCAACGTGAGTTCGATGTCGTCACGTTCGAATCCGGGCGCGTCGACCACGACGACGAACTCTCCGTTTGCGTCCGTTACGTCGACGCCGGTTCCGCGCGATCCGACGCTCATACCGAGGTCCTCGCCGTCAGCGTCACCGCCCTCGTCGCCGGATCGCCGCGGTGACCGCAGTTGCCGGCTCAGTCGATCGATCAGTTTCTCGAGTTCCTCGAAGGGATTCGGTCGCTGTGCCATGGACTGAGGTACGTCGCCAGCAGCGAAAAAGACCACCCTCGTCGCTCGTGACCGTCCGCTCTCGAAACAGGTCGGCGGCTGCGATTGCGGCAGAACCGAGGGGTTGGACCGGCGTTAATGTGCTAGCCCCCGAACGAACGCGCGTGACTCGAGCACTGTTCGTCGTCAGCGAGGAGGGGTATTGGGGAGAAGAATGCATCGAGCCGCTCGAGACGCTCACCGACGCCGGGGTCGACGTGACGGTCGCGACGCCGACGGGCGGACCGCCGCGAATCGACGAACGGTCGGCCGATCCCGAGCAGGTCGGCGAGGAAACGGCTGAACACGTCATGGAAGTCCATGAAACAGATGAGCGACTCAACGATCCCATCCCGCTCGCGAAGGCACAGGCCGGCGAGTACGACGCCGTCGTCTTCCCGGGCGGCCACGGCACCGAGTGGGACATTAATCAGGACAGACACGCGCGCACGATCCTCCGCGAGACGATCGAGGGCGACGGAAAGGCACTCGTCGTCTGCCACGCCATCGCTATCCTCGCGTTCACGCGTGACAGCCACGGCGCGTTCCTCGTCCACGACCGCGATGTCACCGGCTTCCCGAACGAGTGGGAGGAGGGAATCGTCGACGACGAGGACCTGATGCCCGACGGCAGAAAACTCCCCTACTGGGTCGAAGACGAAGTGATCGCCGCGGGCGGAAACTGGGACGCCGAACTCGATTCGGAGACCAGCGTTACCGTCGACGGCGACCTGATCACCGCACGCGGGCCCGGTTCCTCGAGCGCTGCGGGCCAGACGCTCCTCGAGGAACTCGGAATCGAAGCCTAACCCGGTTGCAGTCGGGCTCGAGGTCCCTGTCGACCGTCGAAATCGAATCAGTCCCTTTTTACGCAATGGCAGGGAAGAGCGACCTATGAGCTTCGAGGAAGACGACCACGTCGTGCTCCACGACAAACACAGCGAATTCGACGGCGAAGTCGGGACGGTCACCCAGACGATGGAATCTATGTTCGGCGACGTCACCTACACGATCAGTTTCGAGGACGGCCAGGAGTCGGGCGTTCCAGAAGACGCCCTCGAGGCCGCTCCCGATGACGCCGACACGGACGACGACGCCGACGAGTAACTGCCACCAGCGAACACGCCCGTTCTCTCAGGACCGATGCCACAAATCCCGCTTCACTACGTCGATCTGCGGACGTTTTGTTACGCCACCGAGGACGAAAAACGCGTCGAGGAAGCGCTGCGAACGTTCCTCCCCGAAGAGTTCGAAATAGGGCGCGTCGAGAGCGAGGGTCACTACGGTGATCGGATCCTCGTCCTCTCGGCGCGCGCCGAAAACGCAGACGACGTGCGCCACGTCCTCTCGAGACTCGCGGATCTCGAGGATTTCGACGGCCTGATCGCCGAACTCGACCAGCGGGTCACCGAGAACACCGAACTCTATCTCACGCTCGACAAACAGGCCGCGTTCAACGGCGAGAGCCGACTCGGCGACGGCATCACGTTCCGCGCGAAAGTCGAGGCCTACCCCGCGAAAAAAGAAGCCGCCGTCGAGAACGCCAGAGAGGTCCTCGAGCGCCTCGAGGACGAGGACGTCAACTGATCCGATTGGGGGTAACAAATAGCGTTGGCGGCGCTCTACTCCTCGCGTGATTCGACGTTCGTCTCGAGCGTTCGATCCTCGGTAACGACACCGGCCACGCGCACAGACTCGACCCCCCAGCCGGTGTCCTCGAGTTGGTCGATGATCTCCTCGTTCGAGAGTGTAACCGATTCTCCTAGAGCGGTAATTTCGAGCGAGTACGGCCCGTGTAGCTTGATCCACGGACCGGTAAGATGTTGTTCGTCCCTGTGTTCGTCGTCGCCTGCTGGCTCGAGTTCGGCTGTCTCCTCGTAGACTGGGTCTCCATCTTCCAGAATCGTCACCGCAATGTCAGCCGACTCGTCCGATCGATTCTTGCCGAGAAGTCGCAGGTCAAGGTGATTTCTCGTTTTGTACTGTCGTTACTCGAGGAAATCGTTCAGGGGACGGGAGAATGAGGATGCGCTGATCCTGTTGGGTACACCACTGAAACTTTTCCAACGCGTATCGAAATCCTGCAGACTAACATTCTCGAGAGCGCGCTCAATCGAGAAACTCGAGCCCGTCGCCTAGCTCGAGCGGCACCGATCCCTTCCGATAGCCCTCGACGTGGCCGTCCGGTCGGGCGCGGTAGACGACCGCGGGGCGGTGGCGAACGTCGGGTTGCTCGCCGCGAACCGCGTTCCAGCTATCGTCGCGAAAGCTCGAGCAGTCGACGAACAACACCGCGCCGCCGCCGTGTTCGGCGAGTTGGCCGCTCGTCTTGGTCTCGGCGGTATCTCGAACCGCGGCGACCGGTCCCGAGGCGGCCCTGTTTCCGGGCGGCTGGGGGCGGGTGACTTCCACGAGGACGTTCGTCGACCCGTCTTTCGCGCGGTAGTCGAGTGAGTGTCCCGTCGTCACCTCGATCTCGGGGACTACGTCGTAGTCCGCGTCGACGAGAATTTTCGCGGCGATGAACTCGCCCATCGAGGCGCTCATACGAACGCGGTCGACGTGATCGCTGGTGCCGAGTTTCCCCGCCATGACGTGTCGGTACTCGTCGAGCGTGCCGGTGGTGAAGAACTCCTCGAAAAAGCCCATCGCGTCCCGTCGGCCGGCATCGGGAAAGCCGCCAGCGTGCTCGCGGAAGAACGCCCGCGTGGACTCCCGTCCGTCCTTGGACATGAATACGGGGAGGAAAAACCACGAGAGGTGCGGGTACGCCTCGAGCCACGGGTCCGCCTCGTACAGCGTCTCGAGGAGTTCCCGCTGTGTCCACCGCGAGACGTGATGGGGGACCTCGCCCCAGCCGAACTTGTCGGTTCGCCACAGCGCCGACGGCGTCTCGGTGTTGCCCATCCAGTAGGCCTCCTCGTCGTTCCGGGCGAACAGAGCGATATCGCCGTTCGTCATCTCGAAGCGGTGGGTATCCCACCCGCCGTTGATGTCGAATTGGGGGCTGACGGCTCGAGCGCCGATGTTGTTCCGAAGCGGTTGCAAAATCTTCTGACGGACCCGTTGCTCGCTCCAGTGAGCGGGCGAATAACGGAAGCGAAGCGGCCGTGCCACGCCTCACAGTAGGTGCTGGTCTCGCATACGTCTTCCCTTCTGGCTTTCCTCCCACTTCCCGTGAAATACTGCGTTTCCGACGCGTCTCTGCCCGATTTAACCGTTACCTTGATAAGAGAGAACTACCTACATGTGTATAGTTACCATGTCAATGGGTGCCTATGACGAAGACGAGCACGAGCGACGTGAAAAACAAGCTTCCAAAGTCGATACCGACTTCGACGACGAGCGGACGATCCACCACGGAACCGTCGAGTACGATTCCGGCGATTCCGCCGAGGAACTCCTGAACAAGTTCGAGGAGATCAAGTCGGACTAGTGGCGACGAACTCCTTTTCCGCCGCACTCTACTCACGTACCGGCAGGTGTCTCGAATCGCGACGGGCAACCGATTCCGGCTACCCGAAAACGACTCCTCGGGGGAACGACTTTGCCCGTTCCGTCCTGAGTGTTCGCTATGAGCGCTGATCGCTATGGGAACTGATTCGTGTGACGGCTGCGGCCGTCCGGTCTCCGTCGCAGGCGGCGTCGCCAACATCTGGACGTTCGGCGAAAATGACGGCAGCGACGGGACGGCGATGACCCTCGAGCTCGCGGACGGCTCGAGCCACCTGCTTTGCTACCCGTGTCTCGAGGCGTTGCCTGATGAGCCGACGGTCGAGGACGTGGAGAACCTGGAGCCGAGCGATGATGGCTCTGTCGTTCGCTCAGTCCGGTCGGATCGCTGACCGTCGATTCTATCGGGTTCGTCGCCTCGAGCAGTCTCGAGGCGACGACAGCTGCGAGAACGGAAGCGATTCGTCGAGAACGGAAGGGGTGGGATTCGAACGCCACGAGGCCAGAGGGCCTCCGCGGGCCAGGGGCCCACGGGTGCTCTTCCGCTGAGCGACCCTTCCACGTTCAGGATCGATGGGACGTTTCGTATTTGTAATCGAGCGCCTACCGGGCGGTAGGCGTCGATTTCGGCAGCCGATCGAGGATCGTCGACCGTCTGTCGCCGGTCTCGAGATTCACCGACGGCGACGGTCCGGTGCTTTTAGGATCGAGCCCCGCCGTGGTTCGAACGGTGAACACCGAGCGGATCTTCGAGGAGTTTCCCGCGCCGAGCTATCGCGGCGCGCAGGAGTCGGCCCTCCGTGACGTTCGCGACGCGTTCGAGGCCGGCAACGACGTTGTACTCGTGCGCGCGCCCACGGGCAGTGGGAAGTCTCTGCTGGCTCGAGCGATCGCCGGCTGTGCCCAGACGATAGAGGAGGCGGATCCGAGCGAGCCCTCGGGGGCCTACTACACGACGCCGCAGGTGTCGCAGCTCGACGACGTCGCTGCGGACGACCTGCTTTCAGATCTGAACGTGATCCGCGGGAAGTCGAACTACAACTGTATTCTCCCCCACGAGCGCGACACGCCGGTGAATCAGGCCCCGTGCGTTCGCGAGCGCGGGTACGACTGCTCGGTCAAACATCGCTGTCCGTACTTCTCGGACCGAGCGATCGCGTCGAACCGCGAAATCGCGGCGATGACGCTCGCGTACTTCATGCAAACCGCGGGGAGCGAGGTTTTTCGGACCCGCGACGTGGTCGTCGTTGACGAAGCCCACGGACTGGCCGAGTGGGCCGAGATGTACGCGACGATCCGACTCGGCCCCCGTTCGGTCCCCATCTGGGAGGACCTTCGCGTTCCCGACATCGGCGGGGTCGACCGCGCCGCCCGCTACGCCGAAAACCTCGCTCAGACGTGCACTCGACGCAAAGACGAACTGCTCGCTCAGGAGTCGCTCACGCCCGCGGACGTTCGCGAGCGGGACCGGCTTCAGGAACTCATCGGCGAACTCGAGTGGTTCGTTTCGGACTACCGCGACCCGGAGAGTCCGACGACCTGGCTGATCGATCAGGAGCCGCCGGCCGACGCCGACCGAGCCAGCGGCGCCAATGGGAGCGACGGCGAGGACGCCGAACTCGGCGGCCCGCTGACGATCAAACCGATGAACCCCGAGCGCTACCTCAGACACACTGTCTGGGATCGGGGCAACAAGTTCGCGCTCCTCTCGGCGACGATCCTCAACAAGGACGCGTTCTGCAGGCAGGTCGGACTCCGTCCGGAGAACGTCGCCCTCGTCGACGTCGAGCACACCTTCCCGGTCGAAAACCGCCCGCTGTACGACGTGACTCAGGGGAAGATGACCTACGACCAGCGCGACGACACGCTCCCCAAGATCGCCCGAACCATCGTCCGAATCATGCAAGAACATCCGGACGAGAAGGGGCTGGTCCACGCCCACTCCTACGCGATTCAGGAGCGACTGGCCGACCTGCTTCGGGATTTCGGTGTCGGCGAGCGGATTCGAACGCACACGAGAGACGGCCGGGACGCCGACTTAGAGGAGTGGAAGGCGAGCGACGATCCGGACATGTTCCTCTCGGTCAAGATGGAGGAAGCGCTCGACCTCAAAGGCGACCTCTGTCGCTTTCAGGTCCTCTGTAAAGCGCCGTTTCTCAACACCGGCGATTCGCGCGTCGCTCACCGCCTCGAGGAGGGCCAGTGGGCCTGGTACTACCGAACCGCGCTTCGAACCATCATCCAGGGCTGTGGTCGGGTCGTCCGCGCGCCCGACGACTACGGCGCGACGTACCTGGCGGACTCGAGCCTGCTGGACCTCTTCGACCGCGCGCGAACGGACATGCCCGACTGGTTCGAAGCGCAGGTCGACCGGATGAACGCGCCCTCGCTTCCTTCCTTCGACCCGCAGGCCGCGGTCATCGGAACCGGCGGCGCGAACCGCTCGTCGTCCGGCCGTTCATCCCCCGGCCGTTCGCCGTCCACGTCGGCTTCTGGCTCGCGGACTGGTGATCGGTCTCAGTCCGGATCTGGGAGTCGCTCCTCGAGCGATCGCAACCGCTCGTCCACGCGCGAATCATCGCGCTCGAGCCCGCTGGCGGATGTCTGGGACACGGACGGCTAACGGCTCAGTTCGTATTTTTGCGAAGACGAACGAGCGTGATCGAAAAATCGTCTCGAGGGCGATAGACCGGACGAGATGGCTCGGAATGAACGTCCTGACGCGTCAGGCGACGACCGCTGTTACCCGAACAGGTACATCGCCGGCATCGCGATCATCGACGTTCCCATCAACACCGCGAACACGAGCGCGATGATCTGGTTTCTGGTCATGCTACGTCGATTCAGGCCCGATCGGCATGAATGTCACGGCTGCGTTCGGCGTTTATCGCGTGCTTTGACGGTCGAATCGGTTCGTCCCGTTCGATCGGTCACGTCGATAGAACTCTCACTCCACCACGGCATCGACGACGACGTGTTCGACGCCCGCGCTGTGGCTTTTGACTCGACGGCGCTCGAGATCACCGAGCGTCCGACCCGCCTCGCCGACGGCCGCCTCGAGTCGCCCGATCGGGCGATCCCACAGCAGCGCCTCCGGCGTCGCCTCGTGGTAGTGGACCGTCCCGCCGGGGGCAAGCGCCTCGAGCGCCGCGGGGAGGAACTCGTGGGCTTCGTCGGTTCGACCCGCTGTTTCGTCGCCGTCGTTCGACTCGGAGACGCCGTAGTACCCCATCACGACGCGGTCGACCGCGAGATCTGCCGCGAGGTCTCGACAGTCGGTCATATAGGCCTCGAGATCGTTCTGGACGTCGTTCAACATCGCGTTCTCGAGCAGGTAGCGAAACGCGGTCGGGTTAACCTCGGCAGCGGTCACGCACGCGCCGGCGCGAGCCATCGGCAGCGTGAAGTAGCCGATGCCGGCGAACATGTCGAAGACGCGCTCGTCGGGGGAGACCACCTCGCCCATTCGAACTCGCTCGGCCTGATTCCCCGGCGAGAACATCACTTCGGTCGGATCGAGCCCGTACCGCGTTCCGTTTTCGGTGTGGATCGTCTCGGTGTCCCGGTGGCCGGCCAGCAGTCGCGTCCGCGGCTCTCGATAGGTTCCCGCCGTCCCGTCGTTCGCGATGCTCTCGTCTGCGAGCACGCTGTCTGCCTCGCCGTGGATCTCGAGCAGTTCCTCCGCCAGCGCCGTCTCGTCGGGACAGTTCTCTGGAACCGTCACGAGGACCACCGAGCCGACGACGGCCCACGACCCCGGCACGCCTTCGAGGTCCGCCTCGCTCCAGCCGCGGTCGGCGAGTCGCCGCTCGAGGTCGGGACTCCGGTAGTCGGGATCGAGCTGTCGGATCACCTCGAGTACCGTCGTCTCGGTGGGCTGGGCGGAAACCGGCAGGGCGACCGTCTCGGCGTCGTACTCGCGAACCCGTCGCTCGTCGTCGTAGACGCCTTCCGCTCGCAAGGATTCGATCGCCGTCTCCGTTCGCGGCTTCTCGACGACGACCGCCAGCGGCGAGTCGGTTCCGGGCTCGAGGCTCGGACTGGTTTCGGCAGGATCCCCGTCCTCGGAACTCGAACCCGTTTCGTCTCGCCGCTCAGTCATCGCCCTCGTCCGGCAGCACGTGCAATCCGGCGCGGCTCTTCAGGACGGGAACCGTCTCGGCGTCGGGATCGAAGTAGTCCGGCCGGGCGACCGTTTTGGCCTGGTACGTTTCGGGATCGAGCACCTGCACCGCGTTCTCGTCTTCGACGGTGACGACCGTCGTCTCGACGCCATCGTCGAGTTCGCCGAGTTTTCGAGCGTCGGGGGAGTTTCCCTCCTCGTAGTCGGCTTCGTAGTGGTCGCCCGTCGTAACGCGCGTTCCCTTGAGATTCCCGCGGGCGCTGCGGACGAGGATCGGCCCGTCGTCGTCCGCGTCGTCCTCGAGTTCGATGACATCTCCCGGCCGGTACGGCGGGAGGCGGACGGCGAAGGTCACGCGGTAGACCTCGTTTCCGTCTTCGTCCTCGGTGACGAGCGTCTCGGCGTCGTTTACGGTCCCGCCGAACTCCTCGACCATCTTGTTCGAGATCTTCTTGCCGATCTTGTTGGTCGAGACCTTCATGTTCAGCCCGTCGGGCGTCTCGCTCAGTTCGGTGATGAAGGCGTTGCGATCGCCCGTCGCCTCCATCTCGGCGACGATGTCGTTCGCGATCGCCTTGGCGCGGTCGATCTCCTCGGGGACCGGCGTCCGGTCCTCGGCGCGGATCTGGACGATGCTCGCGTAGTAGTCGCCGGCGATCCGGCCACAGCGAGTACAGGTCTGTCGGGCGATCCTGACGGGGACGGTGACCTGTTCCTCGACGGGTTCGCCGCGGACGACGCCGGTGAAATAACAGTGCATCCGGATCGTGTTCTCGTCGACCTGTTCGGGTTCGACTTGCCAGGCGACGTCCGCCGCGTCGACGTGGACGCCGAGCGCGTCGCTCACCTCTTCGATCGCAACGTCGGTGTAGTCCTCCGCGCCGACGTCGACCCAGCGCTGGCCGCGGTGGACCGCTCCGCACCGGGCACAGACCCGGACGTCGACCTGCTGTGGCGCGTTGACGAACTCGAAGTCGTCGAAGTAACACGCCCGACAGAGGTCGGTATCGCCGGCGGCCGGTTCGCGAATGCCCCGCTCGTCCGCGTCCCCGCTCGAGGCCGCGGATTCGGTCGCGTCGCTCCCGGATCGATCCGCGATCGGATCCCCACAGCGGGGACAGAACGCACGCGAGTCTGCCATTGACCCCACTTTGGGGTTGAGCGAGTTAAACGGCGCGTTCTCGCAGTTCGGTCAAAAACCCATCCGTTCGATTCAGCCACTGAGAACTCCACACGAAATAAGGGGGGTCGCCAGTACGGATGTCGGTTCGTTCGTCACTCTGTTCCACACGAAACGGGGGGCTCGAGTCGCCGTCGGCCTCGAGTGACGGCCCGGCCTGCTGTCCGCTCCGTCTGAATCTGTCTGTCTTCCCTCGGTTGATTTCGATCGGTTCACGACCGTTCTCGTTCGACCGACGCCAGTACCGACGCAACCTCACCTCGATCACCGGTGGAACTCACTCCCCGTCTCGTCTGCCACGCGTCGGACGCCGGTCGATTCGCTGTGTCAGACGAACTCACATCCCCCGGTCTCGATGCGAAACGAGGGGGTTCCAGATACCCCCGCGTCTCCACCGGTTTGAGGGAACTTATCTCCCTTCAGGCCATATAGCAACGTATGGACTGGCAACCGGATTGGGGGCTTCGCGCGCGAATGGGGCTGACGATGTTCCTCCTTTTTGCGGTGTATCTGCTCTTCATCGCCGGACTCACGTTTGTGTTCGGCGGTGGAGCCTCGAGTCTCTTGCTCGTCGCACTACTGTTCGGCAGCTTCTCGCTGATCCAGTTTTTCTACAGCGACAAACTCGCGCTGTGGAGCATGGGTGCCACGGAGGTCGAGTACGAGGAGTACCCGCAGTTACACGCCGCGGTCGACCGGCTCTCCCAGCAGGCCGACCTGCCGAAACCGACGGTGGCCGTCGTCGACTCGAAGGTCCCCAACGCCTTCGCGACCGGCCGCTCGCCGAGCAATGCCGTCGTCGCGGTGACGACTGGGCTCATGAACACGCTGGATCAGGAGGAACTCGACGGCGTCCTCGCCCACGAACTCGCCCACGTCAAGAACCGTGACGTCGCCGTGATGACCATCGCCTCCTTCCTCTCGACCATCGCCTTCCTCATCGTCCGCTTCGGCGGTCAGATGATGCTCTTTACTGGCGGCGGGCGGGGCCACGGCGACGACGCACGGGGCGCGGCGGGGCTCCTCGTCGCCATCCTGATCTCGCTGCTCGTTTGGATCGTCAGCTACCTCCTCATCCGCGCGCTCTCGCGGTATCGCGAGTTCGCCGCCGACCGCGGCGCGGCCGCCATCACCGGCAACCCCGGCGCGCTCGCCTCCGCACTCATGAAGATCTCGGGCGAGGTCGACAAGGTTCCCGACGAGGACCTCCGCGAGGAAGCCGAGATGAACGCCTTCTTCATCATCCCGCTGAAATCCGGCATCGTCGGCCGGTTGTTCAGCACCCACCCCTCGACGGAACGCCGGATCGAACAGCTTCGAGATCTCGAGCGCGAGACGGCGACGGCGTGATCGGTCTCGAGCCTAAGCAATCCGTGACTATTTGCGGACTGTCACCGAGTGGGTGACCGCAATCCGAGGCTGTACTCGAGTGCGTCGTCAACCTCGTCCATCCGCTCGTCCGGGACCGATCCGATAACATCTTGTATCCGATGCTCAGACGAAATTGTTCGGATCTGACTACACACCGCGACGGAGTCCGCTTGTAATGCACATTCGTCGGCTAACACAGCAACCTCGAACGGATAGAGTTGCTCGCCGAACGCTAGTAACTGTCGGTACTGTTTTACCTACAGAGAATTGATTTACACCAACACAGCTATGAGTTCCACAGTTGAATCGGTGGGCGTGGCTAGAAAGCGCGCTGATTGGATGACGCGGACGGACGAAATGATTTTGGAGACGATGAGAGACGAGGGTAATATGACTCCAAGCGTCCTCGAGAACCGTTTCGACGTAACTGTCGCTAACTACGCGCGCGATCGTCTTTCGGAAATGGCCCGCTACGGGCTCGTCGAGAAGTTGGGCCATGGCCTCTATCGACTCACTGACGAAGGGGAGATGTTTCTCGACGAGGACCTCGATGCTGGTGAACTTGAGCCGGTCGAGGACGTCGAAGACTGACATCATTTCTCACCGAATCTCTGCTTCCACAGCTCTGAGTGCTTCGTTGATCCACTGGGGGACAGGCCGCGTTGGTGGATCGCGATCGGTACACTGGCCCCCAACGAATTCGAACGTCCACTCTTCTTGGCCGTGATTGAGATGGACTGTCCGCTCGCTGTCGTCGCCGTACTCAATCTCGAGAGCAACCACCCGTGGCACCTCCGCCGGGATCTCGGCGTCGACATCAGTGCGGAGGTCGACATCGATCGTTCGTCTTGCAGTCGACATGACAACCGCTGGTTGGCATGGTGTTTGCTTTAAACCCCCTTTCAATTCCGAATGTCTTCGGTGGTTACCGATCTACTCCTGATGATCCATGTTAGGGTGAATCCTAACACTTATTGTGTTAGGGTCCATACTAACAAACAGGGATGAGCGATGACGTCACAGTTGTCCGGGACGAAATCGAAGCCTATGCGGACGGTACTGTCGCCCGGGTTCGGGTCGGGTGCTTACGGTGCCCGAGTCAGAGAAGTTCCCTGAGGGGGTCAAATATGCATTCCACTACGGGGTGGCTGGTACCGAGGATCCGATCATCCGATTTGACAACCACCACGGCATCCACGAACTGCACCTCGGTTCGAAGCTATTCGAGGGTGAATATCCCGGGTTACAGATGTTGTACCGGACGTGGCGTGCAGCGCTCCCATTCGACAAGCGAGAAGACTGGTAACGGCCCCAGAACAAATTCAAATCCATATCCATGACCCGAACACTATACGTCCAAATTAGTTCCCAACCCGATCGTAGCGGCCTCGAAGACACGCTTGCCGCACTTGATGCTGGCGAGGATGTTGACCCGAAGCCGTCGACACTCTCTGTCGAGGGCCTCGAAACGTTTGGGCGGCTCTTCCGTCCAACGAACCTCGAGTTACTCGAGGCAATCGCAACCCACGAACCGGGTAGTATTCGTGAGCTCGCTCGGCTTGTCGACCGCCACCCGCCAGAGGTGACTGAAAACGTAACCGAACTCGCTGATTACGGCCTTGTCGACCTCGAGCAGGACGGCCGTGCCAAACGACCAGTCGTCTGGTACGATGAGATCGATGTCGACATCCCGATCGGACAGCACTCGCCCGATGTTGCACGAGCGTAATCAGTCGACGCGCCCACTAGTGTGACGAGACCGGTTCTGGCAACTCGACCTTCGGCTCCACATCCTCGTCGAGGATCCAGTAGAGCCTATCGCGCGTTGGGCCATCGTAATCGATAAGATCGTACTCCGCGAGCTTCGAGAGCTTCCCCCGACGAGCGCGTTCCCCGACTGGCTGTGGAGTCGATCCAGCATAGAGTTCTTCTGAAACAGCGTCATAGCGATCGTGCAACTCCGACGCCGAGAGCTCTTCAGTTTCGTGGACGATCGCGTATAACACCTGATGATGAAACGGCAACGAGCTCAGGCTCAACTTCCGCATTCGGTGGCGGGCATGTTCGTAGGCGTCGTCGACGTCCCGATCGCGGATCCGCCGATGCCCACGCTCTCGAGCGAGCACTGCCGCAGATCGCAATGACTGAATTCCATAGCGAGCAACACCAGCGACCTCGTTGGCGATCGCCTCGAGTTGGGCTCGAGACACGGGCTCGCCATGCAATCCCTGGCGGGAGCGCCGTTCGAGGATGTCCGCGAGTTCGTCGACGCCGTAGCGATCGAGCTCGAGATGTCCCTGGTCGAGTCGGTGGCCGTCGGTGACGTCCAGCTGGGAGAGCCAGTCGGTCCCGTTGTGGGCGATCACCACGACCGTGACGTTCGCCATCGCGAGCAGTTCACCGACCGCGTTCGTCTGGGGGAGATCGTCGCCTTCGTCTAGGACGACGATCGTCTCGCCAGTGATCGCCTCACGTATCTCCCGACAGACATCCTGCGTCGGGAGTGTTTGGGCGACATCATCAGGACCTCGAGGCAGCTGCTCGAGCGTCGCTCGAAGGACGCGGCCAGTTGTCTTCCCAAGCGAGTCGACGAATACTCGCGTGATGTCGGTCTGTGTCTCGAGGTGGTCGACCGCTGTCCGGGCGAGGACGGTTTTGCCAACCCCACTGGGTCCGGAGATAAGCACGTCCGATTCTGCCGGGTGTCGAGTGGTAAACCGACGAAGAAGCTGTTCAATCTCGTTCTCCCGGTGGAGCAAATCGGGTGGGACGAACTCATCGTCGAACACCCGTGGATCGGCGATCATATTCCCGAGAACTGTTTGGTATCCTAAACACTGGCATCGGTGAGCGGAATTCGCTCGGGTTTGGGTTCGTTAACATTACCGAGAAGATGGATCAGCAATTGAAACAAGAGGGATCAGTCGATGCTTGATCCTGACGAGTTCCACGAGGAGTATCCGCCCGAGAAATTAGAAGACGAACTTCCGGAGCAGCCGATATCGTCGCTCCGAGATATCCAGCACCTCTACGGTCGCCTTTACACACTAGCGACCGCTGGAGGCGGTGAGTACGCGGCGTACCTGACGCCTGACCAGGCCAACGATCTGATCGGTACCGAAGAGAGCCTAATTGTCGTTCGGGTGGATCTGTCGGGTGAACAGCCCTCACTCGATTCGGACAACCCAGTCTGGGTGACACAATACAGCGACGACCTCGTCCAACAGGTCGCACACTGCAAGTACAACGCTGCGCGTGGAATCGACCACAGCATCACCCACCGCTCAGGGCGTAACAGTGATCCTGAGAAACTAGCTCGCTATGCCTGCGAACGCCTTACGAAGTGGGTAACTGACGAGGATGTCCAGAATGTCGCCGAGGAACACCCTGACGGTGATGTCATTCGAGGGCTCGCAGCGGTCGGTGACGACGAGTCGAACCTCGAGCAGATCCGGTCTGCAGTTCAGGCCGAACTCGGTGGTTCGACGACGGCGCTCTTGACCGTGCAAGTTCGTCGAAAGGCGGACGCGGACTACGAGTGGCCCGGTGACGTGACAGTGTTCAACGAGGCGATGCGTGCCCGAAAGCTCTCGAAACTGGTCTCGAAGGGACAGGCAACGAACTCCGCTGGCCAAGCTACCGATCTGATCAACGGCGAGCGGACTCGGACCGTCGGCACCGCGGAGGATCCGCTCAACTACTTCCTCGGCAAGCAGATGGAGAAGTTCCCCGGGCTAGATCCAGACGAAGCCTGGCGGAGCCACCCCATCTCAGAGAATGGAGCAGTCACGCTGATGAACGCCGAGGAGTTCGTCGACGCCTGTTCCTATCGAACATTTAACGCCGACGTCTACTACCTCCCGTACTTCCTCGGTCGGCCAACACCTGAGGAGACGTACCCGCTGTACTCGGCACTCTATCAGGTCACACAGGCTGATGATATTACTCCGGTTCAGAAGTTCTACGACTGGTTCAGAAAGCATCAAGACGACTTTGAGGGACGATTGCGATTCTACGTTGCTGCGGTGATGAAACACCAGATGTCTCGCTTTGACGTATACGGAGAGACGCTGAACGGCCGACTCCACTATCCAACGGAGGTCGGCAAGCGACACGAACAGATCACCGATAGCTGGGTGTTCGACGAGGATCACGAAAGCAATGGAGACCGAACATCGCCGATGCCGTCCTACGAAGAAGTGGCGCTGACGGATCCATCCAGTCCCGAGCACAGTCTGCATGAGATGGTCGCCTCGGGGAGCTACCTCTACAGGACTTTCCCGTTCACCGACGATGACACCGATGCCGCGGTTGACGACGAGCGCATCGACGTATACGTCTCGATTCTGGCTGGCGACCCAGTGCCACGAAGTCAACTCATCAATGCCTATGTCGAGCGACTGCTTGACTGGGACGGCGAAGAAGTCCCCCAGCTCCTGATCGCCTCCCAGTTTGCACAGCTGTGTGCGCTCGAAAATGCTGATCTCGTGACGGCGGACAACAACACAGAATCGACGCTGATCGACGGTCCCAACTACGTCACTATGCAACCAGACACAGCGCGAACCGACGGCGGAACGGCTGCCCTCGATCGCACCGACAAACTCGAATCGTTTATCAACCAGACGGACGGCCTTGACAATCCCGAACGACGGGGTGCGTTCCTGCTCGGCATACTCATCGGGCAGATCGGCACCTATCAACAGGGCTACCACGATAGATCGACGACCGTGATCGATCAGTACCCGATCAAGTCGATGACCAAGACCAAGGTCAAGCGCATCACTCAGGAAGTGATCGACAAGGACATTGTCTACTCCCGTGAGAGCGCCAAGAAAGGCTCGAATATCAATTCGACGATGTACAGGGAAGTCACCGACGGGATTGTTGAGACGATGGCCGAGAAAGATCCCGAGAAGTGGGAGATTAGTACCGACGATCTCCGCTTCTACTACGCCCTGGGAGTGACCTACGGCATGAACGACCGTTCACCGAACAAGCAAGATACAGAGGACAGTGACGCAGACGCAGACAACACTACCGAAACCAATGAGTGAAAACTACCCCACCACTTCGAACCGATCAGAGATCGTCTTCGCGTACGACGCAGTCGACGCGAATCCGAACGGCAATCCACTCAGCGGCGCGAACCGGCCTCGGATCGACCCACAAACTGACCAGGCTATCGTCACCGACGTTCGGCTCAAGCGATACCTCCGCGACCAATTACAGGATGACGGCCATGGTGTCTACATCCGCAACGTCAAGGAGGAAGGTGATCAGGCGACACGCGAAGACCTCCTTGAGGACCGTCTCAAAGACATCGAACTCGACGATGTGGACGAAGATGGTATCAAAAACGCCGTCTTCCAGCAGTTCCTCGAGAACAGTGCCGACGTTCGGTACTTCGGGGCAACCATGAGCGTCGATATGGACGAAGAGAAATACGGGGACATCGCCGACGAACTCCCTGACCACTTTACCGGCCCCGTCCAGTTCTCGCCTGGAAAATCACTCCACCCTGTGACAGAGAACGAGGAATACAACAGCCTCACAAGCGTCATCGCGACCGGCAAGGGCAAAGAACAGGGCGGCTTCGACCTCGACGATCACCGCATCCAGTACGCGTTCATTGGGTTCCACGGTCTCGTCGACGAACATGGGGCCGAGGACACGCTCTTGACCGACCACGACGTTCGGCGACTCGACACACTGTGCTGGCGTGCGCTGAAGAACCAGACCATTAGTCGAAGCAAGGTTGGTCAGGAACCCCGGCTCTATCTCAGAGTGGAGTACGAAGGTGAGAGCTTCCACCTCGGTGGTCTCGATCAAGACCTCGAACTTGACGCAGAGGCGTCCAAGCCAGCGGAGGAACTCCGGACGGTCCGTGACGTATGTATCGATGTAACGAGCCTCGTTGACCGACTCGAAGGGGCTTCTGACCGAATCACCACGGTCCACGTCGTCGCCAGTGATGTCCTTGACGTGTCCGTCGACGGGGATATCGGCGGCCACGAGTTCCTCTACGATGCATTGGAGGACGCTGTGGGTACCGATTCCGTCCATATCGTCGACGTGTACGAGGACGCGTCGGCAACGATGCCGGAGGAGTGAGCCGTGACTGAGTACACCTCGAGCACACCGGGGCTCCCCGATTCCGCAGAGACGTGTCTGTCGTTCACGATCAGTGGTCCATGGGGCCATTTTCGGCGTATCGAAGGTAATATCGTGAAACAGACCTACCGGGTGATTCCGCGGACCACCGTTGCAGGACTGATCGCGGCGATGTTGGGAATCGAGCGCGACGGCTACTACGACCTCTTCGCGCCGGGGGAATCTCTCGTGGCTATCGAGCCGACCAGCAAACTCCGGACAATGAAACTCCCGATGAATACGCTCTCGACGGCCGACGAGCACTTGGCGTCGCTGAACCCCCGTGGGAAACTCTCGATCAAGCTCCCCGATCCATCAAAACCCCGCCAGCAACACAACTACGAGGTCCTCGTGGAACCGGCCTATCGGATCGACGTATGGCTCTCCGATGATGAGCGATACGAACAGTTGCGCTCGCTGCTCGAGTCTGGAGAATCATACTACGTTCCGAGTCTCGGTCTCTCCGAGTACCTCGCAACGATCGACTATCACGGGCAGTTCCCGATAGAGTCGGGACCAGACGGTGAGACAGTGACTGTCGATTCGACTGTTCCCGAAGCGGTCGATTCAATCGTTCCGGAACCCGATACACGCTACCAGGTCGAACAGACGCCAGCGTTTATGGAACGCGATAAAGGCGGCCGGACAACCAAGGCCTTCGTCTCCTACGTCTACAATCCCGACGGAGGATCACTACGGCTGGCGGATGTATCGCCTCAAACAGTCGACGACAGGTCCGTGGTGTTTACCTGATGACCAATGCACCGATCTCTCATCCACCAGAAGGCGACAACGAGGCGACACTGCTCAGCGATCACCTCGACGCGGTCGCTCGTAGAACGCGCGAGGTGATCCCGGCGGATGCCACGACGATCGGCGGCGATCCACTCAACGAGATTGCAGCGATCGTAGCCCAGTGTCACGACATCGGGAAGGCGACGACGTGGTTCCAAGCGTACGTGATCGACGAAGCGGAATCGAGCAAGCGGACGAATCACTCCCTGCTCGGCGCCTATCTTGGATACTACGTCCTCGACAGGTCAGGCTACGATAGCGAGGACTGTCTTGCAGCCTTCGTCGCCATCGCGAAACATCACGGTCGCCTTCCGAACGTCAAAAAGTACGTGGATGGCGTCGCACGGTTCGAAAACGAAAGCAAGGCGAACAACGAGCGGCAGAGAGTCGTGATCGAACAGGTCAGAAACATCGACGAACACTACCGACCGTTTGTGCAATCGTTCGTTTCTGATGTGACTAACGGTACTGGCTCGTGGAATGAGTTCACCTCAAAAATCACAGACAAGACACTCTTCAGAACCGTCTACGAGCACTTCGATCAGTTCAGTTTCGGGAACGACCGGTCCAACCCGTCCGAAGCGTTCTATCAGATCCTTCTCCAGCTCTGGAGCGGACTGATTCTCGCAGACAAGACGACTGCCGCTGGGATCGACAGCGAGAATCTCACTGCCTCTAAACCAGACTCGAGGGTCCTCTCGGGTTACATCGATGACCTTGGTGAAGACAGTGCCGAGGGCAGTCAGACCGAGGCCCTCGATCGGTTCCGTGACGAAGCACGACAAGGCGTTCTCGCTGGTGTCAAGGCGTTTCGCAATTCGGAGAGGTCGATAGCAACGCTGACTCTGCCGACCGGAATGGGAAAGACCCTAACTGGGTTGAGTGCCGCCCTCGAACTCCGTGAGGACGGCAACCGAATTGTCTATGCGCTCCCTTTTACCTCTGTTATTGACCAGGTCGCAGACGAACTCACGGAAGTGTTTAACTCAGACGGCAAGGACGACCTGCTGACGATCCATCACCACTTAGCCGAGACTGTGACGGAGCTTGACGACGATCAGGACGAAGGGACCGATAAGGATGCCAGGCTAGCCGAGATGGTTGCCGAAAGCTGGCGATCCGGGTTAACACTCACCACGTTTGTCCAACTCTTCGAGAGCCTCGTCGGTCCTGGAAATACTCAGTCGATGAAACTGCCAGCGCTGTACGACTCCGTGATCGTACTGGACGAACCCCAGGCACTACCCATGAAATGGTGGAAGCTAGTCCAGCGGATCGTGACAATCCTCACGGAGGAGTACGATGCGACGGTTGTCGCCATGACAGCGACGCAGCCGGCATTGTTCGACGACGCGTTCGAGCTGGTCGACGACGTGGATCGGTACTTTAACCGCTTCGAACGCGTCGAATACGATGTCCACGATTCTGCGCTGGCGTTCGACAATACCGATGCAACCCTCGACTACGAGACCGCCGGCAAAACGATCTTAAACGAAACTAGCGGGACCGGTTCAGCGCTCGCCATCTGCAATACGATCGATAGTGCGGCTGCGCTTACTGACACGATCGAGGAACAAGGTGCGGTCATCGACGTGGGCCACCATCTCACGGAAATACTCGAGGCTAAGTCAATCGACAGCCAGGGGGTTGACAGCGAGGAAACCGGTGACAAAGTAGCTGCTGATGATGGGATCAACGTAGACGTGCTTGTCGACCGTGTCGAGAAGGCCCTCGATCCAGACGAACGTGCGCTAGTTCATCTTTCTACTCGACTGCGTCCCCGGGACCGACTCGTGTTGATCGAAGCGACGAAGCGTCTCACCGAGCAATCGGTCCCGGTCGTGGCAGTGTCAACGCAACTTATCGAAGCCGGCGTCGATATCAGCTTCGATCGGGTGTACAGAGACATCGCACCCATCGACAGCGTTGTGCAGGCAGCGGGCCGGTGTAACCGATCGTTCGAAAGTGACCGCGGGACAGTGACTCTCTGGTGGCTCTCACCGCCGGAGGAAACGACCAAAACCCCATCACAGGCCGTCTACGACTCCCGTGGTGTGAGTACGATCTCGTTGACGTCGAAGACGCTCGACGCTATCGGGGCAGCCGATAGTACTGTCGCCGAGCGGACAATGACGCGCGATGCCGTCCAACACTACTATGGTCTCGTCGCTGACCGCAATCCGGGCGATTCGCAGTTCGTCGACTGGGTCGAGGAGGCCAAAGCTGCAGACCTCGGCGCACTCTCTCTGATCGGTAAGCGAGACAGTGTCGACGTGATCGTCTGCCGAACTGACGGTGAGAAGATATTCGTTGACAAGATGGAGGCAGCGATAAACGAGTTCGACTACGAAACATTTGACGAACTCCGTGACGAGACAAAAGGCATGACTGTCTCAGTTCCAGTTTACAGCCAGGACTCACGCGAGGCCGAAACGGTACGGAACCTCGAACCATTAGGTGAGACTGACCTCCGCGTCCTCCGGCACCCACGAAGTACCTCATACTTCGACGAGACGAAGGGGCTTGCCGTGGACGATCCGAGTGTCGACGACCGGTTCCTATGACCGAGCTGTCGGCCGACCCCGTCGACCAGTTTCTCGCCGCGGCTAGAGACGAGACCGAAGAACTACCGTTTCGCATGACCGGAGTGATGTTCCAGTACTACCTCGTCTGTGAGCGCGAATTGTGGTTTCTCAGCCGCGACGTAGAGATCGACCGCGACACGCCAGCGATCGTCCGCGGGAGTGGCGTTGACGACTCGGCGTACGCTGACAAGCGCCGGGACGTTCGTGTCGACGGGATTATCGCAATCGACGTACTGGACAGCGGAGAGATTCTGGAGGTCAAGCCCTCCTCGTCGATGACCGAGCCAGCACGGTTGCAATTGCTATTCTATCTCTGGTATCTCGACCGGGTCACCGGCGTCGAGAAGACCGGTGTCTTGGCACATCCGACAGAGAAACGACGCGAGACTATCGAACTAACCCCAGAAACCAGCACCGAAGTCGAATCGGCTATCCGCGGGATCCGCGAGGTCGTCACCGCAGACTCGCCGCCACCGGCCGAGGAGAAGCCGGTCTGTGACTCGTGTGCGTATCACGATTTCTGCTGGAGCTGTTGACCATGAACGACAACTACCACGTGTTTTCCGACGGACGAATCGAACGCCAAGACGACACGGTGCGTGTCGTCACCGACGACGGCGAGAAGAAGTACCTCCCGATCGAGAACGCCGAGGCAATCTTCCTCCATGGCCAGATCGAGTATAACACCCGTTTCGTCTCCTTCCTCAATCAGGAAGGGGTCGCAGTCCACGTCTTCGGCTGGTACGACCACTATGCTGGCTCAATCATGCCAAAACGAGGTCAGACATCTGGACAAACGATCGTCGAACAGGTCCGGGCCTACGATGAGCCGAGCCACCGCCTCAAACTGGCGAAGGCGTTCGTCGACGGCAGTATCCACAATATGCGTTCGAACGTTGCCTACTACAACGGGCGTGGACACGACTTCGAGCCTGTGCTGGAGGAACTGGAAGATGTACGGGCGTCGCTCAACGGAATGGAGACGATTGACGAGACAATGGGCGTTGAAGCACGCGCTCGGAAGGCGTACTATTCGACCTTCGACGAAATCCTTCCCGAGGGATTTGTCTTCGGCGGCAGGCAGTACAACCCGCCGAACAACGAGGTCAACAGCCTGATCTCCTTCGGCAACTCGCTGGTCTATGCGAACATCGTCTCGGCGATCCGTGCGACTGCATTAGATCCGACGGTCAGCTATCTCCATGAACCCGGCGAACGACGGTACTCGCTGGCGCTGGACATCGCTGACCTGTTCAAGCCATTGCTCACTGATCGGATTATCTTCAGACTCGTCAACCGCAGTCAGCTAACCACTGACGACTTTGAAGACGATATGAACTCCTGTATATGATCCGTTGTATCCTCTCGACCACTTCTCCAAGTACGGTCGACTTTCACAGAATAACCCGAACAACTCCAGAGAGAATCGGTTGTCGATCTCATCTTCGACACCCTCGTACAGTACTCGTGATTTTATGTAGGGTCCTCTCGTTGGGTGATCCAGACACTCCGCTTGTAGATACGCTCGCACTATGTCGTCGGTTTCCGCGATATCGAACGTCTGTAGCTGGGAAGGGACTTTGGTCATGATGATCGAGGTGTCTCTAGCGGCTACCGGGTGTGTATAGATAGCTTATTCCGGATAGACCATAATGATGTTGCTGTGGCCACATCGACTCGGGATCGATCACCCTGTCCACGTTTCAGAAACGAGGACAGTTGTAATAGGCTGCTTCCGATGATGTACCGTCTCCGGATTCCGACTCAGTAGGAATCGGTTGACCTCGCATATACTAGGACCTCATACGGTTACATGTGCTATGAATGATCGCGTTGGAGACCGTCGACCAGAGATATCACGTCGTAAGCTCTGCATCGCAGCCGGTGGCACGGGTATCTCAGCTCTCGCAGGCTGTTCGACTGGAAATACAAATTCACTCCAAGCCACGAATGCGACGACGATAACGGACCACTCATCGCCAGATCTCGAGAAGTGGGTCGATGAGGTCCCCCGACCGGGCGTCGCGAAACCGTCCGGAACGAAAGACGGGCACCCCCGCTACGAGATAGCGATGCGCGAGGTCGAGCAGAAGCTACACCGAGACCTTCCAGAGACAACCGTCTGGGGATACGACGGGCAGTTCCCAGGCCCAACAATCGAAGCCGAGCAGGGCCAACCAATTTATGTCCGCTGGATGAACGACCTTCCGGACAGGCATCTCCTTCCCGAAGACACGACTATTCACAGCGACATCATTCCGTACGATACGCCGGGCGTACGGACCGTAACGCATCTCCACGGTGGAAACGTCGAGTCCGAGAGCGACGGCCATGCGCAGGCGTGGTTCACTCGAGACTTTCAGAAGACGGGGCCCGCGTTCGAGAAGAAAGACTACTACTACGTAAACGACCAGCCGCCGGCAACGCTGTGGTATCACGACCACTCGCTCGGTATTACGCGGTTAAACGTCTATGCCGGGCTCGCGGGATTCTATCTCCTGCGGAGCGAACACGAACGGAGTCTCGATCTTCCCGAGGACGAGTACGAGATTCCGCTCGTGCTCCAGGATCGGAGTTTCGAGGAGGACGGGTCGTTTTTCTATCCGACAGCTGTCTCGGACGAGCAAGGCGGTGGAGATGATTCTCACCCCAACCTGAGTATCGTTCCGCAGTTCTACGGCGATACGTCGGTCGTCAACGGAAAGGCTTGGCCTCGGCTCTCCGTCAAACCCAGATCGTATCGCTTTCGACTTCTCAACGGCGCAAACAGCCGCTTTTATAGCCTCAAACTCCTCCAGTACGATGAGTCGTCCAATGAGATCGGTGGCGACGGGCCACCGTTTGTCCAGATCGGGAACGACGGGGGCCTCCTCTCTAGTCCGATCAAGCTCGACGACCGCCTCGAGCTCGGCTCGAGTCAGCGTTCCGATGTCATCGTTGACTTCACCAAGTATGCCGGAGAGACGCTGCTGCTCCACAACGACGCGCCTGCTCAATACCGCGGTAAGATGAGTTCCGCCGATGACGACATCGTCTCACTTCCCGAGATCATGCTTGTTGACGTGGGCGACGCGGGAGACACACGAGATGCCAATCAAGTCCCTAACAATCTAACGCAAGTCCCTGAAATACCCGTGGAGTCAGTCGACAATGAGCGGTATCTCACTCTCAACGGTGGCGCGAGTGACGACTACGGGCGACAGCTATACTTGCTCGGAACCGCTCAGAAGCCGGATGGCCTCGAACTTGACGACCCGGTAACCGAAGAACCCACGCTCGGTGATACCGAAATCTGGAGTTTTGCCAACCAGAGTGCGATGTCCCATCCGATGCATCTCCACCTCGTGCATTTCCAGGTGCTGGGGCGACAGCCGATCGGGGACTACGAACCGAACGAGGACGAGATTGACCTCGACGCACTTGAGGCACCCGAGCCGTACGAACGGGGATGGAACGATGTGGTCACGGTCGATCCTGGTGAGATAGTTCACGTGATCGTCCACTTCGGAGAGCACGACGGACTGTTCAACGACCAGACAGGCACATACATGTGGCACTGTCACATGATCGAGCATGAGGATCACGATATGATGCGCCCGTTCGAGGTTCGCCCACGCTCGGATAACATTGATACTCGTACTGAATAGGCTGTAAGGCACTGATCGCTAGCCATTGGTACGGAAGACAAGATGATCATCTACAGACGGGGCAGGCCGAGTGCCTCGGGGCTGATCTTGAGGGAGTTCACCGTGGTATCGGGAGAATCGAAACGCCTGAGCAAAGACTTGAGGACGTGAAAATACCCGTCAGTCAGCGGATAAGATACCGTGATCAAGAGTACTTTCGACTGCTCACTTCCAATTCCAGATCGTTGCGAGTTCGCCGAGGATTTCCGGATTTCGAAGGGTGTCGCTGTCCGTAAACGGTCGGTCGTTGACCACGCACTCGAGGAGCCGGTACATCGTCTTTCCGGAGTGGGTTTCGGGCAGTTCGGGTGCGAATATAACGTTCGCTGGCCGTGCGAACTCGCCGATGTGCTCGGCGACTGCATCTGTGATGGCGTTTCGGATGACGTTTCGGTCCCACTGTTCTTGCTTAAGGGTTGCGAAGACACAAAGCGTCGTCTCGCCAGCGGTACTCTCGGCGACGGCAGCGGCTTCGGTAACAGCGTCTACCGTCGTGATTACAGCCTCGATTTCGGCTGTTCCAAGACGGCGATTATCGACCGTGATAATGTGGTCATCGCGGCCGATAATGGTTACGTAACCGTCGTCGTCGACGACGGCTTGGTCACTTGTGAAATATCGCCAGTTATCGGCCCGTGGGTCCGAAAACGTTTGCCAGTACTCCGCGAGAACCCAGTACCGGTCACCATCGAGTGGAGCAAGCATAGACGGCCAGGGCCGGGTGATTGTTAGGTAGCCGGGTTCGCCAGGTGGGAGTTCGCGGCCGTCTTCATCGACAATCTGGATTTTAATTCCGGGTAACGATGGGCCGACCGAACCAGGCTTCGACTCGTCGATTCCGGGACGGGTCGAGATGAGGATGCATCCGGTTTCGGTCTGCCACCACGTATCGACGATCGGGCACCGCTCCTCACCGACGTGAGTGTAGTACCACTTCCAGGTATCCGGACTAATCGGTTCACCGACTGTACCGAGCAACTGCAGCGACGAGCGGTCGTGAGCCTCAGGAAACGACTCGCCCCATTTCATGAAAGTGCGGATCACCTCTGGCGTCGTATAGAGGATTTCGACGCCGTTCCGTTCGATTACCTTCCATGGGCGGTGGCGGTCAGGATAGCGGAGACTCCCTTCCATGAGGACAACCGTCGCACCCGAGAGCAGCGGTCCGTAGACGACGTAGGAGTGACCAGTAATCCACCCAATATCGGCCGTACACCAGATCGTGGTCCCTGGCGAGAGATCGAACACAGTCCGGGACGTCCGCGCAACGCCCGCGAGGTAGCCTCCGGTCGCATGAGTCATCTGTTGTGGATCACCGGTCGTCCCTGACGTGTGGATGTGAAAGAGTGGGTCGGTTGATTGCCGCGGCACTGGTGCTACATCTGCGCCAACGTACGTCTCAACGAGATCGTCGTAGTCATACTGGGTCTTCCCGAGTTGCGTATCGTGGCTCGTACCGAGTCGATCGACGACGATCACCGGGGGTGATTCCTTGAGAGAGGCTAGTGCTGCATCGGCTTTTCTTTTCTGGTCGATCATGGTCTCCTCGCGGAAGCTGCCGTCGCAGGTGACAAGTGCGGACGAGTCGACGCGTTGCATCCGCGAGACAAGAGCATCGGGAGCAAAACCCGCGAAGACAACGTTGTGAACTGCCCCAATGCGAGCGCAGGCGAGCATCGTGATCGGCAACTCGGGAAGTTTCGGCAAATAGATTGTGACGACATCGTCTTCTTTGACGCCTAACTCGCGGAGCGCAGCTGCGATGGCCGACACCTCACGGTAGAGATCGTAGTACGTATAGGTTCGGCGCTCACCTTGTTTCCCCTCCCACCGGAGTGCAACTTGACTTTTCCGCTCACTGAGGTGGCGATCAATGCAATTTTCCGCTGCATTCAATTTTCCACCGATGAACCATTGGTAAAACGGCGAATTTTCCTTATCGAGGATGCGGTCGTAAGGATTGATCCACTCGAGCAGCGAGGCAGCGTCTTCCCAGCACGCTGGCCACTTGCGACCGAGTGTCTCTCGGTCAGCCTCATCGATCATGCTTCTGTTGCATACAAATTCCTGTGGAGGCCGATAGTGAACCATCGGTTCAGCAAGAGGTGTATACCCCGAATTCTTTGCATTATTGATCGTACTTTCGATGCCGAACTACCTGTATATTTTGCTTATCGCTCTTACATCCTATACTTGTTTCACGCTCTCATTGGATGGTAAAATAGCAATAGGTCAACATGACGGAGTTTCCAGCGATTTAGTCAAGAACTGATTATTTTACACAAGTAAAATTAGTTATATCCTATCCGTAATATTGGCGCGTTCACGATGTTTGCCGAATACCCTACCGAAAATCCCTGGCAGATATATTCTGTTTGGCATATAGTCAGATTCCGAACTCGAGTATCGATCGATCAGAGTCGAGCACGCGAACATCGATGGAGTCCATTCGATCATAACTGATCGTGAGCTATCTGGAGCGCTCGGCCGTCGCCGAGATGGCGACGCGATCGGTCGTCCCGGTGAGCTCGTCGAGCGGCGGAATATCAGTTCCGGGAACCGAAACGACCCGCGAAGCGACCGCAACGCCGGTTCGTAACGCTTCCCGGTCTGTCGCTCCACCGTCCAGCGCAGCCAGAACGCCCGCCAGCAGCGAATCGCCGGCACCGACCGTGTCGACGACTTCGGTCTCGAGCGCTGCCGCGTGGATGCACTCTTCCGGCGTCGACATGATCGCGCCGTCTGAACCCAGGGACGCGATAACCCGGTCGTACCCCATTCGACGAAGCGTCTCGACTGCGTCGTAACAGTCCTCGAGCGAGTTCACCGAGCGGCCGGTCGCCGCCGCGAGTTCCTCGCGATTGGGTTTACACAGCGCGTACGACGCCTCGAGCGCTTCGAGTATTGATCCGCCGACGTCGACGACGGTCTCCCAGTCGCCGGCGCGGGCGATCCGATCGATCGCGTCGGGGCCGAGGCCCGGCGGGAGACTACCGCCAACGACCACGGTGTCGGGGGCGTTTCGCTCGATCGTCTCGAGGAGGTCGTCGATGGCGTCCGCCGAAACCCGCGGTCCGTCGTGGTTGATCTTGAACTCCGCGTCGTCGGTCAGGATCGTCGTATTGAGCCTGGTTCGGCCGTCGATTTCAACGAAGTCGCCCTCGATCTCTCCCGCAGACAACCGATCGCGGACGAACCGGCCGAGGAAGTCGCCGACGACGCCTGTGGCGACCGTCTCGGTCTCGAGTTCGGCGAGATATTTCGAGACGTTGATCCCCTTCCCGCCGGGATCGACGCGAGCGGCGTTCGCCCGCGCGACCCGGTCGGCCTCGGGGAAGTCGTCGACGGTCAGCGTGTGATCGACCGCCGGGTTGAGCGTCACCGTCAGAATCACTGCTCGACCTCCTCGATTACCTCTACGTCGGCGGCGTCGAACGGTTCGTGCTGTTCGTCGGACAGCTTCGTGTCGGTGATAAACACGTCGATATCCTCGACCTCGGCGAATTTCACGAAACTCTGTTTGTCGAGTTTCGACCCGTCCGAGACGAGGACGACCCGTCCCGCGTTCTCGATCATGAGCGACTTGAGCCGGGCTTCGTCCTCGTTTGGCGTCATCAATCCCTCGGGCGGTTTGATCGCGTTCGTCCCCAGGAACAACACGTCGAAATTCGTGCGTTCCATGAACCGCTCCGCACTCGGCCCGGTGAGCGCTCGCGTCTCATGGCGAAGCGATCCGCCGGTGAGTTTCACGTCGTTGGCCTGTTCGCCGAGTTCGAGGGCGAGAACGGGCGAGTTGGTGACTGCGAGGAACGACCTGTTCTCGGGGGCGTTCTTGGCCACCTGCATCGTCGTCGAGCCGGCGTCGAAGAACACGACCTGGTTCTCAGTGATTTCCGCGGCGGCTCGTTCGCCGATTCGCATCTTCCCGTCGAGGTTCTGGACCTCCTTTTGCCCGTAGGTCTGTTCGTTCCCGACGGTCGTTACCGGCACTGCGCCACCGTGTGAGCGCTCGATCAGCTTCCGGTCTTCTAAGTCGCTCAAGTCGCGGCGAATCGTCGCCTTCGAACAATCCATCTCCGCGGCGAGATCGGCGACCGAACATTCGCCCTCTTCGGACACCAACTCGACGATCTCGCGTTTTCTGACTGCGGGGAGCATAGCTGTCTGTCTGCTCTCAACTACTGCGGATGCATTCATATTTCTATCTGATTGTGTTCGTTTTTGCTCGAGTGCGTTTGACGGGCGATACGTGAGTTGTGCGTGCCGTTTGTACGGCAGATCGCTCGAGTGACTGTCACTCGGCGAGCGCCTCGTCGGCCGTGGCCTCTTCGAAGACGACCGCCTCAAGCGCGTCGAGAATCTGCTCGGGGTTCTCGCGTTGCCAGACGTTGCGACCGACCGCGAGACCGCTTGAACCGGCGTTCATCGCCGTCTCGACCAGCGAGAGGAACTCGTAGTCATCGGTCTTGGAACCCCCGCTCAACACGACGTTGACGTCGCCGGCCGCCGCGACTGCGTCGGCCATCGCCTGCCTGCTGCGCGGATACTTCACCTTCGCGATGTCAGCGCCGAGCTCGAGTGCAATACGGGTCGCATACGAGATGACCGACGGTTTGCGGTGTTCTTTGAGCGCCTGTCCGCGCGGGTACGACCACATGGCGACCGGTACGTCGTGTTCGCGGGCTTGCTCCTGAACGTCCCGAAACTCCTCGAACATCTCCGGTTCGCGGTTGGTCCCAGGATACACGGTGTAGCCGATCGCGTCGGCACCGAGCTCGAGCGCGTAGTCCACCGACCACGTCTGGGGCGAGTACGGTTCGCCCATCCAGAGACTGCTCGTCCCGTTGAGCTTCGCGAGCAAATTCACGTCGTCCTCGTAGGACGGGTAGTACGTCTCCGCCAACCCCTTCTGTACGGCGAACCCGGTTACGGCGTCGTGAGTCGCGAGTTCGAAGACCGACCGGGGATCCAGCCGTTCCGGAACCTCGTCGAACGCGGTTGGCCCGTGCTCGAGACCGTGGTCGTGGGCGAGAATGATCGATTTGCCGTTCCGTACGAGCGGTGAGTCGGTGAGCTGTCGCATTCAATCATAAACGAGTATACATGGTGGCTAAGTAGTATCGTTTACGATTGTTTTCTATTGTTATATATGCAATTAATACTGTGGCAAACAATGGCTCTCGAACGCGGGAGTCAAACTCGCGACTCGTCGTCGACTCGGAGTTCTCTCCGGGTCCTTCACCACCGACCGAAAGAACATGAAAACGGGACTCCAATCGTCCGTCTCTACTCGAGCGAAACCGAAACGGTGCGGCTCAGTCGTCGATCGGCGCTGCGGCCGAAAGCTCCTCGTCGATGTCGGCTTCGGCCATCTTCTCGACGAGCGCGTCGATCACGTCCTCGCGTTTGCCCGTGACGAACTTGATCGAGCCGACGACGAGGTGACCGCCACCGGAGACGCCCGCACCCGGCACTTCCTCCTCGAGTTCAGAGACCATCACGGGAATGTCGAGGCGAACGCCGTCACTGCGGAGGACGGCGAAGTCGGGTCCGTAGCCGACCGTGATGACGGGGTCGCCCGTCTCCTCGATCTTCCGGTCGTGAATCTCGCCCGTCGTCTTCCCGGGGGCGGGGTAGGTAAACCGGTGGGCGTAGTTCTCGACGTCGATCCGGTAGAGGTGCGCGCCGTTCGCGAGGTCCTCGTGCTCGAGGTGGGACATTGCGGCCTCGAGTTGCTCGTCGACTTCGGTGCGAGCGCGGTCGGCGAAGAACTCGACGAGTTCGCGGTGGCGTTCCTCGTCGTCGGAGTCGATCTGAAGGAGATCGGTGATCAACTGGTCGCCCGAGTTGTAGCGAAGCCAGAACGCGGCGTAGTCGAGCGCTTCGCTCAGGTCCTGCAATCGCTGCTCGTCGTAGCCTTCCTCATCTGCGAGCGCGAGGTAGTCGCCCATCGCGTCGGCTTTCGACCGATCCGAGAGGCCGGCGACGGCCGGGATGTGTCGCAGTTCGTCGGTCAGTTCGGGGAAGATCATCCGCGCGAGTTCCACGCAGAGCATACCCGTCGTAATCCGGTAATCCTCGTCGTGGAGGTACGGATTGACGTGAGCGTCGAGCAGGCCTTCGACCGCCTCGGGATCCGGATGGTGGTGATCGATCGCGACGATCGGAATGTCGTAGTGGGCGAGCGTCTCGTAGGCTGGAACGTCCTCGGCCGTCGAGCCGTTGTCGAGCATCAACAGGAGCGGCAGCTGTTGGCCGTGTTTCTCCCGATCCTCGAGCGCGAAGTTCAGGTCTCGCGTCGCGTCTTCCATCTCGTAGAACGGCGCTTTCGCCGGGAGGCGCTTGATGAGGTGCTGGGGTGCGTCGTCGTCCTCGTGAACCTCGGCGATGAAACGCTCGAGTGCGATCTGGACCGGAACGGCGGCGCACATCCCGTCGCCGTCTGCGTGGTGGCGAACGCGGATCGGGCGGCCCTCGAGAACGGTTCGACGAAGCCGCGTGGCGACTTCCTCTAAGTTCGGACGGAGTTTCTCGAACGCGGGCCAGTCGATGAGCGGTTCGACGTCGTGTGGCTGGGCGCGCTCCTCGAGGGCGGCCTCGAGTCGCTCTCGCGCTTCGGCTTCGATCTCGCCGTCGAGTTTCGTGAGGCCGTCGACTTCGATCTGGACGCTCCCCTCGTGGCGCTCCGGGCTGCCGGTGACGCGAACGACGTCGCCGACCTCGATCGACGGATAGGCCCGGACGCCCGCTTCCTCGAACGCGGCACAGGGGACGACGCCGTACTCGTCGCTCACGTGGAAAATCGTCGGGCCGCCGGTCTGTTTGACCTGCACGACCTCACCTTCGAGGTGGATCTGATCGCCGACGTTCGCCTCGAGTCGGTTGGTGCCGGTGAGCGCGTAATCGTGTTCGACCGTCTCGAGCGTGTAGCTCTCGGTGTCGGACGGTTCGAACGCGAGGTCGCCGTTGTCGCGTACGCTCTCGAGTTCGACGACGAGCTCGTCGCCGACCCCGTAGGTGCCGTCGAGGACGGACTCGTGGACGAGTCCCGAGACGGAGTCTGAGACGTCGACGAACACGCCGTACTCGACGATACCGTTGATTTCGGCGAGATACGAGCGTCCTTCTTCGAGATCATCAGCGGTGCAATCGGCAGCAAGATCATATACGACGGAATCTCCGTCGTCGTCGCCGGGGCCCCCGGCAGACTCACGTGTCATCTTGCCCCGGTATTTGAGATGGGCGCGTATAACCCTTGTCAAGACGCGAGACGAACCGCAATCCGGTCGAACGGCGACTCGAGTCGGACTCAAGTTCGACTCGAAATCATCCTGATCGAACGACCGGGGTCGAATGCAAGCGGCAGTTACCGCCGCTGTGCGTCGACGGTGGCGACGGCCGCGAGATTGACGATGTCGGTGACTTCGTCGTCGCGCTGGAGGACGTGAACCGGTTTGTCCATGCCGACGAGCATCGGCCCGATCGCTTCCGCACCGCCCAGTCGCTGGAGCAGCTTATAACAGATGTTACCCGCTTCCAGGTTCGGGAAGACCAACACGTTAGCCGGCTCCTCTAAGTCGGAGAACTCGTAGGTGTCGGTCAGCATGTCTTCGACGACCGCGGTGTCGGCCTGCATCTCGCCGTCGACGGGGAAGTCGACCGCCGGGTCCTCCGAGAGCAGTTCGGCGGCGCGACGTGGTTTGCGCGTCCCGTCGTTGTCCACGCTCCCGAAGTCGGAGTACGAGAGCAACGCCGCGCGGGGTTCGACGTTGAACCGCCGAGCGAGCGCCGCCGTGTGTTTCGTCACCTCGGCCAGCACCGCCTCGTCCGGGTTCTGGTTGACCGTCGCGTCGGCGACGAAGATCACGCGGTTCTTGAACGCCAGCAGGTAAACGCCGGCCGCGTAGTCGGCATCCTCGGCGGTGCCGATGACCTGCAGCGGCGGGCGAAGCGCCGACGGGTAGTGGTGGGTCAGTCCGGTCAACATCGCATCGGCGTCGCCGCTCTCGACCATCGCGGAGGCGAAGTAGTTGCTCTCTCGAATCATCTCCTGGGCCTCGGTGCGGGTGACGCCCTTTCGCTTTCGGTCGTCGTACAGCGTTTCGACGTAACGATCGTACGATCCACTGCTCGGATCGGCCACGTCGGGATCGAACTCGAGACCGAGTTCCTCGACGGTCGATCCGATCTCGTCCTCGTCGCCGATCAACACGGGATCGGCGATCCCGCGGTCTGCGATCTGGAAGGCCGCTCGAACGATCTTCTCGTGGTCGCCTTCAGCGAGGGCGAGCCGTTGTGGCTCGTTTTGCGCTTTGTTGAGCACGATCCGCATCATCTCGCGGGATTTCCCGAGTCGGGCCTCGAGTCGCTCGACGTACGCCTCGAGATCGATGTCGGTTCGTGCGGCGCCGGTTTCCATCGCGGCCCCGGCGACTGCGGGCGCGACCTCGAAGAGGACCCGCGGGTCGAGCGGTTTCGGGATGATGTACTCGGGACCGAACTGGAGCGGCTGGTCGCCGTAGGCCTTGCGGACGGCGTCGGGAACGTCGCGTCTCGCCAGGTCGGCGAGCGCCTCGGCGGCGGCGACTTTCATCGCTTCGTTGACCTGCCTCGCCCGCACGTCGAGTGCGCCCCGGAAGATGAACGGGAACCCGAGGACGTTGTTGACCTGATTCGGGTAGTCAGAGCGACCCGTGGCCATGATGACGGTGTCGTCTCGAGCGGCCTTCGCGTCCTCGTATCCGATTTCGGGGTCGGGGTTTGCCATCGCGAAGAGGATCGGATCGTCGGCCATCGAGCGGACCATCTCCTGGGAGACGATTCCGCCAGCGGAGAGGCCGACGAAAACGTCGGCATCGACCATCGCGTCGGCCAGTTCTTCGCCCGGGCGATCGGACGCGAACTCTCGATTGTACGGGTTTAGGTCGCCCGCTTCGGCCCGTTCGGTCGTGAGTATCCCGTCGATATCGCACATCGTGATGTTCTCGCGGTCGATCCCGAGCGAGACGAAGAACCTGGCGGTGGCCACCGCTGCCGCGCCCGCGCCCGCGAAGGTAACCTCGAGATCGGAGAGATCTTTCTCGACGAGTTCGACGGCGTTCAACAGCGCGGCCCCGCTGATGATCGCGGTCCCGTGCTGGTCGTCGTGAAACACCGGCACGTCCATCCGTTCCCGAAGCCGCTCCTCGATGCGAAAGCACTCCGGCGCGGCGATGTCCTCTAAATTGACGCCGCCGAAGGTCGGCTCCATGGCCGCGACCGCATCGACGAACGCGTCCGGGTCCTCGAGGTCGAGTTCGACGTCGAACACGTCGATATCGGCGAAGCGCTTGAAGAGCACGCCCTTTCCCTCCATGACCGGTTTCGACGCCTGCGCGCCGATGTCGCCGAGTCCGAGCACGGCGGAGCCGTTCGAGACCACGCCGACGAGGTTCTCCTTTGCGGTGTACCGGTAGGCGTCGTCTGCGTTCGTCGCGATCTCGCGACACGGTCCCGCGACGCCCGGCGAGTAGGCAAGCGAGAGATCGCGCTGGGTGTTCGTCGGTTTCGTCGTTCGAATTTCGATCTTTCCGGGCGGGTCGTCGCTGTGATAGTCGAGGGCGTCCTCTTCGAGTCCCATGGACACCCGTTCGTGCGCACGAATTTAAACTACACATATAGAATGTATGTAGAATATGTATAATCGGATGACGTATCGTGACGCCACCACCAGTGACACGTGCAATCACAGTGGCGTCGAAGAACGGTCCGTCCCATCTCGGTCACCATTCGGAACGTTTAGCAACCGCAAAGCCGGATAGGCGTGTATGGGGCTGTTCGACGCGCTGTTTCGCTCGAGCGAGGTTCTCGGAATCGCCGAGGAAACGCTCGAGTTCGCACTCGAATCCTCGGCGGAGACCCATCCCAACGAGTACATGGGCTTTCTCCGCGGGACCGAGGCGAGCACGCTCGGACTCAAGCGGGACGGGCTCGTCATCACCGACGTACTCGTCGTTCCGGGGACCGAGACAAACAGCGTCAGCGCGACCGTTCGAACGAACATGATTCCGAACGACGTCAAGGCACTCGGGAGTATCCACTCTCACCCAAACGGCGTCGTTCGACCGAGCGACGCCGACCTCGAGACGTTCGGTCGCGGCAGCGTCCACGTCATCATCGGCGCGCCGTATCGGCGCTCGGACTGGCGAGCGTTCGATTCGCAGGGGAAACCGACGCAGTTGAACGTCCTCGAGGTCGAGTTACCCGACGCCGAGGAGTTCTTCGATTTCACACAGGCTGACATCGACGAGGATCTGCAATGGGAGTGATTCGCACCGACGCACCGACGGTGGACGTATCGAAGCCGAATCGACGCCTCGAGCGATCGCATCGTCCCCGAACGGGAGCGGGAGGCGAGCTATGACGCGAAGCGACGGGGACGAGGGTGTCAGATCGGCTCCCCAGACGGTGGTCGCACAGGGAACCTTCGATATCCTCCATCCCGGACACGTCCACTACCTGGAGCAAGCGGCGGCGATGGGCGAGCAACTCGTCGTCATCGTCGCCAGAAAGAGCAACGTCGACCACAAGGAACGGCCGATCTGCAGCGCTCGCCAGCGTCGTGACGTTGTCGGTGCACTCGAGGTGGTCGACGAGGCGATTCTCGGCCACGAAGAAGACATCTTCGTCCCGATCGAGGAGCTCGAACCCGACGTGATCGCGCTCGGTCACGACCAGCACCACGACGACGAGGCGATCGAAGCCGAACTCGCGCGACGGGGAATTACCTGTGAAGTCGAGCGAGCCGATCCCCGCGAGCCGGCCCACGACGACGAACTCCTTTCGACGCGGCTGATCGTCGACCGGATTCTCGAGCGCCGTGGCTGATCGTCGACCGGGTTCGGACGGGAGAGCGAATCCGCGAGCGGACGGCGTTTCTCGCGTCCGCCGCCGTCCGATCGTCAGTTGCGCAACACGACCGGCGGCGGCAGCCGGAGCGAGTCGATCGAGTGGCCGGTTTCGACGAAGTGCTCGATCGCCTCCCTCGAGGCTTCCGCTTCAGTGTAGTCCATGGCGTCGCTGACGTGCCACTCGCACTGGAGACAGTATTTAGACATGACGTGTAGCGGAGACTCCGTTCTAGAGGCCCGAAAACCCGCTGCAAGAATTAGAAAGTCCCGTCGACCGAGGCCCACCAGCAGTGAGTCGGCGAGCCGTTCGTTCACCACTCGTCCTCGTCGAGCCACTGGTCCGGCGTCGGGACGAACTCGTCGGAATCGTCGTCAGCGTCGGGCGCGTCCGTTCCGCAGTAGGTGTAGACGCGGCCGTCTCTCTCCTCGGCGACTCGCGCCTCGAGATACGACTGGACGGCGCGTCTCGAGAGCGCACCCATCTCGATGGCGTCCGCGAGGACGGTCTTCGTGGCGCGAAACCAGATCGTAAGCGTCCGACCGTCGTCGGCAGACGGCACCTCGACGATGGCTCCCCGGCCCTGCTGGCGGCCGTCGCCCCATTCGAGCCAGCAGACGCGATAGGACCTAATCTCGAAGTCCGTCGAGACCAGGTAGAGCGCCTCGTACGTGCAGGGATCGAGATAGCCCGTGAGGACTCGCTCGAGTGCAACCGAGTCGGCGAGTAGCGCCGAATCGACGGTACCCGATCCCAGCGGCGCGTCGGCGTCGATCCGGTCGGCCACCTCGAGGTCGGCCGCGCCCCAGTGGCTGTACCGGAGGTCGTAGAGGTGGTCGGGCCGTCGGTACGCGACGAGCGCTCTATGTCCCATTCGCCTCGGGAAGCGTGTGTGGATACTCCGAATCGATGCGAACAATCGGTCGTTCGTGGGGGTCCATCACCGGGCTTGGCGCCGCCACCCTACTTGAACGTCAGGACGAGGTTAGCCGCGCAGCGATCCGCCCGGCTTCGGCCGCGGATTCGCGCCGGTTGGGTGCCGAGCGACGTTCTCGACTCGCGCTTTGAGCGCCCGGTTCATCGCCCGAAATCCGCGTTCGATTCCGTCCTGATCCAGCAGTATCGGGACGAGCGCGCCCCGAAACGTCTCGCGCTGGAGAAGTCGTGTCCGTCGCCCGCCGTCGAGCGCCTCGAGCCTGAACTCGTGGTAGCCGTCGAACACGAAGGGAACGCCCAGCTGTCCGCGCCACGCGAGCCGTCGGTTCGTCTCGACGGCGACGACCTCGGGCGTGAACGTCACCGCGCGCCCGCCGGGCGGTCGAACGGTAACCGCGAGGCGTTCGCCTTCGACCGGGAGCCCCACTACCGAGCGGACGAACGGATTCCAGGCGGGATAGCTATCGAACGCGAGGAGAGTCTCCCAGACGGCCGCTCGAGGCGCGTCGATCTCCTCGAAAGCCTCGACAGTTATCATGGTCTCTCCTACCACGTGAGAGGCAATGCACCTGTCGCCCCGGCAGACGCCGCCCCGAGTTCTTTCTCACTCGCAGTCGACGACACCGTATGACAGCTATCGCGATCACGGGCGCGTCGGGACGCGTCGGCCGGGAAGCGATCCAGGCGTTTCCCGACGACGCGCTGACGCTGTTTTCCCACAGCAAGAGCGACGACCTCGAGACGACGACGCTCGAGATCGAAGACCGGGCGGCGTTCGCGAAGGTGTTGACCGACGAGGAGGTGTTGGTCCACCTCGCCGCGAACGCGGATCCGCGGGCCGAGTGGGACGAGCTTTCGGGACCGAACGTCGAAGGCGTCTACAACGCCTTCGAGGCGGCCGCGGAGAACGGACTCGAGCGCGTGGTCTTCGCGAGTTCGAACCACGCCGTCAACATGGGAAACACCGTTTCGCCGATCCGCCCGGAGTCGACCGTTGGGAATCCGACCGCGATCCGACCGGACGACCCCACAGCGCCCGACACCTACTACGGCGTGACGAAAGTGTTCGGCGAAGCGATGGGCGAGTACTATGCCGACCGGACGGGGATAGAGGTCGTCAGCCTCCGGATCGGCTGGCTCCTCAGCCGCGAGGAGTTGCGCGCCGAGTGTGCCGACCGCGACGGTGCGGGGGAACGGTACGCGCGTGCGATGTGGCTCAGTCCCGAGGACTGCCGACGCGTCCTCCGGCGTGCAGCGACGTGCACGCTCGAGACGTCGCCGGTTGTCGCACACGGCATCTCGCGGAACGCGGATCGATTCCTCTCGCTGACCGAAACGATGCTCGCGACCGGTTACCATCCGAAAGACGACTCGAGCGACGTGATAGACGACGAACTCGACGACCGGACCGGTCTCGAAACCGGCTAAGTGAGCGATCGGTCCCGCGTCTTCGAAAAGGGGATTACCGTGGGTCCGCAAGCGACACGTATGGCCACCGACGTGTCCGAATCGACGGGTTACGGACCGAACTTCGAGATGTCGACGCTCGGCTACATCGTCGCCGTGTTGATCGCGATCCTGCTGTTGCCGTTGTTGCCCGTAGTCGTCGTCGGGTACGTCCTCTACCGGGTGTTCTCTTCGGACGACGACGAACGATCGCGACGCGGCTGGAAACGGAATTTCGGCGGCCCGGGCGATAGCTCCTGAAGCGAGGCTCCGATCGGTTTCGACGGCTCCGGTCGGTTTCGAACAGTTTTCCGTCGGTCATCGCTAGTACACCCGCGTTCTGTCCCGCTCGCCGGAGACTCTGCGGCAGTCAGTGGTGGGGATACCAACAGCTAACAGGACAGAACCCCGTAGGTACGACCGTTCATGACTGACGTAATCGTCGTCGGCGGCGGCCCCGCCGGACTGAGCGCAGCGATGTTCACACAGAAAAACGGCCTCGAGACGACGGTGTTCGACACCGACGAGACGTGGATGCACAAGGCCCACCTGTTCAACTACCTCGGGCTCGGTTCGGAGGACGGGACGGCGTTCATGGCGACGGCCCGCCGCCAGGTCGAGAGCTACGGCGTCGACCGCCGGCAGGGCGAGGAAGTGACCGACGTCTCCGAGACCGACGACGGATTCGCGGTCGAGACCGAGGACGACTCCCTCGAGTCGGACTACGTCGTCCTCGCGACGGGAGCCAACCGCGACCTCGCTTCCTCGCTCGGCGTGGCCTTCGACGGCGACGTGGTCGATGTCGACATCACGATGGAGACGAGCGTCGAAGACGCCTACGCGACGGGAGCGATGGGACGCGCCGAGGAGTGGCAGGCGGTCATCTCCGCGGGCGACGGCGCTGCGGCCGCCCTGAACATTCTCACGAAAGAGAAAGGCGAACACTACCACGACTTCGACGTGCCCGCCGACGCCGACGCAACGTTCGGCGGAATGGCTGACGACGAGTAGAACAGCCGATGACAAGTAGAAGGCCGACGGCGGGCAGGTTCCGGACGGCTACTTGATCCTGAACGGATTGTCGTCGTCGTCGCCCGCCCCGTCGGACTCCTCTTCATCGCGTTCCGCGTCGTCCTCGTAGGGCTTTCGCGCCGTGAGCGTGATCGTCGCCTCGGGATCGTTCGAATCCTCCCACGGGCTGTCGTAGGCCGACAGTTCGACGTCGGTGACGTCCCAGCCCTCCTCACGGAGCAGCGCGACCAGCCGGGCTTGATCCTCGAGCATGTCCTCGTTCATGCCAGGTCCTACAGGTCGTTCCGGGGTATGTCTTGTGTCGCGTCCGATCCTTAGTTCGTCGCGTCCGGCTCGACGCCCTCGACGGCGTCGCCGTTCTCGTCGTGACCGATCGTGACGGCTTCCTCGACGAGCGAGCGGTGCGCCCGTCGGAGCCGCTCGGAGAGCGCCTGGTGGGAGATATCGAGTTCGTCTGAGAGCGATTCCATGTCTGTGTCCCGCGGTATTTCGTAGTAGCCGCCCCCGAGCGCCGAGACGAGCGTTTCGTACTGGGCGTCTGTCAGGCCGTATCGACCCTCTCGCCCCTCCTCGAGCTGATGGATCTTCTGGATGTCGAGCGAGAATCCCTGCTCCCGTGCGAAATCGTAGGTGTTCGCCAGCGACTCCCGTTCGGGAAAGAGCACGCGAAACTGCCACCACCGGCCCTCGCTGGCGGCCTGCAGGACCGTCGCCTTCTCTTCGGTCAGGATGTGGACGATCACGGTCACGTCGTCGATCCAGCTGAGCCGGTAGAGCCGTTCCTCGTCGAGATCGGTGAGGAGATCGGCCTCGTCGACGCTCGGGTCGTCCTCGAGCACCGCATCGAGATCCGCCATCGACGATTCGTCGCCGGAGATCCAAAGGTAGGGCATGACGCTATCAGGACCGTGGGCGACGACGCGTTCGATCTCGACGGAGACATCGTCGATCGTCTCGAGGGTTTCCCGAAGCGCGAACTCGTCGGCCGGGATCGTTAGTTCCGCAATCGTACTCATACAGTGAACTACGCGGACCATACTCAAGAAAGACTCCCCTGGGTGCGGTCGCAAGCCGCCCGTCGAATGTAATCGATTTCGGTTACGGCACCCGCTATTTCCCGGCGTCTTTAAGCGGATCCGTCTGCAACGTGTGCACATGCTCACCGACGAGTTCGGACGCGACGTGACGGGGGTTCGCGTCTCGCTCACCGATCGGTGTAACTTCGACTGCGTCTACTGTCACAACGAGGGACTCGGCGACACCCGCGGACCGATGGACCCGCAGGACGACGAGATGGGGACCGACGACGTGGTCCGCTTTCTCGAGGTCGCCGCGCAGTTCGACGTAGACGCGGTGAAGTTCACCGGCGGCGAACCGATGCTCCGACAGGACCTCGAGGAAATTATCGCTCGAACGCCCGATTCGATGGAAGTCTCGCTGACGACGAACGGAACCTTCCTTCCTGGTCGCGCACCCGCCCTCGTCGAGGCGGGTCTCGAGCGGGTCAACGTCTCGCAGGACGCCCTCGATCCGGAGGACTTCGCGGCGGTCACCAAAAGCGGCGCGTACGAACGCGTACTCGAGGGCGTCGACGCCGCACTCGAGGCCGGCTTAGACCCCGTCAAACTCAACATGGTCGTCTTCGAGCACACGGCGGGCTACGTGCCCGGAATGGTCGATCACGTCGCTGCAAACGAGGGCCTCCAGCTCCAGCTCATCGAGTACATGCCGGAGTTGACCGGCAATCCGGAGTGGGCGATCGATATCGAACGAGTCCACGACTGGCTCGCAGACCGGGCCGACGAGATCGAACACCGGGAGATGCACGACCGAAAGCGCTACTGGATCACGGCCGATGGCGCGGGTGCCGAAACCGATGACGCGGGTGGCGAAACGTCGAACGCGTCGGGGAGCGGCCGCGGGATGGTCGAGATCGTCGACCCCGTCGAAAACCCGACGTTCTGTGCGAACTGCCACCGAGTTCGGGTCACCCACGACGGCTATCTCAAGGGCTGTCTCAACCGCAACGACGACCTCAAACCGATGGGAGAGATGACGAAGCCCGAGATCCGCGACGCGTTTCGCGACGTCGTCGAACAGCGGGTCCCCTTCTACGGCGAGTACATGGTCCAGGACGACGACGGCCACTGGGTGGTAAACGAGACCTACCTCGAGGACGGTCCCGACACCTCGGCGGCGAAGAACTAGCGACGCCGGGAGTTCGCGTTCCCGGTCCACCCGCCGCTATCGCGGCCCGAGCCTAGGGCGACCACGAGCGCGGCCCCCGCCAGGACGAACAACACGACTGCCGCAATCGGCTGGCCGCCGGCCGCAAAGACGTAGACGCCGTAGCCGAGCGTCGCCGCAACGAGGCCGATCAAGAGACTCGAGAGGACGTGGACGGCCTCGAGACGCGCCGTCTCGGCCTCCCTGCCGAGCTGCTCGCCGAGATCAGTCGCGTCGTGGCCGAGGTCCCACGCGAGGACCGTTCCGATCGTCGCGAGGACGGTCAACTCGACCGATTCTCCCTGCAACCCACCGGCGACGACGCCGGCGAAGATCGCCAGCGAGCCGACGTCGATAGCGTCTCGGTTGCCCCGAGCGAGTCCGAGCGCGAGCACCGCCAGGCCGACGACGCCGATTCCGAAGCCGTATATCGACCCCACAGTCGCGGCCAGTACGGCGACCATCGCACCGCCGAAGGCGACCGTCCGTGAGACCGATGTGGGGCGTCGGGTGACGTCGCTCATCGCATATCACCCGCGTCGACGCGAGCGAAGACGTCGTCGATCGATTCTCCGGCCTCCCAGTCGACGACGGGAATCCCGGCTCGTTGCAGGTCGAACTGCCGGATGCGTCTCGCGACGCCCGCCAGCTGCTGGGCGGTCGTTCGGTCCGTCGTCGGATCCGGCGAAACGACCGTCACCGGGTAGCCTCGTGCCTCCAGTTTCTGGGCGATCTCGAGACTCCCCGCGTCACACAGCGGCGAGAAAAAGAGGATCTGCGTTTCCGCGGAGAATCGCCGACGGAGCGTGCGAAGCTGACCGAACCACTGTGTCCCGCGTTTGGGCGCTACGGCGGAAAACTGTGAGTGGGTCGCGAGCAGCCGTTCGAACTCGACGCGGTGGTGTCGCCCTGCCGCCGGAGCGAGCCAACAGGGCTCCTGTTTCGAGGAGGCCCCCTCCTCGGCCGTCGACCGCCCGGGGCCTATCGCGGCGAGTCCGACGGTGTCGCCGTTCTCGAGGAGCGTCGCCGCGGTTCGTCCCGCAGCGGCGACCGACCGATCGACGGCGTGTCGGTCGTCCGGCGACGGCGCGAGATAGGCGTCGATTCTGGTATCGAGCAAGAGGACGACTCGAGCCGCCCGTTCCTCGTGAAACTCCAGGGTCGCGAGTTCGCCCGTTCGGGCGTGGCGGTTCCAGTCGATCCGGTTGAGCGGATCGTTGCGCCGGTACTCCCGAACCGAGTGGAACGCGGTACCGGTGCCCCCGTCGGTCGTCTGGAGGCGACCCGCGAACGACGCCGCGGTCGCCCGAAGTGGGACGGGCGCCGCGATCGGACGCAAGACGGGTGCGGAGACGATCGACGTATCCTCGCCGACGTAGACCTGTCGCTCACTCGAGCGCGACGGGTCGCGCGTGAGCACGAGCGCGGGATCGAACTCGTGGGTCCCGCGACGTGCGGTGACGGTGTACTCGAGCGCGACCGACTCGTTCGGTCGCAACGCGGTGCCGATTCGGGCCGTGCCGTCGGTGACGGTCAGCCCCGGCGGCACGCCGTCGACGAGTCTGAGATCGGGGAGCAACCGATCGGTCTCGTTGGTCACCGTCAGGGTCACGTCGACCTCGTCGCCAGGTTCGGGAGACTCGTTCGACACCGCTCGGTCGAGAGTGATCTTCGGAACGGGCGGGTCGAACGCGCGAGCGAAGCCAGCGTATCCGACGCCGACGACGCCCGCGAGAACGACCGCCGGAGACTCGGCGAGAGCGCCGATACCGACCGCAAAGAGTGCGACGGCTCCGACGCCGGTCCAGTACTCGGTCGCACGCTCGCGAGCGTGTTCGGTTCCGCGAAGGCGTTTGCTGGTCGTCCGCGGATCCCGATCAGTTCGCGTGGAATCTGTCTCCTCGTACTTCGGTAGTGGATTTGAATCGGAAGCGGCCGATCCGTCGCCGTACCCGATACGTGCGATGCTCGCGCCGGCCCGTCGAATCCCGTTCCGAAACGTCGTCTCCCGATTGACCGCGGCCGAGAGGCGTCGACGGAGCGAACTCGAGGGCGGGTCGACCGATTTGGAGAGGAGCGCCGCCGCCCGCCGGTCGTCGGTCCACTCGCCCGCCTCGAGTCGGCCCTGAGCCTCCTCGGCGGATCGACCTTCGAAGCGCGTGAGCACGGCAACGACGCCGGTCCGAAGCCCGTCGACGAACCGTCGACTGTGGGCGGTGTAGACCCCTTGAGTCTCCCGGAGTTGCCCGATCGCGTCCGCGAGCGACGACCCGGGTGCGGGAACGCGATAGGTGCGTTCGGGATCCGGCGTCCCGGTCTGTTCTCTGCTCCCCCGACGTCTCGAGAGCGTTGCGATGGCCCCGATCAGCAGGCCGCAGGCGACCGCGACGAGGGCACCGCGCCCGACGCCGAGGCCGACCGCCCCGCTCAGCACGGCGACGCCGCCGAAAAAACTGAGCAAGCCCAGAGCGAGCCATCCGGTGCGCACGCTCATCGGGAACTGCCTCCGGTCCGTTCATCAGTATCCCCACTGACGTGATCGGTACCGCCATCAAGGTGGTCGGAACTCCCATCCATGTGGTCGGTGTTCCCATCTCTATCGTCGGCGTACTCGGTTTCGATCTCGCGAAGGACGCCGACGGCACGTGCTTCCATGTCGGCCGTCGTCTCGACGCCACCGTAGCGGACGGCCTCGAACAGCCGCGTCAGGTCTGTGACGTGCTCGCGGGCGAGACCGGCGTCGATCGCCGCGTCGGCGAACTCGCCCGGCGTGCTGGTCTCGGGGCGATCGACCTCGAGAGGATCGGTCATCTCCTCCCAGGCCCGGTACACCTCGTTGTCGACGTCGTCGTCGGCCGCCTCGATCCGCGTCGCAGCGCGACCGGCCGCTTCGCTGACGGCCGCGTGTTCGATATCGTCCTTGGGCTCGGACTCCTCCCTCGCAGCGAGTTCGTCGCCGTCGGACCGCCGGTTGGTGAGCACGAGCGCGCCGGCGAAGATTGCAGTGATGAGCGCCAGCACACCAACCAGCGGTCCGATCGAAATCGGCGTGCGCTCTCCCTCACCGTGGCCCGGGGTTCCGCCGTCCTGACCCGACTGTGACGGAGCGCTTTGGTTCGGCGGCTCGAGGTTCGGGTCCGCGCCGAACTCCACGAACAGCCACGCCAACAGGGCGAGAACGCCAGCGACCGCGACCACCGCAGCGACCATTCCGAGGAGCTCTCGCCGGTGAAAGAGCAGGTACCAGGCGAGAGCGATCGCGACGACGATGAGGAGCGCATACACGAGGTACTCGAAAAATTCCGGAACACTACCGCCTCCGGATTCGGGTCCTGATTGCCCACCGATACTGGAACCGCCATCTTCGCCGCCGCCCATGCCGCCCGTGCCGCCAGTCTCTAGCGGTGACTGGATCGTGGCAGCGACCAGTCCGATCGAGACGATAGCGGCGAGGGCGGCACCGATTCGGAGGGCGAGATCGTTTCGGGACACCTGTTGGTGCGCGTTTTTCACGGATCACAATAAGTTCAATCGATTCACACCTGTTCGATCCGCGTTCCACACCCGCTTGATGCTTCGTCCGCGAGCTATAGGCCGAGGCTGATCGAGCCGCCGTCTCTCGAGAGGGGCGCGCAATTCCTTTCGTTGCCCTTAAGTACTCGACGGGGGTAGCTTTCGATGCGATACGTGTAGGGGACCGATCCCCGAGTCCAGACGGGCGACGATAACAGACACGGTGTCGTGGTAGCCAAGCGGCCCAAGGCGCATGGTTGCTAACCATGTGGCGTCAAGCCTCCGGGGTTCAAATCCCCGCCACGACGTCGGATTCACAGTACTGGCGCGCTTGCGTCAGCTTTCCGTGCGCGCACGAAAGACAGAGATACACGACATATGAGCGAGGAAGAACCACAAGAACAAGAAGAGGATGAAGACCTTCAGTACTTCGTCCGCATCGGTCAGACCGACCTCGACGGGACGAAATCCGTCGAACGGTCGCTGTCCGAACTGAACGGCGTCGGTCGTCGGACCGCCCGTATCATCGCGGAGGAAGCTGAAGTCGACCGCACCGCAACCTTCGGTCGACTGGACGAAGACGTCATCGACGAGGTCGTCGAAGTCGTCGAGAACTACGCCGACGAAGTCCCGGACTGGCTCGCGAATCGCCAGCACGACTTCTACACCGGCGAAACGACCCACGAGATCGGTAACGAACTCCAGTTGACCCGACAGCAAGACATCAACCGGATGAAGATGATCGACTCCTACAAGGGCGTCCGCCACAAGCGCGGCCAGAAGGTTCGCGGACAGCGAACCAAGTCCACCGGTCGTACCGAGGGGACGATCGGAGTCAACGTCGAGGAGATCCGGGAAGAGCAGGCGGAGGAAGCCGCCGCCGAGGAGGATGACGAATAATGCCACTCGGAACGGACACCAAAAACTACGAGACGCCGAACCACCCCTACCAGGGCGAGCGCATCGCCAGCGAGCACTCGCTGCTTGATCGCTACGGTCTGACGAACAAAGAAGAGCTCTGGCGTGCACAGTCTCAGCTTCGCTCCTACCGGCGCGAGGCCCGTGACCTGCTCGCACAGCCAGCGGACGAAGAAACCGTCGCCCGGCGAACCGAGGAGTTCCTCGGCCGACTCGCCCGCGTCGGCTACCTCGACGAGGCCGACGAACTCGGCGACGTTCTCTCCTTAGAGATCGAGGACGTTCTCGAGCGTCGTCTCCAGACGATCGTCTACCGGAACGGACTGGCCAACACGCCACAGCAGGCTCGCCAGTTCATCAATCACGGCCACGTCGTCGTCGGCGAACGTCGACACACGGTGCCGTCGTACGTCATCGACGTCGACGAGGAAGACGACGTCGAATTCGACGAGAACAGTCCACTCGCGGACGAGCTCCACCCGGAACGAGCGGAGGAACAATAAATGGCAGACGACGACAAATGGGGCGTTGCCCACGTACACGCATCGTTCAATAACACAATCATGACCGTGACCGACCTCACGGGCGCGGAGACGATCGCGAAGTCCTCCGGCGGGACCGCGGTCAAGCAAAACCGCGACGAAGCGTCGCCGTACGCTGCCATGCAGATGGCCGAAGCGGTGGCCGAAGAGGTCAAAGCGGCCGGCATCACTGGTCTCCACGTCCGCGTTCGCGGCCCCGGTGGCAACTTGCAGAAGTCACCCGGTCCCGGCGCGCAAGCGACGATTCGCGCGCTCGCACGCTCCGGCATCGAGATCGGTCGCATCGAGGACGTCACACCGATCCCACACGACGGATCGCGTGCCCCGAAAGGGAAGGGCGGATACTAGACCATGACCGCAGAGTACGACGTCGAGTTCGTCGAAACCGGGGATCGAAAGGCTCGATTCCTCGTCCGCGGGGTCACCCCCGCGTTCGCGAACGGCCTCCGTCGAGCGATGGTCGCCGACGTGCCGACGATGGCCATCGACGAGGTCCGCTTCATCGAGAACTCGTCGGTGATGTTCGACGAACAGCTCGCGCTTCGACTCGGGCTCGTCCCGCTTTCGACCCCACCCGAAGGCGAGTTCGTCGACGACGACACCGTCACACTCTCGATCGACGTCGAGGGACCGGGTACGGCGTACTCGGGAGATCTCGTCTCGAGTGACGGCCTCGTCCAGCCGGCCGACGAGAACGTGCCGATCATCGACCTCAAAGACGACCAGCGTCTCGAGGCAGAGGCCGATGCCGTCATCGAGCGCGGGAAAAACCACGCCAAACATCAGGGCGGCGTGGCCGTCGGCTACCGACATCTCCAGCGCGTCACCGTCGACGGCGACCTCCCCGAGTTCGAGGACGAACAATCCCGGATCGTTCGCGGCGTCATCGAAGACGACGGCGAACTGATCCCGACCAGCGAGTTCGACGACGACCTGTCGAACCGCTACCCCGGCAAGGAAGTACACGTCGAAGACGTGCCGAACGCCTTCGTCTTCCACGTCGAGACCGACGGATCGTTCACCGTCGCCGAACTCGTCACGCGAGCCGTCGACACGCTCGAGGCCCGCGCGACGGAACTCGAAGAAGCAGTACAGCTATAATCAACGGATGACACTACCCCAACTCCCCGCCACCCAGACGATGGCCGCCGTCGCCGCCGGCTACGAGAGCGGCGCGCCGACAGTCACGCGAACCGAAAGGGGTTTGAAGGGGCGAGGGGTAGTCGGAAGTGCGGGCAGGGATAGCCAAGTCAGGCCAACGGCGCAGCGTTCAGGGCGCTGTCTCGTAGGAGTCCGCAGGTTCAAATCCTGCTCCCTGCATCACTTCTCCGCGACTCTCACCTCGAGAGTCGCACCTTTGCAGCATTTGGAGGACACCAATGAGTAGTAAAACCAATCCGAGGCTCAACGATCTTATCGCCGAGCTGAAGTCCGCCTCGCGAAGCGCGGACGCAGACGTCTGGCGTGATATCGCGGACCGTCTCGAGAAACCCCGTCGGAGTCACGCGGAAGTGAACCTGGGGCGTATCGAGCGGTACGCGCGAGAAGAAGAGACTGTCGTCGTTCCCGGCAAGGTGCTGGGTTCGGGCGCACTTCAGAAGAACGTCACCGTCGCCGCCGTCGACTTCTCGTCGTCGGCAGAGACGAAAATCGACCAGGTCGGCGAGCCAGTACCGCTCGAGCAAGTGCTCGAAGAGAACCCAGAAGGAAGCGACGTCCGGGTGATCGCATGAGCTACGCAGAGTTCGATGCGGACGTCGTCGTCGACGCTCGAGACTGCATCCTCGGTCGCGTGGCCAGTCAGGTCGCACAGCGCGCACTGGACGGCGAAACGGTCGCCGTGGTCAACGCCGAGGATGCGGTCATCACCGGCGACAGAGACGACGTTATCGATACCTACCGGACGCGAACGCAGCTCAGTTCCGATCAGGGACCGGCGTACCCGCGTCGTCCCGACATGATCTTCAAGCGGTCCATTCGAGGGATGTTGCCGCACAAGAAACCGCGCGGCCGCGAGGCGTTCGAAGGCGTCCGCGTCTACGTCGGCAACCCCTACGAGAACGACGACGACCGCGAGGCCGAGATCCTCGAGGACACGTCGCTCGATCGGCTCTCGAACATTCGCTTCGTTCACCTTCAGGAAGTCGCAGAACAGTTAGGTGCTAACGTCACATGGTAACGAACACAAGTGGTAAGAAAAAGACCGCGGTCGCTCGAGCGACCGTTCAGGACGGCGAAGGTCGCGTCAGAATCAACTCCCAGCCGGTCGAGCTGGTCGAGCCGGAGATGTCCCGACTCAAGATGCTCGAGCCGTTCCGCATCGCCGGCGAGGACCTCCGGGACGGAGTCGATATCGACGTTCGCGTCGAGGGTGGCGGCATCAGCGGACAGGCAGACGCCGTCCGAACCGCCATCGCTCGCGGCATCGTCCAGCACGCAAACGACGCCGAACTCCGGGACGCCTACATGGAGTTCGATCGCTCGTTGCTCGTCAACGACGTTCGCCAGTCCGAACCCAAAAAGTGGGGCGGCCCGGGCGCTCGGGCGCGCTACCAGAAGTCCTACCGCTAAGGTGATTCAGATATGATGGTACCGGTCCGGTGTTTCACGTGTGGTAACGTCGTCGCCGAACACTGGGAAGAATTCGACGAACGAGCGAACGAGGGAGACGAGGATCCGGAAGCGGTACTCGACGAACTCGGCGTCGAGCGCTACTGCTGTCGGCGCATGCTCGTCTCGCATCGCGACCTCGTCGACGTCGTCTCACCATACCAGTAATGCAACAGCAACACCACAACCGATACGAGAAGGCACGAATCCTCGGCGCTCGAGCGCTGCAGGTGTCCTACGGTGCGCCCGTTCTGATCGACACCGACCAGACCGAGCCGATTCTCGTCGCCGCCGAAGAGTACGACGCCGACGCACTGCCCTTTACGGTCAAACGAGGGAAGCAATGACGCTCATCACCGACGTTCGCCTCCGACGGATACTCGACTCGCGGGGAAACCCGACCGTCGAGGCCGACGTACTCACCGAGAGCGGCGGGTTCGGTCGCGCCGCGGCACCGTCCGGAGCGAGCACGGGCGAGTACGAGGCGATCGAGCGTCCGGCCAGCGAGGCGATCGCTGCGGCGCGCGAACACGCCGTGCCGCGACTCGTCGGTGAGGTCTACGCGGGGAACCAGCGCGAAGTCGACGGCGCACTTCGCGCGGCCGACGGAACGGACGACTTCTCGAAGATCGGAGCCAACAGCGCCGTCGCCATCTCGATGGCCGCGGCGAAAGCGGGTGCCGACGTCCTCGGCGCGCCGCTGTTCCAGCATCTCGGCGGGACCTTTCGGGGCCGAGACTTCCCGACGCCGCTCGGGAACGTCGTCGGTGGCGGCGAACACGCCGCCGACGCGACCGACATTCAGGAGTTCCTCTCCGCACCCGTCGGCGCGCCGAGCGTCGCCGATGCCGTCTTCGCGAACGCGGCTGTCCACGCGAAAGTATCCGATCTGTTGGCAGAACGCGGCGTCGCCTGTGGCAAGGGCGACGAGGGCGCGTGGGCACCGTCGATCGACGACGACGAGGCGTTCGAACTCGTCGACGAGGCCGTCTCGGCCGTCTCCGAAGAGGTTGGCTTCGAAATCGGCTTCGGACTCGACGTCGCCGCGGCGGAGATGTACGACGACGAAGCCGGCGTCTACGAGTACAGCGATACGACCTGTACCACAGACGAGCAGATCGAGTACATTGCGACGCTCGTCGACGAATACGATCTGGTCTACGTCGAGGATCCGCTCGACGAGAACGACTACGGCGCGTTCGCCGAGTTGACCGACAGGGTCGGAGACAAGACGCTCGTCTGCGGTGACGATCTGTTCGTCACCAACACCGAGCGACTCGCCACCGGCATCGATCGCGGCGCGGCAAACAGCATCCTGATCAAGCCGAACCAGATCGGGACGCTCACCGACGCCTTCGACGCGATCGAACTCGCGACCGACAACGGCTACGATTCGGTCGTCTCCCACCGGTCGGGCGAGACCGAAGACGCGACGATCGCACACCTCGCCGTCGCGACCGACGCTCCGTTCATCAAGACGGGCGCCGTCGGCGGCGAGCGAACCGCAAAGTTAAACGAGCTTATCAGAATCGCAGACGACGCGACATGACTGACAACGACGCACAACAGGAAGGGCTCGACGCCGCCGAGGAGGAGATCGACGAGGAGCCGGCCGAAGGGGCCGGTCCCGCCGCCGATCCCGCCGACGACGTCGAGCCAGCAGACGAACAGTCCGCCGACGCCGACGAACCGGCCGAGGCCGAACCAGACGAGGACGCGGGACCGACCCTCGACGACGACGTGATGTCCGACGAGGAAGCGGACCTGCTCATCCCTGTCGAGGATTACCTCGGTGCCGGTGTCCATATCGGTACCCAGCAAAAGACCGCGGACATGGAGCGGTTCATCCACCGCGTCCGAACCGACGGGCTCTACGTCCTCGACGTATCGAAGACCGACGGCCGCATTCGAACGGCCGCGGACTTCCTCGCGAACTACGACGCCGAGCAGATCCTGGTCACCTCGAGTCGCCAGTACGGTCGGTTCCCGGCGGAGAAGTTCGCCGAGGCCGTCGGCGCTCGAGCGCGAACGGGTCGGTTCATCCCGGGGACGCTCACCAATCCGAAGTACGACGGCTACATCGAACCCGACGTGGTCGTCGTGACTGACCCGATCGGTGACGCCCAGGCCGTCAAGGAGGCCATCACCGTCGGGATCCCCGTTATCGCGATGTGTGACTCGAACAACCAGACCAGTAACGTCGACCTCGTCGTTCCGACGAACAACAAGGGTCGAAAGGCCCTGTCGGTCGTCTACTGGCTGCTCGCGAACGAAGTCCTCGACAAGCGCGGCGCCGAGCCGTCGTACTCACTCGAGGACTTCGAGAGTATGGTCTGATTCGACGCGAATTTTCTCGTTTCAGTTCTGATCCGGGGAGCGCCGCCAGCGGTCGCAACTCACGCCCGAGAGAGCGACGCCGTCGAATGCGGTTAGCTCGAGGCGATTTCGACGAGTTCCTGCAGTCGGGCAGCGGCGTCGGTCGCCGTCGCGCCGAAGACGAACGTAATTGGCTCGATGCCGAACGCGCCGCGGTGGTATGCGACGCGGGGAACGGTGCCTGCGTCGTCAAAGCGCACTTCGAGCCGATCCGCCCGCTCCTCGTAACTGGCGTCGAACTCGAGCGGATCGTATCCGAGTTCGCTCGCGGCCTCGAGTAAGCGATCGTCTGTCGCGACGTTGATCGCGCCGCGGGTTTCCGGATCGACCGTATTCGCTGCGAGCACGGCCGTCGCGACGTGACTCGAGGCGCCGAACTCGGGATTTGCTGGCACCTCCACGCGCCCGCTCATCGAGTAGATTCGGCCGGGAATCGCGGCGACGTCGGTTTCGTCGCTCGCGTCCGGAAGCGCCATTCCGACGTTGGTTCCGACGTTCGGGACGTACTCGGCCATCCCGGGGATCGCCGCGAGCGTGCGAGCGGCCGATCGGACGTCCGTGAGGACTTCGCGTTCGGCTCGAACGTCCGTGTCGAGCCCGCGAACGCAGAGATCACAGCCGAGTCCTTGCAGTTCGGGCATCTCCGCCTCGTGAAGTTCGCAGATCGGGCCTCGATCCTCGAGGCGCTGAATCAACGCGAGGAGTTCGGCGAGGGCGTCGTAGCCGTCCATCTCGCCGGTGTGAATGCCCTCGGCGAGTCGGTCGACCGTCGCCACCGTATCCGGATCGGTCCGGAACCGTTCCTCGCCGCCCGCCTCGCCAGCGATGTACTTGCTGATCGCGGCCTGGGTGACGCTCAGTTCGGTCGCAATCTCGTTCTGGGTCATCCCGCGTTCGGAGAGTCGTCTCGCGAGCATCGCCCTGACCGTCGGAAGGAATCGGTCGACGACGAGTTCGCTCGGCAGGACCAGCGACATGTTCTCGGTGGTTGTGCCGTCAGTGCCATAAATTCGACTACACCGTGCGAGCTACACGCACCGCTCGAGTCGATCGGTCCACTCGGATTGAACGTCCCGCTCGAACCGAACACATCGTCCGATCCGATATCGTCGCTCGAGACGAACACATCGTCCGGGACGACACATCGCTCGGATCGATCGAACCGGCGAACCCGCGCGAAACAACGAAAGACATACCCGTCGAGACTCGACAGTAGACGTATGAGACAGTACCTCTTCACGTTCGAAGAAGAGCACCTCCCGCCCGCGGTGATGTTGGCCGTTGGTCTCCTGTTCGCGATTTTTGCGGCCGGAATTGCCTACCAGCTGCTCGCTGCGCTCGTTCTTTAAATCGGACCCGACAGTATCGGTCCGCGTGACAGTGTTGGTCAGTTACACGGAATCTCCGGAAGACAGGTATTAAGCCGAGAGACACGAATCTGTCGATAATGGCACTCTCGAGCGCTCCCGGGAAGGTGTACCTCTTCGGGGAGCACGCGGTCGTCTACGGGGAGCCCGCGGTTCCCTGTGCGATCGAACAGCGCGCACGCGTCGGCGTCGAGCGCCGCGACGACGAGAAGATTCGAGTCAACGCGGAGGATCTCAGCCTCGACGGGTTCACCGTCGAGTACGGCGGACGGACCGAGGACGAACCCGATATCGATGTCTCCGAGTCACTGCTGGCGGCCGCGACGGGCTACGTCGACGAAGCAATTGCGCAGGTCCGGGACGTGACCGGCGAGGAGGACGTCGGCTTCGACGTCACCATCGAGAGCGATATCCCGCTCGGGGCGGGGCTCGGCTCCTCGGCCGCCGTCGCCGTCGCCGCGATCGACGCCGGAACGCGCGAACTCGGAACGACCCTCGAGGTCGAGGAGATCGCTGATCGCGCGTTCAGAACCGAGTACGAGGTCCAGGACGGGCAGGCCTCGAGGGCGGACACGTTCTGTTCGGCGACCGGCGGCGCGGTCAGGGTCGAAGGCGACGACTGTCGGACGATCGACGCGCCCGACCTGCCGATCGTGATCGGCTTCGACGGCGGCGCGGGCGACACCGGAAAGCTCGTCTCCGACGTGCGCGACCTGCGCGAGGAGTACGAGTTCGCGGCGAACACCGTCGAATCGATCGGAAACATCGTGCGAAACGGCGAGCAGGCGCTCGAGAACGGAGATGTCGAGGAACTCGGTCGGTTGATGAACTTCAACCACGGGTTGCTCTCGGCGCTCGGCGTCTCGTCTCGCTCGCTCGACGCGATGGTCTGGGCGGCACGCGACGCCGATGCCTACGGCGCGAAACTGACGGGGTCGGGCGGTGGCGGCTGTATCGTCGCGCTCGATCCGACGGAGGCGACCGAAACGGCGCTGAAGTTCACGCCCGGCTGTGAGGACGCGTTCCGGGCGGAACTCGCCGACGAAGGAGTGTGTCGGCTCGAATGAGCGCGACGATCCTGAAACTCGGCGGCAGCGTCATCACCGACAAGGAACGACCGGAGACCCTCGACGGGCCAGCCCTCGAGCGATCGGCGGCCGCGGTCGCGTCGGCGCTCGAGAGGGGGTCGCTCGTGGACGGTCTGGTCGTCGTCCACGGCGGCGGCAGCTTCGGCCACCACCACGCGAGCGAACACGGGGTCACGACGACCGAGGGAACAGACGAGATCGAGGCGGTGGTCGACATCCACGGCGCGATGGAGACGCTCAATCAATTCGTCCTCTCCCGGCTCCACGCACAGGACGTGCCTGCTGTTCCCATCCATCCGTTTTCGACTGCCTCTCGAGACGAGACGGGAACGCTCTCGCTGCCGACCGCACAGGTCGAGGCGATGCTCGAGGCGGGATTCGTCCCGGTACTCTACGGCGACGTTGTCGCGACTGCGGGGGCGGGAGCGACGATCATCAGCGGCGATGAACTGGTCACGGAACTCGCTCGAGCGCTCGACGCGGACCGCGTCGGGCTCTGTTCGACCGTTCCGGGCGTGCTCGACGACGACGACGCCGTCGTCGACCGGATCACGTCGTTCGAAGACGTCGACGCGATCCTCGGCGAGAGCGAGGCGACGGACGTGACCGGCGGTATGGCGGGGAAGGTCCAAACGTTGCTCGAACTCGAGGCTCCCGCGTCGATTTTCGGGCTCGAGTCGATCGACGCGTTTCTGGCCGGCGAATCCGTCGGCACCGCTATCGAGTGAGCGGGGTTCCAACCCACTGCGTTTTTAACACCCCGGCGTGTACAACCCCTTACCGAAACCCGCGGGCAAGTGCGTTCGCGACTCACGGCGATCGTGGGTTCGAACGGAGGAAACGACCTCCGCGAGCGCATAGCGGGATGGCCGACGTGCTGTAAGACGCCGGGGCCGAGAAAACAGCAGTCCGCGGACCGTTTCGTTGAGAGTCCACGCGGCTTTCAGTGCTACAATCATGGAAATCGAAATTGCAACTATTGGCGGTTACGAAGAAGTCGGACGGCAGATGACTGCCGTTCGCGCCGGAAACGACGTCGTCATCTTCGATATGGGTCTGAACCTCTCGAAGGTTCTCATCCACGATAACGTCGAGACCGAACGGATGCACAGCCTCGATCTGATCGACATGGGAGCGATCCCCGACGATCGGATCATGTCCGAACTCGAGGGCGATGTCCAGGCGATCGTCCCGACACACGGCCACCTCGACCACATCGGTGCCATCTCGAAGCTGGCCCACCGATACAACGCGCCGGTCGTCGCGACGCCGTTTACGATCGAACTGGTCAAACAGCAGATCGAAGGCGAGCAGAAGTTCGGTGTCGAGAACGACCTCGTCAAGATGAGCGCCGGCGAGACGATGACTATCGGCGACGAGGGCGTCGAACTCGAGTTCGTCAACGTGACCCACTCGATCATCGACGCAATTAACCCGGTCCTTCACACACCCGAGGGCGCGATCGTCTACGGCCTCGACAAGCGCATGGACCACACGCCGGTCGTGGGCGACCCGATCGACATGAAGCGGTTCCGAGAGATCGGTCGTGAAGACGAGGGCGTCCTCTGTTACATCGAGGACTGTACCAACGCGAATAAGAAGGGCCGAACGCCCTCCGAGAACGTCGCGCGCGAACACCTCCGGGACGTCCTCTACAGCATGGAGGACTACGACGGCGGGATCGTGGCGACGACGTTCTCGAGTCATATTTCGCGCGTGACCAGCCTCGTCGAGTTCGCCAAGGACATCGGCCGCCAGCCGGTCTTGCTGGGCCGGTCGATGGAGAAGTACTCGGGAACCGCAGAGCGACTCGACTTCGTCGACTTCCCGGACGATCTGGGGATGTTCGGCCACCGCAAGTCGGTCGATCGGACGTTCAAACGGATCATGAACGAAGGCAAGGAGAACTTCCTCCCCGTCGTGACCGGCCACCAGGGCGAACCGCGCGCGATGCTCACCCGCATGGCTCGGGGCGAAACGCCGTACGAATTGGACGACGGCGACAAAGTCGTCTTCTCCGCTCGCGTTATCCCGGAGCCGACGAACGAGGGCCAGCGGTATCAGGCCGAACGCCTGCTCGGTATGCAGGGCGCGCGAATCTACGACGAGATCCACGTGTCCGGCCACCTCAATCAGGAAGGACACTACACGATGCTCGACGCGCTCGAGCCACAGAACATCATCCCGGCCCACCAGGACCTCAAGGGACTGTCGGGCTACGTCAACCTCTGCCAGAGCGAAGGCTACAAGCTCGGACGTGATCTGCACGTCTCGAGCAACGGAAACCTCATCCAGCTAGTCGATTGATATGACCACTTCAGAGGCGAGAGAACAAGCCGTGCTCGAGGGCGTTCGCAAGCGCCGCGAACGGGTCAACGAGGCGATCCCCGACGAGTTGCCGATTCAGCGTCCCGAACGACTCTACGAGGCGTCGCGGTACCTGCTCGATGCCGGCGGCAAACGGCTTCGTCCCGCGGTGTTGCTGACGGCTGCGGAAGCGCTCGCGGACGTCGAGCCGCTGTCGACGCCCTACCGTGAGTTTCCGTCGCTGGCCGACGGCACCGTCGACATGATGGCCGCCGCGGTGAGTGTCGAAGTGATCCAGTCGTTCACGCTGATCCACGACGACATCATGGACGACGACGACCTCCGCCGCGGCGTCCCGGCCGTCCACAAGGAGTACGACACCGAGACGGCGATTCTCGCCGGTGACACGCTCTACTCGAAGGCGTTCGAGATCATGCTCGAGGCGGGCGCCGAACCGGACGCCATCGTCGAAGCCCTCGACATCCTCGCGACGACCTGCACGAAGATCTGCGAGGGCCAGTCGCTCGACGTCACCTTCGAACAGCGCCGAGACGTCACGCCCGAGGAGTACCTCGAGATGGTCGAACAGAAGACCGCGGTGTTGTACGCGGCATCGGCGTGCCTTCCGGCGGTGTTGATGGGTGCCGACGAAGACACCGTCGACGCGCTCTACGGCTACGGGCTCGATATCGGCCGCGCGTTCCAGATACAGGACGATGTTCTCGATCTGACGGTCCCGAGCGATAAACTCGGGAAACAGCGAGGGAGCGACCTCGTCGAGAGCAAACAAACACTAATAACCGTTCACGCACGCGAGCGCGGCGTCAACGTCGAGGAACTGCTCGAGTCGGTCACGGTCGAAACCGTCACCGAAGCCGAAATCGACGACGCGGTCGCGCAACTCGAGTCGGTCGGGTCGATCTCGTACGCCAACGAGACGGCTCGAGACCTCGTCACGCAGGGGAAGGATCGACTGGACGTTCTCGCGGACAACGAGGCGCGCCAGCAGCTGTGTGAGCTGGCGGACTACCTCATCGAACGCGGTTACTAACCGATCGAACGCGATTACTGACGAGGCGGGCGAGCGGTTCGACCGCAATCGCTTTTTCCGCACTGGGAACGTCGATACGCCTCGAGCGGCCGGACCGACACCGCGACAGTTTTGGGTCGGCGTGAACACCCTCTCCTCATGGACGACGATCTGCGCGAACGCGTCGAGCGCGAAGCCGAAAAGCACGCGCTCTTGAACGCGGTGAAACACGAGAGCGACGCGAACGTCGGGGCGGTAATGGGGCCGATGATGGGCGAGAACCCGGCGTTTCGAGAGCACGCCGACTCGATTCCCGGCGTGGTCGGCGGCGTCGTGAGCGAGGTGAACGGCCTCGGACACGACGAGCGACGAGCGCGTCTTGAGACGCTGGCACCCGAGCAGTTAGCCGAGATCGAGCCGAAGACGAAGGCGAGGACCACCCGCTCGGGGACTTGCCGAACGTCTCCGAGTACGACGAGATTCGAATGCGATGTGCGCCGAATCCGAACGGCCCGTGGCACATGGGCCACGCGCGCATGCCGGCGGTCATCGGGACCTACAAGGAGCGATACGATGGCTGGTTCTGCGTTCGCTTCGACGACACCGATCCGGAGACCAAGCGTCCGGACCTCGACGCCTACGACGCGATCCTCGAGGACACCGAGTACCTCGGTTCGAACCCGACGCGACCTTCACGGCCAGCGATCGCCTCGAGATCTACTACGATCACGCGCGGAAACTGATCGAGATGGGCGGAGCCTACACCTGTTCGTGTTCCGGCGAGGAATTTAGCGACCTCAAGAACAACGGCGAGGCCTGCCCGCACCGAGACAAGGACGCCGAGACGGTTCTCGACGAGTTCGAAGACATGATGGCGGGCGTCTACGACAGCGGCGAGATGGTCCTCCGGGTCAAGACTGACATCGAACACAAGAATCCGGCGCTCCGGGATTGGGTCGCGTTCCGGATGATCGATACGCCACATCCTCGCGAGGAGGCCGCGGAGTTTCGCTGTTGGCCGATGCTCGACTTCCAGTCGGGTATCGACGATCACATCGTCGACATCACCCACATCATCCGCGGGATCGACCTGCAGGATTCGGCCAAACGCCAGCGCTTCGTCTACGAGTACTTCGGCTGGGAGTATCCGGAAGTCATCCACTGGGGCCACGTCAACGTCGACGAGTACGATTGCAAGATGAGCACGTCGACGATCAAATCGCTGATCGAAGCGGGCGAACTCGACGGGTGGGACGATCCTCGAGCGCCGACGCTTCGAAGTCTGCGCCGGCGGGGAATCCGCGGCGAGGCGATCACCGAGGCGATGGTCCAGTTGGGAACGTCGACGAGCGACGTCGACCTCGCGATGAGTTCGGTGTACGCGGCGAACCGGGATCGGATCGACGAGGAGACCGATCGGCGCTTTCTCGTCCGGGAGGGCAATCAGGTTCCGCTCGGGGGCAGTCCGCCGGACGAGGCGACGCCACCGCTGCACCCGAACCACGAGGAACGCGGGGTTCGCGAGATTCCGGTCGGCGATAGCGTCCTGCTCGAGCCCGACGACCTCCCGGAACCCGAAGAACGAATCTGGCTGAAAGGGCTCGGCTGTTTCCAGTACACTCGAGACACGCTCCAGTACACGGGCGAGGACATCGACGTAGTGCGAGAAGGTGACGTCGACGTGATCCACTGGGTACCGGCCGCCGAGAGCGTTCCAGTCCGCATGCGGACCATCGACGGGGACGTGACCGGCCGCGCGGAACCCGCGGTCGCCGACCTCGAGCCGGACGAGGTGGTCCAGTTCGAACGGATCGGATTCGCACGGATCGACCGCCACGACGAAGAGGAAACAGTAGTCTACTACGCGCACCCCTAGTCGGGTAGATTCGACGTATCGCCGCTCGTTTTGGTCGTACCGCCGTTCGTCGGTCGTTTCGGGATTTACGTCTACCACCGGTCATTTTGATTCTACTCGAGCGTGTCGTCTACGTCGTCTGGTAACGGGTCCGGCACGATCCCCTCTTCCTGGGCGAGCACTCGAGCGTGTGGCGCGCAGACGGCCCGATTCTCGTCCCACGGGATGTGCAGGAGGACCGCGGCGATCTGATCGCACCCGTCTTCGGAACAGATCATACAATGAAGTGAAACTATCACATATTTAGTTTTTCCCCGGGTCGGTGTCGGTGCGTTCGTTCGCGTGGTCTGAGCGGATTCCAGGCGTTCAGGTCGGATTCAAAAGAGGACGACCGCGACCGCGAACCCGAACAGGACCGACGCCGTGAGCAGGACCTGCACCGCCGTCGAGGCGAGGATGCCGACGGTCGCGTACGACGCGGAGCGAACGCTTCGGTCGAACGCGCCGTCGCGGACGAACTCGAGGACAAAGACGGTACCAAAGAGGCCGGCCAGCAGCCCGATGGGGCCGGTGACGATCATCAACAGAATCCCGGCGATCGCGGCGATCGCGGTCGTCTGCCAGGACGCGCCGCCGGCTCGAGCGGCGATCGCCCCGCCGACGAGTTCCGCGACGATGGCGAGCAACGCCAACGCCGAGAGTACGAGGAGTGCCAGCACACCCGGCTCGGTAAAGCCCGAGTGCCACCAGTACAGGAAGAGGCCGGCCAGCGAGAGCGTCCCGCCCGGGAGGAGCGGGACGACCGTTCCGACGACGCCGCCGATCAGCAGCGCGACCGAAAGCAGCGAGACGACATCGACCATACAGAATGCGGGCGGGGAGTCCCCAAATCACTACCGCCTCGGACGGATTCTGTACGTCGCAGGGTTAGCTGACCGATCGCGAGGTTCGACGCGCTGAACCGCTCGTGACGGTCCGCTAACTGAATTGGTCGCGGACCTCGAGTGCGGGGTCGGTTCCGTACGCGTCGACGAGCGGGATCAGGGCGTCCCCGAGTGCCCGCCGACACTGGCTCGCAGAGTGATACTCGAGTAGTTCTGCGACCGATTCCCACTCGCGACCCTGCAAGACGCGGGCGACGAGAAGCCGCTCGTCCGCTGCAGCGAGATCCGTCGGCGTCGACCCCCCCACGAGACCGTGACAGACGAGTTCGCGAAACGGGCCGGGATCGACGTCGAATTGGCCTGGCCCGTAGGCGGCCCCGGCGACGATTCGCCACTCGTGATCGGAGAGTGCGAGCGACGGCGACGCGTCGACGGTCCGGAGGACGGCGCGGATCACGTCCGGGTCGAGGTCGGCGAGCGAATCCGAGACGAACGCCGGCAGGCGACGGACGAACCGGGCCGCGTGTCTGTCGGCGAGTTCGCGCCCTCGCTCGCTCGTCGGGACGAGCATGAACGCCGAGTGCTCGCCGCTGGCGGCGTTTTTCGTCGTCGAAACGTGGACCGCGCCGAACCCGTTGTCACCCCAGAACTCGAGCAGACCCGGCGTCGCACCGAAGGCGGTTCCGAGCCAGTCGACTTCCCCGCCGAACTCCCCTCGAATCCGCTCGAGGAGCGCCGAGCCGAGTCCGCGCGAGCGCGCGGCGTGGTGGGTCGCGATGCGAATCACCCGGAGTCCGGACGGTTCGCCGGCGTCCTCGTCGCGGAGTTGGCTGGCGAGAACGTCCGGGAGGAGGTTCCCGCGAACGCGGCCGCCCTCGTACATCTCCGTTCGCGTCTCGCGTCCGAGTCCGCCCTCGCTTGCGAGCAGGGCGACGCTGACGACGTGGCCCTCGACGGTCAACGCCCGCGCCGCGAGGTTCGGCGCGTCGAGCAGGCGGGCCAGATCGTTCGGCTCCGTGCGATAGTGAGCCTGCACGAGGAGTCCGAACGCCTCCCGGAGCAGGGATTCGTCGGCCAACAGGGCCGACGGCTCGAGCGCCCGGTATCGCGCCCGATCCGGCGTCGCGTCGTCGACGAGCTGTGCGACCGGCGGTCGTGCGTCGAGGCCGAGCGCGCGAAACGACCAGACCTCGAGCGGGTCGCCGGCGGCGTAGCGGATCGGATCGGTCATCGACAGGTCGACCACCTCGTGGCTGGCCTCCTCGAGTCGGTCCCGGAAGCGAACCGAAAAGCCCCGGCCCGCGCCTTCGTAGCCGTGGATCGTGGTCGCGAAGGCGACTCGGTCGGCCTCGAGGAACCCCTCGAGGGTCGACACCGGCAGCGCCGCTGCTTCGTCGACGACGACGATGTCAGGGTCGAACGCCGCCGCTCGATCCGGACATTCACCGCCCCTACGGATCGTCCGGACGGCGGCGTCCGGACCGCGAAACTTCACTCGGCCCCCTGCGGCCGTTCGGACGTCGAGACCGTCTCGAGTCGCGTCGACTGCCGGTTCGGAGTTGGGCCGCTCACGCTCGAGCGAGTCGATGATCTCCCGCGTGCGAGCGAACAGTTCCGTCGCGTTCCTGGCCGCCGGTGCGGTAACGAGCACGTCGGAGCCCTCGAACGCGAAACACCCGGCGGCGATCCCCGCAGCGCTGGATTTTCCTCGGCCGCGGTTCGCCTCGAGAACGACGGCCCGACCGGGTTCGAACAGTGACTCCATGGCGGCGACGGCATCGGCCTGATCGTCGGTGAGACAGGCCTCGTAGGCGGCGGTCGGAAAGCACATTGGCGACTCCGCGCGTGCTCGGCGCTCGAGCGGCGTGGCTGGCTCCGAGGCCCGTGGCTGGGGCGGTGCCGGCTCGACGAGACCGTCGTCGACGATCGTCTCGCTGTTTGCATCGACGATCGCGATACCTCGGTGGGCCCGAAGCGTCTCGACCACCCGGCCGACGAACCGGCCGGTCACGTCCGCGAGCGAGGCGGGCGGCACGGCCATCGACTCCGAAAACCGGCCCCGCCGATCCGGCCACTCCTCGAGCGGCGGGGTGAGCAGGATCAACAGCCCACCCCCGTCTACCGCACCCACGACCATTCCGAGCGCGTTCGGCTGGAGGTCTGCGTGCGCATCGAGGACGAGTAGCTCGCGGGTCGTTCCGAGGAGTTCGTCCGCGCCCGTCTGTGCGACCTGTTCGCACCGAAGCCGGTCGTCGGGACCGACGAGGGTCGTCTCGGTGATCCCCACCGACAGCGCGTCGAGCACTGACTCGAGCAGGTCGTAGCCTCGCTCGCGCTCGCCGGCGATGACGAGCGCTCGCCGCTCGTTCGTCGTGGCGGCCTCGCGACGGAGGGCGAGAGCGAGGGAGACGGTATCCATACCTCTCGAGTGGTCGCCGCGAGTGTAAAAGGTCTCGACCGCAGATTGGTAGCGTCGGCCGGCAATCGCTTGCGAGTGGCTGGCACAGCGTCGCTCGTTTGGACACGCTTTTAAGGGGGGCTACGCTACTGGTGCGTACACCCTACGCGGGGTTGATGATGCTCCTAGCCCCACAGGACTTTTGCCGGATCGGCCGGCCCGGGTTGTGGGGATCGGAATAGGTCCGACACTCCAACAGCGACCCAGCGCCCGGATGGCAGGGGAGCGAGAGCCCGCGCGTAGGAGAGGTGAACAACCAATGGCAGTTTACGTAACAACAGAAATCCCAGCCGACCTCGCAGACGACGCCCTCGAGGCGCTCGAGGTCGCACGAGACACAGGCCGTGTAAAGAAAGGAACGAACGAAACCACCAAAGCGATCGAGCGCGGTAACGCCGACCTCGTTTACGTCGCGGAGGACGTCAGTCCCGAAGAAATCGTGATGCATCTCCCGGAACTCGCAGAGGAGAAAGGCATTCCCGTCGTCTTCGTCGAGACGCAGGACGATGTCGGACACGCCGCCGGCCTCGAGGTCGGCTCGGCCGCTGCGGCAATCGTCGACGCCGGCGAGGCCGGAGACGACGTCGAGGACATCGCTGGGAAGATCGAGGATCTCGACTGAGGTGACTCAAGATGAGTGCTGAAGAGGGAGAAAGCGGCTCGACGCCCGCCGAAGTTATCGAAGTCGTCGGCAAGACCGGAATGCATGGCGAGGCCATGCAGGTCAAGTGCCGAATCAAGGAGGGCGAGAATCAAGGTCGCATCATCACCCGAAACTGCCTCGGACCGGTCCGCGAAGGGGACGTACTCCAACTCCGCGAGACCGCCCGCGAGGCCGACTCGATTGGAGGACAGTAACAATGGTCGAGAAACGAACCTGCGATTACACCGGCGAAGAGATCGAGCCCGGAACGGGCATCATGTACGTTCGCAACGACGGCAGCGTACTCCACTTCGTCGACTCGAAAGCGGAGAAAAACTACAAGCTCGGTCGCGAACCGCGCGACCTCGAGTGGACGGAAGAAGGCCGGAGTGGGAAGGGGCCTTCCCAACCCGAGACGACCGCCGAGTCCGACGAGGACTCCGAGACGACTTCGGACGACGAAGCGGCCTTCGACGACGAATTCGAGGAAGCCGAGGTCGTCGACGAGGACGATACCGAATCGAGCGATTCGGATACGGATTCCGACGAAGAGTCCCTCGAAGACGACGAAGACGCTGAAGACGACGAGGACGACCAATGAGCGACCACGAACGCACCTTCGTGATGGTCAAACCGGACGCGTTCGCTCGAGGACTCGTCGGGAACGTCATCTCCCGACTCGAGGACCGCGGTCTCAAACTCGTCGGGATCAAGGTCATCAACATGCCCGAAGAGCGCGCCGAAGAACACTACGCCGAGCACACGGACAAGCCGTTCTTCGACGATCTCATCGAGTTCATCACGGCCGGCCCGGTCGTCCCGATGGTCTGGGAAGGTCAAGACGCGACACGGCAGGTCCGCCAGATGATCGGTGAGACGGATCCTCTCGAGGCTGACCCGGGAACCATTCGCGGCGACTTCGCACTCGATCTCGGCCGGAACGTCGTTCACGCGGCCGACCACGAGGACGAGGGCGCGAACGAACGCGAGATCGCGATCCACTTCGACGACGAAGAGCTGATCGATTACGATCAGCACGACGCGAACTGGCTCTACGAGTAACGCGGCGGTCGAACGACTCGATTTTTGAACGTCGTTCAAAGAATTACAACTGCTGACAACTCAATTTAAGTTTACGGGCTGTCAGGTGCAACACTGGTGGAAAGTTATACTGCCTGTACCGGACTCACAGGTAGCATCTGGCGGCGAATATATTTGAAAGAAGGTCTTTGGCCATAGTTTGGGAAGGCCACTGGCGACTTATAAATCTATGTGAGATTCTTTTATTCGATTTCGTTCGGGAAGAATTCCGTTTCCTTCGTCGAGGCCGGCGTTACTTTCGGCTGAAGAGCGATTGGACTCGTCGTGCGCTCGACCGCAACGATGTTGCGACGGTCTCGAGGGCACCGTCCGAGCCGTCCGCCGCCAACTCCTCGGCCCGTTTCTGCTCTCTGAGTTCCTTGAGCTTCGCCGTCTGATCCTCTACGGACGAACTCGAGGTCGTCGTCTTCGTCTCGCCGCCTTTGAGCCCCTTGAGGCCGGCCACCTGCGAGTCGACGCCGGACGACCGGGTCGTTTTCGCCGTGTCGCCAATCTCGACGTTGTCGAACTCGTTGCCGCTGAAGCTCAGTTGCGTGTTGTCGTCTTTTTCGACGCCGCCCCACGAGAGTTCGACGTCTTCCATCGCGTCGTCGATGTCCTGTTGAATCTCCTCGTCTGTGTAGGACTCGGAGTCCTCCCGTTCGTCCGCTCGAGCCCCGGCGACGCCGGCCGACTGGGCCAACTCGAGGTAGTGGACGATCAGCGCACCGCCCGTGGATGCAATGAGTCCCGCGATACCGACCGCGTAGATCGCGACGACTTCGACGGTGTAATTCTGGCCGAAGCCATTCCAGTCCCCGGGATACGCATAGAAGAATCCCAAGACGGCCACCAGCGTGATTGTTGCCCCCACCAGCGACGTATAGAGCATCCGTCGATTCGAGGGTAACAACACGACGATTCCCAGCATCATCGCCGGAAGCGCCAGCATTCCGAACCCATAGGCCGGTTCGGTCCACGTCACGTACGCCGTCGACTGGGGCTCATGCGTGCTCCCCCAGACGAAAAGTACCAGCGCCGTCACTGCGAGTCCGATCCCGCCGAAGAACAGCCCGAATCCAACGTAGACGTCGTTTCGACCCGACGGTTCGCCGATGTACTGGCGATAGAGGTCGAAGAGGTATCCGTCCGAATCGCCTCGTGCTACCATTGGCCCCTCATTTAGACTGCAGTACCATGACTTTTCGGACCGGCTGAACGTCCGACTGTTCGAACCGAACGTGAGGGGAGATCGTCTCGAGGGGGCCAAAGCGCCGCCGTTTTACGTGCGCCGACGAATGAAAGTGTAATGAGCCAGCAGTCGGAGTACAGCGAGGGAGACCTCCGAAACACCGGAATGAGCCTCAAACACGATCGGGAGTGGGACTACGAACTCGAGCGGATCGTCGACGAAATCGACGACCGCGACGCCACGAAGGTCGGCCTCCAGTTTCCCGAGGGTCTCAAACGCCGCGGGCCGAAGGTCGCAGACGACCTGCGAGAGCGTGTGGGCGACGACGTGACGATCATGCTCTCGGGACAGCCCTGTTACGGCGCCTGCGACCTCGATACGTACCTGATGAAACGAACCGACGTCTTCGTCCACTTCGGCCACTCGCCGATGAAGGACACGGACAAGGTGATCTACGTCCCGCTGTTCTCGAACGTCGACGTGACACCGATTATGCAAGAGGCCCTCGAGACGCTCGAAGACCCCGACGACGAACAAGAGGTCGGTCTCGTGACGACAGCCCAGCACATGAATCTCTACGAGGAGATGCGCGAGTTCCTCGAGGAGCGGGGCTACGACGTCGACAGCCGTCGCGGCGACGAACGCCTGACCCACGAAGGGCAGGTTCTGGGCTGTAATTACGCCAGCGCGGACGTGCCCGCGAACCAGATCCTCTACGTCGGCGGCGGCAAGTTCCACCCGCTCGGTTTGGCGATGGAACACCCCGACAAACACGTCGTCATCGCCGACCCGGTCAACAACGTGGTCACGGTCGCGGACACCGAGAAGTTCATGAAACAGCGCTACGGAGCGATCCACCGTGCAATGGACGCTCAGAAGTGGGGCGTCATCTTCTGTACCAAGATCGGACAGGGCCGCTGGGATCAGGCACAGGATATTCTCGACGAAAACGACGACGCCTACCTCATCACGATGGACGAGGTCACGCCCGATCGCCTCCGGAACTTCGACATGGACGCCTTCGTCAACACCGGGTGTCCCCGGATCACGACCGACGACGGCCCGCAGTTCCACAAGCCGATGCTCACCCCCGGCGAGTACGAGATCGCCGTCGGCCACGAACCGCTCGACAGCCTCGAGTTCGATACGTTCCACGGCACCTGGTAATCTCCTGTGAACACGCGTTTTGCTGGATTCGCAGATATCACTGGGAGAAGCGTTCTATTCCCGTGACTGTCCGCTCTCACAGTCCTAAGAGGTTTGGGAACGCGCTTAATGAGATCGCGCGCCCAGAGCAGGTAATGACGAACTATGCGTACGGTCCGACGAGTAAACCCGCAACTGGCGACGAGAAACGCCTCGATGCGACGCTCGAGGCCCTCGCCGACCCCGTTCGACGCCGTCTCGTCGCGTTCGTACTCGAGGCTCCGCGATCGACGCGGACGGCCGCGGAACTCGCGAACCGACTCGAGGGTATCGACGGTCTTCCTGTTGCCTCCTTCGAGACGCTGCTCCTGGATCTGCACCACCGCCACCTTCCGATGCTCGCCGACGCGGGGGTGCTCTCCTACGATCCGGAAACGAAACGTGTCGACACAGCCATCGGCGCTGCAACCCTCGAGGAGAAGACGCCCGACGCGTTCGAATCGGGACTCCTCGAGCACCTCGAGGGTCTGGATCGGAACGCCGACGAGACGGACGCGCTGTTCGAGGCGCTCGCCGATCCGCGCCGGCAACGGATCGTTGAGACCCTCGCCGACCGCTCGCACGCCGTCACAGTCGAGTCGATCGCGATGGATCTCACCCGGGAACCGAACCACGGGAACACCCGGTCGGTCGCGCCTGGCGACTGGCGACACGTTATGGGAGCCATCGTACACACCGATCTGCCGCTCCTCGAAGACGCCAGCCTAATCGAGTACGACCCCGACGAAAGCAGCGTTCGCTATCGAGACGGGGCAGGCCGAGACGACGAGACCGCCGCTATCGTCGAACTCTCGGCTTCGTGTTGAGGTCTGGATCTCGAGTATTCTGATTCGTCGTCGTTTTGGTCTCGGTCACACACCGCGTTTCGCGCCGGCTCTCACGGTTTGAGGCGAAACGGTAACACTTACCCGCACACTCCGAGCACCCACACGTATGACAACGAGCGACTGGGGCGAGTGGCTTGTTCGCGCGATCGAAGACGCCGAGCCGGACGGCGTCGCCGTCTGGTACTTCGGCTGTAACGGCTTCGCGTTGAAAGGCAACGAGGGAACGACCGTTTTCATCGATCCCTATCTCGGAACGGGGAGTCCCCCGCGGACGATACGCATGATCCCCGTTCCCTTCGATCCGGCGGACGTCACCGAAGCGGACGCCGTGCTCGCGACCCACGAGCACACGGACCACGTCGACGGCCCGAGTCAGGCCCCGATCCTCGAGACCACCGGGGCGACGATGTACGGCCCCGACGACAGCCTCGCCGTCACTCGAGAGGAGGGCTGGACCGACGAGTGGGGCCTCGCAGACGACCAGTTCGAGGAGGTGTCCGAGGGCGACACGTTCGAAATCGGTGAGTTCACCGTCAACGTTGAGCCCGCGAACGACGCCGACGCGACCCATCCCGTCAGCTACGTCATCGAACACGACGCCGGGACGTTCTTCCACGGCGGCGACTCGAAACCCGCCGAGGAGTTCGAGCGAATCGGCGCGGAGTACGACATCGACGTGGGCGTGCTCGCCTTTGGAACCGTCGGAAACGTCCCCGATAAACAGACCGGCGAACCGAAGCGAACCCGCTGGTACAACGACGAGAACCAGATCGTCGAGGCGGCGAACGCGCTCCGACTCGAGACGCTCTGTCCGAGCCACTGGGACATGTGGAAGGGACTGACAGCCGACCCGAAGGCGCTCTCTCACCACACGAATAGTTTCGAGTATCCGATAAATCTCGAGATCATCGAAATCGGGGACCGCGTCGACCTCTAGGAACCGCCGACCAGCCCGAGGTGGGCGCGTTCAACCGCTTGCTACTCCCGTTATCGGGGTCATACGAGCCTGTACGGCGTTCGATAGGCGTGTTGGAAACTGCCGTGCATTTTATAGTAATGGTAAGTTAATACTGCGCTTATGAGTTCAGCCGCCGACACAGATCAGGTAATTGAAGCCAGTGCTGACGGGGTGACAGTTCGGAAGCTCTTTGCCGCCGACGAGTTCCCGGTTCCCGCAATTCGGTTCGAAATCGACTCGAGTCGCGACGAAGCGGTGACCGTCACCGTCTCCGAGACCATCCCCGAATCGTTCCCGATGGACGGCGTCGGCTTTCATCCGAACTACTACAGTGAGAACTGGACCGCGTTTCAGGACCACCACGTCGAATTCACCCGGACGCTCTCCCCGGAGGAAACGCTCGTCACCGTCTACGGCATCCGAATCGGTGACGATTCCGAAGCTGCGCCGTTTCTGACCGACTCGATCTCCGTCGAAGTCGAACTGCCGGCGGATAGCGAAGACGACGGATCGGCCGACGACGGAGAGACTCAGGAAACGGGGGCAGACGCCGTCGGCACGTCGGGGACCGAAGTCGACGACACCATGATCGACGAGATCATCACCGACGACCGAAACCAGGTCGTCAAAGACATGATCGCCGGCGAATCCGACTCGGTTCCCGGCCTCGACGCGGATACCGCACAAACCGATTCGGCCGAGGACGAAACGGCCGAAGCCGAGACGACCGGCGAGGACGCCGACGATCTCGGTCTCGATCGGGCGGCCGATACAGACGAATCGGACAGTGAGGGGGATGTGCTAGCGGACAACACGGAAGACGATGTGGCGGCCGAGTCCGACGGCGTCGACCTCGAGTTCGAGGAAGACGACGTTCCCAACTCCGAAGACGAATCGGCGGTCGACGACGCCGACGACCTCGGCCTCGGTCCCACAGATACGACCGAAGATGACAGCGAGGAAGACGGCGGTGAGCTAGACGCCGGGACCGCAGACGACGGCGACGAACCAGCCGATACCGACGAACCAGACGCTGATTCGGACGACGGCGACGAATCGGCCGCTGAACCGGATTCGGACGACTCCGAGAACGATGTCGGCGTCGATACCATCCCCTCGTTCGAAGGCGAGGGGGGCGTCGACGACGCCAGTTCGCTTAGCACACGACTCGCGGCCGAACTCCGTTCTGGATCGGTCAGCGACGAAGATCTCGAGGTCCTCCGGTCTGAACTCGATGTCGAGATGAACGGTCCCGACCTCGCGCGGGTCGATCACCTCCAGTCGCGGGTCGAAGAGGTCGCCGCCTACTCCGGGGCGATCGAATCGTTCCTCGACGAGTACGGAACCGGCGAACAGATCATCGAGCAGTTCCGATCCGAACTCGAGAGTGTCGAATCCGAACTTGACTCGATCGATACGCGGATCGATGCGACCGAGTCGGAACTCGAGTCCGTCGTCGCGGACGTCGATCATGTCGAGTCGGAGACGGCACTGTTCGGCGAAGAGTTACACTCGGCGACGGATCGACTCGACGAGGTCGCCGACGACGTCAAGGGAATCGACAGCAGATTCGAAGCCGTCGAATCCGAGATCGGCGCGGCCCACACCGTCGTCGAGGACCTTGAGGAAACGGTCGAAACGAACACGTCCGATATCGACGACCTCGAGAGCGAGGTCGACGGCGTCACCGAGGATGTCGAAACCGTCGAAGCGACCGTCGAGACGGTCGAAGAAACCGTCGGGGACGTCGAAGTGTCCGTCGAAGGAGTCGAAACGTCCGTCGCCGAAGTCGAGGAGACGGTCGCAACCGTCGAAGAAACCGTTGGCGCGGTCGAAGGGACCGTCGACGACGTCGAAAGTACGGTCTCTGCGGTCGAGTCGTCGGTCGAGGACGTCGAGGAGACCGTCGACGATGTCGAGCAAACGGTTTCGGACGTCGAGGCCGAAGTCGAGACGCTCTCTGCGGAAGTCACTGATCTGAACGAGTGGCGCGACGAGCTGGGTTCGATGTTCTCGAACTAACTCGCGAGCGCGACGAAACGCAACTCGTTTAGTTCTCGATTGCTGTTTTTCGGTCAATGGGCGAGACGATCCCGATCGCGATTCCTCGAAAAGGACGGCCACTCGAGTCGGTCCTCGACCGATTGGCGGACCAACTGGGGATCGACGACCTCGCGGACGACATCAGTTCGACGCTCCGCCACGAGAAGGCGCTCACGAAAGGGTCGCTCTCGAGCGATCGCGATGTCTACCATCGTCTCGCAGCCTACAGTAACGTCGACGAGCCGACCGAGCCGGAGTACACGCTGTTTCGCGACGACCGAGCCGGCAAGCCGCGGCGGATCGTCTTCGATAGCGTCACCATCCCGCTCGAGGGCGTCGACGCCGTTCCCGACGGGACGTCGATCCAGCTCGTCGGGCGAGAGGAGCCGTTTCGGGCCCTCCGAACCCACGAGTTCGCACTCGGGTTCGACAGCGCCGACCTCGTTCTCGAAGAGGTCGTCGAACTGCGCCCGGACCCCCTCCACCGAATCGCAGACGTCAACGCTCGGATCGATCCGACCGACACCGACGTCAGGGTCGTCACCGGGCTCGGCGATACGGTCTATCACACGCTGATGGCGACGCCGGACGCGACGCCACCGTCCGAATCGATCGACCGGGCGTTCCTCGAGGAGTACACCGGATCGCTCTGTATCGTTCCACGATACGAGCGACTCGTGCAAGCGGTTCTGGGCACGGACATCCTCGACGGTATCGAGTTCGAGTATCCGACTCCCGCGGTCGAAGAGGAGGCCGCTATCGCCGACGCGGGCGTGGGGGTGTATCTCACCGTGACCGGATCAACCGCTCGAGAGCACGGGCTCTTGCTCGGCGAGCAACTGTTCCCGAGTGAGACGGTGCTGATGGAAAACGCGGCGGAAACGACAGCGCCGATCGACGCCGTCCGAGCGCTACTGGCCGACGGCGAAACCGAGACCGAACTCGCGCTCGGTCGATAACGGACCGAATCGCAGTTCTGGTCACACCGCAGTCGAAGTTTCCTCGCTACTCGTCGAACTGCTCGGTAACAAGCTGTCGCTCTTCCTCGTCGCGGATCACCGTGACTTCGCCGTCGCGGACGACGATATCGAGCAGCGACGACACGTCGTACTCGCTGTCGACCATCGCGTCGCCGCCGTCGACCTTTCGCATCGCAACGACGATGTCGACGATGTTCGTGCCGATCGACTCGAGCGCCTCGGTGATCGCCCGGAGCGTCCCGCCGGTACTGAGCATGTCGTCGAGCAGGAGGACGTTGTCGTCCTGGTCGACGTCGTTGATGTACATCTCGCTTTTCGAGTACCCGGTCTCCTGCGTCAGCGAGACTTCGCCCTCGAGCCCGTACTCGCGTTTTCGGATGACGACGAGCGGGATATCCGTCGTCAGCGAAACCGCGGTCGAAATGTGAATCCCCATCGCGGCGGGGGTCACGATCTTGTCGACGTTCTCGAGGTCCGCGGCACGGACGATCCGAGTGACGACCTCGCGCAGCAGGCTCGGCTCGAGCACCGGGACGCAGTTGCTGATCGGGTGGACGAGATACTCGTAGTCGTCTTTCTCGATGATCGGCGCGTCGTGGACCGACCGCTCCAGTTGTTCCATGCCGATACTTCTTGTGGCGCGAATAAAAGCTATTGATCGATGTTCGGTTCAGGTATTTCTTGGTATCATGGGTTCATGCCCCTTGACGTCGCCGTTTCGGGCGTTCTCGAGCCTCGTCTTTTCTCGAGAAGACAAGGTATAAATGGGAAATTCGAGAGGTGAGAGACAACGCTTCATGTCTGGACAGAGGGACAGCGAAATAGAGCTCGCGTACGAACTCGACGAAAAACCGCCGATATCGGAGGCGGTTCCGCTCGGCATTCAACACGTTCTGGTAATGATCGTTCCGTCGACCGCAGTCGCGTTTCTCGTTGCCGGCGAGGTCGGATTGGGGGCCGCCGATACGGGGTATCTCGTCCAGATGGTCCTTCTGTTCTCCGGACTCGCGACGATCGTTCAGGCGTACACGATCGGTCCGGTCGGTGCCAAACTCCCGATCGTTATGGGCACGAGCTTTACGTTTTTAGGGGCGGCGAGCGCCATCGGAAGCCAACAGGGATTGGCGGCCGTCTTCGGTGCGGTACTGGTCACCGGACTCATCGTCGAGGGACTCATCGGCTGGCAGTTCAGACGCATTGAGCCGTTTTTCCCGCCGCTGGTAACGGGGCTCATCGTGATCATCATCGGATTGTACCTCATCCCGACGGGGATGGAGTACGTCGGGGGCGGCGATCCGACCGCGGCGAGTTTCGGCTCCGTACAGAATCTCGGACTCGCGGCGCTCGTGTTGCTTATCGCGGTGTTGTTCAACCTCTTTCTCGAAGGCGTGGCGCGAATCCTGAGCGTCTTCATCGGGATCGCCGTCGGCTACGCGGTCGCGATCGCGTTCGGCGTCGTCGACTTCAGTCCGATCGCCAACGCGTCGCTGGTCGAGGTCCCGACGCCGGGCGAGTTCGGGTACTCGTTCGATCCCGTCGCGATCGTCACGTTCGCGTTCCTCTTTCTCGTCTCGGCGATGGAAACGGTGGGAGATATGTCCGGCATTACCGCCGCTGAAGGCCGAAACCCCGACCAGGAGGAGTTCCGCGGTGGCATCTTCGCAGACGGACTCATGAGTTCGATCGGCGCCGTCTTCGGCTCGTTTCCGGTGACCTCGTTCTCGCAGAACGTCGGTATCGTCAATTTCACGGGCATCATGAGCAGGCACGTCGTCGGGGTTAGCGGCGTCTTCCTGACGATCATGGGGCTGAGCCCGATCGCCGGAGCCGTCGTGACGACGATTCCGGAACCCGTGTTCGGCGGTGCCGTCCTCGTGATGGTCGGCATGGTCGCCGCGAGCGGAATGCGCTTGCTGTTTTTGAACGTGGAGATGAACCGGCGGAACATGGTCATCGTCTCGACGTCGCTCGGCCTCGGTCTCGGCGTCGCGGTCGTCCCCGAAGCGCTTCAGGGGCTGCCGAGAGCGGCACGGACGTTCTTCGGCGAAGCGGTCATCATGACCGGCCTGTCCGCACTCCTTTTGAACACGTTCGTTCCGGGCGACTCGAGTCCGCTGTTCGACGATCCGGACGAGACCGCCGATCAGGCCGGCGAAACGGCCGCGATCAGCGACGACTGACCGGACGACGGGTCCACAAACGGATCTCCGGCTCACGGTCGCCAATAATTAAGCGACCCGCCGAGAACGACTACTCGTGAAACGAATTATTAGCACGGATAACGCACCGGCCGCTGTCGGCGCGTACAGCCAAGCGACGACGAACGGCGACCTCGTCTTCACCGCCGGACAGATCCCGTTGACACCCGACGGCGAGTTGCTCGCGGACGAACCGATCACAACACAGACAGAGCAGAGCCTCACCAACGTCGAGCAGGTGTTAGCCGAGGAAGGCCTCGAGATGAGCGACGTTCTCAAAGTCACCGTCTATCTCGACGATATCGAGTCCTTCGACGAGATGAACGACACGTATGCGACGTACTTCGACGAGGAGCCGCCGGCCCGAAGCGCCGTCGAAGTCGCCGCCTTGCCCAAAGGCGTCGGAGTCGAAATCGAAGCGATAGCCGCGACAGAATAACGGCCGTTACGGGCGGGCTTCGTCGGGCCCATCTCGAGCGCCCTCGAGGTCCCGTGCGATTTCGGCCGCCGACTCGCGAATCTTCTCCGCGTCGAGCGAGCGAACGTCGCCGTTGTCGACGAGGACGGTTCCGTCGACCATGGTGAACTCGACGTCGTCGCCGTGGGCCCCGAAGACGAGATGAGAGATCGGATCGTGGACCGGCGTCGCGCGCGCTTTGTCGGTGTCGATGCCGATGACGTCCGCGCGCCATCCAGAACGGAGTTTCCCGAGTCGATCGAAGCCGGCCGCCTTCGCGCCGTTGACCGTGGCCATCTCGAATATTTCTTCGGCCGGGATGGCGACCGGATCCAACCGATCGACCTTCTGTAACAGGCTCGCCTGTCGCATCTCCGTAAACGGATCGAGCGTGTTGTTACACGGCGGGCCGTCGTTTCCGAGCGCGACCGGAATTCCGCGCTCGAGGTACTCCATGATCGGCGCGACGCCGCTGGCGAGTTTCATGTTCGAGGACGGACAGTACGTGACGTGGGTTCCGGTCTCGGCGAGGATCTCCCGCTCGCGGTCGTTCGTCCAGACGCAGTGGGCGAGGACCACGTCCTCGCCGGTGAGTCCGACCTCGTCTAGCCACTCGATGTTTCGCATACCGGTATCTCCCTCGACGGTTTCAATTTCGCCTCGATTTTCGCTCGCGTGCGTGTGAATCCTGACGCCGTCGTAGGCGTCGGCGAGTGCTCTGGCTCCCCGCAGACACTCTTCGGTACACGAGACGGCGAACCGCGGCGTGACCGCGTACCGAATTCGGTCGTCGAACGATCCGTGGTAAGCCCGGATCAACCGCTCGGATTCGGCGAGGGCGTCTTCGGTGTCCTCGAGCAGGCCATCCGGCGAGCGCTGGTCCATCATCACCTTCCCGAGAACGCCGCGAATCCCACTCTCCCCGGCGGCTTCGAACGCGCGCTCGGCGTGGTTTACCGACAAGTGGTCGATGCAGGTCGTCGTCCCGCTCTGGAGCATCTCGAGGTACCCGAGTTTCGCTGCGACCTCCATCTCCTCGCCCGACAGCGACGCCTCCATCGGGAGCACGTACTCGAAGAGCCACTCGAGGAGTTCCGAGTCGTCCGCGATTCCGCGGCCGAGACTCTGGACCGAGTGGATGTGACCGCCGACGAGACCGGGGGCGAGGAGGTCGTACTCGCGCTCCTCGAGATCGGGATATCGATCGCGAATCGCTGTGCGTTCGCCGACGGCGGCGATCCGTGAGTCCTCGACGACGACCGCCCCGTCGTCGAAGACCGTCCTCGAGTCGGCGATAACCGTTCCGGAGAGTAGCATCTATCCGCTAAATTCGCGTCCGGGGCCAAAACGATTTGTGTCCGTGATGGGGTGCCAGCGCTGTCAGGAAGAGCCGACATTCCATATAGCAGTATGAGATTTATTTGTCCGCCAGCAGCCATCGATCACATACCATCAATTACTATTCCATATTGATGTTTTCTGGATGGACAGAGATCGTGTGCGATAGAGCGACGCTACGGACGACTACGACTCTTTGTTGGCTGTCCACTCGGACATAGTCTCTCGTCGGTACGAGACCATCCGATTGAACGTGTGGCCAGACGTATCTCACTGGCGTTCACACAGCCGACCAGGACACAGAGCTATGGCCACCAGGCCCTCCTCGGGTGGCTGTCCGTCGTCTGTCTACGAAAGAGAGAACGATTTGAAACCGCTCGAGTCCATCGCGCAGTATTCAGTTTACACACGGCCGTTCGACCACTGTGGAAAATTCGAGGCAATATCGACCGGTGGCAAGCACAGAACGTCGCAGCGCGGGAATCGACGAGTGAACGCGCCAGTTTTAGATTGGACCTGCTACGACACTATCAGACTAGTTTGGGGACTACCCTCGTTCGACTGGGTGGTTGAAGTGGCTGCCATGAGATACGGAATTCGATCTCTGAGACGCTGAACGAGGGCGAAAGCATACACCGGGATGGGCTGTCTAGTTCAGTATCCGCTTATTCTGTATCGCGCGTAGCGTATGGCCACTTTCTCTCATTATCACCTTTGATCTGCTTCTCGTCGAGTGCAGCTTACGGCAGCTGTCCCGTCGCGGGTCGCTCTGTGCGTTATGCGTCCAGTCCAAATCGGGCCGTGAGATCGGCCAGTACCGAGCGATTCGAGGACTTCAACGATAGCTCGAGCCGACAACTCCATCGAATAGAGACGGACCCCGATACCCGTCTGGGTGTTTACGGTGCACTCGTCCACCCAAACTCCATCATATCAACGCCTACTGCTCTCGGAGCGGGTCATCGCGTTGCGTAGGTACTTACCACGCAGCCATCCCTCGACCCGCATCTACACAGTGCTCACTGGGCCGGCCACAGGGCCGACTCGGCGCGCCTCGAACGCCGTAAGATACGTGCAATACGAACCGTTCAACGCCGCTGAGCGGTTCGTGTGCGCGCTTTGTTCGTTCGTGTGGCCAAACTCATTTGCTCGCGATGGAAGCCGAAATAGCCGTCGAACGCCCCGAAAGAGTCCGCTGGATACTGCAGACTCGCGAACTACGCGAAGATCGGTCGGTACCGTGCGATGGGGGCCCCGCCGCAGACCAGGTTCGACGGTGGAACCGATGGTTCCCGTTGGCACTCGCGATCGGGATGGTCGATCCTCGATCGGCCACCGCTGTTACCGAACCGCAAAACTCTCGTCGGAAACGCCGCATTCGGTGACGGTTCGTTCGACGCTTCCCGCGAGGAAATAATACCTGCTCACAATATCTATGGAATGTGTTATCTACAGCGAATGTGTCGATGGGTCGAAGCGTGGGGCGGATGATCGTGATCTCGAGCGAGAGGTTAGATCTCAACTCATCACCCTAGAGACGACATTAATCTAGAATAGAAGGACTAGAGATAGCGCCAATAACGACATAGTGATCGAGATAAGATCACTTAGCTCGAAATATGGGGTACTTTGAAGGTCCTGACAGATGCCGTGGAAAGACGCGCTCACGCGCTGATTTGCTCGCCAATTCCGCGAACTCACGCTCGATCCGGTCGATTGTCGGGAAACAAATGTGAACACCGGCAGATTCATTTCCGTGTGTTGAGTTAGCCGAGCTATGGTCGAAACACTACTGCACGCTGGGCAAGGGCACGTAAACCTCCTGTGGATACTCGTTCCGAGCTATCTGACGTTTATGCTCGGTATCGGCGTCGGAGTGTACTCCGATCGATTGCGCGAGCTCGTCACTGGACAGGAGGTCGAAGCGGCCGAATAACGGGTTCGACTCGAACGCTATGGAATGCCGACCGCTTTGAATCGGTCGATCTGCCGTCGATACCGAGACGCTGTTTTCGCCGTTTGATACGGGAGAGCCGCTCGAGGGATTTCGATTCGCGTTTCGACAACACTGGTTCGACCGTCTCTGCACCCGGTCCGAATTTCAAAACTATAGAGCGATCGCTCTCGGTCGTCGCACACGGTCGTCCGAAAGAAACGAAATCGGCGTTAGTCGAGGAGAACGGCGTTGACCTGGCCGGTCTGTCCCGGACGGGAGGTGACTCGAGCGGTGCCTTCGTCGGTGTCGATGATAGCGCCCTTCGTGATGATGTTCCGTCGGACGTAGTTGGGGTTCGCGTCGTTTTCGACGACGTCGTTGATCTCGGTCGTGATCGTTTCGCCGCCATCGTTGACGTTTGCGACGTTCGTCGCGAGCGCGCGGGTCTTTTCGCCGTTCCCTCGGACGTCGATGGTTCGGTAGCGCGGTTCGCCGACTTCGGTCTCGGTTGGCAGTCGGCCGAGTTCGTACTTTCGTCGGTTTCGGATGTGCTTGAGTCGTCCGCCGGTTCGCTTGCGAGTAGAACGGCCCTGATCTTGCATACCCGTTGAAACTCCGGGCGGATACTTGAATGCAACCTTTTCGCCCGGCAGGTGGCAACCATCGGGTCCGGTGAGTGGCCATCGTACGGGCGGCCCGCGTTCGATACGTCCGTCCTCTCCGAGAAGGGGAATTCGTTATTCCTGCTGTGCGTCTACGACGGCCACGCCAGCCAGATTGACGATGTCTTTGACCTCGTCGCCCCGCTGGAGGACGTGGACGGGTTTGTCCATGCCCGTCAGCATCGGTCCGATGGCGTCGGCACCGCCGAGGCGTTGGAGCAGTTTGTAGCCGATGTTACCCGACTCGAGGTTCGGGAATACGAGCACGTTCGCCGGTTCCTCGAGTTCCGAAAAGCCGTACGTGCCCTCGAGGATGTCCTCGACGACGGCCGTATCGGCCTGCATCTCGCCGTCGACGGGGAAGTCGACTTCGGGATCGTCCTGCAGTTTCCGGGCCGCTTTGCGCGGTTTGATGGTGTCTTCGTTCGTGACACTGCCGAAGTTCGAGTACGAGAGCAACGCGGCGCGGGGCTCGACGTTGAACCGTCGCGCGAGTTTGCCGGTCTGTCTGGTCACCTCGGCGAGCACGTCCTCGTCGGGCGATTGATTGACCGTCGCGTCGGCGATGAAGATCACGCGGTTCTTGAACGTGAGCATGTAGACGCCGGCGGCGTACTCGACGTCCTCGGCGGTGCCGATGACCTGCAACGGCGGGCGAAGCGCCGAGGGATAGTGATGCGAGAGGCCGGTGAGGAAGGCGTCCGCGTCGCCTTCTTCGACCATCACGCTCCCGAAGTAGTTCGTGTCGCGGCGGACGAGTTCGCCCGCTTCCGTTCGGGTGATTCCCTTCCGTTTTCGGAGTTCGTGCAGCCGTTCGGCGTACCGCTCGTAATCGCCCGCGTCCGGGTCGGCGACCTGCGGTTCGAAGTCCAGCCCGAGGTTCGCCGCGGTCGATTTGATCTCGGTCTCGTCGCCGATTAGGATCGGCAGGGCGATACCCTGTTCCTGGAGCTGGTAGGCCGCCCGGATCATCTTCTCGTTTTCGCCCTCGGCGAGCGCGACCGTCTTCGGGTCGGTCTTTGCCTTGTTGAGGACCACGCGCATCATCTCGCGAGACTTGCCGAGTCTGGCCTCGAGTTGTTCTTCGTACTCGTCGATATCGATCTCCGTGCGAGCGGCTCCGGACTCGATCGCGGCCTCCGCGACGGCGGGGGCGATCCGGAACAGTACGCGCGGATCGACCGGTTTCGGAATGATGTACTCGGAGCCGTACTGAATTGGGTCGTCGCCGTAGGCTTTGACGACCGCGTCGGGGACGTCCTGGCGAGCCAGCTCCGCGAGCGCGCTGGCGGCGGCGACTTTCATGTCCTCGTTGATCTCGGTCGCGCGGACGTCGAGTGCGCCCCGGAAGATGAACGGGAACCCGAGGACGTTGTTGACCTGATTCGGGTAGTCAGAGCGACCCGTGGCCATGATGACGGTGTCGTCTCGAGCCGCTTTGGCCTCGGCGTAGCCGATTTCGGGGTCGGGGTTTGCCATCGCGAAAATGATCGGGTCCTCGGCCATCGAGCGAACCATATCCTGCGAGACGATGCCGGCGACAGAGAGTCCGACGAAGACGTCTGCGCCCTCCATCGCGTCCGAGAGGTCGCCCTCGGGCACGTCGCGTGCGAACTCCCGTTTGTACTCGTTGATGTCGTCGGCCGTCGCGCGGGCCTCCGTGATGATTCCCGAGGAGTCACACATGACGATGTTCTCCGGGTTCGCCCCGAGCGAGACGTAAAACTTGGCGGTCGCGAGCGCGCTCGCGCCGGCACCCGAGAAGACGATCTTCATGTCTTCGATCTCCTTGTCGGCGATGTCGGCCGCGTTGAGCAACGCGGCCCCGGAGATGATCGCCGTGCCGTGTTGGTCGTCGTGGAAGACGGGAATGTCCATCTCCTCGCGCAGGCGCTCTTCGATGACGAAACAGCCGGGGGCTTTGATGTCCTCTAGGTTGATCCCGCCGAACGTCGGCTCCATCATCTTCGCGGCCTCGATTATCTTCTCGGGGTCCGCGTCGTCGAGTTCGATGTCGAACACGTCGATGTCCGCGAACCGCTTGAAGAGGACGCCCTTCCCTTCCATGACCGGCTTTGATGCCTGCGCACCGATATCACCGAGTCCGAGCACCGCGGAACCGTTCGAGAGGACGCCGACGAGGTTTCCCTTGGCGGTGTACTGAAAGGCCTCGGATTCGTCCTCGTCGATCTCGAGACACGGGGCGGCGACCCCGGGCGAGTACGCGAGCGAGAGGTCCCGCTGCGTATTCGTCGGTTTCGTCGTCGAAATCTCGAGTTTTCCCGGCGGATCGATGCGATGGTACTCCAGTGCGTCCTCGTCTAATCCCATAGGGGAGTCACTAACGTGGACCACTAAAAACAATGCGAAGGCGCAGTTCGACTATCGACGAACTATCCATCAGTTCGCGCCCGACACGACCCGGTTCGACGATTCGACCCTTTTATACGGCCCGCGACAGTCCAATCGGATATGGATGTCGCGCTTGGTGGGACGTTCGACCCCGTTCACGACGGCCACCGACGGCTGTTCGAACGGGCGTTCGAACTCGGCGACGTGACCGTCGGGCTAACGAGTGACGACCTCGCGCCGAAGACCCGCCGCGAGGATCGACCCGTCCGATCGTTCGATCGACGAAAGGCTCGTCTCGAAGACGAACTCGAGCCGTTCGCCGAGGAGCACGATCGATCGTTCGAAGTCCGCCCGCTCACGGAGCCGACCGGCATCGCCACCGAGCCACCGTTCGATTACCTCGTCGTTTCACCGGAAACCGTCGATGGGGGCGAGAAAATAAACGAAATTCGGCGGGATCGAGACCTCGACCCGCTCGAGGTGGTCGTCGTCCCGCACCTGCGAGCCGAAGACGGGGACATCATCTCGAGTACGCGAATCGTCAACGGCGAGATCGACGAGCACGGGAACGTACTCGACGAAGACGACGAATAGTCCGCGGGCGCGATCGACGCTGTTTCACTGATCGTCTTCGAGACGTTTGCACCGGTTCTTACCGCTGGATACCGTTTCATCACCGTAGCTGGCACTTACGGGAGGCAGACGCGAAGAAATCGATCGATGGCAATTCTTGCGTGGTCTTACCATCGAGGCGGCTCGAGTCCCGCCGTCTCAAGGAGGTCCTTCCAGCGCTGTTGGATCGATAGCCGCGAGACGCCGGCGGCGTCGGCGACCGTCCCCTGCGTGCGGCCGTCGCCGGCGACTAACGACCCGGCGTAGACGCTCGCAGCCAGGACAGCACGCTTCGATCGGTCCGATTCCGGTACGTCGGTGAGAAAGAGGTCGCCCGCGTACGAGCGGGCGTCACTCGAGAGGTCGAGCCGATCCGCGACAGCCTCGAGTTCCTCGAGCCAGGCCTCGTGCTCGACGCGATCGCGCGCACTGTGCATACGGCATCTGTTCGGCGGAATAGGGATAAATCCACGGACGGCGCCCGCTCCGCCGGCGTTCGTAAACTCACCCGGCTGTCGCCTACTCGGAGTTACGGACGGCGTGAAGGGTCTCTGGGAATGGATACTCACTGCAATAGGTGGCTGTATCGGGCAACGTTCAGCTACGAACGACTAGTAAAACTGGCCGTTTGGGTGCGATCGTATAGGTCACGATTACTAAAGCCGGATACACGGGAAGGTACCATCGACGCCCGTCGCTCCCCCGCGACCCGCGTCTCACCATGAGTACCGAACCAACTTGCAAACTCGTCTGTACCGGCTGCGGCCTCGAGATGCCCTACCGAGACCGATCGCTGGCCGAACAGGCGGCGGAGCTACACCAGTTGCGGGACTCGGAGCACGTGACCTTCATCGTTCCACCGGATTGGTCCCCCGAAGAGCCGCTGATTCACGACTGAACGGGATCGGCGACCGGAGACTCGATGGGATCGACAGGTTCTTACTCGAATCGTGGGAACGGTAGCCTGCGCGCGGGTAGCCAAGCTAGGCCAACGGCGCAGCGCTTAGGACGCTGTCCCGTAGGGGTCCGCCGGTTCGAATCCGGTCCCGCGCACTGAACGAGTTTTCGAGCGCAGCGAGAAAACGAGTGAGGGAGCAGGAGCGGATTCGAAGTAGAGAAGTCGCGCGCAGCGTAGCGAGCACGTCTTCGCGTGGTTCGAATCCGGTCCCGCGCATTGTGCCGCGAGTGAATTCGCGAGCGGCAACAATCGAATTGCCGGTTCGCGCCAGACGAGTCGCAGCCCGGAATGGCCGAGCGAAGCGAGGCCACACGCCCGGACCGTCTCGGCGAGGTTCGAATCCGGTCCCGCGCATGCTACTCCGAGCAGTTTCTCGAGCGATAGGCGTCACCGGAGCCACCACACCAGTGGCAAACACAGCCAGTGCCCTGGGTAGTCTCAAACTCGAGGGGTTCGCGGACGGACAGACGGTGAGCCGAGTGAACCGTCGTATTCTGGTTCGATAGGCCCCATCACGCTGTCGGCGAGTCAAACAGAGTCAAATACCTCCTTGCCAACGAGTGGATATGGAACGACGACTCGGTTCGACGGATCTGGATGTAACGGAAGTCGGCCTCGGAACGTGGAACATCGGCTCCGACTGGGGCGAGGTCTCGAGCGAGCAGGCCCGAACGGCGGTCCGGACGGCTCTCGAGGAGGGCGTGACGTTTCTCGATACCGCCGATGTCTACGGCGATGGCGCGAGCGAGCAGTATATCGCCGACGTACTCGAGGAGTGGGACGACGCTGAGGACGTGACCGTGGCGACCAAAGTCGGCCGTCGGATCGATCCCCACGAGGTCGCGGGCTACACCGCCGAGACCCTCGAGGAACACGTCGATCGGTCGCGGGAAAACTTGGACGCGGACACGCTCGATCTGGTCCAGCTCCACTGCCCGCCGACGCCGGCGTACTACCACCCGCGCGTGTTCGACGCGATGGAAGCGCTCGTCGAGGACGGAAAAATCGACCACGTCGGCGTGAGCGTCGAGACGGTCGAGGAGGCGCTAAAAGCGATCGAGTACCCCTGTGTCGAGACGATCCAGATCATCTTCAACCCGCTCCGACAGCGCCCCGCGGAGCTGTTTTTCGAGGAGGCCAAACGGCGCGATATCGGAGTTATCGTTCGCGTGCCGCTGGCCTCCGGACTGTTGACCGGCGCGCTCTCCGCAGAGACTGAGTTCGACGAGAGCGATCACCGAAACTTCAATCGCGAGGGCGAGGCGTTCGACCGCGGCGAGACTTTCAGTGGGCTTCCGTTCGAGCGAGGGCTCGAGGCCGTCGACCGGATCGAAGAATACGTGCCGGCCGAGATGACGACCGCGCAGTTTACCCTCCGCTGGATCCTCGACCACGACGCCGTCTCGACGGTTATCCCCGGCTCGAGTTCGCCCGAGCACATTCGGGACAACGTCGCGGCGTCGTCGCTCGACTCGCTTTCGAACCAGACCCACGGCGCCGTTCGCGACATCTACGAACGGACGGTCTACGAGCACATCCACCATCAGTGGTAACTCGGGACTGCAGAATCGAGTAAAACACGACCGCAGTCGGCTATCGTCTCTCGGCGTACTCGTCGGAATCGACCGGCTCCTGGCTGATCTCGTCGGAAATCCCGATTCCGCTCGCGCCGTTCGAGCCGTCGTCGCTCGAGGAGATCCCCTCGCCTGCGTCGCCGTTATCAGTGTCAGACGCCGAGTCGCCGTCCTCGCCCGAGTCGCGATCATCGCGAGCCGTCCCTGCGCCAGCGAGCGTGTGCGGGTCCGCCGGCTCGTCACTGTGTCTGGTGTCGTCCCGTTCGAACGCGTAGAGGGTCGGACCCAGGAGGAGGATGACGAGCAGTCCGGGAATCGGTATCGACGGCACGAACATGAAGAGTCCGAGGCCCGTCATTCCCGTCAGGAACATGACCACGGCCCAGACCGGGGGCCAGGCGACGCCGACTCGCCTCGCGTCCCAGTAAACGAGCACTGAGAGGGCACCGATCACGACGGGGCCGAGCGCCGCGATGATGAGATCGATCATACGAAACGTTTGCGCGCGGCCGGGAAAAAGGGTTCTGAGATCAATTCGCCCGACTCCGAATACCTCTCACAGTCGGCCGTTCGGACGACTGGCTCTGTACCGAACCACTCTCACTCGAGGCCTGGAACGCCGTTGGCCTCGAGGGACTCGAGGAGTCGAACCGTCGCGAGCCCGCCGACGATGAGACAGAAGCTCGTTCCGGCGATCATCGCGATGGATTCCGGGTTGCCGGTCGAAAGCGCGATCAGTGACGCCGCTCCGAGGACAAGCGAGATCGCGATCAGCAACTCGAGGGATCGATCACGAATCGTCGACCAGGTCGACGGCGGCACGAGCCGCTCCGATCGATACGTGTGGACCATACGGCATACTGTTGGCCGTTTATCATAAGTGTTTTCCACGGTTTCTCGATACGCAACTCCGCCCGGAACGTATGTCGACTATTCTCACCCGTTCAAGCCCACAACGTTTATTCGATCACGAACGACTTCTAGGAGTAATGGACGGACTTGACGACGTGTTCGGGGACATCTTCTCGGGTGTCGATGCCGTCGTGCTCTTCGGGCCGAGCGGGTCGTACTACGAGCGCTTTTCGTCGATCGATGATGTGGACGTCATCGTCGTCGGCACGGAAAACGTCGTGAGTGCGGAGACGTTCGTCGAACTGCCACTTGAGTTCGAAGACGTCACGGAGCGGATCGCATTCGGTCTCGAGGGCGCGTTAGAACAGGGAATCATCGAGGACGGGGACGTCCTCGCATGTGCGACGAGCGTCTTCGGCGACGGTATCGACACCGTCTCGCGCGTCCGAGCAGATGCAGACTCGAAGATGGGTATCTATGACCTGTTTTCGCGGTCACGCGCGGATCCGGAGGTGATCAAAGCGGTGCTCGAGCTCGCGATCGAACTCGGCAAGAAAGGCCAGAAGGGCAAGCCCGTCGGCGCGTTGTTCGTCGTCGGCGACGCCGGCAAGGTGATGAACAAGTCCCGACCGCTTTCGTACAACCCCTTCGAGAAGTCCCACGTCCACGTCGGTGACCCGATCGTGAGCGTCATGTTGAAGGAGTTCTCCCGTCTCGACGGCGCGTTCGTCATCTCCGATTCGGGCAAAATCGTCTCGGCCTATCGGTATCTCGAGCCGTCGGCGGAGGGCGTCGACATCCCGAAAGGACTTGGAGCCAGACACATGGCCGGCGGTGCGATCACCAGGGATACGAACGCGATCGCGATCGCGCTTTCGGAAAGCGACGGCATGGTACGGGCGTTCAAAGGTGGCGAGTTGTTGATCGAGGTCGATCCGGAGGCGTACTGATATGGAGTTGCAGACGTTCATCGACCAGCCGGCGATCATCGCCGTCGCAGTGCTCGCGCTCGGTCTCGTCGTCGGGTACCTCGTCGGCAAACTCAACAAAGAACTACTCGGGGCAGCGGGCGTCACCGACGCCGTCGAAGGAACACCGTTCGAGCGGACGGCCCAGAGCCTCGGCACGTCGACGGTCGAAATCGTCGCGCGAATCAGTTCGTGGTTCATCTACGGCATCTCGGTCCTTACCGCGATTCACATCGCCGAACTGCTTTCGACCGACGCGTTCTGGGCGAGCATCATTCGATTCATTCCGCAGGTGTTCATCGCCGTTTTCGTGCTGATTCTCGGATTCATCATCGCCGACAAGGTCGAGTTAGTCGTCAGCGAATACCTTCGCGGCGTCAAACTCCCAGAAGTGGCGATTATCCCGAAGGTCGTGAAGTACTCCGTACTGTACATCGCCTTCATCATCGCGCTGGACCAGATCGGCGTACACGTCTTCGCTCTGCTCATCCTGCTCGCCGTTTACACCGTCGGAATCGTCATCGTCGGCGGGTACGCGTTCAAAGACTTCCTCGTCTCGAGCGCCGCGGGTATCTACCTCCTGTTGAACCAACCCTACAGCATCGGCGACCGGGTGCGGATCGGCGACCAGTCCGGCATCGTCCAAGAGGTCGATCTGTTCGTCACGAAGATCGAAGACGACTCCGAGGAGTTTATCGTGCCCAACAGGCGGGTGTTCGAGGAAGGTGTCGTCCGAATCCGAGGCTGAGCAGGGTTGATATTAGCCCTCCCGCGTTCGAGACTACTCGAGGCTGAGCCCTGCGTGCCATCGATCCGCACCAACTTCGCGTTTCACCGCGTCCATTTTCGCCAGCAGATGCGTCGCCAGCGAAGCCGTTTCGGCCGATCGGGACTCGCCTTCGGTCCGGAACTCGCCGGTCTCCCGATTGGCGTAAACTGAACAGACGGCTCCGGCGCGGAGGCCGTAAATCGAGGCGATGGTCATGATCGCGCTGGCTTCCATCTCGATGTTTTTCACGTTCGCGTCCCGGAGTTCGTCGACTAACTCCGTCGAGCCGGCGGCTTCGAAGCCCTCGAACCCCGGTCGGCCCTGTCCCGGGTAGAAGGCGTCGGCGCTCATCGTGACGCCGGTGTGGTAGTCGTAGCCGAGTCGCTCCGCGGCGGCGACGAGCGCGCAGACGACCTCGTAGTCGGCGCTCGCGGGGTAGTCCTCGCGGACGTACTCGTCGCTGGTGCCCTCCTGGCGAACGCCGCCCGTCGTGATGACCAAGTCGCCGACCGCCATCTCCTCTTGTAACGCGCCGCAGGAGCCGACCCGGATGAACGTATCAGCGCCGACGCGGGCCAGTTCCTCAACCGCGATCGCCGCCGACGGTCCGCCGATCCCCGTCGAGGTCACCGAAATCGGTGTCTCCTCATAGGTGCCGGTCGCGGTCCGGTACTCCCGGTGAGACGCCTGCTCCTCGTACTCGTCCCAGTGGGCGACGATCTTGTCGATCCGCTCTGGATTCCCGGGAAGCAAGACGGTGTCGGCGATGTCCGCCGGTCCGACCTCGAGGTGGTACTGTTGATCCGCGTTCGGGTCCTCGCTGTGACCTGCCATGAGGTTCGTGTGATTCGATCCGACGGCGTATATAAATGCCGGGAGGCCCAATCGGGCGTATGGCCAGCGGTCACCTCGCGGACACGTACGTCGCCGCGTTGCAACACGATCTCGAGGAACTCGACCCGGACACGACGCTCGTCGGCGTGGTCAGGAATCCGACAGGCTGGTTTCACGCCGCCGTCGACGAGAACGTCCCCGAACTCGGGCCGCCGGAACCGCTGCTCGAGTCGGCAAAATCCGCCGAGGAGGCGCTGAAGATGCGCGGCTTTTGTGGCGAGGGCGCACACAACGCCGCCTGGGAAGAGGTCGGCTTCGAGGAGACCTATCGCGCGCATCTCGAGGAATCCGCGAGCGCACAGGACGCACTCGAGAGCCTCGAGGAACGACTCGAGGCCGGCGAGTCGCTCGCGCTCGTCTGCTTCGAGAACACGGCGAAAAAACGGTGTCATCGGACGATGCTGCGGGAGTATCTCGAGAACGCGTAAATGTCGGTCTCGAAGTGAAGTACCTCGGGGACAAGCCTCGAGATACCCTCGTTGTATTTTCGTAGAACGCGTGGTTTCTGCGCCGAGTCTCCGCACAATTCACCGGGGATACGTCGCGAGTATGGTCCGTGAGAAGTCGATAACAGACGCCCTGTGTGGTCATGTGTCGCTCTATCCGTTTGCGAGTCGGTTTACCCGATAGCGGGTAATCTCATCTGGTGCCGAATACCCTCTCGGAGGCGATATACTATGGAGCTTATTAATTCTTGGCTACCAAGTCCCTCTGTCTCATGGGAGAGCGTCCATCGGAACGAAACGAGACGACTGCGTTCGTTCTCGTTGGCGTTGCCAACGCGCTCCCGGTAGCGGGGTACTTCCTGCTCGGTTGGTCGTTCACTACCGTCGCGTTGCTCTTCTGGCTCGAGGCGGTTACGATACTCCTGTTCTACGCGGGTCTGGCGATGTTGGCCACACCGGAGTCGCGAATCGGGGAACGCGAACGGATCGCTCCCCTGGGACCGATCGGCGGCCGATACTTCAGCGAGAAGCCTCGACGACCGGTCTCATTCATCCCACCGATCTATCCGAAGAACCTGCGGTTCGTCGTTCCGACGACGGCTATTGGAATGCTGATCGCGACTGGTGCAGGGGGTGGTGTGACGGTATGGGGTGTCGGCAGAGGGAGTCCGTTAGGCGGAGACGTGACGGACTTTTTCGCGCTGTTCACCGCACTGGCGAAACCGCCCGTGCTCGTGGTTGGGCTGGCAATCGTGGGTGCGCACCTCGTACCGCTCTCTCGATACTACTTCGCCACCGGCAGATATCGGGACCTGACTGCGCACATGGCCCTCGAAACTCAGGTGAAGTACTACGCGGTGTACCTGTACTTCTTTCTGGCACTGACCCTCTATGCACTCGTGACGTTTTTCGTGATCGGGCTCGCGCACCCTGTCATCGTGTCCGACTCGACCAGTCTAGTAATCTGGAAAGGAGTGGTGGCCGGGACGTTCCTCGCGCTCAAACTGGCGTTCGAACGGAGCCGGATTCGAGGCGAACGACGACCGTCTCTCGACGACGATAGCTTTACTGCGAACTTCTCGCCGACGCCACCACCCGCCGAAAGCAGGAAGTAGTACTGTCTGATTTGTACCGCCTCCGGATTGCTCGTTTCCGCCCGTACTGATCGAACCGGGATCTCACTCGAGCGTCTCTTCGGTGATCGTGTCGGGGAGTAACTCGCCTAAGGTGTACTCGGTCGTCGACTCGCCCTCGTCACAGATCACGCGAAGGTCGTCCCCGCAGAACTCGGCGAGCGTCTGTCGGCACATTCCACAGGGGGTAACGCCGTCGCGTCGACCCGAGCTAACGGCGATGCGTTCGAACTCGGTCGCGCCGTTCTTGATCGCCTCGGCGATGGCGACCTCCTCGGCGTGGAGGCTGTTGCTGTAGTTCGCGTTCTCGATGTTACAGCCGACGTAGATATCCCCTGTCGCGGTCTCGAGGGACGCACCGACCCGATACTCGGAGTAGGGAACGTGAGCTTGGGACTGAACGTCTCGCGCCATCTCGACCAGTGTTTCGTCGTTCATAACTATCGATACCGCAACTGTTGGCAAGAAAGCACCGACCGCCCGGACCGTTGGCCGGTTTGCCAGCCGTAATTACCCGAACGCTACGTATCGGGTCGTTCCATCCCACTCGATGTGTCCTCGAGGTTTGGGCCTCCGTTTTTGGCGGCCTCGAGAACCGCACCCGTGTGCTCGCCGCGGTCTGTCAGTCCCTCCCGACCGGTCGACCCGTCAGCGGCGATCGGCGGGACAATTCCGGGGCAGTCAGTCCCCGCTTGCGCCCGGCGGACCATCCGACAGACATCGATCCGTGGAGGCGACGGTTTCAGTCCGCGTTCGCAATTGCCGTCTCGACTACCTCTCGGGCGTCCGTCACGAGCTGGTCAACCCCATCGCTTTCGGCGTAGATTCGAACGTACGGTTCGGTGCCGCTCGGACGAACGAGTACCCACGAGGCGTCGGGGAACTCGAGGCGCACGCCGTAGTCCGTGTCGACCTCGGCGTCCGGAAACGCGTCCGGAAGCGCGGTCTCGAGGGCGTCCATCGCCGGCTCTTTTACCGCCTCGGGACAGTCGACGCTCACCTTCCGGTAGGGCCGTTCGCTGACGGGGTCGCGGAGTTCGTCGGTACCGCCCGCTTCGCGGGTCAACGCGGCGGTGATTCCGGCGCTCGCGACGCCGTCGATCCAGCCACCGAAGCGGGTGTGGATGTGCTTCCACGGCTCGGCTGCGAAGACGACCTCGGTGCCGGCCTCGCCCCGTTCGCGCTCGCGGGCGATTCCTTCGTGAAGAGATCCCAGCCGAACGCGTTCGACGCGGCCGCCCGCGGCGCGAACCCGTTCATCGATCCGCGCGGAGGCGTTCGGCGTCGTCACAACGACGGGATCCGAACCGTCTGCTTGCCGCGTGTAGTGGGCTGCGACGACCGCCAGAATCGTATCCTCGTGGATCACCTCGCCGTCCGGACCCAGGACGACGAACCGGTCGGCGTCGCCGTCCTGCGCGATTCCGAGGTCGAACGATCCGGACTCGAGAAACGCCGAGAGATCGGTGAGCGTCTCGGGCGTGGGTTTGCTCTCTCGAGCCGAGAAGTGGCCGTCGACGGTGGCGTTTATCGCGGCGACACGAGCACCGAGTCGCTCGAGGATCTGTGGCGTCGCGAGCGCGCCGACCCCGCCGCCGCAGTCGACGGCGATCGAGAGTCCCTCGAGCGGCCGCGATTCTACTGTGGGGGTTTCAGCGCCGTCGGCGTCCGACAGGGTCGGGAACTGCTCGCGGACGTAGGCCGTGACGGCGTCTCGATACGTCTCGAGTATCTCGAGGGAAGCCGATTTGCCCCACTCGTCCCACCGCACCGATTCGGGCGCGTCGACGGCCGCTTCGATCGCCAGTTCGGCGTCGCGGTCGTACTCGACGCCGTCAGCAAAGAGCTTGATTCCGTTGTCCTCGGGGGGGTTGTGACTCGCGGTCAGCATTACGCCGCGACGTCCCTGCGAGGCGAACGCGAGCGCCGGCGTCGGGACCGGCCCGAGACGTAGCACGTCGGCACCCGCGCTCTCGAGGCCGGCTTCCATCGCCGCGGCGAGCGCGGGCCCCGTTTCGCGCCCGTCGCGCCCGACGACGAACGTCGCACCCGGTTCACCGGCGGCCTGTCCCACCGACAGCGCCAGCGCCGGTCGGACGGTGTCCTCGACCGGCCCACGAATTCCCGCCGTCCCGAACAGCGTCATGACCGAACGTTTCGCGAGCAGCCACTTATGCATTGATAGCTCTACTGCCGAGGGCGAATCGCTCGTCGGGCGAGCGTTTCTACACCGCCCGAGCTAAAATATATTTTAGCTATCACTTAACCACTCGAGGCGGCTACCTCCGATGATGAGACGACTACCGACCAGCGATCGATCGAACCGCCTCGACCGAGCGCTCGGCGGGCCGGGTGGACAGATCCGCGACGGGAATGGACAGTTCCGCGAGACGAACAATCGGCGGTCTGATAGCGGAGAGAAACGGGCCTCGAACGATCAGCCACTGGCGTCGTCAAAACCGGAACGACGACGATCGGTGCCGTCGGGTCCGACGGCGTCGTCCTCGCCGCGGATGCGCGTGCGAGTCTCGGCGGCCGATTCGTTACCAATCAACGGATGCGAAAGATCGCTCCCGTCGACGACCGAACGGCCGTCGCCTTCGCGGGCAGCGTCAGCGACGCGCAAGCGTTCGTCCGGCGACTGCGTACCGAATTGCGTCTGTACGAGATGCGCCACGGGAGTCCCGCCTCGGTCGAGACTGCGGCGACGACTGCGGGCGACCTCGTTCGTCGCGGTCCGTACCGGGTTCTCGACCTCGTGCTCGGCGGCGTCGACGAGGAACCGTCCGTCTACGATATCGGGCAGGGCGGCGGCGTCATGCAAAGCGACTACGCCGCGAGCGGGAGCGGTATGCAACTCGCCTACGGTACGCTCGAGGGGGCGTACGAGTCGGATCTGCCGGTGGCTGAACTCGCGACGGTCGTCTCGGCGGCCGTTCGAAACGCGACCGAACGCGATACCGCCAGCGGCGACGGGATGACGGTCGCGACTATTACGGATGAAGCACTGGACATCGACGCTTACGACGGCGTCGATTCGGCGATGGCCTCGATCACCGATTCTGCATCCGAATCCGGGGCCGGTCCGATCGGTAACGAGGAGTCGAACGGGGAGGTGGTCTGACGATGGATTCGAACGCACACCAGCAGGCCTACGACCGTGGGAGCACCATTTTCTCACCCGACGGTCGACTCTACCAGGTCGAGTACGCCCGCGAAGCCGTCGAACGGGGGTCGCCGAGCGTCGGCGTTCTGACCGAAGCCGGGGTCGTTCTGGCCGCGCGAAAGCGACTCCGCTCGCCGTTGCTCGAGTCGGATTCCGTCGAGAAGATTCACCGCGTCGACGACCACCTCGCGGTCGCGACGGCCGGACACGCCGCCGACGGGCGGACGCTCGTGGAGTTCGCACGGAACGCCGGGCAGCGCCACCGACTGCGATACGGGGAGCCGATGGGCGTCGAACCCCTCGCGAAATCGATCGCGGATCACGTCCAGGAATCGACCCACACGGGCGGTTCGCGACCGTACGGTTCAGCGCTGCTCGTGGCCGGTATCGACGAGGAGCCACCCGCTCGCGGCGGGACCCGACCGCGACTGTACGAGGTCGATCCGGGCGGAACGGCGTCCGGCTGGCAGGCGGCCGCGATCGGCGACGGATCGCAGGCTATCAGGGCGACTCTCGAGGACGAACTGCTCGAAGACGATGCTGCCGACAGCGTACGCCGGAGCGACCAACATCAAGGGACGGTCACGGCCCTCGAGGCGCTAGAGACGACGGCCGAGGAGTCCCTCGAGCCGGCCGAACTGACCGTCTTGACGATCGGTTCGGAGCCCACGACGATCGACCGACTCTCGACTGGCGAGGTCGAATCCGCGCTGGCAGAAACGACAGCGTGAGCCGCACTCGCTCGCAGGCTGCTCGCGGAACGCGCCGGTGACCTCCCGAGGGCCCCTTAGTTATAGACGAAATGATGTCTTCTGTGTTGCCGGTCTGTCGACGACTTCTGTGTCACCGATAGCTTACGCGGCGGCGTCGGTCGTTCCCTCGGAAGCCGCCGCGTTGGTTTCGGACCGCTGTACGTCGACGACCTCGAGTCCTTCGTCGACGTAGAGCGCGAGCACGTCGCCCTCGAGTTCGACGACGACGCGTACCGCGAGGGGCTCCTCCGAGAGGATCGTTTCGGTCCACTCGTGGCCGACGTTCCAGATCGGGCGGTCGCGGATGTTTCGCCCGTGGTCGTGGTACAACGAAACGACCACGGGACGGTCGAGAAATGCGAGCGAAACCGGACAGCGAACGTCGAGTCCACAGAGATCGCAGTTGAACGCGGCCTGGACGTGTTCTTCGAACCCCGGAGGAAGCGCGTCGTCGGTCGACGACGCCGTCCTGACCAGCTCCGAGGAGATTTCGCCGCTGCACTCCGGACAGACGCCCTCGGCCATGAGTCCGAGCCGGTGGCGGTGATGTCTATCGAACGCTTCGGGGAACCCCTCGCCGTGGGACTCGAGCCCCGACGGGGGAAACCCGAGGCGCAACAGCGATCGGCCGCAGTTCTCGCAGGCGACCGCGACGATGTTGTCGGTCGACTGTGCCGTGAGCGACTGCTCGCTACAGAACGGACACGACTCGGCCAGTGAAACCGGCGGGTGATCGACGCGTCGAGTATAAGCTCCCGTCGCGATAGCGCGTGCGATCTTCCGTCCCGCGTAGGTGAGTTCGTAGTGTTCGTCCCCGTCTTTCTCGAGGTACGGCCCCACGAGTTGCTCAAGGTGATACGCAAAGCCCGCGGAGGTGTCCGCAGCCGACGCCTCGAACAGTTCGGAGAAGGTGACGCCCGTTTCGGTTTCGTCGGCCCGCTCGAGCATCGTCTCGAGGATACCCATCCGCGTTTCGTTGCCGAGCGCCTGAAAGGCGTCGCTCGGGTCGGAAACGATCTCGGCTGACGCCGTTTCGGATCCGCCTGTCGTCTCCTCAACAGCCGGGCTCGACACCGGTTCGACGGTCGTCTCCGGAGTCGATTGGAGGCGGCTCCGGCGAACGGACTCGTCGGATTCGTCCTCTATCGTCATGTTCGGTGTTCGGACCGCAGAAAAATACGTCTTCGTTTCGGTGTCCCTGTCTTCCGCAACGAGGAGAATTACCCGCTCGCAACCGCCACAGGCCGCACGAATTCGAACGTCGTCCCGGCGTCCGATCGAACCGCGTTAGCTGTTCGTGGGAAACTCGTCGATGAGGACGACGGCTTCCCCCTCGACGACGGCCTCGTCCGCGTCCTCGTCGCGAACGAGCGTCTCGAGTCGGTACTGGTCGTTGCCGAGCGCGTCGACGACCTCGACGCGCGCGGAGACGCGATCGTCGATCCCGACGGGGCCTCGAAACTCGAGGTCCTGCGAGAGGTAAATCGTGAGCCCGGGGAGTCGGGCGAGCGCGGCGCTGATGAGGCCGGAGACGAGGGTTCCGTGGACGATACGGTTCCCAAAGCGCGTCTCGGCTGCGAATTCGTCGTCGAGATGGAGTCGGTTCGTGTCGCCGCTGCTGTGAGCGAACGCGTGTACGTCCTCGTCCGTGAGCGTTTTCTCGAAGGTGACGCTGTCACCGACGGTGATGTGAGCCGGATCGTCGACGGTGCGTTCGAACTCCCAGTCGAGATCCGAGTAGTCGACGGACTGGATCGGGGCCGAGACGACGTCCGTGGACGTGCCGGCGGACTCCGAACCGTCCGAGTGTCGATCGGCTGCCGGCGTCCGACTCGAGTCGTCGTTGGACTCGGTCGCTTCCATCGCCGGAACCATCGCGGAGACCGCGGCGCGGTTGGCCGCAGCCGTAGTCCGAATGATGCTCTGGGTCATCGTCGACCAGGCGTCGGTCATGGCGGAAAAGTCCGGTTTCCCCGAATTCTGTTGGGACATTTGATACGATACCCGTACGTGCGTCGCGGTTAAGTCTCCTTTGGCTCTACTTGGAATCGTTTTAACAACTCGAGAACCGACCTCACGGCGTATTTCAGGACATCTGTAGTGTATTTAAAATTCTGGGTGCGTCATGATCGACGTCGAATTGTGAATTCTCGGACCGTAGGTGAACAACTATGTACTCCGCTCAATGGATCGGTTGCCATGATTGGATATCTTCTCCGCGGGCTTAAACATCCCGTCCGACAGACGAATCGAAGTCGACTACCACTACTGACCACACCACCAACCAGAGCACACGCACTCGAGGGTGAGCCAAACCGATGAGCCCGCCCACGGACAGTCTGGTCCTCGACATCGTCCGCACGCTTGAGAAACAGGGCGTCCCTCGAGATTCGTATCAGCTCGCCAGCGAGTTCGATCCCGAGGCGCTCGCCCGACTGCTCGAGACCGGCGGCAGTTCGGTCGAGGTCCGCCTCGAGATCCGCGACGTGTCGCTGGTCGTGACGAACCTAGGCGCTCGAGTCGCCGAATCGGGTCTCTCCTCCCAGCCCGAGTGTCCACACTGCGGGCTCCCGGTCACCGCCGTCGTCCAACTCGTTCCGAGCCACCACACCGCCTATCCTTGCGGGTGTCGGGTTCGGGGTGATCTGCTCGAGTAGTGGCCTCGCCGCTGGGTAGAATCGTTATCCCGTAGTCGTCCGTACGAAGCGACCCAAATCCTCTCTATCGCATGAGCCTCCGTACCGTTTGCGCGACTCCTAGAGTCTTTGGCTTGCTCGCTCCAATCGCTCGCGGTGGGTGTGCTCACTCGACCGCCAGAATTGAACGAGTAAACGCAATTAGGAGACTGTATACTGGCGGAACCGTTTCACGGCAGTGCTATAACTCAATCTCGCGATCACCAATCCAATACCCAGTCCGCCCGTGACGCCACCCGTTCGCAGTACCTCGGTAGAAACGCCACTGGCGATACTAATCTGAGAGCCGTTTGCTGGTGCTAACAGTGCGAAGACGAGAGCGCCACCGAGTACCCAAATTCCGAGCGAATAGAGGACAAGTGCGGTCATGCTCGGCGGTACAACATCACTGCTCTGGCCGATGGTCATCGCGCTAAACCTGGGAAACAGCATGCCGACCGCTGGCGCGAGGCAAACCGCAACCACCGTCAGCACCGCACCAATTACGACGAGCCACGCCTGGACACCGATTGAGTATGGGCTTACAACGCCCCCGATGAGCGTAGACAGTATCGTCAGTGGAAGCCCATACAGTAGCCCCGGTACCAGTAAACCGCGAACGAACTGCCGCCCGGAAATCGAGGACGTAAGCGTGGCAGGGAGAACGTTCCCTTCATCGCCGAGCGGATTCAACCCGAATACCGCCCCCACAAACCAGGGAACAAACAAGACACAGACGACCGGTGCAACTGACATCGGGGCGTTGGATTGAACCGAAAGAACGCTAAGATAGATTCCGAGGGAGAGACTGGTCGTGGCGAGAAGTAACAACCGTCGAGGTGCTCGCCGCAGTCGAAGCACTACCATTTGAGCCACACACTGTGATGGCCGTCCCACGAACCGAGGAATGATAACCGGTGAAACAGCGGCAGCTAACGTCCCGTCGCCGTGCTTTTGCTTCTCTCGGGCGGTATTATTCGTCCCATCGGCAGTACTGATTGGACGGGCGACCCAGTATTCGCGCGCGAGTCGTTCGACGAGCAGCCCACCGCCACCAACCACCAACAGACAGCCACTCACGCCCGCCAGCACGCGGATTGAAGCGGACGTAACGGGTGTCCCGAAGACGGCGATATCGATGAACCAACTCGTCGGAAGCCACTCGAGCGACACTACCTCCCAGATCACGGGTACGTCGGTACTGAGGACCACCACGACGTACCCAACCACGATGAGCGACACGGCATGGACGATCAGTTGACCATGTTGGGTGCGCTGCCAACGAGAGCGAGCGGAGACAATCATATAGGTGAAGCCAGCGACGTAACCCGTAACAACCGCGCTTGCTGTGAACAGCCCGACGGCGAGCGGAACCAACAGCAAGCTTCCGGGCGAGAGAAACCCGTATCCGACGATACCAACGAGTAAGACTGTCAGCGGAGCGAGAACCAGACAGGCGGATAGAAACTCAGTGAGCAACATCCCGACGGTGGCCGTTCGGATTGAGACGGTCGTCAGGACGAACGATTTCGCTCTCGGGGTTCGCCAGTGTAAGAGCGCCCGCTGCGCGAGAAACCAGACAGCGAATATCCACAGCGCACTCACACCCACCCGAACTGAACCGGGGACAGAGAGCGGACCTGAGAGTGATCGCAAGAGGAGCGCATAGAGGATTCCCATCCCGCCAAACCAGATCGCCATTCCGACGGCGGAAATTCCAAGCAAATAGAACCGGTACCGATTCCGCCGAAGTCCACGAATCGTTCGGCGGGTTCCGACAATCCCCAACTGAACGCCATGATGCAGCCAATTCGGTTCAGTCATTTGCTGCTTGCTCTGTGTTGGGTTCCTCACTCGTTAGCTCGAGGAATGCCGCTTCGAGTGTCTGGTGGTCTCCGGTTTCGGCGCGATGTGTGAGATCGCTCGGTGTACCCTCTGCAACGAGTCGTCCGTCGTATAAGACACCAACTGTATCAGCTATCTCCTCGACGATGGAGATGATATGCGTCGACAGAAACACCGTCGTTCCGCTGGCTGCATGTTCGACGATCAATTCACGGAGTGTGCGAGCGGCTCGTGGATCGAGTCCGGCCGTCGGTTCGTCCAAGAACAGGACAGCAGGGTCGTGGAGGATGGCCTGAATGAACCCCATCTTCTGTCGCATGCCTCTCGAGAAGTCCGCGATTTTGGTCTGAGCGTCCTCGCGGAGATCGAGACGGTCGAGTAACGATGTGATTCGCTCGGACGCCGGGGATGCTGAAAGATCCCGTAAGCCAGCCGCGAGGTCAAGTTGCTCGAACGCGGTGAGTTCAGAGTAGAGTGGCGGTACTTCCGGGAGATAACCGATCTGACGCGTTACCGCCGTTCGGTTGGCAATCGGTGTTCCATTGATAGTGGCAGTGCCACTTGTCGGTTGGGCGAGTGTCGTCAGTATTCGCATTGTCGTCGTTTTTCCGGCCCCGTTCGGTCCGAGAAACCCGTAGACGACTCCGTCTGGGACGCTGAGGTCGAGTGACTCGATAGCGACCGTCTGTCCGTAGTGTTTCGTCAAGCCAGTCGCCTCTATCATTAGTAAGTAATTGTGAACGTGTTCGGTAAATCCATCGCCTATAGTGGACCAGACCAACGCGAGGAAAACAGATAATTCTACTCGTCTCGAGTCGTCGCCTCGAGCAACATGACCACTCCTCCGAGCAAAGTCACGGTTCGCAGGAAGTTGAACTTGTTCGCCTGCCGTTACTCGCCTTCCATGAGCCAGCAGTCGCGGATCGACGGCGTCGTCCCAGGAGGTCCAACCGGCGGTTACTTCTCGAGAGCGGGCAGTTCCGCGGTGAGGTACTCCACGAACTTCTCGGGGTGTTCGGCGTGGGGCAACAGCGTCGAGTAGTCGACGACGACCAGATCCAGATCGGCCGCTTCGGCGAGATTTCGGCCGTCTCGCAGGGGGACTAACTCCGCGTCCCGGCCCCAGACGAGCGTCGTTGGCGTCTCGAGGGCGGCGAGTTCGGTCTGGAGGTCGAACGAGTCGTCCGGATCGAGCGTGCCCGCCGCGAAGGAGCCGGGCGCGTACCGCGCGCCGGGCTGGTGGGCGCTCTGCCAGGCGTAGGAGACCTGCTGTTCGTCGATGTTCGCCGGATCGTAGTAGCCGTCGCGGTCGTAGAAGTATCGGATCGAGGGCTTGCTCGAGAGCATGTTAAAGAGCGTCGTGCCCACGACCGGCGTTCGAAACAGCGTCCGGAGCCACGGCCGTTCGGTCCCGGTATCGGCCGTCGGGCAGATGAGAACGAGTCGCTCGAAGTCGCCGTCTTCGGCCGCCTGCACCGCGAACGAGCCAGTCAGCGACGACGCCACGACGACAGGAGAATCTGTCACGTCGGCCGCGAACTCGCGGACGAAATCGGCGTACAGACGGGCTGAGTACTCGAGCGGCGGCCGATCCGATCGGCCGAACCCGGGGAGGTCCACGGCGAAGACGTGGTAGCTCTCCGCGAGTCGCTCGAAGATCGGCTCGAACTCGTTCGCGCTCCCGGCCGCGTGAACGCCGTGACAGAGGAGCATGTCCGGGGCGTCCGGGTCCCCGGCGACGGTGTAGGAGACATCCATCCCGCGCCACCGATAGGTGCGTTCGACCCCCGGCAGCGGGTTCTCGAGGTCGCCCGCCCGTCTCCTGAGCAGGCGGTTTCCGAGGACGGCTGCGCCAGCGGTTCCCAGCGCTCCGGCGGCTGCTGTTCGAAGTTTCATAGCCGGTAATTCGTCGTCGACGCCCTTCAACCTGCGGCCGTTCGGGAACTTCTCGAGCGCACCACTCCGGTCGCTATCGTCGAGACGGCCGCGGCGGGCTCGGAGCCGCCTACCGCGACCGGTTGCCCGCCATCCGCTCGGTCTCGAGGCGCTCGAGACAGTCTTCGACCGGCTCGAGGAGTTCGTCGGCAACCGCGTACGGGTCCGTCTCGCCGGTTCGAACCGCTTCGGCGACCGCTTCGATCCCGCCGGCGCGTTGCAGTTCGTCCTCGAGCAGCGAGTTCGCGTCCTCCCTGAGCAGGGTCCGGATCTCTTCGGCGTAGCGCTTGCGGGCGTGTTCGGCCCGCTCGCCGGACTCCTCGAGGTACGTCTGATGGTTTTGAAACTCGCTCAGCAGGTCGTCGATCCCCTCGCCTTTCGTGGCAACGGTCTCGACGATCGGCGGTCGCCAGGGCGTCTCGCCACTCGAGTCGTCGTCGTCGCCCGCCGGTTCACCGCTCCCGTGGTCGGTCGCGCTCCCGGCGTCCGGCCCGTGGTGGCCGTCTCCGCCGCCGAACCCGCTCCCCTCGCCGAGGTCGATCATCTCTCTGAGCTCTTTGACGGTGCGGTCGGCGCCCGGTCGGTCGGCTTTGTTGACGACGAAGACATCGGCGATCTCGAGGATGCCGGCTTTCAGCGTCTGGATCGAGTCGCCCGACCCCGGCGGGACGAGTACGCCGACGGTGTCGGCGGTGCGGACGATGTCGATCTCGTTCTGGCCCGCGCCGACGGTCTCGATGATGATCTTGTCCTTGCCGAAGGCGTCCATCGCCTTGACGGCGTCCGCCGTCGCGGTCGAGAGCCCGCCGAGCGTGCCCCGAGCGCTCATCGAGCGGACGAAGACGTCCATGTCGCCGACCGTCGAGGCCATCCGGATGCGGTCGCCGAGCACCGCGCCGCCGGTAAAGGGCGAGGAGGGATCGATCGCGATGATGCCGACCGTTTCGCCGCGCTCGCGGTAGGTTTCGGCGAGTTTGTCCACCAGCGTCGATTTGCCGGCCCCGGGGCTTCCCGTGATGCCGATTACGTCCGCCTCGCCCGTGTGCGCGTACAGTTCCGAAACGAGGTCCCGGTAGCCCGGCGATCGGTTTTCGATCTTCGAGATCGTCCGCGCGAGCGCGCGGTGTTTCCCCGACAGCAGCCCCTCGAGCAGTTGCTCGTCCGGCTCGGTCATCGTTGCGGGGCGTTCTCCCGGACGAAGTCGATCGTCTCCTCGATCGAGGTGCCGGGACCGAAGATGGCGGCGACGCCCGCTTCCTCGAGTTCCGGCCGGTCCTCGTCGGGGATCACGCCGCCGACCAGCACGAGCGTGTCATCTTTGGCGTCGTACTCCTCGAGGCCGTCCATAATCTTCGGGACGAGCGTGTTGTGAGCGCCCGACAGAATAGAGATCCCGAGCACGTCGACGTCCTCTTGGACTGCGGCCTGAACGATCTCGTCCGGGGCCTTGTGCAGTCCGGAGTAGATGACCTCGAATCCGGCGTCGCGGAATGCCCGAGCGATGACGTGTGCCCCGCGGTCGTGTCCGTCGAGTCCGACTTTCGAGACGAGACACCGAATCGACTCCGCTTCCTGTTCGCTACTCATGCCAGTACGTTTCCCAGCCGTCTGTTTGACTTTAACGGTCGTTCCTGAGGATGTGTCAGTCTCTAGCGTACAGTTGGGACGGAGCCGACGAACCGCCCGCCGTCCCGCCGTTGGCCGACCGGGTCCATCGCTCGCCACGAAACTGGACCGAACCAAAGGCTAAAGAGCGAAACGACCGTATATTTCGGTAATGATTAGCATTCGTTTACTGCGGAGGGATCTCTCGTGGGCGTCGAAATAAAAGAAACCAGGGTCACCGACGCCGAGTTCGAATCGATGAAGCGGTTCGTCTTCGAGTATCTGGCAGCCAGCGTCGCGAAGGAAGACGAGGGCGGCCGGATGCGGTGGTACCCGTGGCACTCGGCGGAGTACCGCCACAACCACATCCTCAACGTGGTCGCGCTCGCCGAGGAGATCGCGGAGAAAGAGGGTGCGGACGTCGATGTCACGCGCGTCGCCGGACTCTTTCACGACGTGGCCAAACTCGAGACCGATCAGGAACTCCACGCCGAGGCCGGCGCTCGCGTCGCTCGCGAGTACCTCGAATCGCGCGGCGAGTACCCCGAATCGTTCGTCTCGCAGGTGTGTCGGGCCATCGAGTACCACTCCTATCAGGGAGACTTAGACGACCTCGCCCTCGAGACCCAGTGTCTCATCGAGGCCGATCTACTCGATAAGGTCGGCGCGAACGGAATCGCGCTGATGCTCCTGCGCATGGGTTACGAGGCTCGAACCCACATGGATTCGGAGGAGATGGTCGACCGCGTCTTAGAGCGCGGACTCGAGGCCGCAAACCGCGTCGAGAGCGACGCCGCAGAGAGCATCGCCCACCAGCGACTCAAGCGCGTCCGCTGGTTCAGCGACTGGCTCGAGGACGAAATCGCGGCGATCGGCAGTTAGCGCCGCCGTTTCTCGGATCTTTTTCGCCCGGTTGGAGGCCGCTGTAGCGATTTCGCCGCGAATCGCTCCCGCGAACCGACCGGATTCCCAGCGAGTAGGAATCCGCCGCCCGCACTTACCTACCGAACCGAATGTGCTAGTCGATTACAACCTCTCGGGCTCGCAATCGAAGCCCTGCAAATCCATGCACGAGATACGAACCAGCCCGTCCGAAACCGCCGATGCGCGCGACGCCGCGGAACGACAGGAATCAGTCGATTCGCGGACCGACTGTCCGGAGTGTGGCGGCGACCTGCGCCGCGACGGCGAGCGGGGCGAAACCGCCTGTGGCGAGTGCGGACTCGTCGTCGACGAGCGCGCGATCGATCGCGGGCCGGAGTGGCGCGCGTTCACCAGCGACGAGCGCGAGTCCCGCAGCCGCGTCGGCGCGCCGATGAGCGAACTCAGACACGACAACGGCCTCAGCACGCGAATCGACTGGCGAAACCGGGACGGCTACGGGAAGAAACTCTCCGCGAGAAAACGAAAGCTGTTCCAGCGATTACGGACCTGGGACGAACGGTTCGTTACCAAGGACGCTCGGGAGCGAAACTTAAAGCAAGCCTTCGGCGAGATCGACCGGATGGCCTCGGCGCTCGGCCTCCCGAAACCCTGCCGAGAAACCGCTGGGGTCATCTACCGACAGGCCGTCGAGCGCGACCTGCTGCCCGGTCGGTCGATCGAAGGGATGGCGACGGCCAGTCTGTACGCCGGCGCGCGAAAGCAGGGAACCCCGCGGACCCTCGTCGAGTTCGAGACGGTGAGTCGCGTCGAAAAGCTCCGCATTCAGCGGGCCTATCGCTACCTCTCGCAGGAACTCGACCTCCGTCTCGAGCCTGCGGATCCGCTCCAGTACGTCCCGCAGTTTTCCTCGGCGCTCGAGTTGAGCGACGAGGCCGAACAGCGCACGCGCGAACTGCTCGAGGCGGCCAAATCCGACGGTCTCCACAGCGGGCGAAGCCCCGCGAGCATCGCCGCCGCGGCGCTGTACGCGGCCGGCCGATTGACGAACGAGGGAATCACGCAGGACGCCGTCAGCGACGCCGCTCACGTGAGCTGTGTGACTATTCGAAAACGCTACACTGAGATACTCGATGTCTACGAAGCGCACCAGAACGGCCGATGAAAGCGAGTTCGTGGAGCACCGAATGACGACTGAACGCCGAATACTCCGACACCTCACAGAGCGGGGACCGCTCGACGTCGTCGAGCTCGCGACCGCGCTCGAGACACATCCGATGACGGTCGAACTCGCCTGCGAGCGCCTCCACGAGAACGAACGCGTTCGGCTGGTCGGCTCGAGTCGGTACCGACTCGTCGACGGCGAGCGCGCCGGCGGAGCCAGAATCGACTCAGAGCGCGACGACGGTATCGGTACTGACTCCGAGCGGTGACGATCTGGGCGGCGGCGGTGACAGTGCAAACGCTCAACGGTGGCGGTGCGAGCGGCCGGCGCTGACAGTCCGCACGGCCGGCGGTCATTGTGGACGGCGTCGATAGTCGAACGGGTAGCCGGCGGTGGCATTATGGGCGGCCGGTTCCGAGTACGCGTATGCGCGTTGCAATTCTGGGCTGTGGATACGTCGGCTGCGAACTGGGCCGACAACTCCGCGAGCGCGGCCACGACGTGATCGGCGTACGGCGCTCCGAGTCGGGCATCGAGACGATCGAATCCCTCGGCCTCGAGGCCGTTCGGGCGGACATCACCGACGCGACGACCTCGAGTCGGTCCCGTCGGTCGACGCCGTCGTCTTCGCCGCGAGCAGCGGCGGTCGGGGCGCGAGCGCCGCACGAGCGGTGTACGTCGACGGGCTCGAGACGGCTATCGACACGTTCGGTTCGCGCGCGGATCCGCCAGACCGGCTGATCTACACCTCCTCGAGCGGCGTTCACGGCGACCACGACGGCGACTGGGTCGACGAGGAGACGCCGATCGATCCGACCACCGAGAAGACGGCGGTGCTCGCCGACGCCGAACGCGTCGCCCTCGAGACGCCCCCCGAGTACGAGTTCGAGGGGACCGTCGCCCGGTACGCGGGGCTGTACGGACCGGATCGGTACCGACTCGAGCGCTACCTCGAGGGGCCGGTCACGGCGGGCTACCTGAACATGGTCCACCGCGACGACGCGGCGGGCGCAGTCAGGTACCTGCTCGAGGAAGATCTCGCTCGCGGCGAGGTCGTGCAGGTCGTCGACGACGAACCCGCCGACAAGTGGGAATTCGCAGACTGGCTCGCGGACGAAGCGGGGATCGACGACCCGCCAAAGCAGACGAAATCCGAACGCCTCGAGGACGGCGACCTCTCGGCGGCCGCCCGGCGTCGGATTCGAACGAGCAAGCGATGCTCGAACGAGAAGCTTCGCGGGCTCGGCTACGAGTTCGCGTACCCGACGTTTCGAACGGGGTATCGCGACGCGATAGACGCATATATTGCCGGAACCTCGTCGAACGACTGATAGTTCTGGTATGTTTTGCCTTCGTACCAGTCGGAGGGGGGAAAATTCTTGGTGGCTCGATTTAACAGTGGGGTATGAGCTATCAGGGAGTCCGTTCGGTGGGAAACGCGCTCGGTGGTGACCGCGCGTTGGTGATCGACGACGCCGTGGATCTCGCCGTCTCGACGGACCCGCTCGTCCTCTCGCTCGTGGTTCTCGCCGTTCTCGGTGCCGTCTTCGGTGGGTGGTGGCTCGTCCGCTGGGTTCGACGACCGCCCGGAACGCGTCTCAAGCGCGTCCTCGCCTCCTACGACGACGTGGCGGTGTTGATGCATCCGAATCCCGATCCGGACGCGATGGCATGTGCGATGGGCGTCGCCGAGATCGCAGACACGGTCGAGACCAGTGCTACCCTCCAGTACTCCGGCGAAATCCGACATCAGGAAAACCGCGCGTTCAGGACCGTCCTGGATCTCGACCTCGAGACGGTCGAATCGAGTTCCGATCTGGCCGCAGACGCCGTGGTGCTCGTCGATCACAACACGCCGCGCGGATTTACGGGGGCACAGACCGTCGAGCCGGTGGTCGTCGTCGACCACCATCCCGGAAACGGCGCCGGAACGGCGTTTACGGACGTTCGGCCCGACTACGGCGCGGCGTCGACGATCATCGTCGAGTATCTAGAGGACATGGACGCGACGATGGCCGACGACGACGACGATGAGTCGGAGGGCGGCTTCGAGATATCGTCGGACCTCGCGACGGGGCTGCTCTATGGCATCCAGTCCGATACGAACAACCTGACGAAAGGCTGCTCGAAAGCGGAGTTCGATGCCTGTGCGTTTCTCTTCCCCGGCATCGACGAGGACGATCTCGACCGAATCGCCAACCCGCAGGTCAGCGACGACGTGTTACAGATCAAAGCCAAAGCGATCACCGAAAAGCGCGTCGAGGGGTCGTTCGCCACCTGCGACGTCGGCACGATCAGCAACGTCGACGCGATCCCGCAGGCGGCAGACGAACTCATGCACCTCGAGGGGGTGACGGCCGTGGTCGTCTACGGCGAGAACGACGGTACGTTACACCTCTCGGGCCGATCTCGAGACGACCGCGTTCACATGGGTGAAACGCTTCGCCACGTCGTCAGCGACATTCCGATGGCAAACGCCGGCGGCCACGCTCGAATGGGCGGCGGCCAGCTATCGGTCGAACACATGCGCGGGATCGGCCCCTCGGACGGGCTCACCTGCGTCGAACTCGAGGATCGGCTGTTCGCCGCGATGGCTGGCGATCGGTCCTGACTCGGTGTAATCGGCGGCGTTCGGAGAAAATACGTCGGCGGAGGGCGGACGAACGGAGACAAGCGAGGGGGTCGGACGGGTCGGTCGATCAGCGGATCTCTTTCCACTTCGTATCGCAGTCGGGGCAGATGCGGATCGTCTCGATCAAGTCCGGATCGTTCTCCGTCTTGAGAGGCTTTTCGCAGTCAGCGCAGACAACTCGCTCGTAGGTGTCCTTGTTGAGGTCTCCCGTTCGAAGTGCCTTCCGGATTGATTGCATAGACGCCCCTACGAAGGTCGGGGAGAAAAAGACACGGGCTGTTATTGTCTCTATAGCTGTCAATTAGCGTTTCGATTCGAAAGCATGACTTGCGAGCGACCAGCAGTTGGCGTATGAACTTCCCGGTGACCCGACGCGTCGGCGGTCGGACTGCGGTCTTCGGGTCACTGTGCGGACTCGTCTTTCTGGTCAACCTCGGGCGGATGATCTACGCGCCCTTGCTCGAGCCCTTCAAGGCCGAGTTCGCCGCGAGCACGGGAGCCGTCGGCCTGCTGGCGACGCTCGCGTGGGCCGGCAGCGCGGCCCCGCGACTACCGACGGGGTACCTGTTGACAAAGGTGGCGCGACGGTGGGTGGTGCTCGGGACCGGACTCGTCCTCGCGGGCGGGTCGGCGTTTGCGTCCACCGCGAACTCGTTGAGCGCCCTCTACGTCGGTGCACTGTTGATGGGCATCGCCAGCGGCGTCTACTACGTTTCCGCGATGCCGCTGGTCAGCGAACTCTTTCCCGAGCGGCCCGGGCGCGCGATCGGCATCAACGGCATGGCGAGCCAGCTCGCGGCCGTCGCCGCCCCGCTGCTGGTCGCCGGCTTCTACGCCATAACGGTGCTCCCGATCGAACCCTGGCGACTGCTCTTTCGCCTGCTGGCGGTCGGGGCGGTCCTCTCTGCGGTCGCGTTCTACCTGACCGCTCGCCGAGTCGATCTCCCCGGCGGGGAACGCGAGGACCTGAACCTCACCGAGGCGCTGTTCGCCCAGTGGCGGGTCATCCTCACGGGAATCGTCGTCGCCGGCCTCGCGGGGCTGGTCTGGAACGGCGTGTTCAACATGTACGTCACCTATCTCAACGAATCGAAGGAGTTCTCTCAGGGACTCGCACAGATCATGCTCACAGTGGTCTTCGCGACCGGCGTTCCCGCGTTCTGGCTCACCGGCGTCATCGCGGACCGGGTTCCGTTCGTCCCCCTCATGCTCGCCGTACTGGGCAGCTTCGTCGTCTGTCTCGTCGGGTTGATCCTCGCCGAGAGCGTCGTCGCCGTCTTCCTCGTCTCGGCGGTGACCGGATACGTCATGCACAGCCTGTTTCCCGCGACCGACACCTACATTCTGGCGTCGCTACCTAACACCCACCGCGGGAGCGGCTATGCCATCTTCAGTAGCGCGATGATGCCGCTGCAGGCCGTCGGCAGCGTCTTCGTCGGCGGCCTCGTCGACGTCGGCTTCAGCTTCGATACGATCTTCACCGGGCTCGCGGCCGGACTCGTCGTCCTGATCGGCGTCCTCGTCGCACTCTGGTCGGCCGGGGCGCTCCCGGACAGTCAGGCACGGTGATTTCTCCCACCGCGCGGTGAGTCGGTTTCGACGACTCCCCCACGCGCCGGTCGCCGACTCAAGCCGATCGACAGCCGGCTCCCGATCGGCGCGACTCGCCGGAGTCGTGGCCGTTTTGAGGGTTCGCCCGAAGTATCCATCGATGGAATACGTCCAGGAGCGGATCGCCACGCTCCACGAGTTCGGCTCGACGCCGCAGGTCGAGGACGTCGAGGGCGCGCTCGCGGAGACGGCCGTCGTCGTTCCGATGACCGCTCGAGAACACGGACATCCCGCCGCCGAGCGCGTCTTCTCCGAACTCGAGGCCGTCGATCCAGCCGCCGTCTTCGTCCCGGTTCGCGCGCCGGCGGGTCGGATCGGCTCCGTTCGAAGCTGGCTCGAGTCGTTCGACCTCACTCTGACCGTTCTCTGGTGTGGTGCCCCCGCCATCGAGGAGCTGTTGGCGACCGCGGGACTCGACGACGGCTTCGGCAAGGGGCGTGACGTCTGGCTGGCGCTCGGGCCGGCGGCCCAGGCCCACGAGTACGTCGTCGTCCACGACGCGGACGCGCGGAGTTACGAGAGAGAACACGTCGCGCGCCTGCTAGCGCCGCTGACCGACGGCTTCGAGTTCGCGAAGGGCTACTACGCCCGAGTCGAGGACGAAACCCTCTACGGGCGGCTGTTCCGGCTGTTTTACGAACCGCTCGTTCGTGCGATAGCGCGCCGCCACGACGAGCCGATCGTCTCGTACCTCGAGTCGTTCCGGTACGCGCTGGCCGGCGAGTTCGCCGCGTCGGCCGACCTGATAAACCGGCTTCGACCGCCGCGGGCCTGGGGTCTCGAGGTCGGCACGCTGGGCGACGCGTTCGAGTACGCGGGCTTTGCGGGGACCGCACAGGTCGACCTCGGCCGGCACGAACACGACCATCGCTCGGTCGCCGGCGACGACGGGCTCGAGGGGATGAGCCGGGAAGTCGCCGCCGAACTGCTGCGCGTGTTCGAAGAACGCGGCGTCGATCCGACGTACCGAACGCTTCCCCGGCGGTACGTCGAGAGCGGTCAGCGGCTGATCGCCCAGTACGAGGCCGACGCGCGCTTCAACGGTTTTTCCTACGATTCCGACGCCGAGCGCGACCAGCTCGAGCGCTACGCTGAGGCGATCGAGCGACCGGGGCCGGACCGGCGACTCCCACGGTGGGTCGACGCCTCGATCGACCAGTCGACCGTCCTCGAGGCGGCCCAACCGTCGCCCGCCGGGCGACTCGAGTCGGGAACGTCCGACTAACAGCTGCGATCGGGGCCGATCATGGCGGCCGTCGGTCAGCGATCGAACGGATCGGCTCGAAAACCCTATCAGACGACCCGCCGTTAGCCCGGGTATGGACGCGACGGCTGACGAACTCGCTGGCGTCGTCGACCTCTTCGGCGGGCTCTCGCGCGCGGAACTCGGGCGGGCGCTCTCGGAGGCCGCTTTCCGCGCGGACGGGGGTTCGATCGACGAGCGCGCACTCGGCGAGGCGATCGACGAGGGCCTCGAGTCGTTCACGCTGCTCGAGTGCTCCACCGAGTGCCTGGCGACGGACGCGCCGGCTCTCGACCCCGGGACCGCCCTCTTCGTCTCCGGCCCGGCGGCGTTTCCCACGGTCCCGGAGTACGCGGAGGACGTGCCCCACATTCTCGACATCGAGCGCCGGCGGTTCGATCGCGACGCACTCGGCGTGACCGCTCGAGAACGGTTTGGCGATGCGATCGCTGCGGCCCGAGACGGGGACCTCGACGACGACCGGCTTCGGGACCTCCTCGAGGTGAGCTACGACATCGAGGCGTGGGGCCCGGTGGAACTGGACGACGAGCGCGCGCGGATCGAAGAGGGACTCGACTGAGCAGATGGCGCGACTCCGTCTCGAGGCCGTCGCCGATCACGCGCCGACCCAGATCGACGATCAGCCCTACGACGCCGCCGTCCTCGCGCCGGTCATCGACCGCGACGGCGAGGACTACTTGCTGTTTACCAAACGCGCCGACCACCTCGGCGAGCACCCCGGACAGATGAGCTTCCCCGGCGGTGGCGCGGAACCGGTCGACGACACCATCCTCGAGACCGGGCTCAGGGAGGCCAGAGAGGAGATTCGCCTCGAGGCCGAGGAGGCCGACGTGATCGGGCAACTCGACGACATCCGAACGGTCACGGAGTACGCGGTCACGCCGTTCGTCGTTCGCGTGCCCGACCGGGAGTACGATCCCGACGAACGCGAGGTCGCAGAAATCGCTATCCTCCCGCTGTCAGGTCTGTTAGACCCCGACAACTACGAGTACGAGCGCCGAAGCCACCCGGCCTACGGCGAGGCCGTCGTCCACTACTTCCACGTCGACGGCTACACCGTCTGGGGCGCGACGGGGAACATTCTGGTCCAGCTGCTCGAGCTGGCGGCCGATTTCGAACCCGGCGACCGACTGGAACAGTCGACGTTCTGAAGGGAACGGGAGTTTCGGCTCCTGCGTCGCGCGAGGCTCGAGGCCGAATCGCTCGACGCGCATCTGTCGTCCTCCCAGTGGTAATAAGGAGCCTCGATTCCGATTTTTCGGCATGATACGACGGATCGCCCGCACCCCTTCCGATGGTTGCGATCGCAGTTCCCTCCCGTTTTCGTCGAATCGTTCGCAACTCACCGACTCGCGGCCACGCCTCGGACCGGCGGTGATCGCGCGTGTCTGAGTCCGGCCTCGAGACCGATCTCGCCGTCGGAGCGGACGCGTTCGCCGACGTGGGGGCGGGCCTCGAGGTCGCGGTCGTCGGAGCCGGTGCGGTCGGCGCGACGACCGCTTACGACCTCGCCCGCCGGGGCGCGTCGGTGACTCTCTACGACAGCGGTTCGGTCGCCGGCGGCGCGAGCGGGCGAGCGGCCGGGCTGTGTTACGACGCGTTCGCGTCGGCCCTCGACGCCGAAATCGCGGGGGAGGCGATCGAACGGCTCCGTGCCGTTTCGGGCGACGAGACGTTTCCGTTCGTCGAGTGTCCATACGTCTGGTTCGCGCGGGAGGGTGACGAGGAGCGCGCGGCCGCCATCCGCGAGCAGGTCGATCGAATGCAACGCAACGGGGTCGTCGCCCTCGAGATGACCGGTTCGGAACTCGGCGAGCGGTTCCCCGCCCTGCGCGGCGACGACGTGGCGGTCGCCGCCGTCGCGGGCGCTGCTGGCTACACCGATCCCGCGCAGTACACGTCCTGTCTCGCGGCGGCAGCCGACAGCGCGGGGGCGGACCTCGAGCCGGAGACGCCGGTCGCCGTGTCCGTCGATCCGCCGCGAGTCGAACCGGTCGACGACACTCGCAGCGCCGCAGGTGAGCGCCACGTCGACGCCATCGTCGTCACCGCGGGCGCACACACCAAACGACTGCTCGCCGAGGCGGGCGTGTCGGTCGCGACGAAGCCCTACCGCGCCCAGGCGTTGATCGCGGACGCCGAACTCGCGGAACCCATGTGGTACGACGCGACCGACGGCCTGTACGCTCGCCCGCACCCGGAAGGTATCCTCGTCGGGAACGGCACCGAGCCGGTCGAAGCAGACCCGGACGCGTACGAACGGGCGGCTTCCGAGGCGTTTCTCGAGGGGGTTCCAGATCGCGTCGACGAACGGCTCGAGGGAACCGACCTCGAGGTCGACCGCGCGTGGGCGGGGCTCTGTACCGCGACGCCGGATCGGGACCCGCTCGTCGGCGAGGTCCGTCCAGGGCTGTTCGTCGCGACCGGGTTTCAGGGAGAGGGGTTCATGCGTGCGCCGGCCATCGGTGACCGACTCGCCGCGATGGTGCTCGGTACCGACGACGGCGGCCTCGACAGGTTCGATCCGACCCGCTTCGCGGGCGACGAGTCGTTCGACATCGTCGAGGGGATGGGCGTCGATTCGGAGAGGTGAGCGCTGTACGCCGTTGTCGGAGCGCCGTGCCGTTCGCGGTTGTGCCGTTACTCGAGGGCCTCGCCGTCGACTACGTCGGTCGAAAAAACGTCGCTGAACTCGAGTGTCGGCTCGCTGCCGACACGACTCCTCGATCAGCCGTCGATGGTGATCTCGTCGGCTTCCGTCGCGTCGATATCGCTCCTGTCCGCATCGTCGATCGGCCGATCGTCGTCGCTCGTTCCCTCGCCGACGGTGAGGGCGTCCGAGCGGTCGTCCGGGCCCGTCCCCGTTTCGTCCTTCGGAATCTCGACGTTGAGCGTGCCGACTTCGGTCAGCCTCGCCGTGCCGGCGTCCGGTTCGACGACGGCGTCGTCGGGAAGTTCGGCTTCCCCCTCGAGGGACATCGAGCGGCCGGGAAACAGCATGTCGAACCCGTCGTGGAACTCGCGAAAACGGTCGACGTGGACGCCCACCGTTCCCTCGAGGTATCGAACCTGTAGCTCGTCGGCGTCGGCCCCGGGCGCGTCGAAGACGACGAGATAAGACGTGTCGTTCTCGAGAACGTCCGACGGGAGCGACCGGGAGCGTTGGGTGTAACTGCTCACGCGACCGATCTGGCGATACAGCGCGTTTCCGACCGAACCGCCGATGTCTCTGAGCGTCACGCCACACCACCACGAGGGGAGATCACACACGGGGACTCGTTTACGTACATACCCACGACGGAGACTACGAGTCGCACGTTGATATTGGTTTTGCTGAATGGAAAATAACGTCTGACGCGATCCCGGCGCAGTCGGACCATACGGATCGGAAATCGCCAACGACTTCGACCGTCTGGGACGACGGCTACAGTTCGACGCGCTCGAGACAATCGGTCCCACCACAGACCGGACACGACAGCTCCGAGACGGAGTGGTCTTCAGGGACGTCGTAGGTGTAGTGGTTCTCGAACAGGTCGAGAAAGCAGTCGTCGTCGGTGCACGTGATCTCTTCAGTCGGTGGCATACGCCCACCTAACGCGAGTGCGAGTAAGAACCATTGGGTTACGGAACCAGGAGTCCGTCGTTCGCACACGAGAGGTTCATACCACCGCGACACGACCGTCGACTCGTGTAGTCACCGTTTTAGGCCTCGAGGCGCTACCACTGTGTCATGACTGCCCCCGAAACGCTCTCGGTGACGATCGTCGACGGCTACGTCGACGAACCCGCCCACTTCGGGGTCCCCCCGTACATGTCGACGTATCCGCGATACGCGGCCGGCGCACTGGTCGACGCGGGCGTCCCGCGCGAACGGATCACCTACCACACGATCGACGGCCTGCGCGACGGCCCCGACCGCTGGCGCGACGTCGACGAGGCCGACCTCCTCGTCTACCTCGGCGGGATGACCGTTCCGGGAAAGTACGTCGGCGGAACTCCCGCAGAGCCCGACGAGGTCCGCAAACTCGCCTGGACGGCCGGCGGGACGACCCTGATGGGCGGGCCGGTCAAGTTCGGCGTCGGCGAGGAAAACGCCGGCGCGACCGAGACCGAACGCCGCGATCTCGACTTCGACTTCGTCGCGAAAGGCGACGTCGAGGCGGCGGTCTACGACCTCGTCGAGAACGGCCTCGAGGGCTTTAACAACCGGATGCGAGACGTCGACGAGGTCTCCCGGTGGGCCCGGGAGGGCGCGTTCGTCGTCGAACAGCACCCGAACCATCCCGACCACCTGATCTGCGAACTCGAGACCTCCCGGGGCTGTGCCTACCGGTGTTCGTTCTGTACGGAGCCGCTGTACGGAAATCCCACGTTCCGACCGCCGCCGACCGTCGTCGGCGAGGTCGACGCGCTCTCGAACCACGGCGTGGCGCACTTCCGGATCGGTCGCCAGGCCGACATCCTCGCCTACGGTGGCGACGGCGAAGCGCCCAACCCCGAAGCGCTGCGCGAACTCTACGGCGGCATTCGAGAGGTCGCACCGGATCTCGAGACGCTCCACCTCGACAACATGAACCCCATTACGATCGTCAACTGGCCCGAGAAGAGCCGGGAGGGGATCCGGATCATCGCCGAACACAACACGCCGGGCGATACGGCCGCGTTTGGCCTCGAGTCGGCGGACCCGCTCGTACAGGAGGAGAACAACCTGAACGTCAGCGCCGAGGAGTGTTTCGAAGCGGTCAAAATCGTCAACGAGGAGGCGGGCTGGCGACCCGAGGGAACCTCGAAAATGGGGCGACCGACGGAACGCTCACAGACGGCGTCTACACCCGACGGCTCTCCGACTCGACTCCCGAAGCTACTACCCGGAATCAACCTCTTACACGGGCTCAAAGCCGAGCGCGAGGAGACCTACGAACGAAACCTCGAGTTCCTCAGACGTGTCTACGACGAGGGGTACATGCTGCGTCGAATCAACATCCGGCAGGTCATGTCCTTCGACGGGACGGAGATGTCGGACACCGGTGCGACCATCGCGAACGAGCACAAGGACCTGTTCAAACGCTACAAGGAGCAGGTTCGCGAGGAGATCGACAACCCGATGCTACGACGGGTCACGCCGGTGGGGACCGTCCTGCCGGACGTCCACCTCGAGTACCACCAGGACGGAACGACGTTCGGTCGCCAGCTCGGAACCTACCCGCTGCTCGTCGGCATCCCCGGCGAACTCGAGTTGGGTCGGACGATCGATGTCGCGGTTGTCGATCACGGCTATCGGTCCGTCTCGGGCGTGCCGTACCCGCTCGACATCAACAGCGCGTCGATGGACGAACTCGAGGCGATCCCGGGTATCGGCTCGAGTCGCGCGGGCGACATCGTCGTCGACCGCCCGTACGATTCCGTCGCCGAAGCCGAAACCGGCCCAGACGCGGACCTGACCCGGTTCGCGACAGTGAACCGACCGAATCAGGCTGACTGAGATCGTTCGGCTCGCTTCGAGTTCTCGCGGGCGATCGATTCGAGGGCGATCGACCGTTCCGATCGTGCGATTGGTGAACACTGACGCACTATCTCCCTCGCTGCTTGCGATTTCGCGAAACGAGTACGTCCGAACTCGCCGGAGTTGGCCGTCGACGGTCCAGAAAACGCGACCTGTGGTCGGTAGTTCTATTATGCATGCGATTCAGACAGAAACGTGAGGGTCTAACTGTGGAGATATCTGAAAAACTCCTGTGTCTGTTCAGTACAGCCGTTTCGGAAGAGGAGGATCGATACGTCATCGAAGTCCCGCGACAGGAAGTCGACACCGGCGGGGTCGAACCGGGGGAGATCTACAAGGTCGCGCTCATCTCTCGAGACGAGGCGGATACGGAGACGACGGTCGCGCCCGAGGAGTCGAGCGCGCCGTCCGAACCGCAGCCGCCGGTCGACGTCGGTGAAACCCGGTACGTCGAAATCGAGGACATCGGCAAGCAAGGCGACGGCATCGCTCGCGTCGAGCGGGGCTACGTCATCATCGTCCCCGGCGCGGACGTCGGCGAGCGAGTGAAGGTCGAAGTCAGCGAGGTCAAGTCCAACTTCGCCGTCGGCGAAGTAATCGAAGAAACCTTCTAACCGCTCGAGGGCGCCACCGTCCTCGCCCGAGGGCCGCCGATCGCCGTCCTCGTTCGAGGCCGTCGATCGCGTTCGCATCCGAGTCCCACACAGCGTCGGCTGGTTCGAGACTGTCGTTCGGGAATCGTCTCGAGGGAGGTCACGGGATCGTCGCGATAATATTCGCCTGCGCTATCGCGTTCGCCGCGCGCTGGAGAAGCGCACCCGGTCACAGTTACTCCTCGACCGGCGTCCCATCGGGGCGCTTCGCGCCTTCGGAATCGTGAACCACGACCCCGTCGCTGGCGGGCGATGCGGGCTCGTAATTGTCTCGGACGCCGATCGCTTCCTCGAGTTCTCGCACGGCGCGTTCTTTCAGCGCGGCGGCGAGGTCTTCCGCGTCTGCTCGAGAGATGTCTCGACCGAGCCCCTCGCACTCGTGGGCCCGAACGAGTCCTTCCTCGTCGACGGCCTCGCCCATCGGCTGGCTCGTGCCCGCCAGCGCGACGCTGAACGGATAGGTCCGGCAGATCAGGGGTCGGTCCTCGTGTGCGACGCACCCCCCGACTCCCTGCTCGTCTTCCTCGTAGAACACGCAATCGCCGCAGGCGGTCGTCTGCAGCGCCCACTCGAACGTCTCGCCCACAAGGTGGCCGTCCTCGCCCTCGGCCAGCCCGTACGGCATCGGGCGAGCGACATCTCGCCACTCGTCTGCGGTCGCGCCGTCGGCCGCCAGTTCTCGCGGCTCGTCGTCGAAGTCCTCCTCCGCACCCTCGAGCAGCGTCCTGACCTCGTCGGGAAACACCGTCGCGGTGTGGGCTTCGGTCGTCTCGGCGTCGGCGTCAGAATCCGCGCCGTCGTCGTTCGTTTCGGCGGTACAGCACGCGCCACAGCGCGTGCACTCGAACCCGATCGATTCGATCGCGTCCGCCAGTTCGCTCACCGAGAGTCCGCGGGCCTGCTCGAGTTCCGCTTCGAGAGACTGCACACCTCACACTCGTCGCCGAGGCGGAAAAGTCAGTTGCTGTGGGTGGCTGTCTGTACGAGTCGATCACTACTGTGCCTCGGTGCGATCACGCCGAGTTGGACGCCCGGGCACGCTCGCCGTCCCACTCGAGTCGTCCTTCGACCGCGAGTTTCTCGAGGTGGGCACGCACCGTCGCTCGAGCCATCCCTCGAACCCCTGTCAGATCCTTCTTGTAGGCGGCCTCGAGGATCTGCGAAAGCGTTTCGGCCCCGGAACCGACCGCCGCGAGCACGCTTCGCTCCCGTCGGTTTCGGTGTTCGAGCAGCCGCTCGAGCGTCGCTCGAGGCCGCTGGATGACCGGACCGTGGCCGGGGAGTAGCTCAGGCGGGTCGATCGCTCGAAGCCGTCTGAGCGTGGTCATGTACGCTCGCATGTCGCCGTCCGGCGCTCCGACGACGACGCTGCCCTCGGCCATCGCGCAATCGCCGCAGACGATCGGGCCGTCGTCGCCGACGACCAGCGCAACGTGGTCGCTCGAGTGGCCGGGCGCGTCGAGGACGGTAACCGCGTCGGTCGCTCCCGACCTATCGCCGATCGGGAGCGTCGTTCCCGGCCACAGCAGCCGGTCCGGATCGCGCCCGATCGCCCGGCGGAACCGGTCGACGTGAGCGCGGTGGGCCCAGAGCGCGGCGTCGGTTCGATCGGCGTACGCGGCCGCGGCTCCGACGTGGTCCGGATGGGTGTGGGTGACGACGACGTGTTCGACGGTGTGTGCCCCGACGAGTTCGTCGAGGTCGTCGGTCCGGGCCGCGGGATCGACGAGTACTGCGGGATCGGTGCCGAGAAGGTACGCGTTCGTCGTTCCGCCCGGCGCGGCCGTCTCGACGGACACCGAACGGCGGACGATATCCATACCCCCTGGTTCGCTCGAGGGAGAAAATGCGTATCGAAACGCCGGTGGCGTCCCAGGGGGCGATCAGCGACGAAAACTGTGAGGATTCTACGGGTCGCCCGATCCGCGGTCGTTCCGTCACTCAGTGGCTGAGATAGTACGAACGCCGATTCAGTGATTCAGAGAGTACAGACTCAGTGGTTGAGGGAGTACACTTGCTTTCGCGCGTCGCGGAAGCTGTATCGCGATTCGACGAGGTCGACGTCCTCGAGGCGGTTGAGGGCGTAGCGAACGGTTCGGTCGGGAAGTAGCGATTCCTCGGCGAGTTGTCCCTGCGAGAGGGGCGAATCGGTCTCGAGGACTTTCGCGACGAGTTTCGCGCTCGGGGGGAGATCGCGCAGCCGTTCTCTGTACTCGGTTTCGGTCAGTGGCTCCTCGGTGGCAGTCGCCTGCTCGTCGGCCGTGCTCGTGCTCATACGATAGTCGACCGAATGAGTGATGGTAAAGCTTCCCTATATGTGGATACGAATAATCCAGTTTATAATAGGTGTATTAGTGGCATATATATTCTCTTTGCAAACCGTTCTTCTCACTCGCAACCGTTCGGTTTCGTATGGAGTCCATCCCAGCGGCGTACGAAGATCTGTTCGACAAAGCAAGCATCGCCCACGTTTCGACGCTCATGCCCGACGGCACGCCACAGGTCACGCCGGTCTGGGTCGACGTCGACGACGAGGGCTACGTCTGCATCAATACCGTTCGCGACCGACAGAAGGCCAAGAACCTCTCGGAGAACCCGAAGGTGGGGCTGTCGATCACCGATCCCGATGACCCGTATCGGTACCTCTCGATTCGCGGCGCCGTCGAGGAGATGACGACCGAGGGCGCGGTCGACCACATCGATCGACTCGCGCGGCGGTACATGGACGTCGAGGAGTACCCCTACCACGACGACGAGGAGAGCGACCGGGTACTCGTCCGCATCCGTCCCGACCGAGTCATCGCCGGTCAGTGACGGCGGACAGATGTGGTCGAAGGGATTCGACGCTGTCTCCGTTCCATCTCATCCTATTCCATCCCGAGCGAGTCTACGCACCGAGTCCACGCCGTCGACTGACACTGAAGTGTCATTCGTCCGGTAGCGCCGCTCTCTCAGGAGTATTGACCGTTCGAACGCGACGTTGCCGCCTGCGTTCGGTTCCGACGCCTTCCAGTACCGTTTTATCCTCCCACTACTGTAGTTTCGCCCAGCGTGAAAGGACAGGAGTGGTACCAGGCCGACGATGTCGCCGAGGAGTACGACGACAAACGGTTCTCTCAGGGCGGTGAACTTATCGATCAGCGTGAAAAAGAGGCCGTACTCGAGGCGATTGCCCCCCTCGAGGACAAAGACGTACTCGAGATCGCCTGTGGTACCGGGCGATTCACCGTGATGCTCGCGGCACACGGTGCGAACGTCGTGGGACTCGATATTTCGGCTGCGATGTTACAGCACGGACGGCAGAAAGCAAAGCACGCGGACGTCGCCGGCGAGCTCGATTTCCTCCGCGGTGACGCGGGACGGCTCCCGTTTCCCGACGACCACTTCGACACGGTCGTCGCGATGCGGTTTTTCCATCTCGCCGACGACCCCGAAGGGTTCTTACAGGAGATGCGACGCGTCTCGCGCGATCAGATCGTCTTCGATACGTTCAACAGGTTCTCCTCGCGGAGCATCTACAACTGGGCGCTCCCGATGGGCTCGCGGCTGTACTCGAAAAGCGAAGTGAGCGTGCTGTTGGCAAAGGCAGGGCTCACGCTCGAGGGGGTCGAAGACGACTTCATCGTTCCGTACGGCTTCTATCGATCGATGCCCAATGCCCTCGCCGCGCCGATCCGACGACTCGACTCGCTCGTCGGCGAGCTTCCGGTTACCGATCACCTCTCGTCGGTCTCCTACTGGAATACGCGAATCCGATAGTCGACGGTCGACTCCTGACCTGTCACTTCATCTGACATGGGGCGAGAAGAACCCCATTCTATTTTTACTATCGGGTGACTCTACGTATTCGTATGGAGCTCTCGGTAGTCGTCTCGACGCTCAACGACCGGGAGCAACTGCTCTCCAGTCTGGACGCACTCGGCGATCGAACGCCGGAGACGACCGAGATCGTCGTCGTCAACGGCCCGTCGTCGGACGGAACGACCGGGGCCGTCCGCGAACGCGCGGATGTCGACGTGCTGGTCGAGATCTCGGAACGAAACACGAACGTCTCCAGAAACGCCGGCCTCGAGGTCGCCTCGAGCGACGCCGTCGCGTTTCTGGACGGGAAATACGTTGTCGGAGACGACTGGTACGATGCGATCGAACGCGCGATCGGAACCGGCGATGACGTCGTCGCCGGTCCGGTGGCGGGCCGCCCAGACGGAAAGTTGAACTCGTCGCAAACGATCGACGGACGCGCGGTGACCCCGTTCGACTGCGACAACGTCGCGTTCGATTCGACCGTGCTCGAGGCGCTCGACGGGTTCGACGAGTACCTCTCCGTCGACGGCTCTCGAGACTGCGCCCATCGCGTCGACGCGCTCGGGTTCGACGTGAGCCGGGACGACGGCATGGCGACGCGCTGTGACGTCGAAACCGACGGCGGCCGCCGCGAGTGGGGGGCGACCTATCGCTCGCTCGCCTACCGGCTGTCGAAGAACTACGGGCCGCGGCCGTCGGTCGCGGGACGGGTCGGTTGCAGCGCGATCCGGGACGGCGTCGCGGCCGTTCGAGCCATCGTGGCCGGCGAGACGACGCCGACCGGCTGGTTCGACGACGGACTCGCCGTGACGAAGAACCTGCTGCGCGGCTTCGCGGACGGCGTCCGCGCTCGGTACGCCGACCGGTCGCCGCGCCGGAACCCACACGGGATTTCGGTGCGACACGATCGCGCGGTGCAGGTCTACGACAGACGCGGTTCGTCGGAGTAACGCTCCGGCGTAAACGAGGGTGGCCGATTCTCAGTCGTGATCCGGTGCGAGCGCCTCGATGACGCGACAGGTGTTTTTCGAAAAGGCGCGCCAGAGTTTGTCCTCGGAGACGTCGAGGGTCAAAATCTCCATCACGGCGACGTCGGGGTGACAGTCCGGTGCGCCGCTGCCGAACAGGACTCGATCGGGGTGTTCGAGCAGCGCGCGCTCGAGAACGTCACGATATCTAACGAAACTCGTCTCGAGATAGCACTCGTCGTACGTTTCGAGGAGGTCGATCATCTCGTTCATCAGGTCGCGGTCGAGCGGGTGGCCGCCGAAGTGCGAGACGACGACGGGAATCGAGCGCTCGAGGAACGCCGCTGCGATCCGGGCCGGAGGGGCGTTCCGTCCGCCCGAGACGATGATCGGGTGGCCGACATCCTCGAGCACGTCGAGAACTGCCGGATCCGGATATCCGTCGGTGGCCGGATCGAGGACGAAGCCGTGAAAGCGGTCGTCGTAGGCGTACTGCTCGATGTCTTCCGGCGTCGTGTGGAACGACTTCCGGCTGGAGACGGCGTTTCGGAGTCGGCTCGTGGCCGTCGACCCGTCCTCTTCGGAGCCGTTGATTCGGGCGAACGCGACGAAGGGCCTGTCGACGCTCCGACGGGCGACGCCGTTGTTCGCGGCGACGTAGCTCGTCTCCGGCGTCGCGCGGGGAAAGACGACCGCTCTCGTGATCCCGGCCTGGTGCATCTCCCGCTCGAGGCGGTCCGGCGAGATCTCCCGCGGTCCCCCACTCGGTTCGCCACCGGGCGTCAGTCGCGTGTAGACGTCCACGATGCGAAACCCGTGTTCCAGCTCCAGCATCCCTGCCCGTAGTTGTCGACCGACCCATATTTTCCTATCGAAAGAACGTTTCTGGCGTGTGACTCGCCCTCGCACAACCAATCGCCAGAGGGGAGCGATGTTGGAGGGAAAAGTTTATATAGAAGTGCTGATGACATAGGTAGTGAGGATTCAACTATGGCACAACAGCGACGCATGGGCGGACAGCCGATGTTTGTTTTGAGCGAGGATAGTCAGCGAACGCAGGGCCGCGATGCCCAGTCGTCGAACATCATGGCCGGCAAAGCGGTCGCCGAGTCGGTACGGACGACACTCGGCCCCCGCGGCATGGACAAGATGCTCGTCGGCTCGAGCGGCGACGTGGTCATCACGAACGACGGCGCGACCATCTTGAACGAGATGGACATCGAGCACCCGGCGGCACAGATGATCGTCGAAGTCGCCGAGTCCCAGGAGGACGAGGTCGGCGACGGCACCACGACGGCGTCGGTGCTCGCCGGAAACCTGCTGGGCGAGGCGGAGGATCTCATCGAACAGGACGTCCACGCGACGACCATCGTCGAAGGGTACCACGAGGCCGCCCGCATCGCCCTCGAGGCGATCGACGAGCAGGTAAGCGAGGTCGCCGTCGACGACGACATTCTCGGCCAGGTCGCCGAATCGAGCATGACCGGCAAGGGAACCGGCGGACTGACCGCCGCGGAACTGGGCGAGACCGTCGTGGAAACGATTCGACACGTCGAAACCGACGACGGCGTCGCTCGCGAGAACGTCTCCGTCCACACCCAGGTCGGTGCCTCCTCGAACGCGACGGAACTCGTCCCCGGCATCGTCATCGACGAAGAGCCCGCCCACGACGCGATGCCGACGGACGTCGAAGACGCGTCGATCGCGCTCTTAGACGTCGAACTCGAGCTTCAGACCGGCGAGGTCGACGCCGAGTACGCGATCGACTCGATCGATCAGCTCAACGCCGCGATCGACGCGGAGGAGGGTGAACTCGACAGCTACGCCGATACGATCGTCGACAGCGGCGTCGACGTCGTGTTCACGACCGACGGCGTCGACGACCGCGTCGCCGCCAAACTCGCGAACGAAGGCGTCCTCGTCTTCGAGAACATCGGTAGCTCGGACGCGAAAAACGTCGCATCCGCGACGGGTGTCAGCCGCGTCGGCGCGCTCGAGGACCTCGAGGAGGCCGACTTCGGCCACGCAGACCACGTCCGAACCGAGAGCTACAACGACGACGAACTCGCGTTCATCGAGGGCGGTTCGGCCGCCGAATCGGTCACCGTCTTCGTCCGCGGGGGAACTAAACACGTCGTCGACGAACTCGAGCGCACCATCGGTGACGCACTCGACGTCGTCGCGACCGCACTCGAGTCCGGGGAGGTCGTCCCCGGCGCGGGCGCGACCGAGATCGCCATCGCGGACAAGATCCGCTCGGAGGCTGCCGGCATCGAAGGCCGAAAACAGCTCGCGATCACGTCGTTCGCCGACGCAGTCGACATCGTGCCGCGCACGCTCGCCGCGAACACCGGCCAGGACCCGATCGATTCGCTCGTCGATCTGCGGGCCGCCCACGAGTCCGACGGCCGCGCCGGCCTGATCACCGACAACGAGGAGGTCACGATCGGCGATCCGTTCGAGCACGGCGTCGTCGACCCGGCCGACGTCAAACGCGAAGCCATCGAGAGCGCCACTGAGGCGGCGACGATGATCGCGCGAATCGACGACGTCATCTCCGCCGAGTAACGCGGTCGAACCGCCGCGATCGAGGCCGAATTCGAATTTTGCGTTTCGTCCCGGCGTTTGGACGCCGAATCAGCGTTCAGTTACCAGTGATGGTACCGACTGGACAGCGCCCGAACCGGCCAATATTGTTAAGTGTTACCAATCGAAACCGTTTCGGTCATGCCGGGGAGTTCGCCGTCGGACCGATTGCGAGAGGTCGGTAAGGCGACTGGACAGGTCGTTTACTACGACGAAACGGAGGGGACCTATCACACGTGGTGTGACAACGACGAATCCGAGCCGGTGAGCACGGCGCTTCTCGTGACGGTGTCGTCGGTTTTCGGCGTCGAGCCCGAGGACCTCGATGCGCTCGGCGAGTGTATCGACCCTGACGCGCTGAACGCTATTTTCGTCCACTGGCGCGGCGACGAACCGCGGATCGGGGACGGGTCCGTGTCGTTTTCGTTCTCTCGCTGTGACGTGACCGTCCACGCGGACGGCGAGATAATTATCGACCCACATCATCGCGCCCGAGACGTGCTCGAACAGTAGCGGCCTGTCCCATATCTGATGCGGGTTCCGAACCGATTCTCAGGGCTCGAGCACCACGTCGTCACCCCGATCGAGCGAGAACGCGTCGTCGCCGCGCCCGTCGTTGACATCGAGTTCGACGTAGCCGTGTTCCCCCACGGTCGCGAGTCGGTCGCCGGGGGGAACGGACGCGAACGCGGCTTCGACGGGGACCCGGCGGCCGTTCGCCTCGATCGACTCGCGACCGGCCAGAAATGCACCGGGAACGTTGGTGATGACGTTGCCGAAGTCGTCGACGACGAGCACCTCCCCGCGCGCCCGGTCGGGGTCGGTTTCGACGCTGGCCGTCGGAATCGTCTCCTCGACCAGCGACTCCACGTCGACGGGCGAGAGTCCCGCGAGCGATCCCAGTCGGTCAAGCGGCGTTTCGTGAACCGTCGCGGCGGCCGGCGCGAACACGTCTCGGCCGTGAAACGTCGCGCCTCGATCGTTCGTCCGATTCCCGTCCGTCGTCGCCGGATCACGTGGGATCTCGAGCAGGTCAGTTTCGGTCGCCGACTCGTCGATTTCGAACGCCTCGAGGTCACCGCCGGTGCCGGCGGCGAGGGCTCGAGCGGGCGGGTACAAGACGCCGTTGTCCGGGCCGACGAGCGCGTGCTCGCCCGCGCGAACGACGATCGCGCGGCGGTCGGTTCCGACACCGGGGTCGACGACCGCGAGGTGGGTCGCCGGCGGGTAGTAGGGGAGGATCTCCCGGAGCCAGAAGGCGGCCGCCCTGACGTCGCCGCGTGGAAAATCGTGGCCGATATCGACGACTCGAGCGGTCGTCTTCTGCGAGATGACGCCTTTCATCGCCGCCGGATACGGCGAGCCGAAATCGGAACTGAGCGTCAGCATCCGTCTACTGGCCGTTCGAATCGGAGTCGTTTACCATCTGAAGCCGTTCGATCCCGTTTGCCTCCTCGACGACGTCGACGACGGGGTCGGGAACCAGTCGCTCCCAGTTCTCGTCTGCGATCATCCGCTCGCGCAGTTCGGTGCCCTCGAGGACATCCCGGTTGAACATCGGCGACTGGCGGACGTCGACGCCGGCCTCGCGAAAGAGTTGGATCACGAGCGGGTTGTTCGAGTAGGCGATGTCGAAGTCCGGACTCATGCTCTGGACGTGGCTCACCCAGACGGAGTTGCGCTCTAGGTCCTCGATCGGCACCGCGTAGGTCACGAGGTCGAACTCGACGAGGGACTTCGTGATCATCATGATGCGCTCGCCCGCGGTGAACGGGTTCCGCGTCGAGTGTGAGTCGCCAGCGCTTCCGATCCCGAGAACGAGTTCATCGACGTCTTCCGCGATCCGTTCGACCATGTTGTAGTGGCCGTTGTGAAACGGCTGGAACCGGCCGATGTAGAACCCCCGAGTCATACCCATAGTGCCAGACCGCCGTGCTTAAGCGTGGCGAGTTTCGGCGATTTCACACTCAAGTGTGGGTCGTCGTCAGGAGAGTGAGGGCCGCTGTCAGGAGTGAGGGTCGTCGTCGACGACGCACGCCCATCGTCGAGTTCGCACGGAGTGTGGACGGATCTGACGGCACCACGTCTCGAGACCGCTTTCTGGGGTGTACTCTTCCCGAGAAAACGACGGAGAGAGCGCGTCTCGGTACCGGCTGTGCCAACTACCGTATGGAGAAAGTATATCAGTGCCAATCCCTTCGAAACAGGTACTGAATAGCATTCTATGAGTAACGACACGAATGTTGACGACCCTCCCGAAGAACCCCTGCAGCCGCCGACAGCGGACGATAAGGGGGCGGGCGAGTCGCTCGAAGGGAGCGGCGACGATTCCGACGGGGATCCCGCGGACGTTCGCGACACCAGCGATTCGACGGGTGGGGGAATCAACGCAAACGACGAAAACCGAGGCGATCGCTCCGATCAGAGCGGGCCCGGCGACGGGAGCGGTGGCTTCGGCGAAGATGGCGACGGGAACCAGACTGACGAGGAAGACGACATCGAGACCGTCGAAGACCTCGGGAGCTCGGTCGACGTCGACCCCGGCGTCGAGATCGACGAATCGATCGCGGAGGACGACCTGCTGGGCGGACTCCAGATCGAGTCGACCGCCGACATTGAGGTTCCCGATCGACTGGTCGATCAGGTGATCGGACAGGACGAAGCGCGGGACATCATCATCAAGGCGGCCAAACAGCGCCGGCACGTGATGATGATCGGTTCGCCCGGGACCGGCAAGTCCATGCTGGCGAAGGCGATGAGTCAGTTGCTGCCTCGAGAGGATCTCCAGGACGTTCTCGTCTATCACAACCCCGACGACGGCAACGAGCCGAAGGTCCGGACGGTGCCGGCCGGAAAGGGCGAACAGATCATCGACGCGCACAAGGAAGAAGCTCGAAAGCGCAACCAGATGCGGTCGATCCTGATGTGGATCATCATCGCGATCGTCATCGGGTACACGATCCTCTCCGGGGCGAGCCCCCTGCTCGGGATCATCGCGGCCGTGGTTATCTGGCTGTTCTTCAGGTACACCTCCCGCGGTACCGACGCGATGGTGCCGAACATGATCGTCGACAACAGCGATCAGCGAACGGCTCCGTTCGAGGATGCGACGGGCGCCCACGCCGGCGCGCTGCTGGGCGACGTTCGCCACGACCCGTTCCAGTCCGGCGGCATGGAGACCCCGAGTCACGATCGCGTGGAACCCGGCGGGATCCACAAGTCGAACAAGGGCGTGTTGTTCGTCGACGAGATCAACACCCTCGACGTCCGGACCCAGCAGAAGCTGATGACGGCGATCCAGGAGGGCGAGTTCGCGATCACCGGCCAGTCCGAGCGCTCCTCTGGCGCGATGGTCCAGACCGAACCCGTCCCCTGTGACTTCGTCATGGTCGCCGCGGGGAACATGGACGCGATGGAGAACATGCACCCCGCGCTCCGGTCCCGTATCAAGGGGTACGGATACGAGGTCTACATGGACGACACCATCGAGGAGACGCCCGAAATGCGTCGCAAGTACGTCCGATTCATCGCCCAGGAGATCGAACGCGACGGTCGACTTCCGCACTTCGACCGCGAGGCGGCCGAGGAGGTCATCCTCGAGGCCAAACGTCGCGCGGGTCGCAAGGACCACCTCTCCTTGCTCATGCGAGAACTCGGCGGCCTCGTTCGCGTCGCAGGCGACATAGCCCGCGCGGACGACCGCGAGTTCACCAACCGCGAGGATGTCTTGCAGGCCAAAGACCGCTCGCGCTCGATCGAACAGCAACTCGCCGACGACTACATCGAACGGCGCAAGGACTACGAACTGCAGGTCACCGAAGACGGTGTCGAAGGCCGCGTCAACGGCCTCGCGGTCATGGGACAGGATTCGGGTATCATGCTCCCTGTCATGGCCGAAATCGCGCCAGCTCAGGGGCCGGGACAGGTCATCGCGACCGGCCAGCTGAAGGAGATGGCCGAGGAGTCGGTCCAGAACGTCTCGGCGATCATCAAGAAGTTCTCCGACGTCAACCTCTCGGAGAAGGACGTTCACATCCAGTTCGTCCAGGCCGGCCAGCAGGGCGTCGACGGCGACTCCGCCTCCATCACGGTGGCGACGGCCGTCATCTCCGCTCTCGAGGACATCCCGGTCGATCAGACGGTTGCAATGACCGGCTCGCTCTCGGTCCGCGGTGACGTCCTCCCGGTCGGGGGCGTGACCCACAAGATCGAGGCCGCCGCGAAAGCCGGCTGTAAGAAGGTCATCATCCCCGAGACGAACGAACAGGACGTGATGATCGAAGATGAGTACGAGGACATGATCGAGATCATCCCGTGCTCGAACATCAGCGAAGTGCTCGAGGTCGCGTTGATCGGCCAGCCCGAGAAGGACTCGCTGCTCAACCGCCTCAAGCAGATCACCGAATCGGCGTTCGATCCGCAGGTCTCCCAGACCGGGAGCTCGAACCCGAATCCGCAATAGATGCCGAACTGGACGGCGTTCGCCGGCGGAACGATCGCCGTCCTCGTCGTGTTGCTGATTCTTTCGCACCTTACGCAATCGTCAGTCGAGGAGACGGCGGATTCGGCGGCTTCGAACGATCGATCGGACGGTTTCTCGACCGACTCGAGTGACGTCGACGGCGAAGCGTTCGTCGGAATCGAACGCGAGACGCCCTCGAGCGGCGTCCACGACGATCGCACCGCCGCTGACCGACCAACTGATAGCGGCGAAGAGTTCTCGAGATCGAACGCCCACGAGACCGAGTCCGGGTCGTCCTCGAGCGCGGACGACCGACCCATCGCTGGACGTGCTGAATCGTCGCGGGAACGCGCTGAGCCATCGCAGGAACGCGCTGAATCGTCGCAAGCGGAGTCACCGAGAGCCGACCCGTCCGCGACGGAGTCGACGGCCTCTGATCCGTCGGAGCTATCGACTGGAATGCTGCTGGCCAACGTTGCGCTCTCGCAGGGGTTCTTCGCGATCGTGCTGGTCGGAGCCGCTATCTACACCGACATTCCGCTCGCGGCGCTCGGTCTCGAAATTTCTCGTTCGTGGTTGTTTGCCGGCCTCGCTCTCGGTACGGGCTTTGGAATCGCACTCTACGTCGGCAACGAGATCGCCGCGGCGGTCTCGACGTGGGTCGGCTTCGAGCACGACGAGGACCTTCGGAATATGCTGGGACCTGATTCGATCACCGGCTGGATCGTCCTCCTGGCGTTCGTCCTGCCGATCATCGCCGTCTTCGAGGAGTTGCTCTTCCGGGCGGCGCTGATCGGCGTGTTCGAGGCGGGCTTTGACATCTCGCCGTGGCTGCTTGCCGCCGTCTCCTCGATCGCCTTCGGCCTCGGCCACGGTATGCAGGGGTCGGTCGGCATCCTCGTGACCGGCGCGCTGGGGTTCGTGCTCGCGGCGGCGTTCGTCCTCACCGGCAACTTGCTCGTCGTCGTCGTCGCCCACTATTTGATCAACGCACTCGAGTTTGTCGTCCACGAGGGGCTCGACTTCGAGTGGGCCGCGGTGCTCGAGCGCGGCGAGTGACGGCTACGCGCCCGCAGCGATTGCCCCACGAAACCCTCGAAAGCTAAGGCGGCGGCTCCCCTCGAGTGAGCCATGGTGGAACTCGAGGGCGCGTCCCGTCCGGTCGCGGTCGGCGTCGGGCTCTATTTTCTGTTGCTCGTGATCGGGTCGGTCGGGAACGTTCCGCTGGCGCTCGTCGCCGCGCAGGTGGTGTTCGGCGCGATCGCGATCGGGATCGGCGCGCTTCTGGCGCGACAGGCGGGGAACTCGCGGCTGATCGCGGGTGCCGCGGGGGCGCTGATCGGCGGCGGTCTCGCGCAGTTCGGCTGGTTGCTCTCGGGAGAACAGCTACTCAACCTGCTCGCGTCGCTGCTGGTGACGATCGGCATCGGACTCTACCTGTTTCTGGTGTGGAACGCGCCGCGAGCGAGCGCGGAATAGGCGCGGATCAGTTGCTCGCTCTCGCCTACAGGTTCTCGAGCGACCGGAGCTTCTGTTCGACGTCCGGTGGCGCGGCGCTCGGGCCGTCCCGGACGCGGTGGTCGGGGATGAGAATCGGCGCCGGATTCTCTGCCAGCGCGGTCCGAACGAGGGTCAGGTCCGCCTGTTCGTCTGGGTCGAGGTCCGGGGTCATTCGAGCGAGTCCGGCCACGTCGATACTCTCCCCGTAGGGAATCGTCTCGACCTGTTCTAACACCGTGCGCTGGTCCGTCGGAACGGTGAGCGCGACGGTCACGTCCGAGAAGTCCGGTTCCTCGAGCCCGTCGAGGTACGCGTCGATCTCCTCGAGTATCGGGTGGTCCGATTCGGCGTCCTCGTCGGGTGTCGACGGAAACGTGACCCGCAACACGCGCCCGCTCGCGACGCCGATCTGGACGAACCGCTCGAGATACGGCGACTCGCGCGCGTAGATCCCCGCGTCAGTGACGTCCTCCATACGCTCACTTCGTAGCGGGGTGGACTTGAATATTCGCCAGCCGCGGCGCAATGGCACAAGCCTTATGTACATATCAGTACGTCGGTGTACAATAATGAACTCCGAAAGTGACGTCGCACCCGCGGTCCAGTCCATCCTCGAGGCCGCCCGGGAGCGAGGCCGGAGCGAGGGCGACGACGGGACGCGGTCACCCGACGGACGAACGTCCGCCGGTGACGGTGGGATCTCCGTCGAGGCGCGTTCGCTGCCCGACGCGATAGAGCAGGCCGAACGCGACGGTCGAGTGCCGGTGATCGCCGAGGTCAAGCCGACGAGTCCGACTAGCGACGGGACGCGAGAGGAAGACCCTGTTGAACTGGCCGAAGCGATGGTCGAGGGCGGCGCGAGCGCGATTTCGGTGTTGACCGAACCGACTCACTTCGAGGGGTCGCCGGAGTCGCTACGGCGGGTCCGCGAATCTGTCGACGTCCCCGTGCTTCGGAAGGATTTCGTCCTTCGAGAAGAACAGATGGACGTAGTCGAAGCCGACCTCGTCCTGTTGATCGCGCGGTTCGTCGACGACCTGTCGGCGCTGGTCGAAGCGGCCCGCGACCGCGGCTTTCAGCCGCTGGTCGAGGTCCACGACGCCGCGGAACTCGAGGCCGCGCTCGAAGCCGACGCGTCGATCGTCGGCGTGAACAACCGCGACCTGACGAAACTCGAGGTCGATCTCGGCACGTTCGAGGGGGTTGCGCCGGCGGTTCCGGACGACGTGACGCTGATCGCAGAAAGCGGCGTCTCGGAGCCGGCAGACGTCCGCCGGATGCGCGAGGCGGGTGCCGACGCGCTGTTGATCGGCAGCGCGATCATGGATCACGCGAACGTGGGCGAGGTCGACATCGCGGAGAACACCCGGAGACTGACACGAACATGAGCGAAACTGAACGCGGACGCGAGGGAGAACGGACGGATCGAACGACGGCCGACGGCCAGTTCGGCCGCTACGGCGGACAGTACGTCCCCGAGGCGTTGATGCCCGCACTCGAGGAACTCGAGGACGCCTACGAGCGGTACGTTCTCGAGAACGAGGACGGCTTCATGGACGAGTTCGAGCGCCGGATCCGAGACTTCGGCGGGCGACCGACGCCGCTCGGCCGGGCCGACCGACTGAGCGAGCGCTACGACAGCGAGATCTACCTCAAGCGGGAGGACCTGGTCCACGGCGGCGCGCACAAACTCAACAACGCGCTCGGGCAGGTCCTGCTCGCGAAGTACATGGGCAAAGAGCGGGTCATCGCCGAGACCGGCGCGGGCCAGCACGGCACCGCGACGGCGATGGCGGCGGCCCACCTCGACATGCCCTGTGAGGTCTACATGGGCCGGACCGACGTGAACCGCCAGCGGCCGAACGTCTTCCGGATGCGCATCAACGGGGCCGAGGTCAACCCCGTCGACATCGGCCGCGGAACGCTCAAGGAGGCGATCTCGGAGACGATGCGCGAGTGGTCCCGAACCGTCGAGCGGACCCACTACGTGATCGGGAGCGTCGTCGGTCCGCACCCGTTCCCGGCGATGGTTCGGGACTTCCAGGCCGTCATCTCCGAAGAGGCCCGCGAACAGGCGAGAGAGCAACTCGGCAGCCTACCGGACGCGGTCGTCTCGTGTGCCGGCGGCGGCTCAAACACGATGGGCGCGTTTCACCACTTCGTGCCCGACGACTCGGTGGACCTCTACGCCGTCGAGGCCGGGGGTTCCTCGCTCGAGGTCGATGAGGAGGCGGGCGTCGCTCCCAACTCCGCCACGCTGTCGACCGGCGACGAGGGCGTCCTCCACGGCGCGCGCACGACGCTCTTGCAGGATTCGGACGGGCAGATCATGGAGTCACACAGCGTGAGCGCCGGCCTCGACTACTCGGGCGTCGGCCCCGAACTCGCCCACCTCGTCGACGAGGGTCGCGTGACGCCGGTCACCGTCGACGATACGGCGGCCCTCGAGGCGTTCCACCGGCTCTCGACTGACGAGGGAATCATCCCCGCCCTCGAGACCTCCCACGCCTTTGGCTACCTCCACGAGGCGTTCGAGTCAGGCGAGGACCTCGGTGAGACCGTCGTCGTCAACGTCTCCGGTCGGGGCGACAAGGACCTCGAGACCGTGATCGAGGAGACCGAAAAGCGCGGTCTCGAGAGCGCCCCCGACATGTCCGTCTTCGAGACCGGAGGTGGGATCTAATGGGCGACGACGCCGCAGATGCAGCCGGCGCCTCCGGTAGCGCCGATTCCCGAACCGGGACGGATGCCACCGCGACGGCGTTCGACGGCGGCGGGGCGTTCGTCCCGTATCTCGCTGTCGGCGACCCGACCTACGAGGCCTCACTCGAGTACGTCGAGGCGCTGGCCCGGGGCGGCGCGGATCTGATCGAACTCGGACTGCCGTTTTCGGAACCGATGGCCGAGGGGCCGACGATCCAAGGGGCGGTGACGCGCGCGCTCGAGGCCGGGATGACGCCAGATCGCTTCTTCGAGTTCGTCTCGGAGCTCGACGTCGACGTGCCGCTGGTCTGTATGACCTACTACAACCTGATTTACCAGTACGGCTCCTCCGACGGCCCGCGCTCGTTCGTCGAACGCGCCGCCGAGGTCGGCCTCGAGGGGTTCGTCGTCCCCGACCTGCCCGCCGAGGAGGCCGGACCGCTCCGGGAGGCCTGCGACGAGTTCGGACTCGACCTGATTTTCATCGTCGCGCCGACGACCCGCGGCGACCGCTTAGAGCGGATGATGGAGCGCGTGTCGGGATACGTCTACGTGCAGGCCCGACTGGGCGCGACCGGCGCGCGCGAGGACGTGTCCGATCAGACCGGCGAGAGCCTCGAGCGGCTCGCAGACTGGGAGATCCCGAAGGCGGTCGGGTTCGGGATCAAGACCGGCGAGCACGCAGAACGCATCGCCGCGGCCGGTGCCGACGGGATCATCGTCGGGAGCGCGCTCGTCGATATCGTCGCCGAGGGCCACGAAGACGACCGCCCCGTCGAGGAGACCGCGGACCGACTCGCGGAGAAAGCTCGAGAGCTCAAAGCGGGAGCGACACGCGGCGCGGAAAGCCTGCCAGAACCAGAACATCCATAACTCGAAGCTTGCTACAGAACCACAATGACTACCGGAACTGACGCGCGACTCGACAGGATCGGGACGGACGGCAACTACGTCATCGTCCCGATGGACCACGGTATCACACTGGGTCCGGTGACAGGACTCAAAGACATCGAATCGACCATCGACGCGGTGACACGCGGCGGCGCGGACGCCGTCCTGACACAGAAGGGGATCGCCCCTCGCGTCCACGAGAACAAAAACGAGAAGGGATATATCGTCCATCTCAACGCCTCTACGTCTATCGGCCCGGATTCGAACGACAAACGCCGCACCGGCACCGTCGAAGACGCGATTCGGGTCGGCGCGGACGCCGTCTCCTTTCACATCAACGTCGGCTCGAACCACGAGCCAGACCAGATAACGCAACTCTCCGAAGTGACATCCGAGGCCGCACGCTACGGAATCCCCGTCCTCGCGATGGCGTACGCGCGCGGCCCGGACGTCGACGGCGCGGATCCCGAGGCCCTCGGCCACGCGGTTCGACTCGCCGAAGAGGTCGGCGCGGACGTCGTCAAGACCGGCTACAGCGGCGACGCAGACAGCTTCGAACACGTCTGTGAGTCGACCCGGCTCCCGGTCGTCATCGCTGGCGGGTCGAAGGGAACGGACCGCGAGACGATCAGCATGGTCCGGGGCGCGATGGACGCGGGCGGCGCGGGCATCTCGATGGGACGCTCGATCTTCCAGCACGAGGACCCCGAGGCCATCGCGACGGCCGTCGCGGGGGTCGTCCACGACGATCTCTCCGTCGACGAAGCCTTAGAAACCGCCGGACTCGCGCTCGAGGCCTGATTCTCGAATCCGTTTTGGCCGTCTTTCCCGCTCGAGTAGCGGCGCGTTCGCCGGGCGAACGGGCGGGACCGAAATCACTACGGTATCCCCGTTCGTTTGCCACGGCCGTGACAGACGGCGAGGCGTTGACGATCGACGACGAGTTACTCGCTCGAGCACGGATCCACGCGAGAGACGTCGATATCGCCGTCGACTTGGGACGCGTCGAGTGGGAGGTCTCGACGCGAGCGCGCCGCCGTGCGGGGGCCTGTCGCTGGGACCGCGAGCGCGAGGTCGCGACGATCATCCTCACGCGGCGGGCCTACGAGCGCTACGACTGGGAGGAGTTCGCCGCCGTCGTGCGCCACGAACTCGTCCACGCCTGGGAGTTCCAGCAGTTCGGCGAATCGGGCCACGGACAACGGTTTCGAACCCGCGCCGCCGAACTCGACGCGCCGCGACACTGCGAAACGTTCGCCGAACCGCGGTACGTGATCCGCTGTCTCGATCCGGACTGCGACTGGGAAGCCCATCGCCACCGCGCGTCAGGCCCCGTGAAAGCGCCGGGCAACTACCGCTGTGGCGACTGCGGGAGCGACTACGAGGTCGAACACGTCTCGAGCGGCCGAACCTGGGACTCTGCGGGCGGATACGGCGGCGCGAAGGCCGCACTTGAAGAGGAGTGGTGATCGATGCAGACGAGGAACGCGACGACCGTTCTCACAAGACTTTATTTGCTCGTTCGTCTCCTTCCGGTATGAGAGTCCTCGATCTGATGCTCGGACGGGACGGCGACGACGCCGACGGCGATCGGGCGCGCTTTACGAGCGATCGTTACGACGTGACCTACACCGTCTCCGCGGACAGTCACGAGATCGCCTACGCCGTTCCGATCCGGCGGACCGAACTCGAGGCGTTCGCCGATCTCGTCGACCGAGAGCGCGAGACGCCCTACGCGGACGACGGCGAGGAGTCGCCCGCGGCGTCACTCGAGTCCGTCCTCGAGGGCGAGGCGATCGACGCGGACGCGTGGGTCGAACGCATGCAAGCGCCCCGACAGACGGTCGAACCGGTGCTCGAGCGCTGGCTGGAACTCGTCGACGAGGCCGACCCCGCTGGCGACGGTGCAGGCTCGAGCGAGACCGACGATGCGACCGATTCGAATGCAGGAGATGATGCGACCGGACCGGACGCCAGTGCGTCGGACCGCGAGGACGCCTCGCCGGTCGAGATCGTCTATCTCCCCGTCGAAACCGAGTCGGCGTTCGCGGCGTTCTTTCAGACGTGTCGCAAACGGGCCGAGCAAGAGCACGATCCGTTCGAACTTCCGGACGATATCGCGACCGCCGCGAACGTACTTACGAAGATCAGGCGGGCGAGCGATCGGCCGGAAAACCGCGTCGTCGTCAATAAGGACTACGTTCCTTCCCTGTAGCTGATTGGACGCGTCTGTTCTCACTCTGCGGACCGGATACGATGCAGTGGTGGTCGGACTCGTAGACGGCTGTGGTTAGACGATCGAGTCGAACTCCTCGAGCGACGTCAGCCGGTAGGTCGGCTGGTGTTCGAGTTCGGTTCCGTGGCCGAGATCGATCCACGCCGAATCCATGCCCATCGCGTTCGCCCCGGCGACGTCGGCGTGGAGGTTGTCACCGATGTGTATGGTCTCCGTCGGGTCGACCTCGAGGCCCGACAGCGCCAGTTCGAACGGCGTCGAGTCCGGCTTTGGCGGGACGCCGTTTTTCGGATCGACGAACACCTCGGCGTCGAAGGCATCGAGAAGTCCGAGCGCCTCGAGCTTTTTCGTCTGCGTCTGCTCGCCCCCGTTCGTGATCAGTCCGACGGGGCCGCGTTCGGCCGCGCGCTCGAGTGCGGCCTCCGCGCCGTCGCGAAAACGAACCCGCGCGGGGTCGACCGTCTCGAGGTAGGAGGCCGAGAGGTCGGGGGCGACCGCGGGGTCTACTCCCGCCTGGTCGGCGGCCGTCGAAAAGAGGTGTTCGAAGAACTCCCGGTCGGTGTCCGCGGTCGGGAGGTCCCGCGAGGCGTGGCGTAGCTGGGCCGGGGTACAGAACTGCTCGACGCCGGCCCGTTCGAAGGTGGCCTCGAGCAGCGCCGCTCGATCTTCGATGGGCTCACAGAGGGTGCTATCGAGGTCGAAACAGATGGCCTCGTACGACATCTATCACCGCTAGCGGCGTCGACACCCTGAACCTTTCGCCGGAATCGATACTCCGGCGACGACTGTCGAATCCGCCACGTTCAAGCCACTCCCCTTCGAGGGTCGAGTTATGACGAGAGCTGTCTGGATCAAAGCCGACGACACCGTCGGCGACTGGGACGACCGCCGCGAGCGGATCACCACCGCACTCGAGGCGGGCGCCGACTGGGTACTGGTCGATGAAGACGACGTCGAACGCGTCCGTGAACTCGGCGACATCAACGTCGCGGCGTTTCGCACCGACGGCGACGTGACGCTCATCGACGACGCCGAAGACGAGACGACGACCGCACAACCCGACACGGTCGTCGTCGGCAAGGAAGGCGAAGGTGACGGCACCGTCGACCTCCCCAACGACTTCTCGGGATCGGCGGACCTCTCGACGCTCCGACGGAACGGAACCGTCGACTGGGGGTCCTACGTGCGAATTCTCGGCAAAGAGTACGAGGAGTTCGCCGAAACCTCCGCGACCGAGGCCGAGTACACAATCGTCGCCGGCGAAGACTGGACGATCATTCCGCTCGAGAATCTGATCGCCAGAATCGGCGAGGAGACGACACTCGTCGCGGGCGTCACGAGCGCCGACGGAGCCAAAACGGCGTTCGAAACGCTCGAGATCGGTGCGGACGCCGTCTTGCTCGACTCGGACGACCCAGACGAAATCCGGCGCACCGTCGAGGTCCGCGACGAAGCGGAGCGAGAGAACCTCGATCTGGAATACGCCGAGGTCGTCGACATCGAACAGATCGGCAGCGCGGATCGCGTCTGTGTGGATACCGGCAGCCTGCTCGAGCACGACGAGGGGATGCTCGTCGGCTCGATGAGCCGCGGGTTGGTGTTCGTCCACGCCGAAACCGCCAAGTCGCCATACGTCGCCTCGCGGCCGTTTCGGGTCAACGCCGGCGCGGTCCACGCCTACGTCAGGACTCCCGACGGCGGGACGAAGTACCTCTCCGAACTCCAGAGCGGCGACGAGGTCCAACTGGTCGACCTCGAGGGCAACACCCGCGAAGCGATCGTCGGCCGCGTCAAGATCGAAAAGCGACCGATGTTCCGAGTCGCCCTCGAGACCGACGATGGCGACCACATCGAGACGCTACTCCAGAACGCAGAGACGATCAAAGTGCCGACCGCGGAGGGCCGAACGGCGGTGACGGATCTCGAGGCCGGCGATCACCTCCTGTTGTACTACGAGGATACGGCCCGACACTTCGGGGAAGCCGTCGAGGAAAGCATCATCGAAAAGTAACGGAGCAGTGCGGTGTCTCTCTGTCGACGACTACAGCCTATCAGAGCATGTCCGAGTCTTCTTCGGGCCGCTCGAGTCGCGTCGTACACCAGTGGCAAAACGAGAGGTCCTCGTCGAGTTCCTTCCCACACGCTGGACAGGTCGGCTCGTCGCTGTGTCCGGAACCGGTCGGCGGGAGTCCGAGCGCGCGAAACGTCGAGTCGACCGTCGCGAACAACACGATGAACATTAGGAAGAACTGATCGACCATGCTCGTCTCCGCTTCCATCGTCTCCATCATGGCGCCCATCGACTCGGCCGACATGAGCAGTTCCATCGGCACGAAAAAGTAGACGCCGAGTGCGTACAATCCGCCGAACAGGATCACGCGGGCCCAATCGCGGAGCAAGACGTGGCCCGCGCCCGGCATCAAAATCGAGAGGATCGCAGCGGATATCGCACGGATCCAGGTCATATCTGTGGATTGTTCTCGGGGTGACGGCCACTTAACGTTCCGGTTTCCCTACAACCAGACATCCTCGGACCGTCTGTCGTTCGTGAAGTGTCGACGATCGGATCGAGAAAGAGCGACGCTACGTTCGACGGTCTCTCAGGCCGTCCCGAGCGTTTCCTCGGCCTCGAGCAGTTCGTGATACCGGTTTCGGATCGTCACTTCGGAGATGTCGGCGACGTCGCTGACGGCCGCCTGGGTCGTCTTCTCGTTGGTCAACAGCGCGGCGGCGTAGACGGCGGCCGCGGCGAGACCGACCGGCGACTTGCCCGAGTGGACGCCCTTCTCTTTGGCGTTCTGGAGCAGGCTCCGCGCGCGGTGTTCGGCTTCGTCCGAGAGCTCAAGGCCCGAGGCGAACCGCGGCACGTAGCTTTCGGGATCGGCCGGCTGGACCTCGAGGCCGAGTTCGCGAACGACGTAGCGGTAGGTGCGTGCGATCTCGTTTTTCTCGACGCGGCTGACATCCGCGATCTCGTCGAGGCTCCGGGGAACGCCGGCCTGTCGCGCGGCGGCGTAGACACACGCCGTCGAGACGCCCTCGATCGAGCGACCGGGGAGTAGGTCCTCGTTGAGCGCGCGTCGGTAGATGACCGAGGCCGTCTCGCGGACGTTCGTCGGCAGGCCGAGCGCCGAGGCCATCCGGTCGATCTCGCCGAGTGCCTGCTTCAGGTTGCGCTCTTTGGAGTCGCGGGTCCGGAACCGTTCGTTCCACTTTCGCAGGCGCTGCATCTTCTCTCGCTGCCGGGAGCCCAGCGAGTTACCGTAGGCGTCTTTGTTGCGCCAGTCGATGTTCGTCGACAGCCCCTTGTCGTGCATGGTGTTGGTAGTCGGCGCACCGACGCGGGACTTCTTGTTTTTCTCTGCGGCGTCGAACGCGCGCCACTCGGGGCCGCGGTCGACCGAGTCCTCCTCGACGACGAGGCCACAGTCCTCACAGACGGTCTCGCCGTGCTCGTCGTCGACGACGAGGTTGCCCGTACACTCCGGGCAGTCGAGCGTACTCTGCTCGGCTTCGTCCGTCTCCTCGGTTGTTTCTTGTTCGCTACGACGTACTCTCGTGTTTGAGGTTGCGTTGGTCATACGATGGCGGATACGGCCCGGCGAAACGACACGGAAAAGCCGGACGGATTCGTTACCTTTCTCGTTCTGAGACTCGAGAGATAAGAGTTTCGGAATCCGTAGCTCACAACGCTCGAAAACAGGTAATTCGTCGGAAGTGGTATGAATTATCAAAACGAGAGGTCCTCGTCGAGTTCCTTCCCACACGCTGGACAGGTCGGCTCGTCGCTGTGTCCGGAACCGGTCGGCGGGAGTCCGAGCGCGCGAAACGTCGAGTCGACCGTCGCGAACAACACGATGAACATTAGGAAGAACTGATCGACCATGCTCGTCTCCGCTTCCATCGTCTCCATCATGGCGCCCATCGACTCGGCCGACATGAGCAGTTCCATCGGCACGAAAAAGTAGACGCCGAGTGCGTACAATCCGCCGAACAGGATCACGCGGGCCCAATCGCGGAGCAAGACGTGGCCCGCGCCCGGCATCAAAATCGAGAGGATCGCAGCGGATATCGCACGGATCCAGGTCATATCTGTGGATTGTTCTCGGGGTGACGGCCACTTAACGTTCCGGTTTCCCTACAACCAGACATCCTCGGACCGTCTGTCGTTCGTGAAGTGTCGACGATCGGATCGAGAAAGAGCGACGCTACGTGGAAAGTTGATGACACTGAGTTGTTGCAATAGACTGAGATTATCTGGCAGAAACCATCGTTCAGTGATCAGCCCGTCCTCGATACAGGCGAAGAACATTTGATCCACCTCGATCTAGTTTCCGGTAGGTTTGATCCCCGCGAGTTCCCCCTCATGCGTCCCCTGACTTGTGATGTGTATGGCGACTGTGTCGTCTTCAGCGACGACATCCTCGACGGTCTGGGAGATGTCAGGAAACGCAGTGAGAAAGGCTTCGAATGATGCTCGGATTGCTGTTTGACCGTGGTGAGTTCCCATAGCATTATGCTCGACAGCGTCTTCACCGTATAGTTCGTCAAGCAGATCGAGGTTGCCCTCCCCAAGCACCTCCTCTGGGATGCGACGAACAAGCTCTTTGTTTTGTTCCTGTTTGAGGGTTGTTGATACGTCTGTCATCGGTATTGTCTCTCCTCGGTTTCGGCACGAATATTGGTCTGTGGATTCATTGCAACGACGTAACGTAGTAGGCAGGAGATTATCGTGAGTTTGAGCAGGAACAAGTTCCTACTTTTAAATAGGCCGGAAGCTGAGACTACCATAAGGTGCCTCAGATTCAGGTAAAACTCGACGGGACGGCGGTGGACGGTTGGTTAGCCATAATTTCAACTGAGTTCCCGGATGCCGAGTTCAGACTAGTGGCGACCCAGCTACGAGACGAAGGCGCGTTCGTCGTTCTTGAAGTAATGACGCCAAAGGGAGACACGCTCGTCCGCCGATTCGAGGAGACGCCCGAGGTCGACTCCTTTGAGGTATATCATACCGGCGAGCGAATGGTACTACTCCGGTTCCGGGCATCGGCCACGAAGTCATATGACCCGCTCCGTCGGTCGAAGAACATCTCAATTTATCCAATCATCCTCCGGGACGGCTGGTTTTCCGTGGAGTTGTCAGCCTCTCATGACCAACTATCGAAATATACGGATGAGCTGGCGGCAACTGGAATTCCGTATGAGATCGTGTCACTAGTCCAATCACATAATACAAGCGAGATGCTCACGGATCGTCAATGGGAGTTCATTGTCGAGGCAGCCGAGCGGGGGTTCTACGATACTCCTCGGGGCTGTACACTCGCTGAATTGGGAGAAATTCTTGATATCCACAAATCCTCAGTGAGTCGGTTGCGCCATCGAGCCGAGAGTCGAATTATCAAGAATTTTCTCGAGGAAGCGGCCCAATAGGAAACTGGTAGTGGCTGGGGACCCAGCCTTCACCTAAATCGAGGCGCTAATGCCCCTTCCTCAGCGAGCATCGAAGACGCGAGCAGGGAGGGGATACAGCGTCCCCAGAAATCTTCGATTTCTGGTGTGCGAACGAGACGCGGAGCATCTCGTCAACGCCGCACGAGTTTCTTGGAATATTCTACTGTTCTGCTAAAACGTCGGCGACACGCTCAAGCAAGTTCCTCCAATTCCTGTAGGAATCGCATCTGACGATCAGGAGCGGTGGATCAGTGAGATCTCTGATTCGTTCGATGACTACGGCGTAGATACACAACAGACCGACGAAGCAAGCCAAATTCTTCGTGACGCCGACTATTCGGAGGAAGACGGTACGTGGGTCGACAGCGATGGAAATACGGTCGAACTCCCTGTAACCGTTCCCTCCGGGTGGAGCGACTGGGTCACCGCAACGCAGACGATCGTCGATCAGCTCAATGACTTCGGATTCGAGTCAGAGGTTGACTCTCGAAACTTCAGTGCTCTAAACGGTACGGCATGGCCGAACGGAGACTTCGTACTGTCTGCTGGGGGATGGCTTCCCGGTGGTGGTCGTGCGGCCTACCCGTATTTCTCACTCCACCATATGATGCTTGAACACTATCGGAACTTTACGTACAACTATGGCCCCGCAAACTCGAATCGCGGCGGGAGTAACGACGATGTCACAGTTCCATCTCGAACCGGATCAGGAACGATGACCGTCAACCCAAGTGATCGGCTCTCAGTGTTGTCCGAGACAGCCGACGAAGAGCTGATCCAAGAGATAATCAACGAACAGGCTTGGGTGACGAACGTGGACTTACCAATGATCCCCGTCATGGAGAAACAAGAGCAGACTTTCCTCGCTACCGACCAATGGAGCGTCCCCGAACAGGGTGCCGAAATTTCGCAGGTGAGGTGGGCAAACGCGTGGTTAATTCGCCAGGGTGAACTGCAGTACAATGGGTGAGATCACACTACGAGCGGCCGAAAAGATATAACCAAAACACTTATTTAATACAATACCACATCACAGTCCATGAATAATTATTATCTCAAACGAACCGGACGTGCAGTACTCACTCTGTGGGTTACTGTGACAGTTACGTTCGGATTGATCCGGGCTATCCCCGGCGGGCCACTAGAGATGCTCAGAGCACGCCTTGTCCGCCAGGGTGTCGACCCATCGCGTATCGACGCTATCATCCAATCTCGCCAGGAAGAGAGTCAACCTATCTACGTCGAGTATTACGAGTACATGTCGTCGCTCCTATCCGGTAATCTGGGTGAGTCGTTCTATTTCAGGGAACCAGTCTCTAATATCATCACTGACGCGCTCCCGTGGACAGTGTTCGTCATGGTAACCGCGACGATTATCCTCTTCGCGATCGCCATTGTTTGGGGCGCTATTATCGCGTACAAGGAAGGATCCACGTTTGACACGGTCTCGAGCGGGCTGTCCATCCTGATGTCGTCTATTCCGTTTTACGTCCTCGGGATCCTGTTCGTCGTCGTGTTCTCGTATCGGTTCGGCGTCTTCCCAGCGCGGTACCGAACAAGTCCAGGGGTGACCGCCAGCTTGTCGATCCCGTTCGTCGGAAACGTACTGTACCACGCAGCGCTACCGATCGCATCGATCGTGATAACACAGGTTGGCCTCCAGACGCTGGCGATGCGGGGCAACAGTATACAAGTTCTCGGCGAGGACTTCGTCCGGGTCGCCCGATTGAGAGGACTTCCCGACCGACGGATCGCCGTTAGGTATGTCGGACGGAACGCGATTCTCCCGATGTACACCGGGTTTTTGACCCTTATTGGCTTCAATCTCGGTGGATCCGTGATCCTCGAGGAGATTTTCACGTACACCGGGATTGGATACTACATGTTTGAAGCGCTCATCAATCGAGATTATCCACTAATGATGGGTATCTTTCTCGTTATCACGACCGCACTTGTATTGTCAGTGTACATCGCCGACCTGACGTACGGGCTTGTTGACCCCCGCGTCAAATCGGGTGATTCCAGTGAAGCCTACTGAATCGGAAACCGGGACGGAAGAAGAATTCTCGTTCGGAACCACCCAATCCGATGTCGAAGTCACAACGGCGGACCGGCTGCGTAACTTCTACCGGGAGTTCATCTACAAGCCAGGGCTCGTCGCATGGGAAGATAACAGAACACGCATCGGTGCGACCATCTTGGCCGTGTACGTCTTCATCGGCACCGTCGGCACATGGTTCTACCGGGCGCCGACTACGAATCAGTCCGAACGTAGCATCCAGCCGTTCCAAACTATGGAGGCTCCGCTCGGGACAACCAGTTCCGGAGAGGATGTTCTGGCCATGGCAATTCACGCAACGCCCGAGATGCTCATAATGATCCTGTCAGGCGGAATCTTTGCAACGGGGCTCGCGGTCCTAATCGGCACTGTTGCAGGATACAAGGGTGGGACGACTGACCGCATCCTGACAACGTTCTCTGATGTTGCGATGTCGATACCCGGACTCCCACTTATCATGGTGCTAGCGGTCGTCGTATCGCCAGAACGTGCCGTCGTAATTGGTATCCTTATCACGATCAACTACTGGGCGGGACTCGCTCGCTCCATCCGATCGCAAGTTCTGACGATCCGCGAACACTCCTACGTAGAGGCATCCCGGACGATGGGTGTGAGTACGCCACGGATCCTGATCAAAGATGTCATCCCAAACATTATGCCGTACGTGCTCGTCAACTTCGCGAACGCCGCGCGGTACGTCGTCTTCGCATCGGTTGGACTGTACTACCTGGGAATCCTCCCCACATCGGTCGCTAACTGGGGGATACAACTAGACAACGCGTATAGCCAGGCTGGCGCGCTCAGCGGCGGCGGAACAATGTATCAGCTCGTCGTCCCCATGATTGCAATCATGTTCCTTGCACTCGGTCTCATTCTGCTCGCGCAGGGGATGGACCGAGTCTTCAATCCTCGCGTTCGGACCCGTCTTGCCGGCGAGTCTAGAGGAGAGGCTGAAGACGACGAAGACAATGCTGCGCCAACAGAGGTGATGACCTGATGGCAATCGACCAGACGACCGAAGAACAAGTGTACAGTACTGACGACCCGATCGTCACGATCCGTGATTCGGCTGTGACTTACGACGAGGGTAAGTCATATGTCCTCGATCACGTCTCTCTCGACCTCGAGCGCGGCGAAATACTCGGAATCGTCGGGGAGAGCGGATCGGGTAAATCGATGCTCGCCTCGTCGTTACTCGACGCGATTCCCTCCCCCGGTCGCCTGACAGGAGAGATTACCTACCGCCCGGATGGCGAGGAACCGATCAACGTGCTTGAGCTAGACAAAGACGAGCGACGGTCGCTTCGGTGGGAAGATATATCGATGGTGTTCCAGGGGGCGATGAACTCGTTCAACCCGACGATGGACCTCAGAACGCACTTCGAGGAGACACTACAGGCACACGACGCTGATATAGAGGCGGGCATCGAACGAGCCGAGGAACTGCTCGAGGATCTGTATCTTGAACCAAACCGAGTCCTCGACTCCTATCCGCACGAGCTGAGCGGCGGCATGCAACAGCGGGCCTTGATCGCGCTTAGCCTCGTCCTCGAACCAGACGTGTTGGTGATGGACGAACCGACGGCCGCACTCGACCTCTTAATGCAGCGGTCCATTCTGATGTTGCTGTCGAACCTGCAAGAGAAGTACAACCTCACAATGGTGTTTATCACGCACGACCTTCCGCTGGTCGCCGCTCTGGCCGATCGGATGGCCATCATGTACGCGTTCAGGCTCGTTGAAATCGGTGAGACACGCGATATCGTGGAGAACGCAGCCCATCCCTATACGCGTGCGCTACTCAATTCAACGCCGAACCTCGACGCACCGCTATCGGAAATGCAACCAATCGAAGGACAGAGTCCCGCTCCGATCAACATGCCGTCAGGCTGTGCCTATCACCCGCGCTGTCCGCTCGCGACTGAGGAGTGTCGAACAACAGTTCCCGACTATCACAATGTCGACACCGAGCACGGGTCTGCCTGCTACCACTGGGAAGAGTCGTACGATGAGGTGCCGCTCGTCTACGAAAATTCATTGGACGGCACTACAGGAGGTGAAAACCAATGAGTACCGAACCGCTCATCTCGCTCGAGGATGTTGAGGTTCACTTCACCAACGAGAGTCTACTAGACTTCGGGGATGTCGAAACGGTTCGCGCCGTCGACGGTGTGTCGCTCGACGTTGAGGAGAACGATGTCGTCTCGCTCGTCGGAGAGAGTGGGTGTGGAAAAACGACGCTCGGGAAAACGGCGATCGGCCTCCAACGGCCTACTGGCGGATCGGTAAAGTACCGGGGCGAGGACATATGGGCAATCCGCGACGGTGACATAGATACTGATACGGAGTGGGATGACATTCGAACGTCGCTACAAATTATCCACCAAGATCCCGGTGCTTCGCTCAATCCAAATCGGCGGATCATCTCTATCCTATCCGAACCGCTACGACAAGTCAATCCAGAACTGAGTCGAGGGGAAAAGCGAAGCCGAATCTACTCGCTGCTGGAGCGAGTCGGAATGAATCGACTCATCGAGAAAAGTACGTCAAAACAGCTTGACGCATTGTATTATCGAACCACAC
>NZ_JMIP02000016.1 GCF_000691505.1 Halostagnicola sp. A56
GTGTCATCGGATTGTACCATATCCGTTCACTCAACAGTCAGAGTTTTTGAACCTTCTGAATTAACTGAAGTTCTGTTTGCTGTAGGTTTATTATTCGAGTGCAAAAAGCGGCCGATAGCAGCCCGAAATGTGGGTGCAGGTGTTTACCGAGGTCTCGACCGAAATCACTCCGCCTGTGAGAGTTGACACGTGCCGTCGTAGCTGACCTCGCCGACGGAATCGATCGCACTCGAGTCGCCACAAACCGGGCAGTCCGGATTCCGTCGAATCTCGATCGTCTCGAAGGACATGTCCATCGCGTCGTACATGAGGAGTCGCCCCTTGAGCAAGTCGCCCGTCCCCAGCAGGTACTTGACGACCTCGGTCGCCTGCACGCAGCCGACGGTTCCGGGGAGAACTCCCAGCACCCCGGTGGTCGCACAGTCCGGGACGGTGCCGGGTTCGGGCGCTTCGGGGAACAGACACCGGTAACACGGCCGCTCCCGGTTTGACTCGTCTTCGGCCGCGAGACTACCGTTCGTGAACGTCGTGATCTGGCCCTCGAATCGATATATCGCGCCGTGAGAGAGTGCCGTCCCGGTCAGTGCGCAGTAATCGTTCAACAGGTATCGTGTGGCGAAGTTGTCGCTCGCGTCTAGGACGATGTCGTAGTCCCCCGCGATACCCGCAATCGTTTCGCTGGTGAGTCGCGTTTCGTAGGTCTCAACGTCGATATCGGGATTCAGTGCCCTGACGTACGAGGCCGCGCTCTCGACTTTCGGAGTTCCAACGTCGCCGTCGGCGTGGACGATCTGGCGCTGCAAGTTCGAGCGCTCGACGACGTCGTCGTCGACGATCCCGACGCGACCGACACCCGCCGCGGCGAGGTACTGTATCGCCGGCGAGCCCAACCCGCCGGCGCCGACGACCAGCACGGATCCCTCGAGCAGCCGCTGTTGGCCCTCAGGACCGACCTCGTCCATGATCACGTGTCTCGAGTACCGCTCGAGTTGCGTCGCGTCGAGGCGAAGATCGCTCATACCAATCGATAGGGCGATGGTGAACAAAAGGGCGAGGGTCCGTGGCCGAACACGTCGAATGTACCGACCATATCCGACGGAAGCGGCCGTTAGAAGCCGATTTTGTTTCTTTCGCGGCGACGAAGTGGGCCAACCAATTGATTTAATACTCTGGTGTGCCATACCATGACTATGGCAACCTCACCCAGTGGTGCCGACGACGTGTTCGATCAATTCCTCGCAGAACGCGGTCACGATGTCACAGACGCCGGCTGGGAACGGACGTATAACAAGAAACAGTGTCCGGAGTGTGGCGGCGTACACGATACGGCCGCGACGAACTGTACTGTCTGCGGCTGGACGCCACACCGATAACTTCTGCCACCGAGAAAATCGAGGTTTCTCGGGTCGATTTCGGGAACAGACGCCGCGAATCGACCCGTCGCGTGTTCGTCGCGAGCGGTGACTCGAGAGAAGCATCGTCAGACGGACTCTATTGTCGTCCCGCTGTACGTTCGTGCCCGATCAGCGAGAGGGGCAATTACGATCGGAACGTTCGGTTTTGGCCCGGCCGCCGGGTTCTACTCACAGCGGTTCAGCGCGCTTATTTTTGTCTTATATATGTTAGTAGTAATGATTAAATACGAGAGGAACCGATCTCGAAACGACGATGCCCACCTGCCAGAACTGCGATTCGTTCGTCACGGAGCGGTACGCGAAAGTGTTCACCCCGCAGGGAGTCGACGAGCCGCGAGTCTGCCCCCGCTGTCCCGACAAAGTCCGAGACGGAGCCGAAATCAGAGCCGCCCGCTCGACGCGAACTGCCTGACGTATCCAAAACCCTCCGCCAGAGAGGGATTCGATCGGCGACAATCCACGTGACTTATGCGTCTCGCGCCCTTGTACCGGTACAATGGCTACCACGGAGACGACGGTTACCCGGTTGTTCGGCGGCCCGGGAAGCGGGAAGACGACCGCCCTTCTCGACCACGTTGAAGAAATCCTCGAGGACGACGACGTGACCTTCAGAGACATCCTCGTCGTTTCGTACACGCGAGCAGCCGCACAGGAGGTCCGCGAACGGCTCGCTGACCGACTCGACGAGAGTCCGCGAGCCCTGCAAGGAAACGTCTGTACGATGCACGCCAAGGCCTACGATCTGCTCGATCTCTCTCGCGGCGACGTAATCGGCGAATCCGACAAAGAGGAGTTCTGCGAGGACTACGGCATCGAGTTCGAAGACGAATACAGCGGTGCCGGCAGACGGACCGCCCGATCGACGACGATCGGTAACAAGATCATCGCGACGAGCCAGTGGCTCCAGCGGACCCGCCGGGAGGTCGTCGACTGGTACGACGTCCCCTTCCAGTGGGATGTCGAAGAGGTTCGGCTCCCCCCGGAGATCGATCCGAACGCCCAGGAGGGGAACAAGTACACCCCGACGTGGCCCTCGGACGACGACCGGATCGACGTGCCGGAGGCGATCCGCGCCTGGCGAAACTACAAGGGCTCCGAAGAGAAGATCGGCTTCGCGGACATGCTAGAGCGGGTCAGACAGCGCTCGCTCGTCCCGAACGTCGACTACCTGGTGATAGACGAGTTCCAGGACATCACCACGCTGCAGTACGACGTCTACCAGGAGTGGAAACCCCACGTCGATCAGGTCCTGATCGCCGGCGACGATGACCAGGTCGTCTACTCCTGGCAGGGCGCGGATCCAGCCTTGCTGCTCGAGGAGGAAGTCGACGACGACATTATCCTCCCGAACTCCTACCGATTGCCGTCGAACGTACTCAACGCGGTCAACCAGGAGATCAGACACATCGAGAAGCGCCAGGACAAGGACCTCAAACCACGCAAGGAAGGCGGCGCCGTCGAGGCCAAGCGCAACGCCTCGATGCTCGACGTCGTCAGACTCGTCCGCCAGACGCTGGTCGAAGGCGAGGGGACGATAATGATCCTGTTCCGGGCCCGGTATCAGATGTTCCAGTTCATCGACGAGTTCATCACCGAGGGTGTTCCCTTCACCTCGCTGACCGACCAGCGGATGTGGACCGACCGTCTCACCCAGTACGTACGCGCGGTCGAGGCGATCGATAGCGGCGAAGATGTCACCGGACTGCAGGCCCGTCGGCTCGCCGACATGCTCCAGGACTCCGCGTTCGGAACCAACGAGCGTGACGACCTCTTCGATACGATCGACGATCGCCAGGAGGAAGCCGGCATCGACGATCTCGAGGAACTCATGATTCCGGCCGAGGTCGTCGCCGACCACACGCCGTTTATGCCCGGGCCCGAATCCGCCTCGGACATGCTCCGAAAGGTGACGAACTTCCAGAAAAAGAGCGTCAAAGCCTACTTCGCGATCGGCAGCTACCAGAAGATGCCGACCGACCGCGTCCGCGTGGGAACGATCCACTCCGCGAAGGGTCGCGAAGCCGACCACGTCGTCGTCGGCACGGACCTCACCGAGAAGGTCGTCGAACAGATGGTCGCGACCATCGAGGACCGATCGACCGCCGACCTCGAGAGCGAGTCCAAGGGAATCACGGACATCCCCGGCTGCGAGGAGTTCACCAAGACGACCTCCCCGGTCCCCGTCCTCACCGACAACGAACGCCGGGTCTTCTACGTCGGCATGTCCCGCGCTCGAGAACGGCTGGTCTTACTCGAGAACCTCGTCGACGGCGCGCCGACGCTTCCGGTCGACGTGTTGCTCAACAATCGCCTGACCGACACGCCCCTCGAGGAACTTGTCGAACAGGCCCAGAATCCTGACGCCGAGGAAGCCGAACTCGAGGTCGAAGCGGAAGCGCCGTGAGCGAGCGCGTGTCCCCGACCGCACGCGTCGCGTCGACGCTGTCCTCGAGAGACGCCGCGGCGTTCGTCCACGCCGGGCCGTCCCGCGACCCGGCAGTTCGGTACTGTTTGCGGGCAATCGATTCGAGCGAGAGCGCTCCAGCGGCCGATTCGTTCGAAAACGATCCGACAACCGGTTCGTTCGATACGACCCACGCCGTGGCGTTCGACGGCACGCAATGGCACCACGTCAGTTGGCGCGGCGTCCCCGAAGACTGGCCACGGCATCCGGCCGACGAACTTGCGACTCGACTCGCGGACGATGGGGTCTCCGGACCCGTTCTCGCGCCGGCGACGATCCCCCACGACGCCGCGCTCTATCTCGAGCAGACAGGGTTCACACTCGCCTCGAGTGACATCCTGACTCGCTCCCGACGTTCGAAAACAGATCTCGAGCACGAACTGATCGAACAGGCCCAACAGGCGACCGCAGCCGGCGTAAAGCGGGCGGCGACGGTGCTCGCCGAATCCGACAGCGACGACGAAGGGGCGCTGCTCGCCGGCGAAACGCGGCTAACGGACGAGCAACTTCGAATTGCGGTCGACGAGGCAATCGTGGCGGCGGGATCGCTTCCCGACGGACGGACGCGGGTTACTGGTGGGATGCGAAACGACGCACTCGAAACGAGCGACAACGGTACCGGGAGAGGCGATGACAGGGTCAGGGCGAGCACCGACAGTGCCGGAGTGAGCGACGGTCTGCTCCGCGCGGGCGAACCGATCACCGTCGTCGCCTCGCCGCGCGGCCGCGAGGGGTACCACGGCGGGCTGGTCCGTACGTTCGTCGTCGACGGCGACGGCGGCGATTCTCGGCGGGCACACGTCGCACTGACGCAAGCGTTTCGGTCCGTGCGATCGATGCTGACAGACGCGACGCACTCGATTACGGCCGTCGAAGCAGAACTCGAGGCCGAGATTCGGGCGTACGGGTTCGGCGAGGCGGACGCCATCGAGACCCGCGTTACCGGCGTCGGGCTCGAGCCACGAGAAGCGCCCGCAGCAGCCGATTCTGACGTTGGACCCGAAACCGTCGTCCGAATCGAAGCGACGGTTCGCGTCGGCGACGGCCGATCGGTTCGCATCGCTGATCTGCTCGCCCCCGGTCGACCCGCGCAATGGCTCGCGACGCCATCTCGCTCGCTCGAGCCCGCGGCGTACGCGGATGCAGAGCCGCAATAGATACAGAGTATACGAACAACCGCACAGACACGGATGAAAAGGGGAGATCGGCCGGCGACTGAACCGCTCAGAACCGATCCAGCGAAAACGGCTCGATATCGTGTTCGGTTTCGCCCTCGAGCGCGAGGTCCGCGAGTACCTCGCCGACCGCGGTCGCGAACGTGGCCCCGTGACCCGAAAAACCGGCGCCGACAGCGACCTGTGGGTGGTCGGCGAGCGTATCAAGGACGAAATCGCCGTCCGGCGTGTTCGCGGACGGACGCGTCTGCAGGCCCATCGTCGGCCCCGCGCCGTCCGGGAAGTATTCCTCGGCGAACTCCCGGAGGAGACGCTCGTCCGCCTGCGTCGGTTCGCGTTCGAACGCGCGAGGTGAGTCGGCGGTCTCTCGACGATTGCACCGACCGAACTCGAACCCGGGGACGTCGTGGACGGGAAACCCGTAGAATAGACCCTCGGGAACCTGCAGCGTCCAGACCGGGTGTGCTCCGGGTTCGAAATACGCTGGTACCTCGGGCTGGAGCCGCGCCACCACCTGCCGGTCGGGAACGACGATTCCCTCGAGTTCGTCGACGAACTGTGCGGTCCACGCGCCGGCCGTGACGACGAGATTGTCCGCCTCGTACCTCGCGTGGTCCGTGTCGACGGTGACGCCGCCGTCTCCCGTCGACTGCCAGCCGACGACGCGCTCTCGAGCCCGAATCGTCGCCCCTGCGTCGTGTGCGCGCTCGACGTGGGCGACGATACACCGCTGGGAAGCGAGAAAGCCGCCGTCGGGTCGATACACCGCCTCGTACGCCTCCGGGAGCTGAAAGCCCGGATAGCGATCGGAGAGGGGCCCACTCGAGAGCATTTCGTACTCGAGGCCGTGTTCCTCGTAGGTCCGGCGCGATTTCTCGAGACGATCGCTTCCCGCGGGTCCGGCCTCGATCGACCCGGTCTCGTAGCTGAGCCGCCGGTCGTGGCCCGCCTCGAGGTCGGTCCAGAGTTCGTCGGCTCGCCGACGCAGGGAAACGTACGCGGGGCCCTCATCGTACGCTCGGCGGATGAGACGCGTCCCTGCGGCACCGTCTCCGCGCGGAACGTCGTCGCGCTCGAGGCCGAGGACGGTCGCCCCCCGTTCGGCGAGGTGCGCGACTGTCGCGGCGCCCATCTCGCCGACGCCGAGGACGATCGCGTCGTACCGGTCGGTCATGCACCGACGTATCACGGCACGGACGAAAACGCTTCTCACTTCCGTCGGCTCACTCGTCCGAATCGTCGCCACTCGAGCGTCCGTTCGCCGCCCGGTCGCGAACACGGCGCTTCTGTCGACGTTCGGTCACGTGATCGAGGCCGTCGGCTAACTCGTCTCGCACCTCGCCCTCGAACCGGTCGAGTTCCTCGAGGAAGACCTCGGAGAACTCCTCGACGAGTTCGAACGTCCACTGGTCGCTGACCGCGCCCGCCGGGAGATGCTGGTCCCGGAGTTCGTCGGCCCACGCGTCGTGATCTGCGTCTCGAAGTCGTGACTCCGCGTCCGCCATTCGATCCATCGCGTGTCCGAGCTGGTGGTGAAACGCAAGCAGCGACCCGTAGGCCCGGTGGACGTGCTCGATCCCCAACTGGAGATTGTGAAGCGCCTCGAGTTCCGCGTCGGTCAGCTCGAGGTCGTCGGCTCCGCCGGTCGGCGGTGTCTCTGGATCGTCCATGATACCCCTCTGACGGGGGGTAGCGGCAAAAAGTTACAGACGGGAGAGGTGGATTGACTGCCGGGCCGACCCAACTCGGTGCGATCGGATCGGCGGGTCAGTCAAACGGTGCGATCGGATCGGCACTGGCCGGCCGAGTTAGCGACGCCCGAACAGTCGCTCGTAGAGACTCCGCTTGGTCGGCCGTTCGGCGAGGACGATCGACTTGTCGATGTCCTCGATGATATCGAGGTGCAACGAGCCCGATACGAGTCGCGAGAGAAGCCCGCGCTCGGTCGCGCCGATGACGAGCATCGTGTTGTCCTCGACGGCTCGACAGATCGCGTCCTCGACATCCCCGGAGTCGTCGACCTCGAGCGTGACGTCTTCCAGCCCGTGTTCAGCGGCCCACTCCTCTAGGAACTGCTCGCCCGCCTCGCGCTCGTCCGGTCCGTCGACGATGTGCAAGAGCGTTATCTCCGACCCGGTCCCCGACCGGAGCAGTTTGACGACCTCGGCACTCAGATCGGAGTCCGGGCCACCGGCGGTCGGAAGCACGATTCTCGAGGCGTCGAGATCACGTTCCCGAAGGACCAGGAAATCACAGGGAAGCTGCTGGGTCAGTTCGCCGAGCGGTCGTTCGGCTCTGGCGGCGTCCCACAGGTCGTTTACCTCCCAGTTCATCACGACGAGGTCGGTGTGCTTTCGCTCTGCGGTCCTGAAGATCTCCTCGAACGAGCGGTAGGTGACGACCGTCGACGTCTCGACGCCGACGTTGTAGCTCTCGACCGTCTCGCGGATCCCCTCGAGTTGGCTGTCGGACTCGTCGATGATCTGTTGGCGCTGGTCCATGCTGTAGCCAGCGATCGTCTGGTCGGGAAGCTGGACGATGTGGACGACGTGGACGACCGCCGACTCCTTCTGGCTGGCGAGCGTGCTCGCGAAGTTGACGAGCGCCGACTCGGTTCGCGGATTGGCGATCGGAACGAGAATGCGGAACGTATCGGGGTCCGCTGCGGTCTCCTCGACGGTGTCGATCAGGGGCACGAACGAGCGACCGGCGATGCCGCCCAACAGCCACTCGGTCGGGGTGAGACGCGAATCCGCCCCGCCGAAGCGTGCGGACTCGAGGCGCTCCTCACTCGTTTGATAGTAGTTAACGATGGTTACCAATACGACGCCGCCGATGGTGTTGCCGAGCAACACCGGGAGGACGAATCCCGTCAGTCCCGGAAGTAACGGATATTCGCCGACGAAGACGACGTAGGCCAGTTCGGTGAAGGAGGTGACCACGTGAAAGAGGTTCCCAAGCGGGATCGCGAGAAACGCGAGGTAGACGACGACGAGCCGGGAAATCGTATCGCGTGAAGCGAAGGCGACCCAGACGACGCCGGCGACGATGAGCCCGGCGAAGGCGGCCTTGAAGAAGAGATCGAACCACGGCGTCTCCGCGCCGTGGGTGCCGAGGTAGACCGCCGCTTCCTCCGCTTCGGGTGAGAAGACACCGCCCCACGCGAGGACCGCCGCACCGATCGTCCCGCCGATGAAGTTACCGATGATGACGATCAGCCAGTGGCGAAGCAACGCCGGGACGCTGGCCAGTCGCTCGAGCGTGAGCGCGACGGGCGGAAGCGTGTTCTCGGTGTAAAGCTGGTAGCCGCCGATGATGATGTAGATGAACCCGAGCGGGTACAACAGCGCGCTCAAGATTGGGTGTCCGTCGGTCGAACCGTACAGCGACGAGTAGAGCAACACCGTAATCGAGATCGCCAGCCCGGCGGCGATGCTGCTAAACAGCAGTTCGCGACTTCCGGAGGTGATCTCCTCGTCGGCGGCGGCCACGATCCGCTGGAACACTTCGTCGGAAGAAAACCGATCTCGAACGACCGCGCCGACCGCCGGTGCCCCGCTTCTGGACCGCTCGACCGCATCACGGACCGCATCCACCTCGTCGGGCGGTCCCGTATCCTGCTCCTGAGTCATCTCCGCCTCCCGTGTCGTCCCCGCCTCCGCGGAGGGGTCGGAATCGTTCATTGGTTGGGTCAAACGAGCAAAGCGACTAAGCGTTTGGCTTTTGAGCGCGCAAAACCGGCGATACGTGCCGCCGAAACGAACGGAGACCCGAGTCGAGCATTATTCGAGTCGGCTCTCGTTCGACGAGCCGACCGCCGAAACGAATCGTCAATCCGCACTCGTCCACGTCTCGCCAACCGAGGGTGCGCTCGCGTCGAACCCGTCGTCGGCTAACTCGGCCGCGAACGCCCCACACCGGTCGCCGTGAACCGCGAGAATTTCCGTCTCGCGGTAGGACTCGAGAAACGAACGCAGTCCGTCTCGATCCGCGTGCGCCGACAGGTCGTAGGCTTCGGTCTGGGCGCTGACCGGCATCATCCGGCCGTCGATCTCGGCGCTGCCAGTCTCGAGGAGGTCCCGTCCCGGGGTCCCCTCGACCTGATAACCCGTCAGTGTGATCTTGTTCGTCGGGTGGTCTCGAACCGCCGGGACGTAGGTCATCGCGGGACCGCCATGGAGCATCCCGCTCGTGGTGACGATCACGGTGTTCTGCTCGGCGATTCGCTTTCGCTGGCCGTCCCTGCCGGTGACGAACCGAGCGTTGCCCTTCGCCCGGCGCAACAGGTCCGGATCGCGGAGGAACTCGCGGTTTCGATCCCGCAGGAACAGCTCCGTCACGCGCTTTCCCATGCCGTCGACGTAACACTCGAGGTCGTGTCGCTCGCAGAGACAGAGCAGTTCCTGCGTCCGGCCGATCGCGAACGCGGGGACGACGACGGTGCCGCCGTCCCAGACGGTCCGCTCGATGCTCTCGACGAGCGACGTTTCGATCGACTCGCGCGGCGGTCGCGACGTGTCGGAGTAGGTGCTCTCACAGACGACCACGTCGGCGTCCGGTCGCGCGGTCGTGCCGGCGACCAGTTGCTGGTCTTCGGTCTGGAGGTCGCCCGTGTAGAGGAGCCTGGTATCCCCGTCGTCGACGAGCACGTGCGCGCTGCCGACGATGTGTCCCGCGTCGAAGAACGTGACCTCGTAGCCGGCGACCTCGAAGATCTCGCGGTAGCCGTGGGTTTCGGACACCTGACTCACCCGCGCGAGCTCGGCCTCGGTGAACGGACAGTCGTAGCTCCCGCCGCGCCGGGTCGGCCCGTTCGAGGAGACGCCGTGGAGCTTCAGCGTGTCTCGAGCGAGTACCATCGCGAGGTCTCGAGTCGGCGGCGTCCAGTGGATCTCCGGTCGCGCGTCGCCCGCGAGCAGCGAGGGCAGCGACCCGACGTGATCGAGGTGGCCGTGGCTCACGACGACCGCTTCGGGATCGACATCACCGACGGGAAACGACGGCGGGTTCCCCGAATCCATGCCGAAATCGACCACCAGCGTCCCGTCGATTACGAGCGCGCTTCGACCGACTTCGCCGGCACCGCCGCGAAACTCGAGTTCCATCTGGCGGTCCTACCGGTTCGAGGGGTTTTCGTCCATCGGTTCGCCCGCGTCCGTCGCGACGCCGATGAGATAGAGATCGAGTAGACAGACGAGCAAAACCGCAAGCGGAACGGCCACGTCGGTGTAGGCGACCGACTCGAATTGCAGGGCCGTCACGACGAACGGATCGCTCGGATCGAATGCACCGGCGACGGTGCGGGCGCTCAGGAAGGCGAGCGCCAGCGCGTACAGACCGAACCAGGCGAGTCCGCGACGCCACTTCCCGAGATACCAGTGCCCGGCGCCCGCGACGAACGCGGAAAAGACGTACGCCGGCAAGCGGGGGCGGGCGGCGTCACTCATCGGCGGCGAGCAAGTTTTCGAACGGAACGCGCGTGGCCCGCTCGAGGCGCGCCCGGGCTTTGAGTCCGGACCGGTGTGGTCCGCCGGCACGATCGCATGAATCGACCGTCTCGATCGTCTCGAGGGCGCTACGGGCGGACTCGAGTTCGCGCTCGAGGATGGCCGAGCGATCACCTGCCTCGAGCGAGCCGTCTCGGTTGCCGACCGGTCCGTCGAGCGCGTTCTCGCTCGCCGACAGCGGCGGTTCGTCGGTGTCATCGTCGAACGATCGGGCTGAAAGAACTCGAGTCGCGGCCCCTCGCGGTGATTCGTCTCGGGCGTCGACCGACCCGCGTTCGGCAATCGAAAGGGCCCGCGAGAGCGACGCGCCGTAGGCGCGAGCGGATTTACGAACTGTTTCGGTTGCGCCGGCCGCCGTCACACCGAATTCGGCGGCGGCACCCGCGAGTATCGCGGTCGGCGCGTCGCCGGTCGACTGGCCCGGCCGGGTCGTCCGCGATGGTTCCGATACCGGCGTCGTGTCCGATCCCGAATCGCTCTCGGATGTCGCGTAGGCACTCGCCAGTGCGTTCGAGGCGCTCGTGAGCACGCGGAACAGTTCGAGCCGACTGCCGTCGGTCGGCGAGGCGTCGCCGATCGAGGCGTGGGCGAACGCGTGGAGGTAATCGCCCGCGAGGATAGCCGCGTCACGTTCGGCAGCGCTTTCGTACCGATCCGCCGCGAGCAGGTCGTTTCGGAGTCGAACGTAGCCCTGAAGCGGTTCGATGACGAGCGCGATCGACTCGAGCGTTCGCGCGCTCGGGCCGTCGCTCGAGACGGCTCCGGCGCTCGCTCGACACAGAGCGACCGGAAACGACCGATCGACGGGTTCGAGCGCGTCGAACGCGATCGATCGGACCTCCGGGGAGAGCGCGGGGAGCGTTCGATCGAGTCGGTCGGCGATCGGTTCTCGGGCGGGCGTAGAGGTGCGTTCAGTCATGGTCGATCACCGGCAGACATCGTCGTATCCGCCATGGCGCCCGCGGCGACGGACCCTGACCGGCCGACTGGCTGCCAAGAGCGGCGTTCGAGACGGCGTCGGAACCGGTCACTGGGTACGTTCATCGTGGTCGTCGGCGGGATCGTCCGAACTCGCAGATTCGTCGTCATGCGAGCTACGGTCATGTTCTTCGTCCAACCCGTTTGTAGTTTCTGCTCTCGAGTCGGCTCCCGCCCCCAGTTTCTCGTTGGGTTCGAACGGGCCGTCAGTGCGTGGGTCCGTCGGCAGTTCGACGCCGTCGGCGAGAATATCGTCGATCACCCTGTCGACGGCCGTCGCTTTGAGGGTCTCGAGGTAGTCGTCGTCCTCGAAGGTTATCTCTCGGATGCGCGCGCCGTTGACGAGCGTAACCAGCAGCGTCGCGACGGCTTCGAAATCGTGGTCGACGAACGCGCCGGACTCGATGCCGTCTTCGAGGATAGTCTCGAGCGTGGCCTGCAGTCGTCGGTCGCTCTTTTGGAACTGCTCGCGATAGGTGTCGTTGTACGGTGCCTGGGCCCGCAACTCGAGCATCGCCGTGTGAAACGACGTCTGGTCGGTGTCGTCGGGACCGTACAGGAACAGATCGAGGAACGTCGCAAGCCGCTCGACCGGCGGCTCGTTCGCGGCCGCCTCGACGTGATCGTCGTGGCGCTCTAAGAGGTAGTCGATGAAATCGGCGACGAGGTCCTCCTTGGAGTCGTAGTGGTAGAACAGGAGCGACTTGCTCTTGTCAGTTCGATCAGCGATGTCCTGTGCGGTCAGATCGGTGTACCCGTGGGTACACAACGCCTCGTAGGTCGCGGTCATGATCGCTTCGCGAACGTCCGGATCGGTCACTAACTGACTAGTTAGTCAAATCCGTTCAAAGAGGTTTCGCTTCCGCCGAACCGCGTTCTCGTTACCGCCGGTAGCGACTGACCTCGAACCGCTCGTAGCCGCCGAACGCGACCTCGAGCGAGCCGATCCACCAGTTCCAGCGCGCTGGCGCGGTCCCGTCGGGCGCGTCCGAAAGCTCGTCGACGACCACGTCGTTCGTCAGCTCGCAGGCCAGATCGGCGCTGTACCGACCGGAATCGTCGAGGTCGACGGCCTGGCGGGCGACCACCCTGGCCGCCCCGGCGGACCCGCCGAACGCCTCGCGCAATCGCCGCTCGAGCGATTCCGGTTCGATGGCCACGGATGCGATGAGGTGCGCGACGAACTTGAATGCACCCGTGAATCGATCGAACAGTGCGAGAGGGGGCGACGAGAGACGATCGATTGCGAACAGAGCACCGCGGTCGCGTCAGCGATCGCACCGAACTCGCCCGGTCTGGATTCGACGTATTTTTGACTGCAGACCGTTTTCCCTCGGGCATGGCAAGTTTCACTGTCGTTGTCGGCGACCCGGACTCCGGGCTCGCACACCAACTCGAGGCGGACGGACAGGACGCGAATCGATTCCTCGGTAAATCGATCGGCGACGAAGTCGACGGCTCCGCCGTCGGCCTGGACGGCTACACCCTCGAGATCACCGGCGGCTCGGACGACGCGGGTCGACCGCTCAACGAGACCGTCGCGGGAGCGGACCTGCAGGAAGTGCTGATGGAAGAAAAACAGACGGGCTACCATCCCGAACGGGACGGCGAGCGACGCCGTATCACGGTCCGCGGGCGCGAGGTTTCCGACGCCGTCGCACAGATCAACGCGACGATCGTCGAATCCGGCGAAACCGACGTCGAGGAGCTGCTCGCCGAGGACGAGTAACGACAGCAACTCAGTTATGGCAGATCGACTTTCGAGTGACCACCCGTCGATTCGAACCGTCAGAGCGACGCTTTCTGAGACGACGACGGGAGTCAGACTGGAGATTCCCGGCGAGGAACGCGACGCCTTCGCGATCGACGAACTCGTCCGGATCACGCTCGAGGGAACGGAGCGGTTCGCTCGAGTCGAGCGAGCGCTCACCGGCGACGAACTCACGATCGAAGGCGTCTACGAGACGGCAGACGGCGCTCGCGACCCGCGGGCCGGAACCGACATCTTGCCCGAGTGGTGCGACGAGCACACCAGACGAGACGGGGGGTCGGTGCTGATCGACGTCATCGAACCCGAGTTCGCCTACGGGATTCGTGGACCCGGCGAAACGACGTTTTACGACGCATCGGAGCCGCCAAAGTCCAGCCTCTCCGATATCGCAAACGACATCGACGGCTAGGCGTTCGAGGCCCGATCAGCCCAAAAATAGGTCGACCATATCGCCCGACGACTGGCCCCTGTACAGTTCGGAATAGCCGCAGTTGGTACAGCTGATGACCATGAACTTTCGGTTCTGTATGTCGAAGAACTTCGATAAGCCCGTGCCCGTCGTCGATATCTCGTCGATTTCCGTCTCCGTGTGATCGCACTTCGGACAGCCCTGATCGTCTTTCATATTCTCTCTTTCGTGTAACGTAACAAAACATTTGTGCTCACACCGCGAGAAAGACAGTACCAATGTTCGGTGTACTCGTCTTTGGCGCGTTTGTGCTCGTCGGCGTCGCCATCACGATCGCACTCTGGGTCGGGATCGACAGCGAAACGTCGGACCCGACGGTCGTCGATCGAAGCGAGGCGGAACGGCGCGCTCGAGAGCAAGGCAGCCAACGCTACGGACAGGCGTCCTCGAACCGAACTGGTGGTCGACCCGACGACGGGGGAAAGCGCGACGAACACGACGCCGAGTCCGGGTGGGACCGGGCCGAAGACGACGACCCGTGGGGACGATCCGTGGACGACTCCGACAGCGACGACCGGTGGCGATAGCTACCCCTGTCCCACCATTCGATCCTGGTCTTCCCACTCGTCCTGGCGAAGTTCGTACTTCTGTACCTTTCCGGTCGCCGTCGTCGGTAACTGCTCGACGAACTCCGTCCGCCGAACCGCCTTGTAGCCAGCCAGGTGCTCTTTCGTGAACTCGAGTAGTTCCTCCGTCGTGACCCCCGGGTCGCCGGGATCGCCACTCTCGGGAACCACGAACGCCTTCGGCGTCTCGCCCCACTCCTCGCTCGGTGCCGGGATTACCGCCACGTCCGACACGTCGGGGTGGTCGAACAGCGCGTCCTCGAGTTCGATGCTCGAGATGTTCTCGCCGCCGGAGATGATAATGTCTTTTTTCCGATCGCGAATCGCGATCATGCCGTGCTCGTCGATAGTCGCGAGATCGCCCGTGTGATAGTAGCCCTCGATTCGATCGGAGAAGGCCTCCTCGGTCGCCTCGGGCTTGTTCCAGTACTTCTCCATGATCTGGTTGCCCCGGACGACGACCTCGCCGAGCGTCTCGTCGTCGCGGGGAACGTCTTCCCCGTCCTCGTCGACAACCCGGATCTCGGTGCCGAGGTAGGCCAGACCCTGGCGTTTCTTGATCCGGAACCGGTCGTCGCTGTCGGCCTCGAAGTGCCGACTCGCGTCGGAGGTGGTGATGAGCGGGCCCGTCTCGGTCGCCCCGTAGACGTGTTTCAAGTACCAGCCGAACTCCTCCTCAACGGTCCGGATCGTGGCCTCGGGTGGTGCGCTCCCTGCGGTCGCGAGTCGCACCGGCGCGTCGCCGGTCGTCTCGGGTTCGTGCTCGCCGTAGTAGTCGACCAGCATGTTCAATACGGTCGGCGCGCCGCACATGTAGGAGACGTTCTCGTCTCGAACCGCGTCAAAGATGCCACCGGCGTCGACACCCCGCGTGCAGACGTGTTTCGCGCCGATCCCGGTCACGGCGAAGATGTGGCCCCAGCCGTTGGCGTGGAACATCGGCAGGGTCCACAGGTAGACGTCGTCGTCGGTGATCTCCTGGTGGGCCACCAGCAGGTAGGCGTGAATCGTCTCGCAGCGATGGGTTCGACAGACTCCCTTCGGATCGCCCGTCGTCCCCGACGTGTAGTTGATCGTGATGATCTCGTCTTCGGCCATCTCCGGCCGGTCGTACTCGGTGCCCGCCGATTCGAGCACTTGGTCGAAGCTCTCCCAGTCCCCCTCGACGGCGTCGGCGTCGTTCGTGATGAACGTCTCAGTCGGCACCACGTCGCGCACCGCCTCGATCCCGTCTGCGTACTCGTAGTCGGCGTAGATCGCGTCGACGCCCGCGTCCGAGAGGATGTACTCGAAATCGTTCGGCGTGAGCCGGTAATTCAACGGCGTGTGGATCGCGCCCGCTTGCATGATCCCGTAGGCCGCCTCGAGGTGGTAGTGGGTGTTCGGATCCAGTACGGCCACCCGATCGCCCTTTTCGATGCCTCGCTCCTGAAGCGCCGCCGCGAATCGGTCGGCCCGATCGCCGAGTTCGTCGTACGTGAACCGTTCCCCCGTCGTTGCGACGACCGCCTCCTCGTCGCCGTAGTGCGTTCGCGCCCTGTCGAGGAACTCCGTGACGAGCAGTGGTTTGTGCATACATACCAATATCACCATCGATAAATACAGTTTTTTCGGTCAGATGGTTCTCTCGAATCTGCTCACCGACTCGGAATAATCACCAAGCAACATAGAATGTTCGCGATGAGACAAACGGCCGTCAACTCGAGGGTGAGCCGCGGTCAGCGGTACTCGGTCAGACGGCGGGCGAGTGTAACTGTGACAACCACGAGTACGAGTCCGACGAGTCCATACACGAACGACGAGAGGTAGGTGTCCGTGAGCCAGATCATCACTCCTGATCCGCCACCTGTACCCAATATATGTAAAACGGTTGTACCACGTTCATCGATGCGATCCTCAATATATGATGTCAAGACAAACTCGTAGATGAGTAACGCAAATCCAACTATGACGCCGATACAAAGGGCGGCTACTGAATTATACACTACTAATATATGATGTATACGCGCTGGATTTATTTTTCTATTTCAACAGGAATCGACCCTGTTCGGCATCTAATTCATTTCTCTGTTCACTGTTCCGCGTCGGCTGGCACTCGAGGCGTCGCTGAGTCAAAAACAGACGACCGAAACAGCGAAAACTGGATGCAGGCGATCCGCGACGATCAGTCGGCCGAAACGGCTTCGGCTTCCTCGCCGGCTTCGTCTTCGCGGTAGTGCTCTTCGATGAGGTCCTCGTCGATACGGTTGAGCGCGTCTTTGGGCAGCATCGACAGCAGGTCCCAGCCGATCTCGAGCGTCTCGTCGATCGAGCGGTTGGTGTCGTAGCCCTGCTGGACGAACTCCTTTTCGAAGCGGTCGGCGAAGTCGAGGAACTTGTTGTCCCGCTCGGACAGCGCTTCGCGACCGACGATGTTCACAAGGTCGCGCAGGTCCTCACCCTCCGCGTAGGCGGCGTACATCTGGTCGGAGACGTCGCCGTGGTCCTCTCGAGTGAGCCCTTCGCCGATACCGTCGTCCATCAGTCGCGAGAGGCTTGGGAGAACGTTGACCGGCGGCTCGATACCCTGACTATTCAGGTTCCGATCCATCATGATCTGACCTTCCGTAATGTAGCCGGTCAGGTCCGGGATCGGGTGGGTGTCGTCGTCGCCGGGCATCGTGAGGATCGGAATCTGGGTGACCGATCCGTCGCGGCCTTCGATTCGACCCGCCCGCTCGTAGAGCTGGGCCAGGTCGGTGTACATGTATCCGGGGTAGCCACGTCGGCCCGGGACCTCCTCGCGTGCGGCGCCGATCTCTCGGAGCGCCTCACAGTAGTTGGTCATGTCCGTCAGGATGACCAGTACGTGGTAATCCTTCTCGAAGGCGAGGTACTCGGCGGTCGTCAGGACGAGTCGCGGCGTGACCTGCCGTTCGACGGCAGGGTCGTCCGCAAGGTTCATGAAGACGACCGAGCGCTCGAGTGCGCCCGTGCGCTCGAAGTCGTCCATGAACTCGTTTGCCTCTTCGGCGGTGATACCCATCGCGCCGAAGATGACCGCGAACTCGGAGCCGTCGTCGTCCTCGCCGTCTTCTTCTTCCGGAACGGTCGCCTGTCGGGCGATCTGGAGCGCGAGTTCGTTGTGTGGCAGCCCCGAGCCGGAGAAGATCGGCAGCTTCTGGCCGCGAACCAGCGTGTTCATGCCGTCGATGGCAGAGACGCCGGTCTGGATGAACTCTTCGGGGTACTCTCGCGAGTAGGGGTTGATCGCTTCGCCAACGATGTCGTGTCGGTCGTCGGGGACGATTTCCGGGCCGCCGTCGATCGGGTTGCCGGAGCCGTCTAACACCCGTCCGAGCAGATCCTCGGTGACGGGCATCTTCATCGTCTCGCCCAGGAAGCGAACGGAGGCGTTGCGGTCGATCCCGCCAGTGCCTTCGAACACCTGGATCGAGACGATACCCTCGCTCGATTCCAGCACCTGTCCGCGCAGGGTCTCTCCCTGTGGCGTCTCGATCTCGACGATCTCGTCGTATCCGACCGGCTCGTCGACTTCGGCGAACACCAGCGGACCGCTGATTTCCGTGATAGTCTGGTACTCTTTCATTGTTAGTACAGTGCTCGCAGTTGTTCTTTGAGGTCGTCTTCGATCTCGTCGATGAATTCGTTCCACTCCTCGGCCGTTCCCATGCGGTTGAGCCGCGGTGCGGCGTCGACGTTCTGGATCTCGTCGACGGGAACGCCCGCCTCGAGCGCTTCGAACGCCTCGTCGTTGAACGTCTTGATCGCCGTGAGCATTCGGTAGGTCTTCTCGGGCTCACAGTAGGTGTCGACGTCGTGGAGCGCGTTCTGTTGCAGCCATGCCTCGCGCAGGTAGCGTGCGATCTCGAGGGTCAGCTGCTGGTCTTCTGGCAGCGCGTCCTTGCCGACGAGCTGGACGATCTCCTGCAGTTCGTCTTCCTCGTCGAGGACGTCGACCGCCCACTGTCGCACGTCGGACCAGTCGCCCGCGATGTTGTCCTCCCACCACGGATCGAGCTGGTCCTTGTACAGCGAGTACGACTCGTTCCAGTCGATCGACGGGAAGTGCCGCCGTTCCGCGAGGTCTGCGTCGAGCGCCCAGAACGTCTTGACGATACGGAGCGTGTTCTGGGTAACCGGCTCGGAGAAGTCCCCGCCCGGCGGCGAGACTGCCCCGACGACCGAAATCGATCCCTCGTCGCCGTTGATCAGCTGGAACTTGCCGGCGCGCTCGTAGAACTCAGAGAGCGACGCGGCGAGATACGCGGGATAGCCCTCTTCGCCGGGCATCTCCTCGAGTCGGCTCGAGATCTCTCGCATGGCCTCCGCCCACCGCGAGGTGGAGTCGGCCATCAGCGCGACGTCGTAGCCCATATCGCGGTAGTACTCCGCGATCGTGATTCCCGTGTAAATGCAGGATTCACGCGCTGCGACGGGCATATTCGACGTGTTTGCAATGAGACACGTCCGAGCCATCAGCGGGTTCCCGGTCTGTGGGTCCGGCAGTTCCGGGAAGTCCTCGATAACCTCGGTCATCTCGTTGCCGCGCTCGCCACAGCCGATGTAGACGACGATATCCGCGTCGGACCACTTGGCGAGTTGCTGCTGGGTGACGGTCTTCCCGGAACCGAAGGGACCGGGAATCGCGGCCGTCCCGCCCTTCGCAAGCGGGAAGAGACCGTCCTGTACGCGCTGTCCTGTGACGAGCGGTTCGGTCGGGGTCTCCTTGTCGCCAGCGGGGCGGGCCTCTCGGACCGGCCACTCCTGGTGCATCTGGATCTCCTCGCCGTTGTCGAGTTCGACGATGGTCTCCTCGACGGAGAACTCGCCGCTCTCGACGCTGGTGACTTCCCCGCCCTCGTAGTCCGGCGGGACCATCACTTTGTGCTCGATGGTGACCGTCTCCGGGACGACACCGACGATGTCGCCGGGCTCGACGACGTCTCCTTCCGCGACTTCGGGCTCGAACTCCCACTCTTTCTCGAGGTCGATACCGGGGGCGTCGACCCCGCGGTCGAGAAACGCCGTCCCCATCTTGTCCTCGAGAACGTCGAGCGGGCGCTGGACGCCGTCGTAGATTGAGTCGAGCATCCCCGGTCCGAGGTCGACGCTGAGGGGCTCGCCCGTGTTCTCGACGGGTTCGCCGGGGCCGACGCCGGAGGTCTCTTCGTACACCTGAATCGTGGTCAGGTTCCCTTCGATCTCGATGACCTCGCCCATCAGCCCTTCGTCGCCGACGTAGACGACATCGTTCATCCGGGCGTCGAGGTCCGTGGCGGTCACGACCGGACCGCTCACGCTTTCGATTACACCGTCTTCGTCGACGGTTTCGGTTTGTTCTGCCTGGCTCATAGTTTAGCTGTCTTCGTCCTCGTCCATCAGGTCGATCCCGATCGCGCGTTTGATCTGTTCGCGCAGCCCGCCACCACCGGTACCGCTCCCGATCGTGACGACGACCGGCTCGACGCTCGTCTCGACGTCCTGTCTAACGTTTCGCGACAGGTACTCGAGGTCGTCGTCGTGCATGACGACGATACCGACGCCGTCGTCTTCGAGGGCCGCCGTCGCTGCGTCGTCTAACTGCTCGTCTTTCTCGTCGTCCGGAACGTTCTCGAACCGACTGACGCCAGCGAGGCGAAAGCCGGTGGTGAACTCCGGGCTGCCGACGACTGCGATTTCCTGGCTCATAGGATCACCAGCTCTTCTTCGATCTCGTTCTCGTCGAGTCCGACCTCGCGACCGCGCGCGATGGCACGGATGTTATCGACCTCGCGCTCTTTGGCGAGCACGAACGACAGAACCGGCGATATCGAGGTCGGGTACACGCTCGAGAGCGTATCGGCGTACTCGAGCAACGCGGCGTCTAGTGCGTGCTCGAACTGGATAAGGCTGTCAGCGTCGCGCAGTTGATCCAGCGCCCCCGACAGGCGGTCGCCGTAGCGTTTGTTCTCCGCGATGTGGTCGACGAGCGTGTCGTAGTCGTCGATCAGTCGGTTCAGGTCGGATTCGTCGAACAGAACCCCGCCTTCGATGAAGTACGCGGCGGGGTCGAGATCCGCACCGCTTCGCGCGAGACGCAACGCGTTCCGTGCGTTTCGGAAGTCGATTTCCGCCTCGAGGAACTCGACGTACTTCGCCTGTGGTCCCTCTCGGGGCCGACCTAGGTCCTCGAGTAGGTTCTCGTAAAACGCTCGATCGAGCGCGTTCTCGATCGGAACGAGCGTCCCGCTCTCCTCGTAGTCCTCGTAGGCGTCCTCGAGCTGTTCGGCGAAAATCGTTCCCTCGAGGATCTCGACGACGTCTTCTATCGAATCGACTTCGACCAGTCGATCGAGCGTGCCATCGTCGAGTTCGCCGGCGCGAATGAGGTCGGTCTGGATCTCCTCGGGATCGCTCTCGGTGTAGATCCCGCGAACGATCGTCTTCAGGTTCCAGACATCGAACTTTCGGAGGTATCGGACGATGCGATCGTACAGTTCACCTTCGGACCACTCGAGCAGATCGTCGAAGTGCTTCGCGAGGTTTCGGTTCAACGCGTACTCGATCAGATCGACGCCGGAGAAGCGGGTACCGAGGGCGTTGATCTCGGTTTCGTACTCCGTCTCTTCCATGAACCGCGCGATCTCGCTCGGCCCCATCCGGATCAGCTTGCGGTAGTCCTCGTCGGACAACATCGCCGCTCGGCGCGAGCGAACACGGGCGTTTACGTACTCCGGATTCGAGGCACCTGTGCTCATTGCTCGAAGAGTCTGTTACTGATCTCCTGGAGGTTGTCTTCCCAGACGTCCTCGAGCACGGAGTCGAACGTGTTGTTGACTCGAAGCCGGGACGCCTCGCTCTCGACGACGACGCCGCCGAGACAGTCGTACTCGCCGGCGTACTCGTAGTCGTCGTACTCCTCGAGGATCGATTCGATCAGTTCCTCGTCGGAGTCGCGACCATAGACGGAGACGTCGTCGCCGTCGTCGAACTCGACCGTCGCGGCCTCGAGGAGCTCGCGAGTGAGTTCCTCGCGGGTGTCGCCCTCGAGCGAGGCGAGTTCGTCTTCGACGGACGCACGGACTTCCGTGAGCACGTCGCGGCGTGCCTCCAGACGTTTTTGTTTCGCCTCCAGTTTCGCACTGGAGAGTCGCTGTTCGCGCAACTGCTCGATCTCGCGCTCGACTTCGTCTTCGGCGTCGGCGACGATCTCGTCTGCGTCTTCACGGGCGGCGGACTCGATCTCTTCGGCGCGCGTTTCGCCCTGTGAGCGGATATCCTCCGCACGCGCGTGAGCCTCTTCTCGAATGTCCTCAACGACTGTGTCCAAACTCATTGTAAGAAGGTTCGAAGGGAGACGCTTTAAGGTCCGACGAAGAGCGCGACCAGTGCGAAGATCACGAGCGTCTCGGGAAGGACCGTCAGGAGAATGCCGATACCGGGCGAGATGGAGTCCTCGGCGAGTGCACCGACGACCGACGCGCCGATCGCTCGCTCTGCATACCCTGCGCCGATAGCTGCGAGACCGATACCGAGGGCCGCCGCCGCACCTCGTTCGATCATCGGGCCGCCGCCACCACTTGCGGTCTGTTCCTGCAACACAACCGCGTTCTCAGCGAAACTGTTCAGCGCGAGTCCAAGTTCGAGTGGAGCTTCGATCATGATTGTAGTTTACTCGTGGTTTTGCAACCGGACAGGTAGTACTACTCCGCAGTGTCTTCTTAAAACTTCCCAAACCAAACCGCCGACACTGGTCGCCCTCACCGCGGGGATGACGGGCCTCGAGATGTCGCCGAACGCAGACCGGAAGCGGCTCCGGTCGACCGCAAAAGGTGGCTTTTTATGCGGACCGTTCGTAGCCGTCGCATATGTTCAAGGCCATCGTGAGCGCGGAAACGCTCACCAGCACGCTCGATTCGATCAGCGTGCTGGTCGACGAATGTAAGATCCACCTCGAGGAGGAGGGCCTCGAGATTCGGGCCGTCGATCCCGCCAACGTCGGGATGGTCGACCTCTCGCTCGAGGCGGCCGCGTTCGAATCCTACGAAGCCGACGGCGGCGTCATCGGCGTCGATCTCTCGCGACTCGAGGACATCGCCGGCATGGCCGAATCCGGCCAGCTCGTCCAGTTCGAACTCGACGAGGAGACGCGCAAACTCCACATCCAGATCGACGGGCTCGAGTACACCCTCGCGCTGATCGACCCCGACTCGATTCGACAGGAGCCGGATATCCCGGACCTCGACCTGCCGGCGGAGGTCGTCCTCGAGGGCAAGGACCTCAACCGATCGGTCAAAGCCGCCGACATGGTCTCGGACCACATCGCACTCGGCGTCGACGAGAGCGAGGAGTTCTTCTACGTCAACGCGGAGGGGGACACCGACGACGTCCACCTCGAGTTGACGCGCGACGATCTGATCGACCTGCAGGTCGGCCCGGCTCGCTCGCTGTTCTCGCTCGATTACCTGAAAGACATGAACAAGGCGATTCCCTCCGACACCGAAGTGACGCTCGCGCTCGGCGAGGAGTTCCCGATCAAGATGTTCTTCGGCTACGGCGACGGAAACGGGCAGGTCACGTACATGCTCGCACCGCGGATCCAGAGCGACTGATCGAGAGTGGACGACATGTCTGTGTCGTGTCAAAAAGGGGAGAAGTTACCCTCGCGAAGCCCCTAGAAGGGACATGGTCTCCTCCGGCGACCCTGCTGATTTTCCGTCGAAACACGTCGTCGATATCGACGGCGGACGGCCGAGCGAAGTCCTCGTCGCGACAGTAGCGGCCCTCTCGAAAACGGACGTTGCCTCGTTACCGCCGCTGTACGACGTCATCGATCCCGAGGCTCTCGACGCGCTCTACGAACACGTTCGAACGCGGACCGGAGGCGAGACGAACGGCTATCGAGTCACGTTCCCCTACGAGGGCTACGAGGTGTGCGTGGAGTTCGACGGTCGGATCCGACTCGAGACGCCGTAACGGCTCACGCCGAGGCGTTCGGTCGAAGTCGATCGCGAAGGAACGATCGAAGGTGATCGTTCACCGCGTCGCTCGCTTCGATGAAAACGCAGTGTGAGCCGCCCTCGACCGTCTCGAGGGTCGCGTCCGGGATCTTCGTCTCGAGTAGCCGGGCGTTTTCGACCGGGATAACCCGATCCGCGGTGCCGTGGACGACGAGCGTCGGCACCCGGATTTGATCGAGTCGATCCGCGATGTCGAAGCTCCGGACCGCCCCGGCCTGTGCCTCGACGGCCGGTTCCGGGGCGTCCTGCTCGAGACGCCACTCGATAATCCGATCCACGAGATGCGGGTTTCGGTTGGTAAAGCGCTCTGAGAACGCCGGGCGCATCCGGTGGCGAAGCCGCTCCCGTTCGGACAGTCCCTTCGGTGTCGAGAAGACGTGCTCGCGGGTCTCCTCGGGGATCGGAACCGCGTCCGGTCCGCCGTGGCTCGTACAACACAGCGTGAGCGAGGCGGCCCGCGAGTAGTCGACGGCGTACTGCTGGGCGATCATCCCGCCCATGCTCGCGCCGACGATGTGGGCGTCGAAGATCCCGGCGTCCTCGAGGACGGCCTCGAGGTCAGCGGCCATCCCCTCGATGGAGTAGCTGCCGAGGGTCGAAAGCAAGGGCGCGCGCAGTCGCCGCGGCAGTTTCGAAACGCCCGGCGGGAGGCCGGTGTCCGATCGGCCGGTCCCCCGGTTGTCGGGTGCGATCACGTCGAACTCGGACGCGAGCGCCTCGCGCTGCCAGCGCCACATCCACCGCCCGTAGCCCAGTCCCTGCACGAAGACGACCGGTTCACCCGCCGTCCCGTCCGCGCGCTCGTCTCGCTCGTAGTAGATCGACACGCCGTCTCGAGTGACCCGTGGCATACGTCATCCGACGTGGCCGACGGCCTTGAAATCGAGCATCGACGCGGCGGTGGTCCCGACGAGCGAACGAGCAAGGTCGGAGGGAGCACCGACAACCAGCGCGTTTAACCCCTCCCAGTGAAATCGTTGTATCGATGCAGCGACTGCACGCCCGATACCCGTTCCTCGAGGCAGCCCGCGATTCGGTCGCCACGGAGGCCGTCGATCTGGCAACCGTCGTCGAGCAGGACCGGGACGTCGTTGAGCGCGCCCGCGAGCGCGTCGTCGCCTCGCTCGAGGAGGGAACGACGGGCGAGCCCCACCGGGATCACCGCGTGGAACTGCTCTCCTATCCCGTCGCCCGGGTGCTCGTCTCACTCGGCGGCGAGTCGATACTCGTGCGCAAGTACGCCCGCGCCGAAGCCGAAGCGGCCTTCGACCGGTTCACGGACGACCTCGCGGACACGACGGAGTTACAGAGCGTCGAGACGACCGGACTCGACCTCGAGGACCTCCTCGACGAGTTCGACCTCGAGGAGTCGGTTCGGGCGGTCGACGAGGAGCGCTACCGGGTCGACGTGGGAACGTACCTCCCCCTCGCCGGCGACCTCTGGGAGGACGAGTGGCGGCTGGTCAACCGACCGCTCGCGGACGGCGAGGTGCCGGTCGACGCGGGAGAGTTACTGACGCTTCTGCGTGAAGCCGTGCGTGAACGGATCGAGGACGGACTCCCGTTCGACGTCCCCGACGCGATCGGGAACGCACTCGAGGACGAAGCCGAAGAAGTCCGCGAGGTGCTCGCGGAACTGGACCTGACTCGGGAGATCGATACCGTCGTTCCAGACCTGTTCCCGCCGTGTATGAAGGCGCTGCTCGATCAAATTCAGAAGGGCGAACACCTGGCCCATCACTCCCGGTTTGCGATCACGGCGTTTCTGGCGAGCATCGGGATGGAGACCGACGACATCGTCGACCTCTATCGGGTGAACTCCTCGTTCGGCGAGGAGATGACGCGGTACCAGACGGATCACATCCGCGGCGATACCTCGCCGACGGAGTATTCCCCGCCCTCGTGTGCGACGATGCAGTCCTACGGCGACTGCGTGAACAAAGACGACCTCTGCGAACAGATCCCTCACCCAATGGCGTACTACGAACACCGGATCGACGACGCCGACGAGGACGAACTCGAGGACTGGCGGGAGACGACGGCCGAAGGCGACGCCTGAGAGGGAAGCGATACGAGCGGCGATACAACGGAGAAGTAGCCTACGCCGAACCCTGCGTGTCCGCGTCCTCGAGTCCATCCTCCGGATCGTTCAGGGTGTACGCCAGGACGACTCCGACGCCCGTGAGAACGATGACGAACCCGACGATCGCCGCGACCAACATCTGGCCGCCGTCGGCCGACAGTTGGCCGCCCGATCCGGAGTGGGTCGTCCCGATGTACATCATCGTCGAAACCATGAGAAGAACCGAGAGGACGGCGGCGGCGGCTTCGATAAGGCTGTCGCGCTCGATCATTGCCCGATGCTTTCGACGGACCGGTGAAAAACGTATCGAAGGGATCGTCCGCGAGATGCGCCCTCGAGGGTGAACGCGGCGCTCGAGGGGTTCGACCACGGCTTCGGACGAACGGCGATCGATCGGGAGCGCGAAACGAACCGCGAGGGTGAATCGAGCGGGAGCGCGCAATGAGTCGGTGACGGTGAATCGAGCGGGAACGCACAATGAGTCGGTGACGGTGAATCGAGCGGGAACGCACAACGAGTCGACGGCGGGAAACCGAACGAGAACGTGAGACGTATCGGCGACGGTGGGTGTGCAGGCGCGGCCGTTATGCGCCTCGAGCACCTACACACATCGAATAGCCAGCCGACCGCCTGCAGCCTTCGACGCACATGATAACGACCGCGTCACCGAAAACCAGCCTTCCAGTACCGACCGATAGACGACTCGAGGAGCGATCGCTCCGGGCGCGCACGGAGGCGATGTCCGTCCTCGCACTCGGCGACGGCCTCTACGAGGTCGAATCCGAGAGCGGCCACACCTACCTCGTCGACCTCGAGGCGGGGCGATGTACCTGTCCGGACCACGTCTTCCGGAACGTCCGCTGCAAGCACGTTCGCCGGGTCGCCATCGAGATTACGGCAGGGCGTGTGCCGCCGCTCGGTCAGATCGCCGTCGCGTGTACCGACTGCGGCGACTCGATCTTCGTCGACGAAGACACGGAAGGGCCGTTCTACTGCGAGCGCCATCGACTCTATCCCGGCGTGACGGTCCGCGACCGCGAGACCGGAGACCGGCTGACGATCGTCGATGTCTCGGACTTGCGAGCGGACGCCGTCAGCATTCCCGACGCGAACGCGACGGTCTCCGAGTACGGAACCAACGAGCGTTACGACCCCGACGTACCGGTCGTCGGCGCCGTCTACCCCCACGCGACGGTGGCACAGAACGGCGTCGTCCCGTCGGCGCTGAAAGTCTACGTCTTCCCGCGAACGCGCCTCGAGCGCGTACGGGCCGACGGCCGGAACTGATCCGCAGCCGTGCCGTAGGGGGGCGAGCGAATCCGCTCGAGGCACTGCTATTTTATTGTGATTCGTCAACTACACGCACGATATGCGTTCGAGGATCGACTTCGGCGAGTTCGAGGAGGGGCGGGGTGTCAACTACTGGACTCTCGACCGCACCCTCCAGCGCGAACTCGAGCGGATCTACACCGAATCCGAATTCGCGTGGGCGGCGCCCAGACTCTCGTCGTTCGGCCGCGCAGTCGGCCACACGATCGCCGACAATGCGGATTACATCGACGACGACGGGCCGGTACTCGAGTCCTACGACAAACACGGCGAGATTCAAAACTACGTCCGCTACCCCGCCGAACAACACGAAAACGAGAAACTCGCGTACGAGGCGGGCATCGTCGCGGACTCGTTTCGCGCGCCGCCGGACCGCGAGGAACCGATGCCGTACAGCCACAACCTCGCGATGCAGTACCTGCTCAGTTACGCCGATCCCGGCTTCGACTGTCCCGTCGCGATGACGACGGGCGCGGCGCTCGTTCTCGAGAAGTTCGGCGACGAGGCGCTCGAGCCGTACTACCGAGCGCTGACCAGTCGCGAACACGACAACCACATCGAGGGCGCGATGTTTCTCACCGAAAAGCAAGGCGGGAGCGACGTCGGGGCCAACGAGACCCGCGCGGCGTACGACGAGGAGTCGGGCTACTGGCGACTCGAGGGCGAGAAGTGGTTCTGTTCGAACATCGATGCCGAAGGGACCCTCGCGCTCGCTCGCACTGAGGGCGCGCCGGCCGGAACCGGCGGCCTCTCCCTGTTTCTCGTCCCCCACGCCGATCCGGACGACGGCGTGCTGACCAAACGCGAGCGACGAGCGCGCGCCGCGGCGGCGGGCGGGAATCGCGGGTTAGCACCCGACGCTCTCAACGACCAGTACTACCGCCGGCTGAAGGACAAACTCGGGACTATCTCCGTACCGACCGGCGAGGTGGAGTTCACGGGCGCGAAGGGGATCCTCGTCGGTGAGGAGGGAAACGGATTCAAACAGATGACCGAGATGCTCAACGTCGAGCGACTGTCGAACGCCGCGGCCTCGTGTGGACTCATGGGCCGCGCGCTCCTCGAGAGTCGGATCTACGCGGCGAACCGGGAGGCATTCGGCAAACCGATCGAGGAGCACCCGCTGCTGCGGGCCGACCTGGTCGACATGACCGTCGATCACGAGGCCGCGACGGCGTTTACGTTCGAGGCCGCGCGACTGTTCTCGGAACGCGAGCGACTCGAGCGCGAGAGTCAGGACAGTCGAGAGGATCAAGAGAATCTAGAGGGTCGAGAAAACCGGGAGATTCGAGGGGGCGAGACACCCGAAGACACCTACCGGCTGCTACGGCTATTGATTCCGATCGCGAAGGCCCGAACCGCGCGGATGGCGGTCGACACCGCCTCCTACGCCATGGAGGTCCACGGCGGCAACGGCTACGTCGACGACTTCGTCACCAACCGACTGCTTCGGGACGCGCAGGTCCTGCCGATCTGGGAGGGAACCGAGAACATTCTCTCGCTCGACGTGCTCCGGGCCCTCGAGCGCGAGGACGCCCACGAGCCGTTCTTCGAAGCCGTACGGGAGCGACTCGAGGGCGTGACCCATCCCGTCCTCGAGGACTCAGCGGCGGCCGTCGAATCGGAGTTCCACGATCTCGCGAACGCGACGGCGACGCTCGCCAATGCGGACGCCGACGACGCGCAGTTGTCGGCGAAGCGACTCGCTCACTACGTCTTCGACGTCTTCACCGCCGCGCTCCTCCTCGAGCAGGCACAGGTAGGTCTCGAGGGCGGGGACGGACGAACGGCGCTCGTCGCGAGGCGGTTCGTCGCGAACGAACTCGAGGAACGGGACGCACGCGGGATCGCAGACGGTGATCGAACGCCCATCGAGCGCTTCGAAGCCATCGTGCACTACGGATCGGTCGAACCGGACGAACTGGAGCGGGCGACGACCGGCGGGGAATGACTGTGAGCGAGCGCTACTCGAGCAGGGTCGCGGCTTCCTCGACGTCCATGACGCCCTGTTCGACCGCGTTGAGCACGCGGACGATCTCGGGGTCGGGGCCGGTGTCGACGCCGCCTTCGTCGATCTCCTCGAGGGTGACCTTCTCGCTCTCGCCGACGAACTCGGCGAAGTCGGTGCCGTCGGCGATCGCCGTCTCGCTTTTGACGCGGTAGTTGCCGCCGTCGGTGACGTGGAGGTCGCCGGGGTGGAAGAAGTACCAGTCCTCGCGGTCGAACCGGACGCCGATCCGGGGTTTCGCGCCGAAGTTCTGCGCGAAGTAGGTGAGTGCCTCGACCTCCTCGCCGGTGAGATAGATCGGGTCGCCCGAGCTCGATTTGGCTTCGATCGCGTAGAAGGTCTCGCCGTCGCCAGCGAGCACGTCCGGCAGTTCCCGTTCGGTCGCCGAACCGCTCGCCGGGGCCCGCATCACCGCAAAGCCCGCCTCGTCGAGGATATTCACGAGTTCGCGCTCGCGGCGATCGCCTTTCGCCTGGGACATATCTCACACTCACGCGCGGCCCCTCTTAAACGAGGCGACCCAGCGTCGAACGCGAGCGGTTCGATGCGGTTCGCGTTCCGGGGCGGTACAGGACAATCGAATGCGCCGCAGTCGGTGTGTCAAACCAATACACCGAGCTCCGACGCGCCGCTTCCAGGCAGTTACAGCGGGAAGAGCGCGACGGCGGTTTCGAGGAGCAGCGACGGCAGTTCCCCGGAGTCGGCGTACTCGAGTTGCAGGTAGAGCAGTCCGAACTGAAAGAGATTGAAACCGGCGTGTGCGACCGTCGGGACGAGCACGTTGTCCGTTCTGGCGTACGCGTAGCCGAAGATCAGCGAGCCACAGAAGACGGCGGTCAGCGAGACGAACATGCCGGACAGCGATCCGCTTGCAACGTACGATGGGATGTGGACGAGCGCGAATATCAGACTCGCCGTGAGGACCGCGCCGTCCCGGCTGAGCGACTCGTAGAGGCGCTTTTGAACGATGTTCCGGAAGAAGAACTCCTCGGCCGGCGCGTTCGCGAAGACCACGATCGCGAACATCGCGAGCAGCAAGATCCGATCGTCGCCGACGAGGGAGACGACCTCGTTCGAACTCTGGGGCAACTCGAGGAACTGGATGAGAAATCCGAAGACGACGATGAACAGAATGCTCCCGAGCGTCGCCGCGATGGCCCACGCCCAGTCGTCGAACGTGGGAATTCGAAGATCGACGAACGACCAGCCGCGGTCGGTGAGGGCGAGGTAGATCCCGCCGGCGAGGAAGAACCCGCCGAAGTTCACCACCAACAGCAGGATCGTCAGTCCTCGGTCGGCCGACTGGCCCTGTTCCGCCAGCGCGGGCTCGAGAACCGCCAGCGGAGCCACGAGGAGGTTGACGAAGACGATGGCGAACGCGGCGAGACCGAACCCGACGAGAACAGATCGTGCTGGACTCTCAGAGCGAGTTGGCGGAGCCATGGAAGGGCGTACATCGACGAACCCCTTGGGCGTTCCTTTTGCAGAACAGTCATCAGGTGACCTAGCGCATATCCGAGAGGTCGACGTACGACCCCGTCTCGGCGGTGATCCAGTGGGTGGCGATCTCGTGATCGGTGCAGTTCCGCGGGTACATCGTACAGGCGTCCGGGCCGTCCTCGTACGCTGCCGTGACGTGCTCGAGCGCACCGGTCGACTCCGTATCCGCCTCGAGCGTATCGCCGTCCGAGATACCGCGGCGTGAAACGTTGGACATTGTGGATCGTTCCGTACTCATATCTTGGAGTAGTAGGAGATATATGTTTTGATCGTATTCAGACACAGCGTATCGGTGTACGTTCGTAGCTATATATTGCGAATATAGTTAGGTTTAGGTATTTCGGAACGATAGTCGGCTACGAATCGAACGACCGTCCGCACGAAGCGGCGTTCGGGCGTGATCGCGGGCGATGGATGGGCTCGACCGATCGGAAACGCACTGCCTTGGAAGCGCCGGTTATGGGATACCCCAGCCTATCCGAGCAGGTAGCGCAGGGACGGGAAGCGCTCGACGAGCGAGTGCTCCTCGAGGTACCGGTCGGCGCCAAGGACCCGGCCGGCCGCGAACGCACCCAGCGCGAGGAAGACCGCGGCGTAGACGAACTGGTCGTTGACCGCACCGCCGGCGACGTGCCAGCTACCCAGGTAGAAAAGCACCATCTGGGTCGCCGCTCCGAACACGGCCAGTCGGACGAACAGGCCGGCGAGCAGGGCCAGCCCGATCAGAATCTGGGTCGCGGGGACGATCGCGTCCACCGCGACCATCATCGCCGCGTTCTCGGCCATCGCACCGAAGACGCCGCTGGCCGGGCTCGCCGGATCGACGTTCGACAGGCACCCGTAGGTGCTAAAGCCGCCCGTGAACTTTCCCCACCCCGCCGACAGCATGACCCAGCCCATCACGAGTCGAAGGCCGACGATCGCCCACGTACTGAGCTGATGCGGACGGCACTCGAGTCAAATCCCGCCGAGCGTGCTTTCCAACCGGTTTACCGAAGTGTCTGCCATAATCGGTCACCTCTTACAGCTACTCGTTGGCTTCGGATCCGCATATACCGCACAGAGGCTTCTTATCGGGCGGGAAGTTGTACGTCGGAACGGGACCTGCGAAAAGCGACGACGAGTTCTCTCTCCGGAGGAAGCGATTTGTGTTCTGGAATCGCCGCAGGCGGAACCGAGAACGTGGCGTGACGCGAGATATACCGACACCCATTAGTCCGCGAAAATACGTCTCTACGTCCCGTTACCTCGAGATTACACGTTCTCCGTTACGTTCCGTGGTCCCACGAGCCCATGTACTCACGCTGGGTGTCGGTCAGGGAGTCGAAATCGACGCCCTCGGCCTCGAGTTTGATCTCCGCGATCTCTTTGTCCAGCTCGTCGGGAACGTCGTGCACGCCGGCGTCGTACTCGTCGGCGTTCTCGAGCATCTCTCGGACGCAGACGGCCTGAATGCCGAAGCTCTGGTCCATCACTTCGACGGGGTGACCGAGTGAGACGGGAGCCGCAAGATTGACCAGTCGACCCTCGGCAATCACGTTCAATCGGCGTCCGTCCTCCATCTCGTAGGCCTCGACGCCGTCGCGGGCCTCGTAGCGGTCGACCGCGAGGTCGTCGAGCGCGTCGAGGTCGATCTCGATGTCGAAGTGGCCCGCGTTCGCGAGCAAGACGCCGTCTTTCATCGACTGGAAGTGCTCGCGGACGACTACATCGCGGTTGCCCGTCGTCGTGAGGAACACGTCGCCGACCTCCGCAGCGTCGGCCATCGGCATGACCTCGTAGCCTTCCATGTGGGCCTCGAGCGCGCGGCGGGGTTCGACTTCGGTGACGATGACGTTCGCGTTCTGGCCGGCGGCCTTCTTCGCGACGCCCTTGCCGCAGTAGCCGTAGCCCGCGACGACGACGTTCTTGCCCGCCCACGAGAGGTTCGTGGTCATGGCGATGGAGGCCAGCGAGGACTCGCCGGTGCCGTGGACGTTGTCGAACAGGCGTTTCATTGGCGTGTCGTTGACCGCGAAGACGGGGTACTCGAGCGCGCCGTCGTCGTCCATCGCGCGCAGGCGGTGGACGCCGGTGGTCGTCTCCTCGGCCCCGCCGACGATGCCGTCGATCAGTTCGGGATAGTCCTCGTGGATCGCGGCGACGAGGTCCATGCCGTCGTCGACGGTGACGGTCGGCTCGAGGTCGATGACGGCTTCGATCGCCTCATAATATTCGTCGTCGTCGACGCCGCGTTTCGCGTAGCTCGTGATGTTCTCGTGGGTGTCGAGCGCCGCACTCACGTCGTCGTGAGTCGAGAGGGGGTTACAGCCCGTGACCGCGACCTCGGCGCCGCCGTCGGCGAGCGTTTCGACCAGAATCGCCGTCTTCGCCTCGACGTGCATCGCCATCGCGATCCGCTCGCCCTCGAAGGGCTGGTTCGCATCGAACTCGTCGCCGACGGCCTCCATGATCGGCATGTGCTGGGCGGCCCAGTCCATCTTTCGGCGACCCTCTTCTCGAGCCGCCTCGAGATCGTCTAGCTGCTCGCTGATCGGCGGGTACGCTGTCATGGCTGAACAGAGTGTGACCGGCGGGAAAACGCTACCGAACCGTTTCGGTGGTCGGCGCTCGAGGGTATTCGTCGGGCACGATACGTCGTACTCGAGCTTCGATGACGGCCGCAATCGGTCGTGCTTCACCGCGAAAGCGATGAAAAGATAGGGACTGCCGCGGCCGATAATTTCGATCATCGTCCTAATACACACAATATGTCATTGTACATCGGGTAGTCGTACGAGAATGCGCCCATATTTGGTTGTTTGTAAACAGTTAGCATTATATTGTTCACTACCATGGCTATGAATCGTACATTGAGCAATGATCCAATTGAAATCTGCTAATTTAGAGGACGAACGGTCAGACAGTGCCGTGGTGATCGACGATGGTTCATAAAAAAGAGGAGCACAAAAAAGACTGCTACGGCGACGAAGTCCGCGAACACATCCTCGAGTTCGCCGACGAAGGCTTCGAGTCGATTCCGGAAGACGAGCGAGACAAGTGGTTCACCCGGTTCAAGTTCTGGGGGCTGTTCCACCAGCGCGACGGCCAGGAATCGTACTTCATGATGCGCCTGACGAACGCGAGCGGCGTGCTCGAGCCCGGCCAACTCCGTGCGATCGGTGAGGTCGCTCGCGACTACGCGACCGGCCCGGTCGAAAACCCGGAGTTCGGGAACGGCTTTCTCGACCTGACGACCCGCCAGTCGGTCCAACTCCACTGGCTCGATCTCGAGGAGGTTCCAGACGTCTGGGAGCACCTCGAGTCGACGGGCGTCTCGAGTCGATCCGCCGGCGGCGACACGATGCGAAACATCTCCGGCGGTGCGCTCGCGGGGAAGATCGACGAGTACGTCGACCCGCTGTCGCTGCTCGAGGAGTTTCAAGAGAAGTGTCGCGGCGACGACGCGCTGTCGAACATGCCCCGGAAGTTCAACATCAGCGCGACGGGTTCGAAAGATGGCAGCGCCCAGGACTCGCTCAACGACATCGGTTTCGAGGCGGCCCGCAAGGAGATCGACGGCGAGGTCGTCAAGGGATTCAACGTGCGCGTCGGCGGTGGCCTCGGCGGTCGCCAGCCCCGTGCGGCGACGCCGCTCGACATCTTCGTCACGCCGGAGAACGCCTACGAGGTCGGCCGCGGCTTCGTCGAACTCTACCACGACTACGGCAACCGGACGACGCGGGCGAAGAACCGCTCGCGGTTTTTCGTCGAGGACTGGGGCGAGGAGAAGATTCGCGAGACGCTTCAGGCGGAGTACGTCGACTTCGAGCTGAAAACCGCCGGCGAGGACTTCCGCGAGGAGTACACGTACAACGCGGGTCGACCGGACGGAGACGGTCCCCGAGATTACGTCGGCGTCGGCGACCAATCCGACGGGACGAACTACGTCGGTCTCACGGTCCCCGTCGGGCGGCTCCCCGCGGAGGACGCGATCGCGATCGCCGATCTGGCCGACGAGTACGGTTCCGGCGAAATTCGACTGACCCGTCGACAGAACTGCATCATCACGGACGTCCCCGACGAGAACCTCGAGGAGCTTCTCGCGGAACCGCTGCTCGAGACCTACCCGCCGGAACCGAGCGTCTTCGACCGCGGCGCAATGGCCTGTACCGGCACCGAATTCTGTTCGATCGCGCTGACCGAGACGAAAGCGCGAATGGCAAAGATGCTGCGCTGGCTCAACGCCAACGTCGAACTTCCCGACGATGTCGAACAGATCCGCATGCACTACTCGGGCTGTACGGCCGACTGCGGACAGGCGATGACGGCCGATATCGGCCTGCAGGGTATGCGCGCGCGCAAGGACGGCGAGATGGTCGAGGCCTTCGACATCGGCGTCGGCGGCGGGGTCGGCGAGAACCCCTCGTTCGTCGAGTGGATCCAACAGCGCGTGCCGGCCGACGAGGCGCCGATGGCGATCAAGCGGCTCCTCGAGACCTTCGCAGCCCACCGAGAGGAAGGACAGACGTTCCGCCAGTGGGTCGAGGCGACCGGCACCGAAGCCCTCGTCGAGTTCTGCGAACCCGTCGAGTCGGACTTCGAGGCGCCGTACATGGACGACGGCAAACAGGCGTGGTACCCCTTCGCCGACGACGATGCCGCGGCGAACGCCGACGGCTCCGCCGCGCCGGGCGACGACTGAGATGACTCGAGAACGCCGGCGAACCGACCGGGTGGTCGATGGCCTCGAGCAGGTAGCGGACGGTTCGGACGATCGAAAGCGACGACGGCGCTCCGCGCACCGGCAACACGCTTCGAGCGATGCGGCCCCGGAGCTGTTCGACGAGGGGCTGTAGGATAGCGTTTCTGCGCTGCGTTTCGAGTCCAAGCGACGCGACCGTGTTCGACGGGCGGTAAGCCACGAAAACGGCGACGAGCGGTAAGCCGCGGAACGGCGACGAGCGCCCAGATCCAAGGAGGGCGACGGCAACTACACGTGAGCGGCGTCGGATCCGGACTACCGGTGTTCGCACGTCCGGTCGTGTGCGTACTCGACGGCGTCCTCGAGCGAGCCCGGCCCGTCGTAGCTCGCCGAAAAGAGTTCCATGAAGCGCCGGGCGATTTTTCCGCAGCGTTCGAAGGTGAGAACGGTTCTGACGGTGTTCGTCTCGGAGAACTCGAGGCCCGGATAGCTGGTCGTCGTGAGCGTGTACCCGGGATGGTCTTCGCCGTCGAGCGACGCCGGTGCGACTTTGACTCGCAGATCGCCCGATTCGTGGCGATAGATGCGGTACTGCATTTCCCGATCGCTGTCCGCCGGTGTGTAGCTCCTGTGTTCCGCTTCGGTCCAGTCTGGGGGAACCTCGATCTCCATCGTGTCCCCCTATTCAGGCAAGGGATACGTTCGTATCGTATTACGCAATATTCCCGGACGTTAGTTGCGAAATCGGACCAATGAGTGGTTTTGCTGGTCGAAGAAGATTATATTCTGGACGAACGTGTTTCAGATGTCGTCGAAGTCGAAGAATTCGCCTATCACGTGTCGAGCCTCGGCCGAGGGCCGTCAGTCCGTACTCGGGACGTCGTCGTCGACGCTCGCTCCATCGACATTCGCGCTGACGACGTCCCTCCCGCTGGCATCCGCTCCGTCGGTCTCGGGGCTCACGCTCCCGGTCCGGTAGCCGTGGAGGTCGAGGGTGACGTGCTCGAAACCGATATCCGAGAGGGCCTCGCGCGCGGCCTCGACGAAGGCCGGATCGAGCGCGACCTCGAGTTCGTCGGGGGCGACCTCGATTCGTGCGAGTCCGTCGTGGTCGCGCACACGGAACTGGTCGAACCCCCAGTCGCGGAGGACGGCTTCGGCCTGCTCGACGCGTGTGAGTCGCTCCTCGGTGACCGAAACCCCCGTCGGAATGCGAGAGGAGAGACAGGCCATCGACGGTTTGTCCGCGACCGAGAGGTCGTAGCGCTCGGCGATCTCGCGAACCTCGTCTTTCGTGATGTCGTGGGCCAAAAGCGGCGAGGCGACGTCGAGTTCCTCGACGGCCTGCAGTCCCGGCCGGTGACCCGCGCCGGGGTCGTCGGCGTTAGTTCCGTCACAGACCGTCCCGATGTCGAGGCGTTTTGCCGTCTCGAGCATCTCGCCCAACCGCATCGTTCGACAGTGATAGCACCGATCGCCGTCGTTCTCGACGAAGTCGTCGCTCTCGAGTTCCGAGAAGGAGACGATCTCGTGGCGGATACCGATCTCCGCGGCGACCCGTCTCGCATCCTCGAGTTCGGCCTCGGGAAGCGTCTCGCTCTTTGCCGTACAGGCGACGGCGTCTGCGCCCAGCGCGTCGTGTGCGATAGCGGCCACGACGCTCGAGTCCACCCCGCCGGAGAACGCGACCAGCGCGCCGTCGCGGTCCGCGAGGTCGGCGCGGGCGGCCTCGAGTTTGGTCTCGACCGGAGTCATGCCCACCCGTTCGGACCGGACAGGCAAAAGGACGTTGTCACCGCGGTCGGCACCCGGTTACCGCCAGTACCTCGCGGTAAGCACACCATTCTCGCGACAGCTTTACGGTGACCAACGGAATAGCGAGGGGCCAATGGCCTTCGGCTCCACGCCGGACTGGTTTCACCTGAGCGACGAGCACGACATCGTCTGGGAGAGTCGTCCCCACCCGGTCGCGATGGGGACCGGGCTCCCGGTCGGCGTTCTCGTCACGCTCGTCGGGATCGTCGTCGTCGGCTGGAGTACGACGACCGAGACCACCCTGTTTCTGGCGATCGGCTTCGCGCTCGCGCTCGTCGGCGTCTCGCTGGTGCTCGTTCGATACCTGGTCTGGACGAACACCCGGTACGTCATCACGACCGCCGAACTCTACAAGAAAGACGGCGTCGTCTCGAGGGACGTCACCCAGTTTCGCCTCGAGCGCGTCCAGAACATCAGTCTCGAGCAGGACGCGATCGGTCGGGTGCTGGGATACGGGGATTTAACGGTCTACACCGCAGGGTCGGGCGATCCGGAGCTAACCTTCGAACACGTTCCCAGACCCGACCGCGCGAGTAGCTTGCTGAGCGATCAACTCCAGAACGTCTCCGAGCGATCGAGTCAATACCAACAGCCCTGATTTCGTTCCCGGTTTCGTTTTCGAGGCGCTCGCGCTCCGAGCGGCCGTTCGCGATCGCGTTGTGCGTTCGCGGCCGGCCTCGAACGCCCCGGCGGCGTGCGAAGGAAACGCCTTTCACCGACCGCTTCCCGTTTTCGGACGATGGAGGTCGCCGAGGTGCTGCCGGAGTTCGCCGACGCCTTCGCGTTCGAGGAGTTCAACCGGATGCAACGCGAAGCCCTGCCCGCCTTACTCGAGCGCGAGGAGAACGTGGTCGCGAGCGCGCCGACCGCGTCCGGAAAGACCGCGCTCGCGGAGCTGGCGATCTGTAAGGCGCTCGCCGACGGCGGGACGGCGCTTTTTATCGCCCCGATGCGAGCGCTGACGAACGAGAAAGAAGACGACTGGGATCGCTTCGAGGAACTGGGCCACTCGGTCTACGTCGTCACCGGCGAGCGCGACCTGAACCCGCGGCGGGCGCGGCGGGCGGACATCCTCGTGATGACCCCCGAGAAACTCGACTCGGCGACCAGGAAACACGACTCGAGACGCTACGATTTCGTCACCGACATCGACGTCTGCGTGATCGACGAGGTGCACTTGCTCGATGCCGACAGGCGAGGGTCGGTCCTTGAGGTGACGATTTCGCGATTGCGACGGCTCTGTGAGCCCCGCATCGTCGCGCTCTCGGCGACGATGCCGAACGTCGAAGACGTCGCGGCGTGGCTCGACGCGAGCGCCGAGACGACCTTCGAGTTCGGCGAGGAGTACCGTCCCGTCGACCTCAACGCGGGAGTCAAAACCTACACGCACGGCGAGAACGCGTTCGCGGACAAGTACCGACGACTGTACCGGGCGCTCGACCTCGCCGAGCCACACCTGCGCGAAGACGGGCAGGCGCTCGTGTTCGTCTCCTCGCGACAGGACACGGTTCGGGCCGCGGAGAAAGCCAGAGACGAGATTGCCGAACGCGACATACCGATGGGGGCCCGCGGGAACTACGATTTCCACACCGACGCACAGGAACTCGAGAACGACACGCTCCGAAACTCCGTCCTCGACGGCGTGGCCTTCCACCACGCGGGGCTCTCGAAGAACGACCGGGACCTCGTCGAGGAGTGGTTCAAGGAAGGGATTGTCGAACTGCTCTTTTCGACCTCGACGCTGGCCTGGGGCGTGAACCTGCCCGCCCGCTGTGTCGTGATCCGGGACACGAAACTCCACGACCCGCTCGAGGGCGAGGTCGACATGAGCCCGCTCGACGTCCTCCAGATGCTCGGACGAGCGGGGCGGCCCGGCTACGACGATATCGGGTACGGCTGGGTCGTCTGCGACGCCTCGGAGGCCGACAAGTACAGACAGTTGCTCAAAGACGGCAAGGAGATCGAATCGCGACTCGCCGAGAGCTTAGAGACTCACCTCAACGCAGAGATCGCGATGGGGACGATCACGGACTTAGAGGACGTGATGGACTGGCTCGAGACGACGTTTTACTACGTCCGCGGGCAATCCCGGCCCGAGGAGTACGACTTCCCGAACCTCCGACAGCGGGTTCGAGACTGTCTCGAGCGCCTGGTCGAACGCGGATTCGTCGAGACAGGCGAGGACCTCTCGATCGAAGCGACGCCGCGGGGCGTGCTCGCCTCGAAGTACTACCTGCGCCTCGAGACGGCGGCGCGGTTCGCCTCGCTGACCGAGCGAGAGTCGATCGAGACGGCGGACGTGCTCGAGACCGTCGCCGGCGCGGTCGAGTTCGATTCGGTCTCGGCGCGCCAGTCCGAACGCGACGCGATCAACGCCGTGCTGGTCGGCCAGGAGACCGACGATCTCGATGCGGGCCAGCGGAAGGTGCTCGCGATTCTTATGGGAGCCGCCAGCGGGTCAACGCCGAGCGAACTCCGGAGCGACGCGTGGGTCATCCGGCGGAACGCGACCCGGCTCCTCTCGGCGCTACAGGCGTTTCTCGAGCGGTTTTCGGGGCCACACGAGGCGAACCTCGCCCGGCGGGTCGAAGCCCGGATCGAAAACGGCGTCGCCGAGGACGCGGTCGGGCTCACGGCCATCGACGGGGTCGGGCCCGGTCGCGCGAGCAAACTCGCCAAAGAGGGACATTCGACGCCCGGCGACCTCGTCGAAGCGGGGATCGACGGACTCGTCTCGGCGGGCCTGTCGGACGGCGTCGCCGAGCGGGTCTACGAAAGCGCGCAGTCGCTTCCTGCCGTCGAACTCGGGTGGGGGCGGTTCCCCGACGAGATCGCGACCGGCGAGAACGACGCCCGCGAGGTGACGGTTCGCAACGTCGGCGAACCCGCACAGGCGGGCATTCGCGTCACCGTAAACGGGGTCGAGATGACGAAGACGAGCACGTACCTCCGAGGGGAGGAGACCGTCCCCGTCGGCGTCTTCGGGGCCAACGCGGACGAACTCGAGTTTACGGTCAGCGTCGCGTTCCCCGACCTGCCGCTCGTGCCCCAGCGGGAGTCGAAGACGGTCGACATCGTCTAGGCGACGAGCGCCCGTCGTCAGCGTTGCCTCTCGGCGAGCGAGTCCGAGAAGCCGCCAAATCCGTGGGGACGACCCGCGAACGCGGTCCAAGGCCTTTTGCTGTCTCGTCCAGTAGTAGCGAGCATGCAGCACGTGAAGATTCCGCAGGACCGTATCGGCGTTCTCATCGGCGAAGGAGGCGAGACGATGCGAGAGATCGAAGCGGCGGCCGAGGTTCGACTGGACATCGATTCCGAGAACGGGTCGGTCGCCGTCGACACCGTCGGCGATCCAGTCAAGGGGCTCAAAGGCCCGGAAATCGTTCGCGCGATCGGTCGCGGCTTTCCGCCGGAGGACGCGCTTCGACTGCTCGACGACGACATGATGCTGTTCGACGTCGTCGACATCGACGCCGCCTCGCGCAACAAAAACGACCTGAAACGCAAGAAGGGACGACTGATCGGCGAAAACGGCCGCACTCGAGAGCTAATGGAGGAACTCGCGGGCGCGTCGGTCGTCATCTACGGCTCGACGCTGGGGGTCATCGGCTCCCCGCCGGAAGTCGACGCCGTCCGAACCGCCGCCGAGATGTTACTCGACGGCGCGCCACACGGCGCGGTCTACTCGTTCCTCGAGGAACGACACAACGAGATGAAACACCAGGGGATGCAGTACCACGAGTATCCTGGCGGCAAGTCCTGAAGCGTTTTCGTCTAAGAACTGGAGATCAAATGAAATATCTCTGTTAGAGATTCAATATTTTATAGGTAGTAGCTAGAATAGAAGATTACTAGCTAGATGTGTAACGATGCAAGTTTGTATTTATTTACCCGAAGAAGACTGCTTCAAACAACGGTCGTCAGTTTCAGCCTCCCGCTACAAGGTTGTCTCGAGTGGGTGACTGGGACCGAAGAGCAAAATGGCGCAGTCCTCATTATCAATAATTTAACCAAACATTCAATGATGATTGAATATATTGTACGTGGAGAAGAGAATTCTATCCTGCATGATGGCCAAACCACAATTAAGGCGGGAAAGGGGTTCCGTTCCCAAACATTCCCAGATGAGGCAAGAGCGGTAGAGTACCAATACCACTCAAATATAGCTGCTTGTTGTATTTGGCCTATTATATATTTATATTGGCCTGAAAAAGCAATTATAGATTGGATACATACACTAAATAAAAGAATTCGACACGGCGATTTAGTACCTATTTTAATTCATATATAAATAAGAAACCGTCATTTACCCGCCGATATACGTCTCGACGAACTTGTCGGATTCGAGGCTATCCGGCGTCCCCGAGCGTCTCACTGATCCGTTCTCGAGCAGGTAGAGTCGGTCGGCGTGCTCGAGTGCGAACGTGATGTTCTGCTCGCAGATGAGGATCTCGACGGACAGTTCCTGAATGGACTCGAGCGCCTCGCTGATGTCCTGTAGGATGACTGGCGCGAGCCCGATCGACGGCTCGTCGAGGATGAGAAACTCGGGGTCGCTCATCAGTCCGCGGCCGAGCGAGAGCATCTGCATCTCGCCGCCACTCAGCGACTGAGTTTCCTGGGTCCGTCGCTCCTCGAGTCGCGGGAAGAGATCGAACACCTCCTCGAGTCGTCGTTCCTCGCCCTCGTCGTTTAGATACGACCCGAGACGTAGGTTCTGCTCGACGCTCATGTAGTCGAACAGGTCTCGACGCTCGGTGCAGTAAAACAACCCGTCCGCGATCAGGTTCGACGTCGAGGAGTCGGCGACCTCCATCCCGTTGTATCGGATCGATCCGTCGTAGTCGTGGAACCCGCCGATCGTATCGACCAGCGTCGACTTGCCGGCCCCGTTCGGGCCGATCACCGCGACGGTCTCGCCGCTTTTGACGTCGACGTTCACGTCCTCGAGCGCCTGTACTTTCCCGTACGAGACCGAGAGGTTCTCGACCGAGAGAACGGCGTCGGTCTCCTGTTTCGTCGTGCTCATAGTTCCCCTCCGAGGTAGGCTTCCTGTACCGTCGGATCGTTTCGAATCTCGTCGGGGGATCCTTCGGCGATCTTTTCGCCGAAGGAAATCACGACGACCCTGTCGACGAGATCGAGGAGTCCGTGCATGTTGTGGTCGATGACGATCAACGTCATCCCGTCTTCGCGCAGCGACCGAAACAGCGTCGCCGTTCGTTCGACCTCCTCCGGCGTGAGCCCGGCGAACGGTTCGTCGACCAGCAGGAGATCCGGCTCGGTTCCGATCGCCCGACCGACCTCGAGCCGTAACAATCCGGCGTGGGGGAGTTCGTCGGGCGTCTGATGCATGTACTCGGTCAGTCCGACCTGCTGGCAGATCTCCCTGGCTCGGTCCTCGACGTCGGTTCGGAACTCGTCGAACGAGAACAATTTGTTCGGAACCATCGACAGCGAGACGTTCTCGAGGACGGTTCGATCCTCGAGCGGTCGGAAGGTCTGGTACGTCCGGGCTAGTCCCTTCTCGACGAGTGCATACTGGGGCATCCCCGTGACGTCTTCGTCTCGATAATAGATCGTGCCATCGGTGGGCGGAAAAGCCCCCGACACGCAGTTGAACGTTGTCGACTTGCCGGCCCCATTTGGGCCGATAAAGCCCAGAATCTCTTCCTCGCGGACCGAAAACGACAGGTCGTCGACCGCGACGACGCCGCCGAAGCGTTTGGTCACGTTCTCGAGGCGGAGGATGTCGTCCGTGCGTGCTGTGCCATCGACCGATTGCGTAGCGTGTGAACTCATTGATATCTCCGTGTTAGGTAGTTGGGTTCGCGCGTCGATCTCGTAACTCGAGTATCTTGCGACTCAGGTCTCCTAGCCCCGGAATGAGTCCTTTCGGTAGGAAGAACAGGACGAGCAAGGCGAGCGTGAAGAAAATCACCATCGAGACGTGACTGAACGTCGTTTGCAGGAAGTCACGAACGAAATAGTAGGCGATCCCGATCGCTGCGGGGCCGGTGATCGTTCCCATCCCGCCGAGGATACTGATCAACACGACTTCGATGCTGACGACCACCAGCAACAGGGCGTCCGGTGACGGGCTCCCGCCCGTGTGGACGAACGCCGCGCCGGCGAACCCGCCCACTGCACCGCTCATCGTGAACGAGAACACTTTGAATTTGGCCGGATTGATACCCGACGCCAGTACCGCGTCTTCGTCCTCTCGGATTGCGGTAAAGATCTCACCGACGTACGAGCGAGTGAACACGTAAAACAGCGTGAAGATCCCCAGGAAAAAGAAGAGACTGATGTAATAGTAGACGAATACTTCCTGGTCGAACGGCGTTCTGAACCCGATCGTCGTCAGGATCGACGCGACCGTGTCGCCGATGGTAACGAGGCTGTCTGGACTTCTGAGGCCCGCCTCGCCGCCGAGAATCCCCGGGAAGATGTTGGCGATCTGCACTAATATGAGCGGAATAATGAGCGTGATGAGCGCCAGGTACGGGCCTCGGAGCCGGAGTGCGGGGAATCCCACGATGATTCCGAGCAGGCCCGCAACGGCCGTTCCCACGACGATCGCGAGTACGGGCGTTACCCCGAGGTGGAGGTTGACGAGCGTCGCGGTGTACCCGCCCGCTGCGAAGAACATGCTGTGACCGAAACTCAACTGTCCGGTGTACCCCGAAACGTAGTCCCAACTCATCGCGAACATACCGAGGAACAGTGCCCCCTGTAGCTGTCGTACCGTAAGTACGTCCAGCAAAAACGGTGCAAACGCGAGCCCTCCCAGACAGACGATACCCACCACGTGCCGCGGTTCGAGATCTAAACGTGTCATGTCATCACTTACCCTCTCGTTAGAGAAGTCTCAACATGATACTTATATCTTGCCATCGATTCGGTATCGTCCATCGGTGGTATGTTACCAACACACTTATTTAGGATGGTGCGTATCTCAGCAATTATGCGTGATAACGCAACCCAGGGTATCGACAGACGGCAGTTTGTCGGAATGATCGGTGCAGGAGCGAGCGTCGGCGTCGCCGGCTGTCTCGGTGGGACAGACGGCAGCGGCGGCGGAAGCGGCGTCCAGATCGGATTGATCGCGTTCGAACCGGGAAGCGCCCCGCAAGGAACCGCACAGGAACAGGCGGCTCAGATGGCGGTCGACGAACTCAACGACGACGGCGGGTTGCTCGGCGAGGATATCGAACTTCAGGTCGCGAACTCGCAGGGCGACACGACGACGGCGGAGGATCGCTATCTCGAGTTCGTTGTCGAGGACGGTGTCGACATGACGGCGGGCGTGTTCCAGACCGAGATCATGATCGATCTCATGGACAACATCGCCCAGCACGAGGTCGTCCACATCAGCGGCGGAAACACGTCGCCGGAGATCTCGCGGTTCCTCGCAGAGGACTACGACCAGTACAAGTACCACTTTCGCCCCTACGGGAACGCGGACATCTGGGTGGAGTCGGTCGCGGAGTTCGCCGGTTACATGCACGAAGCACAAGGGTGGGATACGATCGGCGTGCTCAACGAGGAGTTCGAGTGGACCCAGCCGTTCTCGAACGACCTCCCTGGACTGCTCGAGGAACAGGGTATCGACGTTCCGTACAACGAGCGCTACCCCGGCAACACCGACAACTTCACGCCGCTTTTCGACAGCCTCGAGTCCGAAGGCGTCGATGCGGTCTTGATGAGTATGGCTCACACCGCCGGTCCCGCACAGATCCAGTGGCGCGACGAGGAACGGGACTTCGCCATCGCGGGCCTGATCTCGCAGATCAACGATCCGGGCGCACACGAAGCGTTCGACGGCGCGACCGAGTTCGCGATGAGTAACACGCCCGGCGTTCACAAGGCTGAACTCTCCGATCAGACGACGACATTCGCGCAGAACTACTACGACGAGTACGGCGTCTACCCGAACGACGCCTTCTCGTACGCCACCTACGACGGAATCAAGATGTGGGCCGAAGTCGTCGCCCAAGAGGAGACGACCGATTCCGAGACGATCGTTCCGGCGCTCGCCGACCACACCTACGAGGGAACGCGCGGAACGATCGAGTTCAACGGCGAGGACTCCCAGTTCCCACACGACGCGAAGTTCGGCGAGGATCGCCTCCGTCGAGTCAACTTCCAGTGGCAGGTCAACGACGACGGAGACGGTGTACAGGAAGTCATTTACCCCGAAGACCTGGCGACCTCGGACTACCAGGAGCCTGAGTGGTTCTGACGCATGGTCGACATCGTCGGTATCGCAGCGAACACGCTCATCCTCGGTTCGCTGTACGCGCTCATCGCGATCGGGTTCACGCTGGTGTTCGGCGTCGCGGGACAGGCGAACCTCGCCCACGGCGGAACCATTACGATCGGTGCGTTCACCGCCTGGTACGTCTCCGGAATGGGATACGGCGTCTGGATCGGGCTGCTCGCGGCCACCGTCACCGGTGCGCTCTTTCACGTCGTCCTGCATAGTTTACTGGTCAAACACACGGAGGACCCGGTCAACGTCCTGATCATCACGCTGCTGTCCTGGCTGGTCATCGAGTACTCCTTCCGGGCGGCGGTCGGCACCAATCCGCGATCGGTCCCATCCATGCTCGACGGCGCCACGTCCATCGGGGGCGTCTCCTTTCTTTACAACAACCTGCTGATCTTCGCCGTCTCGTGGCTGTTCATCATCGGCCTGTTCGTCTTCATCAACCACACGAAGCACGGACAGGCGATCATCGCGACGGGGATGAACGAGAAAGGCGCGGCGCTGGTGGGTATCGACACCGACAGGATCACGCTCCTGGTCTGGGCGCTCGCGGGCGTCTTCGCGGGTTCGGCCGGCGTTCTCTACGGCACCTTCCGCGCCGCCTCCTACGACATGGGGATGACGCCGCTGACGCTCGCGTTCGCGATCGTCATCCTCGGTGGCATCGGCTCAATTCGGGGAAGCCTCATCGCTGCGTACGTCATCGGCTTTCTCGAGGTGTTCACCACGTCCGCCATCTCGCCGCGGCTGAGCGGTATGACGGCGCTGATTCTGATCATCCTCGTGTTGCTCTACAAGCCGACCGGCTTCTACGGCCGGGAACTGCCGACCTGACGCGGCTCTTTTCGTTTCGAGCTCCGTTCGACGCTCGAGCCCACGCAGCAACGTTTCTCGACTCGATCCCGCGGGCGCTGCGTTACGTCCTCGACCGCCCGCTTTCGGCGACTCGTTGCCGGACCCGCGTTTCGTCCGCCCGGCCAGTAGCTATATTTCCACCCTCTGTGAACAAGTTCGCGAATGACTGGCAGACGTCTCTTGCTCCCGGACCGCCTCGAGTCGCCCGACGACGCGGGCGAAGAATCGATCGAAGCCGTGCGGGCGGAACGCGATTTCTGGCGAACGCTCTTCGAAGGGCTGGTCGAGGAGTTCCCGGAACCGATTCTCGTCGTCAACGACGACGGTGCTATCACCCACTGGAACGACGAGAGCGCGGAGCTAACCGGCGTTTCCGATGGCGACGCGCTCGGCGAACAGGCGCTCGAAGTGATCGGCACCGAGGGCGTCGAGGAAACGCTGGCCGAAGAGATCGCAAGAACGGGCGAGGCGATTCAGGAGTCGGAGATCCGATCCGGCGGCCCGCCGGACGATCAGTGGCACATCCGCACGGCCGGCGTCCCGCTTCGAACGCCCGACGGCGAGTCGATCGGTGCCTTCGAGTACATCACGATCGTGACGGAACTGGTCGAACAGCGCAACGAACTCGAGGAGGTACAGACGGCCATCAGCGACATCGTCGACGGCGCGGTCGACGAACTACTCAGCGCCGCAGAGACGAACGCGGAGACGACCGACGACGTCGACGCGCTGGCCGCGACGCAGGTCGAGAACCTCGCGCAGGTGCGAAACGAGATGGAGTCGCTGTCGGCGACCGTCGAGGAGATTTCAGCCAGCGCCGAGGAGGTCAGCAGCCAGAGTCAGACCGCCGCCGAACTCGCCGACGAATCGAAGGACGCGACCGCCGATATCGTCTCGATCATCGACGACGTTCGCGACGCGACGGACACGCTCTCTGCGACGACCCAGAACCTAGAACAGCGGATGCAAGAGATCGACAAAGTGGTCGACGTGATCGATCAGATCGCCGACGAGACCAACCTGCTCGCGGTCAACGCCAACATCCAGGCCGCGCAGGTCGATTCTGGTGCAGCGGGCTTCGCGGTCGTCGCCGACGAGGTCAAAGCGCTCGCCGACCAGTCGAAAGGCGAGGTCGGAACGATCGAAGATATCGTCGACGACGTTACCCAGAACACCACGGAAACGATCGACAACGTCGAGACGACCATCGAGCGCGTCGACGACGCCATCGAACGCGCCCGGACGGTCGACGACAAACAGTCCGAGATCCAATCTGCGGTCGGCGAGGCGACGACCGGGATCGATCAGATCGCCGACGCGACCGACGATCAGGCCGCGACCGCACAGGAGGTCACGACGATGCTCGGTAACTCCCTCGAGCAGATCGAAGCCGTCGCCGCCGAAATCGAAACCCTCGCGGAAACGAACGATCAGCAGGCCGCGAAGGTCCGCGAAGTCAGAGACGAGGTCGCCGAGCTCGAGTCGGAACTGTAACCCGTCGATTCTTCTTCGAGTGCCAGAAAGCGATCATCCTCGAGTGGACGACAGCGCTTATTCCTCGAGCGGCAGTCCGTCGTACTCCTCGTCGAAGTCCTCGCGCAGGACCTTCTTGTTGAACTTCCCGGTCGTCGTCTTCGGGATCTCCTCGACGAAGACGATCTTATCGGGCATCCACCACTTGGGATAGCGCTCGCGGAGGTGCGCCCGGAGTTCGTCGCCGGTCACGTCGTCCGCGGATGCGACGACGTAGGCGACCGGTCGTTCGTCCCACTTCTCGTGTTCGACGCTGATGACCGTCGCCTCCTCGACCGCATCGTGGGCCATCAGTTCGTTCTCGAGTTCGATCGAGGAGATCCACTCGCCGCCGCTCTTGATGATGTCGTCGAGTCGGTCGACGACCTCGATGTAACCGTACTCGTCGATGGTGCCGATGTCGCCGGTCTTGAACCACCGTTTGGAAGACGCGTCTTCCGACTCCCCGTTCGCTTCGCTCTCGGGGACGTCGTCGGTGAACGACTCGGCCGTGGCCGCCGGGCGCTCGTAGTACTCGTCGATGAGCCACGGCGCGCGGGCCTGGATCTCGCCGGAGGATTCCCCGTCGTGGGGGACTTCTTCGCCGTTCTGATCACGCAGGCGGATCTGCACGCCGGGGGCGGGGAGGCCAGGCTTCATCTGCTGTTGATACTGGCCGCTCTCGTCTAACTCCTCTTTGACTTCGGTGGTGGTCATGGTGTTCACGAGGTTCGGCGCGGCCTCGGTCATCCCGTAACCCTGGTAGATCGGCGCACCGATCTCCTTGTCGAATTTCTCCATGAGCCACTCTGGGGGCGAACTGCCGCCGGTCAGGACCCGATCTAAGCTCTCGAGTTCGATGTCCTCGCGCTCGTCGTAGAAACTGGCCATCTCGCGCCAGACCGTCGGGACGGCGGCGGTGATGGTGACGCCCTCCCGATCGATCAGTTCGGCGATCTGCTCGGAATCGGTCTTCGGCCCCGGCAACACGAGCTTCGAGCCACAGAACGTCGCGGTGTAGGGCAGTCCCCAGCCGTTGACGTGGTACATCGGCACGACGGGCATAACGGCGTCGTTCTCGCTGATTTTGAAGACGTCGATGTGGCTGTGGGTCAGCGTGTGCAGGTAGATGTTTCGGTGGGTGTAGGCCACGCCCTTCGGGAGTCCGGTCGTTCCGGAGGTATAACAGATACCCGCCTCTCGCTCCTCGTCGATGTCCGGCCACTCGTAGTCGGTCTCGTGGCCGTCGAGGAGGTCCTCGTAGGACTGGACTGGCTCGAGGTCCGTCTCGGGCACCTCGTCGTCGAGGACGACGTAGTGTTCGACGGTCTCGAACTGGTCGGCGACGTTCTCGACGGTCTCGACGAACGCCGGATCGACGAAGACGACCTCGTCTTCGGCCTCGTTGACGATCTCGACGATGTGCTCGTCGGGGAGCATGTGGTTCGTCATGTGGATGCTCCGGCCGCTACAGGACAGCCCGAAGTAGAGCTCGTAGTGGCGGTGGTGGTTGATCGCCATCACCGACGCCCTGCTGCCCATCTCGAGGCCGAGTTCGTCGAGGGCGTTCGCGAGCTGGGCCATTCGATCCGCTGCCTCGTTGTACGTGTACCGGTGTGTCGTTCCGTCCGCTTCTTCCGAGACGATCTCCTTGTGGCCGAACTGGGAGACCGCACGATCGAGCATGACCTGCAGCGTGAGTTCGTAGTCTTTCATTGTGTGTCACCTTTCGGGACGAACCGATAAAAGACCCGTTCTGACGCACTCCCTCCCTCGATGTCGACGATCTTTAGCGAGACCGGATCGCCGATCTCGAGGTCGTCGTACCGGGCGTCGTCGATCCGCGCCGAGAGCTTGATCTCGCCCAGGTCGACGACGGCGACGACGAACGGCGACGTGTCGTGGTAGCCAAGCGGCGTGCCGCCGCGCGATTCGCTGAACGCGAACAGTTCGCCCTTGTGGGGCAAGTCGACGTACTCGAGGTCGTCGGCCATACACTCCGGACAGACGATTCGCGGCGGGAAGTGGATCTCACCACAGTCGGTACACCGTGTCGTCGTGAGCCTGCCGTCGTCGAGGTTCTCGTAGAACTCGGCGATCTGCGTGTGCTCCGGCGTCTGTCGCTCGTAGAAATCGAGCAGATCGGGAAGCTCGATCTCCGAGGGGATCGATACGGTCTCTCTGGGGACCGATCCGTTGGCGTCGCTCGACCTTCCCGGATCGGTCGAATCGGTGGTGTCTTGCTGGTCTGTCATTGTGGATCACGTCCCAGCGTCATGACGCTGTGAACTGACGCACTGCCGCTCAAGTTGTGGATGAGCCCGGTCGTGGCGTCCTCGACCTGCCGGTCGCTCGAGACGGTTCCCTGGAACTGCTGGGTGATTTCGAGGGCCTGGGAGACGCCGGTCGCACCGAGCGGGTGGCCACAGCCCAGCAGGCCGCCGCGCGGGTTGACCGCCACGTCGCCGTCGAGGTGGCTCCGGCCGTCCTCGATGAACTGGCCGCCCTCGCCGCGCTCGCAGAAGCCGAGTTCCTCGTACTCAATGATCTCGCTGATCGAGAAGCAGTCGTGGACTTCGGCCACGTCAATCTCCGAGAGCGGGTCTTCGATTCCCGCCTGCTCGTAGGCGTTTTGAGAGGCCTCGCGAGCCTGGGGCCAGCCGTCGAACGACGGGAGGTTGTTGATGGAGTTGCCTGCCATCGAGGACTGGCCGCTGCCGGTGATCCAGGCTGGGGTATCGGTGACTTCGCGGGCTTTCTCCTCGCTCATCACGATCACGCCCGTTGCACCGTCCGTGATGCCGCTGCAGTCGTAGAGGTGCAGCGGCGGCGCGATCTCGGGAGACTCGGTTATCTCGTCTTCCTCAACCGTCGACTGGAACTGCGCGAAGTCGGTGCGGGAGGCGTTGGTCTTGTTCTTGGCCGCGACTTTCGAGAGCTGCTCGCGGGTCGTGCCGTACTCGTGCATGTGTCGCTGGGCGTACCAGGCGAAAAACGGCGGCGCGGCGAGGCCGTTGACGCCGTCGAACTCCCGGTCGAGCACGTTCGCCATTGACGACTGCACTTCGGGCATGTGTTCGCGGCCGAGGTTCATCTTCTCGACACCGAGGACGAGCGCGGTGTCTAACTGGCCGGCCGCGATCGCGAGCCAGGCGTAGCGAAGCGCGGCCTGCCCGCTCGCACAAGCAAGCTCGGTCCGGGCGATCATCTCCGTCACGTCGATGCCGAGTAACTCGGCGACCATCGGCGCGACGTGTGTCTGATTGGCGAATCGCTCGGGCTGGACCGCACCGACGAACAGCCCCTCGATGTCTTCGGGGCCGATATCAGGGACGGCGTCGAAGGTCGCCTTCCCGCCCTCCTGGGCGAGGTCCTTCCAGCTCGCGTCGCGGTCGCCCCAGTCCGAGGTGCCGCCGCCGACGATTGCGACGTTGCGGGTCATCTCACTCACCCGTAAACTCCGGCGCTCGATTCCGTCTGAACGCCGTGACGCCCTCGTACATGTCGTCGGTGGTCGTCAGCAGGGCGAACGACTGTTTTTCCATCGCGAGCGCCGCCTCGAGGCTGGCCTCCTGTCCGTCGTTGATGACCTGCTTCGCCGCCTTGAGCGCGACCGGCGGGCCGGAGACGAGATCCGAGACGATGTCATCGACGAGCTCTTGAAATTCGTCTTTCGGGACGGCGTGGTTTAGAATCCCCCACTCCTCGGCTCGTTCGGCGTCGAACTGGAGACCGCGGAAGACCATCTCCTTCGCTCGGTTCTCGCCGACGAGTCTGACGAGTCGCTGGGTCGCGCCGCCGCCGGGGATCAGGCCGAGGTTCGTCTCGGGCGTGCCGAGGGTGGAGTCCGTCGTCGCCACGCGGATGTCACAGGCCAGCGCGAGTTCGATGCCCGCGCCGAGACAGTACCCGTCGATCTTCGCGACCGTCGGCCGCTCGAACTCGTAGACCGTCTGGAACACTTCGTCGGGATCCATGATGTCTGTCGGCTCGCCGGCGGTGAAGCCGGTGATGTCCGCTCCCGAACTGAACGCCTTCTCGCCGGCGCCCTCGAAAACGACACAGGAGACGTCGTCGACGTCGATATCGGTCAGGAGCCGATCGATCTCCATAAATACGTCCTCGGACATCGAGTTCAGCTTCTCGCGGCGATCGATCGTCACGTCGAGGACGCCCTCGTCGGTGAGTTCCCAGTCGAGGTAGTGATACGGCGGGTCGACGCGGTAGTCGTAGAAGCCCTTGCCGGCGTCCTCGCCGGTGAAGCCGTCCTCGACGAGTTCGACGAGGTACTCTGCCGGCTCGTAGCGATCGGCACCGTACTCCGCGTGTAGTTCCTCGAGTTTCTCGAGGACTGCGTCGAGGCCGATACGATCGCCGCGCCGGCACATTCCCTCGGGGAAGTTTCCGCCGAGGCGGAGGCCGATGTCGATCGCTTCGGGCGTCGCCACGTCGTTGCCGATGAGCCACGCGGCCTTGTTGATCATGACCGCCTCAGTGCGAAGCGTGTCGAACTCGGCGATGTCCTCGGGCGTGTAGTCGACGCCCTCGCTCTCTTCGTACTCGTAGAAGCCGCTGCCGGTTTTCTTGCCGAGGTTCTCGTTCTCGACTTTCCGTTCGATGACCGGCGGGATCGGATCGTCGGAGGAGTCGCGGTAGTGATACGCGATGTCGATGCCGCCGAAGTCGTTGAGTTCGAACGGCCCCATCGGATAGCCTCGCTCGTAGACCATCGTCGCATCGGCTTCCTGAACTGTCGTCTCGTCGTTCGAGAGCATCCAGGCTGCCTCTTCCATGTACGGGACGAGGACGGTGTTGACGACGAAGCCGTGGACATCCTTGCGCACGTAGATCGGTCGCTTGTCGACCGATTCAGCCCACTCGTGGGCGATTTTTGCCGTCTCGTCGCTCGTCGCCTCGCCGTACGTGACCTCGACGAGGTCCATCTTCACCGGCGGGTTGAAAAAGTGCAGTCCGACGACCTGCTTGGGGCGGTCGGTCGCCGAGGCGATAGCCGAAATCGAGAGACTCGAGGTGTTCGACGCCAGAATGGCGTGCTCGGGCGCGTGTTCGTCGACCGAGGAGAACGTGTCCTCCTTGATCTCGATCTGTTCGGGGACGGCCTCGATCACGAGGTCGGCATCGGAGACGGCGGCCTCGAGATCGGTCGTCGTTCCGATCCGCTCGAGGACTGCCTCGCTGGATTCGTCGATCTGGCCCTTCTCCGCGAGCTTTTCGACGCTCCACTCGATGTTCTCGTAGCCGTCCTGGACGAACTCGTCTTCGATGTCACGAAGCATCACGTCGTAGCCGCCGAGCGCTGCAACCTCGGCGATGCCGTGGCCCATACTGCCAGCGCCAAGCACTGCCACTCGTTGCACTAGGTCCTGCGTCATCATCCGTAACTGGGGGAGATCCATACATATATCTTTGGAAGAAACGTACGCCGGCGGTGCTCGCTCTCTGGCGTCACTCGCTGTCTGTGTCGAACGCGGCGGTAGTACAATCGATCGGAACTGGAAACGCAATTCTCCGGATCCGCTGATTTCAGTCCCCGTCAGTCCGCGTTATCAGCGCGTCGAGCGCGATCGCGGCGTCTTCGCGGGCGAGCAGCGGATTGATCTCGACGTCGGCGATGTCCTCGTTTGCCGCCAGCAGTTCGCTGACGGTCTGGATGGTTTCGGCGATCGCGTCCCGGTCGACCGTCGGACCGCCACGGTAGCCGTCGAAAAGCGGCGAGGACGAGAGTTCGTACGTCATCTCGACCGCTTCCGCGTGTGAAATCGGTGCGATACGATGGGTCGTGTCCTCGAGCAGTTCGACGGCGACGCCGCCGAGACCGAGCAGGACCGTGGGGCCGAACGAGGGATCCCGCGTCCCGCCGACGATGACTTCGATGCCCGCCTCGAGGTCGACGCCGGCTTCGACGAGGACCGAACCCTCGATCCCCTGTTCGTCGATAGCCTCGAGAATCGCTGCCGCCGCGTCTCGAACCGCCTCGGGCGACTCGAGACCGACGGCGACGCCGCGGCCGCCGGCCCACTCGCTTTTGTGCTGGACGGCCGGCGAGGAGACCTTCGCGACGACCGGGTAGCCGATATCCGTCGCCGCGTCGACCGCGGCTTCCGGTGATCGAACGAGCCTGCTGTCCGGGACCGAGAGGCCGTGATCGGCGAGAAGTTCCTTCGCCTCGGATTCGGTCAGCGTCGAACGCTCGGCGGCAGCGACGGCCTCGAAAGTCTCAGTCATCCGCTCGCACCTCCACCTGAGCCCCGGCCGCCTCCGGTGGCGCGTTCCGGACCGCGTACTGGACGAGTCCGGCAGCGGCGTCGGCCCCCCGCTCCGGCGTTCGGTAGGTCGGGACGCCGATCGCCTCGAGTTTCGGCAGTTCCTCGTCGAGGATGCTCTCGGGCCCGCCGCTGGCGAAGACGATGGGTTTGTCGACTGCCTCAACGACGGACTCGAGGTCCTCGACGGGGTACCCGAGCGCCGCTTCGTAGAGCTCGTAGACGAGAACGATGTCGATGTTTTCGTCGCGGGCGACGGCTCCAATAACCTCGCCGAACTCCGGCATCGGACGACCGGTGTCGACGGGATTCTCGGCGAACGTAATGCCGGGGAGAATGTCCTCCACGACGTCCTGGGTCTCCGCGGTTAGCGACGGCAGGTTCGCGCCGGCGGCCTTCAGCTGATCCGTGATCGCGATACCCGGTCCGGCCTGGGCGGTGACGACGCCGACGTTCGGGCCGTCCGGTTCGGGACAGTTCGCCAACGCGGTCCCCGCGTCGATCAGTTCGGCGCAGGATCGAACCGTCGGCACGCCGTACTGTTCGAACCCCGCCTGATACAGCTCGTACTCCCCGGTCAACGCGCCGGTGTGTGACTCGGCGAAGTCGCCGACGTCCTGTTCGCCGACGTGGTAGGCGACGACGGGCGTCTCGACCGATTCGCACGTCGCGAGTAGCGCCCGCGCGTCGGCGGTCCCCTCGACGTGCAGGAGGATCGTGTCCGTCTGCTCGTCCGCGTCGAAGTATTCGATCGCTTCGGTGAAGCCGGTGGTGGCCCGGTTTCCGAGCCCGACCATCGCCGAGACGCCGACGTCGATGTTCTGTGCCCGAAAGCCCAGCGCGTAGGAGAGGCCGCCGCTCTGGGCGACGATCGCGAGATTCCCGGACGGAATGGTCTCGAGGTCGGTCGTGAACGTCGCGTAGAGGTCGTCCCCCGGGACCAGAAACCCGCTCGTATTAGGCCCGAGAAGGTCGACGCCGCTGGCTTCTGCGGCCTCGATGAGACGGTCCTGTAACTCCGCGCCGTCGTCGCCCGTTTCGGCGAAGCCGCCGGCGAAGATGACGGCCCCGCCGACACCCGCCTCGCCGCACTCTTCGACGATGTCGGGGACCGCCGCCGCGGGGACACAGAGCAGTGCCAGATCGGGTGCCGTCTCGATGTCGTCGACCGACGGGACGAACTCGTGGCCGAACACCTCGCCATCGCCCGACGGGTTGACCGGAAATACCTCGCCGTCGAACGCCTGGACGTTTCGCATGGCCTCGTAGCCGATCTTTCCCGGCGTCGCGGACGCGCCGATAACTGCGATACTCGCTGGGTCGAACAATCGCTCGAGTGGCATACCCCTCTCTTTGCTGAAGGGGGTGTAAATCTTTTCCCTCCGTGGACGACCGATCGGGCGGCGGGCTGATCGGCGCGTGTCCGATGGCCGCTATCTCATCCAAAATGGTCGAACATTTAATAGCGATACCCGAGAACGCGTTGGTATGTCAGGGTCGACATCCCCCATGAAATCGGTTCAACGCTCTTTCGACGTGATCGACGTCCTGTGGGAACTCGACGGGGCTGGGCCGACCGAAATCGCCGAGGAGATGGACATTCCGCGGAGTACCGCCCACGTCTACCTACAGACGCTGCAATCGACGGGATACGTCGTCAATACCGATGGGAGATACGAACTCAGCCACGCGTTTCTGGCGATGGGGTCGCGACTCAAACACCGCAACCAGATCTACCAGGCCTCCCAGACAGCCCTCGAGGAGCTCGCGGCGGAAACCGGTGAGGTCGTTACGCTCATCGTCGAGGAAGCCGGAAGGGCCGTCTTCCTCCACATAGAACGTGGCGAGACGGCGATCGAACTCGGACTGTACTCCGGCATCACGATCCCGTTGTACTCACACGCGTCCGGGAAAACCATCCTCTCTACGCTTTCGGAAGACCGAGTCGACGAAATAATCGACAGACACGGCCTCGATTCGATTACGAGCGAGACGATCACGGATCGAGCGACGCTGCTCGAGAAACTCGAGTCGGTTCGCGCGGACGGCTACGCGGTCGATTGGGACCAACAGATCGAGGGAATGGGGACGATCGGTGTCCCGATCGTCGTCGACGAACAGCTCAAAGGGAGTATCGGGATCGCCTGTCCCACGGAACGCGTCAAAAGCGAGTCCTACCAGACCGAGCTCCTGAACAGGCTCCGGGAGACGAACGAAACGATAACGATCAAGTACCAGTACGGGACCTGACTGAACGAAATCCGCACGGTTGCTATTCCGCGTCCGCGTTCGAAAACGCGACGCTCTCAGAGGAATCCGAGAAAGCTGGCAGCGTGCGTGAGCGCTGCGCTCACCGGTATGAGGACGAGCGTTCGAACGGTGAACACGGCGACGATATCACGGAAGCGGACCGGCACGTCGGTGAACATGTCCATCATCATCGGGCCGGTCGCCGCGAGAAAGAGGATCTGCGAGCTGACGATGATGACCACGAAGAACTGCGCCATCGGAGCCAGTTCGACCGCCGTCAGCGCCGCGACGTACATATCGGCGAAGCCGATGATGACCGCCGAGGCGACGACGTCCGCGTTCGGGATGCCGAACGCGGCGATGACGGGTTCTACCGGCGCGGACACGATCTGAAACAGCTCGGTGTTGTGATAGAGGACGAGCACGAGCGTCCCGACGGAGACGACGGTCCCGGTGATCGTCGCCGTGAGGACGATTCCGTCGACGAGTCCCCTCCAGCCCGCTCGCGGCGTGGACGTTCCCTTGGCTTCCTCGACGGCTTCGCTCACCGCAAGTCGGAGGTAGTCCGTCACGGATCCGGTGAGGTTCGATTCGACGGTTGGCTCCGAGATGTACTCCGCGGGAACGCGCGAGAGCGGCGGGATGCGGATCGTTATCGCCGCCGTCACGGCGATCGCGATCAGATACGCGAACAGGATGACCGGGAAGATATGCAGCATGTCGTAGGCTGCAGCGAAGACGCCGATCGTCCCGATGCTCCCAGTCCCGAAACACGAGCAGATGATGAAGACTTCCCGCTTGTTGTACCCGCCCCGATCGAAGACCTTCCGGGTGACGTAAAATCCGATCGCGAACGAACCTGCCCACGAGGCGGCGGCGTCCAGCGCCGACCGTCCCGGAAGCTTGAACAGTGGTTTCATTACCGGACGCGCGAGGGTCCCGATGAACTCCAACGCCCCACACTCGATCAGCAGGTTGACGAAGATCGATCCCAGCGGGATAATAATCACGATACTGAGGATCAGCGTTCCCCACACGACGCCCGAAACGTTGGGGGCGAGCATCATTGCTGGTCCAACGTCGAAGAAGAACCCGGTCGCGATCGCCGCACCGATAATCCGGAGCAGCCAGAATACGAGGTTCGTCTCCCAGAGCTCGAGGTTCAGCCGCTCGACGGTCCCATCCTCGAGACCGACGAAATCGCGATTGTGCAGTTCAGCGATCGTCGTCATCGCGGCTGCGCCGACGACCATGAGCCACGAGAGAGCGAGCACGTACTGTGAAGCGGCGTCTTCGATGAGCGTCGCGACGATATCGAACGGTACCGTTACTGTGTTGTTCCACGGCACCGGGAGGACGAAGAACGCGCCGCCGAGGAGCAGCACGATCGCGAACCGCAGGAACGGGATTCGTTCCAGCGTCGTGAACGATTCCTCGTCGATCCGTTTTTCCTGGGGCTCGGTCTCCTCCCAGGTTTCGTTATCACTTCGCCATGCCTCTTGGCGTAACATACCATGAGGCAGAGTCACAATCATTATAAATGCACTGCTTTGGGGTGATTATTGCGCCGCGGAACCAGTTTGACGTGAGCAGTGCTGGGACAAACTCCATCACCGGCCTCGAACCATTGTCCATTCATACTGGATGCACGACGGTTTATTACCAGGTATATACTGTTGTATCTTCTAAATTCGGACATCATCCATCCAGTATAGTGATTCGTAACTGCCGAGATCGAGCTCATCCGCGTCTAGCTCGACACGCACAATTACGATCATACCTGTGTAAATAGCTTGTGTGGGCTGGCTCATATACGATAAATTATCGGTTCGAAGCGGATAGAAAACCCATCCGAAATGATTGGACCCGGCCGGTCGCGTTGGTAGACCCACAGCTGGGACTCGTGAACGCCAATCCGTAGACTTAGGTGCGATGACGCCAAGGACGAGATATGGACTTCGAACTTCCGCCAGAACAACAGGCGATGGTAGAGGAGGTCCGGCGCTTCGGCGAGAACGAAATAGAACCGGTCGCGAGCGAACACGACCGATCGGCGACGTACCCCCAGGAGATCATGGACAAAGCCGCCGAGATGGGACTGCTCGGCCCGCAGTTCCCCCTCAAGTACGGCGGTACCGGGTACTCGATGGTCGAACGAGCGCTGATGATCGAGGAACTGTTCGCGATCGATCCCGGAATCGCACTCTGTATCACCTCCGCGGACTTCGGGAGCGAGGCGATCCTCGAGTTCGGTACCGAGGACCAGAAAGAGACGTACCTCCCGCCGATTACGGAGGGCGAGTCGGTGATGGGCGCAGCGATCTCGGAGCCCCAGGCCGGGTCGGACGTCACGGCGGCGTCGACGCGAGCGGAGAGAGACGGCGACGAGTGGGTGATAAACGGCACCAAGATGTGGATCACCAACGGGACCGTCGGCGATTACTTCGTTGTTCTTTGTGAGACGGATCCGGAGAGCGAGAGCCCGCACGCCGGCTATTCGCAGATCATCGTCGAGTCCGACCGGGATGGCTTCGACGCGGACAAAATCGACGGCAAGATGGGCGTCCGCGCGAGTCCGACCGCCGAACTCATCCTCGACGACGTCCGCGTTCCCGCGGAGAACCTCGTCGGCGAGCGCGGCGAGGGGTTCTACCAGCAGATGCAGTTCTTCGACGAGACCCGGGTCACCGTCGCCGCGCAGGGCGTCGGGATCGCGAAGGGCGCGGCCGATCGCGCCCGCGAGTACGCACAGGAGCGCGAACAGTTCGATCGGTCGATCGCCGAGTTTCAGGCGATCCAGCACAAACTCGCGGAGATGTACACGGATATCGAAGCGGCGCGCAACCTCGCGTACAAGGCCGCCTGGGCGGCGGAAAACGACGCAGAAGACAGCACGCAGCTGTCGTCGATGGCCAAAGAGTACGGCTCTCGCATCGCGGTCGACGTCGCGGACGAGGCCGTCCAGATTCACGGCGGGTCCGGGTACGTCGACGATTTCGATGTCGAGCGTTTCTACCGCGACGCCAAGATTACCCAGATCTACGAGGGAACGACCGAAGTGCAAAAGAACATCATTGCGCGCGAACTCCTCTCCTGACTGTTCGAAAGCGCTCTCCCTAAAGAACTGATCAAAACCAAAAACCCTTTCCACGGTAGTAATAAAGATTACATATATAACCATGATGGATTACGACCTGACACTTACGAAGACGCTCAAACGAGGTGTCGACCAGTTCGGCCACAAAGAGATCGCCACGAAACTCGACGACGGCAGCTACCATCGCTACACCTACGCAGACGCCTACGAGCGAATCTGCCAGCTCGCACACGCGCTCGACGAGTACGGCCTCGAACGGGGCGACCGTGTCTCCGTAATGGCGGCGAACCACTATCGCCACTACGAGCTCTACTACGGCCCCTCCTGCAGCGGTCGGAGTATTCATATGACGAACCATCGGCTGCCCGATGAACACCTGATCAAGATAATCAACGAGGCGGAGGACCGCCTCCTGTTCGTCGACCCGGCGTTCGTCGATACCATCGAATCGATCGAGGCCGACCTCGAGACGGTCGAGAAATACGTCGTCCTCGACGAGACGGTTCCCGAAACCTCGCTCGAGCCGGTAACGGACTACGAGTCGTTCATCGAGGGCTACTCCACCGAGTACAACTGGCCGGACCTCGACGAGGAGACGGAGTGTGGAATCTGTTACACCTCGGGGACGACCGGCCTTCCGAAAGGGGCCGCGTACTCCCATCGCGGACTCTTCTTGCTGAGCATGTCCTACGGTGGGAAAGACAGCTTCGGCATCTGTGAACGGGACGTGATCCTCCCGGTCGTTCCGATGTTCCACGTCAACGGCTGGTGTCTCCCCTACAGCGGCACGTTGCACGGCTCGTCGTTCGTCCTTCCGAACTCACACACAGACCTCGAGGATGTCGAGGAGCTGATCCGCGACGAGGGGGTTACGATCGCCGCGGCCGTGCCGACCATCTGGACCGAGATGGCGACCTACATCGACGAGACTCCCGCGGCGGATATCAGCACGCTCGATCGGATCCTCACCGGCGGCAGCTCGCCACCACCGGCGGTCATGCGCCGGTTCGACGAGGAGTTCGACGCGCCGATCATCCAGGGGTACGGGATGACCGAGGCGTCGCCGCATCTCGTCAACACGCTCGAGACGACGGAGATGCGAGAACTCCCCGAAGAGGAACAGTACGATCTGCGAACGAAACCCGGGCAACCCACGCCCGGCGTCGAACTCCGCCTGCGCGACGAGAACGGCGAGCCAGTTCCCCACAACGGCGAGTCGAAGGGTGAGATTCAGGTCCGCAGTCCGTGGGTCATCGACGAGTACTACGACCGACCCGACGCGACCGAAGAGTCCTTTACCGACGACGCCTCCGAAAGCGAAGCGGCCGGGGAGTCGGACGACGCGTCTTCCAAACGCTGGTTCAAGACCGGCGATATCGGGACGATCGACGAGTACGGCTACCTCGACGTCGTCGACCGCGTCGACGACATCATCAAGAGCGGCGGCGAGTGGATCTCTTCTGTCGAACTCGAGAACGAACTGATGGCCCACGACGCGGTCGTCGAGGCGACCGTCGTCAGCGTCGACCACGAGCGCTGGCAGGAACGACCCGTCGCCTACGTCGTCACGAACGGCGACGTGATCGAAACCGAACTTCGCGAGCACCTGCTCGAGCGGTTCCCCAAGTGGTGGCTGCCGGATCTGTTCGCCTTCACCGGTGACATTCCGCGTACGTCCACTGGGAAGTACGACAAGCAATCCCTTCGCTCGTCGTTCGTCGACGAGTACGGATCGCTCCCGCTCGAGGACGGGGACGACCAGTAACGATTGGGTTGGGCTGCCCACACGGGGTGGCGTTCGCCTGCGCCGTCTACGATATATCACTGGATTTTTCGATCAGGTCGGTCAGAGTTCGAGTTGCGTCTGTTCGCACCGTCTCACTGTCTGGTGGGTGTATCGGCCGTTCCCGGTACCATCATAACCCCCATTTAATCAGGTACTCGCCACACGATTTCTCACTTTCACTGGTAAATGTGCGCATTCACATAAATACCTTGGCTTGTGAAAATAACCCTGTTTCAATCAAATATATTATTGTATTGATGTAATCCTCTTTCAGTTGATATTGAGTAGATACTGAATTAGTATCGGCTCGATATTGATTCACGATACCGAGGTCACTACCCGGAAAAATATAATAGATCCACTATTTCTGTTTCAGATCGCCGAAAAATCTGCTTTCGTTTACTACCGCATTTCTCATCGGTAACTACATCTTCCGGTCCTTTGACACCCCAAAATATAGCCATATGTCTGATTCAGTCAGATAAAGTCGTATAAAGATGATATTTTTATTTTTGAGTTATGGTTGGAAGCGATAAAAGTCTGCGGATCGGAAACCCCGAGCACGTTTGTCATTGTTGTCTGGCTCGGAAAACACAGATTTTGCATTTATACGTTAGGGCCAACATATATTCAATCCGCCATCATTTTCCCTCATAATCGCTCGACTGTCCGTTAAACGATGCTCCACTATTCGTGAACATTACGCCTGCAGTGCAAATCCTGTGTACTACCAATAACACAGAATTACCGTTTCGATCGATAGCAGGCACTCGTGATCACGGTGGTGGGTTCACCGCCTGCACAATCCATTACATCGCCTATATCACACCACCTATGGTACAGTAGCGTGAATTCCTCGAGCTATG
>NZ_JMIP02000017.1 GCF_000691505.1 Halostagnicola sp. A56
AGCGCTGACGACGGTCACGACAGCCACGCGAGGCACAATCACGACGACCACGAGGACGTGTAATTGAGGGGGGCGAACGGACTCCGACAAACCGGCCTCCAGCAGTGATTCGACTGTTTTCGGTAGTAGCGGCCGTTTTATCCGCAATCGGTGACGGAGCGAGTTCACGAAACACGCCCGTCGGTGGGCTTGAGCGGTCGCGATTCGGTGGTCAGTCGTCTCAGGAGCAACTCGAGCCGCGCTAAATCTCGCCGAAGCGGACACTCAAATACGGATCGGGCACTGAACCAGTGTATCGACGAATCATCGCCGTCTCCATCCGCTTTCGAACGAATATGAGTGCTTCTGAACCAACGGTCGACGTCGAACAGTTCCTCACGAACCTGCGGGCGTTCCACTATCGCGAGCTCACCATGGTTGGGGCTACGCTACTCGCTATAGTGGCTTCGGTCGTCCTCTTTCCGGGACTCGAGAACGTCGATCAAGGGATTCAGTCCGATCTCTCGGTCGGATTACTCGCTGGATTAATGCTGGTCGCCGTGGTCGGCGGCGTCGTCAAGGGGATGACAGGATTCGGCTACTCGCTGATCATGACGCCGATTTTCGCGACGGTGATCGATCCGACCGTCACAGTCGTCGTGCTGGCGATTCCGCCGTGGATGCTCAACATGTTTCAGATCGCCGAGACCGGAACGGGATGGTCGTTCGTCCGCGAAGAGTGGTCGCTACTGGTTCTCGCCGTCGTCGGAAGCGTGATCGGCGTGATGGCGCTGGCGACGTTCAGCGCAGGCCCGCTCGTCCCGTTCGTCATCGGGCTCGTGTTGCTCGGCTACGTCGCCTTTCAGGTGGTCCAGAACTTCGTCACGATCGAGGAAGCACACCACCCGTTCGCGCTCGGGGCGGCTGGCCTTTCACAAGGGTTCTTGCTCGCGTTCGCGAACCTCGGCCCGCTGCTACCTGCCTACTTCCACACCTTCGAGCGTGACGCCGAGCGGTACATCGGTGGCCTGTCGATGGTACTGGGAACGATATTTACAGTGCGAATCGTTCAGATGGCGTTCTTTACCGACCTGCTGACGACCTACCGATTCTGGCTCGGCTCGGTGATCGCCGTCGTCACCATCGTCGGGCTGCTCCTCGGTACGTACCTCCGGCGACTCGAGTTCGACGAGCGAACGTTCAACTGGTTCGTCGTCTGTCTCCTCTTCGTCATCTCGCTCAACATCTTTCGGAATACCGTGCCGGCGCTGTTTCTATAGCGTACGAAATACGCGCCGTCTCGATTACTCGGATCCTCCTTCGAAACGCTCGAGACCTCGTTCGTTTATGTTATTGGCGACTTCCCGAACATCGCATTCGGTGAGTTCACTTTCGCTGGCGAGTTCGTCCATCGTTTCGAGCGCCCAGACCTTTTCTCGAGGGTTTTGTCGCTGTATACGGCCAACAAACTCACTCGATGGCGGCGATCGAGGTCGTTTCGACGCGCTATTCTCGTTTTTCGTCGCGATCTATCTGGAGCCGTCTGCGAAACGACTCCGGCGTTCAGGGGCGTTTCTCCGGTCCAAATGGTGTGTCGCTGGTTCGGGAAACGTCTCACCGGTTCGAGTTACGTATCAGCGATCCGGTGCTCGAAGAGGCGCTCGCCGGTGTCTTCGCAGGTAACCGCGAACACCTTGTGGGAGCTACAGCAGGATTCGACGACCTCCTCGCCCATCTGGATGTCGCCGCCCGTGGTCGGGCACGTCTCGAGGAACATTCGAAGGCTGTTCAGCAGCTGTCCCTTCTGTGCGGGGGCGAACGCGTCCCAGTCGTCCACCCAGGATTCGAAGACCCGGCTCGCGGCGACGTCCGCGACGAGCGCCGGACGCGATGGCCACTGGCCGGTTCGACTCGCGTTCGCTCTGAGCGTGTGCACGCCGTCGCGAGTCAACAGTTCGAACTCGTCGGGGTCCTCCTCGAACCCGAACGCAGCGGCGGCGTCGGCTGCGTCGATCTCTCCGTCCGCGATCGGTTCGATCTCCTCGAGCCACGCCGTTTCGAACGCGTCGGTCAGGCAGAGGTCGTCCGACTTCTCGCACGGCTCGAGGATTCCCTCGTCGACGAAGTACGTCTCGAGATCCATGCCGGCTTCGGGGGCGTCAGCGGAGCCGTCGACCGGTTCGGTGTCGGATTCGGATCCGTAGCCGTCGGTTTCGGCCTCTCCTTCCGCTGGCGTCTCCCCGTTCGGAGCGGTCGCGGATGCAGTGGATACTGATTCGGTCGGTTCGTCGGAACGATCCTCCTGGCTCAAGTCTCCGATCGCAGCGGTCCCGTCGGGCGAACCGAGTCCGGACGCGACGACCGGCTCCGGGTCCTTCCCGAACCAGCGAAGGATCTCGGGCGGGAGATACCGTTTTGTCAGCGTCGGGGTTCCCGGAATCAGATAGCCGCGAAGGTAGATCAAGCCGATCGAACAGCCGAGCGCGAATACTCCGCCGAGTTTCGATTTACGTGCGATGAGAGAACTCAGTAAGGCGGCGATGATCAGGTTCAAAACCGTGCACGGCTCGCATCTATCGTCGCCGGTGTATTCCGGCTGATGGAGCGCTTCGACGACATCAATCTTCATTTCACCCGTATCATCGTACTCATATATTGTTTAATTTTGGGGTCAGGAACCGGACTCCCGGTTTCGCTCTCCGAGGCCTCGAGACGGCCGTATATCCCATTTATCGCGTTTTATCCCGTCGACGACGATCGCCAATTCGATTTGGGTTCGGTTCAGGTTCGTCTCTGGGTCGTCTTTCGACAGCGAGGTCGTGTCGATCTCTTGTCTAGTCCCTGTCTCGCCCTGTTCCGAGCGGCGGCACAGTTTTGGGGATCCCCGAGTAGATGTAGCTATGACCACCGAATCGCACGTTTCCCTTCGTCGTGACCTCCATCGAAAACCCGAACCGGCGTGGTGTGAGTTCTACACCACCGCACGTCTCGTTGAAACCCTCTCGGAACTCGACCTAACGGCCCTCCACGTCGGCCCGGATGCGCTCGCCGGCGACCATCGAATGGGCCTTCCCGACGATGACGAACTGTCGGCGTGGTACGAACAGGCCTCGGCCTACGATGTCGACGAGTCGATCCTCGAGGCCCTCGAGGGCGGGTACACGGGAGCCGTCGCCGTACTCGAGCAGGGTTCCGGTCCGACCGTGGGGCTCCGTGTCGACATCGATGCGTTGCCCCGGCCGGAATCCGACGATCCGGCACACGTCCCCGCAGCCGAAGGCTTCCGATCCGAACACGAGGGGGCGATGCACGCCTGCGGGCACGACGCCCACGCGACGATCGGAATCGGCGTGCTCGAGGCGATTCGGGAGAGCGACTTCTCGGGCACGCTCAAGGTATTCTTCCAGCCCGCAGAGGAGGTCGTCGGCGGCGGCAAGTCGATGGCAAAGAGCGAGCACATCGACGACGTCGACTACCTGCTCGCGATGCACGTCGGCCTCGATCACCCGACCGGTGAGGTCGTCGCGGGCGTCGAGGGGTTCCTCGCCGTCGTCCACCTCGAGGCGACGTTCACCGGCGAATCGGCCCACGCGGGCGGCCATCCCGAACAGGGTCGAAACGCGAATCAGGCGCTCGCGACCGCCGTCCAGAACCTGTACGGAATCCCGCGCCACGCCGGCGGTGCGACGCGGATCAACGCGGGCGTCATCGAGGGCGGGAGCGCCGCGAACGTGATCCCGGAGGAGGCGAGACTGGTCGCAGAGGTCAGAGGCGAGACCACCGAACTGATGCGGTACATGGACGAGAAGGCCCGAAACGTCCTCCGATCCGCGGCCGAGATGCACGACTGCGAACTCGAGGTCGAGACGGGGGCCGAAGCGCCGAGCGCACACAGCGACGACGAACTCGTCTCGATCGTCGCCGACGCCGCGGGCGGTGTCGAGGGTATCGGTTCGGTGCTTGAGCGAGACGAACTCGGCGGGAGCGAAGACGCGACCTTCCTGATGCGGGAAGTCCAGCGAAACGGCGGGCTGGCCTGCTACGTCGGCGTCGGTACCGATCATCCCGGCGGCCACCACACGGCTACCTTCGACGTCGACGAGGAGAGCATCGGCTACGGTATCGACGTGTTGACCGGCGCGATCGAACAGATCGGCCGCGAACGGCCGTAGTCGGCTGGCGCGGAAAATAAGGAGAGCAGCGTCAGTGGTCGTCTCCTTAGTCTCCCTCCGCGTCGACCACGACCTCGAGGTCGAAGGCTTCGTCCGCCGGAGCGTCTGCCGGCTCGAGGTAGCCGACCGCGAACGCCGAATAGACATTTCCGGCGGCCGGATCGATATCGAACGTCCCGACGACCTCGCCGTCGTTGTTCGACGTTGCGGGTCGAACCTCGAGAGTGTATTCGCCCGGCGCAACTTCGGCCGTCGCGGTCTCGCCGAAGCCGACGTCCTCGAAGAGGACGGTCTCGCCGTCGCCGACCGTAACGTCGACTGCCGGCGCGTCCGGCGACGCGTGTACGAGTCGGACGCAGGCGTCTTCGCCGGGACTCGAGCGATCGTCTTCGAGCACCGCAACCTCGAACGGTTGGTTCTCCGCCGCGAGCTCGCCGAGCGCGGCGACCGTGTAGGCGCTCGCACCGATCTCGAGCTCCTCGTCGAAGACGACCGTGTCGGGGTCGTCCGCGGCAGCGATCATCACTTCGTAGGTCCCCGGCTCGAGCATGAGGTACTCGCTTACGGTCCGGTAGGGAACGTCCTCGAGGACCATCTCGCCGTCGACCGAAACGTCGACGTTCGGTGCGTCCGGCGAGAGGTGAGCGACGCGAACCGACGCCTCCATCGATTCGTCGTCCTCGCCCTCGTCACCGGAGTCGTCAGTCATGTTTCCACCGTCGTCAGCGGTCGATTCGTCTCCGGAGGTATCGCTTTCGGATCCCTCGTCACCGCCCAGACAGCCTGCGATTGCGACGACGCTCGCAGCGCCTGCTCCCGAGAGCACCCGTCGGCGTGTATGGTTTCGAACCATACGACAACTGTGGCAACCGATCGCAATCCGATTACATCCTAACAGCGTAGGGTCGAAGCGTTCGAGCGGAGAGATATCGCGTGCGGGCTCAGTACTTCGGATCCGCGCCGGTCGTTTCGTACACGCGCTCCATCAACTCGTCGCGTTCGGCCTGCCAGGCGTCGAACCCGTCGGGACTCGAGGGGTAGTCCTCGTAGTGGGCCAGCAGTTCGTCGGCGCGCTGTTTGGTCTGATAGAGGTTCCAGATCGTTCCCCAGTGGCCCCGGCTCTTGATTAGCGACTCGAGTTTGAGTTTGAGGCCGATGTTCGCGCTGCCGGAGTACAGCGCCTCGGCGAGTTTGTCGCCGGGCATTGCCGCGAGCAGTCCCATCAGGTCGTCGATGTCGATCGCGGTCGAGAGGATGTTGTACACGTCGAGTGCGGCGTATCGCGCGCCGAAGTGGTCCATGACGCGTTCGTTGTACCGCCAGAAGGTCTCCTCGCTGTAGTCGCCCGTCTCGAGGGCTTCGATCGCCTGCTCGGCGGCGTAGCTGCCGGCGTAGGCCGCGCCGGCGATACCGCCGCCGGTGGTCGGGTTGACGTGGCCTGCGGCGTCGCCGACGGACATGAACCCGGGGTGGACGGCCGAATCGTACGGCCGGCGGGTCGGAAGGGCGGCCCCGAGTTTGTCCTCGACTTCGGCACCCTCGAACTCCGCCCGGTTCTCGAGATCCCGTTTCAGGTCGTCGACCAGTTCCATCGGTTCCTCGGTCATCTGGAAGCCGAGGCCGGCGTTGATCTCCGTGTCAGTGCGCGGGAAGTACCAGAGATAGCCCGCGGCGCGTTCGGTCGGCTTGAACACGAGCGCGTCGTCCCACTCGACGGGCTCGTCGACGTGGACGATCTCCCGGTAGGCAGAACAGAACTGCGAGTAGTTGACGTTCGTGTCGTACGTCGACCCCGAGAAGTCGACGTGATCCTGCAGGATCGAGAGCGAGCCCGCGCCGTCGATAACGACATCAGCCTCGTAGGTGTGCGCGTCGCCCTTGCTCATCGCCTCGACGCCGATCACTCGTCCGTCGTCGTTCTGCAAAACGTCCTGAACGACCGTATCGTAGTGAAAGTCGACGCCAGCGTCCTGTGCTCCATCGATGATCCGTCGGCCGTACTCCCAGCGGTCGATGACCGCCAGCTCGCCGGGTACCGGAATCTCGAGGACGGTGTCTTCCTGCGGGATCTCGAAGCGGCCGTGGTCGACGCCGGTGTTCGTAAACGCCGGCTCGAGCTTGGATTTCGGGATCGCCTCGGGGAAGGCGTCCGCGCCCTTCAACGCGTCACCACACGCGATGTGGCCCGCCTCTTCTTCGGTTTTCCGCTCGAGGATGACGACCTCGTAACCCGCCTGTGCGACCGTCGCGGCCGCGTAACACCCTGATGTTCCTGCGCCGACGACGACCACGTCGGGCGAGCGCGTCCCCGTCGTCGCGGTTGCAGCCGACTGTTCCTGCGTACTCATACCTATGACTGGTTACCCGGGTAAGAAAACGTTTTTCGTGTCATTCGTCGGTTCGATCGGGTCAGAATGTGGATCGAACGGGTCGTCGGCGAGCCCCTTTGTGTCGGTAGTGACACGACAGATCCTAAATAAAGAGTTTTAGCGTGGTCTTTCGTAGCAGGCGGTATGACAGAGTACACCGTCGAGTTCGTCGGGACCGGCGAAACGATCACGTGTTCGGACAAGGAGACGATTCTCAGCCGCTGTCTCGAGGAGGGAATCGCCCAGGAGTACTCCTGCCGCGTCGGGATGTGTCTGGCCTGTTCTGCGGAAATCGTCGAGGGGGAGGTCACCCAGCCCGCGGCCCGCGGGCTCACGGAGGCCGAAGCCGAGGCGTACGCGCTCACCTGCATGGCTCGGCCGAATTCTGATCTCAAACTCGACCGCGGGAAGTACCCGCCGAGCATCGAGGCAGAAATCGACTCCGAGGGCGCGAACGGGGCCGCGACCGCCGACGACTGACGGGTTAGCTTGCGGCCGATACGAACGGAGAGATTCCCGACCTCGTTTTCACTGCGATCGACGGCCGCGTATCGCTCCGAAAGGCGTTACCCACTCGCCGTCCAACGACGGCCAATGACCATCGTCGGGCTCGACGACACCGACTCTCGAGAGCGCGGGATGTGTACCACGTACGTGGCGACGAGGATCGCGAATCGCCTGCGTGCGGAGAGCGCCGTTTCGCGACTGCTGCTCGTTCGGCTCAATCCCGCGGTCGAGTACAAGACTCGCGGGAACGCCGCACTCGCCGTTCACACCGATTGCGATTCTGCCCGAGCGTTCGAGGTCGCTCGAGACACACTCGAGTCGCTGTCGGAAACGGCGGACGACCGGACGAATCCGGGGCTGGTCGTCGCCGATCACGATCCGGCCTCGATCCCTGACAAGGTGAGCGCGTTCGCCCGGAACGCGATTCGCGATCACCTCGAGATCGACGAGGCCGAATCGCTGATCGACGCCCGCGGCTACCGATCATGGCACGCGGGCAACGGCCGCGGTCGGATCGGCGCGCTGGCGGCGATCGGCAGCTGGCGGGCGCTCGAGGAGTGGACCGACGAGTACATCAGCTACCGCGAACCCGATCGGTGGGGGACGCCCCGCGAGGTCGACCGCGAAAGCGTCTTCGCCGCCGCCGAGCGGGGCTACCCCGACGTCTGGGACACCGTCGACCGCGTCGAAGGCGAAACGGTCTGCGTCCCGCACACGCCAGGGCCGATTCTCCACGGGATCCGAGGCGACGACCCGGAGGCGGTCGAACGCGTCGCTGCCGCGATCGACGGCGAACCGGTGGCCTCGAGCCAGCGCTTCCGGACGAACCAGGGGACCGACGCGCACCTTCGCGAGGGAACGATCTCGGAGGTTCGCGACGGCTGGTCCTATCGCCTCGACGGACGGGTCGCCTCGGCCCCCGAAACCCGGCGCGGCGGCCACGTCTTCTTCGCGCTCGAGTCGCTCGCGGATCACGCGGATCGAGACACAGATGGCGATAGGCGGGCGGTAGAATCCGAACCCGAACGCCTCGAGTGCGCGGCGTTCGAGCCGACCAAACGATTTCGCGACCGGGTCCGCGAACTCCGCGTCGGCGATCGGCTCACCGTCTGTGGGGAACTCGCGCGCGGGACGCTCAAACTCGAGAAGCTGGCGGTTCGCGACCTCGTCGAGACCGAACTCGTCACGCCGACGTGTCTCGAGTGCGGTCGGACGATGGAAAGCGCCGGCCGCGATCAGGGGTATCGATGCCGGGACTGCGAGACGACCGCGCCGGGAAAATCCGACGTTCCGCTCGAGCGCGACCTCGAGGTCGGCTGGTACGAGGTGCCACCGTGTGCGCGCCGGCACATCGCGAAACCGCTGGTTCGGGGCGGCTTCGACGGCCCGGTCCATCCGGAGCGATAGCGACGATGGGAACCGAGCGCTCCACCCAGATTAAGCGATAGTGACCCCGCGGCGGGCGAGAAAGTCGCTTGCCGCCTTGATCTCGACGGGGCTCCCGATGATCCGACAGTACTCCTCGCTCTCGTCGAAGATCGTGACGGTGAACTCGTCGTCTAACTGCGTCTCGAGTTCCTGGAGCACCTCCTGCTGAAGAACGATCTGGGTGCTATCACGCAGTTGCGACGGTCCCGACATTCGTACACTCCGACTGTGCCCGTCCCTCGTTTTATGTGTGTCGGAACTCAATTTGTATTGGTAATAGGGGACTTCAGCGCCTAAGGAGGGGGTATACGCACGATACTTACTCCGTCGTAGATCTATCGGCCAAAAGATGTAATACGCTGTATTCGAGGATCGCCCCTCGAGGACGGGAACGCGAACTCGGTTCGACCGGGTCGCATGGAAAGGGTTTTTCCAGACGAACGGTTGCGTGTAGGTACATGGGGCTCGAGGAGGAGATCGAGGAGATCGAAGCAGAGATCGCCAGCACGCCCTACAACAAGTCGACGGAGGCCCACATCGGCCGGCTGAAATCGAAGCTCGCGGAGAAAAAAGAGAAGCTGCAGAACCAGTCCTCGGCCGGCGGCGGCACCGGCTACGATGTCGAAAAGACCGGGGATGCGACGGTCGCACTCGTCGGGTTTCCGAGCGTCGGCAAGTCCTCGCTTTTGAACTCGCTGACGAACGCCGACAGCGAAACCGGCTCCTACGAGTTCACGACGCTCGACGTCAACCCCGGCATGTGCAAACACCGCGGTGCGAACATACAGTTACTCGACGTGCCCGGGCTGATTCAGGGTGCGGCGACCGGCAAGGGCGACGGCAAGCAGGTCCTCTCGGTCGTCCGCAACGCCGATCTCATCCTCTTCGTCCTCTCAGTGTTCGAGATCGAACAGTACGACCGACTGCAGGAGGAACTCTACGACATCAACATTCGAGTCGACAAGACGCCGCCGCGGGTTACTGTGCGTCCGAAGATCAAAGACGGCATCAAGATCACCTCGAGTGCGGACCAGGACCTAGATGAGGGGACGATCTCGGACGTGCTTCGCGAACACGGCTACGTCAACGCCGACGTGAACATCGGCGAGAAGGTCGATATCGACCGGCTGATCGACGGCTTGATGGAAAATCGGGAGTACATCCCGTCGATCACCTGCGTGAACAAGGTCGATCTGATCGAACCCGACTACAAGGAGACCGTCGACGAACAGTTGAGAGAGCGCGCGCTCGACCCCGAGGAGGTCACCTTCATCAGCGCCGAAGAGGAGAAGGGCCTCGAGGCGCTCAAGGATCGCCTCTGGGAGAATTTAGACCTCATCCGGGTCTACATGGACAAGCCGGGACGCGGGGTCGACTACGAGGAACCCCTAATGCTCGAGCGCGGGTCGACCATCGAGGACGCGGTCGACAAACTTGGCGGCGAGATGCAAGAGCGGTTCCGGTTCGCCCGCGTCTCGGGACCGAGCGCGACCCACGACGAACAGCAGGTCGGCGACCAGCACGTCCTCGAGGACGAGGACGTGCTCAAGTTGATCCTCCGCCGATAGCGACGGCGTTCGGGGCCCGTTTTTTCGAATCCGAGAAATATATCCGCGACAGGTTCGTTTTCCGAGCATGCCTGAGTTCGGTGCGCTCTCGGTGCTGCCGCCGCTGCTCGCCATCGTCCTCGCGATCGTGACGCGGCGGCCGATGCTCTCGTTGTTCCTGGGTATCTGGTCCGGGGCGATCATCTACACCGAGAGTCTGGGAATCGCACAGACGTTCGATTGGATCGTGAGCGGAATCATCGCCGACGACGGGTTCTACGTCGAGATCCTGCTCTTTACGCTCCTGCTCGGTTCGGGGGTCGCGCTCATCTGGCGACTCGGCGGCGCGACCGCCGTTCGGCAGTGGGCGACGGCGAACCTCCAGACCCGGCGAAACGTTGGGCTGACGACGTGGCTGTTGGGTATGTTGCTATTTTTCGACGATTACGCGAACACGGCGATCGTCGGCAGTACCATGCGCGAGCTCTCCGATCAGCTCCGGATCTCCCGCGAGAAGCTCTCCTACATCGTCGACTCGACGTCCGCGCCCGTGGCGACGATCGGGCTCTCGAGTTGGGTGGCGTTCCAGCTTTCATTGATCGCCGACGCGTACGATGGTCTCGACGGCGTCTCGGGGACGCGACCGCATTCGAGACATTCGTCGGCTCGATTCCGTTCAACACCTACTCGCTACTCGCGATCGTGATGGTCGGGATCATCGTCTACACGGGGCGGGACTACGGCGAGATGCTGACCGCGGAACACCGCGCGTGGTCCTCCGGGAAGGTAAACCGCGACGATGCACAACCCCTGCAGGAAGTCGAGAAGGACCTCGGCAAACCGATCGAGGACAGACCGATGCTTCGGACGTTCTTCGGGCCGGTCGCCGTCCTCCTCGCGGTCACGCTGGCCGGCGCGGTCTGGACCGGACACCAGTCGTGGGTCTCCGCTCAGGCGGAGGCGGGCGCGCCGACGGCGTTCGGTGCCGCGGCGGACGAAACCGGAACGGTGCAGGTGCTCGTCGATATCGTCGGCGCGGGGAACTTCACCAGTTCGCTGATCTGGGGTTCGTTCGCGATGGTCGTAACCGCGATCGCGATCGGCATCGCCTACGATCTCTTCGATCTCAGCGAGGGTGTGGAGACGGTGCTCGACGGGTTCCGACTCATGTTGACCGCAGTGACGATCCTCGTCCTCGCGTGGGGGATCAGTTCGACGACTGACGCGCTGGGGACCGGCGATTTCGTCGCCGGCGTCGTCGGGTCGTCTATCCCCGTGGAACTCCTTCCGCTCGTCATCGTGTTCGTGTCCGCGTTCGTCGCGTTCACCATGGGGTCGTCGTGGGCGACCATGACGATCGTGACGCCCATCGCGATTACCGTCGCATTCGAGATGACGGGGACGTTCGAACTCATGCCCGTCGTCGTCGGGGCCGTCTTCTCCGGTGCGATCTTCGGCGACCACACCTCGCCGATCTCCGATACGTCGGTTCTCTCTTCGACGTTCACCGGTGCCGATCTGATCGACCACGTTCGAACCCAGTTTTACTACGCCGGGACCGTGATGGCAGTGGTCGTCGTTTGTTACCTGCTGTACGGCTACCTCGCCGTGCCACCGCTTCTCTTCCTGCCGCTCGGATTCGTCCTGCTCGTCGGCCTCGTCTACGCGCTCTCGGAACTAGACGCTCGGCGACGCGGCGTCGAGCCCGTCGTCTCGAACGTTCCACACGAGGACCGGGAATCCGACTACGCTCGAGAATCCACGACCGACTCGACGGAGTAAGCCGCCTTTCGATCACATTCTCGCTCGAGATTCGATTCGAACGAACCGTTCCGCAGGCCGCGGAACTACCGGCTTCGCCACGCTTTTAGAATTACCGATCGTAAACCCGCACATGGACGGAACGCTCGATCACGTGATGCTGCGAGTCGCGGACTTGGACGACTCCCTCGAGTGGTACCAGACCCACTTCGACTACGAGGAGAAAGACCGCCACGAGGGCGACGGCTTCACCATCGTCTATCTCGGTCCCGAAGAGATGCATGAGGAGGGCGCGATGCTCGAGCTGACCCACAACGAGGGCGACGACGACCTCGAGGTCGGCGACGCGTGGGGCCACATCGCCGTTCGCGTCCCCGAGGACGAACTCGAGTCGTCCTACCAGCAACTCATGGACGAGGGCGTCGAGGACTACCGCGACCCCGAATCCTGCGGCGGACGCTACGCGTTCGTCAAAGACCCCGACGGCCACGAGATCGAGATCGTCAAGCGCGACCACGGCGCGAAGTGGTCGCTCGATCACACCATGATTCGCGTCGAGGACGCCGACGAAGCGATCGGCTTCTGGACCCGGAAGTTCGAGCACGAACACACCGGCCGCTGGGAGTCGGATACCTTCGCGAACTACTTCATGAAACCCGAGGACGCCGCCGAAGAGGCGATGTCGGTCGAACTCACGTACAACTACGACGGCCGAAGCTACGAACTGGGCGACGCCTGGGGACACCTCTGTGTCGAAGTCGACGACCTCACCGAGGACTGGGACCAGCTACAGACTCGAGAGGCGGCCGACTACCGCGATCCGGAGAGCAACGACAACATGTACGCGTTCACCAAAGATCAGGACGGCCACGAGATCGAACTGCTCGAGCGCGATCCGAGCGCCGATTCGCTGTTCCCATTCTAGGGTCCAGGCTCGCATACGTCCTTTGCGGGGTGTTACTTTCGAGTGATTCGAAGGAAGTCGCCTGCTGCGTGTGCACGCGAAAATGTCAGAACCGGGTTGTCACAATAATTATGCTGGAGTGATATTTAGTGAGCGTATGGACGAAGAACGGAAACAACTCCTCGGACGCATAGCCGGGATACTCGGCATACTCGGCTCACTTTTTATCGGCGCTCTATGGATTTCAGGTGTCATATGATTTAGTGTAAAGGAAAACCGTATTTCACTACCTGTTCTCCCCCCAGCGAACAACTTTTGTGGGCGTATGAGTCAGCTATCTACCACACCCTAAGTATAGTGCCTGGAAGACGACTTCACTTTCGGCAGCGTCCGGTTTCGTTCGAAGCCTTACCGATCCCGTTCGACGACCTCGCCGGGGGTCGTCGTCGTGTTTGGCGACAGTTTGACGCCGGGATACAGGCTGGTGTTGATCCCCGTTTTGACGCCGTCGGCGAGCACGACCCCGAACTTCCGTCGCTCCGTCGAGACGCGTTTGCCCTTGACAGTGAACGCGACCGGCTCGTCGTCGTGACGGAGGTTCGCGACGGTCGTTCCGGCCCCGAAGTTGACGTCTCGTCCGAGGACACTGTCGCCGACGTACGAGAGGTGTCCGACCGTCGCTCCCGCCATGAGGACGCTGTTTTTGACCTCGACCGAGTGGCCGACGGAAGCCCCTTGATCGATCAGCGTTGCGCCGCGAACGTAGGCGTTCGGACCGACGGACGCGCCGGTTCTAATCGTCGCCGGTCCCTCGATGACGACGCCCGATTCGACGGTCGCGCCCGCCTCGACGACGACGTCGCCGGTGATCTTCGCGTCGTCGCTCACGTCGCCCGCGAGCCGTCGGTCCTGCCCGCCGAGTTTCCACTCGTTGGCCTCGAGCAGCTCCCACGGGCGGCCGACGTCCATCCAGCGGTCCATGACGACGGGCGTCACGTCGTGTTCGTCGACGGTCTTTGCGAGCACGTCCGTGATCTCGTGTTCGCCGCGCTCGCTCTCGGGGACCTCGAGCCACCCCGCGGCTTCCGTGGGGAAGACGTACGCGCCGGCGTTCGCGAGGTTCGTCGGCGGCTTCGCGGGCTTTTCGACGATACTCTCGACGCGCTCGCCTGCAGTCTCGAGGACGCCGTAGTTCGACGGATTGGCCACTTCGATCGCCCCGATTGCGGGCCCGGACTCGAGGAGTCGGCCGATCGCTGCCGGATCGTAGAGGTTGTCGCCGTTGAGGACGGCGAACGGGCCGTCGAGGTACTCTCGAGCGGTCGCGACGGCGTCTGCCGTTCCCGCGCGTTCGGTCTGGGTCGCGTAGTTGATCGGGACCCCGCGACGGCTCTCTCCGAAGTGTTCGACCACCGCGTCGGATTCGTAGCCGACCACGAGAACGAATTCGTCGACGCCGGCGTCGATGGCGGCATCGAGGGTGTGAGCGACCAGCGGCCGATCCGCGACGGGAAGCATCGGTTTGGGGACGGTTGCGGTGAGCGGGCGCATTCGCGTTCCCTCGCCGGCGGCGAGAACCACAGCTTTCATCGAGGCCAGCTACTATCGGCCGCGAGTTAATGGTGTGGTTCGATCCTCATCACCTGCACCGCGGGCCAGCCGTTCGGAATCGGCATCCTCGAGCGTACGATTCCGTCCACGGGGCGTTCAGGAGTCGGCGTCCTCGAGCGCGCGATCTCGACCGTCGACCCCCTCCGACCGATCGGTGGGCAGGTCGTTCGCCGACGCCGGCGGTTCCGGCGGTTCGAACGCGGCGACGAGCGCCCGACCGGGGCGGGTCTCGAGGACTTCCTCGAGCGTGCGCGTCGACCGAACTCCGAGCGCTGCGAGTACGCTCACCACCGCCAGCGCCGCCGCTCGTCCCGTCGTCAGCGAACCCGAGCCGACCGCGGCGAGCGACGAGACGACGACGAACCCGATTCCCGCGAGACCGACGACTTTCAACGGTCGAGTTCGCCACACCTCCGCTACGGCCTCGACCGTGGCCTGCGTTCTCGAGCGTTCGTAGCTGTCTGCAAGGCCCGAAAGCAGTCGATCGAACAGGCGAACGAACGGTCCGATCGTGTACGTCTCGCGGAGGTCGATCACGATGACGTCCGGCTCAGGCTCTTTCGTCAACCATCGGTAGACGGCCGAGCCTTTCACGTATCGAGTAAGGCGGTTGCCCGCGCAGCGAAACGGCTCGAGGACGGCGCTGGCGACGGTGCGACACCGTCCGAGCAACCGGACGATCCGCGAGTTCTCGAGTGCGTCGTCGATCATAGTTGGAAACGGCTACGCTGGTACCTCGGTGGGCGGCCACGTCGTCCATATCACACCCACCGTGTCTACATCGAGTCAAACCAGCGACGCTCACAAAGAGTTTGCCCTCTTCGTATTGGATCGAACTGTCGGTGCGTGAGACTGTCACAGAACGCGACACTCGACAGCGTTGGAACCCACTGATTCGAGCAGCGAGACTCGCTGAAAACAGACTGACTCGAGTCCGTCAGGACGGTTCCTCAACCCACCGTCGGTCGACCGCCCAGACGCAGGCCGCGATCGAGAGCGCGACGAGTAAGACCGCGGGCTCTGATGACACGTACAGGTTCGGCGTCGGATGGCGAGTCCACGACAGGGGAAACAGCCACGTCCCCGCCTCGCCGTCGGCGTAGTGTTTGGTCGCGTCGAACAGCAGGTGCGAGAGCCCGCCGGCCAGAAGTAACCCGTACGCTCGAGTTCGGTGAGTTTCGAAGCCGGTCGCCCCGATTCCGGCGAGGACGATGACGCCGCCGAGCGTCGGGATCGCGTCGAAGGCGAAGGGCGTTCCGAGCGCGGCTTCGACGGTCGGATCGCTCACCAACAGCCCGATGCGATTCAAGTCGGGAAGCACCGCACCCACCATCGCCACTGCGACCCAGCGGCGGGAGAGCCACTCGAGTCGCCACCCCGCGACGGTCCCCAGCGCGTAGGCGATCAGGACGTGCGAGAGGAGATCAGCCACGTTCGGACACCTCCGAGTCGGCGTCGCCGCGGGGGACGAATCGAAGCTGTCGGATATCGATCCGCCAGTACCGCAGGAAGAAGCCGGCGGCGAACAGGCCGCCGAGTCCCGAAGCGACGTACTTGTACGCCCCAGCGCGCGGACTCGCGTTGACGACGACCACCTCGTCTGCGAGCACGGTTCCGTCGTGGGTTCGCGTTTCTTCGAACTCGAGAGTCCCGTAGATCTGAACGACGCCGCCCGGTTCGAGACCGGCGGTATCGACGCCGCGCACCTCGAGGTCGGCCGCGACATCGCCGCCGTCGTCGGTCACGTGGATAGCGATCCTGTTTCCCGCGACCGTTTGGACGTCGCCGAACAGAAGGACGCGCTCGCCATCGTACTCGCTCCCGTGGGCAGCGAGCTGATCGCCGGTCGGATGCGGCCAAGCGTCGTCGTAGGCGGCTCCGTAATGGATACAGAGCCCGAGCAGCGCGAGCGAGAGGACGATTCCGAGCGCGAGTCTCCGTCGCCGGTCCATTCGTCTTCGAGATTACGGGGTCCGTACTTGGGGATATCGATCGGCCACAGTCGCCAACCCGGTTGTAGGAGCCTCGAGTCACCCGAGGGGCGCGATCCGTCGACACAAGCCGGTAGTGGTTTTAGTACCCGTTTCGATTGTGCCGGTATGGATACGGGAGAGGACCGCCACGAAAACGCCGGACAGGACGTTATCGCCGTCGATGCGACGGACACCGAACAGGGACTCGTCAACCGACTCGAGGCCCACACTGGCGAGGGAATCCGCCACCGGGCGTTCACCTCGCTTGTGTTCGACCGGGACGACAACGTTCTGCTCGCTCAGCGTGCGCCGGGAAAACGGCTCTGGGGGACCTACTGGGACGGCACCGTCGCCTCTCACCCCGTCGAAGGACAGAGTCAAGAGGAAGCGACCAGACAGCGACTCGAAGAGGAACTCGGAATCGCACCCTCGCAGTACGACGACCTCCGCGTGACCGACCGGTTCGAGTACAAGCGCTACTTCGAGAACGAGGGCGTCGAGCACGAGGTCTGTTCGGTGTTGAAACTGACCGTCTCCGATCCGTCACTCGATCCAGATCCCGAGGAGGTCGCAGGCCTGCTGTGGGTCCCCTACGACCGACTGCACTCGAATCCGGAGTGGTACCGCCAGCTCCGTCTCTGTCCGTGGTTCGAGATCGCGATGCGTCGCGATACACAGTAACCTTTCTCGCCCGTCGACGCGTGTGCGCTCGAGTCGCTGTTGTACACGGCGACGAACGAAATATCGAGTTCTCTATGTGTGTCATACGCTAACAAGGTTTATGATTCTCCCGTTCGTATCGTCGCCTGTGGGCCGACGAAACCGGTCCTGATATCGAAATGAGTTCCTCGCCACCGACAACCGAGACGTACGAAGTCGATCTCTCCCGAGACGAACAGTGGGTCGTCCACGACGTGGTGGCACGCCGCGTCGACGACGCCATCGACGACGACGACGCTCCGCCCGCCTGGGCGCTCGAGGTCGTCGAAACCATCGAATCCGACGGGAGAACGTTCACTCGCGAGCAAGTCACCAACGTCCACGAGGTCGTCTCGACGTATCTCGACGCCCCGGAAACGCCGGCGTCAGATGTCGCCTACGGGGCCGCGGTCCTCGAGCGCATCGAAGGCGCGGTGCCGCGGCTCGCAAACGAGTAACTCGATCGTCGGCAAACGGTTTCTCACATCGCACCGATCAACTCAGTCACACCGATCAGTCTACGCTCGCGTTGTCGCCCAGACGGCCGTCGTCGCCAGCAGGACGGCAGGAAACAGCGGTAGAATCAACAACGCGAACCAGTAGCCGAGCTCGACCGGCCAGAACGCGATCGTAAGCGGCGAGACGACGAACGCGAAGCCGATGACGCCGACGAGTATCCACCCGCGCGTTCCGAACTCCCGATCTGTGGCCGCCGGATGGGCGGGATCCTCGAGCCACTCGTCGTCCGTCGGTTCCTCTCCGTCGTGGGCCGACTCGTCGTCGAAATCGGCCGGATCGTGAACGTATCCGTTGTCGTCGCTCGAGGTCACGGACTAGCATTTCGAGCGTATGGTAAAAGCGGTCACGGTTCTGGGCCGCGTTCGTCCGCTCGGCGATCGAACCCGGTCACTCACCCTATCGTTCGACAGGCCAGCGTTTTACCCGCTTGCAGCCGAACGGGGGCTATGACCGCAGAAACCGATGCAGGGTCTGCCGACGACGCACCTTCGAACGGCGAGATCGGCGTCGCCGTCGTCACTATTTCCGCGGGTGGAACGATCGAGGACGACGCGGGCGGCGACGCGATCGTCGACGCGTTCGGCGCCGACGAGCGTGAGATCGCGATTCGAGAGCTAATCGACCGCGGCCACGACAACGTCCAAGCCAAGGTATCTCGTCTCATCGACCGTGACGACGTCGACATCATCGTTACCGCGGGCGGGACCGGCATCGAACCCGAGGACGCGACCGTCGAGGCCGTCCGTCCGCTGCTCGAGAAGGAACTGTCGGCGTTTTCGGAGCTGTTCTACGCGCTCGCCTTCGACGAGATTGGAACGAAGGCCGTCACGAGCCGCACGCTCGCGGGAGTCAGTGACCGGACGCCGGTCTTTTGCTTGCCGAACGAACCCGTCGCGACCTCGACCGCGGTTGAATCGATCATCGTCCCGGAAGCGGATCGATTGGTCGCGCTGGCGAACGGACCGGACAGCGCCGGAGCGTAATCGATAGGCTGCGCTACACTCCGTGGACGATCGACCGACGTCACGCTCTGTGTACGATCGAACGGCACGGTTCGGACGCCTCGCGTCGGAATCGTCGCCTCGCGGAACGCCGATGCGGTCGAACTCGTTCCGCCGCGAAATACCAACGCTGAACTCGGTCGCCCGTCGAACTGTGAGCATGCCCACTCCGTCGAAACAGGACATCCGCGAACGCGTCTGGGACGACCTCGAGGAAAGCGGCGAGGCCAGATTTCCCTTTCCCCCGCACGGCCGGATTCCGAACTTCGCCGACGCGACGGCTGCGGCCGATCGGCTCGCGGCCCGCCCGGAATGGCAACGGGCCGAGACGATCAAGGCAAACCCCGACGCACCGCAGTTGCCGGTTCGCCGACGCGCCCTTCGCGAGGGAAAGACCGTCTACATGGCCGTTCCCCGGCTTCGCGACGAGCAGTGTTTCCTCCGACTCGACCCCGACGAACTCGAGGACTACGACGCGGCGACCACCGTCTCCGGGTCGTCGAAACACGGCGTCCAGGTCGGCCCCGAAGCGGTGGCACAAATCGACCTGATCGTCTCCGGGAGCGTCGCCGTGGGAACCGACGATGGCTCGAGTCCAGGCGCACGGATCGGTAAGGGCGAGGGCTACAGCGACCTCGAGTACGCGATCCTCACCGAACTGGGTCTCGTAGACGGGGAGACGCCCGTTGCGACGACCGTCCACGAACGACAGTGTATCGACGAGGAGCTACCCACGACCGACCACGACGTCCCGATGGATCTGATCGTCACGCCCGACCGAGCGCTCGAGCCGGACGACGCCGTCGATAGGGCTCCTTCCGGTATCGACTGGACCCTCCTTTCTGACGACCGACTCGAGGAGATTCCGGTTCTGGATCGATTGCGCGAGTAATATGGGTTGTGTGGCGGTATTCGCCGCTCCTCGAATCGAAAACTGGTGTCCGAACCGAGCGGTGATACGGTCGTCCCAGAACCGGGATTTGACCGGCCCGCCGATTCGAGCACCGAAAGAATCACAGACAACTCTTGGGATCTGGTGGGTGATCCGGTGTGAGGATCCACGTCGGGACTCGTCGTCCCGACAGCCATTCCGAGTGCGATGCGAGTCGGTGCAGTGAACCCGCATCGCCACGCCGGGATGGCGAGTGGGGGAAGGGTGCTGTGGTGGGGTTGCTGGAAGTCACGGGTCCAAGGCGGTGGGTGCCTTCGTGTGGGTGTGCCCGTCGACCTCCACTCCCAGCTATCGTCGGTTTCCACTTCAACGATGGCGATGGTAGTGCCGTCTTATTCCGAGTTACCTCACGATTAAGCACAGTTCAAAACGCCTATATCTGGCGTTAGATAGTTTATATCGACTATCCAGGTCACTTGGGGCAAAACGCACTCGAGCGGCGGTGTTCGGGTCAGTCGACCAGTTCCTCGGCGACCATCGCGGGCTCCATCAACGCGGGATCGAGTGCGAGATCGAGTTGGCCGCGGACGAACTCCGGCACCGAATCCCGCGCGTAGACGACCGTCCGGAGGTCGTCGTTCAGATCCAGCGCGATCGGGACCGTCGTCGATTGGCCGACGTCGGTCAGTACGTACAGATCCGCCTCGAGGATTCCCGCCTCTTCGAGCGTCGGGCGGCTGAGCGTCCCCTCGAGTCGAGTGACGGAGACGCCTTCGGCCTCGAGGGCGTCGCCGATGCCGTCTTCGTCCGGACCGGAAACGATCGCATCCATCACTCGTACTCGATGGTCGCGGGCGGTTTGTGCGTGACGTCGTAGACGACCCGCGAAACGTTCTCGTTCTCGCCGGTAATCCGCGATTGGATCCGCTGGAGCGTCTCCCAGTCGATCTCCTGGGCGCGGGCGGTCATCCCGTCGCGGGACTCGACCGACCGAACGGAGACGATCCAACCGTGCACTCGGTTGTCACCCTTGACGCCCGTCGCTTTGCCGACGACCGCAGCGAGCGCCTGCCATGGCTCGTACTCTTCGAGTTCCTCCTCGACGACGTGACAGGATTCGCGGGCAACCTCGAGTTTTTCCGCCGTGACCTCGCCGATGACGCGGATGGCGAGTCCGGGGCCGGGAAACGGCATTCGCTCGGCAACGAGTTCGTCGAGGTCGAGTTCGTGAGCGACCTCCCGAACCTCGTCTTTGTAGAGGTCTCGAACCGGCTCGACGATGCCATCGAAATCGACGACGTCGGGAAGTCCGCCGACGTTGTGGTGGGATTTGATCCCGCCCTCGGATTCGATCCGATCTGGGTAGATCGTCCCCTGGACGAGAAAGTCCGCGTCGGCGTCTCTCGCTTCGCGTTCGAACTCGCGGATGAACTGCTCGCCGATCACCGACCGCTTCTCCTCGGGATCGGTGACACCCGAGAGCGCCTCGAGGAACCGGTCTTTGGCGTCGACGACCCGGAGGCTGTCCATGTAGGAGAACGTCTCCCGGATCTGTGCCGTCTCGCCTTTGCGCATCAGTCCGGTATCGACGTACACCGGCGTCAGTTGATCGCCGATCGCCTCGTAGGCGAGGGCGGCGGCGACGGACGAATCGACGCCGCCCGACAGGGCGATGACGGCGTTTTCGTCGCCGATTTCGGTTTCGATCTCTTCGACTGCGTCCGGGACGAACGTGTCTGTATTCACCATCAGAAGGTCACCTCTTGTCCGCTCTGCGTGTCCGTATCGTCAGCACCAGCCTCGGATTCTGCGAGGATCGACTCGACGAGTCCGAGAAACGGCGGGCTCGTCTCGCCGGGGCGAGAACTGTACTCGGGGTGGAACTGCGTTCCGAGGAAATAGGGATGATCCTCAAGTTCGAGGATTTCCATCCGATTCCCTGCCGTTCCCGAGAACGAGAAGGGTTCGTCGGCGAAGTTCTCGAAGTACTCGGGATTGACCTCGTAGCGGTGTCGGTGCCGTTCCGTACACGAGGTGTCGCCGTAGATCGCTTCGGCGAGCGTGTCCGGCTCGATCTGCGTTTCGTGGGATCCGAGTCGCATCGTCCCGCCCATGTCCTCGACCTCGTACTGTTCGGGCAGGATGTCGATGACCGGATGGGGCGTCTCCTCGTCCATCTCGGCCGAGTGTGCGCCCTCGAGACCGAGTACGTTTCGGGCGTACTCGACGACCGCCATCTGGAAGCCGAGACAGAGGCCGAGAAACGGCACGTCGTTCGTGCGGGCGTACTCGACCGCGTTGATCTTGCCCTCGGTTCCGCGCATCCCGAACCCGCCGGGGACGATGATCCCGTCGACACCCTCAAGTTGTCCGTCGTGGTCCTCGGCCATCTCGTCGGCTGCGACCCAGTGGACGTTCACGTCGACGCCGAGTTCGAAGCCGGCGTGTTTCAGCGACTCGTGGATCGACATATAGGCGTCCTCTAAGTCGTACTTGCCGACGAGCGCGATGTCGACTTCGCCCGACTTTTCGGTCGTAACGACCTCGCGCCACTCCTTCGTTCGCTCGCTCGAGGGAAGCGCCTCGTCCTCGAGGTCGAAGCGCTCGAGGACGAAGTCGTCGAGCCCCTCCTCTTCGACGACCAGCGGGACGTGATAGACGTCCTCGACGTCCGGATTCGAGAACACCGCTTCGGTCGGGATGTCACAAAACAGCGCGATCTTCTCTTTGGTTTCGGGGTCGAGTTTGTCGTCACAGCGCCCGACGATGACGTCGGGCTGGAGGCCGATCGACCGGACCTCCTTGACGCTGTGTTGGGTCGGCTTGGTCTTTTGCTCGCCGTTTTTCGAGTAGGGAACAAGTGTGACGTGTGCGAAGAGGATGTCCTCGTCGTCTTCCTCGTGAGAGAACTGGCGCAGGGCCTCGAGGTAGGGCATGCCCTCGATGTCCCCGACGGTCCCCCCGACCTCGACGAGACAGACGTCGCTTCCTTCCGCGGCCTCGCGAATGCGCCGTTTGATGTCGTTCGTGATGTGAGGGATGATCTGGACCGTCTTGCCCAGATAGTCGCCCGCACGCTCCTTCTCGATCACGTGCTGGTAGGTCTTGCCCGTCGTGATGTTGTGATCGAACGTCATATCGATGTCGAGGAACCGCTCGTAGTTCCCCAGATCGAGGTCGACTTCTCCCCCGTCTTTGAGCACGTAGACCTCGCCGTGCTGGTAGGGATTCATCGTCCCCGCGTCGACGTTCAGGTACGGATCGATCTTCACCGCGGTCACGTCGAAACCGGCGTTTTTCAGGAGTCGGCCGGTGCTGGCGGCCGTGATACCCTTGCCGAGTCCCGACATCACCCCGCCGGTGACGAAGATGAACTTGTTCCCCAGTGTGGGGTCATAATTAGTGTCCGAGTCCGTCGGCATACCGAGTGTGCGCGCGAGCGGTTGAAAACCATTTCGGGATGGCACCCGCTCCGCGAACCAGTGTCACCCCTCGAGAGCCGCGAGCCCTCGACTGGGATCGTCTCGCCCCCAATTTCGGTTCCCCTCCTGTCGGCGCTCGAACCCATACGGTAGGATTACGTCCCTGCCGTCTGATGGCCTCGATATGTCCGACCTGCGAGTCACCGTCGACGGTCGCGAACTCGAGGCGACCTGGCACGACGACGCCCCGGAAACCCGCCGGGCGATCGAGTGCGAACTGCCGCTCGAGGGCGAGGCCGTCCGCTGGGGCGACGAACTGTACTTCGACGTGCCACTCGAGGTGCCGGCCGAAAACCAGTCCGCGGCGGTCCCGGTCGGCGCGATCGCCTACTGGCCCACCGGGAACAAACTCTGTCTGTTCTGGGGACCGACGCCGGCGAGTCGCGGCGAGGAACCGCGAGCGACCGCGCCCGTCAACGTGGTCGGTCGGCTCGAGGACGTTTCGGCGTTGTCGAATCTCGAGGGCGGTGCTCGAGTTCAGATCGTCGCCGGAAATTAAGCTGCTCCCTGCAAAAACCGCTACTTGCCCCAGAAGGGGTCTCGCTTTCGCTGTTTCTCGAGGTACATGTTCAACGCCTCGAGTTCGTCGCCGGGGATCTCGTCGGTCAGTTCCTGTTCCAAGATCTTGGCGTGCTTCTCGGGGACCTCCATCCAGAGTTCGTCGCCCTCCTCGATCTGTCGGCCGACGGTCGGACCGTCGATGGCGACCGAAACGCGGTTGCCGGCGCGGGCCTCGTCGACGTCTTCGCCTTGCTCTTGAATCCCTTTGACCTGTCCGACGCGTTCGGTCTCGTTGCCGTCCCAGGTGACGACGAAGTTGTTGTTCTGGATCGTGCCGGCGTTGACTTCCACGCCGACGACCGCCGGATCGTTCTGTCTGAAGGTGTGATCCGGCAGGATCCGGAATCGCGCGGGTCGGGAGATGTTCTCGAGGATCGTGTCCTGCTGGGCGCGCTCGAGTTCCGAGACGTGTTCGTCGTACTCCTCGACGAGCTGGTAGATGACCTCGTCGGTGAACAGTTTCACGTCGTCCTGTTCGGCCCGCGTCTTGGCGTCCGCGAGCACGTCGACGTTGAACCCGAGGATCGCCTGTTGTTTCGGGTCCTCGGCCGTCGATGCGACTGAGACGTCTCGCGGTGCGACGTCGCCGACTTCTGCGCTCACGATCGGAATTTCGGCCTCACCGAGCGCGTCGGCCATCGCCTCGAGACTCCCGAGGGTGTCCGCTTTGACGACGACGCCCTGTTCGTCGGTGTCGACGGCGATGTCGGCGAGTTCGGCTCGCACCTCTTCGACGACGTCCTCGAGATTCCGGTCTCTGACGACGCGAACCGGCGCGCCGGCCATCGCGTCCTCGAGTTCCGGTGCGGCGATCTTGATCCCGGAGGCGGCCTTGACCGACTCGACCTTTTCGAACCGGCTCTCGGTCCGGATCTCGGCGAGCGGTCGCGGCTGAAGCAGCGCGCGCACGTCGGTGACGATCGGTTCGTTCGTCCCGCCGACGACGATGGTGTCGTCGCTACGGATCGTCCCGTCGTAGAGGACCGTATCGACCGTCGTTCCGAATCCCTTCTCCTCTTTGACCTCGAGGACAGTCCCGACGCCGGGGCCGGCGACGTCGATCTCCATCTCGGCTTTCATGTAGCGCTGGGAGAGGCCCATCATCACCGCGAGCAGGTCGGGGACGCCCTCGCCGGTCATCGCCGAGACGGGGACGACGCCGACGTTTCGATGGAAGTTCTGGACCCGCCAGTAGAGGTCCGCGGAGAACCCCTCGTCGCTCAACTCGCCGATGATTTCGTAGAGGCTCTCGTCGAGTCTCGAGGCCGCGCGATCCGACTGGGCGTCGTAGGTGTCGTTGATCGGCGTGTCCTCGTTGGGATTCCAGCCCGGGACGGTGTCGATCTTGTTCGCGGCGACGATGAAAGGCGTTTCCGAACGCTTCAAGATGTCGAGTGCCTCGATCGTCTGTGGTTGAAAGCCGTCGTTGACGTCGACGACGAGGATCGCGATATCAGCGAGAGCGCCACCGCGCGAGCGAAGCGTCGTAAAGGAGTGGTGTCCCGGCGTGTCGATAAAGAGCAATCCGGGGAGATCGAAATCGTCGGGATCGACGAGTTCGCCCGCGATCGTCGAGATGACGTCTAAGGGGACGGCAGTGGCACCGATGTGCTGTGTGATCGCGCCGGCCTCGCCCTCGATCACGGCCGAGCCGCGTATCTTATCGAGGAGGCTCGTCTTGCCGTGATCGACGTGCCCGAGGACGGCCACGATCGGCGTTCTGAGAGATGTGGGGTCGTGTGTGTCCGTGTCCGTCATGGTGAACCACCAGAGAAGGTCTTGGGTAAACGGTCCGCAGGACGGTAGTTAAACCCATCGTCACGGCGACGCCGACCGATTCCGATCGGGTCCACCGCACCGGCCCCAGCAGCGGTCGATCACTGCACCGGCGGAAACTCGAGCAACCGTTCCGAAATCAGTGTTCGCTCCATGGTATTTATTAGCGACTAGTCTGAACGGTACGGTATGAGCGACATACTCGCCGAAAACCTCTCGGGGAAGTCCGTCATGGGATCCGACGGAGTCGAACTGGGAATGCTCTACAACGTCACGATGGACATCAAATCAGGAAAACTGCACGACCTCGTCATCGACCCCGACGAGGAGCTACCCGGCCACGCGGTCGATTTCGACCGCGACGACACCGGCCGATTCCTCGTGCCCGTCAGCCGCGTTCAGGCGGTCAAAGACTACATCGTCGTCAAGCGCTAACGGTATGTACATCCTCGATTCCTCGGCTTTTATCCACGATTTTCACACGACAGAACAGTCTGCGACTATCCCGCTCGTCCGCGACGAACTCGAGGACGAGAGCGCCTACCGCTACGACGCGATGGAAGGCTCCGGAATGCACATTCACATTCCGAACGAGGACACCACCGAACAGGTCGAACGCGCGGCTCGAGAGTCGGGCGACTTCGAGACCCTTTCGGAGACCGACATCCGACTCGTCGCGGCGAGTTTCGAACTCGACGGCGTCCTCGTCACCGACGACTACGCGATGCAAAACGTCGCGGAGAAGTTAAACGTCGATGTCGAAGTGATCGCTCGAGAGGGGATCGAAGAACAGCGCGACTGGCGGTTCCAGTGTCAGGGCTGCGGTCGTGAGTTCGACGACGAGAAAGAGCGCTGTCCGATCTGCGGATCCGGACTCGCTCGCAAGAACCCGAGCTGATTCTCGAGCGACTCGTCGAGAGAACAACTGCAATCGGCGTTGGCCCGCGATCGATAGCGGCCCTCCTCTCAAGAAAGGAGGTACGGGACAAAAAGCAAGGCGTTGTAACAGCCGTGGACCAGCGCGGGGACGACCAGATTGTCCGTTCGCTCGTAAATCGTCCCGAGCACCAGCGAGAGTGCGAAGACGCTGATGAGGCTGGCGAGCACTTGCCCCGCACCGGCGGTCGCGTAGGCGCCGACGTGGACGACCATGAAGACGGTGCTCGCGACGACGATCGCGCTGGGTCGCGAGAACGTTCCGTACAGCGACTTCTGGACGACGTTTCGGTACAGAAGTTCCTCGAACGGGCCGACGATCAGTACCATCGCTGGGATGATGACGACGACGAGTCCGACGTTCTGTTCGACCGTCTCGGACAGGCTGTGTTCGGCAGATTCGACGCCCGCACCGGTCATGAGCGCGGAGACGGCGATGTTCGCGCCGAAGATGAGAACCAGTCCGACGACCATCCAGGCCACCGTTCGGAGCGTCGGCAGCTCGATATCGACGTACGACAGGCCGTACCCGCGAAACAGAAGATAGCCGACCGCGACCGTTCCCAGACCGAGGCCGGTCGCGAGGTAGCTCACGATCTGCCACTGGAACTCGGTCAGCTCGCCGACCGCGACCATCATCGGCACCGAGACGACGATCGACGCGATCTGCATCGCGATCAGGCCGGCGAACCCGAGGATCACCATCTCGAGGAACTGTCCGACTCGCCGGCTCAGTCCGGACCCCGTGATGCCGGCGTACTCCGCGATGGCGACCCCCGTCGCGGTAAAACTCGCCACGAGAGCGCCGAAAAGCAGCGATATCGACCAACCGACTTCCGGAACGATTACCGAGCCGGACGTGCCGAGCATGATCGCCGTCGCCGAGAGAACCACGACGAGGGCGCTCGAGACCGCGGCGACGAGCCCGCTGCGCTCGCGCTCGAGGACGCCGTATCGGCTCGCGAGAAAGGCCGCGACGGCGATGGCAGCGAAGACGCTCGCCCCTATGACGGCCGGCTCGTCGATGCCCTGTCGAACGGGGATCAGGAGACACCCCATCGCGAGCGCGGTAACGATGGTTCCGACCGCGGGGACGGCGTCGACGCCGCTCGGGTCGCCGTCCGCATCCGACTGTGCTGTCGTGCCCATACGCATTCTGTCCGGCGGATACACATAGGGCCACCGCATCCGGCTATCGCGTCACCGTACTGTGGGGTCGCCACGCCCGGGAGTCGGACGACTACCGCTCGACGCGTAGGGTCGTCTTCTCCGCGACGGCGTCCGCTTCAGCGAACTCGCCGCCGCCGAGCAGGCCGCGGGTTGCGTTCTTCGCCCACTCGACGGCCGGCTGGTTGAAGGCGTTCACGCTGTAGAGTTCGCCGGCCAACACGCACGAGACCTCCATTCCATAGAGCAGGCCGCCGAGTTCGTACTCGTCGACGGTCTCAAGTTCGACGCGGACGTTCGGGCGGCTGGCGGCGGCGAGGCTCGCCTCGGTCGCCTCGAATTCGGCCTCGAGCAGTTCGCCGAGCGTGGAGTCGCCGAGGTACGCGAGTTCCTCGACTTCGGTCTCCGGAATCGTCCGGTCTGACCGATCGCGAGGCGCGACGAACGTGACGAGTTTGTCTCGCGGGCCTGCGCGATATAACTGAAGTTGGGAGTGCTGGTCGGTGACCCCGAGCGCTCGAACGGGCGTCTGTCCGAGATCGTCTTTGCCGAGGCTCTCGGCCCACAGCTGGGCGAACCACTCCGCGTAGGTCTCGAGCGATTCCGCGTAGGGAACCATCGCGTTGATCCCGGCCCCGCGACTATCGAGCGCGTAGGTTGTCGCCCCGTAGGCGTAGGCGGGACACTCGAACAGCGAGCCAGAGAGCGATTCGGCTTCGGCCTGTGCGCCCTCGAGCAGCGCCTCGAGGTCGTGTCCGGCGACCGCGGCGGCGACCATCCCGACCGGCGAGAGCGCCGAGAACCGTCCGGGGACGCCGTCCGGAACCCGAAGCTTCGGCAGGTCGTGGCGCTCGGCGAGATCCGAGAGGGGACCGGTCTCGCCGGTCGTCACGATCGTGCGTTCGGTCCAGTCGACGTCCGCGGCCTCGAAGGCGTCCCGAACGACGAGGAAGTTCGCCAGGGTCTCCGCCGTCGTGCCCGACTTCGAGACGACGTTGATAGCCGTCTCGGCAAGCGACAGTGACTCGAGTCGGCCCGTCACCCAGTCCGGGTCGACGTTGTCGAGAAAGACCATCTCGGTGTCTCCCTCGAGCGCGTCGACGATCGTCGCCGCGCCAAGCGCGCTGCCGCCGATGCCGATCGTGATCAGCGCCTCGGCGTCTGCGACGGGGTCGACCGCTCGCCGAATCTCGTCGGGATCGGTTCGCTCGGGGAGGTTCAACGCGGCGTAGCCGTGCTCGTGGTTCTCCCTGCCGGTTTCGATGCGTTCGTGGGCCTGACCGACCCGCTCGTCGAGTCGCTCGAGCGCCTCTCGAGAGATGCCCGGCGAGGCGACCGATGCGAGCGCGTTGCCGATGTCGACGTCCATGCGCGAGAGCGCGACGGCCGGCCCTAAAGGCGTTCCGTCATCCGGTCGATCGAGATTCAATGTGTCGCTCTTTTCACCCAATCCACGCACATTGCCAGTCCGCCACCCCACTCGAATCGCCAGCCCGTCCAATCCACCGCGGGGTGGGACTGAAAGGGGCTTTCGCGGGTCGACGAACCCGGACGACGCAAGCACTGCAGGGAGCGAGCGCAGCGAGTGACCGAAGCGCACAGCGAGGCCCGGGAGTCGAGCGCGAAAGGGGCTTTCATCGTATTCTTCCTGCAAGGACTCGCCGCCTGCTCGTCTCCCCAGTTGTTCATACCCCACACGGAACGGGAGGCGAGGAACGAAACCGGGAAACGCCTCGCCCGCGAGACTCGAGTATGAGCGAGAAGACGGCGACGTTCGTCGTCACCCACGCGGAAGAAGAGTCGGCGGTCGTCAGAGATGTCGAGACGGCGCAGGTTCACACCCTTGCGTCGAATCCCGGCCTCAAGGTCGACGACGTGCTCGAGGCGACGGTGGCCCCGAAACCGCCGCTCGAGGTCGCCTGGGAGGTCGTCGACGTGGAGAATCGCCGGACGGTCGAGTTCGTCGATAGCGACCTCGGACCCACAACCCACGAACGAGAGCTGGCGGCCGACGCTCAGCCGGGCGAGGTCGTCCGCGAGGAGCGGGCGGGAACCGGCGAGATTCACGTCCTCGCGCTTCCGGACGAGGACATCGAAGACGCGGCCACAGACGTACTCGAGGACGACGAAACGGTGGCTCGAGCGGCCCGACTCGAGGCCGTCCGCGTCGAAGTTCGCTCGGATCCGGACGAGGGCGTCTTGAGCGTACGGTATCTGCCCGACTAATCGGCGCGATAGCCGCTAGAAGCTGAATTTTACGAACCGTTAGGCCCGTTTCGGGCCGCCTTCGCTCTGGACGCGCCAACTGCCCTCGACGCCGCAGGCCTCGTACTCGAGTTCGGTTTCCTCGCCGATTAGATCGCCGCCCTCGAGTCGCTCGACCCGCAGCGGCACGTCGAGCGTGCTCCCACAGCAGCCGACGTCGACGAACTCCTCCCAGATATCGCCGATTCGAGCCTCGTCTCGCGTCTTTCGGAGAAAGGCTCGAAACGAGGACTGCTCGAGTTGTGACTGGCCCCACTCCGAGAGGTCCGCTGGGTAGGAAACGACGACGCGCGTCGCCCGCTCTCGCGACTCCGCTCGAGGTTTGTTCGACATAGCGAGAGAAACGGGCTCGAGTCTCAAAACGGTACCGTGGGATATGACGGCTCGAGGGATCGGACTCGCTCGAGAAGTGGACGACTCGAGTGAGCAGATTCCTCGAGCTATGGGTCAATTAATTCACTCCCGGTTGCCCGGAAATTGATCGTCTATTCGCATTGAGGCGGTGGATTCCGTTCGATTTCGCCACGAGAAACTGGCCTTCAGGAATTGCGAAGGCTTACTTTCGGGGGCGCCCACGTGGCGCGTATATGGGGTATTTCGACGTACCGGAGATCGAGTACACCCGGTACAGTAACCGGCAACTCGCGGCGATTCCGTTGGCCTTCCTCGCGGTCGCGTTGGCGATTCTACTGATCGCGTACACAGTCTACGGGACGCCCGTCGCACTCGGGATGGACTTTGCCGGCGGCACGGAACTGACCGTCGAGACGACGGACTCGGAGTCGGCAATCCAGACTGCGTTCGACGAGGAGCCGGAATCGATCCAGTCGACAGGAGCGTCGAACCAGTACATCGTCCAGTTTACCTCCGAGGATCAACAGGCGCTGACCGATCAGGCCGAGGAGAATCTCGCGCCGCTCGAGGGCAACGATGAGGTCGTCCAAGAGACCTCCTCAACGTCGGCCAGTTTCGGCGCGCAAGCACAGCAAACCGCGCTGCTTGGAATCGTCGTCGCGTTCGTCGGGATGAGCGTCATTACGTTCTTACTCTTTCGGACGTTCGTCCCCTCGATCGCGATCATCCTCTCTGCGTTCTCGGATCTCGTGATCCCGCTCGCGTTCATGAATCTGGCGAACATTCCGCTCACGCTCGGGACCGTCGCCGGACTGTTGATGCTGATCGGCTACTCGGTCGACTCTGACATCCTGTTGAACAACCACATTCTCCGTCGCGGCGGGAGCTTCTACGAGAGCACGAACGAGGCGATCAGAACGGGCGTCACGATGACGATCACCTCGATGATCGCCATGCTCGTGATGGCCATCGCGGCGACGATTATGGGCGTCGAACTGCTGGCCTCGATCGGGACCATCCTGTTCGTCGGGCTGGCGGCCGATCTGATGAACACCTACATGTTGAACCTCAGTCTGCTTCGCTGGTACAAGTTCGAGGGGATCAATCGATGAAACCGACGGCGTTTCTCAAAGAGAACTGGCGCGTTCTCTTGCTCGTCGTGTTCGTCCTCGGCGCGGTCGTCGCGCTGTTTCTCCCCGGCGGCGTCATGGGCGACAGCAGCTACGCCTCGCAAGGAGAGAGCAACCAGTCGTGGACCGAGGACCCGATCAATCTCGAGTACGGACTCGGTCTCGAGGGCGGGACGCGAATCAGCGCGCCGGTCGTCGGGATGACCGCGGAGAACGTCGACGCCGGCGTCGTTTCCGACGGCGAGGTCGATCAGGATCGGGTTACCGAGATCGAAGAGTCGCTGTACGCAGACGAGACGCTCGGCCTCGAAGTCGGCGACGCGAACGTCGTCGTCCACGACGACGGCACCGTCAGCGTCGAACTGTTCCTCGACGACGTGAGCGAGGCGGAGTTCGTCGCCGCCCTCGAGGACGCTGACGTCGAGGCGTCCGAGGACGATGTCAGGGAGGGCGTCACGCAGGAAACTCGAGACGACGTGATCGAGACGATCACCCTCCGGATCAACGAGGCCGGACTCTCCGGCGGGCAGGTGACCGACGCGGAGATGAGCGACCAGCACTACGTCGTCACCGAGGTTCCCGAGATGGGCGAAGACGAACTCCAAGCGATACTCGAGGATCGGGGTATCGTCGAAGTCGTCGCGTACCACCCGGGAGGCGAGAACGGAACCCAGGTCAACGAGACGGTCCTCACCGGCGACGATATCGCAGAGGTTGACCCGCCGAGACAACCCGAACGAGAAACGGGATACGAGGTCCCCGTCCAGGTCGAGGATAGCAGCGCCGAGGATTTCCAATCCGATATGCGGGAGATGGGGTATTCCGAACAGCAAGGGTGGAGCAACTGTCGCGTACAGGACCCACAGACCGGCGAGATGACCTTCAACGACGAGCAAGAGCAACACTGCCTGCTCACGGTCGTCGACGGCGAACCGGTCGCCGCACACTCGATGAGCCAGCAACTGGGATCGAGCATGGCCTCCGGAGAGTGGGTAGAGAGTCCGCAGTTCCGGATGGGTGCCCAGGAGTACTCGGACGCACAGGCGCTGTCGGTCAACCTGCAGGCCGGCGAACTGCGCGCGCCCCTCGACCTGACCGAGGGGAACGTCTACTCGCTCCAGCCGGCGCTGGCCGACCAGTTCAAGTCCTACTCGCTGCTGATCGGCGTCCTCTCGGTGATCAGCGTCAGCGGCGTCGTCTACGGTCGCTATCAGGACCGCCGCGTCGCGGCGCCGATGATACTCACGGCGCTCGCGGAGGTGTTCATCCTGCTCGGCTTTGCGGCGCTGATACGCATGCCGCTCGATCTCTCGCACATCGCCGGCTTCATCGCCGTCGTCGGAACGGGGGTGGACGACCTGATCATCATCGCCGACGAGGTGATGTCAGAGGGTGACGTCAACTCCCAGCGCGTCTTCGAGTCGCGGTTCCGCAAAGCGTTCTGGGTCATCGGGGCCGCGGCCGCGACGACGATCATCGCGATGTCGCCGCTCGCGGTGCTCAGTCTGGGTGATCTGCGCGGGTTCGCCATCATCACCATCCTCGGCGTGTTGATCGGCGTGCTCATCACCCGGCCCGCCTACGGGGATATCCTACGGCGGCTCCTGACGGACAGATAACGTCTGAAAACCGATTTTTGGATTTCCGAGCGCTCAGAACCCCTCGAGACTCGTCTGATTCGCCGCCGCGAGCGCGTCGGCACACGTCGACCACGACTCGCGGGCGAACGGCGGTAACTCGCCCGTCTCCTCGACGTAAGACTCGAGGAACGCTCGAGTCTCGGGGTCGCTCGGATAGCCGCTTCCGATTTCGCCGTACTCCGCGGCGAGGTCGGCGACGTGAGCGTCGCGCTCGACTTTCGCGATGATACTCGCCGCGCCGACGAGTTTGGAGTCGTCGTCCGCACCGTGGCGAGCGTCGATGGTCGCCTCGAGCGAGCAGGCCTCGCTCACTCGCCGGGCGAACCGATCCGCGTCGGTGTCGCAGGCGTCACAGAGGCCCGAGATTGCCGTTTTCTCTGGTTGATCCGCAATCGCGAGTCCCGCCGTGGCGTCCTCGATTGCGTTCGCGTGCGCGCTCACGGCGAGGGCGTTCATGTTCGTCTCGGGGTCGTCGATCCGCACCGTCGAAATCTCGGCGACGCCGACGTGGACGCCGTCGGTCTCGAGAAGCGCAGCGGCCAGTTCCTCGCGTCGCTCGGCCGCGAGTCGCTTCGAGTCGGCGATTCCGTCGGGCAGCCGCTCGAGATCGTCGACGCAGACGGTCGCGGCGAACATCGAGCCGAACACCGGTCCCTTGCCGGCTTCGTCGACCCCGAACTGGTACATGACAGTCCGTGGTTGGGCGACGGGCAAAATCGTTGCTTTCCGTCGCGCGCTCGAGAACAGCGAAAAAGGGTCTCGAAACCGATCAGATCGAGCGGTCGTCCCGGAAGTACTCCTCGCGTTCGAACGGCTCGTTCTCGCCTTCGACGCCGGTGACATCGAGCGCGGTGACTTCGGCGTCGACCTCGAGCAGGCCCGCCAGACTCGGCTCGGTGCGGCCGTCGTCGCTGCTAATGAGTTCCTTGACGTAGAGCCCGCCTTCGCCATGAAGTCTGACTTCGGCTCGCGTCGGTTCGTGGAGTTCGCCGTCGATCTTGTAGACGGTTCGCGTGCGGGTGATGTTCGCTCGCCGGTGGTCGACCCGCTGTGGGGTGTACTGCTCGAGGGTCGTTCCGTCGAGTTCGGCGAGTGCGGCCCCGAAGGCCGCTTCGTCGATGGGGTCGCCGAACTCGACATCCGCTCGGTAGCGCTTGCTCGCGTCGTGTTCCTTGACGCGTTCGACCATCTCGTAGCTCGCGAGACGGAGCCCCTCGACTTCGACCGAACCGTCTGCCGCGTCGTTGATCTCCCGCTCGAGCGCTTCCGGATCCGGATCCCGGATTCGAGGGTCTTTGACCTCGAGGACGAACGGACGGCCGCCCTCGAGCATGCGAGCGTCGACATCCTCGCGGCCCGCGCCGTGGAAGGTGCCTTCGTCGCCGTCCATTGCCTGAACGACGTGGGGGCGAACGACCTGTTCGACGCTCGTGTCGTACATGTAGCCCGAGCCCCCGCAGTAGTCACAGGGCTCCTCGCCGTCGTCGCCAAGCTGAACGCCGCTGCCGCCACACTCCCGGCAGGGCCACTCGGTCTGTGGGATGTCCCGCTCGAGCTTTCGGTAGCGCCCGTAGACGAACGCGGGGTTGACCTGCAGGTCGACGGCGTGGCTCGTCACTGACTGCGGGTCACTGGTTCTCGCCGCGCTCGCTTCGTCGTCTTCGGCCTCGAGCAGGTCGAACGGATCGAAGCCGTCGAGGTCGACGATGGCGAGGACGTCGGGGCGCTCGAAACCGACTTCCGCGCCGGTTTCTGCGCCGACGCGGCGGCCGACCTCCCGGTTTACCTCTCGCTTGAGCGACTCGCCCACGTCCGGCTCGAGGCCGGCGTCCTCGCGGAAGAGCTCCTCGTTCTCCTCGATCAGCGGCGGGACGCGGCTCCCGACCTGATAGGTCGTGAAGTCGATCCCCTCGAGCGCGTCGACGATCGTTTCGGCGATCGCGTCGAACGTTCCGCAGTATCCCTCACAGACCCAGCACTCGAGTGGCTCGACGGGGTCGAAATCCGCGTCGTCTGCGAGCGCGATCGTCGTTCGAAGCGCCCGTCCCCGCTCGGCGTTCGTCAGGCCGAAACTGCGTTCGGCGAACGGACGCCCAAGGCAGGAGTCACAGACCGGCCCCGTCGCCAGCAACTCCCGGGCGTCTTCCGTCGGTGTCATACCTGGGGTGTCGGGTCGCCGTCGATAACACGCTTTCCCTTCCGTTCGGCGGCGGATCGCGGCGGGGGAAATCCCGCGCTCGCTTCGTTTCGCTTCTCGAGTGTCACGAGTCGATGACCGTCTTCCCGGCTTTGATATCGGACGAATCCCAAGGTGGCGTATGGACAACGTTACTCGTCGCCGCTATCTCGCCGCGGCCGCGACCGGCATCACCGGCGTCGTCGCGGGGTGTGCAGCGCCCCAATCGGAGAGCTCCGCTCCGGGGAGTTCGTCCACCGAACTCGAGGTCGACGGCGACCTCGCCGGCGAATCGGCCTACACGCAGGTCTACGACGCGATCATCGACTCTATCGCGCAGATCCGCGCCTACGGCGTCGAAAGCCCGAGACGCGCCGGTGAGGGGACCGGACAGGGATCGGGATTCCTCGTCGCGCTCGAGGAAGAAGGGGACTACATCGTCACCAACGAACACGTCGTCTCCGGAGCCGATTCGGTCGAGATTCAGTACATCGGCGGCGACTGGACGACCGCCACCATCGCTGGAACGGACCACTACAGCGATCTGGCCGCCCTCGCGGTCGATCACGTCCCGGACGACGCCGTGTCGCTCTCGCTGAGCGAGCAGACGCCGGTCGTCGGCCAGGAGGTGCTCGCGGTCGGTGCGCCGTACGGGCTCGAGGGGTCCGTTTCACAGGGGATCGTCAGCGGCGTTAATCGCTCGGTCGACGTCTCCTATCGCCAGTTTCCGTTCCCGAACGTGATCCAGACCGATGCAGCGGTCAACCCCGGCAACAGCGGCGGCCCGCTCGTCGACCTCGAGGGCCGAGCCATCGGCGTCGTCAACGCCGGCGGCGGCGACAACATCGGCTTTGCCATCTCCGCTGCGCTCGCCCGTCGCGTCGTCCCGGCGCTGGCCGACGACGGTGCGTACGAACACTCGTATCTGGGGATCGGCTACCGAGAGGTCACCAGAGCAATCGTCGAGGAGTACGGCCTCGAAGAGCCGACCGGCGTTCTCGTTTCCGGTGTCGATCCGAACGGTCCCGCTGAAGGCACACTCGAGCGCGGCGACGTTATCTACGAACTCGACGGAGAACCGATCCCCGACCGCCACGCGCTGGGGACGTATCTCGCGCTCGAGACCAGCCCCGGCGACGAGATCGACATCGGGTTCTGGCGGGACGGCCAGGAGACGACGGTGACGGTTACGCTCGGGACTCGCTAGCCGTTCGGCCGAGACGCACTCGAGAGTAGCCGCCGACAGCAGCGAATCGCGCCGCGATCACTGCGCATCGGAACGCACAGCCGGAAGCGTAAACGAAAACGTCGACCCGCCGTCCGAATTGGATTCGACCCAGATGTCGCCGCCGTGGCGTTCTACGATCCGTTTACACAGCGCGAGGCCGATCCCCGTTCCGTCGTATTCGTCGCCGCTGTGGAGGCGATTGAACACCTCGAAGATCCGATCGTGGGAGGCCTCGTCGAGGCCGATCCCCTCGTCTCGAACCGAGATCGTCCAGTTCGATCCGGTCCGATCGGCCGTCACGTGGACGCGGGGCGGTTCCTCCCCGCTGTACTCGATCGCGTTTTCGAACAGGTTCTGGAACACCTGCCGCAGCTGACTGACATCTCCGCTCACGGCCGGAAGTTCGTCGACCGTAATTTCGGCGTCGGATTCGTCGACTTTCAGCTGGATATCCGCCATCGTCTCCGCGACCACATCCTCGAGATCGACCGGTTCGAGCGGTTCGCCCGCGGTTTCGACCCGGGAGTACTCGAGGAGCCCGTCGATCATCTCCTTCATCCGCTCGGCGCCGTCGACGGCGAACTCGAGGAACGCTTTCCCATCCTCGTCGAGGCGATCCGCGTAGCGATCCTCGAGTAGCTGCCCGTACCTCGCCACCATCCGCAACGGCTCCTGCAGGTCGTGTGAGGCTGCGTAGGCGAACTGTTCTAGACGTTCGTTCGAGGCCTCGAGTTCGGTCTCGAGACGTTTTCGTTCCGTGACATCCGAGATTATGCCTTCGATCCAGCGTTCTCTCTCGCTTTCGTCGGCGACGATTCGCCCGTGATCGCGAACCCAGCGTCGTTCTCCCTCGGCGGTCTCGATACGATACGTTTCCGAGAACGTTCCCGGGCCGTCCACGGCAGTCTGGACGTGATCCCAGACGCTCTCGCGATCGGCCTCGACTACTACGTCCTCGCCCCAGACGATCGTCCCCTCCTCGAGCGCGCTCGGGTCGTACCCCGAGAGCGACCGACAGGCGTCGCTGACGAACTCCATCGGCCAGCCGCGTTCGTTTCGGCAGCGATACACCATCCCGGGGACGTTATCCATCAGCGCCGACAGTTGCTGTTCGCGCTCGTGAAGTTTTCGGCGCGCCTCCGTTCGCTCGGTGATATCCTGAAAGTACACCGACAATCCCGTCTCGGAGGGGTGAACGTGTTCTTCGTACCAGGAATCGTGGGGCGGGTAGTACGCCTCGAACGAAACCGATTCCTGCGTCGACAGCGCCTCGCGGTAGCGTTCTTCGAATTCGGTCCCTTGCTTCTCCGAAAACGTTTCCCAGATGTTGGTCCCGAGGAGTTCGTTTTCGTCCAACCCGAGAATTTCCGCGGCCCGTTCGTTGACGTACGTAAACTCCCATTCCTCGTCGAGCGCGAGGAATCCGTCGGTCCTGATCCTGATCTCGCTCGGCGCGATCTTACTCGCCGCCGCGGCGACGAACCTGAACTGGCTGTCGAAACAGCTGTCCTAATCGGCGCTCTCGAGCGTTCGACGATTTTCGGGCGTTCTGTTGTCGGGCGTTCGATCGTTTTTTCATCGTCCGTTCTCGTGCGTTCGATTGTTTGCGGGCGTTCCGGTGTCGAGCGGTCAGCTGTTTGCGGACGTTCTCGAGCGTTCGACGATGTTCTCGCGGCTCGTTCTTCGAGCGTTCCGTCACTCGAACGGTTCCATCGAACGTTCGCTCTTCGCGCCGTCCTCTCGAAACACGACCGGGTTCGACGCGGTCGACGACCGGACGATCCGCGAGAAAAGCGAGGCGACCGCCCTAGGTGGCCGCAAACTGGATCAGCGCACAGCCGACGAGGATCAGCAGCGACGCCGTCCCCTTCTGAATCAGCGTGAACGGATCGAACTGTTCGGCGAGCAGTTCCGGCGTCAGTTTGCTCAGCGCCAGCGAGCCCACGAACACGAGTAACACGTCGAGTTTGGTGATCGCGGTCGCGAGCGACACCGGCCCGGTCTCGAGCGACCGCACGAACGTCAGCAACGCGAGGGCGTTCAACAGCCCGCCGACGATCAACAGCGAGGTTCCTTTCGAAAGCCGCCGGGCGAAGATGTCGTCTCTCCCGCCGGTCGGCGGGAATCGAGAGCCCTCGCGAAACGGTGCTATCGCAGCGACCGATACCAGCCCGCCGACGCTGATCCAGAAGAGGACCTCGAGCGTCCCGAACTCGGTCGTGAGAACTTTCATTCCCGTGTTGAGCACGGCGAAGGCCGCGGCGGCGGCAAGCGCGACGCCGATCGTCGACGGGCCGACGGTCCCGCGAATCGACCCGCTCCCGTGTTCGTAGGAAATAAACAGCGCGCCGAACACCACGAGCAGGACGCCCGCGTAGACTCCGGTGGGGAACGACTCTCCAAGGAGGACGAAGCCGAGAACGAGCACGAAGATCGTTTCGACGGCCAGCGCCGGGACGAACCGCGAAACGTCGCCGCTGACGAGACCCCAGTAGTAGATCCCGTACCCGGCGGTCGAGACGACGCCGAAGCCCATCGCGGTGAGCGCCGCCGACAGCGGCGTCGGATCGGTGACGGCGCTGGCCGAAAGCACCGTCGGCTCGAGGAGCAATCCGGCCGCGACGTAGACGGCGTAGAACGGGACACAGGAGTAGATCGTCAGCGCGATCGGATCGTCGATCTCGGTTCCACTGACGACTTTCGCCAGAAGCGCGATCGCCGCGTAGACCAGCGCCGTCACCAGCGCGTAGGCGAACCAGGTCGGTATCACTCGCCGATCACCCGCCGTATGCAATCGCTCACGGGGGCGGTATCGCCCCGACTCGGAAAGTCGCTTGGGTTCGATCCGGGCCGCGCGCCGCGACCGCTCTCGTTCACTCGGCAGTTCGAATGTTACTTGGCAGTTCGAGTAAGTGACTCGTTCGCGTCGCGACTCGAGCGGCCACAAACAGTCTGTACGGAGTCGAAACGCCGGCTCGTGCTTAGAGGAACCGGAACGTCTCGAGGTTCTTCGGCGCGAACGTGCGCATGTTGTAGTCGTGATAGAGCGCGGAGGAGAGGTCCTGCGTAGAGCGTTCGTCGCCGTGGACACAGAGGACTTTCTCCGGGCGCGGGTTCATCGTGTCGACGAAGTTCACGAGGCCCTCGCGGTCGGCGTGTCCGGAGAAGCCGTCGACGGTTTCGACTTCCATGTTGAGCGAGAGCGTGCCGCGGCCGTTGGCGTCGCCCATCGCGCCGACTTCGCTGGTGGGGATCTCGTCCCAGCCGTTCTGGATGCGTCGGCCGAGCGTTCCCTGGGCCTGGTAACCGACGAAGACCAGCGACGAGTCCGGGTCCGGGCCGAGGTGGCTCAACCACGACATGATCGGGCCGCCGGTGACCATCCCGGAGGTCGAGAGGATGATACAAGAATCGCCGTCGGCGACATCCTGGCGCTCTTCCTCGCCGCCGTCGATGTGGTTGAACTCGTCGGCCAGGAAGGGGTTCTCGTCGTCGTGGAAGATCCGATCGCGGAGGTCGTCGCGGAGGTACTCGGGATAGGTCGTGTGGATCGCCGTCGCCTCCCAGATCATCCCGTCAAGGTGGACCGGCATCCGCGGAATCTCGCCGTCTCGCATCGCCTTCTCCAAGACGAGCATGATCTCCTGAGACCGACCGACGGCGAACGCCGGAACGAGGACTTTTCCGCCACGGTCTGCGGTCTCGTTGATGACCTCCTTGAGTTTCTCTTCGGACTCCGCCTGATCGGTCTGGTAATCGTTCCGACCGCCGTAGGTCGACTCGAGGACGAGCGTCTCGACCCGCGGGAAGTCGTTGGTCGCGCCGTTGAAGAGGCGCGTGTCGTCGTAGTGGATGTCGCCCGAGAACGCGACGTTGTAGAGGCCGTCGCCGATGTGGAAGTGACTGACCGCGGAGCCGAGAATGTGTCCCGCGTTGTGGAACGTGAGTTTGACGTCCGGCGCGATGTCCGTAACGTCGCCGTACTCGAGCGGGATGCAGTGTTTGATCGCCTCGCGGACCATCTCGGATTCGTACGGCGGCGTGCGCCCTTCCTTCGTGGCGACATCGAGGTAGTCGAGGGTGAGAAGTCCCATCAGATCGCGCGTCGGCTCGGTGCAGTAGATTGGGCCGTCGTAGCCGTACTTAAAGAGAAGCGGAATCAGCGCGGAGTGATCGAGGTGGGCGTGTGTAAGCACGACGGCGTCGATCGTCTGCGGGCCGGCACCGAGCGCTTCGGGGGCGTGGAGGTACGGCACTTCGCCCTCGGCACCGGGTTTGTCGCCGCAGTCGATCAGGATCCGCGTCTCGGGCGTCGAGAGGATGAAGGACGCGCGACCGACTTCGCGACAACAGCCCAGCGTGGTGATGCGAACGTACTCGTCGTCGGACATCTCCTCACGGTGGATCTGTCGGCCGACGCGCTCTAACACGTCCCGGCGCTCGTCGCGTTCTTGCTTGAGGAAGTTTCGAACGTTCGAAACCGTCGAGGACTCGATCGGCGGCGTGCGGACGACTTCGGGTGTCCAGCCGACGTTTTTCGTGATGTCTCGAAGCGTCGAGCCGTGGCGGCCGATCACCATGCCCGGCTTCTGGGCCTCAATGACGACCTCGCCGGTGTCCGCGTGGAAATCGAGGTCCGTCACCCCTGCCTCCTCGGGGACGACGTTCATGATCTCCTCGCGCGCCTCTTCGGGTCTCGAGAGGACGCTCGGATCGGGCCGAACGGTGATCCGTTTTCGAAGCTTGCTCGCGAGTTGCCGGATCAGGTCGCCCTTCTGGGCGAACTTCTTCGGGTCGCGCGTGTAGACCACCAGTTCGGGGCCTTCGTATTTCACCGAGGAGATCGAGATATCTGCCGGTAACTCGCTCGTGATCTGTTCTTCCAAATCGTCGAGTTGCTGCTCTACAGTGCTCATAATCGCCGAATGTGGATTTCGTGAACGTCCCGTCGATCGTGGAGTCTGGAACGTCCCACGGAAAGCGGGGAGTCAGGGCGGTGTCGTCTCCGAGACTGATTCGTCTTGCTGGTTCGTCTCGCTGCTTCGTCTTGCTGGTTCGTCTCGCTGCTTCGTCTTGCTGATTCGTCTCGCAGTTCCGTCCGCCGTTATCGTCGAGAGAAGAATTATTTCACCAGCTTTGATGAAACGGGGCTGTGAGCTGGTCGAACGTTCGAAGCCTCGTTGCGGAGATCACGGCGGTCGCGCGCGAACGACGAGTCGGCGTCACGGCAGCGGGTCTGGCCTACCACTCGTTCAACGCGCTTGTCCCGCTCGTCATCCTCCTGCTCGTCGCCGTCACCGTCGTCGACTCGCTCGAGACCGTCGTCGATTCGCTCGAGACGATGACGGGACTCGAGGGGGTCATCGACCGGGAGCATCTCGACGCGGTCACAAGCGCCGGCGGGAACCGGACGCGAGCGGCACTGCTCGCATCCGGTATCTTCTTCTGGAGTTCGATTCGCCTCTTTCGGGCCGTCAATAGTGCGTTTACCGCCGTATACGGCTCGAGGCGAACGCAGTCGTCGCTCGAGGCCGCCCGCTCGGCGTCGCTCGTGACGGGGCTCTACACGGTCTTGCTCGTCGCGACCGTCGCGGTTGCGGTCGCGCTCGTCGGCGCGCTGGGTGTCAGCGCGTCGTTGATATTCACCGGGCCGCTCGCGACGGGAGCGAGCCTGCTCGTCCTGACGGGGCTGTTGTTCGTGCTGTTCTTGCCGATGTACTACGTCTTCCCGCAGCCGAACGTCTCGATCTGCGAAATCGTGCCCGGCACGGCTTTCGCCGCAGTCACGTGGTCGCTCCTCGCCGTCGGCTTTCGCGTCTACGTCTCGACCGCCGAGACGGTCGCGCTGTTCGACGTCGCCGGCGCGATCCTGCTGATCCTGACCTGGGTCTACTTCGGCGGTTTCTGTCTGCTCGTCGGCGCGGTGCTCAACGCGGTGCTCGCAGACCGCGTCGACGCGGACGACGGCTGGGTTCCGCTGTCAGGGGACCTCCCGAACGCGAGTTGACGACGACCCGCGGCTGTCTCCTACGGAAGTCTCCCGCAGTCCGCCCACGTCCCGCCCGTATCGGTGGGTTCTATCCCGTCGGGCGCATACGGGTTGCGTATGGATCCTTCGGTCCGCTGCGACGAGGTCCGCGTTCTCGTCGTCGAGTCGACGACCGGTTCGGACGAACCGCCTCCACTCGAGAGCGTGCTCGAAGGCGCGTCCGTCGACGCCTCGTTCGAGTCGCTCTCGGTCACTCGCGCCGAAACGGTCGCCGACGCGGTCGCACGGCTCGAGTCAGCGTCACCGCCGGTAGACGAAGCCGATTCCGAACCGGAACCCGCGGCTGACTCAGAGCCGACACCCGCGGCCGACAGCCTCGAGGTCGTCCTCACCGCCGCAGATCTCCCCGACGGAACCGGACTGGAACTGCTCGAGCGAATCCGCGCCAGCCGACCGACGGTACCGGTCGTCCTCTCGCCGCGTTCGGGTTCGGAGCGGCTGGCGAGCGACGCGATCAGCGCCGGGGCCGCCGAGTACGTCCCGCGAGAACGGGCGGGCAACGACCTCGCGACCGCGCTCGAGCGAGTGATCGACCGCGAGTGCACAGATCGCGACACCAGGGCGGCCAGCCGTCGGTTCAGGACGATCTTCGACGACCCGGAGACGTACGTCTGGGAGCTCGATCACGAGGGAACCGTCCGGCGGGCCAACACCGCCGCGCTCGAGGCGATCGACGCTTCACAGGCCGACGTTCGCGGTCGGCCGTTACAGGCGACGCCGTGGTGGCTCCCGGCCGATCGCTCGACGATCGAGACGGCCCTCGAGCGAGCAGCGTCGGGCGAGCCCGTCAGGCGGGAACTCGCCAGTCGGTGTGCCGCCGCGTCGGACGGCGATGGAGACCGATCGGAGACGAGACGGGTGCTCGAGGTGACGTTCCGCCCGGTTCGCGACGAGTCCGGCTCGGTCATCTCCTTACTCGCCGAAGGCAACGACGTCACCGATCGGGTCGAACTCGAAGCGGAGCTACGGGAGTCAGAAGAGCTCCACCGCGTGACGCTCAACAACATGACCGACACGGTCCTCATCACGGACGAGTCGGGATCGTTCACCTACGTCTGTCCGAACGTCCACTTCATCTTCGGCTACACGGACGACGAACTCCACGAGATGGGCTCGATCGAGGAGCTTCTCGGACCCGACCTGTTCGACCGCGAAGAACTCGCAGAACGGGGCGTCCTGACGAACCTCGAGTGCACCGCGACCGACCGGGAAGGAAACGAACACACGCTGTTGGTCAACGTCCGCGAGGTTTCGATTCAGGGCGGAACGCTGCTGTATAGCTGCCGCGACATCACGGCTCGAAAGCGACGTGAGGAGGCGCTGACCGCACTCCACCGGACCGCGCGACGACTGTTGCTCGCGGAGTCGCGGGCGGACATCGCGGACATCGTCGTCGAGGACGCCGTGGACGTACTCGATCTCGAGGCCAACGGCGTCTACCTGTTCGACACCGACGACAGCACGATCCGGCCGGCGGCAGCGACGTCGGCGATGGAGCACGCTCACGGTTCTCTCTCATCGCATCGGGCGACGACCGATTCCATCGTCGGCCGGGCGTTCGTCGACGGCGAGACGCAGATGTTTGACGACAGCGAGTCGCAGCATTTCGACGATGTCCACGAGTCTGCCCGGTTCTCGCAACCGGAGACCGATCTTCGAAGTGGTGCGTACGTCCCACTCGGGAACAACGGCGTCTTCCTCACCGGATCGACGGCGGCGGACGGGTTCGACGAGGTCACTCGAGAGGTGGTCGACCTGCTCGCGACGACAGCAGAGGCGGCGCTCGATCGGGTCGAGCGCGAATCGGCGTTACACGAACAGGAGCGGGAACTGAAAGAGCGCAATCGGCAGTTGACTCGACTCAATCGCATCAACGAGTTCATCCGCGAGATCGATCAGGCGATCGTCAGAGCCGAAACCCGCGAAGAGATCGAAGCGGCCGTCTGTAACCGACTCACGGGAACCGATCGCTTCTCGTTCGCCTGGATCAGCGGGCTGGATCCGGACGGAACCAGCCTCGAGGCGCGCGCCCACGACGGCGCGGGCCATGGGTATCTCGACGCCGTTGCGGGCCCGATCGGCGACAATCCGGGCGAACCGGCGATCGAGACGGCACGGTCCGACGCCGTCACCGTCGTCTCGAACGTCGCCGAGGGGCTCCACGAGGAGTCCTGGCGAAAGCGCGCGCTCTCGAAGGACTACCAGTCGGCGATCAGCGTCCCGCTCTCCTACGACGAGTTCTCCTACGGCGTGCTCACCGTTTACGCCGGCCGCCCATCGGCGTTCGGTGAGACGTCCCGGGCCGTCTTCGCGGAACTGGGCGAAACGATCGCGTCGGCGATCGCCGCGGTCGAACGCAAGAACGCCCTACTGACCGCCTCGCGGACGCGTCTGGACCTCGAGATCGACGACGAGACGTTCGTGTTCCAGCAGCTCGCGACCCGCGCGGACTGTACGGTCTCATTCGATGGCGGCGTTCGGCAACACGAAGACGGCGCTGCCGTCTCGGTCGTCGCGTCCGTCGACGGCGCGCCGGTCGAAACCGTCGCCACCGTCGCTGAGGGCCTCGTTTCGGTCGCCGACGTACAGATCCTCAGCGAGGACCCGAACGGCGGCTCTCACGCCGACGGGGAGGCGTCGGGCGGGTCGCTCCTCCTCGAGCTTCCCACGCCGTTTCTCGCGATTCGACTGGCCGACCACGGCGTCGTTCTCCGGAGCGTTCGGGCGACGCCGGCGGGGACGCGGATCGTCGTCGACGTGCCCCACACCGTCGACGCGCGGGCCCCGACGCGAATGGTGACCAACAGCTTCGAATCGGTCGAACTGCGCTCGAAGCGCCCGGTCGAGGGCGCGTCGGCCGGCGACCTGCGGACCAGACTTCTCGAGGAGCTGACCGACCGACAGCTCGAGGTCGTTCGCGTGGCCTACCACGGTGGGTTCTTCGAGTCGCCTCGGGAACAGACGGGCGAAGATATCGCTGCCTCGCTCGACATTTCGCCGGCCGCGTTCTACGGCCACAACCGAACCGTCCAGCGAAAACTGTTCTCGGTGCTCTTCGAAGAGATCGGTTTTCCGGCAACTGACGCACCCGGGGTTGAATACTGAACCCCGGGTCGCGGGTTGTGCTAGTAATATAACGAATACGTCTTTCCTAATATCCCTATTACACTGAAGTGCCGACGAGCGCCGCGTCGCCGATTCGGCAGTGATACCCATGAAAGACGTCACGACAAACCCCGACGAGGAATCGACATACGAGTGCTTTGCCTGCGGAGCGGTGACGCAAGCGACGTCCCCGATCGACTGCCCGGAGTGCGGTGCCGACATGCGGAATCGAGAGATTCCGGTCGAGTAATTCATGTCCGGGAACGTCTCGTCCGCGCCGCCTCGAGCGGACGCTTCGAACGAACCGGAGACGGCCCTCGAGACGGCCAGACGGCAACTCGCCCGCGCCGGGTCCCAGATCGAGATCAGCGATAACGTCCTCGAGCGGTTAGACCACCCCGCGAAGGTCACGGAGGTCACCGTTCCGGTCGAGCGAGACGACGGCAGCGTCGATGTCTTCACCGGCTTTCGCGCCCAGCATGATAGCGTTCGCGGGCCGTACAAGGGTGGCCTGCGATTCCATCCCGAGGTGACTCGAGACGAGTGCGTGGGGCTCTCGATGTGGATGACCTGGAAGTGCGCCGTGATGGACATTCCCTTCGGCGGTGCTAAAGGCGGCGTCGTCGTCGATCCCAAATCGTTGAGCGAGGCCGAGCGCGAGCGGTTGACACGGCGATTCACACAGGAGATCCGCGACGTGATCGGCCCGACCAGAGACATTCCGGCCCCCGACATGGGAACGGACTCGCAGGCGATGGCCTGGATCATGGACGCCTACAGTATGCAACAGGGCGAGACCATTCCCGGCGTCGTCACCGGCAAACCGCCCTCCGTCGGCGGAAGCTACGGTCGCGAGGAAGCGCCCGGCCACAGCGTCGCCATCGTTACGCGCGAGACCTGCGAGTACTACGACATGTCCCTCGAGGAGACGACGGTCGCCGTCCAGGGCTTCGGCAGCGTCGGCGCGAACGCCGCCCGCAAGCTCGAGGAGTGGGGCGCGACCGTCGTCGCCATCAGCGACGTCAACGGCGCGATCTACGAACCGGACGGCATCGACGTCGCGTCGATTCCGGCCCACGACGAGGAGCCCGAAGCGGTGACCCGCAACGCAGACGACGTCATCCCGAACGAGGAACTGCTCGAGCTAGACGTCGACGTGCTCGTTCCCGCGGCGATCGGCAACGTCATCACGGAGGACAACGCCGACGATATCCGGGCGGATCTGGTTATCGAGGGCGCGAACGGCCCGACGACCTTCGCCGCGGCCGCCATCCTCGAAGAGCGGGGCGTTCCGGTCGTCCCCGACATTCTCGCGAACGCGGGCGGCGTGACGGTGAGTTACTTCGAGTGGCTGCAGGACATCAACCGCCGAGCCTGGAGCTTAGAGGAGGTCACCGCCGAACTCGAGGCCGAGATGGTGACCGCCTGGAACGCGGTTCGATCGGAGGTCGAGTCTCGAGACGTGAGCTGGCGTGACGGCGCCTACATCGTCGCACTGTCGCGGATCGCGGAGGCACACGAAGTGCGCGGCCTCTGGCCCTAATCGTGGGAGAATCGCTGATATAGTATCTCGACTCTCGAACTCGAGTAAAAGGGTCGTTGCGGGGACGAGTTCTCACCCCCGCGCTGTGACCCACAGCGCTGTAGTGCCCATGAGAAGGCCCGGGAGCATCGCGAGCGTTCCGACGGCCAGAAACCCCGTTTCAGTGTATTCGATTCCCCGAAACAAGAACAGATACTGAAGGAACGCGGGGATGGCGATGATCGAAGCGAATATACAGCCGTACACGAGCAGGAGATCGATCTTTCGACCGTCTCGTATCATTCGAGCTTCAGGCTTCGTTCGTCCGTTCATTCGCGTGACTCACCCATCGACGTATCGATACCGAAAAGCGCGTTTCCTCCACAGAACCCGGTGTACCAATTCACCACCAATCCGACGCCAGCGGTGCCGAGCGTCGCGGCTTTCGTCGGTTGCTCGTCTCTAAGCGCCGCGATCCCCGTCACGAGTAACCAGATACCCAGTACGCCTCGGATCGTCCGATCAACGGTGTCGATATTTCGGTGCACGACCAGTGGTACGCGCCGCTGGATGGAATTCGTATAGCCGCACATTTCTACTGGGTTTATAAGAGTGCGCGAACCGGGACTCGAGCAGGGCGCGGGTCGAACCAATTCTTTTGGCCGCGTCCGATCGAGTATCGGTGTATGAAACGCGTTCGAGTGACGATTCACACGCGAGACCTCGAGTTGCCCCTGACCTACGAACGGGCGACGAGCGAACGCGATATCGTTGAGCGGGTGCAGGTCATCAACTGGAACATCGTCGCGCCCACGGCGTCGTTTTTGCTGCGAGTTCGCGGCGACGTTCCTCGATTCGAGGAGCTTCTACGGGCAGATTCCGCCATCAATGAGTACGAACTGCTCCCGGTAACCGAGCGCGAGAGCTACTGTTTCGTGACGGGAGCCGGAACGCCCGACGCTCGAGCGCTCTGGGAGAACTTCAAGCGCGGCAGCCTGATGACGATCCCGCCGGCGGAGTGGAACGTCGGGGAGAGTTACACGTTCACTGCGGTGGGCAGACGGTCCGACATCCAGGCTGCGATCGACGGACTGCCGGATGACGTTCGTGTGGACATCGAATCGATCGGCGGGAAACGGGTCGCGGCCGACGGCGTCGTCGACCGACTGTCTGATCGGCAACGAGAAGCCGTTCGGACGGCTATCGACCTCGGTTACTACGATACGCCGCGCGGAGCGACCAGCGACGAGATCGCTCGCGAACTGAACTGCGCACCGTCGACCGCGGCAGAGCACCTTCGAAAGGCTGAATCGAAGGTGATAACCGGCGTGTTCGACGTCTGACCGTTTCGATCATCGCGAGCGAAGGAGTCCCGTCGGACCCCGCTTTGCGACGCGACAGCTTTTTGCGTTCGCACTCGAGCATGAGTGGTAATGACTCTCGCCGATCGCATCGCCCGCTTTCGAGCGACGCTCGAGGAGTGGCTCCGGGGACTCTCACACGGACTGTTCTCCCACCCCGCCTACGAGAAGATCGAGAGCGAAGCCGAGGATCTCGAGGACGAGTTCATGCTGTCGTGTTTCCCCGACGCCTTCGGCGTCCCATCGCCGGTCTCGTACTACACGGCCGAACTCCTGCCGTACCTCGAGGACGAGTTCGAAGCGTGGGAGCGACGGCTGTGGGATCGCGGCTCGCTCGTCGAGCGGAAAGGCCGGCAGTATCACTTCTGATGGAGCGATACGTCTTCTTCGGGGGAAAAGGAGGTGTCGGAAAGACCACGGTCTCGGCGGCGTACGCCCACAGGTGCGCGACCGCCGGCCTCGAGACGCTAGTCGTGTCGACGGACCCAGCTCATTCGGTCGGAGACCTCTTCGATCAGGAGTTCGGCGACGAACCCCGGCTGGTCGACGGCGTCGATCAACTCCACGCACTCGAGATCGACCCCCAGGCGGAGGTGTCAGACCATCTCGCGGATGTCAAACGAAACCTCTCCCAGCAGGTTTCGGCGGCCATGGTCAACGCCGTCGACAGACAGATCGAGATGGCCCACGGGACGCCCGGCGCGTACGAGGCGGCGCTGTTCGACCGGTTCGTCGACGTCATGCAAAACAGCGACCCGTTCGACCGTGTCGTCTTCGACACCTCGCCCACCGGCGGGACCCTGCGACTGCTCTCGCTGCCGGACTACCTCGAGGGCTGGATCGACCGACTGATAGCCAAACGCCGCAAGAGCATCGACCTCTTCGAGAAGGCCGCGATCGGGAATCAGGAACCCCGCCGCGTGATGGAGGGCGATCCCGTCCTCGCGCACTTACAGGATCGCAAGGAGTTCTTCGAGGCCGCCGGCGAGATGCTCCGAAACGAGGCGGCGTTTTTCCTCGTGTTCAACCCCGACTCGCTCTCGATTCGGGAGACCGAACGCGCGATCGATGACCTCGCCGAGCAGGGCCTCGAGGTTCGTGGTCTCGTTGCGAACAGGCTCACGCCCGAACCCGACCCGGACGAGGAGGGACGGGGTGCCCGCTATCTCCGCGATCGGGTCGAGACGGAACGCGAACGACTCGAGACGGCCGCTCAAGTGCTCTCGCCGCCGATCGTCGCCGAGATCGAGACGGCGGTCGAGGAGATCAGGGGCGAGAGGCTCGCGCGGGTGGGGAAAGCGCTCGAGATTGACACTACCCCCTCGGCGTGAGCGGCTTTCGAATCGACCGCCCGACCGTTCACGGCGATTTAGCTTCGGTTGGTGTCTGTTCTCGTAGCGGGTCCTTGTGACCGGAAATCCGTTGTTACCATTCCCCATGATTTATGTACATATACAATAACCAGGGTGGTAGATACGTATGGCAGGGGTCATTTGGATCGTGGCACTAGTGTTGGTGACGTTTTCTGTCTCGTACGTCGCGTACGGACGGTATCTCTCGCAGTTCGTGGGGTTAGACGACAGTCGGGAGACGCCGGCACACAAGTACCAAGACGGACAGGAGTACGTGCCGGCGAAGAAGCCGGTGCTACTGGGGCATCACTACTCGAGTATCGCGGGCGGCGCGCCCGTCGTCGGCCCGATCACGGCCGCGCTGGTCTGGGGATGGATCCCGGCCGTGCTGTGGGTCGCTATCGGCAATCCGCTACTGGGGGCGGTCCATGATTTCGTCTCGTTGACGAGCAGCCTTCGACACGAGGGGAAGTCGATCGGCTACATCATCGGCGAGTACGTCGGGGAACGCGGCAAGAACATGTTGCTGTGGTTCGCGTTCCTGTTGACGATCCTCGTCGTGGCGGTGTTCGCGCTCGTCATCGGGGTCGTACTGAACGCGTTCCCATCGGCGGCGACCGCGAGTCTCCTTTACGTGACCCTCGCGTTCGTCTTCGGTGTTTGGCTCTACCAGCTGAACCTCCCGTTCTCGCTCGGGACGGTCGTCTTCGTCGCCGGCGTCTTCGCGTCGGTCTGGATCGGCATCCAGTATCCGCTGGCGATCGTTCCGGCCGCCGAGGGGAGCGCGTATCCCGAGGGCACGACCGTGTTACTCGATTCGGCGTCGTTCTTCCCGGTGTTGCTCGAGAGCGCGAACATCGGTGCGTGGGTGCTCGTGATGCTCCTCTACGGAGCAGCGGCCAGCATCCTTCCGGTGTGGATGCTATTGCAACCGCGGGACTACCTCTCTTCGTTCCTCCTGTACGCGGGGGTCGGCGGGAGCCTGCTCGCGGTCGTCGTCGGAACGTTCATCACGGGGACCAGCGGCGGTGCGGTCAATCCCGAAACCGACGCCCAGATCTCGCTCGAGATCGTGACGGGGGCGTGGTACGGCTTCCTCGGACAGGGTGGTCCGCTCGCAGCAGAGGGGCTCATTCCGATCATGCCGCTGTTTCCCCTGCTGTTCCTGACGATCGCCTGCGGGACGATCAGCGGGTTCCACGCGCTGGTCTCGTCGGGAACGACGGCCAAGCAATTGAACAAGGAGACCGACGCGAAACTGATCGGCTACGGCGGGATGCTCGCCGAGGGCCTGCTGGCGGCGGTCGCGCTCTGTGCGGTGACGATCGTCGCGATTCCGGCCGATGACGGCGGCATCGGCCTCGCGCTGCCTAACTTCGCGACCGGCGGCGGCGCGATCCTCACCACACTCGGGATCCCGTTCGATTACGCCGCGCCGTTCATGGCGCTCGTGCTCGCGAGCTTCCTGCTGACGAGCATGGACACGGCCGTTCGACTGGGCCGATACATGTTAGAGGAGATCGTCGGGACGCCCGAGACGACCGTTGAGGAGTACGCGGCGAACCGCTACGTCAACACGTCGATCATCGGAGTCGTCGCGTTCTTCCTGCTCGCCAGCGGTCGGTGGGAGGACCTCTGGACGCTGTTCGGCGGTGCGAACCAGTTGCTCGCATCGCTGGCGCTTCTGGCCGGAACCGTCTGGCTCGCGAACTGGGACGAGTCCAAACAGTTGCTCTCCACCGGCGGTCCGATGGCGCTGATGGGGTTCATCACGATTATCGGCCTCGGGTGGGTCGGGCTCTACCAGATCCTCGGCGGACGACTGCTCGGCATAACCGCCGACGCGGAGACGGCCCTGCTCGGGCAGGCGTCGGCAGTCGTGCAGCTCGTAATCGTCGCCGTCCTCGTCGGATTGGCGCTGTCGCTGTTCAAGATCGGCTACGACAACATGCAGTCAGCCCGGAGAACAGGCGATGGGGTCGCGGCCGACGTCAGTTCGGACGACGACTGATCGCGACTCGCCGTCACGGTTTTCGATCGCGGAACTCGTTTTTCGCCGACTCGAGCCCGGATGCGTAGACCGCGTGGCCGTTTCATTTCGGTTTCCTCGAGTGACGCGTCGGCGTCGAGGAGTCGGGCTATAGCTGTAGCCGCCGCGAAAGCAGTCCGAGTAACCCTGGGTCGTCCGTCTCGATCGGGTCCCAGAGCCGGAAGGCGCTCGCGACGTCGGCGTTCTCGCTCGCGACCAGATCCTCGTCGGCGGGTGCGACGACCGCGAGATTGATCTCGTAGTGGCCGTGGAAGCCGTACTTCAACAGCGTCCGCCCGTCGAAGCCCGCCACGCGCTCGGAGATTGCGTCGGGGATCGAGGGTGCGACCGCGACGAACGTGAACTCCGTCGAGAAGTGTTCCTCGTCGGGGTCGATCCAGTCGTCGGCCAGCCGCTCGCCGAGGTCGACGAACCGATCGAGCGTTCGATCGTCGACGGCGTCGACGCGCCTGACGAACAGGTGTTCGGTCGACTCGTGCTCGGCGAGCGAGAGCGCGGGGTGGAGGAAGTGCTTCTTGTTCACCAACTGCATTCGGCCGTAGAGCGTGAATCGCTCACCCTCGACGGCGTAGTCTCTCTCGAGGTCGTAGTTGTGAAACAGTCGGTCGCTCACTCGGTCGACGTACTCGTCGTCCCAGTCGGGGACGTCCGCGAGGGCGTCGGCTGTCGACTCGGTCGCGGTATCGCCGGCCGCGGACGTGACCGAATCGGTTTCGTCGGGGGTGTGGGTACCGTCACTCATGTCGGTCACCGGGTCGATCCTCGAGGTGATTGTCGGCCGAGACCGGCCATTTCGGCTCGTGGGTACTCCATGCGCCCCGATGGCACGACACGTGCAAAAGTCCGTCGACACCGTCGCCGACCGCGACCCTCGCGTGTCGACAGGACTTAAGCCCCGTGCGATCCTATCGCAAACGATAGATCATGGCTACGGACCGCGAAGCGTGCGGCCGCTGTTCGATGTCGGTAGCGGTCGACGTCGCGAACGGTGATCGGGCGGACGACGAGCGGGCCGAGCGCGAACCGTACGGGCAGAACCATATCGAAGTCGACGAACGTGAGTTGAAGGTCCTGTCGCCGGACGGCTGGATTGCCGGCCTCTCGAGTCAGTTAAACGACGCGGCCCAGCGCGCGATCTGGCGCCGGTAACGGCTTCTACGGACAGCGAGTCACACGCCTCGAGTCTCTCGACGAGGCGATCGAACGGTTTCGACGGCTGTGGAACGATCAGTTCGTCGTCGTGACTTCGATGACGTCTCGAGGCTCGACCTCGTAGTCTTTGCCCAACTGGCGGTTCGTCCGGCAATCCGTCGCGTAGAGGAAGCCGTCGCCGATGTCCGAGTGGAGACTGTAGGCAAAGTCCTCGGCGGTCGAGTCGGGATCGATCAGGTAACAGTCGGGCAACACTTCGCCGCGTTCGTTGCCGAGCCCGTTCGCGCCGCCGGGGAAGACCGGAATCACGCCGAGCACGTCGAACAGCGCCGTCTCGAGGGCGGCCTGGACGCCCGTCGCGCCGTACTCGGAGAGAAAGTCCCGGATCTGTTCTAAGCCGTCCTCCTGCGATCCGGACACGTCGCCCGTAATTTCGAAGTCTTCGTCGCCCGGTCGGTAGTCGACGACGCCGGCTTTGTCGGCGGATTTGAGCGCCTTCTCGGCGTGGGCGCTGCAAGGAACGATCGTCAGGTGCTCGTAGTCGGGATCCGCCGTGATCTCCTCGTAGTTTTCCTGCGCCTCGGGCGTGTCCATCTTGTTCGCCGCGATCACCATCGGCTTGGTCTCCTTGCGGATCTCGCGGGCCAACTCGAGTTCGTCCTCGTCGTCCCACTCCTCGGGGTCGAAACCGACGTCGACTCGCCGAATGAGGCGTTTGATCTCGTCTTCGTTGGTCTTGAACGCGCTCATCTGCTCGGCGAGTTCCTCCTCGATGGCGTCGTCTTCAGTCGTGTAACCGGAGGCGTAGCGCTCGATGCCCTTCTCCAAAATGCCGAGATACCACTGGTCGAGTTCCTCCTCTAAGAAGGCGATGTCGTCGCGGGGGTCGTGGCCTTCGGTGGGTTCTCCCTCGAGGTCGGTTTCGCCCGAGAAGTCGACGACGTGGACGAGCACGTCGGTCTCGTTGAGATCGGTGAGGAACTGATTGCCCAGTCCCGCGCCCTCGTGTGCGCCGGGGATCAGCCCGGCGACGTCGACGAGTTTGGTCGGGACGAAGCGGGTGCCGTGGTCGCAGTACCCAACCGACGGCGTACACGCCTCGTCGAACTCGGGCGCTGCACACTCGACGCGGGCGTAGGCCTCGCCCACGCTGGGATCGATGGTCGTGAACGGGTAGGCCCCTTCGGGCACGTCGTTCATCGTCGCGGCGTTGAAAAAGGAGGACTTGCCGACGGAGGGTTTGCCGACGAGTCCGATTCGATAACTCATTGCCCGTTGTGGGCAGGCGGCACCTAAACGGGTTTCTGTCCGTCGTCGTCGTGCGACGCTACGGCGTACCACAGCACTCGTGTGGCGGTCCGACCGCCGTAACCACTAGTGGAATAATTTTTACCATAATGGGTTATGCAGAAGAACTAATTAGTATTCCTTCACATATTCGTGTGCAACATGTTCGGTTTCGAAACCGATGGTGTGAGAGTGGCGATCGTTCGAAAAACAGCGAATCAAGGAATATCGACGACACTTTGTCGATCTCTACTGGGAGACGAAGACGCGAGGAGAAACCCGGTTTCACGACTCGGCCGGCGACGGAGAGTTCGTGTCAGTCTGTCGGCGAGCTAAGTCGGTACGGGGGGACTATGAACACTCTGAAACAGCAACAGCCGGAGCGAACCGACACGCAGTATCGCGGAGAAGATACCACTCGAGTCGGTCGAGAAACCGCCTATCAGGCGCTGAGCAACAAACGACGCCGGTTTATCGTACACTACCTACTCCGAGAGCGAACGCCAGTTTCGCTTCGTACGCTCTCGAAACAGGTGGCTGCCTGGGAGAACGCGATACCACCGTCCCAGGTCACGTCCAAACAGCGAAAGCGCACGTACACGGCGCTCCACCAGGCGCATCTACCGAAACTCGACAAGATGGGGATCATCGAGTACGACACTCGAGAGATGGTCGCACACCCGACGGCAAAACTCGAGACGCTGCAGGTCTACATCGACGTCGTTCCCGAAAACGACGTCCCCTGGAGCGTCTTCTACATCGGCATCGCGTTCGTGTTCGGTGCGAGTGCCACCCTCGGGTGGCTCGGACTCCTGCCGTTCGACCTCTTTCCTGGCCACCTCTGGGCGCTGGTCGGTTCCCTGACCGTCGCTGCGATGGGTGCCGTTCACGTCTACCGCGATCGGCAACACGAGTTCGCGATCGAGGCGCCGCCGCCGGAGGTCGAACGGTCGGACTCCCGGTGAGGAGTTCGTCCGCTCAATCGATTTTCTGTAGTATACGACGCTTACGAACAGTATAGGGAGACTGTAGCCTGACAGACGCTGTTTGTTGCCGCCGCAAACACACCCTGTCACGGATATACTGTGTATACAAAAGTATAGCACATCCCTTGTCACAGCCAGAATGTCAGCAGACGACACTACTAACGGACATATCACGTCGAACCGGCGCGTGGACGCGAGATCTGCGTGCGAGAACGAACTGACACACACGGGCGAACCGCCCCAGTGGCGGCCGGATTGGGGAGTCGCCTCGCCTATCGCTCGCGCGAGTGGAACCGATCGATCGCAGACCGTAACCTGGGGGTGAGCGGCATGAGTCTCACAGACAAACGTCGGCGGGATTCCCAGCAGATGGCTCGAGAAGAACGAGCGCAAATCGATCGCGAGGTCGCATATCAAGCCTTGAGCAATCGTCGCCGGCGCTTTACGGTCCACTATCTGATGCAACAGTGGGAGCCGGTCTCGCTCCGAACGTTGTCCGAACAGATCGCGGCGTGGGAAAACGGTATCCCGCGCGCACAAATCACGTCGAAACAGCGAAAGCGCACGTACACGGCGCTTCATCAGGCACATTTACCGAAACTCGACAAGATGGAGATCATCGAGTACGACACACACGAGATGGTCGCCCACCCCACGGAGAAACTGGGGACGCTTCGGATCTACATGGATGTCGTCCCCGAGGACGAGATTCCCTGGAGCGTCTTTTACACGGGCATCGCGATCAGCTTCGGAGCGGGCTCCGCTCTCGGATGGCTCGGACTCCCGCCGTTCGCCGCCATCTCGGGGGACGTCTGGGCGGTGCTCACCGCGGCGATAATCGCCGTCATCGGCGCGGTCAACATCTATCGCAACCGCCAGAACCGACTCGGCATGGAGGGGCCGCCGCCGGAAGTCGCCCACATCGAATCGTCCTGAGGCCCCATCCGCTACGGCCTGTAGATTCCCCCGCGTTTGCTCGAGAACGGCTGGCGCTGTGCGTGCAATCGGATTTGTTGTGTATGTAAGCGACTGGTTGTCCGTGGCCTCGTTCGGAACTGGCCTGAGCGGTCCATGCCGTTCGACCGCGGCTATCGGTGTTTGGCTGACCCCCTCTAATTCGGTGGCGTAGAGGATCTATACGGGCAGTATACGACTATTGTCCGATCGTATAGCCTCTTTGTCCAAAACACAGCACGTGTATACAAAAGGCCGTCTCACCCCTCGTCGCTACTGCGTGAAAACGCAGTTGAGAGACAAATGAAGAAAGATATCGAACTGACGCGACGCAAAGTTCTCGCAAGTACGGCACTGGTCGGCGCGGCGGGCGCAACCGCTGGCGCGGGTACTTGGGCGTTCTTCAGCGACGAAGAAACGGCCGAAGACAACACGATCTCCGCGGGGACGATCGACCTCGACGTGAACGCGGGCGACGGCTTTTCCTACACTTGGGGGAACGCCGCACCGGGAGAGTCCTACAGCGATGTCCAGCTACCGTTCAGTAACACCGGCTCGATCGACGCGGAGGAACTCGTGATCGAGACCACCGTCGAGGGCGACACCGACCTCGCGGAGTACATCGACCTCGAGTTCGAGTACTCCAACGGTGACGCACCCGCCTCGCAGACGCTCGCTGATCTCGCTGCCGGTGAAGTCACGTTGGGCGGAATCGACGCTGGCGGAAGCACTACCCTGACGATCGGTGCGACGTTCGCTAGCGACGCGGGCAACGACCTGCAGGGTGCGTCGATCGACATCGATCACACGTTTACGCTCCGTCAGGTCGCCGGTCAGGACGAGTAATCGCCCATCACCGTTTTTCACACTATGACAGACAACTCACGGACGGTATTGACGCGGCGACGGGCGTTGGCCGGTGTCGCGGGTATCGGTCTCGCCTCCGCCGGCGCGGGCGCGGGAACGCTTGCGTACTTCAGCGACAGCGAGCACTCGACCGGGAATGCGATCGAAGCGGGAACGATGGAGCTGTCGGTCTCGAACGGCTACACGTATGAGTACTCGTTCAGAGACGTCGCGCCCGGCGACGAACGCGCGCTGTTGCAGGTCGCCGACGGCGAGTGGGCCGACAGGGACCTCGAGTTCGACGGCGACGCGGTCAACACCGGCAGCGTCGACGCCGACTGTCTCGCCGTCTACATCGAACACGAGACGACGCCCGGCGAGGGCAGCGACGCCTCGAGCATGGAAGAGCACCTCGAGATAGCGACGCTCAACTGGGAAGGGTCCGAGTACGTCGCCGACTACGAGGTGCTTTCCGAAAGCGACGCAAACCCGCCCAGCGACTTCGATTTCACGGTCGACGGCGAAGACTTCTTCGATGTCTTCGACGAAGGCGATTCGATGACCGCCGCCGATCTCGCAGGGCAGGAGCTTCGATTCCATCCCGCACCGCGAACGAACGGCGATCCGGCCAACGACGGACGGACATTCGGGTACACGTTCAGGGTTAGCGAGGAGATGGGCAACGAGTATCAGGGTGCGGAGCTGACGACGGACATTCACTTCGCGCTCCTTCAGGACGAGAGCCAGACGTTCGACGGGACGGTCTCGTAACACCACGATGAGTTCGGGGATCAGCAAACGGCGGGCGCTACGCGTCGCAGGAGCGGCATTTCTGGTCGCGCTGGTGGTTCCCTTTCTCGTCTTCGCGGTGCCGGCCGTCGCCGGTGCCGACGCGAGCTACGTCGTCCTCTCGAACAGTATGAGTCCGAGTATCGAAGCGGGCGACGTCGTGATCGTTCAGGATCGCGATCCGGCGAGCATCGAAACGGGAGACGTGCTCACGTTCGACGCGGCCGATCCCGGCGAGTACGGTGCCGACGACGGCACGAGCGTCGTGACACACCGCGTCGTCGACGTCGAGCGAACCGACGGCGGTCACGAGTTCGTGACGCAGGGCGACGCCAACAACGCGCCGGACGGCTCCCCGGTCGAGGAGGACCAGATCGTCGGGGTCGTGGCCTTCTCGATCCCTTACATCGGGCGCGTCATTTCGTTTGCGGGCACGCGGGCCGGCATCGCGCTCCTGATCGTGGTACCGTGTACGCTTCTGGTCGTCAACGAACTGTACGAACTCCTCTTCGAGGACGAACGAGCGGACCGATGACCGGCTCGATCGGGACAGTATCGAAACTCGCCGTCCTCTCGATCACCGTGTTAGTGCTCGTAAGTTCGACTGGCTTTTCGGGCGCGTACTTCAGCGATCAGGCCTCGAGCGACGGTGGCCAGATCTCGGCTGCAGACCCGAAGCCGACGCGAGGCGACCTGCAGTTCACCCCACGATCGCTTTCGACCTCGAATCAGGGGACGACGACGATCCATCTCGAGCAGCCGGCCGGTTCGACGATCGACCCCGAGACGATCGTCGTGACGGTCGACGGCCAGTCCGTGGACGCTCCCGTCAGAACCTGTAATCCGAAGAAGTGCTTGCTCGAACCGACGGCACAGGCCGTCGCCGACGCCGGTGGGGCGGGCGAACCGACCCTCGAGGTAACCGCGACGCTCGAGAACGGGTCCGAACTCGAAGCGTCTACGCCCGTTCGGATCTTCGAACCGGGCGGGGGAACTACCGGACACGGCCCGTCCCGCGATCAGGGCGACTCGGATGAGCAAGGCAACAGCTCGGACGAGCAGGGCGGCGACTCGGACGCTGAAACGGTCGAGCGTGCTGTACCGGGTCCTGACGAGGGTGAATCGAATCCCGATTCGACCGAGCGGTCGAGTAACGACTCGAACGAATCCGTGAGCGAACGGCCGGGCGGAGAAAACGGGATCGGCGATTCGATCACCAGTGCAAACGAGTCGGGGTGGCCAGGCGCCGATACCGAAGACGACATCGTAGACGAGGAGTCGGGGACCGAACCGACGCCGAACGCGACTTCGACGGACGAGCGCACAGCCGATCGAATCGAGACTGAGGAAACCAATAGCGACGAATCTGCCACCAATTCGTCCGATCGTGACGAGACTGCGTCGGACGGGGAATCGCTCGGCACGTCTGACACCAACCACGCCGGAACTGACAGCGACGCCGGAACTGACAGCGCCACCAAAGTCGACGATACCGAAGTCGACGATACCGACGACGCGCGATTGGACACCGAAACGACGGCCACGAGCGAAGCCGAGAGCGACGACCGGTCGTCGCGACGCAGCGACGTGAGCTGACGCGGCGGCAGCAAATACGTCAATAGGAACAGTATTGACAGTTGAATGGTGTCGTTGTAGTGGCTATTGATACTGTGTAACATGGTGCGGTCGACGACCAGCTAGGGTGGGACGGACACGGGGCGAACGAACCGCAGGGGACTCACCGTGAGCGCGGGCATCTACTCGATACGCTTGCGGATCCCGCCGACCGTCTCCGGGTATCGACGACCGTCGTTCAATAGTCGACACACAACACTATGACTACCAGATCGACGACTGACGGGAGCGACGTGACGATTCGAACGGCGACACCGGCCGATGGGGCGGCGATCGGTGACCTCTTCGCGAATAGTCCAGACGAGGGCGCAGTCAGCTTCGCGCCGCGGTTTTCACACGATCCGTACCGGGCGTACGCCGGACTCAGGCCGGAATCGACCGGCTTCGTGGCCGAAACGACCGCGGACCACATCGTCGGGGTCGGATTCGTCTCGCTCACTGAAGCTCGGTTCGGCGGCGAACTGCGACCGACCGCGCTGTTGAACGCGCTCGCGGTCCACCCCGACTATCGCGGTCGGGGACTGGCGAAACGGCTCGTCGAACGCCGGCTCGAGCACGCTCGAGGACGCCTCGGTGAGGACTGCGTCGCGTTTGCGAACATCCAGCACGGCAATGACCCCTCGCGAGCAGTCGCGTCGTCGTGGGCCGATTCGCTCGCCTGGGAGTACGTCATGTACCCTGCGGAGCCGCTCGATTCGGCGCCCGACTCGCTCGAGTACGACGTTCACGATGCCAGTCCCGACGAGCGGTCGGCCGCAGTCGATCGATCGAACGAGTTCTACGCTGACACTGATCTTTACCGGCCGTACTCGCCGGCTGAACTCGGCGACCGGCTCGCGGAGTCGCCGATAGACGAGCCGCTCCATCGCTATCTCGTCGCGACGGTAAACGGCGAGGTCGTGGCCGGCGTCTTCGTCTCCGAGATGCACAAACTGATGCGACTCGTCCTCGAGTCGCTACCGCCTGCACTCGAGGACGCAGAGTCCCTTCCGAGCGCGATCCCCGAGAGCGAGGAGCTTCGAATGACGATGCTCTCGGATCTCTGGTACGCGCCCGGCCACGAAGCCGCGGCTCGGGTGATATGGCAAATCGTGCGCGCCGACTCCGAGGGGGCAAACCGAATCATGCTGAACTACGACCCAGTAGGGCGACTGGCGGACGCCCTCGCGCTGACTCCCGACGACGGCGTGATGGAACTGTCGGTTGCGGTGACGGGGGCGGACATCCAGAGCGACGAGATCGCGCCGGTCTTCTAGACCGGGTTCGTTTTTCTCCCCGATTGAGTCGGGGTATCAGGGGTTACAGACCGTGACGGTTAGCGATTCGTCCAGCCGAACGCGGATCGCCTCGCCGTCGGGAACCGGAATCGTGTACTCGAGTACGGCGGGATCCGTCTCGACGGTGCGAGACGGCCAGTCGGGGGGTTTCGACAGTGCGACCCAGGTCTGATCGGTGACGTCGCGGCCCCGTTCGTACATCACGGCGATGACGTGCGGATCGGTCGCGACGACGATCGCCGGAAAGCTCATCAGCGACCGCTGGCAGACATCACACGAGACCGCGAAGAACTCCTCAGTAGTTCGGCCACACTCCGGACAAACGCCGTTCTCTCCCGGATCGTGCGCTGGGCACGTCTCGAGCGTGTGGGTCGTCGTCGTCCCGCTACACTCCGGACAGATACCCGCCGCGAACAGCCGGTGTACCTGCATTCCCATGCGAAACGCGGTTCGAAACGCCTCGAGCGGTTCGCGGTTTCGAATCCCGGTGGGGGAGACCTCGAAGCCCGCAAGCGTCCCCGCCGGGAGCGACTCGTCCTGTGCGAACGCCCCCACGCAGTCCAGACAGTGGATGAACAGCCAGTCGTCCTCGAGGGTGATCGCAGATGTTCCGCCGCAGTACGGGCACGGTTCGTCGATGGTGACGGTGTCGAACCCGCCCCGGTCGGTGATATCGCCCGCCCTGATGGCTCGAACGACCTGTACGCCAGCCTGCCTGATTCGATACCCGCCGTCAACCCGGCTGATGAACTCGGCGTCCCGGAGCTTTCGCAAGTGGTAGTCGAAGTTCCCCGCGTCGCGGTCGAACGCCTCGGCGTGGTAGTCGTCGACCCGGTCTGCGAGTTCGGAGTACGAAACCGGATCCGCGGCGAACGAATCCGCCGTCTGGGCGTCCTCGAGAGCAACGAGTGCGATGAGTCTGACGTCGTGGCTCAACACTCGAAAGGCGTCGTCGGGAAACGACGAAGCTGGGTCCATAACTCGCTCACGGGCGCATATTAGTTGAAATTGCGGGAATATGCTACGAGATGGTGGTTACACCACTATGTTATACTTAGATCCTCGTCTCCCGTCGAGATTTCCGACCGACGCTATCGGGGTTTCCAACTGACTCGCCGTTCGCACAGTACGATCGGCGAGCGGGCGATCAGTGACCGCCGACCGCATTCAAGCGCCAGGCGACGACCCCGATCACGACGAGCCCGAGAACGAGAAGGATGCCCCAGAGGATTCCGGCGCCGTCGGGTGCGAAGAGACTGATCATCCCGCTCGTTTGCATCATCGCCAGGACGATCGCGAGCATGAGAACGATCGAAACGGTGGCGATGCCGGCCGAGTCGCGGATGATCGTCTTTCCCTCGCGTTCGGCCGTCTGCTCGTCTCGAGTCGGTTTCTCCGCCGGATCCCGATCTGGGTCTGACATACGCGGTCTAGCGCCGATCCACGTGAAACGGTTCTACCTGCAGTTTCAGGCCGCCGGTTGCAGGCGGTGCGTCGCCGACGATTCGCTCCGGTTTCGCCGCCTGCTGTGACGCCCGCGACTCGCTCCCTGCGAATCGACGGAGTCTATTTACTTCCGGTCGGGGTGACGTTTCGGTATGAGTTCACGCGGAGACGGAGGATACGCGTTCGCGCTCTGTCTCACCCACGACATCGATCGCGTCTACAAGACGCCACAGAACTACCTCTTCGATAGTCTCTCACAGCGAGACCCGCGTCACCTCGCCGGGTTGGTGTCCGCCAAGAACCCCTACTGGCAGTTCGAACGAATCATGGCCCTCGAGTCGATGCTCGGGGTCAGGTCGGCGTTTTACGTCCTCGACGAACGTCGCCTCGCGGATCGACCCAAGCGCGAGTGGGCGACGCTCTCGGGGTGGAGTCGCTACTCCGGTCGCTACGACGTCACCGATCCGCAACTGGCGGCGACGCTCGAGAGCCTCGAGAACGGCGGCTGGGAGGTCGGGTTACAGGGGTCGTTTACCTCTCCACGAGACCCAGCCCGGCTTCGGTACGAGAAAGAACGCATCGAGGACGCGACGGGTCGACCCGTTCGCGGGAACCGCCAACATTACCTGAACCTCGCCCGCCCCGAGACCTGGGACCACCACCGCGAAATCGGGCTCGACTACGACGCCTCGCTGGCCGACCCGCACAGCCTCGACTTTCAGTACGGCCACGAACTGCGCCGACCCTTCGACGACGAGTTCGTCGTCTTCCCGTGGACGATTATGGACCAGACGACCATGGAATCGGCCGGGACGATGTCGGGGATCAGGGACAACTGCGAGCGGATCCTCAAGGAGGTGTGCAACGAAACCGGCGTCCTCGTGCTCGATTGGCACCAGCGAACGTTCTACGACCCCGATTTCCCCGGCTGGGGCGGCACCTACCGCTGGCTGATCGAGCGCGCCCTCGAGATGGGTGCGTGGGTCGGGCCGCCGCGGACGTTCTACGACGCGACGAGTCAGCCCGACGGGACCGTTGTGGAGACCCTCGAGACGCTTTCGGCCCGCGAGAGAGCCGAATCCGACGCACACACCGACCCGACCGGATACCGGGATCGAGCCCCCGACTCGAACGGGCACCGCGGTCGTACCGCCGGCGAGACACCGCTCCAGACCCGTTCCTCGGAGTCTCCCACCAACGCGGGTGATTTACCGGACCGATGACTGCGACACGAGAACGGCTGGATGTCGATCGCGCGCCGGAGACCGATTCGGCGACGGAAACCGACCCAGCCATGGCGATCGACTCACTGACTGAATCAGAGCCCGAAACGGGCCCTCGCCGGGTTTGTCTCCTCGCCGATCCCTACCTCGAGCGCTGGCAGATCCGCGCACTCGAGCGGGCGGTCGAGCGGACGGATATAGAGATCCCGCTCGTGCTGGTGGCCGCCCCCGCCGACCCCGGTGTCGATCCCGACGCGGCAGCGTCGGCGATCAACGGCGGCTTCGGCGTGGACACGATCCGACTGGGGGCGTCGCTGCTCGCCCGAGAGCGGGCCTGGTCGCTGGTCGTCGCCGAGCGGAAACTCGCGGAGCTGTTCGGAGCCGAATCGCATCCGCTCGAGCATCGCCAACGGGTCGGGACGATCGACTGCCTCGAATCGTCGACGATTCGCCGCGTTCGCCCGATCGAAGACGGCGACTGGAACGAACTCCCCGAATCGGCGGTCGAGGCCGCTACACAGCAGTGTGACGTCGTCGTCAGGTTCGGCTTCGGGCTGGTTCGCGGCGACATCCTTACCGCGACCGAACACGGCGTCTTGAGCTTCCACCCGGCGGACATCAGACGATATCGGGGACTCGGACCGCCGAAGGCGTTCGTCGACGACCGCTCGAGCATCGGCGCGACGCTGCAGCGACTCACCGACGAGATCGACGGCGGCGAGATCGTTGCGGAGGATTGGATCGACATCGACGACTGTGCGACCCTGTGGGAGGTCTACGATCGGGTGCACGAACTCGAGATCGAACTGCTCGCGACCGGGATCGAATCGCTCCGCGAGCCGGCGTTCGAACCGACCGTGCCCGACTCGCTCGGGCCGTACTACTCGACGAAATCGCGGCGCGAGGCCGGGTTCGCAGTGCGTACGCTGGCGAAGAACGTTCGCGGGCGCTGGGGTCGCCGTTGACGGATCGGGCGCGGCCTGCTCGAGCCCGGACCACCATAGCAGAACGGATTTACGTTCCCGAGGCGTTTGCCCGGATATGGATTACGAATCGAGTCTCGACCGCGCGATGGAGAACGTCCCCGACATCGGGGGCGACGAAGAACGGTTGCAGATTCCCGACGCCCAGCCGCAGAAAGACGGCGCGTTCACCCGGTTTACCAACCTCGGGGAGATCGCGGACGTGCTCTCTCGAGAGACCGAGCACCTCCACCGGTTCGTCCAGCGCGAACTGGGGACCAGCGGGAAACTCGAGGAGGGTCGAGCCCGGTACAACGGATCGTTCTCCCAGACGGACTTCGACGCCGTCGTCGACGCCTACGTCGAGGAGTACGTCCTCTGTTCGGAGTGTGGCCTGCCGGACACCCGTCTGGTCCGCGAGGATCGCACGCCGATGCTGCGCTGTGACGCCTGCGGTGCGTTCCGACCGGTCACCAAGCGCTCTGCGGGCGGCCAGCAACAACAACAGCGCGAGGCCGTCGAGGAAGGACAGACCTACACCGTCGAGATCACCGGCACGGGCCGCAAGGGCGACGGCGTCGCGGAGAAGGGCAAGTACACGATCTTCGTCCCCGGCGCGGACGAGGGCGACGTGGTCGACATCTACATCAAGAACATCTCGGGCAACCTCGCGTTCGCCCGGCGCGACTAGTTCGGGTTCGAATTTTCGGAGCCGGTCCGTTGTATTTCTGCGGCGGGTCGTTTCGCAGGACCGTTCTCGAGTTCGTGACAGTTGACGGTGACTCGAGCGTGAGTTCGCGATCGGGAGTGATAGTGATCGGGAGCCAGTAGTGGTCGAGAGCGACTCGAGCGACGCAGCGACCCGGCGAATCAGCGACGCAGCGAATCAGCGACGCAGCGTGACTCGACCGATCTCTCTACTCGACCGATCTCTCTGAAAGCCCCCGACTCGTTCGGTCGGGGGCCTCGCTGCTTCTCGTCGCTTCGCTCCTGCGGTGCTTGCGTCGTCCGCCGTCCCGAACGAGTCGACCCCTTTCGATCCCACCCGGACCGGGCCTCCCCCTCCCCAGCCTCGGCGCTCACTCCGCTCGCGCCGTCCCTCGCACGAGTCGACCGTGCTGGCTCACCGCGTTCGCCAGCACCGTCCGCGCGCGCCAGTCGTTCGATCGGGTATCAATCGATCCGACGCGGGTACCTCCGGCCCGACTCGCAGAGCTTCCGGCAACGTGTCGGTCCGACTTGCGGGAACTTCCGGTTCGACTTGTGGGAACTTCCGGTTCGACTTCGGGAAACGTGTCGGTCCGACTCGAGGAACCGTCGGCCGACCGCGAAACTAAAGTCAGCTTGCGCCAGTTACACACGCGTGGGAGTAACGTTCGATCTGTTCGGCACGCTCGTGACCGTGTCCCGACCCGACGATCCGGCCGAGGCCGTCGCCGCAGAACTCACGGAGCGGGGCGTCGACGTGCCGTCAGACTGGTCCGACGCCTACGCGGAGATGCACATCGACGCACCCGACGGCGCGGAGATCCCGCTCCCGGCCCACGTCGCTCGAGCGCTCGACAGCCGCGGCGTCGACTGTCCGGCCAACGCCGCGCGACGGGCCGTCGTCGCCGCGTTCGACCCCGAGGTCGAGAGCAGAGACGGCGCTCGAGCGGCCATCGAGGCGGCTCGAGAACACGGACCGGGACCGGTCGGGATCTGCTCGAACTGCAGCGTGCCCGAACTCGTCGGCCGAACGCTGGTCCGAGCGGACGTGAGCCGCGACGATTTCGACGCCGTCGTGACCAGCGTCGGCTGCGGCTGGCGAAAACCCGCCCCCGAGATATTCGAGGTGGCCGCGGATCGACTTGGCGCCGCGCCGTCCGACCTCGTCCACGTCGGCGACGACCCGGCGACCGACGCCGGCGTCGAAGCCGTCGGCGGCACCGCACTCGTTCTCGGGGACGGCGAATCCGGGGGCGAGTCCCTCGAGACGCTTCCTCGACGATTCAAGGGAGGGGGGCTGTGGGAGTGAGCCGCGTCGGAGTTCCGTCTCGGAAGCAGGAGGCGTTTCGATGCTCGTAACTGCGCTGGCCGTCCTCGCGCTGGCGTTCTCACTCGATCTGGCGGTCGGGGAGCCGCCGAACCGAGTCCACCCCGTGGCGTGGTTCGGTCGGCTCGCCGGAGCGTTCGACCGGGATTGGGGCGGCGACGAGCGACGACAGCGCCGAATCGGTGTCGCCGTCGCGGCGGTCTTGCCGCTCTGGCTCGCCGCCGTCGCCGTCGCGGCGGTCTTCGCGGCGACGCTCGTCGCGCCGGTACTCGGCGCGCTAACCGCCGCGCTCGTCCTCTACTGTTCGACCAGCCTGCGACTCCTCTTGGGACTGAGCGGGTCGGTAATCGCAGCGACGGAAACCGACCTCGAGCGGGCCCGCGAACGGCTTCGGGGGCTCGCCGGCCGCGACGCCGCCGATCTGTCCCCAGCGCACATCCGGAGCGCGGCCGTCGAGAGCGCCGCGGAGAACCTCTCGGACGGCTTCGTCGCCGCGGCGATTCCGTTCGCGGTGCTCGCGCCCGTCTCGTTGCCGGCGGCAGCGGGCGTCGCGGCCTGGGTCAAGGGCGTCAACACGCTCGATTCGATGCTCGGCTACCGGTCGAAACCCATCGGCACGGCGAGCGCCCGCCTCGACGATCTCGTGATGTGGATCCCGGCGCGACTGACGGCGGTCTGTCTCGCGATCGCGGCGGCCGACCTAGGCGCGCTCTCTCGCGCCCGACGATGGGCTCGAGTGCCGTCGTCGCCGAACTCGGGCTGGCCGATGGCGACGCTCGCCTGTGCCCGTTCGATCCGGCTCGAGAAACCGGGTGCGTACGTCCTCGACGATCGGCCCGGCGTGGCGCTCCCCACTGTTCGAGACGGTGAGCGGGCGCTCGCAACCGTCCGGATCGGCGCCGTCGTCGCTGTCCTGACCGCCGCCACACTCGCCATCGTGATCGCCGTCGCGCTCGCCACCGTCCGGAGCGGCGCCATCGTCGCCATCGGCAGCGTCGTCGGTTTCTCGAGTGCGGAGCCAGTGATGCTCGAGCGACTTGCTTCATCGTCACTCGATCTCGCGGGAACTCGAAGCAATTACCTTCCTTCAGAGAAGGGTTGGATATAATGGATTTATTACCTTCCGCGCTTCGGGGCGCGCTCGGCTTTCTCACCCGACTCCCGATTTCTCAGGAGACGGACGATTGGGAGGCGTTTCTCTCGAGTCCGTGGACCTTCCCGCTCGTCGGCTACCTCGTCGGCTGGCTCGTCGCGATTCCCGTCCTGTTGACTGACTACCTTCCCGCGGCGACGGTCGCACTCGCCTATCCGCTCGCGGTGTACGCGGTGACCGGCATCCACCACCTCGACGGCGTCGCGGACCTCGGTGACGCACTGGTGGTCCACGGCGACCTCGAGAAACGCCGGGCCGTCCTCTCCGATACGACGACGGGCGTGGGGGCGATCCTCGCAGTGTCGGTCGTCGTTGCTGGCCTCGCCTTCGGCGCGCTCGCGCTCGCAGATCTCCGGGCGATCGACGCGGTCGGTATCGTCCTCGTCGCAGAGATCGCGACTAAACTCGGTCTGGCGGCGATGGCCACGCTGGGAAGCACGGAGCACGAGGGGATGGGCAAGTCGCTGACCGACGCGGTCTCTCCGCTCGGCTTCGTCGTTCCCCTCCTGATCGCCGTCGCCGTGATCGGGCTCACGTGGCCCACACAGACCGCGGCCGTCACCGCCGTCGGTGCGCTCCTCGGCACCGCGTTCGCGTGGGCGCTCGCGGGGCGCTACCTCGGCGGCATCAGCGGCGACATTTTCGGCGCGGCCAACGAGATCGGACGCGTCGCGGGCGTCCACGCGGGGGTGATCGCGTGGATGCTCTTGTGATGTGTGGCGGGCGGGGCACTCGTTTCGAGGGCTCTACCGAGAAACCGCTGTATCCGATCGACGGTGTGGCGATGATCGACCGCGTCAGGCACGCGCTCGAGGCGAGTCGGGTCGAGTCGATCTACGCCGCGGTCTCACCGAACGCGACCGAAACGGCGACCCACCTCGAGACGACCGACGGCGTCACCCCGATCGAAACCGCCGGCGACGGCTACGTCGCGGATCTCGTCGCCGCGCTCGAGCGACCCGAACTCGAGCCCCCGCTGGTGACCGTCGGCGCGGACCTCCCCGCGCTCTGTGCCCCCGTTCTGGATCGGATCGTCCACCAGCACGGCGAGGCCGACGCGTCGCGGACGGTCTGCGTTCCCGCGGCGCTGAAGCGGCGACTCGGCGTGCGGATCGAGTCCCGCCTCGAGTCGAAGCCCCACCTGGTGCCGACGGGGGTCAACGTCGTCGGCACGACCGACCAAGATATGACACACGTAAGTTACGATCCGCGACTGGCGGTCAACGTGAATCGACTGGAAGACGCGCCGATCGCGTCGGACATCGCCTCAGGCGCTCGATCGGACCCCGACGATCCAGGAGGGATGTCGTGCGCGTAGTCCTCGCCGCTGGCGGCACCGAGACGGCGCTGATCGACGGGATCAGCGCGGCGGGTGCGACCCCGGAACTGATGGCGCACACGCCGCCCGCGGACGCCGAAATCGTCGCCTACGGCGAACCGATCGCAGCGCCGGTGACGCCCGTCAGCCCGAGCGGGTGTCCGACGCCCGCGGCCATCACCCGGGCGGTTCGGGAAGTCGTCGGTTTCGACCTCACCGTCCTCGACGCGGGGCTTCCCGAGGAAACGGCGGCACCGACGGTCTCGCTCGATGCGGCCCCCGGAGCCGACATCAGGTCGGCGGTGGCCGTCCCCGACGCGGCGGCGATCTACGACCGCGCTCGCGAGTTCGGCGCGAGCCTCCCCGACGACGAGATCCTGGTCGGCGAAACCATCCCCGGCGGGACGACGACCGCGCTCGGAGTCCTGACCGCGCTCGGCGAACCCGCCGATGTCTCCTCGTCGCTACCGACCAACCCGCTCGAGCGAAAGCGAGCCGTCGTCGACGAGGCACTCGCCGCGAGCGACCTCGCGGCCGGCGACTGCGCCGACGAACCGCTCGAGGCGATTCGGCGGATGGGCGATCCCGTGCAGGCCGCGGCGATGGGCGTCGCGACGGGCGCGCTCGAGGCTGGCCTCGAGGTGACGCTCGCCGGCGGCACGCAGATGGCGACCGTCGCCGCCCTCCTGCGCCGATCGGGCGTCGACGCCGACTTCCCGATCGCGACCACGTCGTTCGTCGCCGACGAACGGGGCGGCTCGCTCGGGGAGACCTGCTTTCGTCTGAACTGCGAGTTGACCGTCACCGATCCCGGATTCGACGGGGCGGATCACGTCGCGATGGAGCGATACTGCGCCGGCGAGGCAAAAGAGGGTGTTGCGATGGGCGGGGCGCTCTCGCTGGTTCCGGACGGCGAGCTACCGGCAGTCAGAGACCGCCTCGTCACCGTCTGCGATCGGCTCGGGATCGAAGCGAGCGGCGGCGACGAGGTCATCCCTGAAACGGACGACGAACCGACCCATGGATCCTGATTCCGTTCTCGAGGGCGTGCGAGTTCCGCATGGCGGCGAGACCGATCGAGCGGTGCTCGACTTCTCGGCGAACACGAACCCGTTCGTCCCCGACGGCGTCGAGGAGGTGTACGCGAACGCCTTCTCGGACGCGCGTCGGTATCCCAACGACGACTACCCCGAGTTTCGGGCGGCGGCCGCCGTGTACGTCGACTGCAACCGCGAGCACGTCGTCCCCACGCCGGGCGGTCTCGCGGCGATTCGACTCGCGATGGAGACCGCCCTCGAGCCGGGCGACAGGGCGCTCGTTCCGTATCCCAGTTTCGGCGAGTACGCCCGCGAGGTCGCACTACAGGGAGCGAACCCCCTTTTCGTAGCCCACGAGTCGATGCTCGAGGCGACGACGAATCTGCTCGAGTCCTGTTCGCTCGCCGTGGTCTGTACGCCGAACAACCCCACGGGCGAGGCCGCGGACGTGAACGACCTCGAGCGGTTCGCGAACCGCTGTGGGGACGCAGGAACGACGCTTTTGATCGACGAAGCCTTCCTCGGGTTTACCGACGTGCCCTCCGCCGCGAGCAGTTCCTGGGGCCCTCGCTCCAGCGATCACGTTATCGTCGCCCGATCGCTCACCAAACTCTTCGGACTGCCGGGCCTGCGCGCCGGGTTCGCCGTCGCGTCGGGCGATCGGCGCGGCCGGCTCGAGACCGCCCGCCGATCCTGGTGTCTCGGAACCCCCGCCGCTCGAGTCGGCGCGTACTGTCTCGAGCAGGATTCGTTCGTCGAGACGACCCGCGAGCGCGTCGACCGCGAGCGCGACCGAATGTGCGCGGCGCTCGAGACGCGATTCGACGTCTTCCCGTCCGACGCCCCGTACCTGCTCTGTGAGGCTGGTGACGAGGACGTTTCAGAGATTATCGAGACCGCGAGCGAGCGCGGCGTCGCGATCAGGGACGCGCGGACGTTTCGCTCGCTCGAGTCGCACTTCCGGGTCGCCGTGAAGGACAGGGAACGCAACGACCGGGCGCTCGAGGCCCTCGGCATCGAACGCTCGAGCGTCGAGGAGTCAGGTGTCGAGCCAGATATCGAACAGTCGGACGGCGAACCGACGGGGGACGAGTGAGCGGCGGTGGCGAGGACGTGACGGACGCCCCCGAACCGAGCGCTGGCGATTCGATCGAACCGACCGAAAACGACGACTCTGCCGAAAGCGATGACTCGGCTGAACCGACCGCGTTCGAGACGACTCGACGCGACGGAGTCGTTCGCCTCCGCCGCGCCGGCGTCGAATGGCTCTCGAGCGGGGCCGACGGCGGGCGGTGGGAGACCGACGCCGCGTACAACCTCTCGATACCGGACGGCTGGCCGCGGACGGACCTCGAGACCTACGTCGACGACCGACTCGAGCGCGCCGGGTTCGACGAGCGCGGCCCCGCGTTGCTGACCGGCGTCGACATCGCCGACGCCCGCGGTGCTCGTTGTGGGCCGGTCACGGCTATCGTCACCGCCGGCCTCTCGAATCCCGCCGTACTGCCGATGAACCCCCAGGGCGGCGCGCTACCGGACGGCGACCTCGAGAGCGCGACCGACCCCGGTGACCCGGTCGGGACCGTCAACGTCCTCGTCGGGACGACCCGATCCCTCTCAGCGGGAGCGCTCGCGAATCTCCTGACGGTCGCCGCGGAGGCCAAGACTGCGACGCTGCTCGAGATGACCGGGTTTCCTGGAACGACTAGCGACGCGATTATCGTCGGACACGACCCTGCGGGCGAGCGGTCCGAGTTCTCGGGGACCGCGACGGTGGTCGGGGCGGCGACGCGAGCGTGCGTCCGGGACGCGCTCCTCGAGGCTCTCCGTGCACACTACGACGGAAGCGAGATCAGTGCTCCGCCCTCGCTCGAGGCGGCTAAATACGGACTCTCGACGGACGTCGCCGCAGATGTCTTCGACCTCGATTGAACGCGAACGCCATTCTGGTCGCCAGCTGTCCGACTTCGCCGGTCACTGGAGTCACAGCGAGTTTCCCCCGCCCTCGTCGACCGGATCCTGTGACCGCTCGTCGAGGCTCTCGAGATCGCGTTCGGGGTTCGCCTCGTTTCTATCGCCTGCCTGTCCCGTTATCTCGCCGTAGATCGCCTCTCGAGCTTCTTCGGCTGATTCGAACTCCTCACCAGCGAGTCGATCGAAGACGCTTCCGAGCGATTCCGTCTCGTTCGGAAGCGCCATCCGATCGTCGCCGTACTCCGACGCGATCTCCTCGCTGGTGACCGGATACTCGAGTTCGCCCAGGTGCTCCTCGACGTTCTCGAGGATCGATTCGGTGGTGTCCGCGCGATCGGCTTTTCGGTCGCCGATACGATCCTGTGCGCGATCCGCGTCGGGTTCGTCGGCCATGTGCGGGCGTACCCGAAGCGCGCTGAAAAGCGGTTGGCCGGCGAGCGCGTGTGCCGGCCTGTCGGAACGAAATCGCAGGTGGCCAGTCTCACTCCGAACCGAACTCTCTCGAGACGTTTGTCGACATCCGGATCGCTCTATAGACCACATATACACCGTTTTTGGCCCCCGTGGTGTCCGTTCGACTGGCGTGTTCGGCCAGTGCCACAGATCGTAGTCAATCGCCTCGGAACCTCACTGTTCGGTGTCGTATTGGTGAGACCGGCACCGATTCGGGCGACTCGTGAACATCGTTCGCGGCCACACGCCTGCGGAGACAATCACACATGGGCCGATCCCGGCGAGTCCCCACGCCGCAACCGAAGTGGCTTCGCGCCACCGGCCCGATTCGGACTCGATACGGCCATCTCGAGTCCCCTCATTTTCACTCACGCTTGATCCGATGTCGACGGGTGTCAGACGAGTCTTCTCAGCACATGACAACTGATTTTCCTTCGATATCGAACCCAGCGAAACCCACCTTGCCTTCGGCGATGACCCTTACCACCCCCCATGGCTACTGCACCATACCCCGCGGGAAGCCACCATCACACCAACTACCTACCGCTGTTCCGCGGGGTATTCTCACTGGTTCACAACTCGATCTCGAGTGAAACATATGTCCGTCCGGACGGCGTACGACGCCTATGAACAGTCGAACGGACGTCCTCGTTATCGGCGGCGGCGCGACCGGCGTCGGGATCGCCAGAGACCTCGCGCTTCGGGACGTAGACGTGACGCTAGTCGAACGCGACGGCCTGGCCGCGGGCGCGTCGGGCCGGTCTCACGGCCTCTTACATAGCGGCGCCCGATACGCCGAATCCGACGAAGCGGGCGCTCGAGAGTGCCTTCGGGAGAACCGTATCCTTCGGTCGATCGGTGGCGACTGTGTTCGCCACACCCGCGGTCTGTTCGTCCAGTTGGCCGGTGACGATCCGGACTATTTCGAGGCGAAGCGCGCCGCCTGTGCGGAGATCGGCATTCCGACGGAGATCGTCGACGCGAACGAGATCCGGGCGGAACTGCCGGCGCTCAACCACGAGGTCGAACGGGCGATGTGGGTCCCCGACGGCGTCGTCGTTCCCTCTCGGTTGGTCGCTGCGAACGCAGCAGACGCCCGCGATCACGGCGCGGAAATTCTGCCCCACGCGCCGGTCACGTCGATGACGCTCGAGGAGGGCGACGGCGAACCCAGCACGCGGAGAATATCGCAGGTTTCGATCGGCGGCGAGCCAGAACGCACCATTGAACCCAAAATCGTTGTCAACGCTGCCGGCGCGTACGCCGAACGGATCGGCGAACTGGCAGGCGTCTCGATTCCGATGCGCCCGACCAGAGGCGTCATGGTCTCGGTCGAGTACGACTCGTTCGAACCGGTGCTCAACCGCTGTCGCGATCCGGACGACGGCGACATCATCGTTCCCCACGACGAGGAGGTTGTCCTCGGGACGACGAGCGTTCCCGTCGACGATCCCGACGAGTACGAACGGGCCGACTGGGAGGTCGAACGCACGGTCGCCGAGTGCTCGAAACTGGTCCCGGACGTCAGCGAGCGGGAGATCACGCGAACCTGGTGGGGTGTCAGACCGCTGTACGAACCGGACGAAGCCGCCCGCGGCGGCCGCGGGATCTCGAGGGGGTTCGTCCGACTGGATCACGCCGACGACGGCGTCGACAACTTCCTCAGTATCGTCGGCGGCAAGCTCACGACGTATCGGCAGATGGCCGAGGCGACCACCGATCTGGTCTGTGCGAAACTCGAGGTGGACGCCGAATGTCTTACAGCCGATGTCTCGCTTCCGAACGCGGACGATCCGGCGCAGTTAGACGCCTACGTCCGGGAGTTCGACGCTGGCAGTCCGACGGACGCGGATCTCGTCGGTCGGTGACTGGATTCGTAAACGACCGCTGCAATCAGGTGTAACGTGTGCCAGTCAGCCATGTCGACGAACGGGTCGTCTACTTATCTCGTCACTTGTACTGGCGAATCCACTGCTGTAGTGGCTGCCATTGGTTCTCCCCCGATAGTCGTACAGCGGCAATAGTGAGTAGAGTAACAGAATGACCGGACTGGTTGCCAATTTCGACAGTAGTTGTCGCAAAGGTCGTAGAAGATACAGCAAAGCAGTAGCTATAGTCTAGGAAGAATACGGGGACAAATGGGAGACTAATCGGAATGGTTGTAAATAGAACCAAATACTATTTTTGATGACGATCTTTTTACACATAATATTAGTGTGGCTGATATATTTATATGCGTCTTCAGAAAGAGCTAATGCGATTGATTACCATACGTTGAGCATAGTGGGATCTGCAATGAAAGAACCATGTGATGATGGCGATCATGATCCGGTTTGGGACCCCGAGTCGGGAACAACCGTGTGTACAAAATGTAAATTACCGAGCGAAGAAATAATCAACTCACTTGGGCACACCCTCTATTAGGTACTAACATTCATTGACCTCCTCCCGTGCCTAAAGTCGCGGGAATCCCACCATGGGATTTCGTTCGTCCTCCTCGTGACGTTGGATGTACTTCTCGACAGTCTCGCTTGAGACGTAGCCTGCTGTTCCCGCGTAGTAGCCGCGCGCCCACTTGATTTTCTCGCCGTCGTGGTCGGCGTGTCGATGGTTATACTTCCGCGAACTGATGCCTTTGAACCAGTTGGCGAGAAGTGACGGGGCGTGCTTCGGGGGACTACTCACGAACAGGTGAACGTGGTAGGATTGGACGGTGAGGTCAACAATTTCCAACCCTTCTCGTCGGCGATTTCGTGCAGGATTCGACGCACACCGCCTTCGACCTCGTTAACCAGTACCGAGTTGCGATACTTCGGCAACCACACTATGTGGTAGTTGAGGTTGTAGGTTGCGTGTCGTGTGGTTTTCATCCGTCTACACACTATGATGAGAAACGATGTTAAAACTGCCGGATAGCGTGGGAAATCCGGCCGATTGTAGCAATATGTTCCGGACGCACTATGCCTACCGATCGACCCGCGCCTGAAGACGCGGGTATGCGCTCGCACTATGCATCAATGGTGATTCGATACACAGTCGGGTTTCCGGATGTTTCACGCCAGACACTGAGCACTCCCTTGCGAACGAGCTGTTGAAAGATTGGACTAATTCGTTGTGGAGATGCGTTGGTAGCTTCTGTTATATGCTTGACTTTTATATGGTTGTTCCCCTTTCTATGGTGGTCACGGATCGCTGCCCGAACTTCTGACTCGAGTTCGACTTCTTGCATACCTATATATTTAACAAACCCTCATTAAAATATTACCCATTGTTCATGTGGTAATCCGGTAGGGAATGTGTTTACGAGAAAAACGATTGCTCTTCGAGATCGGAGAAAGTCAGATTTTCAGCGATTGTTTCAATTTTCGTGTCAGCTTGAGCTTTTGCATCGGATGATCGTGATCTCGAGCGAGAGGTTAGATCTCAACTCATCACCCTAGAGACGACATTAATCTAGAATAGAAGGACTAGAGATAGCGCCAATAACGACATAGTGATCGAGATAAGATCACTTAGCTCGAAATATGGGGTACTTTGAAGGTCCCACAATCGAATGCGTCTCGTATGTCCGAATCCGTCGAGACTACTCGGAAATCTGTGAAGACCTACCTTCCCGAGTACCAGAAAGACGAGTGGAAATCCCACGCCGAAGCGCTCGGAATGAGCCAGAGCGAGTTCGTCAGGACGATGGTCCAGGCCGGACGAAACGGGTTCGAACCGGCGAACGAGGAACCCGATTCTGGGAACGCAGACCCTAGGGGTAACGACCTCGAAAGCAGGGTCCTCGAGTTGCTGTCCGCTGACACGTATTCGTGGGAGGAACTCCTCGAGGCGGTCAGCGACGACATCGAAGCGAGACTCGAGGAGACGCTCAGCGAACTCCAGAACGAGAATCGAATTCGATACAGCGGTCGGCACGGTGGATACACCGTCATCGAGGAGACGGATGGCGACTAACGTCGATGCGGCCGAGGAGGTTTCCGACCCCATCGAGTACTTCCTCGAGGACCAGCGCTACCACGGAAAAAGCGAGCGGACGCTCGCGGCGTACGACCGTGTTCTCCACGAGTTCGAGTCCTACGTCCGTTCAGAGTTCGAGGCCGTCGAATCGCCGGACGACGCAGACCGACGCGAATGTATGGCCTGGATCCACTCCCTTCGCGGTGCTCGAAAACCCAGTACGATCGCGACCTACGCCTCGTATCTCAACCGCTTTTACGACTACATGAACAGGGTCGGGGAGTTCGACGAGAACCCGATGGCGCTGGTGATGGAGGAGATGTCCGAATCCATCGATACGAACCCCACGCGCCGTGATATCTCCGTCTCCGAGATGCGGTCGTTCGTCGACTCGATCGGCCACCCGCTCGAGCGCGCGGTGATCGTCACGCTGCTCAAAACCGGGATGCGAGTCGGCGAGCTTTGCAATCTCGACCTTCGCGATCTGCACATCGACGTTTCGCGACTCGAGTACGATCGACAGCCGCGCGTAGAACTCGAGCGGCGAGCGGACTCGCTTTTCGTCTCCGCGAGGCCCGCTCGCGGGGCCACCGTCAACGGCGAAGAGCGCACGGCCTCGAACAAGCGCGAACGTGATACGATCGTTCCCGTCGATGCGGAGCTTCAACGGGCGCTCGAGCGGTGGCTCGCGATTCGGCCGGACAGTCGATCGCCGGCGGAGCCGCTCTTTCTCGACACCGGCGAGTCGTGGGGACAGCGGCTCACACCCGCGGATATTCGCTATATCGTCGAGAAACACGCTCGAGAACGCGGCTGGTACCGGACGGGCGGCGGCGCGACCGAAAACGTGACGCCGCACTACTTTAGACACTTCTTTACGACACATCTCAGGGATCGAACCGGCGACCGCGGCGTCGTGAAGTACCTCCGCGGAGACGTCGCGAGCGACGTGATCGACACGTACACCCACAATTGGGGCGATCAGGTCCGAACCGTCTACGAATCCAATATTTACACCTTATTCGTGTAGCGAGAGGGTGAAACGCCCTCTGTGGGATATATTTACTATGTTCGTACTAAATAGTGTCCGTCTGTGCCGAGACAGGTAAACTGAATAACGCTATATCATATTTGGTGGGGCCAGTGAAATTCCGTACCACTAGAAACTCGGTTAGATACATCGTCGGGCAACGCGTGGGTGTCTCTCCGATTTGCTTGCTGAGCCGGACTGCTGCAGTCGCTTCCGACGAAACTGAATTCGTCCAGCGACGAGGGCGGACGGCCGTTCTGGCGACCGCTGAAACGGGTACTTCCGTTCTATCCGCAAATCAACCGGATATGGTCTGGGATGACGATCAGAGTGAATATATCCTCCGTCGCTATATCAAGCCCGAGAATTCGGTTCGGGGGAGTTACCAGTTCCCGTCCGGATCGCCCTCGAGTTCACTGCGTCGCCGTCAGGACGTCGTCGACGTTGAAAATATCCTCGGTGAGTCCGCTCCCGTCGCAGTCGTCGTTCGGACACTCGTAGTGCCACCCGTCGCGCGTCGCCTCGCCCTCCGCGAAGCGCTCGCCACAGACGTGACAGCAGAGTTGTGATTTCCTACACGAGTCCCGGTGCAACTCGAGGGCAAGTTCAGTCTGGAACGACTGATTGCAGTTACGACAGGTGTGCATAATTCGTCAGACGACAGCATCCGTAAAAACTGCTTGGGTTCTCGGATCCGCGTCTGTCCGCGTCTCGAGGGGTCTATGCGGTATAGTCGGCAGCGGAGCGCACTCGAAAAGCGAGCGAGTGAGAGACGGGAATCGATTTGGAAGACGGTGCGAATCGGGTCGCTCGAGCCGGCCGATTACTCGTCGCGACCGAGGATGCCGCGTTCGGTCATCTTCGCGGGATCGAGCACTTCGTCGGCTTCGTCCTCGGTCAGGTAGTCCTTTTCGAGGGCGACCTCGCGAACGGTCTTGTCCTCTTTGAGCGCTGCTTTCGCCACTTCGCTGGCCTTGTCGTAGCCGATGTGGACGTTCAGCGAGGTCGCAAGCGCCATCGACTGGAGAACCGCGGACTCACAGTGCTCGCGGTTCGCCTCGAGTTCGTCGACGAATCGCTCGGCGAAGGTCGAACTCGCGTTCGAGACGAGTTCCGCCGACTCGAGGAAGTTGTGCGCGAGGACGGGTTTGTAGAGGTTGAGGTCGATCTGTCCCTCCGCGGCGGCCGAGGAAACCGCGGCGTCGTTGCCGATGACCTGTTTGTGGACCTGATTGACCGCCTCTGCGACGACCGGGTTGATCTTACCCGGCATGATCGACGAGCCCGGTTGGTTCTCCGGCTGTTCGATCTCGCCGAGGCCGTTGCGAGGCCCGGACGCGAGCAGTCGGAGGTCGTTCGCGATCTTGTTCAGCGAGCCGGCGACGACCCGGAGCGCGCCGTGGGCCTCGGACATCGCGTCGTGGGCCGCCTGCGCCTCGAAGTGGTCATCGGCCTCGCGGAACTGCACGCCCGTCTCCTTGGTGATGTACTCCGCGGCGCGGCCGGGGAACTCCTCGTGGGTGTTCAGCCCGGTTCCGGTCGCGGTGCCGCCCAGTGCGAGTTCCGAGAGGTGATCGCGGACCGAATCGACGCGGTCGAGACCCTTCTCGACCTGGGTCCGGTAGCCGCCGAACTCCTGACCGAGCGTGACCGGCGTCGCGTCCTGCAGGTGGGTTCGCCCGGTCTTGACGACGTCGTCGAACTCGTCTTCCTTTCGCTCGAGAGCCTCGCGAAGCGTATCGAGGGCGGGGATGACGTCCTTTTCGACCGCCTCGAGGGCGGCGACGTGCATCGCCGTCGGGATCACGTCGTTGCTCGATTGGCCGTAGTTGACGTGATCGTTGGGGTGGACGACGCGGTCGCCGACCTCCGCGCCCATGATCTCGGCGGCGCGGTTCGCGATGACCTCGTTGGCGTTCATGTTCGAGGAGGTTCCGGAGCCGGTCTGGAAGACGTCGACCGGGAACTGGTCGTCGTGTTCGCCGGCGATGACCTCGTCGGCCGCGTCGATGATTGCCGCGGCGATCTCGTCGTCGACCAGGTCGAGGTCCCGGTTGGCCTGTGCGGCAGCTTTCTTGACGACGCCGAGCGCCCGGACGAAGCGGCGGCCGAACGAAATCCCCGAGATCGGGAAGTTCTGAATCGCCCGCTGGGTCTGAGCGCCCCAGTAGGCGTCTTTCGGAACCTGCATTTGGCCGAGACTGTCCTCCTCGATGCGGAACTCGTCATCGTCTGCCATACGCGGAGTGTGGCGGTGAGTCAGGTAAAAGCCACCGAAAGTTCGACGCGGCCGGCGGGAGAGGGACGACGAGAAAGGGGCGTCACGGCCGACGAGAAGGGGACGACGCGGTCGGAAAGAAGTGCGACGTGGTCCGCGAGAATCGATTTCGACGCAGCCGACGGAAAATCGTGAACTCGAGTGTGCGAGTCGAATCGATCAGGTGAAATCGACGGTGAGCCCGAGGTCGTCGTCTCGAGCGCGTTCACGCAACGACCGCTGGAGCCGATTTCGACTCGTTTTGTGTACGTCTCGTGCGTCTTCGAGTTCCAGATCGTAGATCGTCGGCGGGGCCAGCGAGAACGAACTCGAGCTGGCCGTATCGACGATGACCGAGGCGAGTCCGAGCCGCCGCTGGAAAATCGACCGGCGCGTCGAGATCGTCTGGACGCGATAGTACGGGATGACGGTGGTTCGGCGGCGCCAGAACCCACGGCGGATCACGAGGTGGTCTTCGCCGACGTAGTACTGGATGTTGACGTACCGCAGGTGTGCCGCGGGCGGAACGGCGACGAAGACGATCGCAGCGAGGTACCACTGCTCGAGGGGGGTCACGAGCGTCACGGCGAAGATGGCGGCGACGAAGACCCCGGCGATGATCGAGTAGCGCGCGACGTATCGGCGTCGGGCGAGCGCCGGTGGGCTGTGAAACTGGGGCGTTTCGGACCCGGTCAGTCGCTCGGTGAACTCGTAGACGCGGTCTCGCTGGGCCAGCGGGACGGCCGACTGGCTGCCGGTGCCGCTTTCTGGGCCGTAGCCTGCGGTCTCGATCCACATTCCCGCGTAGTCGATCAGGCGCTGAAGGGGATTGTCCGTGACCGTGACCGACTGGATCTTCTCCGAGGGAATCGAGCCGCTGTACCGCTGGAGCAAGCCCCGTTCGTAGACGAAATCGCGCCCAGCGCGGCTGAGGGTGAAGCCATAGTACGCGCCGAAGGTGTAGGCGACGCTGACCAGGTACGTGATGATCACACCGTAGGCGAACGACACGAGCGTCAGAACGCCGTAGTTCCCGATGCTCGCGGTCTCGAGGTCCGCGGGACCGCCGATGGGCTGGGAAACCGTCAACAGGTGATTGATGACGGGATCGATCGCGATGAAGACGAAAAACAAGAGCGCCGCGCCAAGCGCCGGCCGAAACGAGGTAAACGAGTACAACAACAGCTCTCGGGCCTCGAGTTCGAACAGCGACCGAGTTCGATCGTCGTGTCGGGTTCGGCTGGCGGACTGCGTTCCGACACTGTGATTTCTCGCGTTGGATTCGCTCGAGACCGAATCGGTCCCGGCGACAGTTTCGTCTGCGGACGCGGGGGTCTCAGTACCCGTTCGTTCGGTCGCCGTGGCACTCGCGTCGCCCTGAAGATCAGTCTCTCGAGCGTCGTCGTGATCCGTGCCAGCCTCAGATCGAGATCCCGTCGCTCGAGCGGTCCGGCGGCGGATCTCGCGCTGGAGTCTGTCGGCTTCTGCCTCGGAGACGAAATTCAGTCTCGCCTCGGTTTGGCCACCGCCTGCGGTCTCGATGGAGACGACGGCCAGACCGAGCAGTCGATGAAGGACGCTGATTCGAACGTCGACGTTCTGGATTCTCCGGTAGGGGATTTCGCGTGACCGCCGCGAGAAGACGCCGGACGCGACATCGAACGTCGTGTCGGTTACCTCGTACTCGTAGCGCAAGTAGTAGGCGACGCCGTAGATGCCGCCGAGCACGAAGCCGATCGGGGCCGCCGCGATCGTCCACGAGGCCGATCCGAACTCGAGGAGCGTCGTCCCCAACGTGACGAGCGACGTGGCGACGAAGAGCCCGGCGAGCGCGCGCTGGAGCCCGTGGGTGACCGCCGCGAGGTGATGGAGTCGATTCATACTGCGTCGTCCGTGTCACTTTCGATAGCGAGCTCTCGGAGGGTATCCTGCAGGCGTCGCGCGCGGTCGGGAGTGAGTCCGGGGACGCGGACATCAGCGTTTCGCGTTCCGGCGGTGTAGACCACCACGCTCGAGAGCCCCAAGGCGCGTTCGATCGGGCCGAACTGGGTGTCGACGTGCTGAACCCTGACGAACGGGACCGCGGTTTCGACGACGGTGATCACGCCGCGCTCGAGATAGAGGGCATCGTCCTGAAGTTCGAACTGCCAGCGCTGGTAGAGCCGGACGGCGTAGGCGACCGCCAGCACCCCGGCGAGCCCGATCACGCCGGCTATCGCGGCGACCGGAACGTCGATCGCGGAGATCACTCGATCGACGCCGACCAGCGCCGCGCCGAGAACGGCGACGACGATGGCCCCCTGGGCGATCCAGAGCAACCGAATACGCGAGTGAAGAGATTCCATATCAGTACGGTATTAGTTCGTGACGATAAAAGTAGGGTACCTTCTCGCAGGAGCGAACGTACCGTTTACTGGTTGGTTTTTGGCGTTCGAACGCGTCGCCGGTACGCCCGTCAGTTCGTTATTCGCTCTCGTCGTACTCGTCCGGGGTGTACGTCGACAACTCGAGTGCGTGGATGTCGGTCGTCATGTGGCCGTCGAGGGCGTCGTAGACCTGCTGGTGCTGCTGGACCAGCGGGAGTCCGTCGAAGGCGGGCGAGACGACCGTCGCCGCGAGGTGGTCGTCGTCGTGTTTCCCGCGAGCGCGCGTGACCGTCGCCTCCGCGTCCTCGAGTTCCGATTCGATGATGTCCGCGACGTCAGTTGGATTCATATCGTATCGTTTCGCGTCTCGAGCCAAAAGGGCCGCGGTCCGACGGGCGCGAGTGGATCCCGCGTGTTTATGGCGATCGGAGTCCCGGTCTCGGGTATGTCGCTCGCGAGCGAGACGCGTCGGGCCGCAGAGAACTACCCGTTTCTGATCACCGCACTCCGTGCGGGCGTCGTCAACTACACTGCCGCTGCGCGCTTTCTCGACATCGACGGCGAGACGGACGCCGTCGCGACCGCCCTCCGACGATACGCCGAGGAACTACCCGAGTACGAGTCGTCTGCCGGAGACGTTCGCGTCACGATGACGAGCGGGATCGGGCCCCTCGAGGACCCGGCCGACGCCGAAGCCGATGGCGGCGATCGCACGCTCGCGGTCGGCGGATCGGCGTTCGGTCCCGGCGGCGAGGGGTACACGGCGATCGTCGCGAGCGGGGAGATCGACGCGTCGTCGCTTTCGAGCGGGCTGGCGGCCCTCGAACTCGCGGGAATCGACGTTGCCGGAGCCGGGTTCGATGGCGAGGAGCTGCTCGTCGTCATCGAGCGCCTGGACGGGGCGAACGCCGTTCGGGTCATCGAGCGGGTACTCGAGAGCAGATCGAACGAGTGAGTTCGAAACTACCGGCGTCGCAAACCCACTACGGTCGCAAGCCCACCGCCGTCGAACCGCAATCGAATCGGCGGTACGGCATCACACGGTTTAACTTCCGTCCACGGATACGGTGGGGTAATGACCCTGCACGTGACGAACACGTTGACGGGCGATCTCGAGCCGTTCGAGCCGCAGGATCCCGAGAACGTTCTGCTTTACTACTGCGGCCTGACGGTTTCGGATCCGCCCCACCTCGGGCATGCGCGCTCGTGGGTTCACGTGGACGTGATGCATCGCTGGCTCGAGCACCTCGGCTACGACGTTCGTCACGTCGAGAACTTCACCGACGTCAACGAGAAGATCGTCGCGCGCGTGGGCGAGGACGACCTCGGCGACAGCGAATCGGCCGTCGCCCGGACGTACATCGACCGGACGATTTCGGACATGCGCTCGCTCAATCTCCTGCGAGCGGAAGTCTACCCCCGGGTTTCCGAACACGTCCCGGAGATCGTCGATCTGGTCGAGACGCTGGTCGAGAAGGACTACGCCTACGAGTCGAACGGGTCGGTCTACTTCGACGTGACGCGCTTCGAGGACTACGGCAAACTCTCGAATCAAGACCTGGATGAGATCGAGTCGCAGGGCGAACCGGACGAGCGCAGCGAGAAGCGCCATCCGGCCGATTTCGCCCTCTGGAAGGCGGGCGGCGTCGATCCGGACGCGGTCGAGGAACACCGCCACGAGGGCGTTTCCGGCGACCCGCCGGCGGGGCTGACCTGGGACTCACCGTGGGGCGAGGGCCGTCCCGGCTGGCACATCGAGTGCTCGGCGATGAGCATGACTCACCTGGGCGAAACACTCGACATCCACGTCGGCGGCCGCGACCTCGTTTTCCCCCACCACGAGAACGAGATCGCTCAGTCCGAGGCGGCGACCGACGCTCAGTTCGCCAACTACTGGCTCCACTGTGAGTTGTTCCAGATGGACGACGAGAAGATGTCCTCGAGTCTCGGCAACTTCGTCACGGTCAGCGAGGCGGTCGATGCCTGGGGGACGAACGCGCTGCGGACCTTCCTCACCGCCGGCTCGTACAACAGCAAACAGCTCTACTCCGACGAGACGATTTCCGAAGCCAGAGAGCGCTGGGATCGCCTCGAGCGAGCCTACGACGCCGCCGTCGACGCTGTCGACTCGCCGGACGCGGCGACCAAGGTAGCGGACACGTCGTTGCGAACCGCCGTCGACGACGCTCGAGACGCCTTCGAAGCCGCGATGAACGACGACTTCAACACCCGCGAGGCACAATCTGCGCTGCTGGAAGTCGCGACGGCGATCAACCGCCATCTGGATGCAGCAGCTGCTGACGAACACGACGACGGCTACGATTACGTCGGGCTTCGCCGCGCCGTCGAAACGCTCGAAGAGTACGGCGAAATCCTCGGGCTCGCGTTCGACGGCCAGACGACCGGGTCTGCGGCGCTCGCTGGCGACGTCGTCGAGCTCGTCCTCGACGTTCGCGAACAGGAACGCGAGCGAGGAAACTACGAACGTGCAGACGAATTACGGGACGAGCTCGAGGCGCTCGGCGTCGAGGTGCAAGACACCGACGACGGCGCGAGTTACCGACTCGAAACCGACGAATAACCCAGATTGTGAGTCTGCGGGACGCTGGTAACGACGGGATACAGCGCGCCGGATTCGGGAGGGCACACGATACTTTTACTGCCACTGCAAGTGCCTCGAGCGTATGAACCGCCGCGCGTTCATCGCGACAGTCGGCGTCGGTGGCGCGGGACTCACCGCGGGGTGTATCGGTGACTTTCTCGAGGATTTGACGACCTACGAGGCGGCCCCCGCCACCGTTTCGGACGCCGCGCTCGAGTCGACCGACTACGAACACGACGAGACTGACCGGTGGACCGACGAGGAATCGTTCGCGACCGAGACGGTGGAGGTGACGAGTTACGCGAACGAGTACAGCCGAACGATCGATCTCTCGGTCCTCGGAATGGGAGAGATCAGGGCCGGTGTGTTCGGCGCGATTTCGACGCCGAAAGTCGAGGTGGTCGGCGAGAGCTACAACCCGGTCGGGGAGATGGACCACGACGAACTCCTCGCGGATCTACAGGATCGATACGGGGAGCTTTCGGTAGCGAGCGACGCGGAAGTCGCTACCCGGGAACTCGAGGCCGTCTCACAGACGGTCTCGATAGCGACCTTCGAGGGCGAAGCGACGCTCGAGGACGACGAGAACGTCGACGTGTTCGTCGACGTTAGCCAGCCCGATCACCGCGACGACCATCTGATTTTTGCAGGCGTCTATCCGCAGGATATCCCGGACGAAGCCGACCGCATCGACACGTTGATCGAGGGCGTCGAACACGAGAGCGAGAGTGACTAACTGCAGAATAAGGGAGGCCCTCGAGCGGGACTTACAGTCCGAGTGCGGTCAAAATCGGAATCCCGCTTACGAGAGCGCCAACGAGATAGCCGCCGATCGCGCCGCCGTTGAGAAGGGGTAAGCCGGCGTGTGCTCGCCCTTTCGTCACCATGTACATCAGTACGAGAAGACCCGCAGTAGTGCCGAGTATCGCTCCGAGCGCCGGGACGTTCAACGCGATCCCCGGCACGTCGATCGCTCCCCCCTCGAGGAAGAACGCGGCGCTCGCGACCAGAATCGTCGGAATGACGGCATCGCCAAGGCCGATGAAGAGGGCGTCACGTCCGCTTTCTTGGCCGTCGTCCGAACTGGCCGCGTCACTCGAGGTATCCGCACCGGTCTGGCTGTCGGCGGCACTCGAGCCGTGGCCCGATCCGTCCGTCGTGCTCGAGTCGTCCTCGAGAACGCCGTCGGTGCTGCCCTCGGCGAGGTAGGAGTAGGGGAGACTCGTCGGGATGATGAAGATCACGGGGATGTTGAGCTCCATCACGCCGTCGGCGAGGTCGAGCATGTGTTCGGTTTTGTAGACGCTGATCGCGTCGTATATGGCCAGTACAGCGAGAAACAGGATCGCCGGGAGCAACCCGAAGCTGATACCGAACAGTCCGCCAGCGCCGGCGGCCATCACTACCCCGGCGATGTCGATGACGTACCACTCCGGATAGACCAAGAGCGCGCCGGCGACGCCGGCGGCGGCGGTGAGCGCGAGCGCGTTCACTGATCCGACGGAAACCGCCGGAGGGATCACCTCGGTGAAGACGTAATACGCGAGCATCCCGCTCACGGCGATTATCAGCCCGCGAATCAGGCGTTCGGCGTCGTACTTGAACGCCGCCAGCATGATTCCCGTGGCGACGAGGATAACAGCGAAATAGATTGCGCTGTTGGTCGGATCCGTGGGATCGTCGACGGCCTGTCGGTCGGCGTCGTAAAACGGCTCTACTAGTGCCAGTGCACCGAACTGAACGGTGAGAAACAGCAGGACCGTCATTCCGACGGCGAGGACCATTCGTGCCCGTTGGTTCATATCCGGCCGTTCGAACCCCTCCGGTATCTGTGTTTTCCTCTCTCGGAACCGTTCGACGGGTCGTCCCTCGAGGCCGGTGTTTTAGATCGGGACATCCGAGAACGGACCGCAGCGATCAGCGCGCGTAGAGCGTGGCCCCAACCAGCGACGGCTGATGGACGCCATCGTCGGGCGTCACCGCGTAGTACGGCCGGTCGACGGGACCGAACACGTCGACGACGCGACCAACCTCCGACAGGTTGTCGTCGAGGACAATCGTACCGATCGCGTCGTCGACGTCGTCGCGTTCTCCGAGTACGCCCGCAGATTCGTCGTCCGGTCTGAGGACGAGCAGTCCCTGTGCGATTCGGACGACCTGACCAACTCGCTGCATCACTCGCGCATGGCGACGACGTAGGCCGCCACGGCCTGTACCAGATCGTTCTTCGTCGAGTCCTCCGCGCCGCGGACGACGACTCGGCCCCGCTCGTCCCAGGGCGCTCTCGAGTATGACTTATCGCGCTCGACGATCGCGTCGTAGCCGATCTGCTGGACGGCCTTCGCGATTTCGTCGACCGTCGGCTCGTCGACGGCGAGATCCTCGGGAACCCGGCGTCCGTCGGCCCGGGAGCAAGTCGAATCGAGATAGGCGGGCCAAATGACGTTTTCGACCATGTCCATCCCTGCGAAGGCCGGCGAGTAAACCCTTTTCATCGGCTGTCGGCGGGCTGTGAATCGACCCGGTACAAATCAAAGATCAGTAGCGAGCCTCGAGCGCGAGGACGGTCGAACTCCCGATCGAGTTCTCAGCGTCGGCGGAGCGCGAACGCGCTCGCCGCGAGTATGGCCGCGACAGCGATCGGAACGCCGAATCCGGGAATCGGTTCGCCGGCAGTCGAGTCGTCGCCGTCGTCGCTCGAGTTACTGGCTTCGCCGGGGTCGTACACCCGTTGTTCCTCGTCGACTTCCGTCAGGTCCGCCTCGATTTCGGCGTAGGCGTCCGGGTAGACGTTCTGGACGATCTCTTCGATCGCGAAGACGACCCGCGGGGCGGGTTGGCTCATCGCGTTGTCGTCGACGGCCATCACGTTCCCCTCAGCGTAGGCCGTCGTGTTCTCAACCCCCGAAGTGAACGGATACTCGTCCTCCGAACCGGTGGGGTGTATGATCCAGTCGGGGTCTTCCGCAACGATCCGTTCCGGGTCGATTTCGCCCCACGATATTTCGAGACCGACTCGCTCGGCGATGTTCTCGACGCCGGCAGTGGTGAGCACCTCGTGCTGGAAGGAGTTCGTCCCGGTAGTATAGCCCTTGCGCATGTCGTAGAACGCGAGCGGTCGATCCTCGGCGTCGTCGGCCGTCGCGTTCTCGAGCAGGTCGATGCGTTCGTCCATCCACTCGACCGTCTGCACCGCGCCGTCGCACTCGCCGACCAGTTCGCCGGTGGTGAGGACGTTCTCCTGAACGTCCTCAATCGAGTTGCCTTCGCCGAAGACGTAGATGTCGAGTCCGGTCTCGCGAAGTTTCGCAATGTCCTCGTCGAGCGTTGCGTTCGCCACGAGGACGAGGTCGGGATCGAGCGCGACGAGTTGTTCGTAGCGGACCTCGTACTCCGCGTTCATAACGGCCGTTCTGTCCCCCATCTCGAGGTCGGCAGTCGCCGGCGTATCGGGCATTCCGGTCAGTCGATCCTCGGCACCGATTTCGAACATCGTCTGCGCGTCGCTCGGCTGGAGCGCGACGACAGACTCGGGCGCTTGCTCGAGCGAGATCGTCTCGCCCGTCGCGTCGGTAAACTCTGCGGGGAACTCACACTGCGCGTCTGTCGCACTGGTCGCCCCCAACCGCTCGTTCGGGTCGGCTTCCGCGGATACATCGGCCGCGGCCAGTGGCGCGAACCCCGAGGTAACGAGCGTAATGGTCAATAATACTGCCAGTTTCCGTTGCATTCGGCTGTGTATCCACGGTACTTCAACAAATATTTGGCTACTCCAACCGTGGTTGGTGTCGATGAAACGATCGGTCCGGACCGTGTCCTGGTCGGCCGGCTTGGGGAGTCTCCTCGTCGCGGTCGTCATCGTCAGCGCGGGACTCGGATCGGTCTGGATCGAACCGCAGATCGTCGCGAAGGCGATTCTCAACGCGATAGTCATTCCCGCGGGCGTCGAGATCGAACGCGCCGCCGTGCCGCTGGTCGGTGGGTCGATTCCGTTCCCTGACCCAACGTATGCGAGCGTCTTTTCGTTCGACATCGCGACGACGGACCAGGTCATCGTCGAAACGCTTCGCCTTCCCCGGATCGCGCTGGCCGCGACGGTCGGGTTCGCGCTTGCGGCCGCCGGAACCGTGATGCAGGGGTTCTTCCGGAACCCGCTGGCCGACCCCTCCATAATCGGCGTCTCCTCGGGAGCGGCCGCGGGCGCGGTCGCGGCGATCGCGTTTCCCGCGCTGATTCCGTTCGGCGGTCTGCACTTCGCCGCGTTCGTCGGCGCGCTCGGAACCGCCTTTCTGGTCTACGCGATCGCGACCGACGGCGGGCGGACCCCCGTCGCGACGCTGCTGCTGGCGGGGATCGCCGTGCAGGCGTTTCTCGGCGCGGCCATCTCCTACATGCTCGTCTACAGCGGCGACGACCTGCGGGAAGCGACCGTGTGGATGATGGGCCACCTCCAGAACAGTTCCTGGGGCGACGTCGGGTTCGCGCTGCCGGTCACGCTCGTCGGCGTCCTCATCCTCGGCGGCTTCACTCGAGAGATGAACGTCCTCCTGCTCGGCGAGGAGGACGCACAGCACCTCGGCGTCAACGTCGAGCGAACGAAGTTACTCTTGCTCGCGCTCGCGAGCATCGTCACGGCGGCGGGAGTCGCGGTCGCGGGCGTCATCGGCTTCGTCGGGTTGGTCGTCCCGCACATCATGCGACTGCTCGTCGGCCCCGATCACCGAATCTTGCTCCCAACGAGTACGCTCGCCGGCGGCTCCTTTCTCGTCGCAACGGATACGATCGCGCGACTGGACTCGGTGTCGCTGCCGCTCGGAATCGAATTCGGAATGCCCGTCGTCCCCGTCGGCATCGTCACCGCGGCGCTTGGCGCACCGTTTTTCCTGTTCTTGCTCACCCGACGCGAGGTGCATTCGGTATGACCGACAGTGAGGACGCCGCTTCCGGTCCGATCGCCGTCGAACGCGTCGATCTCTCGTTCGGCGACGTGAGCGTTCTCGAGAACGTCTCGCTCACCATCGAATCTGGCGAATTCGTCGGACTCGTCGGGCCGAACGGGGCCGGCAAAACGACGTTATTACGTGCGATAAGCGGCGCGCTCGAGCCCGATACCGGACGAGTCACGATCGACGACGTCGATATTCACGACGTGTCGTCCCGGGCCTCGAGTCGGCTCGTCTCCGTCGTCCCGCAGGACACGAGCCTCTCGTTTTCATTTTCCGTCCGCGATGTCGTCGAGATGGGGCGATATCCGCACCGGTCGCGGTTCTCGCCGCCGACGCAGGCGGATCGGGACGCGATCGATCGAGCCCTCGAGCGGACCCGAACCGAGGCGCTCGCGGATCGGCCGATCGACGAGATCAGCGGCGGACAGCGCCAGCGCGTCGTCCTCGCCAGAGCCGTCGCACAGGAAACGCCCGCGCTCTTGCTCGACGAACCGACGGGGAGTCTCGACATCAACCATCAGATCGAGACCCTCGAGTTGGTTCGGGAGCTGGTCGAGAGCGGCCGGGCGGTCTGTGCGGCCATCCACGATCTGGATCTGGCGGCGCGATACTGTGACCGACTGGTGATGCTCGCCGACGGCGGGGTTCGCCGAACGGGATCGCCGGCGGACGTGCTCTCCGCGGACACGCTCTCGGACGTGTTCGATTCGAACGCAGCCGTCACCGAGAATCCGGTTACCGGAACCGAGACGGTTACGGCGCTTCCCGCCACTGAGAGTTCCGCTCGTGACGACGGCGAAGCGGCCGGTTCCGAACCCTCGATTCCCCCTGAAACTCCCGATCGCGTCCACATCCTCGGCTCCGGGTCGGCGGCGACGGGCGTGCTCGCGCGGTTGCACAACGCGGGCGTTCGAACCTCTCTCGGCCCGATTCCGAGCGGGGATATCGCGGCGGAAACAGCGCGCCGGCTCGAGAGAGACCGAATCGAAGTGCCACCGTTCGATTCGGTCTCAGAGAGTGATATCGCGGCGTTCGAAGCGGCTGTGACCGCCAGCGACGCGGTGGTCCTCGCCGATGTCACGGTGAGTTCGGGGAACCAACTCCTTCTCGAGAAACTACCGGCCGGAACGCCGCTCGTCGTCGTCGAGACGCGGCCGTTCGAGGACCGACACTTCGCCGGCGACGAGGCGAGGCGACTGTATGATGAGTGTTGTTCGCGCGCACGCGAGGCGGATTCGGCGGGCGTCCTCGAGGCCGTTTCGTGGGCGGTCGCGAAACACGACGAGTCGATCGATCCTGAAAAAGAGGACACGGGGTCGACGAACTCGACGACCGGAACGGCCCGGACGAACTGAACGGTTTTTTACCCGTCGGACACCCAGTGACCGACAATGACTGAGGACGAGTACGACTACGAAGCACTCGGACTCGTCGCCGGACTCGAGATTCACCAGCAACTCGATACGGCGACGAAGCTGTTCTGTGAGTGCCCGACAGCGATTCGCGAACCCGAAGACACAACGCGTCAGTTCACCCGCTACCTCCATCCGACGCGCAGCGAACTCGGCGAACTCGACGACGCCGCCGTCGAGGAGAGCATGGTCGAACGCGAGTTTACCTACCTCGCCTACGACTCGACGTGTCTCGTCGAAGCCGACGACGAGCCCCCACATCGACTGGACGACGAGGCTCTCGAGACCACGCTCGAGGTGGCCCAGCTGATGGACATGAATCCGGTCGATCAGGCCCACGTCATGCGAAAGATCGTCGTCGACGGATCGAACACGTCGGGCTTCCAGCGCTCGACGCTGATCGCGACCGGCGGAGAGATCGAGACGAGCGACGGCGCGGTCGGAATCGAGGACCTCCTGCTCGAGGAAGAGAGCGCCCAGCGCGTCGAGGAGACGGACGACGGCGTCACCTACAGTCTCGATCGGCTCGGGATTCCGCTGGTCGAAATCGGCACCAGTCCGGACATTCGTTCGCCAGAGCAGGCGCTCGAGGCAGCGGAACGAATCGGGATGTTGCTCCGCTCGACGGGGAAAGTAAAGCGCGGACTCGGAACGATCCGCCAGGACGTCAACGTCTCCATCGAGGACGGTGCGCGCGTCGAGATCAAGGGCGTCCAGAGCCTCGACGACATCGACGACATCGTCCGCAACGAGGTCCGGCGACAGGCGAAGCTCGTCGAAATTGTCGACGAACTCGACGAGCGGGATGCGGACGTTGGCGAGACACAGACCGTGACGGAGGTCTTCGAAGGGACGGACAGCGGCGTGATCGGCGGCGCGCTTTCGGCCGGCGGATCGGTAACTGCCGTTCCGCTGTACGGATTCGACGGTATCGTCGGACGCGAAATCGCGCCCGATCGCCGGCTCGGAACCGAATTCTCGGATCACGCCAAACGCCACGGGGCGGGCGGGATCTTCCACACCGACGAGCTCCCGGCCTACGGCGTGACCGAAGCGGAAATCGAGTCGCTTCGGGATGCGGTCGGCGCCGGAGAGAACGATGCCGTCGCCATCGTCGCCGCCGAGACGGCCGTCGCGGAATCGGCCATCGAGGCCGTCGCGGACCGCGCTCGGACCGCACTCGAGGGCGTCCCCGAGGAGACTCGCGGGGCGAACGACGACGGGACGACCCGGTACCTCCGTCCGCTGCCCGGCGCCGCGCGGATGTACCCCGAAACTGACGTTCCGCCGGTCGAACCTGACCCGAGCGACGTCCCCGAGCCAGAGCTCCTGACCGAGAAAGTCGAACGCTACCAAGAGGAGTACGGCCTCGGCGAGGGGCTGGCCGAGCAGGTCGCCTACGGAACCCACATGCCCTTCTTCGAAGAAGTGGTGGCAGACGGCGTTTCCGCGAGTGACGCGAGCGGCGGCTCGTCGGACTCGTCCGATGGCATCGATCCGACGCTGGCCGCGACGACCCTCGAGTCGACGCTGACCGAACTCAGACGCGACGACGTGCCGGTCGATCAGTTGACCGACGATCATCTCGAGGGCGTACTCGAGATGGCCGAGAGTGGGGAGCTACCGAACGAGGGGATCCCGGATCTGCTCTCGGTGCTCGCGAAAGAGCCCGACCAGTCGCCGGCGGCTGCCGCAGAGGACGCGGGACTCGGATCCGCCGGCGAGGACGAGGTTCGGGAAACGATCGTCGAAGTCGTCGAGCGAAACGAGGATCAGGTCGAACAAGAGGGTATGCAGGCCTTCTCCGGATTGATGGGCGAGTGTATGGGCGCGCTCCGCGGAAAGGCGGACGGCGACCTCGTGAGCGAACTGCTCCGCGAAGAAATTCAGAAGCGAGCCTGATCGGGCTCTACCCGGTAACGGGTCTGAACGATCGTGCTCGTTATCGATCCGAACGCTCGTCCGATTCCTGCAGGTCGGGCCGCTCGGTCGCCCGTCGCAGCAATCCGAGAAACGTGTTGACTTCTCCTTCCGTCGGATCGGCTCTGCCGTACACGCGGCGGATCATCCGCATCGTCTTCTCGCGTTTCTCCTCGGGATGGTTTAGTTCGGCGAGCAGGTCGCCCCACTGATCGTAGAGTCGCTCGAGCAGCGGTTCCGGTGCGCGAACGCGCGTTTTGTCCGGGAGTTGCGTGTCGCCATCGGCGAGCGCGAGCGAGCGGAGTTCGTAGAGCGTGATCGTCGCCGCCTGTCCGAGGTTGAGCGCAGGGTACTCGGCGCTCGCGGGGATCGAACATATCTCGTCGATTCGGCTCAGCTCCTCGTTCGTGAGGCCGACGCGTTCGCGACCGAAGACGAGAACCGTGGGGGCGTCGACGGTGGGCAACCGTTCGGCGAGTTCGGCGGGCGTCGAGTACGGAAACCGAACGTGGTGTTCGTCGTCCTCGTTCGTGACGGCCGTACACCCGATCGTGTGGTAGTTCTCCACAAGATCGTCGAACGAGAGCTCAGTTGCGTTGGGCAAGATGTCGTCTCGAGCGTGTCCAGCGAACCCGTACGCTTCGCCGTCCGGATCGAGTTCCGGCGGATCGACCAGCAGTAAGTCCTCGAAACCGAAGTTCTTCATCGCTCGAGCGATGGTGCCCACGTTCCCCGGTGTCTCAGCGTCGACGACGGCGACGGCAGGCGGATCCCGCGTGTCCATGTACTCGGCTATTCGTGGACAGGGAAAAGAAGTCTGTTCGGAGCGAAGATCGAAGTGGGAATAATCGAAGTAGAGAGTTGCTAACATACATACTACTACTAACTGTTGTCAACTACCTAGGCTAGTCTAGGTAAACTAGCCTAGTAAACAGCACTAGAGCGTGCGGTGTGCAATCCAGCGGAGCTGTGCAACGTATCGGAATGAGTTGATGGGAGATACTGTTCTACGGATGGAACTATTCTAGAGATATTGGTCCGTTTTGCCTTTGAGGCATCAATTTGTGAGCCGTTCTGTTCTGTGTGGCTGTTTTGTGTGACTACTTTGAGGGGGGACACACCTGCATCGCGTTTGTAACGGCGAATGTGTGTGGGGGTTCTGTTTTGGAACACACCTCTGTCGCGGATGTAAATATGTCTATAGAATGAGGGTAAAGCGCCAGATTCGGGGGGTCTCTACTACCCCCACCCCCACATTTGGCGTTACAAACGCGACGGGGGTGTGTGTCCCCTCGTTGCACAATCTCGAGTCCAGCTATCGCTCGAGTGGCTGTCTCACCTGCTCGAGCGTTGATTTTCCCGTTCATCGCTTTAGTTTGGGACCAGTTGGCATTGTCACGTTGTTACCACGGTGGTCAATCTCGAAGCTCTCTCGAATACTCACCTGTGTTCTCGCCCTTCCGTTCTCGCATCCATCCATCAACACAGTTACACGCGCGACACTGGTGTGGGGGTGTCGATGGAGACAACCTACGGCACGACACGGAGAGACATAGAAACGCGATAGAAGCAACTCTCCCGAGATGGCCTAATTATCTACATTTGGGACCTAACGAAGGGTTGCATATAACATTTACACACGCGAGGCAACCCTATGGGTTTATCTTATCCCAATTAGTATTCCCGCAGTATTGGAATGTCCTCCAACGATGACCGGGACCCGCTCTTTCGCTACGACGATCCGATCTTCGCCGACGAGCGTTTGCTTGAGATCACGCACCTTCCGGGACCTGATCGGATCGTCGGACGAGACGAGCAGATGCAGCGGGTCGCCGACGCACTCAATCCGGCGGTGTTCGGGAGCGAGCCAAACCACCTGTTTATCTTCGGGAAGACGGGTACCGGGAAATCGCTCATCTCGCGATCCGTCACCCAGCGAGTGATTACCGAGGCCGAACGCGACGGCGTCACGGTCAAGTACGCCTTCATCGACTGTGGCGAGCAAAACACCGAAGCGTCGGTCGTCAAAACGATCGCCCAGATCATCAACGAGCCCGATAACAGCGGTATCACGGTTCCAGACCGCGGGCTCGGAACCGGGGACTACTACAAGCGACTCTGGCAGACGATCGATCACTGTACCGACGTAACGATCGTTATCCTCGACGAAATCGATATGCTTGAGGACGACGAGATCCTCCGAAAGCTCTCGCGGGCCGGCGAAAACCGACGAATTTCGGACGCGGCGATCGGGATTGTCGGCATCTCGAACAAGATCGATTTCCCCGATCACCTCTCCGAGCGGGTCAAGTCCAGTCTCTCGCGAGACGAACTCGTCTTTTCGCCCTACGATGCGAACCAACTGATTGAGATCCTCGAGAAACGTCAGGACGCCTTCCACGACAGCGTGCTCGAGGACGACGTGATTCCGCTGACCTCCGCGCTCGCGGCCCAGGAACACGGCGACGCGCGAAAGGCGATCGACATTCTTCGAAACGCGGGTCGGCTCGCGAAGAAACAAAACGACGCGCGGGTCACCGCCGAAAACGTCCGCGAGGCGAAAGAGAAGACCGAAGCCGACCGGTTCAACGAACTGATCGAAGGGTCACCCCAGCAGGCGAAAGCGATCCTGTACGCGCTGACGGTATTGACCCAGAACAGTTCCCAGAAGGAGTTCCCGACGAAGATAATCTACAACCAGTACAAGGAACTGGCGCGACGCCTCGATTTCGACATCCTCTCGGAACGACGCGTCCAGGAAATCCTGCAGGAACAGAACTTCCTCAACGTGATCCAGTCCGAGCGAACCGGCCGCGGCCGCGGTCGCGGCGCGCACGCGAAACACCGACTGCTCGAGAATCCGTCGATCGTCGAGAAGGTGCTCCTGCGAGATTCCCGGCTTGCACTGCTCGACGAAAACGCGGATACCGAGACACAGGAGACGCCCTCCGGGAGGTAACCCCTCCGAACGATTCCGGTCAGCGACGCTCTTCGGAGGATTCTCATTTCGGAGGAGCAATATTCCACAGAAGTCCCACGCCTGGCCGCTCGGCGATACCGTTCGGACCGAATCGGCCGGTACCGCGATACCTTTTTGTCTTCCGTCCTCACTGTAGGTATGAACAGCGTCGACGCCGTTGGAGTGGGTATCGGCGACGAGCACCCAACGCGGATCATGGGCGTTCTGAACGTCAGCGAGGAATCGCCCTACGATCCGAGCGTGTACGACGATCCGGTCGAAGCGGCCGCCTACGTCGACGAGGCGTTGATCGACGAAGGAGCAGACATCGTCGATATCGGTCTCGAGTCGGCGAACAAACGGTTCGACGTCCTCACGGCCGAGGAGGAACTCGAGCGGCTTCACGTCGCCCTCGAGACGATCGACAACGTCGCCGGCGACGCGGTGTTTTCGATCGAAACGCGGTACGCAGCCGTCGCGGACGAGGCGCTCTCTCGAGGGTTCGACATGGTAAACGACATCTGCGGGTTCGCCGATCCGAAGATGCCGACCGTCTGTCGAGAGCACGACGCCGCCGTGGTCAAGATGGCCAGTCCGCCCGACTTACAGCGGCCGGGCGCGGTCGAGGAAACTGACTGGTCGAGTCGTCGATCCACGGCGTGGGCGGACTCCGCAGACTACGTCGACATGATCTACGAGGCGCTCAAACAGAACGGTTTCACGGACAAGACGATCGTCGATCCGGCGTTCGGCGGCTGGAGCGAGGCCAAGACGGTCGAACACGATCAGGAGACGTTCCGCCGGCTGTCGGAGTTTCGCGCGCTCGAGCGGCCGATGCTGATCTCGATCAATCGGAAGAACTTCCTCGGAGAGATCGCAGGTCGCGACACTGCGGATCGACTCCCGGCGAGTCTCGCGGCGACCGCGATGGCTATCGAGCGCGGCGCGGATATCGTTCGAACCCACGACGTGGCCGAAACCCGCGACGCTGCGCGAATCGGATCGGCGTTCGCCGATCGACCAACTCGAGACGGTGGTGGTCCATCGGCCGAGTCAGACTGACGGACGATCACGGACGACAGACGGACACACGATCCACGAACGACAGACGGACACACGATCACGGACGATAAACTAACGCACCGGCCCACGATCCCGCGTCGATCCGTACTCCCCTCACCACGAATTATAGTTCGTTACGTTCAGGCGTTCTGCGCTATGAAAACGACAGTATCGTGTCGGAAAATGTCGTCTTCGAGTCACCATGGCGGTAAGAGAAAGCTTATGCCGGAGGATTCGAAAGAGGGGAGTGGACGCCGGGCGGCCTCCCGGGTAGGGGTACTTAGGAGGCGACCCCCGGCCCACAACACGGAATTATTGTGGTCCTACGCTCCGAAGTGGCAACTGTAACCAGTGACGGCCGCGTCTCGAACCGATCACACTGGAAACGCTCGTCACTCAGTACCCTATGGAATACAACGAATTCGAACCCATTTACGAGGCGATTCTGGCGGATTTCGGTTTCGACCGAACGGCCGACGAACGCGCACGAGAGACGCTCGCGGCGCGAACCGATCCGTTCGATCTCGGGAAACTCGGCGTGGTTCGCGACGCGACGGTTGCGATCGCGGGCGCGGGGCCGTCCCTCGAGTCGCGGGCGGCTCTCGAGCGCGCACGAGCGTGCGACATCGTATTCGGTGCATCGACCGCCGTCGACGTTCTCGAAGCGCACGATATCGCCGTCGACTGCATGGTGACCGATCTCGATAAGAACCCGGAGACGGTCGTTCGGTTGACCGAGCGCGGGACGCCGGTCGCCGTTCACGCACACGGGGACAATATTCCGGCGGTACGCGAGGTCGTTCCGCGGTGTCGACTCGAGTACGTGTTACCGACGACTCAGGCCAAACCGTCCGGCCACGTTCGCAATTTTGGCGGCTTCACGGACGGGGATCGAGCGGCGTTTCTCGCCGATGCGCTCGGCGCTCACAGCCTCGAGTTCGTCGGCTGGGATTTCGACGATCCGTCAGTCGACCCGATGAAAGCCAAAAAACTCCACTGGGCGATTGCTCTCCTCGTAGCGCTCGAGCAGCGCCGAAACGAGCGTTTTTCCGTTCTCGACGGACACCGAGAGTCAATTGACACGAGCGCGGTTGGTCTCGAATGACGATGTCGTTGTCGAAGTAGCGTACTAGTCCGCCGAGGTGCGTACGGACCGATCGCCGCTCAAAAGAGCGCGTCGATCTCTCCGCCGGTATCCATCAGCGACGAGAACTGTTCCTGGCTCTGTGCCTGGACGTCCGCGGTACGATTTTTCGCGTCGATCGCGACCTGCTGGAGCGTCTCGATCCGCGGCACCGACGTCACGCCGGTGAGCAATACGATCGAGCCGACCTCGCGTTCGCCGACGAGCGGGTAATCGCCGCCGCGGATTTCCATGCTACCGGTCTCCTCCTCGAGCCACGTGCGTCCGCGTTCGATTCCCTTTCGATTGAGGTGGGCGGGTGGACCGGTCGCGACCGCGAGTCCGCGTTCGGCACTCGCGATATCACAGGGGAGCGTCAGGCGGCCGAGTGCTGCCTTGCGAATCAGACTCGTCATCCGGCTCGTCGCCGACAGTTCGTCGGGCGAATCCCCATCCCGGAACCTGGAGATGAGCCCGTCGTTTGCGTTCTCGACGGTCTCTCGAGCGTAGCCGACGGTCGAGACGCCGCCGCCAGACAGCGTGTTGATGATCTCCGAGGAGTCGACCACGCTCTCGGCAACGTGGTCGCCCTCCTCTACCTCTCCTGCGGCGAAGAGCAGTCCGAACCGCTCTGCGATTTCGCGGTTTATCTCTCCGTAGCCGGTGCGAACCGATTCGCCGGTCTGTCGCCAGGCGTCGTTGTCGAAGACGAGCAAGTTGTCGACCTCGCGAACGAACGTCTGGAACGACCGGGCGGCATTGAGCGTGTAGATCCCGCCCTCGTCGGTCGCCGGGAGGATCCCCAGTCCGTACACGGGTTCGGAGTAAATCCGTTTGAGGTGCTTCGCGAGGACAGGCGCACCGCCCGAACCGGTGCCGCCGCCCATCCCCGCGACGATCAGAAACGCGTCGATTTCGTGAACCGGAACTCGGTCGACGGCGCCCTGTATCTCGTCGATGTCCTCTTCGGTGACCGTCGCTCCGAGTTCGTTGTCCGCGCCGACGCCGTGTCCTTTGACCCGCGTCTGCCCGATGAGGACTCGATGCTCCGTCGGAATCTCCTCGAGTCCGTGTAGGTCCGCGGTCGCGGAGTTGACTGCGATCGCCGATTCGACGAAGTTCCCGTCGATCGTCCGCTCGTACGACAGGAACTCGTCGACAACTTTCCCGCCTGCCTGTCCGAAGCCGATGAGTGCGAGTTTCATATTGCGATTGTGGCCGTTCTTCGCGCTCGATCGGACACGCTCCGATCGGGCCGAGACCGGTTTCCACGCTCGAGAGATCCGGAATCTCGAGTATTGTTATGGGCAACATACGATCGATGAAAAGACAGTCAATCGATCAATACTCTCATCGATTCGTGAACGTACCGAGGCCAAACCACCCCTCGATCGGAGACGAATCGCGACCGAATCGACAACGTACCCGGCGATACGTGTGACAGAATTGACCTCTCTACCGGGGATACAACGTCGTATTCGCGCGAAAACAACCAGCAAACTTATACCTTGTCAAAAGTTAGCATAGGGTATGGTCTATCCGACAGACACTTCCCCGGTCGGTCGGCAGCTTCCCCCGAGCCAAGCCATCATCGAAGCCGTCGCAAACGCCGAGGGCATCGATGTGATCGATTTGCGACCGCCCGCCTACGAACCGCTTTACTCCGTGGTCGACCCCGAAGCGCTCGACCTCTTGTTCGCCCACCCGACGGACACCAGCGACTCCGAAACGCGCGTCTCGTTCGTCTACGAGGGATACGACATCGTCGTCTACGGCGACGGTCAGGTCAGCGTTTCGGAGACGACCTCCTCTAACGGGACGGTTAATTCGGTCGGAAACTGACGCTGATCGACATCCTCTGTCTCCCCGTGCCGATACGCGGCTTGCTGAACTTCTATCACACGCCGACTAACCCGGGCCTTCGGATGGATTTCTCAGTTCGAAAGCGACACCGTGCGTTCCTGATCGCTCGAGCGATAGATCGCGTCGACGATCCGCTGGACTACGAGCGCCTCGTCGACGCTGTTCTCGCGATCGTCGCCGGTCGCGATCGCGTCGAAGAACGCGACCTGTTCGTCGGTGTGGGTGTCGTTTTGCCGCGTCGTTATCGACGTGTCTTCGAGGTGGTCCGGACCGGTCGAACTCGCGGCGTGGAACGTCAATTCGTTCTCGAGCAGATCGAATCTGGCGGCCGCGTCGGTCCCTCGAACGACGAACTCGTGGTTTTCGGGTCGATTCGTCGCCCAGGCGACCTCCAGCGAGATCGACCGATTCGAGAGACAGCGTACGAACGCGCTCGCGGAGTCGTCGACGTCGAACTCGTTCGACCCGGAACCGGTCCCCCACATATCGAGGTAGGCGTACTCGTCGCGAGAGCCAAACTCGCCGCGAGAGACGCCAGTTACTTCGGCAACCGGGGGGTGCTCGAGGAGGTACATCGAGAGGTCGATCGCGTGTACGCCCAGATCGATGAGCGCGCCGCCGCCCGCGATCGAGCGCCGGGTGAACCACGATCCTCGACCCGGAATGCCTCGCCTGCGAACGTAGTTCGCCTCGACGTGCGTGACGGTTCCCAACTCGCCGCGATCGATCCGGTTTTTCACGATCTGGACGGTGTTTGCAAAGCGATTGTTGAACCCCACCATCGAGACGCCCGCGGAGCCGGCCGCTGCCGCGGCGATTCGCTCGGCACTGGCGAGCGTGTGGGCGAGTGGCTTCTCGAGCAGAACGTGAAGGTCCGCCTCCAGGGCCGCGACTGCGTACTGTTCGTGAAACTTGTTCGGCGTCGTGATGATGACGGCGTCTGCCTCCTCGTAGAGGGCTTCGTAGTTATCGTACACGTCCACACCGTAGCGACCCTCGAAGCGCTCTCTGGCTTCCGGGGAGACGTCCATCCCGCCGATCAGCGGAACCTCGAGCTCGAGCAATCGCTCGGCGTGGTACTGGCCGATGTTTCCGAGTCCGACGATTCCGGTTTTGATGTCGCTTCGATCGGGAGTCATGTGGACGGATCAGCCCTGTTCGGGTGCGTCTCGAGCGTGCCGACGATTGCGTACGCACCGATTGGCCGACGGTACCGAACGTAGTACCTCTGTGGTCTTTGGTCCATCGCCGATTTTCATCGAAAGACCATCGAGGGTTTGGACCGAACGAACAGTAACGATCTGTGCCGGACGAATTTCGGGGATCGCCGGTGAAAAAGCACGCGGTCGTCCGAACCCCATCGGTGTAGAAATACGGTCTATCACCCGTCTGCCTCGGTCATCGTTCCCCCTTCGGCCGCCCCGTCGGCTTCGGGGATTCCGTGTGTGAGTGCCGTTCCCGTTTCAGTATCGAACAGGTGGATTCTCGCGGCGTCGAAGACGACCTCGACCTGCTGGTCGTCCGTGATCTGCGTGTCGGCGGGTAGACTCATCAGTAACTGGTCCGGCGACGATGCTGGATCTCGGTCCATACCGCGGTCGACGGTATCCGAGAGCAACAGGTAAACGAACACTTCGTCACCCATCGGTTCGATGACGTCGGTCCGGGCCGAGATCGCCTCGGTCGGTCTGGAAACGGCATCCGAACTCGCGGAGAGGTGGACGTCTTCCGGACGGACTCCGAATGTCACCTCGCGGCCGACGGCCACATCGGGTACTCGAGACGAATCGAACGCGACGTGAAAATTCGGCGTTTCGAGGCCGTCTTCGACGAGTTCGCCCTCGACGAAGTTCATCGAGGGCGAGCCGATGAAACCGGCGACGAACAGGTTGTCCGGTTCGTTATAACAGCTCAAGGGCGGATCGACCTGCTGGAGTCGCCCGGCGTCGAGGACCGCGATCCGGTCGGCCATCGTCATCGCCTCCGCCTGATCGTGCGTGACGTAGATGACCGTCGTCTGTAACTCGCGGTGGAGTCGCTGGAGTTCGGTTCGCATGTGGACCCGAAGCTTCGCGTCGAGGTTGGCAAGCGGCTCGTCCATCAGAAACACGCCCGGATTCCGCACGATGGCACGAGCGATGGCGACCCGCTGGCGCTGACCGCCCGATAGCTCGTTGGGCATCCGTTCTTCCATACCAGTTAGTTGGACGATGTCCGCAGCCTGCGAGACGCGCCGTTCGATCTCCTCGTCGTCGTAGGTTCTGAGACGAAGCCCGAAGGAGATGTTCTCGAAGACGTTCATGTGGGGAAACAGCGCGATGTTCTGAAACACCATTGCGACGCCCCTGTCTTTCGGCGCGAGGTTCGTGACCTCGCGCTCGCCGATGTAGATCGAGCCGTCGGTCGGTTTCGTCAGGCCGGCGACGGTCTCCATCGTCGTCGATTTCCCACAGCCCGACGGGCCGACGAGACAGAGAAACTCCCCGTCCTCGATGTCGAGCGAGATCTCGTCTACTGCGGTGATGTCTTCGTACCGTTTCGTGACGTTATCGAGTCGTACTCGTGCCATTGTGGTCTCTTACTCTTTGAGTGCGCCCGCGGTGAGTCCGCTGACGATTCGCTCCTGTGCGACGATCACCAGGATCGCGACGGGAATGACCCCGATGATGCTCGAGGCGGCCATCAGGTGGTACAGCACCTCGTACTGGCCCTGGTAGGCAAGTATCCCCTCGAGAATCGGCGCCCAGTTCTGGGGCTGGCCGTCGGTCATCAGAAACGAGAAGAAGAACTCGTTGTAGACGGCGATGAAGGTCAATACGCCCGCGGTCGCGACGCCGGGTGCCGAAAGCGGGATGATGACTCGGATCAGTGCACCCAATCGCGTGGTTCCCTCGACTCGTGCGGCGTCCTCGAGGCCCTCCGGTATCTGGGAGTAAAACGTCGTCAGGATAAAAATCGACAGCGGCATGAAGATCGCCGACAGCGGCAGGACCATCGCGCCGGGCGTGTTGTAGAGGGTTCCGTTGCCCGTGATCGGGCGAAGGATGCCGACGGGCGTGTTAAACAGATCGTTCAGCGGGATGAAAAACGCCGCTGGCGGGAAAAAAGAGATGACCAACACGAGCAACAACAGCGGCACCTTTCCGGGGAACTCGAGTCGGCCGAAGGCGTAGCCCGCGAGACTCGCGATGACGAGCACTACGACGGTCGATGCGCTCGCGATGACGAAGCTGTTGAACATGTACCAGTGAAACGGGATGACCTCGAAGACCTCGACGAACGCGCCGGGATTGAACCCGTTCGGCGTGAGGAAGATGTCCTGTTGGCGCCCCTCCGGCGTCAGCGCGACCATCAGGAGCCAGTAGAACGGGAACAGCGTCGTCAGCAGGAAGAATATCGTCACCACGTAGAACAGCGACCTGTAGAGACGACCCGGGTTCGAAATCGACTCGTCGACCCACCGTTGGAAGGGGCCGCGACGCAGGGGTTCGTCAGCCGATCCGTCGATCGCCGCAGATTCGGCCGTGGAGTCGTGGCCTGTGCCGGTCGAGTCTACCTGTCCGCCGTCCGGGATACTCGCGTTCGCGGACTCGTCGCCCGGAACGTTCGCGTTCGTGGCCCCACGGCCGATCCGTTTCGGATTCGATTCCGGTTTCGTCGCGCCTCTCGAGTCGTCGTCTGTCATCAGTAGACACCTCCTTCCGTATCTCGGAACAGGACGACGTACACCCCGATGATCAGTCCGATCACCAGCGCCGTCGCGAACGCTACGGCCGCTGCTGTGGCGTAGATGCGGGTCCCGCCGAACATCGCCTCGACGACCAAACAGGTCAGCGACGGGACCGTCGTACAGCCCGCAGTCGACTCGATGAGCCCGTAGACACGCATCGCGTCCATCGTCCGGAACAACATCGCGACGAGTAACGCGGGAACCACCAGCGGGAGCGTGATCAACTTGAACCGCTGCCACGGCGAGGCTCCGGCGACTTCCGCCACCTCGTAGAGGCTCCGATCGATGCTCTGGAGTCCGGCGAGGATGAGCAGCGCCATGAACGCCGACGATTTCCAAATGTCGGCGATGAGGATGATAACGAACGAGTCGCGGCTATTCGCGAGCGGGGTCGCGCCGAACAGTCCGACCGACTGCATGAGGTCGCTTCCGAAGCCGACCGTCGGCTGAAAGAGCAGGAAGAAGATCATCCCCTGGATCACGATCGGCACGGCCCACGGCAGGATGATCGCGACCCGCACCCACCGCCGACCGCGAAAGTCCTGATCGAGGACGTAGGCCTGCCCGAACCCGATCACGGTCTCGAGGACGACGCTGATGACGGCGAACGCGAGCGTGACGAAAATCGCCTGCTGCAAGAACGGAACCCCGAGTTCGACGAACGGGAACGACGACGTGATCGAGACGTCGAGAAACTGCCGCGCGAGTCGCGCGTTTCCGGTCAGAATGTCAACGTAGTTCTCGATTCCGACGAACTCTCCCAGCGGGGCCTGGCCTCTCGTCCGGTTCGCCCGAAGCGACATCACGAACGTCCGAAGGAGCGGGTAGAAGGCGATAAACGACAACAGCGCGAACGCCGGAAGCAGTAGCAGGTAGGCGTAGGCCGCCTCACTCAACCCCTCCATCCAGTTCGTGACCCGGTTCCCGGTTCGGTCGTACTCGGCTTCGTCACCGCCGCCGCTGATCAACTTCCCTTCTTCGGTGTCCGTATCAGTCGCCATGCTGTCCCTCCACGCTCGCTTCGCTCGCCTCGAGACGCTCGGCTAAGTCGGACATGGCCTCGTCCGGTGGCTTTACGGCTCGATACGCTGCGTTGACCTCCTGGGCGATCAGCGCGGATTGTTCCGGCCAGAGGTCGGTGACCGGCCGCGGGACCGCGTTCTCTCCGGCCATCCGTATCTGTTCTGTGTAGCGCGCGACGGGGCCGATCTGGTCGGCGCTCGCCTGCTCGAGTAACTCGAGTACGGGCGGGAGATACCCCAGTTGCTCGAAGATGGTGAGCATGACGTTCTCGCTCGTAAATGCTTCGAGGACGTCTGCGGCTCGTTCGAACCGGTCGGAGTGTGGATTGAGCGTCAGGTGCCATCCGCCTAACCCGGCGGCGGTCCCACCGACGCCCTCGAACTCGGCGTCGTCCTCGCTGACCGCGTACGGCATCGACATGACGCCCAGATCGTCGCCGAAGGCGCTTTCCGCGCCCGTCTGGGAGACTGCGAACGGCCAGTTTCGGTGGGCGATCGCGTCCCCGTTCGCGAACGGACTCAGGGACTGCTCTTCGGTCCACTGGACGATGGCCGACGGACAGATCTGCCGGTAGCCCTCGAGGGCGTACTCGTCGTCGGATCCGCGGATGAACGTCCGCATCATTCGAATCGCATCGATCACAGGCTCGGATTCGACGGTGATCGGGCGGTCGCCGGCGGTGAACAGGTTCTCGGTGCCGCCGAAGTAGCCGCCGCCCCAGGTGGACATCTCCTCCGTGAACGTACAACACGAGAGTCCCTCGTAGGCCGCTGCCTGCGTCGTGAAGCCGAAATCGGCGCCGCTCTCCTCGCGGGCGGCGGCAGTCGCCTCGGAGAACTCCCGCCACGACGGCGGCTCCGTCGCCCACCCGTCCGTCTCGTATCCCGCGTCCGCGATGAGATCTCGCCGGTACAGCATCAGGCCGAAATCCGGGAACAGGGGGAGCGCGTGGAGGACGTCGGTTCTCGGATCGCGCGCCGTCTCGAGAGCCGCCTCGAGGTACTCGTCTTCGACGCGTGCGAGGACATCCGGCGTGATCGTCTCCTCGAGCGGCGTCGTCTGTTCTCTGAGGATAAACGGGATCGTCCACCCGCTGTCCATCATGAAGATATCCGGCGGCGACCGACCGGCCTGCAGCGCGGACTGGTATGATTGCATCCGCTGGGCGGAGTCGTCGACCCCCGCCTGCACCTCTACTGTGATGTCTTCGTCGAGGCCCGCGTCCCAGAGCGCCTGTTGAACCGACGGGGCGTCCCCCTCGGTGTGCATGATGCTCTCGAAGTCAGTATCCCCGGACATGACGATCGTTCCCGGTTCGCGCGCCCGTCCCAGGCAGCCGGCGACGGCGACGCTCCCCGCACCCGCGGACGCCGACGCTACTTTGAGGAACGTCCGACGGGATATCCCACGAGCGGACCGATCGGGGGTCGGCTTCGAGGCCATCGCTTCACAATAGAGGCTCCTCTCCCGTATAATCCTTCGCAGGCAACGATGTAATAAAGACTGACTGTCCGGATTCGCCACTCGTCTAATACCGGCTTACGTCTCGTCGATGACGCGCTCACCGCGCCGATCGCTGCGCTACTCGTTTCGATCTATTTCGGCTCGAATTCCGATCGAACGGACGAATCCGGACGATGACGAACGCTCTCATCGAGTTTATCGACGGGAAAAGTTTCTGTGTGAATGCTATACGTGAGCGGACTATCTCATGCTAACTAGGCATGTGGAGTTACCGCGTTGGCCGATTCAGTTTCAGGTTCAATTCTGAATAACGAAATCGAGCTCCTATCTACTGTTACAGAAACGGATCGCTGCAGTCGATGACGACCCCGTGTTGCGGGCAGACGTACTTGCAGTGGCGCTTGTACATCGCGGTCTCGCAAAACGGACACGGTGGTCCGGTTCCGTGCTCGAGGTCGCGTTCAGTTTCGGAATCGGAGCCCTCTCCGGACGCTGTTTCGCTATTGTTCATCGAGTATCCTCGCTGTAACGGTTCGTAACCGATCCAACGACCGGCGTCGCTATCAACGTGGCGACTGCTCGAGGGCTGAAACGAAAAAGCGAATCGATGAATCGGCGCTTCGACCGCCTGCGTTAGTGAAGTGTCGTACTCCCGTTTTTAGCACTCGCTCCAGCCACAGGACTCGCAGGTCTTGCAGCCTTCGGAGAAGTAAAGCGAGAGCGAGCCACAGGACGGACACTCCGGCGATTCGCCGGCATCGATGAGGTCCTGCGTGGCGTCGTGGTCGTCGACTGGCGGCTGGGCCGCAGCCCCGCCGTCGGTCTCGTGTGCGCCGGCCGGTTCGACATCCAACTCGGCGTCGGCTGATTCCTCGAGGGTCGCCTGTTTCGGATACGGTTTGTCGATCTCGTTATCGAGGTAGCGACGCATCGCGGTGCCGATAGCGTCCGGAATCGATTGGATCTGCTCGCCTTTGTCCCAGGCGACTTTCGGACTACGGGTGCCACAGAGTTCGTCGACGATCTCTTCTGGGTCGACGCCCGAGCGCAGCGAGGTCGAGATGACCTTCGCCAGCGCTTCGGTAAAGGAGTTCGTGAAGCCGCCCGAGTGGCCGATGTTCGCGAACAGTTCGAACGGCTGGCCGGTCTCGGGGTCCTCGTTGATCGTCACGTAGACCTTGCCGTAGCCGGTGTCGATCCGCTGGCTGACGCCCTGCAGGGCGTCGGGTCGCTCGCGTTTCTCGGTGAAGTCGACGTGAACCGCCTCGCTCTCGGCGTCGGCGAGCAGCGAGTCGACATCTTCCTCGAGAATATCTTGGACGTCCTCGCTCTCGAGGAACGCCTCGAGTCCGCCGAAGATGTCGTCGATCTGCTCCACTAATGTTTCGGCGGCTTCGGTCTCGTCGGCGAAGTCGGCGTTGTCCGCGCGGGTCGTCAGCACCTGCTTCGAGCGGGTGCCGTCGCGGTAGTAGGTGACGCCCTTCCCGCCGTTGTCGTAGACCCACTCGAAGACCTCTTTGGCGTCCTCGAGCGTGGAGTCGTTCGGCGCGTTGACCGTCTTCGAGATGGCCGAGTCGACGCCGTTCTGGCAGGCACACTGGACCGCGGCGTGTTGTTTCGCCGAGAGGTCGCTGGTGATGACGAACAGTTCGCCGATGGCGTCCGGGACCGTCTCGAGGCCCTCGACGCCGTCGAACTGGTTGGTCGCCATCTGTTCCTGTGCTTCTTCCTTGACGGCGTCGACATCGATGTCGTTGTCCTCTAAGGTGCGCAGGAAGTAGTCGTCGAACTCGACCAGCATCTCGTCGCCCTGGACGTCGTCGGTGACGTTCTTGTAGTAGGCGACGTTGTAGATCGGTTCGCAGCCGCCGGTCGTGTTGCCGACCATCGAGGTGGTTCCGGTCGGCGCGATGGTGGTGACGTTGTGGTTTCGGATCGGGAAGCCGTCGGCCCAGTCCGCTGCGTCTTCGCCGGTCTGTTTCTCGAACCACTCGCGGTACTCGGTCGGGTTCGCGTACTTGGACTCGTCCCAGTCGTTGAACGAGCCGCGCTCGGTCGCGAGTTCGTGGCTCTTCGCCTTCGCGCCGTGGTTGATGTGGGTCAACAGCTGGCTGGCGATCTCGTTACCCTCCTCGCTGCCATATTTCACACCAAGTTGGACGTACAACTGGGCGAGGCCCATGACGCCTAGGCCGATTTTGCGCATGTCGCGGACTGTCCGCTCGATGTCCTCGACGGGGAAGTCTGACATCGTGACGACGTTCTCGAGGAATCGCGTCCCGTACTCGATGCGCTCGTCGAACTCCTCGAAGTCGATGGCCTCCTCGAGGAAGGCTTCGATGGCGGCCTCGTGGGAGTCGTACTCCGCGGCGTGCTCGTCGGACCAGACGCGCCAGTCGGGCGCGTCGAGGTCGGCGAGCGTCGAGAGGTTGATGTGCCCGAGGTTGCAGGCCTCGTTTTCCTCGAGGGGCTGCTCGCCACACGGGTTCGTCGCGAGGATGCGGTGGTCCGGTTCGGCCTCGACGTCGAAGGAGTGTTCCTTGTTCACTCGCTCGAGGTAGATCACGCCGGGTTCGCCGTTCTCGTGAGCGCCCTCGACGATGCGTTCGAAGATGAGTTCCGCGGGGATCGAGAGCGGGTCGCCGACCTCGACGTGCTCGCCGAGGTCGTACCGGCTGTACATCTCCTTGGTCTCCTCGGTGGCGATGTGGGGCTCTTCCGTGCGCGGGTTGGTGAACGTGTACTCCTCGTCGTTCTGGACGGCCTCCATGAAGTCGTCGGTGACGCCGACGGAGATGTTGAAGTTCGACAGGTGGCCTTCGACGGCGTTGCGAAGGTGTTTTGGCACCCGGCCGTCCTCGTCGATGAGGTCTCGAGCCTCCTCAAGCGCCTCACTGAAGGAAGTATAGGTGTAGTCGTCGGGGTCGTTGAGCCGCAGCGTGTGGGCAAGTGAAACGTCCTTGTTTTTCGCGTGAATGAACTCGATGACATCGGGGTGGGAGACGCGCATGATCCCCATCTGGGCGCCGCGGCGGGTCCCACCCTGCGCGATCGTCTCACAGAGCTGGTCGTAGGTCCGCATGAAGGTGATCGGGCCCGACGCGATGCCACCGGTCGATCCGACGGCGTCGCCAAAGGGACGGAGCTTCCAGAAGCCGTAGCCGACGCCGCCACCGGACTGGAAGACCTCCGCGGCCTTCTTGGCCGTCTCGTGGATGTCCGAGAGGTCGTCGTCGGGGCTCATGACGAAACAGGCCGAGAGCTGCTGGAGTTCGTCGCCGGCGTTCATCAGCGTCGGGGAGTTCGGCATAAAAGAAAGCGATTCCATCCCTTCAGTAAACGTCTCGGCGACATCTTTGACATGCTCGCGAACATCTGCTGGCAGTTCCGGAACGACGGTGTCGTAGGCGAACTTGTTGACGTTAGCTTCCGTCAGCGTCGTTTCGACGTCGTCGGCCGCCGTGGTGCCGTCGCCGAAGACCTCCGCGGCGAGTTCGTCGCGACGCGGGTGGTCGGGCTTTAGCTGGTCGGGCGTGACGGTGATCTCGAGATCCCGTTTTTCAGCCTCGAAGGGTGCCTCCGCGAGCGCGATGTTGCGCCCGACACGCTCGAAGAGTTCTTCTTGGGTCTCGATCAGGTCGCCGCTTGCGTCTTTGCGAAGATAGCGAGCCGGCAGAATATTCTGATAGGCGTTGTCGGTCAGGCGCTCCGCTAAGGTGTCCCCGTCGGTGCGCTTGATCGGCAGCGTCAGATCGTCCGCAGAGAGGTCAGACTTACTCATGCGCGAGACACCTCGAGGCGAACGCGCCGCCGTCTGTCAGTTTCGTACGGTAGGTAGTCCTCGGTCGAATCATTCGTGACGAAAGTTCGGTATTCATGCATTCCTCATAAAGTGTGGTGATGTGGTCCTATTTTTCTTGTATTAGCACAATCTCATTTGTACAGAAGTCACTGTGTGATCTTGTGCGATGGTCGATCGCAGAACAGCCCAGACGGGCGTCTGCGAGGGTATTAGACTCTACGCAGCGGACGGCCTTAATGATTTTCAGACCAAACTGGAAGTAGAATATTCGCTCTCCTGATCCGTCTCGAGTGCGCGAACGAGGCCGTATCCGAACGGTCTCTGGGTGCTGTCGTTCATCGACTCTCGTTTGTCACGTCACCAGAAAGGTTACGTCCTTGCGTTCACGATATCGACTATGATCGAGTCACTCACAGGCTCCCCGGTGTTGCTCGGGCTCACGTTGCTGGCTGGCCTCATGGTCGTTATCGTCGCGGTCAAAATCGCGATCAAACTCGCCGTCCGCGTCGGCATCGTGGCCGCGGTTATTCTCGCCGCCTACTACACCGCCGGTCATCTGGGCGTCGTCTGAACCCGGCCAGAATCACAGCGCGCTTGACGAATTACCTGTCTCCCGTTTTCGAAGCCCTTAGATGTTCTCAAGGAAGTTCTCGATCAGATCGTGCCCGACCGCTGTCAGGACGCTCTCTGGGTGAAACTGCACGCACTCGATCGGGTGCTCGCGGTGGCGAACGCCCATCACGAGCGTCTCGCCGTCGTGGTCGGCCGTCGCCGTAACGTCGAAACAGTCGGGAACCTCCGTCGCGACGAGCGAGTGGTATCGCCCCGCGCGGAAGCCGTCCGCGAGTCCGTCGAAGACGCACTCTCCGTCGTGATCGATCGAGGACGCCTTCCCGTGGACTGGATCCGGCGCTCGACCGACCGAGCCGCCGTACTCGTAGACCGCGGCTTCGAGCCCCAGACAGATTCCAAGCGTCGCCACGGTGGGACTGACCTCGCGGAGTACCTCTCTCGTGACGCCGACATCGCGGTCGTGTTTCGGGTGGCCAGGACCGGGACTGATGATGATCGCGTCCGGGTCGACGGCCCGCACTTCCTCGAGCGAGGCGGTGTTCTTCAGAACCACCGTCTCGGCGTGCTGACTGACGTACTCGACGAGATTGTACGTAAACGAGTCGAAGTTGTCGATGAACAGTACTGTCGGTCGATCGGTCTCGGTCGCCGAGACAGCGGCGCTCATCGCGATACCTCCGTGGGCGATGTCGCGATCGGCGGCTCTTCTTCGATCCGCTCGAGGGCCGCGAGGACGCCGCCCATCTTCTTTTCGGTCTCTTCGTACTCCGCGGTCGGATCGCTGTCGGCGACGAGGCCCGCACCCGCGCGGACGGTGATCCGCTGGGTACCCGGCGTGTCGTTCTCGACGGTCGCAGTTCGAATCACGATCGCGAAGTCCGCGTCGCCGGTCCAGGAGTAGTAGCCGACGCCACCGCCGTAGAGTCCCCGGGGCTGGGTTTCTAACTCGTCGATGATCTCCATCGCCCGCACCTTCGGCGCGCCCGAAAGCGTGCCCGCGGGAAACGAGGCCCGCGTGGCGTCGAACGCGTCGGAATCCGCGCGCAACTGGCCGGTCACGGTCGACTCGATGTGCTGGACGTGGCTGTACTTGAGGACGTTCATGAACTCCTCGACGCGAACCGAACCCGGTTCGCCGACGCGCCGTACGTCGTTGCGGGCGAGGTCGACCAGCATCGTGTGTTCGGCTCGCTCCTTGTCGTCGGCGAGCATCTCGCCTGCCAGCCGCCGGTCTTCGACGGGGCTCGAGCCCCGGTCGCAGGTCCCCGCGATCGGGTTCGACATGACTTCGGTCCCGCGAACCGAGAGCAGCGTCTCGGGGCTGGCGCCGACCACCGTAAGATCGCCGTGATCGAGGAGGTACATGTACGGCGAGGGGTTCACGTCCCGCATCGCCTCGTAGAACCCGAGCGGATCGACCTCCCCGTATAACTCGCGCGTTCGCGAAATGACACCCTGGTAGATGTCGCCGTCGAGGACGTGTTCTTTCGCGCGCCGGACGCTCTCCTCGTAGGCCTGCCTCGAGCCGGCGACCTCGTCTTCGCGGACGAATCCGCCGGTTTCGGGTTCTTCGGCTCCCGCGAGGAGTTCGCCCACGCGTCGAGCTTCGTCGCGGATCTCCTCGTATGCGGCGGTCGGATCGTCGTCGGGCTCTAACACCGGCGTGAACACGAGCGAAACCGTTCCGTCGCGCTCGTCGAACGTGAGCGTCTTCGTCGTGAGGACGAACTGGGCGTCCGGGAACCGCGACTCTGGGCGTTCGAGTCCGACCTCCTCGAGCCAGAGATCGTAGACGGCGTCGTAGGAGAGAAAGCCGACGAGCCCGCCCTCTAAGTGCTGCCGGTCGTGATCCGGCATGTTCGCCAACCGGACATCCGGCAGCGCGCCGCGAAGCGCGTCCACGGTGTCGTCGGCCCCATCGACCTTCATCGAATCGAGCGGCACGTCGGCCGAGAGCGCCTCGACCGACGTTCCCTCGGGGCCGACCGTCACGACGGCCTCGGGATCGTAGCCGACGTACGAAAAGCGGGCGTGGCGCTCCGCGTCCGCTGAGCTTGGCTGAAAGGCACCATCCGGATCGCTCGAGGGCGTCTTCTGTGCGCTCTCGAGTAAGAACGCGTATGGAGTCTCATCGCCGGACCGGTCCCGCCCCTGCGCTGATCGTCCGGTGAGTGTCGCGTAGGCAGCAAGCGGCGTCGTCTCGAGGTCGTACGTCGCGACGACTCGGACGACGGCGGGTCGGTCCTCGCTCGAGCCGGCGTATTCGCAAAACGCCGATCGATCGAGGTCGAACGTCGGCGTCTTGGCGGTGTGATCTGCGGGGTCAGCTGCTGTGGAGTGGTCGGTCATGGATCGAAGTTCGATGGTCGGTGGCTCTCAGGGTCCCGGTTCGACGGCCTGTGCGTTTCCGGTCGCGCGTGAGACGAACGACTCGACCGCCGCCGGATCCTTGACGCCGCCGCGTTCCTCGACGCCGCTTGCGACGTCGACGGCGAACGGCTCGGCCGTCTGGACCGCCTCGACGACGTTGTCGGGGGTCAGTCCGCCGGCGAGGATCACGGCCGACTCGAGGTCGGCCGTCTCAGCTCGCGTGCGCTCCCAGTCGTGGGTTCGGCCGGTGCCACCGCCGCCGTCGTCGCCGATGGAGTCGACGACGAAGCCGTCGACCATGTCGTCGTACTGTTTCGCAATCGAGATGTCTTCGGCGTCGACCGCTAGCAGAATTCGGGTCTCGAGTTTCGCACGCAGATACGCGAGATCGCCGGGCCGGATCTCGCCGTGGAGCTGTATCGCGTCCGGCTCGATCTCGGTCGCCAGTTCGATCGCCCGCGCGTAGTCCGACGGCATCGTGACGAGCACCGACGTGACGAACGGGGGCGTCTCCGCGACGAGGTCCGCGGCACGTTCCGGGGACACGTCTCGAGGGGTGTCGACCGGCACGTCGGTAATGATACCGATCGCGTCCGCGCCCGCGTCGACCGCCGTCTGCAGGTCTTCGGACCGCGTGATGCCACAGACTTTGACGCGCGTCATCGTGCCTCCGGCGAAACCGAGCGGAGCAAATCGAGCTTTGCCGCCGCGTCGCCGCTGTCGATCGCGTTGCCGGCAATCGACGCACCCTCCTCGAGCGAGTCGGCTTCACCGGCGGCGTAAATCGCCGCGCCCGCGTTCGCGAGAATCACGTCTCGCTTCGCGCCCGTGACCGATCCGTCGACGATACCGCGGAGGTCCGCCGCGTTGGCTTCGGGCGTCCCGCCCGCGATGTCGCCGATGTCGTGGGCCGAGAGGCCGAGATCCGCGGGTTCGAAGGTCCTCGTTTCGACGCTCGAGCCGTCGACGTCGGCGGCGACCGTTTCGCCGTGGATCGCGATCTCGTCGGTGCCGGCACCGTGGACGACCAGCGCCCGGTCGATGTCCATCCGCGCGAGCGCGTTCGCGAGGACGGGGACGAGATCCGGGTCGTAGACGCCGACGACCTGTGCGTTCGCGCCGGCGGGGTTGGTCAGCGGCCCGAGGACGTTGAAGATCGTCCGCATGCCCAGTTCCTTTCGCGGCCCGATGACCGCCTTCATCGCGGGGTGAAACACCGGCGCGAGCATGAACCCGATGCCGTCGGCCTCGATGGCCGCCTCGACGGCCGGCGGTTCGGCTTCTACGTCGACACCGACCTCCTCGAGGACGTCCGCGCTGCCAGAGGAGGAAGACACCGAGTAGTTCCCGTGTTTAGCGACGGGAACACCCGCGCCCGCGGCGACGACCGCGCTCGTCGTCGAGACGTTGATCGTGTTGTAATCGTCCCCGCCCGTGCCGCAGGTATCGACCAGCGGCTCGCGGTCCGGGTCGATCGTTCGCGCGGCGTCGCGCATCCCTTCGGCGAAGCCCGCGATTTCGGCTTCGGTCTCTCCTTTCGCGCGCAACGCCGCTAACAGCGCGCCGATCTGCGCCTCCGTTGCATCCTCGAACACGGCGCTCGAGGCCGCTCGAGCCTCTTTCTGTGTGAGATCGTCTCCGTCAGTCACCCGTTCGACGTACTCCTGCATAGTAAACACCAATGTACGTAGTTGTCTTACAATGTCCAAATGAGTACATCGGCTTAAACGTATCGGACGATCCGTGGTGATGGCTCGCGTACGCCGACCGATTCGAAACCTTCAATTACGGTGGTGGGCAACGAATAGTTGCACGAGGCGTGACGGACGCCGAGAGAACCGGACGGGTTGGTGGTCTAGTCTGGTTATGACACCTCCTTGACATGGAGGAGGCCGGCAGTTCAAATCTGCCCCAACCCATTTCTCAGCGACACAACGCGACGAGCGGTGCGTGGCGCGTCGCGCCACGATCGCGAACGGCGAAGCCGTGAGCGAAGCGAGGCGCTCGTCGCCGAGAAATTGTTACGGAAGATTTGAATCAGGGAGTGGAGCGTAGTGGAACGATCGTGGTTCAAATCTGCCCCAACCCACTACTTCTGTCGCAAGCAAATTCGCGAGCGACAGGATCGTTACGTTGGGCAGATTTGAATGAGGCAAGTCACGCGCAGCGAAGCGAGCATGTCTTGACGTGGTTCAAATCTGCCCCAACCCACTACTTTCTGTCTCGAGCGTACCGTCGGCGGGAGTGAAATAGTGTGTCGATCTATGTGATGTAAGCGGCATGATTAATATGGACCCACAGTGACGGCGATATATGGACGCGATCCGGATTCGGAAGTTCGGCGGGGTCGCATCGATCGTCGTCGGTGTACTCGTGGCGGGCACATCCATCGGCGTCAACGACCCGCTCGCTGGGTCAGTGGGCGTTCTCTGCGCGCTCATTGGGGGTGCGTCTCTGTACGACCTCCACGCCGCGGCGTAAGCGACGGATTCGAAAACCGACCGATCCACTCCAGCGCCGCCTCGATCCGTTCTCCTCTCGAAAACGCTGAATCGGACATCTGGATTGGGAGAGATTGATCCCCGTTACCTCGAGAACAGCCCCTTCAATCGTCCGAACACGCCGCTCGAGTCGGACTCCGAATCCTCGCTCTTATCCGCTTCGGTAGAGTCGTCGTCCGATCCCATCTTGCCGGACCCGACAGAACCCGACAGCGGGCCGTCGGTCGAGGATCGGCCGCGCTTTTGCCCCGACGAACCGGCGCTCCCGCTCGAGCACTCGAGGTCGTCCATCGAGAGATCGATCTCGCCGATGTCGGTCGTCTCCTCGCGGCCGTCGCCCGACTCGGCGGCTCTGACGTCCGCACCGGTGACCGCGCCGCGTTCGATACGCGCGGCGAGGTCCGCATCGTCGTCTTCACGAGCGGAGTCCATCTCGTTCTCGGCTGTCTCCGCCGGAGCGGGATCGTCGGCCGACGAGACGCTCGTGTTTGCGTCTTCTGTGATGTCGTTGGGATCGGCCGGCTGACCGGTTTCGATGGTCGTCGTGGTCGGTTTCGAGTCGCCGATCGACTCGGCGTCGAACGCGTCTTCGTCGTCTGACTCGCGGGAACGGTCGATCGAGTCGTCGCTTTCGTCCGATTCGGTCGTCTGCGCTCGGTTCGCCGCTTCGTGGTTGGCTTTCTCTCGGTCTGTTATCGCTCGGTTTTCGTCCGCTCGCTCCGTCTCGTCGTCGGAAGTGGTCTGTTCACCCTCCGACGACGAGCCGATCGACTCGAGGATGTCGTCGACGCTCGTCTCGGAAACGACTCGAGTCGGGCCGCCGCCGGGCGTCGATCGGTCCCCGGAATCCGAATCGTCGGTCATGGTTTGGTTTCCCGTCGCCGACAGCATAATCTTTCTCCACGACGCTGGGCGATCGGTTCGAAAAAACGATCGCGTTCGCGAGCGCTCACTCGGCGAGTTCAGGCCGGGAGCCAACGACGTTGACGACGGCGCCGAACAGGATGAGGATCCCGGCGAAGTACAGCCAGGTGACGAACAGCAAGATCGCACCGACGGCGCCGTAGGCCTCGTACTGGCCGGCGTTGGCCGCGTAGATCTGAAAGCCCGCCTGGAGGACCGTCCAGCCGACCGCGGCGAAGACGGCTCCCGGGATCGCCTCTCGAGGCTCGAGCGAGATCGGCGGCAGAACGTAGTACATCGGGTAGAAGACGGCGAAGAGCCCGACCACGAGAAGCGGCCAGCTCAGGAGGCCGGCGATCGGAACCGTCTCCGAGAGCAAGCCGATAACCGCGGCCGTCACGATCATCAGGCCGAGCCCGCCGGCCCCCGCGAGAATGACGACCAGTCCGTCCGTGATCTGCTCGAGCAGCGAGTTCTCGGCGTCGGTGCCGTAGATCCGGTCGAACGCGAGGCTGAGTCCCCGGAACACCTTCAGGCCACCCCAGGCGGCGACCAGGAGCGCGACGATGGTCGCTTCGGCGCGGCCGGACTCCGTCGTCAACGCGTCTGTAACGAGGGTTTCACCGGCTTCGGGGAGGAAATCGCCGGCGACTCTGATCAGCTGTTCGGCGACGTCCTCGCCGCCGAGCAGCGAGCCGACGACGATCGCCAGCAGTATCAGCGGGATCACCGACACGAACGCGTAGTAGGCGAACCCCGCGGCGAGATACGTCAGGTCGCGGTCGCTGGCTGTGGCGTAGATCTCGAGGATCGTTTCTTTCGGATTCATAGTAGGTGTGTTCCGTCGATCGGTTCGGAGCGGGTTGTCTCCACAGTTGGCTCGGAGCGGGTTGTCTCCACAGTTGGCTCGGAGCGGGTTGTCTCCACAATTGGCTCGGAGCAGGTCGTTTCCACGATCGGTTCGGAGCGGATCGTTTCCACGATCGTCACCACTCCGTACAGAAATTCTGCGTCGCGTAGACTTCTCCCTCCTCGGAGAGGTAGACGCCGACGCCGGTGCGATCCCACGACTGGCTCTGGCCGTTCTCGAGGATCGCGTCGCGGTGGTCCGGCGAGTTCATCCACTGGACGACCAGCGCTTCGGCGATCCCTTCTGCGGTCTGGTACTCCGCGGTCGTTTGTTTGTCGGGAACTTCGACGGGGCGCTCGAGCCAGTTCATCGCCAGGTTCTCCCCGTAGCTTCGACAGTAATCAGCGACGTCGTTGTACCGATCGTAGGGATCTTCGCCGTCGGGGTTCGTGTGGGAGAAGTAGTCTCGGTCGTGCATGTCCTCGCTGTGGGCTCGGGAGACGGAGGCGATCGTGCCGTCCCACTCGAGGGCATCGAGGTCGTGTTCGGCGCGCCGATCGTTGACCTTCGCGTGGACGAAGTCCTCGACGGATTCGGACGTGACCGTCTCGACCTCGGTTTCGTAGCTCGTGGCGTTCGGATCGCCGGGATCGGTGACGTCCGGATCGCGCTCGCCGGCCGGTGGCGGATCCCCGCTCGGTGCGGGAAGATCGTCGAACTCGCCGAAATCGTCGATGAGCGCCGGACCGGCCGCTATCGCTCCGATGGCGAGCCCGGACAACACCGCGAGCGCGAGGAGGAGTCGAACCGCAGACGCCAGTCGAGACGCGCCGCTCGAGGACGATTCCGGTTCGTCGATGGATTCTGCACCGGGGGAATCGGTCGGTGGGCCAGGGCCCATTCGTTTCTATCGAGACGCCCGAGTACTAAGACGTTCATGGTTACTCGCAGAACATGATCTCTGACGCACATTCTGATTCGTCGCACTACAGCGCCTGATCGACCGACACTGCGTTGTGCTCAATCACTCTGCGGCGCCGACTCGTCACCGGTGCCGAAGATAGTCTCGTGAAAGCCGATCACCAGTCCGGGGACGACGGCCATGAAGAGGTGCTCCTCGAGCGGGATACCGGCGATATCGATCCCGGTACGGAGTTTGATGTCGAAGACACCAATCTCGAGCGTGTACCGATCCCAGACGTAGGCGACCGGATACAGGGCGAGAACCGTCACTGCAGCCTTTCGGAGCGCACTCGCTCGGCGCAAGAGCGCGAGCGCGAACGCGCCCCAGAACAGTTCAGTCACGAGGTAGGTGTACCGGCCGAAGACACCGATATCGGGTACCATGGACCTCATACATCTCCAGTGCAAAAAAAGCGTCCCCCCGGAACCGTTCGTGACAGGCGGTATCTTAAATACCCCGGCGCGAGTACCTCCACCCGTAACGATGGATATCGCTGATATCGCCACCAAAGACTTCATCGAAGTAGATGTCGGAACGCGCATGGGGAAAGTCCGTTCGACCTTCGAGAACGGCAACCCCAAAGGAATCATCGTCACCGACGACGGGGAGTACGAAGGCGTCATCAGCGAGCGGGAAGTCCTTCAATCCCACGTCGAGGACGACGCAAAAGTCTCCGCGCTTTTGAAGCCAAGTCGAAACTCGCCGGCCCCGAAACTCGACCGCTACGAGGACGTTCGCGAGACCGCACGACAGCTCATTGAGAGCAACTCGAAAGTCGCGCCGGTGTTCGAAAACGGCGACCTCTGGGGTGTCATCAGCGGCGACGCGATCCTCGAGGCCGTCCTCGAGAACCTCGACACGCTCACCGTCGGCGACATCTACTCCGACGATCCGATCACGGTCGACGAGAACGACGGGATCGGCAAGGCGATCAACTACCTCCGGGAAAACGGCATCTCCCGGCTGCCGGTCCTAAACGAGAACGGCTACCTGACCGGCGTCGTCACCACCCACGACATCGCGGACTTCGTCATCCGAGAGAACGAGCGGACGACGACCGGCGACCGCGTCGGGGACAACGATCGAATGCTCGACGTGCCGGTCTACGACATCATGAACAGTCCCGTCGAGACGACGACCCTCGACACGACGGCGAAGGAAGCGGTCGAGGAGATGCTCGACGACGACTACGCGGGACTGATGGTTACGCCCGACGACGACGATCGCGTCGTCGACGGCATCGTGACGAAGACGGACGTCCTGCGCGCGCTCACCTACACGGAAGAAGAGCACATGGACGTCCAGATCACGAACGTGTCCTTGCTCGACACCATCACTCGAGAGTCCATCACGGAGAGCATCCAGGCGGTCGCGGACAAATACCAGGAGATGCAGGTGATGCACGCCCACGTCCGCCTCCACCAGCACAACGAAAAACTCCGCGGCACGCCGCTGGTGCAGGTACAGATCCGCCTCCGGACGAACAAGGGACAGGTCGCGGGCACCGGCGAGGGCTACGGAGCCGAGAACGGCTTCCGCGTCGCGCTCGACAAACTCGAGCGCAACGTCCTCGAGATGAAAGGCATCGCGAGCGACGAGGAGTACCGCGGCCAGCTGCTGCGAAAACTCAACGAAATCTGAGCCGACGGTGCGGGTCGATCGGTCTCTTTTCTTGGCGCATCGATGCAAAGCGACGGTGGCGTATCAGCGCCGGTTCGACGCCGCTCGATCGGAATTTCGGTCAGTCGTGCTTCCCCTCGACCGGCACCCCCGACTCGTCGTGCTCTCCTCGATCAGAAGCCCGACCCATCGTTCCTTCCTTCGATCAGAAGCCCGACCCATCGTTCCTTCCTTCGATCAGAAGCCCGACCCATCGTTCCTTCCTTCGATCAGAAGCCCGACCCTGAGTTCTTCTCCGTTGTTCGCTTCGAATGAGGTCTTTCCCATTTTCAATCACCCAATTCCCACTACTATGCTGACATATAAAACTCTTGCGCCGCTCGAAATACCGATCAGTTCGCATTGAAAGAACTTGATTCGCTCATCGAGGACGGCGTGTTTAGTTCACGGTCCGAAGCGCTTCGGTATGGCGCCCGCCTTATCGCTCGCGAAGAACGACAAGCACGGCTCCACGACCAAACCGACGCCGAAGCGCGTGCGGATGTGAAAGAGCGCTTGGAGCGAAAGCGTGTACCTTGATACCGATCCCGTTCTCGCACTCTTGAAAACCGACGACTGGGTCGCAAGCACAGTTGACCTCGAGGCATCGACGAACCGAAGACGTCGGTCGCGACGGCGATCGAGGTTCAGCACGTGATGGAAGATACCTGGAGCAAACAAGGGCTCTCGAATAGCCACACCAAGATTGCTAACGAGGGTATCGAATTAGTCTCGTTGACCGTCGACATGATGGACGCTGCTGGCGAGTTGCGACAGACGTACAATCGGCTCAATGTCTTCGACGCGGTCCATCTTGGGACTGCATACATACTCGAGGGACCGATTGTGTCAATCGATACGCTCTATCCTGATATTGACGAGATTGAACACTTCGATCCGCGCGACCTCGAGTAAGCAGTATGAGGGTGTCATAGAACAGGTCACATACCCTCTCTGTGACTGCTCGACCAGCGGTACGTACAGAGGATGTAGTCAGCAGCCTGTCTCGTGTAGTTTCCGGCATTCGGGGGGAGTCACAGGCTCGTCACAACAGCACCGAATTCAGTCCGACTGCTACTCTCACCCGATGAGAAGTTCAGGGGCGAAGAAGAGGGCAACGAGAAGCCCCACCTGTACGAAAATTGCTGTGAGTCGCAGAACACCAGCCGCTCGTCCTCGGGATTTCGGAAGGGACTCAGCGATTCCGGACAAGGCAGTCCCAACTATCGCAAATAGCACCCAACTGCCCACTGTCGAATTTCCCATAATCACGTAATATACATAGATACCCGAGAGAAGGAATGCTCCACAGAGCTGAACCAGTGCAAAGAGACCGCCAGAAGGCTCGCTAAATACGGTTTCGTCGATGGAGGACATGTGTGAATAGGTGCCCCTCGAAAGGATAAGTATTTGTGGCATTTCCTCGCCATCTACAGGGATATTCTATCGCGCCTAGTGAACGGTGCCGACGACTCTACTCGGTTCGCATCTGTAGTGTGTGTATTTCACGCTCAGATAGATCTGGATAATAGAATTTCAACAGTGATATACTCGAGTTGTATGACACGAATTGCTACTGCATCTTGACCGCCACTACTGCTGGCAACACTGATTTCCACACCGCTCACGGGTCACTGCGTTCCCCGTTCGCACTTCGAGATCCTCACTCCGTTCGGATCTCGCACTCCCCAGCCGATTCACTCACTCGTGTCCTCGTTCGTTCATCCCTCGCGCAGGTTCCACTCGCGGATCGCTATCGCGATCCGCTCCCGAGCGCACGCCACTGCACGTGACTTGTCCGGGATGGTGAACTCCGCCGTACTCTGTTCTGGTCGATCCAGGAACCAATTTCGAGTCTACTCGAGCGAACCGAAGTCGATCGAGCGAGAGTCGTTAGTCGTCTTTCGCTCGTCGGAGACCAACGAGAACCGCGAGCAGCAGCGATCCGACCGCGACCGGCACGCCGAACCCGCTCGCGCCCAGCACACCCTCGCCGACCTCGAGAGTGCCCGTATTAGTAATGGTCGGCGACGGACTCGCGGGTGTCGCCGCGGAGCTGTTCGCAAACGTGAGTTCGCTCTCGCCGTCGGCGGCGTCCTCGCTGGCCCGAAACGTGATCGTCGCGACGGGTGCGGTGTTCGCGACCCCGTCGTCGGGCGACTCGAGTGCGGTTTCGACCGAGACGGTGCCCGCGTCCTCGTCGACCGCGCTCGAGCGGTCGACCTCCGAGTCGGTCGGCTCGTCGCCGTCTTCGAACCACGAGCCGTGTTCGACGTCGACGACCGAGAACCGATCCGCGTCGTAGTCGACGGTAAAGCCCGCCTCGCTGAGCCCGTCGCCGGCGGGGGTCCGATTGGCCGCGAGGACGACGTCGACCGCGACGGTTTCGCCGGCGGCCACGCGCGCGTCGTCCGGCTCGAAGCTGTAGACGGCGGGGCTGTGTCCGGCGCTGACCGGCGCGACGACGAGGCCGGCGGCCAGTAGCAGGATTGCGAGCACGACTGCGACTCGAGTGCGCGTCGCCGTCATGAGTCGATCGAGTCCGGCACCATCAGTTCGACCGGGGGCATGTCGAAAAACGCCGTGTCGTACCCCTGGTGGCGCGCGACCTGCGGGAACGAGTCGATCTCGATCGTCACCGTCGAACCCGGTTCGACGCCCGCGAGCGCGGCCCCGTAGTGGATGCCGTACTCGCCGTCGATCGTCTGCTCGAGCGCGACGGCGCTATCGGTTTCGCCGCCCGAAACGGTGGCCGTCATGGCCATATCTGCGAGCGGGACCCGGTTGTAGGGCGTTCTGGGCGAGACGAGGAGATACCGCTCACCACCCTCGACGAACCGCGACCCGGACTCGAGAAGCCGCGTCACGAAGACCGCGTCGCCGCTCGTGGCCGCGTCCGCGCCGGAACTCGGCTCGAGACCGATTCCGGGATACTCCTCTGCGGGCGGCAGCGCCGAGAACTGAACGTGTCCAGCGTCTTCGTCGTCGCTGTCGTTGTGGCCGCCGTTTTCCATATCTCCGCCGTGGCGCATCGGCTCGAGCGCGCCGGGTTCGCCCCACTCCTCGCGATCGAGGTACTCGACCCGGGCGGGAATTTCGTTGCGGAACGCCGCATCGTACTCGAACTCGAATGAGGCGGTCTCCGTCTCTGCGAACTTGCCCTCGAGTTCGCCGGTCGTCCGCACATCGAGCGGCGGGATCGTCAACTCGGCGGTGTAGGTGCCGTCGTCGGCGAGCGGGACGTTGTCGCCGAAGTGAAAGCCCATCTGCTGGGAGATCATCGTCCAGAGCGTTCGCGGCGAGCCGATCCGTTCGCCGTCTTTCGTGACCCGAAGCTGTGTCCCGCTGTCGATGGGGAGCACGACGCCCGTTTCGGTGTCCCAGACGACGATCATGAGGTGGACGCCGTTGCCGTCGTCGGGTTCCTCGCGTTCGATCTCGTCGCCGCTGATGATCCAAAAGGGATGGACGTACGAGAGCATCGGCGCGAGCGTGTACTCGCCGGCCTCGACCGGCTCGAGCATCTCCATTGCTTCCCGGTGTGTCGGCAGGTATACCGCATCCGGTTTGTCCTGAATCTCGTAGAACTGGGGGAGCGTGGGGTCCCCGCTCCCGTCGGCGGTCTCGTCCTCGACCTCGAGGGTACACCCCGCTACCGCGACAGCGCCCGCCGCCGCGCCCGCTTGCACGAGAAAGTGCCGTCGATCGATTCGCCGGTCCATGTGCGTTCTCAGCCGTTGGTCGCTTGTAACCGTTCGCTTTACCGCCGACGGTCGTCTAGTACGGCCGATCGTCTGTCATCGGCGGTCGTCTGGAATCGATGCTCGTCTCGTCCGTCGACGGTCGTCGTACGTTCGGCGTCATCGTGCTGTCGGGCCGCTGGGACGGCGATCAGTCGGGCCTCGGTGTTGGAAGCGCCCGACGCGACCGGGGCGGGAGGAGATAGTTCCCGCGCCGACCGACGAAGATGTAGCTACGAATGCCGTTGTTCTGGCTGATCCCAACGTCGAGGTCGGCCCCCGTCATCGCCTCCCGGACCGCCAGAAAGTCGTCCATCTCCCGCTGGAGTGATAGAAAATGAGTGCCGGGAGCATCGCCGTCGACCGTGTTAAAATCTCGCCGGAGGATGATCTGCTCGCCGTCTTCGCGCGCCCGCGCCGCCTTCTGGGCGTGGCCGACGACGCCACGATTCCGCGCGTCGGCCTCAGTGTCGTCGATCTGCTCGTCGGTCAGTCCGTTCGAGGTCTCGAGCGCTTCGCCGACCTCGCCGACCTGATCCTCGTCGTGGTCCGGACTGAACGTCTTCATCACGCGCTGGGCGTGACTTTCCTGTTCGAACCAGACGTCGAGCTGGACGTCGAGCGACGAGAGCTGCTGGGTCGCCCCGCCGGCGAAGGGTCCGTCCCGAATCGTGACTCGGTCTTCGGTCGCCTGACTCTCCCGAAACCCGGATCGAAAGCCCATGAAAAACGGTGCCTCCTCCGGGACCGAGTCCGGAACGCCGTCGACGTCGGTGTGTTCGGCCGGCAGCCCCGGACCCACGAACCCGGTTCGGCGGCGCTCCTCGAGTCGCTCGAACACCCCAGTTAGATCCGTCTCGATTGGCTCGCCGTTTACCGTCTCGAGTTCTCCGAAGAGCGCTTTTTCGGCCCGGAGCACGACCTCGGGGTGATCGCTGGCGAGGTGGAGCAGTGCATCGAACTCGTCGAACGCGGGATCTTCCCGGTCCGTCAGCGCTTCCGGCACGGGGAGATCGACCGTTTCCGGGAGCTCCCCGTCGAATCGATCGAAGTACGACGGCGTATACCCTACCGTGAACAACAGCCCGTCGTTGCTCCATTCGTAGGCTCGCTCGAGTGTTTGCAGGCTGCCCTCGACCGTCTCCGCTGGCTCCGTCAACGAATCTCCATCGTCCCTATCGGCGGGGTCGCTCGCGAGCGAGAGCGCAACGAGTACGTGGTGTTCTGGCGGTCGTACGTTGCCGTCGTCGTCGGTCTCGAGGAACTCGTTCCAGGCATGTTGGCGCGCTGGAAGCGAGTCTGGGTCGTCGGTTCCAGCGGGCACGTCGACTTCCCCGCGCTCGTCGAGACAGGCGCTGATGGCGCTGGCACCGCCGACCGCGACGACCGCTCGGAGGTAGTCTCGTCGGGAGAGTCCGCCACGCTCGGGAATCGTCACTAGCGGAACGTTGGCCTCGAGAAATATATATGTGTATTTCGGGGACTCGCCATCGAAGCCGGATTCGCAGCGTCGTCGCCGCCACGGGATTGACTTGCCCCTCGCGTGCGCCACCCCCAGCGTTTTGACCGGCGTCGTGGTGGGAGTCAGTATGGTCGCTTCCGAACTGCAAAACGCCCGAACGAAACTCGAGGACGCCGCCGACACCGCCGAGGACGATATCAGTGACGACCTCAGTGAGGCCGCGGGGGAATTCGGCCGACTCGAGTCGGAGACGGACCGCGTCGATCACACGATGCTCGACGACCACCTGAACACGCTCAGGCAACTGCGCGAACGCGCAAGCGGCGAGACAGAAGCAGCCGTCGACCGGGCGATCGAGCACGCCGAGACGTATCGCAAGGATCTCGAGCAGGCCTGAAAACGTCGAACTCTACGAGCCGGAGCGAATTCACTCGAGCCGATCCAACACGGCCTCTTTCTCGTAGGCGAGCGTCAGCGACCGCGAGCGACCGCGGCCGTCGATTTCGGCGTAGTCGGCCTCGATCAGGCCGAGCTGGTCGAGTTTGTTGACGATTTCGGAGTAGCGCGTGTAGCCGAGGTCGGTCTCCTCGCGGAAGGCGTCGTAGACGGCGCCGGCCTGTTCGCCGTCGTTGGTCGCGATGACCTCGAGCAGGGCGCGTTCCGTGTCGCTGAGTCCCGAGAGGCTCTGCGAGAGGCTCACGTATTTCGACTTTTCGTAGGCGGTTTCGACGTCTTCGCGCTCGACGACGCGGCTGGCGCGCATTTCTGCGGTGAGTCCCGCCCGCCGAAGCAGGTCGATCCCGACCCGGAGGTCGCCGCTTTCTGCCGTTAGCTCGGCGACGTACTCGAGCGTGTCTCGGGAGATGACTCCGTCGTTGAACCCCTTTCTAACGCGCTCGTCGAGGATGTCGACGATTTCGGGCTGGTCGTACACCGGGAAGTAGACGTCTTCGGGGCGGAAGACGCTCTGGACCCGCGAGTCCAGTTCGTCGATCACCTCGAGGGTCGGATCGGAGGAGACCACGACGACGCCGATCTTCGCGCCGGGGTACTCCTCGTGAGCGCGAAGCAACGAGTAGAGCGTGTCGGAGGCCTCGTTCTCGTAAAAGAGGTAGTTCACGTCGTCGAGCGCGACGACCAGCACGCGGTCTTGCTCGACGAGTTTCTCGGCGATCTGGCCGAACAGCTTCTTGAAGGAGATGCCCGACGAGGGCGGTTCGTAGTCGAAGGTTCCCTCGAACAGCCGCGAAAACACCGAGTACCGCGTCGAGTTGACCTGGCAGTTGACCCGAATCGTTCGAATGTCGCCAGTCTGTGCACCGACCTCGTCGAACAGCTTTTGAATCGAAGTGGTCTTGCCCGTTCCGGGCGGTCCGCGGACCATCACGTTCAGCGGGCGCGACCCGCGAACCGCGGGCCGCAAGGCGTATGTCAGACTCTGGGTCTGACTCTCGCGGTGTTTGAACGTCTCGGGAACGTAGTCGATCTCGAAGACGTGTTCGTTCCGGAACACGGATTCGTCCCACGACAACATCCCCTCGTCGGGGTCCCCATCCATTAGTTCCACCACGCTTTCGGAGCTACTTAGTTGTTTTCGGCGTACGCGGTTCCGTTTCCGATTCTTTCGGCCGATTTACCCCACGAGGAGCGATCAGCTATCGCGGTCACTCGAGAGCCGCCGACTCACTCGAACTTCTCGAGCAATCGATCGTAGAAGACGGCCTCGCGCTCGTCTGCTAACTTCTCGACGATCAGTTCGGGCGTCGAGCGCGCGAGATGGTCTTTGATCGGCGAGCGGTTGACCTCGAGTTCGCCGTCGACGAGTCCCACTGCCTCGATGCCGTCGACGGCCATGTCGTAGGCCGCCATCTCGCGGATTTCGCCTGCGAGGTGGGAGACGAACACCGCCGTCGCGCCGTTTTCCGATAACGCCTCGAGTATGCCCGCGATGATCTTCGCCGACGCGCCGGGTTCGGTGATACTCTCGAGCTCGTCGACCAGCACCAGCGAGCCCGCCCCGTCGCCGGCTATGTCGGCGAACTGCCTGACCGTTGACTCGAACGCGCCCGCGTCGAGGGTTCCCTGGGTTTTGGCGTGATAGTGCATCGACTCGAAGCGCTCGAGTCGAACCCGATCCGCGGGGACCGGCAACCCCATGTGTGCCAGTACGACGACGCTCGCGACCAGATCCAGCGTTGATGTCTTCCCGCCGCTGTTGACTCCCGACAGGAGCGCGACACCCGAGACGCCGTAGTCGACGGGTTCGATCGCCTCGAGCGGTTCCGACAGCAACGGCGACCGGCCGCCCTTGATCTCGAACCCGCGGTCGTCAGCCGACTCGTTCGAGTTCACCGAATCCGTCGACGCGGCTGACCCCGTCGATTCCGCCAACCCCGCCGATCCGCCGACAAACTCGGGCATCGTACACTCGAAATCGCGCGCGAAGCGAGCGATAGCGAGTTCGACATCCAACTCGAGGGCGTTTCGAACGAGATCCGCCGCGGCCCCACGCTGATCGGCAAGATCGGCCGCCAGTTCTCGTTTCAGTCGCGCTTCGCGGCGCTCTCTGGTCGCTGTGAGTTCCTCGCGGAGTCGAGAAACGGTGTCCTCGTCGCGTTCGACCGGAAACGTCGGCTCGTCTCCGAACGTCCGCCGCGCGATTTCGGCCTCGCCCGCGTCGAGGTCGAGCGCGTCTATCAGGTGTTCGCGGGCGGCCGCGACCGCCTGTGCGTACTCGTCGGCTAGTTCTCGAGAGAGCAGCGAGTCGACGCCCGCGCCCTGTTCGACCAGCGAGAGCAGGTCCGCCCCCTCGATGGTCACGTCCTGTTCGCGGATCGCCTGTCGGAGGTGGTCGTTCGCGACGGATTCGGCCGCCCCGACCGATACCTCGAGGTCGTCGACCGCCGTCGCGAGTCGATCCAGTTCGTCGTCACCGGCGACGGTGCCGTCGTCGTTCACCCGGGCGAGTCCGGCTTCGAGCGCCGCGAGGTCGCAGTCGGTCTCGAGGTCGGCGTTGCGGTGGACGGCGATCGCAGCCCGCAAGCTGTCGCGGTTGCGGGCGAAAAAGGCGACCGAGCGTTCGGGGACGATCTCCGCGGGATTCTCGAGGGCGTCGGGGCGGACCTGCACGTCGCCGTCGACGGCGACGCCAGCGAACGTCTCGTCGATGGCGATCACCGTCGAGTAGCCGCGAGCGAGTTCGGCAAGTCCCTGGGCGTCTTCGACCACTTCGACGGAGAGTTCCGGAATCGCCTCGCGAGCGGCGGTGTATCGCTCCGCGTCGGTCGTCGCGAGACACCGCTCGCGAACCTGCACGTCTCCCCCGCGCTTGAGGGGTTCGACCCCTTCGAGCGCTTCCAGCACCGCCGGATCGGGATCGCGTTCGATCGCCTCGCGAGCGAAGGTCTGTACCTCCTCGATCCGCGACTGACAGGGGCTCGGGTAGATCGTCTCGAGACGCTGGGCGCCGTACTCCGTCACGGTACGTTCTTGACACAGCGAGAGCACCTCTCGGTAGACTTCGCGTGCGCGTTCGGTCGCGAGGAAACCGCCGGGGTCGTCGTGTTTGCGGCGGATCGCCCCGCGCGCGATGCGGGCGGCTCGCCCCTGCGTGATTCCCGGTGCCTTCGCGAGCGCCGCCACGTCGCCCGATTTGAGCGCCCGCTCGGGTTCCTCGAGCGTCGCGAGCGACCGAGCCGTCTTCTCGCCGACGCCCGGAATCGTCTCGAGTTCCATCGACCGGCGTATCCCATCGAAGCGAGAAAAAACCCCCGCCCGCGCGGTCATCGCCAGCGTCGAGGATCGCTTGAACGCCGACCCCTTCTGACGCGCCTTGCCCTCCCCAACCGATTCGTTCGCTCGCAGGCTCACGGCGTCGCCGTTCGCTGTTCCGCGCCGCTCACTCATTCACTGGAAGGCGCTTCGCGACTTGCAGGCCGTTCGGTCACTCCGTGACCGAAGACAGTCCACGGATGACGGCGCGCTCTCGGCGTTCGGGCACGCCGCCAGCGCGCGCCGATCCACTGGGAGTTGCGGACGGACACGGGAGCTGTGGGTTGACACGGGAGTTGCGGACGGACACGGGAGCTGTGGGTTGACACGGGAGTTGCGGGTGGACACGGAAGTTGTGGGTGGACACGAGAACTGTGGGTGTTGGAGACGAGATTGGTGGGGATCCTTCGGGCGTTGAATACGCGATACCACGGACACCAGAGTTTTTTCCTCGCTCGCCGGACAGTCAGGCGTGTCAACCGCTCGTCTCGCGCTCGCGCTTGTCGTGCTCCTCGCCCTCTCGGGCTGTGCGAGCGTCCCAATCGATCCGATGGGCAACGAACCTGACGCGCCGAATACCGCGAACGTACACTCCGAGAATCCGTACGGGAAGGACACGCTCACTGTCGGCCTCGACACCAGCGCGGCCGAGCGAAACGTCACTCCGCTCGTCGCGAACGCACTCGCATACTGGGAGGAAAACGCGAGCGAGTACGCGGGCTATCCGATCGAGTACACGCTCGAGCCCGACGCGACGAATCCCGACGTACAGATCGACTGGCGGGAGAACATCACCGCCTGCGGTAGCTTCGATACGCGCACGATCGGCTGTGCGGATCTCGTCACCGATCGAGCACCTGCGACGACCGAGATCGCCATCGAAGCTGGCTGGACGAACTCGAGCACCGAGGACACGCTCATCCACGAACTCGGGCACACGCTCGGACTCGACCACGACGACGAGCCCCAGCCGATCATGCAGGCCAGCGGGAGCGTGACGCCGGCCGAACAACGCCCCGAGGTCACGCTCTTGCTCGATCGGGAGTACCACGACCACGAGACGGCCCGCGAGCAAACCGAGCGCGCACTCGAATACTGGGACGAGTGGGCCGACGGCAATCTCGAGCAAACCGTCTCGTACGACCTGCAAACGACCGAAATCGACACCAGCTCCGGGTCGGAGAGTACCACCGATCCCTCTCGATCCGATTCGATCGATGCCGACCGCCCGGCGAACGTCTCGATCGTCGTCGCCGACGACCGCGAGTACTGTGACGCGAACGAATCTACCTCGTGTACGGGTGTGTCAGAACCCGAAATCGCGACCGACGACTACAGCGTGGGGCTGGCGACTCCCCGCGCGGATACGATCGGCTGGTTCGTTGGCTACTATCTCGGCGCGTTCCACGGCCTCGAGTCCGAGGAGTACCCCGAGCCGTTCCAGACTCGAACCGTCGAACACGTCTCGGGGGAGTGGTGGACCGACGACTGAAAGTGGGCTAGAGGGTCGCCTGCAGCAAGAAAAGCGTCGCGTTGTAGCCGCCATGGATCCACATCACCAGATAGAGATTGTTGTACCGCTCGTAGAGCCAGCCGAATGCCAGCGACAGGACGAAGACGACCCCGAGCGAGACGACGGCGGCCGAAAGCGTCGTCGTGAGGTACGCCAGGAGGTGCAAGCTCGAGAACAGCAGCGAGGTCCCGATGATCGCCCCGGTCGAGCCGAACGCGGGGCGCATGTAGTTCTGGATCAGCCCCCGGAACAGCAACTCTTCGGCGGGGCCGATCACGAGAATCGAGATGACGGCGAGTGCGACGTAGTAGTACGGCGAGACGTCGCCGCCGATCAGCGAGTGTTCCGAGGCAGGGATCCCGAGCGCAGAACTGGCCAGCGAGAGCGCGGCCTGGATGACGACGAGTCCGGCGATGGCGAGGAGACTCACGCCGATCTGGCGGCGGGTCGGCCTCGAGAGCCCGAACTCCGGTTTCGGTATCCAGCCGCGAGCGGCCGACAGCGCGGCGAGCCCGAACGCGCCCAGTCCCAGTAGTCCCGATTCCAGGCCGGCGAGGAGGACGTAGCTCTCGCCCTCCATGATCGCGTCGAACTGTTCGATGTTGCCGGTGGTCGCGGCCAGGTAAAGCATGGCACCGATCATCAGCACGATGAGGACGGCGAACGTGAAGATGTACGCGCCGATGATGTACCCGATCGATCCCAGCACCGCGATCAGCCCCGACCGCGAGGGGGGACCGGTTGGCGGGGACTGCTCGGGAGCACTCGGCGGATTCGACTGTGGGTCGTCCATACTGACTATCGGGGGATCAGAACGAAGAACGTGCCGGTCGCGGAAGGTCCGAACGGCGAGTGGGCCGCTCAGTTCTGACCGTTCAGAGTGATGTCCGAGACGCCGATGATCCGGTCGTCGGCCTCGAGTTCGTCTCGAGCGGCCTCCGGAACGTCGCTGTCGACGTTGTAGACGGTGAGCGCCTCGCCGCCGATGGTCTCGCGGGCGTTGAACATCCCGGCGATGTTGACGCCGTGTTTGCCCATGATCGAACCGATGAGGCCGATGACGCCCGGTTCGTCGGTGTTTCGCGTGATGACCATCCGACCGTGGGGGATCGCGTCTACGCGGTAGCCGTCGATGCGGACGATTCGGGGATCGTTGCCGGCGAAGAGCGTCCCGTCGACCGACAGCTCCGAGTCGCCGTTGCCGACGGTCACGGAGACCAGACTCTGGAAGTCGGCGGCTTGTCGGGTCTTCGATTCGGTGACATCGACGCCGCGGTCCTCTGCGATCTGCGGTGCGTTGACGGTATTGACCTGCCACTCGAGCGGTTCGAAGACGCCCTTGAGCGCACTCGCGGTGACGAACTCGACGTCTTCGTCCGCGATGTCGCCCTCGTAGGTCACCTCGACGCTCTCGGTGCGGCCGTCGAGCAGCTGGGCGGCGACCTTCCCAGCGGTTTCGGCGAGATCGATGTAGGGCTCGACGCGCGGAAACGCGCTCTCGTCGATCGAGGGGGCGTTGAGCGCGTTCGCGACCGGCTCGCCCTCGATGGCGGCGACGACCTGCTCTGCGGTCTGGGTGGCGACGTTCTCCTGGGCGGCCTCCGTCGACGCGCCGAGGTGGGGCGTCACGATCACGTCGTCGACGAAAAGCAGCGGCGAGTCCTCGGAGAGCGGTTCCTCGGCGAAGACGTCGAGTGCGGCCCCCTCGAGGGTGCCGTCTTCGACTTTGGCCGCGAGCGCGTCCTCGTCGACGACGCCGCCGCGGGCGCAGTTGATCAGGTAGCCCCCCTCGAGCAGCTCGAGTTCCTCGTCGCTGATTAGTCCCTCCGTTTCGGGGGTCAGCGGCGTGTGGACGGTAACGAAGTCGGCCGCCTCGAGACACGCTTCGAATTCGACGAGGTCTGCGCCGATGCGCTCGGCGCGGTCCTCCGAGATGTACGGGTCGTAGGCGACGATGTCCATCCCCATCGAGTCGAGCTTCTTTGCGACCTCCTGGCCGACGCGGCCGAGGCCGACGACGCCGAGGGTCTTGTCGTCGAGTTCGGTCCCGAGGTAGTCGCTTTTGGCCCACTCGCCATCCTTCAGGCGGACGTGGGCCTGCGGGATCGATCGCGCGGCCGCGAACGTCATCGCGACGGTGTGTTCGGCCGCCGCTCGAACGTTGCCCTCCGGCGCGTTCGCGACGATGACGCCCTCGTCGGTCGCGGCGTCGATGTCGATGTTGTCGACGCCGATGCCCGCACGGCCGACGATCGCCAGTTCCTCGGCCGCGTCGAGGACCGTCTCGGTGACCTCCGTCCCGGAGCGAACGATGAGTCCGTTGGCGTCCGAGACCGCCTCGAGGAGCGCCTCGCCCTCGAGTTCGTATGCCGTTTCGACATCGTAGCCGGCGTCCGTGAGGACCTCGAGCCCCGCGTCAGCGATCGGATCCGTAACCAGAACCTTCATGCGCGAGTCAATTGCGTCGACAGGGTAAACCCTTCCGTTGTGTCCGAAGCTGGCAAAAACTACCACGGGTGCGGATTGCTGGGGTCGCGGAACGACTTCGTTCGGCTTTCCGAACGGACAGCACGGTTTTGTCCTCTGGCCGCGTACTGGATTCGATTACCCGTGACCCCTCGAAAAACCCAACTCCCAGATAGGAAACGCGCCCGGAGCCGCCAGCGCGCTCTCAGCGCCGAACTCGAGCAGATGACGGCGCGCCTAGAGGCGACCGAACGCCGCCTCGGCCGCCTCCAGAACACCGTCAACGCCGTCGCCCGCGAGGCCGGCGTCTCGATGGACGGCCCCTGTGGCCACTGCGGTCGGAGCCACCTCATCGTCGCGGACGGCACGCTGCGTTGCCCCTCGTGTGGCTACCGACGGTCGCTATAGGGGCCGCTCGAGACGCGAGACGAGAACCGCGTACGGACTGTCGATCTCTCGGAGTCCGGACGAGCTCCCGGGGTTCGTCTCTCACGATCGGTGGTATTTTTCTATCGCGGGATAGTGGTGCGTAGTATGAACTACAGCGAAGTCGAGACGGACGCGGAGTACGTCGCCCGCCTCGAGACGGGCGCGGATTGGCGGGCGGAGATCGAATCGCTCGCGGCCGAGGTCGACGCCGGTGCGGCGTGGTTTACCGCCCTCGGGGCCGTGCAGGACGCCGAACTCGCCTTCTACGATCAGGGCGACCTCGAGTACTACACGATCGACGCGGACGAGCCGCTCGAGGTCGCAAGCTGTGTCGGCAACGTCGCCTGGTTGGACGACGAACGGTTCGCCCACACCCACGTCGTCCTCTCGGACGCTGACGGCGAGACGATCTCTGGCCACCTCAACGAAGCGACGGTCTGGGCCGGCGAAGTGTACATGCGCGTCTTCGAGGACGATCTGGTGCGCGAATACGACGAGACGACCGCGCTCGATCTCTGGCTCTGAGATGCGCGAGGCAGACCGGCAGTATTTCTCGCGACTGGAATCGCAACTCGACGAGGCGTTCGACGTCGCCGAGACCGCCAAAGAACGCGGCGCAGACCCTGAACCCGAGGTCGAGATCCCGGTCGCCAAGGACATGGCCGACCGCGTCGAGAACATCCTCGGCATCGACGGCGTCGCCGAGCGCGTCCGCGAACTCGAGGGTCAGATGAGCCGCGAGGAGGCGGCCCTGGCGCTCGCGGAGGACTTCGCGGAGGGCGATGTCGGCGACTACGAGACGCGAGCCGGCAAGATCGAAGGCGCGGTTCGCACGGCAGTCGCGCTGTTGACCGAAGGCGTCGTCGCCGCCCCCATCGAGGGCATCGACAAGGTCGAACTCCTCTCGAACGACGACGGCACGGAGTTCGTCAACGTCTACTACGCCGGCCCGATCCGCTCGGCGGGCGGCACCGCCCAGGCGCTGTCGGTACTCGTCGGCGACTACACGCGCGCGCTCGTCGGTATCGACCAGTACAACGCCCGCTCCGAGGAGGTCGAACGGTACGCCGAGGAAATTTCCCTGTACGACAAGGAGACCGGTCTCCAGTACTCGCCGAAGGATCCCGAGACAAAGTTCATCGCCAAACACCTCCCGATCATGCTAGACGGGGAGGCAACCGGCGACGAGGAGGTCTCCGGCTTTCGGGACCTCGAGCGCGTCGACACCAACTCCGCGCGCGGTGGGATGTGTCTCGTGCTTGCCGAAGGGATCGCGCTGAAAGCGCCGAAGATCCAGCGCTACACCTCCCAGCTCGAGGAGATCGACTGGCCTTGGCTGCAGGACCTCATCGACGGGAACTACTACGAGGACGACGCCGACGATCCTGCAGACGAGACGGTCCCAGTCGATGCCGACGAAACCGACACCGACGGCGAGCCCGATGCCGAAGCCGCCAGCGACGAAGACAGTCCACCGCCCGAGTCGGCCGGCCCGGTTCGGCCCGATCCCTCGAAGAAGTTCCTCCGAGACCTGATCGCCGGCCGGCCGGTCTTCTCCCACCCGAGCGCGAAAGGCGGTTTTCGACTGCGCTACGGTCGCTCGCGCAACCACGGCTTCGCGACCGGCGGCGTCCATCCGGCGACGATGCACCTCGTCGACGACTTCCTCGCAACCGGCACGCAGATCAAGACCGAGCGACCGGGGAAAGCCCACGGCGTCGTCCCCGTCGACTCCATCGAGGGGCCGACCGTCAAACTCGCCAACGGCGACGTTCGACGCATCGACGACCCCGAGGAGGCCCTCGAGATCAGAAACGGCGTCGAGGAGATCCTCGACATCGGCGAGTACCTGATTAACTACGGCGAGTTCGTCGAGAACAACCACCCGCTTGCGCCCGCCTCGTACGTCTTCGAGTGGTGGATTCAGGACATGGACGAGGCCGGCGCGGACGCCCAGGCGCTGCTCGACGATCCGCGAGTCGACGCCGAACACCCGCCCGCCGAAGCCGCCCTCGAGTGGGCCGAAGAGTACGACGCGCCCCTCCACCCCGACTATACCTACCTCTGGCACGACCTCGCCGTCGACGATTTCTGTGCGCTCGCCGACGCGGTTGCGAACGCCCGCATCGAAAACGCCGGCGAGACGCTCGTCGTAGCGCGCTCGGAGACGGTTCGAGACGCCCTCGAGACGATCATCGCCGAACACCGCCAGCGCGAGGACCGACTCGAGGTCGACGACTGGCTCCCCTTGGCACGGACGCTCGGGATCGTTCGCGACGAGGCCGGGGAGTTGACTCGAACGTGGACCGACGACGACCTCTCGGAGCGAGCGCGCACGTGGGGTGGTTCCGATGGAGCGGACTCCGGCGGCGAGCGAGACTCGAGCGGCGGCGAGAACGCCATCGAGGCGGTCAACGAGGTCGCGCCCTTCACCGTCCGCGAGCGCGCGCCGACCCGAATCGGCAACCGCATGGGTCGGCCCGAGAAGTCCGAAAGCCGAGACCTCAGCCCCGCGGTTCACACGCTCTTTCCCATCGGGGAAGCCGGCGGCGCACAGCGCGACATCGCCAAGGCCGGCAAGCACGCCGACACGATGTCCGACACGCCTGGCGTCGTCGAGATTCAGATCGGCCGCCAACGCTGTGAATCCTGCGAAACGGAGACGTTCAAGAACCGCTGTCCGGAGTGTGGCGCTCGAACCGAACCCGACTACCGCTGTCCGTCCTGTGACTCGGCGATCGAACCGGACGAGGCCGGCCGCGTCGAGTGCGACCGCTGTGACACCGAGGCGACCTGCGTCGAACCTCGCGAAATAGACCTCAACGAGGAGTACCGAGACGCACTCGAGACAGTGGGCGAACGCGAGAACGCCTTCGACATCCTGAAGGGCGTCAAGGGGTTGACCTCCGCGGACAAGATCCCGGAACCGATGGAGAAGGGTATTCTCCGGGCGAAACACGACGTTTCCTCGTTCAAAGACGGCACCGTCCGCTACGACATGACCGACCTCCCGGTCACGTCGGTTCGCGCGAGCGAACTCGACGTCGATGTCGGCCAACTGCAGGCGCTCGGCTACGAGGAGGACATCCACGGCGAGGCGCTCGTCCACGAGGACCAGCTGGTCGAACTCAAAGTACAGGACATCGTCCTCTCGGACGGTGCGGCCGAGCACATGCTTCAGACGGCCGACTTCATCGACGACTTACTCGAGCAGTACTACGGCCTCGAGCCCTTCTACGAACTCGAGGAACGCGAGGAACTGGTCGGCGAACTCGTCTTCGGGATGGCACCCCACACGAGCGCAGCAACTGTCGGACGAGTGATTGGTTTCACGAGCGCGGCGGTCGGATATGCTCATCCGTACTTTCATGCCGCGAAACGACGCAACTGTTTCCACCCGAAAACTACGATTCGATACATAGACGGCTCCGAAATCGAACACGAGGCGTCCATCGAGACGTTCGTCGAGTCACGACTGACGGATCCACGCGAAGACGACTTCGGGACGCTGGTTCAGGATCTCGACGGATCCATTACTGTTCCGTCGATCGACGACGACGGACGCCACGTAACCCGGTCGGTCGAGGCCGTTTCAAAACATCCCGCACCCGATCATCTGATCCGCGTCGAAACCCGTAGCGGTCGATCGGTGACGGTTACACCGGATCACACGATGGTCGTCTGGAACGACGGTCTCGAGCGAGTCGCCGCGAGCGAACTCGGGGTCGGGGATGAGATTCCGACGCCGGCGGTCGCCGACTCGACGAACGGAGCGAACTCGAGTACGCGAACAGCGGGTATCGCGGACGGTGGCCGTCCGGAGGTTGATATAGTAGAACGGGCCGAAATTGTCCCATCCGATGTCAAATACACGTACTGCCTCACGGTTTCGGACACGAACACGCTCGTCGCGAACGGGCTCCACACGGCACAATGCGATGGGGACGAGGACTGTGTCATGTTACTCATGGACGGTCTTCTAAACTTCTCGCGGTCGTACCTCCCCGACAAGCGCGGTGGCAGCGTCGCCGAGGACTCCCGGCTGATCGCGTTCGATCCTGACGGGAACCTGCGGTTCATGACCTTCGACGAGTTCTGGGACGAACTCGACGTGCCAATCGAGATCGACGGCAAGTTCCAGAAGAAGGCCGCTGGGCTCGAGGGGTGGACGACATATGCATTCGACGACGACCACGAGGCGTCACCGAAGCCCATCGAGAAGGCGATTCGGTACGAGGCAGACGATGATGAAGAGTTGCTTCGTATTTCAACACAGTTCGGTCGCGAACTCGAGATCACGACCGACCACAGCCTCTTCCGATACGATGACAGAATCGAGGATGTCGCTGGATCCGACCTCGAGAAGGGTGATCTGATCGTCGCTCCTCGAAACCTCGATATTGATCCCATCGAGACGACAATCGATGTCGCAGACTGTGTCGACGATCCGTACGTCCTGATCGATGAACACATCGAAGACCTGTTGCGAACGGTTTGGGAATCAGACTTCTCGACGGAATCTGTCCAAGAAGCGTTTGCCGTTGGTCTCTCCCACGACCCACCCAAGGGTCTACTCGAGTATCGCCTCTCGAAGCGGAAGCTTCCGCTCGAAACGTTACAGCAGATCATCGATGCGAGTGCTCACGAAGGAATCCCCCGAACTGCTCGAATTGGTCGCGCTGGATCGACACATTGCTTGAATCGGACGGTCGATGTTGACATAGACCTCGCTTGGTTTCTCGGTGTTTTCGTCGCGGAGGGAACGCGTTCGAGTATCTGCCCGCCTGGCGAGAGATATCGTCCATCTCGATACCTTTTTCACCACCCAGTGTTATTACTTGGTTGTATGAGCGAGTTCGAACAGTTCAGCGACGTCGGCGAAGCGGACGTAACGAGAGCGATCGGACAGGAGTGGACCGAGGAGTTCATGGACTTCTCGGATTCGGATGTCATCATCGTCGGTGGCGGTCCGTCCGGTCTCACGGCCGCGAAGGAACTCTCCGAGCGCGGTGTCAAGGTGATGGTCGTCGAGAAGAACAACTACCTCGGCGGCGGCTTCTGGCTCGGCGGCTTCCTGATGAACAAGGTCACGGTTCGAAGCCCCGCCCAGAAGGTGCTCGATGAACTGGACGTCTCCTACAAGGAGTCCCAGGACAGCGAGGATCTGTACGTCGCGAACGGGCCGGAGGCCTGTTCCGGCCTGATCAAGGCGGCCTGTGACGCAGGCGCGAAGATGCAGAACATGACCGAGTTCACGGACATCGTCATCCGGGAGGACCACCGCGTCGGCGGTATCGTCATGAACTGGACGCCGGTCCACGCGCTGCCACGGGAGATCACCTGCGTCGACCCCATCGCCGTCGAAGCGGACCTCGTGATCGACGCGACGGGCCACGACGCGATGGCGGTCACCAAACTCGACGAGCGCGGCGTCCTCGACGCGCCCGGTATTCAGGACGCCAAAGAACGCGGGCAGGTCATGGACCAGACCGACAGCGACACCTACGGCGCGCCCGGCCACGACTCTCCGGGCCACGACTCGATGTGGGTCGGCGAGAGCGAAGACGCCGTCGTCGAACACACCGGCCTCGTCCACGAGGGCCTGATCGCGACCGGGATGGCGACCGCGACCACCTTCGGACTGCCGCGCATGGGGCCGACGTTCGGTGCCATGCTCGTCTCCGGGAAACGCGCCGCCCAGGTCGCGCTCGACGAACTCGAGGTCGAGGCCGATCCCGTCGAACTGACCGCTCGAGCGACCCCCGCCGACGACTGAGCGGGCGATGGACCGAGTCGTCCTGTATCGAGCGCCGTCGACCGAAGCCCGGGTCGACGAGATCGCAGACTGGCTCGAGCAGTGCCTCCAGTCGTCGGTCGACGCATCCGTCGTCGTGAGAGATCGCTTCCTCGATGTCCACCGCACCGACGAGTTGGCCGAGCGGTTCGCCGAGGCGCGCGTTCGGTCTCCCTCCGACCGCGAGACGGGGAACACGATGCTCGGGACGGTCCGATACGAAGAGCGCGTCCTCGAGTCGCCCGACCGCGGCGGGGGCGTCCTCTACGACGGCTTGCAGGTCCAGCGGGCGCTCAACGAGGCGATAACCCCAGAAGAACGCGGTCTCGAGGCGCTCCACGTCGCAGTCCTCGATCGAGCGATCGGGACCTGGGGCGACCACGACGGGCGCTGGCACAAGCGGGTGAACGTCCTCGGTCAACCCGCGCTCGTCTCCGTCCCCGGACTGTACGAGGCTCCAGCAAAGCCCGAGCGCTACTACAAAGAAAAACAACGACACGCGCTGCTGTCGGGCGATTCGCCGCCGAGAGAGGTACTCGAGAACCGCGTCGAGGGCGAGTTCCTGATAGAAGACGATCCGCGAACGACGGACGCGCTCAGGGGGTACGTCTTGCAACCGGTAGATTACCTCCTGAGGGGGACGCCGTTTTGTGACGACCGGCGATGTCGGTTGTTCAACGCCCACCGCCACGAAGGCGTAATCGAGGCCCAACTTCGAGAACCCGCTTTTTGCCCGGACCACGCCGCGTTGTACGGCCGCAATTGACGATTCGATACCCGCAGGATTCGGTGTCCATTTTTGGGTCGGTGGCGCTAGTACCGAGCAATGAGCGACGAATTCACGCTGTCTATTCCCGTGCGCTTTCGAGACATCGACCGACTGAACCACGTCAACAACGCGGTGTACTCGACGTACCTCGAGGAAGCCAGATTCGCGTATTTGGAATCGGTCCTCGACGTCGACGTGACCGAGTTCGAACTCGTCATCGTGACCCTCGAGCTCTCCTTTCGCCAACCGATCTCCCTCGACGACGACCTCGAGGTCGCCGTGTCGGTGACTGACCTCGGCGAGACGAGCTGGACCATGGCATACGAGTTCAGAGTCGACGGCGACGTGGCGGCGACCGGCGAGACGACGAACGTCCACTTCGATCCGGAAACAGACTGTCCGAAGCCACTCCCCACGGAGATTCGAGAGCCGTTACTCGAACGCGAACCCGGTCTCGAAGCTGGTTCGCTCGACGAAAACGACGCGTCGTGATCGTTCGACGCCGTTGTCGGTTCACGCCGATGCTCGAGATTCTTCATGAACAATAACTATTATGTGTGTTATTCTCATACAGGAGGGTGTTATGGTGTCGCCCACCTATCAAGATGAAACGAGGGTCGTCGAACAGCGGGACCGCATTTTCGACGCGCTGTCGTCCCAGCCGCGGCGGCAGCTTCTGGTATCGCTTCTCGAGGCCCAGCCGGCGGAGTTCCTCGACCTCCCCAAGGTGGCGCTCGCTCGAGAGTCCGCCGCGGAAGACCACGAACTTCGGGCTGCGCTCGTACATCGGCACCTTCCGCTTTTGGCCGACTACGGGTTCGTCCGCTGGGAGACGGACCCGCTGCGAGTCCAGCGGGGGCCCGAGTTCGACGTTCTCGAGCCCGTCGTACGAACCCTGGCGGTTCGAACCGAGACGGTCCCGCCGTTGGTCGTCGGCGATATCAAACTCGAGTACGACGGCGAACGCAGGACCGATTGAGCCACGAGGTCGGGGGAGTGTTGGGTCGTCCGAGCGACCGTACAGGACCGAATTCACCGAGCGGAAGCAGGTGACCGAGACCCCGGCGAGATCGACGACCTCGCACGCGTTCGGTTACTCGATTCGACCGCCGGTCAATCGAACGATCCCGAACGCGTGCGTTTCGTGGGCGACCGCGTCTGCGTTTTCTCGAAGGGCGGTATGAGCCTGATTGATACGCTCGTCTAGCCGCCGTGTCGGTGCGGTATCGTAGCGAAGCTTCATCGTTGGCGGCGTCGAAAGGACCGTGATCGCGCGGAAGAGCGCGTTTATCGGTGGGCTGTACCACTGCTGGCTTCTCGCCGCGTTCACCAGGACGACGTGGCCGCCGGATTCGACCAGTCGCGACCAGTCCTCGACCGCACCGGACGGGTCCGAGAGCATGCCGACGACGAACGTGGCGAGCACCGCATCTATCGGCCCCGAAACCGGCGGCGTCGTCGCGTCTCCGCGGACGACGTGGACGTTGTCGTACCGTTCTGTGAGGTCGCGCGCTCGCTCGAGGACGGGGGCGGTGAAATCGATTCCGACGACGGTCCCCTCGGGGCCGACCGCCGACCGGAGGACTGGGAGGTTCGCCCCCGTTCCACAGCCCATCTCGACGACCGTATCGCCCGGCTCGAGTCGGCAGGCCTCGACTGCCCGCCGTCGAAGCGCGACGATCCCCGGCGTTCTGCGCGCCAACAGGTCGTAGAGTCGCGCCCATCGTCCGTAGAACGTCTGCGCGTCTCCGGTTCCCGTTTCGGTCATCGGTGGTTCAGATAGCAGGTGGATCGCCGCGCTTAAAGTAACGAGCGAACGGTATCAGCGACTGATTCCGCGTCCGAGCCGAGCACGTACGTGATCGGTTCGATTCCCATCCCGCCGGTCTGGTAGAGGACGGTCGCGTCCGGCTGGGACTCGATGGCCGCGCCGACGCTCGAGGTCACGTCGTCCGACCCGTCGAACTCGGCGGTGACGTGACCCCGACCGGCGAGCGTATCGACGATCTGTCGATCGTACTTGATGTTCGCCGCCGCGGACGCGTCCGCCCCGTGTCGGCGCGCCGCGAGTAATATCGATGCGACGTGTTCGGAGACGCCGAACTCCGGATCGCCGGGGACCGTCGCCTTCCCCTTCACGTCGAAGATACGCCCCGGAACCCCCGCGACGTCGTCGACTCCCGCCGCGTCGGGCGTACAGGCGACGAGGTTCGACCCGACCGCGGGGATCAACCCCGCGAATCCGCTCGCGTTCTCGAGGATGCGAAGGCCCCGCCGGAGCGAAGAGAGCACGCGCTCGCCCGCCCGAAGGTCGCTTTCGGGATCGTGTACCCGAAAACTGGATTCGTACTCCGCGAGTTCCGGAACCGCTTGCTCGTGCAGCCCGGTCAAAACGTCACCGCCGCCCTCGAGGTCCCGGATCAGGATCTCGAGTTCGATGAGCGCCTGGACCGGCGTCGTATCGCCCGTTGCCAACCCCGCGCCGAGTTCCGCCACGAGCGATTCGACGCGCGGGTCGTCGGTGATCTGCCGGTTGATCGTCACGTCCCCGTGGGCGTACTTCGAGACGGCGCTCTGGCTGATTCCGAGCACCGCCGCGACCTCACTCTGGGTGAGATCACGCTCGCGAAGCTCGCCGGCTAGCATCGATCGAACCGTCGGTAGAAACTCCTCGACGACGATTTCTTCGACGAATTTCATTCGTTGGCCCGACGTAGGAACCCCGCCGGGATAACTGTGGCTCACCGTCGGTGGAGTTCGTTCGCCGTCGATGAGGGCAGTTCGCCGACGGATATCAGTCGCTACGCCCGAGTTGGTCGCCGCCGAACTCGTCGTCACTTTGGATCCGGGAGGCCTGCGGGCCGTCCTGGTCCTGATACTTCGAGCCCCGGTCGCTTCCGTACGGTCTGTCCGCCGGCGTCTTGAGCTCCGTGAACGTCAACTGTGAAATCCGCATGCCGGGGGTCAGTGCGACCGGCGCGGAGCCGAGGTTCGAAAGCTCGAGGGTGATCTGGCCCCGGTAGCCCGGATCGCACAGTCCCGCGGTCGCGTGAACGACGACGGCGAGGCGACCCAGCGAGGAGCGACCCTCGACGTGCGCGATGAGGTCCGCGGGAATCTCGACGCGCTCGTGGGTCGTCCCCAGCACGAAGTCCCCGGGGTGGAGGATGAAGTCGTCGTCGTCCTCGACGACCGTTTCGGTCACGTACTCGTCGACCTCGCGTTCCGATGTCGGGTGGATACAGGGAATGTTCGTCCGCTGGAACTCGAGGAACTCCCGACCGAGCCGGAGGTCGACGCTCGCCGGCTGGATCTGGAGTTCGTAGTCGTCGAGCGGGTCGATCACGAGATCGCCCTCCTCGAGGCGCTCGAGGATGTCCGCGTCGGAAAGGATCATGTGCGAGCACTCGCGCTGTGGGAGTTAAAAGCCACTGAACTGTTTCGGGACCGCTGCTCGAGAAGCGACACGGGCCGACGCCGGCGTCATCGATCCGCCCTACAGCGCGTCTTCGATCGCCGACTCGATGGAGTCGTAGGACAGTTCGACTTGCTCGTTGTCGACGATAACCGTCGGAGTGGCTTCGATGCCAGCGTTGCTGGCCCGTTCCTTTTCCGTCTCGAGTTCGTCTCGGTAGGCGCCGTCTTCAGTATCGGTGACCACCTGTTCGCCGTCGACGCCGGCCTCGTTCGCGACCGATTCGACCACGTCGAGCGAGTAGCTACCGAACGCCTCGTAGATGTTCGTTTCGAACTGCCAGAAGGCCTCGTCGTCGCCCTGATCCTGCACGGAGCGGGCGGCGTTTGCGATCTCCCAGGACCAATCGGGGTTGGCTGGGATCGGGAAGTCGTGGAACTCGTATCGGATCTCTCCGGGATCGATATACGACTCCTTGAGGCGCGGATACATGTTCAACTCGTCCTCGAGGGTGTACCTCGCACACCCGCCACAGCCGAAGTCCTTGAACACCATGACGGTCACGTCCGCGTCCGGATCGCCCGCGACGGGGACCGGAAGCGCCGACTCGCCCTCGAGTTCGAACTCGCCGTCGATGTTTCCGGTGTTGGAGTCGAGACAGCCCGCGACGGCAATTCCCGTGCCGGCGAGGGCCGTCGCCGCGAACCGTCGGCGTGAGATGTCCATGCGGGTGCTAGCGACCGCGGAGTAAAATATGTAGTGACATCGGCATCCCGTCTGTCGTCCGCCGTCGCGACTCTCGAGTCAACGCCGCGACTGATCGCCGCGCCTATATCGATCCCGCTCGAGTCTTCGAGCATGAAACAGGCCATCGTCGCGCGAACCGATATCGGGATGGGCCAGGGAAAACTCGCCGCTCAGGTCGCCCACGCTTCCCTCTCGGCCTACGAGAAGGCAGACAAACGAACGCAGCGGGAGTGGAAAAACGGCGGTCAGAAAAAGATCGTCCTCAAGGGGAGTAGCGAACGCGAACTCCACGAACTCTCCGAAATCGCAGACCACAAGGGAATCGCTCAGTCGCTCATCCGCGACGCCGGACACACCCAACTCGAGCCTGGAACGGTCACCGCGCTGGCCGTCGGCCCCGCAGAAGAAGACCTCGTCGACCGCGTGACGGGCGAACTGCCGCTGTTCTAAGCGCGGACGTTTCGCCGACGGCCGCCGCTCGCCTCAGCGCCCGCTCGAATCGGCTGTTTTCTCGTCGGTTCGGTCGCGCTCGAGCGCCGCCGGGTCGCGGCCGTCCGGATCGCCGTGACCGCCGCCGCCGGGGGTCCGAACCGTGACCGTCGTTCCGGCTGGGACATCGACCGTCGTCTTCGCGGCGACCGCGCGTTCGCCCGCTGAAAGCGACTCACCGGCGTCTCCCGCCGCGGCGTCCGCGTCCAGTTCGACGCCCTCGGGGAGGTCGAAGCCGTCCGGCAACTCGAGCAGATTCGCCCCTCGAGCACCGTCCTCGCCGCCGGCGACCCCGCTTGGGGCGTACCGCCGCCGTTCGGTAAGCAGCGAAACGGTGGCCTCGGTCTCGACGGTGACCGACCGCTCGAGGCCGAGCCCGCCGCGGAACGTCCCCCGACCGCCGCTTTCGGGCCTGAACGCGTAGCGTTCGACCCGCATAGGGTACTCGGTCTCCATCGACTCGATAGGCGTGTTGAGCGTGTTCGTCATGCCGACCTGCACGCCGTCCATCCCGTCCGCGCCGGCTCGAGCGCCGAAGCCGCCGCCGATCGTCTCGTAGTAGGTGAACGAACCGTCTCGAGCGCCGATGGTCAGGTTGTTCATCGTCCCCTGTCCCTGTGCGGGCACGCGGTCCGGGGTCGCCTTCGCGAGGGCGCTAAAGACCACGTCGGTGACCCGCTGGCTGGTCTCGACGTTGCCGCCGACCACCGCAGCGGGGGACGTGGGATTGAGAACCGATCCCTCGGGTGCGTCAACCGAAACCGGATCGTAGCACCCTTCGTTCGGCGGGATTTCGGGGTCCGTGATACACCGGACGACGAAGTAGACCGCGCTCTTGGCAACGGCCAGCGGCGCGTTGAGGTTTCCCTCGACCTGCGATGCGGTCCCCGAGAAGTCGACGTCGATGCTCGTGCCATCGACCGTGACCGTCGTTTCGATTCGCACGTCGTCGTCGGTAATTCCGTCGCCCTCGAGCACGTCCGACGCCCCGTAGACGCCGTCGGGAACCGCCTCGAGTTCGCTCGCAATCCGGTCTCGAGAGTAGTCGATGACGGCGTCGAACGCGGCGAGTACGGTCTCCTCGCCGTGCTCGTCGATCAGCGATTCGACGCGCGCTTCGGCGCGTTCGTTCGCCGCGAGCTGGGCGCGAAAGTCGGCTTTGCGCTCTCGAGCGTTGCGGACGTTCGAGAGAATGAGCGACTGCACGTCAGATCGGATCTCGCCGTCCTCGACGAGCCTGATCGGCGGCAGCCGGAGCCCCTCCTGATAGATTTCGCGCGCACCGGCCGGCATGCTACCGGGCGTCATCCCGCCGACATCCGCGTGGTGGGCTCGAGACACGGCGTAGCCAACGATCTCCGAATCGGGCGCGATCGGCGAGACCATCGTCACGTCGGGCAGGTGCGTCCCGCCGGTGAACGGATCGTTGAGCACGAACACGTCGCCCGGTTTCGGATCGTGCTCGCGGACGGCCGCGACCGACTCCGGCATCGCGCCGAGGTGGACGGGGATATGCTCGGCCTGGGCAACCATCCGTCCCTCGGCGTCGAACAGCGCCGTCGAGCAGTCCCGGCGCTCCTTGATGTTCGGCGAGTACGCCCCGCGGATCAGGGTCTGGCCCATCTCCTCGGCGGCGCTCTCGAGTTGGTTTCGCAGTACTTCCAGCGTGATCGGATCGATGGGGTCGTCGGTCATCGGTGTAGCTGATTTCGGTGTGCTCATTGGCCCGTTCCTCCGGTCGCCGGTTCGGCTCGAGTCATCACGAGCGTGCCGTCCTCGAGAATCTCGCCCGACCACGCGGGCGGGACGACGGTGGTACTCTCGGCCTGCTCGAGGACCGCGGGGCCCTCCATCGGCGCGCCCGGCTCGAGGCTATCGCGCTCGTAGACGGCGGTCTCGCGCGTGCCGTGACCGGGGAAGTGCGCGTCTCTCGTCCCGATCCGGGCCTCGCCGTCGCCGTCGTGACGGACGAGCGGGTCGGGGCCGTCGACCGTCGCGGCGGCTCGGAGGTTGACCACCTCGATGGTCTCGTCCATCGCGTAGCCGTAGGCCTGTTCGTGGGCCTCGTGGAATCGCTCGGCGACCGCCGCCGGATCGAACCGTTCGCCGACGGAGACGGACAGTTCGAAGCTCTGGCCGGCGTACCGACAGTCGGCCGTGCGCTCGATTCGAGCCGCGTCGGGATCGGAGGCCTCGGCGCGCACGTCCGCGATGAGGTCGTCGTAGACACCCTCGAGACGGGACGGGGCGGCGGTCTCGAGGTCGACGCCGACGGTTCGGACTGCGTCGTAGCTCTCGTCCGCCGCGAGTAGGCCGAACGCCGAGAGGACGCCGCCCGGTCGCGGGACGACGACCCGGTCGACCTCGAGGCTCTCGGCGAGCGCCGCCGCGTGCATTGGCCCCGCGCCACCGAAGGCAACGAGCGCGAACGAGCGCGGATCGTGGCCTCGCTCGACGGTGACCGACCGGATCGTCCGGGTCATCGTCGCGTTCGCGACGCGGTAGACCCCGCGAGCCGCCTCGAGCGCGCTCTCGAGGCCCGCTTCCTCGGCCAGCCGTTCCAGCGCGTCGTGGGCGGCCTCGATGTCGAGCGTGAACTCGCCGCCCAGCGCCGTCTCGGGACCGATGTAGCCGAGCACGACGTTCGCGTCGGTCACCGTCGGTTCGGTGCCGCCGCGGCCGTAACAGGCCGGACCGGGCTGAGCGCCCGAAGAACGCGGACCGACGCGGAGCGCGCCGCCGGCGTCGACCCACGCGATCGACCCGCCGCCCGCGCCGACCGTGTTCACGTCGACCATCGGCGTCCGGATCGGCAGGCCGTCGATCTCGGAGTCGGTCGTCCGCTCGGCTTCGCCGTCCCGGACGAGGCTCACGTCGCTCGAGGTGCCGCCCATGTCGAAGGTGACCAGTCCCGAAACGGCGTCGTCGTCGACCGTCGCTGCAGCACCGACGACGCCCGCGGCGGGTCCCGAAAGCGTCGTCGTGACCGCCTGCTGGCGCACCGTCTCGGGATCTGCGATGCCGCCGTTTGCCTGCATGATTCGCGGCGCGGGGATGTCCGCATCTTCGGCTTCGTCGACCAGCCGCCCGACGTAGCTGTCGATCGCCGGGCGAACGTAGGCGTCGACGGCCGTCGTCGAGGTCCGCTCGTACTCGCGAAACTCCGCGAGCACCTCGTGGGAGGCCGACACCGGAACCTCGAGTTCGTCCCGAAGCACGTCGGCGACGACCCGCTCGTTCTCGGGATCCGCGTAGGCGTGGAGCAGACAGATCGCGACGCTCTCGACGTCGCGCTCGCGGAGCGTCGCGGCCAGTTCCCGAACCTCGTTGGGGTCGACCGCCTCTTCGATCCCGTCGGGCGTCGCTCGCTCCGCGAGTTCGAATCGCCTACGTCGCGGGATGAGCGGATCCGACTTCTCAGCCTCGAGATCGTACAGGTCGGGCCGGTTCTGCCTGCCGATCTCGAGGACGTCCCGAAAGCCCGCGGTCGTGACCAGCGCGGTCTTGGCGCCGCCGCGCTCGAGCAGGGCGTTGACCGAGACCGTCATCGCGTGGGCGAACTCGTCGATCTCGCTCGGATCGATGCCCGCGCGCTCGCAGGCCTTTTCGATCCCCTCGAGGACGCCGACGCTCTGGTCGTCGGTCGTCGGCACCTTCGCGGTGACGAGTCGATCCTCGACTGAGAGCGCAACGTCGGTGAACGTCCCGCCGACGTCGACGCCGACTCGAGTCTCCGCCGCGCTCGAGTCGCCTGAATTATCGCTGCTCGAGCGTTCCGAGTGGCCGTCGCTCGAGCGTTTCGAATGACCGTCGCCCGAACGCCCCGGTCGATCGCCGGCCGGGGTCTCGTCGTCGCTCGGTTGGTCCGATTCGATTCCGTCCGTCATGTCTGATTCGTTCATGTGAGAGGTGGAAAGATAGTGCTGGTGCGTTCGTTAGGCGAGAAGCACGTCGTACAACGTCTGGAGACCGAGCCCGACGACGACCAGCGTGATCACCGCGCCGAGGACGTTCTGGAGCGTCCCGTTCGTGTACTCGCCGAGCAGAGACTCGTTGTTCATCGCGTAGATCAAGAAGACCGCGAGGATCGGCAGCAAAAGGCCGTTCGCGACCTGTGCGAAGACGATGATCTCCACGGGGCTGTAATCGAGTGCCGAGAAGACGATCCCGACGCCGAGAATCGCGACCCATATCGCGCGGAACCGCGTCGACGTGAGGTCCCGTTCCCAGCCCAGCGCGCCGGCGGTGGCGTAGGCTCCGGCCAGCGGCGCGCTCATTGCGCTCGTAAAGCCGGCGGCGAACAGGCCGACGGCGAAGAAGGTCATCGCGTACCCGCCGAAGACCGGCTCTAACTGGTCGGCCATCTCGCCGACGTTTTCGATCGAGGTTCCCTCGGGGAACACCGCGGCCGCGGTCACGACGATCGAGGTCGTGATGATCCCGCCGATAGCGACCATCGCGATGGTATCGGTACGACACTCGGCGAGGTCCTCCGGACCGTCCCAGCGCTCTTGGACGGTGCTCGCGTGGAGAAACAGGTTGTAGCCGACGACGGTCGTTCCGACGAGGCCGGCGATCAGGTAGGCCGATCCGTCGGGAACTCGAGGAACGAGTCCCCCGGCGATGGCTCCGAAGTCCGGTCGAACCATGATCGCGTTGACGACGAACGCCAGCCCCATGATCGTGACGAGGCCGATGAACACCCGTTCGATCAGCTTGTAGTTGCCCGTCCAGAGCAACGCACCCGCGACGAGGCCGATCAGCGGCCCCCAGACGGTTTCGCTGACGCCGGTGATGGTGGCCAACCCCGCAGCGCCGCCGACGATGTTGCCGGTCTGGAACGCCGCCGTTCCAATGCCGATCGCGGCGACCACCAATCCGACGGTGGCCGTCCTGACGATCGGGTTCGAAAACTCGTTTCGAAGCGCTTCCCCCAGTCCCTCTCGAGAAACGAGCCCGAGCCGGGCGCTCATCTCCTGGAGGACCATCGTCGCGACGATCGAGAACGCGATGGTCCACAGGAGGAGATAGGCGTACTCGGCCCCGATGACGCTCGCTGTCGTTACTGTACCCGGTCCCACGAACGCCGCCGCGACCAGCGCCCCCGGACCGATCGCCTTGAGTCGTTCTACGATACCCATGTGCGATATCCACTCACATCCCTCTCTGTAATCGACAAAAGGGTTGTTGAGAGTCGATCATACGAGATAAGGTACGCGTTGGCATACGACGAACTCGTATGAACTCGTATGAGACTCTATGAAATCGTATGATGTGGTCTCGAGCAGAAGCCTCGGTCGGAAGAAGCGCAACTCCGATCGAAACGAGTGCTACTCCGGTCGGAACGAGTACCACTTCCGTCAGAACGAGCGCTACTTCGATCGAAACGAACGCGGTCCGTTGATCGCGCGCCGTCACCCGCTCACTCGGCTGATCGGCGCTCGGTGATGAGTACCTTTGATAGTCCCTGATCGATCTCGAGATCGACCGACAAGTCGACCGTGCTCCGCTCGATGAACCGCGTCATGAACCAGCGGATCGGCTCCGAGGCGAAGACGATCTGATAGACGCCCTCGCCCTGCGAACGAACGGCCAGAAACCCGCAGAACGAGAGCCACTCGAGCAGTTCCTCGACGCTCTCGAATCGTTCTGCGTACTCGTGGGCGTGATAGTCCGAAACCCGATCCGCGGCCTCGACGAACTCGGGGTCGGGATCGCCGTCCTCGTACAGGTGCTCGAGAAAACAGTGTAGAAAGTCGACGTCGAGCAGGACGTGCTCGCCAGAAGAGAGCATCTGGTAGTACTGCTCTAAGTTGTCGCTCGGTCGTCCGCTGGCCGCCTCGAAGTTCGCGGCGTAGAACGCGAGCGCCCGTCGAACCACCTCGCTCTGTCCGTTGTCGGTCTGGGACATGAGCGTCTCGAGTGCCGTCTCCGCGTCGTCGTCGAGCGATACCGTCATTCGGCGCGTCATACGTTCGGGGAGGGATTCCAGCGGGATAACTGTCCGCACACGCGCCTGTAGAGCGCCACATCTCGAGAAGGCCACCTCGCGCACGCGAGCGCACAGCGCACGCACACCCGCGCTATCCGGCGGTTTCGGCCGAATTTCGGCGAAAGCGTTATCCCAATCTCGGTCGTACCGAGCGATCATGACAGACGGATTCGGCTCGGGAGGTGAGCGACCGTGGAGCTGATAATCACGGAGAAGGACAACGCTGCGCGGCGCATCGCCGAAATCCTGAGCGGGGACTCGATGAACTCGAGTCGCGAGAACGGGGTGAACGTCTACGAGTGGGGCGGCAAGCGCTGTGTAGGACTTTCGGGTCACGTCGTCGGTGTAGACTTCCCGCCGGAGTATTCTGACTGGCGGGACGTCGAACCCGCGGAACTGATCGACGCGAACGTCGAGAAGACGCCGACCAAGGAGAACATCGTCGCGACGCTTCGGATTCTCTCGCGGAAGGCAGAACGGGCGACGATCGCGACGGACTACGACCGCGAGGGCGAACTCATCGGCAAGGAAGCCTACGAGATCGTCGAGGAGGCGAACGACAACATTCCCATCCGTCGGGTTCGATTCTCCTCGATCACCGAAAACGAGGTTAAATCGGCGTTCGACGAACCGGACGAACTCGACTTCGACCTCGCCGCCGCCGGCGAGGCCCGCCAGATAATCGATCTGATCTGGGGCGCGTCGCTCACTCGATTCCTCTCGCTTTCATCGGGCCAACTGGGCAACGATTTCATCTCCGTCGGACGGGTCCAGTCACCGACGCTCAAGTTGATGGTCGATCGCGAACGCGAGATCGAGGCGTTCGACCCCGAATCCTACTGGGAACTGGTCGCTGATCTCTCGAAGACCGCCGGCGGCGACGGTGCCGAGGCCGACGGCGAGAGCGGCGAGGACCCGACCGCGCCCTTCGAGGCCCAGTACTTCTACCGCGACGAGGACGGCAACGAAGCAGAACGTGTCTGGGACGAGTCGACTGCCGAGGGCGTCTACGAAACGCTCTCGAGTGCGGACTCGGCGACGGTCGTCGACATCAACGGTCGCACGCGGACGGACTCGCCGCCGGCCCCCTTCAACACGACCCAGTTCATCCGCGCTGCCAGTGCGATTGGCTACTCCGCCAAGCGCGCGATGTCCATCGCCGAGGACCTCTACACCGCGGGTTACATCACATACCCCCGGACGGACAACACGGTCTATCCTGACGATCTGGACCCCGAGGAACTGCTCGACGACTTCGTCGGCCACCCGACGCTCGGCGAGAGCGCCGAGTCGCTGCTCGAGGCCGACGAAATCGTTCCGACGGAAGGCGACGAGGAGACGACCGACCACCCGCCCATCCATCCGACGGGGGAGATTCCCGCCCGTGGCGGCGACGTGTCCGACGACGAGTGGGAGGTCTTCGAACTCGTCGTGCGGCGCTTCTACGCGACCGTCGCGGATCCAGCGGAGTGGGAACACCTCAAGGTCGTCGCGGAAGTCGACGGGGAAGAGCGGCTCAAGGCCAACGGCAAACGGCTCGTCGAACCCGGCTACCACGCCGTCTACCCGTACTTCAACACCTCCGAGAACTTCGTCCCCGCCGTCGACGTGGGCGAGGAACTCGCGCTTGCCGACGCCGAACTCGAGGCCAAGGAGACCCAGCCGCCGCGACGGTACGGCCAGTCGCGGCTCATCGAGACGATGGAGGATCTGGGCATCGGAACGAAGTCGACCCGCCACGAGACCATCGAGAAGCTCTACGACCGGGGTTACATCGAGAGCGATCCGCCGCGACCGACCCGACTCGCGATGGCCGTCGTCACCGCCGCCGAGGACTACGCCGACCGCGTCGTCAGCGAAGGGATGACAGCCCAACTCGAGGCCGACATGGACGCGATCGCGAACGGGGAGGCGACCCTCGAGGACGTGACCGACGAATCCCGCGAGATGTTAGAGGACATCTTCGCGAGCCTTGCGGACTCCCGCGAGGAGATCGGCGACCAGCTACGCAAGTCGCTCAAGGACGACAAACGCCTCGGGCCGTGTCCGGAGTGCGGCGAGGACTTGCTCGTCCGGCGCTCGCGCCACGGCTCGTACTTCATCGGCTGCGACGGCTACCCCGACTGTGAAAATACGCTCCCGCTGCCCTCGACGGGCAAGCCGCTGATCCTCGACGAGGAGTGCGAAGAACACGGGCTCAACGAGGTGAAGATGCTCGCGGGGCGACAGACGTTCGTCCACGGCTGTGCACTCTGTAAGGCCGAGGAGGCTGGCGAAGGCCCCATCCTCGGAGAATGTCCCGAGTGCGGTGACGAACACGGGGGAGAACTCGCCGTCAAGACGCTCCAGAACGGCTCGAGGCTCGTCGGCTGTACCCGCTATCCCGACTGCGAGTACTCGCTGCCGCTTCCCCGTCGCGGCGAGATAGAGGTTACCGACGAGCGCTGTGAAGAACACGACCTCCCGGAGCTGCTCGTCCACAACGGCGACGAGCCGTGGGAACTTGGCTGTCCGATCTGTAACTACCGGGAGTTCCAGGCGCGAGAGGCCGATAGCGGCTCGGATCTCGAGGCGCTCGAGGGGATCGGCGCGAAGACCGTCGAAAAGCTCGCGAACGCGGGCATCGAAGACGTCGCGGATCTCTCCGACGCGGATCCGGACGCCGTCGCCGAGAGCGTCGAGGGCGTGAGCGCGGATCGGATTCGGACGTGGCAGGCAAAGGCCTAATCGGCCTCCTCAGCCGCTAGGTTTCGTTTTGGCTGTCGACGTGCTCGCGCTTTCTCGAGAGAACGGTTCGATCGAACGAACAGACCAGCTCGTCGTGCTGGTTGAAGACCTCGACACACATTGTGACGACGCCGCGCTCGCCGTCTGACGTTTCTCGCTTCTCGGTCACGGTCGACTGTGCGCGAATCGTATCGCCGTGAAAGACCGGCGCGGGATGCTCGACGTCGTCGTAGGAGAGGTTCGCGACGATCGTCCCGTCGGTCGTTTCGGGGATCGAGATCCCGACCGCAAGCGACATCGTGTAGAGGCCGTTGACGATCCGTTCGCCGAACCGGGTCTCCGCGGCGAACTCGGAATCGAGGTGCAAGGGCTGCTGGTTCATCGTCAGATCGCAAAAGCGCTGATTGTCGCTCTCGGATATCGTCCGACGGCGCTCGTGCTCGATGATCTCGCCGACCTCGAGGTCCTCGTAGTACAGCCCGGTCATACCACAGCAGTCGCGGGTCGGATTGAAAAGTATCGGTGGTCGTTCGAGTTCGGACCGCGGCGTGGAACGGTTTCTGTCACTCGACCAGTCCGTCGTCCTCGCCGTTCTGGTGTTGCACCCAGATCGTCTTCTCGTTGAGGAACTCCCGAATACCCTCTTCGGCGAGTTCGCGGCCGTAGCCGGAGGCCTTGACGCCCCCGAAGGGCAGTCTTGGATCGGACTTGACGAGTTCGTTCACGAACGCCATTCCCGACTCGAAGCGTCTGGCGACGCGTTCACCTCGAGCATAGTCTTCGGTCCAGACGCTCGCGCCGAGGCCGAACTGGGTGTCGTTTGCCTTCTCGATGGCCGCCTCCTCGTCGGGCACCCGAAACACCGTTGCGGCGGGCCCGAACAATTCCTCCTGGTCAGCTGGCGATCCCGCAGGAATATCGGACAGGACCGTCGGGGGATAGAACGCACCCTCGCGATCCATCGGTTCGCCGCCGATGTGACACTCCGCGCCCTGCTCGACGGTCTCCTGTACCTGTTCGTCGAGCGTCTCGAGCAGGTCCTCGCGAGCCTGCGGACCGACGTCGGTCTCCTCGTCCGTCGGATCGCCGACGACCTGTTCGTCCATGCGTTCGACGAACGCCTCGAGGAACTCGTCGTAGACATCTTCCACGACGATGAATCGTTTCGCGGCGATGCAGGACTGTCCCGAGTTGATGAGTCGGGCCTGGGTCCCCTTCTCGACTGCGAGTTCGAGGTCCGCGTCGTCAAGGACGACGAACGGGTCGCTTCCGCCGAGTTCGAGGACGGTCTTTTTCAGCTCGCTGCCGGCCGTTTCGGCGACCGAACGACCCGCGCCGCTCGAGCCGGTGAGCGTGACGGCCTTTATTCGGTCGTCGGCGATGACCTCGTCGATTTCGTCGGAGCCGATCAGCAGGGACGTGAACGCGCCCTCGGGACAGCCGGCCTCTCGGAAGACCTCCTCGATGGCTCGAGCGCAGCCGGGAACGTTCGAGGCGTGTTTCAGAATCCCGACGTTACCCGCGGCGAGGTTCGGCACGGCGAAGCGAAACGCCTGCCAGAACGGGAAGTTCCAGGGCATGATCGCAATCACCGTCCCGATGGGCTCGTAGCTGACGAGCGTTCGGGCGTCCGCCTCAGTCGCGATTCGCTCGTCCTGGAGGTGTTCGGCGGCGTGTTCTGCGTAGTAGTCACAGAGCCAGGCGCACTTTTCGACCTCGGCACGGCTCTGTGCGATGGGTTTGCCCATCTCCGCGGTCATCAGTTCCGCGTACGTCGATTCGTTCTCTCGCAGTCGTTCGCCCGCCCGCGTTAGCATCGCCTGCCGATCCTCGATCGGAACCTGGCGCCACTCGTCGAACACCGCTTCGGCCTGCTCGAGCGCTTCGTCTCGGTCCGCACTCGAGTCCTCCTCGTACGTCTCGACGGTCTCGCCGGTCGCTGGGTTCGTGCTCTCGATCGACATGGGTAGCGTGACGACGAGCAGACTCATAGGTTTCAGGGTGGCGTCGATCGATGGCGGACGGCTGCGTTCTCGAGCGACGAACCGCCTCTCCGCCCGCCGCGGATCGACCCGTCGCTCGTCGAAACTGACCCGTACTTTCACTTCGCTCACCCACGCAGACACCGTATGGCTCGTCGAAGCGTTCTGTTCACACCGGGCGATCAGGCCGACCGACTCCGAAAAGCGCCCCGGTTCGGCGCGGACGTGATCGTCTTCGACCTCGAGGACGCGATCACGCCGTCGAACAAACCGACGGCGCGAGAGACGGTCGCGACCGTCCTCGATGACCCCGACTTCGATCCCGACTGCGAAGTGTGCGTGCGCGTCAATCCGGGTTCGACCGCTGTCGCGGCCGATCTCGAGGCGATCTTCGGAGCCGATCACGACGATTCGGCCGTCGATAGTCTCATGCTTCCGAAGGTGGCCTCGAGCGAAGACGTTCGATCGCTCGTCGATCGCCTCGATGACCGCGGCGCGACGCTGCCGATTTTCGCGCTCGTCGAGAGCGCGGCGGGCGTCCTCGCCGCGCCCGAAATCGCGTCGGTCTCCGAAACTACCGCGCTCGCGTTCGGCGCGGAAGACCTCGCCGCTGACATCGGCGCAACGCGGACGACCGAGGGGACAGAAGTGCTCTACGCTCGAGAGCGCGTCGTCCTCGCTGCGGCCGCCGCCGGGGTCGATGCAATCGACACCGTCTTCACCGACTTCGAGGACGAGTTCGGACTGCGTGAAGAGGCGACGTTCGCCGCGCAACTAGGCTACGACGGCAAACTCGCGATCCACCCCGCGCAGGTCGATCCGATCGCGGCGGCGTTCGCACCCACCGGCGAGGAGGTGGCGTGGGCCCGCGACGTCCTCGCGGCCAAACGCGACGCGGACGACGACGACCGTGGCGTCTTCGAGGTCGACGGAGAGATGATCGACGCGCCGTTGATCGCACACGCCGAACGAATTCTCGACCGAGCGGACGACGACATCGGGTCGAACTGAACGGTCTTGCCATCCTAAGCCATATTTATATGAATTATATATGTTTTAAAACTGACCGTGACAGACATTCGCTACGCTTATCCCCCGGTCGGAAAAATAGCTGTGTATGTCGGAGCAAACCAACCCGTTCGAAAGTTTGCAGTCCCAAATCGACGAATATTGGTAATTTTTATCGGTCAGTGCTTCGTTCTACCCGAAATAGTCTTAAATGAGAGATGAATCGGAAGACCGGTTCCGATCAGGGACAGAAAATATAATATAACATATGTATTTCGACCTCGGCTCGTCACCCCTCGTCTCCCACGTCAATCGAACCGTCTAATCAGTGCTATCGGTGACTGGTTAGAGGAGAGGATAGTAATGGTAATTACTATATACAAGGGACTGATACTGCTACCTGTATGGGCGTTATACATGATCTGCGTCGCATCGATCGTCAGAGAGGAACGCACGTAATCGACGATATCTTTTCGGACACGCTATCGACGCTACAGGCAAAGCGAGTGAGTACCTACGGCGGACCGTAATCACGAACTTTCGAAGTTTTCTGACAATCTTTCGGACCAGTATACGTCGCCGTCGTAGATCACCGACGCGTTCGCTTCCGAGAGAAAGGCGGGGAGTTCGTCCGCCGAAAGCAAGAGCCTCGACGGGGATCCACAGAGGTAGGCGTTGTCGTTTCCGTCTGCGTGCGGAAAGTAGTACGAGCCGGTGTCTCCGGTCGAGTAACACTCGATAGAGAGGAGATACTGCTCGTCGTCGACCAGATCCATCGTGATGGTCGTCGGGTACTGCTGTTCTCCCTGCGAGAGCGAGTGGGTGCCGTCGCCGACGACCGCGTAGTCTTTGCCCATCATAATACGGCGCCGAGCGAGGTCCATGGCGCGTTCGATGCTAAATCCGTGTACGAGCAACGTCGCGAACATCGAGCCGACTTTGACAGCGTGGTCGTTCAGCACCTTCTGAAGTGTCACCGCGCCGGCGACGCTACCGTTCTCGACGAGCTCGAGTCCCTCGTAAAACGAGCCACACGCGTTCAGGAAAAACGTCTGCGCGTTACAGGACTCGAGCGTGCTCGTCGAAAACGTGCCGTCCGGACAGCACAGGCCGTCCGTTTCGCAGTGGCCGATGAAGTGGACGAAGTCGTGTTCGGCCTCGAAGACGCGAGCGAGTTCGTCGGTCGTGAGCGATTCTTCGACGGAGAGTTCGATCGGAAGCGCGTCCGCGCGTTCCCGGTAGATCTTCGCCACCGATTCGTGCTCGCCGGCCATCTCGGGGTCGTTCAATACGACGGCGATCGACGAGGCGTCGCTCCATCGCTCGAGGTACTGAAGGCGGTTCTGGTAGGCCTCGGGCGTCGACTTGAAGACATCGATCGGGACGCCATCGGCGATCCAGCCGTGGACGCATCCGCTCTGTAGTTCCGGCTTGACGATGTCGATGGATGGAATCTGCCCGCCAGATCGGGTGTCGGCAGTTCCGCTCCGGTAGAAATCGTCGAGCGATCGCTCGACGAGTTCCTGTTCACACAGTTCGGACCACTTCGGCATCGAGATCAGACTCATTCGATCGAGCAGGAACGGCAGCGTCTCGACGGTGTCCGGACCGGCCTCGACATATGTCGAGAGGTGCCAGTCGGGGAGCCGGTGTTCGATCGTTTCGTAGGGGATCTCGAGATAGCTCGCGAGCCGTTCTCCAATCGTCCCCGCGTACAGCCGGTCGCTGTCGATCTCGAGGGATTCGAGCACGTCCAATTCGGAGAGAGACGTACTGAACGGACCGGCGTTTCGAACCAGACAATCGAGAAAGAACACTTTGCGGAGCAACTGCTCGACATCGCCTTCGAGCGCGGGCATCGACGGCAACGGCACTGACACATCGTAGCCCTCGATGGAGAGTCGAGCAGGTTCGTGCGCACTCGTCTCGACGGACGCCTGGAGGTAGTACGCCAGCGGTGCGACGACGAACAGGTCCTCGTACCGCGGCGGGACGGTGATGGTGATCCCGGATTCACTCGCTCCGCTCGTGACCGTCGACGGGATCTCGAGCGTCTGGCCCGTCTCGATCCGAGGTGGGTGACCGCGAAGGGAGGGATAGGATCGATCGGGGCTGGTCGTCTTCTGGGAGACGTGGAGGTGGCTTATCGCACTCGCGAGGCCCCGCGGTGAGTCCGGAACCGTGATCGTGTCGGCCGGGATTTCGTGTCGGCTCCGAAATCCGAGCACGAGTCTCGATCGCTCCGGGAACGAAACGACGACCGTTTCGATGTCGTCGGTCCGGTCAATCGTGGCCGCCCCCGAGAACCGAAGGTACGTCTTGATTCGCGTGTCGATATCGACGATGTATTCGCCCGGGGCGAGCGAGAGCGGTTCGCCGTGCGGATCGAGTTCGTGCTGTGTTCCGGAACCGAGATTCGAGGCGTAGACGACGGCGTGTGGTAGTCGGAGCTGTTCGGCCGTGACGACCACCGTTTCGTCGACGGGCCTGTTGATTCCGGGACTCGAGTCCGCGACCTCGAGGCCCTCTCCTTCGACGACGATCGTCGCGTTGTCGGCGTCTGTGACTCGAAGCCTATCGTCAACGAAATCCCACCGCAGCATCAATTCGTTGAATAGTAAGCGGTTAATTTAGTTGTATCGAGTTAACAGAATACGTTCATTTGTCAGCGCCTACCGTGGTACCGGGAAGCCGGAAGCGACCTCACTTGCCGAGGAAAGGTACACTTATGGAGCGCCCAATCACGGAATTTACTATGGAACACGACCACGTCCGGGCAGTCGATCCCGCCGTGGCCGACGCCCTCGAGAACGAGGTCGATCGGCAGCGGTCGTCGCTTCAAATGATCGCGAGCGAGAACCACGTCAGCAAGGCGGTCCTCGACGCGCAGGGCAGCGCCCTGACGAACAAGTACGCCGAGGGGTATCCCGGCTCGCGGTACTACGGCGGCTGCGAGTACGCCGACGAGGTCGAACAGCACGCCATCGACCGCGCCACAGAGCTCTTCGGTGCCGAACACGTCAACGTCCAGCCCCACTCGGGCACGCAGGCCAACCAGGCCGTCTACTTCGCAATGCTCGAGCCCGGTGACAAGATCCTCTCGCTCGATCTGACCCACGGCGGCCACCTCAGTCACGGCCACCCGGCAAACTTTGTGGGTCAGCTCTACGACGTCGAGCAGTACGAGGTCGACCCCGACACCGGCTATCTCGACTACGAGGGACTGTCCGAGCAGGCCGAGGAATTCCAGCCCGATATCATCGTCTCGGGATACTCCGCGTACCCCCGCGAGATCGAGTGGGAGCGCATCCAGGAGGCCGCCGACGCGGTCGACGCCTACCACCTCGCGGACATCGCCCACATCACGGGTCTCGTCGCCGCCGGCGTCCACGACTCGCCGGTCGGCATCGCCGACTTCGTCACTGGGTCGACCCACAAGACGATCCGCTCCGGTCGCGGCGGCATCGTCATGACGCGCGAGGAGTACGCGGACGGCATCGACTCGGCGGTGTTCCCCGGCGGACAGGGCGGCCCCCTCATGCACAACATCGCGGGCAAGGCCGTCGGCTTCAAGGAAGCCCTCGAACCCGAGTTCGAAGAGTACGCCGAGCAGACGGTCGCCAACGCGAAGGCGCTGGGCGAGTCCCTCGCCGACAACGGCTTCTCGCTCGTCTCCGGCGGCACCGACAACCACCTCGTGCTCGTCGACCTCCGGGAGAGCCACCCCGACACCTCCGGAGGCACCGCCGAAGAGGCCCTCGAGGCCGCGGGTATCGTCCTCAACGGGAACACGGTGCCCGGCGAGACGCGCTCGGCCTTCGACCCCTCGGGCATCCGCGCCGGCACGCCCGCGCTGACCACCCGCGGCTTCGACGAGGACGACTGCCGAACCGTCGGCGATCTAATCGCGCGCGTCGTCGACAATCCGGACGACCAGAGCGTCCTCGAGGAGGTCCGCGAGGAAGTCGAGACGCTGTGTGCGGAGAACCCGCTGTACGAAGACGAGTAAGAGATCCCAGTCTACACCGGCTCGTTCGGTCGCTCGTAGTCGCCTACTGTTTCCCGGTTATCGCTTCTAGGGTCGTGAGGATATCGTTACCGTACTCAGCCACTGCCTCGGCTGAATGCTGGTATCGAACCGATACGACCGTCGACGTTCGATCGACTGTCAGGTCGTTGCGGATCCCCCGCGGAAGAACGGGGTCGATCGCGTCCGCTGTAGTCTCGAGACCGAGGTCTGTACGTAGGGCATCGGCGAGCGACTCGGCGGCGTCGGTCGAGTCGACCTGATAGGCGATATCGACAGTCGCGTCGCCATCTCCGCTGGTGATTGAAATCGACGTGTTCGTAACTGGGTCGTACGCCGCCCTCCGCGGTGGTGTTGGGTCATCGTGGAACGCGCGCCCGGTCGTTGCAAAGCGGACCGGCGACTCTCGATCGGTGCGTTCGAACGGCCCCAAGACGGCGTCCGAAACGGGGTCGCCATCGCCGTGCCAAACGTCGACGACAGAGCGAACGAGATCATCCGTCCCGATTGCGAAGACGTGCTCGCCGAGGACTACCGCGCTCTGGCCACCGGCCTCGTGAATGGTCCGTCCGTCGGCCGTCTCGGCTTCGGTCGCGTCTTGGCCGGATTGTTCGAGGAGCGCCACGAGCTCGTCGTCTGACCACTCGGCCCAGACGACGCCAGCGCTCCCGGAACCCGCGTTCGATCCCAGCACGGCTACTTTTCCGACCGCGGAAGCGGTTTCCGACGACGACCCGGTAACGAGATCGGCGAGCCCGGCGGACAGTTCCGTAAACGGCGATGACTCGAGGAGTCCCGCAGCGATGGTCGTCGCGGCGGAGTCGGGTTCCAGTTCGTCGGGAAAGACCAACAAGAGCGGGTCGGTTTCAGCGGGGACTGTTCCCGCGGTGAGCTCGTCAGCGCCGGGTGGAGGGGAGTTTCCGAGAGACGTTGGCAGGGAGTTACAGCCGCCGAGACCGACCAATAAACACCCAGAAACGACTTCTTCCCGTCGCGTCAATTTGATCCCATCCATTTGTAGAGTATGTTATTAATTTGACTATATTCGTGTTATGGTTTTTGGTGCACTGTATGCCTGTCGCCCGCTGGCACCGACGTTTCAGCCGACTCACCCTATTTGTTGTTCAGGTCACCAGAGTGGGATTACTGGGGACGGTTCGACCAAGAAGCAGCGCCAGTCCGTCGATGATGGCCACGAACGTGCATATACAGACTCACTGGGACGGGAAAATAGGCACAAACCCGAGCGTTGATTACGCTCGCTCACGGCATCTCGAGTGATGACCGAGATCATCGATGGAAACGCCGTTGCGAGCGAGATCCGCGATGGACTGACCGACGCGATCGAAACGCTCGCCGACGCCGGGACGCGGCCGGGGCTCGCGACCGTCCTGATGGGCGACGATCCTGCGAGTCAGACGTACGTGAACAGCAGGGAATCGACGTCGAACTTCCCTAACGTCGCTTTCGCACTGATAGCGCGCAGAATTCGACAGTCGTTTTACTCGAACTCGAGGGTCTCGAGCTGTTGGGTCGCGCGCTCGACCGCTTCCGGTTCGCCCTGCAGGGCCGCCGTGAGTTCGCGAGTCGCACGAACGAGGGTTTCGGCGGTTTCCGGTCGAATATCACCCTCGAGCATGCGGATTCGCGTGACGTGGTCCCCCAAGGTCTCGAGGACGCGCTGTTGGTCGGTCGTGAGCGTCCGCTCCTCGCTCCAGGTGCGAATATCGCGTCGGTAGTCTCGAACGGCGTTGGCGACGGCGATCCCGCGAGCCGATCGAAGCGAGTCCGGAACCTCCGATGCAGGCGGGCGTCGCCCCTGATCTGTGACTTCGAGTAGCGTGAGAAAGTAGAGTTCGTCGCGCTCTGCGAGCTGCCGTTCGCGCGCGACGATGTCGGCGACGTGCACTAGTTCGGCGGCCGCGAGGTACGTATCGTCGAGTTCGCGCAGGTCGCCGCCTCTGATGAACCCGCGCTGGCGGACGTACTCCCGGGAGCGCTCACGACACCGTTTTGCGAGGTCGCCTGTCGTGCTGTCGTCGACGGTGTTTCGAACCGGCGTCAGATCGAACTCGATCTGCAGGTCCGTGTGTTCGGTTCGGTCGTCGAGGCCGACGCTCCGGAGCGTCCCACAGTGTGGACAGCTCACGTTCCCCGTTTCGTAGTACGACCAGCGGGTCCCACACTCGGTGCATTCGCGCTCGCCCCGAATCTTCATGAACCCACCTTCGGTCGGGACGTCAAAAGGTTCACCGACTCGTCGAGTCGACCGGTACCGAACTCGGACGCACGGACCCAATCGGCAGCGGGGTCGGCCGATTTCGCTTCGGTCGAACGCGTAACTGGCACTTCTGGTACCGGTCTTTTTGCGTCTTCGCCGGGAACGACCCCGTATGCGAGACGAACAAGAGATCCGCGAGCAGTACGAGTTCCTCGAGGAGCAACTCGAGAGCGACGAGATGAACCACGACGGCGTCGAGCGGATGTTTACGTACTACAAGCGCGCGCTCGGGTGGGTCCTCGAAGAAGAACACATCTGAGACCACCGGCAATTGCGATTGACATATTGAGATTCGATCCGTTGTCGGTACCTTTAAGTTCTCCCGGGCAATTTTTTCAGTTGACGCTTCGCTTGGAGGGCCGAAGCGTCAGCGGGGACCAATTCAGGGCGGCAAGCAACCGCGTGACATTTTTCGGTGTTCCACATTCCCGACGATGCGGAGTCGTGCTCGAAGCGTTCCGGACGTCTGGTTTATCTCGCATTGGATCTCGAATTTTCCGCCACGAGAACGATGAGTTTCGAAGTGTAGGAACATATCATACGAACGAATAGCATACCAAATTGCACCCATGTTCAATGCCACCAAATGATGTGGATATCGGCAGGTAGAACCCTTCAGACACAACAATAACAACATACAAGTGCTCGAGTCACCTCCCATGATAAAATGAATTCACAGAGAGATATTCTCCTCTTTGCCGCGCTCGCACTCGCCTGGGGAACCGCCTTCAGCGCGATCGAGATCGGACTCGGATCGCTGCCGCCGCTCCTCTTTGCCGCCTTCCGACTCGACTTCGCAACCGTCCTGTTCGTCGGTCTCGTCGCCGCGCTCGGTCTCGAGTGGCGGCCGCGAACACGAGCGGACGCAATATCGATCGTCACCGGCGGCGTGCTCCTCGTGGGCGCTCACTACGGCCTCTTGTTCGTCGGCCAATTGTACGTCTCGAGCGCCGTCGCTGCGATCGTATTGAGCCTGACGCCCATAGTCACGCCGCCGATCGCGCTCGCGTTGCTCCCGCGAGAGCGAATCCGACCGCCCGCAGCCGTCGGGCTGGTGCTCGGACTGGTAGGTGTCGTGGTCATCGCCGTCTCCGGCGGTTCGCTGGGCGGGCAGGCCCTCGGCGTCGGCCTCCTGTTCGGTTCGGCCCTCTCGATCGCCATTGGCTCGGTCGTCCTCGAGCGAACGAGCGCGACGCTGTCTATCATCCCGCTACAAACGTGGGCGATGGGCGTCGGCGGACTCGCGTTGCACGCCGTCAGCGTCCTCCACCCCGGGGAAAGCGTCCTCGTGGCGACGTTCACCGGCGATGTCGTTGCCGCGCTCGCGTACCTCGGCGTCGTCTCGACGGCCGGTGGCTTCCTGGCGTACTTCGTCCTGCTCGAGCGCGTCGGCGCGACGGAACTCAGCCTCGTCAACTACACCTCGCCCGTGATCGCCGCCGCGTTCGGCTGGCTCCTGCTGGGCGAGTCCATCACGGCCGCGACGGTCGCCGGGTTCGCGCTGATCGTCCTCGGCTTTACCCTCTGTAAGATCGACAGCCTCTGGAAGCTCGTTCGACCGATCGTCGACGACGAAAGCGGGGACTCCTCGAGACCCGCGAACGGATTCGTCGTCAGGCGAAATCCCTACGTTCGCTCCGCGAGCTCCGAGAGCGAGACCCGATCGACGCCCTCGTCACGGCAGTCGTGTGCCGACTGATCGATCGACGCGGACGCGTTTGTTTACTCGGGGTCGAGTGAACAGATTTCCGGCAGTCGCGGTCGGTGCGCCATCAAAAGTACCATACCGTCGCACGACTCAGTAGCTGATATCGAGTGGTTTCCGTGACCGAAAAAAGCGAATATCGAGACGATTACCCCGACAAGACGCTGTATATTCCGGGCCCGACCGAAGTGCGCGAGGACGTCATCGAGGCGATGTGCGAGCCGATGTTCGGCCACCGCATGGACCGCATGACCGACCTCTACACGACCATCGTCGAGGACACGAAGGAGTTCCTCGGCACCGACAACGACGTCATCGTCCTCACCGGGTCGGGAACCGAGTTCATGGAGAGTTCGATCCTGAACCTCGTCGACGAGAACGTCCTCGTCACGACCTGTGGCAGCTTCAGCGAGCGCCAGGCCAACGTCGCCGAACGCCTCGGCAAAACCGTCGACACCCTCGAGTACGAGTGGGGCCAGGCGGTCAAACCCGAGGACGTCCGCAACTATCTCGAGGAATCGGACACCGACTACGACGTGGTCACCTGCGTGAAAAACGAGAGTTCGACCGGCGTCCGCAACCCGGTCGAGGAGATCGGTGACGTCGTCGCCGAGTATCCGGACACCTACTTCGTCGTCGACGCGGTCTCGTCGCTCGGCGGGGACTACATCGACATCGACGAACACGGGATCGACGTGATCTTCACCTCCGTCCAAAAGGCCTTCGCCATGCCGCCGGGGCTGGGCGTCTGCGTCGTCAGCGACGACGCCTACGAGCGCGAACTCGAGAAGGAGTCGGCCTCCTGGTACGGCGGCTTCCAGCGCACCCTCGACTACTACGACCGGAAGGGCCAGACCCACTCCACGCCCGCGATTCCGATCATGCTCGCCTACCGAAAACAGATGAAACACATGCTCTCCGAGGGCCACGACGCGCGCGACCAGCGCCACCGGGAGATGGCCGAGTACACCCGCGAGTGGGCCCGCGAGCACTTCGCGATGTTCCCCGAGGAGGGCTACGAATCCCAGACCGTGAGCTGTATCGAGAACACGCAGGAAATCGACGTCGCCGCGACCATCGACGCCGTTAGCGAGGAGTACGACATGGTCTTCTCGAACGGCTACGGCTCCGCGCTCGGCGAGAAGACGTTCCGCATCGGCCACATGGGCGAACACGATCTCGAGAGCATCAAGGAGCTAACCGACGCGATCGAGGACGTCGCCGATCTGTAGAAAGGCGTCTCAAGCGTAGCGTGAAACTGGACCACGGTATTGGACCGGATCGGTAGCAGCAAACGTAACGACTTACGTGTGATCGGTCGAACACGAGGCAAATGGTTGCGCTCGAGCGGCTGCGTACGACCGGCGCGACGCCCGAACTGGTCGCCGTCATCGTCTCGAATCTTCTGCCGCTCGTCGGGGTCCTCCTGCTCGAGTGGAACGCCGCGACGCTCGTCACCGTCTACTGGTTCGAACTCGGCGTCTTGTGTTTCTGGGCGCTGGTTCGGGCGCTCTTTGCCGGCCGGCCGTCCGAATTCGACCCGGAGATGTATCTCCTCGGGGCGCTCGTGGACAGGCCCGTTTCGGTTCCGATCCCGCGCACCGGCCTCGAGATACGGCTCTCGACGCTCCCCATCTTCGCCATGGCGGTTCCGATACTCTCGCTCATCTGGTTCGCCACGGGGGCCGTGACCGTCGGACTCGTCGGTGGCCACGCGCTCGAGTCGAGCGCAATCGAGACGGGAGTCCTCGCTGTCGGCGTCCTCTTTCTCACCGAGGGGAGCCGGACGGGACTCGAGTACTTCTACCGACAGGGGTACCGCGAGCACAGCGCCCAAACGGCGGTACGCGGCGTGATCTGGCGCATCGGAGTGCTATTCATCGTCGGGCTCTGTATCGCAGTGCTTGCCGTGGGGGCAGATCCTGCCGTGGCCAGTGACGAGTCGATCGCCGCGGTGGACCCGACGATCGTCGGCCTCCCGCTACTGATCGGTATCGTCCTCGTCAAATCGGGATTCGACCTCGCGGACGTCTACCGCGACCGACTGGCTGCGCTCGGGAAATCGATAGGCGAACACTTCGACAGCGGGGAGACTCCAGCGACGCCGGGGAACACTCCAACGGCGCACGCGCACACTCCGGCGACGCCGGAGCCGATCGACGATTCCGTGCCGGACGCAGAAAAACGAGTCCGTCCGCCCGTCGGCGGTCGCCTACTCGTACCTTGGGCTCACCTCAAACGGTATCCGAATCTCTGGTTCGTTGGCGTGTTTATCGCCGCTGGCGGGCTTTTGTTCGCGTTCGACGGTGCCTGGTCGATCGTGGCCGGGTTCGGGGTCGTCGCCGTCGCCGTGACCACCCTCTCGATCCACCTAGACTACTGGCTCCGCTACGCTTTCGTCGAATACCGGATCGACGACGACGCGATCGTCGGCTACGACCGGCTGTTTCGACAGCCGGTGTGGCACATCGAGACATCGGGCCAGCACACCGCCCGCCTCGAACGCGACTGGATCGACGGCCGACTCGAGACCGCAACCGTCATCGTCGAACATCCTGCTACCGACCGCACTCTGTGGCTTCCACGAGCTTGCGATCCAGCGGCGATTCTCGAGGTTCTCGACCGCCAATCCGACGAGTCGGTTCGAGCGAAATCGAATCGCTCGAGCCCGTCAAAAGGGAGCTAGTCTGACTCGACTCGAGCGTTCGCGAACGAAGTAAGCGATTCAATCTCGATTCCCGTCTCGGGAATATCCACGACGAAGACAACCAATTACCGCCTTCTTCTGTTTTATGTAGTTCTCTTCGGCTGGAATCTCGTATCGTTCGGCGAACGATTCCGAGACAGTAACGAACGTTCGATCGCCGTCCATCGACGAGAGCCAATCCAGCGACGTAGACGAGTCCCTAGCAGCAACGGGTGTTTCCAGTGGTCGAACGATCCGTTCGTCACCGGAAAGCGACTCGGCCTGGCACCACGAGAGTCCCGTTTCGTCTACGACGAGGAGTTTGTGTTCTGGCGTGACCGTGAATTCGTTTCCATCTCGAGTCTCTATCGAGACGAGATCGGTTGCATCTTTTGAAAAAACGTGCGACGGAGAGACGTATTCAAACGTGCCGTCATTACTGTAGGTGAGTATCTCGAGATCATTATCAGGTGTACCAAACCCGTCAACGTCCCCAACCACCGTCGAAATGGGAGCAATACCCTCATTTGTCAGTACTGGTGTCTCACCGGTGACGCACTTTCCGGTTCCGGCCGGACCCCCAAGCATGAGGTGCGGCAGGTCGTCCTGCTCGACGTACTGAGAGAGCCGCGGGATGATGTCTTCGTGGCCCTTGATGTCGTCGAGGGTTTCGGGACGGTACTTCTCGATCCAGACTTCGGTCCGTCCCGGCGTCGACTCCGCGGTCTCGGCGTCGGCCTCGCTCATACGTGTCGAGAGGGGCGGGCCGAAGATAAAACGACCGAACCGCGAGCAGACTGGAGCGCTCGAGCGGCCAGTTCGTCGACGGTCTCGAGTCGGTCGTTCTGACGCTCACTAAAGGTGTCATCATAGACACTATTTTATCCGCCAGCGCGGCGTACCGTCGATATGCCAACCGATACCACAGGAGCGTCGAAACCCAACGCGTCGAACCGCTCGTCGGCCGGGCTGCTCGCTCGAATCGCCGTGCTCGTAGCGGTCCTCGTGCTCGTCGTCGGGAGCGGACCGGGGCTGGTCGCCGCCCAGTCGGTCGACGGCCCCGACGGGTTCGACGGCACGGTCACCGTCGAGGAGGGAGAATCCGTCGACAGCGTCGAGGCGTTCGCGGGCAACGTCATCGTCGACGGCACCGTCACCGGCGACGTGAGCGCGCTCGCCGGAAACGTCTACGTCAACGGCGAGGTCGAGGGGGACGTCTCGGTCGCCTCGGGCAACCTCGAGATCAACGGAACCGTTGGCGGCGACGTGAGCGCGGCCGCGGGCAACGTCCGCCTCGCCGAGAACGGATCGGTCGGCGGCAACTTCCAAGCGGGCGGGGGGACCGTCCTCGTCAACGGGACGATCGACGGCGACGCGATGATCGGCGCGGACACGATCGAACTCGGCGAGACGGCGTCCATCTCGGGCGACCTCGAGTACAGCGGCGACTTGCAGGGCGAGACGGGAGTCGTCGAGGGCGAGGTCACCGAAGACTCGTCGATCGGCACCGGGCCCGATACGGGGCTCGAGCCGATCGTGACGTGGGTGTTCGCGCTGTACACGCTCGCGCTGAACCTGCTCCTGGGCGCGGCGTTGCTCCTGCTCTTCCCGCGGTTTTCGAGCGGCGTCGCCGACCGGGTCGCGAACGCGCCGGTGCGGGCGGGGCTGGTCGGGCTGGCGGTTCTCATCGTCGTCCCCATCGCACTGATCGCCCTCGCGATCACGGTGGTCGGAATCCCGCTCTCGATAATCGGCGGGTTCGTCTTCGCGCTGTTCGTCTGGATCGGAATCGTCTACGGGCGCTTCGCCGTGGCCGCCTGGCTCCTGTCGCTCGTGGGACTCGACAACCGGTGGCTCGCGCTCGTCGTAGGGCTGGTCGGCGGCGCGTTGCTCGGGCGGGTTCCGATCGTCGGCGGCATCGTGAACTTCCTGATCTTCCTGCTCGGTCTCGGCGCGCTCGCGATGACCCTCTACGGAGGACGGCGGCGAACCCGCGAGTCCCGGGCGCGAACGGGAACCGGCGAATCGACCGCCGACTGATCGGTCTCGAGCGTTCGGCCGGTCGCGGTTCCGAGCGTTCGATTGCGGCCTCGAGCAATCGAGAGGAATTGGACTCGAGCAATCGACGGGCGTCCAACGACGCCCTCAAGTTCGAACGGCGACAACGGATCGTATGCGCGTCACCGTGGACGTCAAAGGCGAAGACACCCACGAGTTCGCCCTCGAGGACGTTCCCACCGATCCAGCCGCGGAGTCGAACGGCACGCCGACGTACGCCAACCTCCTTTCCGAAGTCGATCTCAGCCCCCACGAGGTGTCAGTCCTCGTCGACGGCCGCCCCGTTCCGGAGGACCAGCCGGTCGACGCCGACCACGTCACCGTGCTTCGATTGATCAAGGGCGGGTAATACCGAATTACCAAATTCATCAACGCGACTGACAGAGTGCGGACGATCGATCGTTCTCGCAGTATGGGATCGAATCGCCCATCCATCTGTTCGAGGCGAGAGAGCGCGTCTCCGAAGCGAATTGGGCGTGGAAAGTCGATCCGCTATCGTCGGTTCGAACGAACTGGGATTCTATTTCCGTCGCCGAACGCTGGGCGACTCGAGGAGGCGCTCGAGTCGAGTTCGACGGCTCCATGGCCTCGAACTCGACGACAATTCCGTCGCTGTCGGCCCGGATTTCGCTTCGTGTCTCGAACCGAGCAATGAACGGAAACTGAGAGATCGACGCGCCGGTCGATAACTGTGATCGTCCGGCCGCGGTGCCGGTCGACGAGCCCGCGTATCGGGGGCGAGTCAATCGTCTTTTATCGGTCTCAGTCTCTCGGTTTCGGTCGCCGGTCATCTGGAGAGCGGCTTGGACGACGGTTCGGTCCGCTCTCGATCCGTGACGGCTCGACGTCCGTGGTACTCTCCGTAGCAAATAGTTCACCAGTCGTGTCGGCACCGTCAGTAACAGGCTTTTTTGCAGACTCAAAAATATCTACACAATTACAAAGGCCGGATCAAGCCAACGTCGACTGGCATGGTATACTCTCTACCCGCACAGGCGGTACAGCTCCCGAACTGGCTTCAGGACCCGGTCGCAGAACTGATAACGTTCGTTCCCCGGCTGATCGGAGCGGCGATCATCCTCCTCATCGGCTGGGTCGTCGGCCGCTTCGCCGCGCGCGTCGTCGGGCGCATCGCCGACGGCATCGAACTCGATCGGATGGTCCTCGAGACGCCGCTCGGACGAATCCTCGGCGGCACTGAACAGGCCGTCTCGAGCGCGTTCGGTTCGTTGGCGAAGTGGTTCGTCTACGCGCTCGCGATCCTCGCGGCGGCGAACGCGCTGGCGATCCCGACGCTCTCGGAGTGGATCTCGACGGCGGTGTCGTACCTGCCGGCGTTCATCGCCGGGCTGCTCGTCATCGTCCTCGGATTCGTCGTGGCGGACTTCATCGGGGACGTGATCGAACGGACTCGAGCCGCGACGCAGACGGCCTACGCGGGCTGGTTCGCGAACGGCGCACGGATGTTCCTCTACTTCACGGCGATCGTCATCGGCCTCGACACGATGGGGATCGACGTCGGCATCCTCTACGTCTTCGCCAGAGCGCTCGCGTGGGGACTGGCGGCCGCGGTGGCCATCGGTGCCGGCGTCGCCTTCGGCTGGGGCGGCAAGGACTACGTCTCCGAGAACATCGACGGCTGGATGGGACGGACGAGTACGGTCACGCCGTCCGAGGAAACCCAAAGCGAGAGTCCCCGCGGCAGCGACCGCGACGCTGGCTCCGAACCGAGCGCCGGACCGGGCGCAGAGGACGACTAGACGACCCACACGGGCGGCGGCCGACGTCCGCAAAGACGCGTCGCGGACAAGTCGGCGTCACTCGGCCGGCGGCGCTATTTTTTCGGCTCGCTCGTCGTCTCCCTCGGGGGGAAAGAGCGGCTTGACCGGGACGACGACGTCGGATCTGACGAGTTTGCCGTCGATCCGTCGCCGCTTCGTGACGCGGGCGAGTCGGTGCGTCCCGGCGTAGACGCGCTCGATCCGCTCGAGGATCGACTCGAACGCGTCGGCGTCGAAGCGCTCGGCCGAAACCCGATCCGTGGCGACGGCGACGCCGCTGGATCGCGCGTACACGTCGAGGCGACCCTCGAAGATGCGCTCGAGGGCGGCGATCTGCTCGTGAACGTCGCCGACCGACTCCCGGCCCGGTCTCGCTGGGAACGAGACGTACGCCTGATACTGCTCGGGATCGTTCGCCACGTAGCGGTTCCAGAGTCGCTTCGCTCGAGACAACCCCCTCATCGACATCGCGCTCGAGGGTCGCGCGGGGCGGTTGGGATGCGGTCGGCCACTCGCGAGTTTTCGGTCGGCGACGCGGTATCGATCGTGGGCGGGTTTTGGCTCGGCGACGCGGTATCGGCCACTCGAGAATCGTCGGCCGACGGCGATCCTTCGAACGGTCGGTGTATCTCCTGTCGCATCGTTCTCACGTTCGTCTCGTCCGCGGCGGTAATACGTTCTTTGTTGTCGGCTCAGGAGCGTCAGCGAGCCACTTATTCACCGAAATTGATCGTTTCGCAGTCCGCGAGGCATATGTACTGGCAGCCGATACTTACTGGCAGAATGCGTCCCACAATCCCCGCGCGGTCGACGCTCTCTCTCGCAGTTTCGGCCGGGATCGTCGCCCTCGGCGTCGCGGTTAACGACGGATTTGCGCCCTCGCTTCGAACGCTTCTCGCGCTCGCGATCACCGCCGTCGGACTCTTCGGTATCGGAATCGTCGTCCGCGACCGCTCGCTCGAGTCCCTTCGGCTCGCCGCGGGCCGGTTCTGGGTGGGCGCGTTCGTGGCGTTTCTCCCCTACGGGCTGGCGACCTCCCCGAACAACGAGACGGCAGCGGCACTCGGCGACGCGTTCGCCGGACCGCTCGCGGTCGTTGCGCTCGAGGCCGTCGCCGGGGCCGGGGTCCTCTGTGCGGCCGTGGTAACAGTTCTTTATGCGTTCGCGAGTTACGGTATCTATCCGGGACGGCCGACGCCCGAAGAACGCGTGCTCGAGCGCCAGCGAAACGAGTAGGTTCCGAGCGACGTGACCGCGTCGGCGACCGATTAGCAGACTACCAGAACAATGTACACCCGTACTGCGACCAGCGAGGACGCCCTCGAAATCCGACGGATTCTCGACGCGGCGATGCTCGAGCCCGGCGACTTCGAAGGGCGAATCGACGTGAACGATGTCTTCGTCGCGGGGGATCGGTGGCCAGCGACCCGTGTTGACCACGCCGGATCGGCACGAACCGGCGAGAGCTCACGAGCTGAGAGTGGTGAGTCGACACGGCCGGGACATGGCGAGTCGACACGTCCGGGACGCGGCGAACCAGCGAACGTCGACGAGCGAATCCTCGGAACGATCGTCCTCGAGCCGCTCGCAGAGGTTGCAGAGCGACCCGAAGGCGCTGGGGACGGCGCACACATTAGCGCGATCGGGGTTCGACGGCGACACCGCGGTCAGGGAATCGGACGGGCGCTGATCGAGCGTGCCCTCGAGCGCGAGGGACGGTTGACCGCCCACTTCGACGCCGGGGTTCGGCCGTTCTACGAGTCGCTCGAGTTCTCGATCGAGCCGATCGACGACGAGCGGTATCGGGGCTCGCTCGAGGGATCGCGCTGAGAGGGTGGGGCAGTCGTCGCTGTCTCCTGCGAGCGCGGGTCGGTTTTATGGGCGATACCGTGGTACGTCGGTGCGCATGAATCTACAACGGCTCCTCCGCGGTGATCCCGGGCGGAACTCGCTGCTGTACCTGGGGATCGGTGGCATCTCGCTGGTGAAGGCACTCGCGGTCAGGGATGACTCGGAGCGGTTCCGCCGCGAACTGCTTGACGCCGGGCTATTCATCGGCGTCGGACTCCTCCTGCGGCGATACAGCACGATGCGAGAACAGAAGCGCGCGGAACTGCAGGAACAGATTCCAAACTGGGTCGTCGACGTCGCCGGCTCGCCGGGCGCACAGAGTGGTCTGCGATCGAAGGCGAAACGACGGCTCACCGGCGGGACGAAAGCGGAGACGGAACCGACGCTCGGCGATCACGCACGGAGTATCCTGAAAAACCGCTAACTGTCCCTGGGAACTGAGAGAGGGTTCAACGACGGCGCAGACTGAAAGAGGGCCCACCGACTGGCTGCAAGCGCGCTCGCGTGCAGACGCGTACCTAGTTCGTGACCGGTTCGAGTTCGGCGGTGAAGTGGCGCAGTTCCGGAATCTCGGGCTCGGTCGCGAGCCGAAGTCCGTCGACCGCGTCGCGGTTCTCGTAGGCGCTTTCGACCGTCTCGAGGACGTGTTCGAAGTGTTCCTGATGGTAGGTGCGACGCGGGATCGCGAGGCGGACGAGTTCCGGCCGGTCCGAGTCGGGGAACGCGAAGCTGCCGAGTTCGACCCCGCGGACCCCGCCTTCCCGGTAGAGTTCACAGACCAGAACCTGACCGGGGAACTCGCTCGAGTCGAGGTGGGGGTAAAACGAGCCCGCATCGAGGTAGACAGCGTGACCGCCGGCCGGCGTGTAGATTGGAACGTCGGCGTCCTCGAGCATGGACGCGAGCGTTCGAACCTGCTCGATTCGATCCTCGATGTAGGCGTCGGTGACCGCCTCGCGAAGCCCGACGGCCATCGCCTCGATGTCTCGGCCGGCCATGCCGCCGTATGTCGGGAACCCTTCGTAGAGGATCGCACGACTCCGACAGCGTTCGAAGAGGGCGTCGTCTCGAGTCGCGACGAACCCGCCCGTGTTCGCGAGGCCGTCTTTCTTCCCGCTCATGACGGCGGCGTCGGCGTACTCGAGTTGTTCTCGAGCGATGTCGGCGACGGATGTCTCGGCGTACTCGTCCTCGCGTTCGCGGACGAAAAAGGCGTTCTCGGCGAACCGACAGGCGTCGATGACGAACGTGGCGTCGATCTCGTCGGCGAAGGCGCGAACCCGGCGCGTGTTCTCGATGCTGACCGGCTGTCCGGCCGTCGAGTTGTTCGTGATCGTCGAGATGACCAGCGGCACGTTCTCCGCGCCGACCTCGGAGACGGCCTCGCGTGCGCGCTCGACGGAGAAGTTCCCCTTGAACGGCTCCTCGGCGCGCAGGTCGTGTGCGCCCTCGGTCGGGCAGTCGACGGCCTCCGCCCCCTGGTTCGCGACGTGGGCTCGAGTCGTATCGAAGTGGGTGTTGTTCGGGACGACGTCGCCCTCGGAGAGGAGTGAGCCGTAGAGCACGTTTTCCGCGCCACGGCCCTGATGGGCCGGGATCACGTGCGGGAATCCCATCACGTCTTCGACGGCCGACTCGAGGCGTTCGAAACTCGGCGATCCGGCGTAGGACTCGTCGCCGCGGTGGAGCGCGGCCCACTGCTCGTCGCTCATCGCACCCGTGCCGCTATCGGTGAGAAGGTCTATGTAGACGTCGTCGGCCGCGAGCGAGAAGACGTTGTAGCCGGCCTCCTCGAGCGCGCGCTCGCGCTCGTCCCTGTCGGGTAACCGGATCCGCTCGACGGCTTTGGACTTGTAAGCGACCATGGAACCGGTGACGGTCTCGAGGTTGTTTACTCTATCTGATACAAAATAGCCATCGAAGGGGCGACCCGGACCCCAGCCGACGGCTTCGCGCAGTAATGAACGAAAGCGCGTGTACCCGGTGCGGCGTATATTTCGCCTCGCTGACAGTGTGATACCAACACATACTATTATGAGGAATAGGGAAGAATCCAGAGACATGGCTGGGTACGACCAGACGTTGAGACCGTTTCTGTGGCGTGCCGAACGACTGTATCCCGACCGAGAGGTTGTCTCGCGAACACACGAGGGGATCGAGCGACAGACCTACGGCGAGTTCGCCGACCGAACCCGGCAGTTGGCGAACGCGCTCTCCGATCTCGGCGTCGACGACGGCGAGCGGGTCGGCACCTTCTGCTGGAATCACAGCCGACACGCCGAGATCTACTTCGGTGCGCCCAATATCGGGGGCCAACTGCACACGATCAATCCGTTGCTTCCGCCCGAACACATCCAGTACATCGTCGAGAACGCCGAAGACGCGGTGCTTTTCGTCGATCCGTCGCTGCTCGAGCCTCTCGAAGCGGCTTACGACGAAACTGCGTTCTCGAGCGTCGAGCAGTACGTCGTCATCGGCTCTTCGGTCCCCGAAACCAGTCTCGGCCCCGTCACCGACTACGAGTCCTTTATCGGCGGACAGTCGACCGAGTACGACTGGCCCGAACTCGACGAGGAGACGCCAGCGGGGATGTGCTACACCTCCGGAACCACCGGCAAACCGAAGGGCGTCGAGTACACCCAGCGGATGCTGTGGTCGCACACGATGGCCACGCTCACCCCCCAGGGGCTCGGCGTTCGCGACGCGGATGTCGTGATGCCCGTCGTTCCGATGTTCCACGTCAACGCCTGGGGGATCCCGTTTACGGCCACCGCCGCCGGCGCGAAGCACGTCTATCCCGGCCCCTCGCCCGCGCCCGAGGACCTCGTCTCGCTCATCGAGGCGGAAGGCGTCACGATTTCAGCCGGCGTCCCGACCGTCTGGCTCGGCGTCCTCGAGTACTTAGAGGAGAACGACGCGGACCTCTCCTCGCTCGAGCGCATCGTCATCGGCGGCAGCGCGGCCCCCAAGAGCCTGATCGAGCAGTACGACGACCTCGGCGTCGATGTCGTCCACGCCTGGGGGATGACCGAGATGTCGCCGGTCGGAACCGTCGCGCACATCAAGGAAGGGCTCGGCGACCTCTCGACCGACCAGCAGTACGAAAAACGCGGCAAACAGGGGCTGGCCGTCCCCGGCCTCGAGTTCAAAGTGGTCGACGACGACGGCGAGGAAATCGAGTGGAACGGCGAGGACTTTGGCGAACTGTACGTTCGGGGCCCGTGGGTGACCGACTCGTACTTCAAACGACCCGACGCAAACGAGGCGGACTTCGAGGGCTCGTGGCTCAAAACCGGCGACATCGTCACCGTCGACGACGAGGGCTACATCCAGATCGTCGACCGCGCCAAGGACGTGATCAAAAGCGGCGGCGAGTGGATCTCCTCGGTCGAACTCGAGAACGCCATCATGGCCCACGACGCCGTCAGCGAGGCGACCGTCGTCGGCGTCCCCCACGAGCGCTGGCAGGAACGACCGGCGGCGTTCGTGGTGCCGGCCGACGGTGCCGGCCTCGAGGAAGACGAGTTCGAGAGCGAACTTGAGGCGTTCGTCGGCGAGAACTACCCCGACTGGTGGACGCCCGACGCCGTAGTCTTCATCGAGGAAGTACCCAAGACCGCGACCGGGAAGTTCGACAAGAAGGTGCTACGGGAGGAGTACGCGACGGAGGATCTGCTCGCAGAGGAGTGAGCCGTCTCTGCGTCTCGGACCGCGGGATCTCGATGCGTCCGCCAAACGGGTTGGTAGCGCCGTCTCGAGGCTATATCCCGTGATTCGCTGACTTGGCGAACGCTGGCGGTGTACTATAGGTATCCACAATCAATCACTGGTCGATGAACGACTCTCGGTCGCTTTCCGAACGGCTCACCGACGACCTGACAGCGGATCTGTCGGTCAGCATCGCAGCGGTCGGTCTCGCACTGGTCGCGTTTTTCCTCGCACCAGTCGGCGAGAGCGTCGGCAACCGATTCCTGCTGATCTGTACGCTCGGCATCTTCATCCCGTACGCGTACGGCGAGTACTGGCCGGTCGAGTACTCGCCGACGTACGCGGCCGTCTGGACGATCTCGGCGGGGCTCGTAACGTCGGGCATCTTTATCGGAGTCTTCGCGGTGACTCAGTCCGCGCTGTCGAGTACCGCTGCGGGGGCCGTCGCGTTTGTCGCGACCGTCGGCGTGCAGTACGGGATCGCGATGGCGTTCCCCCACGTTCGCTAGCAGACGACACTGACCAACATACAGGAAACGCCACGGACGAGAAAGAGAGCCGCCGAAATGAACAGGCTCGAACGGCGTGTGACACAGACCGTAAAAAATACATCGAGAATCGTACGTGATAGTCGTGACGGGAGCGTACCAAACAGGGCGAGACGGCTTGCAAACGAGCGTCCGGGACTCGAGACGCCGGACCATCGCGGAGCCACGACACGTGAGCGAACCAAACCGAGACGACAACGACGAGCGCGGGCCCGATCGATCCCACGAGATATTCGCCCAGCTCGACGACGAGTACGCGCGCGAAATCCTCGTCGAGACGGTCAGTAGTTCGCGGTCGGCACACGAACTCAGCGAGGCGTGTGACGCCTCGCTATCGACGATCTACCGGCGGGCCGAACGACTCATCGACTGCGGACTCCTCGCGGAGCAAACCGTCGTCGAAGACGACGGGAACCATTACAGCGTGTACGAAGCGCGACTCGATAGGCTCACGGTCGACTTAGACGAGGAGGGATTTTCCGTCACGTTCGAATCGAAACCGACGGAGACGCTATCGGACCGCTTTACGGACATGTGGGAGGAACTTTGAGAATGACACCGAATCCAGCAGTGGCGCGACTCTCGTTCGACTATCTAACGTTACTTTCGGTGACGCTCATCGCGATCGGACTGGCGCTGTTCATCGTGTTTCAGGCCTATCGCGGCTATCGCCACCATGAGAGCCGTCGAATGTTATTTCTTGCGCTGGGATTGTTCCTGCTGACGATCGTTCCGTTCGTGTTCTCGATCGGCGTCGATTCGGCGGAGCAACTAACGACGCTCGAGCCGCGAGTCAGTTCGTACTACCTCCCGATGGCGAGCCGGCTCAGCGAAGTTGGCGGACTCGGTTGTCTACTCTATTCGCTGCTGATCGATGCCGAGTGAAGATCGTCAGGTCCGCCGCGTAGTTGAAGTTTAGAGAAGCAACGAGACGACCGCGAGCGCCAGAAAGATGAGCACGAGCCACTTCGCGATCGCCATCGTGAGCCCCGCGATCCCGTTGAGGCCGAAGAATCCTGCGAGTACCGCGACGACGAAGAACGTGAGCGCGAGTTCTAGCATGGCTCGAACGTTACTCCTTACGGTAAAGTCACTTTTGCCGGACTATGCAAGCAACGTGAAATTGACGCGAACGTGAACGAGGCGACAAGACGGGCGAGCGAGACCTAGAACAGGTCCTGCGTGATCTCTAAGGTTTCCTCGCGGTCGTCCCAGTCGACGACGAGCGCGACGCTGGTCGCGCTCGTGATGATGTCCTGGAGGTTAATCCGAGCCTCTGCGAGCGGGTTGACGATGTCGCTGATGATTCCCGGCTGGTTCGGGAGTTCGCCGCCGGTCACGCGGACGACGGCCATCGGCGAGTCGACGGTCACGCTCGAGAACTCGTCGCGGGCGATGACCTCGCGGTGGAGGATGTTCTCGGCTCGTTCGGCCTCCTCTTCGTCGATATAAAACGTCACCGTGTCGACGCCGCTGGCGACGGCTTCGATGTTGACATCACTCTCGCCGAGCGCTTGCGAGAGGTGCTGGAAGACGCCCGGCTGGTTCCGAATCGCCCGGCCCGCGACGGTGAGACAGGCGATCGGGCGCTCCCGGAGGTCGACGAGGTTCTGGAACTCGCCTTCGATGCTCGTCCCGCCGCTGAGAAGGTCGCCGTGCTGGTAGTGGACGACTCGAACGTCGAGTTTGTTGTCCTTGTACGAAAGCGCAGAGGGTGCGACGACCTCGGCACCGCGGAACGAGAGGTTTCGAAGCTCGTCGACCGAGATCTCGCCGACGTTTCTCGCTCCTTCGACGACCCGCGGATCGCCGGTCATGACGCCCTCGACGTCGGTGACGATGACGACCTCGTCTGCGTCCATGTACTTGCCGAGCATGACGGCCGTCGTGTCGCTGCCGCCCCGGCCGAGCGTCGTAATCGAGCCGTCGGTTCCCTCGGCGAGGAACCCGGTGATGACCGGCACGACGTCGTCGAGCGACTCGGCGACCTCGTAGGCGCGCCGTTGGGTCTCCTCGACATCGACCTCGCCGTGCTCGTCCGTGATGATCGGCCAGTCCTCGCCGCCCGGTTCGAGGAATCGCGCCTCGATGCCGCGAGACGAGAGCGCCGCCTTGAGCATCCGAACGGAGGTCCGTTCGCCCATGCTGACGATCTGAGCTCTGTCCTTGTCGCCCGTCTCGAAGGTGATGTCCTCGAGCAAGTCGTCGGTAGTCGATCCCATCGCGCTGGCGACGACGGCGATTTCGTGGCCGTCCTCGACCGCAGCGGCGACGGAGTCTGCGGCCCGGTTGATTCGGTCGCCCGTGCCCAGACTGGTTCCCCCGAACTTCGCTACGACGCGCATGGAGACACCCCACAATCGACGTGAGTGGCCGTGGTTCTGCTCATGTGCCAGTCCATTACAAGAGCGAGCAAATAACTGTGTCCCATCGGTCGCATTTTTACTCCCGACCGAATCGGCGCGGTCGAATCGGTCCGAACGGGGTCGATTCGGTGCGGTACTCGAGCGGACCGGGTAACGACAGGCGCGGGTGGGCCGTCGGGCGCGGGGGACCGCCGGGCGAGATTTATAGTAGTGCAAGCCATTACCACACACTAATGAACATACGCGACGCACTCGAGGCCGATGCCGATGCGCTTGCGTCCATCGCTGACTCGCCGACTGACGTGATGCGAAACCTCGTACACGATCGGACGGTACGCGTCGCCGAAGACGGCACCCACGATCCAAACGCCGACGTACAGGCCGGCGACACGCAGTACGACGAGTCGAACCCGGAGGACCTCCTCGGATTCGTCAGCTTCGACGCCAGAGGCGAGACGGTCCACGTCACCCAGATCGGCGGCACGGACGACGCCTGCGTCGAACTGCTGGCCGAACCGGTTCGGTTCGCGGAGGGCGAATCGATGACCGTCGAACTCCTGATCGCGCCGGAGGCCGACGGCGTCAAAGCCGCCGCCGACGAACTCGGATTCCGAAACTGCGGCTCGGGCCCCCGCTTCGAGAACGCGCGTACGGAGAAGTTTCGACTCGAGCCCTAATACAACCGAAATTGGGCTCGAGTCGAAGAGTCAATGGGCAGATTCGACTCGAGCACGAATACCGTCGTTCCGCGTCTCGAGGTCGCTTCTCAGCTGAACTTCTGGACGGTCACGTCGAGCGTGTCGAGGTCGACGATGGGCGCGTAGCCGGCGTCGGGGTCGATGTTGACGCTCTTCTGGAAGTCCGTCTGGGCCTGCCAGCACCCGGAGTTGATCGCGAGCACGTTGTGGTACTTGCCAAAGCCGAGTTTGTGGACGTGGCCGGTGTGGAAAATGTCGGGGACGTCTTCGATGATCAGGTAATCTTCCTTCTCGGGAGCGAGCCTCGTGTGGCCGCCGAACTGGGGAGCGACATGGCGCTTTTTGAGGAGGTGGTACATCGCTTTGTGCGGCTCGTCATAATTGGCCTTCTCCGCAGGCAGTTCGGCGATGACCTCGTCGAGACTGACGCCGTGGTACATCAGGACCGAGACGCCCTCGAGAGTGACCGTCGAGGGGTTGCTCACGATCTGGGGATCGTGTGCGGACATGATGTTTCGCAGCCGTTCGTCGAATCCAGGTTGGGGTTCCGCGAGTCTGACCGCGTCGTGGTTGCCCGGAATCATGACGATATCTAAGTCCCCGGGCACTCGTTTGAGGTGCTCGTTGAACGCCTCGTACTGGTCGTAGATGTCGACGATGTCGAGTTCCTCGTCCTGATCCGGATAGACGCCGACGCCCTCGACCATGTCGCCCGCGAGCAACAGGTACTCGACGTGCTGGGCCTCTTCGGTGTGCAGCCAGTCTGCGAACCGGTTCCAGGCGTCCGCCATGAACTCCTGGCTGCCCACGTGAACGTCGCTGATGAGCGCGGCCTGAACGTGTCGATCCGCGGTCGACGGCTCGTACGTCCGCGGCACGTCCGGAAACGACATCGAATCGACGAACGCGATGCCCGAATCGTCCGCCAGCGTCCCCTCCATCGCCAGCACCTCGTCGCAGAGCAACTCCTCGACGAGGTCGGCGTACTCCCTGTCTTTCATCACGAGCCACGGGAACGTCCCGGTCGCGTCCTCGAGTTCGATCAGCCAGTGCCCGCTGGCGGTCGAGCGGATGTCGTTGACGAGTCCGACCATCGCCGCCTCGCTCCCGCCCGGCATACTCTGGATGGCAGAGGCCGGACGGTGGTTGAACCGACCGCGGAGTTTCGATCCCAACCGCTCGAGTCGGTCGCGAAAGACGGCGACGAAGTCCTTGTACTCGCCCGTCCCCGTACTCTCGCCGGTCATGTCGTTCGCGATTTCGAGGGCCCGCCTCGAGGCGTCGCCACCTCGATCGAACCGATCGGCAGACCCCCCAGTTTCGACTGGAGAATCGGCATTCGAACTGGACGACGGCTGGGATGGATCTCCAGTTGAAACAGGGGGGTCGTTCGGCGGCACGTCCGTGGGATCGTTTGGGGCGCTCGAACGATCATGTCCCACCGAGTCACTCGTAGATGCCGGTGAATCGCTCGACGCCGGCGGCGAGTCACTCGAGTCTGGCGATGATTCGCCGGAAGCCGATGCGGACTCCTCGAGAACCGATCGAACGTGCTCCGAGCGTACGACCAGCGTTCCCTCGGGGAGCGCGTCGACGACCCGCTCGAGGGTCGGCTGTGGTCGCTCCGCGGCGGCGATGAGGGTCACGGCCTCGCGCTCTGCGTTGTACCCGCGGGTGGTCAACTCGCTGACGATCCGGGCCGGACCCTCGAGTGGCACACGATTCGTATTCGCGAGTGGCGAGAAAAGGATGACGGATCGGCCGTCTCCAACTGTCAATCGGCTCCCCGCCTGACCCGAGGGGGAAAGTTGATACACGGTCCTCGCAAAATGAGATTCAATGGGCGATGGCGACGGTAACGACGGCTACGACGACCGAGACCGAACCGGTTCGTCGTCCGAGTCAGACGACTATCGCGAATCGGAAACCAGGGACGAAGCCGAAAACGGCATCGAGGATCGTGGGAACGGCGCTGACGACCTCGAAAGCGGTGCCGACGACCCCGGAAACGGTGCCGACGAGTCCGCACACGCCAGCGACGAACTCGAGAACGACACCCGCGACTTCGAGAGCGGCGGCGATAGCTTCGAATACGGCAGCGACGGTTCCGAAGACAGCGGGGATGGCTTCGAACACGGCAGCGATGGCTCCGGCAATCGCGGTGGCGAACCCGAACGAGACGACTTGGAATCGCGGCGAGCGACTGCCGACGGGTTCGACGGTTCGGACGACCGCACGGTCTCGAGGGGGGGTCGAGCGCTTCGAGTGCGTCGGAGAACGCTCGAGGCGCGCCCGACAGCTCTCACGGGCGATCCGATGACTCTCGAGGCGAATCGGCGGATCGGGTGACACTCGAGGACGACGGACTCCTCCGGTGGTTCCTGAAGACGGACGACGGGACAGTCATGATGGTCAGAGACGTCCTCACCAGCGTCGCGATCGTCGCAGCGATCGGCCTCGTGCTGTTCGCCGTCAGCGGCATCTGGCCCCCACTGGTCGCTGTCGAGAGCGGGAGCATGCATCCAAATATGCAGGAGGGAGACCTGATCTTCGTCGTCGGCGAGGATCGGTTCGTCGGCGATAACCCGATCGACGGAACCGGCGTCGTCACGCTCGAGAACGGCCGGGAAAGCGGCTACGACAAGTTCGGAAAGGCCGGCGACGTCGTCGTGTTTCAACCGGGTGGGAGCGAAAGAGCTACACCGGTGATACACAGGGCCCACTTCTGGGTCGACGAAGACGAGAACTGGGTCGAAGAGGCCGATCCGGAAATCATCGGCGAGGACACGACCTGCGACGATATCGCGTCGTGTCCCGCAGACCACGCCGGGTTCATCACGAAAGGAGACCACAACAGCGGCTACGACCAGCAGACCGGTCTCGGTGCGAGCTCCGACGAAATCGTCAAGCCCGAGTGGATCACCGGTAAGGCGTCGTTCCGAATCCCGTGGCTCGGAAACATCCGCCTGCTGTTCGATAAGTACCTGTTCGGCGCGATCGGCGGGACCGTCGCCCCACAGGCGGTCGCCGGCGTTTCGGTCGGTGCCGGCAGCGTCGCCGGTGCCGTGACCGTGGCGGGAAGACGCTGGTCCGATCGAAACTGAATCACGACGGCTTTTTCAGTGCGGAAACGAGCGACCGAAAGGACCGGTCTCGAGGAGTGATCCCGCGGAAACTTCCGAAAACTAGTTCTCGAACCGTGCCTGCACGAACGGCTGGATGTCGTCGATATCGCTCAGTCTCGAGTCGCTCAGTAAGACGGCCTCGGTCTCTTCGAGTGGAACCGAGAGGCTGATCTCCTTGGTTCGGCCATAGCGTCCCTTCGAGACGACGACCGCGTTGACGATCCCGAGCATGTCGAGTTCGCTGATGAGGTCCGTCACTCGCCGCTGGGTGAGGACGTCCGCGTCGATCTCCTCACAGAGGCGCTTGTAAATGTTGAACACCTCGCCCGTATTGATGCTCTGGACGCCGTGTTTCTCGAGCGAGATGATCGAGAAGAGGACGAGTTTACTCTGGGTGGGAAGGGTCCGAACGACCTCGACGACCCGATCGAGTTCGATCTTGTCCTGGGCCTGCCGGACGTGTTCCTCGACGATGGTCTCCGATTGGGACCGTTCGGCGAGTTCGCCCGCCGTCCGGAGGAGATCCAGTGCGCGCCGCGCGTCGCCGTGTTCCTGTGCGGCGAATGCCGCACACAGCGGGATGACATCGCCCGAGAGTGCCCCGCCTTTGAACGCGACTTCCGAGCGGTGCTGGAGGATGTCCCGTAGCTGGTTCGCGTCGTATGGCGGGAAGACGATCTCCTCTTCGCCGAGACTCGACTTTACGCGGGGGTCGAGAAAGTCGGTGAACTTCAGGTCGTTCGAGATGCCGATAATCGAGACTCGAGAGTTATCGAGTTCCGAATTCATCCGAGAGAGGTTATAGAGCGTGTCGTCGCCGCTTTTCTCGACGAGTTTATCGATCTCGTCGAGCATGATGACGACGACCCGTTCAGAGTAATCGACCGCGTCGAAAAAGACGCTGTAAACGCGGTCGGTTGGCCAGCCGGTCATCGGCACCTCCTCGAAGGAATCCTTGTCTTCCTCGAGTTCCTCGATTCGATCCTCGAGTTCCTCGAGCGAATCGAACGGCGTCGTCTCGAGCGGATGCTCGACAGAACCAGTCGACGGCCTGTCGCCACCGGATTCGAACCCCTCCGTTTCGACTGGAGAATCGCCCGGCGTGAAGTCGACGTCCGGGTCATCTAAATCGTGGTCACCAGCGGACGAAGACGGATCCATGGTACCAGAAGTCCGATCTGCTTCTGTGCTCGCGTGTGCGCGCGTAGAAGAATTTTGGTGGTTCGGTTCTTCGTGAGGGGTCGAGTTACTCACCGAATTAGGCGACGTATCCGAATTCGTGCCATCCACCGCAGATATACTGGTCTGTTCCGTCTTCGCGTGCTTCACTTCCCTCAACCTCATCGTAGAGCCTCTCTGCGTAGTATTGGAACGCTGCTCGGTGGAGGTTTTCTGGGCTATCGAGTTGCTCGTAGAGGAATTCTTGGAACAGATCGTGGACTTTGAACACTCTATCTCCGGTATCTTCTGAGCGACCTAATTCCTGAACGACCACCTTGGTGCTCAGAGAGTCAAGAGTACGCCGGGCCTGTGTGCGACTCACGTCATCCAATACTGCCGAACAGATGTCTTCGTCCAACTCAGCAAGTCCCGCGGTCTTCCGAATGAACTCCTCCTCGGCCTCCGACATCGAGTTGAGGTACGCTCTCTCGATGAAGTCCCGTGTATCCTCTTTGGGAATCTCGAATGTACTGTCGTCTCCTGTAGCCTCCCTGAGTAGGCCGAGATAATAGGGATGGCCGTCTAACTTCTCGTAGACGCCGTCTATCGTTTCGCCGTCGACGTCTGGATATTCCTCTTGGAAATAGTTCTCAGTCTCCTCGCGTGAGAACGTTTCCAGATGGACGGTGTAGTCCGCATCATCAAATGACAGGCGTCCTGCCGTGATGAGTTGGACATTCTCTCCGAGAGTGGAAGATAGTTCACGGAGGAAGTCCCGCGTGACCTCCGGTTCGTCGAGCTTGTGTACGTCATCGACAAAGAATATGAGCCGTTTGTACTCGTTGACGGACTCCGAGAGACTGGCTAACTTTCGAAGATGCCGTGCGCGGTCGTCAGTGGATACCCCAGCACTCGCGGGACTGATTCCTACACTCATTCCAGTTGCTTTGTTAATGAGAGCACTGAGAGTTCCGGCCGCGTCACGGGCTTCGATGAGGAGATCTTGCGGGAGTGTTGCCTTCGCGGACGTAGAGTACCCTGGTTCGGTACCATTCCGAGAGTTCTTCTTCCAATTCCTCCAAGAACGTACTCTTTCCGACGCCCGGTTGACCCGAGATGTGAATAGTCTGGACACCGTCATCCACAGCTTGAAGAACCGAGTAGAACTCGTCTTCGCGTATCCGAGGCATTTCTTAGGAAACTGTTCTGGCCTCATATGAAAGATCCTTCGGACACGTCGATTTTGCTGCTCGTTAGGTTTCCATATCTTTGCCGAAACGCTCATTCCACGTCTACCCATTTGTGAAAAGGAATGTCGAGGACCGAAGAAGGAAATGATACCACGAAGGTGGGGGCGACGCTACAGGAGTTCCACGTCCCTCATGACATCATCGGGCCGCAAATCCGCGAACTCATCGAAGAACATGCCAAGAGCTGAGAGCGCGGTCGGTGTCGATGCCTGCCCATACGGGTGGTTCGCGACTGTCCTTATCGAGGGCAGCATCGAAACGGAGCTATACGAGGACTTCTCTGAACTGCATTCAGACTACCAAGAATCTCGAATGTTGGTAGATATTCCAGTCGGGCTCCCCACGGGGGGCAGGCGCCGCTGCGACATTGAGGCGCGTGAACTACTCGGCTGCCGTGGGAAATCCGTGTTCTTTCCGCCATGCGAGTCTGCAGCCGCCGTTGAGGATTACGACGAGGCGAACAGGAGGCATCGAGACGATATGGGGCACGGTCTCTCCCAGCAAGCCCACGCTATCAGCGACAAAATCAACGAGGTAGAAGCGGTCGTGGGCGGGGTCCACGACGGGCCAATCTACGAGAGCCATCCGGAGCTCTGTTTCTACGCGCGCAACGGGCAGCCGATTGCCTACTCGAAGTCTTCGAAGCGAGGCCTCGCGTTCCGTCGGCACCTCCTCGAACAGAAGCACTCTGGTATGGACGACGAGTACGCGCAGGTACTTGACGAAACTCTCCGGAAGGACGTCCGGCGAGACGACATTCTCGATTCGATGGCCCTCGCACTCGCCGCGCAGAGTGAGGAGTTACAGAGCGTCCCAGAAGACCCAGGGCCGGGGGTCCCGCGTATCTACTACCCGACCACACCCGCGCTTGCAGATAGCTCGTGGAGTAAACCATGACGGTTCAGGAGGCAATCAATCGACTGGACGCTGAGTTTCAAGAGACACCTCTGGGGTTCACAGTCGAGACCGCGCTTCAAGCCCGGCTCCTCGAACTCCTACGGGTCAAGGTGGGAAAGACGATTCAGGTACGCGGTGGCTACAACACGGCCGATGCGACCGGGTACAAGCGAAAGTATCTCGATCGAATCGCGAAGCCACAGTCCATCAGTAGTGTTCAACCGGAGGTGAACTTCGGCATGTCCGGCGACGGGAATCGGAGCCTCGATATCGCAATTCTAAAGCCGCGTCACGAGTCGGAGTATGACGGCCTCGAATACCTGCCGGAGGGAGAGAGCCCAAAGGTCACAGTCCGCCTCATCGACGGAAGCAAGTACTTCTCGGCCGCGTCGGTCAAACACGCAATCGAGCTCAAGTACATCAAGAACGTGGACGTCGCCGGTGCGAAGTTCGAACGCAACAACATCGACGAGTGGCCGCATTTCTCCGCGGATTTAGCCAAGCTAGGCGATCTCTCGAATGCCGAATCACGGCACCTCATCGTCGTCTCGAACAAGAACCCATTCCAGCAAGGAGAGGTCGATAGTCGGAGTACGGCGAAGGCTCAGCGGCGCTACGAGCGAGTAGAGGAGGAAAGTGAAAAGCGCGCCGTCGAACTTACCGAGATACATCCACGGGAGTAGGGCAGGCAAAGCAGCTGTCTGAGAATGCCCCGAATGCAACGGACGAATCACGACGAACGCGGTCGAAACGGTCTGCCAGGACTGTGGCCTGATCATCGACGAACAGCGCATCGATCACAGGCCGGAGTGGCGGGCGTACGACGACGAGGAGTGCGAGCGAACGGGCGTCCCGCTCGCTGTGGCTCGCCACGATCGCGGCCTATCGGCAGAAATCGGTCGCGGCACAGACGCGAAGGGGAACGAACTCTCCGGGAAGAAGCGATGGCGACTCGCTCGGATGCGCCGTGAGCAGACCCGGGGCCGCTGGCGGTCGAAAGCGGAACGGAATCTCGTCCACGGGCTGGGCGAGGTGTGCCGGTTGGCGAGTGCGCCCGAGCTCTCCGATTCGGTCCGCGACCAGGCGTGCCAGCTCTTCCGGAGCGCCCAGAACGAGGAGCTGCTTCGTGGCAGATCCATCGAGGCCATCGCCGCGGCCAGCGTGTACGGGGCCTGCCGGTGCAACAGCCGCTCGCGGTTGCTGGACGACGTCAACAAGATGGCCCGCGTCGCGGAGTCACGAGTTACGAACGCGTACAAAACGCTGAACGAAGGACTAGGGCTGCCAGCTGGCCCGTCTCCCCCAGCATGTTCGTGCCGCGGCTCGCCTCAGATCTCGAGTGTCCGGACGAAATCCGACAGCGGGCCCGAGCCCTCGCAGAGCAGGCCGAGGAGCAGGGCGTGACGACGGGCGTCCATCCGGCCGGGTTCGCCGCGGCCTGCCTCTACAAAGCGGGGCAGGAACAGGGGCAATGGGTGACGCAAAACGACGTCGCGGAAACAGGGAACGTCACACCAACGACTGTCCGGACGCATCACGAAACACTCGATGAACTCGCTGTCTAGACTGGCCAGGTAGGAAGCGAAGGCGTCCCGTTCTCCCAGTGAATCGCCTCTACCGCCGCCGGGAATTGTTGTAGTCGGTCATCGAGGACAGCGAGTGGATGCGCTTCGAGAAACGTCGCCTCATGCCGATCGACCGGCGTATCTTCGTAATTGAGTTGGATGTGACAGGGCCCAAGGTCCGGATGGTCGGCGTCCTGGTGGAAGCCGAGCATCAGGTTCTGGTCCGGTTCGACCCAGTTGATGCGGTAGTATTCATGGTCGACGCCTGCGGGATACCAGAAGCGAATCTCCAGGCGTGCGGCCCCCACATCGTAGGAGTCACTCAAGAATGTGGTCGGATCGACATCCGCGATGACGTACCGGGGTCGGCGTCGAGACGGGCGATAGCGTACGTCCTCACACCCTGCCTGGTTCGTCAATCGGTCGTGAACGTCGCGGAGGAGAGTCCGCTGTGTATAGCGGTCGCGACCGGCGAGAAAGATCATACTGTGTGAAAGGGGGATTAGCTCGTGGCGCGGTCGGCCACGTCGGTCATCTGTTCGCGGGCGGCTTCGACGTCGGAGTAGAGTTCCAAGGCGTGCTTGATGAGGCGGCGATCCTCCTCGTTCTCACGCCAGAACGCGATGACGTCGCGGCGTTCGCGGAGCTCCACACTTGCGAGATCATCGTCGGCAAGCGATTGTTCGAGCTCCTCCCACGTCTCGATGTCGTAGGCCGCCTGCCACCCTTCGATCTCCTGGGTGATAGCAGCCAATTCGTTCCGCAACTCCTCGCGCGTGTTCTCCTCGATGAGCGTCCGGATCTCTTCGAAGAGTAGGCGCGTGTAGTCCGGCTGGTAGCGCGTCGTCTCACCGGCCTCGACACGGCGTAGCTGGCCTTGGTCGACGAGATCCTGGAGTTCCTCGTTGGTCGTGCTCCAGGCGGCGTCAGCCTGCTCGCTGATCCAGTTGACCGACCGCGGTTCGCGAAGCGTCTCGGCGACCGCACGAATACGGTCGCGGGCACTCATCGACTCAGTCCACGACTGGACCCCATCTCGCGAGGATTCGGACATGCTTGGCACCTCTTGCAACAGTGTTCGCGCTGTACTCCCATATATGTTTGTACTCTCTCGTATAATCAAGAGTTCGTTGCGAGCATAGGCGTCCGGACGTTGAAATGCGATACCGACAGAAGCTATGAGCCAACCGATACACAATCGATATTCTGACTGTGAGGAACTGCAGCCGACCGGCGAGTGGCCCCACATTCCGGACGAGAAGTTGGACGACGGGTGTGAAGGTGACCCCCGACGACAACGCGTCGCGACGAGCACTGGTGGCTACCCCGATGTACTGACGGCCCCGACGGCGAGTGCCGTTCCTGTGGGGCGTCAGTCCCAGACTGCCAAACGAAATGCCGATTCTGTCTCACCAACCATCTCAGAAGTGAAGTCACCATCAAGGACGAGTCAGCGTCGACGACGTTCCTCGGCATCGTCCACCTGGTCGTCGAGTCGACCCGTTCTACGGTGCCGTGGCGAAGGGCGGCGCCGCGGCGAACCTCCTCTCTGCCAACCAGGCGGAGCTTGCCGTCGACGACTACACGCTCATCTACGATCTCAACGAGGCGCCGGCGCGCCAGCTGGCCCAGCAATGGCCCTCACTCCCCGACGCGGTACAGGTGTCGTCAGAGGAGGGAGAGCGGCTTCTCAGTGCCGCCCGTGACCGGACTGGGTCACGGGAAGGAAGCGTCGGAGCGTCCGGAACAGGGCCCAACGCGGCTCTACGACCAGCGTGGGGACGGCATCCGCGACGGGTCGCGTCTCGACGCGGTCCTCGACGACGACGCGGTGTGGCTGGTTCCAGCGATGGCGCTGACCGAATCTACTGGTGAAGCTGCGGCTGATCGGCAGTTGTCGGCGGTGCCGACTACTCAGGAACCCGAGTGTCAAACCTGTGGACGGGCGACCGACCATCGGTTCAAGACCCACGAGTGGGTCCCGGATGAGGCTTGGACGGGGCAACCGATCTGGGAGTGTCGAGTGTGTGGCTCGGCTCGCTACGGGCCGAATCCATCGACGCACTGTTCGTCTTAACCAACAAAATGGCTAAATGATTCTCAATGTTGGTTAATAGACGCACTCAGTCCCACAGCTACCCGCAGCCGGAGATGTTTCTCTGCGCCGTGAATCGGCGAGGCGCTTCAAATGGACCCACGCAACACGCCCGGATATCGACCGCATCGCTCACTCACCAATCTCAAGCGCATCGAGATGGCCGGACTCGACAACGCAGATCAGGAGCGGATCGAGGCAGCGAGAGCTCTCCTACAGGACGTGAGCCTGCTCTCTCATCCGAAACACAGCGGGGACGCCGATACACAGGCCGTGTCCTGAATAGCGTCGCAGGGCGGAATTCGGATGTCTCGTTCAGGAGGCTGTTATTGCCCCCCAGAGGGGGTGCGGGGCGACCGCGACTGGGTCGCCCCGTGAGGTGATTGCTCAATGGGACACCGCGCACTCGTTGCGTACGAACGCACAGACGGACAGTACACGCTCCACTACAGTCAATTTAAGAATGAAAGAGCCAAACCATTCACCGTCGAAGAGAATTGCCTAAACTCGCGGTGACCAGTCATAGTACAGTTCCTCGGCCAAACCGCAGGTATCCACACAGACACGATCCGATGGAGGGAATATAGATGGAGATTCAGCGTACCGCCGTCGTCAAGCTCTCTATACCCGACCATCGACGGGACGACCTGAAACGGACGATGGATACGTTCCGGGATGCCGTACAACGATTTGCAGACCGGGGATGGGAGGGCGATGACAACGGGTACGTGATTACCACACGCACACAGCTCCAACCGCTCGTCTACGACGAGGTTCGTGAGGACACCGGGTTACATGCGGACCTCTGTGTTGGAGCTGTAAATCAAGCCGCCGATGCACTCTCAATCTGCGTCAAGAAAATGAAAGAGGGCGAACGCACCTCGAAGCCAGTGTTCACCTCAAACACGACCGTCTACACCACCAACGCGATTACCTATTTCGACGGGTACTGTTCGCTCGCTGCATATGGCAACGGGCGTGTTCACGCCGAGTACGTCTACCCGGATGAGTCGCCACAGGCGAAGTGTATGGAAAGCGACGAGTGGAACAAGCAAGGAGCAAGACTCCGATACGACCAGCAGTCCGATACCTACTACCTCCATGTGTCCGTCACGCAGGAACGCGAGGTGTCGTCGGGAGAAGCCGAGAACCGAACAGTTCTCGGTGTCGATCGGAACGTGGACGGGAATCTCGCCGTCACAAGCACGGGAGCATTCATCGGTAACGCCGACCTGCTGAATCACAAGCGCCGCGAATACAATCGTTGCCGTGCTCGCCTCCAGCAACAGGGCGAGCGAAGCGCCCACCTCACCATCCAATCGATCGGAAAGAAGTTCTCAAACTGGAGTGAAGACTTCTTGCATCGGGCGTCGAAGCGACTAGTGAGTGAACCCGTATCCCAAGACTGTACCACCATCGTCTTCGAGGACTTAGAACAGATACGCGAGCGTATCTCAAACGCCAGCAAGTTCCAACAATGGGCGTTTCGTGAGTTGAAGCGACAAACCGTCTACAAAGCCCGAGCAGAAGGCATCACGGTTGAAACGGTGAATCCCGCCTACACCAGTCAGCGGTGTAGTCACACCGAGTGTGGATTCACCGACGACTCGAACCGTGACGGCGACGCGTTCGTATGTCAGAAGTGTGGTAAAGAGCTTCACAGCGACTATAACGCGGCGCGGAACATCGCACATAAATTCATCCAGAACCGGCGCACGTCTGGTTCTGGGGGGGCAACTTATCACCTTGCCCTGAAGTCCGGAACGGTGAACGGGAACGGCGAATACTCGCCTTCCACCGCTGGTGGATAGACCAGGAGTTCGCCGACAAACCTTGGATTCCATACCGAGGTAGGTGATTGAGGTGCAGCGAATCTTTAACTGGGGTACGCCATCCGGCCGAACCGCCCGCTAGTGCAAGGGAGACGACTCTAAGTGAACGAAGCGGCTCTGTTGAAATATTCAGGGGTTAATAAGTTGAGAGGCACTATTTGATAGATACAGAAGCGCTATCCAACAGATGCCTCGTCTACCCTGGAATCCGCTCGAGTCGTGCGCTTGGAGATTCGAGAGCGTGTACTCGCCGACTTTCCGGAAGTCGCATGTGTGATGAGAATCGCCTGACCGTCAGAGAGCTCAATTGCCAGCTACCAGACGGTGAGTGTGCGAATGTTGCGAGCAGCTGAATTCCCGGAATTATTGAGATCGCCACAGGCACACTCTTATCGAAATATATTTCACCCTGTTAACTTATTAGCCGGCAATGCCATCAGAAGGGTCTGCATCTGATGCGATCGAATTCTCTTATAACGGCCATCTCGTTTTTAACGGCCTCTACATTACGGCTCCCGCGAACCTCGATGTCGATGAAAGCGACATTGAAGCCATCCGTGACCGGATTGATGAGCTTCTCCCGCCGCTTGAAGCGGAGTACAATGGCGGCCCAAAGAACGGATTCCAGGATATCGATCTCGATTCGTACTTCGACCAGTATAATTTTGAGAGCGAAAACGCCCGGCTGAGTTCTGAGCATCGTAAACTTGCAGCTGAACTCTTCGACCGAGAATACGTTCGAGAAGAGTTCAGCGGCGACACCGAAATCCAAACCGAGGATGGTCGCTTCACTGGAAAAGAGGTATCACGACATACAGCGTACCTCTACTGGCTCCTTCCGTCGCTGCTGATGGTGCAGGGAGCGAGGCCCGATCGAAGGAAAGCGATGGGGACGGTTAACGGAGTCGTCGGGATTACTAACGAGGGGGACGATGATAAACGGCTCATCCGAATCGAGCCGCTCGAATTTGACCCACTCTTCTTGCTCTGGCTGCTGTACAAGGAGTGGCAAGACGAGTCCTTCGATACTGGACTGACAATGGTGAATATCTCTGAAGTCGGGTTGCTCGGGAGCAATCGAGATTACTTCGGTAAATCTGCAAAGATCACTGGCTCGACAGACATATTCCAGTCATTGCCGTTCATTCAGGGACTCCTCAAAGCTAAGTTCCCGAACCAAGTCGCTGGGAAGTTCCAGGTCAGTCAGAAGGACTGTTCTGCTATGATTCCTATTCGTGCAATCATTTCAATATATACAATGATGAATACTCCCGAAATAGCGAGAATCCAAAGTAATTGATATCCATATAATGCACCAGCAGTTGTCAGGATCACAAACGATCCAGGGCCAAGCATTAGTGCGGCGACAATGAATGCGGGCCCAATTTGCTTTATTCCCTCTCTGATTGAGGGATATTCTATACTAGCTATTCCATGCGAGTCTGTAGCCATGGTGCGAGTTAACTATTGTAATACCTGTGTATAGTTCTTTCGGTGATCCAAACGAAGAGTGTCAAGATTAGAGCGTCACATTGTGGAAAGCAGCAAAGACCGTAAGCCACGATCTGCGGATCTGACGTTCGTAAACCTACAATCAATTACGGGGCCATCCGCGCGAACAACATCCGGGGAAAACCTCCAATAGAGTCTCGAAGAGCTAAGAGACGATCTCGAAACGCCGGAAGACGTATATTTCCTTGATGATAACCATCTCACCCTGTGAGGATTAAAGAATTCCACCAAGTGCGCCGAGGACAATGTGCACCAGTTTATAGTGGTCTAATAGTACTGCTTTGTTGAATGGATGCTGGGTCATGGCTACAACGGCTCACAGAGCAATTCTATGTTGATGATAGCGGACACCAGAACAATTTCACGGGATTACTGATACCAGCCCAACGCTCGCACGGCGTCGCCAAGCAAACGCTTCGTTGTCGAGTACGAGGTTTCGGCCATCCAGCGCTGAGCGTAGTTATTTGCCCGGGTGATCGTGTTGTTTACGGCTGCGTTCAGGGATGAGTCGCGGTAGTGAACAAGATATTCGACGTCAAGCGCAGCAATTTCGCACTTAGTGTGCCAGTCTTGGAACCCATTGTCGACAGCCACGGACTGCAGGTCATCCGCGTTTCGGCGGACGACCTGCGGTCCAGTCTTCGTATTATGCTTCCACCGTGCTGTGATATGAACGTTAAGAACGGCGAGTGACTCTACGTCAGTTAGTGTCGTCACTTTCAACGTCTGCACAGTACTTCCTGAACGCTGGTAGAAGTACGAGGAAGCGTGACGGTGGTCGAAGAACGTACTGTCGAGAGCAGCGTGCCCAGATCAGTACCTCACAAAGCATCGCCAGTTAGCCTGACCTGAGTCACCTGTTCTGTCGTCATGAGTCGTCGATAGTGGTTGGACAACGCTAATCGAAGACGGAGCTGTCGGCGGTCAGCCGCTGACAGCGACAGCATAGCCACTCACAAGGCGGCGTCCCCGGTTAGTGACTACCGGTGGAACCGGTCGTCAGGTGGCTGGTTTGCGGGGACGGCCCGTCGAACCATATTCACGAACTCCTTGTACGGCCACCACCAGAGGCGACGCCCGCCCCGGCGGGCGTCGCCACGTATTTGTAGTGGAGATACCGCCACACATTCTGAAATAGCAGACTCACCACGACGTATAGCAGTCTCACCGTTGCGTCTCGCGTCGTTGTCGTCGCTATCGCTTGCTCAGACAAACGATAGCTCGGCTCGATACCGAAGCGTTTCGAGTAGTGGTATTGGGCGTCGCGTGGCGTCTCGATGAACGGCGCGTCAGCGGCATAGCCGTGACGCGCCACGCCGTGGTCGTCATATCGTCCGTTCAGGTACGTACAGTCGATGTAGACGGGACACTCAACGGTCCAGCTGTGACCGTCGAGTTTCCCTGTCAGGTCGTGTTGAATAACGCGACTCCACCCTTCCAAAAGTTCCTGATGAATTTCTTCTCCCTACTAGATGATCGGAACGGCGTAGGCTACGTTGTGCGCCTGTAACAGCGTGAGACACTTGCTGTCGTAGAATCCGCGATCAAGGTAGACGGCCTTGACTTTGGTGTCAAGACCGTCGAGAACACCGAGGAACTCAGCGAGGACGCTGCTGGCGGTGTCGTCGTCTTCGAGACGGCGCACCGCCAGCGTGTAGCGTTTGTTCTTCACACGCGCGTAGAGTTTGGCGTAGGCGTAGAACGCAGTGGTTCCACGCTTCGCTTCCGAGTGGTAGAGAGCGTCTGTGTCGTCTTCGTCACCGTAGTAGGGCAGCAGGTGGAGGTCTGCACAGACCTCCACCTGCGCGGGGAGGAGTTCGACGATGTCTCGTCGAAGAAGTGTGTTAGCGACTTGTTTGAGCCGTTCCGGCTCGAACTTCGTCCGGAGATGGTAGAGAATCGTGTTCGCCGATGGCGAGTCTTTACTGGAGTTGCATAGTGTCGAGATCGAGGTCCTCGTCGGCGTAACCGCCGACGAGGACCTCGTAGATGCCCTCTGCATCGATTTCGGCATTGTTGGCGAGGCTTAGAGAAACTTCCTCGTCAAGTCGGTTGACGAGGAAGTTAAGGAACCGGTCTTCGTGGATTTCACTGTCTGCTTGCTGCTGGTACTTGGACACATCTTCAGCAAGCAGACATTCTAACTAACTAGCTTTGTGAGGTACTGAGGATAGCGTTCGCTTTGGCATTGACTAAGAGCGTGACTTTCAGTTGCTGAATCGTCAGCTTCACCCGTTTCGTGTAATGCTTCGAGGCGTGACTGCGGTCAAACCCCGAGGCGTCGATACCCGTAACACCGTTAGTCGGGAGCAGTGAAACAGAGAGATTGAGAAGCACTCGCCAGACAGCCATATCGAACCTGTTGAACGCCTTTTATAGCGTAGACGGTGCAGGGAGTTCGGTAAGGTTGATCGCACTTCGAATGCGGGGCATCTCGATGAATTCGTCGAGGAGTGTACGATACGTTGTGTTCTTCCGAACCTTGAGACAGAGGAGAACGATGTGCTGATGGAGCGTATAGCGTTGTTTCGAGAATTTCGAGGAATATTGAGCAACAGCACGTTGGGCTAACTGAAATGCTTCCTCGACAAACCGGAGCAGTCGTAACTTTCGAGTCTTCCGTTGTTTTCGACACGACTGAGCGGCAGCGACGGAGTGTCGAACGCTCAGAAGACGAGCGGATCGAGTCTTCCGTTGTTTTCGACACGACTGAGCGGCAGCGACGGAGTGTCGAACGCTCAGAAGACGAGCGGAGCGAGTCTTCCGTTGTTTTCGGCATGACTGAGCGATAGGAGCTGAGTTATCGAGGGTGTGCGTCGCGACCGAGTTGTCAGGACTGCGCGTATGACGAAGTTGTAGAGCTATTGTAGCGACGGAGTCTAGGGGTTGAGTCGTCGCGACGAAGTCAGGCGATTCCGTTCGGCCGTCTCTCGTAGCTCAAACGATCGTTTCAGCTTGGGAAGGTGCTATGTGTCACTGGTCCAATTTGAGCGTATGAATCGACGACGACTCCTCGCAGTGACGGCCGCTGGATTGACCGCGAGCGCCGCAGGCTGTCTCGGCGCTGCCGAGACTGGCGACGAGGGCCACTCCGGCGACGGAACCGACTCGAGCGGGCGCGAAATCGAAGTCCGGGCGGCCGGAGAGGTCGAAACGGAACCAGACGAGGCCGTGGTGAGCGTCGGCATCGAAGCGACGGACGATAACGCGGCGGCGGTCAGAGACGAACTGGCGACGCGAGCCGAGACCTTCGGGAGACGTTCGACGACCTCGAGATCCCGGACGATCGTGTCGAGTCCGGGCGGTACGAGGTTCGAACCCGCTACGAGGAGTCGGGGTACGTCGGAACCCACCAGTTCCAGGTCGAAATAGACGACGTCGACCGCGTCGGTGAAATCATCGACGCGTCGGTCGAGGCCGGTGCCGACGACGTTGGGCGGGTGAACTTCGGGTTGAGCGACGAGCGACGGGCGGAGATGCGCGACGAGGCGATCGATCACGCACTCGAGAACGCCGACGACGAAGCCGCCCACATCGCGGACAATCGCGGCGTCGAACTCACCGGAACGAAGTCGGTCTCGACGAGCAACGTCGACGTACAACCGGTCCAGTACGAAACGAGCGCGGACGCCAGCGGATCGAGTGAGTCGGGCGCACCGAGTACCGACATCGACTCCGGGCCGGTCAGCGTCCACGCGAGCGCGACGGTCGTCTACTCCTTCGAGTAAGCGCTCCTCGTTGACACAGACGCGACGCTCCGTCGAGGAATTGCTCGGGAAAACGAACGACCAATGCAGTTGCGACGCGGCGAATCGATCAGTCGTCCGCCGGGACCGCTCGAGCGGACTGCTCGCCCATCGCGAGTACGTCGTCGAAGAAGCTGAGGGAGTCCTGCGGGCCGGGGTTGGCTTCGGGGTGGTACTGACGGGTGAGGATGTCGTACTCGACCCCGTCGAGGCCTTCCGGCGTGTCGTCGTTGACGTTGATCTGGGAGACCTCGAGGTGCTCGCCCGGTTCCGCGACGGTGTAGCCGTGGTTCTGGGTCGTCATGAGGACCTGCTTGGACTCGAGGTCGAGCACGGGCTGGTTGACGCCGCGGTGGCCGAAGTCCATCTTTTCGGTCGAGCCGCCGAGCGCGCGGGCGACGACCTGCTGGCCGAGACAGATACCCGCGACGGGCGTGTCTTCGACGAACGCCTCGACGAGCGCGATCGCCTGCTCGAAGTTCGCCGGATCGCCGGGTCCGTTCGAGATGAACAGGACATCGGGGTCGATGGCTTCGACCTCGGCGACCGTCGAATCGTGGGGGATGACGTGGATCGTCGCGTTTCGCTCGAGCAGCGAGGAGACGATCGAGCCCTTCGCGCCGCAGTCGACGAGCGCGACCGTTTCGCCGTCGTTATCCTCGCCGTGGACGACGGCGTCGTCGACGCTGACCTGTTCGCCGATCTCCGTGTGTTCGCTCATCCCCTTGCAGGCCTCGAGTTCCTCGAGTGCGTCCTCGGGGGTGACATCCTCGCCGACGGCGATTCCGCACTTCATCGCGCCGCCGTCTCGGATGTCGATGACGACCTCGCGCGTGTCGAGGTGGTCGAGTGCGGGAACGCCCTCGCTCTCGAGCCACTCGGCGACATCCTCGGTGAGTTCTCGCGCGAGGACTGCGCGCGGATGGACGCGATCGGACTCGAAGCGTTCCTCTCGGACGCCGTAGTTGCCGATCAGCGGGTACGAGAAGGTCAGCACCTGTTCCTCGTAAGAGGGGTCGGTGAGACTCTCTTCGTATCCCGAGTACGCTGTCGTGAAAACCAATTCCCCACGAGCGGTTCCCGAAGCACGGCCACGGCCCTCGATCACGTGGCCACCTTCCAGTGCTACGTAGGCTGCTGTCATTACGAACTACGTATTTGTGCGACCATCATAAGTGTTGTCTTCGAAGCTGAGTTACGAAATTCGTAATCGGTAAGTGTGAGTCGATCGAAGCTCTCGTCCATGGACGAGTTGGACCGGCGAATCCTGAACGTCCTCCGATGGGACGCCCGGACGCCCTACACCGAGATCGCCGACGAGGTGGGAACCAGCGAGGGAACGGTTCGCAACCGCGTCGAGCGCATGATGGACGAGGACATAATCGAGCGGTTTACGATCTCGACGCGGACCGGGAACGTAAAGGCGATGATAGAAGTCAGCGTCGCGGTCGACGTCGACACGGCGAACGTCTCCGATCGCATGGCCGAGTGGGAGGAAGTCGACTTCGTCTGGCAGGTGTCGGGCGAGCAGGATATCGTACTCGTCGTCGACGCGGCGGACACGCGAGGGGTCAACGAACTCATCACGAACGCGCGCGAGCAAGACGAAGTCGTAAGCACGAAGACGCGGCTCATTCTCGACGAAGAACTGGGGTAAGATCGCCGCTCTGGAGGGACCTACAGCAGGGCGTCCCTCACCGAGGCGTCCCACACGAAGCTGTCCTCCATCGGGGCGCTCCACACCGCGAGCTAGTCGGCGTCCCCGGTTGCCGCGCCGGCGATGCTCGAGTCGATTTCACCCGCCGTCCCGGAACGGTTTCGAAGCGAGAGCCCGACGAGTAGCCCCAGTCCGACGAGTCGAAGCGGGAACGTTATCGCGAAGATCGTCAGGAACGACGGTATTCCGGCCAGTCCCAACAGCGCCTCGACGACCAGCAAGAGCAGTTCGGGGACCATCAGGAGGATAGAGGCGATCGAGTAGAGCCCGCGGGCGGTCGGGCCGACCTGAGAGTACTGATAGCCGATGATCGTGACCCCGAGGGCGTAGACGCCGAGGAACATCCCGAGCACGGGGACCACGACGCTCGGGAGGAAAAAGCCCGGGTCGACCACGTCCGACCAGCCGATGACGCCCCATCCCGACGTGCGTTCGCGCAACAGGAGGATACCCGGCGAGAAGACGAACGCGAACGGAACGAGGATCTTGTTCAGCGACAGCAAGAACGCGGTCGTCGCGGTCTTGAACTCGTCGGCTTTCGCCACGCCGGCGCCCGCGAACGCGGCGACCGCGACCGGCGGCGTCACGTCCGCCATCAGGCCGAAGTAGAGGATGTAGAGGTGGACCGCCAGGATCGCGATGCCCGTCCCGCGAGCGATCGGCGTCTCGAGCATCGCGACGAGGATGATGTACATGACGGTCGTCGGCATCCCCATGCCGAAGATGATCGCCGCGACGCCGGTGAGGACGAGCAACAGCAACATCGAATTCCCGCTGACGGAGCTGATGAGCGCGGCCAGGTTCGGCCCGAGCCCTGAGAGGCTGATGACCCCGGGGATAACGCCGGCGGCGGCGACGGCGATGACGACGGTCGTCGCCGTTCGAGCGCCCGACTCCATGGATTTGAGTACGAACCCGCCGAATCGGTACCACGCCTTGCTCGCGAGCGACGGCCGATCGAGAACCTGCGTACTCCGCTGTATCGTCGTCTCGACCGAATCATCGAGCTCGAGAAGCGGGGAATCGATACCGGGGCGAGCCAGCATGACGACGACGCTGACGAGGATCGTAATCGTGCCCAGATCCGCCGTGGCGGCGGTGGCCGCAGTTCCAAGCGAGAGTGCCCCGCCGGCGGATTGACCGGTAGCGACGGCGCCGAGCGCCTCGAGAACGCCGCCGCCGTAGAACGCGAACGCGCCGAATTGCGCCAACAGGAGCGCAGCGATTCCGCCGAACAGCGGGAGCCGAGTCCGCTCGTCGTACGCGGTCAAGGCCGCGATGAGCGCGACGACGGCGACGATGGTGTACCAGCCGGCCCGGTTGATCGACAGGCGAGCGATGATCAGGAAGTACAACAGGAGCGCGAGCGGGACCAGGTAGAACCACCCGCTTCGGACGTGCGATCGCAGGTTCGGAAGCTGCTCTCGCGGGAGACCGCCGATCCCGGCCCGCATCGCCTCGAAGTGGACCATCACCCACATCCCGAAGAAGAAGGCGATGGCGGGCAGCGTCGCGGCGATGATCACGTCCGGGTACGGCGTCCCCGTGAACTCGACGATGAGGAATGCGGCCGCGCCCATCACCGGCGGGAGCATCTGTCCGCCCGAGGACGCGGCGGACTCGACCGCGCCCGAGAACGACGGCGTGTACCCCGACCGCTTCATCAACGGGATCGTAAACGCGCCGGTCGTCACCGTGTTCGCGATCGACGAGCCGGAGAGCATCCCCATGAAGCCGCTCGAGACGGTGCTGGCCTTTGCAGGCCCGCCCTTTCGAGTGCCGGTCAGCGAGTACGCCAGGTCGATGAACCACTTGCCGGCGCCGCTCATCTCGAGGAACGCGCCGAACAGGATGAAGATGTAGATAAAGCGCACGCTGACGGTGACGGGCGTGGAGAACACTCCCGCTTCGACGGTGTACCACAGGTTGTAGACGATCTCCGTCCAGGTTTCGGGCTGGACCGACAGCGCGCCGATCACCGAATCGCGCGGGACGAAGTGGCCCCACTTGGCGTAGACGATGAAAAAACCGACCAGCGACATCAGGATGAGGCCGAGGGTCCGACGCGTCGCCTCGAGCACCAACAACAACCCGAGCACGCCGAGCAGGAAGGCGTAGGACACCTCGTCGATCGGGATTCCGACCATGGCGATGGCGCTGGCGACGGGCTCGAGGATCGGATACACCCCCTGAACCGGCCGCGTTGGCCCGAACCGCTGGAACGCGATCGTCTGGATCTCCTCGAACTCCGTGAGGATGTAGAGGGCGGGCAACACCGAGAGCACGGCCAGACAGCAATCGACCGGCGTAATACGGTTCATATCGGTATCGACGACCGCCCAGCGAACGCCGTCGCCGAGTCGCTCGACGAGACGCGTCGGGGCGGCGTCAGTGCCGAATCTGGCACGCGTCGCCGGCTCGAGGCGCGCGAGACGACGCGAGAGGAACCCGTCCCCGCGCGTCGTCGGGAACAACAGAAACGCTAGCACGAGCGCGAAGGTGACGTGGATCGCGTTAACCTGCAGTTGCTGGAGCGACGTGAGCTGGTACTCGCCGACGATCGGAAGCGTAACGGCGATATTGTAGCTTCGGGCGGCGAGCCACAGCTGAAACGCCGAGAACGCGATCCCGACGAACGCGACGAGGATCACCGCGACCCCCTGAAGCGTCCGACGGCGTTCGACCTCCTGGATGATCTCCGCCTGTTCTTCGTCCGAGAGCGATTCCGATTCGTCGGTGTCTGTACTCATAGTTGCTATCTACGCCGTATTCGATTCGGCTATCGTGGGGCCGTCCACCGCCGACGGCTGGTGAACGAGCGTCTCGAGCGTCGGTTCGTCCGGCGGTGCGTGCGAACTACCAGTTGCGGCGAGAACCCCCGCAATTCGGTCGCCAATGGGACGGTCCTCGACCGTGATGCGAACGGGGCCGTCGGATCGTTCGACCAGATCGTATCGCTCGCCGTCGACGACGAGTTCGTGTCCCGCGATCGATCCCGGCACGACGGGAAGCGTCTCGTAGGATCTGTTCGGACTGACGACGAACCCCTCTTCGGTCACCTTGATATCTGCGTCGGCGGGCAACCCGGCCCCGTGAGAATGAAACACCATCCGATCGGTTCGAAGCTCGAAGTCGTCGACGACGTAGATGTCCTGTATCGCCGTCTTCTCGACGCTATGGGTGTACGCGAGCGTGACGTTCTCGCCGTCTTCGACCGGCGTCTCGAGGATCACCTCCTCGGTGTGGGCGTCCGTGACGACGAGCGTCTTCGAGGGCGACGCGGAGACGACGAGCGCCGCCGTCGAGGCGAGTATCGTGAGAACGACGAGCGCGACGAGCGTTCGACGGAGCGTGTGCATAATCCGATGGCAGTTCGTGGTGTGTTCGATCGTGCGTTTCGTCGGTCGCTACCGCAGTGAAGATAGCCGATTATCACTACGCCGGTTCCGGATGCGATCCGGTGGAGCGGGCGCTCGGCTCACTCGAAGTACCGCTGTGCGCCCGGATGGAGGTCGATCGGCATCGCGTCCTGTGCCGAATCGACGTCGATGAAGTCCGATTTCTGCCCGATGTCGTCGGTGTTGTCGAATATCGCGGTGGTGACTTCCTCGACGATACCCTCGTCGACGCCGTCGTGCGTGGCGATCATCGCTTGGACCGAGACCGTGTGGACGTCCTCGTCGATCCCGTCGTAGGTGCCGGCGGGAACCACGTCGCTCGCGAACCACTCCGCCTCGGATTGAATCGCCTCGTTGAGATCCGCGGAGAGTTCGATCAGCGAGATGTCGTCGGTCGTCGCGAGCTCTTCGACCGAGCCGACCGGCCAGCCGCCGACGACGAACGACGCGTCGACGTCGCCGTCTCGAATCTGATCGGCCGCCGTCGCGAAGTTCGTGTTCTGTTCGTCGAAATCGCCGCTCCCGACCCCGGCGGTCTCGAGTATCTGAAGGGCGTTGACCTGAGTTCCGCTGCCTAAGTCCCCGGTGTTGACCGACGCCCCCTCGAGGTCGCTGATGCTCTCGATGCCGGAATCCGCCTGCGTGACGACGTGGATCGTCTCGGGGTACAACGTCGCGACGCCGCGAATGTTCGAGACCGGCTGGCCCTCGAATTCGTCGATGCCCGTTCCGGTCGCGGCGAAGTGTGCGACATCGTTCTGAATCAATGCGAAGTGGGCGTCTTCGCGGCTCAAGCTCCCGACGTTTTCGACGCTCGCGCCGGTCGACTGAACCTGCAGTCCGTGGGGCGTGTGCTCTTCGACGATCGATTTGAAGTCGCCCGAGAGCGGGTAGTACGTCCCGCTCGTCCCGCCCGCATGCCAGGAGAGGATCTGGCCATCTGCGTCCGGATCGGCTTCGCCGATGTCTCCGCCGCCGTCGCCGCCCTCTTGCTCGTTTTCTTGCTCTTCGGCGTCTTCACCGATGCAACCGGCGAACGCCGCGGTTGCAGTCGTGCCGCTCGCCGCGATGAACGCCCGACGTCTGATACGTGGACCCATGGATCCGACGTACAACGAGAGACCGTGATGGTTATTTGCAACACCAATTTCTATAGCCGACAAATACAGTCGTGTAATAGTGTCATATACGCCTCCAAAGCTGACCGCTCGAAATCGACTCGAGGTCGCGAAGACGGATACTTCAGGCGGATTATCCGAATTTATGGGGGCGTACGGCAGTCGAAAGCCGCCCGTACTCACGCCGGTCGCGTTTTCCCGATAAACGACGAGGGGACCGACTCGTCGGGATCGTAGAAGCGGCTCCGGGCGGCAAGTCCCATCCGCACGCGCCGTTCCCCGTCGTCGATACCATACGGATCGTCGACGTGGTGAGTTCTGGCGACCGTGAATGCTCGTATCCGCTCGGTGTCGTGGTTCTGCAGGCAGATTCGATCGCCGACCGCGACGGGCAGGTCCGCGAGGAACGATTCTTCGACCGAACACGCGTTCGCGTCGTTGAGGATCTCCCACTCGAGCTGTGCCGGTCTCACTTCTAACAACGCCCACGGATCCGGGTCGTACCCGCGAACGGCCGAATCGAACCTCGTCGGAACGTTGTCGTCGGGTTCGTAGAACCGCTCTCGAGCGTTCGCTCCGATTCTGACGGCCCGTGCGCCACCCTCGTCGTGGGTTCGAGCGACGTAGTACGGACGGACTTCGTCGTTCACGTCGTTTCGTACGAGAAGCGTTCCGCCGACGTCGACGGGGAGCCGCTCGAGGAAACGGCCGTCGACAGAGCACGCGACGGCGTCGTTGAGGATCTTCCAGTCGACCATAGCTGTCGACACCGACGCGTTCACCCACTCGTCCATCGGGACGTCCTTCGGTGGGAGGTCCGTGTTGTACCGCTCGCCCCGTTTGGGGATGTCCTCGGCGAGCGCCGGATCGATCTCGAACAGCGACCCGTCCGCCGTGGCCTCGAGCAGGTGTTTCACGATGGCTAACTCGTTTCGAATTCGCCGTCCGAGCGCCTCCTGGCCCATGTGCCCGCGCGTCTCGAGTAACATGCACGCGATCCCGGCCGCGCCGTAGCTATTTCGCGCGATGCCGAGTTGGTTTCCGCCCGGATAGCTGGTGACCGTCGCGTTCCCGAAGCGGTCCGCCTCTTCGAACGCGGCCCAGCAGAGTTGCTTCCCGAGCCGTCTCGTCTCGTCCGGAACGTCTTCGCGGGTCGGCCAGTACACCGAGTTCGAGACGATGTCGCCGTCGTCGGTCTTGTAGGTGAGCTGATTGTGCATATCGACCATCCAGAGCGGGTCGATCTCCTCGACGACGTCGACGATCGCCTGCGCCTCGGGAACGGGATTCTCCGGGTACTCCTCGGGACGGTTCTGATACAGTTCGCTTTCGGTCCAGTCGAACCAGTGATACCGATTTATATCCCAGCCGATTCCCGCCTGCGAGTAGGCGGTATAGAGTCCCTCGTCGGGATCGCGAAACGGCGCGTCCTCGTCGACGTTGAACCGGGTGAATACGTCGGGTTCGCCGCCATCGGGATTCGCCCGCACGATGGCGTGAACGGTCACGTTCTCGAGCACCTGGAGCAGCCGACCGCCGTGCCCGTATCTCGAGGAAATCTGACGTAACAGGTCGAGAAGCGTTTCGGTTCCGGTCGGTTCGTGGCCGTGTTGCTGGCTACAGAGCACCACGTCGATGTCGCCTTTTCCGACACTGGCCATCGGAACCGAACGACCCTGATTGGACGTTCCGATGGAGCGAATCGAGATCGAACCGAGCGTCCGTTCCTCGAGCCAACGAAGCTCGTCCATCAACTCCTCGTAGTCGTGAAACGCCTCGAGCGACTCGTCGTCGGGCCACGACCGGCCGAACGTCATATCTTCGGGCGACGCCTCACCGACCGTCGACGCGAGTGATCCGCCGACCGCTGCCGTACCGAGCCATGCGAGTGCAGTTCGTCGTCGCATGTGTGAGGGATACACGCATGGATAGATTAAAACCTGTATCTTTTTCATATTATGATAAGCTATCTATCTAGAATATTATCTCCGCTAGTCGGAGATTTTTCTCCTATTCTATCGAGTTATACGCGATGAAAGTGCGACACCACCGATCTGAGGGGGTGAGCGGGGACGGTGTCGGAGCGGAAGCGGTTTTATCGCCGAGCGGGAACGTCTAGTAACTGGACTCGATGAGTCGTCTGCTATCGATCCGTCGCGAAGCGAGCGAGCTCTGGGCGGGAGGCACCGGCAAGTCGTTGATCGCCATCGCGCTCGGATGGGGGCTGCTAAACGGAACGCGGATGATCTACCCGGTACTGCTCCCGGATTTTAGCGACGAGTTTGGACTGACGCATACGACCGCCGGGTTGCTCGTGACCGTCGTCTGGCTCTGCTATGCGATCGGCCAGCTGCCGGGCGGCGTCCTCGCCGACCGGTTCGGAGAACGAACGATGCTGACCGCGAGCGTCTCGCTCGTCGTCGTCGGCGTCGGTCTCGTTCTGGTCGCGCCGACGGCGCTCGCGCTCTACACCGCGACCGGTGCCGTCGGTCTCGGACTCTCGCAGTATCCGATCGCCCGAATCACGATCCTCTCGAGGCTCTATCCGGATCGTATCGGGCGCGCACTCGGTATTACGATGGCGTCTGGCGACATCGGGCAGACGATCATCCCGCCGATCGCCGGCGTCCTCGCAGCCGCCTTCGCCTGGCACCTCGGCCTCGGATTCGTCCTCCCCGTCCTGTGTCTCATCGCGGGCCTCATCTGGGTGACGCTGCCAAAGCACGGCTCCGAGAGTCAGAACGACGAGGAGGCCTCGCACGAGCACGACGGGTACGTCGACTACGTCCTGTACCTCCTGAGAGAGCTGCTACAGCGGAAGTTCCTCGTCGTCGGGGTGATCCTGTTCCTGTTCATCTTCGTCTGGCAAACGTTTTCGGCGTTCTATCCGACGTATCTGGTCGAGCAGAAGGGACTCTCGAAGACGGCCGCGGGCGCGCTGTTCGGGCTGTTTTTCGCGGTCGGCGTCGTCGCCAAGCCCGCCGCCGGTGTGGCGTACGATACGATCGGCCTCCGTAAGTCCCTGCCCATCGTCTTGGCTGGCTCGATCGTCGGCCTCGCTCTCGTACCGAGCGTCGAGGGGTTCTGGCCGCTTGCCGGCGTGACCGTTCTCGTCAGTACGATGCTCGGATCGGGCGCGATCACGCAATCGTATCTCGCCGAAGCGATTCCGGCGGACATACAGGGGACCGGGCTGGGGCTCGTCCGCTCGAGCGCCGCAATGTTGGGCGCGACGGGGCCGGTGCTCTTCGGGTTCATCGCCGAAAACGGCTACTTCGACGAGGGGTACGTGCTCCTGGCGGGTATCGTCGGATTGAGTACGCTCCTGACGGTGTTGATGCCTCGAACGGAGTCGGGCGAGTGACGGTCCCGTGAACCCAAAAGTAACTAACGTTCACCGGTCGTTCGCACAGGCATGCAAATCTCTATCATCGGAAGCGGCTACGTCGGGACGACGATCGCCGCCTGTCTCGCGGACATCGGGCACGACGTGATCAACGTCGAAATCGACGAAGATGTCGTCAAATCGATTAACGCGGGCACCGCACCGGTCCACGAACCGGGGTTACAGGAGCGGATCGCAGAACACGCCGGCTCGCAGCTCCGGGCGACGACCGACTACGACGCAGTCCGTGAAACCGACGTGACCTTCCTCTGTCTGCCGACGCCGCAGGCCGACGACGGGAGCCTCGATCTGGCAATCATGGAAGCCGCATCGGAATCGCTCGGTGCAGCGCTCGCGGACAAATCCGACGACCACCTCGTCGTCGTCAAGAGCACGGTCCTCCCGGGTACCACCGAGGACGTGGTCGCGCCAACTGTCGTCGACGCCGCGGGTCCGGGCGCTGATGAGAGGATCTCCTTCGCGATGAACCCCGAGTTTCTCCGCATGAGCACCGCCGTCACCGACTTCCTCGAGCCGGACAAAGTCGTGTTCGGAACCACAGATGACTCGGCCGCGGCGACGCTCCGAGAGCTCTATGCACCGATCCTCGAGCGCGAGAAGACCGATCTGGTCGAGACGGATATCCGCGAGGCGGAACTCATCAAGTACGCGAACAACGCCTTCCTCGCGTCGAAGGTCTCGCTGGTCAACGAACTCGGAAACATCGCCGAGGAGTACGGCGCGGACGCCTACGAGGTCCTCGAGGCGGTCGGCCTCGACGATCGGATCTCCGAGCGGTTCATGCGGTCGGGACTCGGTTGGGGCGGTTCCTGTTTCCCCAAGGATGTCAACGCGCTACGGGCAGGCGCGCGAGAACAGGGATACGAACCCGAACTGCTCGACGCCGTCGTCGCCGTCAACGACCAGCAACCCCGGCGACTCGTCGACGCGCTCGCAGCGCACGTCCCCCTCGAGGGGGCGCGAATCGTCGTCCTCGGCCTGTCGTTCAAACCGAACACGGACGATATCCGCAAGTCCCGGTCGCTCGATGTCATCGATCACCTCCGCGCCGCCGGTGCGACAGTCGTCGCCTACGACCCGGTCGCGATGGACAACGTGCGAGAGCGGTATCCCGACCTCGAGTACGCCGAGACCGCCGAATCGGCCCTCGAGGGCGCAGACGGGGCCGTTCTCGCGACCGACTGGGACGGGTTCGCCGACCTGTCGTTCGACGGCATGGCTCGGCGGGTCGTCGTCGACGGTCGACGAGTCGATATCGACGCGGACGAACTCGAGGTCTACGACGGTCTGACCTGGTAGTCGTGTCTCGCGAACGCGTTCCCCGACGCTGGCGGGTCGCGCCGATCCGTCAGCGGCCTCGAATTCCCCACGCGTTCGTACACTGCTCGGAAAGCGTTCAGCGGGCGACCAGTACGCTTTTGCGCTCCCGGCGGGGACGTGATGGCGATGGCAAACGATGGCGCTCGCGCGGACCCCGTCGCTCGCGGCGACGAGGTGACGGCCGTGAGTGAACGAGACCGCGATATCTCGCCCGAGGAGGTCTGTATCCTCATCCCGACGCTCGACGAAGCCGCGACGATCGGCGACGTGATCGACGGCTTTCGGGCACACGGCTACACGAACGTGCTCGTCGCCGACGGCGATTCGGACGATGCCACCCGGGAAATCGCGAGCGAGCGAGGCGCCCGGGTCCACGTCCAGTCCGGGTCCGGCAAGGGACAGGCCCTGCGCGAAGCCGTCGCACACGTCGACGTGCCGTACGTACTGATGCTCGACGGCGACGGCACGTACGACCCGGCAGACGCTGATCGGATGCTCGAGCCACTGGCAGACGGGTACGATCACGTCATCGGAAACCGGTTCGCAGATATGGACGACGACGCGATGAAGGCGCTGAACGGGTTCGGAAACCGGATGATAAACCGAGCGTTCGCGTTCATTCACGGCGCAGAGTACGAGGACATCCTCTCGGGCTACCGGGCGTTTACCGTCGATTCGTTCGACCGATTCTCGCTCGACTCGGACGGCTTTACGATCGAAACCGAACTCGCCGTCGAGTGCGTCAAACACAACGCCAAGACGGCAGTCGTTCCGGTCAGTTACAGCGCCCGCCCGGAGGATTCGGAGACGAACCTCCATCCCGTTCGCGACGGCGGGACGATCATCCTCGCGCTGTATTCACTCGCGAAGACGAGCAACCCGCTGTTTTACTTCGGCAGTCTGGGCGTCGGCGGGATCGTCTCCGGCGGCCTGATCGCGATGTACGTCCTGAGCAAGTGGATCTGGTACGATACCGGCCACGAAATCCTCGCAATGGTCTCGGCAGCGGGCATCTTACTCGGCGTCCAGTTGCTCATGTTCGGCGTGCTCTCGGACATGATCGTCACGCTCCACCGCGAACAACGCAACCACCTCGAACAAATTACGCGCGAAGCGAATCGAGAGGACTGAAATCGAGGGCGAGACGGACCCCGCTCAAAACGGGAGCAGCGATCGCATCTGCTGGACGACCCCGCCCGAGTGTTCCTGCCGATAGGTCTCGAAGACCGGATGCAACGCGTTGAGCAGTTGCTGACGCGACTCGAAGCGGGACTGTTCGACATCCTCGAGGATGACGCCGAGTGCGACCTCGCCCCCGTGGACGTCGTAGGGGATCTGTTCGTGGCCGAGTGCAGCCGCGACGTCGTCTTCGGTCGCCGGAAACGAGAGGTCGGATCGCCGCAGCCGCGCATCGACAGCAGCGATACCGAATTCCACGGTCTCCGGGTCGTTATCGTCGTTGTTCGATGGTGGCCGGACTCCCATACACCTCCCTTGGCAGGCGGAGGTAAAAATGGGTGTGGATACCGCCGGCTCACCGACACCGGCGCGACGGATCGCCTCGAGTTCGGCTGGCGACGAAATCCTCCCGGCGTCACCGCATCGCGGCGACCCGTTAGGACCCCCGAGGCGTCACCTCATCACGGCGATCGACGACGGAACTCTCGCGGTGTCACCCACCGCGGCGACACGTCTTTGGGGCTTCCGGCGAACGGTTTAGTATGACCGAGTACACTACCGTCTCCATCCCGAAGGAACTGGCGGACCGCGTCGACGAAACGATCGAGGGAACCAGCTTCCAGAGCACGAGCGATCTCGTTCGGTTCCTGTTGCGAAGCATCGTCATCCAGCACCAGCAGACCGATCAACTCACCGAGGCAGAGTTCGAGGAGATTACAGAGCAGCTAAAAGGGCTCGGTTACCTCGAGTAGCGATCGGCGAACCGCCAGGCTGGTTAGTCGAAAATCGACTCGTTGGACAGTGACTCGGCCGGCGGCTCCGCGTCGATGATCTCGAGTGGCAGGCGCTCGCCGCGACGGGTGAACGCGCCGAACGAATCGTCGGCGTCGGTCCAGGGCGGCACCGCCACGAAGATTATCTGTGCGAGGTCGTCCCGTCTTGTCACCGCGAGTTCGCGAACCGGATGCGAATTGAACCGCCCCTGTGACTGGCGGGCCGGCGTCGAGAGGTCGACGCCGAAGACGGCGTTGACCGAGTCGCCGACGTGCGGTAACACGAAGTCGGTGAACACGGGTGTCTCGGGCGGTAATTCCTCACCCCCGCGAAGCTCACCGGCTGGCGTGATCGACACGCCGGTCGAGACGCCGTTCGGATCGGCGTCGCGGGCGAGATCCAACAGGATATCGACCAGTCCGCGCGTTATGTAGACCACATGGGTAGTACGGGCGGCGGTTAATTAGCTGTATCCCCAGCGAATCGGATATCGGTTCGAATCCGGACTTACACTGGGAGCAGTTCCCGGACCGTTCGGCCGTACAGCCACGGCATCCGTCGCCGAGAGCTGGCGAGCGCGTCCGCGAGTGCGGCGTCTGCGTCCTCAAGCACGCCCGACCCGTGCCCGACGAGTACCCGGTCCGGTTCGAACCCACCGAGTTGCTCGCGCGGCGGAATCGCCCGAAGCGCCGGGTGGACGCCGAGGCGTTCGCCACGGGCCAGAAAGTACGACGATCCGCCGACCGACTCCGGGACGACCAGCGTTGCCCCCGCGGGGTCGTACAGCGCGACCTCCTGCCAAAATCGACTCTTTCGAACCACGTGGGCCTCGAGACCGGTATCCGCGAGTTCGGCACCGAACCGAACGATCGGTGCGTCGATGTCCTCGGCGACGCCGTCGAACCAATCGGGCAGGTAGACCTCGACGCCGTGTCGGTTCGCCACTGCCGCCGCGTCGCGTTTGTGGCGATCGAGCAGCGTGACCACGCCGGCGACCGTGCCGAGTTCCGCGAGCAACTCGTCGACTCCGTCGGCGTCGACGGGATCGATGACCCAGACGTCGCCGTCGATCTCGAGGGCGTGGCTCGCGCGGCGCATCCGCTCGTCGGGGTGGGCGATCCACCCGATGCCGCCATCGAAGCGGTCGATGACCTCGAGGCCGGCCGCTCGTTCGTCGATGCGAGATGTCATACCGCTCCGTACGGTCGGCGCGCAGTTAAATGACCGAGATGCGGAACCCTCCCGGAGAGCGGGCGACGCCACTATGCGACTGGCCCGCGTAGGAACGCCCATGTTGACCGGCCTCGCATGGCTCGGACTCGAGGCGAAATCGCTCTCCCGCGCGCGCGAGTTCTACGAGGAGACCCTCTCGATGGCCCTCCAGCGCGAAGACGAACTCGCGTTCGAAGCCGGCGAAAGCGCCCTCCGGATTCGCCGACCGACGACGATACCGCGCGGCGGACTCCACACCCACTACGCACTGTCGATTCCGGCCGACGCCTACGACGACTGGTGGGACCGACTCGGGGCCGACCACGACCTCGAGGAGGCTCAGTTCGGGTCGTCGAAATCGCTGTATCTCTACGATCCGGACGGCAACTGCGTGGAACTCGGCCAGTCGGCCGTCGACGGCCCGGGCGTCGACGGCATCTTCGAAGTCGTCCTCGAGGTCGAATCGATAGAGCGCGCGGCGTCGCTGTACGCCGAGTTGGGATTCGGTATCGTCGATCGCGGCGACCGGCGACCGCGGGTCCGAATGGACGGCCCGGTCGCCCTCGAGCTGTGGGAACCGCACCTCGGCATCGCGGACGCCCGCGGCGGGGTCCACGTCGATCTCGGGTTCTACGCCGCGGATCCGACCGCCGCGGCGACGGCGATCGCCGACCGCGTCGATACCCTCCAGCAGTCGGGCGACAGTCTCGAGTCGTCCAACGGTACTCTCGAGTCGATCGAGGGCGGGGTCCCGGAGACGGCCGTCGTTCGTGACCCCGACGGCCACCACCTCACGTTCGTCTCGAGCACGGACGCGTAAGACCCTCTAAATGGACGTGGTCGATCCGACAGCTCTGGAGGGTGTGAGAACGCTCTCGAGAAGAGCCGACCTAGACGGTCGGGCTGGCGTTCGGGCCGAGATCGTCTTCTAACTGCTCGAAGATCTGTGTAATCTCCGTGATCTGTGACGACTGCGTTTGCACCTCGTCGGCTATCTCTCGCGTCTCGGCGACGACCGTCTCGGCGCTTTCGACCGTACGGTCGGCCATACTCGCGACTTCCTCCGTGCTCGCCGCCTGCTGGTCTGTCGCGTCCGCAACCTGAGCGATTCCCTCCGAAACTTCGTCAACGGTTTCGTGAATCTCCTCGAGGACGTCGATGGCCGTCTCGACCGACTCGATACCCTCTTCGATGCGTTCGTTGTTCGAACCGAGGTTCTCGACGGCCGTCCCCGTGTTCGCCTGGACGTCATCGATCATCCCCTCAATTTCGGTGGCACGGCGCTGTGAGTCCTCAGCCAGCGACTTCACCTCCGAGGCGACGACGCCGAAGCGGTCGCCGCTGGCGTCTGCACCCGCGGCCTCGATCGAAGCGTTGATCGCCAGGATATTCGTCTGGTCGGCGATGTCGTTGATGACTTCGACCACCTTGTCGATCTCCTCGACGCTTCGCCGGATCGCCGTGACGTCTTCTGTTACCACGTCCGCGGCAGATCGAATGTCTTCCATGGCCTTCGAGAGCTCGGTCGCGGACTCCTGGCCGGTCTCGGCGAGGTCCCGGGCCTTCTCGCTCGCGGCTGCGACCTCCTCGGAGGAGGAGGCGATTTCCTCGACCGACGCCGAGAGGTTCGACGCCTCGCTTGCGACTTCCATGTTTGCATCGTACTGTGCCGTCGCCTCGTCGTGAATCTCCTCGAGTCGATCGCCGATTTCGGCCGTACTCCGGCTCAATCGACCGACCGCGGATTCGATCTCCGTCGCGGCTTCGTGTTCGATGTTCGAATCGATGTCCGTTTCATCGACCGTGTCGATGTCGGTATCTAAATCTTCGGTAAGATCACCTTCGTCGGGGGTATCGTCGTGTGTGTCGAACGACATTCAGCTATGTAGTACGTACGGTGTAATAAATACGTTCTGGCAAACTACCAAAACAAACTATCGACTGAAGATTGGATTACAGATAACGGAACGGCGGCAGAGACCGTGCTCGGCGTCGAAATCCGCCCTCGAGGAGGCGCCGCCGGTACTCACTCGAGTCGACTCGTGTCGACGTCGATTCCCGGCGGAGTCACGATCAGGAACCCGCGGAAGTGAACCAGATTCCCGCCCGACTCCTTGACGTTCCGTGCGAATCCCGAGGCGAGTTCGTTGATATTGCCCTCGCCGCGGAGTACGAGTACGTTCCCGTTCGCGATCGCTTCGACCCAGGTCTCGGGGTCGGTCGTGCCGTCGAGTACGCCCAGGACGATGCTTCCCTCGAGGTCGAACTCCTCGTCCATGTGGTCCTCGACCGCCATCAGGTCGAGATCGAAATCGCTCATGTGGTCTGGGTCGAAGCGCGACGAGAAAAACGTTCCCCACGCCGTAAGTCTCTCGGCGAGCGAACGGTACACTCCGTAAAGCGGCAGTGGAGTGGTAAAATCGGCGACAGCGACCGTTCACTATCGAACGACGCGTCGTTTCCGTAATCGACGCGTCGATCGTGGAAACGACGAGTCCACTACCGAATCGGTCTCAGTCCATCGGGAACTCCTTCTCGAATCCGCGGAACTCCGATCGGTGGGCTTCCTCGTCGGACAGAATGGTCACGGCTACGTCCTCTGTCACCGGATCGTTCGCGGACTGGGCCGCCTCGAGCAGCGACCGATACGTCTCGATGGCGTCGTCTTCGGCCTCGAGGACGCCCTCGATGACCGACTGCACGTTCGTCGTGTCCGTCGGCGGCTGGAGCGACGACTGCTGGGCCTCAAACTGCTCGGAGCCCGGCGGCGACTGATCGAGTTGCTTGAGTCGCTGGCCAAGCAGTCGCGCGTGCTCGAGTTCCTCGTCGACGTCCTCCTCGAGGCTCGCTTTGACCTCCTCGGCGTGGACGCCGTCGAGTACGATGGCGTTGGTCAGGTAGTTCATTACCGTCTCGAGTTCGTCGAGGTACGCGTCCGTGAGCAGGTCTGTGACTTCGTCGGATGACATTGCGGAGGGCGCTACCACGAGCGACACTAAAATGTTGACACGCTCGCGGACCCAGCACCGAGCACCGCGTGCTCACTGACCGTGGTGTGACGACCGAGACGATCCGCGTGATGCGCGATACGTGTCGTCCGCACCCGCTCAGCGAGTCGAATTCGACAGTGGGACACCTCGAAACGGGTGAGACGGTGGTCGACCCTCGAGCCGCTTCCTCGAGGGTCTCGCACTCGAGTCTCGCTCGAGTGATCTAGCGAATCGCGCCACGTCGAGCGGTACGAAACTTACCGGAACGGACGCGATCGATACCATTGATCGAATAGATTGTGAAATAAATCCATGAACGGTAGGGTCAAAACTTTTTCTGGGAGAAAACGCACTATCATTTGGTTTCTCCCCGTTGAAACAGGCGTTATTGGCCGAACGTCAATTCCGGGACCGCGCGCGAGCAGTGGTGTGATCGATTCGCCGTTCACTTGCCGTAATTTTCCTCGATATCAACGACGGGACGCTCGAGCCAGCACGAAAGTACGGTATAGTCTAAGGATATGGCTATGCATATTAGGTCGTTGGTGTCCTGCGGTTTTTGACGAATTCCGGAATGGATCGGTTACAGAAGACACCGGAAAAGGAGCGACAGCGGTAGTTTTATATACGCCGTCGCACGTCGAATTGGATACAATGTCTTCACCAGACAACGGCTCTGATACCAGTCAGGGCGGTCGAGTTCTTCCAGGGCACGTTAGATTCCACTGAAGAAATCGAAACTGCTCGAGTCTTCGATACGACGCTCCGGGACGGCGAACAGTCCCCTGGAACGTCGTTCTCTTACGACGACAAGCGCCAGATCGCCTCGATTTTGGACGAGATGGGCACCCACGTGATCGAAGCTGGGTTCCCCGTCAACTCCGACGCGGAGTTCGAGGCAGTCCGGGATATTGCTTCGGCAACCAACACGACGACCTGCGGGTTAGCCCGCGTCGTCGATGCGGATATCGAAGCAGCGTTAGATTCCGGCGTCGAGATGGTTCACGTCTTCGTGAGCACAAGCGACGTCCAGATCGAAGATTCGATGCACGCCACACGAGACCAGGTCGTACAGAACGCAGTCGAGTCGGTCGAGCGCGTCGTCGACGCGGGAGCAACCTGTATGTTCTCCCCGATGGATGCGACGCGAACCGACGAGGCGTTCCTGATCGACGTGATCGAAGCGGTCACCGAGGCAGGAACCGACTGGATCAACATCCCCGACACCTGCGGCGTCGCCACGCCCGGCCGATTCCAGGCGATGATCGAAAAGGTGTGTGCACACACCGACGCGCGCGTCGACGTCCACACCCACGACGACTTCGGACTGGCGACCGCGAACGCGATCGCCGGCATCGAAGCCGGCGCCGATCAGGCCCAGGTATCGGTCAACTCGATCGGAGAGCGGGCGGGCAACGCCGCCTACGAGGAGTTCGTCATGGCCGTCGAATCCCTCTACCAGGTCGATACCGGTATCGACACCACGCGGATCACGGAGCTCTCTGACATCGTCGAGGACAAAAGCGGCATGGAGACGCCGGGCAACAAGCCGGTCGTCGGCGACAACGCCTTCTCCCACGAGAGCGGCATCCACGCCGCGGGCGTGATCGAAAACTCCGATACGTTCGAACCGGGCGTCATGACCCCCGAAATGGTCGGAGCCGAACGCAAACTGGTCATGGGCAAACACACCGGCACGCACTCCGTCCGCGAGCGCCTGCACGAACGCGGGTTCGATCCCACCGACGAGCAGGTTCGCGCGGTTACCCGACGGGTCAAAGACTACGGCGCCGAAAAGCGCCGCGTCACCGTCAGCGACCTAGAGCGCTTCGCCGAAGAGGCCGACGTCGAGCGCACACAGGAAAAAGAGGAGGTGCGCGCCTAGGGATGTTCTCCCCGTTTGCAAGCGTTCTCGAGCACCGGCTACGCCACCCGATCGACTCGAGTGAAACGCACAAGAGTTATGATAGTCGAGAGTGCAAGACTCGAGGTAATGAGGCCACGCCCACAGCGGTCGGCCGACGCGGCCAAGACCAGCGTGTTCGCTCCGTTCGCTATTGTAGGGGCCGTCTAGCCCCTCACACACCTCCTTCTCGTTCCGGCCTCGCATCGATCACACAGCCACCAGTCAGCCAGCAGACACCACAGCATATGACAACTGATCGCCACAAAACGGCGGGAGGATTCCAATGAGCGAACGCGCGACCTCGGTCACGTCACCGACCGACACGGACGAACCAGGGGAACAGCAGGCGGACGAATCGACGGCGTCGGACGCGTCGACGCCACCGGCGGAGGGGGAGACCGGACAAGAGCCCGTCACGACGGGTGCACAGTCGGTCATCCGAGCCCTCGAGAACGCGGGCGTCGAGTACGCCTTCGGCGTGCAAGGCGGCGCTATCATGCCCGTCTACGACGCGCTCTACGATTCGGACATCTACCACGTGACGATGGCCCACGAACAGGGAGCCGCCCACGCGGCGGACGCCTACGGCATCGTCTCGGGCGAACCGGGCATCTGCCTGGCGACCTCGGGGCCGGGGGCGACGAACCTCGTCACGGGGATCGCAGACGCGACATGGATTCGGATCCGATGGTCGCGCTGACCGGACAGGTCGCGCGGGATTTCGTCGGCAACGATGCGTTCCAGGAGACCGATACGACCGGCGTCACGACGCCGGTGACCAAGGACAACACGTTCGCGAGCGATCCGGACACGGTCGGCTCGGACGTGAGTGAAGCGTTTGCGCTCGCACGTGAGGGGCGACCGGGACCGACCCTGGTCGACCTCCCGAAGGACGTGTCGAACGCGGACACCGACTGCGAACCCGACGAGCCGAAGGTTCCGGACACGTACGAAGTCCAAGAGCGCGCCGACCCCGAAATCGTCGAACAGGCCGCGCGACGGATCGAGAACTCGAGCAAGCCCGCCTTGCTGCTTGGCGGCGGCGTCATCAAGGGAGAGGCCAGCGAGGCCTGTCGCGAGTTCGCGATCGAACACGAGATCCCGGTCATCACGACGATGCCCGGCATCGGCTCGTTCCCGGAGGATCACGAACTGTCGATGGAGATGGCCGGCATGCACGGCACCGGCTACGCCAACATGGCGGTCACCCACTGTGACACCTTAATCGGCATCGGAACGCGCTTCGACGACCGCCTGACCGGCGGCATCGAGACGTTTGCGCCCGACGCCGAACTGATCCACGTCGACATCGATCCGGCTGAAATCTCGAAGAACATCCACGCGGACTATCCGCTGATCGGCGACGCCGAAACGGTCGTCACCCAACTGGCCGAGGAGATAGAGACCTCGCCGCAGGCGACGAAGTGGCGAGCCCAGTGCCAGCAGTGGAAGTCCGACTACTCGATGGCCTACGACGCTCCCGAGGACCGGCCGATCCAGCCTGAGTTCGTCGTCGAGGCCCTAGACGAGGCGACCAGCGACCGCGCGATCGTGACCACCGGCGTCGGCCAACACCAGATGTGGGCCTGCCAGTACTGGACCTACACCGAACCGCGGACGTGGGTCTCGAGTCACGGGCTGGGTGCGATGGGATACGGCCTGCCCTCGGCGATCGGCGCGCGTATCGCCGCCGACGACGACCAGGAGGTCGTCTGCATCGACGGCGACGGCTCGTTCCTGATGACCCTGCAGGGACTCTCGGTCGCGGTTCGCGAAAACCTCGACATCACCGTCGTCGTGCTCAACAACGAATATATCGGCATGGTTCGACAGTGGCAGGACGCCTTCTTCGAGGGCCGTCACTCCGCCTCCGAGTACAACTGGATGCCCGAGTTCGACAAGCTCGCCGAAGCGTTCGGCGCGAGAGGGTTCCGGATCGACGAGTACGACGAGGTCGCAGACACCATCGAGGAGGCGCTTTCCTACGACGGGCCGTCCGTTATCGACGCGCATATCGATCCGCAGGCAAACGTTTACCCGATGGTGCCAAGCGGCGGCGACAACGGCCAGTTCGCGCTGGCGGAGGACCAGCTATGACCGGCGGACTCGACGGACCGGCCCCCGAGGAACGCCCGACACCGGCTGGTCGACGCACCGCACAGGGAATTCGCGTCGACCCCGAAGTGGAGGCCGAACACGAACCGCGCCGAACCGTGATCTCGACGCTCGTCGAGCACGAACCCGGCGTGCTCTCGGACGTCTCGGGGCTGTTCTCGAGGCGGCAGTTCAACATCGAGAGCCTGACGGTCGGTCCCACCGACGACGAGGGGAGAGCGCGAATCACCCTCGTCGTCGAAGAACCCGACCCCGGCATCGAACAGATCAAGAAACAACTCCGGAAGCTCGTTCCGGTCGTCTCGGTCCGCGAACTCGAGCCAGACGCGATGCGACGCGAACTCGCGCTCGTGAAGGTCAACGCGATGCGGCCCGACCAGGTCGCCGCAGTCGCGGAGATGTACGGCGCCACGACCGTCGACGCCTCGCCCGAGACGGCGACCGTCGAGATCACCGGCAGCGATCAGAAGATCGACGCGGCGATCGAGGCGTTCAGCCAGTTCGGGATCCGCGAGATCTCCCGAACCGGAACGACGGCGTTAGCGCGGGGGACGACCGATACCGCCCGCGAGACGCCGCCGGAGGAATCGGCACAGCAAACGAACCCACAACAACCACACGCAGACGATGACTGACGAATTCACCACCGAAATCTATTACGAAGAAGACGTAGACGAATCGCAACTCGCAAACTCGACCGTCGCCGTACTCGGATACGGCAGTCAGGGCCACGCTCACGCGCTGAACCTCCACGAGAGTGGCGTCGACGTGGTCGTCGGCCTTCGCGAGGATTCCTCCTCGCGAGAGCCAGCACGCGCAGAAGGACTCGAGGTCGCGACCGCTGCCGAGGCGGCCAAACAGGCCGATATCGTGTCCGTGCTGGTTCCCGATACGGTCCAGCCCGCCGTCTACGCGGAGATCGAACCACACCTCGAGGAAGGCGACACGCTCCAGTTCGCTCACGGCTTTAACATCCACTACAACCAGATCCAGCCGCCCGAACACGTCGACGTGACGATGATCGCGCCGAAATCGCCGGGCCACCTGGTGCGGCGCAACTACGAGCGCGGCGAGGGGACCCCCGGACTGCTCGCGGTCTATCAGGACACGACCGGCGACGCGAAGGAGCGCGCACTCGCGTACGCGAAGGGGATTGGCTGCGCTCGAGCGGGCGTCGTCGAAACGACGTTCCGCGAGGAGACCGAAACCGACCTCTTCGGCGAGCAGGCCGTCCTCTGTGGCGGGATTGCAGAGCTGATCAAGGTCGGCTACGAGACACTCGTCGACGCCGGCTACAGCGAGGAGATGGCCTACTTCGAGTGCATGAACGAGATGAAGCTCATCGTCGACCTGATGTACGAGGGCGGCCTCGGCGCGATGTGGGATTCGGTTTCGGACACCGCCGAGTACGGCGGGCTCACCCGCGGCGACGAGATCATCGACGACACCGCTCGAGCCAACATGGAAGAAGTGCTCGAGCAGGTTCAAAACGGCGAGTTCGCGACCGAGTGGGTCGCGGAGAACCAGGCCAACCGGCCGGTCTACACGCAGCTGAACCAGGCCGAGAAGAACCACGAGATCGAGGAGGTCGGCGAGCGGCTTCGCGCCCTCTTCGCGTGGGAAGGCGAAGGAGAAGAGAGCGAAGACGAAGACGAGAAAACGCGCGTCCAGGCGGACTGATCGACGAACGAACACAGCTCGAGAACGAACGAATACAGATGACACGAGAGACGGAACCGACGGCACCCGATGTCGGGACGACGACGGAGCCCGCGTCCGGTTCGGGGGAAAGCATGGCCGAGGTTAGCCATACCAACCCCTACACCGACGAGTCGACTGGACAGTTGTTCAGTCGCGGGCCCACCGTTGCGGCCGACGGCGGTCGTGCGAACGCCGTCGAATCGAACGACGAACAGACCGACCGACCGGCGACGGGCGAGCGGACGATGGAAACCGTCAGTCACACGCCACCGACCGAAGCGACGGAGACCAACCGGACGAATCGGGTCTTCGAACGGGGACGGGTACGAACCGACGGTATCGAGGACGACAGATGAGCGAGGGAACACTCTACGACAAGGTGTGGGATCGGCACAAAGTTACGACGCTACCGACCGGGCAGGATCAACTGTTCGTCGGACTGCACCTCATCCACGAGGTCACCAGTCCGCAGGCGTTCGGCATGCTCGAGGAGCGCGACCTCGAAGTCGCCTACCCCGAACTGACCCACGCGACGGTCGATCACATCGTGCCGACGGCCGACCAGTCTCGGCCCTACGCCGAGGACTCGGCCGAGGAGATGATGTCCGAACTCGAGCAGAACGTCCGCGAGGCGGGCATCGAGTTTTCGGACCCGACGACGGGCGATCAGGGGATCGTCCACGTCATCGGGCCGGAGCAGGGGCTCACCCAGCCCGGCAAGACCATCGTCTGCGGAGACTCACACACGAGCACCCACGGCGCGTTCGGCGCGCTGGCGTTCGGTATCGGGACCTCGCAGATCCGCGACGTCCTCGCGACGGGGACCATCGCGATGGAGAAACAGAAGGTTCGAAAGATCGAGATCACCGGCGAACTCGACGACGGCGTCGAGGCCAAAGACATCATCCTCGAGATCATCAGCCGGCTGGGCACCGAAGGCGGCGTCGGCTACGTCTACGAGTACGCCGGCGAAGCCATCGAGAGCCTCGGTATGGAAGGTCGGATGTCGATCTGTAACATGTCCATCGAGGGCGGTGCTCGAGCGGGATACGTAAACCCCGACGAGACCACCTACGAGTGGCTCGAGGAGACCGACTACTTCCAGGAGAATCCCGAGAAGTTCGAGGAGCTAAAACCCTACTGGGAGTCGATCGCGAGCGACGACGACGCCGAGTACGACGACGTCGTCACCATCGACGGCTCGGAGCTCGAGCCGGTCGTCACCTGGGGAACGACCCCCGGCCAGGGAATCGGCGTTACCGATCCGATCCCAGCACCGGAGGATCTCCCCGCAGACAAGGAAGACACCGCGCGACGCGCCCAGGAACACATGCGCGTCGAGCCGGGCGAAACGATGGACGGCTACGACATCGACGTCGCCTTCCTCGGCTCGTGTACGAACGCCCGACTGCCCGACCTCCGACGCGGTGCCGAGATCGTCGAGGGCCGGCAGGTCGACGACGACGTTCGCGCGCTCGTCGTCCCCGGCAGTCAGCGCGTGCAGGAAACGGCGGAGAAAGAGGGACTCAAGGACATCTACGAGGAAGCCGGCTTCGAGTGGCGAAACGCCGGCTGTTCGATGTGTCTCGGCATGAACGAAGACCAACTCGAGGGCGACGAGGCCTGTGCCTCCTCCTCGAACCGGAACTTCGTCGGCCGACAGGGATCGAAGGACGGCCGCACAGTGCTTATGAACCCGCGGATGGTCGCCGCCGCGGCGATCACCGGGGAGGTTACTGATGTGCGCGAACTGAAGGAGGTGTCGACCGCATGAGCCGCGAGGACGAGCAAAGTGAGTCCTCGGAGCGAGCGAATAGCGCGGAGCAACGCTCCGCGGACCGTTCGAGCGGGCGAAGCCCGCGAGAAGACGGCGAGGAACGACCCGTGAGCATCGACGCCGAGGTTCGGGAAATCCGAACCGACGGCGGCGACGAGGTCGACATTCCCGAGGTCAAGTACGCTTCCGGATCCGGCGTCCCGATTCAGGGCAACGACATCGACACCGACCAGATCATCCCCGCGCGGTTCATGAAGGTCGTCACCTTCGACGGGCTGGGCGAGTTCGCGTTCTTCGACCTGCGCTTTGACGAAGACGACAACCAGAAAGAGCACCCGTTCAACGAGCAGCGCTACCAGGACTCCTCGATCATGGTCGTCAACGGCAACTTCGGCTGTGGCTCCTCGAGAGAGCACGCGCCCCAGGCGCTGATGCGCTGGGGGATCGACGCGATCATCGGCGAGAGCTTCGCCGAGATTTTCGCCGGCAACTGTCTGGCACTCGGCATTCCGACCGTCACCGCGGATACCAAGACGATTCAGGAACTGCAGGCCTGGGTCGACGACAACCCCGACGGCGAGATCGACGTCGACGTCGAAGCGGAGACGGTAACCTACGGGGGGCAGACGATCGACGTTACCGTCGACGACGCCCAACGGAAGGCACTGGTCGACGGCATCTGGGATACGACGGCGCTGATGAAGTCGAACGCGGGCGAAGTACAGAAGAAGGCGGAGGAACTGCCCTACGTCGACGATTCGGCCATCTCGTCGTAGAGCCAGCGTTTCAGACTCATTGTTGAGATTTTCGTTTCGTTCATCGACGTCTCGAGCGACCCCCACGTCCAGCAGCGACGCGAACTGGGACACTGCTGCCAGTTAGGACTCTCCATCCCGGTATCGACACGCTCATTTCGGTCCTCTCGAGATGGAAAAGCATGACTCACGAGATCGCTGTCATCCCCGGCGACGGAATCGGACAGGAAGTAACCCCGGCGGCAGTCGAGGTGCTCGAGGCCCTCGAGATCGACTTCGAGTTCCGCGAGGCGGACGCGGGCGACCGCGTCAAGGAGATCACGGGCGAGGCGTTGCCCGAGGAAACGTACGAACTCGCGGCCTCGGCGGACGCGACGCTGTTCGGCGCGGCCGGCGAGACGGCCGCGGATGTCATTTTGCCGCTCCGAGATGCGGTCGATTCGTTCGTGAACGTTCGCCCCGCGAAAGCCTACCCGGGAATCGACGCCGTGCGCCCGGAGACGGATCTGGTCTTCCTCCGCGAGAACACCGAAGGCGTCTACGCCGGCCACGAGGATCGGCTCTCGGAGGACGTTGCGACGCTGACGCGAGTCGTCACGCAGTCAGCCTCGAGCGACCTCGGCGAGTTCGCCTGCGAGTACGTCGAAGACGGCGAGCACGACGGCTTTACGATCGCCCACAAGGCGAACGTCATGCGAGAGACCGACGGCGTCTTCCGCGATACGATCAAGTCGGTCGCCGACGAGCACGGCGTCGAGACCGACGAGGTGCTGATGGACGCGTTCGCGACGAAGGTCTGTCTCGATCCCGAGCAGTTCGACGTCGTCGTCTGTCCGAACCTCGCGGGTGACGTGCTCTCGGATCTGGCCGCGGGACTGGTCGGCGGCCTCGGATTGCTCCCCTCGGCCAACATCGGTCCGGAGCGCGGGCTGTTCGAACCCGTCCACGGAACCGCACCGGACATCGCGGGTGAGGGAATCGCGAACCCGGCCGCGACGATCATCTCCGCCGCGATGTTGCTCGAGTACCTCGGCCACGACGAGGAGGCACAGCGAGTACAGACCGCGGTCGAGACGACCCTCGAGAGCGGCCCGCGAACGGCCGACCTCGGCGGCGACGCCTCGACGGAGGACGTGACGGCGGCGATCATCGACACGCTGTAGTCCGCGTTCAGCGCGTTTCGTCGAGTTTTCGACCTTCTCGAGAGGGGATACTTCGATCGAGAGGAGAGGTTTCAGTTCGCTTGAGATCCCTCTCACCGAACGGTTCGAGAGCCCGGCGACTCAGACGATATCCAGCGCGTCGCGATCCGCACCGGCGAGTTCGACGAGCGCGTCGGCCTCGAGCAGGTGACACTCGCCGGGGATCACGAGGAGGTGAAGCGGATCGCCAAAGTCCTGAGCCGCGAGTTCGGTCATCGTTCCGGCTTCGACCAGCGGGTCGGGGCTTCCCGCTCGAGCGACGGCGACGCCGACGAGATCGGGGTACGCCTCGGCGAGCAACCCGGCGCCGATATCGGCGGTCATGTACTCGGCTACCGCCTCGTCGGTGTCGACGCGCTCGAGTGCGGCCTCGTTGTCGACTTTGATGTCCAGATAGACGACGGTGTGGCTACCCGCCTCGCGGTTCGCGTCGATCGTGTTCGTCACGCTCGCCGGAAGGCCGTCGGCGCCGTGGGCGTAGGGAAACGGCAGCGTGGTCGCGGTTCCGAAGCGATAGTTCTGGAGCCCAGTCAGGGCGCTCGTGGCCGTCTGGGCCGTTATGCCGTGGATAACCCGCGTCTCGATACCCCGATCGTGTGCCCGGAGTCGGAGGTCGACGTGGGTCGTCGAGATCATCGTATCGCCCGCGGTCAGGAAGGCGACCGATTCGGTTTCGGCGGCCTCGAGTATCTCCTCTGGATGCTGTTCGACACCCGCGCGGTCGCGGATTTCGATCGTAACGTCGTGGTAGTCCTCGAGTTCCTCGACGGTCGCGCCCAGAAGCGCGCTGGTGTAAAACTCCGCGAAGACGCGGTCGGCGTCCCGAAGCGCGGCCCGCCCCTCGACGGTGATCGAGCGTTCGTCGTAGAGACCGAGACCGATGAAGGTGAGCATGATCGGTGTTGTCCCGGCCGAAGGGAGAAGGTTTCGAGTCGCGAGTCCGACCGCCTTGAGGACTGGTGGCACTCGAGTTCCGTGCAGTGATCGGGATCGGACAGTCGATCGCCCTCGAGCGCTCACAACGAGATCTGCGGCGACAAGCTGTTACAGCGAGATGTGCGACGTCGAGTCTGGACCGCCATCGTCGTCGATACCGCCCTCGTGGGCGAACGTCGCGTCGTCGTCGGTGAGAAAGACCGTCCCGTCGGTGTGGACCGTGATGTCGACGGCTGGTAGCGTCGTGTCGGCCGCCTCGCCGTTGTCGCAGTACCCCGAACAGGAGTCGAACAGCGAGCCGTGGCGCGGGCAGATGATCTGGCCGTCTCGCATCGGCACGCCCCGGCCCGTATCGAAGCGCTGGGCCTCGTGCGTACAGCGGTTGATCCACGCCTCGACGCCGTCGTCAGCCCCAGGCTGACTGCCTGTCGAACGCTCCTCGGCACCGTCTTCGCAGGGGACGAGGATCACCTCCTCTTTTTCGCCGTGTCGATCCCTGATCGTAAACAGCCACGACCCTTCCTCGTGAACCGTCTCGACGGTCGTGAGTCGCTCCATACGGGCAGCTACGATGGGAACCTCAAAACAGTTCGCGAAGCGGCAGCGTCCGGTCCCAGTAGCATCTACACCTCCACTCGAGGCGCAAAACGTCATCGTTACGGTCGCCCGGTGGCCAGTTGCGGTATGGAAGTGCCGTGTGTCCGCGTGGCCCGCGAGGCGGGCGAGAAGACCCGCCAGACGCTCGCGGACGCGGACCTGATCGACGACGAGTACGAGATTTCCGTCGAGGATGGGGTGCTCTACATTCCGGTCACCGAGCCGACTGCAGTTCCCGCGAATCTGGATGTCGTTTCTCGAGCGGTTCCCGAACGGGAGACACAGACGCGACCGGCGGACCTGTTGGGCTTCGAGCCGTCCTACGAACGGCTCGGAACCGCTGCCCTGCTCGACGAGGACGACGACGAGCGAGCGCGGGAGATCGCGCGTGCGATCGTCGAGTCGGAACTGCCCCTCGAGACAGTTCTCAACAAGGCCTCGAAGGTCAAAGGCGAGACGCGGACCCGCGACTGGGAGGTCCTCGAGGGCGAGGGGACCGAGACGGTCCACCGCGAGTACGGCGCGGTCTTCGAACTCGACCTCGCCGAGGTGTACTTCTCGCCGCGACTGGCGACCGAACGCCACCGCGTCGTAGAGCAGGTCTCGGCGGACGAGCACGCCTTCGACATGTTCGCCGGCGTCGGGCCGTTCGTCGTTCCGTTCGCGAAACGCGGTGCAACTTGTGTCGGCGTGGATATCAACGAGACGGCCATCGAGTATCTGCGCGAAAACGCTAGGGGGAACGGCGTCGAGGATCGTATCACCGGAATCTGCGGGGACGTCCGCACCGTCGCGCCGGAGTACGAGAACTGGGCAGACCGACTCGTGATGAACCTCCCTCACAGCGCCGACGCGTTTCTCGAGTCCGCAGTCCGGATCGCGAGCGATGAGTGCGTGATCCACTACTACGACATCCAGCACGAAGACGATCCGTTCGGCCCCGGGGAGCAATCGATTCGAGAGGCCGCCGAGCCGGAGTACTCCGTCACTGTCGAACAGCAGCGGGTAGTTCGATCCTACGCGCCCCACGAACTCAACGTCTGTCTCGACGTGCGCCTCGAGCGGTGATCCGCCGCGACAGTGTCGCGTAAATTCACTATCCAACGAGGCGATCGCGATTCGCAACCCTTATGGCCCGTTTCGGACCTACGTAGTGATGTCGACCGCGCCGGTGTAGCTCAGACTGGCAGAGCGAATCCTTCGTAAGGATTAGGTCGAGGGTTCAAATCCCTCCACCGGCTTCACTTCTGCGACGAACAACGTATGGAGCGAAGCAACCGCTTGTGACCGAGAGTCTCGAGTGGAGACATCATCGAGCCGATGTGAAACGACCGATCAGGCGGTCGAAGTCACGGGTAGGACGGCGTTCCGTTCGACCGTGACGAGTGCCGAGAGCACGGCTTCGACGAACGGCGTTGCTGGTGTGGTATATTCTCCGCTAACGAGCGACTCGAGCGAAACGAGCGGGAACACGACGAGTCGTACTAGGCTCCGAGGTGTTCGATTCGCGCGTATCGACCGGCCCGCCAGCCGGCGACGAGCGCGACGATGGTGCCGACGAGAGCGGCGAGGACGAACCCGACGACGTACACCTCGAGGGGCGTCCGCAGGAGGCGTTCGAAGCCGATGACCTCGATCACGACCCGGTTGAGTCCCGTCGCGAGCGCCGGCGTGGCGAGGAGGCCGACGATCCCGCCGAGCAGCCCGATGACGAGCCCCTGCGCGCCGATCGTGCCGGCGAGGACCCACCTCGAGAGGCCGATCGCCCGTAGGGCTGCCAGTTCCTCGCGCTGCTGGGAGGCGACGAGCGCGAACAGGTTCACGGTCAGGACGACGCCGCCGACGACGGCGAGGCCAACCAGCGTCAGGCCGCTGGCGAGAACGAGCGGCCGCTTCTCGGCCATCGCGCCGATCTGCTCGTCGCTCGCTCGAACGTCGTATTCCGGGTAGGCGTCGTCGATATCGGCGGCGACCGCCTGCGGGTCTTCCCCCGGTGCGGCATCTGCGGTGACGAACGTCGACCGGTCGGTTCCGGACGTGCCGGCGACGGCCAGCAGATCGGGCAGCGGAACGGCAGATGCTTCCGAGCCGAGGTACTGCGAGTAGTACCCGGAGGTTCCGACGACGGTAAATTCGTACTCCGGCGCTGATTGCCTGCTGGTGGCGATGTAGACCGTGTCGCCCGGGGACGCGTCGAGCCGATCGGCCGTCGCCGGATCGAGGACGACCTCCTCGGTCGTCGGCTCGCCCTCGGTCATCGCTTCCTCGGCCGCCTCCTCCTCGATTTCGAACCCGCCGCCCGCCTGAAAGTCGAACCCCGAGTGCGTCTGCGGGACGCCGACCGCGGACGTTCGTTCCAACGCTTCTGGGTCCGTCCCGAGGTAAACCTCGTACATCGCGATCGGAGAGGCGGAACTCACGTCCTCGCGCGCCTCGAGGTCGGCGGTCACCTCGTGTGCGCCGCCGATCGGATTTTCAGTCCCGCTGGCGGCCGGATCGATCGGATCGCTCGAGAGCCAGATGTCCCGGTTGGCGTTCTCGAGGCCGTCCTCACCGATGGCGACGACGCCGACGCCGAGACTCGCGAGCAGCGTCACCGAGAGGACGACCAGCGCGACCGCGAATACGGCGAGGACTGTTCGTCTGGGAGCGCGGCGGATCTGGGCGAACGCGACGCCGACGACGCCGCTCGCTCGAGCGCCCCGGCGTCGAAGCCCGATCGCCGCGCGCAGTCTCGCCGCGACTCGTCGGATCATCGTCCCACCTCGGACAGAACGGAGGTCTTGGCCGCGATCGCGAGCGGATACGGAACCGCAATCGCGCCGGCGACGAGTGCGATCGCGAGCGCGTATGGGACGAATATCGGGTGGGCCATCGCGACGGTCCCCGACGCCACGGTCGCGCCGGCGACGGCGTTGATCGCGGCGATTCCGAGGCCGCCCAGAACGATCCCGCCGACGGCACCGCACAGCGTCGCGACCACCGTCGCTGTGGCGACGACGACGAGCCGGCCTGACAGCGGGATCCCGACCGTCTGCAAGACGGCGAGCGTTCGCCGGTCCCGATCGACGGCCATCCCCATCGTCGTCGCGACGAACGAGGCGCAGATCGTCACGCCGATGAGCACGGCGACGACGCTCGTCGCGAACGCGAGCCCGTCGTCGAACAGCGCCGACGGATCTCCCCCGCTCGTCGATTCGACGGTCGCGTCCGGATACGCGTCCATCGCCGCCGACTCCGCGGCCGCGGTCTCGCCCCACACGAGGACTCGGTCCGCGAGCTGGTCGTCGCTGCTGCCGGCGAACGTCTGCAACTCGCTCAGGTGCACCAGCGCGATCGGCGCGTCGCTCTCGCCAGCCGCTCCGGCAGCGTTAACATCGGCGACAGTCAGCGACGGGACCGCAGCCTCGATAACCCCACTCGAGACCGTCCGTTCGTCGCCCGCCGACGCCTCGAGTCGATCCGCGGCGCTCGACGAGAGCACGAGCTGGCGCTCCGTCGGACCCGCGTAGGAACCGCCGTCGTAGTGGGAATCGCCGGGCTCGAGGCCCGCCGTCGAGAGGCCCGCCACGGTTCGCGGGGTGTCGTCCGGCACGACGCCGACGAGGAGGATCGTCCGGGTCTCGCCGCCCGGCGTCTCGAATTTCGTCGGCTCGACGAGCACCGGCGAGGCGTGTTCGACCTCCTCCGCCGATCGGATCTGCGCCGCTCGCTCGTTCGTCTCCCCGAGTCGCGCGCTCTCGACGCCGTCGACGGTCGAGAGCGAACCGCTGCCCTCCGGCGCGATCGTCACGTCGGCGTCGTCGGTCTGCATCGCCCCGCCGTCGGCGAGCGCCAGCGCGATACCGCTGATACAAACCAGCAGGGCGATCGTGAGCGCGACGACGACGACCGCCATTCGGATCCGACTCGAGTTGGTCCGGGTCTGACGGTGCCAGAGCCTGGCGATCGAGACGCCGACGAGGCCGCGCCAGCGGTGGCGTCGCTTTGCTCCGGTGATGTCGATCGCCGACCCCCGGCGCTCATCGCTCACCCTCGATCACCGCCCCGTCCCGGAGCGTCACCACCCGATCGGCGACGGCGAGCGTCGCGGCGTCGTGGGACGCCACGATCACGGCCCTGTCACGACCCACGTCGGTCAGCAACTCGAGGACGTCCGCTCCGGTATCGGTGTCGAGTTCGCCCGTTGGCTCGTCGGCGACGAGGATGTCGGGATCCGTCGACAGCGCGCGCGCGATCGCGACGCGCTGGCGTTCCCCGCCGCTGAGTTCGCTGGGCAGGTGCGTGACCCGATCCTCGAGGCCGACCTCCGAGAGCAGCGTCGTCGCACGCTCCCGTCGCGCCGACTTCGGAAGGCCGACCTGAACGAGCGGTAACGCGACGTTCGCGCGGGCCGAAAGCGACTGAAGCAGGTGAAAACGCTGGAAGACGATCCCGACGTGGCGGCGACGGGTCCGCGTCCGTCCCCGGTCGGATAACTCGGTGAGGTCGGTTCCCAACACTGAGACGGTACCATCCGTGGGAACCAGCAGTCCCGCGATCGCGTGGAGGATCGTCGACTTGCCGCTCCCGCTCGGTCCCTCGAGACCGAGCACTTCGCCCCGTTTCACGTCGACTGAAACGTCGCGAAGCGCGGTCACCGCCTGCTCGGAGCGCGATCGGAACCGGCCGGTCGTCGAGCCGTACTCGTGACGGACGTTCTCGAGGCGGACGGCGGGGCCCGTCTCGTCGTCGACCGTCGCTTCGGTGTCCGCCGAACTCGAGCGTCGGAGTGATCGGTTGGGTATCCTCACAGCGTACTCCGGCGGACGGGCTACGGACCCATTGTTTCAGTCCGGCTTCCCGGAGACAGGCGGCGGTTTCGAATCAGCAATACGTCAGAAACATCGATCACCTCTCGAGAACGCTGTAACCCCTCGAGACGCCGATTCTTGCCGAACGTTTCAGTTTCGAAACTCGCCCCGTTGCGCTCCGGTGGGCGGCCCCCACTGGACCCGATTTCGATCGTCGAAGGCCGTTCTCGCGAGCCGTGTTCGATCACCCTTCGCTGATGAAACGGATTCGTACAGCTCGGACGGATCGGCGGAGTCGGGCGATTTCGAATCTCACTCACGCGTCGGTGTAAGTCTCGATTATACGGGCCCGCTCGAGGGACGACCGGGTTACGCGTTCCGAACAGAACCGGCGTCGATCACGGGGCTCCTTCGCGAAGCACCGACCGGTACCGCCTCCCCGCTTCGTCGTCGGCCTCGAATGCGTCCCGAATCGCTGGCGAGATCCAGCCCCCCTCGTCGGCACCCGCCGCGGGAACGCCGTCGAAGTCGCTCGTTCGAAGCGACGGCTCGAAGAATCGCTCGTAGACCGGGAGCCGTTCGCGGAGGGGAACGCCGGCCTCCGATGCGATGTCCTCGAGTTCGCGCAGGGCGGGCCAGGCGTAGTCGGGGTTGATGTGGTCGTCCGTGATCGGCGAGACGCCGCCGAGATCGTCGACGCCGCAGTCGAGAAGGTCGCGGGCGGGCGCGAGATTCGGCGGGACCTGCACGGATATTTCCGCCGGGAGCGCGACCCGCGCCATCGCGGTCACCCGGCGCATCGTCTCGAGGTCCGGCGTGTTGCCCGACCATCGCTCGTTTCGCGAAACCGGCTGGATGATCACCTCCTGGATGTGATCGTAACGCTCGTGTAACTCGCGAATCGCAAGTAGACTCTCTGCTCGATCGTCCCACGACTCGCCGATTCCGACGAGGATGCCGGTCGTAAACGCCACGTCGAGTTCGCCCGCCGTCCGAATCGTGTGCAGGCGCTGGCCCGGACTCTTCTGGCGCGGGCCCGCGTGGGCGTCGACGTCGGCTGTCGTCTCGAGCATCACGCCCATGCTCGCGTTTACGTCCGCGACGGCTTCCATCTGCTCGCGCGTCTGGTCGCCGGGGTTCGAGTGCGGGAGCAGCCCCTCCTCGAGGGCGACCTCGCAGGCCTCGCGAAGGTAGGTGTGAATCGAGTCGTGACCCCACTCTGCGAGCTGGTCGTGGATCTCGGTGTAGCGCTCGTCGGGGTCGTCGCCGAACGTAAAAAGCGCCTCCGTACAGCCCGCATCGGCGCCGGTTCGACAAATGTCTCGGACTTCCTCGAGCGAGAGCAGCGAGGCGTTGCCGGGGCCGTCGAAGTAGGTACAGTACGTACAGGTGTAGCGACACGCCGTCGTCAGCGGGACGAACACGTTCCGGGCGAAGCTGAGTTCCGGCGCCGACCCGACATCCTCGGGGGTCACGGCACACAGCCGATCGATCGCCTCGTCGTCGATCGACAGCGAGATGTCGTAGTCGCTCGCACCGGGGATCATTCTACCTCGGTCTGTCGTCGCTCGGCACATAAGCGCTTCACTTCGAGCCGATTCCGGGATGGATATCGTCGGTTCGAGCCCGCGGTCGACGGGGTTCCCCGTCTCACGGTTCGGCGGATCGAACGACCTCGAGGCGCCCGTCCGTCGAATCGAGTTCGAACCCGAACTCGCGCAGGCACGCCGGGGTTCGGCCGGTTCCATGAACGAGCACCTCGACCAGATCGTCGGGTTCGTCGATGTCGGTTCCGAGCCGGAACGAATCGATCGTCTCGAGGGTCGCCCCGACGTCATCCGCGATCCGGCGGTGATCGAGGTAGGAGCCGCCGTGGTAGTCGACTCTGAACTCGGGGTGGCGAACGACGAGCGCGTTCGTCCCGACGCCCCGACCCGGCGCGATGACGACGTCCGCGTCGGGGGCAAAGAGCCGCTCGAGTGCTTCGGGCGTCGTCAACGCGAGATCGGCCATGACGACGGCGACGCCCGTAGCGTCGCCCGATTCGGCCGCCGCGTTCTGCGTTCGGGACCGTACGACCGCGTTGACAGCCTCGGTCAGCGATCGCCGGTCGACGGCGACCGGCGCGTCGACCTCGAGCGGTTCCGTCGAGAGCACCGTCGGCTCCCGACCCGTTTCTCGGACGGCCGCGAGCACGTCTTCGAGCATGACCCGAGCGAGCCTCGTGCGTTCCCGTTCGGATAGCACCGGCTCGAGACGGGTCTTCGGCGCGTCCGGCGCGTACGGAACGACGACGTGCATCTCCGGACGGTTGGTGGTACGCGCTCAAAAATACGTCGAACCCACCAGAACAGCCGTTTCCGCTCGCGTCGGCGTGACCACCCACGATCACGTCGACAGTGCATTCGACACGATAGTGCGTTCGATACCGAGCGGCCACCGTCCCCCCGGGCGGTAGCCGCTCGAGACGACCAGCGCGGCGGTTCCACGCCGGCGCGCCGTTCTCGGCACCGCGCCTAGAACAGCGGCTCGAGTTCGTCCTCGTCGTCTTCGACGAGTTCCTCGAGGTTCTCTTCGCTTTCTTGTTGGATGTCGTCCATGTTGTCCTGGGCTTCGATCGCGACCTGCTGGAGTCGCTTGATCCGCGGCACGTTCGTCACGCCCGAGAGCAAGATCGCCGCGGAGACTTCCGGCTCGTCTCGCGGGAAGTCGCCGCCGCGTACCTCCATGCTGCCGGTCTCCTCCTCGAGCCACTTCCGGCCGCGTTCGATGCCCTTCCGATTCAGGTACTTCGAGGGACCGGAGAGGACGAGCAGTGCGCGCTCGGTGCCTTCGATCTCACACGGGAGCGTGAGTCGGCCGAGCGCCGCTTTTCGAACGAGACTCGTGATGCGGTTGGTGGTGTTGGCCGCGTCGAGGCCGTCGCCGCCACCGCCGTCGCCGCCGGTAAATCTCGAGAGCAGGCCGCCGCTCGTGTTGAGTTCGACCTCCTCCGAGGCATAGCCGACGGTCGAAACGCCGCCGCCCGAGAGCGTGTTGATAATCTCCGAGGAGTCGACGACGCTCTCTGCGACTTCCTGACCGTCGCCGACCTCGCCGGCGCCGAAGAGGACGCCGAATCGCCTGACGATCTCTTCGTTGATCTTCTCGTAGCCGCCTTCGACCGATTCGCCGGTCTGTCGCCACGAGTCGTTATCAAAGACCAGCAGGTTGTCGACCTCGCGGACGAACGTCTGGAACGACCGCGCGGCGTTGAGGGTGTAGATGCCCCCTTCGTCGGTTCCCGGCAGGACGCCGAGCCCGTAGACCGGAATGGTGTAGATCCGCTTGAGGTGTTTCGCCAGGACCGGTGCGCCACCGGAGCCGGTGCCGCCGCCCATGCCCGAAACGACCAGGAACGCGTCGACCTCGTGGGTCGGAATCGAATCGATCGCGTTCTGGACCTCGTCGATGTCTTCCTCGGCGATTTCCGCGCCGAGCTCGTTGTCAGCACCCACGCCGTGGCCCTTTACCCGGGCCTGGCCGATGAGTACTCGGTTCTCCTCTGGTATCCGGTCCAATCCGATAAGATCCGCTTTCGCGGAGTTAACAGCGATCGCCGCGCGGACGATTCCGCTGTTGGTTCGATCGTCGTATTCGAGGAATCGATCGACGATCTTGCCACCGGCCTGTCCGAATCCGATCATCGCCAGCTTCATAGTTGATAGGGGGCTCCGTGAATTGAAGTCAGAGCAATTAGCCATATAAAACTTGTGTTGGTATGACTTTCACGCGTTCGTGTAGAAAGACAAAACCGTTCGTACTTCCGTAATTGAACTCTGTAAGTCATCTGCTATTGAAGGAGCATGTCACAAAATAAATTATATTCCTTTGAGCGCGTTAGTAAACAGTCAAGACAATCTGCATTCATGCGGCATGAAACCACATACAGGTAGGGCAAACAAGAACTATGTGTCGGAGTGATCGGTTGATGCACTATCAACGTGTGGCCCCGATCCGTCACCGTTCGTTTCAGTTGATACTTGTAGGAGTTCTTGTTCAAATCCGTCATCCTCACGCCAGCGCCATGAACTCACGTATGGATAGCCGTCAAGCGAAACGATGACATATGAGTATCCCGACCAAGCTGCTTGTTTGGTATCAATTTCAGTCGGCTGTGTCGGTCCAATAGGATGGGAGTGATAGAAACCGACGACTCGCTCACCGGCTGCCTCAATCGTCTTCATAAGCTCCAGTTGCTTCTTGGGGTCGATTGAATAGCGGATTTTCGGCGTGTTTGCTACGTTCTCCGCAGTATATACTGATTCGACAATCGATTGGTCTTCCCCGTACGTTCCACCGAGGATTCCACAGACTTCCTCTTCATCTTTATTGCACGCCTGCTCAACTACGCGGTCATACAATGGTCGAGAGAACTTGATCATACTCACAGTACCAGACTCAGTTATAAAAGTTAAAAGAGATAGTCTAATCAGATGCAGGTGTCCACAGATCACAATTGAAGGACGGTACAAGACGGTGTTGGGAAGTCGATTTGCTATGTACCAGAAACCACCATCACCTCGTCACTTCAAGTTCTAATTTGAACATCACTAGAGGTACTAACACACCAAGCGACCGGTCGATCCACTGACCGTTCGTGTCAAGGCGAGACCGTGACCAGTCTCGATTCGTTTTTACATGTCGTCTGGTTTGATCTGATGACTGTGATGGAATACTACTAATCATCTGATCGAGCTTTCGGGATGATCACCATATACTATGCGCCGTCTACTTGATGGTATCAAGCAGTTACTTACGCCGTTCTCATTCAGAAAGCGACGAAAAGTCTCTCAGGACAAAGCATCGGCAGGCATCACGTAGTGGTTGGGTTAGTAATGATTATCGTATCGATCTCCTGAACAACCGCAGTAGACCACGGCGCTCAAGCCCTTATTTCCCCGGAATTCTATCTCCATAGTGAACATGGGTTCTTGATGTACGTGTTTGTTGTGACAGTCAAAACGTTCGTTCGAGCAGTCGTACGATATTTCCGTGAAGACGGTTGAAGCTACGGTACGGTTCACGGGTAGCACGTGAGAGCTGAAACCCTCGTACTCTCCGTTGCCTTCTGAGTAGTGGGTCGTCGTTTACTGCATGTTACCGGCCATCAGTGAACCGCACAGTCGATTCAGAGTTAACTGTCTGGCTCTGTTAAGACCCTAATTAATCCACCTAAACGGTCTACTGAATACAGGGTGTAAGTCGGTCATGGCGGATGAGGTCAGAAGAAGGATGGCGTCGCAAGACCGACTGCGAACAGAAGTGAGAACGCGAGGAAAAGCTTCCCGGTCCGTTCTAATGCTGGGTTCAGAGCTTCTCCTGTCGTCTCGTCCCGAACTGTGTTCCACAGTCGCCAACCCAGTGGTGCTGTCAACAGCCGGGCAAGGGGGAACACACTCTTCAACATTCCTGCAAAAACTAGGGGACGAGATAGGCGAGTACGAGCAGTGTAGCATACTCAATCCGGCTCCACCGGTATCCAATCTTTACAGCTAGTGTCTCCTTCCCGGTTTTCCGGTCTGTTTTCAAATCCCGAATGTTGTTCACGATGAGGATGTTCGTCGAGAGCGCGGCTGCCGGATACTCGCCACAACTGCGGCGACCGTGACTGTGCCAGTAGGTATCGTGACCGGAATGAGTTCCACGGAAGCGACTGTCGAAACTGCTTGCACGTAGTAGGTGCCGGTCACTGCAATGAGCCCGAAGAAGACGAACACGAATAGGTCCCCGAGACCGTAATATCCGAAAGGATAAGGACCACCAGTGTACGCGAAACCAGCAAGGATCGAGAGGAGACCGACGACAAGGATTGGCACACCACCGACAGAGACTAGGTAGACGCCGACGAACGCCGCAAGCGAGAACGCAACGTACATCGCTCGGCGGACACGCGTGGGAGAGATGAGGCCCGACTGCGTAACCCGTTGGAATCCTTCTCGTTCCTCTGTGTCAGTACCGCGGATGGCGTCGTAGTAATCATTTGTAACGCTCTTCTGTAGGAGATTGTTGATGGCGCTTAGCTGACGCTGTAGAATCGAAGAGAGCAAGGACACCGCGTCAGCGGTGTCCGTTAGGCATGATTCCGCTAGATGCGTTTAGGTCGGAATCGGTCGCAGCGGACCTGTTGGAGCAGGTTCGCTGGCGTAACGGTGTTACTTGCCCTCGCTGCCGTTCTGACCTAACGGTCAAGAACGGCAGCTATGGGCACTTTCAGCGCTATCTGTGTAAGAATTGCGACCGCACATTCAACGACAAGACCGGCACGATTTTCGCCCATTCGAAAGTCGCGCTCAGGAAGTGGTTGTTCTCGATTTATGCGTTTCTTCGGTTTAACACGAGTCTTCGCCAACTTCACCTAGAAATCGACGTTCAGTACAAAACGATCTACCAGTGCGTCGACCGCTTCACGAAGGCGCTTGACGCACCTTCGCTTGACCTCGTTGGTCCCGTCGAAATCGACGAAGTCTACGTTTCTGCAGGGCTGAAAGGCCGCGAGCGCGACCGACCGTCGCGCTCGCGTGGCCTGTCCACGCGTGGACGAGGATCGTACGAGCAGGACAAACCGCCAGTGTTCACGATCGTCGATCGCGGCACCGGCAATCGGTACGTGATCCGCGCGAAATCCGCCGACGAATCGACGGTTCGGCTCCTTCTCGCAAACCGCGAGAAGGAGCCACTGACCATCTACACGGACGGATTTCGTGCCTACGATCCACTCAACGAGGACAACGCATTCGACCGCGAATTCGTCGTCCACGACGACGGCGAATACGCGGATGAAGACGTCCACGTCAATACCTGCGAGAGCCACGGATCGCTGCTGCGACCGTGGCTCTCGCCTCATCGAGGCATCTCAAAAGATAAGCTCACACAGTATCTCCGAGCGTTCCAACTTCGACGAAAGCTACTGCGGAAGCTGGGAAGAGAAGCGCTCAAACACGCTATCAAAGCTACGCTGTGAAATCAACAAAGTGCTACACAAGGTCCTCCCGAATATTATGCCCTACGTCCTAATTAATTTTGTAAACTCAGCTCGTGGGATTATCTTCGGTTCAGTTGCGCTCTTTTATCTCGGGTTCCTTGGCGGATTCTCGAACAATTGGGGAATCATGCTCAACCAAGCCTATACCGACGCAGCAATCTACTCGCTAGATAAAGCGTACTGGCTTCTCATCCCGATGGCAACGATCGTTGGACTCTCGTTCGGGCTGGTGCTGTTCGCACAGGGAACGGAGAAACTGTTCAATCCGCGTATTCGGGCACGCCACGCGGACACGGTCGATGATACCGCGCCTTACGAGGAATAACAATGCAGCAAAAACGCACGAAAACCGTCGACGATCCGATCTTCGAAGTGCGAGACACGACCGTCTCGTTCGACATGGACCGTGGGGAATCGAAAGTACTGAACGAAGTAGATATCGACGTTGAACGAGGTGAAGTCCTCGGCGTCGTCGGCGAGAGCGGGAGCGGAAAATCGATGTTCGCCTCCGCGTTGCTCAACGCCGTCGTCGATCCCGGCGTCCTCACCGGTGACATTACCTTCTACCCCGAGTCGGGGAGCGCCATCGATCTGCTCGAACTCTCCGAGTCGGAGATCAAGGAAGTTCGTTGGGAAGAAATCTCGATGGTGTTCCAGGGCGCGATGAGTTCGTTCAATCCGACGATGTCGATCGAGGGTCACTTCCGAGAGACACTATCTGCCCACGGCTACGACGTCGAGGCGGGGATGGAGCGAGCCAGAGAGTTGCTCTCGGATCTCTATCTCGAGTCCGATCAAGTGCTTGGCTCCTACCCGCACGAACTGTCTGGTGGGATGAGCCAGCGCGCGCTTATCGCGCTGAGTTTGGTGCTCGAACCCGAGGTACTGGTGATGGACGAGCCGACGGCGGCACTCGATCTACTCATGCAGCGCAGCATCATCCAGTTGATCCAGGAAATCGCAGATGAGCGCGATCTAACGATCGTTTTCATCACGCACGATCTGCCGCTGGTCGCGAATCTAGCCGACCGAATCGCAGTCCTCTATGCGTTCGAGTTCGTCGAGGTTGGCCCCGCCTACGATGTGTTGACGGAAGCGAAACACCCCTATACGCGAGCGCTGCTCAACTCGACACCGAATCTCGAGACGCCACGCGAACAGATGCGACCGATCGACGGCGCAGCGCCGGATCCCGTCTCCGTTCCGAACGGGTGTTCGTACCATCCTCGGTGTCCGGTGGGCGACGAGACGTGCGAACACGACGATCCACCGCTGGACTCGAGGACTGACGAAGGCGAACACGTTGCGGCCTGTCACTACGTCGATGAGGTTTCGACATCGGTTCCGTTGACCCTACAGGAGGTGACGGTCAATGAGTGACGAACACGTTGTCTCGTTGCAAGACGTGGAAGTACACTTCGAGTCTGAGTCGTCACTTCTCTCTCGGGTCAGAGGGGAGACAGACGTCGTCAAGGCCGTCGACGGCATCTCACTCGACATACCCGAAAACGATGTCGTCGCACTAGTCGGCGAAAGCGGCTGTGGCAAGACGACACTCGGAAAGACCGCTATCGGGGCACAGCGTCCGACCGGCGGGACGGTGTCCTATCGCGGACAGGACATCTGGAAGGCCAAAGACAACGATGGAGACGTCGAGATACCGTTCGACGAGATCCGCAAATCCCTGCAGATCATTCCACAGGACCCGGGTGCGTCACTCAATCCGAACAAGACGGTCCAACACTCCCTTGCAGCGCCTCTGAAACTCCGCAAACCGGACATGGACTCTTTCGAACGACGGGATCGCATCCACGAAATGCTCGCACGGGTCGGGATGGAACCGCCCCAAGACTACGCGAAGCGATTCCCACACCAGCTTTCCGGCGGAGAGAAACAACGCGTCGCGCTTATTCGGGCACTGTTGATGAATCCGGACCTCATCCTCGCCGACGAGGCGGTGAGCGCGCTCGACGTCTCCTTACGGATCGATATGATGGACCTCATGCTCGAGTTACAGGGGCAGTTCGACACTTCCTTCCTGTTCATCAGCCACAACCTCTCGAACGCCAGTTACGTCGCAGGGAATTCGAACGGCCGGATCGGTATCATGTATCTGGGCGAACTCGTCGAACTCGGTCCGATCGACGAGGTCCTCGAGAATCCAAAACACCCCTATACGAAGGCGCTCGTCTGGGCGACGCCGAATCTCAACCCCGACATCGAGACGGAGACCGAATCACCACTGCGAAAAGTCGACGTTCCGGATCCGCGAAATCCGCCATCTGGCTGTCGATTCCACACGCGCTGTCCAGAGGCGCGAGAGGCCTGTAAACGAACGACTCCCGAATCGGTGGCCGTCGACGGCGACGAAAACCACTCGGTAACCTGCCTTCGGGCGCTCGAGAACCACGAATACTGGAACAGCCCGGAACTCGAAGGAGAATCTGCCGAGACTCCCACGGAAGAGCCGACGCTCGCGGATGAACCGGTCCAGTAACCGACCTGAAAACCCCTTCCAGTACTTCTTTAACGGAGTCGCCGAAACAGCAGCGACAATGAACACGAGTGAAGCCGTCTTCCGCGTTCTCCTCTCGATAAGCCTGACGTTTGCAGTCATCCTGTTGGCGTTGTTCCCGTTTCAAGACCCCGGATCGGGAAGCCGTAGTATCTCTATTCTAGCACTTGCAATTCAGGGCGGAATGATGGGAATCGCTGTAGCGGGACTGTACTTCGAGTGGCAGCCGTTCTCGTTTCTCGACGAGGAGTGAGTTGGTGAAGATTAAAAGTCGGTTCCCGTTGTATGAGTCATCCGATACTGAACAGGTGTGACTTGCCGCCGTTTGACCTGGTACGAGGGCAGCGTCGTGTATAAACACAGATATATTTTCGTGATGACGCTCGTAGCCGTTCGATATCGTCAATAGTATAGGTCATCTCGAGATAGCGGAGCGGCTTGTTGCGTTCTGTCCGACAGGCTAAGCGGGGCGAGTGCCTCGAGACTTTCCTTCGAGGGGGTTCACATCTGTGTCTCGTGGTTTTATATTGTCGTTACGTAGGGCCAACTGTTTTAGTAACAGACGAAAAAAACGAACGATTCAGCGCTGGTGAATTACATGGCTTCGTGGACCTGAATTATTAGAACGAGAGGAATGAAGAGTATTGCCGTTTCAGCCGAAGAAACTCCCTAGGAGCGGATCTCAACCCAGATACTGCTCAAACCGTACAAGAGCACACCGGACACGGAACAGGCGATACTGAACGGAACGAGTAACAGACCGAGAACGAACAGATAATCCACTTCGGTCGGGATACTGGAGTAGAGAATCGTCGTCAGTCGGAATTTGACGAGAATCCATTCCAAGATCAGTATCCCGGTCCCCGTTGCGCCGAAAATAACCCCTCCAGTGACCAGTCGGCGAGGCCATCCACTAGAATTGAAACGGCGTATCAGAAGCGCCAGGAGACCCACTTCCATGAGAACGAACATTCCAAGCAATGCGTAGAGAATAGTGATAAGAACGCTTGCACCCGCCGCAAATTCCCCGACTGCGGACTTCTCAGGGAGCGTTGTGGCCATAAACACCGCAATACCGATACTAGTTATCCCGAGAACGGATGCGAGTATCGCGATCATCCAGAAGCTATTACGTATAGCCCATCTCATAAGCCACATTGTTAGACTTATTGTAATAAGCCTTCTGAGGGGTTTGTGAATTGACCGTTCCAACGACGGTAAATCACTAGCCGCCGCTTCCCGTTTTTCCCTCCCTCGGTGTGGCAGTTCGACTCAAGCAGCCTCGCGATTAGCCAGAGTCGACGGTTCAGACGGGGCCATACGGGAGAGCGAGCGAACGGCGCAACGACGAGCGTCGCGAGTCAAAAACGAGAAGCTCAGATGTCTTTCGAACAGTGGGATCGCCTGTACCGGCGCTCGAGCGGAGGAATCGTTTCCGACGCGATCGCAATCAGTGCATCGTCGGGATCGACTCGGTCGTCGTCCGTACCCACCCGTCTTCGTACTCGATCGCACCGACGTCCGCGAGCGCGGGGAGGTGCGAGTGATGGAGCGCGATAGCCGCGGTCTCCGTGTCCGAGATCGGACTGGCTCGAAGCGTCGTCAGCTGGGAGGCGAGCACGGCGATCGAGCACGGTCGACCGCGTTCCTGGAGCGTTCGGAGCAACGGCATGCGAACTGGGTGGACGATCGTCTCGAGGGCCCGCTCGTCCGCGCTCGAGCACGCCTCGAGGAGAGACGCCACGTTCATCGGCGGGATCGGGGCGTTCGACCCGATCGATGCGGTCTCTCCGTCCCACTCGATGACGCCGTAATCGGCGAGTTTGGGGAGATGTGCGTGGACGAGGCTCGTTCGGATCTCGCGTTCGGTCGGCCGGTCCTGGCCGGCAGACGCGTTCCGACGGCGAACCTCCGTGGCCAGTTCGGCGAGCGATACTGCCCGATCGTAGCCCCCCAGGACCTCGAGCACGCGGAGGCGTCGCGGGTGCCGAAGAACGTCGTAACACTCCGACGGGATCTCGGCAAGCGAATCGCTGCTGTCGTCGCCGCCGAAGTGGGCATCCGAGCTCATTAGGACGACACACCCGCCCAACGGGTATAAGCCCGTTTCCAAAACGATTTGGGTAGGGTGCTTGACAGCCGATCGGCGTCGACTCGGGTGGCCGTTCGCCACTCCACGCCTTTTTGCATCTTCGGGCCGTATATCGGCGTATGTTGCTGGTACGCGGTCGCGCCGGCGGAACCGAACTGACGGGAACGCTCTACGAGCGCGGCGAGCAGGCGCCGTCGTTTCGGGGCGCACCCGACGAAGCTGCCGCGTACGTCTGGGTCTGTGACGAGTTCTACGAGGTCGACAGCGGCGGGACGACCCAGCTCGTCAACGACCGAGAGGTCAACGTCGCCTTCGAGTCGCCGATGCCTCGCGGCTTCGACACGCGCGAACAGGCCCTCGAGGCCGCCAAAGAACACGTCCGGACGCAGTTCGCCCGCATCGGCGTCCCCGAGAGCGAGGTCGAACTCGCGGTCGAAAAGAGCGAGCCCGAACCGGAGATTTAGGCGACTACCGAGACCCTCGAGTCGACAGAAACACGACGACGAGACCGACGAAGACGGTGGCGATCAGGACGAACGCACCGGGACCGAACGGTGAGCCGTCGGGCTCGTCGGTCGGCGGCTCACCACCGTTCTCGTCCGTATCGCTCGCTTCCGTTGCCTCGAGTTCGTCGGGGTCCGGATGCTCGAACGACTCGAGCGACTCGTCCCCATCGTCGATCGACACGGAGACGTCCTGCCCGTGGACCTGTAGCGGGTAGGATTGCTCGAGGCCGACGCTCGTCTCCGTCACGTCGATGGCGGTCTCGCCGGCCGGTGCGTCCGCGGCGACTTCGACGGTGAGCGTCACGAGGCGCTCGTTCCCGGTCGCTCCGCCCGCGACTGGATCGCGCCACTGCTCGAGGACGGCGGTCCCGTTCTCGTGGGCGAGGGTCTCGTCGCTTCGAACCGTCGTCTCCTCGCCCTGCTGGAGCCACGGCCCGGGCTCGATCGACGTGATCTCGAGGTACTCCGGATGGTACTGGGCGACGAAGTCGACGGAGTCGACGCCCTCGCCGCCGTAGCCGCCGTCGGTGACCATGGTGATATCGACGGTGAACTCCTCGCCGGGGTCGGCCTCGACGCTATGGGGCGTCGGCGTCAACACGGCGAGTTGATCGGCTCCGGCGACCGCGCCGACGGTAAAGCCAGCTGCGGCGAGGACGATTACGAGCGCGAGCGAGGCGCGTTGCAGGCGGTCGATTCGAGTGCTGTCGTCTCCCATTTCTGTCAGAGATCGATGTGAAGGCTCGTTCGCAGGCGAACGGTAGGCACGTGCGGGCATACGACCTCGTGAGCAGGTTGTCAGACCCGTGATGCAGGTTGTCAGGTCCGTAGATCAGATCCGCTCAGGCCCGACCAGGTCGGGCAATGGTCTATCGTACGACTCGTTTACACGCCGGTCGTCTTGTCGCCTTCGCTCCGCAATGTTCGAGGGGTTTGAACGTCCGCGAGTTCGGCGATGCACACCGTTCGTCGGGAGTTAGACCAGATCCTCGCCCCACCGGTGATTGTCGTAAGTCCGGTCCCGCGTCGTGTCGAAACTGTCCTCTAAACTCTCGCGGAGCGAGCGCTTCTCCGGATTGCTGATTCGGGCCAGTTCGTCCGCCTTCTCGATGATCGTTGGCGGGCCGTGGGCGATCGCCACGCTCTGGAGCACGGACGTTGTCAACCGCTCGCGGGTCTCCGGATCGCGGGTGAAGGCGTAGGGCGCTTCGACTCGATAGAGCAGGTCGTCGCGCGGATCGTAGAGGACGAAAAACGTCACCTCGTAGTCCTCGAGGTCTCGCTTTCGCTCGACGCCTAAGGCGTCGCCCTCGACCGAAAGGGGCCGATCGACGCCGCCTCGAGACCGGAACCAGTTGGTGTAGGTCAGCGCGGAGGTGTCTCGCTCCCAACGCTCGCCGTCGACGTCGTCGACGTACTCCCCGCACTCTAAGATCCGGGTGAACATCGCGGAGTCGTCGGCCCAGGGAACGTCGATTCCCACGTCCCCCTCGGTTCGCTTCTTTCGTTTGAGCGTCCGGGTTATGACGCGCGTTGCGGGGTTCTTGACGAACCCGATCAGGGGAACGTCCCGTTCACAGAAGTGCTCGACCAGCCGAACGTAGTTCTCGAGGACCGTCTCCGGGCGCGGATCCTCGAGCAGGAAATCCGCGAGGTCGGGGTGTTGGTCGGCCCATCGAAGCAGTCCGCGGGGATAGAGCGGACCGTCCAGAACGAGCAGATCGGAGACGTCGTCGGCGTGTTCGCGGGCGTGCTCGCTCTCGGCGAGATACAGCGCGAGCGCGTGGACGACGCCCTCGGCGAACCGGGGTAGCGGCGGCACCTTCACCGCGCGCGAGCGGCTGTACCCCTCGTCGAAGGTATCCCATCGATCGTCGACCCGCGCGGTCTCGTCGTTCGAGTGAACCGTCGCGACGACGGTTCGCGAGCGGTGGAGGTCGAGGTCACTCGGGGTCGTGCTCATCGCGGCCTGTGCGATGTCGATGACGAGCCCGTTTTTGAACGTCGTGGGATTGATCGTCCCGGCGTCGAGGCCGTGCTGGGTCGGAAACGGCCGCTCGCAGAGTGCAACGTCCTCACAGCCGACGAGACGCTTTCGCTGCTCGCCGACCGGCTCGAGAATCGTTCGACCGTCGTACGCGAGCGGATCCAGAAACGACTCCCAGACCGTCTCGGCGAACTCCCGGTGGTCCCGCTCGTCGGCACCGTGGTCGATCCGCCGCGCCAGCCGCGCGATGCCGTCGAAGTGGACCGGATCGAGCGTCATGACCGACTCCACCGACCCCACCCGCAAAAATCCCGCGATCGGTTCGACTCCTCGGCCACCGCCCGCATCGAACCAATCCCCCGCTACAATTCATGCCGTGCTCGAGCGGTTCACTCGAGACCGGGTAAATAATTATCAGAAAACGTATATGACTGGGTGTCGACCACCCGAATACCCGATGTCCAAGCGAGGAATTCGGACCGCCGATTCGGAGACACAACCGATCAATTGGCACCGCACGGAAAACGGTGTGACCATCCGCGACGAGGAAAACCCCGACGCGTGGGTCCATATGGAGTTCGAGGCGGGCGTTCCGCCCGAACACCGACTCTTTATGATCTGCCCCGACTGCGGCGCGGTGTTCGCCCAGCGCAGCAAACCGGGCCACGGCACCGTCTGTGGCGACTGCGGCGCTGAGTACGAACACGAATGAGTAGAATTTGACATCACCCGGCCGTCGAGAGTGGGTATCCGACGATCGTGGTGACACGGTTTCTGTATTTTGCCTTCCGCCTGAAACCCGATCCACCGGTTTAGTAACTACACTGCTAATCGAACACCGAGTCGAGTCTAGAATCTCTCGACTGGAGTTCGACCATCGAGGGCTCGATTCGAACGATCGTGGTTATCGTCGCGTATCTGTAGGTATTGCGTTGTTTCTGACGTGATTCGAATCCATGCGCCCGGTGTTGGGACTTCGGTTAGTCCTTCACGGCTGTTTCTGACGTTTCGCGTGGTGATTCCTGGGACGGTTCTGGATGGTCAGTACGTTCGTCGGTCTCCGGTATCTGCCGTGGCAAAAACGTCGATGCGATAAGCAGGAGCAACACGATTAGTACGAGGAGGAGTAGCGTCGCCCGCTGGGCGTCGAACATCGCGGCCTCGAAGACACCCTCGAGCAACTGTCGTTGCGTTGGGGTGAGTTGGTTCAGAAACTGTTGTTGCGTGGCCTCGGTCGCCGTCTCCGCTGCGTCCTCAAGAGCGATCACCAGATCGTTTCGTTGCGCTGTCGAAACGCTCACGTGTTCCACTCGGAGCACTCTGTCGACGACGCCACCGTAGAACTGTCCGAGAAAAAACGAGCCGACGACTGCGGTCCCCATGGCGAAGCCGATCGAACTGCTCACGTTCAGGACACCGGACGCCTCGGGGGAGTTCGCGGTCGAGACCGCTGACATCGTCATATTGCCGATCTGTGCCACTACGAACCCGACACCGGCTCCGTAAAGCGCCACTGGAACGAGCATGCTGCCGATCGTCTGTCCGGGTCCCGTCTGCTCGTACAGTGCCAACAGTCCGGCGCCCATACACACGATGCCGATCTGAACGAGCGTCTTTGGCGAGACGTGCTTTCGCCAGCCGGTCGTGATCGTCGCAAAGAGGATCGACGCGACGGAGTACGGCAACAACGCGAGTCCGGTTTCGAACGCAGTGTACCCAAGTACCGCCTGAAGATAGACCGGGAAAATAAACATGAAGCCGGCAGAGACTATCGAGCGAATATTGTACGTTACGACGCCGGCCACAAAAGGACGATTCGTCAGTACGTGTAGCGGAACGAGCGGTGACTTCCCGGCGCGTTCAATCCGGCGTTCGTACTGAACGAACGCGGCGAACGCGAGCAGTCCGACCCCGAGAAACCAGATCGCCGGCGACGTTCCGAACGGATTGAACTGCACCTCGCCGACGACGAACGGCCGCCGTTCGATTAACCACCCGTACTTTCCGCTGAGGAGGAACCCAGCAACGAGCGATGTCGCACCGACGATGGACAGCGCCATTCCGCCCGTATCCAGCGAACTTCGCGACTCCGACAGTGGGTCCGGGGTCACGTACCGAACGAAGCAGAGAATAACCCCCGTACCGAGAATTTGGAGGGAAAAACCCCAGCGCCAGCTCGCGTACGTGGTCAGTGCGCCACCGATAATCGGTCCGAGAGTCGACCCAACTCCGTGTACGCCTGCTAACAAGCCGAACGCCTTCGCCCGGTCATCGTCTTCGTAACTGATCGTCAACACGGTGAACGTCAGGGGAAATAACACGGCGGCCGCGCCACCCTGGATGAGTGACCAGCCGGTATAAAGGATCGCCGTGTTCCAGCTGATCGCTGCCACCAGCGTCCCACCGGCGTAGACGATCAGCGCGACAGTCAGTACGCGCCTCGTACTATACCGAGACGGTAGCGTACCGGCCGGCAGAATCAGCGCAGCGATCACCAGCGAGTAGAGTGATACCGCCCCCTGAATCACGGTGACCGTGGTATCGAACTCGTTTACCATCGTGGGGATCGCCACGTTCATCAGGGACGCGTTGACGATCACGATGAACGTCGTCAGACTTGCAGCGATTGCCGGAGCCCAGTATTGTATCCTCGTCTGTAACTCCGCAGATATGGACGTATTGCCCCTCAAGAAAGGCTCGTCCGGGGTCATAGAGTGTCTCATGCTTTTGACCGGGAAATAACCGGGCCGTGATCAGGTACTTCGATTCGGCAGCGACTGGCGGGACAACGAACAGTCGAAGCGCCCGGTTCGACCCGCCCGACGGACGCTGGTGCGGTAATACTACGGAAACGTAACGACGAGACGTATCGAGAGGAAGGCGACGAGTACGACTGCGGTCGAATTCCGCACCCAGTCCTCGCTCGTGGCAGTCGAAGACGACCGAACTGTGGGCTACGCCTGCCGACGCGTAAACGGAACGTCACGTATCAGACGAGATTTCCGTAGATGGAGGAGTAGCTCACATTGAAACCGTCTTCCCATTCGCGTGTTCACTTCACGATCGAGCGACTCCCAACCCGACGTGAGCGACAGCTAGATACGGCGGGACCCGTTGGACTCGAACATGGACGCGGCACTGATCGTCCTCGACGGCTGGGGACTCGGTGATGACGACGGCGGACGAAACGCAGTCGAGGCAGCCCACACGCCGGTCTTCGATCGGCTCTCGAGAACCGGCGCGTCGGGCAGTCTCGAGGTCGCCGGCCGGCGCGTGGGCCTGCCCGACGGACAGATGGGAAATAGCGAGGTCGGCCACCTCAACATCGGCGCGGGTCGGGTCGTCTACCAGGAGTACACCCGGATCTCGGACGCCATCGACGACGGCTCGTTCCGCGAGAACGACGCGATCAACGCGGCGTTCGACCACGCCCGCGAGAACGACGGACGGGTGCACTTTCTCGGCCTCGTCAGCGACGGCGGGGTCCACTCCGATCAGGAACACCTCCACGCGCTGATCGAACTCGCCGCGGACCGCGACGTCGAGGCCGTCACCCACGCGATCACCGACGGCCGAGATACGTCCCCGACCGGCGGCAAGGGGTATCTGACGGCGCTCGAGGAGGCCATCGATACCCACGGGACGGGCGACGTTGCGACGGTTTCGGGGCGGTACTACGCGATGGACCGCGACCAGAACTGGGACCGGACGAAACGCGCCTACGACGCCATCGTCTCCCGCGAGGCCGAGTACGATGCCGAGTCGGCAGTCGACGCCGTCGAATCGTCCTACGACCGCGGGGAGACCGACGAGTTCGTCGAGCCGACGGTCATTTCGGGTGCACCGGCGCTCGAGGACGGCGACTCGGTCGTCTGGTTCAACTTCCGATCCGACCGGGCGCGACAGCTCACGCGGCTGCTCGCCGATATTCGGCCCGAGTGGGAGTTCGAGACGAGTCCGCCAGACATCGAACTCGTGACGATGACCGAGTACGACGAGACGTTCGACCAGCCCATCGCGTTCCCGCCGAACCAGCCCGAGCAGGTGCTGGGCGAGGTGCTCGCCAACGCAGGGATGAGTCAGCTTCGGATGGCCGAGTCCGAGAAGTACGCCCACGTCACATACTTCCTGAACGGCGGTCGCGAGGTCGAGTTCGACGGCGAACACAGGGAGATCATCGAGAGCCCGGACGTCCCGACCTACGACCAGCAACCGGAGATGAGCGCCCCCGAGGTGACCGACACCGCGATCGAGACGATTCGACGCGAAGATCCGGACGTACTCGTGCTCAACTACGCCAATCCGGACATGGTGGGTCACACGGGCGACTACCGCGCCGCCGTCGAAGCCGTCGAAGCCGTCGATTTCGAACTCGGACGACTCGTCGACACGCTCGAGGACCACGGGGCGCACGTCCTCATCACCGCCGATCACGCAACGCCGACGATATGGGTACCGAAGAGCGCCCGCACACGGCGCACACGTACAACCTCGTACCGTTCGTGTACGTTGCGCCGGGAGCGGGGTCGGAAACCGACCACGAAGACGCGAGCGAGGAGGGACGACCCGCGAGCGACGACACCGACGACGGCCGACAGGTCCGCGACGGCGGGACCCTCGCGGACATCGCTCCGACGATGCTAGAGTTGATCGGCATCGAGCAGCCCCCGGAGATGACCGGCGAGAGCTTACTCGAGTAGTTCGCACCGACGAACCGGGGTACTGGAACGCTGCGGTCCGTCCTCAGCGCTGTCCGACCGCGTCGATCGCCGCACAGCCGAGTTCGATTACGTCGGCGTCGAGGTCGCTCGCCTGGAGTTCGTCGGGTGTGTACCAGGCCCACGCGTCGACACCGGCCTCGCCCGGACCCGGATCGATTTCGCGGCTCGGCACGGAGCCGAAGTAGACGTGATCGATGTGCTGGTGGCCGACGGCGCCGTCGTAAACGTCGACGTCGTAGAGCATCTGCCGACGAGGCTGGGGAAGACTCCGGCCCGCGTCGCTCTCGAGTGAGTCCTGAACTCGCGGGATCGACGCCTCGAGGCCGGTTTCCTCGCGACACTCACGGATCGCCGCCTCGTGTGGCAGTTCGTCGCGGTCGATGTGGCCGCCGGGCGGGATTCGCTTTCCGAGCCTATCGTGCGCGTGAAGCGCCGTCGCGCCGTCGTTGACGATGTAGAGCGTCACGGTGAAGTGACGAGTCGTTTCCATGCTCGAGTGGGGAGCACCGGACGATCAAAGGCGCTCCGATCGAACGCGTTATGCCAGATTTGAACTGTTACAAGAGAACGAATAGCACGGTGGATGGATCACACGTAATATTATAGTAACCGAGTCGAAAGTCACGATCATGGCTAATCAGGAATCTCAGGGCTCACTCATGATGGACGAAGACGAAGACTTCGTCCGCAAAGCGATGTACATCATGTTCGGCTGGGTCGTCGTCGTCGTGGCTGCAGGCGTCCTCCTGTTGTTACTTCGAGAACCGCTCGCCGGCCTCGTCGCGATGGGTCTGCTGTGAAGATAGGCGTCGATCGGATCCACGACCGCAGTTTAGCTTTCGAACGGTGACTGTCCCCCTCGACGTGCGATTCGATCGACGACGTCGCTCGAAAATCGGCGGCAGCATCACTCGGAACGGCGACAGCACCATTCTAAACGGTGACAGTACCGCTCTCGGAAGACGGCGTTCTGATGGCCGCCCCCGGCGAACGCTGTATCATCGGATATCGGATACTTTTACTACGGTCCCGATCATCCGTTCGCGTACATGAGCGACGAACAACCGAATCACCGCTTCGCCACGAACAGCGTCCACGCGGGCCAGGAACCAGATCCGACGACGGGGGCCAGAGCGCCGCCGATCTACCAAACGACGTCCTACGTCTTCGACGACACCGAGCACGCGGCGGACCTGTTCGGGTTAGAGGAGTTCGGCAACATCTACTCGCGGATCATGAACCCGACCAACGCGATGTTAGAAGAGCGCATCGCGACGCTCGAGGGCGGGGTCGGCGCGCTCGCGACCGCGTCCGGGATGGCCGCCTTCGACCTCGCAACCTTCATCCTCGCCGAGGTCGGCGATAACATCGTCTCCGCGTCGGCGCTCTACGGCGGCACCTACACCTACCTCACCCACACCGTCGCGAAGCGTGGCATCGAGACGAAGTTCGTCGATACGCTCGATTACGACGCCTACGAGGAGGCCATCGACGACGACACGGCGTTCGTCCACTTGGAGACGATCGGCAATCCGGCGCTGGTCACGCCCGACATCGAACGGGTCGCGGAGATCGCACACGAACACGACGTGCCGCTGTTCGTCGACAACACCTTCGCCACCCCACACCTCTGTCGGCCGTTAGAACACGGCGCGGACCTGGTCTGGAACTCGACGACGAAGTGGCTCACCGGCTCCGGGTCGACGGTCGGCGGCGTCCTCGTCGACGGCGGCAGCTTCCCCTGGGACGAGGGCGACTACCCCGAACTCACCGAACCGAACCCGGCCTATCACGGGATCAACTTCCACGAGACGTTCGGCGAGCAGGCGTTCGCCATCGCCGCGCGCACTCGCGGACTACGGGATCTGGGCAACCAGCAGTCGCCGTTCGACGCCTGGGTCACGCTCCAGAAACTCGAGTCGCTGCCCCTGCGGATGGAGAAACACGCCGAGAACGCCCAGCTCGTCGCCGAATACCTCGAGGACCACGACAAGGTTTCCTGGGTCAACTACCCCGGTCTCGAGAGTCACGAAACGCACGAAAACGCCAAGAAGTACCTCGAGGGCGGCTACGGCGGGATGATCACGTTCGGCGTCGAAGGCGGCTACGACGCGGCCGAGACCGTCTGTAACGAGGTCGACCTCACGAGTCTGCTGGCGAACGTCGGCGACGCGAAGACGCTGATCATCCACCCGGCGAGTACGACCCACCAACAGCTCACCGAGGAGGAAAAACTGTCTGGCGGCGTCACCGACGACCTCGTCCGGCTCTCGGTCGGCATCGAAGACGTCGAGGACGTGATCGCAGACCTCGAGCAGGCGATCGAACAGGCCTAACGGATTGAAACTGCGTTTGGCCCGTCTGAGTGGCCCGAAACGGGACGAGTACATCGGCCGCGGAAAGCCACCGTCATTAAGGTCACGGAGGCCCAGCCATCAGATATGGCCACAGGGCTACTCACGTCCGACACGTCGAACCAGATCGTCACGACTGCCCGGACAGCCATCGGCGATAGCTTGCGTTCGGTCACCTACTTCACGAGAGACGACTACGAGCAACTGTACCTCCGCGACGACCTCGAGCGCGACGCGGACCTCTCGACGTTTATCGGCCACGAGTGGCGCGGGTTCACGACTGCCCAGACCGCCTACGAAGGGTCCGAACTCGGCGACTACAACTACACGATTCGGGTCTTCGACAACGGCTTTCTCATCAGGGTGACCAACGACCGCGAGGGCGTGCTGGTCACCACCGACGGGCTGACCGTCAAGGACTTCGAAGAAGTCGCGACCGCGCTGCGTACGTACCTCGAAGAACGGGCGCTCGACTGAATCAATCGGCGGTCCGTTTCGCGTTCGAAACGGACGTATCTCGTTCCCGCGTCTCGTTTTCTGCCCGCGAACCGATCGGTAATCCAAAGCCCGCTTCGTCGTCGATGCCGAGCAATCGCGCGAACCGACGACGTTCCGCTTCGGATCTATCAAGACTCATGGCACCGACAGATGACAACATCGGTTGTAGTTATGGAGCGCGTTCGGGCTGAGAAACGCACCGTTTCGATCAGAAACGGTCCAAACGGTCCGAAACGGCCCTGAACAGTTCGGATCGTGTGACGGTTCGTTCGACGCGGTCGGCATCGTCGGCCGCCAGCGTAACACCCTTTTTCGACCCGGCCCTTGTCCGGGTAATGACCGACCAGCCCGCCGCCGTCGAGCGCGAACTCGAGTCCCACGACGCGTTCACACCGAGAGGGGATGGCACAGGCTACGACCTCGAGACGACCGTCTTCGAGACGACCGTGACCGCCGACGAAGGGGAGGGGAAACGAGACGGCGAGTTCCGCGTCACGATCGCGCTGCCGACGCTTTCGGCTGCCACCGCCGACACCGGCCCTACCGTCGAGCAGGTCGTCGAAGACGGCTGGTTCGAAACCCTCGAGCGACGGCTCGCGGACACCTTTTCGGTCGCCCAGACGAGCACCCACGAGGAGCCGGTTCTCGAGCGCGACCCCGACGAAGTCCGCGTAATCTTCGAGTACGTCGTCTGGAACGCCGCGGAGGGAGTCGAGGACGCCAAAACGCTGCTCGAGTACGTCGAGGGAACCTACGCCCAGGGCATCGTCCCCGGCTACGAGTACGAGGGCGAGGCTGCGACGTTGCTCGAGAACGCCCAGAGCCGAGGCCAGCAGGCCGCGGAGGGAGACGGGAACAGTGGCGGTATGCCGATGTAACGTCGAGTAACTCCAGTGAAGGCCTGCACCTCCTCACAACGTCTTGTGATGGGGTTCAAATCTCACGCCAAAATAGGACACCTGCTAACGCATAGGCGATTCCACCCAAAGCAAAAATTGTAGACATAGCTGAATTATCCTGCACAAAAAAGGAACCAGCCTGTATCAGTCCAAATACCACTACTAATGCAGCGATAGTCTCACGATTACAAACAAGGATGAGAATGTCCTTTTCGAGAAAGAATATGTACTTTCAGACAGTAACGAGTCTGACGAGGATGCGACGTTTCCAGCATCGACGGATCCCGAAACAATCGTCGTGACCGTTGACGAGACCCGATTCGAACGTGAGTGGCCCGGCTTTGAGCAACCAGCACTTCCTTGCGATGGACCGAATGAGGCAGGTATCGAAATATATGTAGAGACTGCTCAGAACGGGACACCGGACATTCGACTCGAAGCAGATTGTCAGTCCATTGCTGGAGAATAACATCACTTAAACCTCCTCGGGGCTTGATCCCGAGGTACTCGCCTGCTCTGCGAGGGTTCGTGCCACTGTCGGATCTCGTCCGGACACTCGAGGTGCGTCCTATTTGAGCGTTCACAGCGATCATTCGGGATTGAGGACTCCGTGTCAGATCGGCGGAGGGCCATCGCTGGCACGAGTCAAACATCGTCATCTGTGTCCCTGAGTCGTCTCAGGACACTGGAGAGTATGCGGAGTGTTGTTCGGTAGGAGTAGTCGTGGAAGTGACTCTGGACGTCGAGCCACTCCTGGAACTGATCGCTTGAGGTCTACCAGACGATGGAGAATCTCGGTGTCAACTACCTCCTGCCGAAGATAAGACTACTATAGGCGTTCCAACACCGCTACTGCCTCGGAGTCCAACGTCGGAAACCTCCTTCCAGAACGCCGGCTACGCCGATACGGCTGACTCTGTCCCGTCGCCGCGTGGCAACCCGAACTCGACCTCGAGCCGGACCGTGTCGTAGGGGACGTACGGCCTCTTCGCGCGGCCGTCTTCTTCGAAGTGAATAATGTCGTACTCGGCCAGCAGGTACAGATCGTCGTGGACATCGTGGACGTCACGGCCGAGACGGTCGGCCAGTGCGCGGATGCTCTCGGGCGGGTGCTCCATCACCACTTCGAGCAGCTCCATCCGCCGGTCGGTGAGCAGCTGGCGGAGCCGTGCACGGTCTTCGAAGTTGACGACGTGTGGGACTTCCTCGCCTCCCTCCCACCGTTCGGCGCGCTCGATGGCCGCTGCCTGCGCCTGCTCCGCTGGGAGCGATGTGATGCGGAGGGTCGAGGGGTACTCGACCTCGTCCGGGGCGGGCGTGAATTCGTCGTGCGTGGGTTCGATGTCAGTCGGTTCGTCGGGCATGGATTTCGTTCACCTCGTTCTGGAAGTCGTCGATTAGATCGGAGAGGCCTGTGAACTCTAGCTTCGTGATGTCGCCCTCGGGTGGGTGTCGGTGATGCCGACCGACATCCAAATGGTAGGGCGAGTTATCGTACCGCAGGAGCGTGTCGCCGTCAGCGTCCATGTACTGGAAGCTGTACTTCAGCCCCTGCGGGAAGTCCTCACTCACCGGGACCTGCCACGCGACCATCTCGTATCGACTCCCGTCTGGTTTCTCGTCTTCGTCCCGGTACACGACCGTTGCAGGCATCGTTCTCCTATGTTGGGAAACGGACCCAACAGAGTTAAAGCTTATCGTTGGTGGCGCACCCCAACAGTATGGAAAGAGCATCCCCTTTTCCAGAACTACCTTGGGGTCAAGATCCAAGGTACTCGGCTTGCCCCGTCCAGAAATGTAACCGTGCCACCGCCATCACGATCAGGAGATTGTCGTCTCTATCTGTGGACATGGGGGTGTCTGGCTGTGTCTGCTTGTATAAACTGTGGGACGCAAAAGCTATCGTCTGAGGTGCTTGGGACGTGTCTCTAAAAAGTGCGTCCGGGAAGAAGTCTTTTATTGAAGTAGACCCGCCAAAATCAGTCTGCAAGCTTACTCTGGTTGGCTTGGTCACGTTGATCGGATGGCAAAGCCTAGAATCAATATAGACCGAACTACCTCTATCTATATGAAGATCGAACACGAACAGTAGCGTATGACCACAGACGAATCGAATCCTGGAGAAAGCCTCATGGATCGCCAGACTACGGGCGAAGACCGGGTCCGGATGGTTGCTCGCCAGCTGTCGGAGCCGCGGACAGCAAACTGGATTGCGTCCGAAGCAGGGTGGTCGCACGAACCCACCAAGCGTGTTCTTGAACGGCTCGTCGACGACGGAATTCTCCACCGTGACGATAGTAGCACTCACAGCACGTACTATCCGGATTATCGCCGTCAAGCGATGCAAGAGGCGATACGCCTTCGAGACAGCGGACACACTGTCGAGGAGCTCACGAACCGTCTCGCCGACATGAAAGGACAGATCCGGGACTGGGAGGACGAGTTCGACATCGAGTCGCCAAACCACCTTCGTGGGACACTCGCCGACGACAGCCTCGTCGCCGACGAAGAAGATCGTCGCCGTGAAATTGCACGCGAGTGGGAGCACCTCCAACGGCGTATCCGAATCGTCGGCTTCGCTGTCCGCGAATGGGATTTCCTCGCTCCAACGACAGAACCCGTCGAGGCAAGCAGCTAACGAATGTCTGTCCCGCATCCGGGTAGTGACCCGAACGCGAACCTCTATGCCCAACTAAAGCGAGACGTTCTCGAGCGTGTGCCCCAAATCACGGCGGTCGAATACGTTCCGGATGAGACCGAAGCGACAGCGTTGCGAGCAATTTTCGACCCAAACTGACTTGATCCACCAACCGGACCTGACTCACCCGAACTAACCGTGAAGTGGTATTGCCAGGACCCACACGATTGGTTCCGCGTTAACTACACAAACCCAAACACAGATTTTCATGCTGGCTGGCACCAAGATGAGGACCATCCCGATCTCGGACGAGTGCATTTCCAGTACTCGGCTGCCGACGAGGCGGATCGATGGGGATTCACATTCGAACATGAGACCCCTTCGCTAATCCTCTGGGAAATAGTCGAAGATGCTCACCCGGACTACCAGTACGTGAACCAGGAATCCTGATTCTTGAGAAGACACCCAAGAACGTACTGATCAGCTAGTTGTGAGTCCGTTTAATTGTTTGCTTCTGGACAATGGACTAGTCGTCGTGGCGAGAGTACAGTAGGTACATCAGGGCACCCATTAACCAACAATTCCAAAGATACTACGCCACTGTTGGTTAGGTCTCCCTCCTGCTTACCGAGATCCGTCCGGTTCGGGTCCATATCGGGCTGATTCACAGTGCTGGCATTCCCACATTGGCTGCCCATCCCACCTGTCATCAGGGACTTTTTCGAACTCGAGGAATCGATGAACAGTCTCGGAACTGCATGCACGACACTCGAGGTGTGTCTTGTTTGGAGGTCCGCACTGATCATCCGAGATCGGAGACTTCTCGCCAGATCGGTGGAGGGCCATCGCTGGCACAAGCCAGACATCGTCATCTACCTTCTCGAGGATAGTCACAAGACGATTTTCAGTCCAGATCGGACTCCCAGTCTCGTCATAGAAGTACGTCGCGTGCTCGGCGCCGTGATGTGACTCTTCCCACTCTGTCCGCCCACGAGCCGTTTCGAGCAATTGTGTACCGCTTTCAGATACAACTCGAGTCGCCGGTGGAAGTGAGGGCCACTGATCGGCAAGCTGCGTAGCAGGCGCTGTCTCGAGATCGTAGATCATCTGGCATTCATCGATCATAGGATCAGAATCCGAATTCGAAAGGAGAGTAGCCGCTGCAGAGCCCTTCGCTACAGCGCCGTAGTACGTCGACGCCTCGGCGAGAGCGAAGATAATGTGGAGAAGATCGTACTCCACGTCGACCGTATCCTGGTTGTCTGAAGCTGCCTCGAGATGGTTTGTGAGACAGAACCGGCACTTCAACTGGCCGAGAGGAATCGATGTGCCACAGGAGCACTCGGCCGTACTCGCTGCTGTGGTAGCAGGATACCCGTCTGTATCGATGCCGTCCACGCGTTGACAGTGTGTCCCTTCGTCGCGACGACTGGAGAGTCTCTCGTCGGGGACGTGCGTTGCCTCACCGAGCGGCCGAAGCGCTTCATAATTTGTGTAATGGTCAGTCATAGTGTCGTCTGGGAAACTCATGCTTTGCCTTCGGATTTAAACTACAGCCCCGCTAGCAAGTCTTCGAAGGGATGAAAATCCAGACTCGCGCAAATTTCCTCTCTTGAACCAAGATATTTAGATGCATGTACTCTTTCTGTAGAAAATCTGTACGCTATCTGCATTTTATCCCCGGGATATATGGATATTGCTCCCATAGTTAGCTTTAATATTGGACGGAGCAACAGTATTCATGTCGGTGTGGTTCCGACGACCGAACGCGACGAATCGGCTCCTGACTATCCCTGTGAGTGCCGGTGGACCGCGGTTCCCAGCCGCGGACGAGGGGTACATCCCCTGTGTGCCCCGTGGATCACTCATGCTCAATCAGCGTTTTACGGCCACTCGTGGCTGTGTGGCCACCCACTGGACCCGAGCGGGTCTAATAAGCGGACCCGCTGGGTCTTTTCGCCGCGGTATGGCAGTTCATGTTCTCGAGTACCGTCGTCTGTGACACGGATGTATGACAACAGGTCACAGTTTTATGTGAGGTGAGAATAGTGTTCACGAATAATGGGTGTTGGTGGCGAAAACGAATTTCGACGACGATCGGTCGAGTCCGGTTCGTCGACCGAACCGACGGACCGACCGACAGTGATCTCGAAAGACGACGCGTTTCACCTCCTGCAGACGAGCCGCCGTCGCGACGTGGTTCGATACATGGCTCGAGCGGACGGGCGGGTCGAACTGCGCGATCTCGCCGAACAGGTCGCCGCCTGGGAGGAGGAAACGACGGTCGAGTCGCTCTCCTCCTCGGATCGCCAGCGCGTCTACATCTCGCTGTACCAGACCCATCTCCCGAAACTCGACGAACACGGCATCGTCGATTACGACAAGGACCGCGGCATCGTCGAGCGGCGTCGCCGGGCGAGACAGCTCGAGTCCTACCTCGCGGTCGATCCCGTCGACACCGCGCCGGATCCGTGGCCCCGGCGGTACGGGGTCGCGGTCCTTCTCTGCGTCGTATTTACGGGCGCGAGTATCCACGAATTCGGCGTCGGTCCCTCGACTGGACTCGCCCTGCTCGTCTTAGCGACGGTCGGCGCCGTCGCCGTCGGCCACTGGTGGTCGAAACGGGACGGTTCCGAGCCAATTCCGTCAGTCTCGTGATCGGCGTCGAACGGCGTCCCTCGAGCGACTGCTCCCGTGGCGGTGAGCGTAGAACGCCACGGAGAAGTCCTGTGGACTCGGCAACGCACAGGCTAAGACCCCGATCGCGATCCCTGCGACGATCGGATCGTCGGCTGGAGCGACCCCGCTCGCGGCGAGGACGAAGACCGGACTCGAGAGCGCGAGCGGCGATACTGCGGCGAGGCGGAGCACCCAGGTCCTGTCGGCGTCGGCCGCGACCGGTTCGACCACCGCCCACGGATAGCTCGCGAGCGCGCCGATCACGCCGCCCGACCGCGCGGGGAAGTACGACACGTCGTACTCGACGTCTCCGAGCCACAAAACGAGGGCGTGGGTCCACTCGTGGGCGACCAGTCCGAGGCCGATCGTGACCACGAGCGCTGTTGCGACGCCGACGACTTCGAGGCCGATCATACTCCGTTCGAATCGATACTCGCTCTCGAGGACTCGAGTATCAATCTCTCGGTTCCGACCGCTCGCCCGGACGCTTCGATCACCAGTTCTCGCGGCCTGGCGGTCCGAGTTCTCGTCGACTTCGACCGCGCTCGACCATCGGATCGCTTCCCGGCGATGCGACGAAACGAACGCACCCCGACGAAGTGCAACGAAACGAACACATCCGCGCCGTACAGCCTCGCGCGTTCGGAGCCAAGGACTAAGTATTTTGGGATGGACTAGCATACCATGGCCTTCAGCGAAGAACTCGAGTTCGGCCACGACGACCGAAAACGAATCTACGAACACGTCGAGCGAAAGGGGGCCGTCGATCCCGAGAGCGTCCACCGAGCGCTCGGTATCGATCCCGGCGGCTTTCGCCATCACGTCGCCATTCTCAAACGGGACGGCCGCCTCGAGTCGGAGGCCGGTAAACTCAGGGTGACGATCGATGGCGGCGCTCGAGAGGAGTACGCCACCGAGACGTTTGAGTTCCAGATACGACCGGCGAGACAGGAGGACCTGTCCGGCATCGTCGGCGCGATCCGGCAGGTCGCCGAGGAGAAGACCTACATCGTCGCCGAGAGCGTCGCGGACGAAATCGACCGCGAGGACGCGCTACTCCGATACAACGAAATCGAGTCGCGAATGTTTTTCGTCGCGACGGTCGACGACGATGTCGTCGGCTGGGTGCACCTCAACGCGCCCGAACTCGAGAAGCTAAGTCACACCGCGGAACTCACCGTCGGCGTCCTCGAGGAGTACCGCGGCAACGGCCTGGGGGCGCACCTGCTCTCGCGGGGCCTCGAGTGGGCCGGCGTCAACGGCTACGAAAAGGTCTACCAGAGCGTTCCCTCGGTGAACCAGGAGGCCATCGACTTCCTCGAGTCCCAGGGCTGGCAGACCGAAGCCGTCCGGGCGGACCACTACAAACTCAACGGGAAGTACGCCGACGAGGTGATGATGGCGATCGAACTATAGCTTCGAGTCCCAGCCGAGCGGTCACTCGAACGTTCGCGACAGGGTTCGTGACCGGAAGCCTGAATTATAGTCGAACCGTAGGTGCGGTATTCGATGAGCGAGGAGATTCCGGACGACGGGCCGATCGTGCTCTTCGACGGCGTCTGTACGCTCTGTAACGGCTTCGTACAGTTCATCATCCCGCGAGATACCGAGGAGCGGTTTTACTTCGCGTCGCTGCAATCCGACGTGGGTCAGCGTCTCCTCGCCAAACACGACCTCCCCACGGACGAACTCGAGTCGGTCGTGTTGATCGACGGCGAGGATGCCTACGTGAAGTCGGGAGCCATTATTCGAATCGCGACGTTGCTCGGCGGCGTCTACCGGCTCCTGTGGCCGCTCCAGTACCTGCCGCGTCGGCTTCGCGATTTCGCGTACGATTTCGTCGCGGACCGGCGCTATCGCTGGTTCGGAAAGAAAGACCGGTGTGAGATGCCCGAAACTAACGGGAACGTGCAGGCGCGGTTTCTCGAGTGATCGGTCCAACGCCTCGAAACCGCTCGTCGGTCCACTGTGCGGGAGTACTCGAACCGAAAGACAGTTTTCCCGACCAACCGACGGGTAGGTATGCTCTCGATCGCCCTTGCCGGAAAGCCAAACGCCGGCAAGTCTACGTTCTACACCGCGGCGACGCAGGCGGACGTCGACGTCGCCAACTATCCGTTTACGACCATCGACGCCAATCGGGGGGTGAGCTACGTTCGGACCGACTGCCCGTGTCTCGAGCGCGAAGAACGCTGTACGAGCGACAACTGCGAGGACGGCAAACGGTACGTCCCGATCGAACTGCTCGACGTCGCCGGGCTGGTTCCGGGGGCCCATGAAGGGAAGGGACTGGGAAATCAGTTCCTCGACGAACTGACGAACGCGGATGTCATCGTCAACGTCGTCGACGCGTCGGGCGGTACCGACGAGAAGGGCGAACCCGTCGATATCGGCACGCACGATCCGCTCGAGGACATCGACTTCGTCGAGGAAGAGATGGACCTCTGGCTGGCGGACATCGTCGACCGGAACTGGGAGTCGATCGAGCGGAAGTCTCGGTCGCCGGATTTCGACATCGACGACGCGCTCGCCGACATGCTCACGGGATTCGGAGCGACGCCGACGGATGTCGCCCGCACGCTTCGGGACTTCGAGTATCCCGAGGACCCCATTCAGTGGACCGATGACCATCGGGAAGCTCTGGCTCGAGACGTTCGCCGGCGAACGAAACCGATCGTCGTCGCGGCGAACAAGATCGATATTGCGCCCGAAGAGAACGTCGAACGACTGCTCGACCTCGACAAGCCGGTCGTTCCGACGACCGCTGAGGGGGAACTCGCGCTCAGACGGGCGGCCGACGCAGGGCTCGCAGCGTACGACCCCGGCGACGAGACGGTCGAGATCGGCGACGACGTGAGCGACGCCCAGCGGGAGGCGCTCGCGGATCTCTCGGAGACGATGGCCGACTGGAACGGCACCGGGGTCCAGCAGGCCCTCGATTACGCCGTCTACGACCTGCTCGAGTACATCACGGCCTACCCCGTCGAGGACGCCTCGAAGTGGTCCGACGGCAGCGGGAACGTGTTGCCCGACGCGTTCTTGCTTCCCGACGGCTCGACGCCGGTCGACCTCGCCTACGCCGTCCACTCTGACATCGGCGACGGCTACCTCCACGCCGTCGACGCGAAATCGAGCCGCGAAATCGCTGACACGCACGAACTCGAGGAGGGCGACGTCGTCAAGATTGTCTCGACGGCCTCCTGAGCGAAATCCGTATTTGTCCGTCAGAAATTGGCGAGTGTACGGTTCGCCGTCAAACTCGACGCCCTGACTGGCCGGTCAGTTTAAATCTCTCTGAACCGTAGCTCCGCTCGAGGCGCATGACTTCCACGATGCCATCACTCGCTGACGACCTGAAGCAGGCGAACGAACGGAGCGCGGCCCACCTCTGGGGCGCGACGATTTCGGCGGTCGTCTCCTTGCTCATTCCGATATTTGGGCTCGTCGCAACCTACAGCGGGTACAAATTGACGAATATCATGACCCGATCCTGGGTCGGATACGTGCTCGCCGTTATCGGCCTTACGAACGTCACGTTCTGGGTCTTGTATCTGTTAACGATCTTCTAGGCGGCGGTTCACCCCACTCAACCGAGCGCGGCGAGCGGTTCGAACCAGACCGCGGCCACGAGGACGGCGAGGAAGACGTAAGAGCCCCGAACGAGGAGCATGGTCGCGAGTTCCGGTCCGGTACGACGAGCGTAGAGTGCGACGACGCCGAACGCCAATGAAGCGAGGACCGCGGTCGGCGGGAAGACCCGAACGGCGGCGAAGCCGACGACGGCGAACAGGGCCGTCAGTATCAGACCGTACGCGACGGTTGTCGCTCGTTCCGGACCGAGCGCGACGGCGACGGTCCGCTTTCGGATCGAGCGGTCGTATTCGTAATCCTGCGAGTCGTCGATCACCTTGATCCCCGACAGAAGCGTCAGGAAGACAAGCGCGAACGCGACGGCGACGGGAGTGAGCGTCGCGGTCTGGACGAAAAAGCCGCCGAGGATGGCGAGGGAGATCCCGAGGGGATAGCCGGTCGTCGCCGTCACCGGGTTCGTATCGAGTTGGGGCGCGTGGTGGTACGCGATCACCCACGTCGCGCGGTGAGCGCGACTGCTCCCGGGCCGACCAGCGCCCAGAGAAGGCCGTTGCAAACGACGAATACGGCCGTCGAGGCGACGAGCGCGAGGCGACACCCGCGCTCGGTGAGCGGGTGATCGTCGTCTTCGCCCCGCTCGTGAAAGTCGACGTACCCGTCTTTGACGTGGGCGGTGTACACAGCCGCGAAGATCGCGACGACGTGGATCGTCGCGAGCGCCGGATCGATTTCACGGGCGAGAATCGCACCGAACACGGAGGCGGCGAGCGGTGGCAACATGAACACGGGGTGGACCTGCGAGAGGTACGCTCGAGCGGTCGCCTCGAAGCCGGACCCGTGTCGTGACAGGGTCATAGCACGAATAACGACGGAAAAACCCATAATACTGCGCCCAATTTCGGCGGTGATCGTCACCGACTCCGACTTTTGTCGGCGTCCGTGCGTTCCGGAAATATCTTTCCGGGGTTGAGAATCCCGTCCGGGTCGAACGTCTGCTTGATCGCTCTCATCGCCTCCACGGCGTGACTGCCGTGTTCGTCCTCGAGTGAGTCGCGTTTGCCGAGTCCGATGCCGTGTTCGCCCGTCGCGGTTCCGCCGAGGGCGATCGCCCGGTCGACGACCTTCGAGTAGAACTCCTCGCAGCGCTCGAGGTGGTCCGGATCGTCGGAATCGACGAGCGCAGTGTAGTGGAGGTTGCCGTCGCCAGCGTGTCCGTAACACGGGACGAGCAGATCGCGTTCAGCGCCCAGACGCTTTGCCGTCCGGACGATTTCGGGGTAGCGACTGATCGGAACCGTCACGTCACCGGGGTGAATCGGCTCGAGGTCGGGATCGTAGGAGTTGACGGCGTAGGCGAGTTCGCGGCGGGCTTGCCAGAGGTCGGCCATCTCGTCGTCACAACTCACCTCGAAGCGCGAAACGTCGTGATCCTCGAAAATCGTCCGACAGAATTCGATCTCCTCGCCGACGCCGTAATCTGCGTGAAACTCGAGAAAGACCATCGGCGCGTCGGGCAGGCTCGTCCCGAAGTACTCGTTTGCCATCCTCGCGCTCAACCCGTCGACGACCTCGATTTTCGCGACGTCGACGCCCGCTCGAATGGCGTCGGAAACCGCGCTGGTGGCGTCCTCGAGCGCCCCGAAAATCGCTCGACCGCCGCGGATCTGCGCCGGTCGGCCGGCGAGTTCGAGCGTCGCCTCGGTGATTACGGCGAGGGTCCCTTCGCTCCCGATCAGCAGTTCCGTCAGGTTGTAGCCGCTCGAGGTTTTGGCTGCCCGCGAGCCGGTTTCGACGACGGTTCCGTCGGCGAGGACTGCCTCGAGGCGAAGTACCCAGTCGGCTATCTCGCCGTATTTGACGGTCTGCATCCCGCTGGCGTCGGTAGCGATCATCCCGCCGATCGTCGAGATGTCCCCGGAGGAAGGCAGCGGTGGGAAAAAGAGCCCGTCGTCGCCGACCGTCTCGTTGACCGCCGAGCCGAGCACTCCGGGACCGACGTCGATCTGAAAGTCCTCGGGTCGGTACTCCGCGATGCGGTCCATCTCCGTGAGATCGAGGCTGATTCCGGCCGAGGCGGGAACGGCACCGCCCTCGAGCCCCGTCCCGGCGGCGTAGGGCGTCACGGGAACGCCTCGCTCCGTCGCTGCGGCGAGCACCGTCGAAACGTCCGCGGTCGAGCGCGGATAGACGACGGCGTCGGGAACGACCGCTCGAGTCGAATCCTCAGTTCCCCAATCTGCAGCGTGGGTTTCGCGGCGGGCCCATGCGAACGACCGCTGATCGTCCTCGAGCCCCAGATCCGCGAGAAACGAGCAATCGTATGACATACGCTATCATCGATCACGAGAGGTATCAACGTTTCCACGCGTTTCGGGACGAACCGAGACGGTCACCGAAGCCTTCGGCCCCGTGAGATACTGCGGCAACTCGAGTGTCGGATCGCTCTCCCCGATGATCCGACGGCGGATGGTGGCTCGACGCGGAAATTTATAATGATTCAACACGCCAGTGGAGGTAATGACAACGACCGCTGCGGTCGCCGGCCGGAGGGCAGCACCGTGAACGCCGACCTCGACCTTCTCGTGAGACTTGACTCTCACGACACGCCCCAGTCGGTCGCCGAGCGCGCACGACTCGCCGAATCGCTCGGATTCAGTCGCGTCACGATGGGGGAAACGACTGGCTGGAACGTCGTTCCGGTGCTGACACTCGTCGCCGATCGGACGACCGACATCGGCATCTCCAACGACGTTATTTCCCCGTTCGGTCGGTCGCCGGCGATGCTGGCCCAGACCGCCCTCACGCTCCAGGAGGTATCCGATGGCCGCTACCGCATCGGCCTCGGCCCGAGCTCGCCGGCGATCACCGAACGCTGGCACGGGTCGGCGTTCGATCGACCGCTGCGCCGGACGCGCGAAACGATCGAGATTATCCGGGCAGTCTACGAGAACGGAACGCCCGCCTACGAGGGCGAGATCTTCGACATCGCCGGGCTGGACTACGAACGCGACCTGCCCGAGCGCCCGCCGCCGATCGATGTCGCGACACTCGGTCCCAAAGCGACCGAGATGGCCGGTCGCTTCGGCGACGGCTGGGCACCGCAGCTATTCACGGCGGACGGGCTCGAGGCGCGACTCGAGGACGTAGAACGCGGTGCCGACCTCGCCGGGCGGGACCGCTCGGCGCTCAGAGTAAGCCCGATCGTTCGGGGAATCGCCTCGGAGGATCGCGAACGAGCGCGTCGGCTCGCGCGGTCGACGCTCGCGTTCATGCTCGGCGCGTACGGACCCTACTACGGTGATTCCGTCGCCGAACAGGGGTATCGATCGGTGGTTTCGAAAATTAGAGCGGCCTGGAGTGAGCGGGACACGGAAGCGATGGCGGCGGCACTGCCAGACGAACTGCTCGACGAACTCGCCCCCGCCGGCACACCCGAGGAAGTTCGCGACTGGGTCGAATCCTACGCGGCCATCGACGGCGTCGACGCTGTTCGAGTCGGTTCGGTTCGCGGGGCGACCGAGGAGGACATCGAGCGAACGATGGAGCGCTCGGAGAACTCGTCTGAAACGGCGTTCTCTCGAGGCCAAAAACGAGCCGATACGACCGATCGAGACGATCCGATTCAGTCCGCGTCCGCGGGTCTGGTTCCGTCCCGATCTTTGACTCGACCGACCAGCGAACTTGCAGCGACCCGCTTTTCGCCGACGATCGCTCCGACGACCCCGCCGATGGCGCCGCCGGTACTCGCGCCGTTTCTGCTCACGAATCCGCCGATCGCCGCGCCGATCGCCGCGCCGATCGCAGCGTAGCGTGCGCGGCTCAGCCGTCGTTTGATCTCTCCTTTCATACGACTAGTTTCGTGAGTGTCCATTATAAACGTTGGCCGACTTCGGATCGAAAATTCTGACGGCGACTCGAGGGGGCGAGTCCGGTTACTCGAATGCACCCCGATTACCCGACTTTGCCCCGGTCCCAGACGTTCGTAATCGAATCGCCGTTCGGGGGCGTGTGACTCACGTCTCTCATCGTTCGTCTCGCTTCGACGGGTTTCATGCACACTGGTAACATTCGACAATACATAGCTGTTTCCCTCCGCTCGGAGAGGTACCGATGGACGGGAGAAGACGAATTCGATCCGTTTACTCGAGCGAACCGGACTCTACGGTGATTTCGCCGTCGGCGGTTACCGTCACCAGACACTCGTTGTACTCGAAGGTGACCGATCCGCCGGATCGAAGGCCGTTCGACCGGGGTTCGAACAGTCGCTCGAGCGCGTCGGCGTTGATCGCGTAGTGAAGCGGCTCGAGTTCCGTGACCTCCTCGTCGCAGAACTCGGCGACCGCTTCGGCGACGGCGACGCTGATCGGTTGTGAATCGAGTCGGTTGTACTGTGTAACGTGTTGCTCGTCAGTCGTAAGCGAAGACTCTGTAGTCATTTCGGTCATGGTATTTGCGTATCCCCATACGCGTCTCGGAGACAACGCCCACTTTGCGAGTCGCGGTAAAGAGTTTGACCGTTAACTGTGTAATGGCCGACCTGTGTAGGGGTTAATCAGTTAACCGCCATCAGTGGTTATCTCCGTATCGAACAGCGACGAAAACACCGTCTGCTCGGTCGCGCGGACGTGTTTGTGAAACGCCGGCGGCGAAATATCGAGCGAGGCCGCGACGTCTTCCCCGGTCGTTCGGCGCGGCCACTCGAAGAATCCGCTGTGAAACGCCGTCTGAACGACCTCCCGTTGTCGATCGGTGAACTCCTCGAGAAGCGGCTTCTTGGGTCGCTGGCCGATCGCTGACGAATGCGTCGACGATTTGTCCCGTTTCGAAACCATCGTCGCTTCGAACCCGCGTCGGGTAATACCCGAGATCACTTCACGGACGTCGATCGAGTGAGGGACATCGACCGTCGCTCGCGCGGTCGATCCGTCGGTCCGCAACTCCCGCAACGTGCCGCCGTTTGCCTCGACGATCGAGCCGAAAAACGGCCCCTCGAGGCGGATCTGGACCGTCGCGGAGTCCTCGGTCTCCGCGATGACCGAACCGCTCCGGACGCCCTCGAGCGACGACCACTCGAGCTCGTCGGCGTCTCGAACCGTTCGGACGAAGACGGTCGTCGAGCCGTCGGCCTGCGGAATCGTTCCCTCGACGCGTCCCTCGATGTCGAACGCGTCGACGATGGCGTTTAGGACCGTCCCGGATTCGACCTCGAGTTCGATCTCCGTTCGCTCGGTTTCGCCTACCGGGTTGGTTCGTTTGACCGTATCGATCGCGTACGCGATCGTCTCGCCGAGCTCGGCCAGCATCGACCTGACCGTTTCGTCGAACCCTTCGAACTGGGGTCCGTAGAGTGTCAACACGCCGTAGGTGAACTCGTCGTAGATCAGCGGGACGGCGTAGACCGACTGGAAGTTCCGAGAGAGCGCTTCGGTTCGCCACTCCCCCTTTCGGAGTTCGCTGGCGACGTTTTGGACGTAGGTCGGCTGCCGGGTGCGGACAGTTCGACCCGCAGGCTCCGTCGCCGAGTCGTCGACGGTCGTCACCGACACCGACTCGAGATAGCCGGTTCCGTGTCCGGCGTCCGCTCGAGGAACGACGTGGTTTCCGCCCGGATCCGGCTCGCCGATCCACGCGAACGAACACTCGGTCATCGACGCCAGTCGCTCACAGATCCCGGTTTCGATCTCCGAGCGCGTGTTCGCACGCAGCAGGTGCTCTTCGATCTCCTCGCGCAACTGGCTCGCGCGGTTCAGGCGCTCGAGGCGCGTGTTCTGTCGCTCGAGTTCCTGTTCGCGCTCGCGAAGGCGGTGTGTCCGCCCGATCCGATCCAGCGCGGCCTCGGCGGTCGCGCCGAACAACTGCGCGAGTTCGAACGTCTCCTCGTCGTATCGACCGTGCTCCGTCGACACCGCGGCGAGGACGCCATGATCGCCGAACGGAACGTAGAGGGCGCTTCGAACGTTCGTCGATTCGTCGTACAGCGCCGGGGAATCTCTGATGTCGTCGAACAGCCGCGGCTCGCCGGCGACGAACGTCTCCCAGGCGATGCTGTCACCCGGCGTGAACCGGTCCGGGATTTTGATCGAGTCTTCGATCTCAGCGCCGGAGGCGGCGGGAACGAGCTCGTTCGATCGTTCATCGAAGCGGAACACGACGGTATCGAGATCGAGGACGTCGGCGGCGACGTCGACGATGTACTCGCAGGCCTCCTGTTTCGTATCGACCGAAAGCAGGTGTCGAGTCGCTTCCTGCAGCGCGCTCAAGGTGTCCTCGTACTGCGCTCGCTCCGTGACGTCGACCGACGCATTGATGACCCTGTCGACGGTCTCGCCGTCCATGATCGGCCGGTACCACGTTTCGAATACTCGGTCGCCGATGCGTCGGCGAGAGTGGACGGGGGCGCCCTCGAGCGCCCGCTCCGCGTCGGCACAGGCCGCCTGATACCCGCCGAACTCGTCGAAAAACGATTCGCCGACGACCTCGCCGGGTTCGAGGTCGAGTCGCTCGAGGGCTTTCCCTCTCGAGAACGTGAAGGTTCCCTCGTCGTCGAGGACTGAGACGATCAGGGGGACGTTCTCGATGATGGTCTCGAGGCGCTCGGTCCGTTCGACGAGCGTTCGCTCGCGGTCGACTCGATCGGAGACGTCCCGGAAGTAGATCGAGATGCCGGATTCCGACGGGAACAGTCGGGCTTCGATCCAGCGCTGGTACCGCTCGAGGTAGCCTTCGACCGTTCTCGGCTCCTGACAGTCGATCACGTCGAGGGACTCGGCCTCGAACTCGGTTCCCTCGAGTTCGGGAAAGACGTCGAGGAACTGTCGACCGACGAGTTCCGACCGGTCGAATCCGAGGAACTCCTCGGCGCGGTCGTTGACGTACGTGAACCTGTTCCGCGAGTCGAGCGCGATGAACGCGTCGGTCACCCGTTCGAACGACTTTCGCAGCTCTCGCTCGATTTGCGTACTCTCGGTGCGGTCACGGATCGCAACGGTGACACCGTCGATCACGTCGTCGTCGAGTTCGTTCGTGAGAGCGGCCTCGTGAACGTGCCAGGTGTCGTCGGCGTGCTGGAACCGGTACTCGCAGGTCGTCGTTGCTCCCGGACCGCCCGCGATAACGGACTCGAAGGCCTCGACGAAATCGTCAGCGTCGGCCGGATGGATCACGTCGTCGATGAGTTCGCCGCGACACGCTTCGGGACCGGTGCCGGTAAACCGCTCGATAGAAGGGCTAACGAACCGTTGACACCGATATTCGTCCAGTATCAGTATCGGCTCTCGAGTGTACTCGAGCAGTTTTCGACACAGGCGGTCGCTCGCCGCGTCCGATCGGGACGGCGAACACGCGATCGCGCGCTCGATCCGATGGGCGAGCAGACTCGAGTTCCGCGCGTCGTCGCTTCGAATTACGTCCGTTGCGCCCGCCTCGAGGAGCCGACCGATCTGCGGTTGCTCGTCGTCGACCGAGACGATCACTGGAACCGTCGGGGCGACGCTCTCGAGCGCCGTTCGGTCGTTCGTGAGCAGACAATCGGCGTCCTCGAGGCGCTCTGAGTCGAGTTGATCGACCGGCCCCTCGACCGATAGGTCACTCGACTCGAGCGACGAGACGACCGATTGGGCCCATGGTGACGTACCCGCGACGAGAACGTGGATCGTCGATCGATCGAGATTCGCGATACCACGATTCATACAGGGTGTGAGGGCTCTGGAAGGAAAAGCTTCGCGCCGCTGACGCCGTCGAACCGAAGATCGGGCCGTCGAACGTCTCGCCGATCGCAGTCGTCAGTTCCGCGTCTCGAGCGGAACGTGCTCGACCGCGTACCCCGAATCGGTGCGGTTCACCGACTCGACTTCCCTGAACAGAATCTCCGACTCCATTTTCGTCATCACGGGTATCTCGTAGTTGACGGCCTCGTAGCCGAGGCCGTCGCCGTCGGCCCGTCGCTGGTCGACGAACTCGCGGTGGCGCTCGAGGCGGGTTCGGCCGACGCTCCTCGAGAGCGTTCCGATATCGTCGATTCTGCCTTCGAAGGCCTCGAGGAAGGTGTCCTCGAGTTCGTAGCCGATCGAGTTCCGGCCGGCACACATCGCGGCGAGGGTGGTCGTTCCGGTTCCCCAGAACGGATCGAGCACCGTGTCACCGTATGCGGAGTACATACAGAGCAACCGATAGGGGATCTCGAGCGGGTACGCGCCCGAGCGCTCGCGGACGTCGTCGGGGACGCCCTCGAGGCCCTGCAGTTCGCCTTTGACGTCTGTCCAGACGTCCGTGAACCAGCGGTTGCGCTCCTCCCAAAAGTAGGCGGCTTCGTAGCGCCGGTCCGCGCCTGGTTCGAACGCCCGCCGGTCGCCGCCGTTGCGAAAGATCAGGACGTACTCGTGTTCCAGCGTGACGTACGCGTTGGGTGGGATCATCCCGCTTCCCATGAACTTCGCGGCGCTGTTCGTCGGCTTGCGCCAGAGGACATCCGGGAGTGGATCAAATCCGCGCTCCTCGAACGCCTCCGTTACGCGGGCGTGATTCGGGTAGACCCGGAAGCTGTCCTCGAGCGAGCGGGTCGCGTCGCCGACGTTGATACAGGCGATGCCGCCGTCGACCAGCACTCGCTCGAGTTCGTCCCAGACCCGATCGAGTTGGGCGTGCATCGCCTCGAACGCCGCCTGCCCGTTTCCCGACTCGAGTTCGCTCGAGACGGCCGGATCCAGGTCCGCAAAGAGATCGTCCCACATTTCGATCATCGGGTACGGCGGGGATGTCACGACGAGTTCCACAGAATCGTCGGCGACCGCCCGCAGGTCCCGCGAGTCGTCGACGAACAACCGATGGGTCGTCTCCATTGACACACACTGTCGCCGTTCGCCCCTTAGATCCTTCGTCACCGACTCCGCTCGAGCGCGTTCGCGTCGATCCGAAACGCAGCCGGCGTAATTACTGCTGTGTATTACTATGGATGGAAAATATTAAGCGTCGGCATAGCCTAGCCGGGACCACGCATGACCGAATACGTTTCGACCACGGCGGGGCTGTTCGCGCTCCCCGACTGGGCGAAAGACGATCTCTCGGATCTCAAAGGGCACCAGAAACACGACCTCATCGACGGCGACGAGGGAGGCGAGATCGCCTCGACCTACGAGAAGGCACGCGAGGAAGTCGTCTCCGCCCAGCAGGAGGCCGGTCTCGACCGCATCGTCGACGGCCAGCTTCGCTGGGACGACATGCTCGCACACCCGCTTGCCGTCCACGACGCCGTCGAAACGCGCGGTATCGTCCGCTACTACGACAACAACAACTTCTATCGAGAGCCCGTCGTCTCCGGCGAGCTCGATTTCTCCGGCGACGTCGCCTCCGAACTCGAGACGACCGCCGAACTCGCCGACGGCGAGGATCTGCAGGCGGTCCTTCCCGGTCCCTACTCGCTGGCCGAACTCGCGACCGACGAACACTACGGCGACCACGCCGACTTTCTCGCGGCGATCGCCGACTTTCTCGCCGGCGAGGTCGAAGCCTTCCCCGAGGTCGAAACGCTGTATCTGCTCGAGCCGTCGCTCGTCGAGGACGCTCCCGAAGACGGTCTCGACGAACGCGCGAGCGAAGCGATCGATACCGTCGCCGCCGCGACCGACGCGGATGTCGTCGCCCACCCTTACTGGGGCGCACTCGAGGAGAAGACCTACGCGCACTTGCTCGACGCCGACATCGACGCCGTCGGCTTCGACTTCGTCTCCGAACAGGAGGACAACCTCTACAACATTCAGGAGTACGGCGCGACCGACGACATCTCGCTCGCGCTGGTCGACGGGCAGAACACGCTCGTCGAGGATCCCGAAGCGGTTCGGGACCGAACCGACTGGGTCTTCGACCAGATCCCCGTCACCGACTTTGAAACCGTCTATCTGACGACGAACACCGGAACCTTCCACCTGCCGTACAACAAGCACGAAGCGAAACTCGAGATCCTTGCGGAAGCCGCGGATCTCGCCGAGGTGACAGCCGCATGAGCACGAACCAGAACAAAGATCAGTTCCGACCGGACGGCCACGAAAACGACCACTTCCTGCTCTCGACAGTCGTCGGCAGCTACCCCAAACCGAAGTGGCTCAACCGCGCGAAAGAACTCTATCAGGACGAGGATCACGGATTCGACGAGGACGACTATCAGGAGGCAAAAGACGACGCGGCCCGCCTCATCACCAACGAACACGAGCGCGCGGGACTCGACGTCGTCGTCGACGGCGAGATGCGGCGCAACGAGATGGTCGAGTTCTTCGCCCACCGGATCGACGGCTACGAGTTCAACGGCCCCGTCAAGGTCTGGGGACACAACTACTTCGACAAGCCGAGCGTCGTCAGCGAGGTCGAGTACGACGAGAGCTGGCTCGTCGACGAGTACGAATTCACCGCCGCGGCGACGAACCGGCCGGTCAAGGTCCCGATCACGGGTCCGTACACCCTCGCGAACTGGTCGTTCAACGAGGCTTACGACGACGATGACGATCTCACGCTCGAGCTCGCAGACCTCGTCAACGAGGAGATCGAAAAGCTCGTCGACGCAGGCGCACGCTACATCCAGATCGACGAGCCCGCACTCGCGACCACGCCGGACGATCACGCCATCGTCGGCGAGGCCCTAGAGCACATCGTCAGTGACATCCCCGAAGAGGTCCGCATCGGCCTCCACGTCTGTTACGGCGACTACTCTCGCATCTACCCCGAAATCCTCGAGTTCCCGGTCGACGAGTTCGACCTCGAACTCGCGAACGGCGATTACGACCAGCTCGAGGTCTTCAAAGATCCCGAGTTCACTGCGGATCTCGCACTCGGCGTCACCGACGTCCACGTCGCTGAGGTCGAATCGGTCGAACAGATCGAGCAGAACATTCAGAAGGGACTCGAGATCGTGCCGCCGGAACAGCTCGTCGTCTCGCCCGACTGCGGCGTGAAGTTGCTCCCGCGCGAGGTCGCCTACGGCAAGATGGCGAACATGGTCGAAGCCGCCCGGAACGTCGAGGCGAAACTCGATGCCGGCGAAATCGACATCGAACGCGAATCGCCCGCGCCGGCCGACGACTAATCGTACTGGCAGCGAGACAGAACTCGAACGCGATCTCGTTCGCGGTTTCACTGCGGCATTTCAGCATGTATTTTGCATTGATTTTCCCGGCTCCTCGACTGACCGAGAGTGGGAGAGACACTATATACACGGGAACGGTGTTGGCTTTTCCCGTATGATGCGTATCTACTATGTCGAAGTCGACGGACGAACGGGGCCGAATCTACCTCCCGAAGGACGTCCGCGAGCGGTTCGGTGACCGGTATCGAATCGTCGAACTCCCGAGCCACGTCGCGATCTTCCCCGTCGACGAGGACCCGCTCGAGGGACTCTGAGCCGCCGTTGGAGATGCTTTTGCAGAGACGGAGGCGGACGAGCTGAAAGCGGATGCACGCGAGACGATCTCTCGTGAGGTTCGACCGGAGGCAAAAGACCGGTCACGGGACGGTGAGGAGTGAGCTGTATACGTCGAAACTGACTTTTACACTACACTGCTGAAAGACGACGACTGGTTTCGGGACGCCGCAATTTACGCTCTCGAAGAGCGCGATGACATCCCCCATCTGACATTCGGTACCACTCTCCGACGACACGAGCGTTACCTGGTTACCGCTCCGTCCAAAAACACCCACATACGTGGGGTTCCTACGACGTGACGATGCAAGAAACAGCAGTCGCGAAACGCAAACTCGAGGACGAAGTCGCCGAGAACCGCGACCCTGACCACGACATCGACCCGCTGTTCGTCAACCGCTGGTCGCCGCGTGCGATGACCGGCGAAGCGCTCGCCGAAGACGAGTACCTCCCGCTGTTCGAAGCCGCTCGGTGGGCTCCTTCTGCGTTCAACAATCAGCACTGGCGATTTATTATCGCGACGCGAGAGGACGACGAGTGGGACCAGTTCGTCGACCTTCTGAACGAGGGCAACGCTTGGGCCGAAGACGCTGGCGTCCTCGCGGTCGTCGTCTCCAAGACGACGTTCGACCACAACGGTGAACCCGCGCCGGTCCACTCCTTCGATACCGGCGCGGCGTGGCAGAACCTCGCGCTCGAGGGCGCGCGTCGCGGCCTTGCGGTCCACGGAATGGCCGGGTTCGATTACGAGCGAGCCGCCGAAGTGCTCGAGGTTCCCGACGAGTTCGATGTCGAAGCGATGTTCGCGGTCGGCGAGCGCGCACCGCCCGAAACGCTGCCGGACGAACTCGAGGAGCGAGAAGAGCCGAGCGGCCGGAAGCCCCTCTCGGAGATCGTCCACCGCGGCGGGTTCGAGTAACGGATGTAGGGCGAACGGACAGATTTCGGTGTCGACGTTCAAGCGGATTTTCGATTCATACCGGCGTGCTGTGTACGCTGATCGTACGTGATTCTATTTTCCCCTTACAGCCGTCATTCGGGTTGTTCGTACTCCCTACCTCCGGAAAATTATTTACCCAGGATATAGTTGTCTCTCCCTGCATCATGACAAATAATGACACACTCGGGTCCGATGAAACGGACGCGTCCCGGCGCACCTTCATGAAAGCGGCCGGGACTGCGACGGCGACCTCGGGCGTCGCCATCGGATCGAACACCGTTGCAGCCGGCGAGAAGGGAGACCGGATGAACGCACGAGGAATCGATCAGTTGCTCGAGGAGCTAACGCTCGAGCAGAAGGTCGGACAGATGACGCAGGTCGCGATCGACAACCTCGGCGAGGGGTTCGGTCCCGACACCGCGTTCAACGACCACGACGACATCGACACGCTGGGGGAACTCTTTACCGAACTCCACGTGGGCTCGATCCTCAACGGCGGCGCGACGGGGCCGACGTTCGACGGCGAGGAGTTCGTCGCGGGACTCAACCGGCTACAGAAGTTCACCGTGGATCACACCGATCCCGCGATACCCTTCATCTGGGGCTGTGACGCCCTGCACGGGAACACCCTGCTCGAGGGCTGTACGAGCTTTCCACAGCGGCTGAACATGGGCGTCACTCGCGACATCGATCTGGTCGAGAGCGCGGCGACCCACACTGGTGGGGAGATCGCGGCGATGGGCGGCCACTGGATCTTCGGACCGACCCTCGACGTCCTCCGCGATATGCGCTGGGGCCGGTTCTTCGAAGGCCACAGCGAAGACTCGATGCTGCTCGGCGAGATGGGGAAAGCCCGTGCCCGCGGCTTCCAGCACACGGGTCGGGTCACCGCGACGGTCAAACACTTCGCGGGCTACGGCACGCCGAACACCGGCTCGGACCGGACCCACGCCCGGACTTCGATGCGGGACCTTCGAACCAGGCAGTTCGACCCCTATCGGCGCGGACTCGAGGAGGCCAAGACGGTGATGGTAAACAGCGGTGCGGTCAACGGCAAGCCAGCCCACGTCTCGCGCTGGCTCCTGACGACCGTGCTGCGTGACCGGTTCGGCTTCGAGGGCGTCGTCCTGACCGACTGGGACGACTTCGAGCGGCTGATCAGCAACCACGAGTACCTGCCGGATACCGACGAGGGCTGGCGGGAGGCCGTCAGACGGGGTATCGAGGCCGGCGTCGACATGCACATGTGCGGCGGGGCGGTCGCACCGACGCGGTTCATCGATACCGCCGTCGACCTCGTCGAGAGCGGCGAGCTTTCGGAAGCCCGAATCGACGAGTCGGTCCGGCGCATCCTCGCGCTCAAGGCCGATCTCGGACTGTTCGAGGAGCCGCTCGTGCCGGAAGACGAGATCGGTGACCTCGTCGGCGGCGCACAAGATGTCTCCGAGCGCCTCGCGAAGGAGTCGCTGGTCCTCCTGCGAAACGAGGAGGAGACGCTGCCGTTCGAAGGCGTCGAGAACCTGCTGCTGACCGGTCCCGGCGTCCTCGAGGGAACGAAGAACCGGTTTCTGATGCAACACGGCGGCTGGACGCTCGGCTGGCAGGGAATCGAGGATGGCAACCTGACCGAGGACGGCCCGCGCCCGCGCCAGAACACGATCGAGGGTGAACTGAAATCGCGGCTCGGCGACGGGTTCACGCACGTCCCGACGGAGTACGATCCGGCCGCTTTTGAGAGCCTCTACGAGAACTTCGACAACGGCTTTTTCGACGTGACCGACGAGCAGGAGGCGGCGGTCCGCAAGGCCGCACCCGGCTCCGACGCGGTCGTCGTCGTTCTCGGCGAGGGAACGCACAACGAGGGCTTCGGCGATCGGGACAAGATGCGGTTTCCACCCGCCCAGCGCGAACTCGTCGAACTCGTCGACGCCGAGACGGACGACGACACCCCGCTCGTCGGCGTGATCCTCGCCGGAAGCCCACGCGGCACGGCTGAGACCTTCGAGCACCTTGATGCGGTCGTGTTCGCCGGCCAGCCGGGTAGCGATACCGGCGTCGCGGTTGTCGACACACTCTTTGGCGACTACAACCCCTCGGGGAAACTCCCGTTCACCTGGGAAGCAAACGTCGGGCACGTGCCACAGATTTACGACGAGTACCCGCCGCGTCACCCCGACAGCGCCGGCGATCAGATGGTCCAGTACGAGTTCGGTCACGGCCTCTCCTACACCGACTGGGAGTACTCCGATCTGTCGCTGTCGACCGACGCCGTGAAAGACCCCGCGTCGACGCCGACGATCACCGCGCAGGTAACCGTCCACAACACGGGCGACACGGACGGCGAACACATCGTCGAGGTGTACAACACCGAGTCCTACGGCTCCGTGCTCCAGCCCCACCGACGGCTGATGGGCTTCGAGCGGGTGTCCGTAGCCGCTGGCGACAGCGAAACCGTCTCTCTCGAGCTGGATCTGTCGACGCTCGAGGTCGTCCCCGGTGACGTGCCCGGCTGGCGCTCGAGAGTCGTCGAAGCCGGGGAGTACGAACTCACGGTCGGCTCCGACTGGGGCGTGAACGCGAGCGGCGAGGACGGCGGTGAGACGGCGACGCTGACCGTCGGAAAGACCGCTTCGATCACCGACCCCGAACCGACGCCGGGTCGCTACGACATCGACAACGACGGCGACGAGGACTTCGCGGACGTGATGGAACTCTACCGGAAACTCAAGCACCGGCGCTGACTGGTACACGCCGACAGCGCTCACCGTGCACCCGATACGATCTGACTGGCACCCCGCGGCGCTGGCTGGCACACCTACGGTGTTGCCCGCGCACCCGACCCGATGGCGCTAACTGGCGCACGCGAACCGATATTTCTTATGCGCTGACTCGGGCACTCCCCATAATGCAACTCGAGACGAGTTCCTGGACCGAGGTAGAAGAGACAGCGCCGACGACCGCGCTCTTGCCCGTCGGCAGCACGGAACAACACGGCCCGCACGCGCCGGTCGGTACCGACACGATTATCGCGCGGGCGATGGCCGAGGCGGCAGACCGCGAGTCGACGGCGGATTCGGTCGTGCTGCCGACGCTTCCCGTCGGCGTCGCACCGTACCACGGACACTTTCCTGGGTCGCTTTCGGTTTCGCCCGAGACGCTCCGCAGCTACGTCCGCGACGTCCTCGAGTCGCTGTCTGACTCGAGCGTCGAGCGGGTCGTGTTCGTCAACGGCCACGGGGGCAACGGTGGGACGCTCGGGAACCTGGCCCGCGAGGTCGCCGACGCTGCGGAACTCGACCTCGAGGCGTTCCTCTGGGAGTGGATGCGCGCCGTCGACGAACACGTCGGCCACGCGGGCGAACTCGAGACGGCCGTCTTGCTCTACCTGTGTCCCGACGACGTCGGCGACCCCGTCGCCGGCGATGCCCTCGAGTGGGACGACACGGTCGACGGCGGCGTCGGTCACCGGTTCACGGAGGAGTTCAGCGAGAACGGCGCGGTCGGAGATGCAACCGAAGCGACGGCAGAACAGGGCGAAGCGGTGTTCGAGACGGCGGTCGACGCGCTCTGTTCGTTTCTGGATCGGATCGAGTAATTCACCCCCGACACCACAACGTTCCCCGTTCGATCGCCGCGACCGCCGCATATTCCTCGGCGGCGGCCGAACGGCGAACCGACATGCCTTCCGAGATGACCGCCCACGTGATCGAGGAGTACGGCGATCCGGATGTCTTCGCGGAAACCACGCGCGACGTTCCGGAACCAGACCCCGAAGAGATTCGCGTCGAGGTCGTCGCCTCGAGCGTCAACCCCGTCGACTACAAGATCCGACAGGGTGCGATTCCCGATTTCGCGCCCGACCTCCCCGCGACGCTTCACTGTGACGTGTCCGGCGTCGTCGACGCCGTCGGCGCGGATGTCACGCGGTTCGAGGCGGGAGACGAGGTGTACGGAATGCCCGGTGGCGCGGGGCGGCAGGGCTCGCTCGCCGACTACGTCGTCGGCCACGCGGGAACCTTCGCTCACGCTCCGAAGTCGATACCGCTCGAGGAGAGTGCGGCGCTCCCGGTCGTCGCGCTCACCGCCTGGGAGATGCTCGTCGAGAAGGCGACGGTCTCGCTCGGCGACGACGTGCTCGTCTACGGTGCGACGGGTGGCGTCGGCCACGTCGGCGTTCAGGTGGCGGACTGGCTCGGCGCGCACACGGTCGCGACGGCCTCGAGCGACGACAAACGCGAACTCGCGAGCGCGCTCGGAGCGGACGCAACCGTCGACTACACCGCAACCGAGGTCGAATCCTACGTCGCAGAACACGCGAGCGACGGGGGCTTCGACGTCGTCTTCGATCCAATCGGCGACGATCACATCCAGACGGCCTTCGAGGCCGTCCGACCGTACGGCACCGTCGTCACGACCGAGTCGAGTTCGACCCAGGACCTCTCGGCGATGCACCAGCGCTCGCTCGAGCTCGGCGTCGTGCTCGTTATCCTCCCGGTCTTGCTCGGCGAGCACCAAGGACGGATCGGCCGCGAACTCGCGGATATTGCCACGCTGGTCGACGACGAAGTCATCGAGCCGCACATCGACGACCGATTCGCCTTCGAGAACGTCGCCGAGGCGCATCGACGCGCCGAAGAAGGGGATTTCACCGGCAAGATACTGCTCGTCAACAAGTAATCGACTCGCCGTTGGCTACGCTGGAGTGATCAACTCGACGTTCATCTCGCTGGAATAATCGACTCGCCGTTGACCTCGTCGGAGTGACCGACTCGGCGTCCGCCACGCTGGTATCCGTTCCCGATTTCACTCGTCGCCGACGGTGATCGACTCGAGGCCGTACCTCGATTCGATCGGGTGCGGTTCGTAGCCGTTCACGTCGCTTGCGGTCGCGACGACGGTGGTGTAGTTCGTGAGAAACGCGACCGGCGACTCCTCGAGGACGATCGACTGGATCTCGTAGTAGCGCTCTTTTCGCGCCGTCCGATCCGTCAGTTCGCGCGCTTCCTCGAGAAGTATGTCGACGGTCTCGTTTTCGTAGCCGTGGTGGAGCGTCGCCTCCTCGGAGTGAAACAGCTCGGCGAGTCGATCGGGATCCGGATAGTAGAGCGTCCCCCAGGACGTGAGGTAGGCGTCAAAGGGTCCCTGACTGACCTGCTCGAGCATGGCGTTGTACTCGATCGTCCGCACGTTGACGTCGAAGCCGACCGCCGAGAGGTCCGACTGCAACACCTCGGCGATCAGCGGGAGGCTCCTGGCGTCGAACGTGGGGATCTCGATCTCGAGCGTCTGTCCGTCGCGCGTTCGAACGCTGTCCTGACCGGATTCGGCCGACCAACCGGCGTCTGAGAGCAGGCGGCGAGCCTGTTCGGGGTCGTGGCCGTAGCCGTCCAGATCGGGGTTCGCCCACTCGGTCACGTCCGCCGAAAACGGTCCGACGGCCGGATCGTCGACGCCCTCGAGGACCGACTCGGTGAGCGACTCGAGATCCACCGCGTAGTTTACCGCTCGCCGGACACGCTCGTCGTCGAACGGCGCCGAGGTCGTATCGAACGTCAGGAACCTGATCCGTGGGATTTCGGGCGTGTACACGTCGATACCGTCGGCCGATTCGAGCGCGTCGATCGCCCGTCGCGGCAGGATTCTCGCCATCTCGAGTTCGCCGTTCTCGAGTTTCATGCGCCGCGTCTGATCGTCCTTGACGCGTTCGTAGCGGACGGATTCGATCGCCGGCTCGTCGCCGTAGTACGCCGCGTGTCGGGTACACGAGAGCCCGCCGGCGCTCTCGAAGGAGTCGACTGCGAACGGCCCGGTGCTGACCGGCTCCGCGACCGAGCCGTCCTCGTCGAACGTGGCCGGATTCAGAATCACCGCCTCGTTTCGCGAGAGGTGGGCCGGGAGGGGCGAAAACGGGGTTTCGGTCTCGACGACGACCGTGGCGTCGTCCGTCGCTTCGGCCCCTTCAATCGGAAGCGCCGCGAAAGCGGCAGACTCGAGCGTGCGCTCGAGCGATTCGACCGCGGCCGCCGCGTCGAGTGAATCATCGTCGTGGAAAGTCACGTCCTCGCGCAGCGTGAACTGCCAGCGATGCTCGTCGAGGCGCTCCCAGTCGGTCGCGAGTTCGGGCGCTGGGTTCGCGTCGTAATCGACGCCCACCAGCGCTTCCGTGACGCCGAGGCGTCGGAGCATGCTGCCGCCGTCGAGCGGGTCTGGGGAGGCCTCCCACGGCGCGCCGATTCGCATGTCTTCCGTCTCGATATCGCTCGAGAGACAGCCGGCGAGGGCGAGAACGCCGGCTCCGGCGGCCGTTTTCAGCGCGGTACGCCGATTCATCTGACTCTGTATTCGCTTTCTCATTTGTGATTTCGATCGTTCATTTTCGATAGCGGTCGTTCGATCCGTCCGTCCGTTCGCTGTTCGACTGCTGGTCTGCCGTTCCAATCCGGCGCGTACAGGCACCGAGACTTCGAATCGCCCGTCGCCTTGAGCGACGGATCGACTCGAGTACACTCCTCGGTCGCGGCCGGGCAACGGGGGTGAAACGCACACCCTTCCGGCGGCGCCGACGGGTCTGGTGGATCACCGGCGAGCGACGGCCGTCGGACCCATCAGACGCGGATAGCCGCGGGCTGGCGTCCAGTAACGCCCGTGTGTACGGGTGGGTCGGGTCGGACATCGTCCGATCGACCGGTCCGACCTCGACGAACCGTCCGAGATACATCGTCGCGACGCGGTCGGCAACGGTCCGCACGACTGCGAGGTCGTGGGACACGAACAGGTACGCGATCTCGAGTCGGTCCTGAAGGTCCGCGAGGAGGGCCAGTATCGTCGCCTGCGTCGACGGGTCGAGGGCGGCCGTCGGCTCGTCGAGGACGAGTACCGACGGCTCCAGCGCGAGCGCTCGAGCGATCGCGACGCGCTGGCGTTGCCCGCCCGAGAGCTGGCGCGGATACCGATCGGCCAGATCGGGCGAGAGCGCCACGAGCGAGAGAACCTCGTCGACGCGATCCGAACGCCGTACATCCTCCCACCCGGCCTCGATCAGCGGCTCCGCGATCGACTGCCCGACCGTCCGCTTCGGATTGAGACTCGCTCCCGGGTTCTGGAAGACGGTGCCGATCTCGGCGAGCTGGTCGCTCGTCCGGGAGCCGACGCCGCCGACGGCCTCTCCGCGAAGGCGAACGGTCCCCGCCGTCGGCTCCTCGAGTCCGGTGACGAGCCGCGCGAGCGTCGATTTCCCACAGCCACTTTCGCCGACGAGCGCGAGCGTCTCGCCCGCCGATAGCTCGAGTGAGACGCCTCTGACCGCACGGATGGGGCCATCCGTTCCGAGCCACGGGAGCCGATCGACGAGCGATTCGGACCCTCGGAAGCGCTTTCGCACGTCCTCGAGTTCGATCACGGATCGGTCCGAGCGCTCGCCGGACGGACCGGGACCCACCTGAGCGTAGGTGGTAGATGTCTCCGGCACCTCGGCGTCGGTGCCCGGACGGCGGGCGGTCGACCCACCGTCGACCATCGGTTTCGGGCCGTTGCCTCGCTTGCGAGACGACCCGTTTTCGTCGAGGCCGTCCCTGGACCGGGTTGGGTCCCGGGTCGCCATCGACTCGAGCGTTACCTCTCTCGCCTCCCGTACGCCGCAGCGAACGGTGTGAGCGTCGCTCTCGAGTCGGCTCGAGTGCTCGCCGTCCACGACGACCGTCGGCTGACTGCGTTCCCGACAGGTCGGCCGCGCGAACGAACAGCGGTCGGCGAAGACGCACCCGGACGGCGGGGCGGATCGGTCCGACGGCGATCCGGAGAGCGTCGGCGATCGCGACCCTGGGTCGGACCGATCGGATACTCGGGAGTCGGATCGGTCGGGAAGACAGCCGAGCAACGTCTTCGTATACGGGTGAGCGGGGTTCGAACGAATCGAATCGACCGGTCCCCGCTCGACGATATCGCCGTCGTACATGACGAGGACGCGGTCGCAGCGTTCCGCGACGACCCCGAAGTCGTGACTGATCAGGAGCACGCCCATCTCGGCGGCGTCGGTGAGCGTCTCGAGTCGATCGAGAACTGCGCGCTGGGTCGTCGTGTCGAGTCCCGTCGTCGGCTCGTCGGCGATCAGGACCGCGGGCCGGCGAGCGAGCGCGATGGCGAGCAGTATCCGCTGGCGCATACCGCCGCTGCACTGGTGGGGGTAGGCGTCGATCAGCGTCTCGGGTCGCGGGATGCCCACGGTTTCGAGTAACTCGAGGACGCGCTGTCTCGTCCGTCGCGTCCGAAGACGGGAACGCATGCTCGTAGCGAGTTCATCCAGTATCGACCGGCTGCCCCCGCTCGAGGCTCGGATCGCCTCCGCGATCTGTTCGCCGACCGTGTAGACCGGATTGAGCGCCGTCGACGGGTCCTGGAACACGAGCGCGAGCGATCGAGCGCGCAGGCGTCGACGCGTGCGTTCGTCGGCGGTCGTCATCTCGATTCCGTCGAACTCGATGCGTCCCTCGACGATTTCCCCCGGCTCCTCGAGCCCGACGATCGATCGCGCCGTGACCGACTTGCCACAGCCGCTCTCGCCGACGAGGCCGACGGTTTCGCCGGGCTCGAGTTCGAACGATGCCCCGTTGACGGCGTATACCGGGTCCGAGTCGCTCTGGAATCGAACGTGGAGATCTTCGACCGTTAGCGTCGAATCCACGTCAGGATCGCCTCCGTTTCCCGTCCTCGAGGTGGTTCGGATCCAGGACGTCGCGCAGTCCGTCCCCGAGCGAGTTACAGCCGATCACGGTGAGCGCAATCGCGACGCCGGGTGCGGTGATGAGCCACGGTGCGGACCGGAGGTACGTGCGGCCGTCGGCGATCATCGTCCCCCACTCGGCCGTCGGCGGTTGCGCGCCGAGGCCGAGAAACGAGAGGCCGGCGGCGGCCAGGATAACGGTGCCGAGGTTGAGCGTCGCCAGGACGACGACCGGGCTGACGACGCTCGGCAACAGGTGGCGTCTCGCGATCCGGCGGTTTGGGGTACCATAGAGGCGGGCCGACTCCACGAACGGCTGTTCTTTGACGCCGAGGACGGCCCCGCGGACGACCCGCGCGTAGGTGGCCCACCCGACCACCGAGAGCGCGATCACGACGTTGCGAAGGCTCGGTCCGAGCGTGCCCGCGATAACGAGCGCGAGGATCAGGCCCGGAAACGCGAGTTGGATGTCGACCAGTCGCATCAACGCCGCATCGACGACGCCCCTGCTGACGCCCGCGAGCAGCCCGATCGTCGTGCCGAGAACGACTCGAACGCCCGTCGCGATCAGGGCGAGCCCGAGCGAGACGCGCGCGCCGTAGACGAGGCGGGTGGCCACGTCCCGGCCCAGCGCGTCGGTTCCGAGCGGGTGAGCGAGCGTCGGCCCTCGAAGTCGAGCCTCGAGCACCTGCGCGGTCGGATCGTAGGGAGCGACCAACGGCCCGACGAGAGCGACGAGAGCGAGCGTGCCGACGATCGCGCCGCCGAGGCGAACCTGTCCGTTCGAACGGAGCCTCGTCCCGGGGCGCGTGGCGGAACGTTCGCGGACCGCGTCGATGAAGCGACTCGCGGCCAGACGCACGCGGTCGCTAGCGGTGTCCGAGTCGCTCATCTGGCACCACCGCCGATCGACGTCGGCTCGAGTCGCGGATCGAGCGCGAGCGAGGCGAGGTCGACGAGCTGATTGATACTGACGAACGCGGTCGCGGTCACGAGCACGACGCCCTGGATAACCGGAACGTCTCGAGCGAAAACCGCGTCGACGAGAAGCGTACCGAGGCCCGGTCGCTGGAAGACGACTTCGACGACGACCGCGCCGTTGAGCACGAATCCGAACTGGAGGCCGACGAGCGCCAAGACGGGAACGAGGGCGTTTCGAAGCGCGTGTTTGGTCACCACGACCCGCTCGCGGACGCCTTTCGACCGCGCGGTATCGACGTACTCCGCCTCGAGCGCCTCGAGCATCGAGGCGCGAACTAACCGTGTGAGGACCGCCGCCGTCGCGGTGCCGAGCGTAATCGCGGGGAGGACGAGGTGACCGATCGTTCCGGCCCCCGAAACGGGCGTCAGCCCGAGCCAAAGTGAACAGACGAGAATCAGGAGGTACCCGAGCCAGAAGTTCGGCATCGAAACGCCGAGGGTCGCGACGAGCTGGCCGGTTCGATCGATCCAGGTGTCGTGATAGACGGCGCTTACGACGCCCGTCGGAACGGCCAGCAGCAGCGAGATACCGATCGCGGCGAGGGCTAGCTCGAGCGTATTCGGAAGGTACTCGACCAGTAGCGACGCGACCGGTTCCGAACGGGCGTAGGAGGTGCCGAGATCCCCTCGAACTGCGTCCGTCAGCCACGAAACGTACTGCGTCACGAACGGTTCGTCGAGGCCGTGTTCCGCGCGAAACGCCTCGGTTGCCGCGCTCGACGGGGGACTCTGGCGTTGCTCCCGAAGGATCGTCGACGCAGGATCGCCCGGCGTGAGAAACACGAGCCCGTAGGTGAGAAAGGAGACGCCGGCGAGCACGACCGCGAACGATCCGAGGCGGCGAAAGAGGGCACGTATCACAGGGAATCAACTCCGGGCACGTCTTCAAAGCTGACAACCCGACGTTCTGCGGTCTCGAGACGCCTGCCGCCTGATCGACCGTAATCGAACCACCAGCGCACGATAATCAACTCAACTTTAGGTAATGAAACGTTGGTTGTAATACTTTGGGTTTGGCCGTCGTGACGGCGGGGCCGTCGGTTCCAGTTCGTGTATTGGTTACAGTTCACGCGTCGGCTCCCGCTCGTCTCTGCCGACCGGACACCGGCCTGTCTCCGTCCCATTGATGTTAACTACTCTATATAATATAACAAAGACTATTAATTAGTTTTGGTTTTTAATAATAATGCTGAAGCGCGTGAACGGCCGTCTCAGAGGATGTAACCGCGGAAAATCTCTTCTATGACACGACAGTTTTGTAGTATCCGGCGAGACCGTTCATTGCGCTGTTCTCTCGAGTCAGTATCTATGTAAGTGTCGTTATCAGTACTCGAGCAGCAACATCGGACTGAAAGCCCCGGACCGACACGCGGATTTTCTGAGATAGAAAAAACGGACTCCTTTTCATAGCAGTACCGAAACGAGTGAGTACCAGTGAGTGAGGACTGCGATCTGACGGAACTGCTCGCTGTTCTCGACGACGAGTACGCACGAGCAATCCTCACAGAAACGAGCGTCGAACCCATGTCAGCCAGCACACTGAGCGACCGGTGTGACGCTTCACTGCCGACGATTTATCGTCGACTCGATCGGCTCTCGGAGTGTCAACTCATCACCGAAGAAACAGCACTCGCACAGGACGGCAACCACTACAGCGTCTACTCGGCTAACCTCGATAGTCTCGAACTATCGCTCGAGGACGGCGAGTTCGATCTCGACCTCTCCTATCGCGATCAGGACGTCGCGGACAAGTTCACCGAGATGTGGGAGGGGATGCGATGACCCAAAACGTCGTCCGACTGGACGAAGCACCGCTTTTCGAGGTGCTGACAGTCGCGAGTCTCTTCCTGGTGGCACTCGTCGGAACGATCATCGCCTATCAGGCCTTCCGCGGATACCGACGAAACGACAGCAGGTCCATGCTGTATCTCTCCGTCGGTCTCCTGTTGCTTACGGTGTGTCCGTTCCTCATCAACGTGTTCGTCACGACGGTTATCAGTCCGTCACAGGTCGTCACGGTGTTCCTCGAGAACGTGAGTCGACTGCTCGGCTTATTGTCGATAATGTACTCGCTGTACGGGAGACACTGACGCTGGGTACTGGGTTCGAGCGTTCGGGTACTCGTTTTTCCAAAAGACGCGATCGACTACCGAGTACAGATCGCCTGGAGGGCCATTCTGCACAGTGATGAACCCGTTCACCGTCGCAGCAGGTTCAACGGAGTCCGAACGGACTCGATCGGGGTCGACGAAAGCGTCGATGGTGATTGTCAGAGGCACCCCCCGATCGAACCGATGGTCGAGAAACGCGGTCCGACCGAAGGTCGAACGTCGCGTCCTCATCGTCAAATTGCTCCATCGACTACTAATACCACGACATGATTTTCTGGGTGAGAAAACGCTCCGGAGAAAGGTCATCTCGGAAAGATTGGTTCGTCCGACTTTCCGGTTCCGGTCCGCTCTGTGCTCGAGCACAGAACTCGTCGGCTGCTCGAATCGATAGCAGCGCCGTGATCGCGGTTAGACAGCGTTTCGATACGACTTTGGGCTCGGTCGCCGAAGGATATCTATGGATCGCTCCGGGTTCGTCAAGCTGTCCGTCGTCGCGTTCGGACTCGTCGTCTGCAGTTTTTTCGTCCGGGGCGTGAGCCAACTGTTCGTCGGCCAGACGACCGCGGAGATACTGCAGGCGCCGCTCGCGATCGTCGGATTTTCGATTCTCGTCTACCTGTTCATCCGGGCGACGCTCGACGCGGCCGGAATCTGGTCGGTCGACGAGACGTGACGGAAGGAAACCGTTTTTCGCACCGCGAACGATAGCACGGACATGACCATGCAGGAGCGATACGTCTCCGAACTCGGACCCGACGATCGCGCCGCCTTTTTCCAGCGCGACGCCGGTATCGAGTCGATCCGGTCCGACGTCCGAGAGATCGTCGACCGAGTTCGCGAGGAAGGAGACGTCGCCGTCCGCGAGTTCACCGAACGGTTCGACGATGTCTCGGTCGGAAACCTCGAGATCACAGACGAGTGCGGACGGGCCTACGACGCGCTCGAGGACGACCTGCTCGAGGCGATCGAAACCGCCGTCGCGAACGTCGAGGAGTTCCACGAAGCACAACTGCCCGAAGACTGGCGGGAGTCGTTTGCTCCCGGACGCGAACTGGGGAGACGGTTTCGACCCATCGACCGCGTCGGCGTCTACGTCCCCGGCGGAAACGCGGCTTATCCCTCGAGTGCGATCATGGGTATCGTGCCGGCGGTCGTCGCCGGCGTCGAGCACGTGTCGGTCGTCACGCCGCCGGCGGACCAGCTCAACCCGGTCACGCTCGCAGCGATCCACGCCGCGGGCGCGGACGCGGTCTACAGCGTCGGTGGCGCGCAGGGAATCGCCGCGCTCGCGTACGGAACCGAGTCGGTCACGCGCGCGCAGAAAATCGTCGGGCCCGGGAACCGGTGGGTGACCGCGGCGAAAGCCGAGGTCCGTGGCGACGTCGCGATCGACTTTCTGGCGGGGCCGAGCGAGGTTCTCGTCGTTGCCGACGACACCGCCGACCCCGAACTCATCGCGTCGGAACTGATCGCACAGGCAGAACACGACCCCAACGCCTCGGTCGTCGCGATCACGGACGACGAGGAGACCGGGTCGAAAATCGTCGAGGCGCTCACAGACCAAACGAGCGAACGCGAGCGCGAGGAAACGATCCGTGCTGCGCTCTCGAACGACGCGAGCGGGGTCCTCGTGGCCCGTTCGATGAGCGAAGCCATCCTCTTTGCGGAATCGTACGCTCCCGAACACCTCTCGGTTATCGCCGACGATGATGAGGCGGTTCTCGAGCGGATCGACAGTGCCGGAAGTGTCTTTCTGGGACCGGCCACGCCGGTCGCGGCCGGCGACTACGCGAGCGGAACGAACCACGTCCTACCGACGAACGGCGGCGCTCGCGTGACTGGCGGTCTGTCCGTAGAAACGTTCCTCCGATCGACGACCGTCCAGCGTCTCTCCGAATCCGGACTCGAGGATCTCGGCGACACCATCATGACCCTCGCGACCGCGGAAGGACTCGAGGGACACGCAGCGAGCGTTCGAAAACGGTTGGATCGGGACTGAACGCCGGACTCGCCTCTCATCGAGCGAATAGCAGGTGCTAGTTTTACGTCCCCGAGCGGTGGATTGATACCCGAGATGCAACCGGATATCGTCGATCCGACCGATCGGCGCGTCCTCGAGCGAAACTACGACTACGCCCAGAAGAACCTCTGGATTCTCTCTATGTGGTACGAGTACGACGTCCAGCGAATGATCGAACTCCTCGCAATCAACGACGTTCAACTGTCCGCGAACGACGAAAAACGGTTCGGGGAATACTACGAGTCCGTTCGAGCGGAGCGAAGCGATCGTGTCTGAAACCGTTCGAAGGGCGTCAACGTTAACATCGTCGCGCCGGAAAGTAGAGATATGAGCACCGAAAGCGTGGATGGCTCGGACACCCGACCGACGATCGAAGTGACCGAGGACGCTGCCGAACAGGCCCACTCGCTGTTGGAAGGGGAGGGCCTCGACGACGGTATCGCTGGCCTGCGTCTGTTCGTACAACAGGGGGGCTGTGCCGGACTCTCGTACGGAATGCGATTCGACGACGAACCCGAGGACGACGATACGATATACGAGCACCACGGACTTCGGGTCTTCGTCGACCCGGCGAGTCTCAAGTACATCGAAGGAAGCGTTCTCGACTTCGAAAGCGGTCTGCAGGCGGAAGGGTTCCACGTCGAGAATCCGAACGTCGTCAGCGAGTGTGGCTGTGGCGAATCGTTCCGGACGTAACCGGCCCCGTTACGCGGGTTTATGACGAGACTACCATCCAACGGTACCGCTGACGAACTATCTCACTCTGCGCACCGAACTACTCCTCGAGTTCGAACGCGACCGTGACTTCCGCCTGATACTCTCGATCGTCGACGTTGGCGATCTCGACGCCGAGCTCGTCGACCTCGATCCAGTACACGTTCTGAAGCGTGGCTTCCGCTCGGTCGATAGCGTCGTCGGCAGCGGCATCGAAACTCTCCGAACTCGTTCCGATCAGTCTAATCTTTTTGAATACCATTGCCCGTGCTACTATGGCACAACATCATATAAACGTACGCCGGACACCCATCGGTACCGGGGAATCAATGCTTTTGGGGGTTCCGGTATGACACTCTGGTATGCCTACTACTGACAACGAAACGCCGGATATCTCGGAACTGACGCCGCCATCCCGAACGCTAATGGGACCGGGCCCGAGCAATAGTAACCCCCGCGTGCTCCGAGCGATGAGCACGCCGCTCGTCGGACACCTCGACCCGTCTTTCGTCGAGATTATGAACGACGTTCAGGAGTTACTGCGATACACGTTCCGGACGGACAACGAGTGGACGATCCCGGTTTCGGGAACCGGTTCCGCAGCGATGGAGGCCGCGATCGGCAACCTCGTCGAACCGGGAGACACGATGCTCGTCCCGACGAACGGCTACTTCGGTGATCGGATGGCGTCGATGGCACGCCGCGCCGGCGGCACGGTCGTCGAAGTCGATGCACCGTGGGGCGAACCGCTCGAGACGCCCACTGTCGAAGACGCACTCGAGACCCACGACCCGGACGTATTCGGATTCGTTCACGCGGAGACGAGCACCGGTGTCCTCCAGCCGAACGTCCCGGAGTTGACGGCCGCCGCACACGATCACGAGGCACTCGTTATCGCCGATACCGTCACCTCCCTCGGCGGCGTCGAACTCCGCGTCGACGAGTGGGACATCGATGTCGCCTATGCCGGCCCACAGAAGTGTCTCTCCTGTCCGCCCGGGGCGAGTCCACTGACGCTCTCCGACGAGGCAATGGAGAAAGTTCTCTCGCGCGAGCAAGCGCCCCGATCGTGGTATCTTGACCTCTCCCTACTCGAGGGATACTGGGGCGACGAACGCGCCTATCACCACACCGCACCGATCACTAACGTCTACGCCCTCAGAGAGGCGCTTCGGCTCGTCGTGGAGGAAGGCATCGAAAGCCGCTGGAATCGCCACGAACGGATGGCCGGCGCGCTAAAAGCTGGCGTCGAAGCGATGGGCCTCGAGATGAACGCACCCGAAGAATACTGGCTTCCGAGTCTGAACGCGGTGCAGGTCCCAGACGGAATCGACAACAGTGAAGTTTGTGAGACGCTTCTCGAGCGTTACGACCTGGAAATCGCCGGCGGACTCGGTGATCTCTCGGGGGAGATTTTCCGTATCGGCTGTATGGGACACTCCGCGCGCGCCGAAAACGTCATTTTCGCTGTCACCGCACTCGGCGATGTACTCGAGTCGCTGGGGGCCGACGTTGACCCTGGCAAAGGCGTCACCGCGACTCGACGGTCCCTCGCTACCGAATAGATCGGGACCTACGCTGCTGCACGCGGGCCTGGTGGTGCTCGTTCGACCTGATACTCGTCTCCGTCGACTACGATGATCGCCCACTCGTAGTCCGGATTCGTTCGTTTGAGCTTGTTCTCGAGTTCGTCGACATCGTCCGGTTGTGCGACGAAACAGTGGAACTTGCCGGATTCAGTTGGGAGTGTTCCAGCCTCGAGAACAGTACTGACGTGGACGACTTTCCACTTTCGTTGGGCTCGAAATTCTGGACCGTCGCCTTCGACGGTGTATCCGAGCTCTGCAAAGATCGACCTGGCCTGCTCGACGAGTTGCATGTTAACAGGTCCCATTCAGGTAACGGATACGATGGCATGCGTGATAAAGGTTGGTCCGGTCGACAAACGCAGCGGTCCTCAAATACACCTGAATTCTACTATTCTTTAAATGGGATAGATGGTACCCTAAGCGCTAACTCGGTAAGTCGGTAGCCGAACGAAAGGCTTAGGAGAATTATCTCTGGATCCCCCACGACTGTTTTATTTATGTATTATTACTTCCCACGTTATTGTTCGCTGTTGCTATGGGAAATAACCACAGGCATAGCAGGATTGCACAGGAGCCAACTATCGATCGGCGAACCGTCATGAAAGCGAGCGCGGCGCTCGGAACGCTCGCGCTCTCGGGAGCAACCCTCGGAACGACGGGCGTACGGGCGCTCCCCGATAACCCCGAAACCGACGAAGAAACCGTCGCCTTGCAGATGTTTCACCGCGAGTGGACCGAAATCGAATCCCGAATCCCTGACATCGCCGACTCGGGATTCGACGCCATCTGGGTTCAGCAGCCAGCCGAGATGAAACTGGACTGGGACAACCTCACCTACGACGGGACGATGGGATTCTACGACGAGGTTGGCCCCTACGGACACCGCGATCCGCACCCGCCGATCGGCTACCAGCCGGTCGATCTGCGGAACTTCGACTCCTCGCTCGGAACGGAAGGCGAACTCGAGTCGCTGATCGAGACCGCTCACGACCACGATATCGAGGTCATCGTCGACACCGTACTCAACCACATGGCCAATCCCGACGGACCCGACGGACGGGTCGACTGGCCCCAGTTCGACGAGAACGAACACTTCCACGACAACGGAACGCTCGGCGACGACTGTCAGGTAAACGGCGAGGCGGCAAACTACGAGTGCGATCTGCTCGGCCTCCCCTCGCTGGACGTCGAGCATCCCGAGGTCCAGTCGGCCCACGAGGCCTACATCGAGAAGATCGCAAGTCTGGGTGCCGACGGCCTGCGCTACGACGCGGCCGCACACGTCTGGCCGTGGTATTTTGCGGAGAACGTCAATCCGCTGGCGGACGACCTCGGCCTCTGGCGCGTCGCGGAGGTCTGGGAAGAAAGCGATATCGACGGTTTGCTCGAGTGGGCCGACACGGGTATGACCGTCTTCGACTTCCCGCTTCACTCGGCCATCTCCGACGCATTCGAGAACGGTAGCATGGAGAACCTCTCACAGAATTCCGCCCCGGGCGTCGCCCACCGGGACCCGAGCGTCGCGGTCACGTTCGTCCAGAACCACGACGCGGTCGGTCCGGGGGTCCACCCGACCGACGACGCAGCGACCGTCCCGGAAGGTCGCGCGGTCGAACTCGCGGAGGCGTTCATCCTCGCGTACGCCGGTATGCCGATGATTTACCGGTCGGGCCCCGAGGAGTACCACGAACTCGAGGACGACGATCTGTCCACGCTCGTTACGATCTCGAAGGAGTTCGCCCGCGGCGAGGTCATCGACCGCGACGTCGGTATCGACCACTACGTCTTCGAGCGAGAGGGGAACCTCCTCGCCGGGATCAACAAAGGCGGTCAGCCCAGGTCGGTCGCAGTCGACTCGTCTTGGGCCGATACCGTTCTCGTCGACGCCACCGGGACCGGCGACGATCTCGAGGTCGGCTCAAGCGGCGAAATCACCGTCGAAATTCCGGCTGAGGGATACGTCATGTACGTCGACGACGCGGATCCAATCCCCGCGGAGCGTGGCGTTTCGTTCGACTCGCTCGAGTATACCGTCGACGAGGCCGAATCCGTCGACATCGGCGTCACAGCCAGCGCCGGAGACGAACCGCTCACCGCGGACGTGACGCTCGCAGTCGACGGAACCGAGGAGGCGACCCAGGGCGTCGACCTCGACGCCGAATCGTCGACAGCAGTCGAATTCGAACTCGGAACGGCCGATCTCGACGACGGCGAATACGACCTCGAGGTCGCCATCCCCGACGACTCCGACACCGCCACGCTCCTCGTCGGAAGCGAAGCCGACGGCGGCGACCTGACGCTTCGGACGACGGTCGACGTCGGATACGGCCAGTCGGTCTACTTTACGGGAAGCACCGACGAACTCACCGACTGGGGCGGTGGTATCGAAGGCACCTGGTCGGAGGGCAACGTCTGGGAAGTCACCGTCGCCGATCCCGGTGAATTCGAGTGGAAGACTCGCCGTGGCCCGTCGGGCGAGAGCGGCGAGGTCTGGGAGCGCGGCGATAATCACGATCACACCGACCTCGATCCGTCCCATCAGGCTGGGCGGACGACGCCTGACCGACCGCTCCGATCGCAGCTTCGAGCGACTGCTGGTCTCGCTCGAGGACGACCGACCGAGGCCGCGCTGGTGACCGCCGGGCGCGACTCTCGAAAACGGCCGACCGGTTCCTCCCGGTTCTCGCGCTTTTATGCGGTTGTGTGTCGAACGAGATCGTATGCGAGCTATCGAAGTTCCAGCGTACGGAGAGAGCGACGCGCTCGAGGTCGTCGATGTCGAAACACCCGAGCCGGGCCCGGGCGAGGTTCGGATCGAGATCAAAGCCGCCGGGATCAACTTCGCGGACATCATGCAACGACGTGGCGTCTACCCCGGCGGACCGGACGCGCCGTACACGCCCGGCATGGAAGCCGCGGGAACGATCGACGAGGTTGGTGAAGGCGTCGACCTCGAGGCGGGCGACCGCGTCGTCGCAATGCTCGAGACCGGCGGCTACGCCGAGTATGCGACCGCGAACGCCCAGATGCTGTTCCCGATTCCCGAGGGGATGAGTTTCGAGGAAGCCGCCGGGTTCCCCGTCCAGTTTCTCACCGCCCACGCCTGTCTGTTCGAGTGGGGCGACCTGGAGGCGGGCGAATCGGTCCTGATACAGGCCGCGGCGGGCGGCGTCGGCACCGCCGCGGTGCAACTCGCCTCCCGGGCCGGTGCCGAGGTCTTCGGGACCGCGAGCACGCAGGAGAAACTCGAGCTCGCGGCGGACCTGGGCTGTGACCACCCGATCCAGTACACGGAGGTCGACTTCCGGGACCCAATCGCTGAAGCGACCGACGACGAGGGCGTCGACCTCGTCCTCGAGAGCGTCGGCGACGACGTGTTCGATCGCAGTCTCGACGCGCTCGCGCACTTCGGCCGACTCGTCACCTACGGCGTTGCGAGCGGCGTTCCGGCCGAGGCTGAGAACCGACGGCTCCTCTTCGAGAACAAGAGCGTCCGCGGGTTCCACCTCGGACAGGCCGCCGCCCACGATCCGAGCAGGATCATGCAGGCCGTCCCGGAACTCACCGAGGGACTGCAATCCGGCGAACTCGAGGTCGTCCTCGGCGAGTCGTTCGCGCTCGAGGACGCGGCCGAGGCCCACCAGTACATCGAAGACCGGAAGAGTTCGGGAAAAGTCGTTTTGAAGCCGTAGCAAGGCTCGAGCAGCGACTCGAGACTATTTTCGTCGTGGGAACGCCGGAGCACGAGAACGCCGGTCTATCGACGGTTCACTGCCGGGTTTGCCCGCCGTCCGCTTCGATCGAGGACTCGTCCTCGAGCTCTGGAGCCGCGTCTCCGTCGGGACCACACCCGAGCGAGCGGTGCGGACAGAACTGACAGTGCGGCCCCGGCGTCGTCTCAGCGAACGTCGGCTCGTCGATCGACGCGAGCGACTCGCGGACTGCCGACCAGTCGGGGCGCTCCGCCGGCTCGAGGAGTTCGACCCGCGGTCCGTCGACATCTCCCACGTAGACGTACCCGACCCCAGCGATCGGTTCGTCGAACGCCCGCTCACAGGCTCGAGCGTACACCGAGAGCTGGACGGCCTCGGTCGGATCGATCCGGTCGGCCGTCGCCTTGTAATCGAGGACGATGAGCCCGCCCGAGGGGGTTCGTTTGATCGAATCGACGTAACCGACGACGTCGCCGGCAACTCCCGAAACGTCCTCGAGGACGAACGGCAGTTCGGCAGCGACGGTCTCCCAGTCAGCGACGGGGTCCTCGAACATCGAGGCTTCGACCTCGAAATAGCGGTCGATACACGCAGAGATCGCATCGCGGTACTCGAGGGCGTTTCGCGCGGCGAGCCGCCTGCTGGCCGCGTCGTGCCACTCCGCGCGTGTGTCGTAGCCGCGGTGAAACGCCTCCTCGGCGACGGCGTGGAAGATCGATCCGACGAGACGGCCGTCGGTCCGGGCATCAGCTGCTGTCTTCGAATCTGGCTGTGCGGTCTCGCGATCGCTCTCGGCCGATCGAACGGGATCGCCGGGCGCTTGCACGACGTGATCGAGATAGTGCTTTCGAGCGCAGGTTTCGTGGGTCGCCAGCGCGGAGTAACTGTGACGCATCGTCGCCTCGAGATCCGAGAGCGACGAGAGCGTCTCGACGGGGAACCGGACCGTTTCGGTCGTCAGCGCGCTCGCCTGGCGGGTCGTCGGCACGTCGAAGTCGTCGCCGACTCCCACACTGCCCGCGGCGTCGGCGGCCGGAAGCAACTGCCCGTCGCGAACCAATCGACCGAGGTGATGGACCCGCTCGATCGCCGCCCGCGTCTCGAGCGGTTCGACCCGCCGGTCGTCGTTGTCCTGGTAGTACGTGATCGTCCCCGGATTCTCGTGCGCACTCGTCTCGAGTGCGCCCGTCCAGTCGACGACTGTCTCCGGATACCGCTCGCGGACGGTATCGAAGCTCTCGGCGATCGTCGACCAGAGGTCCATCCGCTTTCCGGCCACGGACCACTCGATCTCGTCGGCGAGACAGGATTCGGCGGCCGAGACAGACACTTGTGTTGCGTCGCCGTCGTAGTCGTACTCCGAACCGAACACGAGCAGGTGGTTCTCGGCTCGAGTCAGGGCGACGTGGAGCACGCGCCACTCCTCGCCAAGCGGTTCCGCCGCGAGATTGGCGAGCAGCGGCGAGTCGACGTCGTCGTCGAGCGTCGCCTCGAGGAGTCGGTACCGGTTGCGGCGGGCATAATCGCCGTCGACGCACCACTCCTCGTCCGAGAGGAAGGGGACGAGGACGGTGTCGAACTGGAGGCCCTTCGCCTGGTGGACGGTCATCACGTCGACCCGGTCGCTCGAGCGAGCGCCACGGTCGGTCGACGACTCGCTCGCGCGGAGCGTGCGTTCGAGGGCGTCGACGAACCGCGACGTGAGCGACGTAAGCACCGAATCGCCGTCGTATCCCTCGACGAAGCGCTCGAGTCGCTCGAGTTCGGTGCGTTCCGCCGCCGTCAGGAACCACTCGAGGTTCGTCCGTTCCCGGAAGCGTCGAACGAACTCCGAGAGCGGATAGACGTCTCGAATCGACTCGAGCGCCTCGAGGTGGTCTCGGGCCCGCGCGAGCCTGTCGACGGCCTCGACCGGAGGCTCGTCGTCGCCGGCCGGATCGGTCGCCACACCGGTCTCGAGGTCACAGTCGAACAGCGCGTCGTACAGTGAGTCGCTCCGGCGCGCGAGCGTCTCGAGGTCCGATTCGGGTATTCGATAGCGAAAGAGCAACACCCGCCAGAGGTGTGCATCGGCCGCTTGGTCGACGAGCACGCGGAGATACGAGAGCACGGTCTGTATTCCGGGGTGGATCTCACCTCGTGGCGAGCCGGAGACGGCGAAGGGGATGCGCCGACTCTCGAGTTCGTCGGCGACCGCCTGGGCCTGCCGGTTCGTCCGAACGATGATCGCGACGTCCTCGAGCGAGCGCCGCGGGACGTTCTCGAGGCGGCCGTTGAGCAGCCGGGCGGTCGCTTTGGCCACCTGCTCGGGCGTCGACCAGGGCAGTTCGTCGCTCTCGACTTTCAGCAGCCGGTGGGGCGGATCCGGCTCGTCGTACTCGCCGGGAGCCCGGTCGTTCTCCCGGAGCGTCTTCGACTCCTGAGGTCCGTACGAACAGTTGTTCGTCAGGTCGAGGATCTCCTGGCGCGACCGGAAGTTCAACTCGAGTTCGACCGACTCGAACCCGTCGTCGGTGTTCGAAAGGCGGTCGAGACCCTCGCGGTCGGTGCCTCGCCACCCGTAGATCGCCTGATCCTTGTCGCCGATAGCGAGCAGATCCGGCCGGCTTTCGCCCTCGGTGAGCGCTCGAATGAGCCTGAACTGCGTCTCGTCGGTGTCCTGGAACTCGTCGCAGTAAACGTGGTCCCAGCGGGTCGCGATCTCGTCGGCCACGGAGTCGGTTTCGGTGAGCAAGCCCGTCGCCGTCCGAACGAGTTCGTCGAAGTCGACGGCGTCGTCGCGCGCTAACCGCTCCCTGTAATCCGCGTAGACGTCGGTGTAGTGGCGCGCGAGTCGCAGGAACTCGACGTAGTGTTTCAACCGGCCGAACGGCGTCTGCTCGAGTCTACCCGTCGAGTCGCCCCATATTTCGTTCCCGAACAGCGCTCGCGGCAGGTGTTTCGTCGTCGGCTCCTCGAGCGATATCGTCTCGAGCGTATTTGTCACGCACGTCTGGAGCGCCCGCAGGTACGCGTCGATCGTCTCGACGACCGAGTCAGACCGAAACTCGCTCGGCGCTTCCGCGATCTTCTCCCGACAAAAGCCCACCAGCTTGCCGTACTCGATCAGCGACTCGCGAGCGGCCTCGAGGTGCTCGGGGTCGTTGAAGTACCGAAACGCCTCGTTATCGAAGGAGAACTCCTCTGCGGCCGTCTCCTCGAGCCAGAGGACGAACTCGGAACACAGCTCGAGGGTGCGAACCGACGGCAGTCGCGACGCGAGCGCGTCGGGATCGATATCCTCCTGGCTCATCGTCGCGACGAACCAGTCGATGGCGTCCGCGAGGTCGGCCGGCGAGCCGTCGCCGCGAGCGGGGGCGGCCGCGAAATCGTACTCCGTTTCGGCGAGGAGTCGGCCGACGATTCGTCGTCGCTTGCGTTCGGTCACGACCTCGAACTCCGGCGAGAGCCCGAGATAGTAGGCGTACTCGCGGACCAACTCGTAACAGAACGAGTGGTAGGTGTAGACGTCGATCGCCGCCGCAGCCGCCGGGTCGAGCCGTTCTGCGACCGCTTCACGGATGCTCGAGGCGGCCTCGTTCGCGAAGGTGAGTACCAGCACGTCCTCGGGGTCGACCGCCCCACTATCGATCGCCCGCTCGATCCGCATGAGCATCGTCGTCGTCTTCCCGGTTCCGGCGCCCGCGTCGACGGAGATCGACACGCTCTCGCTCTCGATGACCCGCCGCTGATTGCCCTTCGGCTCGAGCGGCTCGTCTCTCTCCGGGTCAGGTCGATCAGCCATCGAATCCCACCTCCCGGGAGAGATACCGCGGACAACAGACCGCGTAGGCGCAGTCCGGACACGAGTTGGTCTCGATCTGGTCCCAGCCGCCCGCCGGCTCGCGGCGCTCGGAAACGATATCGTCGACGACGCTCGCGAGCCGTTGCTCGATCGTTTCGTTCCGGTGTTCGTGTGTCATACCGAACGTGTGGTGGTCGAGAAAGACATCGGTCAGGTCGATCGGATCGACGCTCGTCTCGACTGTTTCGCTGACCCAGTTGACCGAGTTTCGGGAGCGATCCGCGAGCGGGATCAGGACGTATCGACAGGTCCGGCCCTCGAGTCCGAGGCGATCACACAGCCCCCGGAGCCCGTCGAGAACGGCAGCGGTCTCGAGTAACGTCCCCACCGGGCCCGGTTCGAAAGTCGAGTCGTCCGGATCGAAGTGATCCGAAAACAGTTCGGCGACATCGCCCTCCCAGTCCGATCGATAGCGTAGGAGCCCCAGCGAGTCGGCCGTGGGGACGAACCGAACGCCGACGAGTGAGGCGCCGTCGCCGACGACGTAATCGACCGACGACTCGAGGGTCACCGATCGGGAGGCCGCCGCTTCGTCAGCCGGAATCGAAACCGTCGACGATAGCGAGAGCGCCGGGCCGATCAGTTCGCCAACGGTGCTCGTCGATCGAAGTTCGTCGATTCCGGCCGCGTGGGTCGTTCCGACCGCCTCGACGTATGCTCGGACGGTCGCCTCGAGCACTCGGCGTTCGAACCGGCGCTGTGCCAGCGAGTGAAAGCGCTCGTCGTGTTCGCTCCAGAGCGTCGCGAGTCGCTCGAGCATCGCTTCCGCAAGGGAGTCGCACTCGAGTTCGCCCGTTCGCAGGCCGTCACAGATCGCGCGACGAACCAGATCGACGCGGTCGCTCGAGTTGGACTCGGCCGTCGGGTGACGAACTCCGTCGACGTGGGCAAACGCGTAGCGGCGCGGACAGCGCAGATACGTCTCGAGCGCCTCGACAGAGAGCGGACGACTACTCACGACTTACCTCCCCCGCGGCGAACTCGAACTGAGAGACGACCGCCTCGGCGAGTTCCTCGTCGATGTCGCCGTCCTCGAGAAGGACGGCGATCTCTTCGAACAGCGCCTCGGTTTCGGCGAGGTCCGCGTCGCCGCCGGTGCTTGCCTCCCTGAGAATGCGATCCAGTTCGCCGCGGGGCTGCTCGAGCAGCGCCTCGAGCGCGTTCGATTCGCCGTAGATTTTCGCTTCGCGACTCGTCACGTCGACATCCTCGAACGAACAGGTGGAGGCCTGCTCGAGGAACTGCAGGTATCGCGATTGCTCGTGGGTCCGGCGGAGTCCGCCCGAGCCGCGTTCGTACGAACAGCAGTACAGCCGCTCGGTGGCCGCGCGGGTGCCGACCGCCAGCCGTCGCCGGGCACGCTGGGCGTGATACGTCTCGAAGGGGTCCGAAACTGACTCGCCGTCGGTTATCGGTTCGAAAGTCCGCTCGAGTACCGCCGGAGCCGGATCGGTCACAGCCGGATAGTGGGCCATCGTCCGGAGCCAGGCCGTCGGAAACAGGTTCGTAAGCGAGGGGTCGCCGGGGTAGTTTCGCTCGATCAAATCGAGCACGAAGACGACGGCGTGTGGGTCGTACGCCAGGTCGTCGATCGCACAGACCGTCACCCCGCCTGTCGGCGTCCGAGCGTCGACCGTGTGGACGTGTGGCGCGTCGTACCTGATGGTCCGCTCGAGCATGCGACGGACACCCGCCCAGTCGGGGCCGACGAGGTCGGTCGTCTCGACGAAGCGGGCGATCTCGCGCACGCGACGAACGCCGGCGAACTGCTCTCTGGCGTCGACCCACTCCTCGCGAGCAATTCGACCTTTCAGGTCCGTCCGGGTGAGCCAGCGTTCGATCGAGCGCGCGACGCTCGGCCCGTCACACGCCTCGAGGAGTTCGGTGGAAAAATCGTCGACTCGAGCCGCGAGACGATCGTACGCGACGACTTTCGAGTCGTTCGCTCGAGTGTCGCGTGCTCGAGCCGCGTCAGGACCGCGACGAGCGTCGGCAAGCGCCCCCGATTCGCGGGCTGACTGGAGGGTAACGAACGCGTAGAGTTCGTTGACCGCCGGGTCCTCCGCGAGCGAGGGGACGCCGAGAGTGGCAGTCGGGACGGATGCCTCTCGGAGACGCGTCCGCGTTTCGGGCACCCGTTCGACGCGAGGGACGGCGACCGCCACGTCATCGTATCGAACGTCGTCGCGACGGTCGAGGAGGGACTGAATCTCCGTCGCGACCGCGTCGATCTGCTCGCGGCGCGTTCGGGTCCGAATACGTCGCGCGGTGTCAGGTTTGGTGTCGGTAGCAGCCGAATCCGCAGTTCGTCCGGTCGCGAGAAACTCAGTGATCCGTCGGTGCGGGGGCGACGCGTCAGTCGGACGATCCAGATCGGCGTCGAACGGGGCCTCCTCGACGGATTCGATCGCCAGGCCGTCCGCGATATCGGCGAGCGAGCCGGGTTCGACGCGGGTTCGCTCGGTGCTCGCGTGGGGTTCGCCCAGACAGACCAGCGTCGCGTCCTCCGAGAGCGCCGCGAGATACTGCCGGTCGAGACGGCGAAACTCCTCAAACTCGAGGGCCAGCACCGCGTCGAAGGAGGCGGTGACGCGGGTCCGGACGCCGTCTTCGTCGGCCTCGAGCAGATCGACGGCTCGCGGAACGACATCGGCTCGTTCGACGTACCCTCGATCCGCGAGTTCCTCGTGAAACCTGTCGTTCATCGCGTAGAGGAACTCGAGACAGTCGTGGAGCTCCCCGGGCTGGAGAGCTGTCTCGGAGGAAGGGGCGTCAGTACCGTCCTCAGCGAGCGAGAGTCGCTGTCTTGTCGCCTCGAGCAGCAGCTGACCCACATCGCGGGCAAAGCTCTCGTGGTCGGCCGCCCGCTCGAGGTAGGGCGGAATATCCCGACTCGCGCCGTCGATCACCAGCGAGATGAGTTCGATCCGTTCTTCGTACTCGAGGCGATCGAGCGTCGGGTCGTACTCCTCGAGCACTTTCGAGGCGTGTTCGGGCAGGGACTCGAGACGCGGCGAGTGAGGGCCGGCGGTCGTCGCGTTCTCGTCCGAGGCCGTCGAGTTCCTATCCGGGGCGGGGCTGCCAGTCGCGCTCTCGCCCGAAAGCGCCTCGCGAACGCGCTCGAGTCCGGCGGGGTGGCGCTTGACGACGAGGACGTTTTCCGCGCCGTACTCCGCACAGAGCGCGCCGTATTCGGCGGCGACGATCTCGAGAATGTCGCTTCGAAGCGTCGGCAGGACTTTGAGCGTCCCCTCGAGGCGGTGGGCGGTTCCGGTCATCGATTCGTACAGTCTCGACTATGTGGCCGTCTCGTACTTAAACACACGTACGCGAGACTATCGGCCGGTCGGACGCTGGGACTCCCGACAGCGTCGGGTCGATCGGACGCTAGGACTCACCGACAGCGTCGCCGTTTGCGCGCTGCCAGTAGCGGCGTCCGAACGCCGACGGTTCGGCGGCGGATCGATCCGCCTCCGACACACATTATAGTGTTCACGCATAACACGCCTGTATGGACGATATTTTCGTCGCGAGACTGATGTCCACGACGCTGCACACCGTCAGTCCCGACACGCTGGTCGAGCAGGCCGGACAGGAGATGCTCGAGAACGAGATCGGCTCGGTCGTCGTCGTCGACGACCAGAACCAACTCGAGGGGATTCTCACCTCCACGGACTTCATCACCATCGTCGCCGAGAGCTACCCGAAAGCCGAAACGTCGGTCTCGCGGTACATGACGACGGACGTCATCACGGCCTCTGCCCAGGACAGCATTCGGGAAGTCGCAGACGTCATGGTCGAACACGGCTTCCACCACGTCCCAGTCGTCAACGACGACGAGGGCGTCATTGGGATTATCACGTCCTCCGACCTCGCGGCGTACCTCTCGAACGTCGAGACCCCCAGTCCCGGCGAAGCAGCTTAAACACGGGGACGAGACTCGAGATCCAGAGGGACGGCAACCGCCATTCTCGATTTGTGACGACGCTGTAGCGCTGGCTTCGTCCGGGGCTTACCGCCTCGAGTAACGTGGGAAGATTTATCATGGACGGTGGTAAGGTACCACACGACCATGGATCTCTATCCAGGGGTAACCAAGATATCGGGCGTCTGTGGGAACTGCGGCGACGACCTCATGATGGTTCTGTCGCCGTATGCCGGAATAGTCGAAAACGGCACTAACGAGTGCAACAAGTGTGAGACGACGGATTTCCAGCGCACGCTATAACGAGAATCGACCCTCCGTCTGCTGTTGTGTGAGAGCCATCCGGCGATTGTCCGTGTCTAATCCGATGCAGTCACGCAGTTGGCGCAGTTACGCAGTCCCTTACGAAGCGAAATCCGCTCGTGAGGCATACCGACCGCGCTGGTACACGTAGAGCAGTGCCGAGAGTGGGGGACCGCAAAGGATCGCGAGCACACCGATCGGCGGTACCAGGAGAAACGAAAGCGGTGCAATGAGCGCGTAGGACCACGCGAGCGGGACGCCCGTCCCGTACTGGGCGAGCGTTCGACTATCCAGTTCGTATAAGATCCCGAGCGAGACAGTCATGAGCGCACCGATGACGAGTATCGTCCCATCCGTCGACAAAGCGACGAGATCCGATGTGCCAAAGCTGAGTGCGGGAACCGCTCCCCAGAACGCCCCGAGCGCCAAGATGGAGCGTCGGTAACCGATTTTCTCGGGCGGCGACCGTGCAGTATCTGTCGCGATATCGGACTGTTCGTCTGTCACCACAAGAAGGTTTCTGGCCAGTGAGTTGTGCGGGGTTACCGATGGCAGCGACCGGCTCCCGACTAACGTCCCATCTCCGACGGTGTCGCGGAACTCGTAGAATAACTCGAGCGCAACCGATCCGGGCCTATTCGGTGGCGGTGAGTCCTACCCGATTCCCTTCGGAGTCGGTGATGACCGCGAAGTGACTCTCCATCTCCGGAATCGACTCCTTCGGAAGGACCGTCTCACCGCCGCTCGAGTCGACTCGAGCGAGGACATCGTCCAGATCGTCCTCGACGGTCAGGTAGACGAGCGGCCCGCCGTCGTTCGGTTCGTAGGCGATCGACTCACCGCTCTCGCCGGTATACTCGCCGCTCTCGACGATCATCCCACCGACTTCGCCGTCCTCGACGTGAAACATACCCGCCCGTTCGCCGGGTTCGCCAGCCGGCGAGTGGACGTCGATTTCGCGCTCGAGGACGGTCGCGTAAAAGTCGACCGCCCTGTCGAAGTCGGTACTCGGAATCTCGAACCAGTTGATAACGTGTGCCATAGTGTGTTTCTCCCGTCAGATTCCACGCGTTCGAATCGGATATAGGACCGACACTGCAGTCGAAAGGTCGTCGAACGCTCTCTCTCTCTCTATCGAGCCGTCGTCCACCGACCGCGTTCGTCGACGGTGAATCGGAAACGGAAACCGAGCCCTCGAGGATACACCCTTCTAACTCGTCGCCTCACCTATGGCACAGAGACCAGCGTGTACCGGCGAATCGCTTCAGAACGAACTCCGACGGCACCTCGAGCGATGCAACCGGAGGGGCGACACCGAGCGCATCGCCCAGGAACTCGCGCGCAAACACAGCGTCGGCTATCAGGTCGTCGGGATTCACCGTCGCGGGAACGAGGTATTACTCCACGAGCGGCGCACATCGGCCTCGGGAAACGAACTCACTGTCCACGCGGTCGCCGTCGACGGTCGCCTCCCTAAAATCGGCACCGTCTGGACCGGCCGGAATCTCGAGGATTGGCTCTCCCACCATCAGTACTATCTGGAATGGGTCCATCCGGATCTCGAGGTGGATGGAGAGTCGTCGGGAATTTGAACCCAAACCAGACGTTCCAGTTCGCTTCGCTTGCGGGCTGCGACTGGTAGGGCTTCGAATCCCAACTTCAGCAGACGATTCACACCGCTCGCGAACTTGGTCGCGGCGCAGAATAGTGGACTCGCTGGGATTTGAACCCAGGGCCTCTTCCTTGCGAAGGAAGCGATCTACCACTGATCTACGAGCCCTCGAGCACACCTAACTCCGGTTTCTATTTGAGGCTTGTGTTTTGAAGACGGTCGCGAGTCCGCGACTACAGCGACGATCGGTCGCGCTGGGTCGACGATTCGACGTGGAGGACTCGAGCGCGCCCTGTGAGCAATCCGAGCAAGAGCCCGGTGAAGTGTGCGACCAGCGCGACGCCCGGCGCGAACGTCGTGAGCGTGACGACGGCGGCGACCACGAAGAAGACGGCGTAGGTCACCCAGTCGGGAACGTCGATCACCGACGCGACGCCGCTCGAGAGTCGGTTGCCGGCCAGGAGATAGCCAAGCAGTGCGAACACGGCACCGCTCGCGCCGAGCACGCCCGGAGCCGTCCCGCCCGAGCCCAGAACCGACGCGAACCCCGACAGGACCAAGACCTGTGAGACGCCGGCGATGGCACCCGTAAGCAGGAAGAAGGCGTGAAATCGCAGGCGACTCGTCGCTCGAGCGACCGGCCAACCGAACAGGACAAGCGCGATCGAGTTCGAGAGCAGGTGGCCGACGCCGTCGTGGGCGTAGACGCTGGTGATGATCGTCCACGGATCGTTCGACAGCGGCGCGGCGAGGACGAACAGGCCGCCCATTAGACCGAGAATCGAGGTCAGAAACTGCGCGACGAAAACGAGTACGAAGACGACGAGTAACTCGAGGATCGGACTCTCGGTTCCCGAGTGAGTCGACATACCTGTACTCCGGCGGCGAAATACAAAAGTGTGCACTCCGAACGTGCGACGGCGGTGAAAAACGCGTCCCGAATCGATTCCGAGTTAGTCTTCGAGGACGATTTCGATCGAAACGTCGTTTGGCACCTGAATGCGCATGAGCTGACGGAGTGCGCGTTCGTCGGCGTCCAGGTCGATCAGGCGCTTGTGGACGCGCATCTCCCAGTGCTCCCACGTCGCGGTCCCCTCGCCGTCGGGGGACTTCCGAGTCGGGATCTCGAGGGTCTTCGTCGGCAGTGGAATCGGTCCACTGAGGTTGACGCCGGTGTTGTTCGCAATCTCGCGGACATCGTCACAGATGTCGTCTAGGTCTTCTGGACTCGTGCCCGCGAGTCGAACGCGTGCCTGTTGCATCTATGTTACTTCTCGTTGACCTCGAGAACCTTTCCTGCCGCGATGGTCTGACCCATGTCGCGGATGGCGAAGCTCCCGAGTTCTGGGATCTCGCTCGATGGCTCGATGCTGAGTGGCTTCTGTGGTCGGATGGTGACCACTGCAGCGTCACCCGACTGGATGAAGTCGGGGTTCTCCTCGGCGACCTCGCCGGAGGACGAGTCGATTTTCTTGTCGATGGATTCGATCGTACACGCGACCTGTGCGGTGTGTGCGTGGAAGACCGGGGTGTATCCCGCCGTGATCACGGAGGGGTGCTGCATAACGACGACCTGTGCCTGGAACGTCTCGGCGACGCTCGGTGGGTCGTCGGCCGGACCACAGACGTCACCGCGGCGGATGTCGTCCTTGCCGAGGCCGCGGACGTTGAATCCGACGTTGTCACCGGGCTCGGCTTTTGGCACCTCTTCGTGGTGCATCTCGATCGTCTTGACTTCGCCGCCCACGTCGCTGGGCTGGAAGGAGACGTTGTCGCCGATGTTCATGACACCCGTCTCGATACGTCCGACTGGGACGGTACCGATACCGGAGATGGTGTAAACGTCCTGGATCGGGAGTCGAAGCGGCGCGTCCGTCGGCGGCTCGGACTCCGGCAGGTCGTTGAGCGTCTCGAGAAGCGAACGGCCGTCGTACCACGGCGTGTTGTCCGAGGTCTCGGCGATGTTGTCGCCCTCGAAGGCCGAGATCGGGATGAACGAGTCGTCGTCGACCTGGAAGTTGACCTGATCGAGGAGTTTGTTGACTTCCTCGACCACGTCGTTGTAGTCGTCTTCGGAGTAGTCGACGATGTCCATCTTGTTGACACCGACGATCAGTTTCTCGATACCGAGCGTCCGCGAGAGGAAGACGTGCTCCTGAGTCTGTGGAGCGACGCCGTCGTCTGCTGCGACGACGAGGACCGCGTGGTCCGCCTGAGACGCGCCGGTAATCATGTTCTTGACGAAGTCCCGGTGGCCAGGGGTATCGACGATCGTGAAGTAGTACTGATCGGTGTCGAACTCCTGGTGGGCGATGTCGATGGTGACACCACGCTCTCGCTCTTCGGCGAGGTTGTCCATGACGTAGGCGAACTCGAATCCGCCCTTGCCCTTCTCTTCGGCTTCTTCGCGGTGCTGTTCGATGACGTGCTCGGGTACGCTCCCCGTCTCGTAGAGGAGTCGTCCCACGAGCGTGCTCTTCCCGTGGTCAACGTGGCCGATGATGGCCAAGTTCTGGTGCGGTTTGTCTTCGCTCATTGTTGTAGCTCACGCGCAAGGCGCTTATATCGGTCTCTTTTGGCAGTAGCGGTTAAAACCATTTCGAAAGCGTATTCGAACGACCCCCGCTCCGTCTGCCGGTTTGTGCTACGTTCACACGAACGTGGGTGTCGAATAAATCACATCGAACCACCGTCACCAAATGGCCGTCGACGGTCGCTTTGCACCCGACGTGTTCAGTTCGAAAACGAGAGGAGTACCGCTCGGTGACGAAAAAACGCCGGTCGGTAACGCTAATTACAGTTCGGGCAGCCGGCCGACGTCCGAGAGCACGGCTGTCGCCGTTTCTGGGCCACCCGCACCCCGACCGCTCGAGGCGAGCGAGCCCGCGTGGCGCGTCTCGATCTCGACAATGTTCTGCGTGCCGGTGACGGCGAGCGCGCCGTGTTCGGGCACGAGCCGTGGCCCGACGCGGACGCCCTCACGGGAGGCTTCGCCGATCAGCCGGATGGTTCGGCCGTCCTCCGCGGCGAGTTCCAGCGCGCTGCCAGGGATGTTCTGGATCCCGTCGACATCGGCGTCCTCGAGCGAGAAGCCGCCGTCGTTCAGGACGTTCGCGAGGATGACGAACTTCAGCGCCGCGTCGGTGCCGTCGACGTCGAATGTCGGGTCGGCTTCGGCGACGCCGAGATCCTGGGCTTCGGTCAGGACGTGTTCGTAGTCGAGTCCCTCCGCGGCCATCCGAGTGAGGATGAAGTTCGCGGTGCCGTTGAGGACGCCGCGGACGGCGGTGACCGCGTCGGGCGTGCAGTCCTCGATCGTCGAGAGGACCGGGATCGCGCCGCCGACGGTGGCTTCGAACCGGATCGATCCCGCACTGTCCGCGGCGAGGGCCCGAATCTCTTCGTAGCGTTCGGCGACCGGACCTTTGTTCGCGAGGACGACGTGTCGGTCGGCCTCGAGTGCGCGTTTCGCGTGGGTGAATCCGGGTTCCGCGTCGCGAGGGTCGTCGGGGTCGCTTCGACGAGCACGTCGTAGTCGGCGTCGAACGCGGCGTCCGGGTCGCGGTCGCCGACGGGATCGTCCCCGGCCTTGCGCTCGAGGACGGCCTCGACGTCGATACCCGTCGGGTCGACGGTCGCAGAACTCGAGTCGGCGAGCGCGACGACCTCGTGGCCGTACTCGCTCGCGAGGTTCACGACGGAGGTGCCGACGGAGCCGGCACCCAACACGGCGAGTCGCATCAGGCCTCACCTCCGGGGAGCGGTTCGACGACGGTGAGATCCTTGTCCGCGCCGATCGATCGGATCGACGCGAGTACCTCCTCGGCGCGGCCGGTGTCGATCGCGAGTCGAAGGCGCGCGCTGGCGATCCCCGTCGTTCCGTCCGGGGCGGCAAGCGAGAGGTCGAGAACGACGGCGTTTGCTTCGGTTTCGATCGCAGAGAGCGTCTCGGAGAGGTCAGTATCGACGACGTGGCCGACGAGGACGACAGACACCTCGCCGCCGTAGCGTTCCGCTCCGGCCTGGATGACGTTGACGCCACCCTCGCGGAGGGATTCGACGACATCGGCGAACCGGTCTGGCGGACACTCGAGGTCGACTTCGACCGGAATGTGTCCGCGCGGGGTGATATTCCCGCGCTCGTGGTGAATACTCAAGAGGTTGCCGCCGTTTTCGGAGATCGGCGCGAGCGCGCGGAGCAACTCGCCGGGCTCGTCGACGAGCTCGAGGCGGACGGTGTACGCGCGAAGCCCGCCGTCGGAGCTTGGCTGGCTGGACTGGGTTTCGTCTACTGTGCTGGGTCCGGGTCCTGCGCCGTCGGGGGTGGGCGAATCACCCATCGTCGACACCTCCCTGAAGGCGTCTACACGTCGTCATAGTCACTATCTGAGTAATGGGCGGGTAAAAACGTATAGTCGTTCCCAAAACTGTCCGGCCCCGACAACGGCTACCACACGAAATCGAACGGCGAGGGCGGACGGCTACAGAAGAGCCGGATACGGACGATCCAGATAAGCCCAACACGGGCGGCTACAGATGGTCTTTTCCGGGGTTCGACGATCCCCAGTCGCCCCGGCCGCCTTCGGTCCGGTCGATTCCCATGATAGATTCGGCCTGATCGGGACCGCCGAGTTGGTCTCGGGCGTCGGGGACCCGGACGGTTATGTCCTCGATTTCGTCCCACGTGAGGAGTTCGGCCTCGATGTTGCCCGTCGTAATGTCGCTCACCGAGCAGCCGCTACAACCCCCGCCGAGTTCGATGATGACCTCGCCGGTGTCGGGGTCTGCGGTTCGAACCGCGCTGGTACCGCCGTGCATCTGGATGATCGGCATCTCGCGTGCGAGCCACCGTTCGACGCGCTCGCGGAGCGGCTGTTCGGCCTGGGAGTCACTCATTGGCGTCACTACTGTCTCGAGGAAAGAATACGTTCCGCTGCGTCCGAACGATCGTGATGGTTTCGCGAACCGACGGGTCGGCTCACTGGAAGAGACTCGGATCGGTCAGCGACGGCGGGTCGGGCTGCTCACCGGATTCGATCGGAAACGTATACAACGCGTTTTCCGGCCCGTCCGCACTCGTGTAGGCCGTACTACTCGCGAGGAACGCCTCTCCGGGATCGATCACGCGTGCCGTCCAGAACGACGCGGTCGTCGGCTCGCGCCACCAGGCCAGTTCCGTCGGCGACTCGAGGTCCGAGATGTCGTGGATTTTCACGCCGCCCCCATACCACGACGAGTAGAGGTGGCCGTCTCGAAGTTCGAAGTTGTGTGACGTCGTCCAGGGTTCACCGCCGTAGGTGCCGTCGTAGCCCTCAGGAGCGTCGATCGTCGACCGGTGGACCGGCTCGGTCGGATCGGTGAAATCGTAGAGTTCGATGCCGCCGGGGCCGGTCGCCGTCTCGAGGTCGGTCTCCCAGCTCTCGCGGCCGATCGCGAGGACGTCGCCAGCGTCGTCGAGCGCGGCGAAGTGGTCGTTGCCCGGCAGGCCGAACTGCGCGTCCTGAACCTCGAAATCCGTCTCGTACCCGCGTTGGGTCTCGAGATCCGTGTCGACGAACCGCGTGAGTAGCTGTGGATCGGACGGATCGCTCACGTCCAGCAGGTATGTGCCCGCGTTCCAGTAGGTGAGCGCCGCGATATCGTCGATGACGGTAACGTCGTGGAGATAGCGCAACAGCCAGTCGACGGCCGCCCACTCGGGTTCGTACTCGAGCAGCGACCACCGGGTGAGTTCCGCTATCTCGTCGCCCGAAATATCGAAAATGACGAGCGGATTTCCCGGCGCTGCTGCGGTCGAACCGGCGTCTGCATCGGTTGCGGTGCCGTCTGTATCGGCCGCGCCGGTATTGCTCGTAACGTTGTTCGCGGCCACGTAGAGCACGTCGCCGTCGAGAAAGCAGTTGTGGATGTGATAGTCCGTTTCGTACGGCTCGGCGGCCAGAACTGGCTCGGCGGGGTCGCTCACGTCGTAGACCAGAAACCCGTGAAACACCCCGCTGAGGTCGTTGGCCGGTCCCGCAACGACCAGCCGATCGGCGCTCACTTTCACGTCGAGGATGTCGAGGAACCGTTCGCCCGCGGCGTCGCCCGCGCCCTCGTCCTCGAGCAGGTTCTTCGGCTCGGCCAGCACCGTCAGTTCCTCGGGATCGGTTACGTCCACGGCGGCGAAGCCGTCGATGCCGGCCACGTACGCCGTCTCGCCGTCGTCGCCGACGACCACTTCCGCGGCCCCCTCGAGCGAGACGCGATCCAGCGGCTCGTAGGAACCCGTTGGATCCTCGGAGCCGGAATCGAACAAACAGCCGGCGACACCGAGAGACAGGCCCGCACCGCCGGTCGCCCGAAGAACGGCTCGTCGTCGCATGGTCGTATCTGTGATCGCAGCGACCAATAATGCAGCGTCTCGTCGGCTACCGGTTGAGCATGCTCTGGTTCGGTTCGGCGCACTCCCCCTCGAGTCGTCGCCGGTCGCCGGACGAACTCTCGGGACATCACCGACCGCCGGACTACCCCTCGAGTCGTCGCCGGTCGCCGGTGCCGCCCGTGAGCGCGCTCGCGATCGCGCCCTCGACGACCACGTCGTCGCCGTGGTCGGTGACCCGAATCTCGGGGACGTTCGTCATCACCATCTCCGAGACCCGCTCGCGGATCGGGTCGACCACCAGTTCCTCGTTGTGCAACGCGACCGCGCCGCCGAAGGAGACGAGCAGCGGCGCGAACGAGTGGATGATGTTCGTCACGCCCAGGGCGTTCCAGTGGGCCATCTGGTCGATCGTGTAGTCTGCCAGTTCGTCCTCGCCAGCCAGATCGAAGACATCTTTCGCGGAAAAGTCGGGGTCCTCGAGCGGCAGGTCGGTCGAAATCGTCGGGTCGTCTTCAGCGAGCAATCGCGTGAACTGCGGGATCGCGTTTCCCGAGCAGTAGGCCTCCCAGTGGCCGTCGCGACCGCACCCGCAGGTAAGTCGCTCTCGCGGATCGATGACGCAGTGGCCGATCTCGCCGACGTTGCCGTCCCACCCCTGCAGTATTTCGCCGTCACAGCAGACGCCGGCCCCGATCCCCGACGAAATCGTGATGTAGACCATGTCGTCGGGGTTGCGATCCGCGTGGAAGCGTTCGCCGATGACACCCGCGGCCGTGTCGTTGTGGAGGTGGACCTCGTCGGTCTCGAGAAGCTTCGAGATCGGGCCCGTCAGGGGGATTCGATCGATGGTGTCCGGGAGGTTCGCCGGATCGATGACCGCCCCCTCCGCGAGGTCGAACGGCCCGATCGAGCCGATGCCGGCGGCGGCGACCTGTTCCGGACCGATCCCCGCCTCGTCACACGCCGTTCGGACAGTCGCCAGGATACCTTCGGTGACGTCGATCCCGGTCGGGCCCCGCGGCGTCCCGTTTTCGCTCCGGCCGATGATCGTCCCGTCATCCGTAGCGACGACCGCGCGCACGTTCGTCGCGCCGAGATCGACGCCCGCGTAGTAGACCATTCCTATCGTAAGGACGACCGCGGCGTTACTTAAGTTGCCAGTTTACTCGAATTGGAGTTAACACGTGACATGGTGCTGTGACACGGTACTCGAGTCGCGGCGAAGCGTCCCTTCGCGGATAGTCTCGGAAGCGGGAACTGCCCGCTCGAGCGGTTAGCTATCGTTCCGGACGAACGTAACGGGCGCGGGCGACGACAGCAGGATGTCCTGTGCGGTCGAACCGAACACCGCCTTGCCCGCTGGCGACCGCTTTCGACCACCGACGACGACCCGGTCGGCGTCGGTCGTCTCCGCGAGATCGACGATCGTCTCGCCGTGATCGCCGACGGCTCCACGGATGTCGTAGGAGATGTCGTGTTCGTCCAGCGCCCGCTCGAGTTCGCGGATCGTCGCGTGGTGGTTCGCGACGTCGTTCGCGTCGAAGTCGTCGCGTTGCTGATCGAAGTCGAGTCGATCACAGACCTCCGCGTACTCGTCGGACGTGAAGACGTGGGCGAGCACGACGGTCGCGCCCGTCGGCGCGGCAACCTCGATGACTGCCTGTGCGAGTTCGTCGATTCGGTCGGAGTCGGTCGGTCCGACGGCCAGTAAAATCGTATCGAGCGACATACCACCGACAACTCACCCCACCCGCTTAAACGTTAACTGAATCTCGAGTACTGAACTCCGAGTACCGAACCACTCGAGAGCGCCGGCGATCGACTGAACCGACGTGCAATACACCTAACCCCGCGGGAGTCAGACGGAGCGTATGGACGGACCAGATCTCACGGAACAGGTGGTTCTCGTCACCGGAAGCGGGCGCGGTGTCGGGCGGGAACTCCTGCTTTCGACGGCCGAGTGCGGTGCCAGAGTCGCCGTTCACTACCACACAAGCGCCGAGGAGGCTCGCGAGGTCGCGGCCACTGCCCGCGAACGCGGCGCGCCCGACTCGACGACGGTGCAGGGCGACGTTACCGACCCCGACTCGGTCGACGGCCTGGTGTCGGCGGTCGAATCCGAACTCGGCACCGTCGACGTGCTCGTCAACAACGTCGGCGACTTCGCGCCGGAACACTGGGAGTCGATCGACATAGAGACGTGGAATCGAGTGCTCGAGACGAACCTCAACGGGACTGCGCTCTGTTCGAAGCGCGTGCTCCCAGCCATGCGCGAATCGGGGTACGGCCGCATCGTCAACCTCGGCTATGCCTCGAGCGATCGAGCGATGGTCGACCCCAAGAACTTCCCGTACTTCGTCGCCAAGACCGGCGTCCTCCAGTTCACGCGGATGCTCGCCGCCGACACGCAGGACGACGGGATCACCGTCAACGCCATCTCGCCGTACGTCGTCGAGAACTCCGCGGAGTTCCCCGAGGAGTTACCGCGGGGCCGACCGGCGAGTTTCGAGGACCTGATTCGCCCGCTTTATTTCTTCCTTGACCCCGAGAACGGGTACGTGAGCGGCGAAAACATCGAAGTCGACGGCGGGTGGCTCCCCGAGGACGTGTAAACTCCCGAATCGTGAAGCGGATTCGAACGAGCGCTCGAGCGAATAAATCGAACCGCAACGAGCGCGTGAACTGAACCGCAACGAACAGGTGATCGACCGCCTCAGCGCGAAGTGAGCCGCTGGCGGGCGAACTTCGCCAACAGCGGGATGTCGCCGGGCTCGAGCAATCGGAGGATCGCGCGTTTGTCCCCCTTGTTCGCCCTCGCCAGAGTATCGTCGTCTAGACGCGAGAGGTCGGCCATCAGTCGATCGTACCGCTCGTTCGAGGCGAGATACAGCAGTTCGGTCATCAACAGCCGCGAGTCCATGTTCGGCGCGACGTCCCGATGCCAGAGGGTTTCGTAGACCTCGAGGTTCTCGGCGGTCGGCTCGAGGCCGCCGTGTTTGAGGCAGGCGTCGGCCGTGGTCGCGGCGGCCCGACCCGAGCGCATGCACTTGTTGATCCCCTCGCCCCAGAGCGGGTCGACCGACGGGACGGTGTCGCCGATGGCCATGAACCGATCCGTGTACAGTTGGCCCGGCAGCTGGATGTGTGCGGAGCCGCGGTGTTGTTTGCCCTCGATGCGCGAGGCGTCCGCGAATCGGGGGTCGGTCTCGAGCCAGTGCTGGAGGTAGTCGTCCACGCTGAAATCGTCGCGCGCGTAGTTCTGGTGGCTCTCGTTTTGGATGTAACAGATGCCGACTTTCGCCGTGTCAGCGCCCGTGTGGAAGATCCACGAGTAACCGCCGGGCGCGAGGTCGTGGTCGAGACGAAGCATCATCGCGTCGGTCAGGTCGGCGTAGCCCGGCCGGTCGATCTCGATCCCCTCGAGTTCGTACTCGATCCCGATCGCGTGGTTCGTTCGCTCTAGGTCGCTGACGCCGAGTTTCTTCGCGATGGGCGCGCTCGGGCCCGTCGCGTCGATCACGATATCGGCGTAGACCTCCTCGGAGCCGTTGTACCGGACACCGATCGGCTCGCCGTTTTCCACGATCGGTTCCGTGACGTGAGCGTCGAAGACGTACTCCGCACCGTCCTCGCGGCTGTCTTCGACCAGAAATCGCTTGAAGTCGGCGAACTCGAGGACGGCTCCGGGCTGCTGTCGGACGTAGTAGTCGGTCGGGGACTCGAGGACGACGTTTTCGGTGTAGTTCATCACGACGTCGTCCGGAACGCCGAACGCGGACATCATCGACGGGAAGGTTCCCGCGGTCGATTTGTTCGATTGCCGCGGGAACTCGTCTTCGGCCTCGGTCTCGAGGACGACGACGTCGTAGCCCCGCGTCGCGAGATCGCGCGCACACTGGCCCCCAGCGGGCCCTGCACCGGCGATCACCACATCGTACTCGTCGTTCATGTTACCCCGACTATCCTGAACGCTAAAGAGTGTACCTTGTCCGGGATCGGTACGTCATACGATCGCACTCGCGGCTGGACGCTCATTTTGCGGGGGGAACGGCGCCGATCTGTTTCGGTTCGGTGCCTGCAATCGCGGGCCGAGCGGACGGGGACCCGATTCGAATCACAGACCGGAGTTACACGAGACGCGGAGTTACACGAGGCGAGCAGTCTCGTCCGCGTTCGAACAGTACCGTCTCGTCCGTATCCGAGCAGTACCGTTATGTCGATCGACGAAAACGATACAGCCACGATATCCCTCGACCATGTACGACCGCATCCTCGTCGCGATTGACGACAGCGACCACGCTGTGACCGCCTTAGTGCACGCGATCGACCTCGCGAAGTCAGTCGACGCGACCGTCTTCGCGCTCACCGTCGTCGAACCGTCCTCGCCGCTATCGTTCGGCGTCGAGGAGGTCAACGAACTCAACGAGGCCGCGAGTCGTCTGGTCGAAGAGACACGCGAGGTCGCCGACGGTGCAGACGGCCTCGAGGTTCGCGTCGACGTGCTCCGAGGGGAACCGAGCGACGCGATTCTCGAGTACGCCGCGGAGATCGACGCGGATCTGCTCGTCGTCGGCCAGGGAAGCGCGGGCGGGATCGCGGAGACGCTGCTCGGCAGCACGGCCGAACGCCTCTCCCAGCGGACGACGACGCCGATGACGATCGTTCCCCCGCCGGCGTCGAACGGCGATCGGGGCGAACCGTAAGGGGGAGAGTCGAACCGCGACGGCGAGTGACTCGGACTGTGGACGGCGAGTGACTCGAGCCGCGAACGGCGAGACCGACGATCGCTTCGAGAATCGGACGCCGTGCGATCGCCTCGGCGTTCACTTTCACTCCGGACGATATCGCAACCGACAACCCTTCATTTCTGGGGCGGTTGCCACCCTCTAGATGAGCAAAGAGTACATCGAGGTGCGGGGTGCAGAGGAACACAACCTCAAGGACCTCGACGTCTCGATTCCCCGCGAGTCGTTTACCGTCGTCACCGGCCTCTCGGGTTCGGGCAAGTCCTCCCTGGCGTTCGAGACCGTCTACGCCGAGGGCCAGCGGCGGTACATCGAGAGTCTCTCGGCGTACGCCCGGAACTTCCTCGGGCAGATGGACAAACCGCAGGTCGAAACCGTCGAGGGTCTCTCGCCGGCGATCTCGATCGACCAGAAGAACGCGGCGAACAACCCGCGCTCGACGGTCGGGACGGTGACGGAACTGCACGACTACCTCCGACTGCTGTACGCCCGCGTCGGCACCCCCCATTGCCCCGAGTGCGGGCGCGAAGTCGGCGAACAGAGCGCCCAGAATATGGTCGAGCGCATCCTCGAGCTGCCCGAGGGGACGAAGATCAAACTCGCGGCGCCAGTCGTGCGCGACCAGAAAGGGGCCTTCGAGGACCTGTTCGACGAACTCGTCTCGGAGGGATACGCACGGGTCGAAGTCGACGGCGAGGAACACGACCTGAGCCTCGATCGTCCGGACCTCGACGAGAACTTCGATCACACGGTGGACGTGATCGTCGACCGGATCTCGGTCTCGACCGACAACCGGCCGCGGATCATCGACAGCGTCGAAACGTCTCTCGAGGAGGCCGACGGCGTCATGAAGGTCATCCTCCCCGATCCGCCCGCGGACGTCGACCTCGGCTCCGAATCGCGTTCGACCGGCGCGCTGGGCGAGGAGACCGACGACGACGATCGACTCGTCGTCGAGTTCTCGAAGGATCTGGCGTGTACCCACTGCGGGATCGACGTCCCCGAAATCGAGACGCGGAGCTTTTCGTTCAACTCGCCCCACGGGGCCTGCCCGGAGTGTGAGGGACTCGGCGAGACAAAAGAGATCGACGAGAGCCTCGTGGTTCAGGACGAGTCGAAGGCCCTCAAACACGTCTTCGAACCCTGGAGCTACAATCGGTCGTACTATCAGACCAGACTCGACGCGGTCGCCGAACACTTCGGCGTCTCGCTGTCGACTCCCTTCGAGGAGCTAGACGAGTCCATCCAGCAAGCGTTTCTCTACGGAACGAGCGAGCAGGTGCTGTTCAAGCGCCGGACGAAAAACGGCACCCGGCGCAAGCAAAAGCGCTTCGAGGGCGTCATCCCGAACTTGGAGCGCCGCTACGTCGAGACCGACTCCGACTCGACCCGCGAGCACATCGAGGACTACATGAGCGCCACTGAGTGTCCGTCCTGTGACGGCACGCGCCTCAAGGCGGCCTCGCGGGCAGTACTGGTCGACGACACGGCGATCACGGACATCAACGCCGCCAGCATCGGCGACGCACTCAAGCACTTCGAGTCGATGGAAGCCGACCTCACCGAGCGCGAAAAGGTCATCGCCGAGGAGATTCTAAAGGAGATCCGCGCCCGGCTCGGGTTCATGTGTGAAGTCGGCCTCGAGTATCTCACGCTCGATCGGGAAGCCGCGACGCTCTCGGGCGGCGAGAGCCAGCGCATTCGACTGGCGACCCAGATCGGCTCCGGCCTCGTGGGCGTACTCTACGTTCTCGACGAGCCCTCTATCGGGCTCCACCAGCGGGACAACGACCGACTGCTCGACACCTTAGAAGAGCTTCGAGACCTCGGCAACACCCTGCTCGTCGTCGAACACGACGAGGAGACGATGCGCCGGGCGGACAACGTCATCGACATGGGGCCCGGTCCAGGCAAGCGCGGCGGGGAGGTCGTCGTCAACGGCCCCGTCGACGAACTCAAAGACTGCGAGGAGTCGATCACCGGCGACTACCTCTCCGGGCGGCGAGCGATTCCAGTGCCTGAGCAGCGCCGCGAACCCGACGGCGCGCTCACGATCCTCGGCGCGCGACAGCACAACCTCGACGACCTCGACGTGGACATCCCGACCGGCTGTTTCACCGCGATCACCGGCGTCTCGGGCTCGGGCAAGTCGACGCTCATGCACGACGTGCTGTACAAGGGGCTCTCCCGGCAAATGAACGACAACACGAGCGTTATCCCGGGCGAGCACGACTCGCTCGAGGGGCTCGACCAGATCGAAACCGTCCGGCTGATCGACCAATCGCCGATAGGTCGAACCCCACGGTCGAACCCCGCGACGTACACGAACGTCTTCGACTACGTCCGTGAGCTGTTCGCCGAGACCAAGCTCTCGAAACAGCGCGGCTACGAGAAGGGGCGATTCTCCTTCAACGTCAAGGGCGGGCGCTGCGAGGAGTGTGGCGGCCAGGGGACCGTCAAGATCGAGATGAACTTCCTCTCGGACGTCTACGTCCCCTGCGAGGAGTGCGGCGGCGACCGGTACAACGACGCCACGCTCGACGTCACCTACAAGGGCAAGACGATCTCGGACGTCCTCGAGATGTCCGTCGAGGAAGCCTACGACTTCTTCGAATCCTCGAGCCAGATCCGTCGTCGACTCGAGCTGCTGAAAGATGTCGGACTCGACTACATGAAACTCGGCCAGCCCTCGACGACGCTGTCGGGCGGCGAGGCCCAGCGGATTAAACTCGCTGAGGAACTGGGCAAGAAGGATTCGGGCGAGACGCTGTACTTACTCGACGAGCCGACGACCGGCCTGCACAGCGAGGACGAGCGCAAACTCATCGACGTGCTCCACCGACTGACCGACAACGGCAACACCATCGCCGTCATCGAGCACGAACTCGACCTCGTGAAGAACGCCGACCACGTCATCGACCTCGGCCCCGAAGGCGGAGAAAACGGCGGCGAAGTCGTCGCGACGGGGACGCCCGAAGAAATCGCCCGGCTCGAGGCCTCCTACACCGGGCAGTATCTGCGCGACCTGTTGCCCGACATCGACCTCGAGGGGCCTCGAGGCGAGCGCGTCGAACCGGTCACGGCACCGACGGACGACGACTGAGTTCGGCGAAGTTTCTCGAATTACGACTCGGCTGCATCGTCGATCAACGCCTCGGCCCGACGAAACAAACTCGCACTCAGTCGCGTTCCGACCTCGTCCATCGCGAGTAACGCGTCCTTCGCATCCCCGGGTTCGAGAACCGACTGTTCGACCGCAACGACCAATACGCCGATAGACTCTGAAACGGAGATCCCTAGCGCTTTACAGGCATCTCGAAGCGGTTTGTCGTCTGTGACAATAACGAGATCGTTTGCTTCCGTCTCAAGAGATGCGGTCGAACCCGTGTATCCGAGTCCGTACGTGAGAAGGGCAATATCGCCATCGAGTTCGGTCTCATCCGGATTGCGTTCGAGATGAGCGGCGGCGCGCCGATAGCCGTCGGGTGCGGCCGACCGAATTCTCGCGTCAGGAACCGAAAGCCAGCCGTCGTCGACCGCCTGTTCGAGGTACGTCGCCTCCGGATCGCCATCGATTTCGGTCTCTACAGCCCGCGGGACGATCGGTTCGCCATCGATCGCCGCGAGTAACTCGTGGCGTCCGATCGCCGAGAGCGAAATGAAGACGCTCGCGTCGATAAAGAGCCGACTCATCGGAGTGCGTCGAAATCGTCCTCGAGATCCGCCTCATCGTAGTTCGAGAGAATCCCTCGATCGTTGGCTTCCGCCATCATTCGAGCGATCGAAACGTCGGCGATTTCAGCCGCGCCTCGCATCCCGACCGCACCCGCTTGATAGCGTTCGAGGGCGATCTGAACCAGTTCCTCTCGAGCGCCGCGGCGAACCGCCTCGCGAATCGCGTCGCTACGTCCGCTTCCGCGTTCAGTGGCAAGCCGGTCAAGTAACTCGAGTTCGTCGTCGCTCATCCGTGCGGTCACGGTCTTCATGTGTGTTACAATGTACTACAACGTAATAACGATACGGTTGGTTTACGATAGCGAATGGACCATGGCGTGCTCGCAGCAGCTAATCGACCGACGAGGGGCGAACACTTCTCACGCTCGCCGTCGTAGCCGTCCACATGACTCGAGCGTACGCGGCAATGCGGGACCGACTGCTCGTCTGCAAGCGGGCCAGCGACGGGAGCGAAGGCGACGACAGGAGCGAAACCGGCGAGAGCGCGACCGACGGGTGGCGACGCACCGACCGGCTCGAGGGGTACGACCTCGAGTGCGTCGCCGCGTCGGCCGACGAACCCGACCGCGTCTTCGTCGGTACCTTCGAGAACGGCCTCTTTCGCAGCATCGACGACGGCGAGTCGTTCGACCGTCTCGAGACGGGCTTCGTCAGACACGACGGGAGCGAACCCGAGGACGGGCGGGAAACCGACGGCTACGAGGCCGTCATGTCGCTTTCGATCAGTCCCCACGACTCGAGCGTGATCTACGCGGGAACCGAACCCAGCCGCGTCTACCGATCGATCGACGGCGGCGATAGCTGGACGGAACTCGAGGGCGTCGACGACCTGCCCTCCGAGTCGCAGTGGTTCTTCCCGCCCCGGCCGAGCACCCACCACGTGCGCTGGCTCGAGGTCGATCCGTTCGACCCCGACCGCCTCTACGTGGGGATCGAGGCGGGTGCGTTCGTCTACAGTACGGACGGCGGCGAGACGTGGCGCGAGCGGCCGGAGGGCTCGAGGCGGGACAACCACACGCTGGCGACCCACGCCGGAACGGAGGGGCGCATCTACACCGCGGCGGGCGACGGCTACGCCGAGAGCGACGACGGCGGCCGGTCGTGGACGCAGCCACAGGCAGGCCTCGAGCATCGTTACTGCTGGGGACTGGCCGTCGATCCGGCCGACCCCGAATCGGTGCTCGTCTCGAGCGCGAGCGGGGCGTCGACGGCCCACACCGCCCACCGGGCCGATTCGCACCTGTATCGAAAACGGGACGGCACGGAGTGGGAGCGAGTCGACGGACGCGGGCTCCCGACCGGCGAGGGCGTCGTCCGGTCGGTTCTCGCGACGACTGGCGACCCCGGCGTCGTCTACGGCCTAAACAACCACGGCCTGTTCGTGAGCGATGATTTCGGCGACTCGTGGGCGCAGGTCGACCTCGAGTGGTCGGACGAACTCGAGACGCAGGCGCCGCGCGGATTGGTCGTCCGGTAGTCTCGGGACGCCCAATAGTCGCAGGACGTTCGATAGTCTCGGGACGCAATCGAGATCCGTGAGTCGGGCGCGCAGTTCACGTTCGTCCGAGGCAAGGACTCCGCGCCACGGCGAGATCCGCCCGCTCAGGACACGGACTGACGGCCGGACCCGACGATCGACAGGTACTAGACGGGAGCGTCGCTAGATCCGGGTACTCGCGGAGACCCGCGTATCCGCTACCGGTCTACCTGTACGTCCCGTTCTAGCACGCCTGAACGCTCCGATACTCCGACGAATGTAAAGACACTTTAGGCAAGCCAAAAAATAAGAGGGCATGTCCAAAAGCGGGAGCAACGACGACGAGACGCGCCGGCGTTCCGGGCGGGGATACGGGACGCGACACGGACGACGGAAGTTTCTCACTCTTGCCGGTTCGACGGCGGGCGCGCTCGCGCTCGCGGGATGTATCACCGAGGAGTCCGAGGAGTCGACGTATTCGCGGGACGAACCGATTCCGGATCCGAAGACGTACACGACTGACGAACTCTTCAATTTCGACGAGTGGCGCAATTCCGGAGAGCTCATCGAGGACCGACCCACGGAGTACACCGGCCGCTCGATGCTCGACCTGCCGGACCTGCGTGGCGAACTAACGGTCTATCTCGGCGGCGGCGAGGGCGGTCTATACGAGAATCTGATGTGGAAGATCCAGCAGACGTACAAAGATTTCACTGTGAACGTCGACAAAGCGTCCTCCTCGAATCTCGCGAACACGATTTCCGAGGAAGTCAACGCCGGCCAGAGTCCGGCGGACATCTTCTGGGCGATCGACGCGGGATCGATCGGGATCGTCGCAGAAAACGATGCGACGGTCGAACTCCCAACTCATCTCGTCGAAGATTTCCGTACGACCCCGAGCTTTCTCCTTGTATTCTGTAAGGCGATCTCGAGACCGGGTTTTCGCGACGAACGATCGAGCCGAATCGCGACAAACGACTCGGGAATTGAAAGCCGTTCGCCGAGTTTTATACGGGTCTCGAGCGTGACCGTGTAGTATGGCAACCATTCGGACGGAGATCGACGAAGCCGAGTCTTACGCGACCGTCGTCATATCGAATCCGGACCGGAAAAACGCGGTGAGCGAGTCCGATACCGCGGAACTCGCGGCCGCGTTCCGCGAACTCGACGCGAACGATGAGGTTCGGTGTCTCGTCCTGACCGGCGCGGGCGAGGCCTTCTGTGCGGGCGCGGATCTCTCGAGCGTCGGCTCGACGCCGACGGCCGAATCCATCGACCGGGGGTTTCACGCCGCTGTCAAAGCCATCATGACCTGCTCGAAACCGGTGATCGCGAAGGTCGACGGGCCCGCGATCGGTGCCGGCGCGTCACTCGCAACGGCCTGTGATTTCGTCTACGCCGCCGAGTCCGCCCGCATCGGCTTTTCGTTCGCGAGCATCGGCCTGACCGCGGACACCGGCGCGACGTTCATCCTGCCGCGGCTAGTCGGCGTTCGCATCGCGACGGAGTTACTGATGAGCGGTGACATCCTCGCCGCCAGCGAGGCCGCCGATATCGGGCTCCTCACCGAAGTCGTGAGCGACGCGGATATCGACGACCGGGTTCACGAACGCGCGGCAACGCTCGCGAGCGGCCCGACCCGCGTCTACTCCTCGATTCGACGGCTCCTGCTCCGGTCGAACGCCAACACGCTCGAGGAGCAACTCGACCTCGAGGCGCGCGAGCAAGAGCGGATGTTCCACACGCAGGACATGATGGAAGGCGTCGCCGCGTTTACGGAAGACCGCGAGCCGGACTTCAGCGGACGATAGGGCTCTACCAGTTGCGGGATTCAGCGGACGAGAGCGGTTCCAACGTGGCGGATTTCGTTGGAGACAGCGATCACTCGGCGAGCCACCGAAAACACCGCAGGTCGTCGTTCTCTACGGTCGCGACGATCCGATCGTTTTCGTCGAGACACGGGTGCTCCGCCGCCGGGACGACGATCTGACCGACGGTCTGGGTGCCGTCCTCGAGTAAGATGACGACGTGTTCGCCGTCGACGATGCGGTCGACGGTCGAAACGTACGACTCGGGCGGGTTCGCCGCCGACTCGGGAACGATGGGGATGTCCTCGCACCCGATTGTGGATTCTCGATGTTTTCCGATATCCGAACCCGCTCGCTTGGTATCGGTCGCGCTCACACTCGAGACGAGTGCGGCCGCGGCGGCGGTGCTCGAGCCGATCGTTCGCAGGACGGTTCGGCGGTCGACTGTCGGTCGATCTACCATGGGCTCGTTGGCCGCGGAATGGTATATAAACGGTCGGCCGGTCTCGGTAACCGACCTCGAGCACCCCCTCACGAGCCGGGCTCGAGTATCGACCTCTCGAATCGATCTCTCAACTCGAAGGCGAGAAAGGACCCGCTGATGGCCGGCTATACGCTTAAGCGGCCGCGGGACCTACTCCGCGGCGATGTCCCGCACGACGTATCGGTGTCCGTGTGGCGCGATCCTCGAGTACAAGCAAGACCTCGTCTCCGATCGCGGAACCACGGGGCGGACGTGGAAGTGCAAGCAGTGTGCGACGCCCGTTCCCGGGATCGTCGCCGAGAAGATCGGCCACCAGCATCCGTCCTGAACCGTCTCGGTCGTTCTCGATCTCTGCTCGGCGCGCGTGTCGCGGCGAAACGAGACGACGCTATCGGCGGTGCGAGCGGCCTAGTCCTCCATCAGTTCCGGGCGGGCCGTCGGATCGGGGTCGTCGATGTACCGGTTTCGCCAGGTTCCGCGGGCAAACCAGCCGACGCCGACGATCGCCCCCAGGACGTTCCCGACTGCCATCCCGATCCAGATGCCGGTGGCGCCCATATCGAAGACGAACACGAGGACGAAAACGCTCGAGACCCGACCCACCCAGAGGGTCAGAATCGAGAGAACCATGCTGTCTTCGTGTTTCCGGCACCCCTGAACGCGCCGAGGATTACCTGCGAGACGCCGATGAAGGCGAACTCGACCGAACGAATCTGGACGTACTCGACGCCCAGCGCGATGGTTTCGGGCGCGTCTTCGACGTCGCCGAGGAACGCGCTGACGATCGGTTCGGTGAACGTGACCGCGACCACGGCGACGAGGATCATCACCCCGGCACCGGTCGTCGCGGCCAGTCGCACGGCGCGTCCCGCTCGATCCGCCCTGTCCGCGCCGAGGTTCTGCCCGACGACGGTATCGATGGCCCGCCCGAGTCCCATCGCCGGGAGAAAGACCAGCGAGATGAGTCGGTTTCCGAGGCCGTAGGCGGCGACGACTGGCGGCGCGAACGTGACGACCATCGCGGTCAGAGAGATCATCGCCAGCGCGCTCGTCGACTGTTCGACCATGCTCGGAACGCCCAGACGGACGATGTCCTCGATGAACTCGAGATCCGGTCGGAGGTGCTCGAGCGAAACCGTCGGACCGCGGGTCGTTGCGAACAGGATCCAGAGTCCGACGAGCGTCGCCGCGCCGCGGGCGGCGATCGTCGCGATGGCCGCACCTTCGATCCCCCAGCCCGAAAAGCCGGTCGCAGCGTAGACCGCGGCTTCGAAGCCCGCGAAATCCAACGCACCGATGACGGGGAGGGCCTCGAGCCAGCCGACCAGCGGATTGCTATCGAAGCCGAAGATGAAGACCGGATCGAGGACGACGTTGACGGCGACAGAGATGACCATCACGAGCATCGGCGTTCGCGTATCGCCGTAGCCCCGCATGAGCGCCGAGAAGACGAAGAACCCGAACATCAGCGGCATCCCGAGGAAGATGATCTCCATGTAGTCCGCTGCGAGCGGGACGACCGCAGCCGCCGTCTCTGGATCGCTCGGCAGAACGTCGAGGGCCGGCCGCGTGTAGAAGTAGCCGGCGATCCCGATCACGACCGAGAGGATGGCGACGAACGAGACCGTTTGGCCCGCGACCAGTCCCGCCGACCGGTTTCCTTTCGCACCGATGTACTGGGCGACGAGGATCGCCCCCGCGGTCGTAAACCCGCCGGCGATCGCGATCAGGAGGAAGATAAGCGGAAACGCGAGGCTGATCGCACCGACCGCGTCCGCCGAGAGCCGACCCAGATAGAGCGTATCGACGACGTTGTAGGTGACCTGCAGCAACTGAATGACGACGATCGGCCACGCCAAGTGAAAGAGCGGCTCGATGAGCGACCCCTCCGTGATCGAACTCGAGGGGGTAAACGGAACGCTCGAGTCGCTTTCCTCTCGTTCCGTGTTCGAGTCGCCTCCCGTTGGCTCCGTATTTGGGTCGCTTTTCGCTCGTTTCGCATCCGGTTCGACTTCGTCCTGTTCCGTATCCGGTTCCGAGAGCGAATCGTCTGTCGACGGATCGTCGTCCGATGGAGAGTCGTCCGCTCCTCGAGACGGACTATCGTCTGGATCGCGGGGATCGTCGGGCACTGACCCGACAAACGAACGGCGAGGTGATCAATATTTTGAAGTGCCCGCGGTGCCCGCCAGTCGGTTCGGCGCGTATTCCTCGTCGGGAGTTACTCCTCTCGAGGTACTTCGTGGCGGCCGAACCCGTAGCGGAGCCGACTCGCGAGTCGTCGCGAGAATCGGCCGTCGTCGGCCCGCGAGCCGAACCGTTCGGAAAGCGCCGTGTAGATCAGCGGCACTGGAACCTCCTGCTCGAGGCCCTCCTGAACCGTCCAGGTGCCGGTCGAACCGCCCTCGACCCGATCCGCGACGTCTCCCAGATCCGTCCCCTCCTCGCGGAACGCCTCCTCGCAGAGTTCGAGCAGCCACGAGCGGATCACCGCACCGTTGTTCCAGACGCGAGAGACGTCCTCGAGATCGAGATCGTAGCGACCCTCATGGAGGAGTTCGAACCCTTCGCCATAGGCCTGCATCAGCGCGTACTCGACGCCGTTGTGGACCATCTTCACGTAGTGGCCCGAACCCGCGGGACCCATGTGGCCGTGGCCGTCGGGGCCGGTCGCGACCGCGTCGAAGATCGACTCGAGTTCCGCGTAGGCCTCGGCCGGACCGCCGACCATCAGCGAGAAGCCGAGTTCCGCGCCTGCGGGGCCACCGGAGGTGCCACAGTCGAGGTACGCCGCGGGGCAGGACTCGGCGCGTCGAACCGAGTCCTGAAACTTCGAGTTGCCGCCGTCGACGACGATATCGTCGGCCTCGAGGTGCGACTCGAGTTCCTCGAGCGTCGCGTCGACGGCCGCGCCGGCGGGGACCATCAACCAGATCCGTTTCGCTCCCTCGAGTTGCTCACAGAGGTCATCGATCGAATCAGCGGGATCGGCGCCCGCCTCCGCGGCCGCCGCGACCGCCTCCTCGTCGAGGTCGAACGCGACCACGTCGTGTCCAGCAGCGAGTACCCGATCGACCACGATCTGACCCATCCGTCCGAGTCCGATTACGCCCAGTTGCATACCGGAGGCTGGACGGGCAGGGGAGGTAGTGGTTGTGATTCGACCGCGGCGCTGGTGAGACGATCGATCGCCAAAAGGAAGTCGAAACCCGCTCGAACGACGGCCACCGCGGTGTCGAGTCCCTACTGCATGGGCGTCTCGAGGCGCGCCCAGCCGATCGCGTCGAGGACGACGACCCGACCATCGTACCAGACGTAGACGCCGTTGTATCCGTCCGACCGCCCTTCGTGGTACGGAAGCGAGTCGCGGATCGCGTCGACGACCGACCAGGCGCCGTCGCGTTCGATCGTGACGTGTTCCCACTCCTCTCGAGCGTCGTTTCGAATCGCTCGACGGATCGCCTTTTTCGCGCCCGGGATATCGTGGAGCGAGCGGCTCGAGGCGTCGATAACGGTCGCGTCGACGGGTACGTCGTCGACCACGCGTGCCCCGAGGTCGGCTTTCGAGCGCGCGGCGGCGGTGCTGGATCGACCCGACCGTAACACGTAGCCGGCGACAGCAGCAGAGCCGACGACGAGCGCGGACAGTGCGACGTCTTTCCCCCTGATCATCGTTCACTACTGTATAGCAATCAACTAAGTATCTTTCGTCGGAATATGTCCGATTGATAATTCTTCGGGCCGGAAAGCAGACATGCGTCAGACGACGTTCAGGGAAACGAACAATTATTGGATCCGGACGGAACTCACACGAAGCGGGCGATGCCGCCCGTGAGCGCCCCCGCGACGAGGAGCAACGCCACGCTGACGATCGCCGCTGCGCGGAATAACGGAAGCGCGTCTCGAGCAGGTTCGCGGAGTTTCTTGCCGTTGAGACCGGACTCGAATCGCTTGGTAGCGACTTCGACGAGTGCGGTGAGCACGAGCCAGAGCGCGACCATCAGGAGGACGAGTCGACCCCGAAGCGAGAAGAACAGGGTATTTGAATCGTAGACGACGGCCGCGAGGTGGCTCCCCGAAAGAAAGAGCACGAGCGAGCTGGTTCGCGAAATTGTCGCGAGCTTTCCCGAGATGGTCTCGAGCGGTGCCGTGGAATTGAAGGCGCCGTCTCGAGCCAGCGGAACGACGACGAACGCGACGTAAAAGACGCTACCGGCCCACAGCGCGGCGAAGACGAGGTGTGCCGTTCGTGCGAGAAGAACGTCGACCATACGATACTGGTTAGACAGCGAGCCTATCAGGGTTCCGACTTTCGCTCGAGCGGCTTCGAACGCCTCTCGGAAGGGGTCTCCGCGGTCGGCTCCCCGCCTCGAGAGGCGTACTCCCGGAGCCGCGCCTGTCTCGTCCCGGGTTCCTCGCCCGAGAGCACGTAGGGGACGAGGACGTACGTCGCGTTGATGACGAGAATGAGGACGATCGGGAGCAAGAAGAGCCCGTAAAACCCGAACACAACCGGGCCGACGACGTACGACACGAGCAACATCCCGGTGTGGGTCTGGTCGCCGCTGATGTGCGCTCTGATGAAAAAGTCGGGGATGAAATCGACGACGACGGCGCTGACGGCGAGCAAGACGCCGACCGGAACGAGCAACGACGGGTCGCCGGAGATCCACGCGTTCGCGGCGAGTACGGCGGTGACCGGCAGGTAGACGAGCTTTATGCCGACGACCGGGATGAGACTCCCGACGCCGGCAAGCGCCCCGAGCAGTTCCGGAAACGGCACCGCGACGGCTGCCGGCGCGACGAAGTTGTACGCATAAAAGGTGGCGACACCGACGATCGCGGTGACGAACACGTTGACGATGTTGCCGAAGAGCGTCATCGACAGCTCCGGATCGACGGCGTGGACGTACTCGCCCATCACGCCGGAGTCGTCGAAGCGCTCGAGGAGCCACGAGACGAATCGCGGCCCGTCGACGAGCATGTAGTAAGTCAGGACGACGAGGATCAGCAACTGGACGAACGCGCTACTCAGGACGCCGGCCGCGCCGAGAACGCTCACGCCGATCACGCTGAGCGACGATTGTGAGATCGCTCCGGAGAGGATCGACTGGAGTTCTTCGAAGTCGCCGACGCCGACGCGCTCGAGCGTCTCGACGAAGGCTGGCCCGTGGACATCGTAGACCTCGAGGATCGACTGGGCTTCGAGCGCGACGATGGCGATCGTATAGCCGACCAGGAGAACGAGCGGAACGCCGAAAAGCACCAGCGCGAGCCCCGCTCGCAGACGGCGCGGGAGGGCAAAGCGTTCGAGCGAGCGGAAGATCGGGCGAACGGCGTAGTACAGAAAGACCGAGAAGACGAGGACCGCGATGAATCGGACGGCGACGTAGGCGACGACCGCGAAGAGTGCGAGAACGAGTACTCCGACGCCCACCCGGCGGGCGAAGGGGCGATCGAATTCCATATCCCACTGTAAGGCAGGTGGAGTATTTCACTCTCCCGACTGGTCACGACCAGAGTTCCAACGCGCGAACGGGACCCCATCACGCATTCGAGTCGCATTCGAGCGTGCGAACGCCGGTCGAGAGTCACCCTCGAGAGCCGGCGCGAATCCGCGCTACGTCGAGACGGCCGTAGTGCCAGAGCGTCCCCGTCAGTCCCGCGTCGGCGATTCGTCGTCCGGAGCTCTCGGCGAGCACGCGAGCGCAGTAGCCCGTGTCGTACGAGCGGGCCAGCCGTCGACTGAACGCCGTATCCTCGTTGGGCACGTTCGGAAAGCCGCCGACGTCGCGGTAGGCGTCCCGGCGAACGAAACAGTTGAAGCCGGGGAGGATCGGCAACTCGAGGCGCGGGAAGATGTGGTTGATCGTCGCCTCCATCAGCTTCGCCCGGTAGGGCCCCGTGATCCGACAGGCCGAACTGGCCCCGGCCACGCCCTCGGTTTCGACGTACCCGAGCATCGCCGTCAGATAGTTCGCCCGGACACGCGTATCGGCGTCGACGAACGCCAGCCAGTCGCCGGTGGCGTAGTCTGCGCCGAGATCTCGGGCGGGGCCGATGCCGGAACCGCCGTCCGAAACGACCGTCACGTCGTACTCGCGTGCGATGGCGGCCGTCCCGTCGGTCGATCCGCCGTCGACGACGATCACCTCGTACGCGTAGGCGGTATCCAGGCCGACGATACTCGAGAGGGTCCCGCGGATGTACTCGGTCTCGTTTCGCGCGGGGACGACGAAGCTGACGACCGGCTCGAGGGATTCGCCTCGCGAACCCCTCCCAGCGGTCGTCTCACTCGCACTCATCGATTGAGACTCTCATCGCGTGCGTTGTAATTGTTGTCTATGCGACCGTTGTACTGTCGTCTACGCGACCGTTGATCCGATTGTCTCTGTGCCGTTGATCCGGTGTGCAGGGTGAGTCCGCGACCGCTGAGTGATTCCGAACCGCTTCACCGGCGAGGTATATCATGAACTTTTATACTGATCGGGCCAGAAAGAGGGAGTACAGATGTCGGTCGTACACGTACCACGGTGACACTTCTCCTGCAGACGATTCTCGAGCCAGTTCAGCGCACGACGGCTTCCAGCGTCCGACCGTCGTTCAACACACCGAATCACACCCAGCATCCGACCGACATGAGCACACAAAACTTGCAAACGCAGACGACGCGAATCCAGAACCGAACACCGACCACACCCGGCCGCCGAGCGACTCGAGATCGGGCCACCCCAACCGAACGCGTTCAACGGACGTTCTGTCCGCAGAACCGAACCCGCCTCGAGAACCTGATCGACGACTGTAACTCCGCGTTCGTCACGCCGACCTCGAGCGAGTCCGAATAAATGTGCGACTCGCCTCGGATCCGAACTGACTTTTCGGCGGCCGCCGTAGACTCGAGCGGCCGATGACGATGGGTCCGCTCCGAACCGGTCTCGGCAACCGGTCGTGACGAGCCCTATGAGTGCCGAGGCCATCGGTTTACTCGTTACGCTTGTACTTCCCTCGTTTCTCGAGTAGTTCCGTACTCGAGAACGGCCGGTCGCAAACAGCACTAACTGCCGATGTATCCGTACTGATATTCTCTCCGCCTCGAGGGAGAAAGATGAGACGCGCCATCGCTTGTTGTCATTCGAGAGACAGCGTCTCTCGTGATGATGAGATCACGAGACGGTCCCAAATCGCACCCAAAAACGCCTTGCGTTTTCGAGGACGAACGTTCCTAACCGTCGTTGGGATATCGTGGTCCGCGCTAGAGGCAGGCTTTCTCCTTGACTTTCCGTAAGAATGCGTCGGGAGCAGCCGGGATTAGCTCGATCGAGCCGGGACACCGAGAAAATTACTCGTCTTCGCGAACCTCGAGTTCGAACTGTTCGTTCTCCGAGACCGAGTTGAGGACGACGCTCGTGTTCGAGGCTTTGATGTCTGGATCGGTCAGCAGGGCTTTGATCTGTTCGTTCATTCCGTCGGTGTCGACGAACTTGCCGATGGCGATCACATCGTAGTCGCCGGTGACCTCGTAGACGCTGGTCATCTGTTTGTGGTCGCGGAGGGTTTCGGTGATGTCGGGGAGCGCGTTCCCTTCGACTTTGAGCTGGATGACCGCCGTTACGTCGTAGCCGACCGCATCGTAGTCGACGCGGGGGGTGTAGCCGTCGATTACGTCCTGTTCTTCGAGATCCGAGAGGTGATTCGAGACGGTCGTTACGGAGACGTCGAGCTCCTCGGCGAGACTCCGAAGACTCGCCCGGCCGTCGCCGAGCAACGCATTCACCAACTTTGCATCGAGATTTTCGTACGTCATCACATCGACCCACGCGCCCATCACATTAGAACTTTACGAATATCCAGTTTCCTCGGAGCAGGAGAAGATTTGCTCGATACAGTAGGGTTTTAGTAGTAGGGATCCTCGGATAGCACGACGAGAAAGATGACAAGCGGAAACATCACATCTACGGAACAGGAGGTACTAGAGGAGATCGAAGAGAAGGATGTCGACTTCCTTCGACTCCAGTTTACCGACATTCTCGGAACGGTCAAGAACGTCTCCGTTCCGGCCCGACAGGCCGAGAAGGCGTTCACCGACGGCATTTACTTCGACGGTTCTTCGATCGAAGGCTTCGTTCGAATTCAGGAATCTGACATGCGTCTCGTTCCGGATCCGGACACCTTCGCCGTCCTGCCGTGGAGAAACAGCGAAGAGAGCGCGTCCGCCCGAATGATCTGTGACGTGTACAACACGTCGACGGGCGAGCCGTTCGAGGGCGACCCGCGCTACGTTCTCAAACAGGCCCTAGAGCGTGCATCGGACCTCGGCTACACGGTCAACGCCGCGCCGGAACCGGAGTTCTTCCTGTTCGAAGAGGACGAAGAGGGTCGTGCGACGACGGACACCAACGACGCTGGCGGCTACTTCGACCTCGCACCGAAAGACCTCGCCAGCGACGTGCGCCGCGACATCATCTACGGTCTCGAGGACATGGGCTTCGAGATCGAAGCCAGCCACCACGAAGTCGCAGAGGGTCAACACGAGATCAACTTCGAGTACGAAGACGCGCTCTCGACGGCCGACAACGTCGGCACGTTCCGCACCGTCGTTCGCGCGATCGCGGCCGAACACGACCTGCACGCGACCTTCATGCCCAAGCCGATTCCAAAGATCAACGGCTCGGGCATGCACACGCACCTCTCGCTTTTCACCGAGGACGGCGAGAACGCGTTCCACGACGGCGACGACGAGTTCGACCTCTCGGAGGAGGCCCACGCTTTCACCGCCGGGATCTTAGAGCACGCACCGGCGATCACGGCCATCTCGAACCCGACGGTCAACAGCTACAAGCGTCTGGTTCCGGGCTACGAAGCGCCAGTTTACATCGCGTGGTCCGACCGCAACCGCTCGGCGCTGATCCGCAAGCCGGCCGCGCGCATCCCGGCGGCCTCGCGTGTCGAAGCCCGCTTCCCCGATCCGTCGTGTAACCCGTACCTCGCGCTCGCCGCGCTCATCCACGCCGGCCTCGAGGGCATCGAGAAGGGCCTCGAATGTCCGGACCCGGTTCGCGAGAACATCTACGACTTCGACGAAGACAAACGCGAAGAGTACGGCATCGAGACGCTCCCGACGAACCTCGGCGAGGCGGTCGACGCGCTCGAGGAAGACGAGGTCATCTACGACGCGCTCGGCGACCACATCGCACAGAAGTTTGTCGAAGCCAAGAGCCAGGAGTTCCAGGAGTACCTGGTCGACGTCTCCCAGTGGGAACTCGACCGATACCTCGAGACGTTCTAAGCCGTCCGACCTGCCGTTTCTGCACTCTCGGGATTTCCGCTCGCTTTTTATCGCCTCGAGTCACCGCGACTCGAGATGGCGACCGTCGAGAGAATCATCGAGCTAGTTTTTCAGAAAACGTACGATACTTCGTCCGGAACGCCGGCGTGGGCTCAGGATCGCCACTCGCCGATGCGATCACGCAGTCGGCCCGGAACCCCGAGCGCCGAGACACCGGCACCGAAAAGCACCATCAGGACGTAGACGCCGAGCGTTGATGTCCAGACGGTAAACATCGCGAGGATGGCCCAGATCCCCTCGAGGAAGGAAAACGCCGCGATCGCCATCGCCGTCCCGTAGAGCAAGACGACGTACGGTCCCCAGCCCACGAAGTGGCCGCTCCGGATCCGGCCTCTGACGTATCGTTTGAGTTCACTCTCGAGCGAATCGCGCTCGACCGTTCTCCGGTCGACGTCGGCTTCGAAGGACTCGATGCGATCGCGAAGCCGTTCGATCTCTTCTCGAAGCGCCTCCGGATCGTCGGCTCTGTCCCGCGTCTGGGCGCTCGTGCGGTCGTCCGATCGATCTCCGTCGGCACCCGTAGCGTCGTCGGTCATCGCTTCTGTCGAAATCTGTCGCACGCCGGGACTTTGTAGCTGCCGATCCGTATCACGACCCGCGAGCACGGCGTTGACGACCGCGCCGAAGACGACGACGATCGAGCCGACGTACAGCCAGACGAGAACCAGCAACACCGCCCCGAGCGCGCCGTAGATAGCGTACTCGTCGACGAAATCGGCGTAGACCGCGAAAACCCGGCTCAGCAGAAACCAGCCGACCGATGCGACGACGGTTCCCGGGATCGCTTCGCGGAGATCGACATCGACCCCCGGGAAGACGACGAACATCGGGAAGAACGCGGCGAACAGGCCAACCAGAACCAGTACGGGCCCGATCAGCGCGGCGCCGACGATCGGGACGAACGCGAGGACGATCTCGGCGATCGTGATGCCAATAAGTCCCCCGATGACGGCGGCGCTGACGACCAATACGTCCCAGAACGTATCGACGAGCGATTTCGAGGACGCGGTGCCGTATACCTCCGAGAACGCTCGATCGAGCCCGCGAAAGACTCGGCTCGAGCCCCAGAGCAGTCCGAGCGCGCCGACGACGGTCGCGCTCTGTCGTCCGGTCTCGTCGGTGATCGTCTCCGCGAGTAACCGCTGTGCGGGTGGCGTGAGCACGTCGTCGGCGGCCGTCGTTACGTATCCCGTGAGCTGTTGGCCGCCGATCGTCGCCGCCACCCCGAGCGCGAGCAACATAAGCGGGACGAGCGAAACGAACGCGTAGTAGGCGACGCCGGCGGCGAGTAGCGTCAACTGCTCGGTCCGGGCGAGGAAGACGGCGCGCCGTCCCACCTCGAGGAGCCGTCTGTGGTCGATCACGGTCTCCTAGTCGCGGCCGAGCGGCAAATATCGAAACCCTCCGATTCGGTAGACGATCAGGAAGACACACCGTTTTGTGGGTGGCCCTCGAGACGGTCCCCATGAACGACACTCGATGTCCCGATTGTGCCGTGACGATGGAAGAGACGAAGCTTCGGTCCCAGGACGGCTTTTCGCTCACCATCGACACCGGCAAACGAAGCGGCCTGTTGGGGAAACTCGGCGTCGGATCGACGACCGGCGTCGACGCCGTCTGCTGTCCGGAGTGTGGCCTCGTGCGATTGTACGCCGACCTCGAGTAAGTTCCGGGACCGACGAGAAATCGTCTCAGTCGACGTGAGCCTCCGAGGGGGCTACTCGCGAAGGTCTGCGGCGGTCGCGTCGAAAATCTCCTCGACGGTCGCGTCGGATTTGAACGTCGTTCCACCATAGTGGGTTCTGGAGGTCCGATAGCCCGCTTCATCGAGGGCCTCGAGAAAATCGTCCATCGCATTCGCCGGCAGCCCCCAGTTTTTGCACAGTTTGTGCTGGTCGTAGTACGTCGGCACCTCGAGTTCGGCCGCCAGCGTCGCGAGCAGTTCCCGGGCCGTCTCCGCGGTCTCGAACTCGTCGGTGAGGTGGCCGCGAACCGACTCGAGGAACCGCTCGTCCTGAATCGCCCCGAGCCAGACCGGTCCGGCGACCAGGATCCGCTCGCCGTCGCAGTTCGGACAGCGCTCGAGCGCCTGTGCGATCAGTCCCGACGACGTCTCCCGGTGGAGACAGTCCTCGCAGTGAGAGATGTAGCCGAGTTCTTCGAGGGCTCGGTCTGCCGCGGTCGATTTCCGCTCGAGTTCGAGGTACGTCCGGACGTAGTGGCTCGTCGCGTGGGTCAAGATCGGCGTGACGCCGACGTCGAAGCGGGCGGCGCTTCGGGCAAGCGCCGAGAGGAGGGTTCGAACGCCCATTTCGGTGTGATAGTCGGTGTTTCGCGGCACCGAGCCGTACGATCGGATCCCGCTGTTGAGGTGGGCACCACAGAGCGGTGCCGTGTCGGTCGCGGTGACACAGACGAGGTTGTGACAGTTCGCGAAGGCCGCGTCGGCGAACGGCATCGGCGTTCCGAACGGATCGAGGTCGATCACGTCGAACATCGACTCGTGCATCAGAGCGTTCACGTTCGCCCGCTCGGCGGTCGCCTCGCAGTCGTTTCGCTCTATGTTCTCCCGGGCGAGTGAGACCGCCTCGGGATCGACGTCACAGCAGGTGACGTCCCAGCCGTCCGTCGCCGCGCGAACGCCGCGAACCCCGCTTGCGGTCATCGCGTCGAGGTACGTCTCGGCCCGCGGCTCTCGCTCTCGAAACGCCCGCAAGGCGGCGATCGTCAGGTCGCGGTTCAACTCCTGGCGCGGGTTGTAAAAGACCGACTCCTCGAACCCCTCCGTCTGTTCGCCGGGAACTTCGAGTTCTACGATCCCCTCCGTGACGCGCATACGTCTACTCCGTGAAGCGAGGCGAAAAACGCCGTGGTCTGACTCGAGAAGCCGCCGCGTTTCATCGGACGAAAGTCGGCGCGGGGGCGTTATTTCGAAAAGACGCTGTCTGCTGTCGCCGCACCGACGACGCTAAAGATCGAGCCGATACTCACGGCCTTACACGTGACCAGCGCCGTCTGGGCGCTCGTCTGGCCGGACTCGAGGAACGTGTCGGGAGCGTCGAACAGGAGCGCTAGAATCGCAACCGAACCGAACGACACGCACATCAACGAGATGAATCTAACCGGGATCCCGGCCAGTTCCTGTTCTATCTCCGGATCTCGAGTCGAGTCGGCTTTGTACAGCGTCGCGTAGCCGATGGCAAACACGATGGCCGTCGTGGCGAGTCCCTGAACGAGGCTCATGCTGTCCGCGAGGTCCCAGACTTCTGCGGTCACGACAAACGGCCCCGCGAGTAGAAATCCCCCGACGATCTGTTGGGCGGAGTCCGCGAGCCGAAACTGGGGCGGACGGTGCGGTCGCCGTATTTTCATACTGGCGTTACAGCGTGAGACGTGAAATATCAACCGACTAAGCCGTCGCGGTGATGTCGCCAGTCGTCGGCCGATGCACGGACGACCCAACGAGCATCGCTCCGACAACCAAACGGATTTTACAGTTCGGAATAGAGATTCGGCCGTGTCCAATTCGAACCCCGTCGAGGCGTGGGAGGCCCGACTTGAGGAAGCCGGGCGGCTCACGCCGGACATCGTCGAGCAGATCACCGGACTGCACGACGACCGCGGGGCCCAGGCCATCGAGGCCGTCGGCGAGGGTCGGGTGAAAGCGTACCAGGATTTCACCATCGTCGTCGGCTACGACGACGAGTACATCGTCGAGGAGCGGGGCTGTACGTGCAAAGACAGCGAGTACAACCTCGACGACGACGATCCGACCGATCTGTGCTGGCACGCGCTGGCGGTCGCCATCGCCAGACGCGTCGGTCACGTTGAGTACCACGATATGTGGTACTCGGATGTGCGGGAACTGATTTAAGAGGACGACTCGGAGCCGGCAGCGTCCAGCCGATGGACCTCAGTCGGACTCGTTACAGGCGGCGATGATAACCTCGGGATCGTCGATCAGCCGATTCTCCATGTAGTTGCCCTTCCCCTTGCCGGCCCACTTGCGTTCTTGCTCGATAATCGAGAGAAACTCGAGTTCCGAGAGGATGTCCCGCACCCGGCGCAGTTTCAGGTGATCCGACTGATCGCGGTCGCACAGCCGCTTATAGAGGTCGTACACCTCGTTGGTCCTTACGGGCGCGTCGTCGCCTTCCTTCTGCTGGGTGAGCAAGGCCATCGCCTCGAGCACCAGCTTCGCGTGGCTCGGACTCTTGGAGATGAGTTCGGCCAGTCGGCTGGTCTCCTCGCGCTCGTGGGCCTGATCGACGCAGGATTCGGTGACCCGCTCGAGATCGTTCTCCTCGGCGATTTCGCCCGCGAAGCGCAGGATGTCGATCGCCTTGCGCGCGTCGCCGTGTTCGCGGGCAGCGAGCGCGGCGACGCGGGGGACGACCCCGTCCTCGAGGACCCCTTCGTGGAACGCATCCGAGCGCGACCGGAGGATCTCCCGAATCTGGGTCGCGTCGTAGGGTGAAAAGACGTACTCGCGCTCGCAGAGACTGGACTTGATGCGCTCGTCCAGCGAGTCTTTGTACCGGACCTTATTCGAGATACCGATGACGCCGACCGTGCTCTCGGTGAGCTTGCCGGATTCGACGGCCCGGGAGAGTTGCATGAGGATGTCGTCGTCCTCGATCTTGTCGACCTCGTCCAAGATGATCAGCGCGACGTCGTAACGGGTATCAATGATCTGCCAGAGCCGACGGTAGTACTCGGCGGTGCTCAACCCCGAGTGGGGGATCGAGATGCCCGTCTCCGCCTGGTCGTTGAGCTGATGGCCGGCCGACTGGACGGCCTGGGTCTCCGTCGACTCCTGGAGGCAGTCGACGTACGCGACGCCGATCGAGATGTCGTTGCCGTTGGCACGGTCGACCGCCTGATTCGTGATGAACTTCGAACAGAGCGATTTGCCGGTCCCCGTCTTCCCGTAGACGAGGACGTTGTTGGGCGTGTTCCCCCGCGTCGCCGGTTTGATCGCGTTCGCGAGGTTCGTTAGCTCGTCCTCGCGACCAATGATCCGATCGCCGTCCGGAAGGTGCGATACCTGCAGTAGCTCCTTGTTGCGGAAGATCTCGTTTTCGCTCCCGAAGTAATCCGTCGAGCCCGACATTCGGTTACTCGAGAGATTTGTCGGTTACCCCTTAAGCGTTCGGGACCGTAGTTCCGCTGTATAATCGTGATTGTAGGGATACGAGGTCTTAATTGCCGTATCTAAACCCCTTGGTGCCGCTGTATTGGCCAGAAGGGACCCCGAATTTCCGCTGTATAGGCGAGTCAGGGCGGCGGTTGTCAGGAACAGACCGTGAGTTATGGCACAATCCCACGGTGAGACTCTGGAGTGCCGCTGTATGGCGCACGGCAACCTCGGAGTACCGCTGTATAATGCATGGCTACCCCGGAGTGCCGCTGTATAGCGTACGGCCACCCCAGAGTGCCGCTGTATTGGTGGCGACCGACGACAGTGTCCTGCTCTACGGCCGAATCGGTGCAAGCAGGACAGACACCGTATTTCCGCTGTATTGATTGAAAAGAGTTTCTATAGGGAACGAGCGGGTCGTTTTCCACCCCTCGGTGCCGCTGTATGCGGAGACACACACCCCGCGTTGCCGCTGTATGGAACCGGTCGTCCCGTCGACTCGAAACCGAGGTCGGTCGCGTTCGAAACGATGCCGACAGCCGCGACGAACCGAAAACCGGGTCAAAACAGCATCTCGAGTCGACTCGAGCGGACGCGAACGGTCAATTCCGTTCGACCGTTAGACGACCAATTCACTTACTGAAATATTACGAAAGCCATGCATTTATAACTACTGGTACGGGGGGTTGGTCCTGGCGTAGGGCGATAGCAACGATAGTAGATTACTTTCGGGAATAATCCGAGTATTCGGGGCCATCACCACTTTTCAAGCAGCTATACAGCGGCATCGAGGGGTGTGTCCCCTCCCAACGCACCGACTTTCGGCTCACCGACTCTCGACTCACTGAGGACGTTCGAAATGACGACCGAAACACACCCTCGAGAGTTTTCCGGTGGCAAAGAAACACACCCTCGAGAGTTTCCGGCGGCAAAGCGTCTCTACACATAAGCAAGGCGAGTGCCTCGGGGTCAAGCCTCGAGGCGGTTTACACGTCCGCGCAGATCTCGACGAAGTTCCGCAGAATCTGCAGGCCAGTCTCGCCGCTCTTCTCGGGGTGGAACTGAGTGCCGAAGACGTTACCCGCGTCGTTGGCGACGATCGAGGGAAACTCCCGTTCGTAGTCGGTCGAAGCGACGGTCGCGTTCGCCGCGTCGGGAACGGCGTAGTAGGAGTGGACGAAGTAGGCGTACTCCCCGTCAACACCCTCGACCAGCGGGTGCTCGCGCTCGACCGCGAGTTCGTTCCAGCCCATGTGAGGTACTTTCTGCCCGCCGTCGAAACGAACGTTCGTCCCGGGAATCAGGTCCAGTCCCTCGACGGCGGCGTCGCCGTCGGTCTCGCCCTCCTCGCTCGAGGTGAGCAGCATCTGCATTCCGAGACAGATCCCAAAGAGCGGTTGGCCGCGCTCGGCGACCGCGAGGAGGTCCTCGCGGATCGAATCCGCGTTCTCGACGCCCTCCCGAAACGCGCCGACGCCGGGGAGGACGACGCCGTCAGCGGCCTCGAAGGCCTCGGGGTCGTCGGTAATCTCGACGGCTGCGCCCGCGCGTTCTAGGCCGCGGGTCACGCTGCGGAGGTTCCCGAGCCCGTAGTCGACGACGACCACGGAGGCGAGTTCCTCCTCGGGCGGCGATGGCATCGTGCTCATAGTGTCGACTGGGGTTCGGGACGGCAAGTGCGTTACCCTTCGAGCAAGTCCCACCCGAAAGTTTCACCCCAGAATCCCACCCCGAAAGTCCCGCTCGGGAAGCCTCACCCGAAAGTCCCGCTTGAGGACGATTCGATCGTTGCCGCGCTCAAAACCCGTCCAGCCGCCGCTGGCTGCTGGTACTGCCGTCGGCACCCGCGAGATCCGCGGCCGTCTCGAGGGCGTCCCTGAACGTCTCCTCCTGGCTGCGGTCGTACAGCGTGGCCGCCGGATGCACCGAGAGGACGACCCGTCGCGGCGAGCCGTTAACCCGGATCTCCTCGACGGATCCCGCCTCGGACGTAATTCCGACCGACCGGTCGAGCAGGTGTTCGCTGGGTACCTTCCCGAGCGTGACGAGCACGTCCGGATCCAGCCGCTCGATCTCCGCCTCGAGATAGCCCCGACAGTTCTCGAGTTCCGTCGTCGTCGGATCGCGGTTCTCGGGTGGTCGACAGCGAACGCAGTTGGTGATCCGAACGTCCTCGCGCTCGAGGCCGACGACGAGCAGGGTGTCGTCGAGCACCGACCCGCTCCGACCGACGAACGGTTCGCCCTGTTCGTCCTCGTTCGCGCCCGGTCCCTCGCCGACGAACAGAATATCCGCGTCTTCGGGGCCGGTTCCGTTGACGATCTGGCTTCGCGAGTCGACCAGTTCCGGACACCGCTTGCAGGCCGTCACCTCGAGTCCGTCTAGCTCTTCGTCCATGTCCTCGTCCATGGTCGTCGCTTGGACGCCCCAATACTACGTGTTTCGGGTCGCACGTGCCGGCCGGTTGCGACCGTTCGGACGACCGCGGCGCTCGCGGCTGGCCAGTATCATTCATCGTCGGCGACTCAAAATCACGCAGCGTCGAACCGGTATTCGCGACCCGCACGCGCGGCCGCTCGCGCCACTCGAATCGGTTCCGGTCGGCCGCCTTCGGGGGTGAACTCGCGAACGATCTCCGCCGCTCGCGAGTGAGAGACGCCGACTGCACGGACGTACACCGTTTCGTCGTCGACCGACACCGGTCGTCGCGCCGGCAACGATCGGTAGCGCTCGAGTCGCTCTGTAAGTTGATCGCCGGAAAAAGCGTCACTGAGTGCGTCTTCGAGGCCGTCGCTCGCTTCGAACGTCACGGCGAGAACGGATCGGTCGGTTGTTCGTGCGATACGTGAGAGGTCGACGATGTTGTACCACGCGGGGGCGACGGCGCCGAGCATCACCACCTCGACGTCCGGTCGGTCGATCTTTTCGACGACCGATACGACCGCGTCGGTCGCGTCCATCCCGCCAACGGTACACGTCGAAAACGCGAACGTCTCGGCGACTCGATCGGCCCGAACGACCGCACCGGCGAGCGCGCTCTGCTCACCGGCGGCTGATTCCGCGATGCCCAACGCCCGCGCCCCGGCTTTCATCAGGCGTCGTCGTCTTCGTCTTTGATCTCCGCGAGGCGGTCGAGTAATTCGTCGCTCGAGGCGCCGTTTTCGAACTCGAGCGTGCCGTCGTGGTGGCTCTGTTCGGACTCTACCGCGTCCTCGTCATCAAAATCCGCGTCAACCTCTTGCTGTTCGGATTCGTCGTAGCTTCCGAATCCCATACGGTGTTCCATACGACCCGGGGCATCAAAAGTATCGTGGGTCAAACCCCTGTCAGTTTTCAGGAAGATCGACGCCAGTATTATATCAGCGGCTCTCAAGAACTCGCCCATGGAGGTACATCACGTCACCGAGGACGCCGAAACGTTCACCTGCAACGCCCTTCTCGTTCGTGGCGATCGGACGACACTTGTCGACGCCGGCGCGTGGGGCGGCGTCGTCGACGCGGTTCGAAGCCACCTCGAGGGCGACTCGCTCGACGACGTCGTCCTGACACACCAACACGGCGACCACGTCGCGGAACTCGAGGCCGTCTGCGACGCCTTCGATCCCGACGTGTACGCGTACGCGGTCCACCCGCTCAGAACGCACGAGATCGACGACGGCGACTCCGTCCGCATTGGCGACGAATCGTTCGAGGTCGTCTACACGCCCGGCCACGCCGACGATCACGTCTCGTTCGTCTCCGAGACGACGCTGTTTTCCGGCGACGTGGTCGTCCACGACGACGGCGCGTTCGACTACGGGAGCTTCGGTCGAACCGACATGGCCGGCCAATCGCGCGAGCGACTCATCGAGAGCCTCGAGGACCTGCTCTCGCGACTCCCCAATTCGGTCGAGCACATGTACGCGGGCCACGGCGGCGTCTTCCACGGCGATGTCACGGACGTGGTCGAGACGGCCTTAGAGCGAGCCAAAAAGCGCGAGCCGAAGTATCCAGACGAGTGAGCGACTGAGAGAATAGTCGCTCGCTCGGCAAAACCAGTCGCTCGAGAATCGTCGTATCGAAATCGAGTGAGAAACCCGTCGATTATGCCGCGCGCGCTTCCTTGGCTTTCGGACGGAGCTTCTTGTAACCGCACTTGCGACAGCGGTTCGCCTCTTTCGAGTTACGAGCGTTACAGCGCATGCAAATCATCTTCTCGAGCATCCGTTTTTCCGCAGCGTCGAAACTGGCCATGCAGGTGGGTTGGCCAGTGGCGCATATAATGGCTGCGGTCCGTACTCACGGTCAGGGGGTTCGTTCGACGGGAACACAGGGGATCGGCCTCACTCGTCGGCAAGATAGTCCTCCTGTACGGCGACGACCTCGCTCGAGTCGGCGCACTCGGCGTACCGATCGAGTGGCTCCTCGTTGAGCGTCAGGAAGGTCTCGCCCCAGCGGAACGGCTCGAGGAGGTCAGCGGCCGCCTCGGCTTTCCCGAAGATGCGCAGCGCCCCGGCGAGTGCTTCGACGGTCGTCAGCTGGAAGGGACGGCCGTAGTTGATGGGATTTGCGGCGACGAGAAAGGGCAGTGCGCGGTGAACGCCGTTCATCGAAAAGGAGGCTTCCTCGGCGGACTCCCACGAGCAATCGAGCGCGACGAGCGTGCCGAGTCCGTCCTCGGCGTCCGCAGGCGAGAGCGCCTGCTCCGCGTGGGGGTTGAGCACGACCCCGTAGGGCACCCGTCGCATCGACCGGTGGAGGATCGCCCGGTCGAATTTCTCGAGGCGACGGGCGGTGCACTTGTCCGGGTCGTCGTCGCCCTCGTAGTAGACGTGACACTCCACACCCGCCATAGGCGGGGCCGGGAGAAAAACCGTGTGACTCGTCAGTCGGGCCGCCCGAAACTGGTGACGATGAACCAGACGAACGCGAGCGCGACGACGACGATGAACGCGCCCATGGCGATTCCGAAGATCTCCGTGCTTCCGTTCGATCCCGCCGGCAAGACGCCGGTTACCCAGCCCAGGAGGAGTCCGACGAAGACGGTGGCGGCGACGGCGATGAGGACGAGATTTCGATCGACCATCGGCACCGATTGACGCCGGCGTTCGATAAGCAGGTTGCCTGAACTCGCCGCGTGTGGCGTGACTCCGATTAGATCGGCTGCGCCGGCCCATGCTCTGGTGGAGTGGTTGGGCCTTCCCTCGATACCGCGATATGGGTTCGGGTCGCTTGTTCCCGACTCGCACCCGAGACGCCGGTGCTTTTCACCCGCCGGGCCGAACCCCGAGGCATCCATGGACGGAGACGCCCTCGTGAGACGGTACTACGACGCACTCGACGACCACGAGTACGGGACGCTCGAGGGACTGCTGGACCCGGCGTTCGTCCAGCAGCGACCGGACCGAACCTTCGAGAGCCGCGAGGCGTTCGTCGAGTTCATGCGCGAGAAGCGGCCAAATCCCGACACGCGCCACGACCTCGTGGAATTAGTCGTCGACGACGACCGCGGCCGAATCGCCGCTCGAGGGCGCGTCCTCGAGGACGAGACGGAACTATTCGAGTTCGCGGATTTCTTCGAGCTAGCGGACGATTCGATCTGCCGGCTGGAAACCTACAGTCGATAGAACCCACGTGCAGTGGCGCGCGCTCGAGAGCGGATCGCTTCGCGACCCACGAGCGAGCGCGCGCCACCACATAGGTTTGGTCGGACCGGTACAACAAACCGAGACACCGTATCGGCGGCTATTACGTCCCAAAGTCACCGTATTACGGAATATTGTCAGGCCGAACAGTTGTTCGGCCCCAACTCGAGTTCGAGGCGATCCTCTGACTCGAGGTCCGCCGCGGTGCCTCGATTGTGGTCGATGATCTCCTCGTAGTTCGCGGGCTTTTCGCCCGCGTCGGCCATCCGGTCGACGAACGCGGCTTCCTCGAGGGCGAGAACGTCGATTCCGGTTCGGGCCGCTCGAATCGTCGTTTCGATCGGTTCGCCGGGCGAGCCGTGGGAAAACTCGCCGTCGGCGGTGACGGTGACGTGGCCGGGACAGACCACGACCGATTCGGGTTCGGCGAGCATGGTGCGGTGGAGGCTTTCGTAGAGCATTCGTGCTCCCCGCTCGCCTTCGTCCTCGTTGAACTCGAGTTCCGTCCGGCCCGTCGAGTCGACGTGGAGCGTGTCCGCGGTCAACAGCGCTCGATCGTCGATCAGTATCGAGAGCATCTCGCTCGTGTGGCCCGGCGTCTCGAGTGCCTTCAGGCCGAGTGTGCCGACCTCGAGGACTTCGTTTCGCTCGAGCGGCGTGTACTCGACCGCAACATCGCGTTCGGCGGCCCGCTCGCCGAGGTAGTACGGCACCTCGAGGCGATCCGCGAGTTCGGGTCCGCCGGAGACGTGATCGGCGTGGACGTGCGTATCGATGACTCCGACAATCGAGAGCCCCGCTTCCTCGGCGGCGACCGCGAACTCGTCAGTGTCCGCGGTCGGATCGACGACGACCGCATCGCCCGTCTCCGGACAGCCGACGAGATACGATAGACACCCCTTGGCTCGTCGCTGTACCTGCACGAGTTCGACGGAGTCGCCGGCGGAGATTTCGGCCCGGTCGTAGACGCGACTCCAGCCTTTCATCCCACCCTCGATAGCGGCCACGTCGTACTCGTCGGTGGCCGACTCGAGTTGGGTCGCGAGGTTTCCCGACGAGAGCCCCTTCGCACAGACGGTGAGGACGCGGTCGGTCCCGTCGACGACGTCCTCGAGTTCCTCGAGGCGGCCGTCGAGGTCCTCCTCCGGGTCGAACGGGAAGTTGATCGCGCCAGCGACGTGCCACGACTCGAAGCTATCCTCGGGTCGCGTATCGAGGAGCGCGTACTCCTCGTCGCCATCCTGTAGCTCTGCGAGTCGGTCGGCCGAGAGCGTGGTGACCATGTACCGTTCTAGGGACTCGTGACCCTAAAGGCCGCCCGGCGAGTGCAGCCTCGTGGCTCGAACGAGGTGAGCAGTGTCCGGACTCGAACGAGAAAAAACGAAAGCGCGTGTGATCGTCGGAAGCCGCGGCGTGTGATCGTCGGAAGCCGCGATTACTCGAGGTCGAAGCGGTCGGCCGCCATCACGCCGTGCCACGCGTCGACGAAGTCGGAGACGAGTTTTTCCTCGCCGTCTTCCGCACCGTAGACCTCCGCGATGGCACGCAGGCGGGAGTTCGAACCGAAGATGAGGTCGGCTCGCGTGCCCGTCCACGCGACTTCGCCGGTCTCGCGGTCACGCAGTTCGAAGACCTCGCGATCCTCGGAGACCGGTTCCCATTCGTAGTCCATCGCGAGGACGGTCTCGAAGAAGTCGTTGGTCAGCGTCCCCGGCTCGTCCGTGAAGACGCCGTGGTCGGAGTAGGTGGCACCGAGCGAGCGCATGCCGCCGACCAACGCGGTCATCTCGTCGGGCGTCAGGTCGAGGAGGTCCGCCTTGTCGACCAGTTCCTCTTCGGCCGAGTTTCGCGCGTCGTCGCTCAGGTAGTTGCGGAAGCCGTCCGCCTTCGGCTTCAGGGCCTCGAAGGACTCCACGTCCGTCTGGGCCGCCGTGGCGTCGGTGCGGCCGGGCTCGAACGGCACTTCGACGTCATAGCCGGCGTCGCTCGCCGCCTGCTCGACGGCCGCGTTCCCGCCGAGGACGATCAGGTCGGCCAGCGAGACGCACACGTCGTCCGAGCGCGACTCGTTGAACTCGGTCTGGATCTCCTCGAGCGTCGAGAGGACCGTCTCGAGTGTCTCGGGCTCGTTGACCTCCCAGCTACGCTGTGGCTCGAGGCGGATGCGCGCACCGTTCGCGCCGCCGCGCTTGTCGCTGTCGCGGTAGGTCGAGGCCGCCGCCCACGCGGTCTTGACGAGTTGCGTGCGGCTGAGATCCGCGGAGAGGACGCGCTCTTTGAGGTCATCGATCTCGGCGTCGCCGATCAGGTCGTAGTCGGCGTCCGGAAGCGGATCCTGCCAGATGAGTTCCTCGTCCGGAACCTCGGGGCCGAGGAATCGCTCGGAAGGCCCCATGTCGCGGTGGATCAGCTTGTACCACGCCTTCGCGAAGGTCCGCTGGAACGCGGCCGGATCCTCCTGAAATTGCTCTAAGACCTCGCGGAAGTCGGGATCGCGCTTCAGCGCGATGTCCGTCGTGAGCATCATCACGTCCTCTTTTTCCGACGGCTCCTCGACGCCGGGGGCGGACTCGTCGAGTTCGCCGTCCTGCGTGGTCCACTGCCAGGCGCCGCCGGGCCCCTTCTCGGGCCACCACGTGTAATCGAGCAGCGAGTCCACGTAGCCCATGTCCCACTGGGTCGGCGTGGTGTTCCACGGCCCCTCGATACCGCCGGTGATCGTGTCGGCTCCCTTTCCGGAACCGTAGTCGCTCTTCCAGCCCAGCCCTTGCTCCTCGATCGGCGCCGCTTCAGGCTCGGGACCGACGTGTTCGTCGGCTTCGGCGGCGCCGTGAACTTTCCCGAACGTGTGCCCGCCGGCGATGAGCGCGACCGTCTCCTCGTCGCTCATCGCCATGTGGCTGAACGTCTGGCGGATGTTCTTCGCGGACGCGTCGGGGTCGGGTTCGCCGTTCGGCCCCTCGGGGTTCACGTAGATGAGGCCCATCACGGTGTTGCCGAGCGGGTCCCGAAGGGCGCCGTCCTCGTCGAACCGCTCGGGAGAGGCACCTTCCATCTCGTCTTCCGGCCCCCAGTCGACGGCGTCGTCGGGTGCGTAATCGTCCTCGCGACCGCCGGCGAAGCCGTACGTCTCGAATCCCATCGACTCGAGTGCGACGTTGCCCGCCAGCACGATCAGGTCCGCCCACGAAAGCTTCTGGCCGTACTTCTGCTTGACGGGCCAGAGGAGACGACGGGCCTTGTCGAGGTTCGCGTTGTCCGGCCAGCTGTTGAGCGGGGCCAGACGTTGGCGCCCGCCGGAGGCGCCCCCGCGACCGTCGTTCGTCCGGTACGTCCCGGCGCTGTGCCAGGCCATTCGGATGAAAAGTGGCCCGTAGTGGCCGTAGTCGGCCGGCCACCACTCCTGTGAGTCCGTCATCAGCTTCGCCAAGTCCGCCTTGACGGCCTCGTAGTCGAGTTTCTCGAATTCCTCGGCGTAATCGAACTCCGTGCCCATCGGATCGCCCGCGCGGCGTTCTGATCGAGGATCTCCAAACTCAACTGATCAGGCCACCACTCTCGGTCTGATTCTTGCATCATCGGGTGATTGTTTCTTTCCCCTATTAAGATTGTCTGATCGGAACGAACCGTTCCTATTCTACCAATAGATCTTTACCATTTGCCAACTCCTGTCAGTGGTTGGGTTACTATAGGGACGCAGTCCAACCGCGATCGCTCGTTCGTCGAGCGACGTATCGATACTCGAGGGGTTTCCACCGACGAATCGTCGACCGTCTCCGATCTCTCGAGCCGGCGTTCTGAGAGCGCTATACGACCATAACGGGCTCGTACCGGTTGGTCTCCTTCGCCGTCGGCTCCCGACGGTCGAACTCGAGATGGGATCCGGTGGCGACTCGTCGACCGCTTTCGCGAACGAAGACTTGCTTCCGTCGTTGCAAAGACGTTGTCGCATCCCGCTATTACTCTTTCTGTATCGCTGGTCTCGGTTTTCGAACCGAAAAGTTTGTTTTGGCACTCTCGTCTTCGACTCGTGCGATCTCACTCTCCCGTGATCAGACTCGACTTCTCTTCGACCCCGATGGTCGCCGTCATCTTGACCGGCGGCTTCACGCCTCGACTCTCCGGCGGGAACGACGATGGCACCGATGGGGACGAATTCGACAACAGAACGTACAAATAACTCCGTCCCCAGCGCGCCGAAACGCGCCGAATTTCGCGGCAGTTCCGTCCTGAAACGGGCCCGTATACCGAACCAGTAAAGGCGAGCGGCCCCTTCGTCGTGCACATGACGACGACGCTCGGAACGGCGAGCGCGGACCCCGGCGAAATCGACACGGGTCGTCTCGAGGTCGGCGAGACTCGGGACGCAGTCCGTTCGGACTCCCCGTCGCCGTGGTCAACGGCGCAAACGCTGGGAAAACGCTGTACCTGCAGGCGGCAAGCGACGGCGACGAGTTGAACGGTGTCGGGGTCCTCACGCGCGTCGTGCCGCGGCTCGATCCCGCCGAGATTTCCGGCACGATTCTCATCGTCGGGATCGTCAACTACCACGCGTTTCAGGTCGCTCAACATCGAAACCCGATCGACGACACGAAGATGAACCGCACCTATCCCGGTTCGGAGGGCGGGACCTCGAGCGAGCGGATCGCTCGCGCGACTTTCGACGTGGCCAAGCGAGCGGACGTTATTCTCGACCTCCACCAGGGATCGACCAGCCGGATGATCGACGAGGTCCGCGTCCGCTGTGGCAAGCGCCACCGAATGCACGAGGAGTGTCTCGAGCTCGCGAAGGCCTTCGGCTGTGGCTACGTGCTCGACCAGAAAGGACCCGACGGACAGCTCGCTCGAGCCGCCCCCGACGAGGGGATTCCGACCGTCGACCCGGAACTCGGCGGCTGTGTCGGCTGGGACGAAACGAGCCTCCAGAAGGGAACCGAGGGCGTGTTCAACGTCCTTCGATACTACGACTTTCTCCCCGAGAGCCACGATCTGAACCGACAGATTCGCGCGAGCAGTTTCGAACAGTACGGCTCGCCCGTCGGCGGCCTCGTCTCGGTCCAGAAGGAACTCGGCCAGCAGGTTCGGGCCGGCGAGACGCTGTTCGAAGTCACGACCGTCTTCGGCGAGCCCAAAGCTGAGATCACCGCCGACAGCGACGGCGTACTTTGGCGAACGCGTCGACTCCCGCAAGTCGCGACCGGCGAGTACGTCTGCTCGGTCGGGACCGATGTCGATTCGTACTGATGGCCGCCGGTCTGTGCTGTCCCGGCTGCGAGACCATCTACGAAGCGGGGCCCGAGGAACCGTGGCGCTGTGAGTGTGGCCACCCGCTCGAGATCCGCGTAGGGTCCGACTCGGCGGACGCGATCGATTCTCAGACGACGATCGGTTCCTCTTTGACGGCGAACGCGAACGCCGGGCTCTGGACCTTCGCCGACTTACTGCCGGTCGAGAAACGCGTGACCCTACAGGAGGGACTGACGCCGCTGGTCGAGGCCGACCGGTGGAACGCGTCGTTCAAACTCGAGTACGTCTCCCCCACGGGATCGTTCAAGGACCGCGGCGCGACGACGACGCTCTCGAGAGCGGTCGAACTCGGCGTCGAAACGGTGCTCGAGGACTCCTCGGGCAATGCCGGTGCGGCGATCGCAACGTACGCTGCGCGTGCCGGGATCGACGCCGAAATCTACGTTCCAGCGGACGTGAAACCGGCGAAGCGTCGCGCAATCGAACGCGCCGGCGCTCGCGCCGTCGAGATCGAGGGCAGTCGGCAGGACGTGACGGAGGCGTGTCTCGAGGCCGTCGCGGCGGGGGACGGCTGGTACGCGAGCCACGCCTGGAACCCGGCGTTTTACGCGGGAACGATGACGTTTGCCTTCGAGGTCGCCGCCCAGCGAGACTGGGAGGTGCCGGACGCGGTCGTACTCCCCATCGGGCACGGGACGCTCTTTCTCGGCGCGTATCGCGGCTTTTCGCGCCTCGTCGAGGCCGGACTCATCGACGAACTGCCCCGCCTCCTCGGTGTGCAAGCGGCCGGGTGTGCGCCCGTCGTTCGCCGACTCGAGGGCGAGACGGGCGTCGATGGGACGAGTGGCGACCAGACGAACGCCGACGGGACGGGCGGCGCTCCCGAGCCCGGGGACCCAACTGAGACGACCGCGACGCTCGCCGATGGAATCCGGATCGCTGCACCCGCACGCGAAGACGAAATCGTCGAGGCGATCGACGCGACCGACGGTGACGCGATCGCGGTCGGCGACGAGGTCCTCGAGACGACACTCGAGTCGCTTCACACCAGCGGTTTCAACGTGGAGCCGACGAGCGCGGTCGCGCCCGCGGGACTCGAGCGGTATCGCGAGCGGGGGCTGATCGAACCCGATGACGAGGTCGTCGTTCCGTTGACTGGCAGCGGCCTGAAATATTCGTAGTCGAAACGACAGACGGGATACAACTCGAAACTGGCGGGCTCGGCCCCGAAACTGTTAAACCACGAACAATATATATCGAGTCCGATAAACTCATACAAACAGGACAGTAATACCGGATTATGAACCGTCGCAGCCTACTCGCCGGAGCGGCCGTCCTCGGAACGACGAGCGTCGCCGGGTGTCTCGGAACGTTCGGAATGGCCGAACACGAGGCGTCGCCAGCGAGCGTCGACGAGAGCGCACGCCAGGACACCGGTTACGAACAGACCGGCGTCACGGAAGACACAATCGAGCAATCGGTCGATCTCGCGGTGTTTTCCCAGGAAGTTTCGGTGACGAACTACATCACCGAACACGAAAAATCAGTCACGGTTGGACCGCTCACTATGGACGGCGGCGGCGGATTCCTCGTCGTGGCGACACCGCAGGCGAGCGTGCTCGGTCAGGAACTCAACCCCGTCAGCGACATGTCGCCGAAAGAGCTCATCGAGCGCGTCGAGGGAAGTTACGCGGGAATGGAGAACGTCACGCATCAGGAAGACGGTAGCGTGACGATTCTTGACCAGGAGACGACCCAGTCCAGATTCACCGCCAACTCGAGTTACAACGGCTCCGACGTCGAGGTGTCGATACACATCAGCGAAGCGGTCGAAACCGAGGAGGATCTCCTGGTGACCGTCGGCGTCTATCCGAACGAACGCCGCGACGAGGAAGAGTCCAACATCATCTCGCTCATGGAGTCGGTTTCCGAGGCGTCACCGGAAGATGGCGAGAGTCAGAACGGATCGGACGACGGCGGGAACGAGAGCGGTTCCGACGGTGGGCAAAGCGATGGCGGTGAAAACGGAAGCGGCGACGGCGGCATTCTGTAACCGGCGGCGGACGGCGAGGCTCACGTTTCGGTCGAACCCGACACCCCTTTACTCGAGCCCTGAATACGGATCGGTATGTTCCTAGCCTTGCGCGAATCGGTCGAAGACGCCCTCGAGGTGGCGCTTTCGGCCCACGGGTTCCCGACTGGGGATCTCGGCATCGAAGAGCCGCCCGAAGACGTCGACAGCGTCCTCGCCTCGAGCGTCGCCTTTCGGCTGGCGAGCGAAGCGGGTGCGCCGCCGCCGCAGGTTGCCCAGCAACTGGCCGACGAAATCGACGTCGACGAACTGCACTACGTCGATCGGGTCGAAACGCAGGGTCCGTATCTGAACTTCCTCCCGAGCGACGCCTACGTTGAAGCGACCGTCGAACGAGCGACCGACCCGACCTACGGCCACCTCGAGGATCGCGAGGAATCCGTCGTCGTCGAGCACACGAGCGCGAACCCGACCGGACCGGTCCACGTCGGCCGCGCCCGAAACCCGATTATCGGCGACGCTGTCTCGAACCTCCTCGAGACGGCCGGCTACGAGGTCGACCGTCACTACTACGTCAACGACGCGGGACGACAGATAGCCGTCTTCACGTGGGCCTACGAGACCTTCGACGAGGACGACCTCGAGACCGACCCCGAACGCGACCGCATCGAGTACGATCTGGTGCGATACTACCGCAAGGGCAACGCCTACCTCGAGAGCGCGCCCGAAGCCGAGGTCGAGGCCGCCGAGGCCGAGATCGAGTCGATCATGCAGGGCCTCGAGGCGGGCGAGGAGCAAGCCTACGAGCGCGTCACCGAGGTGGTCGATCAGGTGCTTTCGGGGATGAAAGCGTGTCTCGCTCGGCTGCCGGCCGAGTTCGACGAGTTCGTCAAGGAGACGCGGTTCATGAAAGACGGCTCGACCGACGACGTCGTCTCGCGGCTCAAGGAACTCGACGGCGCGGTCTACGAAGCGGAGGCCTGGCAACTCGAACTCGACGAGCAGGGCATCGACAAGAACCTCGTCTTCCTCCGTTCGGACGGAACCTCGCTGTATCCGACGCGCGATTTAGCCCACCACGAGTGGAAACTCGAGAACTACGATCGGGCCGTCACCGTCCTCGGCGAGGATCACAAACTGCAGGCGAGCCAGATTCGGGAGACCCTTGAGTTGCTCGGCACGGATACGTCTGATCTCCGACAAGTTCTTTACTCCTACGTCAACCTCCCCGAGGGGAAGATGTCGACCCGACGCGGGACCGGCGTCGACCTCGACGACCTCCTCGACGAGGCTATCTCGCGCGCACGCGATGAAGTCGAGTCCCGTCTCGACGACCGTATCCGCGACGACGACTTAGACGAGGCCGACATCGAGCGCATCGCCCACCAGGTCGGGATCGGCGCGGTTCGCTACGATATCGTCTCGAAGCAACCGACCAAAGCGATCACCTTCGAGTGGGAACAGGCACTCGACTTCGAAGCCCAGTCGGCTCCCTACGTCCAGTACGTCCACGCGCGCTGCTGTGGTATTCTGAACGAAAGCGCCGATGCCGATGACCTCGACGTGGACGACCTCGACGCCGTTGTCGAGACGCTGGCTGCGGATGTTGACGCCCCGGCGCTCGAGACCGACGCGGAGCAACACCTCGTCGAGACGATCGCCCGATTCCCGGCGGTGATCGACGAGGCGGCCGACGACCTCCAGCCACATCAGGTCGCGACGTACACCCGCGAGTTCGCCGACGCGTTCAACGCGTTCTACCGGGAGTGTCCAGTGCTCTCCGACGACGTCGACCCCGAGGTCCGGGAGGCACGACTCGCGCTCGTCGCAGCCTCGCGCCACACCGTCGCGAACGCATTGTCGGTCCTCGGCGTCGCCGCCCCTCGATCGATGTGAGCGCCGGCCATCCCGTACGCTCGAGACCGAGCAGTTATCTCGGCCAATCCCGTTCGTTCTGAACGACACTCGTGAGTTTGAAAGACGTCATCGAAGCCGCCGACCGGCCCGACCTGACCCTCGCAGTCATCAATCGGGAGGCGTCACAGCCGCTCCAGTCGATGCTCGAAGAGCTGTTTGCAGATCAGCCGGTTTCGATCGAAGAGCACGACCGAGTCGACGAAGCCGCGGATACGGTCTACCTCCTCGAGGACGACACGGTGATCGCAACGTCACCTCTGCACGAACTTAGCGAGTCGATCCTGCTCGGTAACTCGGACCTGTTTATCACCGGGACTCGCAGCCCACTCGAGGTCGATCTGCCCGACGTGATCGTGGCACTGGAGAACACCCGCTTTCGCGTCCGCGGGTATCCCGACTCGAGCAAAGAAAAGTTCCTCCTCATTACCATCTCGCGGTATATCGAGGGAATCTCGCTCGAACGCGGCGATGGGACCCATCGAGCCTCGTTCCAACGACTTTCGCGGATCGAAGACGAACGCGGTACCCGATCGGTCTACCGACGACTCTCCGAGACGAGCGTGGCGACTCACGTTTACGGTGTCCCCGATCGAGTCCCCCAGTTCGATGTGACGGTACACGGCGGCCAGTCTCGGGAGATCTGCGACTCGTGGTTCGTCGTCTCCGTTCCCGACGAGACGGGGACGCACGCGGCACTCGTTGCACTGGAAACGGGCCCGCGAACGTGGGAGGGATTCTGGACGTTCGATCCGGCGACCGTCACCGAGCTGGATGCCTACATTCGGCGGGCGCTGTAGTGTTGTGACGGACCTTCAACCGAGGGCGGATCCGGGCGAAAGCGAGTTTGAGAACCGCGGGATCGATCCACTCTCCGCTCAGAAGACACCCGCAGAACTGGCAAATACGTCTATGTCGTCGCCATCGCTTTGTGGGTAAACTCTTCGGCGGACATGTTGTTTCGGATGTACGCGACCGCCCAGGCGACGTCGACGTAGAAGCTCAACACCGTGTCTCCGTTCTTGTTGAGCAGCGTGAACTCGATGCTCTCGATCGATTCCAAGAACGCTTCCGGATCCTCGATAGCCTCCGCGGCGACGATACCGAGTTCCTCGATGATCGCGTCGAGTTCGTCTCGTTTCGGCGTTTTCTCGAGTTTTGCTTCGACATCGACGTGGTAGCCGTCGCGTTTGACGTGCTCGATCGTTACCTCGCTGTGTTCGAGGTCGAGTTTGTCTTTGTCGAAGCCGGGGATCTCGCGCCGCACGCTGCTGACCAATTTGCTGGACTCGATCCACACGTCCAAGACCGAATCGTTACAAAGCTTGACGAAGTTGTGGACTCCGAGTGGCGCGATCCGAGTGATTTTCTCGAGCCCTTGACCGGCGGCCCGTTTTCTAAACTTCGCATCGGACAGTACCGTCTCGCGTGCATTCGAGACAGTAGTCAATCGGTTCTCGAAGTCCACCGGATCGAGCATCGTAGCGGTGCCTATACCGCCGATGACTAACGAAGAAACCCGTTGGAATCGTCGATCTGTGAATCACGAATCGAGAGTTTTCGCCTCGTCAGCGTAGCTATCCGCCAATCGAACCGGCTCCGGCAGCTTATAGCCCGAACTCAGTTCCAGCACGATGTCGGCGGCCGTCTCGGGGCCGACGCGGTGGCCGGGACTGACGTACAGCGGATTCACGTACCGACTCGAGGACTCGTACTGCTTGGTCTGGACTGCGTACCCGAGCAGGGTGCCGTCGGGGGCGTCGACTCGCGAGTTCGCCTCGATCGGAACTCGCGTTCCGGCCGGCAGGTCCTCGAGGTCGCCCGCGGGTTCGCCACAGAGGAGGCTCTTGGCGACGCCGATGGCCGGCGCGTCGACGAGGACTCCGATGTGGGTCGCGATGCCCGCCTGCCGGAAGTGGATGCGGCCGCTGCCGTCGAACAGGAACAGATCCGGGTCGACCGTGAGCTCCTCGAGCGCGTCCAGAATCGGCGCGCCTTCGCGGAACGCCAGCAGGCCGGGAATGTATGGGATCTCGAGTGGCGTGACGGCGTAAACCCGCTCGATCACCTCGCCGCCACGCATCGCGACGACGGCGCTCAGGGCCCGCTCGGGTTCGTCCTCGAGGAGAAACGACTGGTCGACGCCGGCGACGATCGGCGGGTCGGCGTCGCTCGCGGTTGCGGCGAGGGGATTCGACAGGCTCGACGGGTCGAATCCGGGTTCGTTCCCAGCGTCGGCCTGATTTGCGGGTGTCGAGCCGATATCGAATTCGTCCTCGAACACCGCACTCCGGGCGATCTCCCGCTGGAGCGACTCCATCTCCTCAGTCGAAAGCGAGGCGTCGGGGAGGAGGTCCGGCCTCGAGAGTTCTGTCATCCATGCTCCGTACTCGTCGGGCGAAAATGAGTGTCGTGGTTCGAGCGGGACTTCGAACGGAATCGACCGAACGCGATCAGAACGGTCCGCGTCCGCGGCCCGGCCCGCCGGGACCACCTGGACCACCGGGACCGCCGCCACCGAGCTGTAACTGGTTCGGCGTGCGGATGTTTTTCGTTCGCTTGAGGTACTCGCCGTAGGCGAGGCCGATCACCAGCCCGATGAGGTGCGCTGCATGGGCGATGTCACCGGCCCCGCCCATTCCACCGCCGACCAGCAGGAGGCTGATGACGGCGAAACCGCCGGTCAGCACCCACAGCGGCATCGGAATGAAGAACATGAAGTATACCTTGAGGTTCGGATTCAACACCGTCATCACGCCGAGGATAGCGAGCGCTGCTCCGGATGCGCCGACGACACCTCCTACCCCCCCTTCGGCGAGTTGGACGAAAACCTGTGCAAGCCCGGCGACGGCTCCGCTGCCGAGGAACAGCAACCAGAAACTCCGATCGCTGATGTACCGACTCAACAGTGGCCCGAAGAAGAAAATCACGATACTGTTGAACACGAGATGCATGATACCGCCGTGGGCGAAGATAGACGTGAACCACGTCCAGACGTATTCGGGGTTCTGCGGCGTGAGTACGAATATCGAATCGTAGATGATCGCGGAAGTGGACGTGGCTACCAGCACGAATTCTGTCATGATCTGGGCGACGAACGTGAGCCACATCAACAACAAAACCGTGTAGGTCGGATTTCCGCGGACGTACCCGAGCACGCCGCTCGAGCCCGTGTTAAACGGCAGCTTCGACGCGATTTTCTCTGTGGTCGAGGCCTCAGCGCTCGAGTTCACGCTGTCGTCGAAGCCGCTGTTGAAGACCCCTTTCGGATCGTTCCAGTCGTGCAGGCCCGAACAGTCGTGGTTTTCCGGCAGGCGGTGCTCGCCGCAGTGCGTTCCACCGCAGTGGCGACACTCGTACGGCATGTTCTCTTGTTGCCCACACACGTCGCACTTGGCCATTGCCCGGGGGTAAGAGTGGCACGGCTAAGGGATTTGGGGTTCGGGCTCGGCTCGCCGTCGTCAATTCGCGGTCGTCCCACCGCGACAGTGACGTACATTTTTGCCGTTCAGGACCCAACGCACGGGTGTGCAAGAGTACGAGCGAAAGCAGCTCCTCGAGCGCGTCGGCCGCGAGGGGGCGACCGTCGGCGCGGACATCCCGGAGACGATCACCGTCCAGGGCGAGGCGATCGACCTCCAGACGTTCGTCTTCGAGATCAAGCGCCGCGAGACGATCCCCGCGGGCGAACGTGATCGGGTCGAGCGAGCCAAGAAGAACCTGCGACGCGAGCGACTCGAGCGCGTCGAACGGATCGAGGAAGCCGACATCAGCCGCGAGACCGGCGAGGAACTCGCCCGAAGCGTCGTCGGTATCGATCGAGCGCTCAACGCGCTCGAGAATTTGGGTTCGACCGATCTCGAGCGCGAACAACAGGCAAAGCAGGCCGCGGACACGAAACGCTGGATGTCGTTCCTGCAGAAGGCGCTCGGCCGCGAAGACACCGCTGCGTCTCGAGGTGGGCGGTAGATGACCGGGCAGACCTGCACCGAGACCACGAGCGACGAACGGAGGACCGCACGATGACGACCAACGCCGAACTCGCCGCCCGGTTCGAGGAGTTCGCCGACCTCCTCGAGGCCGACGACGTCGAGTACAAACCCCGAGCGTATCGCCGCGCTGCCGAGAACATCCTGGCTCACCCGTCGCCGATCGCCGACCAGCTCGAGGCGGGCAACGAGGCGGCCGTCGAGAACATCGACGGCGTCGGGGACGCCATCTCCTCGAAGATCGTCGAGTACGTCGAGACCGGCGAGATCGAGGAGCTCGAGGAACTGCGCGAGGAGCTGCCGGTCGACATGGCCGCGCTGACCCGCGTCGAAGGCGTCGGCCCCAAGACGGTTGGCTCGCTCTATCGCGAACTCGAGATTCGGGATCTCGACGACCTCGAGACCGCCGCCGAGGCGGGCGAGATTCAGGAAGTCAAAGGGTTCGGCCCGAAGACCGAGCAGAACATCCTCGAGAACGTCGAGTTCGCGCGGACGATCGGACAGCGCCAGCTTTTGGGCGAGGCCCGACCGCTGGCCGACGACGTGCTCGAGTTCCTCGAGTCGATCGACGCGGTCGAGCAAGCCGAGGTCGCCGGCTCGATCCGCCGGTGGCGAGAGACCATCGGCGATGTGGACGCGCTGGCGGCCGCCGATTCCGGATCCGAGGCGATCGAGGCGTTCCTCGAGTGGGACTCGATCGACGACGAGATCGAATTCGGGCCGGAGAAGGCGAGCGTCCGAGTCGGTGACGTTCGAGTCGATTTGCGCGTCGTCGTTCCCGCGGAGTTCGGCTCGGCGCTGCAGTATTTCACGGGGAGCAAGGACCACAACGTCCGGCTGCGCAATTACGCGATCGAACGGAACATGAAGCTAAACGAGTACGGCGCGTTCGACGTAAGTGACATCGACGATCCCGACGCCGGCCAACGCGTCGGCGAGCGCGTCGCGGGCGAGACGGAAGCCGGGATGTACGAAGCGCTCGGCTTGCCCTGGATTCCGCCGGAGTTGCGCGAAGACCGTGGGGAAATCGACGCCGCTGCCGCCGACGACCTTCCGGATCTCATCACGCGAAGCGATGTCCGCGGCGACCTACACACCCACACGGAGTGGTCCGACGGCAACAACACGATCGCGGAGATGGTCGAGGCCGCCGCCGATCGCGGGTACGACTACTACGCCGTCGCCGACCACGCCCAGGGACCCGGCGTCGTCGGCGGGATGGGCCTCTCGGACGCGGAAATCCTCGAGCAGGTTGAGGAGATTCGGGAGGTCGGCGCCGGCGCTGACATCGAGGTGCTCGCGGGGATCGAGTCCAACATCGACGCCGATGGAGAGATTGGCCTCGGCGACGAGGTGATCGACGCGCTCGACGTCGTCGTCGCTTCCCCCCACAGCGCGCTCGATCAGGATTCGGCGGCCGCCGCGAAGCGACTCGAGCGGGCGATCGAAAACCCCGCGGTCGACGTGATCGGGCATCCGAGCGGACGACTACTCAACGAGCGCGAAGGACTCGCCATCGACGCGACGGCATTGGGTGCTGCGGCCGCGGAACACGGTACCGCACTCGAGGTCAACAGCAATCTGCGACGCCTCGACCTCTGGGGCAGCGCCGTCCAGGCCGCCCTTGAGGAGGGTGCGACGATCGCGATCAACACCGACGCACACCAGCCGGCGACTCTCGAGTACGTCCGCTGGGGGGTTCACACCGCCCGACGAGGCTGGGCCGAACCGGACGACGTGATCAACACGTGGGATATAGAGAAACTTCGAGAGTTCTTGCACTGAGGGTGCTTTCGAGACTAGTTTAGCGAGCGGCTTCGACGGTGCGGATTCGGTCAATAGACGGCGTCGTCCTCGAACCGGCCGTCGTAGGCGATATGATTGGCGTGTGTCGGCTCCTGGCCGGAGAGAAAGAGCCGATCGATCTTCTCCCAGGTGTTTTCGTACCCGAGGTGGGCGAGTTCGTTCGCCGTCGTCGTCCACCGCTCGAGGCCGGTGGCGTGGACGACGCGCCGTCCGATCCCGTTCTCGAGGGCTTCGAGAACCGCCGCCTCGGTCTCGAACTCGCGGTCGAACGCGGTGTAGGCAGCACCGACCGTACTCGCGAAGTGAGCGTACGACGACGTAAACGGCGGTATCGAGTTCGATTCGGCGATGTCCCGCGCGCGTCGATTGTCCCGCGGGAGGTGCTTCGGGTTGTAGACCTCGATCGCGTCGATGATCTCCTCGTATGCCCGAACGTCGTCTTCGCCGAGACTCACCGTCAAGAACTCGGGATGCGGGATCAACACCGTCGCGTCCTGGCGCTCGAATTCGGCCATCGCCGCCTCGAGGGAGATAAAATCAGGAACGGGATCGGAAAGTCCCAGCGCGAGCACGTGCTTGCGATTGCGCCACGACCCCGTAAACACCTCTCGAGCGGGGATTACGAGCAGATCGTCGCTCGAGAAGACCTCCGCACGCCGGCGAACCTCGGGGAGGCGCGTAAAGTGTGGCGCGTAGACGATGGCGTCGAGACCCGCCGCTCTGGCGTTCGCAACGACGTCTCTGTTGAGCACCTTGACGTGGCAATCGACTCGAAACTCGGCTCCGGCAGTCACGTCAGCCAGTTTCGCGACGTTGAAGTTATGAATTCTGATTCGTCAGTCAGAAGGACGTGTCGTGAATCCGATTGGTCGAAAAGATCTTTAGGTGTCGTTGTCTCACAGTGACCAATGCCCTGGGACTGTGGAATCGATGGCTGCGGGGAAACCTTCGACGACGTCGAACCCGCGATCGTCCATCAGGCGACCGAACACGAGCGCCGCGAGTGCAAAGTCTGTGGAACCATCGTCCCAGACGGCTACCTCTCGATTCGGCACGTCTTCACCGAACATAGCCGCGCCGAGTACGTCAGAGCCTACAGCGCGAGTTCCGAAGATGTCCGCGAACGGGAGGACCTCCTCGAGGAGATCGAATCCGTCGCTGACATGGAACGGATCGCGACCGAACTCTCGAGATAGCCTCTAACCGAACCATCGTCGAATCGTCTTCGATATCGCCGTTCACGCTATCGGTCGGACGAATACGTCGCTGACAGTCCTCGCGTCCGTCGCACTCTACAATTCTACGTCATTGGATCACTTTGCTTCGCTCAGCGTTCACTCCGTGCAAAATTTAGTATAAAACGACCTCGGCGCACCACGCCGAGTGAACCGACTCGCTACCGCTCGTCGCTATCCAACACGCGAATCTGGTCGCCCCGAACCGTGACCGGAATCGGAACCGTCGCCTCGTACAGTTCGACGGTCACCTGATCCTTGCCCTCGTCGATGCGTTGCACCTGCGCTTTCTCGCCTTTGAACGGCCCAGCGATGAGTTCGACGATGTCGCCTTCCGCGATCCCTTCGACGTCCGGTTTCGGCGAGAGGAAGTGTTCGACCTCCGAAATATCTGACTCGCCCGGAACGATGGTTCGGGCGTGCGGAATGTCCTCGAGCACGCGGTTGATTACCGCGCTCCCGTCGGCCTCGACCATCACGTAGGAGGTCAGCGAGTCGGGTGCGAGCGCGGCGTGAATATCCGGCTCCTCGCGGTTAATGATCATGTCCGCGACGGTGCGTTCTTGACTCGCTGTGGTTTTGACTGCGTAGATCGCCATTAGGCGCCACCTGCACTGGTCAGGAACACCATGATCGTACCGATGATGAACCCGACGAGACCGATGAAGATGATTCCAGCGCCGGCGATTTTCGAAACCTGCAGGAACTCGTTCGTCGACGGTGTCTTTGCCATTTTTAACACCCTGACGTACGAGGTGAGATCGTACGGAACGTCCATATATGTGTGTTTAGAGAACGCGCCCTTTTATTTGTCTTTCGTGTCCAATTTCTTTCATCGGGGGCGATTCGGATTCGTACCCGATCCCGATACGTCTCGCTCGACCGGTACCGACGTTGCAACTGACGGCAGGCTAATCAACCCGCAGGAGACCGGACGCCCGGTATGGCAGAAGACGACACCGACCGGCGAGACGAGTACGAAGCGGAACGAGAGGCGGAGATCGAAGACGAACTCGAGCGGATTGACCGCAACCCCGAGGAGGTCGACGACGGGAGCGACGACCTGGGGACGCAGAACACGCCGCGTTCCGAGACCGACGAAGATTCGCGCGAGGAATCCGAGGAGTGAGATCTCTCGGCTGAGGCCGACCACCGTCGGTACGCACACCGCTCACGTTCGATACCACGGCGCGAGCTCGTTGTCAGCCATTGGAACTACCCGATTCACCGGGTTCGAACAATCATCGTGCTACGAACCAAGCCACCGCGCGAGTGCCCCTGCGAGGAGTACCAGTCCACCGGCGATAAACGTGCCGGGAACTGGAAGTACGAACAAAATTGCACCAAACACGAGGACCGCTGTTGATGGTTTCATCCAGACGTGACTACGAGACCCAAACGGTTACCACTTGGGCCACTCAAACGGGCTGAAACAGAGAGGTGGGGGCCGGAATCTGATACTGACCATTCGTCGGACGCCCCAGAGCGGTGTGAGTACTCTTCTACGACACCCCGTCGGAAAGTATCCACAGCCGGATACGCCTCGAGGGAACTCCGCGAACGGGATTCTTTTGCCCCCGGCAGCCGATCGGTCGGGTATGGAGGTCCACGTCGTCGCCGACGACCCGGTTCGAGCCGCTATCGACGCCGCGCTGTCCGATATCGATATCACGACCCGAGACGCCGAGCCGACGGCGCTTTCCGACGCCCGGTTCGCGATCGTCAGCGACGTCATCGGCTCGGACACGTTCGAGCAGGCGCTGGATACGACTCGAGCGGGAGAAACCCCCTGGATCGCCGTCGAGATCGGCGGCGTCGGCGGCCACCCGATCGCAGACGTCGACGCGGCCGTGTCGGGGTTCGCGCCGGCGACGGCCTGCTATAACTGTCTCCGCCAGCGCGTCGCCTCGACTCGAGCGAGCGACGAGCCGGTCGAACAGCCGAGCGCGGATCGAAGCGCGGCGCGACTCGCCGGGGCGATCGCGGGCCGCGAGTGCGTTCGGACGTTCAGCGGGGACGCGGAATCGATCGTGGGCCGCGTTCGCGAACTCCCCTATGCGAGCCGGCGGTGTCTCCCGGTCCCGACCTGCGAGTGCGAAAGCGACGGACGGAACCGGACGCTTGATCTCACCGACGAGGAGTCGCTCGAACTCGAGCAGGCGGTCGAGCGAGCCGAACTGGCGATCGACTCCCGGCTTGGACCGGTCCACTCGATCGGCGAGGCCGAGTCGTTCCCGGCACCGTACTACCTCGCGACGCTCGCCGATACCGACCCGTTCAGCGACGCGAGCGCCTCGAAGCAATCAGCCGGCGTCGACGACGACTGGAACGCCGCGCTGATGAAGGCGGTCGGCGAGGGCCTCGAGCGCTACTGCGCCGGCGTGTATCGCGACGCGGCGTTCCGACACGCGTCCGTCGACGACCTCGAGAATCCCGTCTCGCCGCTCGCGCTCGTCCGGCCCGAAGACGCGCCGGCGTTCGATTCGTCGACGACGTGTCGCTGGGTCGACGGCGTCGACCTCGAGAGCGGGGAGTCGGCACAGCTTCCCGCCGCGGCCGTCCACTTCCCCCAGCCCGGCGATCCGCTCGTCCCGTCGATCACGACCGGACTCGGGCTTGGTTCCTCGACCGCGGACGCCGTTCGATCGGGTCTGACGGAGGTGATAGAGCGCGACGCGACGATGCTCTCGTGGTACTCGACGTACGAACCGATCGGTCTCGCCGTCGAGGACGAGGCCTACGACCGACTCGAGCGCAGGGCACACAGCGAGGGACTCACCGCGACCGCGCTGTTGGTGACCCAGGACGTGGACGTCCCCGTCGTCGCCGTCGCCGTCTACCGGGAGGGTGCCGAATCCGATGGCGACGATCGCTGGCCCCGGTTCGCCGCCGGCTCTGCGGCGGCGCTCGACGGAACCGCCGCCGCTCGCTCGGCGCTTGCAGAGGCGCTCCAGAACTGGATGGAACTCCGCGGAATCGGACGGGACGAGGCCGATACCGCGACCGGGCAGATCGGCCACTACGCGTCGTTTCCCGACCCCGTCAAGGAGTTCGTCGACGTCGAACGAACGATCCCCGCAGACCGCGTGGGCCCGGACCCGGCGCCGACCGGGACGGACGCCCTCGAGGAACTCGTCTCCCGGACGAACGCGGCGGGCCTTCGACCCTACGCGGCACGGGTGACGACTCGGGACATCGAAGCGCTTGGATTCGAGGCGGTTCGGGTCGTGGTTCCCGGCGCACAGCCGCTTTTCACCAACGAACCGTACTTCGGCGACCGCGCGACCGACGTGCCCGATGAACTCGGCTTCGAACCCAATCTCGAACGCGAGTTCCACCCCTACCCCTGAGACGTCCGCCCTCCGAGAACGGTCCTTTCTTCGAAATCGAGTTGAAAACCACACCGCTCGAGTGAGAGTCAGGCCGGGATAGCCGGATTTCCCGGCTCGTTCGACCAACTGTTTCCGTTCTGTCTGATCGTTTTCGATTAGGCAGACGCGTTACTATCGGTTTCGTTGCCGTCAGATTCGATGGACTCGTTGCCGTCAGTCGATTCGTTGCCGTCGTCCGCGGTCGTGGTAATCTGAAGGTCGAGATCGTCCTCGTAGATCGTGATCGAGACGAGCATCGTCTGGGGGGTAACGGTTCCGACCTCCACCTGATTGTCACCCTCGGCCTGATCCACGAGGACGACTTGCAGACTCTGCTCGATCCCTTCAAGCGACGGCGCACCGATGCGTTCGCCGGGCGTCACCGAGTAGCTCTGATCGTAGGTCCCACGACCCGTACCCCGTTCTCGAGCCTCGAGTTGAACGTTCTGGGTCTGATCGGATTCGTTGTAAATCTCGATCTGAATCGGACTCCGTATTTCGCCTTCGAAGTGTTCCCGAATACTGCCGACACAGCCCGCTAATCCGACGGTCGCGAATATGCCCGCAGATTGGAGTACAGTACGGCGATTCACACTCGAGGCTCGGTACCGGACGGTTGTATGTATTACTCTTCGAATCCGCCGCGCAGCGATTCCGGCCATCGGGAAACGAGTCCGGCTCGCAGACCAACACTAGTTAGTTCCAAAACATAATATACGATGTGAGTGAAGCTGTTCGCATGGAAGCACCCACAACTCGAGGAGAAGCGCAATACGGATCGGTCGACGACGTCGAAATCGCGCCGGACGCGGGGTGGAACGCCCAGTACGTCGACGGCGAGTGGCGACCGCCGGCCGACCGATCGACCATCACAGTGAACGCGCCGGCGACGCAGGAACCGATCGGCGAGGTTCCGCGGGGAACGACCGACGACCTCGACGAGGCGTTCCAGATCGCGGAAACGGCACAGGCGGAGTGGGCAGAGACGCCACCACAGGAACGCTCCCGAATCGTCTCGACGGCCGCACAGATACTCGAAGAACACATGGAGGAACTCGTCCACCTGATCGCGATAGAGGGTGGCGGCGTCCGCGCGAAGGGCGAGTTCGAAGGCGGGGCTGCCGTCGGCGTCGCCTCCCACGCTGCTGGCATGGCGCTTCGAAACCGCGGCGAGCGCTCCGAGTCGACGATTCCCGGAAAGGAGAACATCGTCGTTGAGGAACCGGTCGGCGTCGTGGGAGTCATCACGCCGTGGAACTTCCCGACGGTACTCTCGATGCGAGCCGTCGCGCCGGCGCTGGCGCTCGGCAACAGCGTCGTCCTGAAGCCCGACGAGCACACGCCGGTCACCGGCGGATTGCTGCTCGCTCGAGTGTTCGAGCTAGCCGGGCTCCCGGACGGCGTCCTGAACGTCGTCACCGGCTACGGCGAGGATATCGGCGACCACTTCTCGGGCCACGAAGTGCCGGACGTGATCTCGTTTACCGGGTCGACCGAGATCGGTCGGCGCGTGGCGACCAACGCGGTCGAGAATTTCCACTTCCCGGCGCTGGAACTGGGCGGGAACAACGCCCACATCGTCACCGACGACGCCGACCTCGAGCGAGCGGTCGAAGCCGGGGCCTTCGGGTCGTTCACCCATCAGGGACAGGTCTGTATCTCGATCAATCGACACCTCGTCCACGAGGACGTCTACGACGACTACGTCGCGGGGTTGGCCGAAGCCGCCGAACACGTTCCCGTCGGGGACCCGCTCGAGGACGAATCGATCGTCGGGCCGATCATCAACGAATCCCAGTTCGAGGAGATGACCGACTACCTCGAGAAAACCGTCGACGCGGGCGCGGTCGTCGAAGCCGGCGGCGAGTACGACTTCCCCTACGTCGAACCGACCGTCCTCTCGAACGTGACGAACGATATGGCGGCGGCCTGTAACGAACACTTCGGACCGATCGCGCCTGTGATCCCGTTTTCGAGCGACGAGGAAGCGGTCGAACTGGCCAACGACACGGCGATGGGGCTGTCGGGGTCGATCCACTGTCGGGATATCACTCGAGCGCGCGACATCGCAGATCGGGTGGAATCCGGCATGATCCACATCAACGACCAACCGATCAACGACGATCCGCAGGCACCGTTCGGCGGCGTCAAGTCCTCTGGAATGGGTCGATACAACGACAAGTGGATCGCAGACGAGTTTACGACCACGCGCTGGATCTCTGTCCAGCACGAGCCCCGAGAATACTGAGCGCACTCGAGACGAGTCACGCCTCCCAATCGGGGCGGTAATGATTCGATCAAGGCCGTAGCGACTCGAGCAGGGCGGTATTTTCAAGACGGAACCGAACGATATCGAATCGATGGAGAAAGTAGAAATCGACGAGGTCGACAACGAGCCGAATCCGATGGCAGCACAGTCAGTTCGACGGCCGGTATCCGACGCCCTCGGAACGACCGATTTCGCGATGAACTACTTCGAACTCGAGCAGGGCGAGTCCTTTTCGGGCGGCTATCACACTCACCACGATCAGGAAGAGGTCTTCTACGTACTCGAGGGGACGGCGACGTTCGAGACGGAAAACGGACCCCTCACCGTCGACGCTGGTGAACTCGTCCGATTCGCTCCCGGCGAGTTTCAGCAGGGGACCAACGAGGGCGACGGCCCCCTCGTCGGCTGGGCCCTGGGCGCGCCCGACTCGAGTCACAACTGGGAGGACATCGAATCGGTCGTCTACTGTCAGGCCTGCGATTCCGAAACCAAACACGCCCTCGAGATCGCAGACGAAGGCGGCTTCCGGCTCAACTGCTCAAACTGCGACAATTCGTTTACGATCGCGTAATCGGATCCGCGTCGGTAGTCCCCGCCGTGATCACTCGTCTGCCGGCGAGTAGTTCGGCGCTTCGTCCGTGATCACGACGTCGTGGGCGTGGCTCTCGGCCTGTCCGGCCGCCGAGACGCGAACGAACTCGCTTCGCTCTTTGAACTCGGGAATCGTGACGCCGCCGACGTAGCCCATTCCGGACTGCATCCCGCCGGCGAGCTGGTGGAGTTCGGACTCGAGGGTGCCCTTGTACGGCGTCGCGGCCTCGACGCCTTCGGGGACGTACTCGTCGTCGTCCTGCGGTTCGTCTTTCAGGTACCGGTCGCCGTCGCCGGACTTCATCGCGCCGACCGAGCCCATGCCACGGTACTGCTTGTACTTCTTGCCGTTCATCGTCACGACCCGACCCGGCGCCTCTTCGGTTCCGGCGAAGTACGAACCGAGCATGACCGCATCAGCGCCCGCGGCGATCGACTTGATCGCGTCTCCGGAGTACCGGATGCCGCCATCGGCGATCACCGGCACATCGTGTTGACTCGCGACATCTGCGACCTGCGAAACGGCGGTGATCTGGGGCATTCCGGATCCCGAGACGACTCTCGTCGTACAGATCGATCCCGGACCGATGCCGACTTTGATGCCGTCGGCGAAGTCGACCAGATCCTCGGCCGCCTCTCGCGTCCCGACGTTGCCGACGACGACGTCCGCATCGACGGACGCTTTGATCTCTCGAGCGCCCTCGATAACGTTCAGGTTGTGCGCGTGGGCACAGTCGATAAAGAGGATGTCGGCACCGGCCTCGTCGGCGGCCTCCGCGCGGTCGGTTTCGAACGGGCCGACGGCGACGCCACAGCGGAGTCGCCCGTCGTCGTCGCGAACCGCCTCGCCGTACTCGCGGCGCTGGAGGATCCCCTGCATGGTCACGAGTCCGACGAGGAGGTTCTCGTCGTCGACGACCGGGACGCGTTCGATCTTGTGTTCGTACATCAGGTCGAAGGCATCACGAGCGTCGATATCCTCCGGTGCCGTGATGACCTCGTCGGTCATCGCCTCGGTGACCGCATCGTCTTCGTTGACCTCGAGGTGGGGCCGGATGTCCGTACTCGAGATGATGCCGAGAACTTCCCCGCGCGTGTTGACGACGGGCGCTCCGCCGACGCCTTCCCTGACCATCATCTCGTCGACTTCCCGGACGGTCATCTCCGGATCGGCGGTCACGACCGAGTCGGTCGGGATGATGAGGTCGTCGGCGCTTTTGACGCGGTGGATCTCCTCGACCATCTCGTCGACGTTCATGTTCCGGTGGAGGACGCCGAGCCCGCCGTGGCGAGCCATCGCAACCGCCATCTCGCTCTCGGTGACGGTATCCATCGCCGCGGAGATGATCGGAACGGAGACCTCGACGGATTTCGAGACGCGACTCGTCAGATCCGCGTCGTCGGGTTCGACGCGGCTCTCTTTCGGGCGAAGGAGCACGTCGTCGAAAGTCAGGGCTTCCGGTACTCGAAGTTTCGAAGAATACGGCTCGTGTTCGGGAACGTCGTTCGCCATGTAAACTGTCCGGAATCGCGGGCAAAAAACGTTGCGTGTTGCACTTTCAGCCCGTAGAGCGGCACCGATGACCACGGGAGGAACTGTCGAAGTGATAGACTCGAGGTCCGGTCTCGACCCCGATCGAACGTTCGTTCGGCACCGACAGAATGTAACGATCAGAAACCGAATGCGGAGTGTCGTCCATTACCGTCGAGAAATGCACACTGTCGACGGACGATCCGCGGAGTATTGGAACCACGTCTCACACAACGTTTATTAATAATGCAGGACTTTCCTACGATATGTTCGCTGTGAGTTCCACCACGGCCCGAACCGGTGATCGGATGCGCGCAGTTTCTATCGCACCGTTTACATTCGGGTTTTCGAACCTCACAGCAGGCCAGAAACGGTCTAACGACTGGCCCAATGCGCGCCAGTCCGGACGGGACCGTTCGTTACACTCCCATCTGGCCCCGGGTCACGGCCATCGACCCTGATCGATGAGTACGTCACAACACCCGGTCGCACTCAGCCTCGAGCGATTCGTCAGCGACGACGCCAAACTGCTCGCGCTGGTCATGGCCCTGCCGCTCGTCGACGGCGTGTTCCCGGCGATGATACTCGCCGGCGCGGTCGACGACCCGCTCGGCGCGATTCAGGTCGGACTCTTGATTTTCGGCGGCAGCGCGACCGTCGCCGTGATCCTCGCGGAGATGAACGGCTCGCCGAGAGAACAGGCGGCCATCGTCCTGGTCGTCGGCCTGCCGTTGATCGCCCTCGCCGCGGTACAGGCGGCGCTCGCGCCGACGATCGAGAGCGTCGTGAACATCGCCATCTTCGAACGCTTCGCGGCGCTTGTGATCGCGGCCATCGCGGCCCACACCGCGAGCGCCACCGTCGGCGAGTACATCCCGAACCCCGGCATCATCATCGCGCTGGGGCTGGTCGCGAGCCTCGAGCCGAGCGGGGCCGAATTGGCCTTCGAGGCCGACCCCTCACTGATCGCCAACGGGACCCTCGCGGCCGGCGTCGGCGTCCTGTTCGCCCTCTCGGTCGCCGTCGCCGGTCCATACCTCCGGACCTACATGGACATCGACCGGTTCCGATTCGGCAGCGCCGTCGCGCTCGGACTGCTCCCCCTCTCGCTGCTCGGGATGGCCTTCGGCGAGGCGCCGCTTGCGGCCCTGCTCGTCGCCGCCGTGCTCTCGATCGATCCCCAGTTCGACGGCGAGGCCGCTCGAGAAACCCTCGAGACCGCCCCCCGACCGGACGGCGGCAGCGCCGAAGACCGATCGAACGCCACCGAACCGAAGGTGCCCGACTCGAGCGACTCCGAGGACGACACCTACCCCGGCGACGATTCGACCGACACCACGGGCCGAGCCCCCTGGCTGTGATCGAATCGTAACGGCTTTAGGGAGGATCGCTCTATGATTGCTCGAGGGGTCGTGGCCAAGCCAGGCATGGCGGCTGACTCCAGAGGCTACGGCGCCCGGGACGACACTCCAGACTGATATACTGATCGGACACCTGATCAGTGTCCGTGTGATGACCCTCTGGAGTTCCGAGGCGCACCGGAGATATCAGTAGATCGGGGGTTCAAATCCCTCCGACCCCATTCCTCCGTTAAACTTACTCTAAAAACCAAGATATTAACTCTCCGTAAAGAGGTTTCTGTCCCTCGGAGGTGGACATAATGCAGCGCTGGGATACCCAACGAAACGACCAGCGCTGTCTCGAGTGCGTGATTTCGTTCTGGTCTCCACTGCTGGCGCGTGGAACGTTGTATTCTTTACCGAATCGAATCCGCCGAGTCGGGATGTTGAGCAATAGCCGCTAATCGCCAGATAGCGATACGATACGTCGGTCCGAATTATTTGCTTGCCCTGGGGCAACATGATGAACACTCATTGCCACAGCTCAAAACCAGGGAACAGCGGAAGGATGAGTGCTCCGACAGGGATTCGAACCCTGGTCATTGCCGTGAGAGGGCAATATGATTGGCCGGACTACACCATCGGAGCGCATTCGTTTGTACCGCCGACTGTCGTTTAAGCATTCCGTTTCGACGGCGGGGTGGCCACCGATAGCACACGAACCTACTCGTCGAACGGGGACTTCGTCGCCTCGGGTTCGTGACCCTCGAGGCTGATGATGTTCTCGCGGCCGACGCGGAGTTTGCTGATCGTCCCCTCGTCTTCCATCTCCGAGAGGAGCATGCTGACTTTCGATTTCGACCAGCCGGTTTCCTCGACGATGTCGACCTGTTTCATTCGGCCGCCGTTGTCCTCGATCATCGAGACGACCCGGTCCTCGTCGGTCAAAAGCGCCGCCTCCTGAACTCCGTTCGTATCGGGTTCGGTGGCCGTCGTCGTGGCCTCCGATAGGCTCGAGTCGTCTTCGGCCGCGGATTCGCCGGAACGAGTCACATCCCGCGATCGAACAACCATCCCCGCGCCGAGCAGTGCGGCGATAATCAGGGCGAGTACTAGGAGCGGACCGGTTCCGTTCGATCCCAACCAGTCTAACGCACCGACAGGGCCCGTCGCACTCGAGCGTTCCGTGTTCTCGAGGACGATCTGGGGCTCCCCGGGAATAAACTCCATTTTCCCGGACCAGGTGACACTGTTTGCGTCCGCGAGCGTGTCGCTGTTGTACTCGCCCTCTTCGTGGACCGACTGGAACGCGAGCGCGCCGTCGACAGAGACCGTAAAGCGCTGATCCTCGAGGAGGACCCACTCGTCGAACACGTCGCCGGCGCGGACCGTGCCGTCCCGTTCGACTTCCGCGAACCCGTTCCAGACGAACGACATCTCCACGACGCCGGTTTCGTTGCCCATGTTGTTGATGCCTTCCTGTTCGATGGAGGCCTCTCGCTCGAAGTCGGTCGCCGATGCGTCCCGCCCCGAGCGTTCGACGCCCGACTCGGTCAGGTTCTCGGCCTGGTACTGAAAGTCCTCGTAGAGTTCGGTCTCCTCCGATTCGAAGTCGTTGGCCCACTCGCGGAACGCCTTGGACTCGTTGGTCTCTGCGTTGCTCTCGTTCTCGAGGGCGCGTTCGTACTGGAACGTCCAGGTTGCGCTTCCGTTCTCGTGGATCGTTATCTCGAAGGCGACTTCGTCGAACTCCTGACTCGTTCCGGCCGGCTCGATGCCGGGTTCGATCGAGTGCTCGTCGACCGCCGGGGCGGTGTCGCTGGTCGCCGTTGGAGCGTCTGGCCCACTCGCGAACGTCGAGGCGCTACCGACGGTTCCAAGGACGAGGACGAGGACGAGAAGTCCGACCAGGAGCGACCGCGTCATTCGTCTACTACTACGTGCCAGTGCTAAAAGTCCTTGTGAAGTGACTTACGGACGCTCACGCTAGTTGAACAGTATCTGACGGTCGGCCGATCGAACCTGAAATAGCGGTCACGTCGGCTCGAGTCGATCGTCACGCCCCTCCCCTCGTCCGCCCTGCCAGGTCAGTGTACGAACGGGAGATTCACCGATGTCGACACGCACAAAGTGACCGATCCCGTAGGGCCGGTATGGTCGAGAACCTCGCCGAAGACGTTCACGCGTTCACGAGCAACGTATTCCTGGTGACCGGCGATCGAACCGTGTTGGTCGACGCGGGTGCGAACTTCGACGTCGTCTCCGAGATCGAGGCTCGCGTCGACGACATAGACGCCGTCGTCCTCACACACACCCACAAAGACCACGTCGCGAACCTCGAGGCAGTAACGGACGCCTTCGACGTCGAGGCGTGGGGATTCGATACCTCGGTCGAGGGCGTCGACAACGAAATCGCAGACGAGGACACCGTCGTGCTCGGCGATCACGAGTACGTCGCGATGCACACGCCCGGGCACAAAGACGACCACCTCTGTTTGTACGCCCGTGAACCCGGCGTTCTCTTCGCTGGCGATCTGATCTTCGAGCACGGAAGCTACGGTCGGACCGACCTCCCCGAGGGAGACCACCAGGAGCTCGTCCTGAGCATCCACGATGTCCTCGATATGATCGAGAAGGATTTGCAGGTCATGTACGCGGGACACGGCCAGAGCGTGACGACGAACCCCTACGGCTCCGTGGACCTGTCGGCACAGCAAGCGCTCAACGACGCCGAGGACCCTCCACAGAGTTAGAGCGCCTCGAGTAACGCCGCGTACGCGGACTCGTACGCCTCGGCGACCGCGGGTGGATCAGTGCGATCCTCGCTAGCCAACGGCGGTAACGACGCGCGATCGATCGGTTCGATCGAGTCGACGACGTCTGGAACCCGCGTTTCGAGCGTCCCAGCGCCCGAACTCGAGCCGGCAACCGAACAGGCCCGACAGAATCGACCGCCGTCGTAGATCCGGACGCCTCCCGGCTCGACGACCGCGACCGCCGAGACCGTGTCCGCCGCTATGGACTCGAGCGGACGGGCGACGTCACCGTAGGATTCGACGACGGCCAACTCGGTTGCCGCGATCTCCTCCGAGAGCGCTCGAAACGCCGGGAGATACGCCGCTTCCATCAGATCGTTCAACTCCGCGAGCGACTCGACGGTCACCGCGTCCTCGAGCGGCAGCGATTCTGCGACGAGTTCCGGGACCTCCACGGTCCCGTTGTGAACGTACAGCGGCTTGTCGCCGTCGGGGCGAGTGACCCGGTCGACGACGAATTCGCGGTCGCGACGGCCCAAAATGCCGGCCGAGTCGTCGGCTGCGGGCTGCCAGAGCCTGTGGACCGGATTGAGCGCCTCCGGATCCCTATCGGCTCGCTCTGCGTCTGCCAACTTCGCCGCGTCCTTGCCGTAGAGTCGCCCTCGAGAGAGCGCCTCGAGACAGTCGTCGTGGTCGAACCAGTAGTCGTTCGCCGCGCGCGGTTTGTACCCGAGCGCACCGGTTCGCTCGAGCAAGCCCATCGAGAACGTGGTCTTGCCGGCGTCGACGCGGTCCCCGCCGGCGACGAGAACGTTCACGGCTCTTTCCTCCCCACGTACACGCGCGGCGATTCGTTTCTGGTCGAAACGAGCGCCAACACGGCGTGCGATCGTCGTATCGATCGTGTCATATCGCTACCAGTGGATCGGGCTTCGTTAATCCGGCGAGATCACTCTTTCAGCCCGTAGTAGCCGGGCTCGTCCTCGTCGCGCGGTTCGGCGACCACGAGGTCGCCGGCGTTGGTCATCACCCACGGAATCGCCCAGTCGAGCAGGATGTCCTCGGTCTCCCGGTCGATGTCCGCGTCCGGCTCGAGTCCCTGCAGAAGGCGGGCGATCTCGTAGACGGTGTACATCTGGTCCGTCTCGAGCAGTTCGGCCGGCGTGTAGAAATCACACGGGGGCAAGCTGTCGAATTCGGATTTCGGAACGGGCATGGGAGACGGTAGGGCGGACCCGCGGGTAAACCGTCTGGTTTCGGTCGGTGGTCACGACGCGGTCGCCGACGACTCGTGGTCGATCGAGGGCTCTGATCACGAAACCGCTCTCGCGGCGAAAAATGGAACGTATCGGTTTACTCGAAGTGGTCGAGGCAGGTCTGGTACTCCTCGGCCGCTTTGTCCCAGTTGACGACGTCGAAGAAGCTGTCGATGAAGCTTCCGCGGTCCGGGCCGTAGTCGTAGTAGTAAGAGTGTTCCCAGACGTCGAGTGCGAGAATCGGGTGCGATCCCCAGAGTGCGCCCTGATCGTGCTTGTCGACGGCGATGTTGCGAAGCTGCTTCGAGACCGGGTCGTATACCAGCAGCGCCCAGCCGCCTGCGGCACCCGCTGCCGCTTCGAACTCGCCTTTCCAGGCTTCGTAGGAGCCGAAGTCTTCTTCGATGCGATCGGCGAGCTCGCCCGACGGTTCGCCGCCGCCGTCGGGGGCCATGTTCTCCCAGAACAGCGTGTGGAGATAGTGGCCACAGCCGTTGTGCGTGACGTTGCTGAGTGCGCCGGGCGTCGAATCGAAGTCGCCGTTCTCGCGGTTTTCGGCGAGGGTTTCCTCGGCGCTGTTAAGGCCGTTGACATATCCCTGATGGTGGGTGTCGTGGTGCCAGGTCAGCACCTGTTCGGAGAGTGCCGGTTCTAACGCGTCGTAGTCGTATGGAAGCGGTGGAAGTTCGTGGTCAGTCATCGTTGGTAACCTCTACGTTGTTTCTCGGTCGCTAACCTGTTAAGCTTTAAGGAGTGAAATGATACCACGGGTCACGAATGTCGTGATCTCGGACGTACAGGCGCTCACTCCCACTTGCGTTCACCACGAACGCGCTGTTAAAACTTTCAGGGACCGTACGCATACCTCGCCAGTACGGTAGGTCGTCCACTCGAGCGTCGAGTCGTGCGTAGTCGGTCGAGCCGAGTTTAGTCGATGAATTCCTTGTGCCGTGCGTGCTCGAGCCACTCCTCGAGCGTCGGCTGTTGCCAGTAGCGAACGGTATCGCTTCTGGCGTCGTACTCTAAAATCCCCGCATCCTCGAGACGAGGCAGATGAACGTGCTGTAAAGAGGTCTGTATCTGTTGCTTGTGTTCTTCCCGATTCTCGGAATCTGCCTCTCGGGCGAGTATGTCGTCGACGAGCTTGTCGAACGTCGTGATGCCATCGGTTTGTTCTGTGAGATAGTACAGCGCGTATCGTCGCCTGCGGACCGAAAGCAGGTTGAACACCAGATCCAGCGACGGCGATGTCGTCGCTCGCATCGCTGTTGATTCACGCTCTGTTTTACCCATCCAGTGACCACCTACCGTACGTTACCATTCGAAACCACCACTAGCCCCTATTGCAGGAGACACATTAGATGTTACGCCCTTCGGTAATATTACACATCTGCTGTCTGAAACCTTCTTTCAAATATATTCGCCGCCAGATGCTACCTGTGAGTCCGGTACAGGCAGTATAACTTTCCACCAGTGTTGCACCTGACAGCCCGTAAACTTAAATTGAGTTGTCAGCAGTTAATTTGATAGCGTTGCCCGTCTCCTCGCTCCACTCCGCCATCGAGTCACTCTGAAGAGTCTCTTTGAGGCTATCGGTTAAGGTCTGTTGTTTATTATCCGAAAGCCCCGGCGGCGCGACGATTGATCGTGAGAAACCGCCCATGAAGTCAATGGCAGAATCGTACCCGGCATCGGTGTATGTCGGCAGGTCGGGGAATACGCCGCTCCCGTCACTATGTAATGCGGTGGTCACATTAACCTGACTCTGTGCGTCTTGAGCGGCCGTCTCGGTGACGATACCGACCGGCACCTCACCGCTGGCAACTGCCTCAATGACAGGACCACTCCCGTTGTACGCAATGTAGTTCTCCCACTGAATATCGAGTCGTCCCTTCATCGTTTCGGAGAGGATATGGCTTGGGGAGCCAGTGGGTTGTCCGCCGATCGCCTCAATATCGCCACTCCCGTATGCGTCAGCAATCGTCCCAAAGTCGTCTAACCCAGCACCGGGGCTCGTTATCACCACCCAAACGGTACGCGCATAACCGCCTATGTAGCTGTAGTCCGTGACGCTGAACCCAGGCTCCTGAATGAGGAACTGGGCCACGTCAGGCGAGTTGATTGGTCCGAAGGTGTATCCGTCTGGATCGGCACTGTAGATCTGACTTAACCCCTGCATTCCCGCTGCGCCTTCAATATTCTCGAACTGGACACCTACATCGTGGTTGTCTGCGATTTCTTGTACAATCTTTCGCGTATAGATGTCAGTCCCGCCACCCTGTCCCCATGAAATAACGGCGTGGAACTGATCGTTGGGATACTCTCCACCACTTTCGTTGCCGCCGAGGCAGCCAGCGAGCAGTCCAGTTCCGATGCTACCTGCAGCCGTGACATATGTACGCCTACTGTACATGCAGTATGTTAGTTCGACACGCACTACTTAATACTTACCATAACGCTCTTCCATGAAAGACTATTGATATAGGCACGATCATCGACGGTGAGAATATAATCAGTACTGTGGATCGCTTTGTCCTCAAATTCCCTTTCTATCGTCCGTGGTGAATCACCAGACATATCTTAATTTCACTGTTTCAGAGACGGCTTGATGTTGTGAACTGCACACATCAGAACGAGTTCACGGAATTCGCCGAATCAAGATTGTGCACGCTCGGCGTCGCCGAGCGTGCGCTTGATCGTTGAGAAGGCAGTTTCACACATCGATCGTTGACGGTACCGAAGCCCATCGGTCCGCGCGTTATGCGCGTGATTGATGGGGCGGAGCTCACGATGTTTGATCAGTGGTCTTACGCCGTCTTCACGGAGTTCCCGCGTAATTTCACCCAATCATACCCTTTGTCGCCAGCCGAGCTGTGTATCGTGATGTTTTTCGGTCGTACAGTGAACGTCCAGAATCGCTTGGCTTCCTGTATTGATGAGAGCTGTCGCTTTGAGCGTATGAACCCAGTAATCCGTCCACTGATGGTGTTTGCTGGCGTTTTCGCGTCGAAAAACGTTGCGTCTATCGCGGCGTAACCGCTCGGGTCGTGTAGTCGCTCCCGAGAGATGCAGCAACACTCGCCAGAGTGCGGCCTGGCTTCTATCAAACTACTTGACTAACGTCGAATGATCCGGGGTATCGGCCGGCTCAAGGCCAATATTCACGAGAGTATGTAGCATTTCGCTCAGTAAATCGAGTTCTTCTCGTACGATTTCTCCAAGTAAACTCGCAAACAGTGCAGCGACACAACGGCGTAGTCGGCGAAGCCACCACCCCTTCGAGGCAGTAACTTCGCCTCGGCCACCGACAGCATTTTGAGCTAACAGGACCGCTTTCTTCGTGAAGCGTAAGACCCTCGACATAGACATCGGCGATTGCCCGCTTCAACTACCTCATTCTGACGGTTGAAGCCGACGCTGTCCAACGATTCGCATAACCTTTCTATCCGACCAACCTAGAAACGAAAGACAACTCTCAATCGACAACGTGCTAGACAAGAGCAAGATAGTTTACCGATGCGTACGGTGGCGAGTTCATCAATCCGAATGGATGGTCAGTATCTGCGTCCGTTATTTTTAAAACCGAGTACCCAGATTATCGAGTATGACTCTCGTTGAGGAGATTGAAGGTGCGAACATTATCGCAAACCGTATTGCAAACGTGGAACCGGGAGAACACGTTTTGATCGTCGGAGATTGGCAGTCAGGAGCAGTGACGGAACGACTCGCTGCAGCTGTCCACACACTCAACGCCGAGGCGTCAGTCGCGCTCATGGAGCCACGAGAGTACGACGGGAATGAACCGCCGGAGACGGTCGCCGCTGCAATGAGTGAGGCGGACGTGATTATTCTCGTCCCAACTAGAGCGATCGCTCACAGCGCGGCGGCCAATCGGTCTCTTGAGGAGGGGGCCCGCGTCGTCGCGATGGGAAAACTGTCCCTTGAGGAGCTACGCGCGGACGGACTGCGGACCGACTTCGAAGAACTAGCGCCGAAAGTGAGGGAAATGGGACACCTGCTCTCGTCAGCCGAGACGGCTCGACTAACGGCAGCCAATGGGACAGACGTTACCTTCGCTCTCGGCGGGCGTGAGGGGAATGGTCTGACCTGTACCGTCGCAGAACCAGGCGATTTCACGGTCGCGTACTGCGCCGAAGCAGACATCACACCGGTCGCTGAGGGGACAAACGGACGGATCGTCTTCGACGGATCAATCCCGAACCTCGGCATTGGGATGCTTGAGGATAATATTGTGGTTGAAATCGAAGACGGGAATGTTACCTGCATCGACGGGGGACAGGAAGCGCGGAAGGTCGAGCGGATCTGGGCTGAGTACGACGATCCAGCGGTGCGCCAGGCTGCCGAACTCGCCGTCGGAATGAATCCCAGATGTACCGAGCTAAATGGTGGGTTCCTCAATGATCACGGCGTGTTTGGGACCGTTCACGTCGGGTTCGGAACGAGTAGTAATCTCGGCGGCGAAAACCGGACACCGTTGCACTTCGACATCACCCTCCAGTCAGCCACACTCGAACTTGATGGTGAGACAGTTTTACAAGATCGAGAATTTAAGGATCCTTCCGTCTCCTTGTAGTACCCCTCTCTAGTCGGTTCAACTCCGTGTGTAGGTACACGCGCGATTGAGACTAATCATCATCCACGACTGAACCCTGTGAACCCTGCGCCAGTGGGTCCTCGATAGCTCTAACGCCGAGCCTGCAATTTCGATAGGCTACGCATCGAATTCATGAAAGAGTATAAATAAACAGCTAACTCATAGTTAGATGGAGTAACACAATGCACATTGCGATTATTGGCGGTGCGAGTACGATTGGTGCAACGGTTGCGTATACGCTGGCCTCAGAAGAGCCGACAATCGACATCACACTTGTCGATAAGGCCGAGGACCCGTCGTGGGCCCACGCTGTTGATGTCACCCACTCTGTCTTCCACTCCATCCGCGGACCGGTCGCTGCCCCGACGGCCGAATCCTTCGGCTCGATACGGACCGTCGGCGCCGACGAGTTAGGCACCCTGGAGCCCGAACCTGATCTCGCGGTGTTTACCGCCGCGGCGCCGAAGCCCGAAAATACGACTGGGACCGATGCTCGCGAGGCTGAACTTGACAGAAACCGGTCGGTCGTTGACGCAGTCGCCGCCGAATTACGAAAGCTCAATCCACTCCCAGTTCTGATGATAACAAACCCGATCGACCGACTCACCTACCGGCTCTGGCAGCGTCTGGAGTGGCCCCGAAGGTACTTCCTCGGCTACTCGCTGTCGGAAACTGCTCGGACAGCCTACAAGATCGGCGAGTTACGGGACGTCCCATGGACGAGCGTCGGTTGTCCCGTGATAGGCGAACACGGTGACGAGATTATTCCGGTCTTCTCTCGGCTCCACATTGACGGCGAGCCGACGACGCTCTCTGAAACGGAACGCTCGACAGTCCGCGAGTACGTTCGCGAGATTCCCTTCAAGATTGCCTCAAAACGGGGACCGGAGGAGACATCGCGCTGGGTAACGAGTGCCGGCGTCATGCGGCTGATTCGACGAATGTTCACCGAAGATACTGATGGTAGAAGCGATGGCAAAAACGGTGAGCAAAGCGTGAACGCCGGCGTGGAACCGACGGTATGTCTCTCGACCCCGGTTGATGGCGAGTATGGGCTCTCGGGAGGATGTCTGAGCGTCCCAGTCAAGCTGACGAGCAACGGCGCCGAGGAAATTCTCGAGTGGAGTCTCACTCCCGATGAACGGCAGCGGTTTGAACGGGCACATGAATCGATTTGCATGGATCTGAAACTGTAACCTGCCACCAATCGGTGAGACGACCGGATAGTTGCACCTAACATTTCTTGTCCAACATGGAGACGAAGGTATGGCAGCTCAAGCGAGGCCACTCAAACCGTTCTGACAAACTGCAAGCGAGCTACGTCTCCGAGACCGCCAATTGCATCACAGTCGACTGCTGCCGCGCAGCACTCACGAGGCAGGGAAGCACCTCAGCCTCATGGCCAGACATGTTCGGATAGTCGTCTTGAGTACCGTCAGCAACTACTACGCCGTCAGTAACAGTTGCTCTCCCCAATCCAATGGCAGATTATCTGATTGGTTTCCCAATGATTATATAGTCCCCCTATGAATTTGAGCATGTCTTACGAGATCGAATACCAGAGACCATAATATTCAAATATTGTCATGAAACGCTCAGACGACCTCTGCGACGGTAGCGACAGCACAGTAGCCGAGTCCATACTCTACGCCCTTCGCGACAACGGCGTAGACTACATCTTTGCAAACTTTGGGACTGACCATACGCCGCTCATCGAAGCGGCCGCACGTCTCCGAGACGGCGGCGAAGAGGATTCGTTCCCCGAACTCATCCCCTGTCCTCATGAATACGTTGCAATCTCCGCCGCTCATGGCTACGCAGCAGTAACCGGTAACCCACAGGCTGTCCTCGTCCATGTGGACGTTGGGACGCAAAACCTCGGCGCAGCGATGCATAACGCCCACCGTGCGAACGTCCCCATATTTGTGATGGCCGGACTTTCACCAGTTTCCGACGCTGACGACCTCGGTGGGCGTGATCACCCCATTCACTACTTCCAAGACATATTCGACCAGACAAGCATTGTCGCGGAATACTGCCGATGGACGAGTGAATACCAACCACCTGCTGATCCTCGAGAAGTCGTCCGTCGCGGGCTCGAACGTGCGGCCTCAACGCCGTCCGGTCCGACATATCTCTCGTTCAGCCGTGAGGCTTTCGAGGCGTCAGTACCCAAACCAACACAAGAACTGGGACCGGTCCGACAGACACGACCTACAGGTGCGGATTGCGAAACAGTCGCTGACCTCACACAGCAAATCGAAAAATCTAACCGCCCGCTCATTGTCACCAGTGACTCCCTTGGTACAGACAGTGTTGATACTCTCGTTTCGTTTGCGGAGACGGCCGGTGCGGGCGTCGTTGAACATATCCCATCTGCACTCTGTTTCCCGCGCGGCCATGAATTACACGTTGGCTTCGATACGAAAGAAGCACTCGAACATGCTGACCTTCTTCTCCTTCTCGAAACCGATGTCCCATGGGTACCCTCAGAAACAGATATTCCGCCAGACCTCACTATTGTTCAGATCGACACAGACCCAACCAAAGCTGCGTACCCACACTGGCCGTTTACAGTCGATCACACCGTAATGGCAGATCCCAGTGAGACGATTCAAGACGTGACTGCCCAAATTGGAGAGGGATCCGACGACAAAATCTGGCGAGAGATGCACCACGAGCGCATTGAGGCAGCTTCCGACCGTGTTAATTCTGACCGCACCGACGGCCGGCTGACGCCAATCGTTCTCTCCAATGAGATCAGCGAGTATGTGGATAAGGATACTATCATAATGGAGGGAGTCGTAACAAACCGTCGAGCGACGTTACACCAAATCCCACTTTCTGAGCCAGGGTCATATTTCTGGCGCGGTGGTGCTGGTCTCGGTTGGGCCGTTCCTGCTGGCATAGGTGCAAAGCTCGCCTCCCCTGAAAGTCGCGTCATCTCGCTTATCGGTGACGGAGGATACCTTTTCAGTAATCCTGCATCAAGCATCATCGCCGCAGAGAATGCAACCGCGCCAACACTCACCGTTATTTATAACAATGAAAGTTGGGAGGCAGTTCGTGAGGCGACGCGCAGCCAGCATGGTGACGGCGTATCCGCCATGGACGGTGTCCCAGAAGGGTCCTACGGACGTAGTGTCGATTTTTCACGCATTGCAACGATGAGCGACGGGTACACGCGTGCCGTAGACAACATTGAAGTCATCTCAGAAGCTCTCAACGAAGCTGTCGATGCTGTCGATAACGGCACTAACGCCGTTCTTGATGTCCGTCTTGACGAGTAACTACTTTCCAAGTGTCTCTACGAATTATGATTGATATGGAATTGGTTAGCTCTGGTGAATCGCCATACTGCGTCGGCTTCGACCGTTAGAACTAGGAAGTTGAAGCGGGAAATCGCCGATGCCTATGTCGAAGATCTCCCGCTTCACGAGCAAAGTGGTTCAGTTAGCTCAAAATGCTGTTGGTGGGCGAGGCGAAATCGCCGCCCCTGAAGGGGGTGGCGGCTTCGCCGATTACGCTGTTGTGTCGCTGCATTATCTGTGGGTTTACCTAGAGAAATCGTATCGAGAAGCGTAGATTTGCTGAGCGAGATGCCACATATTCTCGGGGAGATCGGCCTTGAACCGGCCGATCTCCCTGACCATTCCACACTAGTTAAGTGGTTGATAAGATTAAGACAGCACTCTGGCGCGTGCTGCTGCGCCTGTCGGCGCAGTTTCACGAGCCGAGCGGACACGCCGCCATCGACGCAACGTTCTTCGACCGCGAAAACGCGAGCAAGCACTACTGCCGTCGGACGAATTATCGCGTCCAGACGCTCAAAGCAACAGCGCTCGTCGATACAGAAATTCAAGCCATTCTGGACGTTCACTGTACGACCGAAAAACGTCACGACACACAGCTCGGCTGGCGACAAAGGCTACGATTGGATGGACTTACGCGAAAACCTCCGCGAAAACGGCGTGAGACCGTTGATTAAACATCGGGAGTTCCGGCCCATCGATCCGCGCGTTGTGCGCGTGATCGATGGACCTCGCTACCGGCAACGAGCGATGTGTGAGACCGTCTTCTCGACGATTAAGCGCACGCTCGGCGACGCCGTGCGTGCGCGAACTTGGTATGGTGAATTTCGTGAACTCGTCCTGATGTGTGCGGTTCACAACATCAAGCAATCTCTGAACCCGTGAAATCACGCTACGTCTGGCGATTCACCACGGCCATGTATTCCTATACAAACATCCACTCGACGATTAGCACTATTTGGGTTTCGTAAATCGCTAGATAACGGCGACGGCCGGTACTTGCTGAAGTGGTTCGATCCGCTATGCTTGGACCATTCTGGCTACAACTTCCAGTAGATTATGCTGGCAAAGCGATCAGATGCATACAAAGACCGCATTGAAAACCATAGTGATTTTTATTTCTATGAAGATTCCCGGACACGTGCCGAAGTTTGGAGGTATTGCTGAATAAAATGTCCGTGTTTTCAACTACTACTATTGGTAGAAGTATCCGGCCGAGGAGATCACGTCGCTCGAGTCGTCGTCTTCGATCTTCTCGATGGCGTTCGTAAAGTCCTCGTGGCGCACTTCGGTCCGGTCGTCCCGAACGGCGAACATGCCGGCTTCGGTCGCGAGGCTCTCGATCTCGGCGCCGGAGTAGCCCTCAGTTTCGGCCGCGAGGTCGGCGAAATCGATCCCGTCGTCGACGGCCATCTCTCGCGTGTGGATCTCGAGGATCTGCTCGCGTCCCTCCTGGTTCGGTTCGGGGACTTCGATGAGCCGATCAAACCGGCCGGGTCGGAGGATCGCGCGATCGAGCATGTCGAAGCGGTTGGTCGCGGCGATGATCCTGATGTCGCCGCGGGCCTCGAAGCCGTCCATCTCCGAGAGTAGTTGCATCATCGTCCGCTGGACCTCGGCATCACCGGAGGTCTTCGACTCGGTTCGCGTCGTCGCGATGGCGTCGATCTCGTCGATGAAGATGATTGCCGGTTCGCGCTCGCGGGCCATCTCGAAGAGGTCCCGAACGAGTCGAGAGCCCTCGCCGATGAACTTGCGGACCAGTTCCGAGCCCGCCATCTTGATGAACGTCGCGTCGGTTTCGGTGGCGACGGCTTTGGCGAGCATCGTCTTACCGGTTCCCGGCGGGCCGTACAAGAGCACGCCGCTCGGCGGTTCGATCCCCACATCTTCGAACAGTTCGGGGTTGTCGAGGGGCTGTTCGACCGCCTCGCGGACCTCCGTTACCTGCTCGTCGATGCCGCCGATCTCGTCGTAGGAGACATCGGGTTTTTCGGCGATTTCCATAGCCTGTGCGCGAGCGTCGGTTTCCGTGTCCAGAACCGTCTGGATCGAAAACGAGTCGTTGACGGCGACCCGGTCGCCGCTCTCGACCGACTCCGCGATCCGCGGGGAGACGTCGGTGAGAACCTCCTGGTTGTTGCCGTGTTGTTTGACGACGACTTCGTCGTCGTCGAGGACGTCTTCGACGGTCGAGATGTACAGCGAGGAGCTTTTGAGCGTCTCGTTTTCGCGCTCGACGGTGTTTACTTTCTCTCGTAACCGCTCACGGCGCTCCTCTGCAGCGTCGAGCTGCTCGGACAGCTGATCTCGAACGTCGGTGAGATCGTCGAAGTGTCCACGGAGCGCCTCGAGCCGTTCGTCATCGGAGAGATCGGGGTCGATCTCGCGATGTGGTCGCTCAGGAACAGATGGGCTTCGAGACATCGTGATGTACGTCGTTAGGATTCCCACGATAAATGTGCCTTTGGGTCGCGGTTGGTTTTCGGCAGGCCGGAAGTCGAGGGTCGAATGGTCGGATCAGCCGCTCACGGAGCGTACTATCGGAGTTAGCGTTACCGGTCGCAGAAAGCATCGGCGGAAGTGTGCCGACAATCGAAACGAGTCGATACGAGTTCAAGCGACCGGAGCAAAACCACAGACGGATTCGAGAGCGCTCCCGTCTACTCGAGCAGCGCCGCCATCTCGTCGAGGCGGTCGCCGTAGGTCGCCAGTGCGCGGTCGATCGGATCGCTCGAGCTCATATCGACCCCCGCGATTCGCAGGAGGTCGAGCGGGTATTCCCGCGAGCCGTGACGAAGGAACTCGAGGTAGTTCTCGGCGGCGGTACAGTCTGGCTCGCTGCCGGGTCCGTCCGGGAGAATGCCGTCGACGATGGCAAGCGCCGCGGAGATGCCGGTCGAGTACTGGTAGACGTAGAACGCGCGGTAGAAATGTGGGATTCGCATCCACTCGCGGGCGATCCGCTCGTCGACGTGGGCGGGCTCGTAGTACGATTCTTTGAGCCCGTGATAGAGGTCGTCCAACCGATCCGCGGTGAGCGGCTCGCCGTTTTCCTCGAGGCGGTGGGCTTCGTGTTCGAACTCGGCGAACAGCGTCTGGCGGTACAGCGTCGAGCGGACGCGCTCTAAGAACTCGTTGAGGACGGCCTTTCGGAACGCCGGATCGTCGACGGTCTCGAGCAAGTGGTTCGTCAGCAGCGCCTCGTTGACCGTGCTGGCGACTTCGGCCACGAAGATCTCGTAGCTCGAGTAGACGTAGGGCTGTTCGTCCTTGGTGAGCTGAGAGTGCATCGAGTGGCCGAGTTCGTGGGCCAGCGTGTACATCGAGGCGATGTCGTCCTGGTAATTCATCAGGATGAACGGCTGGGTGTCGTAGGTGCCACCCGAATACGCGCCAGATTGCTTGCCCTCGTTCTCGTAGACATCGACCCACCGTGACTCGAGACCCTCGGCGACTCGAGACTGGTACTCCTCGCCCAGCGGCCCGACGGCGTCGACGACGTACTCGGTCGCCTCGTCGTAGCCAACGTCGGGTCCTTCCCCGCCCGTCAGCGGCATGTAGAGGTCCCACATCTGCAGCTCGTCGACATCGAGCGCCTCGCGTTTGAGTTCGGCGTGGCGGTGGAGCTTATCGAGGTTGTCGTCGACGCTGTCGACCAGCGTGTCGTAGACCTGAACGGGGACGTTGGGGCCGTCGAGTGCGGCTTCGCGCGCGGTGTCGTAATTGCGAGCCTGTGCGGTCTTGACATCGGCTTTGACGCTGTTTTTGTACGACGCTGCGACGGTGTTTCGCACCGCTTCCCACTCGTCGAAGTAGCCCTCGTACACCCGCCGTCGGAACTCTCGATCGGGGCGTTTGAGCAGGTTGGTGAAGTTGCTCTGGGTGATCTCGACCGCGTCGCCGTCGGGGTCCTCGAGGGTCGGAAACGACATGTCCGCGTTCGAGAGCATGTTGTAGACCTCGCCGGTCGCTCCCGTCACTTCGCTCAGGTCCGCGAGGAGCGCCTCGACTTCCGCCGAACGCGTGTGCGGTTTCATCCGTAATACGTCGTCGACGTAGTGGTCGTAGGTCTCGAGTGCCGTCTCCTCGTCGGTCATCGACTCGAACTCCGATCGCGTGAGCGTCTGGAGTTCGGGCTCGATGAACGAGGCGGCAGACTGTGCCTCAGCAGCCAGCGACTGGGATTTGGCGGTCAGGGCCTGATACTCCTGGTTGGTCGTGTCCTCGTCGCGTCGCATGCGGGCGTAGGCGGCCACCGTCGACACCTCGCGCATGATGTCGTTTCGAAGCTCGAAAACCGCGAGTAACGTCTCGGCGTCGTCGGTCGTCTGACCCTCGTAGCTCGCCAACTCCTCGATTCGATCGCTCACCGCCGCGTACGCTTCCTCCCACTCCTCGTCGCTCCCGTAGATGCTCTCGAGGTCCCAGGTGTACTCCCGGTCGATTTCGGATCGGTCCGGTACAGAACTCATGGCGCTGGTTTCGGACCGAAGCTGTGAAAATCTACCGAAGCCGGGTGACGACGGGTCTGAGAGGAGACCGTCGAGCCCGGCTTCTCGACGCGTCTGAGACGCACACGGCGGCCGCTGTCGTCTACCCTCGCATTTCGGCATCGACTGCGGTCCGAACCGTTCGAGCGATACCGAGAACGACCAGATAGCTTCCCGAAACGACGAGTGCGCCGAGCAAGAAGACGCCGAACAGCGTCGCGCCCGCCTGTGAGTGAGCGAGAAGCGGCGCGGTAACGTGATACCCGAGATACGCGACGAGCACCCCCGCGGAGACGAAAAGCGAGGCGCGCCAGTACGCGCCGTACTCCTCGGGGGACAGTTCCATATCTCGTGGTCGTCGCCCGAATCGTATAAACCCACTCACCATTCGGAGTCGCCGTGTGAGTCCGCGGACAGTCCATCATGGAGCTGTCTCGAGACCCGCGCGGCCGTTCGCCGCTCGACTCGCCGTCGGTCGAAGATCCGCCCCGCAGTCGTCGCCGCCACTTCGTCGACGGTGAACTCGAGGTCGGGGTACTCGACGGCTGTGAGCACGAGCGGTTCCGGCGGCGCCGGAGCGATCCCGTCGTGGCCCGCCAGCGGTTCGTCCGCGAGCACCCGATCGATCTTCGCGAGCGGCGTCTCTCCCGAGCCGACGCTGTGGGCGAGCGAAACGAGCCTGCGGACCAGTTCGCGCGAGAAGCCGCCCGCCGAGACGGTGACGACGAGAAACGGCCCGTCGCGTGTCGCCTCGAGCGTCGGCGAGCGCTCCGTGTTTCGGTCGTCGGGCGTCAGGTTGTGAAAGTCGTGGGGTCCAGACAGGGCCTCGAGTGCGGCGCGGAATCGGTTGTCCTCGACGCGGGTCGCATTCCGAGTCTCACACCTCGACGATCGCATGTCGTCAGTCGAAGGCGATCCTGACGGAGCGTAGAGGTGGTACACGTATCTGCGCTCGCTGGCGTGGTGGGTCGCGTGAAACGACGATGGCGCGTCGGCGCTGGCCCACGCCCTGACGTCTGCGGGCAGTTCGCTGTTTAACGCCCGGGGCGTGAGCCAGTCAGGCGCGTCGAAGGCGACGGTCTGTGCGAGCGCCGAGACGCCGGCGTCGGTTCGACCGGCGGCCGCGTAGCCGTCGGGTTTGTCGGCGTCGGGATCGAAGACCTCGAGTCGCCTCAACGCGGTGAAGATCGTATCCTCGACGGTTCGCACGTCGGGCTGGCGTTGAAAGCCGAAGTAGTCGGTGCCGTCGTAGGCGATCCGAAAGGCGCGCATCACTGTTCGATTCGAGTCACGCCACCCGTCGTGTTAGCTCCGTTGACTCCACCGTCGATATCGATCAGCAGTTCGATCGACCCGTGAGAGAGCGGTCGAGAAACGCCAGACCGGCATGAGCGACCTGCACGTGCCGGGTCGGTGACCTTCCCCGCGGGAGGTGGAGGGTGCATACCATGGACTCGCTAACACGAAGTGAACCCGAGCCACATGAGTACCCTCGAAACGTCGTTTTCGTCGTTCTCGACACCGCTCGAGCGACGAGCGTGAGCGATCGAACGATGCCAGCGCTGTCCCGACTGGCGACGGCGGGGACGGCGTTCGAAAACGCGTTTGCGACCGCACCGTGGACGCTGCCCTCCCACGCTTCGATGTTCACCGGGACGTACTCGTCCGAGCACGGAACGCACGGGAACCGCCCCTTTCTGGACGAATCGCTTCGAACGCTTCCCGAGGTCTTCGCTGACGCCGGGTACGAAACCGTCGGCGTCTCGAACAACACTTGGATCACCGAGGAGTTCGGCTTCGACCGCGGGTTCGATCACCTCCGGCGCGGTTGGCAGTACATCCAGTCCGAGCACGACATGGGCGCTGTCGTTCGCGGCGAGGACGTTCGCGAGAAACTCGAGGCGACCCGCGAGAACCTCTTTCACGGGAACCCGGTGGTAAACGCGACGAACATCCTCTACAGCGAGGTGTTCCAGCCGGCGGGCGACGACGGGGCCGATCGAACGACGACGTGGGTCGAGAACTGGCTCGAGGGACGGGACGACGACTCGCCGTTCTTCCTATTCTGTAACTACATCGAACCGCACGTCGTCTACGACCCGCCGCGGGAACTCGCCGAGCGGCATCTCCCCGAGGACGCGAGTTACGAGGCGGCAACGGCGGTTCGGCAGGATCCGCGGGCCTACGACTGTGCGGACTACGAGATCGACGATCGGGAGTTCGCCATGCTTCGGGGTCTCTACCGGGCCGAACTCGCCTACGTCGACCGACAGATCGCACGACTGCGTCGCGCGCTCGAGGTGACCGGCGAGTGGGAGGAGACGCTGCTGGTCGTCTGTGGCGACCACGGCGAGCACGTCGGCGAGCACGACTTCTTCGGCCACCAATACAACCTCTACGACACCCTGTTGCACGTCCCGCTGGTGGTCCACGGCGGCGCGTTCACCGGCGGCGGCACGCGACGCGACCTCGTGCAGTTGCTCGACCTCCCAGAAACTCTCTTCGAGGCGACCGGCATCGAGGACCGCGCGTTCGCCAAGCAGAGTCAGGGGCGGTCGATGCATCCCGACTCGGACACTGCCCCTCGAGACGCCGTCTTCGCCGAGTACGTCGCTCCACAGCCCTCGATCGACCGCCTCAAAGCTCGGTTCGGGGACGTGCCGGACCGCGTTCGAGCGTTCGACCGGCGGCTGCAGGCGATCAGAACGCACGACGCCAAGTACGTCCGCGGCGACGACGGCTTCGAGCGGTTCCACGACCTCGAGATGGACCCCCACGAACAACGCGACCTCCGTCGGGAACTGGGAGACGAATCGAGAGACAGACGTCATCGCGAGCGACTCGAGGCGCTGGCCGGGCGACTCGACGACCGCCTCGGGGACCTCGAGTCGCTCACGGACGAGTCGGAAACCGAGAGCGTCTCGATGCGCGCGGGAACGAAAGAACGGCTGGCGGATCTAGGATATCTGTAAATCACACCGGGATCGAGTGGTTCGAGAGACGAAGTCTCTCGTCATCACGGAAATCGAAGATTTCCGTACGACCCCGAGCTTTCTCCTTGTATTCTGTAAGGCGATCTCGAGACCGGGTTTTCGCGACGAACGATCGAGCCGAATCGCGACAAACGACTCGGGAATTGAAAGCCGTTCGCCGAGTTTTATACGGGTCTCGAGCGTGACCAGGTTCGACTCCTCGAGCGGGGCACCGCCGTCCGCGATCCGTTCGATGTAATCAACTTCCATTATTCGGTGATCGAGATTGCCTGTTCCCAATCTCGTTGCTTGAACTCGAACGCGTGAATCGAGAGGACGTTGCGGAGAAACGACGGAAACATGGGGTAGATGTCTACCTGTTCGAGTTTATTCGTCTGGATTGACCGGGCCTTTGTATTTGGAGGTAACTTTTTCGCCTTCCCGCCACTGCCAGTAGTAGTAGCGGTTGTCGTTGATCTCCTTGATCGTGATCGTCGCCTTTGTGGGGACGTCGTCCGGTAGGTCGTCTGGTCGTTCCTTTACCTCATCCTGGTCTGCACCCTCTTCAAGACGAGCTTCGCGTTCCTTGTGTTCGGCTAGCTCCTCGGCGTACGTAGCAACGTCCTGGAGGTGCTCCGGAGTAGACTCGTTAAGCGTGGTGACTATCTCCGTCGGGAGACTCGCCGGTGGAGTCGGTGGCTCGTAGGACATTGGCTGTTCTCGTGTTAACCAACACGGAACGCCAACCCATAGTTTTGTTGGTTAAGCCGGTCTTGTCGGTTCCCTCGCCCGCGGTGCCACTACCACAATGAGAAGTACATCGTCGATCGCGACGACGTCGTCGGTAAGGGTCGCCATCGCGGCGTCGATCTTCTCGCCAGTGAGATGCCAGCACGCCGCTGCACCGTCGCACTCCAGTTGTGAGACCACCTGATTCCGGAACGCGATGTAGTGGTCACGGGCGAACTGCTCATCGTCGTAGTAGTCGAGAAGGAGCGCGCACGCAAGTTGGGCGGGCCCGCTACCACTGTACCCCCACTCGAACCCGCTTGGACTGTGGTTGACGATGTCCAGACTGCGCTCGAGGGGGAGTCGCCGATGCTCCGAGAGGTTCAGCACGACGGCTTGGCCGTCGACGCGGAAGCCGACGTACTCGACTGCGTCTCGGTGAGACTGACCGGGCGATGCGACTGGAACCGATTCCGAACTTGCTACAGGTACATTCCTGTTCATTCGTTGCTCGCGGGCGATTCGGTGACCCCCGCACCCCTCTCGGGGGCAATAAACACTACCGCCCCGGAATGGAACATAAATTCTAGGCCAATTACTGACCGTAGAAGGCACCGAAACACCTGCTCAATAGACCTGTATAGCACATGGTAAGCTCCGGGTTAGAATGTGACAGTTTCCCCGCCAAGCGGGCTTGGTTGTGCTAGTTGAACAAAACCAAATCATCCGTCGCTACATAACCCTCCTCAAGGCCGTTGATGGGGGGTAACCAACACGCCTTCCGACTATTTAGTAGGGTAGATCCATTCCGGGATTGTGTTAGGGCTGGACTTGATCGGTCGGACGGACGAGGACTTCGTTGATATCGACATGGGGTGGTTGCGAGACGACGAACGTGATCGTTCGAGCGATGTCGTCCGGCTGAAGGGGACGCAGCCCCGCTGCGTATTCCTCGATACCCTCTTTGATTTCGTCGTCAGGGATGTGTTCGAGGAGTTCTGTCGCGACCGAGCCCGGTTCGATTGTCGCCACCCTGATCCCGTCTGCCGCAACGTCCAACCGGAGTGAATCGCCGAACATCTTCACACCGGCCTTTGCCGCGTTGTAGTGCGACCCGTTCTCCATGAGGAACCGTCCGACGACCGAGGAGAGATTGACGATGTGACCGCTCTCTTGCTCCAGCATCGTCGGAATGACTGCGTGGGTGAGTGTGATTAGGCCAGTTAGATTGACGTCGATAGTGGTCTGAAGCGTCTCCCGATCCGCATCAGCGATGTGGGTGAGAGGCATGTATCCCGCGTTGTTCACGAGAATGTCGATTCGACCGTATTCTTCGGTCGTCGCGTCGACGAGCGCGTCGATGTCGTCGTCGTTCGTAATATCGGTCGGTACGACGAGTGCATCGCCATCGTCCGCTTCGATCTGGGTTTGGAGTGCCTCCAATTCACCTTCCCGTCGTGCAGCGAGGACAACACTGGCGCCACGGGATGCGAGTGACTTTGCCGTCGCCTCACCGATCCCGGAGGACGCTCCAGTGACAATCGCAACCTTTCCATCCAGTTCGGAGCCGAAATCGTCTGACATCAACTGGAAGGAGGAGCATGACGGCGTTGAGGGTGATGCTATCTGGAAAGGGGGTTTATATGGCCGGCTCGCCGAGCGAGGAAGTGAGGAGTCGACGCTCGCCGCGTCGGAGGAGAGCTGACAGTGAGGGTTGTGAAATATCTAGTTCCTCAGCGAGTTCCTCGGCTGTGACTTGGCGCGGACTCTCGTAGTACCCACGGGAGATGGCGAGCCTCAGTGCCTCACGTTGCCGGTCGGTTAACCCATCCTGTAGCTGGTTCTCAGAGCTGGACGGGTCAGGCGTGATAGAGAGAAGCTCGAATGAAATTCCGGTGTCCTCACACGTCATACGGAATTCGTTGAACGTCTCGTGGTCTTTGAAAACCTTCGTCTCACGCCAGCCCTCTGGTGTGATGGTCGTCGATTCCATTTTGGCTACCCCAGAGCGACTGTTGTCGAACGACTCGAAGGGAGTATCATCAAGATCGACATGGAGTTCGTAGACGGTCTTGTCGTCTGTTTCTCCGAGTAGGGTTACTTCTTCGACTTCGTCGAGCGCAGCCAGTTCCTTTTCGGAGACGTCGTCGTCGTCGATGTCGATTTCGACGACAAACGTTTGGACATCTGGCTGGAGACAAAGCGCATGCAAAATCACTCGGCCTCGTTCCCAGCCTGCCGACCGAGGAGTTAGTCGCCGCAATCATCAGTGAAATAATTCGACAGCTAGCCGAGCAGACCGAACCCCGAGACGAACAGGACGACTCGAGCGAACAGTCCGAATCGCGAGTGCAAGCGGAGAGCCAATCATGAGTGACAAATCGGTAACCGATCGGATCGACTACGAAGAGATCGTGGACAACATCGACCTCGAATCGCTGCTCGAGGGGACCCAGTGGGAGGGAGCGGTCGACGAAGACGAACCGATCGGCGAGGTGCTCGGGCGACAGATCGGCGCGTTCGTCGGCCGAAAAGTCGGTGAATCGGTCGGCCGAACGATCGGCCAACTCGTCGTCGAGGAGTTGCGCAAGTCTGACCAATCTGACGATGAAGCCGACGACGAGCGATCCGAGACAGCGGACGAGTCTGAAGCCGACGAAAACGACGAAGATGACGAGGACGGCGAGGATGGCGAGGATATCGAAGACGGCAGTGACGACGAGGAAGACGAGGATAGCGGTGACGAGACCGCGAGCGATGAGTCCGCAGCCGAGACGGACGACGACGGAAACGGAGCCGACGAGGAAGAACCGAACGACGGCGGTGAGACCGACGGGGAAAACGATGACGGCGATGCGGACGAGAGCGAATCCGACGAGGAACAGAACGACGGTGCCAACGACACCGACGAGGAATAATCAAATGGGATCGCACAGTCGAGGCGTCCCGTCTCGAGGTGGGATCGGATGAGCGACGAAACGGATCTCCGGACACTGGTTGCCGAGGAGATCAGCGAGCAGGTCGCCGTCTCCGACCTGTTCGGCGACGGGTCGATCGAGGACAGCGTCGACGCCGACGCGATCGGCGCGACGGTCGGCGGCGAGTTCGGCGCGCGGGTGGGCCGGGAACTCGGTGGGGCCGTCGGGCGCGAAATTCACGACGCGATCACGGATCGATCCGAAAACGGAACGAGCTGGTCGGGGCTGTGGTCCGACCTCACGACGGCGGCTCGCGACGCCGCCGTCGACGCGCTCGAGGGCGAGACAGGGGCCGACGGTGATGAGACGGGAGACGATGCTGGCGAAAGGGACAGTCGCGGTGACGAAGCAGGCGGCGATGACGAAGCGGGCGGCGATGACGAAGCGGATGGCGATGACGAAGCGGCCAACGAAGACGAAGCGGCCGACGAAGACGTATCCGACGACGCCGGAGCAGACGGCGAGAGCGAACCCAGTGCTGGCGACCTCGAGGGACTTCGGAAAGAGACGCTGGTAGAGTTTCTCGAGATCGTCTCCTACTCGGACCTCCAGTCGATCGCCAAAGACGTCGACGTGCGGGCGAACCTCAGCCGCGAGGAAATGGTCGAACGGATCGTCGAGACGGTCTCGGAATCGGAGGACGGAACGTTCACCGCGACGGCCAACGAGGAGGCATCATGAGCGAGGAAACGGAGCGAATCCCGGCGGACGACTCGAGCGACCGGCTCTCGGAACTGCTGTCTTCGGTGCAGGCGGCCCTCGAGGCCGAAGAAGACATCACGCTGGAACAGTTCGACGACCGGGGCGAATCCGGATCGACGCGGGTCGCCGAACACGCCGGCGCGGCCCGCGAGTTCGTCGACTCGAACGACCCGCGAACCGTGCTTTCGGCGCTCGGCCTCGACGAACTTCCCGACGGGAGCGAGCCCGATTCGATTCCGGAGGCGTTCGCTCGCGCATCCGAACCGCAGCTCCGGGAGCTCCGGGCGTTGATCGCGCTCGCGCGCCTTGGGTCGGTCGCAGACGAGGGCTCCGAACCAGAAAGCGAGGAGACGACCGCCGGTCTCGAGGAGGCTCTGACCGAGCTTCGCGAAACCCTCGGAGAGCGGGCGAGGGAGTCGGCGGGGGACTCCGAGGACAGCGATTCGTCGGCGCTCGAGTCGACGGTCCAGTCGTTGACGGGGACCAGCGCCACGGAATTCAGCGAGGAACTACGTTCGCTGCAGACGCGACTCGAGGAAATTCGCGACGATCGACGCACTCGCGGCGAACAATCGGAGGAGGACGACGAACGCGACGACGACCGAGAGGACGAGCCAGCGGACGGCGGTCAGACGGCCAACCAGGACGAGGGTGGACTCGTCGATAGTCTGAACCTCGGTGACCAGAGCGGCGAGAACGGTTCGTCGACGGGACGATCGACCATGTACTCGACGATGCCGTCGTCGAACCGACCGGACATGAACGCCGTCGCTCGCCCGTCGACGATGCCGGATCGAAACTGAACGACGATAGGACCGTGTGTCTCCGCTCCTCGAGCGCCGTCACCCCTCAAAATTGGCTTTGACCGGTTCCCGACCGTGTTTTGGTCCCTCGACCGTGTTCGGGGTCGTTACTGTGCTTTGAGCCACGATTCGGCTTCGTCCCGATCGCTGAAGATCCGCGATTTGTTGTCGTTCGAGCCGAACTCCTCGACGAGGTCATCGACCGACATGTTCGCAACGACGCTTTCCGGCTGGAGAACCGCGATGTTCGAGAGCGTCGTCTCGAACGCTCGAGGATGCCACTCCTCCTGGGTCCATTCCTGATCGTCCTGCGTTACGGTCCCGAGGTCGCGGAGATCCGCGAGCCAGTTCGTCGCGCCCTTCTCTTCGACCAGTTCCAGACCCGTCTCGAGACCGTTTCGGTACGCGTCTCCGCTCGCGAACGAGTGCCAGTCCATGACGACGGCCTCGATCGACGGGTCCCACTCGATGGTTATTGCATCTGATTCGTAATATGCCATATCTGATGCAATAGATTGTAGATCACATAAACATTCTTGCCAAAATAACTGTTCCCTGTCAACGGTGAACAGTGGGGGATAGCATATAGATATGACACTCTCAACCTTTACAATTGGTATTCGTTCCTACATGGGCGGTATGCGACACACGTAGTAAAATATAATTGAAATATATGTTAGAATGAGGTACACTGCTGTTAAACGTAACAGTATACCGACCGGTAGCCAGAACTGCTATCCGTCGACGGACCGTCTCTTTCCGTGATGAAGTTACTCGAAGACGATACAGCGATCGTAACGGGTGCCGCATCGGGAATCGGTCGAACGACGGCCAAGACCTTCGCGAACAACGGCGCGGCCGTCGTGGTCGCCGACGTCGACGAGGACGGCGGCGCGGAAACTGTCGACGACATCACCGCGAACGGCGGCGAGGCGACGTTCGTCCGAGCGGACGTCTCGGACGCGGACGAAGCCGAGCGAATGATCGAAACGGCCGTCGACGAGTACGGCGGTCTCGACGTGCTGTTCAACAACGCGGCGATCGAAGGGCCGGTCGACCGCCTCGAGGACTACGATACCGACGCGTTCGAGCAAGTGATCGACGTGAACCTCAAAGGCGTCTGGAACGGGATGAAGTACGGCATCGAGGCGATGCGTGCGGACGACGGCGGATCGATTATCAGCGCCTCTTCGATCGGTGGCGAGGTCGCCGTTCCCCAGTACAGCGGCTACGGCGCGGCGAAAGCAGCGGTGGGTCAACTGACGAAGTACGCCGCTATCGAGTACGCAGAGGAAGGGATCCGAGCGAACGCCGTCGCCCCCGGCATCGTTCAGACCGAAATGATCGAACGCACGATCGACGAACACCCGGAGATGGAAGCGCAGTTCCTGAACACCGAACCGATGCCCGGACTCGCTGATCCAGCGGAAATCGCCAACGCGGTGTTGTTCCTCGGATCGGATCTCTCCTCTCGAGTGACCGGCGTCACGCTGCCCGTTGAAGGCGGCTACCTCGCCCAATAGGCCCGGGTCCGGTCGCCTCCGATTCGGAACGGCGTCCGAAATTCGTGACCTGATTCTCCGGCTCTGGATCGCCGGAATAGAAAAGATCATATACCGAAGCAAGCCTACCCGTGCTGGGAATGGCCAACAGAGACGATATCACCAGGGAATTAGCCGAATGTGTCGAATGCGGATCTGCGTATGCCGCTCGTCAATGGCCAACTGGCGAGATTCAACCGATAGGCACTACCAGCTGCAGTTGCGGCTCGACGACGTTCGTTCTCGTCGATAATTCAGAGGGGGATCCGTCGCTCAGCGGAACTGCCGAGTGACCGCCGGTCGCGAAAAATCTCTCGCGGCCGCTCGAGCGAATGGGTTTTTGAGTGATGGGGAGGCGAACCCCGTCCATGACAATCGGTTCGACCGGCAAGTTCGACGTCCGAGAGGACTCGCCGTCGGATGTGGACGACCAGTCTGGAACGAAAACAGACCGAGACGGAACGATCGTCGCCGCCCCTGAAACGGCGACAGGGCCGCCCCAGATCGAACGCACGCTCCGCACGGCGAACAGCGTCGGTAGGTCACTCGCCGAAATCGTCGACGAACGAACGGTCGACGTTCGACACGCAATCGACGACGACGAGTTCTTCTCGACCGACGGCGGGCTTCCCACGGTGACGAACCGATACGACCTCGAGAAAGCCGTCCCGGTCGAGCGGAAACCGACGCTTCGAGAGATCGATCGTTACTGGGTGAACGAACCCTACGCGTTCGTCAGCATCTTCCACTCGACGAGCGAAAACGAACGAAAATACTGTCTCGTCGAGCCATCGCTGACCGACCGCGAGCGCGACGTCCGTGACGGTCTCGAAACCACACTCAAGCGAACCATCACGTACGCCGACGAAGAGATCAGCGCGGACGCAGACGTCGCCGATCGTCGAGACGTGATCGAATCGGAAGCGAGGGATTTACTCGAGCGGTACGGACTGCTCGAGCGTTCTCGAAGTCGAGGCGATCACGGAATTTTCGAGCGGATTTCGTCGGTGTTTCGCGGGGAGGGGGGCGACGACCCTAACGAGCGGCGCGCGCTCACGGGAATCGAGGCGCGTCCGAACGCGTCCGTCGTCACCGACGACCGGGCGACACTCAGCGAGTACCAGGTCGAAAAACTCCTCTACGAGTTGCGCCGGGATTTCGTGGGCTATCAGCGAATAGACGGGATCAAACACGACCGCAACGTCGAAGACATCTCGGTCGACGGCTACGACACGCCGGTGTTCGTCTATCACTCGAAGTACGACCAGCTCATCACGAACGTCCATCACGGCCGGACCGAACTCGACGATTTCGTCGTCACGCTCGCCCAGCGGTCGGGAAACGGGATCAGCAAGCGACGCCCACAAGTCGACGCGACGCTTACGGACGGATCGCGCGCGCAGTTGACGCTCGGAACGGAGGTTTCCGATCGGGGAACGAACTACACGATTCGGCAGTTTACCGACGTGCCGTACACGCCGGTGGACCTCGTCAACTGGCACACGTTCACCCTCGAGGAGATGGCGTTTCTCTGGCTGGCCGTCGAAAACGGGAAGAGCCTGCTGTTAGCCGGTGGGACGGCCTCCGGAAAGACGACGAGCCTGAACGCGATCTCGCTCTTTATCCCCTCGAGCGCGAAGGTCGTCTCGATAGAAGACACCCGCGAGGTCACGCTTCCGCAGCGAAACTGGATCGCGAGTACGACGCGGCCGTCGCCGACTGCCGACTCGACGGGAGCCGTCGACGAATTCGACCTCCTCGAAGCGACGTTGCGCCAGCGCCCCGACTACATCGTGATGGGCGAGATCCGCGGTGAGGAGGGTCGAACCCTGTTCCAGGTCATGTCGACCGGCCACACGACCTGTACGACCTTCCACGCCGACTCCGTCGACGAGGTGTTGACCCGGTTTACGTCGGCACCGATCGAGGTCTCGAAGCCGGTCTTTAGCTCGCTGGATCTGGTCGCGGTCCAGACCCAGACGACGGTACACGGCGAGACCGTTCGTCGAAACAAGTGTATCACCGAGATCAACGACTACGACGTCGAACGCGACGAGATCAACGTACAGGACGTCTACCAGTGGCGAGCGAAAACTGACGACTATTGCAAGGCCGGTACGTCGAGCACCCTCGAGGAGATTCGGTCCGATCGGGGGTGGAGTCGGGAGACGCTCGAGCGCGAACTATTTGAGCGCCGAGTCGTGCTCGCGTACCTGATCGATTGCGGCCTCGACAGCTACGCGGACGTCGCGGCGACGGTTCAGGCGTATATGACGGATTCCGAGAAGACCCGGGCGCTGATGGCGACTGACCGCCTCGAGGAGGCGCTTCCGGCACTTCGCGAGATGGAGAGCGTCAGAATCGAGCACTCGCAAACAGAGAGCCAGGTTTCGCGCCCGGATTCGTCCGCCGAGACGGCCAGGCGAGCAGCGAACGTTCTCGAGCGCGCCGACGAAACGCTATTCGACGACTACTGGGAGGGGACTGACCAGCGACCGAACGCCGTCGGTCCGTCTCGAGCGGCGCTCGAGTTACCGTCCTGGTTCCCGAAGACACCCGATCCCGATATGCAACGGGACCGGGGCGAACGTGACGAGCGGATCGATACGCGCCGCAATCGTCCCACCGAGGGCGAAAGACGCCTCGAACGGGGAGACGACAACACCGATTCGGAATTCACGACGGATACACACAAGTCATGAGCACGGGTTCGACGACGGCTACCGAGAGCGAGCGCTCGAGCCCCGATGCACCCGGGCCCGCGTCACCGCTTGCCCGTTCGTCCCGTCTGTACGCACTGTTAGTGCCAGTCTCGAGGCCGCTCGATCGAAAACTCGAGCAGGCGAGAATGAACCGGACGGGACAGGGATATCTGGCTCGGGCGCTCCGTTTCGGCAGTCTCGTCGGATTCGGTTGCTATCTCGCCGGCCTGATACTCGGGTACGTCGTGGTAGGAGCGCGCCAGCCGTCCGAGACGATCGCGATAGCCGGTGCAACGTCGTTGGTATGTGGCGTGGGTGGCGGTGGATTCGGCGTCTGTTCGATACTCGCGATTCCCTACGCTCGAGCTGCGGCCCGGAAACGCGAGATCGACGCGTTGCTCCCCGACGCCATCGCGTATATGTACGCGCTGTCGGTCGGCGGCCTCGATCACCTCGAAGTCTTCGAGGCCCTCGCCGACGCGGAAGACGCCTACGGGGACGTTGCGCTCGCGTTTCGGAGTGTCCGCAGGGAAGTCGAATACGCCGGCGTCGATTACCGAACCGCGATTCGAACGCGGGCACGCGAAACGCCGAGCGACGAGCTGGCACAGTTCCTGCTGGATCTCCTCTCGACTATCAACAGCGGCGGCGACTTCGAGGGGTTTCTCGCAGCGAAGACGGATAGACACGCGAAAAACGCCAGACGGCGACAGGAGCGAACGCTCGACACACTCGAGCTGATCGGTGAGCTGTATCTAACCGTTTCGCTGTTTCCGCTGCTGGTAGTCGTCGTCGTGGTCGTGATGCAACTGGTGCCAGGCGCGGCCACGATAGACGCCGTGTTGTATCTGGCCGTCTACGGACTGATCCCCGCGATCGGGGTCGGGTTTCTCGTGCTCATATCCACGGTCAAACGCGACGACCCTGGGACGGGGATTCTCGAAAGACGTTCGACCGCACGAGACGAGTCGGCACGCGAGCGGGACAGGTTCGGCTGGCACGTCGTCGCTCCCATCGGCGATCAGCCGCGGATTCGGACTCGAATCGCGAGACGGGCGTGGCTACACCGCGTCCGGACGGCCGTTCGGAATCCGCATCGGTTCCTTCGAGATCGCCCTCTCGCGACGCTCGCAGTCACGGTTCCCGCCGCGATACTCGCCGTCATGGGGTCCGCGCTGATCGGTGCGAGTGCGTTTCCGTCGAGCGGCGGAATCGAAGACCCGACCGCCGTAACGATACGATACCTGTACGTTCCCCTCTGTATCGTCCTGACGCCGCTTGCAATCTTCCACGAGTGGAATCGACGCCGCCGTCGCGCGCTTACCGACACGCTTTCGGAGACGCTTCGAACGCTCTCGAGCGCGAACGATACGGGGCAAACGCTCCTCGAGTCGTTCCGAACCGTTTCGCGGACAGCGAGCGGCACCCTCGCTACCGAACTCGACGCGATCCACACGAAAGTCGCGTACGGGCGACGGCTCGACGAGTCGCTGTTCGAGTTCGCGAACGGTTATCGCATCCCTCGACTCGCCCGGACGACGCGGCTTATCGCCGATGCACAGAAAGCGACGAACCACATCACGCCAGTGTTACGGACCGCCGCGTCGGCGAGTGAATCCCACGACGACCTCGAGGCAGAACGCAGATCCCGAACTCGCGTGCAAATCGCCATCATCGTCATGACGTTCGTGACGATGCTGACTGTCATTGTGCTCTTACAAACGCAGTTCGTCGAGACGATGAGCGCCCTCGAGTCCGGTTCCACGACGGGATCGGCGGCGAGCGCCACTGGTCAACTGGCGAGCACTGGCTCCAGTACAACGCTCGATGCGGATACGCTCTCAGTGGTGTTCTTTCACGCGGTTACCATCCACGCGATCCTATCGGGGTTCGTCTGTGGTTACCTTCGAAACGCGGACCTCTTGAGTGGGGCCAAATACGTGCTGGCTCTCTCGACGGTCGCGCTTTGTAGCTGGCTGGTGGTGGTGTAAATGCGGAGTGAGCGAAGCGGCTCAAATGCGACATCACGGTGCGCTCGCGGACAAACGACGCCGGATTTCGCCATCGGTGTCGGCGTGTTCCTGCTGGCCGTTGCGTTCGCGTTCGCGACGATACCGGGAGTGCTCGATACTGACGGGGGCCCGGACGAACGGATCGAACGCGCCCAGGCGGATCGGATCGCGACGGCGATCGTCGACGACTTCGGAACCGGCGACGATCCGGCCGAGGTAGACGGGGCTCGCCTTCGGAACGAGTTCGACGAATCGGCTACCCCGTCGCGCATCGGCCTCCGGACTGCCAACGGGCACCCCCTCGAGGCGGTAACGATCACGCTCGAGACGATCGATCGGGAGTCCGTGATTCTGACTCGCGCCACCAGCGCAGGACACGGTCGTCCGGACCGGACGGTCGAACGGTTCGTGTCGGTCGCCGATATTCGATCGTGTCGAACCGCCTGTCGACTCGTCGTGGAGGTGTGGGGCTGATGGGAGGGCAAGATGCGAGCGTGCAGTCGCGTTCGTATCTCGGTGGCGACCACAAGTCGAGTCGAGGCGGAACCGATCGCGGCCAAGCGTACACGCTCGAGGGCGTCGTCGGAGCCGCGCTTGTCCTCGCGGCGGTCCTCGTGGCGTCCCAAACGAGCGGATTCGCAGCCGCCACCGCGGAATCCGAGCAGCGCCATCGATACCACGAACTCGAGCGACAGGCACAGGACGCCCTCCTCGCCGCCGCCACGGCCCCGTCGGACAGCGGGGACCTGTCGGCGCTCGTCCGTTCCTGGGATGGGACGGCGTTTTCGAGTGACGAACTCGAGACCTTCGTCCTCGGAGAGATACTGGCCGAGCAGTTCGGGGAGTCGTCCCGAAACGAAGCGTACCGAATTCGTTTCGCCTACGAGCGCCAGAACGGCTCGATAGCGCGGGAGACCGTCTACTCGAGCACCGATGCGGAGCCGGGTCCGGACGCCGCGGCCGCGAGCTATACGGAGACGGTCGTCGCGGTGGCGAACGAATCTGATTCGCACGCGACGTTCGACCGCGGGGTCGGTCCGATCGCCGCCGTGGTAGACGTGGAGGTGACGGTCTGGTGAGCGAGTCTCGAGACCGCGGACAGGTGCTGCTCGTCGGTGCGATTACGCTGGCGATCGTGCTCCTCACGCTCGTCGCGGTCGTCACCGGACTGGTGTACACGGAGACGACGTCCTCGAGCGCGACGGGAGACGATCACGCAACGACACAGGCGACGATACACGGACTCGTCGACGGGATCGAACTGCTCGCGGCGAGCGCGTGGAACGACGAGACGGCCGAGTTCGACGCCGATCTCGAAGGCGAACTCGACGAATACGTCGACCGGTATCGACGGACGACGATCGCGGGCGAGCGAGTCGTGGTGAGCGTCCGCGCGAGGATACTCGAAGACGAGCGCGAGGTCAGACGCTACACCGGCACTCGGTCGCCGGCAGCGGGGCCGCTCCGATTCGACGGCGAAATAGTGCGGTTTCGAATCGAGCCCGGAGCGGCTCTCTCGGGCGAGGAGATCGTAATCTCGGCGATCCCGGAGGAAGGAGCCACACGCAACGTCACGATCTCGCCGACGGGTGACGGGGCGGTGTCGTTTCGATCACCCGCGGGAGCGTCCTGTCGAATCGAAGCGAGTGATGCCGATTTCGGCCTCCTGACGGACGATATCGACGCGAACGCGACCGTCCCCGACGATTGCGAGTACGACATCATCGATCGGGGAGTCGAGTACGAGACGATACGCGTCGAGCCGACGACCGACGCGGTGCTCGACTCGTACGACGTTGTGAGCAGAGGGCCGAACCCGAAAACGCGAGGTGGCGATCCGACAGCCGTCGAGTTCGTCGACCTCGAGGTACGCTCCGACACCGGCACTACGACGAGCGTACGAACCCACAGGATCGTCGGATTCGGTGATTCGTCGTGATCGGATTTGGTTGCGATGAGCGCGGAGTTTCGACCGCACTCTCTCACGCGCTCACGCTGGGAATCGCGACGGTCCTCGTCGCGCTCTTGCTGAGTAACGCCGGTACCGTACTGGAGACCGGAATGGATCGCGGCGTTCGCGACGCCCTCGAGACGACCGGCGAGCGACTGGCGACTGACGTGGTACGGGTGGATGGATTTCACACAACAGACGGAACGGCGAACGCGACGACGATCACCCTCGAGTATCCGACGACGGTGGCGAACTCGAGATATCGGATCGGTCTCGTCGACGACTGCGACGACCTTGAGCAATCGCTGTCGGCGGGCGAACACTGTCTCGAACTCACCACTCAACGTACCGACCAGTCGGTGTACGTCCCGCTCGGGGACCTCGACGCGACCGTCGATACGGACGCGTCGGCTCGAGGGGGAACGATCGTGATCGGCTTCGATGGGACGGAACTCGGTGTATGGAACCCGTGAACGCAACTAGATCGGAGCGACGAGGACGGGAAAACGAACGCGCTGTTACCGAACTGGTCGGGTTCGTCTTACTGTTCGGAACCGTGGTGCTTTCGGTTGCGCTGGTGTCTGTCGTCGGCGTGCAGTCGATACAGCTCCACGAACAACAGCAGTCGACACGGGATGTCGATAGGGCGCTCGTCGCACTGTCGGCCGATTTCGACGATATCGTTCGATCCGAGGGCGTTCGCGAGCGGACCAACCGACTCGCGGTCGCGGGCGGGCAGATTTCGACTGGTGAGCCAGGACCGAAAGTCGACCTCCGGATCGACTATCGCGAAGGCACCGAAACCGAATCGTGGCGTCTCGGATCGGTGGTCTACGAGAGCGGATCTGAATCAGTCGCCTACGAGGGCGGCGGCGTGTTTCGGTCGGGTGAAATGGGGGAGCGAACGGCGATCGTCGAGCCCCGACTGACGTGCTCGGACGAGACGGCGCTGGTCTCGCTGGTTCGAATTACCGAAGACGGCGGCTCCTATCAGTCCGCCCGACGCGCCTCGATTACCGCGACAGAGACGGGGACTGCCTACCGGGAGACGTTTTCGGACGTTCGCTCGCTCGAGGTCGGCGTCGAAACCGACACTGCGGACACCCGCGGCTGGACGGATGTATTCGGTTCGGAATGGACACAAACAGGTCGCGGGTGGACGTGTGCGGGCTCGGACGGCGACGGAATCGAGCGGTTGGCGGTTCACGTCGTCGAACTCGAGGTCAGCGTCGTTCCATCGGCCTGAGATCGATTCCGACAGCCCGGCTACCTAGCTCGAATCCCGTCGTGGCTGGTGGCGATGGTGCGTCTGTTTCGACGGACTCGAGCGGTCGATCGACCGACCCCGTCTCAGAGCGTTCGATCCTCGAGGTCCGGAGTCGCCGTCTCGATGACGAGCGCGCCGGTCTCGAGGGAGAACTCGACGGTTCGGCCGTGGCTTCCGCCTACGTCTTCGGCGACGAGGGGAACGTCGAGCCCTTCGAGTTCCGCCTTCGCCGTAGCGATGTTGCGCTGGCCGACGCTGTCTTCGAGACTCTCGAACTCGAACATATCGCTGCCGCCGGCGATTTTGGCCTCGAGCGCCGAGGGGGACCCGCCCGCAGCGATCGTCCGCCGTCGGAGCGCGCGAACCGCCGTATCGGCGTATTTTCCCGGCAGGTCCGCGGTCGTCTCGGCGTCATCGCTCGTGGGCAACATCGCGTGTGCGAGTCCGCCGACGGACGCTCGAGGATCGTACACGGCGATCGCCAGACAGGAGCCGAGCCCGTAGGATTTGAAGGTGTCCGGGGCCTCGCCGACGGCCACGTCCGAAATGCTCACTTTCCGAGGAGGCGGCGATCGGGGTTCAGAATTGTGCTGGTTCATCTCGTAGGTGCTCCGGTTGATCGGTATCGACTGGCCGCTGGTCGTGATACTGCACGCACCGTGAAGAACTCTTTTGCCAGAGCGGCCCTGGAGAGTTTTCGAGTCGCCCAGGATCGATGCGGTATCGGTCGGCTACGAACGGCGTCGATCGACTACGGACGCCCGGGCGGCGACTCGTCGTCGGTTTCGTCGTCCGCCTCGAGGTCGATCCCCATGCTCTTTCGACGCCGCTCTAGTCGTTTGACCTGCCGGTAGTAGTAGGCCACCCCGGCGCCGCCGAGGACGCCGACGACGCCGACGAGGCCGAGAAACAGCGGGATGTCTCGCGTGTGGTAATACCGCAGCGAGACGGCCGTATCGACGTTGTCCCACGTGAGCCGTTCTCGGTCGTCGACGATCGATCGGTCGTATCCGCCGGGGTTGACGTTACCGAACAGGAAGTTTGATGTCCTATGGTTCTCGGGAATCGTCACGTCGTAACTTCCCTCGACGAACGCCGGTAGCCGGAACGTTTTCGCACCCGCTGGCCCCGAAACCGCGAGCGTGCCGTTGCTATCGGGAACCTGCACGTTCGTTCTCGACTGCCCCTGTTCGACCGCTAACTCGGAGCCGGTTACTTCGGTTCCGTTCGGATACCAGTACCGGACGCTGTGGATGGGCAGGGGTTCATCCTGATAGAGCGAGGAGCGATACATCGAGACCTCTTCGGTCCCGTTCAGATCGTAAACGGCGCGGAACTCGCCGCTGTCGACGTCGATCCTGGCGGTTGCGTTGCTCTCTCTGAGATCGTCGTAGTCCCCTTCGCGATCGAGTTCTTCGTCGGATATTCCCCCGTTAAACGCCGAACAGCCCGCGAGAGTCGCGAGTAACGCCACGACAAACGGAATTCTTCCCGAACGAAATCGAATAAAAGAATCTCACATAGATTTATAAGTCGCCAGTGGCCTTCCCAAACTATGGCCAAAGGCCTAGACGTTGGGACAATGAACATCCTGTCTGCCCAGCAGGATGGCGACGATACGGTATTCGTACAGCAGCGAAACTCCTTCGTGGAGATCGAGTACTCGGACATGGCCGAGCAGATGCTTTCGCGAAGCGAAGTCCTCCACATTCGCAAGGACGACAAAGTGTACGTCGTCGGCGACGACGCACTGAATTTCGCGAACATTTTCAACAAGGAGACGCGGCGGCCGATGAAACACGGTATCCTCTCGAACGACGAGAAATCGGCCATTCCGATGATGAAACTCATCATCGAGCAGGTCGTCGGCGAGCCGACGTATCCGGACGAGAAACTCTACTTCTCGACCCCCGCGGATCCGATCGACGACGACCTCTCGACACTGTATCACCAGAAGACGATCGAGTCGTTCCTAAACGACATGGGATACGACGCCGAACCGATCAACGAGGGGATGTCCGTCATCTACTCCGAACTCGCGGACAACAACTTCACCGGGCTCGGCATCTCCTTCGGTGCCGGGATGACGAACGTCTGTCTGGCCTACTACGCGGTCCCCGTGATGAAGTTCTCCGTCGCACGCGGCGGCGACTGGGTCGACGAACAGGCCGCTCGAGCGACCGGAACCCCGGTCGATAAGGTCACCTCGATCAAAGAGGACGACTTCGAACTCGACTTCACGACCGACGTGGGCGGCGTCGAGGGCGCGCTCTCGATTTACTACGAGAACCTCCTCGATTACGTCATCGAGAACATCGTCAGCGAGGTCGACGAGGAAGACGTCGAGGAAGGCCTCGACGTCCCCGTCGTCGTCACCGGCGGGACCTCGAGCCCGAGCGGCTTCGAGGACCTCTTTCGCGACCACCTCGAGGACGCGAACATTCCGTTCTCGATCAGCGGTGTAACTCACGCGAACGAACCGCTCTACAGCGTCGCTCGCGGCGGCCTCGTCGCGGCCCGATCGGACGAGGACGTCGAACACGACCACGACGAGCAGGAAGCGGAAGCGGCCTCAGCGAGCGAGTAACGACTCGATCCCTCCATTTTCCGCCCACCTCGTTCGATCAGAATACACGTTCGACCAGACACTCGCTGGACCAGACACCCGTTCGACCAGAATACTACGGGAGACTACTCGTCGTCGGTAGCCTCGAGTGCGTCGTAGAACCGGTTGAACGCGTCTCCCCACGACTCGAGTTCCGGGAACTCGCGTTCGTGTTCGACCGGAACGTCTGCGTACCCACAATGGCTACACGCCACCGTCGTCACGTCGGCGAGCGACAGGCGCTCGAGCGGAGACGAGCATCGTGGACACTCCTCCATATTGGTTCCTGTCACGGCACGTTCTTAACTTTATCTCAGCCGTCGATCGAACCGCGAGCGTATCCCGCTAGGGCTTCGATCGATCTGGAAATCTTTTGTGTGCGGCCGGCGTCTGCCCGTTCGATGCCCGTGCCACAGCGACGAACGCTCGCCCGACGGCTGGAAGGCGTCGACGATTTCCGGACGCCGTCGGCCGATCTCGAGCAGTATCTCACCCCGGCGGAGGTCGCTGCGCACGTCTGTCATCTCGCCGCGTTGCAGGGCGATCTGGCCCGCGAAACCGTTGTCGACCTCGGGACGGGAACTGGAATGCTCGCGATCGGAGCCGCTCTCTGTGACGCGGATCGGGTGGTCGGAATCGACGTTGACGAGGACGCGCTTGCGCTCGCTCGAGGAAACGCCCGGTCCGTCCTTTCTGAGCACGCTGTCGATTCCGACTCGAATGCGAGTCCGTCGAAGCGGCCGCCGATCGAGTGGATCCGCGGCGACGTGACCCGACACCCGCTGGCTGTCGACGACGCCACCGTCCTCTCGAACCCGCCGTTCGGGGCACAGCGAGGCAACCGCCACGCCGACCGCGACTTTCTCGAGACGACCAGATCGATCGCCGCGACCTCCTATACGATCCACAACGAGGGCAGCCAGGAGTTCGTCGAATCCTACGCGAACGATACCGGAGGAACGGTCACCCACGCGTTCCGCGCCACGTTCTCGCTTTCGAACCGACTCCAGTTTCACACCGAGGAGACGCGCACGCTCGAGGCCGAAGTGTTTCGGATCGAGTGGGACTCGACCGCGGTTGATCCAACCTCGAATACGATGTCGTGACGTCGCCCTCGCAGGCGGTTCGGAGATCGGTCGTCCGTCGGAATCGTTTTTAGGCCCGCGTTACCTCGTTCGGCTGTACTTCTCCTCACTTGCAACCTGGACCACCGTCCCGTCGGTCTTCGCGTAGATCGCACCCTCCTCGCGCTCGAACTCGATCCCGCCGGCTCGAACCGTTTCGTTCCGCTCGGGAACGTCGACCGTCGACGTCCCGATGGGGTCGCCGTCGGCGTCGGTTCGTGCCACCTCGAGGACGAACGCCTCGCCGTCCGTGTCGACCGTGATCGTTCGGTCGTCGACGCGCACGTCGGCCTGCGAGGACTCGGAGGTGAACGCCAGCTGTTCGTCTCCCTCGTCCTCGGAAAGCCAGATCTGGTAGACCGGATCGCTCCCCGTCGGCGTCCAGCCGGTTCGTTCGGCGCGAACCGTCTCGCGCCAGCCCGGGCCGCCGACCGAGACCGTCTCCTCGCCGGTAAAGGCGAGTTGCTGGGCCGTGATCGACTCCTGCCAGAGGTGTCGCTTCTCACTCGAGACGATGACCCCGCTCGATTCGACGCTGGTGTCCTGTCCGAACGCGCCGACGTCGACGACGCCGACGATTTCGTTTTCCGCCCCGTCGACGTACTCGATCGTGTAATCGGCGACTGAGATCGACGCGTCTTCGGAGCCGGTCTCGCCCGAGATGACGAACAGGTTGGTTGGAATCGCCGGCCCGGCAATAAGTGCGACGACGGCCACGATCACGAGGAACGCGACGCGGCGCTCGCTGATCGCTGCGAACGATTTCGAACGACTCGGGCCGACGCCTCGAGCCATCGTTTCGACCCGCTCGATCGCGTCCCGCGTCGACGATCGACTCGAGCCCGCCAGCTCGAGGATGCGATCGGTCCGCGCTTCCGCGCGAATGTCGCGTTTCGCGTCGGCAGATCGGGCGAACCGCTCCCGAATCGACGCCGGAAGGGCCGGCCGGTCGGGGGCGGTGATCGCGAGGGTGACGATGAGCGCCAGTCCGGTGACGATGGCGATTCCGGGGCCCTGAAACAGGTAGAACGAGTTCTGGTCGCCGTACCAGTAGATCTTCCAGAGGCCCTGTTCGAACGCGAAAAACAGGACGGCGATCCACAGATAAAGCGGGTTGGGGCGATACTGGCGTCGCTTGCACAGTACCGCTGCGAGGACGAACCCGGCGAAAAACCCGAGCGCGTGACCCTGGATCGCGACGTTCGCCCACGACGGGGCCGTGGCTGGACTGGCCTGTGGCACGTAGAGACCGATCGGGGTCGAAAGCGCATCGTAGGTCGTCATGAGGACGGTTTGACCGCCGAGGACGGCCAGAATCGTGGGGATCGGATAGCGAACTATCGCGAACCCGGCGAACGCGAAGACGATACCTGAGAACCCGATCACCGGGCCGAGCGCGAGCAGACTCGTGACGATTCCGAGCGCGATAACGGCGAGCGGGAAGATCACGACCGCCCGTACCCACGGGGTCCTCCACAGCGTCCTCGAGGACCGCTCGTCGGGTGTGTTCGAGTCGTGCCCGTTCGTATCGTGCTCTCTCGAATCGCGCCCGTTCGGGTAGTGGCCCCACGCGTATTCGGCTATCGGGGCGACGACGGCAGCACCGAAGACGTTACTGAGGAGGTGTCCCGCGCTCGCGTGAGCAAACGAAGCAGAGAGCATTCCGAGCGGGTAGTAGTACGAATAGGCCCGATACGGGATCGACACCGGATCGGAGAACTGGGAGATGCCGTCCTGAACGAAGAGGTAGAACGCGAGGACGAACGCCAGCACGAGCACGGTCCCCCACGGCACGCCGTAGACGAATCGGGACCGGAGGACGTCTCCCCATGGCCGTTCCGGGTCATGAACGTTTTTGATAGCCGCTATCGAGCCGACGAACGTCGCCGCGAGAACGACGCCCAGCGCGGCCCCGATCGGATTCATACCTCTGTCCTGTGAGCGAAGTGGTATAGGGTTTATGTCCCGCCGTCCGCACGACGGTTCGAACGGTTGGACGAGCGGTGTCTTCGAAAGGTACAAGCACGTGACGCTCGGATGAAATCGTATGGAACTGCGGGTCACCGAACGCACGGAGACCGAGCTTTCGATCGAGATCGGCGGCGAGGATCACACGTTCATGAACGTGCTCAAAGGAACGCTTCTGGAGCAGGAAAACGTCGCCGCGGCAACCTACGACGTGAACCCGGAACAGTCCGGTGGACAGACTGACCCGATCCTGACGATCAAAACTGAACCTGGCGTCGATCCTATCGACGCGCTCGAGGAGAGCGCCGGGACCGTCCGCGAGAAGACGACGTCGTTCCGAAACGCGTTCGAAGCGGCAGTCTGATTTCGATTCGATGCTCTTTTGCGGTGGGTCGTTCGGTGTCAAGAGGTCTCTGTGCAGCGAACCCACGCCTCGAGAGCGAGCGGGGCCGTCTGCCTTCGGACGGTCCGGAATCAGCAGGCGACGTACACCGCGAGTATCGCTCCGTCGGGGCCGACGTGGACGTCGATTCCGTCCGCATCGTGATCGCCCTGCTCGATTCCCTGCGAGTCGAGCGCCTCGAGGAGCCTCTCCGCGAGGTCGTCGGCGAGGGCCGCTTCGGTATCGTACGCGTCGATCGAGTCCTGCGCGAGTATCTGGATTCCCTGTGGCTCGCTCTCACAGGGGAGATCGAACGCCGACAGGTCGGTCCGGTCGCCGCCATCATCGTCGGTGTACGCGCTGACGACGAGGCGCTGATTTTCGGCCGTCGCGAACGCCTCGAGCCCTTCGTCGTACTCGAGGCTCGCTCCGCCATCCGTCCCGCTGCCGGTCTCGGTTTCGGCAGCCGCCGCCCGCTCGTCGGCGAGTCGGTCGTGTACCAGCAGCGCCGTTTCCTCGAGATCGATGCCGTTGGCTTCGGTGGCCTCGCCCGGAATGTCGGTTCCGATGCCGGGAATCACTGACGGCGGAACGATGCCGGTGGCGAACAGGGCGACGACGATGACGAACACGGCGATAAACGGTGAGTAGGGCTTTGCGACCTCGAGCCAGCTCGCACCCGCGAGATCCGGATCGCTCTCGTTGAACGTCTGTTCGGTTCGCTCGAGGGTATGATTGCCACAGCGAGCGCAGGGCGGCGAGTTGCGCACGTGCTCGCGGCCGCAGTTCGTACAGGCCCAGACGTAGGTCGGCGAGGTGTCGCCGTGGCCGCCCTCCCCGGCGGCGTCGTCCGCGCGGTTAAACGAGTTGTATCCGCACCGCTCACAGGGTGGGTCGTCGGATTCGTGCGGCTTGCCACACCACGCACACCGCCAGGTCACTGCTAGTAGCGGTCGGCCGCGCGAGCATAAGGATACTGTATTGCGGATTCGACTCGCGATTGTATCGCGTTCTGACTCGAGGACGGCTCGCGAATGCGACTCGAGATTACATCGTGGATCCGGCTCGAGACGAATTCCGGCTGTTCACCGCGCCGGTTCTGCGCATCGCGCCGCCGAAATCGGCGTCCCGCAAGCGCTCGGGGAAGTTACTGTCGAACCGGCACGTCCCGTTCGGCGAGGTAGTCCTTGACTTCGTCGACGGAATACTCGTCGAAGTGGAAGATAGAGGCCGCAAGTCCGGCGTCTGCGTCCGCTTCCGTGAACACGTCGTACATGTGTTCGGGGTCGCCACAACCGGACGAGGCGATCACAGGCGTATCGACGGCCTCGCAGACCGCCGAGGTAAGGGCCAGGTCGTAGCCGTCTTTCGTCCCGTCCCGGTCGATCGAGTTCACGAACAGCTCGCCCGCACCACGAGATTCGACCTCGCGAGCCCATTCGACGACGTCGACGCCGGTCCCTTCGCGCCCGCCCTTTTTCGTACACTCGAACCAGCACGATTCCCCGTCGACTTCGACGTAGTTCTCGCCGTCCTCATCGTACCGCCGCCGGGCGTCGACGCTGATGACGATACACTGACTGCCGAACGCGCGAGCGCCCTCGTTGACCAGTTCGGGCCGCTCGAGCGCGCCGGTGGTGATCGAGACTTTGTCGGCCCCGGCGCGAAGCGTCTCCTTGATGTCCTCGGTCGTTCGGATGCCGCCGCCGACGGTCAGCGGGATGAAGACTTCGTCGGCGACTCGAGACACGACGTCGAGCATCGTCTCGCGACCCTCCGCGGAGGCGGTGATGTCGAGGAAGACGAACTCGTCGGCCCCGGACTCGTTGTAGGCTTTGGCCATCTCGACGGGGTCGCCGGTGTACTTCAGATCCTCGAAGTGGACGCCAGTGTAGACGGCCGGATCACCGTCCTCGTCGAGGTCGACGTCGATGCAGGGAATCACTCGTTTGGTGAGCATGGTCTGGTGTTGGAGCGACCGGCGTTTGACGGTTTCGACAACAACGTATCGACTACGCCCGCGTACGTAGGAGGGCTTAAGTAATCGAGACCGAAAACGCTCGATATGGCAGACGACAGCGAACCTGCGGCAGACGATTCGGGTGCCGACGTCGGCCACGATCTCGAGGCCGAACGGACCACCGCACCGATGAGCGAGTTCCCCGCGAAAAACGCCGCTATCGGCGCGCTCGTCCTCGCGGTTGGACTCGCCGTCGGCTACGGCGTGCCGCTGCTGGCGCTCTGAGAAGACGCGTCGAAAACGAGTTAGAAAACGTACTCGTCGTCGTGGCCCATCATACCGTCGTCTTCGAGGCCGCCGCCCGTCTCGTCTTCGTCCATCGGTCCGCTCGTCTTGTAGGCCTTGATACCTGTCGAGAGGAGGTCTTCGACCGCTTCCTCCCGGTTGACGAACTCACCGCGCTCGACCATTTGCGCGATCTGCATCTCGAGGTGTTCTGGGATGGTGATCTCTACTTTCGGCATCTGATTCGCGTTTCGGCAAGGGGGTATTTAGGTTTGACGGGGATTGTGCACGCCTGGGAACGGTCGAACGACGGCGGCCACGACGGACAGACGCCCGAACGGTGTGACCCCTCTCGCGTATCTCACCGATAGGTAATCGTCTCCGCCGCCAGCGACCCGCGTCGTTCGGAAAAGAATCCGCACCAATCTGCTCTACGTGTCGGAGGGCCTCGGAAAAGTGGATCGTGACCGGCGTCCCGGTTCGTCTCTCGATGTTAGTTGTTGCCCATCATCGAGTCGATGGTGTTCTTGATGGTCGACCCGGGCTGGGTGATCATCTCGAGCTGTTCGCGCATGCGCCGCTGGTTGAAGTAACTCGCGAACGCGAGTATCGTCGGCGGCCAGAGACCAACGAAGATCCCGCGCTCGCGGTCGCCGCGAACGAAGTAGTAGTACAACGACAGCCCGACCGACGCCGCCGACGCCAGCAGCGCCGGGCCGAGGGCCTGTTCGCCGACATCCTGTGCTTGCGTTCCGGAAACGCGCTCCGCTCCCAGTTCTTGTTTCGAAGCCATGCAACAACACGCTCTCCGAGACCGTACTAATTCGTGGCGAGGGTTGCGAGCGGAACCCCCACGTTGACCGACGCGAGAACCGTTTCGAATCGTTTTCGAGTGCCGCATCGTCCGTCGAATGTCCTATTACCCCGGCGGTTCCGTGGCCAATCGAGCGACGTTTTCGTTTCGAACCCACGTAACCACGATTCGAATTCCCACAACAGATACGATCTATTCGCACGGGGAAGCCCTCGAGCGGTAGAGCTTCCCGTCCGGAGGCCAAGGCTCGCACATGAAAGACGTCACCGACTGCTACCACGAGTTCGGGGACGACCGACTCCCGCCGGGCCAGCGCGAAACCAGCGCATTTCCGGTCCTCTCGAAGAGCGGCACGCCGCCGTTCGACCCGGAGACGTGGGAGTTTCGCGTCACGGGAGCCGTCGAGAACGAACTCACTTTCTCCTGGGACGAGTTTCGGGCGCTTCCCGCCGAGACCCAGCGGCAGGACTTTCACTGTGTGACCGGCTGGAGCACGTTCGACCGGGAGTTTACCGGCGTCCCGTTCCTCGCGCTCGCAGACCGCGCTGGCGTCGCAGACGACGCTGTTCACGTCATGTTCTCTGCGCTGGACGACTACACGACCGATCTCCCGCTCGAGGCGTGCATGCGCGAAGAAGTACTGTTCGCCTGGGAACTCGACGGCGAGTCTCTGCCCCGGGACCACGGGGGGCCGCTCCGAGTCGTCACTCCCCACCGATACGCCTACAAGGGGGCGAAGTGGGTCGACGGCGTCGAGTTCCTGACCGACCCCGAACCCGGCTACTGGGAGCGTCGGGGCTACTCGGAAACGGCGAATCCGTGGCGTGAGGAACGATATAGTTAGGCTGAAGGCGCGCCGGTCCCGATGGTTGCTCGATGGAGCGACCGTCGGGTGGACGGGAGGTAACAGGAACGCTCGAGCGAGACGCCTCCGCATATTACAGCGCGAGCCGCGAACTCGAGGAGGTCTCGTTCGGTGCAATCGTCGACGCAGAACGCGAGCCGCGCCTCCAGTGGGCGGCTCCCGACGGACTCGAAGTCGCGGGAACCGGCGTCGCAAAGCGGTTTCAGGCGACCGGGTCGGACAGATTCGACGAGCTTCGGGCCGATGCAGATCTGACCTTCGAGCACCTCGAGTACGACGGTCCAACGGTGGCTCGCCCGCGGGCGTTCGGCGGCCTCTCCTTTCACGACGGTCACGAACCGGCTGGTCCGTGGACCGGATTCGAGGCAGCGTCGTTCGTCATTCCAGCCGTTCAGGTCACGCGAAGCGACGACGGCGTCTGGCTCACGGCGACCGCTGGAAGCAAAGCCGAGGCGACGGAGCGCCTCGAGCGGGCACGTTCGCGGCTCGAGGAACTCCCCGCGATGCGTCCGAGCGGAAACGGCCCCGGCGTCGATGGCACCGAGCGTTCGACCACGCCGGCGGAGTGGACCGAGCAGGTCGAGACCGCGCTGGACCGGATCGAGCGGGGCGAGCTCACCAAAGTCGTCCTCGCACAGTCGCTGACGGCGACTCTCGACGAACGAGTCGACGTTCCGGCGACCCTCGAGCGGTTGCGCCGTACGTACCCGAACTGCTATCGGTTCTCGTTCGCCCACGAGACGGGCGGGACCTTCTTCGGAACGCCGCCCGAGCGACTCGTCGCGAAGCGCGGCCGAACGGTCGAAACGGAGGCGCTGGCCGGATCGGCACCGCGAGGCGACGACCCCGCGGCCGACGACGAGTTCGCCGAAACGTTACGAGACAGCGAGAAAGTCGGCCACGAACACGGGCTGGTCGCCGAGGCGATCCGCGAACAGCTCGATCCGCTGGCCGAGTCGGTGTCGGTGTCCGATCGAACGGTCCGGCGGCTGGCGACGATACAGCACCTGCAGACGCCGATCACGGCGACGCTCGAGCGAGACTGTCACGTACTCGAGATCGTCGAGGCGCTTCACCCGACGCCCGCGGTCGGCGGGGTGCCGCCGTCGTCGGCCTGGGAGACGATTCGGTCGACGGAGTCGTTCGATCGGGGCTGGTACGCCGCGCCGATCGGTTGGTTCGACGGAAACGGTGACGGCGAGTTCGCGGTCGGGCTTCGATCCGCAGTTACCGCCGATCGATCGGTGACGCTCTTTGCTGGTAACGGAATCGTCGCGGACAGCGACCCGGCCGACGAGTGGGACGAAGTACAACTCAAGTTCCGGCCGATCCTCGACGAACTCCAATGACGGGCACACCGAACGAATCAACGCTGTGGGCGCGCATTCTCGTCGACGAGTTAGCAGCGGGCGGGCTCGAGGCGGTCTGTATCGCGCCCGGAAGCCGATCGACGCCGCTAACGGTCGCGTTCGCCCGCCACCCCGATATCGAGGTCTTCTCGCATCTGGACGAGCGCTCGGCGGCGTTTTTCGCACTCGGTCGGAGCCGGCGAACGGGTGAACCGACCGCGCTCGTCTGTACCTCTGGGACGGCGGCGGCGAACTTCCACCCGGCGGTTATCGAGGCGAACCAGGCCAGAGTACCGCTGCTCGTGCTGACGGCGGATCGACCGCCGGAACTGCGCGATAGCGGGGCGAACCAGACCGTCGATCAGGTCAAACTCTACGGCGATGCGGTTCGGTGGGACGCTGAACTTCCCGAACCCAGAGCCGAGCAGCGACGCGCGCGGTCGCTTCGCACGACGGCGGCTCGAGCGCTCTCGAAGGTGAGCGGAACGCCAGCGGGGCCGGTGCACCTGAACTGTCCGTTCCAGAAACCCCTCGAGCCGACCGAGGTCTCGGAGCCGATCCCTGAATCCTTCGCCGAGACGCCGGCCGGAAGCGGTCGAGACGGCCCGTACGTCCGAACGGCTCAGGGGCGAATGGCACCCTCGACCGAGGCCCGTCGGCTGATCGCGCGGGAACTCGAGACCGCAGCGCGGCCGCTGGTCGTCGCCGGCCCGGCTGATCCAGTGAGCTTCTCGAGCGACGACGCTCGCGGTGTCGACCCGGAGGCGGTCGCTCGACTCGCGCGGGCGGTCGACGCTCCCGTGCTCGCGGATCCGCTCTCTGTGCTTCGGTTCGGTTCGCACCTCGAGGACTCCGGCGACGACCCGCCCGTCTGCGGCGGCTACGATACGTACGTAAAGACGCTTCCGACACCGGACGTCGTCCTCCGGTTCGGCGCGTCGCCGACGTCAAAGCCGCTGCGGCAGTATCTGGCCGACAGTTCGGCCCGGCAGTTCCTCGTCGATCCCGCCGCGGAGTGGAGAGAAGCCACGTTCGCCGCGACCGATCTGATCGGCGCGGAACCGGCGGCAGTCTTCGATGGGGTACTCGAGGAACTCGCGGATGGCACCGGCCGAGAAACGACCGACGAAACGTGGCCCGAGCGGTTCGCGGCCGCGGAGCGAACGCACTGGCGAGTTCACGGCGGACCGGTGGACCGAGGGAGCGAGACGGCCGAACCGCTCGAGGGCTCGGTTCTCGCGACAGTTTTCGCCGACGCGCCGGATTCGACCTCGATTTTCGTCTCGAACAGCATGCCGATCCGGGACGCGGACCGGTTCGGGCGGCCGCGGGCAGCGGCGCTGACGGTGCTCGCGAACCGCGGCGCGAGCGGGATCGACGGCATCACCAGCACGGCGCTGGGCGCGAGCAGTGCGACCGAGGACCCGCTGGTGCTCGTGACCGGCGATCTGGCGTTCTATCACGATTCGAACGGGTTGCTCGCGATCGACCGCTGTGACGTGGACGCCACCATCGTCGTCCTCGACAACGACGGCGGCGGCATCTTCCACATGCTGCCGATCGAGGCGTTCGACCCCCCATTCACCGACCAGTTCAAGACACCCCACGGCCTCGAGTTCGAGTCGCTGGGCGAACTCTACGGTCTCGAGTTCGAGACCGTCGACCCCGAGAACTTCGCGGCTCGATACCGGGAGTCGGTCCGAAGCGAGGGCACACAGGTACTCCACCTCGAGTTCGACGCGGAGGCGAGTCATCGCCGACGCGAAGCGCTCGCGGAGCGCGTTCGCGAGCGTTTGTAGCCAGCGCGGGCGTACGGGTCTGTGTTAGTTGCAGTCGTATCGTGGATTCATCTCGCGTTCGTTTTGTCGAATGCTACTGTACGCCGCACTCTGTACCGCGTAAAAATATATGTGGCTGTAATAACATTATGTCGTATGGCCTCACCCCGAACGGCGATTTCCGAAACCTGGGACGAACAGGGGAAGGTGGGTATGGCACTGATTTGCGGCGCTTCTGCTGGAATCGGTGGGTTGGCTGCGAATGTCGTCGTTCCACACTTCGTCGCGTCGACAGCCGCACAAGCTATACTCGGCGGGCTTATCGCAGGCGGTGCCGTGCTCGCCGGGGTCGCGATTTTCACGCTCTTTTATCAGATGGTCCGGTAGGTCCTCCTACCGGGCGAGCCGAACCTATTTCACCGCGAGCGTCCCAGTTTCTGACATGGTTTCAGACCACTTCGACCCCGAGCGGTGGGAACCGATCGAGGAGTTCGACTTCCGCGATCTCACCTACCATCGGGCGGTCGACTCCGGAACCGTCCGGATCGCGTTCGACCGTCCCGAAGTCCGCAACGCGTTTCGACCCGGAACCGTCGACGAACTCTACGATGCGCTCCAACACGCCAAACGCCAGACCGACGTCGGTTGTATTCTGTTGACCGGGAACGGCCCCTCCCCCGAAGACGGCGGCTGGGCGTTCTGTTCGGGCGGCGACCAGACGATTCGGGGCGAGGACGGCTACCAGTACGAGGGCGATGAGGAACGCGCCTCAGAGCAGGGCCGCCTGCACATTCTCGAGGTCCAGCGACTCATCCGGCATATTCCGAAGGTCGTGGTCTGCGTGGTCCCCGGCTGGGCCGTCGGCGGCGGGCACTCCCTGCACGTCGTCTGCGACCTCACGCTGGCCAGCGAGGAACACGCGAAGTTTCTGCAGACCGATCCCGACGTGGCGAGCTACGACGCCGGGTTCGGCTCGGCCTACCTCGCGAAACAGATCGGTCAGAAGAAGGCTCGAGAGGTCTTCTTCCTCGGGAAAACATACTCCGCTGAAGAGGCCGAAGACATGGGAATGGTCAACGAAGTCGTCCCACACGACGAGCTAGAGGAGACGGCCCTCGAGTGGGGCGAGCGCATCAACGCGAAGAGTCCGACGGCGATGCGGATGCTCAAGTACGGCTTCAACATGGCCGACGACGGGCTGGTCGGCCAGCAGGTCTTCGCCGGCGAAGCGACTCGGCTCGGCTACATGACCGACGAGGCCGAGGAGGGACGCGACGCGTTCGTCGAGGGGCGAGAGCCGGACTTTTCGGAGTTCCCCTGGCAGTACTAAGCGGGCGGAGCCGTCCGGAACCGCCTAAAACTGAGCCATCCATCTTCCTCCGCGCGCGTCGATCGACGAGCGCCGGTCGAACGTTCGACCGCAATGCCAACGTTGACACTTCCTGAAGTGGGACACTCGAGTAATGAGTACGGCAGCGGTTTCGCGGACGAAAGCCTGGGTGATGGCCGCGCGGCCCCAAACGTTGCCAGCGGCCGCAGCACCGGTGATCGTGGGCGTCGGCCTCGCACTCGAGGCGGGCGTCTTCGAGCCACTTCCGGCGCTGTTGGCCTTCGTGGGGGCGGCGCTGATCCAGGTGGGGACGAACTTCGCGAACGACTACTACGACGCCAAGAAGGGGGCGGATACCGACGACCGCGAGGGCTTTACTCGAGTGACCCAGTCGGGGCTCATCGAGCCGGATGAAGTCAAATTCGCGACGGTCGTGACGTTCGCGCTCGCGATTCTCGTCGGAACGTATCTGGTCTTCGTCGGCGGCCTTCCGATCCTCGTCGTCGGCCTCGTGAGCGTCTTCTGCGGCTGGGCGTACACGGGCGGTCCCTACCCGCTCGGCTACCACGGGCTCGGGGATCTGTTCGTCTTCGTCTTCTTCGGCGTCGTCGCCGTGATGGGGACGTTCTACGTGCAGGCGGCGAAGTACCATGCGGATTCGCTGACGATGTCGATACCGGCCGAGACGGTCACGATGACCGCCTTTATCGCAAGTTTGCCGGTCGCCTGCCTTTCGACGGCGATCCTCGTGGTCAACAACGTTCGAGACCGAGAAACGGACCGCGAGACGGGCAAGTACACTCTCGCGGTCCGGCTCGGCTACGGCTGGAGTCGCGTCGAGTTCGTCGCGCTGCTGGCCGTCGCCTTCGCGATTCCGATCTGGTTCTGGCTCGCGGCGGATTTCGGACCGGCGGTCTTGCTGCCGCTGTTGACGGTTCCCTACGCCGCGATGATAACGCAGACGATGCTCACGCGAACCGACGGAAAGGCGCTCAATCCGGCGCTCGAGAACACGGGCAAACTGCTTACGATCTTCTCGATCCTCTTCGCGGCGGGGCTGGTGCTCGGATGACCCCGACCCTCTCGCTTCGGCGCTTTTCGCTCCCGCTCGAGTCGCCGCTCGAGACCGCTCACGGACGGATCGACGAGCGCGAGGGCTTCCTCGTGAAGCTGACCGACGGCGACGCGGTCGGCTACGGCGAGGCGACCCCGCTCCCGGGATGGACGGAGTCGCTCGGGGCGTGCGAAGACGCCCTCGAGCGGGCGAAAGCGACGATCTCCGAGGCAGGACTGAACGAGGCGATCGAGGAAGTCGACGACTGCGTGGCGGCTCGGCACGGCCTGACGCTCGCGGTCGCAGATCTCAAATCCGCTCGAGAGGCGACGCCGCTGTACCAGTACCTCAGTGACGACGCGCTCGTCGGTCGGGTCCCGGTCAACACGACGATCGGGGACGGAACGCCGGAAGAGACCGCCGATGCTGTCGAGTCCGCTGTTTCCCGCGGCTTCGACTGCTGTAAACTCAAAGTCGGCGTCCGCTCGGTCGAGGCCGATGTCGAACGCGTTCGGCGCGCTCGAGACGCCATCGGGTCGGATATCGAACTTCGAGCCGACGCGAACGGCGCGTGGACGGTCGAGGAAGCCGAGTCCGCGATCGACGGGTTCGCCGACTACGGCGTTTCGATCCTCGAGCAGCCCCTTCCAGCTGGCGCGCTCTCCGGACACGCGGCGCTGCGCGGCCGGGGCGTCGATATCGCGCTCGACGAGGGGCTACTCGAGCACGGCGTCGACGCGATCTGCGAGGCCGGCGCGGCCGACGCGATCGTCCTGAAGCCGATGGCGTTAGGGGGGCTCGACGTGGCCCAGCAGATCACCGCGTGGGTTCAGCAACTCGAGATAACCCCCATCGTGACGACGACGATCGACGCCGTCGTCGCCCGGACGGGTGCCGTTCACCTCGCCGCGTCGGTGCCGGACTTGCCGGCCTGCGGGCTCGCGACGGGCGAGTTGCTCGCCGAGGATCTGGCTCGCGATCCCGTCCTCTTCGAGAACGGATCGGCGGTCGTCCCGCAGGCGAAGGGTCTTGGGGTTTCGGGCCTCTGGTCTGGCTAATGCGTTCGCCCGCCGACTGGCCGACGAGGGATCTGTTGACACATCGCCGAGAAACGTCTCCCGAGAGGACCGCCGTGATCGACGTCGAGACTGACGAACGCTGGAGCTACCGCGAGTTCGACCGCCGCGTCGATCGGCTCGCGAGCGCGCTCGAGTCCGCTCTCGAAACGAGGCGTCTCGAGAGTTCCGACGACGACGCTGGTGCATCATCGGACCGCATCGCCGTACTGATGGAGACTCGCCCCGCGTTCGCGAGCCTCGTTTTCGCCGCGATGCGAACCGGCCGCGTCCTCGTGCCGCTGAACGTTCGGGAAACGCCGTCCGAACTGGCGTCGAAGCTCGAGCGGACGGAACCCGACGCCGTGCTCTGTGAAGCCGAGACGGAATCGCTGGCGGCCTCAAGTGCGGATCGACCGATCTTCTCCGTCGACGAGCCGTCCGATTCGACGCCGGAGACGGTTCGCTCGCTCTCTCATGAGGAGGGCGGGGCCGCGGCGGTTCCCGACCCGGTTTCGCTCAAGCGCGACGACCCGTTTTTGCTCCTGTTCACGTCCGGGACCTCCGGCGAGCCCAAGGGGGTTCGGCTGACGGTCGGGAACCTCCTCGCGAGCGCGACCGCGTCGGCGTTCCGACTCGGGGTCCTCCCCTCGGACCGCTGGCTCTGCTGTCTGCCAATGTATCACATGGGCGGGCTTGCACCCGTCGTTCGGTCGGCGCTCTACGGAACGGCGCTCGTTATTCAGCGCGAATTCGATCCGGTGGAAACCGCTCGAGTCGTCGAGGAGTATGATATCACCGGCGTCTCGCTCGTCCCGACGATGCTCACGCGCATGCTCGAGGCGGGCTGGGGCGAGCGCGATTCGCTCCGGTTCGTCCTGCTCGGCGGCGCGCCGGCCTCGAGCGAGTTGCTCGAACGGGCACGCGAGGCCGGCGTTCCCGCCTACCCGACCTACGGGATGACCGAAACCGCGTCCCAGATCTCGACGGCGACGCCCGAACAGGCGCGCTCGCACGAGGGGACCGTCGGCCAGCCGCTCGTCGTGACCGACGTGACCGTCGTCGACGACGATGGAACGCCGCTCGCGCCCGGCGAGTCCGGAGAAATCGTCGTGTCCGGGCCGACGGTGACACCGGGCTATCTCGATGCAGCCCACACCGACGCCGCGTTCGGAGCCCACGGACTCCACACAGGCGATATCGGCTATCGCGACCGGGAGGGCCGACTCTGGGTGCTGAACCGGCGGAGCGACCGCATCGTAACCGGCGGAGAGAACGTCGATCCCGGCGAGGTCGTAGACGTTCTTCGAGCCCATCCGCAGGTCGACGAAACCGCCGTCGTCGGCCTCTCAGACCCGGAGTGGGGCGAGCGGGTCGGCGCGCTCGTCGTCCCGACCGAACCGGCTGCGGTGACGGCTGACGACCTGCTCGAGTTCTGTAGCGGCCGATTGGCAGGGTTTAAGCAGCCAAAGACGATCGGCTTCGCGGACGAACTCCCGCGGACGGCCTCGGGGACCGTCGACCGCGAGGCCGTTCGGCGTCTCCTTCGAGACGAGGGGACGGACGCGTCGTCCCTCGAGTAGCCGCTTCGGCCGCCGGTTAGGGAGCAACATATAGGGTGCGAAGACGTATCTGCGCTCGTGTGTACGCTGACACTCGCCTGGCAGGTCTTCGACGACGCGCCCGTCGCCGTCGCGGCGAACAGGGACGAAGCCCTCGAGCGGCCCTCGACTCCGCCCGACGTCTATCGCGAGGAGCCGCTGGTGATCGCCCCGCGGGATACCGACGCCGGCGGGACCTGGATCGGGTACAACGAGCACGGCGTCGTCGCCGGGATCACGAACCGCTGGACCGACGCGGAGCTGGCCGGCGACCGATCTCGAGGACTGCTGGTCGGGGACGTGCTCGCTGCCGAATCGGCGACCGAAGCGGCGCGGACGATCGAGGCGACGACAGACGAGCACGAGTACGACGGGTTCAACCTCGTCGTCGCCGACGCCGAGCGAGCGTTCTGTGACACGTGGGACGGCCGACTCGAGCGCCACGAGTTCGAACCGGGCGTCCACGTCGTTGTCAACGTCGCCGTCGACGAGGTCGTCGACGTACCGCCGGCCCGCCCGGACGCGGCTCGAGCGCAGGCGGCCAATGCGCGAGCGGTTCGCGAGGAACTCGCGGTGGACTCGACAGAATCCGTCGACGAGTGGCTCGAGCGCGCCGGCGACGTACTGGGCGATCACGAGTACGGCGTCTGCATCCACCGGGACGGGTTCGGCACGCGGTCGTCCTCGATCATCGCCCTCGGCAGGTCGCCGAGCTATCGGTTCGCGGACGGGCCGCCGTGTCGAACACCCTACGAGGACGTGTCCCTCGACCGTGAGAGAAACAGCCCCAGCGGCGACCGCGAAGGCCACATTTAAGCGCCTCGCCCACCGTCTATGTGGTATGCGCGACCATTCGTCTGTAGCCAAGAGCACGCTCGCGAGGTGGGCACTGTGAGCGTCTCGAGCGCCGAAGCCGAACTCTCCGCGGACGAACGGGCGGGACTCGAACTCGTCAGGGAGACGGGCGGGATTCACCAGAGCGACTTCTGGAAGGAACTGGATGTCTCCTCGCGGAAGGGAAGCCGGATCATCGAATCGCTCGTCGAAAAGGAACTCGTCGATCGCGAGGATACGGTGTACAACGGGCACAACACCTACTACATCACGCCGACCGCTCGAGATCTGGACTTCCGACTCCTGATGGCCGGCGACATGCTCTCGCCGTTCATCGGCGAGGAGGAGGTCGACCCCAACAGCGACGCCTTCTCGCAGTGGATCATGAACCTCGCGTACCAGGACTGACGCGAGCGTTTCTTTCAGCGCCGCCGACTATCGATAGCTGGTAGCCGCGTCTGTTTCTCGAGATGGAAGTCAACGCCGTCGACGAAGCTCACCCGTTCAGCCACTTCTGAATCGGCGATCCGGAGTGCAGCGAGGTACCACCAGTCCAACAAAGCCACGTGCGGTGGCGCGCGCTCAGAAGCGGGTCGCTATCTGCGACCCGCGATCGAAAGCCGTGCGAGGGATGAGCGCAAGCGCGGAGCGTTTGCGCGAATCGGTTGGGGAGGGTGTGGAAATCATAGTTGCCAGCAGTAGTAGTGTTCTCGAGCATCCCAGCGACTGTACTCTACGAGTCGGTTGCATCCCTGCACGTTTCGTGCACACATTATTCCTACCCAGAAACAGTAGTTATATGACACTACAGGTCATTGCAGCAAATGGAAGCCATACACTCCACGGCAAGGGGGCGTTTTGCATTGAAATGCCCCGGGTGGTTACAGCACCCGAGACGTGGCTTCCAACCCGATGAAGGATGGTTGCCATGATTGGCTTACTTCTCCGCGGGCTTAAACACCCCGTCCGACAGACGAATCGCAGTCGACTACCGCCAGTCTCGTTGTCCGTCCCGTTAACTCGGACTACCGCACTCGAGGGTGAGCGTAAACTATGACGACATCGACGAACAGTCTGGTCCTCGAGATCGTCCGCACGCTCGAGAACGAGGGCGTCCCTCGAGACGCCTACCAACTCGGCCGAGAAATCGATCCCGAAGCGCTCGCGCGACTGCTCGAGTCCGCCGACAGTGCGATCGAGGTTCGCCTCGAGGTACAGGGCGTCTCGCTCGCCGTGACAAACCGCGGCGTCTGGGTGACCGACGACCCGCCGTCGTCCCCGCCCGAGTGCCCGCGATGTGGACGCCCGGTCACCACCGTCATCCAACTCGTCCCGACCCACCGCACCGCCTACCCCTGTGGCTGTCCGGTCGAGGGCGAGTCCCTCGAGTAAGGGTATCGCTCGAGTAGCGAACATCTCTCGAGCGGGGCTCGCCACCAAGTGGGATCGTCTCCGAGTGGGGTCGTCGTCAAGCGGTGAACGATCGATAGTAAGAGATCGCAACTCGAATCGTGGTCGCTCGGTCGACGCGCTTACTCGAGCGCGCTGCCGGCCCGGATTATCTCGCGCTCGCCGAAGGCTGGTCCGACGAGTTGGATCCCGACCGGGAGCCCGTCGGTCTCGCCCGCCGGCACCGAGATCGCGGGCAGGTTCGCGAGGTTCACCGGCACCGTGTTGGCGTCCGCGAGGTACATCGTCAGCGGGTCCTCGAGGCTCTCGCCGAGTTCGAACGGCGGCACGGGCATCGTCGGCGAGGCGAGCACGTCGGCGTTCGAGAGCGCCTCGTCGAAGTCCTGTTTGACCCACGCTCTGGCGTCCTGTGCTTTCTTGTAGTACTTGTCGTGGTAGCCCGCCGAGAGGGCGTACGTTCCGAGCAGGATTCGGCGTTTGACCTCGTCGCCGAACCCTTCCTGTCGCGCCTGCGAGAAGGCCTCGTTCCAGTTGTCGTTCTCGCCCTTCTCGCCGGCGGCGTGGCCGTACCGGACGCCGTCGAAGCGCGCGAGGTTCGAGGAGGCTTCCGACATTGCGATCACGTAGTAGGCCTCGACGGCGTGTTCGACCGACGGCAGGCTGACTTCCTCGTACGTCGCGCCTCGGTCCTCGAGGTGGTCGATGGCGTCCCAGAACGTTTCGACGACGCCCTCGTCCGCGCCCTCGAGCAGTTCCGTGGGGACGCCGATGGTCAATCCGTCGACATCGCCGTCGGCCGCCGCGGCGTAGGAGCCGTCAGCAGCGTCGTCGACACGTGGCGGTTCTCGAGTGGTCGCGTCCCGGTCGTCCGGACCGGCGATGACGTCGAGGAGCGAAGCGGCGTCCTCGACGCTCGAGCCGAAGGGGCCGATCTGCTCTAAGCTGTTGCCGTAGGCGACCAGCCCGTACCGCGAGACCAGTCCGTATGTCGGCTTGATGCCGACGACGCCGCAGAACGCGGCGGGACAGCGGATCGAGCCGCCGGTATCGGAGCCGAGCGCGAGGTCGGCCTCGCCCGCGGCGACCGCAAGACTAAAGCTGTACATCTCTGAGGATTTCAACAGGGCTGGATACGCCTAAACCCTCCATTGGGGAGTGMWCTCGACTGTTCACGGAGCGGTCGCGGACCAACGGCCAATTTTATTAAGTCAACTGAGTGTGTCGAACTACTTATGGACGTACTAATCACGGACGATTCCGGATTTATGCGGGATCTGCTTCGAGAAATTCTCGAGGAGGAGCACAATATCGTGGGAGAGGCCGAAAACGGCGTCGAAGCGGTCGAGCTGTACCAACAGGAACAGCCGGACATCGCCTTCATGGACATCGTCATGCCGATCAAAGATGGGATCGAGGCGACCGACGAGATCACCGATCTCGATCCGGACGCGACGATCGTGATGTGTACGAGCGTCGAGCAGGCCGAGCAGATGAAAGACTCGATCAAAGCGGGCGCGGACGGCTACATCACGAAGCCGTTCCAGAAAGAGAGCGTGCTCGAGGAAGTCAACAGCATCACGTCCGGGTAATATTCATGGAAATCGATATTCGAGCGCTAGAGACGTACAACAAACTCGCTCACGACGGCGCGCAGTCGGCAGTCAAATCACTCTCGCAACTGACGGGCATCAGCACCCGCGTCGAGGTGACCGACGTTTCGCTGATGTCGCCGTCTGACCTGCAGTACGAGTTCATCGGCAACGAGTACGCGGGCGTCAGCATCGACCTCACTGGCGAGATCCGCGGGGAGACGGTCCTCGCGTTTGACGAGCAGGCCCGCACCGCGGTGACGGACGTACTCGTCCCGGCCGACGACCCCGAGATGAAAAAGAGCAGCATCAAGGAGGTCGGCAACATCATGACCAGCGGCTTCATCGACGGCTGGGCCAACCACCTCAACACGAAGATCAAGAGCTCGCCGCCGACCTACATCGAAGGGACCGGGACGGAAGTCCTCCCGCGCTCGGCGACGGAGGGCGACAGCCACCTGCTCGTCTTCCGCAGTCGCGTCGAAGCCTCCCGCGGCGGCGTCAACGAACCCGTCGATTTCCGCATCCTGCTCGTTCCCGACCAGACTTCCCTCGAGACCGCCCTCGAGCCCCAGACCGATACGAGCATCTCCTTCGAGAAGCTCGAGGTGTTCAACGAGATGACCAAGGAGGGCGCGGAGAAATCGGCGTCGAACATCACCTCGATGACGGGCATCGAGACGAGCGTCAACATCAGCCGGCTGAGCCTCGTTCCGCTCGAGGACATTCCGGCGGAGGTCGGCACCAAACGCTACGTCGGGACCGTCATGGAGTTTCAGGGCAAACTCAGCGGCTATCTGATCATCCTCTTCGATCAACCCTCCGGCCGGGCGGTCGTCGACTCGCTCGTCCCGATGGAGACCGAAGGCGAGTGGGGCGAGATGGAACAGGGGGCCCTCCAGGAACTGGGAAACATCATGACCAGCGGCTTCATCGACGGCTGGGCGAACGTGTTAAACGCGGAGATCAAACACTCGCCGCCGAAGTTCGTCGCCGACATCGGCTCGTCGATCATGAGCCCGATCATCGCCCAGATCGCCCAGACCGACGACCACGCGTTCCTGCTCGACTCGAGCATCGAGACGGACAGTGACCGGGTGTTCACCTGCCAGATGCTCGCCCTGCCGCGCCGGGACGAACTCGAGGAGGCGCTCGACGAAATCCTCGTCGAGAACTCGGGGAACACGGAAGTCGATCCGAACGATCTGTTCTAACTCGAGATCGCCGTTTTCGACGCATCGCTCGTCTCTCTTGCGGTACGTGGTAAATTCTCGAGGATGTCACAGACACGTTCGCCTTCGAATCTATCGGCTCCTCAGGCGTTGACGTCTTCGATTCGCTGGCTCACGACGATTCGTCCCTGGGGCGTCAGCGAGAGTCCCTCGCCGTTCTCGACAACCAGTTGCTTGTTCCTGACCGAGTTGAGCACGTTCGTCACGTATGCCGGGTCGCCGTCTAACATGTTCGTAAAGTCGATGTCGCCGCCCGTCGCGTGCACCCCGACGAGCACTCGCTTTTCGGGATTGGTCAGTTCGATATCTGCCACCTCCTCGCGGACCTCGTCGTACTCGAGCCTGAAGTATCGTGCCAGTAGGTTCACGTACTGGCTCTTGGCCGGCGCGATCTGGGTCGTCTGTGTCAGTCCCGACTCCTGATCGGTGTGTTTGACGACCAGCGTCACCCGGTCGTCGCTGTCGCCGATCCTGTTCGTTCGGTCGATGTTCATCACCGTCGCCACGTCGATGGTGAACCCGCTTGACTTCGTCTTCACCTCGACTTGCCTGTTCTTGACGCGGAGTTTCCCGACGACGACGCTCGAGTCTTTGATCCGGCCGCCGACCCGCGCCGGGTGTTTGACGGCGACTTTACGGCCGTTGAGCAGGCAGCGAAAGAGAATTGCGACGAACTTCTCGACTTTCTCGTCCGAGCTTTCGATGACCGCGCTCTGGGTTCCGTCGGCGGTTCGGTAGCCGATCGTTGCCGTATCTCCGAAGAATCGCTTGACGTGCTGGGGCACCGTCCCGACGTTCACGTCGATGACTTGCGACAGCGGAACCGTTTCCTTCGTCTGACCCGTCGCGAGTACGACCCGCTTTTCGGTCATGATGATCCGCCCCTCGAGGGGCTTGCCCGCGTTCTCACCACCATTGCTCAAGATGAAGCGACCGGTGATATCTGCGACGACATCCTCGTCCATGGCACCTGCTACTGACTGAAATCTCTTAGCTTTTCGGACATTCTCGGCGCTCGGCAGATCACATCCCGGGGACGATCAATGACGGACTTTTTGGCGCTCGAGACCGGTTGTCGAGCTATGAGTGATCCACGCGCGGAGTTTCTGGCGGGCGAACGGCCCGACGATGTCGCCTTGTTTTTGGCCGATTCCTACGTCGAGGACGACCGCCTCGAGCAGTTCGGCGAGCCGGTCGAGGGCGGCGTGTTGATCGTCGTCGACGGCGAGAGCGGCCGAAACGCGTTCAAGGCCGCGACGGGGACGGACGCGATGGCCTTCGCGAAGTCGGCGATGGCGACCGAAAGTTCGATCGACGACGACCTGACCGACGGCGTCTGTCCCGACGCGCCGGACGCAGACGAGGCGAGCGACGGGGACGAGACGGACCACGGCGTCCAGTTCGTGTTCTCGTTCTCCGAGGAGCAAAACGAGGACGTCGGCGGACTGTACGCCGAGGGCGACGTCGTCCACGCGTACGCGAAGTGTAACTGCGGGACGGCGTACTCGGACCGCTGGACTGCAGAACAGTAACGAGCGAATCGTCTCCGGCCAACTCGAGCCGTCGCTCGTCGCTTTCGAACCACCTCGGACGGCAGCTTTTTGGGTCTCAGCATGGTGGAGCCGCCTATGAGCTCCGCCGAAACGCCGTACGAAACCGGTCGTGGATTCGGCCTCTCGAGTCGCGAAGCCCGCGTGATCGGTGGGGCGAGCGTGCTGATGGCGATCAACGTCGCCTGATGGCCGTAGTCGCCGAAACGCCCCTCGCCGCGATCAACGAGACGCTGTTTCGGTTGCCGATCGTCGGGGTTATCGTCTACGGCGCGGCGATCACGGGCGGCGAACTGATCGCAGAGCGCGGCGTCGAGGGCGGCGATACGGGGATCGCGGTCGCCGGCATGGTGATACTGCAACTCGCGTTCGGCGTGTTTGGTGCGGGCATCCTCTCGTTCGTGCCGGCCGAGAGTCGGCTCGCGGTTCTCGGCGTGACGGCGGTCGTCGTCGCGATCCTGACCGCGCTCGTCTCCGGGTACGTCTACGCGCGCTCGAAGTCGTTCGCCCACTGGGGATCGTACGCCACCTACTCGTTTATCGGCGGCGTGATCGCCGTCGCCGTCGGGACGTTCGTCGCGCCGGTCCTGCTGGTCGGCTTCGTTTTGATCTTCCTCGGCTTCGTCCTGCGACTCGGCTGGGAGATCTGGCGCCTCCGGGACCGTCGGGACATCTCAGTGGGGGTCCAGACCATCGGCGTCTACGTCGCCGTCGCCGGCGTCTTCGTCCACGTCTTACAGCTCGTGATCCGGTTTTTCGCTCGAGAGTAGGGTTCTTGTATCGTCGTGTGTCATCCGGACAGACAGCGATCGGCGACCTCGAACGAGCACTCGCCGAACGCGTAGAGAGTTCCGTACTCCGACCCGAGAAAAACGAGGTCGGACGTGACCGCCGGGGTTCCCGTTCCGGCCTGCTGGTTACGCCCCATCTCAGCGCGCCCGAGTTCCTCGCCCGTCGCGCTATCGACGACGAACAGGTGGCCGTACATCGTGTCGCGCTGGATCCACCCCGACACGTAGACCGCGTCGTCAGCGACGACCGGCGTGGTGACGAGGTCGACCTGCGGTTCATCGTGTGGGCGTTCGCCCTCCTCGGGCCCGAAGCGCCACGCTCGCTCGCCCGTCTCGAGTCGACGGGCCTCGAGACCGAAGTACGAGGCGTGATAGCACAGGTCTCCGGCGACGGCGAATCCAGCGCTCGGCCAGCGGGGCCCGATCGATATCTCCCACCGAAGCGAACGATCACGACGGTCCAGCGCGCCGAGTGTGTCCTCGTCGTCGCGGCGGAGCGCCACGAGTATCAGATCGTCGACGACGGTCGGGGTCCCGTCGATCGGTCCCTCCCAGCGCCAGCGTTCTTCACCGCTCGTCACGTCGAGCGCGACGAGTCCGGTCCGGTCGAACGGAACGTAGACTACGTCTCCGGCTCCGGCTAGCTGCCACATTCTGCTCCAGTCGTCGAACGACGTGTGCCAGCGCTCGTCGCCGGTCGCGGGATCGATTCCGTAGACGACCTCGTTCTGACCGTCCTCGTCCTGTGTACCGTACGTTCCCGCGATGACCACGTCGTCGGTAACGACGGGCGTGGTCGCGTCGGACAACTGCTGGTCGCCATAGAGGTTATCGACGGTCCACTGAATCTCGCCGTCGGTGGTGAGCATCGTCAACCCGTCGTCGGTCTGGGTGAATATCCGATCCCTTTTGACGACCGTCGAGTCCGAGTGATTGAGGGAGTAGACCTTTTCGGTCCGGAAGAGTTCGGTCGTCCACCGGGAGTCGCCGGTCGCCGCGTCGAACGCCTCGACCCACGCCCCGCCGCGTTCGTGGTCTCGAGCCTGTCGTGAATAGGTAAAGTAGAGAACGCCGTCGTCGACGACCGGAGACGGGGTGATTCCGCCGCTTCGCGCTCGCGCTTGCTTCCAGACGGTATAAAGGTCCGTCGTCGGACCGTCAGTGCTCGCGTAGCCGGTGTGGGCGTTCGTGAGCGTGCGTCTGGGCCAGGAGCCGTCGGCAGTCGGATTCTCGCTCGAGAGACACCCGGCGAGCGCACCGATCCCGGCGGTACACGCCGTGAGAACCGATCGACGAGAGGAGGGCATTGGCGGAGTATTGTCAGCGTTTCATACTATAGGTTGCGGTCACCCCTCACGACGCGGCACAGCGAGAGTGGATTCTCCCGTTTTCGGGCGTTTTCGGCCGTTTCACTCGCTCACTTCTCGTTCTTCGTCGACCACGGCACCGAAGGCGTCCAGCAGGACCTGTTTGGCGACCGACCCTCGAGTCGTCCAGTGGTTCGCGTAGTCGAGCATGTCGTCGTAGATGTCGGGCTTGCAGCCCGCGGCTTTCGGGTGGCCGCCGCCGTTTACCTTGCCGGCGACCTCGTGGCAGCGGTCGAACTCGTCGGTCCCGCGGATGGAGGCCGAGCCGGCGGGTTTGACGATGATGGAGGCGTCGGCACCCTGTTCGCGCATGGCCTCGGCGACTTCGTTTTGCGAGCACCGGCCGTAGGTGATGCCGACGGTGTAGCCGCCGACTTCCCGGAGTTCCGAGCGGGAGACGGCCCGCTCGATCAGGGCTTCTTTCTCGACGCGGCGTTTGGCGATGTAGTCTTCGACCCACTCTGGGAAGTCCGCGCCGTACTCGCGGACGACCTCGACGTACTCCGCGGGGTCGGTCCAGTAGGCGTAGTCCGCGAGGTCGTCGCTGCGGGGGTCTTCACGGAGCCAGAGGTCGTGATCGCGCGTGACCGCGGCCAGTTCCGCGAACTGGTCGTCGAACTCGTACTCGAGCGAGCGGTAGACGACGTCCGCGCTACACTCCTCGTCGGAGTCGCCGACGACGAGTTCCACGCCGGCGTCCCGGACCGACCGGGCGACGCCGTCGTCCCACTGGTGGTGATCGTACCACTCGACGCTGCTCGCGGTCTCGACGGCCGCCTCGAGTTCGTCCGCGACGTACTCGTAGCGGTCCGGACACAGGTCACAGACGTAGAGGTCGATGCCCTCGACGCCGTGGTCGGCGACCTGCTGGAGCGAGTCCTCGAGGTCGTGCGGGCTACCCGGAACCAGCGCGACGCTGTGGGGCGTCGGTTCGGGCTCCTCGAGGAGGTCGTCCTCTGCGTCGGGGTCTGATTCGCTATCGGCTGCTCTCTCGGCGTCCTCGCTTTCCTCGCCGCCTGCGTCGGGTTCCGGGACGTTCTGTACGTCGCCGTACATCTCGCGCAACAGCGCGACGCAGGCCAGACCGTCGGCGTCAGGGTCGGCGACGACGGCGACGTCTGCGCCCTCGAGGGCGGATTTCGCTTCCTGTTCCTCGAGATCCTCCTCGAGGCTGTCGGGCATGAAAAACCCCGTCCCCGGCAGGACGGATTTGCGGGCGAGAGACAACTCGCCGCTCTCGATGAGTTCTTCGTACATACAGTCCGTTCCGGGGTGCCATCGGAAGAACCCGCCGGTATCACCGCCCGTCCGGTCCCCTCTCACGCACCAATCCATCTCCGAGCGGTTTCGGCGTCTGCGGTAGCGTTCGGTCACCGTTCGAGCCGGATTATGTAACCGAAACGGGTTACGTCGGGGGAAAGACGCTATGCAAACCAGTTTCTGCGACCGAAACGTCTATGTGCGTTCCCGTCACCGTTGTTTCCATGCAGATACCACGCCGGTCGCTTCTCGCCGGGATCGGGATCGGCGCGGCGTCGGCCGGCTGTCTCGGTCGGGACCGTTCGGCGTCGGACGGCCCGTCGGGGACGCTCACCGTCGCGGTCACCACGAGTACGTACGACTCCGGCCTCGTCGACGAGCTTCACGCCGCCTTCGAGTCGGAGTACGGCGTGACCGCTCGAGCGGTCGCCGCGGGGACGGGCGAGGCAATCGCCGCCGGCGAACGGGGCGACGTCGACGCCGTCATGGCCCACGCCCGTCCGCTCGAGGACGCGTTCATCCGGTCCGGGAACGGTATCAATCGCCGCGATTTCGCGGTCGGTGATTTCATCGTCGCCGGACCGGCGGACGACCCCGCGGGGATCGCCGATATCGAGGACGTGGCGACGGCGTTCGACCGAATCGCGAGCGCCGAGGCGACGTTTTTCTCTCGCGGAGACAACTCCGGAACGCACGTCAAAGAGCGGGCGATCTGGGACGAGGCCGGCGTCGAACCCGGCGGGGAGTGGTACCGCGAAACCGGCCAGGGAATGGGCGATACACTCGTGCAGGCGAATCAGCGCGACGCATACCTGCTCACCGTTCGCGCCAACTACATCGACATGCGCGATCGGCTCGAACTCGAGCGCTTCGTCGACGGTCCGGTCACCGACGGTGATCCGCTGCTCGATAACCCCTACGGCGTCATCGCGGTCAACCCCGCGAGCGAGCCGGGCGTCGCCTACGAACTGGCGATGTACTACATCGGATTCCTGACCGGAACGCGGGGCCAGGAGATAATCGAGGGGTACACGATCGACGGCGAACCGCTGTTTTATCCCAACGCGCTGTCGAAATCGCCGGATTTCGAGCAGTACACGCCGGGCGAATCGACCGGTTCGAACGGAACCGGCGACTGGGCGGAAACGGGTACTGAGGCGGAGACGAACAACGAAACGGGGACGAGCGACGTGGCAGAGACGAGTCCCGAGAGGGGAACCAACGACGGGACGGGAACGAGCAACGGGTCGGCACCGACCGACGGGGCAGGATCGTGACCACCGGCGCTGCGCTCGCCTTTCCGGGCGAGTTCCCCTTCGAGTGGCTCTACGTCGGGAGCATCATCGAGGTGTCGCTATACGTGAGCCTCACCGCCGTCGCGATCAGCACGCTCGTGAGCGTCCCGATCGCGTTGCTCGTCGGCTTTCGGAACTTCCGCGGCAAGCACCTCCTGAGTTCGATTATCACGACCGGGATGGGCTTTCCAAGCGTCGTCGTCGGTCTCGTCGTGCTCTTTACGGTTTCGAACGACGGGCCGCTCGGCCCGCTCGAGCTGGTCTACACGCCGGAGGCGATGATCCTCTCACAGATCGTTCTCGCCGTCCCGGTCATCACGGGCGTGAGCCTGGCCGCGGTCTCGAGCGTCGAACAGCAGGTTAGAGACGCCGCGTTCGCAATGGGCGCGACGCGCGTCGACGTCGCCCTCGTGACGATCAAGGAAGCCCGATACGGGCTTGCGACCGCCGTCCTCGCGGGTTTCGGCCGCGCGATCAGTGAGGTCGGCGGCGTGCTGATGGTCGGCGGAAACATCGCGACCGCAGACGGCGAGTCGGTGACCAGAACACTGACGACGGCGATTCAACTCGAGGCTAGACAGGGCCGCTTCGAGACGGCGATGGTCCTCGGCGCGATCCTCGTCGCGCTCGTCTTGCTCGTGAACGCGGTCGTCGTTCGACTCGGCAGCGGCGAGGGGGGATACCGATGACGCTTCGAGCCGTCGGACTCGCGCACGGCTACGGCGACGAGACGACTCTCGAGGACGTGTCGCTCACCGTCTCGCCGGGAGAAGTCGTCGCCATCATCGGCCCCTCCGGCGTCGGCAAGACCACGCTCTTGCGACTTCTCGCCCTGTTCGAACCGCCGCGTGCGGGCTCGCTCGAGTACGATGGCACCGACGTCTGGGGAGTCTCGAGCCAGCGGCGACTCGCGTGTCGTCGCCGCATCGGCATGGTGTTCCAGGAGGCCGGCCTCTTCGACGCGAGCGTCCGGCGAAACGCCGAGTACGGCGTCCACGTTCGGCGGTCGTGGGGCGAGCGGCTCCGCCGCGAGTTCGCGGACCTCGTCGGACTGCGAAACGGAAACAGCGTCGCGATGGAGGCCCTCGAGACCGTCGGTCTCGCGGACAAACTCGAGCAACACGCGGGCTCGCTCTCGGGGGGTGAAGCCCAGCGGGTGGCGTTCGCTCGAGCGCTGGCGTACGATCCCGACTTTCTCCTACTCGACGAACCGACCTCGGACCTCGACCCCCGAAACACCGCGGTGCTCGAAGACGCCGTTTGCGAGGCCGGCGACCGCGACATCGGAGTCGCCGTCGCGACCCACGACATGAATCAAGCCCGGCGAATCGCCGATCGGGTTGCGGTAATCCTCGGCGACGGCGTCACCGAAGTCGGTGAGACGGAACGCATCTTTGAGAGCCCCGAGGACGAACGGACGCGGAAATTTATCGATGGAGAGTTGATCTACTGATGGGACGCACCGAGCTACTGATGAGACGCATCGAGTTATTGACGAGACGCATCGAGCTACCGATGCGACACACCGAGTTACCGATGCGACGTACGGACGTAGCGATGCGACACCACGAGGTGAGCGCGCAATGACACTCGAGAAGGGCTACCGGACGGAGCTGTCGGTCGACGGGATCACGATCGACCGACGGGATATCGAGATGCTCGAGGCGATCGACCGACACGGCTCGATGCACGCCGCAGCAGACGCCCTCGGGCGATCGTACGCCCGGCTTCAGCAACGAATCGTCGAACTCGAGGCGGCCGTCGGCGACCTCACGGAGCGCCGGCGTGGGGGCAAAGGCGGCGGCGGCACCGAACTCACGGAGACGGCACTGGAACTGCGTCGGCGTTTCGAGCGCCACCAGACGGAACTCGATGGCGTCGCCCGCGCGACCGAGTCGGTGTTCGCGGGGACGGTTCGCGAACGGACGGGAACGCTCGGAACCGTCGAGACCGCAGCAGGCCCCGTGGTGGCGCTCGTTCCGGCGGGCGCGACGACCGTCCAGATCGGTGTTCGTTCGGATGCGGTCGTCCTCGCAGACCCAGAGGAGTCGCCCGAACGCGGCGTCACGAGTTTCCGAAATCAGTTCACCGGGACGGTTTCGTCGATCGACTCGAGCGACGGCGTCGCGCGGGTGACTCTCGACCTCGAGCGAGTCGACGAACCGCCGGACGGATCCAAGTCAGTCGCCGATGTCGAACTCGAGACGCTCGTCACCCAGGAGAGCGCCGACTCATTGGGAATCACGGTCGGGAAGACGCTGCGCGCGTCGTTCAAAGCGACGGCCGCCCGCGCTACCCCGACGGGAGACGCTCCGTCTGCGGACGATGACGCTTCGTCATAATTCGACCCGACCGCGTTTTCAGGCGCGGATCGAGTCGCTCTCGGCCGACTCGGCGCCCGAGTCTCTCTCTGCGACCGGCTCGAGCTGTCTGACCGTCAGGACGGGAACGGGCGAGGTTCGAACCACTCGTTCGGCGACGCTGCCGAGCAGCAGGCGGTTCTCGCCGTGGCGACCTCGCGTTCCCGTCACGACCATGTCGGCGTCGACATCGCGCGCGTACGAACAAATCTCTTGAGCGGGCCGTCCCTCCCGAACGTCGGTCGTGAGGTCGAGGCTCGCTCGCTCTTCGACGGTCGCGAGTGCGGCGTCGGCGTGGGTCTCGAGGGCCGTCTCGAGTTCCTCGCGGAGCTGTTCGGGCGAGGCGTCGACTTCTCCCGCGTCGATGACCGACAGAGCGTGGACCGTCGCGTCGAAGCGGTTCGCGAGGTCGAGCCCGACATCGACGGCGCGTTTCACGCTCTCGGAGCCGTCAGTTGCGACGACGACCGTTTCGAACATACGAAGACGTTACGCGTGCGCTGATATAAACGTACACCAGCGAACCAGCAAGTGGGGCCTCCTCTCGAGTGCGAACAGGAGGTGGCTTTTTGAACGCCGGGTACAACTCTCGAGTATGGACGCCAGCGATCCCGTCACCGTCGATACCGTTCTGGCACCGGTCGACGGCAGTGTCGAGTCGGCAACCGCCTCCGAGTACGCCGTCGCCGTGGCCGAGCGCTACGACGCGTCCGTTCACACGCTGTACGTTCTGGGACGCGGCCTGGTCCGCGGGATGGACGCCGGAACCGTCGACGAATCCGACATCGCCGAGAGCACACAGGAGTTCCTCGCGGACATCGACCAGCTCGCCGCCGCCGCTGACGTCGCGTACTCGCGGTCGGTGACCCACGGCTTCTCACAGACTCAGAAGACCCGCCACCCCGGAAGTGCCGTCCTCGACGCGGCCGACGCGATCGGCGCGGACTTCATCGTCCTCCCGCGCGAATCGGTCACCGATTCTGACGCGGACGTCCTCGAGAAGGCCGCAGAGTACGTCCTCGCGTACGCGAGCCAGCCCGTACTGTCCGTGTGAGCCGGTTTCGTAGCCTGTCGTTTGGGTCGTCTACCCGCGAGAACGGTATCGTCGCCCTCGAGTGAATCAGCTCACTCGAGTCGGATCGTCATCTCCTGTTCGAAACTCTCGCCGCCCGTTTGCTCGAACCCGACCCGCTCGTAGAGTGCGATCGCCGCGCCGTTCCATCGCTCGACGGTGAGCCAGACGCGTTCGATCCCGACCTCGGCGGCGTGTCCGAGGAGGTGCTCGAGCAACTGGGTTCCGATCCCCGCCCGCTGGTAGTCCTGGAGGACGAAAATCGCGAGTTCCCACTCGATGTCGCTCGCCGCTTCGATCGCCGCCGGGTCGTCCGAATCGGGGACGAGTGTGGCGTGGCCGATGATGTCGCCCTCGTGGGAGGCGATGACGTTGATGCCGATATCGACGATCGACTCGAGCCAGTTGCGGATCCGCTGTTCGCCCGTCGGGGGGATCCCCTGTGCGCGGTCGACCGGGTCGAACGCGTCGTACATCGCGACGACGTCCTCGAGCACCGCCTCGTCGACCTCGGTCGGTGCCACCAGTTCGATCGTCCGTCCGTCCCCGTCCTCGAACGAATCGGGCGGCCGCGGAAACGGCCCGGACGGTTCGTCGGCGTACTTTCGTGTCGCCACCATCGTTATCGAACCAGTTTGACGGTCGTCGGCGCGTTCAGCAGGACGAACTCGGCGATCGGACCGAGTCGAATCTTCCCCATCGGGCTGACGGTTCCGCCGCCGATGACCAGTTGGTCGAACTCGCCTTGCTCCGTGAAGTTTACGAGCGCGCTTCCCGGATCGCCCTCGAGCGTCTCGACATCGGTCTCGATGCCGGCCTCCGAGAGCAGCGATTCGGCCTGCTCGCGCATCTCCTCCTGGGAGCGCTTGGTTTCGGGTTTGTCGACGACGACGACGGTGAGGTCGTCACCGACGGCGGCCGTTCGCTCGATCGTTCGCCGGAGCGTTTTTATCGACTCGTCGCTTCCGGCGAGCCCCAGTAGTACCTTCATACCTCGTCTGTGTTCCGACGGACGAAAATTATTGTGCCCACTTCCGGGTTCTGCGGCCCGGTTCGTGTGAGAACCTCGAACTTTGCGTGGGACTCGCAGGCTCGAAGCGCACGATCTGTGCGTGACGACGGCGTTAAGGCCGTGTGGCCAATAGGCTCACGGAATGAGTGATGCGGCGCTCGATGTCGTCGAGTTCTTGCTCACGACGAGCGTATATTCGGACGATCGATCGCTAGACGAGAACGACCTGCAACCCAGCGTTCGACAGGTGTTCTGGACCAGCAACGCGGGGGACGCCGACGAACAGGGCGGCGCTCGCCAGGGCGGGATCACCCGGCCGCTGTCGGCGACCAACCAGACGATTCGAGAGGCCACCGGCGTCGAGGCCCCGTGGAATGCCGTCGGCGACCTCATGTTCACCGATCGCGACGAGTTCTCCGGGACCGTCTCGCTCACCCAGCGGGACATGGCCGAAGACTGGTTCGCGGATCGGGCGAGCGACGAGCGGGTGCTCGAGAACCCGACCCTCGCCAAACACTTCGAGGACCACGCGGACCTCGATGTCGACCACGAGGAAGCCAGAGAGCGAAACCGGCCGATCCAGGCCGATCGCGTCTGGATCGACGGCCTGCTCGAGGAGTACTTCGACGAGGAAGAAGACGAGGACATGCTCGACCTCGTCGAGATCCGCGCGCCCGAGGAGGTCGACATCACGCTCGACGATCTGGTGTTGACCGAGAGCCAGGAGGACGAGATCGACAAGATCGCGAAGGCGATCGAACACCGCGACTACCTCGCGAACATCGGCCTCCGGGAGATCGGCAAACTGCTGTTCGTCGGGCCACCGGGAACCGGGAAAACCTCGACCGCACAGGCGCTAGCTCGAGACATGGACCTGCCGTTCGTCGAGGTCAAACTCTCGATGATCACGAGCCAGTACCTGGGTGAGACGGCAAAGAACGTCGACAAGACCTTCGAGGTCGCAAAGCGACTCTCGCCGTGTATCCTCTTTATCGACGAGTTCGACTCCGTCGCGAAGACCCGTCGGAGCGACGAGCACGCGGCGCTCAAGCGCGCGGTCAACACCCTCTTGAAGAGTATCGACAACATCTCGCTGATTCAAGACGACGTGTTGCTCATCGGGGCGACCAACCACCCCGATCAACTCGACGCCGCGGCGTGGCGGCGTTTCGACGAGATCGTCAACTTCCCGAAACCGGACTCCCGGATGCGCTCTGATATCCTCCAGGTCATCACGAGCACGATGGACATCGAGGAGTTCGATCCCAGCGTCATCGCCGAGGCGACTGAAGGGCTCACCGGAAGCGACCTCCGGATGGTGCTTCGGGAAGCCGTCCTCGAGGCCCTGACCGAGAACAGGCGGGAACTCTCCCAGGAGGACCTCCTCAACGCCGTCGAGGAGTTCGAAGAGCGCGACAACCTGAAGAACATGGACATGATCGACGGCGACCACGACGCGCTGGTCGCCGGCGGTGACATCGGCGGCGAGAGCGGCGGCGACAGCGAGCACTCACACGACCACGATCACGATCACGCCCACGCGCACGATCACTAAGCACGACGACTGACTCGCGATTAGTCCGACGACTGATTCACGATTATCCACTCGAGCCGATCGCTGTCCCGTCGGTTCGGCGGACTATCCGAGATACCAAGTACGTACCGCACCCGCGAGCGCTGACGCCACGCTTTTCGTCCCCCCGTTCGATTCTGCACGTATGGCCACCGATCGGAACGTCTACGGAACCGAACTCGAGCCCTGTAGCGCCGATCCGGAGACGGGCTTTCTCCGCGACGGCTGCTGTCGGCGCGTCGAGGGCGACCGCGGCCGACACGAACTCTGTGCCGTGATGACCGAGAAGTTTCTCTCTTTTAGTGCGGCTCAGGGGAACGACCTCACGACGCCCAAACCCCAGTTCGAGTTCCCCGGCCTCGAGCCGGGCGATCGCTGGTGTCTCTGTCTCGGTCGCTGGCTCGAGGCCGAGGACGCCGATTGCGCCCCGCCGGTCGTTCTCGAGGCGACCAACGAGGCGGTGCTTCGCGACGTCGATCCGGATCTGTTGCGCGAGCACGAGTACGAACGCGCACGGGTCAGCGACGGCTGGCGGACCGACGACGGACGTGCGGACTCGGGCGACAATCGGGGCTCCGCCGACGACGGGCAGTGACGATGCGGGTCACCTTACTCGGGACCGGCGATACGACCGGAACCCCGACAGTGGGCTGTGATTGTGATACCTGCGAGGCCGCTCGAGCGCGCGGCGTCGAACGCACCCGGTTTTCGGTTCACGTCGAGAACGAGCGCACGGACGAGTCGCTGTTGATCGATTTCAGCCCCGACTTTCGCTACCAGTTCCTGCGCGAGGACGTGGCGCTTCCCGACGCCGCCGTTGTCACGCACATCCACTTCGATCACCTCGACGGCCTGGGCAACGTCTTCCGGGTCATCGACGAACTCGCCGTGTACGCCGCGGACGAGACCGATCCGAAGACGGGAAAGAGCGTCGCCGAGACGGTCGAAAGCGACTACCACTACCTCGATCCGGTGACGGTCCACTCGACGACGCCGCTCGAGCCGGTTCGCATCTGCGGGCTCGACGTCACCTTCGTCCCCGTGACCCACCCGCCGCTTCTCTGTTACGGGCTGGCGATCGAGGACCCGGAAACGGGCGCGAAGCTCTCGCTCTCGGGCGATACAAGCTACGACGTATCCGAGGCGTCTCGAGCGGTCCTCGCTGATCCGGACCTCCTGCTGGCCGACGCGATCGTGCCCGCCCACCTCTGTGAGTTCCACCCGATCGGCGGCCGCCACGAGAACGCCGAGGGGGTCCCCCGCACGTTCGGCACGAAACACATGACTCGAGAGGGCGCGCTCGAACTGGCTGCGGAACTGAACGCCGATCGGACGCGGCTGGTCCACCTCGCTCATTACTACCCGGCCGAGGAAGCGTTCGAGGAACCGCTGGCGATCGACGGCGAGCAGTATGATCTCTGATTCGGTGGTTACAGCCCGCGGCGGGTCGCCTCGCCGCGAACCGTCCAGGTGAAGACATCGCCGATCTCGACCAGCGGCCGCTCGCTTCGAAGTTCGAGCAGCCCTTCCATCGCCGCCGAATCCGAGATGGACCCCTCGAGCGAGAGCGTGACAGTGTCGTCGTGCTCGGCAGTGATCGTCTCCTCGCCCGCCGGCCAGTGTTGTTCGTAGCCGGCCGCCCAGCCGCTCTCGAGTTCCGTCGAGAACCCCATCTCGCACTGGCCGCTGTCGGGGGTGATCGGCCGTTCCGGGAGCACCGATCGAACCTCGACGGCCGGGTCGACGGCGAGTTCGTGCTCGAGCCGTCGGAGGCGCAATCGCTCGAGACGAGCGCTGTCGACGTGACACTGCGAGTAGAGTCGAACGCCGTAGCAATACGAGCCGTCGACGCGATCCGACGCCTTCTCCAGACTGATCGAGTTCTGGACGTCGATGCCGCTCGCGTCGCTCCCGTCTCCCCAGATTCGGTATCGCTCGTTCCACGCGTCGATCATCGTCAGATTGGCGATGTGGCTCCCCGAACGCAGTCGATCCGGATTCGGCTCACACTGCTGGAACACTCCGTCGGATCGGTCCGGTTCGTGATCTTCGGGGGCGGGATCCGGCGGGTTCTCGTCGATGTCGAACGCCTCGTCGACGGTCAGCGTCCGCTCGAGTTCGATGTTTTCGCGCTCTTCGGAGAGGGCCCGGTAGCCGGTGACGGTGCCGACGCCACCGAGACCGACGAGACCGGCGGTAGCCAGCACGGTTCGTCGTCGGAGACGCGGAGAATCGTCGGTGTCGGAGGGCATACCCGCCACGTGAACGTGAACTAACTAATAGTCTAGTATACTCGCTGAGTCCGTCGTCGTCTCAGAGCAGCCGGAACACCAGCGCAACGATACCGACGATGACCGCCGGCAGGAACGTTTTCTCGAGGTCGACGTTGTGGGCTCCTGCGGTCCCTTTCGAGAGAATGTAGACGCTCCATCCGACCACGACGACGCTCGTCAGCAACGTCGGGAGCATGACGGCTCCCTGGATTGATTGCACTTCAGACACGAACTGCTGTGTATCGTCCAGATTCAACTCGAGGCCGCTGATCGTATTTCGCACGAGGAGATATCGGATGGGAAGCTCGAGGAGGTCGGGCGCGTAGGCCCAGCCGGCGACCGCGACGGCGTCTTCGAACGAGCCGTCGGTGTCGCTTCCGCTGGCGGAATAGTGCATGAACGCGGCGATGACGAGCAGTGAGACGATAGCGGACACGAACGCCCATACCGCCGCCGTGCTCGCGAATTCGTTCATTTCGCCAGTGGCGCCCCTGGGGACGTTTTCCATCTGTGCCAGCATCTGATCTGCGATCGCCCAATTCAGTACGCCCGTCGCGATGACGAGCAAGGCGGCGACCGCGAGTCCCGATCGAAGCGGGGTAGACCGATTCTCGAAGTACTCGCGCGGGTGGAGGAGCGGGGTCCATGGTGTCATCGTACCGCCCTCTCGACCGATAATTAAAATCAGTTGTCATCCGCTCCGTCGGCCGATCCGTTCGGACGCGTTCTCGAGCGAATCGGGTCCGTTCCGTCCTCGAGCTATCCGAACCGATCCAGTCCGGACTGGCGTCGCCGTCGCCCCCTCGGATCGCGCCGCCACGGCGTTCGCCGGTCACGCTCTGCCTCGAGATCGATCTCGGGCTCCGAAGCGGGCTCGTGGCCCGGACACGCGGGCCCACACTCCGATTCCGCGTCGACGATTCGGCCCTTCCACCGACAGAACGGGAGCGGCGTCGCCGTCTCCGGTTCGGGGCCCTCGGAGCGCTCTTCATCGGCGTGGCTATCCGTCTCACAGGCATCACAGTCGGGAAACCGGAACGTTCGCCATCCCTTGCCGAACGCCCGCTCGGCGATCCGCCTGCGCGTCCGGGCCTTTCGCTCCGGCGGGACGATCGCGACCTCGGTGTGGCCCGGGTGGTACTCGAGCGGTTCGACGCCCGGTTCGTCTACGGCGAGCGGGGTCGGCTCTCGGATCACGTCGATCTCGAGCGGTCTCCCGTCCGCCGCATCGTCGGCGTCTCCCCTCGAGACGCGCCAGACGCCGATCTCCTCGGGGATTCGATTGAGATGGGCCCGCGTGACGTAGCTCTCGGTCGCGAGGACGGCCTCGTCGACCAATCCGAGGCTCGCGTCGGTTCGAAGCTGGGCCTCGAGGTCGCCGGGCGTTCCCAGATCGGGCTTGTTCTCGATGCCGACGAGTCGCCCGTACCAGTCGGGGTAGCGCGCGACCTGCCGGACGTACCGGCGACCGTTTCGGCGTTCGGCCTCGAAGAAGTCGATCTCGAGCGCGCGCTCGACGGCGCTCTTGGCACGTTCGGGGTGACAATCATCGGGGAACGCCGCCTTCCAGTAGCGGGCGGTTCCCGGTCCGATGTCGGATTCGATCGCCGCGTCGGGAATCGTCTCGCTCGTCAGCGCCAGTCGGTCGGCGAACGCCGGTCCCGGCTCGACGCAGACGATATCGAGGATTCGCCCGCCCGGTTTCGCGACGGCCCCGCCCAGTTGGCGGGCGACGACGTCCGTGCCGGCGGCTCCGGGCCTGCCGGCCGACTCGAGGTGGGCGCACAACTCGAGTTCGAACGCAAACTCGGACACGATTGCTGTGAGGGCCCCAGTGGCGAAAAGGAGTCTGATCTACCGCCGCTCGAAACCGTCCAATCTGGCCGACCGACAGCGATTCGAGTACGTTCCGGCGGCGGGATTCGCCCCGAGAACAGTAGGTTTATCAAGCGCACACGGGAAGGAATATTCAAGATTACTCATCGCCTTATGACAGGAAACCAACAACCGGAGGTGAACATTGGGCTCGTCGGTCACGTCGACCACGGCAAGACGACGCTTGTACAGGCGCTCAGTGGGTCGTGGACGGACCAGCACTCAGAGGAGATGAAACGCGGCATCTCCATCAGGCTCGGCTACGCGGACGCGACGTTCCGCACGTGCCCAGACGTCGACGAACCCGAATGCTACACCGTCGAGGAGGAGTGTCCGGACGGCTCCGAGAGCGAACCGCTCCGGACCGTCTCGTTCGTCGACGCGCCGGGTCACGAGACTCTGATGGCGACGATGCTCTCGGGCGCGTCGCTGATGGACGGCGCCGTGCTCGTCGTCAGCGCCAACGAACCCGTTCCCCAGCCCCAGACCGAAGAGCACCTGATGGCGCTGGATCTCATCGGTATCGAAAACATCGTCATCGCCCAGAACAAAGTCGACCTCGTCAACGGCGAGACGGCTCGGAACAACTACGAACAGATCCAGGAGTTCGTCGAGGGGACCGTCGCCGAAGACGCTCCCGTCGTCCCCGTCAGCGCGGGACAGGACGTGAACATGGATCTGCTCATCGGCGCGATCGAAGCGGAGATTCCGACCCCCGAGCGCGATCCGGATACCGACGCGCGACTCCACGTCGCACGCAGTTTCGACATCAACAAGCCGGGAACGACGTTCGAAGACCTCACCGGGGGCGTCCTCGGCGGCAGTCTCGTCGCCGGCGAACTCGAGGTCGAGGACGAACTCGAGGTCAAGCCCGGTCGCGAAGTCGAAGAAGGCGGCCAGAGCGAGTACGTCCCGATCGAGACGACGATCCGGTCGCTGCAGGCTGGCGGCGAAAACGTCGACACCGTCACGCCCGGTGGCCTGCTCGGCGTCGGAACGGGACTCGACCCGTCGCTGACGAAAGGCGACGCGCTGGCGGGTCAGATGGCCGGTCCGCCCGGCTCGCTGCCGCCGACCTGGGAGCAGTTCACGATGGACGTCGACCTGCTCGAGCGCGTCGTGGGCGTCGACGGCGGCGAGACCGTCAAGGAGATCAGCACGGGCGAACCGCTCATGATGACCGTCGGCACGTCGACGACCGTCGGCGCGGTCACGAGCGCGCGCGAGGGCGAGTGCGAGGTCAAACTCAAGCGGCCGGTCTGTGCCGATCCGGGCGCGAAAATCGCGATCAACCGCCGGATCGGCGCGCGCTGGCGGCTGATCGGTCTCGGAACCCTGACGGAGTAACTCTCGATGACTTCGCGGGTCGCCCTCGATACGAGCGCGCTGATGATGCCGGTCGAACTCGACGTACGACTGTTCGACGAACTCGACAGGCTCTTAGGGGAGTTCGAGCCAACGACGCCCCAGTCGGTCGTCGAGGAACTTCGCCGTCTCGGCGAGAAAGGCGGCACGGAGGGCACCGCGGCGTCCGTCGGTCACGACTTAGCGACCGACCGCTGTCTCGTGGTCGACACCGAGGAATCGTACGCAGACGACGCGCTGGTCGAACTCGCCCGCGAGGGTGCAGTCGACTACGTCGTCACGAACGACCGCCCGCTACGCGACCGGGTGCTCGAAGCGCGGAGACCGGTAATTGCATTACGCGGGAGAAACAAGTTGGCAGTAACTCAACCATAGATGTACAAACGGGCCAGATTAACTGACACCGTCGAAGTACCGCCAGCAGAGCTGGGTGACGTTTCGCCCCGGCTCGTCAAGCGACTGCTCCAGAACAAACTGGAGGGACGAATGGACGAGGAGGTCGGCAGCGTCGTCTCCGTCACCGAAGTACACGATATCGGCGAGGGGACGGTCCTGCCGAACGAACCCGGCGTCTACTACGAGGCCGAGTTCGACGCGATCACGTTCGATCCACAGATGCAGGAAGTCGTCGACGGCACCGTCGTGGAGGTCGTCGAGTTCGGCGCCTTCATCGGCATCGGCCCCGTCGACGGGCTGCTCCACGTCTCGCAGATCAGCGACGAGTACCTCGCGTTCGACGCCGAGAACCAGCAACTCGCCTCGAACGAATCGAATCGTACGCTCGGCGTCGACGACGCCGTCCGCGCGCGCATCGTCACCAAGAGCATCGACGAGCGCAACCCGCGTGACTCGAAGATCGGCCTGACCGCCAAACAGCCCGGCCTCGGGAAACACGGCTGGCTGCAGGAAGACCGAGAGCAACGCGAAGAAGCCGCGGCGGGTGAGTGACGATGGCGTCGAACCGTCTCGTCTGTCGCGAGTGCCACCGGGTCAACGACGCCGACGCCGAGACCTGCGAGAGCTGCGCCTCGTCGTCGCTGACCGAGGACTGGGCTGGCTACGTCGTCATCGCCCATCCCCAGGAGAGCCAGATTGCAACGGAGATGCAGGTCACCGAACCCGGCGCGTACGCGCTCAAAGTCCGGTGATCAGTTCGTCCCGTGACCCCTGGCGATCCCGATCCCGACGACGCAGAGCCCGACCGAACTGACGCGGAGAGCGCCGACGAAACCGACTCCATTCCGCCGAGCGCTACCGACTCGAGCAGCGACGCCCGGGGCTCGCTCTCGCTTCCCGTCGAGGCTCGAGGCGACCTCAAAGATCCCTTCGGACCGATCGAAACCGACGCCGATGTCTTGTTGTCGTCGGTTTCCGGCCCGCTAATCGCGATCGGCGATGTCGTTACCTATCACCTGCTGGAAGCCGGTCGCCAGCCGGACGTCTCGCTGGTCGACGGCCGAACCAAACGCAGCGCGGTCGACGAGGAGATCGAACAGGTCGTCACCGAGGGCGTGAGCCTCGAGGTCGAGAATTCGCCGGGGACGATTACCGAGGACCTCGTCGAGACGCTCCTGACCGCGCTGGCTGCCGACGAGCCGACCGCGATACTCGTCGACGGCGAGGAGGACCTCGCCGCGCTGCCCGCCATCGTCGCAGCGCCGGACGGCGCGAGCATCGTCTACGGCCAACCCGACGAAGGGATGGTCCACGTTCGCGTCGACGACGAGATTCGAAAGCAGGTCCGTGCGCTCCTCGAGCGCTTCGAGGGCGACGGCGACGCCATCTGGGAGTTGCTCGCGGACGCCTGAGACCTTTTCAGAAATCGAAGTGGACTCGAACGAGCCGAGAGACTCGAGAAGCTATTTACTCGACCGCGTGAACGAAACGTGTATGTACGATTTCGTCGTCGTCGGCGTCGGCCCGCCGGGGGCGAGGTTCGCCCGTCGGGCGGTCGAGAACGGCCACGACGTGCTCGCACTCGAGAAGGGATCGATCGGCGAGCCGCTGGCCTGCTCGGGACACGTCAGCACCGATATCTGGGAGTTCACCGGCGCGGGTGCCCGTGAGGACCTCCTACAGAACGAGGTTCGCGGTGCCAGATTTCACGTCGACGGACCGGGCAGCGACGCCTACCCGTTCTACAAGGACGAGGTCGTTTCGAACGTGATCGACCGGGTGGGGTTGGACCGCCACCTCGCGGACCTCGCTCGGGACGCGGGCGCGGACGTTCGAGACGAACACACCGTGACCGCCGTTCGCGAGTCGACCGATTCCGTCGAGGTCGACGCCTCGGGACCCGACGGCATCGAGACGTTCGAGGCGAAGATGGTCGCCGGCTGTGACGGCCCGCGCTCGAGGGTTCGGGACGCTTTGTCGCTGCCGGAACCGGACGAACTGCTCCACGGGGTGCTCGCCTTTTCGGACGAGGCGGATCACGAGGACTTCGTCGACGTGCATCTCACCGCGCCGCGGTTTTTCGCGTGGCGGATCCCTCGCGGCGACGCCGGCGTGGAGTACGGCCTCGCCGCGCCGCCGGGTGTGCAGGTGAACAAACACTTCGAAGAACTCGTCGACGGCTACGAGGTCGACGTTTCACACCGCTGTTCGGGGGCGATTCCGATCGGCCCGCCTGATCGAGTGACGACCCGTCGAGGTTTCCTGCTCGGCGACGCGGCCGCCCAGACGAAACCGTTCACCGGCGGTGGAATTCTCTACAGCATGACCTGTGCCGACCACGCCGCCCGCGAGATCGATCCCGACCGCCCGACGACGCTCGCGGCCTACGAACACGCCTGGCGCGACGAACTCGAGCGCGAACAGCGACTCGGCCACCTCATTCGTCGAGCTTACTCGCTGCCCGAACCCGTTCAGCGAATCGGACTCGGCGCGCTCTCCGGCGAGATCGGCGTCCACATGGACCGGCCGACCTCCGCGTTCTCGCTCGAGCACGTCCAGGCGATGGTCTCGAGCCTGCGGCGGTAGTACAGGAGTGGTTCTGAGCCCTACGTCGGATACACTTCATCAGGTGCCGAACACTTATACGAATCGTTCGCCAACTTGCATTTACGATGGCCAGTTCGACGAGCGAAGGGAGCGGCCACGACCACGAGATCCGTCTCTGGCAAGAGGACGACTGGTGGATCGCAGAGGACGTCGATTCGGGCGTAACGACGCAAGGTCCGTCCCGCAGTCGTGCTCTCGAGAATCTCGATGAAGCGGTCGCACTTCACGACGGCGAGACCGGCGACAAGCCAACGGACGAAGAACTTCGAAAACTGGGAATTGACCCTGCAGAGAATACGACCGGTGACCAAGAGCCGCCGGACGTTCTGAAGTGAGGATGGGGAGACGGACGTTTTCGGGTATGGAAATCGTAACGGTACTCGTGAATCGCCTCGGGGTCAAGCCCGGAGGCTTCCTGATTCAACGACGCGCTTTGCAGACACACGCTGAAAGCCAGCGGTGCCCGTAGGGAGCGCAGTCTCCACAGGCGTGTCTTCGGGCCATCCCAGCCCTAACTCAGAAAAGCCGCGTTGAAGGACGTTCATCGCCGCGTTCGCATCCCTATCTGTTTCAAACCCACACGCTGGACACGAGTGTTCACGAACCCAGATTGGTTTCGCCGTCTCCACGCCACACTTTGCGCACTCTTTCGTCGTCTCAGCGGGTTCGACCTGCACGACGTGACATCCGTGCAGGTCGGCCTTGTAATCAAGGAGGGTGATGAACTGTCGCCACGCCGCGTCCTGCTTGTTGCGAGCGTTGTGCGACTGTTCCAACATTCCCTTCACGTCCAAATCCTCAACAAACACCGCGTCGTACTCACGAACGAGCCACGTCGTAATCTTGTGCTGATAGTCCAGCACCTTCCGACGGATATGCCGCTTGACCTTCGCCACTTCCCGACGCTGTTTCTCGTAGTTGTTCGACCCTTGCTCCTTGCGAGACAGCTTGCGTTGCTCGCGGCGGAGTCGCTCGTACTCGTCTTCGAGGTCGAGCCAGTCCACCGTCTTGCCGTCGCTGGTGTGGACGTAGGTGAGGATTCCGAGGTCGATACCCACGCTATTGCTTGAATCTAACTTGTCCAGTGCAGGTTTCTCGGGTAAGTCAGCATCGTCGGTTTCGAGACCGAACGAGACGAACCAGTCACCGGTCGTCTCTTTTTTGACCGTGACTTCTTTGATGTCCGCTTCGTCAGGGATCTCGCGGTGGGAGCGGATTTTGATGTCACCGATTTTGGAGAGCCAGAGTATCGCGTGTCGGCCACTCGTGTTTTTGAGTTCGAAGCCGGACTGCGAGTATGTCATACTCTTGAACTCCCTCGGTGACTTCCACTTGAGCTTCCCCACCTTGTTCCCGTTCTGTTTCTGCCCGGAGAGACTGTCGAGGTTCTGGTAGAACCGTGTGATGGTTCGTTGCAGAGCCTTCGAGTTGACTTCCGAGAAGACAGGGAACTCGTCTTTCCAGTCGGGAAGTCGGTAATGGTGTTTGTACGCGGAACCGATATTGTCGGCGTCCACGTTCTCGTACTCGTACAGGGTGTAGTTGTACGCTTGGCGATGAACGTCGATGTGTCGTTCCAGTTCAGCCGCTCCCTCTTGTGTCGGGTATGCAGGGTAGCGGTGACTGTACTCCATCGCTGTCTCTTGACTAGGTATATGTTAACTTAATGGTTTGTATCTCTGCCTATTAGATTCAACCCCGGGGTCAAGTCCCGGAGCATTCTCCTAGACCGCTTGTAAACAGCGGCGGGTTCGAATGGCGACGAACGACCGGCGACCACGCGCAACTGTATTACGAACATCCAACGAACGAGAACGATCGAAGACGCGTCACAGTCCCGCTACACGACGAACTCCGAACGGGGACGCTACGGAACATTGCCGACGATGCGGGCGCGCGAAACTTTGACGCCTTCTGTACGTGGATCGACCACAATTCGTGATCGTTTTCCGCTAATTCGGTCTCGAGCGGCAGGCGACGACAAAACTTTCATCTACGAGTGTTGTGTAAGAACACTCATATGAAGGATTTGCTGACGGCTGCGGCTGTGCTGTTCGGCTCGCTGGTTTTGTTTCTTCCGCTGACCGCCATGACGATCATCGTCGCGGCTGATACAGTGTGGATTATCGGGACGAGCGCTCCGCTCCAGAACGACCTCGTCTTCGCGGCCGTCTGCCTCCTCGCGTTGGGTTTCGGATACGTGACCGCGATGGAGATCTGTCGCGTCCGGTTGCACGGGTTCGACCAGCTTCACCGCGGGACGCGCTCCCGGCGACTCGCTCGACACGGCGTGTTAGGTGTCGTCGCGGTCGCAGCAGCCATCGCTCTCTGTCGAATCCTGCTCGAGGCGATATCCGTCGGCTTCGCGAACGACGATCCAGAAATCATCGGGCTCGCTGTCGCGGGGCTACTGGCGCTCTCGTGGGTCGGTGTCCGCTCTCTCAGTGCGTTTCGCGCGGGAATCAGACGATTTCAGAACGGCGCGGCGAAGTGAGCCACTCGAGTCGGTCCTTCCCACCGGCTACAATCCGATCGGAGTCTCCGATACGTTCCCGGACCCTACTCGTAGACGGGCAGTCGCGCCGACTGATCCGACCCTTCGACGAACGGCAGCGGTTCCCGCGTCGCGGGTACCTCCTCGCCGTCGACGCGAACCGTTAGCGTCGCGGCCTCGAGGTCGTACTCGACCGTCGCGAGCGCGATCGGGTGCTCGAGCATCGGGCTCACGTCGGTGCGGGTGATCTCGCCGACGGCGTCGTCGCCGTCGAACACGGCCGCGCCGCTTGCGGGAACTGGTCGGTCGTCCTCGTCGTGCTCGCCGTCCGAACCGGCTTCGCCTCTCTCGTCTCCGTTCGCCGCTCGAGTCTCGAACGAAAGTCCGACGAGACGCTTGCTCGGCCGCCCGCGATTCTCGACCCTCGAGACGACCTCCTGGCCGACGAAACAGCCCTTCTCGTAGTCGACGGCGTGGTCGAGTCCGAGGACGTTCGGAATCCGTCCCTCGAGTTCGGTCTCGAAGAGGGGAGAGCCGGCCTCGAGCGAGAGCGTGTCCCAGGTTCGGTAGCCGAAGGGCGCGGCGTTCAGCCCTTGATTCAGGAGGGTGTCGTAGACGGCCGCCGCGTCGTCGGCCCCACAGATCACCTCGTAGCTCTCCTCGCCGGTGAGCGCGTCGGTTCGGATCACGGTCACGCCCTCGTCGCCCATCGACCCGCGGACGAACGAGTAGCGCTCGTCGGGCGTCGAGGTCTGGTTCAACACGCTGGCGACCTTCTCGGTCGCCTTCGGGCCGTGGACGCCGAAGGTCCCGAACTCGTCGGTCGCGACCCGAATCTCGACGTCCTGGATGAACACCTTCTCGGACCACTCCGAGGCCAGCTCGTCGGCGCGGTCTGGCGGGGTAAACAGTAGCAGTCGCTCGCCCGCGTTGTAGACGTAGAGTTCGACCTCGATGCCGCCCTGGGGATCGAGGACGAGCGCGTAACACCCCTCGCCGTCCGCGCTCGGCACTCGATTCGTCACGACGTTGTCGACGTACTCGAGGCGGTCCGCTCCCTCCACCACGACGACGCCGTAAGCCGACTCGATCAGTCCGACCGCGTTTCGAACGGCCTTGTGTGCCCGCTCCGGCCGCCCGTAGTGTTCGACGACGGCCCGATCGCCTCGGTCGCCGAACGTCGCCCCGTGGTCCTCGTGTCGCGACTCGATAACGCTCATAGGAAACGAGACGGGCCAGACGCTATCAGGCGTTTCGATCTCTCGAGTCCGCCGGCGAGTTCTCGAGGGGGTACTCGGCCGCTCGAGGACACGCGCTGCTCGAAGGGGCGTCGGGTCCTAAAACGGGAGTCGGTCTCGAATCCACTCTCCCAGTGACTCTTCCTCCGCTTTCTCGTCCTCCGAAACGTCGGGAACGACTCGATCGTCGGGTTTGATAACCGCCCGCCCGCCGGTTCGATCGACGTCGATCAGCCCGTCGTCTTTGAGCGTCGCCAGCGCGTCCTCGAGCTCGTCGATTTCGACGGAGACGGCCGCGCGAAGTTCGAAGACGGTCATGCCGTCCTCGAGGTTGTTGACGAGTTCGTCGAGTACCGCCACCTGCGTTCGCTCTCGATCCCGGTACTCAGACTTCGCTTTCATCCAGTCTCGTATTTGTCGACCCGGGATTTGACGTTTGCCGTTCTGTCGTCCCCGCGTCGGTCTTCATCCGCCTTTGACGATTCGTCTGAGAGAACCGATCCGCCTAAAAGAGCTGTTCGTCTGGAAACGTTCGCCCGGAAACTCCCGTTCCGACGTTGTGGGTCGTCTAGCCGTCAACGAGTATACTACTTGCAGTACGTTTTTTATGCCGTGACTAGATACGACTTGATAATGGTACTGCGATGTTCGCTGCTCGGTCACAACTACGGCGAGCCCGAAGTCGACCGCGAGCGCGAAGAACGGGGCAGCGAAGTCGTCCTCACTGTTACCGAGTTTCAAGCGTGTCAACGCTGCGGTGAGCGAAACGTTATCAGCGAAAACACGGAGGTGACGAGTATCGTTCCCGGCGACAGAGCCGCTCGTTCCCCCGACGAACCCGCTGAACCCGGCGAGCAGCGCCCATCGGCAGGTGAATCCGACGGGCAGCAACCGGCCGTCGGCGAATCATCCGGCCAAGAGCCACTTTCCGGCGGCGCGGCTCCGACCCGCGAGCACGAGCCGACCGCCGCATCGAACGCCGTCGGTTCTGCCGACGGTCAGGCCGCGTCTTCGGAACCGGATTCCACTGCTAGAGCGCACGCTGCGGGCGGAGAGTCCGGAGCGACCGCGGCCGAAGACGACGAAGAACTCGAGGTTCCAACGGACGAAAACGGCGACCCGATCGTCGACGACGGCGAGATCCTCGAGGACGAGGCGACTGACTCGAGCGCCGGTGATCGGCGCCACGGCGAGTGGCCCGACTCCGAAGACGTCGGGCCGCCGGTCGAAACGTCCGACGAGCCGCCTGCCTGGCCCGAGGACGAGCAGGCCGACGACGATGTCGATACCGACGACCGGACGGCCGAAATCGAGACCCAGCCCGAAGATGACGCGGTGATTCTCGAGAACGATTCGGACGCTACGTCGGCCTCGGCGAGTGAAACCGACAAACAGTTCGATTACAGCGTCAACGCAGCCGACGAGTCGGAGGCATCCGGGACAGGTCCTGAGGCCGTCACCGGCGTCGACGCCACGGCATCCACTGACGAACGCGAATCGGCCGCCGCGGAATCGACGCGGCCCGAAACCGGCATCGCTAGCGCCCAAAGCGCCCCGGTTCCTGGTGAGAGTTCGCCGACGGACGGCGCGAACACGGAATTTTACTGTCCGCAGTGTACCTTCGTCGCGCCGGGAGACAGTGGATCGCTTCGCACCGGCGACATCTGTCCGGAGTGCAAGAAGGGGTATCTCGGCGAGCGAAACGCGTAGCAAGGCGGCTCCGTATGCACCCGTCCCGATTCGTGACGCGCTGTTTCATCTATAACGGCGTGTTACTGCTCGTGACCCAGCCGTTGATCTATCGTTCAGACCTCAGTCTCGCCGTGGTCGGGAACGCGGTGACGGCTCTCTGTCTTCTGTTCGTGGGGGTGTTTCGACTGTATTCGGAGCAAGAAGAAAAACGACCCGCAGAGTATGGTTCGTTCGCCTCTGGAATGGTACTCTCCTCGCTTCTGGCCACGACCCTCTTTCTGGCCGGTCTCTCTATGCTCCGGTGGTAGGAACCGCGGTATCCGTTTTGGCCTCGAAAAGCGCCTGTCCTCTCGCTCCAATTTCGCGACAGAGTCATTAGAGTCGGTCCCACCCGACGACTGCCCTCGAGCGGCAATTTCGGGGCTCGTCCGGTCAGCGGCTATGAAAAGAGGTAAACACTCCGCCGTATATCTCCAATCCATGAAGGAGTACAAGATGCGACGTGGTGAACACCTCGAGGATCGGATTCCCGACATGGAAGCCACGGTCGAGGAGTACTTCGGACCAATCACCGGCACCGAGGAGTACAAGGGAAGCGACCTCTACGTCATCGGAAAACCGGACAATCCGGTCTTCGAGCGTATCGTCGTCGGCGCGGTCGAGTACTCCGGCAAGAAGGACAAACTCGGTGTCGACTTCGTCGAACAAGACCCCTCCGAACTCGGACCCGACGAACTCGAGGCCGCAGGCGACGCCGTCTCGGCGAAAAACGAGTTCCTCCTCGAGGCGACCGCTCGGGACGCCAAATCCCGACGCGACTCGCTGAAGCGATCCGTCGAGGACGATCCGGACCACGACGTCTAGGCTCGCGGCGTTTCGTTCGCGTCACTTCTCACCGTAAAACGTTCTCGAGCGCTCGCACCGGCGATTGGTTCGCCTTCGAAATAGCTAACAGCGTTCCGCCGTAAGCCCCGACAATGGAGCTACAGGCGTTCGTCTTCGCGACGGCGATCACACACGTCGGATTCGCGGCGTTCGTCGTCGGGCACGCGTACTGGACTGACGAAGACGCCAAATACTGGCCGTATCTCACGCTCGCGTTCGGACTCGCGGGGCTGGCCGGCTATTTCTTCTACGACGAACTCGAGGGAAGCGCGAACATCTGAGCGCGGCGAAACGAATCCGCGACGCGTCGGCGTCCGATTACGGCACTCTTTCAGGCGAGGAAGACGTGCCGCGGTCGGTCGGCCAGCACGTCGCGGCCGAACTCGACGGTCTCTGCGAACGCGTCGCTCCGGAAGAACTCCATCGCGTCCTCGCGCGAATCCCACCGACTGGCGATGAACATGTCGAGTTCGTTCTCGCGGTTGGCCAGCAGATCCGTCTTGCGGTGGCCGTCCATGTCCGCGAGCACGCCAGCCACGTCGCCGAAGGTGTCGACGAAATCCCCGTGGTGCTGGTCTTTGACGGTGTAGAACATCCCCATCGTTCCCCAGGAATCCGACTCGTCGTCGCCGGCCTGTCGGACGATCTCCGGTAGATCCGAGAGGAACCCGGCGGCGGTGCTCGCCGCGCGTTCGGTCTCCCAGAGGCTCACGACCGCCGTCTCGGCGTCGTCGATCGAGCCCTCGTAGACCGCCGTCTTCACGTGCGTGTCGTAGTGATCGAAGTTACTCCGCAAGCCCTCGACCTCCTCGAAGAGGTCCTCGGGGTCGGCTTCCGAGTAGAGGACGACCGCGTGGACGTCCTCGCCGTGTGGCTGGCCCGCGTAGACGCCGACCTCCTCGAGTTCCTCGCGGATGCTCGCGTCGTCTTCGTCGCCGTGACCGTCCTCGCCGCCATGACCAGCGTCGCCGTGGTGACTGCGCTCGCTCGAGTCGCCGTGGCCCTCAGATCCGCCGTGGTGGTGGCCGTCTCCTGTCTCGCCGTGGCCGTGGTGGCCGTGGCCCGAACTCGCGGCCTCCTGGGGGACGAACTCGCCGGCCAGGTACGCGCCGAGGTTCTCGGGTGCGAACCGGCGGCCGAAGAGGAAGCGGCCGAACTCCCCGAAGCGCGAACTCGAGGGGTCAAAGCGCATCTCGTAGAGCAGTTCTTTGATGTCGGTCGGGTCGTCGCCGAAGAGCGTGACGCCCCACTCGAAGTCGTCGAGTCCGATGCTGCCGGAGATGATCTGCGTGACCCGGCCGGCGTACTGCTTGCCGATCTCGCCGTGGCCGGACATGTACTCGGCGCGCTCTTCGAAGGAGAGGTCGTACCAGTTCCACTCCTCGTCGCGGCGCTTGTCCATCGGGTAGAAGTTCGCGTACTCGGCGTTCGGAATCTCGGGTTTGAGCCGCGATTCGATGTACCGGGCGATTCCGGTATCTTCGACCTCGCTGTCCTCCTCGAAGTACTCCTCGGACATGTACCCCGAGACCTCCGTCACCGAGACGTAGGAGTCGACCTGCTCGGTGAACTCCGCGAGCGCGGTATGTTCGAACCGCCGCTCGAGCACGTCCAGATCGGCCGGCGACGGCCGTAGATGCAAGAACATGAGATCGGCCTTGTGCCCGAGGATTCCGTACGTCGCCGAGTCGCCTTCCGCGGCGTCATCGAGTCGTTCGCACGCCGAGAGGTACTCGATGCCCTCCTCGATCGCCTGCTGGCGGCGGCGCTCGGGCGCGTCTCGCCAGGCGTCCCAGTCGATCGAGCGAAAGTCGTGAAAGACGTACCAACCCTCGTCGGTCTGTGGCGGTCTGCGTCGTTCCATGTGTCGGGGTTAGGCCGGGACCGCTAAGAAGGACAGGGTTTTCCCCGGCGTCCGGCGATTCCGGGCGACGATCGCGGTGACCGAAACCATTTACGGCCGCCGAATCAACTCGGGGTAACATGCGGAAAAGCGGGCCGCCGAAGGGACTCATCGCCTATCTCGTCCTCGAACTCCTCGAGGAAAAGCCCCGGTACGGCTACGAGATTCTCAAAGAGATTCGCGACATCAGCGGCGGCCACTGGGAGCCCTCCTACGGCTCCGTCTACCCCATCCTCTACAAGTTCGAGGAGAAGGGGTGGGCCGAGCGACTCGAGCGCGAGGACGAACCCGACCGGAAGTACTTCGAACTCACCGACGCAGGCTTCGCGGAACTCGAGGAAAGGCGCGCCAGCGGCTCTGAGAAGGCTCGAGACTTCGCCGACGTCATCCTCGGCTTTTTCCATGTCTACGCGGCCTTCTCGACGGACGACCGGTTCGAGATCCCGGATATAGAGGGCGAGTGGCGCTTCGACGAGGAGTTCAGCGCCTGGGTCGTCGAACAGGTCGTCCGCCACCACGAACACTACTTCGACGCGGAGTTCGAGCGCATCGAGGACACGCCCGAGGAGTTCTACGAGCGCCACGGCGTCGATCACGACGACGAGTAGGGGAGTCTGTCCCCTACTTGAACCACTCGCTGTTCAGTCTCTCGTCACCGTTCCAGTACCATCGGATGGAGATATAACAGATCGCGAGTACGATGAACAGCGAAACGACCGTCCCTGCGGTGTCCATAGCTCAAAACAGTAACTTATTCTACAAATAACTGGCGGTCAGTTCGAACCGAGACCCACCAGTGCGCTTGTAGACTCCTCTCAGGCGAGCATCCCCGGCGCGAACAACATCGCGAGGAAGCTCCCCAACATCGTGATACCGACGGCCGTCGTGACGACGCGAATCATGCCTCGAGTCGCCTTGATCGGCAACCGGGAGGCGATCGCTTCCGTACTCGTCCGGAGGATGTGGCCCCCGTCGAGCGGGAACGCCGGAATGCAGTTGAAAAAGCCGAGCTGGACGTTGATCCAACCGGTCCAGAACAGCAGGTTCGCGGCGACGAACACCGGTCCGTCGCCGAACGCCGCGAGCGCCCCCTGTGCCTCGTAGAAGTTCTGGACGCCGCCGGTGAAGCCGGCGAAGTTGAACGGAAGCAGGGAAGTGATGCCAATAATCGGGAGGAACAACACGAGGGCGGCCTTTCCGAGGAACGAATCGACGATCCCGCCGCCGAACCCGCCGTCCTGCTCGCCGCCGAGAATCGCGAGGTAGTCGCCCGCGGGGTAGTACTGCACGCCGAGATCGTTCATCGAAATCCCCGAGGCTTCCTCGAACGTGCTCTGTGCGCCGATCAGTCCGTAGTCGAACTCCGGATGCTCGTCGAGAGTCACGTCGTACTCGACGCGTTCACCGTCGGCGTAGCCCGAGACGGCGACGTTCTGACCGGGTTCGGTCTCCGACAGGAAGCTGCTGAGGTCGTCGGTCGACTGGATGCGTTGGTCGTCGAGCGCCGTGATCGTGAGCGGTTCGTCAGTCGACGCGCCCGCCTCGGCGAGCGGCGCGTCCGCGGCGACCTGCACCGTCGAACCGATCGGAACATCCTCGAGCTGGACCGTCTCTCCGCCGTCGCCGCGTTCGACCGTGAGCGCGACGGTTTCGGCGTCTCCGACGGCGTCGTAGAAGCCGGCTTCCGTGCCGACCTCCTCGCCGTCGACCTCGAGAATCTGATCGCCGACGCCGACGTCGACGGGGCCGCCCTCGATCGCGGCGGTCACGAGCAAGGAGCGCTCGACGGTCGTCGTTTCCTCGCCGTTGAGTTCGATCTCGACCTCCTCGTTGTCGGTCTCTGCGAGCAGGCTCTCGAGGTCGCCGTTGGATTCGACCGGCGTGCCGTCGACGGCGGTGATCCGATCGTTCGCGCCGATCTCGGCCGTCGCTGCGGGAGAGCCGGGTGCCGAGCCGGCGATCGTCGCGCCCGGCGCGACGGCGATCGAACCCGCGACCGGGCCGAACAACAGCGCGAACGCGACGATCGTGATTGCGAAGTTGTTCGTCACGCCGGCGGCGAACATGCGCGTCTGCCCGCCGCGGCTCGCGTTTCTCGAACTCTCCTGTTCGGGCTCGACGAACGCGCCGATCGGCAAGACGGCGAGCATCGCGACGCCCATCGAATCGATATCGATGTCCTCGACGCGACAGAGCAGCCCGTGTCCGCCCTCGTGGACGACCAGTCCGACGAGCAATCCGAACACGATGCCCGGCGTCGCAGAGAGCGGGAGGAAGTCGTTGACGCCGGGGATCACGAGCACGTTTCGGGGCGTCTGTACACTCGAGGGCTCCGAGGACATGATCGCGCCGAAGGCCGCGAACAGCAGGAAGACGAACATGCTCCCCATCACCACGATGGCGATGCCGACGCCGAAGTTCGCCCACGCTCGCCAGAACCGCTTCGGTTTCGCGAGCCAGTCGAGAAACGCTCGACCGCGTTTCGTGTGAACCGTCAGAATGGGCCCCTGCGTCTCGACGTACGACGGGAGCCACCCTCGATTCCGAAGCGCGATGATCCCGAGCCAGTAGGCCGCGATACCCACGAGAATCCACGATACGATTCCGCCCGACGTGATCGGCTCGAGGAACGCAGGCGACGCGGCTGCGAGGGGACCGTACTCCATTATCACTCTATCGGGGTGGCGTTCTCAAATGGCTTTTGTCTGTGAGCGACCACCGTTCGGCAGTCGCTGAGATGACTTCGCAGTCGGTGATGAGCGATTCGCAGTCGGTGATCGGCGGTCGGCGGCCGTCGAACGCTTCGAGCAGACCGCGCTGATCGATCGGACTTATCGCTCGCGTCGCAGTCGTGCGACGACGAACTCCCGATCGACCTTCGCGAGGAACGGTCCGAGTTTGGGTCCCTGTTCTTCGTCGAAAAAGAGCCTGTAGCCCGCGCCGAAAAAGGAGCCCATGTCGACGTCGTGGCGCTTTGCCGTCTCGTAGATCTCTTCTTGAATCTCGTCGGGGCCGTGACCCTCCTCGACGAAGTCCGCGAGCTCCTCGAGTGCGATTTCGGTCGTCGCGTCGAAGTCGTGGTCCGGGATCGCTTCGCGTTTGAGTTCGTAGTCGAACTCGTTTTCGGTGCGACGCGCCCAGTTGCGGGCCTGCTCGACGCGACCGAGCGCATCCTCGATCGCTTGCTCTGATGCGTTTTCGGGAATGTGGCCCTCTCGGCGGGCGATCTCCTCGCGAAGGGCCGGATCGTCGGTCATGCCGAGCACCGCGGCGAAGGTGTAGGGCAGCCGGATCCGGTCTTCGTCCGGTTCGTCGACGACCAGCGGGTACACTCGTTCTGCGAACGCCCGCTCGTCCTCGCTCGCCTCGACTTCGCCGTAGTACACCGCCTCGAAGCGGTCGAATTCGTCGACCAGCAGGTCGAGCCGTTCGACGCTGAAGTCCCGAGCCTTGCTCGGATCCTTCGTGAAGAAGTATCGGAGCACTTCCGGCTCGATCAGTTCCAGTACGTCCGAGACAAGAATCACGTTCCCCGCCGAGGAGGAGAACGGCTCGCCGTCGAGCGTGAACCACTCGTAGACCATCGGAACGGGCGGTTCGATGCCGAGAACGTTCTCCGCGACGTCGATACCGCTCGGCCAGGAGCCTTCGGCGTGGTCCTTACCGAACGGCTCGAAGTCGACGCCCAGCGCCTGCCACTGGGCCGGCCACTCGAAGCGCCACGGCAGCTTTCCGTCCCGAAGCGTTGCGGTTCCCTCGTGGCCACAGCCTTCGATCGTCTGGTCGCCGGCGTCCATGTCCGTACAGCGGTATTCGACGGTTCCCGCCTCGAGATCGACATCGGTTACCGTCTCCGTGATCTTGCCACACTCCTCACAGATGGGGTTGAACGGGACGTACTCGCCGTTTTCCTCGACTTTGTCCTGATACTTCGAAAGCACTTCTCGGGCGGTGTCGCGGTTCTCGAGAACGTGTCGGGTGATCTCCTCGAGGTCGCCGCTCTCGTAGAGTTCGGTGGTCGAGACGAACTCGATCGGCACGTCGACGGCCGCCGCGCTGTCTTCGATAATTTGTGAGAAGTGATCGCCGTAGGACTCACAGCACCCGAAGGGGTCGGGGATGTCGGTGTAGGGCGAGCCGAGATTCCGGCCGAGCGCGCCGGCGTTTACCTCGCCCAGATCGACGAGGTTCCCCTCGAGGTCACAGAGCGTCCGCGGGAGCCCCCGAAGCGGGTCGCGGTCGTCGGCGGTGAACACCTGCGTGACCTCGTGGCCGCGTTCCCGAAGGACTTCGGCGACGAAGTAGCCGCGCATGATCTCGTTTACGTTCCCGAGGTGGGGAACGCCCGACGGCGAGATGCCGCCCTTGATCACGATCGGCTCGTCGGGATCTCGGTCCTCGACCCTGTCTGCAACGTCGTCGGCCCAGAAAGCGTGGTGGGTCTCGCTCCCGTCCTCGCGCTGGAGCGTGTAAGGACTGCTCGAGTCGGTCGTTTCGTCGGCATCCAGTTCGGTCGTTTCCGCAGTGGCGGCCGGTTCGTCGGCGCCGTCCGGTGCGCTCGACGCTTCAGTGTCGTCCGGCGCGTTCGGTTCGGGGCTCATTGCTCGTCGCTCGCCCAGTAGGTCGGCTCCTCGCCCGCCCGCTCCGGAATGACGTCGGTCCCGTCGTGTTCGCCGCGTCGAACGGCCTCCGCGATTCGGTCCGGATCGGTGCCGTCGAGCACGATCGTGCGCATTCCCGACCGCTCGATGATTTTGGCCGCAAGCAGGTCGACCGGTGCGGACGCCCCCGCGTTCATCTCGAGGCCCGCGATCACGTCGACGAGTTCGCTCGCGGTGAGTTCGTCATACTTCGTCGCCCCGTCGGTTTCGTTGGGATCATCACTGTAGACGCCCGAGACGCTTGTCGCGTAGATCAACAGATCCGCGTCGACGTACTCCGCGAGGGCCGCCCCCACGGCGTCGGTCGTCTGGGCGGGTGCGACGCCGCCCATGACACAGATGTCCCCCCGGCGTAGCGCCTCACTGGCTTCCTCGTAGTTGTGTGCGGGCGCGGTAACCGACTCCTCGCTGAGTGCGGCGATGAGCAATCGGGCGTTCAGCCGGGTCACGTCGATCCCGAGCTGATCGAGTTCGATCTCGTTGGCGTCGAGTTCGCGAGCGGCGCCGATGTAGTCCCGAGCGACGCCGCCACCCCCGACGACGGCGCCGACGCGACACCCTTCCGAGACGAGGGTTTCGACGACGTCGGCGTGTTCTGCGACTCGAGCCGAACTCGGGTCGGGCACGAGAACGCTGCCACCGATAGAAACGACCACTTTCATACTACAGCGGTGTAGCGTGGTGGCGGGCTTAAGGATTATCAAGCCCGCCTGCGAGAGGGTGTGAGTCTCTTACACTCCCTCGACGATTCGTCGACCTCGGTCGCACGCGTCGGAGCTACTCCGCTGGGGCGGGCCCCTCGGCGCGGGCGACAGCTACAAACGCGAACGCGCGCTATCGGTCACGTATGCACGTACTCGGAGTTCTCGACCGAGCCTCGAGCGACCCGTCGCGCCTCGAGGCGGTCGTCGACCGCGTGGTCGATCGGCTCTCTCGAGCGGGGCGCGTCGGCGTCGTTCGATACGACGCGACGATCGCCGACGGGGCCCACGAATCGCTGACTCCCGGCGGCGACGTGACCTACGAACTGGGGGCCGACGGCGACTGGGCCGCTGCCGGAACCGGCCTCTCGATCGGCGACGCGCTCGATACGCTCGCTCGAGACTGCGCGTACGCGGTCGTCGTCGGCGTCTCGATGCCGCGGTATCCGTCGGTAGTTGTCGCCGAGTCGGACGACCACGCCGAGAGCGGCCCCGTCCTCGCGTCGATCGCCTCGCCCGCCGACCTCGAGTCAGTGCCCCTCCGCGAGGAACTCGAGGGCTACGAACCACACGAAACCCTCGAATCGCTCGTCAGCGAGCTAAAGCGCTCACCGAAGGCCGATCGCGCCGGTGCGATCGCGACGTTCACCGGTCGGGTGCGCGCGAAAGACGATCCTGAAGACGATCGGACGGAGTACCTCGAGTTCGAGAAGTACGAGGGCGTCGCAGAACAGCGGATGGCTGCGATTCGCGAGGAACTCGAGGCTCGAGACGGCGTCTACGAGGTCCGCATGTACCACCGAACCGGGATCGTCGAGGACGGCGCGGACATCGTGTTCGTCGTCGTCCTCGCCGGACATCGTGCGGAGGCGTTTCGGACGGTCGAAGACGGGATAGACCGGTTGAAAGACGAAGTCCCGCTGTTCAAAAAGGAAGTAACCGTCGCGGACGAATTCTGGGTGCACGATCGGACCAGCTGAGTTTCACTCGATTACGAGAGTTATGTACCAACTACATATTCGTGTGGAATTATATAATTGGGTCTCGTGACTTTCAATCCGGAAATAATGTATTAGATGCAGTTATAAAACTTAGTCCCAGTTATTCTAGATGGCTTAATCATATTCGCAGATGATGGAGAAAAACAGATTACAGCTCTGAAGGATCAATAGAAGTACAGGTACATGGGGATCTATTACTCACCGAGATAACAATTTGAGTTGTCTTTTTTATCTGAATTAAAACCAGGGCCAACATAGTCCCAAGTCTTAGAGCAATATTCAAGAGGATCTCCTGGGTCTCCCGGATCTGCAACAGATGGCACCGCACCACTCGCCATTACCCCACCAGGCATCATCACGATCACCTCTGTCGAACTATCGAAGTCGATCGGTTCGTTCGAACCGACGGCAATAGTGCTCCCGTCTTCGAGCGTCAGTTCGATCGGTCGGTGTTCGCGGATGACCGACAGTCGGCCAGTACTCGAGGCATCGCCGACTGTTGCGCTCACTTCGAAGCGTGCGTACTCGCCCCGAACGTCGACGTTCCAGCTGTTGAGTTGGGCGAGGTAGAACGACGGCGGGGTCGGAATAAGCGGCATACCGGGCCATCCAACTCGATTGTCGGTGTGGATCGCCAGTGAGGCGTGTTCGGTTTCGCCATCGACGTCGGTAATCGTGTCGTTTTTCGGTCGAATAGCTGGGTCCCTGTCCTGACTGATGTTTTCGGCGGTGAGGTACGTCGGCGACCCGGCGACCTCGAACTGCGCATCCTCGAGCACCGGCGAGCCGTCGATTTCGTCCGGTTCGTACGAGACGTCCGCATTCACCGCGTTCTGCGTAAACGCGAGGACATCGTCGAGCGATTCCGTTCCGCTGCCGCCGGCGTCGTCAACGTAGTCGCTCGTCTCGTCTACTTGCTCCTCGTAGGAGGTTGCGACGAGGTCGAGCCAGTAGTAGATTCGATCGAAGTACGCCTTTCGGACCTGTGCAGTGGCTACTTCCGCCGGCGTCGCATAGGTTTCGTTCCCGATACCGTCGTAGACGAAGTCGGCTTCGTGTTCAGTTCGAACATGGTCGATCGCCCGCGCCGGCGGCGTCGGCGTATCGAGGAGCTCCGTCCGTTCGACTTCGAACGGCTCCGCCTCGAGCGTCTCGAGGAAGTCACGATGGGTATCCTCGAGATCGGTCCCGAGTTCCTCGAGCAGGTCCGTCGCCGAGTTCGGCTTGAGCTCCTCGAGGGTTGCGGTGTAGGTCGATTCGTCGGTCGTCAGGTCGGTTTCGATATCGTCCTCGAGCGCTCCCGTCGACGAAATCTCGTCTCCCTCGAGCGACTCGATTTCGGCCGCAAAATCGTCGGAGAGTCGAGCCGACGATTCCGCCGTCGTCAACTCGGTAATCGCCAGTTCGAAGCCGTTCTCGAAGTTAGTTCGCCAGCTATCGTTTCGGGAGCCCGGTTCGTAGTCGCGCTCGAGCGGACGGTCCGCGACCGGAAATTCGCCATGGTCGTAGTACGCTCCCTGCCGATAGAATCCGTACGCACCGTCGATATCGATCTGTGCCGTAAGCGACACCGACCGATCGGTGCTGAACCGTCTAGTCGCTGGCGTCGTGTTTTCCGGATCGTCGGCTTCCCATATCTGGGTTCTCTCGAGTTCGAGGTCGGCCGTGACATCGATCTCGTGGAGGGTTCGATCGCTCGAGGTCCCGTTTTCGAACGTTTCGTGATCGACGCGAACGTCCGAGACGGAATCGACGACAGTGGAATCCGAAGATTCGGTGTAATTGTCCCGATCGTCGGGTGATCGGCTGGGAGGGAGACCACCCGAAACGTCTATCGCGTCCGTATCGCGCTCGAGGTCGACCTGGTAGAGTTCCTCGACAATATCGCGAACGCTCCGGTCGTACTCGTCCGAACCGGCGGGGAGGTTGGCGGCTTCGCCGTTCGTCCTCGGGGAAATGTTTCCAGCAGCCATCTCTGCGCGGGTCTGTTCTTCCATCCATTCGACCATATCCATCTCTTCTTCAGTGGAGTACTCCAGATACGCTGCTCGTGAAACATCGCCGAGGGGCACCTCCTGTGAGCCGTTCATGACGCTCAGTTCACCGAGACCACCGCGGATCAACTCCGACAGCGGCGGTACTTCGGGGAGTTCCCCCGTCGCGTTGTCTCCGAAAATCCACTCTTGTACTGCACCACCGTCACAGAGTTGTTTTTCGATGTCGACGACCATCGTCTCGTTTTCGACTTCGTCCGGGTCGACGCCGAATCCGGTCGTATTTGGATCGACAAGCGAGTTCTCACCATCGTTCTGATTGGACCGCTTCCCGCTCGCGATGTCGGTCCCTATTTGGGTCGCCATACAGACAAAACCAGGTCGCATCGTCCGGTCGGCGTACGGATCCTGCGTCCCGAAGACATCGTTCTGGACGTCGAATATCGCATGGTTGGCCAACACCTCCGCGTGCTTGACGTCGATTACCTCTTCGAAGTCGTGTTGGTCGGGCGTTCGAGTCGGCTGCGTGCGATCCCAACCCGCCTTGAAGTACGCGAACGGATACAGACGCGCACCGAGGTGTTGTCCGAGCCCATCGACGTCCGAGTCGAGCGGTTCGTCGAAGAAGCCGGCGTTCAACTGGCTTTCGTACTCGGTCAGCCGGTCGTGCAGTTCGAACACCGGCGTACCGACGCTCACCGTAATCGAGCGAGTTTGCTCGAGCGTTTCGATCCCGCCTTGGGTTACGCGAAATTCGACGTCGTCGATCGTCGCGTCGACGATGCCAGCCGCGATGTCGTCGTCGAACTGCCCGATATCGAGGGCGACACGATCGATCGCCTCGTCGGGATCGATCGACGCTCCAGACCCGGACGCTGTCACGGGCGGTATCGAGACGTTCGTCCGAGTATCCGATCCGACAGTACTACCGGCGTTCGACAGCGTCTCGGTCGCCTCGAGGTAGACGAGGAGTTTGACGTAGTTTCGGAATCGAGCCTCCTGATCGGGCGCGTCAGCGATCGCATCGACATCGCTCTCGTTCGCCGAGATGACCGGTGCCGTTCCGGCCCGATAGCTCGCCTCGAGGACCGCGGTTCGAAGCTCTCCCTGGGTCGCAGCCAACGCCCGATCCATCGCTCGGTCGGTCTGTCGCTCGAGGACCGGTTCGGATCGGGTTTCGAGCGTCGCGGCGATCATCACGCTCGAGACCAGAAGGAGAACGGCGATCAGCGAGAAGGGGACCCGACCGCGTTCGTCGAGGTCGATCGAAACCGTTGAGGAATCGTCTCGGTCGGCGGTCATTGCTCCCACGTTTGAACTGTGACATCGACGGTCTCTGGTGAAACGATTCGTTGAAAGACTTTCTCGAGTCTGTCGACGACGGTATCGGTCGACGATTCGGCCCAGATCCGATCGATTTTCTCGCCGATCGGACCGTTTCGCATGTCGGCTGCGATCCGAGTGCTCAATCCATCGTCGGAGTCGATATCTCCGACAAGCGTTTCGTTTGCTGCCGCCGCGTGTGGCGTACGTTCGCCGACGTAGTCGTCGATGTCGACGCCGACGGAATCCGCCACTTGCCTGTACTCGTAGACCGCGACGGAACGCTCGGTGAGCGAAGACTCGAGCGCGTACTGGGTCTCCTCGAGTGGGAAATAGCCCTCGACGATCGCCTCGGCGATAACGGTTGCAACCGCGTCGTACCCGTCGGCACGGTCGTCGTCGACGAGCGGCGTTCCGACGGCGCTCGTTTCCTCGCGTTCGAACTCACGCGCCAGCGTTTCGGAGTCGAGATTGGGAATGCCACTCGAGACCGTCGTACTGACGCTCGAAACGTCGGCGGTCGGCGGTGGTCGTTGACCTGTCGTCGCGGTTCCGCTGAGCGACGACCCCTCGTAGGGACTCCACGTTGCGACCGCGTAGACGTTGTTTGCAGTACCACCGTCTGATCCTTCAGTACCGATGTGCGGCCCTGCAGTGCCAACGTGTGACGCTCGGATCGAGGAGTCGACGGCGTCTTGGTAGACAGCACCGTACGCGAAGAAGTCACTCCCATCGAAGCCGACGTTCGCGAGCGCAGCATCTGCCAGCAGACCGATCGAAGAGCCGTAGGTTGTCACCTCGTAGAGACCGTCAGATACCGTCGTATCCCGATTTCCTGGAGGATCGAAGGTGTCGCTCTCGACCGTCGAAACACCAGTCTCGTTCGTCTCTTCGAGATCGTAGACGACGGTACTCGTCGTCGCACTCATGCTCTCGAGGGCCTGTTCCGGGTGCCCCTCCCGTGGTGACTCGTCGGGGCTGTAGAGAGCCGTTCCGAGAAGCAGTACGCTCGCGCTGATGACGAGCAAGGCGAGCGTGATATCCACGACGGTGCTCACGCCGCGGTCCGTCGAACGATACATTAGGACCACACCTCCACCGTGAGCGTCCCGGATCGCACGTCGGCTTTCGTCTCGATTGTGACGGGAACGCGCCGGCTCGCGACGCCGGCCGAGTTCGGTGGGTCGTCGACATCCTCAAGCGAGAGGGAGTGACCCCTATCGTCGAAGCGCGCCTCGGCGACCGTTTCCGGAGTGCCGTCGGTGTAGACTTCGACGGCAACGTGGCTGTACTTTCCGTTCGGAACGGCGTCCGGTCCGATTTCACTCGAGACGTTTCGAGGGCGCTCGTGCGCGAGGTAGACGCCATCGTCCTCGAGGTCGGCCCACACGAGGTCGACCGCCGTCTCCTCCGGTGTTCGCTCGCTCGTTCCCGGAAGCGTATCGGTCACGTACGCGCCGTAGATTCCGATCCCGACGGCGAAGGCGGAAACGGCGACGAGCGCGGCGATCGGTTCGGTCTGTCCCCTATTCGCTCGCGGAGATAGCATACTCACCTCTCGATCGGGGTATTCGACACAACGAACGGGCGACGTAACAGCGAAGAGACTGTCCCCGCCCATCGACAGCAGTGACGTTTCGAGACATATCGATGTTGGTCCCGAATTCATACTTAAACTACGGCCTCGTTCGAGCCACTTAGCCGAGGTCGTTAGTCCACCGAAGCATCGCCAGTTTCCGTAGGATGGACATCATCGGTCTCCCGAGGCGTCACTCGCACGCGGGCTGGCACCGCCGTGTGCAGTCTCTCGCTCTCGGATCCGCCCGGCGTGCGTCGTCTCCGTCGCATCGTCTATCACGACGACATCGCCGGGAGCGTCGGGCATTCGCTCTTCTATCGTCGCGTTCATGTACGTCGGTCGGGCCCGCTCAAGCGCTTCGAGATCCGGCCGTGAGGTGAGCCGATGCGAGAGGACGATATCCGACTGCGAGATTCCGACCGCGGGGACGGAACTCGGTCGCTGGGTCGCCGCCACGAAACTCACGCCCGGTGCCCGCCCGCGCGTCAGGATCGTCTCGAGTGCGGGCCCGGCCACGCCGTCGAAAAACGTGTGGGCTTCGTCGACCACGAGCCACGGTAATCGATCGACCGAGTCCGTGACTCGAGCGCGATAGAGCGTTTCTGCGACGCCGCGACAGATCGCGTTCATCGGTGCGTCGTCCATGCCGGAAACGTCGATGACGGTGACTTCGGGTCCACAGATGTCTTTTGCCGCGGTTCCCCCGCTTTCGAATACGCCCCACGATGCCGCGAGATCGAGGTGATTGGTCGCCGCGCGAACGTCGGAACGCGGGGCGTCGGCCGACTCGATGCGGTCTCGCATCGCCTCGAGTGTCGCGCGTTCCTGTGCGGCCCGCCAGAGTAACCCGCCGGCCCCGCTCTCGGGATCGAGACCGACAAGCGCACACCACGACCGCGGATCGAGCGTCGACGGGTCGATGGCGGGACGATCGAGTATCGTCGCGAGGATGTCGTCGTCAGGTGAGGCGGCGAGCGTATCGAACACGCCCATCGGATCGATGAGGATGGGAGCGACGCCGGGTACCTGTGCGAGCGCCTCCGCGAGAACGCCGAGCGTATACGACTTTCCGTAGCCGCGTTTCCCGACGACCAACGCCGCATGTGGACCGTCCAGATCGAGGTACAATGGCGCACCCGCGCTGCCGTCGAGGGCGCGGTAGTGGCCGAGGTGACCGACTGGCCCGTCGGCTTCGTCCGCGCCGCGGCCGATTACGAATGTCACAGCGAGGCTTGCCGACGTATCCGGTATAAACTACAGCGTTGCTGCAACGCCAGGCCGTGTCGGTCGTCACTCGAGTTTATATACGAAGGAGAAGCATCGCTCGGCGTGAACGAGCGACGAGACGAACGACAGAGAGTATGAAACAGGAATGATTAAATACGTACTCGCGATCGCTCTCACCGTCGGATTGTTGCTCCTGTCCGTCCCGGCAATCGACGCCGCCAGCGAGCGACGAACCGAGCGACAGCTCGAAGCGATGACGGCAGACCTCGAGACCGCAGCAGTCTCGCTCTTCGAGACCGAAGAGGTGGCCCACGCCGGTGCACCCCCACCGCGGCGAACCGTAGCGCTCGCGCTCCCGGAATCGTCGATGACGACCGCTCCCGTCGACACCCTCCGAATCGAGCGCGTTTACGACGAGACGAGCATCGTTACCTACGCGGCCGAAGGGAGATCGGAACACCGCGAATCGATCGCCGTGCCGATCGCCTCGGGCGTTTCGGCGGCAAACGAGAGCACGACACTCGGCGACGCGAGCGGTGACCTAACTGTCGTACTTCGACTCGAGACGGACGCAAGCGGGGAGCCGATCGTCATCCTCGAGCGCATCTAAGATTGTCACGTTCGACCGTCTGGGGTCAGCGTCCCGAGCTCGCCCGATATCGACCCGTTTGCCCGTGAGTTTAAAACAGAAGCCGAGCGAGAGCGGGCCATGTCGAAACACGACACGTTGCGTTTCCGTTCGGCTCGCTCCGTTCGAGCGCTGGCCGAAGCGGTGGGACTCATAGGTGATCGAACGGAGTCGGCAGCGAGCGCGAGTAACTGTCGATGTGAGCCGACGTTCGATGAGCGGACGCTCTACATCGATGCGGAGGATTGTTCTGGCGACCTTCGCGATTCCGACGAGTGCAGACGAACGGTGGTCGAAACGCTCGCGGATCGCGACGCGGAATCGATCGTCATCCGGTCGAACGGGCTGGAGTACCGATATCCCGCACGAGGCGTCGACGTGCTCGCGGCTGCGGGACGGTTCGTCGAACTCCTCGGCGCTCGCGACGAGCGTTTGGCCGAGACCGCGGCCGAAGATCCGCTCGCCGTCGCAGCCGAACTTGACGGGCGTGCCGACGAGACGGCTGACATCGGCGTCGAATCCGGGCTTCGACGGGCTTCGAGTGGCGTCGAGAGCTACGAAGATGTCCTGACTCCACTCGTCGGGCTCCCGATCGCACACTATTTCGTCGATCGGTCGACCGATGACGCCACACGGCTGCGTGACGTCCGAACGCTCGAGACGGGAACGACCGCACGGATCTACGACAGGGACGATGCCGTCGCGCTCTACGAACTCGAGCTGGTCGACCTTTCGCTCGGCGCAAAGACGACGACGCTCCTCGACGGCTACGAGGCGATCGCAGACGGCGACGTCGACGGCGATCGTGCACCGTCTCGAGCCATCGAATCGGTGTCCGACGGTCCGGTCGATCCGCGGCTCACGAATATTTTGGAGAAGCACACGAGCGGCTACGGCGTCCTCGAGGACCTGTTCGCAGATTCGAGGGTCACCGATGTCTACGCGACCTCACCGGTCTCACAGAACCCGATCCGGGTCGTCGTCGACGGGGAGTCGATGGCGACGAACGTTCGTCTGACTACGGGCGGATCGCGGGCGCTTGCGTCTCGCGTCCGCCGGACCAGCGGCCGGCCGTTCTCTCGAGCCACGCCGACGGTGGATGCGACAGCGGCGCTCGAAAACGGAACGGACGTTCGGATCGCCGGGATCACCGATCCGGTCACGGATGGAATCGCGTTCGCGTTCCGCGAGCAGGCCGACGAGACGTTCACGCTACCGACGCTCGTCGAGAACGGAACGATGTCTGCATCGGTTGCAGCATTCCTTTCGGTCGCGATCGAACGCAGCGCCGCGACGCTCATCGCGGGAACTCGAGGAGCGGGCAAAACGACGCTTCTCGGGACGCTGCTGTACGAGCTGACGCCGGAGACGCGAACCGTCGTCATCGAAGACACGCCCGAACTGCCGGTCGATCGACTTCAGGCGGTCGGTCGCGACGTGCAAGCGCTCCGAACCGGGCTCGGAGACGGCCCGGAAATACCGCCCGCCGACGCTCTTCGAACGGCGCTCCGTCTCGGAGACGGCGCGCTCGTCGTCGGAGAAATTCGCGGCGAGGAAGCGCAGGTCCTCTACGAGGCGATGCGGGTCGGTGCTAACGCCAATGCTGTTCTGGGAACGGTACACGGCGACGGTGGCGCTGCCGTGTACGAGCGCGTTGTGTCGGATCTCGGCGTCCAGCCGTCCTCGTTCAGCGCGACCGACCTGGTCGTCACCGTTCAGAGCTACCGCACCGACGCCGGCCGAAAGCGCCGGTTGGCCGCGATCGAGGAGATCGTGGGCAACGGTGACGACATCCGCTTCGAACCGCTGTACGAACTTGCGGACGAACGGGCGGCCTCGACGGGTCGAATCGAGCGAGGTGAGAGCCGACTCGTCGGGCGGTTGACCGGCCCTGCAGAGTCGTACGCGGACGTTCGAAACGCGATCGAGTCGCGAACGCAACAGTTCAGCGAACTGGCCGCTGACGGACGAACGAGCCCTCGAGAAGCTGCAACGGCCTACGCTGGTCGACCACTCGCATAAGTCGATGAGCGCACTTTCATCCCTCCTCAAGGCGCTCTCGAAACTGTATCCCTGGTCGGTCGATGCGAGCGACGAACTCGCCGAGTCGCTCTCGTTTGTCGAATCACCCCTCGAGGCCGACACGGTCGTCCGTGCGGGATACGGCGCCGGTCTCAGTTCGGTCGCGCTGGTGCTTCCACTGTTCGTCGTGCCGGTTCCGCTGGCGGTCGTCGGATTTTTCGCGCTTGTACTGCCGATAACCGCGGTCCACGTCGTCCACGCAGGGCCGAAGCTCGCGGCCGCATTCCATCGAACAGAGGCGCTCGGCGAGACGCCGAACCTGATCGGGCGCGCAGTGCTTCGAATGCAGGTCCAGCCGGCCCTCGAGAGTGCCGTCCGATTCGCTGCCTCGACGGGACGCGGCCCACTGGCTGCGAGCCTCGACGGCCACATCGATCGCTCGATGGGAACGCCGCGAACGGGATTGCTCTCGTTCGCAGACGAGTGGGACGAGCGGTTTCCGGCGCTTCGGAGATCCGCGCACCTGCTGGCGACCGCACAGCAAGCGCCCGAGGCCGAACGAGCCAGGACGCTCGATCGGGCGCTCGCCGCGGTTCTCAACGGAACGCGAAACCAGATGGCAGCGTTCACGGCCGCAATTCGCGGGCCGACGACGGGGGTGTTCGCGTTCGGGGTCATGCTCCCGCTCGCGGTCGTTGCACTCGTCCCCTCGGTTCCGATGGTCGGTATCCCCGTCACTGTCTGGATGGTCGTCCTGTTCTACAACGTCGTCTTGCCGGGTGCGCTCGTCGCCGCCGGATTCTGGTTACTCGTCCGGCGACCGGTCGCGTTTCCGCCGCCGAAAATCGATCGCTCGCATCCGGCCCTTCCCGATCGATTGTGGTCCCGATCGCTGTGTGGCGTTTGCATCGGTTCCGGAGCATATCTCGCGGTGAACGCGGTCGGCTACCCCGAGCTCGCGCCGATCGCTGGCCTCGGTCTGGGTCTCGGAACCGGGCTGCTCGCAGTCTATGGCCCGATATTGCGCGTCAGGAACCACGTCTGCGACGTCGAGCGATATCTCACCGATGCGCTCTATCTCGTCGGTCGGCAAGTGTCCGAAGGCGAATCCGTCGAATCGGCCATCGCACTCGCAGGAGAGCGAGTTCCCGACGAAACCGGCGACGTGTTCGCTCGTGCGGCCGGACTCCAGCGACGACTTCACGTCAGCGTCGAGGAAGCGTTTTTCGGCACGTACGGCGCGCTCGAGTCGATTCCGAGCCCACGCGCCCACGGCACCGCGGCCCTGCTCGCGCTCGCAACCGACGAGGGACGGCCCGCGGGGCGGGCGATCGTTTCGATGGCCGACCACCTCGAGGAACTCGAGGAACTCGAGCGCGAAACCAGACGGAATCTCGAGGAGGTGACGAGCACGCTCGACAGCACGGCGGCCTATTTCGGGCCGCTCGTGGCCGGTTCAACCGTCGGATTGGCGACGATGATGGCCGAGATGAACCTGACCGCCCTCGACGGCGCGACGGCGTTCGCCCCGAGTACCCTCGCGCTTTCGATCGGGGTGTTCGTGCTCACGCTATGTTTCGTGTTGATCCCGCTCTCGCTGGCGCTTCGTCACGGTCTGGATCGCGCCCTGATCGGCTATCACGTCGGCCGAGCGCTCACGTCCGCGACGATCATCTACCTCCTCGCGATCTGTCTCATCGACATCGCATTTTGATGGCGAAGCGCGTTTTCGCGAAAGTACGGACTCGAGTCGTCTGAGAGTTTAAATACGAACGGGCGGCCAGAGTCGGTATGGATCTCGAGGCACCCGCGGACGCGTGGTACGTCTGGCTGGCGCTCAGCATCCTCAGCGTCGCGGTTACCGGCATCGTTCTCGGCCTTCCGACCGGGCTGCCGCCCGATGCCCCCGAGGCGGCGAACACCATCGAACGCACCGCGGGTGCGACCTACGAGGCGAATTCAGTCTACGAACACGACGCGACTGCGCTGAAAGTCCACGGGCCGACGATCGCACTCCGAAACGAGCACGGAACGAGCCACGCGAGTCTCGCCTACGGGACCATGGTTCCGGTGATGGGCGACGAGCGACTCGAGAACGTTACGGCCGGAACGCCGTTCGAGACCGAGTACAGCGACGAACTCGAGGATCCCGACATCATAGCAACCACGGCGTTTTTCGAGGATCTTGCGGCTGCTAACGCGAGCAATTCAGGAGAGTGGGTTCCGGCGGATAGCGAGTTACGAACTCGAACGGTGAGCGTCGTGTCGCCGTCGGTCGACGTCTCGGTCGAACCGGAAGAGTGGGGGATGGGGGACACGACCCGAAGCATGGAGTTTCTCTACGAGGGGAATACGGAGACCCAGATTGCGATTAGCACGACAGGGACACACTGGGGCAAAAACGAGCCACAAACCGAAACACAGCACGTGAAAGTCGACGAAGGGGTGGGGGGTCATCGCTATTCCCTCCACACCGACGATGGTCCGCACAATCAGATTCACTACCCGTTCGATATCGACGTGCGAGCCGGCGGACAGCACGTGTGTCACGAAACGGTTACACGTGCCGATCACGGCGAGAAAGTGGCCGTCTGCGACGAATCCGAGGGACATATCGATACCACCGACGATCGAAAGTGGGTGGAACGAAACGACCGAACTGGGCGCTATCACGTCACGCTCGTCGACGCGTAACCATCACCTACCGGCTGGTAACGACATCATATCTACAACGGTGATCGTGAACGAAACTGTCGTGGACACGTTCCTCGCGATCGAGGCGGATCCATACCTCCCTACGCATGTCTAGGATACACGTCCCAAAACCAGGGAAACAGACAGTACAGATCGTTACCTGTATGCTGATCATAGCCGGTTGTATCGGCGGGATTGCCGCGTTCGCAGGCCCAGGTGCGGCAGCGACTGGTACGGCGGCCATACAGCAGAATACGGCGACCGAGAACGTTTCAGAAGAAGCCTACAAGCAACCGGTTCCAGACCGAGACGACGAATATTTCGAGGCGGCCGACCCGGAGAACGACTGGGTGAGCTATATCAACCCGCGCGATAAGTATCGAAGTCCGTACCTCGGCGACGGATCCGGAAAGATCTGCGTCACGATGGTCAACGAGGCCGGCGAGGTCGTCGACGGCCAGAGCATCCCCAATACGACCGTCGAAGTGCCAACCGGCGAGTCGCTCGATTGGCACACTTCCGCCGACCCGTTCACGGTCGAATATCCCCTGACCGAGCACTACGAACGGCCGCTCGATGCCGACCAGTTCGGCGACTCGCCGGACCTGATAAAGGGTGACGGCTACCTCGACAGCCACTGCATGGAAATCCACGGGCTTCCCGAGGACGGGTCGGTCGAATACGGCGAAGTAAACGTCACGGGTGAACACGCCGACGACGTCGACGTCGTCGGCTACATCCAACAGGAAAACGAAGCCTGGGACGCGGATGTCGACCCGATAGATGACGCCGAATCGTACGAAGAAGCCGGCGGCGGCTGGACGTACTACCCGGGCGGCTCCCACGGTCAGGTCGTGGTCGTGTTGCAACTCGACGACGCTGACGGCAATATAGACGACTCCAAAAACATCGACTCGAGCGACGACTCGACGAACAATTCGATCAACGACAATACCGACGATGACGGCGATGGTGCCACCACCGCCGAGACGATACCCGGCTTTGGCATCCTGACCGCTATTGCCGCGCTCGTGGCGGTCGTGCTGGTTCGGCGCCGTCGGTGAGCACTGTGCCGAATCGCAGCCAAGAGTAAGGGTTAACTTCACCCCCTGTTATCGGTGACACGAGGGCCCTTAGCTCAGTCTGGTTAGAGCGCTCGGCTCATAACAAGCGCCGGTACCGTGCCGGGTTTGAGGGATACCGAGTGGTCGATGGTTCGAATCCGTCAGGGCCCACTCGAGAATAACCCGAAGTGTATCCGGTCCCGATTCGGCCGTAGCCGGAAAAAAAGCACCTCGAAAGGTACTTTTTCACTTTCGCGAAAACGGGTATTTGAACCTGAACCGAACCAGCTACTGGTTCCGGGCACTCGCCCTCCTGCAAAATTAGTATCCGAAAGTGGGGGCGGCGGGTATGATACGGTGGGAGACGGGTCGAAACAAACAGCGCTGTCTCACGTGTGAGAGTCACCGTCGCCCCAAAATTCCGTCATGGCTCCGGTGGTCGCGACGACCGGACTCACCGCTGTTCGGATTCCGATACGATTCGCGGACTCGGCAAAGGCAGTGTAGCTGGGAAAGATGTTGTCGACGTCGATCCGCTCGAGCAACCGGGCCGATTCGGCGTTCCGATAGACCAGCTGCCGTCTAACGTTCGCTCACTCGTCGAATCTCGAGCTGTCGCGACCGACGGAGGTGAGGGGCGGTGAGCGGTAACGCCTCGAACGGTACCAATCACTCGTGCGGCCGGAACCGCTTGCTTCCACAGGAGCACTGGTCCCGTCCAATCGGACGAGTTCGTCCGGACGAGAGCACTTTTGCGGCATACACTGACCCGCAGCACTCACAGATACCGACGACGCGCCTGTGCTGTGTCATACTGTTCACCCAGTTCGTCAATGCACTCTCGATTAGCGACTATATTGTTATCGATTTCTGTTTACGAAAGGGCAACCCTGTTCACCGATGCCAGTCACTACAGACGACTACGGATCAGAATTTCTCACAGTCTGAGACTTTGACGCGAAACGAAGGGAGCGACTCGCAGCGAACTCCGAAGCGCAAATCTCCGCGAAACACGGCGGCGAGAACGCGAAAAGCGCTGTTATCCAATAGCTATTCTATAAAACATGGAATTACAACCACTCAATTCAGTTCTGAAACGTCGGCCACTAATCTGGTTCGTTCCACGCTGACAGAGACCCACAATAATCGATTCACATCACTCAGCGAGTGATCAGGTAGTTAAAATACGATACTCGAAATCATTACTGTAACTATTTTATTCCACAGCGATAGGGTAACCATTTGATAAGCCCTCTCGGTAGTCTGATGGAGCAAGAGTACTAACCACCGAAACGACTATACAAAGCAACAGATTATGGGAATACGACTATTTCTCCGGATTAATAGCTAATTACCACAGCTATATGCCATGAGTCGTGCCATGTAACACGTTCGCATATGCGATCAACGAAGACAAGTTGCTCACCGACTGATCAGATAAACGATAGTACTCCAGACCGTAATACCAACGACTAATAGAGAGCGATAGTGACTGTTAGTGGGTAAATACATTTGAGTTTATTAGAGGAGACAGTCAACTTGTACCGCACTGAGCAAAATTTCTTCGGATCCACTTTTCCATCTGGGACTTTTTTTGAAGCAGTTTATCCCTGCGGACCGTTCCCAGACCGGCAGAAGCAAGCTTAAGCCCTAACCGCCGCAGCCACCTTGCGTAGCGTAC
>NZ_JMIP02000018.1 GCF_000691505.1 Halostagnicola sp. A56
CGCGCTCGGATCCAGGGCTTTCGCGAGTCCGCCACTGCCCTCGTCGCCGGACTCCATCTCGGCCAGCGCCGCCTCGGTGGGTCGATCGTCCTGGCCGAACTCCGCCATCACGTCCTCGTGATACCGCTCGTGGAACTCCGCTTCGGAGAGCGTTCCCTTGGTGACCGCCATCGCGTCGCGGGCCATCTCCATGCCGAGATCGACGTCGTACTCGGTCTCCTCGAGTAATTCCTCGAGTTCGCGTTCCCACTCCTCGCCAAGCGGGCCGCGGTCGACTCGCCGTCGTTTCGAGGCGACTGCATCACTCAGCCGACCAGCAACCGGCGAGCGACGTGAACCCGCGCGTTCTCCTCGAGCGTGCACTCAGCGCGGATGGGCGGTACACGGAACCGTTTCTTCGAGTAACAGCGTATTACGACCAGTTCCTCGGTGAGAACGTCCCGTTCGTGTAACCGTTTCACGAGTAATACAAAATTATCGTTCGAACCGCTCGAGGCAGATATATTAGAATTCGTGAATTGATGTGGAAAGTATACTGAACGAACGTTCCAATCGAAGCGTACGTAAGTTTATTTTATACATTTTTCCTTGGAAAGGTTTACTCAGACGATGGATCTTCCGCCGATGGAACGTCGATGGAATCTTCGTACACGATCGAATCGTTTGCAGAAATCTCGAGGAACAGTGTGTACGAATCACGCTCGTAATTGACGACCTGTAACTGATCTATTTGGGTATCGGTCCTCGATTCGGCGCGACCGAGACACCCGGTAAGTGCGAACGGAGAACATGTAGTCGCCCAGCAGAGAAATTGACGACGCGACCGTGCGAACATACGTGATGTCGATATAGTATAAATATACACTTTCCGAAAACTCTGGCAATAGAGGGGGACAATCACCCATCTATCAGAAGCGTCAAATCGTGTCACGAGGAACTCTCGGCTCGACTTCGCCGACGCGTTACCGAGTTAGCCGGTGCGAATTGTATCACACATTCACTCGAGCACGTCCGCGAGCGTCTCCCGAATCGCCTCGAGATACGCCGCGGGTTCGTAGCCGAGCCGGCCGACCCAGACGTCCTGGTACGACGGGTGCAGTATCGGCACCAGCCAGACGTCGAGTCCGTCATAGCGAATCGGCTCGAGAACGGTCTCGAGGAAGCCCTCGAGCGATCTCCCCTCCGCTTCGAGCACCGTCGCCGTCGCGTGTTTGCCGGTCGCGAGCACCGCGTCGGGGTCGACCGTCTCGAGTTCGGTCAGCAGGTGGGTGCGACAGGTCGCTCGCTCCTCGTCGGTCGGCTCCCGGTTAGTTGTCGGGTCGTCCGAATCCGCGGGAAAGCACTTGACCGCGTTCGTGAAATAGGCGTCCTCGCCGTAGCCGATTCGCTCGAGCATCGACCGAATCCGCCGTCCCGAGTGCCTCGAGGTGTAGGCTTTCCCCGTCCAGTTGCCGCCCCGCCAGCGATCGGTGTCGGGGTCGCCGAAGCCGGGTGCCTCCCCGACCACGACGATGTCCGCCTCGAGACTGCCCGTTCCCCACGAGATGCGCTCGCGGGAGTCGACCAGCGCCGGACAGCGCGCGCACTCGGCCTCGAGGACGTTTCGCCGCTTCGGAAACTCGGGATCCGTCCCGGAACTCGGATCGGGCACGCTCGAGGCGAGGCGGCGCTCGAATTTGACGCCTTCGCTCGACTCTCGCGGCGTTCGCTCGCCGATCCGATAGACAAGTTTACAGTCGCCCGGTGGGTAAGGGATCTCCATGAACGCAGAACTGGGGGTCGAACTCGTTACGCTGGTACTCTACACGATCGGCGCCGGCGTCCTCACCGCGGGCGGCATCGTCGTCGAGTACGCGAGTTTTCAACACATCGGTGCCGGCGAGGGAACGCTCGCGCTGTGGCTCGCCGCGATCGGCTTCGTGATGCTCTATGCGGGTATCTACGGCATCGGATATCAGAAATTGCTCGCGAACCTGATCCGAAACTGAGTTCGCCGCCACGTCGAGGCGTCCCGGAGTCGCTCTATGGCCGACCTGCGATATCGATTCCTCTTTACTTCCCCAGCGAATTAACACAGCCATGAGCAGGTTCGGCGAGGTCGACGACCAGTACGACCCCGAGGCGGTCGAGCAGCGGGTCTTCGAGTACTGGGACGACGTCGACGCCTACGAGCAAACGGTCGAGCATCGCGCGGACGGCGAGTCGTTTTTCTTCGTCGACGGGCCGCCGTACACCTCCGGGTCCGCCCACATGGGGACGACCTGGAACAAGTCACTGAAAGACGTCTACATCCGCTACCTTCGGATGTGCGGCTACGACGTGACGGACCGGCCGGGCTACGACATGCACGGCCTCCCGATCGAAACCCAGGTCGAGGAAAATCTCGGGTTCGAGAACAAAAAGGACATCGAGGAGTTCGGCGAGGAGAACTTCATCGACGCCTGCAAGGAGTACGCAGAAGAGCAACTCGAGGGACTTCAGGAGGACTTCAAGTCCTTCGGCGTCTGGATGGACTGGGACGATCCCTACAAGACCCTCTCGCCGGAGTACATGGAAGCCGCCTGGTGGGGCTTTTCGAAGGCCGCAGACCGCGGACTCGTCGAGAAGGGCCACCGCTCGATCTCGCAGTGTCCGCGCTGTGAAACCGCCATCGCGAACAACGAAGTCGAGTACGAGGACGTCGAGGACCCCTCGATCTACGTCAAATTCGACCTTGAGGACCGCGAGGGATCGATCGTCATCTGGACGACGACTCCGTGGACCATCCCCGCGAACACCTTCGTCGCCGTCGACGAGGACGGCGACTACGTCGGGGTTCGCGCATGGAAAGACGGCGAGCGCGAGGCGCGAAGCGCCTCGGATGGGTCGAGCGGCGATGAGCCGCGAGACGGGGAACTGCTGTACCTCGCCGAGGCCAAACACGAGGAAGTCCTCAAGGAGGGCCGCTACGAGGACTACGAGGTCGTCGAGGAACTGACCGGCGAGGAGCTGCTCGGCTGGTCCTACGAGCACCCGCTCGCAGAGGAGGTCCCCGATCACGTCGACGTCGAGGGCGCGCTCGAGGTCTACGCCGGCGACTACGTCGACACCCACGGCGACGGTACGGGGCTCGTCCACTCCGCACCGGGTCACGGCGAGGAGGACTTCGAGCGCGGGACGGAACTCGACCTGCCAGTCTTCTGTCCGGTCGGCGGCGACGGCGTCTACACCGACGAGGCGGGCAAATACGAGGGTCAGTTCGTCAAAGACGCAGACGAGGAGATCATCGCCGACCTCGAGGATGCGGGCGCGATGCTGTCGTCGGGGCACGTCCACCACAGCTACGGTCACTGCTGGCGATGTGACACGGGCATCCTCCAGATCGTCACCGAGCAGTGGTTCATCACGATCACCGACGTCAAAGACGAACTCCTCGAGAACGTCGAGGACAGCGAGTGGCATCCAGACTGGGCGCGGGATAACCGCTTCCGGGACTTCGTCGAGGACGCCCCGGACTGGAATGTCTCCCGGCAGCGCTACTGGGGGATTCCGCTCCCCGTCTGGACGCCCGAGGGACGGGACGACGACGAGGACATGATCGTTGTCTCCACGCGCGAGGAACTCGCAGAACGCGTCGATCAGGATGTCGACGCCGAGGCGGTCGACCTCCACAAGGACACCGTCGACGACCTGACGATCACCGAGGACGGCACGACCTACACCCGCGTTCCGGACGTGTTCGATGTCTGGCTCGACTCCTCGGTCGCCTCGTGGGGCACCCTAAACTACCCCGGCGAGGAGGAGCAATTCGACGAGCTCTGGCCCGCCGACTTCATTCTCGAGGCCCACGACCAGACGCGGGGCTGGTTCTGGTCCCAGCTCGGAATGGGCACGGCGGCGATGGGTGAGGTGCCCTACGACGAGGTTCTCATGCACGGCCACGCGCTCGACGAAGACGGCCGCAAGATGTCCAAGTCGGTCGGCAACGTCGTCGAGCCCGACGAGGCCATCGACCGCCACGGTTCGGACGCGATGCGGCTGTTCTTGCTCTCGGCGAACCCGCAGGGCGAGGACATGCGCTTCTCGTGGGACGAGATGGCGACTCTGGAAAACCAGCTTCGGACCCTCTGGAACGTCTTCCGGTTCCCGCTGCCGTACATGCGCTTGGACGAGTTCGATCCCACCGAGAGCGACCTCGAATCGCTCGAAGACGACCTCGAACTGGTCGACGAGTGGGTCCTCGCGCGCCTGCAGTCGACCAAAGCTGAGATGACCGAAGCCTTCGAGGAGTTCCGGCAGGACCGCGCGCTCGATGCGCTGCTCGAGTTCGTCGTCGACGACGTCTCTCGGTTCTACATTCAGGCGGTCCGTGAGCGGATGTGGGAGGAAGACGACAGCACCTCGAAAGAGGCCGCCTACGCGACGATCTACCGCGTCCTCCGGGAGACGGTCGCGCTTCTCGCGCCCTACGCACCGTTCGTCACCGAGGAAATCTACGGCACGCTCACCGGCGACGATGAGCACGACACGGTCCACATGTGCGACTGGCCCGCGGTCGAGGAAACTTGGAGAGATTCGGAACTCGAGACCGACGTCGCGCTCTTGCGCGCCATCGAGGAGGCGGGTGCGAACGCCCGCCAGCAGGCCGGTCGAAAGCTCCGCTGGCCGATCACGCGCGTCGTAGTCGCCGCGGACGACGAACGCGTCGTCGAGGCCGTGTCCCGCCACACCAACCTGCTCGAGGACCGGCTCAACTCCCGTGAGGTCGAACTCATCGAACCGGGCGAGCAGTGGGGCGAACTGGCCTACAGCGCCGAAGCCGACATGAGCGAACTCGGCCCCGCCTTCGGCGGGCGCGCCGGCGAGGTCATGACCGCGCTCAACGAGGCTCGCGTCGAAGAGCCGACCCTCGAGAGCCTCGAGTCGGCGGTCGACGACGCTCTCGAAGACGGCGAGGAGATAACCGACGAGATGGTCTCGTTCGTCACCGAAACCCCAGACGACATCGCCGGCACCGCGTTCGGCCTCGACGGCGACGACCGCGGCGTCGTCTACGTCGACGCCTCGCTCACCGAAGACATCGAGAGCGAAGGCTACGCTCGAGAGGTCGTCCGCCGGGTTCAGGAGATGCGCAAGGAACTGGATCTGGATGTCGAAGAGCGCATCGCGCTCGACCTCGAGATCGAAGACGACCGCGTCGCCGACCTCGTCGCCGACCACGACGAGTTGATCCGCGAGGAAGTCCGCGCCGACGAACGCGGGTCGCTCGAGGACGGCTACCGAAAGGAGTGGGATGTCGAAGGTGTTACGATGGAGATCGCGATCGAGTCGCTGTCGGTCGCGGAAGCCTCGGATTAGAACTGCCGAGCGGTGCGAGGCAGCTTTTTAGACCAGGTTTTTCGAGGAGTGGTGAGCGATAGCGAACCCGACGAGAAAAAGGTGGATGCCGAGATCGCGATCGCGTCGCTGTCGGTCGCGGAAGCCTCGGACTGATCGCCGTCGCGTGGAGGAACGCGACGGCTACCCGTCGCCGTTCTGTTGCGCATCGGACCGTTTCAAAACACGATTGTTCTTGCTCGAGATCGTTCGCGTCTTCGATCGCCCGTTAGCGATCGTCGGCGCCGCTCGCGAGGAAGGATCCGTGGGCCGTCCACAGCTTCTCTGTCTCGACGGAGGCGTCGACGACGAACGTCCAGCCGTCACGGTAGACGCCCTCGTTCTCGAGCGACCCCGATCCCGAGGTCGCCTGGCTGACGACGTCTACGACGGTGTCGACCGAGAGTCGGTCCGGATCGGCGACGATGCCGTACCGGAGCCGACTTCGCGTCGGGCCCGCCTGCAGGGCGACGCCGGTGGCCCGTGCGGCCCGAACCGCGGACCGAAATGCCTCCGGCGCGTCGGCCAGTCGATCACACAGCGCTTTTCGCGTCGCCGAATCCAGCGACGCACACGCGACGGCGTGTCCGGAGAGCAGGGACGGGAGCGAGCCGTACATCTCGTTCAGGTAGAGAGTCGCTTCGCTCGAGCGCGACCGGTCGTCGGCGACGAGCGCCGCGTCGACGTGGGTTCGGGCGTTGGCGGACTCGCTTCCGTACCCGACAGCGAGTGCCGAGTCGTCGAGACCGATAGCGTACGGCTCGTCCTCGGCGGCAAGCCGATCGGCCGTGGTCGGGTCGTCGGTGGTGGGCGTCGTAGTGGTACTCGAGCCGGTTCCCGTCAAACTCTGCGGGGCGCCGCCGGTCTCCATCCGGTGGTGGCCCCCGTTCGTGCCGACCTCGTGTAAGCCGTACGCCCTGGCTTCCGTTCTGATCGCTCGCCTGTCGAACGAGCCGGTTGCGACGGCACAGCCGCCGGTGATCGTTTCGCCGTCGAGCGCCGCACTCGCGCTGACGCGTTCGACGTCCGCGAGCGAGACCGACGAGTAGCGCCGACGGAGTTCCTCGAACGGGGCTCTGGCGGCCTCGGGAAGGCCGGTGATGTCCAGTACCGATCGATCGACGCTTGCGATAGTCGTCGTTTCGGCGTCGGCGATCGCCCCGGCGTCGTATCCGTACTGGGTTTCCAACGCCGCCGACCGCTCGTTCGGTGCGGCACCGGCTGTCCCGCTGGCGATGGCTCCGACGCCAGCGACTGCGAGGCCGTGACGGAGCAGCGACCGTTTCGATAGCATCGGTCGGGATAAGACGCGACTCTCTTATAAGTATGCTGTCGGATTTTCTCGACGAGAAACTACTCGAATCGCCTGCTATAGCCGTGCGTTACAGTTCCTCGGCGATCGCCGGCGCGACCGAGACCGAACTGACTGGTCGTTCGACCGTGTCAGTTCCGTAGATCGCCTCGACGCCCGCACTCGAGAGCTTCGTATAGGCGTTGTGGACCAAAAGCGGGTGGACGCAGGTGACGAACACGCGCTCGACGCCGCGCTCGGAGAGGACCGCGACGGCCTCGCTCATCGTCGACCCCGTCGCGATGATATCGTCCGTGACGACGACGTCCCGACCGGCGACCTCGACGTCGCTCGGGGTGATTTCGACCTCGGTTCCCGAGCGCCGCGTCTTCTCGAAGTAGTCCGTCTTGCCCGTACCGTAGGCGTCCCGGACCGTCTCGGCGAGGGCTATCGCCCCGGCGTCCGGCGAGAGGAACACGGGATCCTCGAGCGCGTCGGGCAACGGCTCTGCGAGGCGTCCCGCGGCATCGACCGCGGTCGCAGCCGGTTCGAAAAACTCGCAGACGTCGCGCTCGTGGGGGTTGACCGTCAACACGCGATCGGCGCCCGTCGAGATAGCTCGAGCGACCGCTCGAGCGGAGATCGGGTGTCCCGCCTCGAACGCGTCGTCCTGTCGGCCGTATCCCATGTAGGGGAGTACCGTGACGACTTCCTCGGCTCCCGCTTCGCGGACGGCGTCCTGCAGTTGCAGGAGTTCGACGTGCGCGTCGTTCGAGACGGTCGATGCGACGATGACTGCGCGCTCCCCGTCGAACTCCGGCACCGCGGCGAGCGTTTCGCCGTCCGGAAACCGGTCGTAGGTGGCGGTTGCGAGCGGTTCGTCGAGAGCGCGGGCGAGCGAGGCGGCGAGCGACTGCGAGGCGGATCCGCTGACGATCATACTCGCAGAGTCTGCCCGCTTGCTAAACCCGTTTTCGTTCTCCGTCTGATCTGTTCAGCGTCTCTGACCGTTCAGCGATGTAGCGGTCGTGCGTGTCCTCACTCCGCTTCGGTCGCGTCGTCGGCGTCGTCGTCGCCCAACCCGCAGGGGCCGCCGGAGGTTCCGCTCGCCATCGTCACACCGCTGTCGCCCCTGACGCTGATAAACAGGTTGAAACAGTCCGGATCGTTCCAGTCGGCCGGCGTCACTTCGCGCACCGATTCGCCGTCGAGACGCGCGACGACGCTGAACGAGCCGGGCTCGCTGGGCCAGTTCCGCTCGAGGGTCGTGCTCTCGCCGCTGGTCTCGAGGCTCTCGGTGGTCCAGTCTTCGATTTCGCCGTCGAACTCGACGATGACGTCGACCGTGTGGCTCGTCTCGTCCAAGTTTTCGACGGTGATGTCCCCGAGTATAGTGCCGGTCTGTGCAGCCGATCCCGATTCGTCTGTCCCACCATCGGGTCCGCCATTTTCGTCTCCACTGTTTTCGTCGCCGGTCGTTTCGTTCCCACCGTCGTCTGTCGCTCCATCGGGGTCGCCGTCGCCCGATCCCATGCACCCGGCGATCGCACCCACCGCCGTCGTACTCGCGACGGCCAGCATCTGCCGTCGTGTTCGATCTCCCATCGATCCATCCTATAAATTCCGTCACAGTAAGCCTTCGTCAGACGCGCGTCACACGTCGCCGTCGGCTTCGACCGGTGGGATCGCGATTCCCGTTACGCCGGTGACGCCGAGGACGTGAGGCCGCCAGCCGGTGTCGTCGGCCGCGAAAACCGTCCCGTCGCTCGAGACCGCGTAGACGGTGTCGCCGTAGCCGAACCCGACGATCGTATCGCTCGAGGTCGCGGGTCCGCCGCTGTCGTCCGATCCACTTGCGGTCGCCCACTCCTCGTCCCGGGCCCACTCTCCCGCCTCGTCATCGCCGGCCACGTATTCGTAGACGACTCCGTCGGAGACCGCGTGCGCCCGCTCTAAGTGTCCCGGCTCGCTGGCCGGATCGGCCGCGACGATTTCCGTGGAGCCGGGTCGAATCTCCATCCATCCGTTGCCGAGTTTGTACAGCCCCGACTCGGTCGCCGCGAGCGGGACCCCGGCGGCGGAGATGTCGCGAACGTCGCTCAGTCCCGCGTGATCGAGCCCGCCATCGTGGACGCGGTAGACGCCGCGGCCGGTTCCGAGCAGGTCACCGTCCATTGCCTGAACGTCGGCCTCGAGAGTGTCGGCCAGCGTCTCCCAGCCCTCGGCGTCTCTCCCACTGCCTCCGACGCAGCGCGCGACGCGACCGTCGGGCCCGACAGCGAGGAGCGTCTTTCCGTGGTAGCTCGCGGCCACAGCGGGGCCGAATCCGGTCTCGGCGAACGACTCGGGATCGGTCGGATCGGCCACCAGCACGTCCTCGTCGGTCGCGACGGCGATCAAACTGGGGCCGGCGGCAACGTCTCGCGTCTCCGATCGCTGACAGAGCGAGAACTCGCCGACGGCGCTGTCCGAGAGTTTCACGTGGACGAGCCCCATCGAACTCCCGACGTAGGCGTTGACTGCGCCCTCGCTGTCGCCGTAGACACGTTTTTCGTCGATCGTACTCATACTCGAGTCCTCGTCCGGGAACGTCGAAAACATTCTGCTTGGCGACGGCGCGTCGTCCATTCTACGTGGCGATGGGGCTGTGGTTGACTCGGCTGTGTGAAGCCCGATGGGCGCACCGTCCGGAACCACTTTGAGGCGTCCGTGCACAGTGTTCGTCGATGAAAGTGTTCGGATCGAGCGGGACCCGGGGCGTCGCCAACGAGGAACTGACGCCGGAGTTCGTCCTGCGCGTCGCCAAAGCGGCGGGAACAGCCTGGGACGTCGACCGGATCGCGATCGCTCGAGACACGCGCCACACCGGTCGGATGCTCGCCGATGCGGCCGCAAGCGGCATCGTCAGCACCGGGATCGACGTCGATCGACTGGGGGTTGTGCCGACGCCCGGCGCGCAGTTTTACGCCGAGCGCGAGGGCGTTCCGACGATCGTCATCACGGCCTCGCACAACCCGCCGCAGTACAACGGCGTCAAACTCGTCGGTAGCGACGGCGTCGAACTGGCGATCGACGACCTAGAGCGCATCGAGGAGGCGTTGCTCGCCGAGTCGTTCGACGTCGCGGCGTGGGACGAAACCGGCCGAAGTCGCGATGTCGACGGCGTGCGACGGGACTACATCGACGAACTGCGCTCGGCCGTCGATCGCGAGCGAATCGCCGACGGCGACTTGACCGTCGCCCTCGACCCGGGCCACGGCGCGGGCTCGCTCGTCAGCCCCGAGTTCTTCCGCGATCTCGGTTGTCGCGTTATCACCGTGAACGGACAGGCCGACGGCCATTTCCCCGGCCGCGACCCCGAACCGGTCCCCGACAACCTCGAGGACCTCGGCCGGCTCGTTCGCGCGACCGACGCCGACGTCGGGATCGCCCACGACGGCGACGCCGACCGGGCTATCTTCTTCGACGAAACCGGCGAGTACGTCGAGGGCGACGCAACGCTCGCGGCGCTCGCCGCGGCCGAACTCGAGCCCGGCGATACGACCGTCTCCGCGGTCAACGTCTCCCAGCGGCTGGTCGACGTGGTCAACGAAATCGGCGCGTCGATCGAACTCACGCCGATCGGTTCGACAAACATCATCACACGAATCGAGGAACTCGAGGAAAACGGTCGGCGCGTGCCGGTCGCCGGCGAAGGAAACGGCGGCATCTTCTTCCCCGGATTCCGCCTCTCGCGGGACGGGGCCTTCACGGCCGCGCGATTCCTCGAACTCGTCGCCGATCGGTCGGTGAGCGACATCATCGAACCCTACGGCGGCTACGCCAACGTGCGACGCAACATCGAGTACGATTCGACGGCCGAACGCGACGCGATGATCGACGCGGCGGCGAACCAGGCCAAAACCTCCGACGCGGAGCTCAACACGCGCGACGGCTACCGACTCGATCACGGCGACGCTGGGTACTCGCCCGCCCCTCCGGCACCGAACCGCTCGTCCGGATCTACGCGGAGGCCCGCGACTCGAGTCGCGCCGAGGAACTCGCGGGCGATATGTACCGGGCGCTGGCCGAGGCGAAAAACGACGCCTGATCCTCGCCACCCGCTTTTCTTCCTCACACACGGCGCGCTCCCCACCGTTCCGTCGCGAGCAACAGCCGGTGGGTGAGAACGAGGACGACCACGGCGAGTAGTATCAACGCGCCCTCGAGCACCGTCGGCAGTAGCCCGAGCGCGACGATCAGCGTGGTCGCACAGGCCGGCGGATGGCGGGTCTTCGTCGCGAGCATCCCCCCGGCAGTCAGCGTCGTCGCGAGCACGCCGCTGGCTGCGAGTCGCAGCCCTCCGACCGATCCCGGATCCATCGCCGCGGTCATCGCGATACCGCTCGCGAGCAGGTGGTAGGCACCCAGGCCGGCGAGGACGCCGATCGCGTGCCCGCCGATCACGCGCCGGGGCGAAGTCGCGTCGCTCTCCTCGAAAAGCGCCAGCACGAACGCCGTGGGGCCGAGACTCGGGAACAGCATCGAGAGTCCAGAGACCCACGCCAACGCGGCCGTCGTCGTGATGAGAAGCCCCGTGTGGAGCGTGCTCCCGACCTGGTCGTCCATCCTACCGGCGCGTTCGAACTCGAGCTACAAACGTCGTCGGGTCCGAATCGCGCGAGCGCCGATTCCGGTCGGACTCGAGAATCGCCGCCCCGTTGCGACCGCGACGTCCCCCGCGACGGCGATGTCCATCTCACGACGGCAACGCCACTCTCGCGACGGCAAGCTACTCTAGGGGACGACCGTCACCGGCACGTCAGCCTGTCGGGTAACCTGCTCGGCGATGCTCCCCAGTAACACCCGTGAGACGCCCGAGCGACCCTTGCTTCCCATGACGATGCCGTCGATTCCGTTCTCCCCGACGTACTCGAGGATGGCCTCGGCGGCCGTTCCGCCGACGACCCGCGTCTCGATCGTCGCGTCGTATTCCTCCGCGATTCGCTCGGCGTCCGCGAAAACGTCCGGCTCCGAACCCGCCTGCGCTGCGGACGGTTGGTCGGCGTATCCCGCCTCGAGGTCGTCGATCGCGTGAAGGGCCGTGATCTCGGCGTCTGGGAAGTACTCGAGCGCGTACTCGAGGGCCGCCCGCGCGGGGTCGGAGTCGTCCATTGGAACGAGGAGGCTGTGGCTCATGGGCGATCGTTCGTCCGCATCCGTGGAAAGTACTCCGCCGTCTGTTGGTTCGTATCTCCCGACGTGGAGAACCGACTACACCGGATCGTCAACATCGAGGGCCGCCGCTAACTGCTCTCGCTCGTTTCGAAGCGCCTCGAGTTCGTCCTTGACCCGCCCGTCGGCCAGCCGCCTGCGTTCTGCGGGTGTGAGCTGGTCGACAGCTTGGGCCGCCGTCTGCAGTCGGTCGTAGTCCGGATCGCGAGCGATCAATCGAACCTCCCGCAGCAAGGATACCGTCTCCTCGTCGGCGATCCGGTCGACGAACGGCCGGTACTCTCGTGTCTGCCGGCGGAGGACGCCCGCGGGTTCGGGCGGCCAGCCGACGGTCAACGGCTCGGCGTCGATGCCGTCGAGGTAGGTCTGCTGGGTGGCCACCTGTCGCTTGAGTTCGTCGGCGTCGTCGACGTAGTGAGACAGCTTCGAGCGGGTGTACTCGGCGTACTCGAGCAGTTCCTCGATCGTGTACTCGCCCGCGGGATTCGTCTCGACGTAGGACTCGAGGTCGGCGGGGGGTAGTTCGTACTCAACGAAGGGATACCAGCGCGTTCGATCCAGGAACGCGAACACCTCGCATGCGGCGGCCTCGCTACGGTAGGCCTCGAACGCCTCTCGAATCGCCTCGTCGTAGGCTTCGATCGGGTCTCGAAGCCGCTCGATCGGCGCGTCGAAATCGGCGTGGGAAAGCTCGAGCAATCGTTCTGTCTCCGCGAGTTCGTCGTCGATCTCCCCGAGGCGCTGGCTGGCGTTCGTCCGGGCCGCACCCAGCGCCTCGCGCGCGGCTTCGCGCTCGCCGATCAGGTCCGCGTACTCCTTTGCGGGCTCGAGTTCGGCTTCGGCTCGCTCGAAGTCGGACTCGCTGAGCCGGCGCTTGTCGATCGCGTCGAGCGCGGCCTCGAAGGCCTCCCGGCCCCGCAAATCGTCGTCGAGGCTGTCGACGAGCGAATCGAACTTCCCCTCGAGTTCGATGTAGGCCTGAAAGTTCTCCCGACCCGTGCCGGTCGCGCGGTCGACGTACGACTCCAGTAATTCGGTCGCGTTTCGGTAGGCCGCCGCCGCGTCTTCGACCGCCGTCTCGTCGCCGCCGCCCTGCCGTTCGATTCGTTGCTGTGCCGTCTCGAGTCGCTCGCGGGCGTCTCGCAGCTCCGCGAGCGCCTCGGCGTCCGCGCGATGAACGGATTCACTCATTGTGTTTGGAGTGTCGGTGTGGAGTTGTGCTGGTCGAGTACCGGTGTGGAGTTGTGCTGGTCGAGTACCGGTGTGGGGTCAGTCGCAGCGCTTCGACGCGACTCGACGTTACTCGTAGACCGCGTCGGGGTCGAACACCTGCTCGCCGACGTGCTCGCCGTCTACCGTTCGGTAGAAACACGACCGGTGGCCCGTGTGACAGGCGCCGCCCTCCTGCTCGACGAGATAGAGCAGCGTGTCGGCGTCGCAGTCGACTCGAACCTCTGTCACCTGCTGGGTGTGGCCGCTGGTCTTGCCTTTCTCCCACAACTCCTCGCGGCTCCGCGAGTAGTAGTGGGCTCTGCCGGTCTCTCGGGTCCGCTCGAGGGCGTCCGGAGAGACGTACGCGAGCATCAATACGTCGCCCGACTCGGCGTCCTGGGCTATCGCCGGCACCAGCCCGTCGTCGCCGAAATCGACGTCGATATCATCGTCCATACTCCGAGAAAAGTCCATCGGGAGCGATAGGTCTTTTGCTGCACTCGAGATTCTGGGAACGGTGGGACTCGATCCGCAGCCGGGCGGGGTGATCGGTCCGTGACTCGCCGTTTCGATCGACCTGTCGCTTCTCGAGGCGGCGGTACCGGCCGAAATATCCGGATCTAACCCCCGAGAACGTATCGTTCATTACTCGCTGGCTCCGATACCCGGTGTGGATCTATCGATCGTCGACCTCGCGCCGATACCCGAGGACGGATCAGCAACGGACGCGTTCGAGAACACCGTCGAGCGAGCGCAAAACGCGGAGGAACTCGGTTACTCGAGAGCGTGGGTGGCCGAACACCACGATTTCACCGACTCGCTTGCGAGTACGACACCCGAGGTGCTCATCCCGCATATCGCCGCCAAGACCGACGAGATCCGGGTGGGATCCGGGACGATCTTGCTCAACCACTACAGCCCGTACAAGGTCGCGGAGACCTTCAGCGTGCTCGACGCACTCGCTCCCGGCCGAATCGATCTCGGACTCGGCCGGGCGACCGGCAATCCGGTCAGCGACCGCGCGCTCCAGACCGACCGGAGCCAGCATCGGACCGGCTCCAACGAGGATCACCGGGACAAGGTAAACGAGGTCGCCGCCCACCTCTACGACGGGTTCCCGGACGACCACTCGTTCAGCCAACTCGAGCTGGCTCGCGCACGCGAGACCGTCCCCGACATCTGGGTCCTCGGCTCGAGCCCTTCGAGTGCAGCCATCGCCGGCCAGCTCGGGCTGCGGTACTGTTTTGCCGCCTTTATTCGACCCGGCCCCGCGGTTCGGGCGCTCGAGGTCTACCGGGAGAACTTCGAACCGTCGTCGTTCGGTGCCGGCCCCGAGGAACCCCACGGGATGGTCGCGGCGAACGTCACCTGCGCCGAGACGGACGAGGAGGCGGCCCGGCTTCGCGCGACGACCGAGGCGACCCACCAGCGACTCCGGCAGGGGACGATCGATCGCCCGCCGATCCGCTCGACCGAGGCCGCGATCGAGGAACTCGGGGACAGCGACTCCGATGGAGACGACGGGGACAGCGACTCCGATGGAGACGACGGGGACAGCGACTCCGATGGAGACGACGGGGACACTGATACGGACGGCTCTGACGCGGACGCCGACGGTGCCGACGCCGACGCCGACGGTGCCGACGCCGACGCCGACGGATAATCATCCTGCGTCCTCCGCGCCACTATTGGCGACGCCCCTCGTCGGGAGACCTGCGGACGTGGTTCCCCACTTCGTGGTCCGGTCTCGAGTGTTCGAACTCCCAGCAAGGCTTATGTGCTCGGTTGGAATGCGATGCTGTAGATGGGGCTGCTCCGAAACGCGGCGAACGTCTACGAGCAGCGGGGACTGACCGGCCTCTGTCGACGGTCGGTCGCGTTTTTCCGCGAGAACCCGGCGTTTCTCTCCCACGGGATCGCGAACGCGCTCTTTTATCTCCGGTACGGGTCCGGAATAGACGTCACGAGCGAAGACTGGGATAACTTGATCATCCTCGACGCCTGTCGCTACGACGCGTTCGCGGCCCGAAACACGATCGACGGCGACCTCCAGCGGCGGGTCTCTCGAGGCTCCTCGAGTCTCGAGTTCATCGAGGGGAACTTCGCGGACCGAGAGCTCCACGACACGGTCTACGTGACCGCGAACACGTACTACACCGCCGCCGGGAGCGAGACGTTCCACTCGGTTATCACCTGCTTCGACCACTGGGACGAGGATCTCCAGACGATTCCGCCTGCGGGCGTGATCGAGGAAGCGACGGCCGCGTTCGATCGAAACCCGAACAAGCGGCTCGTCGTCCACTTCATGCAACCGCACGCGCCGTACATCGGCCCGCGGGGACGCGAGCTTCGCGAAAAGATCGAAGACGAAGTCGACGTCAGAGGGATGAGTCTCGAGCGGGGACTGAACGACGACTGGGACGAGCGCCGAGACGGTGCCTCGGAGGCGATTCAGGCGATCGAAGCGCCGACCACCCCGGGCGTCGACGTGACCGACGCGGAGGTCAGAGCCGCTTACGCGGACAACCTGGACCTCGTTCTCGAGGCACTCAAGGAGCTACTCTCCACGCTCGAGGGCAAGACGGTTATCACGGCCGATCACGGCGAACTGATCGGTGACCGAGTTCCGCCGTTCTTTCGAAAGCGGTACGAACACCCGCTCTACCTCCATACGCCGGAACTGTGTCTCGTCCCCTGGCTGGTGATCGACGAGGGAGACCGGCGGACGATCACGTCCGATCCCCCGGAGCGGTACGACTCGATGGACGAGGACGACCTCGAGGAGAAACTTCGCGCCTTCGGCTACCGGTGAGCTACTGTTGCCTACTCGCCGCATTCAGCTTCCGCTGAACTACTGCTCCCGCCCTCGCCGCCTTCGGCTACCGCGAGCACACATCGCGGAGATCCGGATGGGGTGACGTTTCCGTCTCTTCGCCCCGCGCGATGCGGTCGCGTCGGCGCTGCCACCGGTCGTGTCGAACGACGACTCGAACCGGTATCGAGTCGAGCTCGAGCACTTTGGCGATCGATAACCGGTGGTTGCCACCGCCACAGAAGACGAGTTCGCCGTCCCGTCCGACGCTCACGCAGACCTGATCGAGCGACGACGCGATCCGCGAGTCGGTCCCCTCGTAGCGTTTCGTCGGGTCGTAGCCGTCGTCTCGAATGCTCTCGTACAGGCGATCGATTCGCTCGTATCGACGCTCGAGGTCCGTCCTCGAGAAGCAGCCGTCGGCTTCGCCCTCCTCGTCGATACGGCGACACAGTTTCTCGTAGACGTCCGTTTCGGTCCACTCCTTCCCGTCGACGTACCGCTGTTCGACCGATCGGTGTTTGATCGATTCGTCGTAGGGGTTCGTCCGCCGGTCCCACTCGCCCCCTCGAACGGCTCCCGTCGAGAGGTACTTGTCGATGGACCTGTTGGCCATCGTGATCTCGTTCGGATCGACCGATATGAGCGCGAAGGGGTCCGCGAGGGCGTCGTACGGCCCGATCGTCCGGTAGTACGCCAGTCGGCCTCGAGCGAGCGCCCGGACCACAAGCGGGTGATGATGGAGAAACGCCAGCCCGGACGAGACGAGCCCGCGAACGCCGCCCGAAGAGAGAACGGATCGCGCTCTCCCCAGCAGTGTCATTGGTCGGGATACGAACAGATCGGCTAAATAGTCCGTGATTCCGATCCGGACTGTCGACGAGTCGGTTCCAGCTATCTGCGGCTTGTCCCGAACCGCCTGCGAGTCCGAGCCGAACCGTCAGCGACTTATCCGCTGCTTCTGGAACGATTCGTATGCCACTCCGGCGAGTTCGACAGAAAGTACGCGACGTCGGAGTCCTCGAGTTGCTCAAACGCGGAATCGAAACCGGGGCCGCGCCGAGGCTGTTCGCGGCCAAACTGGCGCTCGATACCAGGATCAGCTATCTCGAGCGCGACGACCTCGCTCGAACGTCCGCTGCGGAGGTGTTCGCGTTCGGCTCCAAGGAATCGATCACGCTCGACGCGCCGCCGAACGCGCCGTCGGAACTCTCCCGGATGGCGGGCTCGTTCTCGGTCGATCGCCCGTTCGTCTGTCGACTACCGAGGGCTCGACTCGTCGGGCGGGACGCGCTTTCCGTCCGCCCAGACGGCACGGTTCCCCTCGAGACCTCGCTCGGTCGACGCGACAGGCTCGAGCGGTCGCTGCTGGCGGAGCCATCCCTGCTCGGGCGGGCGCTGTGGAACCAGTCCGCCCTCGGAACGCCAACGGCGGACGATCGGTACCGCGAGACGGTTTGCTCGCTCGTCGACGGCTGCCTCGGCGGCTACTCTCACTGGGTGTTGACCGCGCTGCCTCGACTCGAGGGGCTCCGGCGGTGGGAGGAACGGACCGGCGAGCAGGCGACAGTTCTCGTCCCGGCAGAGGCCCCGGGGTGGGTCCGCGAATCGCTCGATTTCTTCGGATACGGTCCGGATCGAGTCGCGGCGTGGGACGGCGAGCCGACGACGGTCGAGGGGCTGATCGTTCCCTCGGTTCGCTCCCCCGAACAGCCCCGGTCGGCCTACGCACACCGGTTTACGTACGACCTGTCGTACAAGCTCACGTCGCCGGCGGCCTGTCGGTGGCTCCGGTCGGCCGCTCGAGAAGCGCTGTCCTCGGGAGAAGCGACGTCCTCGGGGCGTTCCGAGAGCAGTTCCGAACTCGAGCCCCTTCCCGCGGGCCGCGGCCGTCACGTCTACATCTCGAGAGCGGACGCCGACCGCCGACGAGTCCGCAACCGCGACGAACTACTCGAGTCGCTCGCGGGGAACGGGTTCGAACAGTATACCCTCTCGTCGCTCTCGTTTCCCGATCAGGTCCGGCTCTTTCTCGAGGCGGATGTCGTCGTCGCACCCCACGGGGCCGGGTTCGCCAACCTTGCGTTTGCGAGCGACTGTGCGGTGGTCGAGCTGTTCGGAGCGAAGGTCAAACCCACCTACTGGCTGCTCGCCGGCGCGCTCGGCCTCGAGTACGAGTATCACGTGTGCGAGGCCGTCGGGGACGACCTGCGGGTCGACGTTGAGACTGTAATCGACTCCATCGAGGCGTTCCTGTGACCGCCGCGAACTCGTCGACGACGCGGTATGGACACCGCGCGAACAGCCGCCGACCTCGCGACGGTCGTCCCCGACGAGCAGGTCGTGTGCGAGGAACCTCGAGTCGATCCCGAACGTTTCGCACACATGATTAGACTGATAGGCGTGGCACCGAAAGACGGTCCCAGACGGGTGGCCGTCTCCACCTCGAGTCAACTATGAGAATCGGGCAAACGTCGTTCCTCCAGTTCGTTGCCGAAATCGCCGCCTCTGCGGTCGGATTCGTCGCGACGATCTACTTCGCCCGCGTCCTCGGCGCGGAAGTGCTTGGCTACTACTCGGTCGCGCTGGCTGTCGTCACGTGGCTCGGTATCAGCGGAAAGGTCGGCCTCTCGAGTGCGGTCACCAAGCGCATGAGCGAGGAAACCGATTCGTACGCGTACTTCTGGGCGGGCGCGTCGATCATCGGGTCGATATTCATCGTCCTCGCGATCGGCGTGTTCGTCTTTCAGAGCCGGCTGAACGCCTACATCGGCGAGGAGGTCCACCTCATCGTGATCCTCATGCTGGCCGCGGTTCTGTGCAATTCCCTTTTCAACGCGGCGCTGCAGGGCCAGCACAAGGTACACATCTACGCCGTCCTCAAGCCCCTGAAAATCGGCGGTCGGGCAATCGTTCAGGTGGCGCTCGTCGTCGCCGGCTTGCAGCTCTCGGGAATGCTGGTCGGTTACTCGTCGGGCTGGATGCTTTCGGCGTTCGTCGCGGCCGTCGTGCTCGCGCCGCCGTTCGAACGCCCGACGCGTCGTCACTACGAGCGACTCGTCGACTTCGCGAAGTACGCCTGGATCGGACGCGTCCAGGGCAAGACCTTCAGCGAGGTCGACATTCTCGTGCTGGGCGCGCTCGTCTCGAGCACGCTCGTCGGCGTCTACTCGATCGTCTGGGCGCTGTGTTCTTTTTTCCTGATTTTCGGGTACGCCGTCAGCACCGCGATGTTCCCCGAAATCAGCAAACGTGATACGAACGACGAGCGAGGGCGGGTCGGGACCCTGACGACGGAAGCGCTCTCGTTCGCGGGGTTCGTTCTCATTCCGGGAATCGTCGGCGGCCTTCTCGTCGGCGACCGCGTCCTGGCGATCTACGGAACGGAGTTCATCGAGGGCCAGTACGTCCTGCCGATCTTGCTGTTCGGCTCGCTGCTGTACTCGTATTTCGACCAGTTGCTCAACACGCTCAACGGGATCGACCGGCCGGATATCTCGTTTCGCGTCAACGGGCTGTTCATCGTCGCGAACGTCGTCGCGAACGTGGTTCTCGTCGAGGCGATCGGCTGGGCTGGTGCAGCCGTCGGGACAACGATATCGGCCGGAATGGGCCTCGTAGCTGCGTTTTACGCCCTTCGAGAGCGTCTCGAGTTCGAACTGCCGCTGGCCGAAATCGCCCGCCAGTGGGTCGCGGCCATCGCGATGGGCGCTGTCGTCTACCCCGTCACGACGTTCGTCGGCCCGCCTTCCGAGAGTCTCGAGTCGACGGCCGTTACCGCGGGCATCGTCGCGGGCGGCGCTGCGGTGTACGTCGTCGTCCTCTTTGCGATGTCGGCACACTTCCGGAACGTCGTTCGGAACAACGCGCCGATCGACATTCCGCGGGTCACGGGTCGATGACCGAGCGTCACAGCTCGAGCGCAACGGGTCGCTAACGAGAACGGATAAGATGCTCGAGCAACGGGGAAAACCCCTACGAGCGTCGCGGATCACCATCGAGGATGTCGTGAGTCGATGATTCACTGTCGATGCCGCTCGTAGAACTCGATCAGCGAACTCGTCGGGGACTCGGACAGCGAATTCACAGGGTAACTCGGTAGCGAACGACGATACGACATCGATTCGAGCGCGGAAAATCACAGCGAACGCAGGAAATTGCGGACGAATTCGAAGCGGTTCTCAACGTTTTTCTATCTCTACGGCAAACGTCCTCGTATGAAATACGTCAGATTCCGTGATCCCGCCGGCGCGGTCCGCCGAGGCGAACTCGAGGACGGAACCGTCCACTTCGCGAACGAGAGCTACGATTTCGACGCTGAGGAGATCGACATCCTCCCGCCGACCGAGCCGTCGAAGATCGTCTGTATCGGACGCAACTACGCGGACCACGCCGACGAGATGGGGTCGGATCTCCCCGATCGACCGATGCTCTTTCTCAAGCCGCCGAACACGGTCTCGAGTCACGGCGATACGGTGACCGTGCCGGCGGGCAAAGAGCGGATCGACCACGAAGCAGAACTGGGCGTCGTCATCGGCGAACAGTGCCGGCACGTACCGGTTTCGGATGCGAAGGACGTCATCGCTGGCTTCACCTGCGTGAACGACCTCTCGAACCGCGACGACCAGTCCGAAGAGCGCAACTGGGTCCGCGGGAAGGCCTTCGACGGCGCGGCGCCTATCGGACCGGTGCTCGCGACTCCCGACGAAGTACCCGACGATGCGGCAGTTCGGTCTCGAGTCAACGGCGAACTGAAACAGGACGGGACGCTCGATCAACTCATCTTCCCGATTCCGGAGCTGATCGCCGAGATCACGACCTACCAGACCCTCGAGGAGGGCGACGTCATCGCGACTGGCACGCCAGAAGGCGTCGGACCGCTCGCCGACGGCGACGAGGTCGAGATCGAAGTCGAGGGCGTCGGCACGCTCTCGCACTCGGTTCGAATCCCCTGAACCGGGCCCGACCAGTCGCGGGGAGACGAACGTTTTTCGACGCATCGGCCGAACGACCCTCCATGACAGTCAGCTACGGTGCCGTGGCGTTCGACTGGCTCAGCCGCGCGACGGTTCGACTCGAGTCCCAAACGGGCGTGGTGATCTACGTCGATCCCGATCGAGCGGCCGTCCCTGGGGACCCGACCCCTCGAGACGGCGATCTGGTGTTGGTCACCCACGAGCACCACTACGATCCGGACGGGATCGAACGGGTCGCACGCGACGATGCGGTAGTGGTGATCCACGAGTCGATAAACGGACGCGAGACCGACGCCCGCGAAGGCGATCGGTCGGAACGAGACCACGCCCCGCCAGCCGACCTCCCCTACGATGTCGAACGTGTTCGCGCCGACGAATCGTTCGTACTCGGCCCGCTAGATCTGTTCACGACGCCCGCGTACAACGAGCCGGACGGGCCACACACTCGCGACGACGGCTCGGCGCACCATCCCGAGGGGACCGGCTGTGGGTACGCGATCACCGTCGACGGCGTTCGGGCCTTTTTCGCGGGCCATACGGACGCCCTCGAGTACCACGAGGATCTCGATGTCGACGTTTTCGTTCCGCCGATCGACGGCGACACCACGATGGATCGACACGAGGCCGCGGCGCTCGTCGGGCGAATGGCACCCCGACTCGTTTGTCCGATCTACGACGAAGCGGCTTCGGTTGATACGGAGGCGTTCGTCGTCGACGTGGCGACTCGAGCAGTTCCAGTCGTTCTCGAGAACCGGAATACGTCGACTACTGGACTCGATGGCGAACAAACGACCGAGTAAGCACCGTCTACGTCCTCGGTGCCCGCCGTGCCAAGATCAGCGCAACGAGGGCGTCGTAGCATCGACGCTCGAGGAGAGATGGTGTTGGGTCTGGAGCCCCGTCTGGAACCGTTGTACTATCTTCGACTGGTGTTCGGGACAGGCCACGACGAGGACTGCTCCCTCACGGACCGGGATCACGGGCTGGGACGCGCTGTGCGGTGCGTGCTGACAGCCCGGACACCGAATGCCGCCGGCCGGCCGGTGGTCCAGCGTCTCGGCGTCGTCTTGGGTAGTTAATCCACAGACCGAAGCGAACTGCTCGAGGTGGTCCTCACAGCTGACGAGAGGAATCGTAAACTGGTCCAAAAGTAGAAACGAGATAGTCCGCCGGCTATCAGCTTCCAAGGCGGATCGGCACGCCTCACATTGGACGGGCGGATGGCCTTCGTCAGCACCCGGCTCCGAGTACTGAAGATCTGCTGCTGGCATTCGTCCCTATCGGCGGGTCGCCATCCACGTAAGTGGTTGGTTGTCGGATATTCACGCGCCGTCGCTACCGAACCCAGCACCATCGCTACCGGTACCAGCATTGCTACCGACTCCATCGACTCGCGGGCCGTGATAGCTATATTCACCTTCGGGTCGTCCGCTGTACATGGCGAGTGCAACGGTCTGCGTTTCGTATCACTTCGACGCCGTCTCGACGTGGCTCTGGGCGTTCGGCGCCTGGGACATGCCGACGCGACACTCCCGAGGCGTCTACGGCGCGGACGTCGGAACACCCCGGCTCCTCGACCTCCACGACGAACACGACCTCCCCTCGACGTGGTGTATCCCAGGACACACCATCGAGAGCTTTCCGGCGGCCTGCGAAGCGGTTGCCGACGCCGGCCACGGAATCCAACACCACGGCTGGACCCACCGCGGCCCCTCGAGCTACGAGAGCCGGGAGGCCGAACGGGCGGATATCGAGCGCGGCATCGAGAGCATCGTCGAACTGACGGGCGAGCGTCCGACGGGATACGCCTCGCCGGCGTGGGACTTTTCGGAACACACCCTCGACATCCTCCTCGAGTTGGGGTTCGAGTGGGACTCGAGCGTGATGGCCGCCGATTTCGAACCGCACTACCTCCGGCGGGGATGGCGTGCGCCCGCCGAAGCGCCGTACGAACGCGGCGAACCAACCGACATCGTCGAACTGCCCCCGTCGTGGGAGCGCGACGACTTCCCGCCGTTTACCTACACGTGGGCGGCCCCCCACCGGATGGGCTACACCGACGAGGAGATGATCTTCCGGAAGTGGCGCGACCAGTTCGACTGGATGTGCGAGCACGTCGACGGCGGCGTCTACGTCCTGACGCTGCACCCACAGGTAATCGGACAAGCGCACCGAATCGGCCGACTCGAGCAACTATTCGAGCACATGTATTCGCGGGAGGACGTCGAGTTCGAGCGGATGGAGACCGTCGCGAAGCGTTTCCGAGAACAGAATCCGCCGGAGGTACGGTGAGTTGCTCGGACTGGAGGGTGGCCGATTACAGAACGCCCATCGCCTCGAGGCGTTCGGGCAGGTACGTATCCGTCACGAAGTCCAGTCCGCGCGCCGCGAGGGACTGCTGTTCCGCTTTCTTTCCGATCTCGAGTTGGAGTTCGATCTGCTCTTCCCAGTAGTCGGTCTGGAAGCGCGGATCGGAGAGTTCGCTCTCTAAGGCGTTGATATCCGAATCTGAGAGCGGGTCCGTCGGCAGGTCGTACTCGACGATGTCGGCCGGCTGGATGCCGATGTATTTCGCTTCGGGCGTCGCGAGGTACTCAGAGAGGTGTGCGGACTTGATCGAGCCGTAGGCGACCGAGCCGTAGATGCGGTAGGACCACGGGTCGCCGTCGGCGAAGACCGTCACCGGAAGTTCGAGTTCGTCGTGGAGCCGTCTGATCAGTCGTCGCGTCGCCCGCGCCGGCTGGCCGCCGAGGTGGACGATCAGGGCGTCGTAGTCGGCGTCGAATCCGTTTTCGACCAGTCGGTCTCGCATCCCGCCGGTCTCGACGCAGAGGACGAAGTCGGCGTCGTTGTCGAGGAACTCGATCGTGTCGGGGTTGTTCGGGATCTGGTAGCCGCCCTGGCCCACGTCGAGCTGACAGTGGATGTCGCGTTCGCCGCGGTTCGTCTGCTCGCGGATGTGGAGCGGCCCCATCACCTTCGCGCCCGACTCCTCGGGGCGCATGTGAAAGTCCTCGCGGGTGACCTCCGAGACGATCTCTAAGTCCTCGATCAATTGGTTGGACTCGTCCTGATCGTTGAATTGGGCGTTGTCGTTGTTCCAGCTTTCGGAGAGGTAGTACAACTCACGCAGCGTCGACGAGCGGTCTTCCTCGAGTTGGTCCGCGAGGAACTCGATCGTGTAGACGGCCTTGAGAAGCTTCTGAGCACCGCGAACCGAGTTCGCAGATCGTGTCGATGTCCGGTCGCCGTAGACCCAGACGCCCTTTTCCTCGTCGTACTCGATGTTGCTTTTCGTCCGGGTCGGGAGCGTCATGCTCGGAATCTCTCCCCCCTCGAACTGATCGTAAAACTCCGCGGCGAGGTCGATCAACTGTTCTCTTGCTTCCTGATTGGTGTCCGTACTCATTGGTCTGTCACCGTCAGTTTCTCACTTTCGACGCCGCTCACATCGAGGTCGAACGACGCGTCTGCCTCGATTTCGTATTCGAGAGTCGCTTCCTCGCCGCTCGAGACGTCACCGTCCCACTTGATGAACCACTCACCATCCATTTCGACGACGTTCGCGCCGTCGGACAGTTCGCGCGGTTCGGCGGTGACGATGTCAGTCAGTTCGAACGACTCGGTCGTGCTCGTGTGGTTCTCGACGACGATCGAGACCGACTGTCCGTCGCCGTTTTCCTCGAGTTCGCGTTCGACGAGCACGTTGTTCATGATCCGGGCGACGGCGTCGTCGATATTCGGCTCGGGATTGTCGGTCACTTCGGCGACCTTCTCGGCCATCTCCGGTAAGATCTGGCCGAGAACGCTCTGCTTGCGCCGGCGTTTTTCCATCGAGCGGCGCTTGTTGAGGTAGCTCTTGAGCTCTCGAGCGGCCTCGCGGATGGCGAGTTCGATCTCGTCTTCGATCTCGGGGACGTTCGCCACGGCGTCTTTGGACTCGCTCGTAAACGGCACGTTCGTCGACGCCACGTGGACCATGATCACTGCGGGACCGTTTGGCACTCCGGAGCCGCCGGGCTGGTCGAGCCCGTAGTTTCGCCAGCCGATCTGTTTGACGACGTCGGTCGTCGCACAGGCACCGCGCTGGTAGACCAACGGCACGCGGTTCGCGAATCGGAGCACGTCCGCGCTTCCCTCCGCCTCGAGGTCGTCGCCGTAGGCGATTCCCGCCTCGACGATGAACGGATCGCCGCCGGAAACCCCCGCGTCGCGCGTCGCAGCGGCGTAGAAGTCGGCGTCGAACTCCTTTCGCAGTCCGGCTTCGATGAGTTCGTCGGTGATCGGCGAGAGACACCGCGTCGGCGGTGCCATGATGTCTGTCGCGCGCATCCCGTCGACGAGTTGGCTCGAGGCATCTCGGTCCTCCGTGAGTTCTCGAACCAGCGGCGGGTCGTCGGGAACCGTCCGCATAACGCCCCAGACGGCCTCGACAACGTTCTCTCGAGCGGTGTCACCGAACGCGGCGTCGTCGTACTCCTCTGTCAACTCGGCGGCGCGGTCGACGGCCGAGCGCAGCGCCGCGTGGGTAAAGCGGTGGCGCAGGTCCTCCGCGTCTTCGAACTTGCCCGCGAGGCGTTCGGCGAAGGCGTGGATAACCGCGTCGTCCTTTCGCGTGCTCGTCGCGTCGTCGGCCAGCGCGTAGAGATCGGCGACGATTCGGGAGTCGCCGTCTGACTCGGCCTCCGTGGAACCGCTCTCGTCGGATTCGTCCCCGACGAGTTCGGCCCACGCAGCCTCGACGGCGTTCTCTCGCACCGTCTCGCCGAAGGTCGTTCCGTGCTCGTCCTCGGCCGATTCGGCGGCGGATTCGACGATGTCGACCAGTTTGTGGTGACAGATCCGCTCGCGGTTTTCGACGGTCGTGGCGATGGTTTCTGCAAAGTCCGCCGTCGCGGTCGCTCCCTTGTTCGCCGTGGCGTCTTCGATCGCAGCGGCGACGGCGTCCCCGTCGTCGGCAGTCGGGGTTTCCCAGGACATCTCCCGACCGAAGTGGCGGTCGCGGAACTCGTCGATGACCGAGGTCGCGGTCTTCTTTCCGACGCGAGTGAACTCCTCCTGGAGGAACCCAGAGATGCTGTGTGAGTCCGTCGCCGAGAGCATCTTCATCACGGTGCCGAGTTCGACGCCGTGGGGGTGGGGTCGGATCTCTTCGGTCTCCTCAGGCAGTTCGTCGGTCGCCCGTTCGGCCTTGAAGTGTTCACTCGGCTCCTTGAGCTCGAGTCGGGCGTGGGGGTTGACGACCGCCGTGTGCTTGATGTAATCGTGAAGCTGGGCCCGCGCACGCATGTTCGCCTCCATCTCGAGTTCGATGCGGGTGCCGTGGGGACGGTCCCACGAGGCGGTCTCTTCGACGCTGATCTCGGGCTCGTTGTCGTCGGTGTCGATGATCAGCTCGAAGTATTCCGCCTCGCTCGAGCCTTGCGTGCGACTCGTGATCTTGGCGGGTTTCCCGCTGGTCAGTTGCGAGTAGAGGACGGCCGCGGAGATGCCGATCCCCTGCTGTCCGCGAGACTGTTCGCGAGCGTGAAATCGCGAGCCGTAGAGTAATTTCCCGAAGACTTTCGGCAGCGATTCCTTCGTTAGCCCCGGCCCGTTGTCTTCGACGATCAGCCGGTAGTAATCGCCCTCCTCCTGAATTTCGACGTAGATATCGGGGAGAATACCGGCTTCCTCGGCGGCATCGAGCGCGTTGTCGACGGCTTCCTTGACGGCCGTCACGAGGCCTCGAGCACCGCTGTCGAAGCCGAGCATGTGCTTGTTCTTCTCGAAGAACTCGGCGATGGAGATCGCGCGCTGGTTTTCGGCCAGCTCTTCGGCGATCCCCTCCTCCTCGCCGAGTGTCGACTGGAACGACGTCATCGTTTCCCCTTATTAGCGGCGGGGCTAAAAGCTGTGTGCTACCGCGGTGAAAGTGATTGGTGCTCTCGGCCCGGCATCGTGAACCGGTCAACAGCCCTCACTCCGAGACTCGAGGACGGTTCACCAGCGAATCCGATCACCGGATACCGAGGTCACTCGACCGTCGCCCGGGGGTCGGCGGGCGCGGATTCCTGCTCGTCCGAGTCGAGGTGGACCGTCAATACGGGTACCGGCGACCGGCGAACGACCCGTTCTGCGACGCTCCCGAGCAGGAGTCGGTCGATCCCGCCTCGGCCGTGGGTCCCCATCACGACGAGATCGCAGTTTTCGGGCGCGGCCTCGTCGACGATGACCCTGCTGGGGGAGCCCTCGAGCACTTTCGTCTCCACGTCGACATCGGATGGGGCGAGTTCTTTCACCCGTTCGACCGCCACCTCGCCTTCCTCTCGGAGGGCGTCGGTGATGCCGTCCCACGCCGTCTCCATCGCGAGACGCCGTAACTCGCGGCGTTGACGACATACACCGCACGGATCGTCGCATCGTGGGTTCGGGCGAGTTCGATCGCGTACTCGAGCGCGTGCTCGCCCTCGGCCGAACCGTCGGTCGGAACGAGGATTCGATCGTACATCGTGATATGTTATCATACAACGCGCAGCAGTAATAACTGTGTTGTTCACCGTTCCGACGGAGTCCATCGTACAAACGTAACCATCGTGGCGTTCTGTCGAGTCTCGAGTGCGGTTTCGGACGGTATTGAGCATCTCCGACGGCCGGGTCGACGGCGACCGATAGCATTTTTCGCCACCGACCCGTTCACGGATCCGTGAACGTACGCGGGAGCGTCGCAGGCGAGGTCGACGTGCGAACGGTGACGACGAGCTACGGCGAGAGCGACCTCGCGGAAGTTCCGCTGCGGTTCGATCGACGCGAGGATTCGATGGCCCCAGCCGACACGTCCAGTTCCGGGTCCGACGGTGGGTCCCGTTCCGGGTCCGACGATGGATCCGGTTTCGAGTCCGACGATGGGTCCGATTACGAATCTGCGGATGCGTCCGACGGTGCGTCCGCGGGTGCGGGCGACGGGCGGGACGCCACGACGGTCACGTTGTGGGGCAAGTGGACCGAATCGGCGGAGCTACTCGAGCCGGGGATGGAACTGCTCGTGACGAACGTCGACGAAGACGAGTACCGGGGCGAGACGCAGTACTCGACGACGGGCGAGTCCTACGTCGTCGTCGAGCCGAGTTTCCTGGTGAACGTGACGGACGTCCGCAACTGGGTCGAGTGTCCGCGTCTGTACTACCTCAACAAGCTCTCGGGAGTGCCGCTGAACTATCCGGTCCTCAAGGGGACCATCGTCCACGAGGTCTTCGGCGACCTCCTTCGGGGACGGGACCTCGAGGCGGCGATCGACGAGCGGATCGACGAACGGGGCCTCGAACTCGGCTTACTGGGCGAAACACCCGAAGGCGTCGCCGAGGACGTTCGGGACAACGCCGCCGCGATCGAGGGCTGGCTCGAGCAGGGTCGCCTTACAGAACAAGATAGCTGGCGCTCGGAGCAACTGCTCATCAGCGAGACGTTCGGCATTCGCGGGCGCGCCGACGCCATCCGACGCGGTGCGCCGGTCGAACTCAAGACGGGCAAGAACCTGCGGAAGGATCCGCGATTCAAGGACAAGATTCAGGCCGCTTGCTACGCGCTCTTGCTCGAGGAACACGGTGGCGACGTCGACATGGGCACCTTGCTGTATACGAAAAACTCCGCACTCGATCGGAACGAAGAGACCGGCGACCTCACACCGGCGAAGGAGTTCACGATGGGCGAAGGTCTCCTGAAGTTCGTCGTTCGCGTGCGAAACGAGATCGCGGCGATGGAAGTCGCCGGCGACGTGCCGACGGGGTACGAAGGCGACGCCAAGTGCGAGTACTGCTTCGAACAGGACACCTGCATGGTCGTCTCCGGGCGACTGGACCAGGAGTCGAAGGCGGGCCAGATCGGCCAGTCGCTCCCGCCGGCGGAACTTGAGTACTTCGAGCGACTCTACCACGCCATCGAGGAGGAGCGCCGCGAGATCCACGCGGAGTACGCCAAACTCTGGGAGCAGGACCCGGAAGAACGCGCCGAGGACGACCGGGCGATCATCGACCTCGAGTTCGTCGAACGCCGGGAACTCGAGGGCGGCCGCTGGGAGCTGCGGACCCGCCAGCGCGGCGCGTCCACCTCCAAACTGCGCGAGGGGGACCTCGTGCTGGCAAGCGACGGCCACCCGGTGAGCGGCAACTCGGAACTCGCACGGATCGAGCGACTCGACGATGAGATCGTCCTCACGGCCGACGAACCCGTCGAGGTCACCCGGCTCGACGTCTATCCGTCCGAACTGACCACCGACCGGTTGCTCGTGGCGCTTCACGACGCACTGTTGAAAGGTGGCGACCGTCGCAAGGACGTCCTCTTCGGACGCGTCGACCCCGAATTCGACGATCCGGCTGAGACGTTCATCGACAACAACGACGCGCAGAACGAGGCCGTTCGAAAGGCGGTCGGGGCACAGGATTGCGCGTTGATCCATGGCCCGCCCGGCACGGGAAAGACCTACACCATCGCTCGGGCGATCCGCGCGATGGTCGAGCGCGGCGAGCGCGTGTTGCTCTCGGCGTTTACCAACCGGGCGGTCGACAACGCGCTCGAGGCCTTGCTCGAGCAGGGGATCGATACGACCGACGTGGTCCGGGTCGGCTCCGAAAGCGGCGTCCGCGAGGACATGCAGGCCCACCGGCTCGACTTCGCGGGCGATCCCGAAGAGCGCGTCGCGGAGCTACAGAACGCGCAGGTCGTCGCCGCGACGACCGCGACCTGCGGCTCGCGGGTCATGAAAGAGCAGGCCTTCGACGCGGCGCTCGTCGACGAAGCCGCGCAGTTGACCGAGCCGGGGACTTACGCGGCGATCAATCTCGCCAGTCGGTTCGTCCTCGTCGGCGACCACGAACAGCTTCCGCCGGTCGTCCAGGCCGAAAACGACCTGACGACGTCGCTGTTCGAGCGGCTCGTCGAGCAACACCCCGACGCCGGGATCATGCTCGACCGGCAGTACCGGATGAACCAGCGCATCCAGGCCTTCGCCTCGCGGGAGTTCTACGACGGCGAACTCCGCCCCGCGGAGCCGGCCGTCGCGACGCGGACGCTCGACGACCTCGAGGGCGTCTCCCGGGGAGAATTGCCTCCCGAGCTTCGGGATCCCGTGAGCTTCGTCCCGGTGGCGGGCGACGACAGCCAGTACACCGACGACGCCGAGGCCGCCCGGATCGCGGAGCTGATCGAACGGTACGAAGCCGCGGGCCTCGAGCGGTCCGATATCGGCGTCATCGCGCCGTTTCGCGCGCAGGTATCGAACATTTCGAACTACGTCCCCGACGATGTCGCCGTCGACACCGTCGACCGGTTCCAGGGCTCGAGCCAGGAGGTCATCGTCGTGTCCTTCACCGCGACCGGAACCCTCGAGGGACCGATATTCGAGGACTACCGGCGAATCAACGTCGCGTTGACGCGGCCGAAACGCGCGCTCGTGCTGGTCGGTGACGCCGACGCGCTCGAGACCGATCCGGTGTACGGCCGGATGCTCGAGTGGGCGCGCCAGTAGAACGTGTGATTTCAGCAATTTCATTTCTGCACTCAAGGCAGTGCTAAAATTTTCCATGAAGGCTGATTCGCCGTAGGAGCGGCGTTGATAGCCATTGTGGCCGAAAGGTACAACCGTCAATATAAGAAGAAACAGAGAAAGAAACATGATTGTCTTCGTGCAGGAAAACCCACTGGCGGGAGCGATTCTCGTTTTGCTCTGGATCGGCCTGCTCCTGTACCTGCTGTCGGCGTGCTGGTGGTTGCTCGAGACGGTTGTTCTGGCTCGCGGCTGGAAGACCGATTCCACCGACATCGAGTGGGGGTTCGACGATATTCAGGTGCGGATTCTGACGATCGACGCCGAGGAAGTCGTCCAGACGACGGTCGACGCCATCCCCGACGCAATCGAGGACGTTCGCGTGATCGCCGAGGCGGACCTCGAAATCGACGGTGCGACCGTCCACGTCGTCCCCGACGACTACGGCTGTACCGCGACGAACAAGGGACGAGCGGTCGAGTGGGCGCGCCGACACGTCTTCTGTGACAAAGAGTACGTCCTGTACTTGGACGAGGATACGCTCATGGCGGGGTTCAACGGGCTGCCAGACACCGACGTGGTTCAGTTTACCGAGAAACCGATCTACACCGGCTCTCGACTCTCCTATCTCAGCGAGGTATTCCGGATCGGCTACCAGTTCGAGCAGTTCGGATTCCACCGGCTCACCTACCCTCTCTACGCGTGGGGAGGCGGCATCGCCATCCGATCGTCCATCGAAGACGACATCACGTGGGATGTCGCGACGATCACCGAAGATACGAACTTCCTGTGGCGAGCGGCCAATACTCGAGACCTCTCCTATACGCTACTCAACGCTCGCTTTCGAAACCAGGCACCGCCGTCTCTCCGTGCGATGATCCACCAGCGCCGTCGCTGGATCTCCGGAACGATGGCGGACGGTCACATTCTCCCGAGGTGGTACCAACCGCTCTACTACACGCGGATCATCGCGTGGGCGTTTTCACCGCTCGTCGTGGTTCTCGCGCTCGTCGCGGCGATGCTCCCGGGTTCGATTCCGACGCTCGAGTGGTACACGCTGTTCTCGATCGGACTGGTTGGCATTCTGTTCGTCTACATGGCCGTTGGTCTCGTCGGCTATCGAAAGCACCCCGTCATCTGGCCGCTGTTGCTCGCGCTTACGCCGATCGCGGTCGCCGCCCACTCGATCGGTGCGCTGTGGGGGATCCTCAGCCCGGTCGAAACGTTCGAAGTGACCGAGAAGGTAACGCCGGACACGATCGAGACAGTCCACAGCGAACTCGAGACCGGCGATCTCGCGAAACACGATGGAACGGAGCGACTCGTCCGGGACTCCGAGAACGAGTTCGATATGAACGCGAATATCCTCGATGACGACTGATGCCTGAACTCGAGTTCACGTCGGCACTCGCGGACGCCTCCAGAACGCGGTCGCCACACTGGTTAGTCCCACTGCCGAAGGGACACGACCGCATCGCACCGAACTGACAGCCACGCGTCCTCGGCGGCGTGCTCGACGAGTCGAAACCGAGGGACGGTGTGTCCGTGATCGATCGTCGCCCGAACACAACCTGGCTTGTCCGTGTCCGTCGATTCTCGAGGCTCGTCTCTGCCCATACTTGTGCCATGATAGCATTGGACATAAACACACCGTGTGAATGCCTCGAGTCGTCCGCACCAACTTGCAAATACAACTCGAACGGGCGTAATCGGTATGAGAAATACGAAGCTATCACAATTAGACGGATCCTCCCGATAACCCGGACACATCTTGCATTATATCCCAGATAGTCAGCAGAGAGTGACGATCCGTTCAAATTCATACAAAGGTCTATAGCGATCCCTTTCCCAGTAGCGACAATGGGCCTCGTTCGGCCGCTCGCTTCTCGAGTCAGCGGACGCCCGCTACTCGCACTCATCGGAGCGGTGTACGTCGCGTTGGCGATCGGCTGGACGATCGGACAGCTGATCGACGGCGAGATGCTCGTGAACCTCCTGGTCGTGCCGCTGATGGTCGGTACTCCGGGCGTCGTGCTCATACTCGGGGCGTATCGACTCCCCCAGACGGACATCGATTCGGACTTCTACCGAGTCGTCGGCCGATGGTGTCTCGCGAGTATCGGTGCGATAATCGGCGTCCTCGTCGTCTACCACGTCCAGCCGGCCGACGACCTTAGCAATCCGAGGCGGAGTATCCTCATTCTCTCGGCGTTGAGCAGCGTCGCAGGCTTCGGCGTCGGCATTCACGACGCGCGAGCGAAGACGCGAGCGCGCGAAGTGGCAAAACGGAACCGGGAACTGCGGCGGGTGCGGGCCGAACTCGAGCGCTCTAACGAACGCCTAGAGCAGTTCGCCTACACCGCCTCTCACGACCTCGAGGAACCGATCCGGATGGTCACCAGCTATCTCTCCTTGCTCGAGGACCGGTACGCGGACGACCTCGACGAGGACGCCGAGGAGTTCATCGAGTACGCAGTCGACGGCGCAGAGCGCATGAAGGCGATGATCGACGCACTCCTCCAGTACTCCCGGGTCGAGACGCGAGGGGAGCCTCTGGAGCCGGTTGACCTGGATGAGGTGCTCGCGACCGTCAGGAAGAATCTCGAGGTCCAGATCGAGGAGAGCGACGCCAGCATCGAACCCGAGGCGTTGCCGCGAGTGTTAGGCGATCGGGGACAACTCCAGCACGTCTTTCAGAACCTGTTGAGCAACGCGATCGAATACAGCGAGGATGAGCCGCCTCGCGTTACCATCTCCGCTGACCGCGAGGACTCGATGTGGACCGTCTCCGTCCGAGATCGCGGTATCGGAATTCCCGCGGAGCATCAGGAGAGCGTCTTCGAGGTTTTCGAGCGCCTGCACGCACACGAGGAACACACAGGTACCGGTATCGGCCTCGCACTCTGCAAGCGGATCGTCGAGCGCCACGGCGGGGACATCTGGGTCGACTCCGAACCCGGCGAGGGCGCGACGTTTTCGCTCACGCTCCCCGCCGTGTCCACACGGCACGAACTCGAGCCGAGTCATTGGGGGAACTGACGGGACCCGTCCCACCTGACCCGCCGACTCGCTGTTGCAAGCACTAGTTACTCACCGCAGATACGCATCCGTCAACGCATGCGAACCGTCGTACACATTCCCTCGGGAGACGAAGCCGAACAGGAGACCGGACTCGCCATCGCGCGCAACTTACTCGAGGACGAAACCGACAGTATCGATGATGTCGCCCTCGTCGCTCAGGGCGGTGGGATTGCGACCGTCAGGGCCGACGGCGACACCGTCGACGAGATCGAAGCGCTGCTCGAAGACGGCGTCGCGGTGAACGCCTGTTCGAATACGCTCGAGATGATGGATCTCGAGGAGTCGGATCTCGTTTCGGGCGTCGAAACCGTTCCCGAGGGCGCGGTCGAAGTAACCCGTCTGCAGGACGAGGGGTACGCGTACGTGCGGCCGTAGGGTGGGTTGCGGACGCGACGAACCGGTGTTGATCGAGGCAGAGTCCGGATCGACTCGTCTCGACGGGCCACGGCAGTTAAACGACAGCGGTGCGAAGTATGTGGTATGGGTACTCGAGTCGTGGACGCCATGACTGAAGACGTCGTTACCTGTGGGGCCGACACTGCACTCGAGGCCGTCGCAGAGCGGATGCTTCGCCACGGAATCGGCAGCGTCGTCATCACGACGGAGGGGAACTCGTACGGAATCGTCACGGAGACGGACGTCGTCTTCGCGACCTACCGAACGGGGGCGTCGCTCGCGGAGATTCCGACGCGAACGGTCGCGAGCCATCCTGTCGTGACCGTCGAACCCACACAGACGCTTCGATTCGCAGCGAAGCGGATGCGCGAGGAGGAAGTCAAGAAACTCGTCGTCGTCGACGGCCTCGACATCACGGGCATCCTGACGACGCAGGACCTGATCAGCCACTACGGCGAGCTGACGAAGGAAGTCGAAGATATTCGACGGAACAGCAACCGACGGACGAACAAGTGGCCGCGTGAGGAGTTCTGATTACTGCTCGGTGATACTGATTCCGTCCGGCTCGAGGCGGACGCCGACGCCGTTAGGTTTCGTCTGGAAGACCTCCGCGTGGGAGTCGATGTCGTCGACGCCCGCACCGACTTCGAACTCGCCGCTGTCTGGCAAGCATCTGAACTCGCGCTGTTCGCCGTCGGCCAGGGTGAGATCCTCGAGGAAGACGACCTCGTCCGAGTTTCGCACCCGGAGTCGAACCGTCGCATCCCGCGAGAGGCCGTTCTCGACGACGACCGTATTACCGCCGCCGACGATGCCTCCGACCGTCTGCTGTGCTCTGGCCGCGATAGCCGACGCGCGCGAGCGGAACGCCTCCCGGTTGTTCTGGTAGACGAGGAGGATGCCGACGAGCGCGAGCAGTCCGAGCACCGCTGCACCGAACTGAATCGGCGAGATCCGATCGAGCAGTCCCTGGCTAGACGACCCCTCGATAGTAGCGCTCCGTTCGACAGCCGACGAAGCGTTCAACGACTCGTTGTTGGTCGTGATCCCGTACGTGTACTCGCCGCTCTCTTCGGGCCGTTCGAATTCGGCGGCGACGGCTTCGGTCTCGGACGACTCGAGCGTGAGTTCCTCCTCGAACATCGTCTCACCGTCGAGTACGAACTGGACTGTCTGGGTGTCGGTCAGATCCCCGACGTTCGTTATGTTCCCGGACATCGACACGTTCGAGCCCGGATCCGACGCCCCGACCAACTCGAGGTCGCTGGCCTCGAACATCGACCGGTTCGCCGTCACGTTTTTCGAGACGTGGCTCGTGTTCGCGGTGAGTTCGACGCCCGAGGACGCGTTTGCCGTCAGGTCGAACGAGAACGTTTCTTCGGTTCGTTCCGATGCGTTGAGCAGGAATTCCCGCGTCTGTGTCGCGTTCGAGACCACGTTGTCCGGGTCCGTGACACTCACGGTGAGATTCTGTGACTCCGGCACCTCGCCGTCGTTCTCGACACGTACCGTCGCCTCGAGCGGTTCGCTCGAGGAGACCGTCTCGTCGAACTCCTCGAACTCGAGGTTTAGGTCTCGGTGGATATCGGTCACGTTATCCCCACCAGGTGTTCGGATAGAGACGTTCTCTATCGGCACGGTGCTCTTGTTGAGTTCCAAAGAAAACGTTTCCTCGTACGGCGATTCATCGATTGTCACGTCTCGTTCCTCAATAACGGTCCCGTTGACCAAGAATTCGGCCGGGATGTCCGTCTCACCGTTCAGAAAGTCAGACAACGTCGTTTCGTCGCCGTTATATTCGAACTCACCATAGCCATTTCAATCTTGTTGCCGATTTGACATGGATATTCGGAGTGGAAATCTGCAGTAGTGGCCGCTACCAGCGACAAAGGTGATAGGAAAACGCCAGGTGAGCTTGTATCGACATGGGGGAAGTCAATACAGACTGGCGCAAGTTGACGTTGTAGTGCCACCCATATCAATCTCGTGTCGGTATCAAACGGTAAAAGCGTCAGGTGGGGATAACTGGTGGGTATGGAAATGTCCACGCAGACCTGACGCAGTCACACCTACTATGGCATTCACAATCATAATGTGGGGTGGCAAACACCTTTCGTAAATTCGGCTTTAAGATCGAACGAACCCACCACCCAGCCCCGACTTGCAAAATGCCGGGATCAAACTATCGAGTAAACTACCCGACCTGTTGTTCGGCCACCTGAATCCGGCGCTCGAGAAAGTCCTCGTCGAGCGCGTACGCATGGGCACGCCCATCCGATTCTCGTCGAACTACGCCGGCTTCGAACAGCGCTTTGCAGGCCTGCCGAACCGTTGTCTCGGAACCTTCTGTCAGCGGTTCGATCTCGCCAACTGACAGCGGCCCGCCGTCTGAACTCGCAAGGACGGCCAGCATCCGATCGACATGCTCCCCGGAACGATCGCAGTTATCCTTCGCGACGTCGACGGCGCTTTGGACAGCATCATGTTGGACCAAGCTTCCAAGGTCGGTTGGTCCGTCGACATCGTTCGTCTCCTCGAGGCGTTCCTTCTCGTGTTGTAGCTGTTGGATCGTCTCCTGTGCATCCTGAAGCCGGCTGCGAAGCTCCGCCACTTCGTCGTCGACGTCCTGGTCGCCGACCGTCGCGAACAACTCCTGGGCTTTCTCGTCGGTGTCCCGCAGCGCTGCCGGAGCCGAGGCGAACCAGGCTTCGATCTCGTTCATTCGGTCTTCGATTCGCTCGGCTTCGTCGACGCGGTCTTCGATCCCGCGGAGTCGTTCGACCTCGGTCGCGAGTTCGTCCCGTTCGTTCTGGACATCGGCCAGTTCGTCCTCGAGGCCGTCGACGCGATCGCGAAGATTAGCAATCTCTTCGTTCTTGCTCTCGAGTTGGTCCTCGAAGTCCTCCGGAACGCCGACGTCGTCGGTGTCTCCACCTGAGAGTGCTTCGGCCAGTTGCGTCGCCGCGTTGCTGACGTCCTGGGCCTGATCACGCTCCTGTTTCAGCTCCTCGATGCGATCGTCTTTCTCCTCGAGGCGCTGCTCGAGGCGGGCAACCTCGTCGCGACGCTGATCGGCCGCGTCGGAGATCTCCGCGAGCTCGTCGACGAGGTCCTCGTCGATCGACTTGAGATCGGGGCGGTCGACGTCATCCAGTCCAGGCGTCGCGCCGGCATCGAACGTGCGCTTTCGACGGAACTGGACGGTTTCGACATCCGTCTCGTCCCAGTCAGCTTGCACGAATGCCTCGCCATCCTCGAGACTCGAGACCGCGTCGGCGTGTTCGGCACCAATCACGTCTCGGACAACGTCGACGTCGTTGCCCCAGGTGAGGCGATGCCAGACGAGACAATCGGCCTGCGTGATGAACGCCTTGTCGACGTCCGCGGGGCGCTGCGAGAAGCCGGCAATCCCGAGCCCCCGTTTCCGGCCACGCTTGGCGATGCGTGTGAGGACATCACCGACGTCGCCGGCGCTGCCCTGCTGGGGGATGTACTCGTGGATCTCCTCGACGAGAAGCAAGAACGGTTGCATCGCCTGCTGCTCTTTCGCGAAGAGTTCGCGGGCTGTCTCCCGAACCAGGGCGTCGGCATCGTCGCCGTCGACGTACCCCGAGACGTCTAGGACGATCGGGACGTGCTGCTCGAGTGCGAGCTCGGCAAGCTTCCCGGCGTGGTCGGCGGTCACTTGGAGATCGCACTCGTCGGTCGCGCCGACGTGGAGGACCTCGTAGGTTTCTTTGAGGCCCCAGTACTCGCCGTCGACGTCGACGATCAGGAGTGGATGTCCGCGCTCGAGGAGTTCCTCGGCGATCACGCTCCCGGTGTTGGACTTCCCAGCGCCGGACTTGCCGGTCGCGAACAGCCGGCCGGTGAGGATGTCCTCGACAGGGAGTTCGTAGGGTTCGCCAGCAGTGGTCTCGCCAACGGTAAGCGTCTTCTCGGGTCGCTCGCCACCGTCTGTGGCCTGGGCGCTACTCATCGTCTCCCCCTCCACAAACGATGTCCTGCAACTCTTCGTACAATCCTTCGTGGTGATCCTCGAGGACTTCGACATCGTCCTCAAGTGCGTCCATTTTCGTCCTGATACGGCTCACGACGCGGTAGCGGTAGTTATCCGACACGTCCGCGTCACCGGAGAGAATCTCGCGCTCGCGCTCGGTGAGAAGACCCCGGTATTGATCATCAGCCATCGTTGGCTGTTGGTTCTTCGTCGCCATACATTACTGTATTCAGTCGCCACTACCAAATAGTTACTGGATACAGTACTGTGACTACAAGCAGTAACCTTTATGTGACTGCATATAGTAAGTACTGATAGAGACACGGGGTGGCCGGGAAAACGATTCTCGGCCGGGTGCTCTAACACCCGACCTGTGTCCTGTAGAAGGACAATGAGTATTCAAACGCAGACCCACGAAAGCGTATCGGAAATCGAATCGGAAACGGAAACCGCAGACCGTCAGCTAAGTGCTGTCGCTGGCGAGCACACATCGATGACCGATGAGCTCCCAGATTTCGACGTCTTCTGTGCCGCACGAGAGTTCGCGACCGACGCCCTCGAGACCACGGTCGCGGAGGCGATCTAGATGAGCATCACCGCTGCGGACATTCGCGACCAGGACGCCGACCCGCGTCGGGAAGACCAGCACCGTGCGGAGGCACTCGAGATCGAACGCGCCCGTGCGACGACTGCACCGGAAGTCCGGTGTGACGGCGGTGAGTCAGATCACGCCGAGTTGCGCGAGTGTGAGACGCGAGACGACGACAACGCCCACGCCAAAGGGAACCTGGAGCAAGCGAAGATCGCCGAAGCCGAGCTCGAGTATCCGCCCGTCGACGTCGGCGATCACGTTCAGGACCGGGAAGACAACAGTGAAAAGACAATGGTCGTCGTTCGAACACCACTCGAGCCGGCGAACGCGATCGACGCTCGCGACGGGGAGACGGTTGCCGAGTGCAACCCCAAATACCCGGCTGACGATGACGTCATCGTGGTGAAGTTCCCAGAGCGGACGAGTACCGATCTTGGATCGCTGCAGGGCTATGCGTTCCCACGGACTCGCCTCGAGGTCGTTGCTCACGTCCACGATCGCGACGGCGACGATGGAGGTGCGGAGTGATGTCGGGGTTCGAAACGAAGATTTCCTCGCTGCAGCCGGAGTACTGCCAGCGCGATAACCGCGGTCACGGCGATCGAATCGAGCTCCAGTCGATAGACGTGACGACGCGAGTTACGAAACGTATCTCCGGTGACCGATCGTACAGCTGGCAGTTCGAATTCGACTTCGGCGTGAGTGAGGAAGGCGTCGTTCAACTGCAGTCGTTCAAGTGCAAAGAAGGCGACCGGGGGATGGACGGCCACGTCGCCATGACGCGGTTCGTTCGCGCCCAAGCCGCCGCCGAGTCGGCTGTCGCGGACTGGATCCGACGCGAGGACGCCTCGAGGCTTGCACTGCGGTCGTTCCATTCGATCGTCGAGAACTTCTCGAGTCGCGCCGAGACGCCCGACGTCGGACTTCGACCCGAAACGGAGGGGGTCGAGTGATGTCGGTCGCCAAGTCCGTCCAGGACGACGTCGACGAACGCGATCGCCGCGCTGCCAGTGAGGCGATGGTCGTCGTTCCCAACGGACCGGGGCTCTACAAGGTCCACTCCGGCGAGAAATCGATCTACACCGTCGACCTCGTCGGTGGCGCGTGTGAGTGTGCCGATTCGCGATACCGCGACAGCATCTGTAAACACACGCGGCGGGTCGAAATGGCGATCGGTGAACGGGAGATCCCCGCGGGCGTGCGCGTCGATCCGACGCTACGGCTTCGGAGGGAGCTGTAGATGTCCGGAAGCGGGCAAGACGGTTGTCCGTACTGCGGGGACACGGACGCGCCGACCACGTCCCACTATCCCCCGTTCTGCAGCCTCTATCACAAGGAGAAGTTCCAAGAGCAGATCCAAGACGGCGATACGGACACCGATGACTGACGATCGCGAGGAGTTCGTGATCCGATACACGCCGCCGCGTGGCCCAGCCCGCAAAGTCGTCTTCGCGCCTCGAGCGGTCGGCGGCTACGATCGCGAAACCTACGAGCGCCGAAACGGTGAGTGGCGCTGCACCGGTCGGGAGATCGTCGCGCACGTCTCGCTCGAGACCCCCGACGGGATCGCCGGGTAAAATAGCGGTTCGTCTTTTTCTCCATTCGAGACCACCAGATCGTGCAAATACCGATCAGCTACTGTTGCTACCGCTGGATTTGGGACCTCTCCACAGGGGAGACACAATGTATAAGACTCTCGTCGGTACTGTTGATACCCATGGGAGTGAACCGGGACGCACAGCGCAACATGGACCAGGACGGAGAGGAGAACAAAGAACTGTACGAGGCGCTTGCGGGCAGTTCTGACGACGGCGAGTAATTAGTCCACAAACTCCGCTGGTGATACCGCACCGTTTTCTTGAAGTTCCGAATCGAAGGTGACCAGGACCCCGTCCGTTTCTTCGGCTGTCGTGAGGAGAAGACAGTCCATCGGGTACAACAGCGTGTTTTCTTGGACCGAGTTGAACATATGCGACGGCTACGAACGGTCCGCATAAAAAGCCACCTTTTGCGGTCGACCGGAGCCGCTTCCGGTCTGCGTTCGGCGACATCTCGAGGCCCGTCATCCCCGCGGTGAGGGCGACCAGTGTGTCTCCCGCTTGTCGTCGACGATCGCTGTCGGGTGATATCCGATGTCCCTTTCCGGTTCGGCCACTTCTCTCGAAGCATGAACGGATCATCGTCAGTTCACGCCACCTCGTCGAAGTTTACACGGGTGGTCGAAAAATGACCGGCAAAGACCACTACTACAACAAATCCAAACAGGAGGGCTATCGCTCTCGAGCGGCCTACAAGCTCAAACAGCTGACCGACCTCGAGAGCGTCATCGACGGGGGCGACACGGTCGTCGACCTCGGAGCCGCGCCGGGCGGGTGGCTGCAGGTCGCCGCCGAGCGCGTCGGTCCCCAGGGAACCGTCATCGGCGTCGACCTCCAGCGAATCAAATCGCTCGAGGGCCACGACAACGTCGAGACGGTCCGCGGGGACATGACCGAGGATCGAACGCGCGATCGGGTGACCGACACGGCGGGCGGCGATGTCGACGTCGTCGTCTCGGACATGGCACCGAACATGACTGGCGAGTACCACCTCGATCAGGCGCGTTCGCTGCACCTCGCCCGGCAGGCGTTCGAAACGTCGTTAGAACTGCTCGAGACCGGCGGCGACTTCATCGTGAAGGTGTTCGAAGGCCCCGACGTCGACGAGTTCCGCTCGGACGTCGAAGACGAGTTCCAATACGTTCGCGCGACGAGTCCGAAAGCGTCCCGCGAGGCGTCCTCGGAGATCTACCTCATCGCGAAGGGGCGACTCACCGCGCCGGTCGAGTCGGGCGACGAACTCGAGGTCGACATCGTCGATGTCGGCACGGAGGGGGATGGCATCGCCTCGGTCGAGGGGTATCGACTGTTCGTCCCCGACACGACGGAAGGCGAGACGGTGACGGTCCGGGTCGAGGATGTCAAACCGAACTTCGGGTTCGCACAGCGGCTCGATCGCGACTGATCGGCGTGACTGGCTGAGTGGTTGTCGATCCAACCGCCCGCGTCGTCTCACTCCTCGGTCTCGAGGCGATCGTGTCGGTCGTCGATCTCGTCGAGGATGTCGAGGTTTTTGCGGATCGACGAGCGGATGGCGTCGCTTCGGTTGACGAACTTGCCGTCGTCGCCGACGTGTGCATCGAGATCGTCGAGTAATTCCTGCGGAATTTCGACGCTGATTTTGGGCATGGCTGTGGGTTCACAACAGCGTTCCTTAACAGTTGATAGCTCCTCGCCTCGCGTTCGAAACTTCGATTCGAGCGCCTGCAGTTCGTGATCGCGAGGGCGCGAAAAAAGCGCTTGCAGTCCCGTCGCGGCCCTTACTCGGGAACGGCCGCGGTTTCGGAGTCGGCTCGCCCGCCACCGCCGCCGCCGAACAGTCGCCCGCCGCCGGTGAGGAGGTACAGTATGCCGAGTCCGAGGACGTACGTGAGCGCGATCGGCGTCGCGAGCGCGAGCATCGTCAGGATGCCTTTCGGACTCGCGACGGCCGCGATCACGAAGATGCCGACGACGACGGATCGCCATCGCTCGAGCATCGTTCGATAGTTGACGATGCCACCGACGTGGAACATCGCCATCGTGACGATGATGTTAAAGAGGAAGCCGACGCCCAGCGTCGCGTAGATCACGAGCCAGGAGAAGCTGTTGATCCGATAGGTGACTTCCATGCCGTTGTTGACGGCGTCGGTGATGAGATAGGAGATCACCGCGGGTGCGATCCAGTAGAATCCGAGGAAGAGCCCAACGGTGAAGCCGACAAGCAAGAGCCCGCTCCAGACGAGTATCACGCGAGAGTTCCCGCTGACGAGTCCGCGCTCTTTAGCGGCCGGCCAGGCCCAGTAAAGCACCAGCGGGAGGACTGCGAGGAACGCCAGAATCGTACTGATCTTGATCATGAAGATCAGCACTTCCACGGGATCGAGCGCGATGACGAAGCCGGCCTCACGAAGCAACTCCGTCGTCGATTCGGTGCCCGCGACCTGGGCGTCGTTGGCCGCTGCGACCTCCGCTAGGACGTCGTCGGGCACGCGGTCGACGAACTGTGCGAGGATAACCGTGAACCCGCCCCGATACAGCGCGAAGAACGACGCGCCAAGGACGAGCATGAACAGCCCGACGATGTAGATTGCCTTCGAAGTGAGGCTGTTGAAGATGAACGCGAGGTCGTAGGCGTAGCCGCCGATGTCGTCTTCGGTCGTTTCGTCCTCGGTGAACGGGTCGAGCATTCCCGCAGCCGTACTCGAGAGGAGGCCACCCTCTTCTTCGGGGGCCTCATTCTCGGCGACGGCGTTCGCGGTCCCGCCCGCGTCTGCTCCCTCGGCGGTCGCATCGTCGTCTGCAGCCTGCATGGCCTGCAGCGAGTCGAACCGGCTGAGAACCGTTTCGGCTTTCTCCTTGTCGTCGTCGTACATCGCCTGCCGGGAGATCTCGAGGGCCTGCTCCTCGTCCATCTTGCGGAAGACCTGCGCGGGCACGTTTCCGATGTCCTCGGTCTCGAGGGTCTGGAAGTCGACGTCGTCGGGGTCGGTCGCGTTGCGAAGGTCGCCTTCTCGCGGGTAGATCGGGGACCGCAGGATAGCGATCATGTAGCCGACGAGGATCACGAGGCCGACGCCGAGAGCGACCAGCAAGCCGACTGCGATGTCGCCGAGTGTTCCGTACTCGATTGCGATCGACTCGAGGACGGTGGTGCCGCCGGGCTCGAGGCCCGACGGGAGCAGGGGAAAGACCGACTCCTCGAGGCGGTCGAAGCCATCACGGTTGACGAAGACGGCCGTCAGCGCGGAGACGCCGAGCAAGATGCCGCCGAACTGGAGCACCCGCCGTTTCATGAATCCGGTTCCGGTATCGAGTTCGGCCGCGCCGCGCCGGCGGATGTTGGCAACGATCTTCGCGAGACCGAGGCTGAACGCGTACAGGCCACACAGCGGGAGCGCCCACATGATCTGCGTGATTGGATCCGGCGGCGAGAAGACGGCACCGAAGACGGTGATGATGACGATGGCGTGGCGCCACTTGTTTCGGAAGGTTTCGTAGGAGACGATCTCGGTGTAGGAAAGGACGCCCATGATGAGCGGTAACTGGGCCGCGAGCCCGAACGAGATCGTCAACAGCGCCATGAACTGCGTAAATTCCGTGATCCCCCAGCTCGGGTCGACGCCCGCCGTGAAGGCGACCCTCGCGAGGAATTCGAACGTAAACGGGAAGAAGACCACGAACGCGTAGGCCAGTCCCAACCAGAACAGCACGAACGCGATCAGCGCGAACCCGGCCATGTACCACCGCGAGATGGGAACGACCGATCGGAGCCCGCGCTTTCGAAGCGCGTCTCGAGAGTAGTACAGAATTGCCGGAATCGCGACGATGACGCCGACTATCATCCCGATTTTCGCCTGTAGGAGGATCACTTCGAACGGCGTCCGGGTGATGATGTTCGTCGCCTCGGAGAGGCTCTGGTTCATCCCCGTCCGAGCCGTCTCCTCGAGGAAGTCCCAGATGAAGACCCGAAGCGCGTAGAAGGCTCCGACGAAGCCGAGCAGAAAGACGATGAACACCCGCTGGAGGTTATCCTGTGCGCTGGAGAGGACGGCGCCGATCGTCTCCCGACCGGTGTTGATGGCTCGGGCGGTGTCTTCGCTGACCGCAGAACTCATTGCTGACAGTGGCTAACTTGCATCCAGTTATCAACCTTTCGAGTACGGAAGTCGGCGGCCCACCGGACGAGTCGTTCTCGACCGCTCGCCGCTCCGATCTCGACTGGGTTTCGCTGTCAACGCATGCTCGTAAGAAAAAGGCCTATAACCAGTGGCGGATCTATGTCACCATAGAATGTCGGACGACTCGGCTGGCGATGCAGACGCTGGATCCACAGGTCACTCCACCGAGCCATTGCCAACCACATCCGACGAGACGCCGGAAGCCAAAACGGACGGCGAGGGGTACGTCGGCGACACCCCGGACCGCGAGGAGGAGTATCCCGACCCGGACGACGATATCGGCGGTATCTCGACGCCGCCGGACGACGAGGAGATGCCGCTCGCGGATCACATCGAGGAGATGGTCCTCCGACTCGCAGTGGTCTTTCTGTTCGGTGCCGCAGGAACCGCGATCGGAATCCTCTGGGCGTCGGAGGGAATCTCGTTCATCTGGACAGACGTCGTTCCACAGGCCGCAGAGCGCCCGCCGCACCTGTACAGCCCGCTCGAGTTGTGGCTGACGCGGATCAAGCTCTCCGCGCTGTTGGGGATCATGATCGCGTTGCCGATGTTGATCTATCAGTGTTACCTGTTCATGCGACCGGGGCTGTACCCGAACGAGCGCAAGTACTATCTCGCCGCCGTCCCGACCAGCGTCGTCCTCGGCGGGCTCGGCATGATCTTCTCGTATCTCATCGTCCTGCCGGTGTTGTTCTCGTACTTTACTTTCTATTCGGAAGGGAGCGCCGAAATCGCGTACGCGCTCGGCGAAACGTTCAACCTCGTCATCACGCTGACCGGCTTCCTCGCGATCGTGTTCCAGATTCCGCTGTTTATCCTGCTGGCGATCATGCTGGGGGTGACGACTCGACAGTGGCTCGCACAGAAACGGCTCTACTTCTGGACCGCCTTCGCGGGCCTTTCTTTCATGTTCACGATGGATCCGACATTCATGGCCCCGATCTTCGTAGCCATTACGATGATCCTCCTGTTCGAAGGAACCCTGCTGATCGTCAAGTGGACCGGCCGGGGATAGTCACCCGCTCGAACTGAGTGTCCCGTCTCGCACAGTTAGTCCATCGATCGAATCGGTGTTCGGTTTTCGACGTTCGTTTTCCCGCGTCCGAACGGTTGCTCCGACACTGATCGGCGTGAGCGTCTATCGCCGCACAGAATCTGATAGATCCCCTCCGACAACTGGAATATCTGTCCTTATATTACGCCAGTTCAGAAGATGGAAGCTCAGGTGATGGTGGGCTCGCAATCGGAGGTGGCAACGAAGAAAATTGTAGAACGGAAACGACTGTAGAGGAAGAGACTCTCGTAGATGAATGGAGAGATTATTCTGCAGGTGTAGAGGACTCGTACAGATTTGATCTTGAAGAGGGGCATACACTTGAGGTCACTGCCCGACAAACTGGCGGCGAAGCACGGCCTGCTGTTGAGATAGAAGATCCATCGGGAGCGACTATTGCTGATATTGGTCCCAAAGAACACATCTCACGGGAGTTTAGTGCTTCAGAAGAAGGTAGGTACTACATCACCTTTGAGAATGAAGCAATAATTAACTCTGGCGAGTGGGATGTTTCGATTGTTCAAAAGGTCGAAGTCGAAGAAGAGGTTTGTGACTGATTAGTTAAATCAACTTCCATAAGTGGACTATAGACCTTCGAATTAAAATTGATCCGTTCTTCGAATAGCCGCTGAGACTATCCCTGAATAGCCCGGGGAGAGGGCCGAGGCCGATTCTCAGCGTCGAGCCGGCCATTGAGGTATTCCTGTCCGTTGCTGGTAATCTCGTACATGTTACTGCCCTCAAAAATTGGAGCAAGGAAACCCGCGTGAGAAAGCATTTGACACCGCTCTTTGACCCGCCCACGCGAAGCGTCGAATTTCATTACTCGAGACATGTGGCGCGGCGTCGACCAGGAATCTTCCGCAAGGTGTTCTAAGATCCGCTCATCCAGCGTACACATCCAGCGGGCAGGCTTTCGGCTCATTATGATTCAGAGGTTTCACTGGCGCTCGGACCACTGTTCGAGTTACCCTGATTAAGGAAAACTTCATTTTCAGCGTCGTACTCCTCATCAAGATAGGCTTTCCCCACGTCCGTAATGACGTATGCACCATTTCCGATAGGCGTCAGTAATCCGTGTTCTGCAAGCTTCTTACATCGGCGAGAAACATGCGCGTTCGAGACTCGAATACTCTCACTATCGGTGAGTTCGCCTACTGTGGCCCCCTCATTCTCACGAAGATACTCGAGGATGCGATCGTCCCATATTGTCATCCACGTTCCCGATTCTCTCATTACATTCTCTTAGGGAGACACTCACCTTTTTGTTCGGTTTTCTACCTAAACGAATCTATTATCCTGATTAGGAGTACCGTTACATATATGTAATATCGGTTCTTTGTGCTGAGCACGGAGCTACCAACGCGGGTGAAGATGACTCTTGTTGGTATGTGAGACCGGGCGGCGTCTCAGCGCCGCCCAGAAGGTAGCTCCGGTGATCAGGAATGAATCTCGGAACTTCCGTGGGGGCTGTACCCCACGCACGACAAGAAGCATCGCCCACGAATAATTCTGACGCAACGCGAGCAACGTGCGTCTGCGGCGCTCGGGCAACCGGATACGACGCCCGGCTCGAGGCGGCAGTCTGTGGCCGCTGTGCGCGGCTCCGCTGTGACGGTGGCGGACAGAAGCAACTTCCGGAGCACGTCCTCGAGGCTACTTCTGACGACGTACTCGAGCAAGGCCGTGTGATGGCCCTCTACGAGTACGAGAAGAACCACATCTCGATCGAGCACGAGGAACGCGAGTGTCGCGTCTGCGAGGGCGAGACCTACCACCGAATCGAAACCGACGACTACCGTTCTCGGACAGCTTCGGTGTGTGGAACTTGCGGTGAGACCACCGTGACCCTCACCGATGGCGGTTCCAACCTCTACACCTGTGACACGCCCCAGTGCGACGGGTGGAAAGAGGTCGTCACGCCGGACGGCTACGTTTGTCACGACTGCGCGGACAAACTCGAGGAGCAGTACCAGAACACAGGCCAAGACGCGAAGCTGCTCACTGACGGCGGCGTTCCAAACTCTGGTGGTGAGCCATGAGCAAACCGCAGAAGTTCTGGCTCGAGGGCGAGATTCAGTTTTCAAACCAAACCGATCCAGATGGTGCGTTCGATGCGCTCGCGGATGAACTCGACGACAGCACCTTTCGGGCGGTCTACGACGCGACGAACGCCAAATACCTACTGCTCAGTGAGGTAGTCGAATGACTGAGACCGAATCGAGGGCCCAAGATAGGGAAGTAGGCGGTCAATCTGTGAGCGATACAGAGCGAATTAGTCTCGATCTCTGTGCCGGTCTGGGGGGCTTCTCGTCTGCCTTTGAGGACGCCGAGAACTGGCGAGTTGTCACCGTTGATATAGAGGAGGAGTTTGACTCCGATATCTGCGCTGACGTGCTTGACCTCCGGCCGGCAGATCTGCCAGCCGCCGACGTCGTCCTCGCCAGTCCACCATGCACGACCTTCTCAAAGGCGTGCCCAGTCGAGAAGTACTGGATCCCGGGGACGAAGGAACCAGACCATCCGAAGACTCGGAAGCACATCACGCTCACGCACCATGTTGTTGGGCTCATCAAGGCAATCGCGCCCGACTACTGGTTCCTCGAAAACCCGGTTGGTCGGATGCGTTGGATCCTCGGTCAGCCGGCTGGCACGGTGAGCTACTGCCAGTACGGAAAGGACGTGATGAAACCAACCGACTTGTGGGGCAACCATCCGCAGGGCTTCGAGTATCGGTGGTGCGGCTACGCCGACGACTGCCACAAGTCGAACACGCACGGCGGCTGTGCGAATACGGAAGATCCATATCCGCGTGACCCAGCGGAGAGGGCAAAGGTCCCATATGAACTGTCTGAGAGCATCCTTCAGGCCGTTGAGGGGCGGCAAGAACAGCAGACTCTATCAGCAGTCGTAGATGGGGGAAACGCCCGGTCAGTAGATGCGAACACTGACCGAACAGGTGAGAACCGATGAGCGACGATCTCGAGCCGCTCTCACCTCAGGAGGCCGTCGACCTCTACGTAGCCCACCGCGAACTCGAGGTGAGCGCAAAGACGCTCCAGAACCACGAGTATCGACTCAACGCGTTCGTGGAGTGGTGTAACGAGGTTGGGATCGACAACCTCAACGACCTCTCCGGGCGCGATCTTCACCGATACCGCGTCTGGCGACAGAAAGACGTCAATGTCGTCACCCTTCGCGGCCAGCTCGCAACACTGCGCGTGTTCCTCGAGTTCTGCGCGTCGATCGACGCCGTCGAGCCGGGAATGCGCGAACGCGTGAAGCTTCCCGATGTCGACCGAGCCGACGAAGCTCGAGACGTGATGCTCGACGAAGATCGTTCCCAAATGCTACTGAGTTACCTCGAGCGGTACAGCCGCGCGAGTCGGAGTCACGTTATCGTCGCGATTCTCTGGCACACGGGAATCCGTCTCGGCGGTCTTCGAGCGATCGATCTCGACGACTACGAACCGGACGAACAGTGCGTTTGGCTACGCCATCGTCCTGAATCCGAGACGCCACTGAAGAATCAAGGGCCCGCTGAGCGCCCCCTCGCGTTGGACGACTACTATACCGACGTGATCGACGAGTACATTCGATTTCACCGGCACGATGTCGTCGACGAGTACGGACGCGAACCACTCGTAACGAGTGACCGAGGGCGGCTTAGTTCCGGTCAGATTCGGTCGGAGGTGTATCGACTGACACAGCCTTGTCTCTACAAGGACTGTCCGCACGATCGCGACCCGGACGACTGCGAGGCTCGAGTCTACGGTCACTATTCAGAGTGTCCGAGTAGCCTCTCACCGCACACGATTCGGCGAGGTTCGATTACCTACCAACTTCGCGAGGACATCCCCGAGGAGATCGTCAGTGATCGCTGTGACGTTTCCTCAGATATCCTCGAGCGACACTACGACCGACGAACAGACCGCGAAAAGATGGAACAGCGACGCGACTTCATCACCGATCTTTAAAAGGAAAATGACCCACACGAAACGCGGAGTTAGCACTCCTACGAAGAGATGCATCGAAAAAGTCCGAGGGAACGGAACTCAGGCGGTAGAGGGCCTGAAACACTTAATTACGTATGGACTCGCCGGGATTTGAACCCGGGGCCTCTCCCATGCCAAGGGAGTGATCTACCACTGATCTACGAGCCCTCGTCGTACATACGGATTTCCGGTGGGCATAGATAAACCCCTCGAATTAGACGGAACCGCGCGACGGCCCACACTCGAGACGGCCCCAACCCTCGAGTACGCTCCCGACACAGCACCCAGACCGACGAACACAGCGCACGCGATCGGAGGTAGAAACGCTTTAGTCGCTGACCGAATAGGTACCAGTGGGAACCGCACGGCCGCAAATCTGACCCCGTCGCCCGCTCTCTTTGGGCGACTCGAGATTGCGGAAGTGCAACCCGGCGAGAGCCGGACATCTGCGGCGGTCAGTGCGTTTCCTATCCTCAACAATGGCACGAATGCATACGCGCCGCCGAGGCTCGTCCGGATCGGACAAGCCCGCGGCAGACGAACCACCGGAGTGGAGCGACGTCGACTCAGAGCAGATCGAACAGCGAGTCGTCGAACTCGCAGAACAGGGCCACGACCCGAGCCAGATCGGCATCAAGCTGCGTGACGAAGGCGTCACCGGCACGCCGATTCCGGACGTCAAGCTGGCGACCGGCAAGAAGCTCACCGAGATTCTCGAGGAAAACGACGCGAAGTCCGAACTCCCAGAGGACCTCCGAAGCCTAATGCAACGCGCGATCCGCCTGCGCGAGCACGTCCAGGAGAACCCACAGGACTACCAGAACAAGCGCGCGCTGCAGAACACCGAATCGAAGGTGCGCCGACTGGTCGATTACTACCGTGGGAAGGAAATCGAGCCCGAGTTCACCTACTCCTACGACGTCGCGAAGACGCTGCTCGAGGAGTAACCCGTCATGTCCACCGAGGGTCGTTCGATCGACGCCGCAACCGCCACCGCCGACCTCGAGAGCGCGAGCTTCGTCCGGCTGGTCACGCGACCGGCCGGCGACGCGTTCGCCGCCTGCGGGGTGGTCGTGGACGCGCTCGCCGAGCGGGAGATTCCGTATCAGGTGAGCGCCGTCCGGACGGTCGGCGAGCGAACGACCCTCGCCGAGGAGAGCCAGGAGCGGGGCCCAGCCGATCGAACGCTCGTCGTCGGCGCGGTCGACGGCGATGCGACGCGACTCGGTTCGGCGGACCGGCCGGCTACCCTCGAGGCCTGCGATCTCGTGCGAGAACTGGGTTCGACGCCGAACCCGGTGCTCGCGCTCGCGGGCGTCGTCGCCGCCGGCGTCGAACCCGGCGCTGGCGAAACCGAGTGGCTTCTCACGGACGCCCTCGAGCGGAATCTGCTCGAACAACGACCGGGCGTTTCGGTGCCGATCGCGGACCCAATCGACGGGCTCGCTCACTCGACCCGCGTGCTCGCTCCGTGGTCCGGCGACCGCAAGGCGACTCGTGATGCGGTTTCGGACCTCGTTCCCGACGCAGGGACCGACGCCAAGTCGGCCACGCTGGAGCGGGAGACGCACCGAAAAATCAGCTCGCTCGTCGCGATCGACGCCGTCGGCGCACCGAACGCCGTCGACAGCGCATCGCACTCGGTCACGCGAGCGCTGAGTCCGTACGTGCGACCCGTCGGTTCGGACGACGCACCCGAATCGACTCGGCAGACTCGCCCCGATCGCAGCTTCGAGACCATCGGCGGCTACGCCGACGTCCTCGAGGCGACCGCGCGCGTCGAGCCGGGAACCGGTATCGCGCTGGCGATCGGCCACGACGCGCGCAAACCGGCGCTCGAGGCGTGGCGGGAACACGGTCGCAGCGCCCACGACGCGCTCGAGTCCGGATCGACCGGCCGCTACGACGGCGTCTTCGTCGTCGATGTCGACGACGGTCCCGTCGAAACCGTCGCTCGGCTCGCGACAGCCTACCGGTCGCCGGAGCCGACTGTCCTCGCGGTCGGCGACGGCGAGGCCGGGATCTCGACGCGCGAGGACCGCACCCTCGGGTCGACGCTCGAGGCGGTCGCACGGGATCTCGACGACGACGGAGTCGAGTGCGGCTACGACGTGGGTCGTCGCCGGGGCTACCTGACCTACGACCCCGACGTGGACGATTCGACGATCATCTCGGCAGTACGAGGGAACCTATGACGATCGCAGGTGGGCACCGATGACGAGACACGCGACGATTCGGACGACACATGACGATCCGGAGCTCCTCGCCCGGGCGCTCGAGCCCGATAACACCGAGGAGATGGAGACGACCATCGAGGGCGCTCGAACGCTCGTCACGCGGATCGAACGCGAGACGACAGGCGGGTTACAATCGACGGTCGACGATTACGTCGTCAACCTCGACGTCGCCTGCAGTATCGACAGACAGACACCCAACCCGTCGGATGCAAACTCGAGCGCGGACGGACGCGGCGTCTCGACCGCGGCGAGATCCGACACGAACCACGAACCTAACACACAATGAGTGAACGATCAGTTTCACGCGCGAAACAAGAAAAGCGGTGGTACACCGTCCACGCCCCGGCGCAGTTCGACCGGGAAGTGCTCGGTGAGACACCCGCAGACGAACCGGACAAGGTCTACGGACGGACCATCGAAACGACGCTCGGCGACCTGACAAACAGCGCCAGCGAAAACAACACGAAGCTCACGTTCAAGATCACCGACGTGGGCAGCGACAGCGCCTACACGGACTTCGTCGAACACTCGCTGACGCGGGATTACCTGCGCTCGCTGGTTCGACGCGGTGCCTCGAAGATCGAGGCCTACGTCACCGTCCTGACGACGGACGACTACCGCGTTCAGATCCAGCCGGTCGCGTTCACGACGAAGAAAGCCGACGCGAGCCAGGAGAAGGCCATCCGCGAGAAGATGGTCGAGATGGTCGAGGAAGCGGCTCAGGAGCGAACCTTCGAGGACCTGATCGACGGCGTCGTCGAAGGCCGTCTCTCCTCTGCGATCTACGGCGAAGCGAAGCCGATCTACCCGCTTCGCCGGGTCGAGATCCAGAAGACGACCCTCGAGGCACATCCGGAAGAAGTCGCAGAAGAGCAGGCGACGGCCGTCAACGTCGACGAAGAAGACGTCGCGACGGACGACTAAACTCGAACTGGCGCGATTCGATTCGAGTATCGGTTGGAAGTCGTTTTTTCGACGCGAAATACGGCTTATTCAGTGACTTCGATAACGCCAATCATACCGCCCTCTTCGTGCGGCAAGCAGGCGTAGTTGTACGTTCCGGGGACCTCGAAGGTGTGTTCGAACGTTTCTCGAGTGTGGAGTGCGCCGTTGTTCTCGTTCCAGAACTCCTCGTGTGCCGTTTCGAAGTCGTCGTAGTCGCCCGTCGAGAAATACTCCGCTCCCTCGTCCTCGAAAAGCGAGGAGTCATACGCAGTAACCGTGTGGATCGCTTCGCTCGTGTTCTTCCAGACGACAGTATCGCCGACGGAGATCTCGTACGTTTCGGGGACGAACTCGGTCCGAGTCATCCCAATGTCGCAGTCGTTCCCGCTACAAGGCTCGCCTCTGAGCGTTCCGGTGACCGTTGAACAACCCGCGACCCCGACTGTCGAGACCGTTCCCAGGGACGCGAGATAGGCACGGCGGTTCATAGACGGGGGTTGGGAGAGACCGAATATAAGCCCCCGGTTCGATTCCCACTCGTCGTTTCTCGAAGTGTGGCCGTCGAAAAACGAAAACACGTAAGGTAACTGCCCATCGAATGCCGGAGTATGCTTCCCCGGTTCGTCGGTCGGCTCGGCGCCGCCGACGCAGTGACGATCGCGAACGGAGCGCTGGGCTTTCTCGCGGTCGTCATCGCGTTCGTCGACATCGATCTCGCCGCTCGACTCATCCTCTTTGCTGCGATCGCTGACGGACTCGACGGCATCCTCGCTCGCCGGTACGGCGGAACCAAAGCGGGACCGTATCTCGACTCGCTGGCCGACGTCGCCTCCTTCGGTATCGCCCCCGCCGTTCTCGCGTTCGTCGTCGTCACGGACGGGTTCGGTATCGGGTTCGAGACGATATCGCTCGAGTTGCTCGTCGTGACCGGCGTCTGTGCGCTGTTCGTCGCGATGGCCATCGCGAGACTCGGGATGTACACTGCCTACGATACGGCGACCAATTACACGGAAGGGATTCAGACGACGCTCGCCGCGACGATCATCGGATCTGCAATCCTGGCGCACAAACCGGCCGCCGAGCCGTGGCTCGTACTGACGATTACCGGCCTGTTCTGTTATCTCATGGTCTCGCGGATCCAGTACCCGGACCTGCTGGTTCGGGATACCCTCATCATGGGCGTCGTCCACGCGCTCGCGATCCTCATTCCGGGCTTTGCCGGCCGAACGTTTCCCTACGCCCTTCTCACGCTCGGAATCGCGTACATGACGCTCAGTCCGTGGTTTTACTGGCGCGAGGATACCCACGCCGATCCGGCCGACGCCGAGGAGCCCGAGGGTGCGGAGATGCACAGAAACGTCTGACCGGACCCGCTTACGTCTACCCACCTGTTTTTCGAACTGGACGGATTCGTCCAGACGCTCTGCATGGAAACGCTTAGGAGCGTCCTGACACGATACCTTCGTATGAACGCAGTCAGGAGACAAGCGGCGGCACCTCGCCGGGTGGTGGGATGAGCGACGAGGACGCTCCCGACTCCGAGCAGACACGGGATCTCGAGGAGCGCGCCGACGATATCCGCGAGGAGTTCGCGTCGATCGAAGCCGACCTCGAGCCCATCCGCGACGACCTGGACCCGATTCGAGACGAGATCGAACCGGTCCACGATACCTTCGAGGCCGCCGAGACCGAAGACGACCTCGACGACGTCGAAGCGGAACTCGAGCCGGTTCGATCGGATCTCGAGGACGTTCGCGAGGAGTTTGACGCCGTCCGCGAAGAGTTCGACGAGATCGAGCTTCCGGAACCCGAAACGGACGAGGACGAAGACGAGGAGGAAGCGGGCGATGGGGAAGACGACGCTCCCGACGGACCGATCGAGGAACTCGAGGCCGAACAGGAGGCGCTCGAGGAGACACTCGACGATCTCGAGGGAGAAATCGAGGATCTCGAGGACGAGGTCGACGACATCCAGTCCGATGTCGACGACCAGCGAGGGCCGTACGCGACGGATGTCATCGACGAAGTCGGTAGCGCCAAAGGGGACATCGAGAGCACCCGTTGGACCGAAGAGGGCGAGGAAGAACTGCGAGAAGCGGTCGAGGAGGCACTCGAGGACAGCAACGCCGTGCTTGGAACGTCGATTTCGATTCCAGCGGATGACTCCCTGCTCGACGCACTGGTGGAGGCGCTCGAACGCCTCGAAGAAGAAATCGAGGCCGCGGAACTGGATCCCGACGAGGACGACGAGGATATCGCCTCGCTGCTCGAGATCACCGACGCGTTACAGTCCGGCGTCGACGACGCGACGGCCTGGGAGAACCTGCAGGTGCGCGAACAGCTCCGACGCGAGGGGTTCTACGACGTCCTCGATCACGTCAAGGACTTCCCGCCGGAGTGGCACGCGCTGAAAGTTCACGAGAAACGCGGCAACACCGACATGGTCCTGCTCGCACTCGAGTCGCTGGGCTCGGACTTCATGGAAGAACACTGCCTCGAGTCCTTAGAGCGGATGGGTCCCGAGGAGGCGACCGAACCGATGCTCCAGCGTGCGAACCGTCGGGATACGACCGCGATGTCGATCCTCGGCAAGATCGGCAACGACGACGAGGACGTCGTCGAGACGCTCCTCGAGTACGTCGATTCGAACCCGCAACTGCAACGCCCCGCGATGCGAGCGCTCGGCGAAGTCGGCAGCGAAGACGCGGTGCAGCCGATCGCGAACCAGTTGGTCGCCGACGAATCGGTCGTTCGAAGCTCCGCCGCCCGCGCGCTGGGACTGATCGGCGATACCCGCGCGATCGAGCCGCTCGCCGAGCGGATCGACGAGGACGACGAAGACACGGTGCGTGCGAGCGCCGTCTGGGCGCTCACCCAGATCGGAACCGAACGCGCCCTCGAGGTGGCCGCGGGCGCAGCCGACGACCGCGCGTATCTCGTACAGGCTGAAGCCGAGAAGGCGAATCTCGAACCCGCCGCGTAGGTAGGTGAGTGGGTAGGGTTCTGTTGCGTAGGGGGATTTCTGTTCGTGCGGCAATTCGGAGACGGTATTTTCACAGGATATCGCCGTCCTCGACGGCCGAGGGTTTACATACCGAGACGCGGCCAGACCGCCCAATGCGTGCTAGGGTCCTCCTCGTTGCGGTTCTCGTCTGCGGACTCGTCGCCAGCGCGTGTGCCGTCGGGTTCGTCGACGCGCCCCCGAGCACCGACGTGCGATCGGCCGCTCCCGGCGAATCCGCCTCGAGTGAACGGACGGTACTTTCCACAGCATTGAAGAGCACGCCGGGAGGCGGATCCGCTGCCCAGACGCTCGCGTGTCCGGTCGCCGCGCGGTCGGACGACGGCCACCGCAACGCATCCGAGTCCCGGATCGTCGAACTGTATCCGAATCCGACGACGCCGGAGAACGTCGGCGAGTTTTTCGTCCTCGAGACGCCGCCGGAGACCTCGCTCGAGAACTGGACGGTCACGGACGGTCACACGACCGCGTCGTTTCCGAACGAAACCGTCTCGGGCGCGGTCGCCGTCACGGTCGATCCCAACGAAACGGCGTCGCTCACGGACGAACCAACTCTCGAGCTCGAGGGCCATCTCCGCCTCGCGACGGATGGGGATCGCCTCGAGATCCGAAACGGCTCCGACCGAATCGACGCGGTCAGTTACGAGGATGCACCGGTCGGCGAACGGTGGTACCGAAGCGAACGGACGAGCGAATCGGGCAAGCAGTCGAACTCGGGCGCGAGCGCACCCTCGAGTGGGGACGCGACCGGCCGATGGTGGCCCAAGGGCGCGACCTGTCTTCCGTCGACGCGCGTCGCCGCGGAGAACGCGACGACGTTCGTCCTCCCCGATAGTCCGGAGGTTCCGCTGGAGACGATCCGAAACGCAGAGGAGAACCTCTCACTGGCTGGGTACACGTTCACGTCCGAGGCGGTCGCCTCGGAACTCGTCGCGGCGAGCGAACGCGGCGTCGAGGTCGACGTGCTACTCGAGTCCGGTCCCGTCGGCGGCGCGTCGGCTGCGACTGAAGCACCCCTCGCAACTCTCGAAGACGGCGGCGTCGACGTTCGGATGACCGGCGGGGAGAACGCACGCTATCGCTACCACCATCCAAAGTACGCGATCGCCGACGATACGGTGCTCGTCACGACCGAAAACTGGCAACCGTCCGGTGTCGGCGGCGAGTCGAGTCGCGGCTGGGGCGTTTCTCTCGAGAACGCGGCGCTCGCAACGGACCTCGAGACCGTGTTCGACGCCGACTTCAGCGGGCCCGATACCGAGTCCGGAACGAGCTATCTCGAGGACGCGTCGTTCAGCGACACAGCAGATCAGGTCCAGACCCCGACCGATTTCCCGTCGAACCACCCGCCCGAATCAGTCGACATCGAGAGCGCGGAACTCTTGCTCGCCCCCGACAACGCCGAGCCGAGACTTCGCGAACTCCTCGCGTCCGCCGAGGACGAAATTCTCATCAAACAGGCGAGTATCGGCGGGCCCGACGTGTCGCTCGTCGAGGAAACGTTCGATGCGGCACGCCGCGGCGTCGAGGTCCGCATTCTGCTCGATTCGTCGTGGTACGTCGAGGAGGACAACGCTAGAGTGAAATCGGTCCTCGAGGAGACGGCGGCAGCGGAAGACCTCCCGCTCGAGGTTGCGCTCGTCGAACCGAAAAACAGGTTCGAGAAGATACACGCCAAGGGAGTCATAATCGATGGCGAGACGACGATCGTGGGAAGCCTCAACTGGAATGACAACTCGCTTCGAAACAACCGCGAGGTCGTCCTCGCAATCCACGGCGAGGAACCGGCCGCGTATTACGAGGCGGTCTTCGATGCCGACTGGAACGGCGGGACGTGGTCGCTTCCGATCGGGCTCGCTGCCGTCGTCGCGCTCGCCCTCCTCGCGGCCGCAGCACTCGGCCGGCGATACATCTCGTTTGGCGAGTCACGGCGTCCGATGACCGACGGTGTTCGTCGGGATCGCCTCGAGTACGACGAGGGCTCGAGTCCGGTCGAACCCCCGCCGCTCGAGGACGACTCTCCCGACCCGGACACGACAGAAACGGTTCACTCGATCGCTCGTGACGTCGAACGTCGCCGGTCCGACGAATGAGATCGAGTATCGAAAAGCTGTGGGAACTGATCACGTACGGCGGCCGGTTCACGGGATGGTTCACGTGGGCCGGTCGGTTCGTCGGCTCGCGACGATTCGAGAGTCAGGACCGAGTGTACCACTGTGGAAACTGCGATCGCCGGTTCAGACTGAATCGACAGTACTGTCCGGACTGTGGTTCGTACCGCATCGAACGGATCCGATACGACGAACTGATCGAGTAGGACTCGGTCGTGCTAAAAGATTAGTTCGCTGGCCCGCAAACCTCGAGCAGGCTACAGCAGTCGGCTTCGGGGTCGAAACAGTCCGGACACTGCTCCGGGCGGTCGATGATCGTATCGAGTCTGTCGGCGACCGTATCGTCGATGACGCTCTCGAGCGCGCGGGCTTCGTCGCGGAACTCGTCGACCTCGAGGACGTTCGCGAGGAATCGCTCGATAATGCAGTAGGTCTGGAGCGCCTCGTGGGCGCGTTCGAGACCCTCGTCCGTGAGACTCGCGCCTTTGTACTTTTCGTGATCGACGAGGTCTTTGTCCTGGAGTTTCCCGACCATTTCGTTGACACTCGCCGGACTCACGCCGAGGAGGTCCGCGAGCGTGCCCGTCGAGGCCGGTCCCTCCTCCATCCGCTGTGCGAGATAGATCGCCTTGAGATATTGATCTGCTGTGTTCATCGCCAACCCTTCATGTGGTGTCTTGGTCGTCGATCGGTCCGACTCGTCTGGCGCTCGTGAGTGGTGCGTATCCCGATCATGCCCGTCGCTCCATAATTTCTGTGACTTCCTCGACGCCCTCTTTTTCTTCCGCGCGGATCTCTCGGAGGGTCTCGAGAACTCGATCCCGGTCGACGGCGAACGTCGAATCGGAGGCCTCGATGGCCTCGATGAGGTCGTCGTAGAACTTGTAGGCCGTTTCCTCGTTGCAGAGTTGGTCGTACAACACGCCGTCGGTATCCTCGGGCGGGCCGTACTGGGCGTCGACAAGCTGATTGATCTCCTCGTATCCGACCGTTTCCGCCTCGAGGTCGTCTATCAGTGCTTCGAGCCGATCGCGGTGATCGGCCGACTCTTCCGTTGCATCCGTAAGTAGCTCCCTGACCTCTCTGTCGATCTCCGCTCGCGCCTCGGCGGGAAGTGACTCGAGGTGGTGGGCAGCACGCGACTCGACGACTTCCTCTAGGACCACGCCGATCTGGAGAAGGCGGGTCAGTTGGTGGTCTGTCGAGACACGCTGTCCCAGGCTCATACACGTCTGTGGGTGGTCGTGTTACTTAACTTCCCGTTTTTTCGGCGGTGGGCGTTTGGATAGACGGATCACCTCCCGAACGGTGATTGGCCGCCGCCCCTCGATTGAAAGGCGTGATCGACCGCGAAGAAATCGTCGGTGGCGTTAGTTTCGCAGACGCGTGTTGACGAGCGACTCGAAGTCCGTTCGGAGTTCGTCGACGGCGACTTCCTCGAGAACGGGGACGAAGAAGCCCTCGACGAGCATGTTGCGAGCCGCCTCCGGCGTGACGCCTCGAGAGGTCATATACAGGAGGTCCTCCTGATCGACCTGCCCGACGGTGGCGCTGTGGGAGGCTTCCGTGTCGTGGTTGTTGATGATGAGCTTCGGCGAGGCGTCGGCTTCGCTCTCGTCGGAGAGCATGAGCGTGTTCTCTCGCTGGTAGGAGCTCGTATCCCAGGCGGCGTCGCCGACGTCCTGGACGCCCTCGTAGACCGATCGTGCGACGTCGTCGGTGACCCCGCGGGTGACGAGATCTGCCGTCGTGTGCTCGGCGCGGTGCCAGACCTTGAAGTCCAGATCGAAGTGCTGGTCGTTGTGACCGTAGAACGCGCCGACGATCTGGCTCTCGGAGCTGTCACCGTTGAGTTCGGTCGAGACCTCCGTCTTGGTCAGCTTCGAACCGACGTTGCCCTCGATCCAGTTGATCGTGGCGTAGGTGTCGGCGTCGCCGCGTTTGGCAGTGAAGTTGTACGTCTCCTCGGAGAGGTTCTGGAGCGAGCCGTACTGCACGTAGCTGTTTTCGGCCGCGGCGACTTCGACGATGCCGCTGTAGTACTGCTCGTCTTCCAGCTCGGTGCCGGTCGACTGGCGCTCTTGGATCGTCACCGACGAGGATTCCTCGGTGACGACGAGCGTGTAGTTAAACAGCGACCGGGAGTTCATCTCGGTCTTGATCGTCACGTCCTCGGCGTTGACGCCTTCGGGGACGTAGATGACCGTTCCCGTGGAGAAAAGCGCCGTCGAGAGCGCCGTGAGGTAGTTCTCCTGGGGATCGACGATAGACCCGAAGTGCTCCTCGAGCAACGACTCGTGCTCGTCGACGGCCTCGACCCACGAGAGGACCTCGACGCCGTCGGGGCCGACCTGGTCTTTGTTTTCGGCCGCGTCGAGCGGATCGACCAGCGACTCGAAATCCAGTTCGGAGAGGTTGGTCCAGTTCTGTCCCGGCGTTCGGATCACGTCGGGCATCCCCAGGTCCTCGAGTGCCTCGAGCGCCTCGAGACGGGTCTCTAGGAGCCAGTCGGGCTCGTCGAGCCGATCGCTGATCTCGCGTACCTGTTCGTCCGTCAGATTGGCGTGTACCTGCGTGCTCATGTCTATCCGAGGCTTCCCTCCATCTCGAGTTCGATCAGACGGTTCAGTTCGACTGCGTATTCGATCGGGAGCTCTTCGGTGATCGGCTCGATGAAGCCGGCGACGATCATCTTCTTCGCGTCGTCGTCGTCCAATCCGCGCGATTGGAGGTAGAAGATGTCCTCGTCGCCGATCTTCCCGACCGTCGCTTCGTGGGCGACGTCGACCTTCGACTCCTCGATCTCCATGTACGGCATGGTATCGGAGGTCGATTCGTTGTCGAACATCAGGCGTCACACTCGACTGCCGTACTCGAGTTCTCGGCGCCGTCGGCGATGTGGACGAGCCCGCGGTAGTTGGTGCGGCCGCCGTCTTTCGAGATCGACTTCGATTCGATCGTCGAACTCGTGTTCGGTGCGTTGTGATAGACCTTCGCGCCGGTGTCGATGTTCTGTCCCTCGCCGGCGAAGGCGATGGTGATGTGGGTGTCCGTCGCGCCGCGGCCCTTGAGAATGGTACACGGGTAGAGCATGGTCGCTTTCGATCCCATGCTGCCCGACACCCACTCCATCGTGCCGTTTTCCTCGACGATGGCGCGTTTGGTGTTCAGGTTGAACGTGTTCTTCGACCAGTTCTGCACGGTCGAGTACTGCACGTGGGCGTCGTCTTCGACGAAGACCTCGACACAGCCCGAGTGGAGGTTGTGCGTGCCGTACTTCGGCGCGGAACAGCCCTCGATGTAGTGGACTTCCGAGCCCTCTTCGGCGACGATGAGCGTGTGCTCGAACTGGCCCATCCCTTCCGAGTTCATGCGGAAGTACGCCTGGACGGGCATCTCGACGGTGACGTCTTCTGGGACGTAGACGAACGAACCGCCGGACCAGACGGCGCCGTGAAGCGCCGCGAACTTGTTGTCGCTCGGGGGCACGCAGCTCGTCATGAAGTACTCCTTGACGAGCTCCGGGTGCTCTTTGACGGCGCGATCCATGTTCATGAAGACCACGCCTTTCTCCTCCCACTGGTCTTGCATGTTCTGGTAGACGACCTCGGACTCGTACTGCGCGCCGACGCCCGAGAGCGCGTTCTTCTCGGCTTCCGGAATACCGAGCTTGTCGAACGTGTCTTTGATCTCGTCCGGAAGCTCCGTCCAGTCGTCGACGCCCTCGCGTTTGTCGACGTCGGGGCGGATGTACGGAACGATCTCTTCGATGTCGAGTTCGGTCAGGTCCGGCTGACCCGGCCAGTCCGTCGGCATCGGCATCGCGTGATACTGCTGTAGCGCGCGGAGCCGTCGCTCGAGCATCCAGTCCGGTTCGTCTTTGTCCTCACTGATCAGTCGGACGACTTCTTCGGTGAGGCCTGCGTCGGACTTGACGGCCGAGCGCTCTTCCTTTTTGAACTCGAAGCGCGCTTCGGTGTCGGTCTCCTTGAGGTGATCTTGTTCGGAACTCATGAGTTGTATGTATTCGTGTTTACGGCTGTAGCGTTATTACCGTTGTTCTAGCTGGATTCGGTTACGCCGTCTCGTAGACCTCTTCGCGGACCCAGTCGTAGCCCTTGTCCTCGAGTTCGGCTGCCAGCGAGGCGTCGCCGCTCTTGACGACTTTGCCGTCGAGCATGATGTGGACCGTGTCGGGTTCGACGTAGTCGAGGATACGCTGGTAGTGAGTGATCTGGAGGACGCCCGTTCCCTGCTCGTCGCGAAGCGTGTTGATGCCCTTCGAGACGTCCTGCAGTCGATCGATGTCGAGCCCGGAGTCGATCTCGTCGAGGACGGCGACCGAGGGCTCGAGGATCGCGGCCTGCAGCACCTCGTTCTGTTTCTTCTCGCCGCCGGAGAAGCCAGCGTTGAGATAGCGCTGGGCGAACTGCTCGTCCATGTCCAGTTCCTCCATCTTCTCCGCGAGAATCTCTTGGAACTCGGCGACGCCGATCTCGCCGTCGTCGGCGGGTCCCTCCATCGGCGAGGACTCGAATCCCTCGTCTTCTTCCTCGGCCTCGTCTTCGTCGTCGCCTTCCTCGAAGAGTTCCTCGCGCTCCTCGAGTTTCGCGTTGAGCGCCGTCCGGAGGAAGTTGGTCATCGTGACGCCTTCGATCTCGGCCGGGTACTGGAACGCGAGGAAGATGCCGAGGGCCGCGCGTTCGTTGGGCTCGAGGTCGAGGATGTTCCACGTGCGTTTGTCCTCGGGAATCTCGAACTCGTCGCCGAACTCGTCTTCCTCGAGGTGGAGGAGGACTTTCCCTTCCGTGACCTCGTAGGCCGGGTGACCAGCGATGACTTTCGCGGTGGTCGACTTCCCGGAGCCGTTCGGTCCCATCAGTGCGTGGATCTCGCCCGACTCGACCTCGAGGTCGACGCCGCGCAGGATCTGTTCGTCGCCTTCTGCCACTTCTGCATGCAGATTTTGAAGCTCTAAGCGTGCCATAGTACGAATACCTCTGTCGTTCGAACGGTGGGTCGTGTGAGTGATAAGGGTTTGGTATCTAATTGGATACGGTTCCGATTCCGGAAGATAATTTTTTGAAAGAGAAACTCCGCGAGGCGACGGCGACCGACGGATTCGGCCAGCACAAAGTGGTTCTCCGGGCACAGGCGGGAAACAGCAGACCGAAGTCCTCTCGAGTGAGGAAGAACAGGAACTCATTGAGAAGATCGAGGGAAAACGCGAGGAGTACGCAGAGCGAAAGGACAAACTCGACCAAAACGACGACCTCGAGGAACTCGTCGAGGAAGCAGAAGAAGTCCGATCGGAGGCTTCCCAGCACCACCAGAAGGTCACCGAACTCGCGGACAAGGCCCAGGAGCACCACAACGAGATGATCGAGGCCTATCGCGAGGCCGACGACATCCGTGACGAAGCCGACGAGATGCACGAGTCCTTCGTCGAGGCTCAGGAAGCGGCCGACCAGCACCACGAGGACTTCGTCCGCGTCCAGAAGCGTCTGCGCGAACTCGACAAGAAAGAGGAAAAAGAGCGCAAGTCCCAGCGGGACAAGAAAAAGGAGGAGGCCAAGGAGGAAGCCGAGGAGATCTACCAGAAGTTCAAGGAAGGAGAGACCCTCGACACCGAGGACCTGATGAAACTCCAGAAGACCGGCCTGCTCTAAGGACGTCGCCTTCCCGCGTTTCGTTTTTCGACGCTCGATTTGTCTTTTTCGCGCCAGTTCGAGAGCGTGATAGCTGTGGCGTTATTGGATGCCGATTCGGAGACTGGTACTTTAATTTGCTCGAGCCAGAGAACGCGTCGCGTCGCCGACTCCTCGAGAACCCGACTACGCCCGACCCAAACACGTTGCCGTCGCCGACGTGTGGCCGCGGTTGAACGAGGTAATCTTGATCTCGATCGCGTCCGCGACGTCGACATCCGACGGGAGGTCTTCGACGAAGACGACGAACCCCTCGACTTTGGTTACCGCCTGACGCTCGCCCGAGTGGTGCTCGGTAAACTCCTCGACGCCGACCGTTCGTTCGTCGCCGATATCGACCGGCGGCTCGCGCTCTTGGGCCTCCTTATGGCTCTCGAGCGAGTCCTGCCGGTCGCTCGAGGGACCCCGGAACCGCTTGATCAACCACGATCCGACGACGAGAACGACGATGACGCCGAGTGCGAGCGATACTGGAACGATCATACCAAAACGAAGTGAGCTACCACCCCTTTGCTGTTCTGATCGGACGTGGCTCGTCGAGGCAGTCGACGACGAGAGCGGACCAATGAGGGTCTGGCAAAGCGACGATTAGGACCGATGGGACTCCGTCAGATCGATCGTCTCAACGGACTCGGGGAGCGCCTCGAGCACCCCCGCTGGCCAGTCCAGATGCCCCAATCCGAACTCGCTGTTCGGGCTGGACTCGACCAGTCGAGTGACACCCGCCGCGGCGGCCTCGAGCGCGCCGCGGTCGACGCGCGTTGGCACTTCCGCGGTGAGCGGATAGCTCTTCGAAAGCGCCCGCGGAAACGGGCCGAAGGGTGGCTTGACGCGCCAGGCAGCCTCATATTTTTCGGGCCCGTCACCGTCGCCTTCGGTGAGAAACACCGAGTCGGGAACCGAGAGGCGCTCGAGTCGTTGTCGGTGGCGCAGTACTTCCGGCCGCCGAGCGCTCTCGTGAGAGGTGTAGAAAAAGGCTCCCTTCGAGACGGGATCGGTCGCCTCGAGCTGGTCGGCGTGATCCAGAAGCGTCCGGTAGCCGTCGAGCATCGTCGGATGGGCGCGAGCGCGCTGTTCGACGAGCTCGAGGAGGTTCCCCGCTCTGATGGCCTGTTTGATCCGGCGGATCTCCCCGAAGGTTACGTGGAGGTTGTGGGCGGCCAGCGTCTCCTCTCGTTCCCGGTCCGGAAGTTCGCGTACGTCCGCCGGGTCGCGGGACGAACAGACCGGACACGAACACGGGAAGTACTCGATCTCCTCGAGGTGCTGGGTCCCGCGGACGGTGAGATACCGGTCGTCGCGGGCGTAGAGGGCGTAGGCCGCGGAGTCGAACAGGTCACAGCCCATCGCAACCGCGAGCGCGAACATCATCGGGTGACCGGCTCCGAAGAGGTGAACCGGCGCGTCGGCGCCCAGACCGCGTTTGGCGGCGGCGACGACGTCGATCATGTCGTCGTAGCGGTACTCGTTCATGAGCGGGACGACCGCGCCGACGGGGAAGACGTCGAGGTCCGTCGAGTCGGCGTGCCGGGCAGCCGCTTCACGGAGATCCGGATGCGTCGACCCCTGGACGGGCGCGTTGATCAGCATGTCGCCGACGTCGACGCCGTCTGCAACCTCGAGGCGCTCTTTGGTCGTCTCGAGTTCTTCGGCTGCGCGCTCGCGGGAGACGTCCGGCGGGGTCGGAATGTCGACGGGCGTCCCGATATCGGAGCCGATGTCGGCCTGAAACTCGAGGATCTCCTCGGTCGTGACCGTGATCTCGCCGTACTCCGAGAGCTGGAACGAGCCCGAGTCGGTCATGATCGCGCCTGGGAACTCGAACATATCGTGAAGGCCCTCCGAGAGCGCTCGTTCTCGAACGTCGTCGGTGTTGTAGATGATATAAGAGTTCGTGATGAGTATCTCCGCGCCGAACTCCTCGGCGAGTCGACGGGGAGAGATCGTATCCAGATTCGGATTGATCACCGGGAGCAGCGCCGGCGTTTCGACGGTGACGCCGGCTCGAGGAACCGTGAGTTCGCCGATCCGTCCTCCCGCGTCGCTGTTCCGAAGTTCGAAGCACTCGCGCATCTACCGTCTCTTTGCGAGCGAAGCGGTAAACGTTCCGTTCCAGCCCCAGGATGCAGGGCACGAATCCAGTTCGACCGGCCTCCACCGACAGCAGTCGATCGAACCGGCTCAGTCCTCGCGGTCGTCCGCGAAGAGCCGGTAGTACGAGAGTGCGAGCACGACGCGACCGTCGCAGATTGCACCGTCGGCGACGGCGTCGGTTAATTCCTCGAGCGATGTCGTCGCGACACGAATGCTTTCGTCGTGGTCGAGTCGTTGAGCCGCCGTCGGCCGACAGCCGTGAGCGACAAAGAAGTTGACGACCGCGTCGGTGAAGCCGTTCGCCGGCTCGACGCTCACGAGCGACTCGACTCGATCGGCTTCGTAGCCCGTCTCCTCGCGGAGTTCCCGTCGAGCGGCCGCCTCCAGGTCGTCATCGCCGGGTTCGGTCCCACCGGCGGGGAGCCCGTAGTTGACTCGGGAGACGGCCTGTCGCCACTCTTCGATGCAGACGACCTCGTCGGCTGGCGTTAGTGGGAGGATGCAGACACTCGGCGGCTCGGTGAGGTAATCGAACTCGGTTTCGGTCCCGTCGGGAAGCTGAACGGTCTCGTTAACGATATCGAATCCCGGACAGGAGTAGGCTACCGCGCTGTCTTTGGTCTCCCACGAGAGCGAGTCGTCCGTCATATCGGCCGATAGGCTGGTCGAGTGGAAAAAGACAGCGACGACGACTCTAGGACGGTTCTCGAGCACGGCCCAAATGGTGCGCGAAGAGACGCCAACCGAACGAAACACTCTCTCCGGGGCGTACACGCTCTATAACAAAGCCGTAGACGAGTCACTGTCGATATTCAGAGGGTGATCCATGGACCAGCTTACAGGATTCCAACGCGATCTGTTGTACGTCATTGCGGGAATGGACCGGCCGTCCGGTCAGGACATTCTCGACGACATCAACAGGTACATCGATCAGCCAGTGACACACGGTCGGCTGTACCCGAATCTCGATACGCTCGTCGAGTTCGAACTCGTCGAGAAGGGAGAGATCGACCGTCGGACGAACTACTACGCGTTGACCCCGAAGGGGCGGCGCATTCTCGAGCAGCGACAGGAGTGGATAGAACGGTACGTCGACGCCTGATCGCCAGCGTGTCGCGACTTTCCACTCATCTGAATACGATCGATAGCGCTCGATACGGTCCAGTGACCGCCGCTCGCTGAGGGGCGTTAGTAGCCCGACTCTGTGGCTGTCGTTTCGTTATCAGCCGTCGTCTCGTTGCCAGTCGTCTCACTCTCCGCGGCTGTCGTCCCATCAGTGGAGTCTGTGCCAGCACCGGACTCGACACCGGTCTCGTCGCTCGCGCCAGCGTCGTCCGAAGACCCGCTTTCTTCGGCCTCGGAGAGGACCGCCATCGGTCCGTCCTCGAGCACCGTCACGTCGAACTCCGGCTCGTCGTCTGCGGCCTCGAGATACCCGATCGCAGCCACGGTGTAGGCGCCGCCCTGCTCGAGTGTGACCTCGAGACTGGCGACCGCGTCATCGGTCTGACTGGAACCGTCGCCCGTCTCCATCGTAGTATCATCGCCATCGGTTTCGCCGGTGTCTGTTTCTGCCGCGGTCTCATTGCCAGCAGTCGCCGTCTCATTGCCAGCAGTCGCCGTCTCGTTGTCATCCGTGGATTCGTTCCAGCTCGTGTCCGTCCCGTCATCACCCGTGTCACCCCCCTCAATGGAGTCGTAATCGGGTGCTTCCCCACCGGCGTCCGGTTCGCCGCTCCCGCCCGCCGCGGGGAGAACGTCGAGTGCGTAACTACCGGCCGGAAGCGCGACGTAATTCGTCGCCGTGCCAAACGAAACGTTCTCGAAGAGCTCCATCGCGCCGTCGTTCCCGACGACGTCGACGGCCGGCGCGTCCGGCGACGCGTGGACGAGTCGAACGAGCGACGAGCCGGCGTCAGTGAGAATCAGCGGACTGAACGTATCGGCTTCGAGCTCACCGACTGCCGCGACCGTGTAGAACGCGCGTCCGAAGTAGACGCTGTCCTCGAAGACGACTGCCTCCGAATCGCCGGCCGCAGTGATCGTTAGCTCCGCCTCTCCAGGTTCGATCTCGAGATACGGCGATACCTCGTCGTACGAAATCGACTGGAGGACTCGCTCGCCGTCGACGTAGATGTCGACGGCCGGCGCGTCCGGCGAGAAGTGGGCGACCCGGACCGCCGCGACCGCGTCCGGAACCTCCTCGTCGGTCTCTTCTTGCGACCGCTCGTCGTCTTCGTGTTCGCCCACTGCAAGCGCCGATCCGGTCAGTGTCGCTCCCGCTCCCAGTGCACCGATAGCCGCCATCGTCGCGCGTCGTGTTGTCGTCATAATGCGCCGGATAGTGGGAACGGGCGGGCCAAAAGGGAACCAGACAGTTGCCGAAATTGTCCCGACCTTTCCCCGGTGAATCTCGCGTAGGCCGAGACTGACGAGCGCCGGATTCGCTGTAAGCGACCCGTAAAACAGAAAGCTTCCCCTACTCGTCTTTCCGCATCGAGACGCGATCGAGATCCGCCTCGAGATCGGCTATCTCGTCGTTGAACGATTCGACGAACGCCTCGACATCGTCTGCGAGTCGACGGAGTTCGGACGCCGAAGGCGGACCGTACTGCGAGAGGAGATACGTCCCGTCCGACCCGCCGACCCGAAGGTAAGACACTTCGCGTCCGTCCCACTTGAGTTCCCAGCGGGTTCCCGAGACCGTCGTCGAATAGGTGCCGTACTCGCCGTCGTAGCGCTGGAGTTGGCCGGCCATCTCGGTCCCGACATCGTGGATCCGCCGAACGATCCGATCCCGATCCGCGACGAGATCGGCGGCCGACTCGATCGCCGGAAACTCGTCGGGAACGTCCGCGAGCACGTCGTCGAACGACGCGACGTACTCGTTGTAGGCGTCGATAAACGCCCCGTAATCGTCCATCGACCGCTCGAGTGCGTCGGGCTCCGGCGGCTGTTTGGTCGAGATCACGTACGTCTCCTCGCCCGAGTTCGGATCGAATCGGAGATATTGAATGTCGCCCGCCTCGTACTTGACCGTCCACGTCGCGGCCGCCGTCTCGAAGGACTCCTGGCCGTAGTCGCCGCCCTGTAACAGCGCGAGTTCCCGAGCGATCTGTCCCGCGTGCGAGCGGACTCGAGCGACCACCTTGTCTCGTCGCTCCGTGACCCCCTCGGTCGTATGGACGTCTTTCTCAGTTCCGTCAGTCATTCGTCTCGAGGGAGGTAGCCAACGCCGGTAACGGTTGCGTTCGTCGTGGAACCGGCCGTCTTCCGCCGCCCAGTCGCTTCTCGAGGACGCCGACGTTTCGCTGGCGTTTCCCAAACCGCGCTCGAGCGGTCCGCCCTCGAGAACGCGGGTACGGCCATCTGATGGCTGCCGCTCAACGATGACGAAATGCGAGTCGAAACGTCTCGCTGTCGCTCGACGTTCGTTGAGTGCGGGAACGGTAGTGGGCCGGCGCGAAACGACTTCTCGAATTCGGAGTTCCTCGCACACGCTACGCGGTGCTCGGGGCGGTGGAATGCGGGAAGAAGTGGGCCGGCGCGAATTCGAACTCGCCGAGACGGTCGCTCACTTCGTTCGCGCTGCGACTTGCTGGCTCGAATCGCGCGGCGTTATTTACACACCCACTACGGACTCCTCGCTACGCTCGTCGTTGTGAAGTGGGGTGAAAATGGGCCGGCGTGAATTCGAATCACGCCCAGAGGGTCCTGCTCGTTCGCTTCGCTCACTGCGCGGGCTGCCTCTGGTCTACTTCGAATTCGCTTGGATAAACGACTTCCCGCACTCGAAATGCCTCGCTGTCGCTCGGCGTTCGTTGAGTGCGGGAAAGGTAGTGGGCCGGCGCGAATTCGAATCGCGGTTACGGCCACCCGAAGGCCGAAGGATACCAAGCTACCCCACCGGCCCGCATTCGGTGGAAGTTCGTCCACGCGTTTAACCTTTCTGAATGGGTGACGGCCCGGACTACTGGCGGACACGACACAGCACAGCGTTTCGTTTTTCGATTCGGCTATCGCTCCGACCGTTCGAGACTTCGCCGAACTCGAGCCTCTGTCCGATCGAACGCACTCTTTAAAAGCGTGTGTAGCCGTCGGTGTCGAGACAGTGGTGGGCCACGGTGATCGCCTGATCTGCGTGGAGTCGCGTCGGCCCGAGTCGGAGCCGTCGATCCGCGTGTGTCTCGAGGAGCCGCTGTTCGGCCGCCGTGAAATCGTGATGGTCCGAGAGCACGAAGACGGGATCGGTCGGCACGGACGCGTCGACGACAGAGTCGCCGTCCTCGTGCAGTTGAACGATCGTTCCGTCGCTCGAGACGGCCTCGAGCGTAGCTTCGAACCCGCGTCGATAGAGTTCGACGCCGGGGCTCGGTTCTGCGGGCAGCGAGCCGATCGCCTCCTCGCGGTGCTCGAGGGCCGTGCGGACGAGCGCGGCGGTCGAGCGCTCGTCGGGGTGGAGGTTTCGGAGGTCGCTCCCGTCGAACGTGATCGTCAACTCGTCTTGGATCACGAGGTGGACGCGGACATCCTCGCGGATGCCGTGGGAGGTCACGAACGAGGCGGTGATCGAGCGACAGAGCGCGTCGAGTCGCCCGGCTCCGCCGGCGAGGTCGTCGAGCGAGAAGTCCGGGGTCGTCGGCACGTCGTGTCCGAGGAGGACGAACTGGCGCATACCGAAGGCGTCGGCTGCCGGGTGCAAAGCCCCAGCGGTTCGGAACCACACCCGCTATGAGGAGATCAGATCGCTACGTGTGAGATTCCGATACTCGAAATCGGGCGAGAATCGACCGCACGTACACGAAGCCGGGTTTGCCGTCGTAGTACCAGGCGACCGCCGCGAACGCGAACAGTCCGAACTGGATCATTTCGTACGGGCCGAGGGTGTAGTACGTGAGGATCGCATCGAGTAGGCCGGCGACGGGTTCTTCCGGGGGCTGTTCGACGAACGGCCAGAGGAGATACGCCAGTCCCGAAACCTCTCCACCAAAGACGGCCGGTGGGACATCCGTCAGCAGATGGACGGCGTGTCCGATGAGGAAAGCAATCGCCGCCTCGAGACCCCCGAATCGACTCGCGAGCGCGTAGACGACGACGGTGAGCCCGACCGCGAACACCACGGAGTGACTCAGCGTTCGCCCGCCCGGGAGCACGTCGAAGTTCCAGGCCAGCGGCTTGTCGAGGAGGTCGGGAAACTGCGAGCCGATCGCGAGGGCGATTGCGGGTGCCGCACGCGGTGGGCGGTCGTACCGACGGTGCGCGAAGAGACTGTACAGCAGGTACGCCACGCCGAGGTGTCCCCAGGGCCACATGAGTCTCTCTCGACGTTCTCGAGGCACGGAAATAGCCGTGTCGACTCGCGGCGCATCGTGTCGACCCGAGGAATGCTGTGTCGATACGTGCCACGAAGTGCTGGCTCGTGTCGCTCTGTGCCGACCCGTGTCACCCCGTGCCGACTACCGGTACTCGAGTCGTTGGCTGATTCCCGGCGGCCACCTGCAGGTGCATGGCCAACGCCTTCACTATCGACGGGCGGAGTCTCTCGATATGGCAACGACGCAATTCGACGGGAATCGGTTAATTTCTCTGCTCGAGGGCCGGGCGTGTCCGTCCTGTGCCGACGGACGACTCGAGCGGGGCCAGTACAAGGGAAACGAGGCGGTCGTCTGCGATACGTGCGAGACGCCACGGGCCCAACTGTGGTAACATGACGGAACTCGAGATTCCAGCGGACGCCGACGAACGAGAGGCGATGGAGCTGGTGGACGATCTGGTCGATATCGGCGATGTCGTCGAAGTCGAGAGCTACGCGATGACCGACGACAAGCGAAAGCGATTGAGCGGCGAAGTTACGGGGAGTCACACCCCCGACTCCGGACCGGCGTACCTCGAACTCGACGGTCAACCGGTCGGCGAAGGAAGCATCCCCTACGAGGAGATCGAAACCGTCACCCGGAAAACGCAGCGCTGACGAGCGCCACCGGCAACCCGATCTATCGAGCGCTTCGACACGTTTTAGCCGTCGGTACCCCTCGAAACGAACACGTGGTGACGACCGTTCTCACTCCCTTCGTTGGAGCCGTCTTTGGAATTGCGCTGGCCGCCCCGCCGGGGCCGATGAACGCGATCATCGCCGAGGAGAGCGTGCTTCGCGGCTGGACGGCCGGGTTCAGGGCCGGCCTCGGTGCGATGCTCGCGGATGTCGTCTTTTTTGTCGGGACGCTGGCAGGCGTGGTCGCGATCATCGATCAGTATCCGATCATCAGACCCGCACTCTATCTCGTCGGCGGCGTGCTCATGGTGTACTTCGCCGTCGGCGCGTTTCGGGATGCGAGATCTGCTACCGGCTTCGTCGAAGACACGGACGAACCCTCTCGAGGGTTCCGGAAGGCGTTCGCGCTGTCGCTGACCAACCCCTACCAGATCGGGTTCTGGCTCACCGTCGGCGTCGGCCTCCTTCGACCCGGCACGCTCGACGTCTTCGCTCACGTTCCGGGAATCGGCCCGATGCTTACGGGCACGCTGGTCGTCCAGACCGGGTCGGTCGGCCTGCTGGTCGGATTCTTCGTCGGGATCGTTTGCTGGATCGTGAGCTACCCCGCGGCGCTGGTCTCGGTCGGACGACGCGTCGACGCGTTCGCACCGATCGTCTCGCTGCTGAGCGGGGTCGTACTCGTCGCGTTCGGTGCCATCTTCCTCGCAGCGGGCGCTGGCGCGGTCGTCTGAGACCGACTCGAGAAGCGGTGGCGGTGCTGGCGGTATTTTCTACGTAACTCGAAACGTGCGCGATCCTTCGAGCGAACGTGCGTAGCTCTTCGAGCGCCTATCGGCTGGTACGCACTCGAGAAAGCGATCGGCTCTCCCTAGCCGATGTACCGCAGGTCGTCGTCGGTCGGTAGCTCCATCGACTGCTGTTGTTGCTGTTGTTCCATCTCCTGGATCTTGCCGATGACATCTTCCATCTCGTCGGCGCGCTCGTCGAGCGAATCGTACGCGAGGTCGAGTCCGACCGCCTCCTCGAGCACTTCGAGTACCGCCCGGGCGCTTTTCGGATCGACGAGGTAGCCGCTCGTTTCGCCCATCAGACACGCCGCGTCGAATCCGCGGCGCGCGCCGAGTCCGAGCAGGAGCCCGCTGACGCCGACGATGCCGCCCGCGGGTTCGTCCTCGCGGAACTCGACGCCGGCATCCTCGAGCGAGTCGCGGCGGGCTTCGTCGGTGACCGCGCCGATGACCGCGTACTCCTCGATGAGCTCGCCCGTCGGAACGCCGCCCAGTGAGTAAATGTCCGTCGTCTCGAACTCGTCTGCGATGTCGAGAAACGCGCTGGTGAGCCCGTAGTGGCCGGCGTTGGTCTGGGCCTGATGATCGCCGGTGAGGACGAGCAGATCCCGTCCGTCGGGATTCGACACCGCATGGATCGTCGCACAGGTCAGTTCGGCGATGCCGTCCTCGATCGTCACCTGCGGCGGGAACTCGCGAGAGTAGACGCGTCGAATCAGCGTACTCTCTTCGTCGAGTTCCTCGAGAAGGTGTTCCGCCGCGAGCGTTCCGACGTGTCCGACGCCGGGCAGCCCTTCGACGAGAACGGGGTCGTCGACTTCGACCTCGGCAACGACGTCGACCTCGAGTTCGTCCATACCGTATCAGCGACTGCGACGCTTAAGAGCGCGTCGGTACTCGCCGTACTGATCGGTCGGATCGAACGGGGCCGGCGCGCTGTTGACGGCGTCTGCGCCACACTCGGGGCAGGTCGTAGAAAGAGTGTAGACCGGGCGTTCGTGTGTCTCTTCCCACACCGAACAGACCCGAATATCTGATTTCATCGTTGTGTCCGTCGTTCGTCGTGCCGGTCGATTACTCGTCGTCGCTCTTGCGTTCGCGGTGGTACTCGCCGCTGCCGCCGTGGTCTTCGATCGCCGCCACGGCGCGGTCCGCGCTCGCTTCGAGCTGTGATTCGGCGGTTTTGTAGTTCGGCGCGCGGACCTTGATGCGGTACTCAGGCGCGCCGACGTAGACGACCTCGAGTTCGACTTCGTCCGGGACGCCGCCGTTCCCTTCGGCAGCCTCGAGCGCATCGCGGATGCCGTCGACGCCCGACTGGGAGGGGTTCTCGAGATCGACGTAGCCGGTGACGTTGACGTACGGAACCGAGACGTTTTCGCGGGCTGTCTCGACGATCGCGTCGACCTCGTCTTCGGAGAGGTCGGTGTCCTCGAGCGCCTCCGCGCCGTGAATTGCGGCCTGCTTGAATCCGTTGTAGAGGCTTCCGTGGACGCCGATCAGTTCGTTCGCGATCGCGGTGTAGGTCTCGTCGTCGCTGTCTTCGTCGAGCGCCAGACCCATCCAGTTGTCGGCCTTCTGTTCGTTTTTCCAGTCCTGGATCTTGTCCGAGCGCTGGTGGTCGTTGACGTCTTTCAACGAAAGATCGATCTGTTCGTGGGACTCGTCGACATCGAGGACCTTACAGACGACGATCTGGCCTTCGCGGACGTGATCGCGGACGTTCTTGATCCAGCCGCTTGCGACCTCGGAGATGTGGATCAGGCCGCGTTTGTCCTGATACTCCTCGAGATCGACGAAGACGCCGAAGTCCTCGATCTCGTCGATCTTGCCGACGACGAGCTCGCCGGTGTCTGGCCAGCCACTGTATTTCATCGTGATTCGACTGTCTCGACGATCTCGTGGTCGATATCGGCCTTACCACCGGTCGGTCGAGCGAGCGTCGTTCCGCAGACGGCACACGCGACTTCCGTGGCGGCTTTGCCGAAGACGATCTGTTCGTTCTCGCAGTCTCCACAGCGGACGGTGTAGTATGATCCTGCCATCGTAATCACTCCTGGAACTCGATTCGGCCGGCTCGCCATCCCTCTCGGAGGTGGGCCTTGCCGCACTCGCCACAGCGGTACTTGAGGTCGGTCTTGTTCGTCGGTTTGTTCCCACTGGGAACCTTCGAGAACTTCCCGGAATTACCGATCGACGAAGTCTGTCGTCGTCGCTGTCGGTCGGCAACCTTCTTCATGCCGGTCTGGCGGCCGGTTCGGACCTTCTCGACTTCGTGCTGGTGGTGTTCGTTACAGTGCGGGCAGTACGTATTGAATCGGCGTGGCATCTGCATGGTTAGTTCACTTGGAACGGGCTACGATTGCGCCGCTTAAAACCCGTTTGGTTCGTCGGCGGCGGGATCGGACGACGGGACGCCAACGGTTCGCAGTTCCCGACTACGAACCCGATCGCAGGGAGGAGTCCGAGCAATTAGCGAGCGCGAACTTGTGGTTGACAGGAAAAATCTGTTTGTACGTGCGTGGAAACGTAGGATCGGCCTCGAGTCGTCCGTGAGTCCCGGGTCGATCTCGAGTGCTCACCGACCCGGTCGTCCGACGACGCCACTCCTGCGGACCGACCGCTTCGAAGCGTTTAATCCATCACCCGCCGAATCACCGGGTATGAAGCGGCTGATCATCCACGGCGACCCCGGCATCCGAAAGGGGGCTATCATCGATTACGACGGGGAGGAAGTCGTCTGCTTCGGAATCAATCGCAACGGCGAGTGGAACGGCCCGGAGACGGTCCAGCTGTGGTGTACGATCGGCGACGAATCGGAGTACGGGGAGTTCGAGCGACGAGAGTTCCTTCCCCATTTCCTCGAGGTCGACCGCGTCGGCGCCGAGGCCGTCGACGTGGTCCGTTCACAGGGCGACCTCGCCGTTTGAGTTCGCGTGTATTCGCGCACGCATTGAATACATCCGAGAGTTCGAGACATCCGAGAGTTCGAGACTGATTTGGACACGTTGTCCACACCGGAGCACTAGGAGACAGTCGACGACCCAGAAGATGAGTAAATCGTTCATGGAGGTTCTTCGGCTGCGACTGCGAGCCCTGCGGTCGCGAGCACTATTCCTGCAGTTCGCCGGCGTTGGACTCATCGGGGCAACGGTCGACACAACCGTTCTGTACGCCCTCGTTTCCTGGACCGCGTTTGGTCCCGTTGCTGGAAAGACCGTATCCTGGGTGTTCGGGATTGGAGTCATTTTCGCGATAAACGAATGGTGGACGTTCTCGGCGTACGGAAAACTCGGTCTTCGAGCGCTGTTACGTCGACTGCTCACATCGTATCTCGTCCGGTTTGCGGGGTTTCTCGTGACTCTGGTAGTGCTGTCCGGGCTGGTGTACTGGTTCGACGTCTGGTTCCTGCTCGCGAACGTGGTCGGGATCGGCGTCGGTTTTTTCGTCAACTACACCTGTGAGAGCCTCTACACGTGGAAGGTCCACCGGGACTAACGGTAGAAATCCGCATACGGTAGCCGAATCACAACCCTTAACTAGACAAACCCGATATGATGTGATAGCGGGATGGGATAGCCAGGAGATTCCGGCGGGCTCATAACCCGCAGACCGGTAGTTCAAATCTACCTCCCGCTATTTTTCGAGGCGAACAACAACGAGAAGCGAAGTGACGAGGATCGCTGCTGCGACCGTGGCTCTCGCCTCATCGAGGCATCTCAAAAGATAAGCTCACACAGTATCTCCGAGCGTTCCAACTTCGACGAAAGCTACTGCGGAAACCGGGAAGAGAAGCGCTCAAACACGCTATCAAAGCTACGCTGTGAAATCAACAAAGTGCTACACAAGAGCGAATGGATATTCAGACACTTGAAATAGGGTTCTTTAAAGAACCATTTCTGTCTGACACCTGTGATTCTTCGACGAACCGCTTGACGACCGTCTCTTCCGCCCGGTGAAGCGTCTCGCTGCAGGTCGATTTCGCGATGCCCAGATGCTCGGCGAGTTCGGTCAACGAACACCGCCGCGGCGTATCGTAGTACCCCTCGTCGACGGCCGCGACCACGACCTCGAGTTGGCGTTCCGACAGCAGTTGGCGGTCGTGTGACTCCTCTCGAACCGTTTCGATCCGGTACTGGATGCCGAACTGCTCGAGTTGGGTCGCGAGTTCGGCGAGTCGCTGGCGAGTGCCGGCCACCTCGATGGTCGCCGTACCGTCTCGGATTTCGACCGGGAGTTCGATCGGCATCCCCGAATCGCGCGAGGAAAACAGCAACAGCGGCTTCGTCGTTTCGAAATAAACGGTGCCGTCGTTCTCGCCGCGTTCTAACGTGGACAGTTCCGTGATCTGATCGTGTCCGGCCATCGCCTCGAGGACACCGGGGATATCGGGCCCGGTTACCTCGACCAGCGCGAATCCGGAATCAGCGCCGGGGACGGCTGCGAGAACGCGAAACGCCGACTCCGGGTGTGCGGTCGACACCTGCTGGATCCACGCCTGCTCCGGCAGCGTAATTGCGAGTGTTGCCTGTGCCATGGTGCCCGTTCTCTTCTAGGGTGAGGACTCCGCCTACCAATAGGTTCGGCCCGTTGCAACCAACTGGGAATGATCGAAAAGACGTCTGCAAACGGCCGTTAGCGTCGATAGTCGGTCCGATAACCACCGCCACCGTTATGCAAGCAGGCAGAGAACCTCTGTGATATGAACATCTACACCGGCCGCGGAGATGACGGCCAGACCGACCTACGAACGATGGACCGGGTGTCGAAAGCGAGTCACCGCATCGAGGCCTACGGCACGGTCGACGAACTGAACGCGGTCGTCGGAACGACCCGCCCCGCCGCGTACGACGATCTCGAGACGAAACTCCGAGAGATTCAGAATCACCTCCACGTCGTCCAAGCCGATTTCGCGAACCCCGACCCGGACGAGGACGACCCGAAGATCGAGGCCGAACACGTCGAGCGCCTCGAGTCTTGGATCGACGAGTACGACGAGGAACTCGAGCCCCTGACCTCGTTTATCCTTCCCAGCGGCGGCGACCTCGGTAGCAGTCTCCACTACGCGCGGACGATCTGTCGCCGCGCGGAGCGACGCGCCGTGGCGCTGGCCGGCGAAGAGGAAATCAACGAGATCGCCGTCACGTACCTCAATCGACTCTCCGACGCGCTCTTCGTGTTCGGTCGCGTCGCCAACGCTCGAGACGACGTTCCCGAGGAGAGCCCCACCTACTGAGTCCGGTATCGAACCCGGAGCCGCTACAATTCGGTCGACGGGATGACGGCCCACTCACAGCGGCAATCGGCCGAACAGAATCGAACTTCGATCGCCGACGAACGCCCCACCAGCCTCGGATTCGCGGGCGTCTCCGAGGGTGCTCGTTCCCGATCGTTCGGCTTGGGCCCTCCGCGGTCGTCCAGCTCGGTTCGTGCCGGGTCGTCCGACTTGGGATGTATCGCGAGCGTGTAAGCGACCTCGCTCGTACTGCCGCAGTTATCACAAGCGTTCTCGTGTGTTTCGCCGTCCATGAACTCGTCTCGAGACGGAAACTGAAGAGTACGCGACGATTGCTCCGAGTAAGGATCGTCTACCGGGCGACTACGCCGGTCGGAGAACAACGGTGCGTCAGTTTTCGAATCCCTCTCGAGTGGTGTCGAACGGTGATAGGATCGTTTTCCAGACTGATTCAATCGCACGACCGACGAACCGCGCAGTCGTCGGTCGTATCGAAACGCTTACTCCCGACAGGCCGGTGCACTCCTGTATGAGCGACGACGCCGTTACGCCCGAGGACGTTCGCCACGTCGCGTCGCTGGCCCGAGTCGATCTCGCGGACGACGAGATCGAACAGTTCACCGGCCAGTTCGCGGACATCCTCGAGTACTTCGAGACCCTAGACGAGGTTCCGTCGGTCGACCAGGACGCCGAACTCACGAATGTCATGGAGCCGGACGAGGTTCGCGACTCGCTCGACCGCGAGTCGGCGCTCGAGAACGCCCCCGAAACCGAAGACGGCTACTTCAAAGGCCCGAACGTCTCCTGATCATGTCCGAGAATATCTTCATCACCGAGGAGACCCTCGAGGGCGACGAGGACGGCCCGCTAGCCGGAACGACCGTCGCCGTCAAGGACAACATCTCGACCGACGGCGTTCGGACCACCTGCGGGTCGAAGATGTTAGAAGACTACGTTCCGCCCTACGACGCGACGGTCGTCTCCCGACTCAAAGACGCCGGCGCGACAATCGTCGGCAAGACGAACATGGACGAGTTCGGGATGGGAACGACGACCGAAACCTCGTTTTTCGACTCCACGGACAACCCCGCCGCGCCCGGCCACGTTCCCGGCGGCTCCTCCGGACAGTCGAGCGATTATGAGGGAAAATGATGGCGGATTGAATATATGTTGGCCCTAACGTATAAATGCAAAATCTGTGTTTTCCGAGCCAGACAACAATGACAAACGTGCTCGGGGTTTCCGATCCGCAGACTTTTATCGTTTTAGTTATTGCTCTGATTGGAGTAATTCCTGTTATTATCTACCGAAATCAGACGTCACAGTGGTTCGTTCTTTGCTACTGCTGTCTGTTCATCGGTGCTATAGCCACGAATTTCGAAAACGTGGTATTCGGGACACTCCTCAATTTCGTCGAACACATTTTCGGGAATATGGGTGCAGGAATCGCCTTTGCCGTCGCCGCATACTTGTACCGACAGCACAGTATCGATACTGAAACCCAAGAAATCGATGTCACAGAGGGGTAATCATGCTGGCAGAACAACTCATCCCCGTATTCGATATCATCGGAACGATTGGGTTTCTTGTCGCTGCGGGAATCGGGCTTTTGAACTATCGAGACACGGAACTCGAGAAGACCTTTTGGGTTACGTTTACTCTCGTCTCTGGGACGGCAGCCCTTTGGATGGGTCTCGTTACAGTCGAGTGGATCGGCATTAGCGGAGCGCTCATGGACGCGCTCAGCACCGCGCTGCAAGCGATCGTCATCGGCATCTTCTCGATCGGTTCGATCGGGACCTTCGCTGTCGTTCAGGACTTAAAACTGTCTCACGCAGAAAGTGAGAAACGACGGCAAGAAGCGGACCAATCCCGGCAGGAAGCCGAGCGGTCGAAACGCCAGGCCGAGGAGGCAAAAGAGGAGGCCGAACGGGCACAGGCTGACGCGGAGGAACAGCGACGGAACACAGAAAAACTGAATTCGCACCTCGAGACGAAGGTCAACGAATTCAGTGCGACCATGCACCGTGCGGCTGAGGGTGACTTGACTCAGCGCTTGGATCCTGACAGTCAAAACTCTGCGATGACTGATATTGCAGATGCCTTTAACGGGATGATGGACGATATCGAGGGGGCGTTCACTCGAATTCAATCATTCGCCGACGACGTTGCCGCTTCGAGCAAGCAAGTCACGACCGGAACGCAAGAGACAGAGAACGCGAGCCAGCAGGTGAGCGAATCCATCGAAGAAATCTCTGCAGACGCCGAGTCACAGTCGGGTAATTTACGCGAGGTCGCAAACGAGATGCAGAGCCTTTCCGGAACGGTTGAAGAGATCGCGGCCTCTGCGGACGAAGTCGCGGACAAGTCTCGGAGTTCCACCCAACTCGGTCGTGAAAGCCGAGAAGCCGCTTCGGACGCGATGGAGGAGATGCATATGATCGAATCGAAATCCGCGGAGACAATTGAGGAAATCGCGTCACTCGCGGATGAAATAGACGAGATCGGAGAGATCGTTGAACTGATCACTGACGTTGCTGAGCAGACGAATATACTCGCCGTGAACGCCTCTATCGAAGCCGCTCGGGCCGGCGAAGCTGGCGAACGGTTCGCTGTCGTCGCAAGCGAGATCAAACAACTATCCGAGCAAGTTGCGACCGCGACGAACGAAGTTGAAACACTCATCACGGAAATCCAATCATCAACCTCGAGCGCCGTCGACGGTATCCACGAGATGGGCGACGGAGTCACCTCGGGGACTACTACGATCGAAGAAGCGCTCGATAGCCTCGATGAAATCGCCATGAATGTTCAGGGAGTCAACCAGAGCATTCAGGAGGTCAACCAAGTGACGGACGAACAAGCGAGTTCGACAGAAGAAGTAGCCAGTATGATCGATGAGGTTGCTGATACTGCGGATCAGGTGAGCGACGAATCCGAAACCGTTTCGGCCGCCGCGGAAGAGCAAACTGCCACGCTAACCGGCGTCACTGAGAGCGCACAGTCGCTTGCCGACCAAGCGGAAAATCTCCGAGAACACTTGGCTAATTTTGAGACGACGGAGGACCGTACCGCACCGAGTACCGCGACTATCGATTCGGCGTAATTCAGGGTAGCGCCTTCGGCCGCACGGAGCGAGTGACGTGAGCGAGTAGGGTGGGGCGATTCACGCGCCGACAAACATACTGGAAGTATGGAGACGAGGACACGTGACACCGTGTATCGCCTACGTGAGCTGTTTGTTGTTATCGATCCGATCGAGAGAATTTGTTCAGCGTTCGATCTATCAAGTCGTTCGTCGCCATCCTCGGTGATTCACCTCCCCTTTGAGGGCGTTCCGTACACGTATCTTGATTATCACGAAGACTGAACTGAAAGGGAGGGTGCACAAGCAAGCCCAATAGCTACGGGAGAAATCGAGAAATCTGTAACATGGTCAAGATTTCGACCGTCGTAATCGTTCTCGCTATCGTCTTTGGGATCGGACTGATTCCAATCCCAATCCCCGGCATCGGACCGCTTGTCGGCCTTTCGGGGATCATCATCGGAATTATCCTTCGCGTGCTCGGCCACTAACGAGCGTGCGTTGAGTCCGATCCAACGGGTGGACTCGTCTTCGAAACTCAGACCCGATTGAGACTCCTTGAGTGGAATCGAGGGAAAAAGGAGTTCACCAGTAACCGTTTCGAATGGTCGTCGATCGCTGCTATCGAATTTCGAACCCACG
>NZ_JMIP02000019.1 GCF_000691505.1 Halostagnicola sp. A56
ACACGACCGACGAACTACTCGCTCACGAGGCGTCGACTGGCACGCGCTGGTCTACACGCCACCGGAGCAGGCGTTCAGCGCGGACGCGGACATCTCCGATTGCGAACGCATCGCGCCGATATGATCTCGTCTTCGTTTTCCACGAGATAATGGAACGTGAGCGGTTCCGCGGTCGCATTTCCAAACTCGATCCCCACCAGTACGACACCTACAGGATCGGTTTCAGACGTAGAACAACCACCAAGAGCAGTTAGAGAAACACTGCTCAGAGCCAAGAGTCGGCGTCGGCTGAGGGGCGTCATGTGAATGGTTTCATTTATTATAATTAATAAGTTCATCGCTCGAACCGCACGCGACTTTCAAACTCTTCGCACTCGAGCAGATGCGTCGAAATATGGCGGAAGATCCATTCAACGCGAAGTCAAAACCGATGTGGAGAACCGATCAGATCCGTTTCTGCCCGTCGGAATCCCAATAGTATAAGTGACTACCCGACAACAAACAAGATAGAAACCGCGCTTCAATCAGCCGCCAGGGGCATGCGCTGAAATGCCCCGGGTGATAGAGCACCCGAGGCGCGGTTTCTAACCCGATGAGGGTTGAAACCATGTTTGCGTTGATTCTACCGAGATATAAACGTCTCGCACGACAGCCGTACCGCTCTCAACTAGCCGGCACTCCCCGAAAACTGCGCTCGAGGTGCCTATGAGCGATCAGCCGCCGACCGAAGACGAACACGAACCGTCGTTTCTGCCGCGGTGTCCGCGGTGTGACACGCCGGTTACTCGAGTCACGAGCCGCGGGCCGATGGAACACATCTGCTCGCCGTGTGGCTGTGAGGTCGGCTCGCCTGATCTCAGCTAGTCCACTCGAGGGTCCGAACAAAGGGACAAAGGCCCCAACTCCCGCTACTCGTTCTCCTGTTCGTTGTTGAACGCTCGATCCGTTTCGAAGGGATAGTCCTGGAACGCCGTCTGTCGGGTCGTCGTATTCGTCACCCGGTAGTCGACTTCGTACGTGGACTCCTCGGACGCGGACAGTTCCGCGGAGTCGGTAACCCCGCCTCGACACTCGAGTTGGAGGTCGAACCCGTCCGTACTGGCGTTCGAAACCGAGAGCGAGGTGCAGTCGGCTATCACCTGTTCATCGGATTCGAAACTGTGGTCGTGGCTCGCGAGGAGGTCGTTATAGAAGAGTCGCTCCTCGTACGTCGCGGTGTAGTCCGCGACGTTCGAGGAATCGACCGGAGTCGGTTTTTCGGGGCCGACCGGATAGGACTCGATGTGCACCTGCTCCTCCGGCTCGTCTGAGAGGGGATGGAACGATGTGACGACCCCGATTCCAGCGACGAGCACCAGGACGATGACCCCGAGCGAAACGAGCGTCCGGTTCGAAACCATTATCTTAGAGTTAGATTCCTAATACAATATTCGTTTTGCACCATCGAACCGTACTCTCGAGCGGTCACGACACGTTCGAATGAGTGTGAGAGGTCGTGGTACCGTGACCCTCGGAAGGGTTATCCCTCATCCACCCCTCAGTTTGTTTGTAATGGCAAACGGTAAGGTTGATTTCTTCAACGACACTGGCGGCTACGGTTTCATTTCGACTGATGACGGCGACCTCGACGACGACGAAGACGTTTTCTTCCATATGGAGGATGTCGGCGGCGAGGACCTCACGGAAGGGACGGAGGTCGAGTTCGACATCGAGTCCTCGCCCAAGGGGCCTCGTGCAGCGAACGTCGTCCGACAGTAACACCGAGACACACCTGTCGTTCACAGCGACAGACAACGCTCTCGATTTTTCAGAAGGTCACACGTCTGAGCCGACGCTATCTGTATACTCTGTACGTATCGTTCGTCGAGTGATCGCGGAGGAGGTATGCGAACCGTTCTACGACACCCTCCAAAGTCGCTTGTACTCTTTTACCTGTACTTAACAGGCTGATTTCCACGCGCTTACAAATATCTGAAGGATCCGGAGATATATTGAGACTAGCCACCTATAGAGGGTATGACCGAGTTCGATCCGGTCCCCGAGTCCGAATCTGCCCGGCGACGGTGGCAAACGCAAACTGACACGTTTGGTCGCGTCTACGACGTCGTTCTGGGAATTACGTCTCCGACCGCGTACACCGACATCGCGGAACTTGCAAATTGTTCTCCGAACGCCGCGAAAAAGCACCTCGAGCGTTTAGCGGAGATGGGTATCGCTCGAGCCGATAGAGAAAGTCGCCCAGCAACGTACGAACGAAACGAGGGATACCTCGAGTGGCAGGATGCCAGTCGGATCGCAACGGAACTCTCCGTCGAAGAGATCATCGATCGCGTGAAGGCGCTCGAAACACAGCGCGGGGACTACGAAGCGCAGTTCGAGACGACGGATCCGGCAGACGTCTCCGTGGTCGAACGCGGGGATCACGAAACCGTCCACGAACGGATGGCCACAGTCAGCGAGTGGCACGGTGTGATTCGTGATATTCGGCTGTACGAACTCGCCCGCCAACTCTCACAGAACGACGGGCACCTAATTCCAGCGTAGATGAGTGAACCACCGGAGGATTCACCGCCGTACTCGACAGGACCACCGGATCGACAGACGTTACGCTTGCTGGAGCGACACCTCACATCGGATGCACTGGTCTCCGAAACTGTGTTCGACCCGGATTCGTACGAACCCTGGCTACTTCGTGGACGCCTCGAGGCGGAACGTTACCCGGACTCGGTAACAGCGGCCCGACTCGATGTCCGGTGGTTCACGACTGGCGATTTCTCGGTCCACTACGTCGAAGAACACGAGGATGGAGACCGCTGGGAGTGTCGCTGGGACCGGCATCTGAACACGCACAACGCCCGGTTGCACTTCCATAAACCTCCATCTGCCGCTGCAATCGCTGATCTCGAACTCCCCTCGCTTCATCCGCTCGAGGTGTACTCGACTGTTCTCACGGCGATCGCACAACGAATCGAGACACTATGGTCCGTAGAATGATTCCTGCGGGTAAGACACAGACAGGGGAATACTCGAGCGATCTCGCGTCTCGAATAGCGTACCGACAGGTTCGACCAAATACCGCATAGACCGTCCGACAGACGGTACTCTGCACATCAAACCTAACGAAAAGATCCGATTCGATCCGGGACGGCTTAGATGACTTCTTCGAAGTCGTTGTGGCCCTGAATGTCGACGCCGTCCTCGGTGATCTCACAGAGGAAGACACCGTTACCCGAGCCTGTGTCGCGCTCGGCCGCGGACTTGATTCCCTGTGCCGCGATGGTCGTCGCCTCGTCGTTCGAGAGCCCTTCCTCGTAGGTCTGCTCGAGATGACCGTAGGCGAGTTGCATTCCGCTTCCGGTGACGGTGTAGTCGTCCTCCATGACGCCGCCCGCCGGATCGATGCTGTAGACGTGGCTTCCTTCCTCGTCGACACCGCCCAGAATCGGGTGGATCGCGAAGAACGGCCCGCCTCGAGCGAAGTTGCCCGCGAGCGTTGCGAGCGCGTTGATGCTCATGCTCCCGTCGCGGCGGGTCTCGAAGAGGTTGACCTCCGCGCGGAGACTCGAGATGAACGACTGTGCGCCGCCGACGCTGCCGACCATCGTCAGCGCTGCGGTGGGGTGGATCTGTTCGACCTTCTGGACGTTTTTGTTCGAGACGAATCGACCGCCGAGGCTCGCGCGCATGTCCGTCGCGATGACGACGCCGTCGGCCGTCGTGATCCCGATGGTCGTCGTTCCCGTCTTGTTGACGTTGTCGAGGTCGGCGCTCGAGATGTCGTTCTGTGGCATCGCACCGAGTTCCGGGCCGTAGGGGTCCGGCTCGTCCGCCAACTGGTCGACCGTTCGAGAGAAGTCCGAGTCGTGGGTTGGTGTTCGCATTATCGGTATCTAACGACCGGGACGATATAAAACACCGGCGGTCACCGCTCTGGTTTCCGCTTCTCTGTCGGGACTGGATTTGCGATCGAAGCGACTGTAATACGCTGTCTGGCGTCGATTTACGACGCCAGACCGACGAGGGACGCGGACGACGGTGCGAACTCGAGCCGTCAGTGACCTCACCTCGAGTGAGTGTCGAGTCGGATCGGGTGGGCAGAGAGTCACCTCGAGGTGACACGGAGTCACTCGAGCGAGTGAGGAGTTGCTCGAGCGAGTGTGAGTCTTCTGGACAGTCTCGAGAAGGTCGATCGAGACGAACGGAACTTTGTCCGTCGGTTCGACGATGTCGAGAATTCGGTTCAGCGGGGTCCGGGTGTCGTGGGTGCTGTCGAGTTCACTTTTGGGCGTTTTCGTAGGCCTCGCCGACGTTGGCGATGACCCGGTGTACTGGGAGGGAGAGACCGATCTGGTTAGCAACGATTGCAAGCGGCATCGCCGCGATACCGACGACGATACACAGTTGGTACATTGCGAACAGCAGCGCGTTGTGTGCGCGGGATTTCATCAGCGTTCATCGTCGCTCAGTTCGAGGGAGTATATAAATATTCGTGTCTCTCGCCGCGCTCTCACGATCGTCTCGAGAACCGACCTCGACGCCGTACGTCGATTCAAGCTAGCTTTCACGAAGTCCAACTGAAAGCGGACTCGGTGACGAACTACGTCGATGATGACTGGAATCGATCCGGGCGATTCTCATAAGTTATGCCCATAATCCGGCTCTCGTGCGCGCTCGCCAACAAGGTGCGAGACGAACCGCAAGAGAAGAAACCCCCCACCACGTTGGACGTGTATGAGCAACTATCTCGTCGCGATGGAGGCCGCGTGGCTCGTTCGTGACGTCGACCAGATCGACGACGCAATCGGCGTCGCAGTAAGCGAAGCAGGAAAGCGACTCAACCAGGAGAACATGGAGTACGTCGAAGTCGAAGTCGGCGCGACGGGCTGTCCCGCTTGCGGCGAACCCTTCGACTCCGCGTTTATCGCGGCCGACACCGCGCTCGTCGGGCTCGCCCTCGAGATGGACGTCTTCAACGCGGACGGGGAGGAACACGCCTCTCGGATCGCAAAGAGCGAGGTTGGCGGCGCGCTGCGAGACGTTCCCCTCTCAGTCGTCGAAGTCTTCGAGACCGAGGCCGACGAGGACGAGTAACTACCGCCCAAAGTCGACACGACCCAAAGACTTTCTATAACCCGTGGTTATTCAAAACCATGGAGTTACCGACGCCCGCGGACCTCCGACAGCGCCGCACCGATCTCGGGCTGACCCAGAGCGAACTCGCCGAGAAGGCGAGCGTCTCCCAGCCGTTGATCGCCCGAATCGAGGGTGGCGACGTCGATCCGCGACTCTCGACGCTGCGTCGAATAGTGACGGCTCTCGAGGAGGCCGAAAGCGACGTCATCCGGGCCGAGGACCTGATGAACGAAGCGGTCGTCAGCGTCTCGCCCGATGAACCGATCAGCGAGGCCGCCCGCAAGATGGAGTCCGAAGCCTACTCGCAACTCGCTGTGATTCAGGACGGGATTCCGGTCGGCTCGATCAGTCAGAGCGATTTGGTCCACCTCGACTCGGAGTCTCGAGACGAGTCCATCGACAATCACATGAGCGAGAGTTTCCCGACGGTCTCGAAAGACGCCACGCTCGACGAGATCAGTAACCTCCTCGAGCATTACAAGGCGGTCATGATAACCGAAGCCGGGGAAACGATCGGGATCATCACCGAGGCGGACTTGACAGCCAGGCTTTCTTGAGCCGGCTGACAAGCGGCGGCGTCAACGGGCTGTCTTCGGTTCGACGCCGATATAACTCGATTGTAGTAGTCACCTATATTGTGCTGGACGGTCTTCCGTTCGGATAATGGCGTTCAGTGACCAATTACTCGAGGCCGGCGACCACATCTGGGAGGCACAGAAAGACCATCCCTTCGTTCGGGAACTCGCGACGGGCGAACTCGAGGAGGAAGCGTTTCTCACCTGGGTTCGGCAGGATTACCGCTACCTGCTTGATTACGCGCGTGTATTCGCCATCGCCGGGACGAAAGCCCGGGACGAAGAGACCATGACGCACCTGCTCGGAGTCGCACACACCGTCCTCGACTACGAGATGGACCTCCACCGCGAGTTCGCCGCCGATTACGGCATGGACCGGGCGGAACTCGAGTCGGTGCAGAAGTCGCCGACCTGCATCGCGTACACGAACTACCTCGTCCGAACGGCGCACGAGGGATCGCTGGCCGAAATCGCAGCGGCGATCTACCCCTGCGGACAGGGCTATCTCGACATCGCAGAACACATGGCCGAACTCGCCGACGACGACCACCGATACACGCCGTTCATCGAGAAGTACACGAGCGACGACTTCCGCGAGGCGGTCGACTGGATGCGAGAATTCGTCGACCGCTGTGGGCAACGGTACCCCGGCGAACACGAGGCGATGGAGGAGGCGTTCCTGACCTGCGCCCGGCTCGAGCACCAATTTTGGGAGATGGCCTACACTCGAGAGACGTGGGATCTGTAGCGCAGCAACTCGGTTTTCGTCGAACGGACCGGGAGCGTTTTCAGGCCGTTCAGACCGCGAGGTACTCGGTGACGGCGTCTCGAGATGCGAGCCGTTCAGATCCGAGTTCGTCGACGATCGTTCCTTTGTCGATGGCGTAACACCGTTCGGAGAGGTTCTGAACGACGTGGAGGTTCTGCTCGACGAAGAGGATCGTCGTCCCGAGTTCCTCGTTGACCTGTGTGAGGTCTCTCGTGAGATCCTGTACGATCGAGGGTTGGACGCCTTCCGAAGGCTCGTCGAGCAACAGCAGATCGGGATTGCCGATCAGCGCGCGACCGATCGCGAGCATCTGCTGTTGCCCGCCGCTCATCGTGCCCGCCTCCTGATCGGCCCGTTCCTCGAGGATCGGGAAGTAATCGTAGACTGCCTCGTACTGGAGGTCGCTACTCGCCTCGTTTATCGTTTCGCCCATTCGGAGGTTCTCCTCGACCGTCAACTCGGGAAAGACATCCCGTCCCTGCGGAATGTACCCGATCCCGCGGCGAGCACGAACGTCCGCGGATTCGTCCGTCACGTCCTCACCGTCGAAGGTGATCGTTCCGTCGTCGGCCTCGAGCAGTCCCATGACGGCTTTGACCAGTGTCGTCTTGCCGACGCCGTTCTTGCCCATGATGCCGACGATTTCGCCGTCGTCGACGGTGACATCGACGTCTCGAAGGATCGGCGTCCGTCCGTACGATGCGCGTAGGTTAATGAGTTCGAGCATTAGTGATCATCCCCGAGGTAAATTCGCTTGACTTCCGGGTCGGCCCTGATCTCCTCGATCGAACCCTCGCGAAAAATCGAGCCCTGATCGAGGACGGTCACTCGATCCGCGATCGATTCGACGAAGTCGATGTCGTGTTCGATGACGATCAGCGCGACGCCGTCGTCCGCTACGATTTCCTCGAGCAACTCGGCGATATCGGCCGTTTCCTCGACCGAGAGGCCGGCGACCGGTTCGTCGAGGAGCATGAGATTCGGTTCCATGGCCATCGCCATCCCGATCTCCAATCGCTGTTGTTGGCCGTGTGAGAGATCCGACGCGGTCGTCTCTCGCTCGCTGAGCAGATCGAACCGCTCCAAGATTTCACGCGTCCGCGACCCGTACTCGTCGCCGTCGACGACCTGCTGGAGCGGAATGCGAAGATTCTGAGCCACGGTAAACTCGTCGTAGATGCTGGGAACCTGGAACTTCATCGTGATCCCCCGATCGACGCGCTCGTGGGGCGACGTTCCCGTGATCTCGCGGCCGTCGTAGTAGATCGACCCCGAAGAGGCCTCGAGCTGGCCCGTAAGCAGGTTGAGAAACGTGCTCTTTCCGGCCCCGTTGGGCCCGATGAGACAGCGCAGTTCGCCCTCCTCGAGCGCGAAGTCGACCTCGTCGGTCGCAGTGAGCCCGCCGAAGTGCTTCGTGAGGCCTCTCGTCTGGAGAACGCGCGAGGAACCCTCGCCGGTTTCGTCGACCGCGGGTGTCGTTTTGACGGTCGGATCGCTGACGCCCATCAGTCGCTCACCTCCTCGGCGTTCGCGCCACCATCGCTCCCCGGCGACTCCGCCGACGTCGATCTGGATCGGCGGCTGACGACCAGATCGTGAAGGCCCGGTGCGATCCCTTCGGGGATCACGAGCACGACGAACACGAGCAGCGAGCCGATCACCACCAGCGCCCACTCGCTCCCGGAGATGGCGAGTCGGTAGTCGAGAAACTGGATCGCGAGGGCCGCACCCACGGTTCCGAGCAGTGACGTGCGCCCGCCGACGCTCGCCCAGACCACGGGGAGCGCGGCCGCGGTGATCCCGAAGACGCTCGGGTCGATGTAGTTGTTCTGGGTCGTGAACAACACGCCGCTCAACCCGGCGATAGCGCCGCCGATCGTGAAGACGGCGAACTTGATGAACGTCGTGTCGTAGCCGAACATCTCGGTCCGCGTTTCGTCTTCGCGGGTCGCGACGATCGCGTATCCGAATCGGCTGTTGAGCAACACTCGAAGGCCGAGGTAGGTCGCCACGACCGCGCCCAGGGTCACGTAGTAGTGAGCGGCGATGCCGAACTCGTAGCCGATCAATCCGACCCCGATTCCGAGGTCCGGCACGCCGTTCATCCCGTTGAATCCGCCGAGGCGAGCGTCGCCGACCGCCCACTCGCCGCCCGCGGTCTGGCCCATGAAGGTATGCAAGACGAGCGCGACGACGAGCGTGAGAATCGTGACGTAAACGTCGCGGACGCCGCCGTAGAACATGAAGTACCCCAGCATCGCGGCGAAGAGCGTCGAAACGACGAGCGCGGTGACTAGTCCGAGCGTCAGACCGCCCATCGTCGAGACGTTGATCGCGACGATTCCGAAGGCGTAGCCACCGATACCGAAGAACGCGACCTGGCCGAAACTCAGGATTCCACAGTACCCCCAGATGAACGCCAGACTCATGGCGAGCAACGCGTACGCGAGAAAGACCGACCCGATCTCCGCGGCGTAGTAGCCAAAGAGGACCGGCAACGCGGCGAGAAGCGCTACGGCAACCGCCAGTCCGGCCCAGAACGCGGGCGAGTTCCCCATCACGTTCGGGCCACCGAGGAGGCCAGTGACTCTGGCTTGAAGTTCGTCGCTCGTGCCGTGGCTCATCGGTTCTCACCCCACCGTTGGCGAACCGTCTCGAGAAAGCCGGTGATCCCGTCGGGCATTAGGCGAATCGTGACGATCGCGGCGAGCAACATCGCGACCAGTCCGATGAACGTGCTCTCGGTGACGTTCGTGAACACCGCGTTGACCGACCCGAGGAAGCCGCTGGCCAGCAACGTCCCGACGATGACCGACGACCCGCCGACGACGACGGCGACGAACGCCTCGACGAGGAATCCGGTCCCGTACTGGGGCGTGATCGTCATCACCGGCGCGTAGAGGGCTCCGGTAAAGCCCGCGAGCGCGGAGCCGATCGCGAACGTCGACATGTACATCCTATCAGTGTCGATACCCATGCTGCGTGCGGTTTCCGCGTCTTGCATCGTCGCGCGTGCGCGGACGCCGAAATCCGTCCACATGAACAGCGCGTAGAGCCCCCCGAGGACGCCGACGGCGAGCACGCCGAGCACGAGGTAGTAGGCTGGGCCGTCTACGACCGGCAGTTCGCCGAAGGGAATCCCGATCCCGGGAGCGGCGTTTCCGAACGCGATCCGAACGAGTTGGATCATCACGAGGCTGATCCCCCAGGTGACGACCATCGAGTCGAGCAATCGTCCGTACAGGTGTCGGATGATGAGTCGCTCGAGGACGAGCCCGAAGACCGCCGTCAGGACCACGCCGGTAAGCATCGCGAGCGGGAGCGGCAGGCCGGCGGCGAACGCGAACGTCGTCGCGTAGGCTCCCACGAGGATGAACTCGCCGTGGGCGAGATTGATGATTCCCATCATGCCGAAGATCACCGCGAGCCCGACCGTCGCGAGCACGATGAACGCGAAGATCTCGAGGAACTCGAACCCGAAGTTCAGGAGACCGACGCCCGCCATTTAGATCCCCTCGTAGTACGCGCCGGGTTCGTACTGGGTCTGTTCGGCCTCGCTGGTCAGGTCGCACCCGACCTCCTCTAAGAACGCGGGGCCGATCGTGCCCGCGTCCTCGAACGTGATTTCGTGGGTTTCGTCCGAATGTGCGACGTGCATGTTGTGTTCCATGTGGTGTGTCTCCGGATCGAGCGTAATGTCGCCTTCCGGTGCTTCGACCTCGATCCCGCTCTCGAGTTCCGCGATGACCGCGTCGGTTTCGAAGGTGCCGGCGCGTTCGACCGCCTCCTTGTAGAGGTAGATCGAGAAGTAGTTGTTCTGGGCTTCCTGGTTGATGTATTCGGCGTCGTCCCAACGATTGTAATAGCGCTCGACGAACGCCTCGTTGCGGTCGGTCGGGAGTTCCTGCATGTAGTTGACGCCGGCGTAGACGTCTTCGAGGGCGGGCGGGTCTATCCGCAGGTGTTCGTACTCCTGTGCCATGTTCGTCGACGTACCGATCGGGATGTCCGTCAGCCCGCTCGCCAGTCGCTGTTCGTAAAACGCGGAGTGGGTCTGGCCGACGAGCATCGACATCACGAAATCGGGGTCGGCCGATTGGATCCGATTGATCGTCGACCCGAACTGGGACTCGCTAAGCGGGATGTACTCCTCGTCGACGACCTCCCCGCCGTGTTCCTCGGCGATGATCTGCACCCAGTCGCCCGACAGCTGTCCGAAGTTGTAGTCGGCTGCGATCGTGTAGATCTCGCCGCCGTACTCCTCGATCATGTAGGGGACGACCGCGCCGAGTTGCTGGCGCGCCGTCGCCCCCATCGGAAAGACGGTTTTGTCGCACACGCCACCCTCGTACTGAGTCGTATAGAAGTACAGGAGCTCGTGTTCGTTGATGATCGGACGGATCGCCTCCCGCGTCGCGCTCGAGTAGCCCGCCCAGATCGCGTCGACGTCCTCCCGGTAGATCGCGTGGCGAGTCAGATCCTGATACAGCATGTTGTCCGACTGGGGATCGGGCGCGAAGATGTCGACCTCCTCGCCCAGAATCCCGCCGTCACGATTGATCTCCTCGATTGCGAGCATCGACGTCCGGTACTTCGGCGTTCCCGTCAACGCGAAGTCCTGGGACCGATCCTCAAGGACGGCAAGCGTCGGCCCGTCGGAGCCGGATTGCATGCTGAGCACGCCCGACTGGGTGACACAGCCTGCGAGTCCAGCCAGGCAGGAAACCGCACCGCTAGTAAGAACGTCCCGTCGAGAGATGCTGGAATCTCTCACCGTCCATCACCGACGGTCCGAGCGCCGTTTCGGGATGCGTGCGAACGCATCCAACTATCGTACCACATGTACCTGAAGTAATCCTGCACGTTCTAGCACCGTTATTGCTGGTCCGAGTATTGATTGTCCAATCATTCCACTGAGTCCTTGAAAATAACGACAATATAAAAGACTTATCTCGAGGAAGTACAATGGGTACCGAACTATATTGAAATGGATAAATAGAGGCAATTAGTTAGGATATATTACACTACTGTCTCGTATGGTCGTTGGAATCCCCGTATCATTCGTTGTACCATTCGTTTCACTTGCGATATTGTTTATCGTAATCGTCCTTGCGACATACCTCGGGTGTCGACTAGCACTGGAGGATCACTTCCCTGAAGACGTTACGGACGGGGTGAAAGACTGACTGATATATAGCTCAGCTGTTCGTATCGTTCCATTTCTCTCTCGAATCCGACGACAACGAATACACTACTCGCGCCGACAACACTGACTTCCACACCCTCCCCAACCGATTCACTCACTCACAGGTTCGTTCGTTCATCCACTGGAAGACGCTTCGCGACTTCCAAGCCATTCGGTCACTGCGTGACCGAAGACCTCGCGCATCGTCGGATCGCCCCTCGCGTTGCTCGGTGCGATCCAGCGCACGCCACCGCCGGCGGATCGTCGGTTAGCTGATCCGGTGGCAAGCTAATTCGATGGGAAACTGACCACCACAGAAAAAGGCTTTAACGCCGCCGTCTCGTACACCGAGCAAATGGTACTCGACGATCTCGGGAGTTCCCTTCGGGGCACCCTCGATACACTCCGCGGGAAGTCACGGATCAGCGAAGAGGACGTCGAGGAGATCGTCAAGGAGATCCAGCGATCACTGCTCTCCGCCGACGTCGACGTCTCGCTCGTCATGGAGCTTTCGGACAACATCGAACGGCGGGCGCTCGAGGAAGAGCCACCCGCCGGGACGCCGGCGCGCGATTTCGTCCTCCGCATCGTCTACGAAGAACTGGTCGACCTCATCGGCGAATCGACCGACCTCCCGCTCGAGGAACAGACGATCCTCCTCGCGGGCCTGCAGGGGTCGGGGAAGACGACCTCCGCGGCGAAGATGGCGTGGTGGTTCTCGACGAAGGGGCTTCGTCCGGCCGTCATCCAGACGGACACCTTCCGGCCCGGCGCGTACGAACAGGCCGAGCAGATGAGCGAGCGCGCGGAGGTCGAGTTCTACGGCGACCCCGACGGCGAGGATCCCGTCCAGATCGCCAGAGACGGGCTCGAGGCGACCAGCGACGCGGATGTCCACATCGTGGACACGGCGGGTCGCCACGCGCTCGAGGACGACCTGATCGCCGAGATCGAGCAGATCGAGGGCGTCGTCGAACCGGATCGATCCCTGCTCGTGCTGGACGCGGCGATCGGTCAGGGCGCGAAAGACCAGGCCCAGCAGTTCGACGAGTCGATCGGCATCGACGGCGTCGTCATCACGAAACTCGACGGGACGGCGAAAGGTGGCGGGGCGCTGACGGCGGTCGACCAGACCGATTCCTCGATCGCGTTCCTGGGCACCGGCGAGGAGGTACAGGATGTCGAACGGTTCGAACCCGACGGCTTCATCTCGCGACTGCTCGGGATGGGCGACCTCGGCCAGCTCGCCGAACGCGTCGAGCGCGCGATGGCCCAGACCGAAGACGAAGAGGAAGACTGGGATCCCGAGGACATGCTGCAGGGATCGTTCACCCTGAACGACATGCAAAAGCAGATGCAGGCGATGAACAACATGGGACCGCTGGATCAGGTCATGGACATGATCCCCGGCTTCGGCGGCGGGATCAAAGATCAGCTCCCCGACGACGCGATGGACGTCACCCAGGAGCGGATGCGGACCTTCGAGGTCATCATGGATTCGATGACCGACGCCGAAAAGGAGTACCCGAAGGCCATCGGCGCGAGTCAGGTACAGCGGATCGCCCGCGGCTCCGGGACGGACGAAGAGCAGGTTCGGGAACTGTTAGAGCAGTTCAAGATGATGGAGCGGACGATCAAGCAGTTCCAGGGCATGGGATCGGAAAAGGAGATGCAGCGGATGATGCAACAGATGCAACAGGGCGGTGGCGGCGGAGGCGGCGGCATGGGCGGTATGGGTCCGTTCTGATAAGCGCGAGTTGACTCCGGATATTGACTGAAACCGACAACGGAGCGCTCGAGTTGTTCGCCTGCAATCACGTCGGCCAGTACCTTCATGCCATCGTAGACGCGTGGGCCAGTATGAATCGTCGTCAGTATCTCTCGACCGCAAGCGGTCTCGTCGTCGTCTCTTCTCTCGCTGGCTGTCTCGGCGACGTCCTCGGCTCCGAGGATGGCGAACAGTTGCCGGAGGACCACCGCGACGAAGCACGCGCTATCAACCGCGCGGTCGGCAAGTTGAATAAGGCTGCGATCTCGATCGAAGGTACCGAAAGCGGCCTCGAGAACCCGACCAAAGCCGACTTCTCTGCCGATGAGCCGCAGTCGTTCGTCGACGCGGCTCGAAGCGAACTCGAGTCGGTCGCGGACTCGGCCATCGCCGCGGAACTGGCCAGCTACGCCGACGTCCTCGAGGCGATGATCGACGTCCTCGAGACGCTCACGGACGACTCACTCGCGACGGATGTCGAGGCGATCTCCGGCGAAATGGCGGGCGGCGACACGTCGACTGTCGAGGACACCCTCGCGACTCATCGCGAGTCGATCGACGGGGCTCGCGGGAGCTACGACGACGCGGTTGTGACTCTCGAGAACCTCGACCACGACCGACTCGAGGAACACTCGATCGTCGACCTCGACCGCGTCGAATCGGGAATCGAAACGCTCGGAGACGTGCTCGGATCCGTCGAGTCGATGCTGTCGGGATACGACTCGATGCTCGCCGGCCACGGATCGCTCGAGGAGGGCGAGGAACGCTTCGACGCGGGCGAGTACCAACGTGCGGCGACGACCTTCGAGGACGCGGCCAATTCGTTCGGCGACGCGACGGAGACCTTTGCCGACGAGAAATCGAGTGCCCCCGCCGGCTTCGTGGAGTACGCCGAGACCGCCCACTGTCAGAGCGGCCACCTCGAGACCGCCGCGACGGAGTTCGCCGAGGGTGCGACCGCTGCCGACGACGGCGACATCGTCGGCGCACAACAATCCCAAAGCGACGGCGAAGACGCCCTCGAGGCCGCCGAGAACTGTTAACGCCGCTGAACTAATAGTAGATTGTGACGATCAGCCGTCGACCGGCCGGCCGTCCTCGGTCGGCGGCGCGACGTGATCGACGTACTCCTCGAGCGTCGGTTCGTCGACGCGCACACGGACCGCGATCTCGCCGAGTTCGTCGGGTTCGCCGACGGAAAAGTTCACTCTGTTTTCGAACGCCGCCTGCTTTTTCAGCGCGAAGCTGAAGATCTGTCCCTCCCGATTCGAGAAGAACTCACCGCGGGCGGTGTCGAGGATCTCCTGTCGGTGCAGGAGCTCCGAAAACTGCTCCATCGAGTGTGCCTCGGCTCTGATCTCGCCGAGGCTCTCCTCTAAGTCGGCGTTCGGGAAGATATTCGTTACGGCGTCGGCGACTCGAGCGGTCACCTCGGTGTCGTAGACCGGTGCCGTGATCTCGATGTCCACACGGTAGATTTCGGTTCGATTCGCGCTCATGAGTTGTGCACCCGTTCTTTGCCGTCTCGAATAATCGCACGGATCCGGTCGTGAAACGCCTCGAGCGAGTCGGTGTTTTCGACGACCACGTCCGCTCGCTCCATCGCGTCGTCCATGCCGAAGCCGCGCTCGCGCTCGTCGCGCGCCGCGAGGCCTTCGCCGCCGTCGTCCTCGCTCGCATCGCGACCGCGCGTGTCGATCCGCTCCGCGCGGAGGTCGAAGGGGGCTTCGATACTGACGAGCGTGAAGTCCGCTCCAAAGCGCGCTTCGAACGCGTCGACCTCGACACCCGACCGGATGCCATCGACGAGGACGGCCTCGTGGTCCTCGAGGCGGTCCTCGATCATCGGCAGCGACCGCTCGGCGATCGCCGCCGGGCCATTTTCCTCACGAAGCGCTTGCGCGACGGTGCCGTGGTCTTTCGCGGGGTCGAGTCCGCGGTCGGCGGTCTCCTGACGGACGACGTCGCCCATCGTCACGACAGGAATTCCCTCTTCGCGTGCGACGGTGGCTGCCTCGCCCTTGCCGCTGCCGGGCAACCCCACCGTTCCGATGACGTGCATCGGGGAGAGATACAGGCGAAGGCCGCATAAGGGCTGTGTCTCGTCGGCCGAACCGCAACTGGGTCGACAAAGGCCCTCTCGACCGGTTCCTCCGTCCGTCTCGAGCATCCGTCTCTCGAAGGTTCCTGACAGAAAACGAGCCAAACGATGTCGTTCGACCCGTTGCGCGCTCGGTGCAACAGCTGAGGGAAATCCCAACTGCTTATGGCCTTTGGGGGGTGAACCGTACTCGAGGGCACGTAGCTCAGTCTGGATAGAGCGTCGGACTTCTAATCCGACGGTCGTGGGTTCGAATCCCATCGTGCCCGTACCGCAGTCGTCGGTTTTGAAGTCCTATCTATCATCCTCCGTAGAGGCCTCTATCCTCCAAATTTGGCGGACCGATGGCTTAATCATCATTCTGAGAATCTGGATTCCGTTAAGCCGCTTAACGCCCCCCTCCGCCTGCCGCCGGTTTTCATTGTTCTTATACATCTTTCCACCGCGCGGTCCCCTTCCTGTTGCGGTAGCGGACAAGCATCGATCGAGCGCCGCGAGTGCCGGATGGACGGTAGCCCGGAACCCGCAGCGCGAGCGAAGCGAGACGCGAGGGAAAGCCCGGAACGTAGGGAGCGCAGCGAAGCGAGCGACGGGCCTCGTTCCGGCGAGCGAGCGGCGGGAGTGAGTTCTACTGAAAATACTGTCTCCTCCTCCAAGCGCATCCTGACTGATGGTGGCCAAGTGGCTCAGGATTCGTCGGTTGTCTACCGACCTCCCCCGAAGCCTCCGTCTGTCTCTGAAACTGGTAGCGGCTATCAGTATGTCCGATGCCAGCGAGGAGGACATGACGATACGGTTTACATCCATCAGCTTTGCGCGATTGCGGCTGGTGCCGATCCTCACGACGTGTTTGGCGATCAGTACGATGTTCACCATATAGTCCCGCCAGAATGGCTCTCTCCGGACGCAAAGTCGGATAACGGAAAGCCGTATCTCAACACTCCGGAGACTGTCGTTCTCGTCCCTGTCTGGGCGCATCGTGTTGGCCACCTCGAGGAGGTCAACGAGAGGCGCGATGGTGAATGACCGCACGCGCTCCAGGTGTCCAGAGCAGGCGGTAGATGGCGGCACTCTCGGGCACGCAGCAGGGTTGTAACACATCGAGTGTCGTCGACTACCTTGCTGAACGCGGTTTGATGGCCTACGGGCAGCGAGACCCGGCGTCGCTGACCGACCGTAACAGCGACCGCGTTCGCGCTCTCAAGTTCCTTGCGCGCCATCCCGAAGGCGTGTCCCAGACTGCTCTCTGTCACTTCGTTCTCAAAGGCGTCGCTCCGAACGACTATACTGGGATGTACGATCTCTCCGGCGACGCGTTCGAGCGCCACGACGAAGCAGCCCAGTACATCTACACGAGCAGCGAGTGGGTCGCTCTCGACGGCTCGGACGACGACTACCAGTTTCTCAACCGCTTCATCAACGATCTGGATGCAGAGACGGATTTGATTCGCCTCGAGCACGTCGATCGCGACGACGAGCGCGGGCGCTGGGTCCATCCAACCCACCGCCTGCTTGACTTGATTTCAGCAGGCATAACTGAAACACCCACCCAATCGAACGATCTCGTCTACGACCGTGAGTTCTGCCAGAACATCCTGAAAACGACACGCTCAGATCTTCTCACACTTTCCGATCCACAGAAAGAGACTCTCGCTCGATCACTCCGTCGTTACATCCAACGCGTGCGAGACTACCGGCTCGCATTCGACGTCCACTTAGCGAACCGAACGGGTCACGAAACCCGTCGGATGGTCAAGCCGATGGCGACTCGGTTTAGCGATCGTGGGCGTGTCGACCGCACCTTTGCGATGCTCCAAGACTCCCTCGAATGGGGAGCCGAACACGCTGATACGGCCGTTTTCTGTACGCTCACCACTGATCCAAAGAAATTCGATAGCCTCTGGGATGCCATTATGGCTATCAACGAAAACTTCCACGCGCTGAATCAGTGGCTCAAATCCGATCCGTCGACGAGCCAATATCACGAAAGAGTTCGTTTGTAGCTCCAGACATGGTCTCGAGAGCAATTACAGCCAGCAAAAATGTGATGAGAGCGAGAAACCAATCCGTCCTATTCATACATTGGTTTTTAAATTGACAGTATACAAAAGCACCGCTTCGATAAGTCCACATCAGTAGTTACCGCCACACCACCGATAGGTACCACAAATAGATGACGTTCCCTGACTCGAGTCAGAACGGCCAAAGGACACGCGTAAGTACAGTGCGTTCGAACGCCTCGACATGACCGAGACGACCGATCTCGAGGAGCTCCGACGCGGAACGGACCTCGTCAAGCGCGGGTTCGCCCAGATGCAAAAAGGCGGCGTCATCATGGACGTCGTCAACCCCGAACAGGCTCGAGTCGCCGAAGACGCCGGTGCCGTCGCCGTCATGTCGCTCGAGGCAGTCCCCGCGGACATCCGAAAACGCGGGGGCGTCGCCCGGATGGCGGACCCCGCCGATGTCGAGGAAATCGTCGAGGAAGTCTCGATCCCCGTCATGGGGAAATCTCGAATCGGACACACGAAGGAAGCCCAGATTTTAGAGACCGTCGGCGTCGACATGATCGACGAGAGCGAGGTGCTCACCCCGGCGGACAACGACTACCACATCGACAAACGCGACTTTACCGCGCCCTTTGTCTGCGGAGCGCGCGACCTCGGCGAGGCCCTCCGCCGGATCGGCGAGGGCGCGGCGATGATCCGGACCAAAGGCGAGGCCGGCACCGGCGACGTCAACCAGGCGGTCTACCACCAGCGGACGATCAAAGGCGAGATCCGCAAGCTCGAGGGAATGTCCCACGAGGAGCGAGAGGCCTACGCTCGAGAGATCGAAGCGCCCGCGGAACTCGTCCACGAGACCGCCGAGATGGGTCGGCTTCCGGTCGTCAACTTCGCCGCGGGCGGCATCGCGACGCCCGCCGACGCCGCGCTCATGATGCACCACGAGTGCGACGGCATCTTCGTCGGCAGCGGGATCTTCGGCGCGGAGAACCCGCCGGAGATGGCCGAAGCGATCGTCGAGGCGACGAACAACTGGGACGATCCCGAAACGCTCGCCGAGATCTCGAAGAACCTCGGCAAGAGCATGAAAGGCGACGCGAACGTCGATCTGCCCGACGAGGAGCAGTTGCAGGGTCGGGGCGTCTGAGCGGTTCGGGGTGTCTGAGCGAATCGCTCGAGTCGGTCAGCACCAATATCGGCGCTGGCGGGCGCTCGAGCCGATCGAAGTGGCTGCACCGATCCGGTCGTTTTCAGGCCGTACTTCGCCCGATACTGACGAGTAGGAGAATCAGCAGATATGCCACCAACGCCCCGATACCGGCCGAGAGCACGCTCGAGGGGGCGAGGACGGCACCGATTCCGGCGATCCCGAGCGCCGCAGCGAGCGACGCCGGGCGGACTCCGCGGCTTCACCGCTCCGCCTCGAGGTCCGCAGGACCGCGCAACTCCAGATCGTTCCCAGTAATCTCGCACCGTTTCGGGGTCTCGAGTCGCCGCCAGTTCGAACGCGACCGTGGCGGCGCTTCCGAGGATGAAAAACGACGTCGAAACCGGAGCTTCGACGAGAACGAACGCGAGTCCGAAGGCTGCGAGCGAAATCACGGCGAGAAGGGCGTCGATTCGCGTCTGTGCCGGCGAACGCATTCGCAACCGGTCAATCGCGGTACAGCGTCGCGCCCGAACCGACTCGCGTCTGGTAGGCCCGGCTTTCGACGTCGTTGTCGTCGAACGCGTCGATCATCGCCCCGGCGACGGCGCGCCGACTCGAGCCGTCGCAGACGGCGAGGATCCCCGGCCCGGCACCGCTGACGGTGACGCCGGTCGCGCCCGCCTCGAGGGCGGCCTCGCGAACGTCGTCGTAGCCGTCGATGAGGGCAGTACGCTGGGGAGTGACGATGTCGTCGTCCATCCCGCGACCGACGAGTTCGGGGTCGTTGCGCGTCATCCCGACCGCGAGCGTGGCCGCGTTCCCGACCGACGAGACCACGTCCTCGAGAGCGGCCTGATCGGGAACGACTTCGCGGGCGTCTCGAGTCGAGACAACGGTTTCCGGGAGGCAGGCGACCAGCGGGACCGACGTATCGACCTGCGTGACGCCGTGGTCGGTCACGATGGTAAAGCCGCCGAGCAGGGAGGGGGCGACGTTGTCCGAGTGGGCTTCGCCCGAAACCAGCGCCTCGCCCTCGGCGGCGATCGGGACGAGTTCCTCGCGCGAGTAGCCACAGTCGTAGAGTTCGTTCAACGCGACGGCCGCCGCAGCGGCGCTCGAGGCCGACGAGCCGAGCCCCGATGCCGGGCGGACCCCCTTGTCGATCTCGATAAGGGCCGGCGCGTCGAGAGCTTTGGCGACCGCACCGACGGTGTTTTCGGCCGGATCCTCTGGGATGAACTCGCTGCCAGCGCCCGTCACCGAAATGGTGGTTTCTCGCGCCCGTTCGACCCGGACGACGTCGGCGGGCGTCTCGAGCGCGACGCCGAAGACATCGAAGCCACTCCCGAGGTTCGCGCTCGTCGCAGGTGCCCGCACGGTGAGCATGTCGATTCATTCCCAGAGTGCAGGCAAAAAGGTAGCGAACGAAGGCCGCCGACATCGAGCGGGGCCCCACTCGGTGCGTTCGAAGCGACCGTCGTCGGCAGATCGACGCGCGCTCGTTGCGATCCGACACGGCTGCTCTCGAGATCGTCGAACTCAGTCGTCCATCGCCTGACCGGCCGCCGTCGGTTCGCCGGTGTAGAGTCGATCGAGACCGAAAAGCAGCGCCGCCGAGAGGGCCGCCCCGAGAATCGAAAACACTGCGATCGTCGCGAAGAACCAGGTCTCGGAGATGCCGAGGACGAAGCCGCCGACCGCGATGCTCGTCGCGCCGATGCCGAACTCGCCGAGGTAGGTGTAGCCGTAGGAGAGGCCGCGGCTATCGGCACCCGTGTAGACGGCGACCGCGTTCTGGTAAAACGGCTGGATCGCAAAGAGGAAGAATCCGAACACGCCACAGAGGACGAGTATCGGTCCCAACCCCATCCCCGTCACCGGGACGAACGCGAGCGCGAGCGCGGTCAGGATCGCGAAACTGGCAGCCAGCCCGCGGGCCGGCGCGACGCGATCGACGAGTTTGCCCGCGGCGTACTGGCCGCCCATCCCGACCACCAGCAGGCCGACGTAGATGTAAAACGCCGGATCGATGTCGTAGCGCTCGAGTGCCGGGGCGATTTCGATACCCTGGATCGCCCCCAGGCCGTCGAGGATCTCGGGCAGGTACGTGAGCATCCCGCGGTAGTACAGCCCTTCGAAGGCGACGATGACGAAGATGATCGCGAATGCGCTGGCAAAGAGCGTGCGCGTACTCGAGAGCAGTTCCGGGAGCGAGAGCGCCTCGTCGGGGCTGGCGTCGACGTCGTCTGCGACGGTAGCGACCGGATCGAAGTTCGCCTGCAAGCCGTACAGCGTGGCGACGAGCCCGGGGACGGCCAGAAGCGCGGCGACGACGTGCCACTCGAGGACGATAAGCAGCGTGGCGGCGACGAACGGGCCGAGCGCGATGCCGACGTTGCCGGCGATGCCATGCCAGGCGAAGACGGTGCCGCGGTCATCGACGCCGGTGCTGATGAGCGCCAGTCCGGCGGGGTGGTAGACGCTCGCGGTGATACCCCACAGAATCAGGCCGATCGCGACCGCGTAGATCGAATCGACGAGCGACGCCCCGGCGAGCGCGACGAACGAGAGACTCATGCCGAGGAGACACCCGAGAATCAGCCGCTTCGGACCGTACCTGTCCGCGAGAATCCCGCCCGGCAGCGCGCCGATGCCGAACGGGGCGTAGCCGAGCGTGACGACGAATCCGACCAGCGCGACGCTGATGTCGAACTCGGCGAGCCAGACCACGAGAAAGATCGGGATCGACGTCTCGAACCAGTGGACCAGCGCGTGGGCGGCCATCGTGAAGGTCGCGATGGAGCGATCGTTCGCGTTCAGAGCCATGGGACGGTAGTGAGTACCAATACCGCGTCGCTCGGCGCACTTAGCCCCTTGGAAACGCGAACGGTCGCCCGGTTCGTACGCCGCCGATTTCGGATGTCCGCTTGCCGATTCGGATCGCCGTACGCTGATTCGGATGTCCCCTTGCAGCTTCGGATGCTCGCTTCCCCCTCAGAAGAGGAACTCCTGTTCGACGTCTGGCGGGAGAATCACGTCGATCTCACCGGCGGACTCGTACTCGTGGAGGACCTCGAGCATGTCTTCGAAGTCGGTTCGGAACTCGCCCTCGAGTTCGTGGTAGAACACGCTCGTGATCCCGGGCATGCGGGCGGTTCGCTCGAACGCGACTTGCGCCTGTTCCCTGTCGGGTTCGCTGATTCGGGAGGCGAGTGCGGTATTCGAGGTGTACCCCTGTACGGGATACCCACCTGCGTAGCCGATTTCGTGGTATTCGTCCACGAGTTCGACCGTCGTCGCGTCGAAGTTTCCAAAGGGGTACGCGAAGTATTTCGCCCCCTCCTCGTAGCCGCGTTCCTCGAGCCAGGCTTTCCCCCTGCGAAGCTCCCGTTCTTGGGCGTCCCGCTCGAGCGTCGGCATGTCCGCGTGCGTGTCGGTGTGGTTGCTCAGACACCACCCCGCATCGTGGAGGTCCGCGAGCTGTGACTCGCTGAGACGCTCGAAGCCGGCAACGTCCTTGCCGACGTAGTTGGGATTGACGAACGTCACCGCCCCGTAGCCGTACTCGGAGAGCAAGGGCATCGCCTCGGTGTGGTCGGTGACGTGCGTGTCGTCGAACTGGATCATCACTTTCCCCGTCTCCGGCCGCGGGACGAAATGAAGGTCGTCGAACCAGATTGTCCGCTCGGTTCCCCTTTCCGCCCAGAGCTGGAGGTGTACCTCTGTCACGGCCGTCTCGTCGAACGAGTCGTCGAGCACGTCGATCCCGAAATTATAGCGCATAAACGGGAGCCCGCCGGTCACCGTTCGCCGGTAGTCGATTCGGTTTCCGTTCGCGTCGAGCAGTCGGAGCCAGGGCGAGACGACCGTCTCGGCGGTGATCGCGACGCCCGGAACGACGTTCGACACGTCGACCGGTTCGTCGAACGTCTTGGAGATGCGGCCGGTCGTCGCGGACGACCCGATCGTGAGCCGTGCGCTCTGGCTCCCGACGAACGCGCGGTCCGGATCGACCGAGAGCGATCCGGCGTCTGCGGTCCACCTCGAGAGGTCCTCGAAGTCGTCCTCGGAACCGGGTTCGACGACCCCCGAAGCGGGGGTCACCGGTCCCTCGCGATCTGACCGTCCGTCGTCGGTACTGTCCGCGTTACTCGAGTCGAGCGGTTCCGTTCCTGCACAGCCCGCGAGACAGAGCGAACTCGCCGCGGACGCTGTCATCGCCAGATACGCACGCCTGTTCATACACCGCGAAGATATCAATAGCGACCATTGTTATGGCCGGATTAGCCTCACCAGTTCCGACAGTAATCGCCCACCAATCGCGGGAAGGAAACGGCTTCGTACGAGTTCGCTGACCGGTTCGAACTGGCTCGAGCGAGCAGCACCGGCTGATTCGAGTATACAGTTCCAGACGGACTCGAGCAAGCAGCGCCGGACTGACTCGGTCGAACAGCACCGGATGGACCGATCGTGCAGTTCCGTAGTCTCGAGTAGGATGCCGATACCGTCGGTCGGGTTAGCGGTCTCGGTTCTCGGCGGTGTCGTCCGGAGTCGTCTCGTCGGCGGCATCGTCAATCACCGCTTCGTCGGCCTCGACGGCATCGTCTGTCACCGTCTCGTCGGCCCCGACCTCGTCGACGCCGACCGCACTCGTGAGATCGACGTCCGCCGCGTCGGGGTCGTCCTGTCCGCCGACGATCAGGTCTCCGTCGTCCGTTTCGACGTACACGTCGTCTGCGAAGCCGCCCTCGGCGTGGGGGTGGTCGGGATTCTCGAGTCGCTCCGGCGTCGAAGGGGCGTCTGGCAATCCGTCCGGCGGCGCGAACTCGCCGAGCGGATCGTCGATGGTGATCCCCCAGGTCTCAAAAAAGTCCGCGTAGCGCTCGTAGTGGTCCTCGAGTTCGTCGCCGGGGAACTCCATCATCTCGGTCCAGCCGTGGTTGTAGAAGTCAAAGTTCGACTGGATGTGAGTGATTTCGCGCGCCTCGGCCTCCGAATACCCGTTCTGTAGCGCGGCCAGATACGCGTCCATGGTGGCGTCGAAGAAGGCGTCCAGTCGCGGCTTTCGCTCCGCCGCGTGTGTGGGATCGGCTTTGCCGGTGAAGATCTTCGTGTGCATTCGAACGAGGCCCGACTTGGCGACCGATCGGACGACGGGCGTCTCGAGGGCCTTTCTCGAGGCGAAGTGACGAGCGTTCTGGCGGATCTTCATACTGATACGTGTGAACCCGAGGATAAAGAGGCGTTTGGATCGCCAAAAAGTGACTGATCGGACACGGAAACATCGCCGAGATAGCAATCCACTTTAACCCTCGTTACGAACGATCCGAATATGACCGAGTACGTGATCATCGGTGACGGAATCTCGGGCAGTTCGGCCGCTGAGACCCTCCGGGAGGAAGACCCGGACTCCGACATTACCGTCATCACCGATGAGGGAGAGTCGCTGTATAATCGCATTCTGATCAAAGAACACGCGAAAGGGAAGCTACCGGAGGCTCCCATCTCGATTCACGATGAGGACTGGTACGACGAACGGGACATCGACCTCTCGCTCAACACCCACGTCACGACCATCGACCCCGACGAGAAGACCGTTCACGTCCATCAGGACGAGAACATCTCCTACGACAAACTCCTGATCGCGACGGGCGGGACACCGACACAGCTCCCGGTTCCGAACAGCGACGCAGCGGGCGTCCACCACTTCTGGACGTTTCAGGACGCGCGCAAGATCAAAGAGAGCGCAGAGAGCGCGGACGACGCGGTCGTCGTCGGTGCGGGACTGCTCGGTATCGACTTTGCAGCCGTCTGTGGTGCACAGGGCGTCTCCGGCAAATACCTGATGCGCGGCGACCGCTGGTGGCGCTACGCGCTTTCGGCCGACGGCGCGGAGATCATGCACGACGGAATGCGCGACGTCGGCGTCGAGCCGGTGTTCGACAGCGGCGTCGACCGCTTCGAAACGGACGACAACGGTCAGGTGACCGCCGCGGTCGACCCCAACGGCGAGCGCTACGAGTGTGACTTCGCCGGCGTCGCGATTGGCCTGACGTTCAACACCGAATTCCTCTACGAGACCGACCTCGAGATGGAAAACGGCATCGTCGTCGACGAGTACATGGAGACGAACCTCGAGGACGTCTACGCCGCGGGAGACATAACCCGATTCTACGACGTCCTGCTCGGCGAGCAGGCCCAGAACGGCTCCTGGGGGTCGGCCAAAGAACAGGGACGCGTCGCCGCGATCAACATGGCCGCAGACGAGCGATCCGAGGAGTTCCAGTGGGTCTCGTCGTACTCGATCACGCACTTTGACTTCCCGTTTCTCTCCTTCGGGCACCCGACGCTCGGGGACGATCACGCCGAACGACGCTACAGCGATACCGAGTGGCGCCGCGTTGCGTTCAAAGACGGTAAAATCGTCGGCGGCGTCCTGATCGGCGATCTCTCCCCGCAGAGTACGTTTAAACAGCTCATGCGCGAACAGCGCGAGGTCGCAGACCAGGCAGACGTCCTCTTAGAGCAGTCCGTCGACATCGACAAACTCGCGCCGGCCCAGGAACAGTAACACGGATCGAACTGCCTCTTCTGATCACCGTACTCAAAATCGACGAGTAACGGGACCGTCTCGCCTCGAGGGTCGCGAGAAACGCGACGGTTCGATCGCGCTCGAGATGCGTGCCGAGGCAAACGTTTATATTCTAACATGGCAATTGGTACCAACACACATGGCTACCAGCGAAACCGTCGACCGATCACCGGCGCTTCGTCGCGTCGAGTCAATCCCCGCGGACGCGACCGTACGGCACGTCGACCAGCTCGAGCCGTCGACGTTGACGTGGTTTCTAGAGGCGATCGAGGCCGGCCCGACGGCAGCACTCGAGGCGGCCGACCTCGAAGACGGCGACGTGATCGTGTTCACGGCGTGCTATCGGATCGATCGTTCCTGACGCTGGTTGATCGACCGACGCATGATTCGTGTGACTGCCGCGAGCGATGCCTCTAGCACCTCCGTTCTGCGGACTCGAGCAGACGGCGAGGTGAACCCAGACCACGGCACACGCCGAGTACGTCGAAACGCCGCTGCTCGGTATATTTCGAGCCGGTCTGGGCGGATCTATGTCACTATTTAAGGTGTTCCCGCTACACTATGGCGATATAATCAGTATGTCCGACAAGACGGTATTTGCCATCGGGAGTGGAAAGGGCGGTGTCGGGAAGACGACGACGACGGTCAACCTCGGAACTGCACTGGCACAGACGGGCGAGCGGGTCGCGATCGTCGACACCGACCTCGGGATGGCGAACCTCGCAGGGTTCGTGAGTTTGAGCACCGACTCGACCACCCTGCACGACGTCCTCGCCGGAAACGCCTCCATCTCGGAGGCGACGTATCCGCTGACGGACAATATCGTGGCCGTCCCCAGCGGTACCGGCCTCGAGGCCTACGCCGAAACGTCGCCAGAAGGACTTCGAGACGTCGTCGACGAACTGCGAGACGAGTTCAGCTATGTCTTTCTCGACGTCGGTGCGGGCGTCAGCCACGAAACCGTCCTCCCGCTCGGACTCGCGGACGCGGTCTTGCTCGTCTCGACGCCCGAACCCGCCGCCGTCCACGACACGAAAAAGACCCTCGAGCTGACCGACCACGCGAAGGGAACCCCCGGCGGGTTGATTATCACTCGCACCCGCGCGGAAAGTAACGTTTCCCCCGAGGATATCGCCTCGCGCCTCGAGCTCCCGCTCGTCGGCTCGATTCCCGACGACCCCGCCGTTCGCGACAGCGTCTACGCGGGAACGCCGCTTGTCGTCTACGACGCCCAGCGACCCGCGGCGATCGCGTACAAGCGACTCGCGTCGGAGTTTTCCGACGTCGTATCGAAGATCGAAGCTGAAGGCTCGGCCACCGATTCTCGGGGCGAACCGGCGGTTACCGGGGCGGTCTCCGACGGCGACGGATCGACTCCGATCGGCGGTTCCTCGAAAAGCGAGCCCAGCGCCGAACCCGATTCCTGATCGCCGCCGACCGCTTCGTCGCCGCTCCCAACTGCGCAACTGTTTTCCTGGACGATCACGCTGGTGGCGTTACCGGTAGTGATACCCTTATCGGCGAACTAACCGGCCCCTACCGGCGCTATACCAGTTGCATTTCCGGATGTCAATCCATTCCAGAAAGAATGAGATGATTACTAATCAGGGGTGGGCTGGAGTGGGGGCATATGGAGCGAAGAAAAATCCTCCTCGGCAGTGGCGCCGTGTTCGCAACCGCGCTCGCGGGTTGTTCAGAGAATACCAGCGAAGAAAACGACGACGGTGGCGACGATGGAGACGACAACAGTCTCGACGACGGCACCGACGACTCGAACGATACCGACTCGAGTGACGACGACTCGGGCGAAGACGACGGACCGGACGAGATCCCCGGCTTCGACAAAGACAAACTCGACCTCGAACACAGCGAGGTAACGATCGAGCACGTCAAACGCGACGGCCTGAATAAAGAAATCGTGCTACTATCTACGCTAAGTCACTCCGCTGAATCGTTTTGAGTGGTTCTCTTGTAGCTTATTTCTGCTGTAGCTGTGACGCGATCAATAAATTTAGTAATATAAGCCGTACCAGCCTCAGCCTCGGCCTCTTTATCATGATTTGAATGAAGTGGCAGATCGTAGACTGTGATTTTGACACGGGTGAGACTTGTGAGTGATGCGTCATCGCTCTCGAGATTGAGAATCCCGCCAGTGAAAATCACGAGAGCACGCCGATCGTTGATATCCAGATACTGGACACCCATCGCTTCCAAGGTTGACAAGAGATCAATAGCGTTCGTCAGTACGTAGCAGCAAGAGATATCTGCTGGTTCACTCATTGTATGGTATTCTATCGGCATTCATGTAGTACCTTTCTACACGTCGGTCAGAACTGGTAACCAAAATTCAGTCGATCATATCGGGTTAGAGTGAGTGTCTGCTTGGATGCCGTGTGAAACCTACCCAATCAGACAACGAGTTAGAGGAAGAGCACCTGCTTAATTTTGTCGTCAACAGCCTTGGCGACGAACTTCCGATCGACCTCGGTGAAAACGTGGAGGTCACCACTGATGAGTTGTACGAGGTCCTCGCCGACGCCAGCGCCGACGGGACCTCAATCAATTACGTCTGTGAGACAACCGGCGACTCGCCCTACGCCAATACCGTCCGTGGACATCTTACCGATCAGTTCGATCTTAACACCGTTGAGGCGGTGGGGAACACGCTCCTTCAACGGAACGTCCTTGAGACGCTTCCGGATCGACCGGTGGAGGTCGTCTAATGGCTCAGAGAAGGTTTGAAAGCTAATTCGATTATGAGATTTAATGTCCTTGGATAGGGTTAAATCGTGTTTAAGACGATATGAGGGTTCCTCAGTCAGACACCATAATTTTTCGAACTTCATCCGATCGACGCATTGTATGATGAAAATAGGCTGTACATACTCTGTAACTGGCGTTTTGCCACCCAACATATAAATCCAGAATCACGGTTGACAAGTGGTTTGAGATTTAACCGTAGAGGGCTTCTACGACAAAAATTCTGACCTAATGTTCAAAGCCCGTCTGAATCATTAGTGTCAAGGCCGTCTACCTCGACCACGGATTCTACAACAGCACCTGTCTCGAACTGCTGTACGCGCACAACTACGCCTACGTCATGCCACTCGTCAAGTGGAGTGAAACGATTCAAGACAAACTCAGCAAAGGCTGGAGTCGCGTGATCGAACACGAACTTGCTGGGCGGGTAACATTCCCCGTGTTCATCGACTGTGTCTACCAGCGAGGTCGATACGACGAATACGGGGTGGCGCGTCAGCGGCGTAGCCGTGACGCGCCGTTCATCGACACACCACGGGACGCACGAGAACACTATCGCAAGCGCTTCGGAATCGAGTCAAGCTACCGGTTAGCCAACCAAAGCCTCGCTCTCACCAGTTCTCGAGACGCCGGGCTTCGGTTGTTGCTGTTCGTCGTGAGTCTGTTGCTGCAGAACGTCTGGCGATACCTTCACTGGATGTACGTGGTGGCGCCCCGCCGTGGGGGGCGCCGCCTCTGGGAGTGGTAGTTCACGGAGTTCTGTGAGATGGTGGTTCGTACTGCCTGGACAGCCCTCGGTGTGCGCAGAGCTGTTCCAGCAAATCAACCACTCGATGACCGGTTCTTCCGATAGCTGTCCCTGAATCGGAGCGGCGGTCGTGAGTGGCGACGGGACCGGCCGACGCCAGATCTCACTGTCACCATCGTTCCGAGGATTGTCCGGGCATCGTATATACAGATTTAGTGCCTACTGGACGGGATCACGAGCCCATCGATGTGATCGACTGGTTTTTGAACGGTGCGATGAGGAACAAAACTGCTTATCGCTGGTGCCACGTCATCTGTGGACCGAACAGAAAACATATACAAGGAACCATCGACAAGCGGGATACGATGCAGACGCTTGAAGATATTTTCAATTGCGATCGTGCTCTCGTATTCGGTGTCGGGGGCAGCGGGGACGTCGTCGGAAGCATCCCGACGGCACGACTATTAGAGACGCACGGTATCGAGACCATCCTCGGTGGCGTGACGTGGGAGCCGGTGCCGTACGATTCGAAACCAGGCCCTCGATCGTTCGACGAAATCGAAAACATCGACCGTGTCAGCGAGACAGTTGGGTTAGTAACCGAGCAAACCGCGACAAAGGACGCGTTGGAGTTCACCGAAACGCGGGTTGCTCGTCACTACGACGAACCGGTGGCGCTACTCTCGATGGAAGCCGGAACAACCGGAATGACGCGAGGTATCGACGCCGCTTGCGACGAACTCGACATCGACCTCGTCATCGGCGTGGACGCCGGCGGTGACGCGCTGGCGGCGGGCCACGAATCGGGGCTTCGAAGTCCGGTAACGGACGGGTTCGGGCTGGCCGCGCTCAAATCGATAGCCGTCGATTCGTGTCTCGGAGTGATCGGATACGGGAGCGACGGCGAGCTCACGATCGCCGAATTCGAAGCGGCAATCGCGCGGGCGGCGAAGCGAGACGGACTCCTCGGCTCGTGGGGAATCACACCTCGCGTTCGCAATGAACTCGAGGACCTCCTTTCGGACGTCGATACCGAAGCGAGTCGACTCCCAGTTGAGGCGGCAAACGGCAATTTCGGGAGTCGACCGATTCGTGGAGGAGAACTTACTGTCGACGTACGAGCGCCGAGCACCGTGACGTTCTACTTCGATCCCGATGCAGTGGCTGCGTCGTCGAATCTATCGGAGTTAGTCGAAGGGACGGATTCGCTTGCGGCGGCGGTGAAGAGAGTGAACGAGGCCGGATACAAGACCGAGTTTGACCGCGAACAAGAGCGACTCGATACTGCGATCGAGTAACAGCCGCTACGGGTCAATGACGGCCAATCGTCAATTCATCGGTCGATAAATCAGACGATAAATGCGCTCGCGACATTACTTGAGTAACGGTCGGAACGACGAACAGGGGATTAGATGGCGACCGAAACGACGGATAAGTGGCGGAATATGAGGATGACAATTAGATCCCGTGATATTATTAACCATTTGTAATTTTTCTTTAATGATATGATAACGATACGATCCACTGTAACCTCGGGACCATTTTTCCAGGTATGTGCGACTTTCGCAAAACATTCCGAATAGTTCGAGCGAGAAACTATTATCGATATTATGTCGATCCCTCGAGCCACTATTCGATAATGAAATACAATTATATTCTGTCAATTTCACTATGGACTAACGCGGAAAACACCTGAGTTCGACGCCGAGCGCTCATCTCGGTCTGCCACAAAGAATAAGAAGGCACCAGTCCGTTCTCTTTACGGACACATTTGGAAACGATGACAGGAAACCGTTCTTCACTTACCGAGGGGGAACCGTCGGATGCGGCACCTGCGGACGGAGCTTCGCCCGCGGAGACAGGGCGAACAGAGCAGTCCGACGGAGCGACAGCGACTGCTCAGGGGACCTTGGCTCGAGTCGGCTACACGCAACTTTTCAACGGCATCGAGACGCCGACGTTCGTCCTCGACACCGACGGCGTGATCGTCGAGTGGAGCCAGACGCTCGCCGAGCTAACGGGCGCGAGCCGCGAGGAGGCCGTCGGTCACGACCGGGCCTCGGAGATGTTCTATCCCGACGGCCGCCGGGCGAAGACGCTCGCCGACAAGGTCCTCGAGGCGCCGGAACGTGCGCACAAAGAGCACGATGTCGAACTCCGCGATCCGTCGGTCAATCGCGTCGGCGATACGAGTACGATGATCGACCAGCACGGTGACGAACGCCACATCGACTTCTCCGCGACGCCACTTTACGACGGCGACGAACTGATCGGCGTCGTCGAAGTCGTCATCGACCGGACGGAGACGATCAACGAACGGGACGCGACGACGGCGTTGATCTCGGAGGTTCAGCAGACGACGAACTCGATCAAGCGGGGGAACCTGTCGGCTCGAGCCGAGCGCAAGTCGGCGTTTTCCTCGCTCGACCCCGAACTCGTCGAGGTGATCGACTCGATAAACGAGATGGCCCAGAACCTCGCGGATCTCACCGGACAGGTCAACGAGCACGCAGCGCAGATGGAAGTGGCGACCGACGAGGCCAACGAGGCGGCGACCGAAATCGCCACGAACGTCTCACAGCAGAACGATCTGATCGAGGACGCGACGACCGAGATCCAGTCGTTCGCGGCCGAAATCGAGGAGGTCGCCGCCGAGGCAAACGAGGTGAGCGCGGCCGCCGAAACGTCCCTCGAGACCGCGGAGGACGGACTCGAGGCTGGCGAGACGACTCGCGAGGCGACCGAGGAGGTCGTCGAAATCGGGAACGAACTCTCCGAGAGTGTCCGGGAGCTGTCCGAGCAGATCCGGGACATCGACGAGGTGATCGAGGTGATCTCGGACATCGCCGACGAGACGAACCTGCTCGCGATCAACGCGACCATCGAGGCCGCAGGCTCCGATCAGGGCGGCGAGCGCTTCGCCGTCGTCGCCGACCACGTCAAGGAACTCGCCGACGAGACCAACGAGCACGCAGACGAGATCACGCGAAGTATCTCGGAGTTACAGGCCCAATCCGAGAAAACCGCGTCGGCCGTCGAGCGCTCGCAGGATCGAATCCAACACGCGGACGACCAAATCGAGCAGATGCACAACTCGCTCGAGGAGATAAGCGAGTCGGTCGAGGAGGCGGCCCACGGCATTTCCGAAGTCGCCCGCGTCACCGACGAGCAGGCCTCGTCGGTCGAGGGACTGACCGAAACCCTCCAGACGGTCAGGGACCGCTCCGACCGCTCGGAGGAGGCGACCCAGCAAATCGTCGAGACCACCACCGAACAGGAACAGATCATGACGACGCTCATCGACCGCGTCGACGAGTTGACGGAAGCGGATCGCTGACGGCTCGTATCCATCGAAGTTTTCGTCCCTCGAGCGCTCCCAGCAGCGGGAATCAACAACTGTTAGGTCCGCCGCCCGAGACTGGTGAGCCATGACAGACGCATCCTCTCTCGCACGAGGCGTCCGCGAGGGCGACCTCCGCCTGCACGAACTCGAAGACCACGCGGATCACGATACCGCCGCGACCGCGCGGCGACTGGTGCTCGAGGCCGAGACCGACGCGGATCTCGAGGCGATCGGCTCCTACGGCTTCGAGGCCGAGGCGGCCGAGTCGGCCATCGAGAACATGCTCGGAGCGGCCCAGATTCCGATGGGAGTCGCCGGTCCGGTTTCTGTCGACGGCGGCGCGGCCTCGGGCGAATACTACCTCCCGCTCGCGACCACCGAAGGGGCGCTGCTCGCCTCAGTCAATCGGGGTCTCTCGGTGCTCGAGGGCGCCGGCGGCGTCGACGCCCGGGTAACCAAACACGGGATGACCCGCGCCCCGGTCTTTCGGGTCTCGGGCGTCGTCGAGGCGGCTGAGACGGTCGAGTGGGTCGAAGAAAACGAAGCGCGACTCAGCGAGGCGGCCGAGGAAACGACGAACCACGGCGAACTGATCGGCCTCGAGCCCTACGTCGTCGGCGACTCGGTGTTCCTGCGATTCGCCTACGACACGAAAGACGCGATGGGGATGAACATGGCGACGATCGCGACCGAAGCCGCCTGCGAGGTCGTCGAAGCGGAGACGCCCGCCTCGCTCGTGGCACTCTCGGGGAACCTCTGTTCCGATAAGAAACCCGCCGCGATCAACGCGATCGAGGGGCGCGGGCGCTCGGTCACCGCGGACGTCGTCGTTCCGGGGGAACTGCTCGAGGACCGCCTCCATACCACCGCGTCGGCGATCGTCGAAGCGAACACGCGAAAGAACCTGGTCGGCAGCGCGAAAGCCGGGAGCCTCGGGTTCAACGCCCACGCGGCGAACGTCGTCGCCGCAGCCTTCCTCGCGACCGGACAGGACGAGGCCCAGGTTGTCGAGGCGGCCAACGCCATCACGACGATGGAGACCCGCGAACGAGCCGACACCACCGACCTGTACGCGAGCGTCTCGCTCGCCTCCCTCGAGGTCGGCACCGTTGGCGGCGGGACGAAACTCCCGACGCAAGCCGAAGCGCTCGACATCGTCGGCGTCCGCGGCGGCGGCGACCCCGCGGGATCGAACGCCGACGCGCTCGCGGAAGTGATCGCCGCCGGCGCGCTGGCCGGCGAACTCTCCTTACTCGCCGCGCTCGCCTCGAATCATCTCGCGAGCGCACACGAGGATCTCGGACGGTAGCTGCCTCGCTCATCGGTCGGTGCCGGGAACGCCCTTCCTCGTGTAACATTGCCAGTCAAGTCGCCGGATGAGCGATACTTTCAGTTCGCTCGCAAAGAACGGTTTCCGCGTTTTCGACCGATACTGGGGTGAGCACACGAGTACTGGTATCTCTCGGTCACTTTCACTTTCACCATGCGCTGTTGGCGTTGGTATTTTTCGATGGCCTCCGAAGGTGTTGACGCGTCCGTTCGGCGAGCACCGGCGGGCGCTCCACAGACACCCATGCGTTGTGACTGCCCCCACGCGGATTCGAAGTCGGAGCCTGAGGCGGAATCCGAACCGGCTTCGAACGCCGCTCAGCCGCCGCTCGAGTCGAATCGCACGCACCACCTGCTGACGGTGGTCGAATTGGTACTCTCGGTCGCGACGTTTACGCTCTCGCTATCGGTCGCGTTGGGGTGGCTCTAAACCCCTGAACCGTTCGTTTCGGAGCGTAATCGGCGAGAAACGAGGACGATGTACGCCCCAGAGAGACCGAGCAAGAGGAGTCCGATCCCGACCCGTACCCCAGAGGTTCCCAGAATGACGAATAGCCATCCCACGGCAGCGCCGCCGTAGCCCCACGCGAGAGACGCGTATCCGTAGGCCGCGTGGAGCGTGCCGACGGCGAGAAACGTCCCGGCGAACACCCACATCGCGATGGTCGTCGCCTCGATGCCGACGATGGTCCGACTCACGACCGTGCCGTAGCCCAGACAGGCCATCGCGATCACGGTTCCGACGCCGATCGCGGTTCCCTGGACGTCGACCGTTTCGATCGTCTCTGCCATAGCCCCCGTTTCGACCCCGCGGAAATAGCGGTGACGGTTCGACGGGACTGGATGGCATCTACCAACTGCACCGAAAGATATCGGAACAGCAGTTCGGTATTCACATAATTCAAGGTGGAGCAGCCGACCTCAAGGTCCGAGGCGTGGATGCGCTGAGAGAGTAGGGTAGTTTACGTGAACAGGTTCTGGAAGACGTCCCCGAACAGGATCAGGAGTATACCGCCGAGGATGACGAGGCCCAGGAAAGTAAAGAAGATGATCGCCGCCTGTCGCCCGGTGAGTGCATCCCCCGAAAGGAACTCGTCTAAAGCCATACGCGATCGTTCACCGCCCTCTCGCTTAAATCGAGGGTGTCGTTCTCACGGAGGGGATTTCAGAGCGTCCGATACCGTCCGCGACGTTCGCTGACCTCGCCGTGTCGCGTGAGCTTTTCGAGAGCTTTCCGGACGTACTCCGCCGAGACGCCCCGGTTGCCGGCGTACGTGACGACCTCGGCTTCGGTCGGCTCCTCGAGTTCCTCGAGCGCGCGGGTGACGACGTCTTTCTTGGATCCGCGCCGATTCGGCCCGCGAGGGTCGCGCTCGCCGGCGGCGTCGATTTTCTCGGCGTCGAGTCCAGAGGACTCGAGATACGCCGTCTCGTCGATGACGCCGCCGTCGACTCTGGTCTCGAGAGTCGCGTAGGACTCGAGTTCGGCGAAGGCCTCGCCTTCTCCCTGCCGGTTCGCGAGCATCGACGCGCGAACGTCGCGGGCGTGATCGGCGTCCTCGGTTTCGACGAACTTCTTGCGTTTCTCGTAGGCCCGGCGCGACCCACAGCGGGGACACTGGGTCGTCTCCGAGCGCCCCTCGAGCAACCAGAGATGCGAGCACTCGCTACAGCCGACGACGGCGTACATGCCCGCACCTGGGTTCCGGGCGTAGTTTAACGTTCGGCAAGCGGAGCGAAAGTGAACGCGTGCCCGCGATCGCCCGACTCGAGCGCTGTCCACGATTCTAGTGACGATACGTTCGGACGACACTTCGATGGCATCAGTAAAGGCATCCCGCGTCGAACGCGGGCGTATGGAACGCGTTTCGCTTTCGGACAGTAACGCCACGGAAGCCGCAGACGGCGTGTCGCTCGCGCTGCTGGCCGGCTCCGATTCGATGAACGTCCAGCACTTCGAGATCGACCCCGGCGCTACAGTCGAGGAACACAGTCATCCGCACGAACAGACCGGCTTCATCTACGAGGGCGAACTCACCTTCCGCGTCGACGGCGAGGAGATCGTCTGCGGTCCCGGGGACTCCTACGCGATTCCGGGCGAGCAGCCCCACGCCGCGACCAACCGCGGCGACGATCCGGTTCGGGGCGTCGACATTTTCAGCCCGCCGCGGGAGAATCCGAGCTGGCAGGACTGAGTCTCGATGCGTCGTTTCGGTGGTCGAACCGTATTCCCGTTCGAGTAGCCAGTTTTTCCGCCGCACCTCGGGTCGACTGACGTCGAACCGTACCGACTCGAGATCGCACCGCGCCGACTCGAGCACCCATCGGTGGATACCGTCTCGAGAGACCACAGGAAGATACCACGGAGTTATATCCTTCCTTCGTCAAGGGTTCCCGATGGCAACGGAGTCGGAGGCAGTGCACGGGGGTCGTATCGAGACGTATATCAGCCGGTTGGGGCCGACGTGGCTCGCCGGTGCGATCGCGGCGGGGCCGGCGACGATGGCGAGTCTACTTACGGCGGGGGCTAGTTTCGGCTACGCGCTCCTGTGGGTCGTGATCGTCTCCGCCGTGCTGGGAACGATCGGACAGTACCTCGCGATGCGACTCGGATTGCTTACCGAACGGGGCATCGTCGCGGTCGTCGAAGACCGTCTGGGGGAATTCTGGGCGTGGGTGCTCCTCGTCGATGCGGTGCTGGCCGCGGGGCTCGCCCAACTGGTGATCATGAAGACGCTCGCCGACGTCAGCGCGACGATGGCTGGAACCGTCGGCTTCGACGCGGCAGCCGACCCGCGCGTTTGGGGACTCGTCTGGGCGCTCTTTCTCGCACTCACGCTGGCCGGTGGCGGCTACCGGTTTGCGGAACTCGGCGCGAAGGTCCTCGTTTCGCTCGTCGTCCTCGCGTTCGTCGCTGCGGCGTTCGTCGTCCCCATCGATCCGGCGAGTGCAGTTTCGGGTCTTCGGCCAGCGATTCCGGCTGGCGTCGATGGCGCGCTCGTCGCGGCGGGCATCCTCGGCGGCGCGGTCCACATCACGCTCCTGACGATGCAGAGCTACACGATGCGGGCCCGCGGCTGGACTCGAGCCGACGAATCGATCGCGCGATTTGATGTCCTCAGTTCGATGCTGGTCGCGTTCGGCGTCTTCAGCCTCGCGATTTTCCTCGTCGCCGCGAGCGTCTTGCCCGAGTCCGGGCTGAATCCGTCGACGATCACGGAGATCCAGGCCGCGCAGGCGCTCGGCCCCGTCGCGGGCGAACACGCCGTCTGGCTGTTCCTGCTCGGTCTCTGGGGGGCCGCGATGTCGACGCTCGGGGGCAACACGATCGTGGCCCCGTACCTCCTCGCCGACAAATTCGGCTGGGAGCGGTCGGTCGAGGACTCGCGATTCCGCGCGACTATCGTTGTCGTGGCGCTCGTTTCGGCACTCGGGGCGTTCCTCGGTGGAACCTTCTTCCAACTACTCGTCCTCGTTCTCGCGTTCGGACTCGTCGGGACGCCGTTCGCACTCGTCGTGATCCTCTTCTTGCTGAACGACCCCGACGCGGTTCCCGAGACGAACTCGCCCCTCGAGAACGCCGGCGGGATCGCCCTCCTGTTGGTCGCTACCGTGCTCGCTGCGGAATTCGTTCGCGGCGAATTCGCGACGGTGACCGAGCCGGCCTCGGCGTTCGTGGTCGCGTTCGCCGTCGCGATGTCTATCGCGGTGCTCGGGATCTGTGGGCGGTATCTGCGTGACAACGTTTTGCGGTAATCGTCGGCAGCGAGCGGCCGCTACTTGGATGTCCGATCTCCTTCGAGGGACTTTTTCATCGCGACGTGGGTGATTCCCGCTTCCTCGAACGTCTCGCCGTAGCGCTCGTATTCGAGCCCGCGGTAGAAGCCGGCAGCTCGAGTCTGTGCGTGTAATTTCAGCGTCTCGAGGCCCGTCGACGCGGCTTTCGATTCCAGGGCGTCCATCAGCGCTCGCCCGACGCCGGTACCGCGATATGACTCGAGCACCGCGACGCGTTCGACTTTCCCGACGCCGTCCGCTGGTTCTCGAAGTCGGGCGGCACCGATCGGCTGTCCGTCGTCGGAACCGTCCTCGTAGACGACGAAGTGGACGGCCTCGTCTTCGTGCTCGTCGTACTCTAGCTCCTCGTCGACGCCCTGTTCCTCGACGAAGACCCGCTGGCGAACACTGAAGGCCTCCTCGAGTCGGTCGTCGTCGGCGACGCGGACGGCTGTCATTGAGTCGATGTACGGGCTCGAGGCCGACAACGTTGTGGATTCGACGTGACGTGTGAGTTCTGTGCCCACCGGATCGGTCTCGACACGCGGGGACGGCTCGAGCGCGGGTGCTCGCCGGATAGCTCAAAAGAAAAACGCAGATTCGCTGGCGTCGATCGCAGATAGAGCGCAAACCGCTTACGCGAGTCTCTCGAGAGCGTCAGGCCGCTTCGCGGCCCGACTACCCGAACAGCTGGCTCACGCCAGCTTTTCGATGTTCTCGACGACTTCCTCGGCGTACTCGCTCGTTGCGAGCTTCTCGGCGTCCTCGAGCTGGCGCTCGAGATCGTAGGTGACCTTTCCGGACGAGATCGTCTCTTCGACGGCGTCGCGAACGAGGTCGGCGGCGTCGTTCCAGCCCATGTACTCGAGCATCATGCGGCCCGAGAGGATAATCGCGGTCGGGTTGACCTTGTCCTGACCCTCGTATTTCGGCGCGGAGCCGTGGACGGGCTCGGCGAGCATTCGACCCTCGCCGAAGTTCCCGCCGGGGGCGATGCCGAGGCCACCGATCTGCGCGCCGGCGGCGTCGGACATGTAGTCGCCGTTCAGGTTCATCGTCGCGATGACGTCGTAGTTGTCGGTTCGGGTCAACAGCTGCTGGAGCATGTTGTCGGCGATGCGGTCGTTGACGACGAGCGTGTCGTCGTCGACTTCGCCGTCCTGTTCCTCCCAGAGGGTGTCCTCGGTGATGACTTCCTCGCCGTACTCCTCCTCTGCGACCTCGTAGCCCCAGTCGCGGAACTGGCCCTCGGTGAACTTCATGATGTTCCCCTTGTGGACCAGCGTAACGGAGTCCCGATCGTTCTCGAGGGCGTAGTCGATCGCCTCGCGGACGAGTCGCTTCGTTCCGAACTCGGTGATCGGCTTGATGCCGATACCGACGGGACCGTCGTGGATGACGTCATCTGCGCCCATCTCCTCTTCGACGAACTCTTTGACCTGCTCGACTTCGTCGGTGCCGGCCTCCCACTCGATGCCGGCGTAGACGTCCTCGGTGTTCTCTCGGAAGGTAACCATGTCCATCTGCTCCGGTTCGGAGACCGGAGACGGGACGCCCTCGAGGTGGTAGGTCGGTCGAACGTTCGCGTACAGGTCGAGGAGCTTTCGCAGTCCGACGTTCAGCGATCGGAACCCAGCACCGACGGGCGTCGTAAGCGGGCCCTTGATCGCGACGCGGTGTTCCTTGATGGCCTCGACGGTCTCGTCCGGGAGGTTCTCGTCGTACATCTCGCGGGCGGACTCGCCGGCGTAGACGCGCATCCAGTTGATCTCGCGGCCGGTCGCCTCGGCGGCGGCCTCGAGCACTTTCTGTGCGGCGGGGCCGACGTCGCTGCCCACACCGTCACCGTAGATGATAGGGATGATCGGGTTGTCGGGAACCTCGAGTTCGTCCTCGGAACCGTCCTTCAGCGTGATCTTTTCCCCCTGTTCGGGGACCTCGATCTTGTCGTAGCTCATTTCGTCTAAACGGTTCTTCGAAGGGGGTAAAAGGTCTCTCATTTCCACGTTAAATCGACGATCGTCGTAGCACATGTTTATTATCGTCGATGAAAACAACTCGAGTATGCTCCGTCCGCCACAGCACGCGCCCAAGCGCTGTCCGCTTTGTCGATCGACGCTCTCGAACGTCCAGGGCCTCTCTGCTTGCCCCGATTGCGAGTGGACCGGGCGCTAACTTCGTTTTTCGCCACCTTCGACGCCCTCGTTTCGAAGGCTTTCCGCGTCGTCTCGAGCGTCAATTCGATCTCCGGATCGTGATTCGCCAGGCGGAACCTCTTTTTGCCGACCGGTCCAACCCCAGAGCATGAGCGAAACGGAAGTCGATCTCGAGGCCGAGATGTACGAAAAGCACCGCGAAGCCGGCGAAATCCTCGCACAGGTACGCGAGGAAGCCGCAGATCGCGTCGAGGTCGGTGCGAGCCACCTCGAGGTCGCCGAGTACGCCGAGGACAGGATCCGAGAACTGGGCGGGAAGCCGGCGTTTCCGGTGAACATCTCGATCGACGAGGAAGCGGCCCACGCGACGCCGAGCATCGGCGACGAGTCGACCTTCGGCGAGGAGATGGTCAACCTCGACATCGGCGTCCACGTCGACGGCTGGTTGGCGGATACCGCAATTACCGTCGACCTCTCGGGTAACCCGGAGCTCGCCGAGGCGTCCGAACAGGCCCTCGAGGCGGCACTCGATGTGATCGAACCGGGCGTGAACACGGGCGATATCGGGGCCGAAATCGAGGACGTGATCGACGGCTACGGCTTCAATCCCGTCGTCAACCTCACGGGCCACGGCCTCGGTCACTGGGAACAACATACCAGCCCGAACATCCCGAACCGTGCCGTCTCGCAGGGAACGACGCTCGAGACGGGCGACGTCGTCGCCATCGAACCGTTCGCGACCGACGGCGGCGGCAAGGTGACCGAGGGCTCGAGCGAGGAGATCTTCTCGCTCGAGCGCGAGGGTTCGGTCCGAAACCGGCAGGCACGGGAGGCGCTCGAACAGATCACCGACGAGTTCCGGACGCTCCCATTCGCGACGCGCTGGCTCGAGACGGACCGACCGGAAGTCGCGTTGCGTCGACTCAAACGCAACGACATCGTTCACGGCTACCCGGTTCTCAAGGAGGACGACGGCTTCCTGGTGAGCCAGAAAGAGCACACGGTCATTATTACCGACGACGGCTGTGAGGTAACGACCCGGTAGCTTCCTTCTCCAACCGGTATCGCCACTCACAGCGTATCGCTCCAAAAAACGGCCGTTAGTGTGCCCACCAGTTGTCGTCCGCCCCAGCGCAACTGTTTCGGTTTCTGGGACGTTCCACTTCGACGCCGATTCAGGCGTTGTTCATGCGCTGACTCGATCGGTTCCCACAGCGCTGGCACTCGGCCACGCGATACGGTTCGCGAGAGAACTGCGCGTTTTCCTGTTTGAGACTCTCGGTTCGAATCTGCACATTCACTTCGTGAAGCGTGTCGAGTTCGCATTCGTCACAGTGTTCGGTTATGCCGTTGAATGAGTTGTCTGTTGTTGCCATTGAAACTCCGTAAGATTAGGGGTATCATAAAGCCGCGTTCCATTACGGGTATTGAGTCGAGAAAATCGCAAGACGGGAGCGGGGTATTCGAAACGGGGCGACGAGAGCGCTCGAGATTGTTTAGAACCGGATTTAATAACCTGTTAACTGGATTCGAGCCGAATATGTGGGTTTCTTAATATTGCCTTAATTCGTCTAAGAGACTCTCTCACACGGGTTTGTGTATCAGCGGACACGACACCCGTGTATGAAACCCTTTAGGGGTCGCTCGAGTGGGCACACGTATGGATCAGCTGTTCGCCCCCTGGCGGATCGAGTGGATCAAACGTGACGAGAAGAATTCCGACGTCGACGGCTGCGTCTTCTGTGCGTTTCCCGAACGCGAGGACGACCGCGAAAACCTGCTCGTCGCCCGGAGCGACCACGCGTTCGTCCTGTTGAACAACTACCCGTACAGTCCCGGCCACGTTATGGTCATTCCGCGGGCTCATACCGGCGAGTACGCCGATCTCACGGACGATCAGTTGCTCGACCACGCGCGGCTCAAACAGCGGACCTTCGAGGCCGCCGAAACGGCTCTCGAGCCGGACGGCTTCAACGCCGGTCTGAACCTCGGGGAGGGCGCTGGCGGCTCGATCGGCGATCACCTACACACGCACATCGTCCCGCGCTGGCAGGGGGATACGAACTTCATGCCGGTGATCGGAGATAGCTCGGTCATCGTGCAAGCGCTCGAGGAGACGTACGACCAGCTCCACGAGGCCTTCGCCGCCCAGGAGGGTGCGACGGTACCCGGAGCGGGCCGCGCCGTCGTCTTCGAGTGAGTTCGCAGGGTTAGGCGTACGTCCGCTCGAGATACGAGAGAATGTTTTCCGATTCGGCCATCGTCACGCCGTACTCCTCGTCGACGAGCAGCGGAACCTGTCGCTGGCCGGAAACGCGTTTGACTTCGTCTCGCTTCGAGTGGAGTCCGTCGACCCAGACGCTCTCGTAAGGGATCTCGAGCGAGGTAAGTTTCTCGTCGACGGTCTCGCAGTACGGACACCCCTCGAGTTGGTACAGCGTGATCATACGCGGCGTTTCGGTTCGACTCTGCAAAAACGTGGCGTCCGATCTCCGAGTCCTCCCCTTTCGGCGTTTCCCGGATATAGTTGCCGCTGTTTCAGAATCTCACGAACTGAGAATGGAAGCTACAGGGGCTCTCCAAACGCATAGACCGTGTTCTGGCCGGTGATCTCGAGATCGACGAAATCGCCGATTTCGATGCCGTGGTCGTCGGCGTTCTGGACGATGATCTGTCGGTACGCGCCGTCCCGACACTTCACGGAGTCGGCGGTTCCGTCCTCGACGACGAGGACGTCCTCCCGGACTTCGCCGACCATCTCCTCGTAGGCCTCGCCGACGATATCTAGTTTGAGGTCGCTCATCGCTTTCGAACGCTCCTTCTTGATCGTGCCGCCGAGGCCCTTCATCTCGGCTGCGTCCGTCCCCGGCCGCTTCGAAAAACGCGTCACGTTGAGCTTTTCGGGGCGCGTCTCGCGAAGCAGCGCCATCGACTGTGCGTGGTCGCGCTCGGTTTCGGTCGGGAAGCCGACGATGAAGTCGGTCGAGAGCGTCCAGTACTCGAGGGCCGAATCGAACGTTTCGACGACCTCCACGTACTCTTCGACCTGGTGCTGGCGGCGCATATCGCCGAGCACGTCGTCCGAACCCGATTGTACCGGGGCGTGAAGGAAGTTGTAGAGCTTCTCGTTGTCGGCGAAGACCTCGGCCAGTTCCTCGCGGATGCCGTGGACACCTTCGGGTTGGCCATCCCCACGCGGACGCGGAAGTCGCCGTCGATGGCACAGATTCGCTCGAGCAGCGTATGTAGCGCCCGTTCGCCCGTGTCCCAGCCGTAGACGCCCGTGTCCTGGCCGGTGATGCGGATCTCCTTCGCGCCGGCGTGGACGAGCGCGCGGGCTTTCTCGACGTTCTCCTCGATTGGCGGGGAGTCGATCTTCCCGGTCGCCTGCTTGGTGATGCAGTACGAGCAATCTGACATACAGCCGCGAGCGATCGGCAAAATACCGATCACGCCCTCGAGGATCGGCTCCGCGTCGGGCGTCGTCGTCGGACACTCCCCGTTCGTGACCGCGTCGGGGACCTCGTCCCAGTGGAGCACTTCGCCGTCGATTCCCGCATCTGCGAACGCCTCGCCCTGCGCGAGGGCCATACAGCCCGTGACGTAGAGGTCGGCGGTTTCGTCGGCGAGTTCTTCCGCGCGCCGGAGCATGTTGCGTTCTGTCTTCTCGACGACCGTACAGGTGTTGAGGATCGCGACGTCGGCCTGTTCGGGACCGTCGACCTGATGGTGGCCCGCGTCGCGGAGTCGCCGCTCGATCTCGCGGCTCTCCCCGCGGTTCGACGTACAGCCGTACGTCTCGATGTGGTACCGGGCCATTCGCGTACGAATGGGTCCGCACTCGTCGGCCAAAAGCGCGACGGATTCGGCGTTCGGTTCCTCACTCTTCTGTGGTCTCCGGGTCCGATCGCCGTTCGGGGGTCCGCTCGAGTCGGTCGTAGTTCTCGTCGATGACGTGGACGACGGCGATAAACGCCCCCAGCGCGACCGGGCCGAAGAAAAGCCCCATGATGCCGAACGCGTAGGCACCGCCGAGGACGCCGACGATGATCACGGCCGGGTTGATGTCCGCGTAGCGGTCGACGACGATCGGCCGGAGGTAATCGTCGGAGACGGCGACGATCGTCGCGCTGTAGACGAACAGCGCGACGGCCAAAAGCGGCTCGTTAGTGAGCAGGAGGTAGACGACCGCCGGCCCCCACACGAGGAAGGCCCCGACCAGCGGAACGAGCGCGAGGACGATCATCACCACCGTCCAGAGTGCGGCGTTCGGGACGCCGGTCGCCAACAGCCCGACTCCGGCGATGGTCCCCTGTACGATCGCGATCAACACGTGTCCGAGGAGGACGGCCCGCATGACCTGATTCAGCTCCGTATAGAGGTCGTCCTGCACGTCGTCCGGGAGCGGCGTCATCTCGCGAATCCAGCTGTAGAGCCGACTGCCGTCCCGGAGCAAGTAGTAGATGAGAAAGAGCGCGAGACCCAGGCCGATCAACGCGTGGGTGATCGTGCTCACCCAGGCCGTCGACTGCTCGAGCGCGACCGTCCCGAGTTGTTGGCCCGAGTCCGCCACCGTCGATGCGATATCGACTTCGAGGCCGAACTCCGTCTCGAGCACCCGCTCGATATCCGCGACCTGAAACCGCTCCGCGTCCACGTTCTCCGCGATTCTGGCCGCGTCTTCCGCGATCGCGACCACGACGAACAGGAACGGGAGGAAGAAAGCGACGACTGCGAGGACGACGAGCGAAAACGCGGCGACCGGCGCGGAGACCCGCTGCTCGAGGCGACGCTGCAGGGGTGCGAGGACGTACGCGATCAAGATCGCGACGAGAACGTACTGTGCGAACGGGAGCAGCAGCCGGAGCGACAGGTAACCGAAGGCGAGCAACAGCGCGAGGAGGTACCCCTTGCGACGGTTCACAGTGGTCTCACAACGGACGCCCAATTAAAGCTGCCAGCAGCTTCGGCCAACTGAGAATCGGGAACGCGGACGAACGAACGCGTCTCGAACCCGAGTACCGCGGGTTCCGTCTCGTGGCGCTCCGATCGCGGGCGTTCGCGGCTGTTCGGTTACGGGACGAGGTGTACGGACACTCGCGGGACGGATTATGGACGACCACTCACAGGACGGCCTACGGACCGCCACCCACGTGGCGGACTCCGGACGACCGCTCGCCAGCCGAACCTGTTCGTCCAGACGACAGTCGTGGGTACCAATCACATACCTCAAGAAACTTCCACGCCTAGTGGCGTTCGAATGTCGACACAGCTCGACCCGCTTTCCCTGTCGGCCGATCTGTTGTACGCGGTCAAGACGGACGGCGATTCGCGGGACTTCGAACGCCGCCTCGCCGCGTTCGACCGATCCCGACTGCGGCGAGCGCTCCGCGGGCGAGCGCGCCGACTCGCTTTCTGGCTCAACTGCTACAACGCATACCTCCGGTTGCGGTGTGCGGACGATCGGTCGGTTTTCGATGGCGGTTCGCTCGAGCGCTGGAAGTTCTACGCCCGCGACCGAATCCCGATCGCGGGCGTCCGGCTCAGCCTCGCAGACATCGAGCACGGCCTGTTGCGCGGTTCGAAACACCCGTGGGGGTTCGGCTACCTCCCCCGGCCGTTTCCCTCGTCGTTCGAACGCGAGTTTCGACTCGAGGCCGTCGATCCGCGGATCCACTTCGCGCTGAGTAAGGTCCGCGAACGAGGCCCGCCCTCGACCGTGTTTTCGCCGGCGGACATCGACCAGGAACTCGAGTTGACGACCGAATGGTATCTCGAGGACACCGTCGTCCACGAGGCGAGTTCGAACATCGTTCGGGTTCCGTTCGTCTTCCTCTGGTATCGCGGCGACTTCGGCGGTCGAGCAGGCGTCTACGAGTTCCTGCGGGAGTACGACGTACTTCCGGAACGAACGCCGCGACTCGAGTACGTGAGTGCCTATCGCGAGGACTGGTCGGTCGATATCAAGTCGAACGACGACCGGGAGTAGGCCGCCCTGATTTACTGAAAACTGCTGCTGGCGTACCGATCACTCCTCGGGATACTCGAGGGTGACCGACTCGGCCTCGAAGTCCTCGAGGAACGCGCCGCTGCCGCCGATTCTGTACCGTTCGCCGTCGACGTCGATCTCGAAGGAGTTCTCGACGGGAATCGTCGAGGTAACCGGCCGGACGAGACTCTGCTGGACGGAGACGACGGTTCCCGAGAGTTCCGCGGGGAGCGACCGATCGCCGACGGGCGACCCCGTAACCGTCGCCCGGAGCGTGGTGTTTGCGGCCTCGTGGAGCGCGACCTGAAACACCGCGTTCCGAAAGCCGTCGTAGGTCTGCGGGAGCGTCGCCGGTGTGGTTACGTAGCACTCGTCCGCGGTCGGCCAGTAGTTCGCCAGAAACGACCCGACGAAGACCGGCACGAGCTGTTCCTGACGCAGGGCGATCGCCTTCGTCTCGCTCGTCGAACTCGTCAGCAACTGACTCGGCGCGAGCAGCCCGTGGCGCTGGTCCGCCGTCATCATCGTCGGAACCAGCGCGTCCCAGGTTCGAACCGTACTCGCCGTCCCGGTCAGCGTCGCGATGTCCGGTTCGTTTCGCTCGGTCGCACCGAGCAAGAGCAAGACGAGGACGCCCCGATCGACGGTCTCCTCTAACGTCGACCGAACCTGGGGCAGTACTTCGGCCGGCAGGGAGAGGGTGACTTCCGTTTCGGCGTTCGAGAGCAGCGCCTCGATCCGCTTTAACACCGTCTGCCGGGATTTGATCACCTCAAACTGTTCGCCGGTCCGCTCGGTCGCGGTGTACCGCGAGCGGATCCCCGGCTCGATCGCCTCGACGCTCTCGGTGAGGCGATCAACGACCTCGTCCGGCGGAACGGGCCTGATGACCGTCGGCACCGCGTGGTCGTCGACCTCCACGAATCCCCGTTCCTCGAGCGCTTCGCTGATGCTGTAGACGTACCGTTTGGAGACGTCTGCGGCGTCCGAGATCGTACTCGCCTTCGACTCGCCGTGTTCGAGGATCGCGAGGTACGTGTCGATCTCCTTCTCGGAGAGTCCGAACCGCTCGAGCAGGTCGGTGAGCCCGTCTTGATCCATGTATAACCAGTACGTCACAGATCGGATCGATGCCTGAAAAAGATTCGTTGTGCGGTGGGGATTCCACATCGATCGTCTAGGTCGTCTCGATGCTGCTGCGTCGATGCGTATCCTTGGAGTTGCCGTCCACCACTGTCGCACTCGCGGCTATCGAACCACTATCGCCGTGGAGAAAAGTGAGAATAAATTTTACAACAAACTTTAATTCGTGCGGACCGTACCGGCGATTTCACTGTCGTTTGCGACCATTTATACGCGATGGTGACCGAACAAGAGATCAATGGCGCAAGCGGGAAACTCCGAACTCGTCGACGCGTTCGAGCAGTTCTTTCGGAACTACTGCGACAACGAGGTGAAACAGCTTGCCCAGCAGTATCCAAACGAGCAGCGCTCGCTGTTTATCGACTGGCAAGATCTCTACCGGTACGACCCCGACCTCGCGGACGACTATCTCAACCAGCCCGAGCAACTCCAGCGCTACGCGGAGGAAGCGCTTCGGCTGTACGACCTCCCCATCGACGTCAGCCTCGGCCAGGCACACGTTCGTATACGAAATTTACCCGACACCGAGTCACCGGAAATTCGGGATATCCGCGCCCAGAACATGAACAAACTCGTTCAGGTTCGAGGCATCGTCCGCAAGGCGACCGATGTCCGCCCGAAAATCGAAGAGGCGGCCTTCGAGTGTCAGCTCTGTGGGACCCTCAACCGAATTCCACAGTCCACCGGCGACTTTCAGGAACCACACGAGTGTCAGGGCTGTGAACGGCAGGGACCGTTTCAGGTGAACTTCGACCAGTCCGAGTTCGTCGACGCCCAGAAGCTCAGAATTCAGGAAAGCCCCGAAGGCCTACGCGGCGGCGAGACGCCCCAAGCGCTCGACATCCACGTCGAAGACGACATCACGGGAGAGGTGACGCCCGGTGATCACGTTTCCGCCGTCGGCGTCCTTCGCCTCGAGCAACAGGGCAACCAGCAGGAAAAGTCCCCAATTTTCGATTTCTACATGGAGGGGATCTCCGTCGATATCGACGAAGAGCAGTTCGAGGACATGGACATCACCGAGGAGGACAAAAAGGAGATCGTCCGCCTCTCGACCGAAGACGGCATCTACGAGAAGATGGTGGCCTCGATCGCGCCGTCAATCTACGGCTACGAGCAGGAGAAACTCGCGATGATGCTCCAACTCTTTTCGGGCGTCACCAAGCAGTTACCCGACGGCTCGAGGATCCGCGGCGACCTGCACATGCTGCTGATAGGGGATCCCGGTACGGGTAAATCTCAGATGCTAGGGTATATCAGAAATATTGCACCAAGATCCGTCTACACCTCCGGAAAGGGTTCGTCCTCGGCGGGTCTGACCGCCGCTGCCGTCCGCGACGATTTCGGCGACGGACAGCAGTGGACGCTCGAGGCCGGCGCGCTGGTTCTCGCCGATCAGGGAATCGCAGCGGTCGACGAGTTAGATAAGATGCGTTCGGAGGACCGCAGTGCCATGCACGAGGCTCTCGAGCAGCAGAAGATTTCGGTCTCGAAGGCGGGGATCAACGCGACGCTCAAATCGCGGTGCTCGCTGCTGGGCGCGGCAAACCCCAAGTACGGTCGCTTCGACCAGTACGAGCCAATCGCCGAACAGATCGACCTCGAGCCGGCGCTGATCTCCCGGTTCGATCTGATCTTTACAGTCACGGACAATCCGGATGAGGAGAAAGACCGGAACCTCGCAGAGCACATCCTGACGACGAACTACGCCGGGGAGTTGACGACCCAACAGGAGGAGATGACCTCCCTCGAGGTAACGACCGACGAGATCGAGGAGATGACCGATCAGGTCGACCCCGAGATCGACGCCGAACTCCTGCGCAAGTACATCGCGTACGCAAAGCAGAACTGTCACCCACGGATGACCGAGGAGGCCAGAGAGACGATCCGCGATTTCTACGTCGATCTCCGGCTGAAGGGGACCGACGAAGACGCGCCCATTCCCGTCACGGCACGAAAGTTAGAGGCGCTCGTTCGCCTCGCGGAAGCGAGCGCGCGGATCCGTCTCTCGGATACCGTCGAGGCCGGCGACGCCGAACGGGTCGTCGAGATCGTCCGCTCGACGCTACAGGACATCGGCGTCGACCCCGAGACCGGCGAGTTCGACGCGGACATTGTCGAGGCCGGGACCACGAAGTCCCAGCGCGACCGGATCAAGAACATCAAACAGCTGATCAGCGACATCGAAGCGGAGTACGACGACGGCGCGCCGATGGATATCGTCCTCGAACGGGCCGACGAGATCGGGATGGACCAGTCGAAAGCCGAACACGAGATCGACAAGCTCAAACAGAAAGGCGAGGTCTACGAGCCGAGTACGGACAATCTCCGGACGACGTGATCCGCCACGCGTTGGCCGAGGCGGTATCGTAAACGAATCGCCCGCGATTTTAAATGCGGTAACGGAGCCAATGGCGGCATGGTCCAAATCGCTGCGAGTACCGAACGTTGCAACGGCGTGACGTTCGTCAGCGCTATTCTCACGAACGATCGGACGACTCCACAGCGGGTTCGTCTCGAGAGCACGCTCGAGCCGGTCTGGCCACCGCGGCGAAACGGCGTCGTCGTTCCCGAGTGGGACGGCGAGCGCTGGCAGGGACGACTCGAGCCAGACAGCCGGCGAGGGATCGGATTCGCGAGTCCGGCGGCAACGATAAACGAACCGCTCAGGTTCGTCGGTGCGGAACGAGCACCGGATCGGGCGAAAATCAACACCCGAACGATCCGCTCGAGTCTCGAGCGATGGGAGCCGCCGGCGGGAGTTGACGGTCGACGATGATCGTCGCCGTTGCCGGCGGGAAAGGTGGCGTCGGAAAGTCCACGATCGCGTTGAACCTCGGAGCGGAACTGGATGCACTCGTCGTCGACGGAGACCTCGCAATGGCGGATCTTCCCCGCGGACGGGGTCCCGACCTCCACGACGTGCTCGCTGGACGGGCGGACCCGCTCGAGGGAGTCCGACGTGTCGGGGCTACGCACCTGCTCCCGTGCGGACGATCGTTGGCAGGCGCTCGAGCGGCGGATCTAGGACGGTTCGAGACGGTCATCGAGAGCGTCGAACGAGAGTTCGGACGCGTCGTCATCGACTGTCCTGCGGGGCTCGCGAGCGACGTCGGCACGCAGCTGTACGTCGCGGATGCAGTCGTCCTCGTTACGACAGACACAGCGGAAGCGATCGCCGATGGGCTCAGAACGAAACGATTCGCACTCGAGGCAGCGACGCCGATCGGAGCGGTCGTACTGAATCGAGCGTCCGTCAGTGCCGAGCGCAAGCGGACGATCGAACGCACGCTCGGCGCGTCCGTCGTCACCGTCCCGAGTTCGGATGAAGTTCACGATGCGCGTACGAAGGGGCGTCCCGTTCGAGAGTGTGCTCCCGACGCCGTCGTGACGACGCGAATCGAGACGCTCGCAGAAACCATCGCGCGGTGCGAGCGGCAGTAACAACCGGTTGTATGTGCTATCCGCGTGAGGAGGTCCGTATCGGCGACTAACACTCCTCGAGAAGACGGATCGTCGAGCGAATCGTGACCGGGTTGACGTCGGCGACCGCTCCAGCAGACGCCTGCGTAATCCCGTTACAATCGGGGCAATCGTTCGCCGCGACGTACAGACACGCTGCTGCGACGCCGCCCGGGTGTCGACCTCCGATCACGCGGTTTTCGAGGAGCGTTTCGACGTGCTCACGAGCGCACCGTTCGATGGTCGTATCGAGGTCGAGTTTGGATGCGAATCGGGGGAGATACTGCGTCGGATCGATCGGTCCGGTTCGGAGCCCCAATTCCTCGTTGAGCGCGTCGTAGGCGGATTTGAGTTCGGACTCGTCGGCACGGGCGACGTCGATGACTTCCGAGAGCGTACGGGCCATCGATACCGTTCGACAGACCGCATACACCGCCGCTGCTGCGAACCCCTCGAGCGACCGGCCGCGAAGGAGATCCTCGGACTGAGCGGATTTGAAGAGCGAGCAAGCCTGCTCGCGGGTCGAGTCTGGGAGCGACAGTTCGGTTGTCAATCGCTTGATCTCGGTGAATCCGTACACCTGATTTCGCTCTGCCTTCGTGGAGATCCGGGCCCGGTTGTGCTCTCTGCGCATCCGGGCGAGTTGGCGGCGTTTGCGTCCAGTCAGTCTGGATCCAGAGCCGGAGCCGTATCCGATTTCCGTTGACAGGCCCCGATCGTGTCGAGAGCGAGTCAGGGGAGCCCCAGTCCGACGCCGATCGGTATCGTCGTCCTCGAACGAGCGCCACTCGGGTCCGTGATCGATGGCGTTCTCGTCGGTGACGAGCCCACACTCCTCACAGACGATCTCGGTGCCGGCGGTTCGAAGTTGTCCATCGCATTCTGTACAGTTCAGGTTTGTATTGCCGTCGTCCATTCGCCTCTCGTGATAATATACTAATACCAATGGTATTTAAAATATACTAATTGGTTGGGGTTCCAACATTGTTCCGGAGTACACATAATTCGGATTCGGGAGATGAAAAGACGCTCGAGGCGAGCACAACGCAGGAGGGAAACGGTGACCGAAATCGGGGGTTAGCCGAGAAGTCGACGGACGAATCCGCGTTCGTCAGCCCTCGAGTCCGCCGAACCGGCGTCTCGATCTTCGAGGACGAGTTCGTACTGATCGATGAGTTTCTGTCGTTCGGCCTCTTTGGCCTCGAGTTCTCGCTCGAGGGCGGCGATCCGAAGGCGGAGACGCGTCCGTTCGATCCTGGCTGAGAGGGGGTCTCGCGTTCGAGGCGTTGGTTCGGTGTGTTCGGCAGGCGCGCGATTCTGCCGAGTGGTACTGTCATTGGCGGTTCGCTGGACGCAGTGGGTGGGGGTCTCGGGAGGCCGATACTCGACGGACATCGATCGCATATAGGTTTTCTGGCCGCAAAAGGTTCAGTCAGTCGGCCGTCAGACGCGTCAGACAGAGCGCATGCGGACGAACGACAGGTGACAGTGCAGTTTGACTATCTTCCCGACCTCACTCGCGAAGGTGCTCGAGAACGCCCTCGGTGTCGTTCGGGACCGGTTGTGGCTCGCTCCCGGCGGCGGCCGCCGCGTCGGGGTCTTTGAGCAGGTGGCCCGTCGTGAGACAGGCGACGCGTTCGTCGTCGGTAACGACGCCCTCGGCGCGGAGTTTCCGGAGGCCGGCGACCGAAGCGGCGGAGGCGGGTTCGACACCGATCCCTTCCGCCGCGAGGTCTCGCTGTGCGTCGGTGATCTCGTCGTCCGAGACGGCGACTGCGGTGCCGTCGGTCTCACGGATGCCGGGCAGCGCCTTCGGCGCGTTCACCGGGTTGCCGATCCGGATCGCCGTCGCGCGCGTCTCGACGTCGTCCCAGCGTCGAACCTCGTCGGCGTCGTTCTCGATCGCCTCGACCATCGGCGCGGCACCCTCCGCCTGCACGCCGGTGAGCTTTGGTACGTCCTCGAGCGGCAGGTCTCCGACCTGGACCAGTTCGCGAAACGCCTTGTACAGCGCCGAGGTGTTGCCGGCGTTGCCAACCGGGAGTACGATCCGATCCGGGAACGCGCCGTAATCGTCGCGGAAGGCCTCGAGAATCTCGAGGCCAATGGTCTTCTGGCCCTCGAGTCGGAACGGGTTCAGCGAATTCAGGAGGTAGGCCTCGCCGCGGGCGGCCAGCTCCTGGACGATGTCGAGACAGGAGTCGAAGTTGCCGTCGACCTCGAGGATCCGCGCGCCGTGGAGGCTCGCCTGTGCGATCTTGCCGGCTGCGACTTTCCCGGCGGGGAGCAGAACGAGCGTTTCCATCCCGCCGCGCGAGCCGTAGGCCGCGAGCGCGGCGCTCGTGTTCCCGGTCGAGGCGCAGGCGAGTCGGTCGACGCCGAGTTCCTTCGCGACCGCGACGCCGACGGTCATGCCCCGATCTTTGAACGAGCCGGTCGGATTCATTCCCTCGTGTTTGATTCGCAGGGCCTCGACGCCGACATCGTCCTGGAGACGCGGTACCTCGTACAGCGGCGTCGCGCCCTCCTGGGTCGTCACGCCCGACTCGAGCGGGAGCGCGTCGGCGTACCGCCAGACGCCCTGGCCCTCGAACTCATCGAGCGAGGGGAGGTCGGTGTAGCGGACCTCGAGCAGTCCGTCGCACTCGTCGCAGGTGTAGCGAATATCGGCGAACGGCGCGAACGTTTCACCGCACTCGATGCACTCGAGCCAGGCACCGTCTTCGGCGTCGACGGGAGGTTCTGGCTGTTCCGCGGCAAGACTCAGACTCATTATCGGCGAGAAGAGCGGGATGGGCAAAAAGTGAGTGGGTTCGTCCTGTACGATACCGCCTGGACCGCCCTACTCGAGGAGCCAACTCAGCAGCGCCTTCTGTGCGTGCAACCGGTTTTCCGCCTGATCGAAGACGATCGAGCGGTCGCTCTCGATGACGCCGTCGGAGATTTCCTCGCCGCGGTGGGCGGGCAAACAGTGCATCACCGAGGCCTCTGGCGCGTGCTCGAGTAGGTCTGCGTTGACCTGAAAGCCCTCGAAGTTGTCCATGCGAACGTCGCGTTCGTCCTCCTGGCCCATGCTGATCCAGACGTCGGTGTAGACGACGTCGGTATCCGCGACGGCCTCGACGGGGTCGGTCGTGGTCGTAAGCTTCCCGCCCAGATCGGCCACCCGGTCGACGACCTCGTCGTCGATCCCGTAACCGGCGGGCGTTGCGACGGTCAGATCGATCCCCGCGAGCGCGGCACCGATCGCGAACGACTGGGCGACGTTGTTGCCGTCGCCGACCCAGGCTGCCGAGACGCCGTCGAACGCGTCGCTCGAGGAACCGCCCTGTTGCTCGCGGATCGTCAGCAGATCGGCGAGCGTCTGGCAGGGGTGGGCGTCGTCGGTGAGGCCGTTGACGATCGGCACCGAGGAGTACTCCGCGAGGACTTCGATGTTCTCGTGTTTAAAGACGCGAGCCATGACCGCGTCGACGTATCGCGAGAGCGTTCGCGCGGTGTCTTTGAGCGGTTCGCCGCGACCGAGTTGAATGTCGTCCGCGCCGAGGAACACGGCGTGGCCGCCGAGTTGGGTCATCCCCGTCTCGAAGGAGACGCGAGTCCGCGTACTCGGCTTCTGGAAGATCATTCCGAGCGTCTGGCCCGGGAGGTCCTCGTGGTTTTCCCCCTGTTGCTGTGCTCGTTTGTACCGCTCCGCGCGCTCGAGGATCGTCTCGAGTTCCGGAGCCGAGAGGTCGTCGATGTCCAGTAAGTGTCGTGTCGTCATTGGGTATCACCGCGGAGGTCGGCCGCGACCGACTCGAGGACCGAAACGGAACGATCGAACTCCGACAGCGACAGGCGTTCGTTCGGCGCGTGATCGAGATCCGAGTTGCCGGGGCCGTAGGTCGCCATCGGACAGTCCCAGGTACCGGCGTAGAGGTTCATGTCGCTGGTGCCGGTCTTGCGTAGCAGTCTGGGGTCTGCGTCTTGGTCGCGGATCGCCGCACGAAACGCCCGCGCGACTTCGGTCCGCGGGCTCTCCATGACAGGCGGGATCGGCTCCGCCCAGGAGACGGTACCGATCTCGAGTTCGGCTTCGGCGGTCTCGCGAACGGCATCGGCGGTCAGCGTCGGCGGGATGCGCAGTTGTACCTCGAGCGTCGTCTCGACCGACAGACCGTCCGCGCTCGAGCCGCCGTCGACATCGACGGGTTTGGCCGTCACGCGCTCGAATACGGGGTGGTACTCGTCGTCCGCGAAGGCGTCCTCGACGGCCGTCCACCAGTCGATCGCGTGCTGGATCGCGTTTGGTTCCGGCCGGGAGGTGTGTCCGGACTCGCTGGTCGCGACGTAGGTGCCCGCGAGAAAGCCTCGATAGCCGAGGGTGATCCCGGTCGCGCCGCTTGGCTCGCCGTTGACGACGGCGTCGGGTTCCTCGCGGTCGACGACCAGATGGCGCGCGCCGCGGGAGTTGGTCTCCTCGCCGACGACGCCGACGAAGGAGACGCCCGTTCGAACGGCGGCGACGGCCATCGCGGCGAGCGGGCCGGTCGCGTCGACGCTGCCCCGACCCCAGAGGACGTCCTCGCCCTCCTCGCTTGCGACCTCGGCCTCGAGGTCGTCCGCGTCGGCCGGACGAACGTCGACAGGAATCTCGCCGGGAACCGTGTCGACGTGTGAGGTCAGCAAAACCGCATCGTCGGCCGGCGCGCGAACGTTTCCGACATCGTCGGTCCAGGCCTCGCGGCCGTTTGCGGTGAAGAACTCGACGAGGCGTTCGGCCGCCTCGCGTTCCTCGCCGCTGGGCGAGGGAATCGAGACGAGATCGATCAGCAGGTTCCGCGCGTTCTCGGGCGTGACGTCGGTCGGTTCGGGTTTGCTCGCGTTCATACGTGTACTCAGGAGTCGGATGCGACGACCGCTGTCAGCGCGTCCACGAGTTGATCCGCGTCGTCCTCGTCGATCACCAGCGGCGGCAGCAAGCGCAGGACGGTCCGCCCCGCGGGCAGCGCCAGAACTTGTTCGTTCATCGCCAGGTTGCGCGCGGCGCGGTTCGCGCCACGTTTCAGCTCGATACCGATGAGCAGGCCCTCACCGCGGATCTCCCGTACCTCGTCGCCGATGGCGGCCTCGAGTTCCGTCGTGAGGTACTCGCCCATCTTGGCGGCGTGGGCGGGCCACTCCTCCTCGACCAGCGTCGAGACGGTCGCGTGAACCGCCGCGGTGACGACGGGGCCGCCGCTGAAGGTGGCGTTGTGCGAGGCCGCGCCGTCGGCGATCCAGTCGTCGACCGCGATCGCGCCGACGGGCAGGCCGTTACCCAGGCCCTTCGCCGTCGTCAGGATGTCGGGCGTGACGCCCGCGTTCTGACAGGCCCACATCGATCCCGTCCGACCCATGCCGGTCTGGACCTCGTCGAAGACGAGCGCCGCGCCGGCGTCATCGGTGAGTTCGCGGGCGGTCTCGAGGTAGCCCGCCGGCGGGACGTTGATCCCGCCCTCGCCCTGGATCGGTTCTAAGATGACCGCCGCGGTCTCGTCGTCCACGGCGGCCGCGAGTTCCTCGCTATCACCGTAGGGTACGAACGCAACGTCGCCGGCCAGGGGTTCGTAGGGCTTCTTGTACTTGTCTTTCCAGGTGGCCGCGAGCGCCCCCATCGTCCGGCCGTGAAAGGAGCGGGTCGCGGCGACGATCTTCGACTCGCCGGTCGCCGAGCGGGCGAACTTCAGTGCTGCCTCGTTCGCCTCGGTACCGGAGTTACAGAACCAGGCCTGATCCAGTCCGTCCGGCGTCGACGCGACGAACGCGGCGTAGGCGTCCTCGCGCGACTGGACGGGGTACGACGAGTCGACGAACGTCAGTTTGCCGACCTGGTCTTGGACCGCGTCGACGACCGCCGGATGGGAGTGACCCAGCGGCGTACACGCGAAACTCGCACCCGCGTCGATGTACGCCGTGTCCTCCGCCGTGTAGAGGTACGGTCCCTCGCCGCGCTCGATGCCGATCGGCTTGCCGCCGGATACGAAATCGTGGTCGCTCATTCTGTGGCCTCCGTTTTCGCCTTCTCGTCGTCCTCGAGCGCTCCGGGCAACAGGGTCGTCCCGTCGCCGTCGAGCGCGCTCGTGATCGGTTCGTCCGCGTTCGCGTCGGCGACGACGACCGAGGCCGCCCCGCCCTCGAGTGATTCCTCGGCCGCCATCACCTTCTTCGTCATGAACCTTCCGCAGCGTCTTTGACCGCCTCGAACGCCGCGGGCGTCGCCGCCTCGTCGATCTTCGTCGACTCGTCGTCCGGGTCCTCGTAGATCCCAGAGACGTCGGTCAGGAGGACGAGGTTCGCCTCGAGCGCGCCCGCGACTGCGGCGGCCGCGCGATCCGCGTCGGCGTTGACGGCGGTGTAGCCGCCGTCTTTCTCCGCTCCGAGTACCGGAACGGAGACGACAGGCGTGTACGAACTCGAGAGCAGCGTCTCGAGTAGCTCCGCGTTGACCGACTCGATCGTTCCCGAGTGGTCGCCGCGTTTGATCTTCTTCTTCCCGTCTTCTTTGACGCGGACCGCGGACTTGCGCTTGCCTGAGAGCAGCTTTCCGTCGGTGCCGGTAAGCCCGACTGCGTCGACGCCCTCGTTCTGGAGGGCCTCGACGAGATCCGTGTTCAGTTTGCCGGGCATCACCATCTTGAAGACGTCCATCGTCCGATCGTCGGTGAATCGGCCGACGACGCCGCCGGGCGTCTCGACGTAGGTCGGCTCCTCGCCGAGTTCCTCGAGCGTCTCGTCGACGGCTGTCGAACCGCCGTGAGTGAGGACCACGTCCTCGCCATCCTCGACGAGCGAGGCGACGTCAGCGAGTGCGCCTTCGGGGTCGACGGCGCGCGCGCCGCCGATCTTGACGACGGTTACCATCTACGGTGCCCCCACGGGGTGTAATCCCGTAAATTCGAGTCCGGCGGTCTCCTCGAGACCAAGCGCGATGTTCGCCGCGTGGACGGCCTGTCCGGCCGATCCCTTCATCATGTTGTCGATGGCCGAAAAGACCACGACGCGCTTGTTCGACGGATCGAGTTCGAAGCCGACTTCGGCCATGTTCGTACCCGCGATCGCCTTCGGTTCGGGGTAGCGATAGACACCCGAGCCGCCGGCGGCCATCCGGACGAACGGCTCGTCCTCGTATTCGCCGCGGTAGGCCTGCCAGAGGTCGCCCTTCGAGACCGGTCCCGACGGGAAGACGTGACTCGTCGCGCTCGCGCCCCGGACCATGTCCACGGCGTGGCAGGTAAAGGAGACCGAGGTGCCGAGGAACTGCTCGATCTCGGCCTCGTGTCGGTGCCCCGTCGGCGCGTACGGGCGAACGACGCCCGAGCGCTCGGGGTGGCTCGAGGCTTCGCCGCCGCCGGCTCCGCCTTCGGAGGAGCCGACTTTCACGTCGACCACGATCTGTTCGTCGCCGTCGAGGATCTCGTGTTCGAACAACGGATACAGCCCGAGAATCGTCGCCGTGGCGTTACAGCCGCCGCCGGCGATCAGCTCCGCGCCCGCGAGGTTCTCGCGGTTGATCTCGGGGAGCGCGTACTCCGATTTCTCGAGGTACTCCGGCGCGTCGTGGCCGTCGTACCACTCGTCGTACTGGGCCTCGCTCTCGAGGCGAAAGTCAGCCGAGAGATCGACGACGGTGTCTGCAACGTCGAAGAACTCGTCGATCTGTCCCATCGACACGCCGTGGGGCGTCGCGGCGAAAAGCACGTCGACGGACTCGAGATCGTCGGGTTCGGTAAATCGAAGGTCCGTCCCGCGAAGCGGCGGATGGACCGAACCGACGCTCTTGCCGGCTTTCGAGCGGCTGGTCACTTCGGCGAGTTCGATGGTCGGGTGGCCGGCGATCAATCGCAGGAGTTCCCCACCCGTGAAGCCGCTCCCGCCGATGATACTGGCGGTAACCGCCTCGGTGTCCGTGCCGCCGTCGTCCAGCGAGTCGACCGCCATCAGACGGTCACCTCGAGTTCGGCATCGGACGCCGCGACGGCTTTCCGTTCGATCCAGTCGACGACGGTGCCCGCAACGTCGGTCTCGACGGCCGAATCAAGCGCCTTGAACTCGACGGTGTGGTTGACCTCGTGGACGGTGTAACTGTCACCGGTTTCCATCAGATCGACGCCGAGCAGTCCGCCGCCGACGGCGTCGCTCGCGTCTTCGACGAGGGCTTTCGCTTCCTCGTCGAGTTCGAAGACATCGGTCTCGGCACCTTTGGCGGCGTTCGTGAGCCAGTGATCCGAAGAGCGGGCCATTGCCGCAACGGGTTCGCCGTCGATGGCCAGCACGCGGATGTCGCGACCCGGCTTCTCGACGAACTCCTGGACGTAGAACACCTTGTGTTCGTAGTGGCCGAGCGTCGCCTTGTGCTCGAGGATCGCTTCCGCGGCGTCTCGAGAGTCGATTTTGGCCATCAGGCGACCCCAGGAACCGACGACGGGTTTGAGGACGCAGGGATAGCCGAACTTCTCGATGGCCTCGAGCGCGCTGTCTTTGGTGAACGCGACGGTCGTCTCGGGCGTCGGCACGCCCGCGGCCTCGAGCGCGAGGCTGTTTTTGACCTTGTCGGCGCAGATGTCGGCCGTTTCGTTCGAGTTGATGATCGGAATGTCGTACGCCTCGAAGAACTTCGTCGCGTACAGGCTCCGGCTCGTCGCGAGACAGCGATCGATCACGATGTCGAGATCGGCGAACGAGTCGGGCGCTCCCGAGATGTCGAACGTCTGCTTGCGGACGTCGATCTTTTCGACCTCGTGGTCGCGGTCGCGAAGCTCCGAGAGGAGCAGCTTCTCGTCCTTGCGGATTCGTGAGTAGAGGAGTCCTACTTGCAAGGTTACTCACCCCAGTCCTCTTCGAGCTCGGGGGCCCGTTCGAGGACTGGCGGCGCGGTGTCGACGACTTCTAGCTCTGCTCCACAGGTCGTACAGTCAACGATCTCTCCAACTTCCAGATCGTCGTGCAGGGCGATGTCAGCCCCACACTCGACGCATTCGGTCATTGTACTCCCAACTGGGAGGTGATTACCCTTAAACCTGTCGAACCTAACAGCACAATTACAATACTGCACGCCCCACTAACGGTGCCTACGTGTCTTTTTCAGGAATATCCATACCGATATATCAGAATACAGTTGTATATTGGCCCCGCGGGGGCCGCCGGGGTAACGGGGGCCTAAACCCGATTGGGGCCCGACCGGCCAGAGCGTGTGTCGAAATCGCGTCACACATACGCACCCACCTCCTGGCGGAGTAACGCATGTGCGCTCGCGAGTCGGTCCTCGAGGTCGTCGAACTCCTCCCGGTCAGCCTCGAGCGCTTGCCGACCGGACTCGAGTTGGTCTCGGACGGTCGACGGGGCGGGTCCGCCCTTCGAGTCGCGGCTGGCAACGCTCTCGGCCGGATCAAGCGCCGCTTCGACCGCGGCCGGATCGACGTAGCTCTCGAGCGGTTCGCCCAAAACCTCGGCGGCCGCGGCCTCGACGGCCTCGAACTCGTCGTCGGTGTCCGCTTCGGCCGCGCGTGCGACCACCTCGTGGGCGGTCCGGAACGGCAACCCGTTTGCCGCCAGCAGATCCGCGACGCCGGTCGCCGTCGAGAAGCCGGCACCCGCCTCGTCGGCGAGTTCGGCTTCGTTCCAGTCGGCCGTCGCGACCGCACCTGCTGTGACTTCCGCCGCATCGCGGACGGCGTCGACCGCCTCCCAGGCGTGGGTCGTCGCGCGTTGCAAGTCGCGATTGTACGCGCGCGGGAGTCCTTTTAGCGTCGTCGTCAACCCCTGTACCTCGCCGGCCGCGTCGCCGGCGACCGCGCGGACGAGTTCGAGCGTATCTGGATTTTTCTTCTGGGGCATGATCGACGACGTTGAGGAGTAGTCGTCCGACAGGGAAACGAAGCCGCGGTTCGCGAAGATGATGACGTCCTCGGCGAGTCCCGACAGCGTCGTCGCGTGCGTCGAGAGCGTCTGCGTCGTCTCGAGCAGGAAGTCGCGGCTCGAGGAGGCGTCCATCGAGTTCTCGAGGACGGAGTCGAACCCGAGCAGGTCGGCCGTCCGCTCGCGGTCGATGTCGAACGTCGTCCCGGCAAAGGCCGCCCCGCCGAGGGGCGACTGGTTGATTCGACCGTACGCGTCCAGCAATCGAGCCGTATCGCGACGGACGGCGTTCTCGTAGGACAGCGCCCAGTGGCCCACGGTGATCGGCTGGGCCGGCTGGAGGTGCGTGTAGCCGGGCATGGTTGTTTCGGCGTGTTCGTCGGCGACCTCGAGCAATGTCTCGCGAAGCGCGAGGGTCGTCTCGATCGCCGAGAGAACGTCCTCGCGGAGGCGATACCTGATGCAGGTCGCTACCTCGTCGTTGCGCGAGCGGGCGGTGTGCATCTTGCCGCCGTCGGGGCCGACCTGTTCGATAACGGCGGTCTCGATCGCCTCGTGGACGTCCTCGCCGTCGGGGAGGTTCTCGTGGCCCTCGACCTCGATCGCATCGAGCGCGGTGAGAATGTCGCCCGCGACCGTCGGCTCGATGATCCCGCGCTCGGCGAGCATCACGACGTGTGCGCGGTCGACCTCGAGATCCGCCTCGAAAATGCGCGCGTCGGCCTCGAGCGAGGAGAGAAAGCTCCGTGCGGGCCCGCTGCTGAACCGCTCACGGCGGACGACGCCCTCGCTGTTTCCGTCGGCGTTCCCGCCGTCAGCGTTCTCTCCCGTCATGGTTATTCCTCGCTCGAGTCGTCGCCGCCGTCGGTCTCGACCGAAACGGCGTCGCCGTCGATACTCTCGATGGCGGCGTTCGCGAGGCGGCGCTGGAAGCCGTGGTACTTCGCGACGCCAGTGGCGTCTTCCTGTTTGATCTTGCCGACCGTTTCGGTGTCGAAGGAGGCGTGGGCCGCCGAGTACGCCGCGTACTCGCTGTCACGAGCGACCGGGCGGGCCTTGCCGCCCTCGAACCTGATCGTCACGGTTCCGGTGACGCGTTTCTGGGTTTCGGCGATGAATCCCTCGAGCGCGTCGACAAGCGGCGCGTCGATCAGGCCCTCGTAGCCCTTCTGAGACCACTGCTGATCGATCTGCTGTTTGAACTGGCGCTCTTCTTGCGTGAGCACGAGGCCCTCGAGCGCTTCGTGGGCGTTGAGCAGCGTCGTCGCCGCCGGGTGCTCGTAGTTCTCGCGGACCTTGAGACCGAGCATGCGGTCTTCCATCGAGTCTGTACGACCGACGCCATAAGAGCCGGCGAGGTCGTTGAGGGTCTCGATCAGGTCGATCGAGTCGTACTCCTCACCGTCGATGCCGACGGGGTAGCCCTGTTCGAACGAGATCTCGATCTCTTCGGTCTCGCCGGTCGGCTCGTCGGTCCACTCGTAGATGTCAGTCGGCGGAACGTAGCTCGGGTCCTCGAGATCGTCTCCCTCGACCGAGCGGCTCCAGAGGTTGGTGTCGATCGACCAGTCACCGCCGCTGCCGCCCTCGACGGGCAGATTCTTCTCGTCGGCGTACTCCTGTTCCCACTCGCGTGTGAGCCCGAGTTCGCGCACCGGCGCGATGACCTCGAGGTCGGAGTCGCGCCAGATCGCCTCGAATCGAAGCTGGTCGTTTCCTTTGCCCGTACAGCCGTGTGCGATACCGGTACAGTCGTTTTCTTCTGCGACCTCGAGAATCGCCTCGGCGATCACCGGGCGAGCGAGGGCGGTTCCAAGCGGGTAGCCCTGATAGGTCGCGTTCGCGCGAACGCTCTCGAGACAGAGCTGTGCGAACTCCTCCTTTGCGTCGACGACGTAGTGTTCGAGGCCGAGCGCCTCGGCCGTCTCTTCGGCCTCGTCGAACTCGGAGGCCGGCTGTCCGACATCGACGGTGACGCCGATGACGTCGTCGTATCCGTACTCTTCCTCGAGCAACGGGACACAGACCGTCGTGTCCAGGCCGCCCGAAAACGCAAGTGCCACGCGTGTCATATCGTACTCGAGTGAAACGGCAGGGGAGACTTAAATTCATTGGTTTTAACTACGTAAAAATACGTCAGCAGCGCCGCTATCTACGAAATCGGTAGTTCGTGGGTTGGAAAATCGCCGGTGGGGGAAGGAGATGGTTCGGGCTCAACGAGCCCGCCGCGGTCGCCGCCGGGAGACGAACCTGTCGGTCACGGAATCGCGGTTCCGAACGCCGACCAGATTGCTCATTGTCCCCAATGAGCGACTCGACGTACTTAAAACCTTCTTGTAGCGACGACGGCCACTGTGTGTGTCAGTCGCGCTTCGGGAAGTATCGATCGGACTTCGAGAGCAACGATACCAGACTGGAGACGGTAAACCGGAAACACGCCAAAACGCGAACTCCCTGACAGAGGTCCCTCGCGTCGCTGGACAGTTGCTGGAGACGCCGAGCTATTCGTCGTCGGATTCCTCGGACAGCGTCAGGACGTTCTCGCGACCGATCCGGAAGACGTCGATCTCGTCGTCCTCGCGCAACCCGCCTACGACCTGACTCGTCTTCGCTTCGGTCCAGTCGAGTTCCGAAACGACCTGCTGTTGTTTGAGTCGACCGCCGCGTCTCTCGAGCAACTGCAACACGCGCTCTTCGTTGCTCAGGAGATCCGACGGTGGCGTCGCGGGTTGATCGGTCTCAGTGGCACCCGCCGCAGGCGCATCGGGACGATCCTGGGGTTCCGGGCTCGATATGCCACCATCGCGTCTGAAAAACCAGCCAGCCACGACGGCGGTCGTCGTGACGGCGACGAGAACGAGCGCGATAGCCAGCGTATCGAGCGGCACCGAACGAGGCTCGTCGTCGGCCGGCGTCGACTCGTTCGGCTCCGTGCTCTCTTCGATCAGTTCGATCTGTGGGGGTTGCCCGTTGGAGCCCGTGTCCTCACCGTCCCACGTCGCGACGTTGTCCTCGACCGACTGGGGCTGTGGCTCGGCGGCGGTCATGTTGTAGGACTGCGGCCAGCTAATTCTGAGCTCCGAGGCGTCGTCGAGCATAAATCCGGCGAGTGCGCTCCCCGCTTCCATCCGGTTCAGTTCGACGTAGGCGAACGATTCCCACTCGAAGGAAAACCGGACGTGTCCGTACTCTCGAGGAGTCGAGGTCTTGTCCGTTTCGACGGTGAACCCGGAGAGGTTCATGTCCCGACCGGTTTCGTTCTGACCCTCCTCGAGTGTCTCCTGCCAGTTTGCCGATTCCTCCTCGATGTAGGTCTGGTTGTTCGAGTTGATGTCCGTTTTGAGTTCCTCCCACTGCTCGTCCGTTTCAGTGTCGTTACCAATGTTGTATTGGTAGTCAACGGAGACGGTCGCGTTGCCGTCCGACTGCAGTTCTACTTCGGTGACGATGGTATCGGCGTCGTCGAGCGTCAGTCCGTCCGCCGAGTCCTGCTGTAACGCGGCGGAAGAACTCGAGCCGGTGTCGGCCATCGCGACCGCTGGCGAGCCCACCACGAGCACCACACTCGTCACCACGAGCACACAGATCAGGGCACGAAGCCCCCTCCCGACCATTGTACGGTGATGGTATGGCCGCGTAAATAGGTCTTTCCGACTCCGACGACAGTACTTATAGGAAAGTCATCCAAAGCAGAACGTATGATCGATACCCGCGGTTCCATCGAAGTCGAAACCCTGTTGAAAATCGTGCTCGCGCTGCTTGCCGTCTGGCTCGTGCTCTCGATCGTCAGCATGGTCGTGGGCTGGCTGCAGGCGATCCTTCCGATCTTGCTGTTAGGTACTATTGTGCTAATCGTCCTCTGGTATTTCGACGTCGTCTGAGCCTTTCAGCGACCGATCGAAGAGACTCGAACCGAACACTGATACGACGCCGAATCCAACCCGCAGACCACGTGTACAGCGTCAACGTCCCCGTTCCCGGCGAGGCTCGAGCGCTCGCAACGGAACTCTATCCGTCGCTTCGGGCCTTCGAGACGGTCCGCGAGAACCACTCGATGGTCCTCAAGCGACTCGGCGACGACGGCCACATCTCACAGCTCCAACACCGGTTCAACCGCACACTCGAGGGGACGGCCCCTATCGAAGCACGGATTACGGGAATCGACTACTTTTCCGACCCGCCGCTTGGAACCGCTCCCGTCGTCTATCTGGCCGTCGACAGCCCCGGCCTCGAGTCGATCCACCGCGAGTTGCTCGAGGAGTTTCCGCCCGTCGACGAACTCGAGGGGCCTGACTACGTTCCACATATCACGCTCGCTCGAGGCGGATCCGAACGGGATGCAAAACGGCTCGCGTCCCGTGATATCGAGCCGATCGCGTGGACGGTCGACGGCCTCGAGTTCTGGAACGGGACGGAGAAAGTACCGGTGAGTCGGATCGCCCTGTCGAAGTGATGGATCGGCAGGTCGAGTTCGCCAGCGAGACGGGGCGAGGCGAGGCGAAAACAGCCAGAAATTATTACACGTCGGTCTCGGAATCACTCACCATGCACAGACGAGCGTTTCTGGCGATCGCGACGATCACCCCACTCGCGGGGTGTGCAAGCGTCCTGGGAGGCGGCGGCGTCGATACCACGTTAGACGACGAGACGCGGGCCGAGTTCCGGGCCGAGGAGGGAACTGAACTGACCGCCACCGTCGACGTACAGAAAATCGCAGAGACCGGTGAAGGAACGGACGAGGACCCGGACGTCGAACGAGACTCGATCGGGTTCCAGATACAACACGAGGAGGAGGGACCGATCGAGACCTGGAGCGTCAAGGATTCTGAGACGTTCGACGTGACGGTCGAGAACGGCGGTATCCATTATGCGGTCGTCATGAGCGGCACCGCCGACGTAACCGTCGAGTGGTAGCGAGTAAGACCCACGAGAAGCGCACTCGAGCGCCACAGAACCGAGCTACGGCTCCGGCGGATCGCCGTCGTACCGGTCGTGATCCGCGTAGAAGTTCAACATCGCGAACTTGAGTTTCTCGGGGTCGATATCGATCAGTTCCTCGCGCTCCTCGATCGGGAACGTGCTGTTGACGCTGTACTTGCCGAGATCCGACTTCACTCGAGCGGAGTACCGCCGGTCGAGGATGGCCCGAACGCCGACGTCTTCGGGCGAACGGATCACCCGGCCGAGCGCCTGTCTCGTCTTTCTGACGGTCGGGATTTCGACGGCGTAGCGCCAGCCCGTGTCGGTGCCGTCGAAGGCTGCGTCGTAGGCCTCTTGGACCGCTTCGGCGCGGTCGTCGAGATGGGGGTAGGGCACCCCGACGACGAGGACCGTCGTGGCATCGTCGCCGTCGAAGCTCACCCCTTCAGCAAGGGTTCCCCACAGCGAGGTACACAACACGGCGTCCTCGTCAGCGACGAACTCCCGGCGTAGCTCTTCGACCGACACGCCCGGTTCGTCGCTGTAGACCGACGCGGCGGGGGATCGGGTCTCGAGTCGATCGGCGTACCGCGTCGCCTCGCCGTAGTTGGGGAAGAACGCGAGTGTGTTTCCGGGGGTGAGCCGAACCGCGTCGTCGATCGCGTCGGTGACCGCCGCCTGAACGTCTGGGTCGTCCCGATCCGAGGAGAAAAGCGGCGGCGTTTCGACGGCGTACGTTCGGCGATTCTCCGCGGGGAACTGGAGGCCGTATGCCATGGTCACGGGTTCGGAGAGGCCGAGAACGTCCTCCGTGACGTCGAAGGGCTGGAGCGTCGCGCTCATCAGCACCGTCGAGTGGACCTCCTCGAACAGTTCGCCGGTCACCTGTCGTGGGAGGCAACTGTAGAGTTCGGCGCGGCCGTATACCTCGTCAGTTCCCGCGTCTCGGCGAACCGATACGACCGGATACAGCCCCTGACTCGTTCCCTCGTCCATCCACGCGCTGACGAACTGAGCGGCCTGTAAGGTCTGACACTCGGTGCGGGTCGCGGTCTCTCCCTCCCGATACTCCTCCTCGTACTGCTCGTCGAGTCGTTTGCCGAGTTTTAACGCGGCCTCGAGATCCGAGTCGATGCCCTGGCCGGAGTATCGCTGCAGGAAGGCGATCGCAAGGTCGTCCCGGCCCTCCTCGTTGCTGATCGGGACGTCCTCCCAGTTCTCGCCGATCTGCTCTCGCCTGCCGAACCCAAACGAGTCCTCGTAGGTATCGACGAGGGCGGTCGCGAAGGCGCTGATGACGTTCGTCGCCCGGTCGGCCAGCGGATCGTCGGCGTCGGCGAGTTCGTCGAGCGCGGAGTCGAACGTTCGTTCCGTACAGGTCCGCGTCGCGTGCTCTCGAGCGGCGTCCTCGACGTTGTGGGCTTCGTCGAAGACCGCGATGACGTCGGAGGGATCGCGTCCGAGCCAGCGGAAAAACTGCTCGCGGATGCCCGAATCCAGCAGGTGGTGGTAGTTACAGACGACCAGATCGACGCCCTCGATTCCCTCCTTGAGGAGTTCGTAGCCACAGAGTTTTCGCTCGTCGGCGTACTCGTAGATTTGGTCGGGCGTGCGCACGTCCTCGAAGAGCCAGCCGAAGAACTCGTCGGTGTTCTCGGTGAGGTTGTTGTGGTAGTACTCACAGACGTTCTGGTCGTCTAAATCCTCGAGATCGTCCTCGAGTTCCTCGAGTTCGTCCATCACCGCGCTCCGGGCTTCGGCCGCGCTGGAGTCTCCCTCCCGACTCTCTGCTAAGAGTTCGCGCTGACGTTGCTCGAGTTGGTCGCGGTCGCGTTCGGTTTCGACGAGCGATCGGGTGTTATCACGAAGGGCCTGACACTCCTCGTAGCCGACATCGATATGACACATCGAGGACTTGCCCTTGAAAACGATCGTTCGAATCGACTCCTCGCGGGAGATCGCCCGCGCCTCGGCGACGAACTGACGCATCTGCTGGTGGACGTTCGTCGTGATGACGACCGTCTTGTCCTGCTCGCGGGCGACCTCGAGGGCCGGCACGAGCGAGGACAGCGTCTTGCCCGTTCCGCAGGCCCCCTCGAAGAGGACGTTCTGACCGCGAACCAGCGAGTTGTACATCCGCTCCATCGCCTCACCCTGGTTTTCGTACGGCTCTTCGTAGGGGAAAAAGCGCATGTACCCGTCAGTCTCGGCCACGGTGAGTGATTCGTTCCTCCCGCGATAAAAGGATTCGTCTCGACCCGGCGTACGCACGCATCAACCATACTACCTCGCCGTGCCGAGAGCAACCGATGCCAATCCCCGGCTACGATCCGACCGACGTACACGAGATCACACTCGAGTACCAGGACGACCCCCCGACAGTGCTCGACTCGAGCAGTCACGAGCAAAACAGCGACGAACGAACTGAGAGCGGGGAAAGCGGGGACACGGTTCGGGACCGTGCACACGTCGCGGTCGTCGCCGATCGAGTCCCCGACTCGGTTTCCGTTCGCGAGAGCGATCTGCCAGCGCCGGCCGACGCGCTCACCGAGCCGATCGAACTCGTCGGATTCGAGGTGATCGACGGACTCGAGGCGATCCAGCTCACGCTCGCGTACGATCCCGCGGCACTGCCGCCGGGAGCGAGCCCGACGGACGTCGCGGTCGGCTTCCAGACGCGAACGGAGTGCGAACAGGTCCCCTCGGCGGTGGACCTAGAGCGGACGACTGTCACCGCGATTCTAACTGAACCGCCTGCGTGGGGCACGGTCGTTGCGGTCCACGCGGTCGACGACGAGGAGTTAGTGGGCCGAATCGAGTGATCGGCTGGCCACGGGTGTCCGGCTGACCGCACCTACGGACGGACAAACGAAAGGTTCGTCCGGTCCGAGGCGATATCGGTCGTATGATCGCGATTCTCTCCGACACCCACAGCACCGGTGGCCACCGGCTCGAGGGCGCGCCGCTCGAGGCGGTTCGCGACGCGTCGGCCGTCCTCCATGCCGGCGACTTCACGAGCGCGATGGCGCTCGAGGCGTTCCAGTCCGAGTGTGACCTGCTGTACGCCGTTCACGGCAACGCCGACTCGGTCGCGGTCCGCGATCGGCTTCCAACCGCCCGAACGGTCGAACACGACGGCCTCCGAATCGCAATGACACACCGTCGAGACGGCGGTGAGACGGGCCTCGCGATGTTCGGTCGGTCGCGGGACGCAGACGTCGTCGTCTCCGGACACACCCACCGGCCGGCGGTCGTCGAGACGGACGACGTACTGCTTCTCAATCCCGGCAGCCACGCCGATCCGCGCGGGAACACGCCCGGATTCGCGACTGTCGAAGTCGAATCTGGCTCGTTCGAAGGACAGTTGCTCGCGACCGACGGGACCGTTCTCGAGACGTTTCGCGGGCAAATACAGCGATAGGCCGGGGTACCGAGATTACGCCAGCAACGCGTGAATAGTGAACGTCAGACGCGCGCGGAATCGGCCCGCGCCAGCGGGGACCACATGGATCGATCGGGTCGACAGCGATCCAGTCGGACACGGAATCCGGTCCGACGGATCGAAAGCGGTGGGCGAATGGTGTTGGCCGGTCGCGTGCCGGCCAGGACCAGCGGGCAGCGCCCCGGTCTCGAGAGGGTCGACGGCGTGGAGGGCAGGCGACCGGGACAAGAACACCTACATCTCGGACCGGGAAATACCCACGCTAAGCTAAAACCGCCATTTTAGTTTGTGGATCCGCTCGAGCGGGCGATCTGAACCGAGAGCAGCGAACCGCGATCATATCACTCCGATCGCGGTCGAAACGATTTTGCAACGCCGCTTCGTATGGCTCGCCAATGCTGGACCTGCTCCCCGACGACCCGGTCATCATCGTGGTGGTCGTGATACTGCTGTCGCTTATCTTCTTCTCGTACCTGCTGGTCCGCCGGACCATCCTCGAGTTCCGAGAGGGGATGGACGGCGATCGGTAAGTCGATCACGAACTCGCCCCCGCGACAGACGCTCGGTCGACCGCTGTCTTCTCTCGGTCGAGCGCAGTTCTGCCGCTCAGCAAATCGGCTTCGTCAACCAAATCGGCTTCGTCACTCGGTCTGAACGGTCGACAACGACGAAGATCGGTGAGGTTACTTCACCGACAGATTCATTTCGGTGTCACGTCTGCGATGGACTGAATGGTCCCCACTCCAACCGAACCGGGCGAATACGCGACCGATCCCGACGAGAGCCCGAACGGGTTCTGGTGGCACGTCGGCCGAATCACGGATCGACTGGACGACTTGGCGGTGTTCGCGCTGGTTCCGCTCCTGACGGCGCTTTTGAACGTTTCCAGTGTTGGACGGACGCTCGCGCCGAACCGGGGATTTTCGATCAATCTCGAGTTCGCCTTCCCGTCGCCGCTACTCGACCTCTGGTCGCTTGCCACTCCGCCGGAACCCGCCCCTGCGAGCACGGGCGGCGTGTATGGATCGCCCGCGACGGGCCCGACGAGTCCAACCGGTGGGAGCGGGTTCAGTGGTGGCGGCCCGACACCGGGCGGCACCGATCTGACCGTCGACACGCCGTTCGGTATCGTGGCCGGTTCGCTCGAGTCGGTCGGCCTCGCCATCGTGCCGCTCATTATTATCGGAGCGATCGTCTACGTCGTCTTCCTCGGCGTACTCGAGGCGATCTACGTCGGCGGACTCGACAGGCGACTCGAGCACGAGCGGATCGAACCCGTCGCCTGCGTCCTGCGGTACGCGCCGCGACTCGTCCTCTATAATCTCCTCATCGTCGGTGGATTCGCAGTACTGGTCCCGGTTTTGCTCGTCGCACCGCCCCTGTTGCTCCTCGCGTTCCCCGTACTGATCCTGGTCGCGTATCTCTTCTACGCCGTCCCGTTCCTGTTCATCGTGGACGACGCCCGTTTTCTCGAGGCCTTCCGCCAGTCCCACAGGATGGCGATCGATGGCGGCGCGTACTTCTGGTTCGCAGTCTGGCACGCCGTGACCGCCGTCGTCGCCTCGATCATCCTTTCGATTCTGGTGAGCATCGGCGGGCCGGTCGGATTACTCGTCGCGCTCGGTTTCGCGACCCCGCTCGGACTCGTGTTGACCGCGGCGACGGTGTCCTTCCTCCGCGAACTGGTCGAACTCGAGGGACAGCGATGGACGATGTAGCGAATCGAGTGGGGTGATCCGCCGCAGTGGGTTTTCGAATCGGCGAGACCGTCGCTGATAGTCACTTCCGAAACCAACCGGATCACAAACCGTTTTTCATGGCCGGGTCCGACTACCCGGGTATGGACCCACGCATTCGCGAACACGCCGAAATCATCGCCAACCACTCCGTCGACATGGAGGCAGGCGACAACGTCGTCATCGACGCCCACCCCGTCGCCGAAGACCTCGTCGTCGCCCTCCACGAGGTGATCGGCGACATCGGCGCGAATCCCGTCGCGACGAGTCAGCGAACCGGTACCCGAAACCGACGTGCATATCTGAAAGCCACGGGAGCCGACCTCGAAGACGACGAGTTCGAAACGCCCGAACACGAACAAGCGCTCATCGAGAACACGGACGTCTACATCGCCATCCGAGCCAGCGATAACGTCACCCAGACAAGCGACGTCGACCCGGAGGTCAGCGCCGCCTACCGGCAATCCCAGCGCCCAATTCTCGAGGAGCGACTCTCGAAGCGCTGGTGTCTCACGCAGTATCCCGCACCCGCCAACGCCCAGCTCGCGGAGATGAGCACCGAAGCCTACGAGAACTACGTCTGGGACGCCGTCAACAAGGACTGGGAGGAAGTCCGCGAACACCAACAGCAGATGGTCGAGATCCTCGATCCCGCCGACGAGGTTCGCATCGTCAGCGGCGACACCACCGACGTGACGATGTCCGTCGAAGGCAACCCGACGATCAACGACTACGGGGAGAACAACCTGCCCGGCGGCGAGGTCTTCACCGCACCCGTCCCCGACAGCGTCGACGGTGAGGTACTGTTCGACATGCCGCTGTACCACCAGGGCCGAGAGATCACGGACGCGTCTCTCGAGTTCGAGGACGGCGAGGTCGTCTCCCACTCGGCCGAAAAGAACGAAGAGACGCTGACCGAAGTGCTCGAGACCGACGACGGGGCCCGGCGACTCGGCGAACTGGGTATCGGAATGAACCGCGATATCGACCAGTTCACCTACAACATGCTGTTCGACGAGAAGATGGGCGACACCGTCCACATGGCCGTCGGCCGGGCCTACGACGACACCGTCGGCGAGGACAACGAACAGAACGATTCCGCGGTCCACGTCGATATGATCGTGGACATGAGCGAGGATTCGTTCATCGAAGTCGATGGTGAGGTCGTTCAAGAGAACGGGACGTTCGTCTTCGAGGAATAACGACTGCGACGAACGGAGTGAGGCGCAGCTTTTTCATCGAAGGTTTTGCGTGAGCGGTTGTCGAAGACAACCCGAACGGAAAAAGTTCGGAGTGATTCGTTCATCGAAGTCGATGATGAGGTCGTTCAAGAGAACGGAACGTTCGTCTTCGAGGAATAACGACTGCGACGAACGGAGTGAGGCGCAGCTTTTTCATCGAAGGTTTTGCGTGAGCGGTTCCGAGCGGACCGCTCGAGCTACTGCGTGTTCGTCATCCCGCCGTCGACGACGAGCGATTCGCCGGTGACGTAATCAGAGAGGTCACTTGCGAGGTACAACGCGGCGTCGGCGACGTCCTCGGGTTGGCCCGCGCGCCTCGAGGGAATCGCTTGTACGAACCCCTCCTCGGCGTCGGTCCCCATAATTTCGACATCGTCGGTCGTCATCGTGGTCTCGATCAGGCCGGGATGGATGGCGTTGACGCGAATTCCCTCCGGGCCGAGGTTCGACGCCATCGCGTAAGTCAGCAGGCGAACCGCACCCTTGGTTCCACAGTAGGTGATGTAATCGGCCGACCCCTCGAGTCCTGCGACCGACGAGAGGTTGATGATCGACCCGCCGTCGGCGTCAACCATTCGCTTGGCCGCCGCCTGCGCTCCGAAGAAGGTTCCCTTGACGTTGATGTCCATCATCCGATCGTAGGTCTCCTCGTCGATCTCGAGGAACTCGTCCTCGTGGAAGATCCCCGCGTTGTTCACCATGATGTCCACCCCGCCGTACTCCTCGGCGGCGTCGACGGCGTCCTCGAGGTCCGATCGACTCGTCACGTCGCACTCGACGTAGGTCGCGCTGGCGTCCGTTTCGGCATCGATCAGTTCGTGCGTGGGTTCACCGCCCTCCCGCGGTTCCTCCTGAATATCCGCGATCACGATATCGGCCCCTTCGCTCGCGAATCGCCGAGCCATCGCTCGGCCGTTCCCACTCGATGCGCCGGTGAGTACCGCAACGCGGTCTTCGAGCATTGGTGACATTGCACCGAGACGGACCACGAGTACACTAATAAAATCGAGCGGGGAGTATCACCTCGAGCAACGGACCTGTGGCTGCTCGTAACGGGGACCCACTCGAGATTCGCCTCGCTCAGTCCGCCCCACTGTACTCGAACCGGTCCAGAATAGTGCTCCGGTCGTTCGCGTTCCAGACGACCTGGATCTCGCCACCGTCCGAATCGAGCCCGCCATCCGAGTCCTCGGCGAGCGTGATCGAATCGCCGGTCGAGGTTGAGTTATCCCACGAGTTGTCCTCGACGCCGCCGCTGTCGTCGTCCGTCATCGCGGACAGTTCCTCGGTCATTCCGCTTCCAGTGATCGTCACCCCCGCGGCATCGAAGTCGTCACCGCCACCGTGGGCGATCGTCACCGTCTCGTTGTGTTCTTGAAACTCGAGGTTGACCGTCGGCTGTGACGGCTGGTCGGGGATCATTCCCATGACGAGCCCGCCGATAATCGCAGCCATAATCACGGTGATTCCGACCATGAGGACGATGCCGATAACGGGGCTCACTGCGCGCTCGTTCGACGATTCCGCTCGCTCGAGTGAAAGTGCGTTCAGATCCATTGGTGGAACAGCCTGCGAACTGACGGCGTTGCGAGCGCGAGTGCGGTTGTCGATCGCAAAGGTGCTCGAGATCGATGGTCGACGATGGCTCGCGAGTCCGTCCGGTTCGACCAGTGCTGTGGAAGCCTCCTTCGTTTTCTATTAAAAACTCTCGCGTGTGCTCACCGCTGGGGGGCGAGTCTCGAGGACGTTCGCTTCCACAACACGATCGAAACCCCAACAGGTCGGCGCGAGTTCAGATTCTACATGATCTATATTCTTTATAAAAAGAAGGAACTCAATTTATAGTACAATTTTTGAAATTGACGAACTCGGTGTATTTCCTGGTTTGCGCTCTGTACCCGCAACATCGCCCGCGTTCGGCCGTCACAACCGACAAACGACAATACTTTTCCATCGGGGTCCGAAACGACAGGTATGGCAGACGACCTCAAGAAAGGGCTGGAGGGAGTGTTGGTCGCAGAGTCAGGGCTCAGCTCCATCGACGGCGACGTGGGTCGCCTGGTGTATCGCGGGTACACCATCGAAGACCTCGCACGCGGTGCGAGCTACGAAGAAGTCGCGTACCTGCTCTGGCACGGCACGCTTCCGGACGAGGAGGAACTCGCGGAGTTCTCCGACGCGATGGCCGCAGAGCGCGACGTAGACGACGCCATCCTCGAGACGATTCGCGCGCTCGTCGAGGCAGACGAGCGACCGATGGCGGCGATGCGAACCGCGGTTTCGATGCTCTCGTCGTCCGAACCCGAACCGAACGCGGACCCGGCGGACCGGGAGGCGTCGCTTCGGAAGGGGCGTCGGATCACGGCGAAGATTCCGACGATCCTCGCGGCGTTCGAGCGGTACCGACAGGGCGAAGAGCCGGTCGATCCCGATCCGAGTCTCGGACTCGCGGCCAATTTCCTCTACATGATGACCGGCGAGGAGCCGGACGAGGTCGCCGCCGAGACGTTCGATCAGGCGCTGATCCTCCACGCCGATCACGGGCTCAACGCCTCGACGTTCACGTCGATGGTCATCGGCTCGACCATGGCCGACATCTACTCCGCTGTCACCGGCGGGATCGGTGCCCTCTCGGGGCCCCTTCACGGCGGCGCGAACCAGGACGTCATGGAAGTCCTCATCGAAATCGACGAGAGCGGCCTCGACCCCCTCGAGTGGGTCGAGCAGGCGACCGAGGAAGGTCGGCGCATCCCCGGCTTCGGCCACCGCGTCTACAGCGTCAAGGATCCCCGAGCGAAGATCTTACAGGAGCGCAGCCGCGAACTCGCCGAGACCGGCGACTCGAAGTGGTACGACATCACCACTACCATCGAGGACTACCTCACCGACGAGAAGGGACTCGTCGAGAAGGGCATCGCGCCGAACGTCGACTTCTACTCCGGATCGGTCTACTACCAGCTGGGCATTCCGATCGATATGTACACGCCCATCTTCGCGATGAGCCGCTCGAGCGGCTGGATCGCACACGTCCTCGAGTACCAGGAGGACAACCGACTCATCCGGCCGCGCGCACGCTACACCGGCCCGGACGAACAGGAACTCGTTCCGCTTGAAGACCGATAGATCGGGTCGAAAACCGCCGCTGGTGCCGATTTTTGAAAACTGATGTTCGTCTTCGTCTACGGAACGCTCACCGACGCGACTCGAGTCGACGCCGTGCTCGACGAGACGATCCGCGGGTCCAGACCGCCCGCATACGCGGACCCCGAGTTCATCGGTGATGCGACGCTCGAGGGACTTCACCGCGTCGACGGCGCGTATCCGACGCTCGTTCCCGGCGGACGCGTTACTGGGCGAGTGCTCTCGGTCGACGAACGCGATCTCGAGGCCCTCGACGCCTACGAGGGACTTACACAGGGACTGTACGTACGAGTGAGGCTTCCGCGCGTCGAGCAGCTCGGTTCGACGGCGACGCTGCCTGCGGACGATTTCGATGTCGCGGTGTCCGACGAGCCCGGCGCCGTTCCGGCAGAGGAACTGGATCCTGAGTCGTCCGTGTGGACGTACATCGGCGATCCGGATCGGCTCGGAGTCGAATCCGAGCAGGAATCGGCGGCCCACTGGCCGGGCTCGGGACCGTTCGCCGAACGGGTTCGTCGATTTCTCGAGCGGGACCCAACCGTGGTACTGACCGACGAATGACGATCGTCTGCTCGCCGTCAGACACCAGTTTCAGGTCGCTTCCCGCTTGCGATTTCACTTTCACTTCGGAGGCATGAGATTTATATGTGCCCGGTCCTCCTGTATAGTCGCACGTCACACGCCGTGCATTCCCTGTATTCCCGTAGTGCTGTTCCCTTGTATCAGCACTACCTTCCGACACTACTCGTGAGACACATCGCGAGCGATCGACGAGCGACGACGGCCCACAGCAATCCTTACAGTTCGTCCCGAGTAGTCGGTTGTATGCTCTCACTTGAGGCGATTCTCGAGGCGCGTCCGCGGGTGCGAGAGACGTCGCGGCACACGCCGTGTGAGTACTCGCACACGTTCTCCGCGATGACGGGCGCGGAGATCCACCTGAAACTCGAAAATCAGCAGCGAACGGGGGCGTTCAAGATTCGAGGGGCGACGAACCGAATCGCGACGCTGACGCAGGCCGAGAAAGACGCGGGCGTCGTCACCGCGAGCGCGGGCAATCACGCGCAGGGCGTCGCGCTCGCCGCGACGCGAACGGGCGTCGACTCGAAGATCGTCATGCCCGAGAACGCGCCGATCGCGAAGGTCAAGGCGACGAAAAACTACGGCGCGTCGGTCGTCCTCCACGGCGTCGACTACAGCGAGGCCGCCGAACGCGCACACGAGATCGAACGCGAGGAGGACAGAACCTACCTCCACGCCTTCGACGACCCGGACGTGATGGCGGGCCAGGGAACGATCGGCCTCGAGATCCTCGAGGATTGCCCCGAAGTCGAAACCGTCGTCGTCCCGATCGGCGGCGGCGGATTGATCAGCGGAATCGCGACGGCGATCAAAGAACAGCGCCCGGACGTGCGTGTGATCGGCGTACAGGCCGAAGGGGCCTCGAGCGCGGCCAGTTCGCTCGAGAAGGGAGAGCTCGTCACGCTCGATTCGGTCGACACCGTCGCGGACGGCATCGCGACCCGCAGCATCGGCGAACAGACGTTTCCGATCATTCAAGAGCGCGTCGACGAGGTCGTCACGGTCTCAGACGCCCAGATCGCCACGGCGCTGGTGCAACTGCTCGAGCGCTCGAAGACGCTCGTCGAAGGCGCGGGTGCGGTGCCGCTCGCCGCCGTGCTCTTCGAGCGGTTCGACTACGAGGACGACGAGGTCATCGTCCCCGCGCTCTGTGGGGGCAACATCGACATGAACATGCTCTCGACGGTCATCGTCCGCGGGCTGGTCGAAACCGGCCGGTACCTCAAGATCCGAACCGTTCTCGAGGACCGACCCGGCGCGCTCGAGGACTTACTCGACATCTTCTCGGCCCACCGCGCGAACATCTACGGCATCCAGCACGACCGGACCTCGCGCGATATCAGTATGAGCGACACCGAGGTCGAAATCGACCTCGAGATGCGCGGGCACGATCACGTCGCGGAATTCCTCGAGGACCTTCGATCCGAGGGCTACGAAGTCGACGTGCTGGTGTAGGCTCGCGTGTGGGCGGCGTTTGCGCTGGCTTCGGTACGTTTAGGTCGGCTCCGGAACTTCCCTCGAGCGAGTGCACTCACGACACAAATCTGCCCTCCTCTGGGGCCTGGTCGGTTCGATGGCGTTTCTCGCCGTGTTACAGGGCTATACGCTCGCTCGAGAGCCGTTGCTTTCGATCACGCAGGCGATTCTCGTCGCCGCCGTCGTCGGCGTGATGACGGCATTGATAGCCTACGGGCTCGAGCACCGTATCGCCGAGTGGACGGCAAAACGGGTGGACGGACAATGATCGCAGGCGGGCGCGGTCACTATCGTAGTCTTTAAACGACCGACCCGGTTAGCTACGGGTGAGCCAGGATGGCCGAACGGTAAGGCGCACGCCTGGAAAGCGTGTTCCCTTTGGGATTCAGGGTTCAAATCCCTGTCCTGGCGTATTCTGTCGCGAACAAACTCGTGAGCGACAGATACCCAAAGAAGGGATTTGAATCAGGGAGGTCGCGCACAGCGAGCAACGCGAGCGAGCACGTCCGACCGTGGTTCAAATCCCTGTCCTGGCGTTTTGTCGGAATCACGACTCGCTCCGATCGTCGGTTTTTCGACAAACTCCTGTCCTGACCCCCGTTTCCACGTATTTGACGCCTAACAACCGCATCACCCGAGACTCCTCCCCCGAAATTCGTCCCGGAACAACCGTTCTTAGCAGTTCCTCGAGCAGCCACTATTCTCCTCTCCCTCTGTCGCTCGAGACCGCGTCACTGCGTGATCTCGACCGGGGAGTCGGTCGCGATCCAGCAGTCGGGGTCGTCTCGGTCTCGCAGTTCGAGCAGTCCGTCGTCACAGACCACGAGTTCGTATCGGTCGTCCATTGGAATCGTCCGTCGATCCACCGAGAACGCGTATGGTAACGGGGCGCCTACCGTCCGCTGTGAAGGTGGTATGGACCGTGTACCATCGTCCCAGAGCGTGAAACTCGGGTGGGGACGGAGGCCTCGAGCGAGGGGTTCGACCGATGGGGACCGATGAAAGGATCTTATCGATGCGCCCCGTTGGAATCGGTATGTGTGGCCGCTATACGCTCTTCGTCGATCAGGACGATCTCGAGGATCGGTTCGACGCCCGGTTCGCCGAGCCGTTCGCGCCGCGGTACAACATGGCACCGGGCCAGCGTCTGCCCGTCATCACGAACGAGGAACCGGAAACGATCCGGTCCCTCGAGTGGGGACTGGTGCCGTCGTGGGCCGACAACGATAGAGACGGGCTAATCAACGCGCGTGCGGAGACCGTCGACGAGAAACCGAGTTTTCGCGAGGCCTACGACCAGCGCCGTGCGCTGGTGCTCGCCGATGGGTTCTACGAGTGGACCGAGACCGAAGACGGCGGGAAACAGCCGTATCGAGTCGCGTTCGAGGACGATCGACCGTTCGCGATGGCGGGGCTCTGGGAGCGCTGGGAGCCGGAGACGACCCAGACCGGCCTCGAGTCGTTCGGTGGCGGCGCTGGAGACTCCGAACCCGGCGACGATGCGGGACCGCTCGAGACCTTCACGGTCGTCACGACGGAACCAAACGACCTCGTCGGCGAGTTACACCACCGAATGGCAGCGATTCTCGAACCGACGGTCGAGCGCGACTGGTTGACGGGTGCGGCGTCGACGGCGGCGCTCGAACCCCATCCGGCCGACGAGATGGTCGCCTATCCGGTTTCGACGGCGGTGAACAGTCCGGCAACCGACGAGCCGTCGCTGGTCGAGCCGGTGTGATCGACCCGGTCGATAGAATATAAAAGTAGCACGGAACCGACGACGCTCGTTCCCGGAAAGGTACGCTATTGTGTGACACACTCCCCGAGTGAATCGGGCGCAGTGGTGCGATTTCGGGATGCGACTGCGTTCGCGATCGATCGGCCCCGGTCGACACCGAGAGTGAAGGTTTATATAGAAGGACAAACATAGAATCAGCTGACTATGAGTCAGCGAATGCAACAGGGACAGCCGATGATCGTAATGAGCGAGGACTCCCAGCGCGTCAAAGACCAGGACGCGCAGGACTACAACATCAGCGCCGCTCGAGCGGTCGCCGAGGCCGTTCGCTCGACGCTCGGTCCGAAAGGAATGGACAAGATGCTCGTCGACTCGATGGGCTCGGTCACCATCACGAACGACGGCGTCACCATCCTCAAGGAGATGGACATCGACAACCCGACGGCCGAGATGATCATCGAAGTCGCCGAAACGCAGGAGGACGAAGCCGGTGACGGCACAACGACCGCCGTCGCCATCGCGGGCGAACTCCTCAAGAACGCCGAGGACCTGCTCGAGCAGGACATTCACCCGACGGCCATCATCAAAGGGTTCCACATGGCCGCAGAGCAGGCTCGAGCGGAAGTCGACGATATCGCCGAAGACATCGACCCCAGCGACGAAGAACTCATCCGCAAGACAGCGGAAACCTCGATGACCGGCAAAGGTGCCGAGGTCAACAAAGAGCACCTCTCGCAGCTCATCGTGGATGCTGTCTCCGGCGTCACCGTCGAAACGGACGACGGCGAGAACGTCGTCGACCTCGAGTTCCTCAACATCGAGACCCAGACGGGCCGAGCCGTTGGCGAATCCGACCTCCTCGAGGGCGGCATCGTCGACAAGGACCCGGTCCACGACAACATGCCGACCGACGCCGAGGACGCGAACATCCTCCTGCTGAACGAACCGATCGAGATCGAAGAGACCGATGTCGACACCGAAGTCTCCGTCACGGATCCGGACCAGCTCCAGAAGTTCCTCGACCGTGAGGAAGAACAGCTCAAGGAGAAGGTTCAGCAGATCGTCGACCTCGATGCTGATGTCGTCTTCTGTCAGAAGGGAATCGACGACCTCGCACAGCACTACCTCGCCAAAGAGGGTATCCTCGCCGTTCGCCGCGCGAAAAAGAGCGACCTCGAGTTCCTCTCGGAAGTCGTCGACGCGGCCGTCGTCTCGGACCTCGCAAGCGCGAGCACCGAGGACCTCGGCTTCGGTGACGTCACCCGAGACGAGGAAGACGAACTGTTCTACGTCGAAGGGGAGGACGCCCACGGCGTTACCCTCCTGCTTCGCGGCTCGACCGACCACGTCGTCGACGAACTCGAGCGCGGCGTCAACGACGCGCTCGATGTCGTCGCACAGACCGTCTCCGACGGCCGCGTTCTGGCCGGCGGCGGCGCGATCGAGGTCGAACTCGCCTCGCGTCTGCGCGACTACGCTGACTCCGTTTCCGGACGCGAACAGCTCGCCGTCGAGGCGTTCGCAGACTCCCTCGAGCTCGTCCCGCGCGTGCTCGCGGAAAACGCCGGCCTCGACAGCATCGACACGCTCGTCGACCTCCGCGCGGCCCACGAGGACGGCGACGTTACGGCCGGTCTGAACGTCTTCTCGGGCGACGTCGAGGACACCTTCGACGCCGGTGTCGTCGAGCCAGCCCACGCGAAAGAACAGGCCGTGACCTCCGCGAGCGAGGCAGCGAACCTCGTGCTCAAGATCGACGACATCATCTCCGCCGGCGACCTCTCGACCGACAAGGGCGACGACGAGGGTGGCGCACCCGGCGGCGCAGGCGGCATGGGCGGCATGGGCGGCGGCATGGGCGGCATGATGTGAACTCGGCCCAAAGCCTATCCCATCCCTTGACCAACGGCAGAGCACACGACTGACCGTTTCGGACATTTTTGCGAGCGTGGATAGTTGCCGATCGAGCGGTGAGCCAGTTCTTTTATTCTTGCCCACGATAGACTGGTATGGCCTATCAAACCACGATCGGCTGGTCGCTCGTCTCCTCGGGGCTCGTCACGCTCGTGCTGTTCGTCCTCCCCGGCGATTCACTGTGGTGGGGGATCGGACTGCTCGTGCTCGGAGTACTCGTATTATACATCCGGTGAGCGCGCTCGTTCTCGAAAATGGGACTGGTGAACGAGTCACACGAGGAGTGACTTGAGGCGAGCGACAGAGACGAGACGCTCTGGGCTCGCAGGCAGATGATCGGAAGTCAGTAGTGGGTGTATCGAGGAGAAATTCGGTACGCAGGTCTCAGCAGGATTACTCGTCTTCGCGAACCTCGAGTTCGAACTGTTCGTTCTCCGAGACCGAGTTGAGGACGACGCTCGTGTTCGAGGCTTTGATGTCTGGATCGGTCAGCAGGGCTTTGATCTGTTCGTTCATTCCGTCGGTGTCGACGAACTTGGTGGAGCGCTCGAAAGAAAGTGGAAATGCTGCGAAAGCCGGACGAAGTCCGGTAGTTAGTGGTCGTTAGTTCTGACGTCGGAGTGCGAGCATCGCGGCACTGACGAGTGCGACGAGTGCGACAGCAACGCCGAAGCCAGGTGCTCCGTCGCCATCGCCTTCGCCGTCGTCACCGTCGTCGGAGGATCCTTCGTCATCGGAGGATCCTTCGTCATCGGAGGAGCCCTCATCGTCAGAGGAGCCCTCGTCGTCGGAGGATCCTTCGTCATCGGAGGAGCCTTCCTCGTTGACGGTCAGCGTACCGTCGTCGGTGGCCTCGAAGTCACCATTTTCGACGGTGATGGTGTAGTCGTGGTCACCTGCTGGAAGGTCCTCGACGGACATCGTGAACTCTGCCGAGCTGTCTGCGTCGATGTCGACAGACTCCATGACTTGCTCATCGCCAACCTCGAGCGTGACGTTGGCGCTGGTGTCTTCGCCTTCGTAGTTCTCGACGGTCACGTCGAATTCGGCGGTGTCGCCGACCGTGATGTCGTCAGCACTGCTGTCGACGCCGAGTCCTTCTTCGTCGGACTCGTCAGTGCTTTCGACGAGTTCGATGTCTTCGACGGTGTCGTCAGTGCTGAGCGGACCTTCCGCGTTGAGGTCGAACATCGATCCGACCTGTTCTGCGCTCAGGTCGAACGAGGCTTCGAAGGTGCCGTCAGCGGCAACTTCTGGGTCGTCCGACTCGAGGAAGCCGCCTTCCTCGTTTGGCGAGTCAGCTTCCGTGGTGATCTCCGTACCAGGTGCGAGGTTCGTCGTACCCGTCGCGTTCGATTCCGCGTTTGCGGGCATCTCGCTTACATCGTCCCACTCGAGATCAGCTTCTTCGAAGGTGAACTCGCTCTCAGTGGAGTAATCCTCACTGAGGATGTTGCTGTTATCGGCGTCAATGGAGAAGTTGATGTCGTAGGATTTGTCGTTGACATCGAAGCCATTGCCTTCGTAGTTGACCTTGAAGATCAGGTCGCCAGCAAGCTCCTCGTTGGTGTCGTACTCATCAGTGTCGATGAGTGACTCGACATTCAGCATTTGGCCAGCATCGCTATCCTCCTTCGCGTTGTAACTGGTGTTCCAGTAGTTGGCGTCACCAACAGCACCGGCATCCTGCTCACTGATGTTCAGGGCAAGGCCAGTCTGGTCGAAGAAAGCTTCATCAAGTCCGCCTGCCTCGTTAAGGGACTCGATCGAGCCATTCGCGCCAAAGTCCTCAACGGTCACGAAGAGGTGGTCACCAGTGTCGGCGTCTGTCGTTGCGATGGTGTCCGTTTCGGTGACAGTTGCGTCTTCGAAGTCGCCGAAGTTGTCAACCGTCGTGTCGCTTGGGGCCGTCTGGATGACGGTATCGCCCGGCGCAGACCGCTGTTCGATCACGAACGTTGCGCGGTCGTTGCTTTCGTCAAGGAAGTCAGCCGCACCGTAATCGACTGCGCTTGTCGTATCATCAGCGGTGGAGCCGACTTCAACGTCCCAGTTTGCGTTTGGCAGGGCTTCGCCCTCGCTGAGTTCAGTACTGACGTTGTAGCCGGTAATGCTTGCGTTGTATGCGTTGAATCCGACATCTGCGGCAGCCGTATCAACACCGCTGGAATCGTAATCCTCGCCGAAGGATGGCGAGTCACCAACACCGCCTGCGTTGTAGGTGTTGTATTCGAGGACAACCTCGTCGTTATCGGTGTCGTAGTCGCCAAGGGTCAGGTTTGCAACGTGGCCCTCTGCGTTGTCACCGACGGAGACTGCGACCTCGTCCGTGTTTGCGACATCGATCGTGATGTTGCCGATGTCACCCTCTTCGATGGTGTCAATGTCGATGATTTCGGCTTCCTGCGAGTCGTCAGTGATTTCGACGGTTGCGTTGTCTGAAGCGATCGAGTCAGTGTTCGAGAAGTCGAATTCGACTTCGTCGCCTGCGTCGACATCAACGCTATCGAAGTTTGCCTCGAGTGCACCGTCGCCTTCACCGAGCTGTTCGATGGTCAGGACGTCGTCATCATCGTGCACTGCATCCTCACTGGTATGGAGGGCGGTGTAGTTACCATTGTCACTGAAGATTTCGTGGAGATCCTCTCCATCGAATTCCTCAGAGGTGACGTTTACCGTCTGGTAGTTACGGTCGGATGCGAAGTCGACGGGAACAGTGCCATCTTCTGCGGCTGTTCCGTCGAACTCAACATTAAGATCCTCGGACACGAGGTTGAAGACCGCGTTACCCTCAGCATTCGAGTTTGAAAGGTCGTTCAGGTGATAGAAGGTGTCCGCCTCGAGATCAGAGGTATCGAAGCTGACCTCACCATCTTCACTCTGGGCCTCATCAACGACCTCAGCGTCTTCGTTTGTTGAATCAAGTCCCTGACGGAGTTGGACGTTATTCTCCGTCTCTACGGTGAATTCTTGGCCGACCCAAATCTGGTCATTTACGTCTGCTTCAGCTGGACTATCAAATGTCGGTCCTTCATCGTATGTCTCTTCATTGATTGCTGCTGCAGCACCGCCCGCAAACGCTGCGGACGCGGCAACAACCGAGAGGACCAACATTGCGGCAAGGAACAGTGAACGTCCCTTTTCGCGATACGTTGTTTCGTTCGTCATTTATGTTGTCTTGTTGTTTCGTTTGGTTGGTTAGCGCGCGATTCAACCGGTCAGGCGACCGTTACCGGCTTCCGACCTACATGTCATCGGTGAACGACTCAGCCTACCGGGTAGGGGTATATGGGGAATTTCGATGGTTCGTAATAAGTCTTCTTGTGCTATAGGTCCGATTTCGGGAGCGTTGTAAGTAGCGATTAAACGGTTTCAAACGGCGTCTCGAGCCCTCGAGCGCTAATATACGAAATATACCCATATTTGCATGAGAAGGTCTGGCAATGGTGACTACCACCGTCGGTAATATGTTGAGCGCGAGAAAGTGCCATGGAAAATAGGCGGTAGAGCCCCTATAACGCCCGAACTGATCGAGCCGACTCACGCGCGAATCTCGAGACGGCCTGTAGACCGACCCTCGTGGAGGGCCTAAGTCGAGTAATAATGATTGTTCGCACGCGTGGGAACGAACGGTTCACTCGAGTTACACCGGATTACGATCGGTTAAACGCAGTAAACAGCTATTTTCGGCTGGCGAAACTCGCTGGTTCGGCCTGCGAGTCGCTCGAGGGTGTCGTATCGAATCGACCGATTCTGCCACGATAACGCGTTTGAGACGACGGTTGCACGCGGCGAAAATACTGAGTGAGGGTATAGCTGGCCCGAAGGAAACACGGGTACCTAGTGAGACAGGACACTCTCTGCAACCATAATTTCCGCCTCGAAGCAGTAATTATATGTCACTACAGGTCAACGAGTCGAACGGAAGCCACCGAACAGCGCATGTGGGCGTTTCCGTTGAAATGCCCCGGGTGCTAGCCCACCCGAGACGTGGCTTCCAACCCTATGGAGGGTGGTTGCCATGATTGGATATCTTCTCCGCGGGCTTAAACATCCCGTCCGACAGACGAATCGAAGTCGACGACTGCACTCGAGGCCCACGCCGTCCCCCACCGCCGCTCGAGCGGGGGTGACCGACGAGTGAGCGCGCTCGAGCCGAGCCTGACCGTGGCCGTGGTCCGGGCGCTCGAGGCCCACGGCCTCGGGTGTGAGGAGTACCGACTCGCCGACGCGTTCGATCCCGACGCCCTCGAGCGGCTGGTGGCCTCCGCCGACGCGGTGGAGGTCCGACTCGAGGTGGCGGGGCGCGGACTGGTCGTCACCGACGAGGAAATTCGGGTGCTCGAGGAATGACCGGCGCGGAATCGGGCGACGAAGCCGGCGGTTCGGAACCGGAGCCCAAGCCCTGCCCCCACTGCGGCGTGGAAGTGACGGCCGTGATTCAACTCATCCCGTCGGCCCACCACGCCTATCCCTGCGGCTGTGCAGTTCGGGGTGATCTGCTCGAGTAACAACCTGAATCGGAACTGAGACGACTCGCGACTGTGCTGCGTTTTCCTGGCGGTCGTTGTTCACAATACGGTCAGCGGATCCCGAAGCGTCACCTGATCGGCGACTCGTTTTCGCGTCGCAATATCGAGAACGATTTGTCGGAGCTTTCGATCACCCGTCACCAACTGGACGGGCGTCTCCTGTGCTAACTCGCAAACGAGCGCCGGGAGGTACTGATCAGCCTTCACCTCGTGTTCCGGAAGCGAGTCGCTTGCGATCCGCCGACGCGCCTCGTCAATCACGTCACTCGAGGTTGCGTAATCGGGAGCGAGAACACTGAGATACCCCGCATCGACGAGTTGTTGGATCGACTGTGCGGATGCTCGATGATTCGAGGGCGCGTCCTCGTTTTCGAGAACGTCGTCGACGAGTTCTCGTTTCACCGACTGTGGCAGGATAACCGAGACGCCGTCTTCGACAGTATCTCGAACGCGATCGGCAAACGCGCGACCGTGCATAATGATCGCATTCGCATCGAGCACGATCACGGTCATCGTGTTAGCAACTCGAGTTCCTGAGCGACTCGCAGGAAGTCTGCGTGACGCATTCCGACCGCATCGCTCGCCTCGCGATAGGTCAGTTCACCGGCTTCGACCGACTCCCACACGTCGAGGACCGCATCGATGCAATCGTCACCGTACGTCTCGAGGGCGTACTCGATCGTTTCCGATTCGGACTCGACCGCGTTTGCGATCGAGGTCAACGAGAGTTGCAAGTCGAACTCTATCGGTGCGTATCGGGCTGGCTTGCCACCGATTCGTTCGAGGAGACCGGCTGCGTGCAGATCGCGACAGTATTCGTGCGCTGTCGTATGTGCGATATCGAGATCCGCTTTGAGTTCCGTCACCGTGAACTCGTCTCGGTCAGCGGCGTACCCCAAAATCTCGAGTTTCCGGTCGTTCGCGAGTTGTTCGAAGACTGTTTGTAACCGCTTTCTCGAGAGCGGCGTGTCGTCAGTGACGCTCATTTCTATTCTATGTATATACGCATGGTTCGAATGAACAAAGAACTTCGGTTAAGCTCTCTGGACGATAGGTGTGTTCTGATCCTACTTAGCAAACCGACCAACAGGGTACGTTCACCAGTGAGAAGCCAATTGACTATCCGAATCGTTACAACACGTTGGCCAGTCTTACTCCGCGTACACGCAGGCCTCGAGATACGACTCGACTTCCGCGCGAACGTCCTCGACCCACTCGTCGTCCTCGCTTGTCGAGCGCCGAACGATGATTCCGTTGATCAGCGTGGTGATCGTCGCCGCGACCCCCTCGGGATGACACGGCTGGAAGACGCCCTGTTCGACCCCCGCCTCGACGATATCGACGACCAGGTCCTCGAACACGTCGTCGCTCCGGTTGAAGTGCGATCGGTACGCCTCGTCGTGGGTCGCCTGCGCCCGGAGTTCGAACAGCGCGGCCAGCGACTGGCGCTCGTCGTCGTCGATGCTCCGCTCGAAGAGCCGATCGACCACCTCCTCGAGAGCGGCTCGAGGGTCCTCGATCGGTCCCTCGAGCGTCTCCGTGCGAAACGACTCGAGCATGAACTCGAGGGTCTCGAGGACCAGGTCGTCCTTCCCGTCGTAATGGTGGTAGATCAGCGACTGGCTCTTTTCGAACTCGTCGCCGATCTTGTCGATCGTCAGATCCGCGTACCCGTACTCGAGCAACGTCGAGAGCGTCGCGGCCATGATCTCCTCGCGGGTGTTCGAGGGGTTCTCGAGGATACTATCGGGCATCGAGCCCCCGTCGGCGCAGTCCGTCCTCGCCGCGCCCGCTCGTGTTCCGCCGGTAACCGCCTCGAGCGGCGGTCGGTAACTGTCCTCTGTCGTGCATACCATCGTGGACGAGATGGGAGATCAAAAAGTAGTTGATTGAACGTTCAATCAGAAGGCCTATAACCGCGCTGTTACGATATCGGGTAATGACAGACATTCATCGGCGGCGGAAAGTATCTCTGAGTGAACTGGCGATGAGTGGCGCATTCTTACGAGCAGGCGACCACCAGAGGGGGGCGTGAAACCATGGGTGTAAGACGTCGATCGGTCGTTGCGATTACGTTTGTTTTGCTGGTCGGAGCGAGCCTGACTGTGGGACCACTCGGCGCGCTCGCACAGGACAGCGGAGCAGGCGGTGGTGCCAGCGGCTACGTCCCGCCGGATCGAGGCCACCCGGACCTATCCGCGAACCTCCCCGATAACGAGGTCGGGACGGGAACGATAGAAGAACTCCAGTTCGAGATCACTAACGACGGAGAGATCATCTCCGGGTCCGGTTCGGGCGTCACCGACGCCCAAAGCGTCAGCGTCGAGATGGACGACGACGGACCGTTCGAGGCCCAGATGGACGAGGTCTCGATCGGAGCCGTTCAGGACGGCGGCGTTGCCGAGGCGGTGTTCCCGGTGGCCGTCCCCGATGACATCGAATCCGGCGAGTACGAGGTGAACCTCGACATCAGCTACACGTACGCCGAGAAGATCGGGTCCGACGGCAGCGTCGACCGCGAGCGCGAAACCGAATCCGTCGACGTCACCGTCGAGGTCCCCGACGAACCGCGCTTCGAGGTCGCCGACGTGAATACCGACGTCGAACCCGGCGCAAGCGGCGATGCGATCCTCGAGATCGAGAACACGGGGACGAAAGCCGCCAACGAGACTCGAGCGACGATCACCGGCGGTGGCGGCGTCGTCGTCGACGGCGAGGCCGCACGGGAAGTCCTCGGCGACATCGGCCCTGGGGAGTCGGCCACCGCGGTCGTCAACGTGCAGGTCAATAAGGCGACCAGTTCCGGCGAGAAGCCACTCGACCTCGAGTTTACCTACCGCGACGAAAATGGGGTCAAAAAGGAAGCACAATCCGTAACCGCGAGTCTCGCCCCCGCCGACGAACAGGAGTTCTCCATCCAGAATGTAGAGAGCGATCTCTCGGTCGGCTACGAGGGAGACATCAGCGGACAGGTCCGCAACGACGGCCCACAGACGGTCGACGACGCCGTTCTGGTCGTCGAACCGATGAGCGAAACGGTGTTCATCGAGGACACCCGCTACGCGCTTCCCGAAATCGCGCCGGGCGAGACCGCCGACTTCACCTACCCGACCGACGTCAGTGGCGAAGCCGACGGCGGCGCTCGCCAGCTTCGGTTCACCGTCGAATACATGGGCGGCGACGACACGCCGCTCGAGGACGGCCCGCTCTCAGAGCGTGTGATCGTCGAGGACAGGCAAGACGGGTTCTCGATCAGCGGCGACAACGCCTCGGTCGAGCAGGGCGAGAGCAACGAGGTCGCACTCGAGATCACCAACGAGCGCTCGGAGACGCTCTCGAACATCAACGCGATGTTGTACACCAGCGGCGAACTCGGTACCGACGACGACGAGGCGTTCGTCGACGAACTCGCGCCCGGCGAGTCCGCGGAGATTACCTTCGACGTCTCGGCGACGAGCGCCGCGTCTGCGAAGACCCACCCGGTCGAACTGGACTTCCAGTACGACACCGAAAGCGGCGAGACCATCGTCTCCGACACCTACCAGCATCCGATCGAGGTCACCGAGAGCGAGGACGATGGCGGCGGAATTACGGGGACGCTCGTCGGTATTCTGGGCGCGCTCGCCGTTGCGGGCGTCGGAATCACGATCTGGTGGCGACGAGGGTAACTAGATGAGTGAGTCCGATCGCCCCGACGACCGTGCCAGCGACGCCCCCGGCGACCGAGCGGACGCGCTCGCCAGCGACGGCGGCCGCTCCGGCGAGGGGGAAGACGCCACGAGCCGCGCGAGCGGACTTGTCGGCTCGCTGACCGACCGGCTCGGGAGCGGCGGTTCGGACGACGGCGAAATGGATCCGTTCACGAAGCGAATCAATCCCCTCATCTCGAAGCGTCCGTGGACGATCGTCGTCGTCTTTCTCCTGCTGACCGGCGTCTTCCTGGCCGGTGCGGGCATGGGCGGCGGCGAGTCCGAAGCCGGCACCGACCAGTTCGCAGACGACACCGCGGAGTCGGAAGCCTACGAAGACATTCAAGACGAGTTCCGCGAATCGGGCCACCAAGGGGGTGGGACGACCGCTCAGTTGTTCATCGAAGACGAGCGCAACGTGCTCTCGCAACCGAACCTCCTGCGGATGCTCGAGTTCCAGGAGGAGCTCGATACCCGCGAAGCGCTCCGCGTCGAATCCTCGACCAGCCCGGCGTCGCTGATCGCCCAGCAGCTCGATCCCGAGGCGACGACTGCCGAGGAACAGTATCGAGCGGTCGAGGCAGCCTCGGCCAGCCAACTCGAGCGGGCGATCGCGGACGCCGACGAGGCGGCCGGGCTCCCGGTGAGCACGGACTTCACCCCGGAGTCGGCGGAAGCTGACGTCGCGCAGGTTGCGATCACCTACGACACCCCGCCGATGGCCGACACGGACGACACCGCGGAGTTACAACACGAGACCGAAGCCGTCGCCGACGAGATCGACGGCTTCGAGAGCGGCGAGAACGTGATCGTCTTCGGGAACGCTATCATCGAAGAAGAGACCGTCCAGCTGTTGAACGATACCGCGATTGTCGTCTTCCCGGCCGCGATCGTGCTCATCCTGTTCTTCTTGCTTGTGGCCTACCGGGATCCGATCGATCTCGGGCTCGGGCTCGTTTCGCTGCTGATGGCGATGATTTGGACGTTCGGGTTCATGGGATTCTCGGGGATCGCGTTCTCCCAGTCGTTGCTCGTGGTCTTTCCCTTACTGTTAGCGGTCGGGATCGACTTCGGGATACACATCATCAATCGCTACCGCGAGGAACGTGCCGAGGGTGTACCGATCGGCGAGTCGATGACGCTGACGACGAAGCAGTTGACGGCGGCGTTTCTCATCGTGACGCTGACGACCGTCTTCGGCTTCGCGTCGAACCTCGTCAGTTCGATGAGCGGGATGCAGGACTTCGCCATCGTCGCCTCCGCCGGGATGCTCTTTACGTTCCTCATCTTCGGCGTCTTCCTCCCCGCTTGCAAGGTCGGCTTCGACCGGCTCCGAGAGGGGACCCGTTTCCCGCAGTTCGGAACCACGCCGATGGGCAGTGAAGGCTCCGTCCTGGGCAAAATACTCCCCGTCGGCGTTCGGATCGCTCGAGTCGCGCCCGTGATCTTTCTGATCACCATGCTCGTCGTCGGTGGCGGCGTGGCCGCCTATGGGACCGGCGTCGACACCGAGTTCGATCAGGAGGCCTTTTTCCCCGAACAGGATCGCCTCGATCAGTACGAGCAACTGCCCGGGCCGCTCGCGCCCGCCGATTACACCTTCATGACCGTCCTCGATTACATGGAGGAGGACTTCGATCGAGGGATGCAGAGTTCGGTGACGATCTACGTCGAGGACGGGGATTTACGATCCGACACTGCACTCAAGGATATCGACCGCGCGCTCGAGAACCCGCCCGACGAGTTCCGGCGCGACGGACGGACGGCCGACGCGGACAGCATCGTCTCGGTCGTCGAGACCCGGGCCGCACAGGATCCCGAGTTCGACGCGGTCGTCACCCGGTACGATTCGAACGGCGACGGAATCCCCGACCGAAACGTCGACGCCGTCTACGACGAACTGTTCGCCTCCGACGCGGGCGGCGAGGCGAGTCAGTACCTCACGAGCGACCGCGGCTCGAGCCGAATCAACATCATGATCGACGTCGACGCCGATCAGGCGGAAGCCGTCGACGCCGCCCAGCAGACCGCAAGCGACATGGAGATGGACGCGACGGCGACGGGACAGCTGGTCATCTTCGAGTCCGTCATCGAGGAGACGACCCAGTCGTCGATCAACAGCCTCGTGGTCGCGTTCCTCCTGACGACGATCTTCCTCGTGCTCGCCTACTGGTGGCTCGAGGGGCGGGCGATCTACGGGGTGCTCAACCTCGTGCCGGTGTTGATCACGGTCGCGTTGCTCGCCGGGTCGATGCGACTGTTCGACATTCCGCTGAGCCCGATCAACGCGCCGATCCTCTCGGTCTCGATCGGGCTCGGGGTGGACTACACGGTTCACTTCATGCACCGGTTCGTCGACGAGTTCGAGGACGGCAACGGCGTCCACGAGGCGTTGCTCACCACCGTCCGCGGAACGGGCGGTGCCCTCACCGGCAGCATGCTCACGACCGTCTGCGGACTTGGGGTGCTCTATCTCGCCTTGATCCCGCTGATCATGGAGTTCGGCCTGCTGCTCGCGCTGGGCGTGTTCTACGCCTGCTTTACGTCCCTGCTCGTGCTCCCCTCCGTGATCGTCGTCTGGGATCGCCTCGAGAACGGAACGATGAGCCTCCCCTCGCTCGGCTAGAGGCTCTCGGGCTGGTGCGTATCCCGTCTCGACACCCGATCGGCGGACCGCGCGTGCGAGTGAAGAGGAAGTGCTTTGCGGCTGGAAAAACGAGATCTGACATCACATGGTGGATCGTCGCGACGTGTTGAAACTCACCGGTGCAGTGGCGACGGTCGGGACGGCGGGCTGTCTCGAGATTCTCGCGTCGGCCTCCGAGGAACAGCCGCCCGCGTACAGAGACCACATCGTCACCGACGAGGACGGCTGGGTCGGGTTCGGCTACGTCGACTGGGACGAACTGACGTCGATAAGCGGTGCCGGTGCGGGCGAACGCGAGTACACCATCGAACTCGACGCTGCTGAGGTGATGCACGGCTATCCTCTCGAAGGAGTGCTCGCGCTTACCGACCGACTTACCGTCGAACTCGCCGGCTCGGGGCTCGACGATCTGCTCCGACCGTACCCGGTTCTGGAGGGGGTCAACGCCGATACCTCCGACCGCGAGGAGTCGACATCGTTCGACTCGACGGTCGACGCGGTCATGACCGTCAACGAATCACTGCTCGTCCGCGGTTCGATCGACGTCGAGGAGATCGCGACCCACGTCACCGAATCCGTCGAGGGAGACACCGTCCGGCGCGAGTACGAACGGAGCGGCGAACGGAACGGGTACGACGTGTTCGTTCCGGTCGAGAGCGATCCCTCACTCGGGACGCCCGCACTCGCTGTCGGCGAGGAAGAGATACTCGCCGCCGGCGGCGAGAGCGGGATCGAGTCGGGGTCGCCGGCCCTCGAGACGATAACCGACGACGGCGATCGAGCGGTCGAGGAGATCGACGCCTTCGGGTGGCTGTTAGATCACGCAGGAGCGGGACAGGTCATCTTCGGCGGCTACGGCGAATCGACGAGTTTCCCGCCGGACCCGAGCGAACACTGGGGTAACGTCGATCCGATCGCCGAGTCGTTCACCCAGTTCGTCGACGCGAAAGGGGCCGTGGGCTCGCTTACGTTCGAGAACGACGCGACGACGAGCGCGGCGCTCGCGATCGACTACCAGTACGATACGATCGACGACAGCTACGCGGCCGCGCTCAGGGGACGGCTCGCCTCGAGCGCGAGCGACCGGTCGATCGAGGTGGACGGCGAAGACCACCGCGTCCGGGCGTCGGCGACCTGGGCCGACGGCGGCAGAGACGGCGGAAACGAGTCGGTCCAGCAGTAAGAGCCAGCGCGCGTTCTGTCGGCGGGCGACTCCGATCGATCGCCCTCGAGCATTCGAACCTGAACCATGCGCGTTCGTCCACCGCCATCGACAAAATTCGCAGCGACCGTGAGCCGTCGTTCGACAGTCGTATGTCATCAGATGCCGTGATACTCTCCTGCCAGTTTCGGTCCGAATCGCAACTGTTAAGGATGTTTTAGGCATCCCTAAATATGGAATGGCAGGATCGAATTCGGCTGAAATGGGGCCGATCGTCCGCGACCGGGACGGGTGGGTGACCAGGCCGCTCCTCCTCTTTTGTCTGACAAGTACGCTGATCACCATCGTCGCCGGGTTCGTTCAGGTCAACTTTGGAACGTACTCGATGACGACGCTCGAGGTCGCTCGAGCGGTGACCGAGCCGACGATCCTGTTCAACCTCGACGCCTGGACCGGCTTTCTGTTCGGGACCGAACTTCCCGAGATGGAACCGGGAGAACTCATCGTCTGGACCATCCGCCTCCCGCGCGTGTTCGTCGCGATCATCGCCGGCGCGACGCTCGCGGTCTCGGGTGCGATCTTTCAGGCGGTCACGCGCAACGAACTCGCGAGTCCGTTTATTCTCGGGGTCAGTGCCGGTGCCGGGTTTGCCGTCCTCGCGACCCTGGTCGTCTTCAGCGGACTGGCGCCGTTTCTCCCGTTCATCGCGGCAATCGGCGGAACGGTCGCGTTCCTAATCGTCTACGTGATCGCGTGGAAGAACGGAACGAGCCCGGTTCGGCTCGTCCTCGCCGGCGTCATCGTCAACATGGTTTTTCAGTCCCTCCAGCAGGGATTGTTCTTCTTCGCCGACGACCTCGGCATCGTCCAGACTGCGATCTCGTGGCTCACCGGTTCGCTCACCGGCACCGGCTGGCCGGAGGTCAGAATCGCGATCCTGCCGGCCACGCTGGCGATCGCGATCGCGCTCGCTGGCTCGAGACAGCTCAATCTCCTGTTGCTCGGCGAACAGACCGCTCGCTCGCTCGGTATGCGCATCGAGTTGGTTCGGTTTTTGCTGTCGGCCGTCGCAATCTTGGCGGCCAGCGTCGCCATCTCCGTCGCGGGAATCGTCAGTTTCTTCGGGCTCGTCGTCCCCCACATCGTTCGAAACACGATCGGTGGCGACTACCGACAGCTGATGATCGGCTGTCTGTTCGCCGGGCCGGCGCTGATGGTCACCGCCGACGTCGGCGCGCGTCTCGCACTCGGCGGCACACAGATGCCGGTCGGCGTCGTCACCGGCCTGATCGGCGGCCCGTACTTCCTCTATCTGATGCGAAAACAGCGTTCGATGGGTGAACTCTAATGAACCGAGGCAACGCAAACGACGGACGGACCGCGACCTCCGAGTCGACGGACGCACAGGCGGCTAACGACCGATCGACAACTTCGACAGACCCAAACTCGATGCAGGACGGGTCGTCCGGGGAGTACGAACGCACGCGTGAGCAGGCGATCGACGAGGACGGCGTCGTCGTCGACAGCGCCCTCGCCGGCGATCGACTCGAGTTGAGCTACCCGACGGCCGAGGAGACGATCGTCGACTGCGAGCGCCTCGACATCCCCGAGGGGGAAGTCACCGCGCTCGTCGGCCCCAATGGAAGCGGCAAGAGTACGCTGTTGAAGGCGCTCTCGAGCCACCTCGAGCCCGAGGAAGGCGTCGTCAGGCTCCGCGGCGACGAGCTCCAGTCGTTCGGGCAGAAAGAACTCGCGCGCAAGCTGGGACTACTCTCCCAGGAAAACGATCCGGTCGGAAGCATCACCGTCGAAGACCTGGCCTACTACGGCCGGTACCCACACCGCGGGTTCTTCGAGGGCATCTCCGCGGAAGACCGCGAGGCGGTCGACCGGGCGATCGATCTCGCCGGCGTCGACCACCTTCGAGACACGGAACTGGGCCAGCTCAGCGGCGGGCAGAAACAGCTCGCCTGGATCGCGATGGTGCTGGCCCAGGATACCGACATCCTGTTGCTCGACGAGCCGACCACGTTTCTTGACCTCCACCACCAGTTTCGCGTCCTCGAGACGGTTCGCCAGCTCAACGAGCAAAAGGACGTCACCGTCGCGGTCGTCTTACACGATATCTCACAGGCAGCGCGCTTTGCGGACTACCTGATCGCGCTCCACGACGGCGTGCTCTACGACTGGGGGCCGCCCGAAGAGATCGTGACCGAACAGCTTCTGGCGGACGTCTTCGGCGTCGAAGCGAGCGTCCAGTACGATCCCGAGATCCAGATTCTACCCAAGCGTGCGCTCTCGGAGCGACGACGGTAGCCGGCCTTGAGCCGCGAGCCGCGGTAGATTCTCATCGCAGCCCCTCAACCGGTTCGTAAGCGATGGCAGCCCCGATCGCAGAGATACCTCGCGGATGCCACTTCCAACAAGTACACAACGACGGGGCGAGTGAGAATCGACAATGGACGTTCGGTCGCTCGCGCCGTACCGGTTGTCGAAACCCGAGATCGCGGTTTTCGTCTCGGGTATCGTCAGTATGGGTATCGAGATCCTCGCGGGGCGAGTTATCGCTCCCCAGTTTGGAAGCAGCATCTACACCTGGGGCAGCATCATCACCGTCTGTCTGGCCGCGCTCAGTCTCGGCTACTGGCAGGGCGGGAGGCGAGCGGAGCGCGCGACCACCCGGGAGATGTCCTGGATCCTCTTCGGGACGGCGATCTACATCGCCGTGTTGATCTACGGGAGCGATCTGCTCTTGACCTACACGTCGACGATACCGCTTGGCGCGCGCTACGCGTCCCTGCCGGCGGTCACCGCCCTATTCGGTCCGCCGACGTACCTGCTCGGCTTTATCAGCCCGTACGCGGCGGAACTCAGTCACAAGGAGGGGATCGGCGAAGCCTCGGGCCACGTCTACGCCGTCGGCACCATCGGGAGCATCCTCGGGAGCACGGCCACGACGTTCGTGTTGATTCCCGAGTTCAGTATCGAAACGATCAGCCTGCTTTTCGGCTTCCTCCTCGTCGTGACCGCGTTCGCGCTCACGCTCCCAGACGTCTCCCGGTCTACGACCGGTGCAACGGTGCTCGTCTCCCTGCTGCTTGTCGGCTCGCTGGTCGGTAGTGCGAGCGCGTTCGACCACAGAGGCGACGTGGTCTACCAGACCCAGACTGACCAGCAGCAACTCGAGGTGATCGACGACGGAGACACCCGAACCATGTACCTCGACGGTGCCAGACACAGCGCGATGGACCTCGAGAAGCCGGATCAACACGTCTTCGAGTACACGAAGTACTTCAACCTCCCGATGGCGATGACCGACGATATGGACGAAGTCGATAACGTCCTGTTCATCGGCGGGGGTGGGTACACCGGCCCCAAGGAGTTCGAAGACGAGTACGATGTCGACGTCGACGTGGTGGAAATAGACGGCGAAGTGACCGACGCCGCCGAGGAGTACTTCCGACTCGAGCACGGCGAGAACATGACCAGCTACGAGGAGGACGGTCGAAGCTTCCTCGAGGACGCACCCGACGACGAGTACGACGTGATCGTCCTCGACGCCTACAAGAAAGAACAGGTCCCCTTCCACTTGACGACCGTCGAGTTCATGGAACTGGTCTCCGATCGACTCACCGATGACGGAATCCTCCTCGCGAACGTCATCTCCGGGCCGAGCGGCTCCGCGGGGGAGTTCTACAGGGCCCAGTACAAGACCGCCGAGCAGGTCTTCCCCGACGTCTATAGCTTTCGAACGTCGAACTCGAGTAACATACAGAACATCGAACTCGTCGCGACGAACGAGGAGACCGACTTCACGCAGGCGGAGTTACAGCGCCGAAACGACGAGCGCGATCTGCCCGTCGATCTCGAGCCGGCTATCGACAACTACATGGACGAACCCGAAACCGGCGATGCGCCGGTGTTGACGGACGACCACGCCCCCGTCGACAGACTGCTCGATCCGATGGTCGGCCAGCGATACATCATCGAGGAATCGGACGGCTCGACGAGCGCCACCCAGACCGAGACCCCGGCGTCGATCGGCGCACGACCGGCAGTTGCATCCGGATAGGGCCCCGATCTGCGGTGTTAGAGCCTGGATAGGATCTCGATCCGCAATCGTTCTCTCGAGCGCTGGGCGTGACAGCCACGCACTCGTCTGTGTTACGAGCACAAACAGGACGGATCGAGAAACAGCAAAACAACACGTGAGCGTCGTTAGCGACGGTTTCGAGCGCGAACTCGAATCATCCAAAGCATGTAGTAGTCACTCTTAGGTCCATCCCGGCCGAACGGTCGGTGTGAAGGATCTCTCCCCGTCGCAGCCACCGACGATTCTCCTCGTCGAGGACAATCCCGGAGACGTGCGGCTGACCCAGGAAGCGTTCGAACGGTCCGCGTTCGATGCGACGATAGAGAGCGTCACGAGCGGCGAGGAAACTCTGTCGTATCTGGACAGGTGTGGCGACTCCCGACCGTACCCGCAGCTGTTACTGCTGGATCTCAATCTCCCGAAGACCGACGGATTCGCGGTCCTCGAGAAACTCAGAGAGAACGGCGATCACCCCCGGATTCCGATCCTCGTTCTCACGAGTTCGAACGCCGACGAGGACATTCTCAAGAGCTACGAACTGTCCGCCAACGCCGTTCTTCGAATTCGGTCCCTTGCTTCTCCGAAAACGTTTCCCAGATGTTGGTCCCGAGGAGTTCGTTTTCGTCCAACCCGAGAATTTCCGCGGCCCGTTCGTTGACGTACGTAAACTCCCATTCCTCGTCGAGCGCGAGGAATCCGTCGGTGATGCGACCGTAAATCTCCGAGAGTTCCGTCGCGAGTTCGTCCGTGCGACGCTCGAGTCGCCGTTCGCGTTCTTTGAGGTCCGTAACGTCTTCGCCCGTTGCGACGACGCGGTCGACACGCCCCTCGTCGGTCAGCAGCGGCGACGTACTGACGGACAACCACCGCTGGTCCCCCTCTTGTCGTTCGACGCGCAGTACTCGATCGGAGATCGCCTCTCCCGTCCTGACAGTTTCGATAGGGGGGTGTTCGTCCTCGGAGAGTCGTCTGCCGTCTTCCGTGTACGCGGTCCGCTCCGACGGGGAAAACTCGCCGATGTCATCGATATCGAGGAGGTGCCGTCCCCTGTCGTTTACCCTCGTGACCTCCCCGTTTCCGTCGAGCACCATGATTCCGACGGGGCTCGTCTCGAGGATTCGGTCGGTCAGATTGCGCTCACGCTCGAGTTGCGCTTCGCGGTTTCGAAGCCGCCGCTCGGTCCGCTTTCGGTCCGTGATGTCTCGGACAACCCCGACGGTCCCCGTGAACGAATCGCCGTCGAAAAGGAGACTCAGTCGAATTTCGCAAGCGAACGTCCCGCCGGTCGCCGTTCGGGCTGTACACTCGAACCGTTCGGTGGGCTCTCGGTCTGCTGTCAGTCGCCCGTGAATCTCGCGTTCGATTCGTTCGATGTCCTGCGAGTCGAGCAGCAGCGATGCAGACTCTCCGAGGAGTCCCGCGCGGTCGTAACCGGTCATCTCACAGATGACGTCGTTGACGGCGACGAAATGACCCTCCGCGTCGACCTGGTAAATTCCATCGTCGACCGTATTAACGAGCGTTCGATAGCGTTCGAGCGTTTCTCCGCCAGGACTTTCCGCCCAGAAAGCATATTCACGAGCGCTTCCCTGTCGACTCATAAAGCGAAGGTGGGTATCGAGTTGTATAAGTCGTCCCCCGTCCGTCGGTTTTGTGGACAGTTGGCCGTTCTTATCGGAACGTCCGCTTTCGTCAGGACTCGAGGACCTGATCGCCGATCGTGTTCCGAAGCACCTCGCTGGTCCCCTCGTAGATTTCGTTGAGTTTCGCGTCCCGATAGAACCGCTCTGCGGGGAAGTCCTTCGTGTAGCCGTAGCCGCCGTGGATCTGGATCCCCTCGTTTGCGACCTCTCGAGATACCTCCGAGGCGTAGAGTTTGGCCTGGGCCGCGTGCTTGATGAAGTCCTCGTCTCGAATCTTTCGATCGGCCGCACGGTGCATGAGCAGCTTCGCGGCCTGTACCTTCGTGTCCATATCGGCCAGTTTGTGTTTGATCGCTTGGAACTCGCCGATGGGCTGGTCGAACTGCTCGCGCTCGTTCGCGTAGTCGGTCGCTTCCTCGAGGGCCGCTCGAGCGATGCCGACGCCGCGGGCGGCGATGGTGATCCGGCCGCCGTTGAGCGTCTTCAGCGCCTGCACGAATCCCTCGCCCTCCTCGCCGAGCATTCGATCCGCCGGGACGCGAAGGTCGTCGAACCGGAGTTCGGCGGTCGGACAGCCTTTGTCGCCGAGTTTCTCTTCCGTTCCTTCCACGACGAAGCCGTCGTCCTCGTCCGGCCGAACGATAAACGACGAGATACCCTTGTTGCCGGCTTCGGGGTCCGTTTTCGCGAACAGCGTTATCGTGTCCGCGACCGAGCCGTTCGAAATCCAGAGTTTCCCGCCGTCGATGACGTACTCGTCGCCGTCTTTGCGCGCTGTCGTCGTCATCGACGGAACGTCGCTGCCCGCACCGGCTTCCGACAGCGCGAACGCGCCGATGTCGGACCCTTCGGCGAGCGGTGTGAGATACTCGCTCTTCTGGTCCTCGGATCCGAACTCGTAGAGCATGTTGCCCGCCAGCGAGGTGTGAGCGGCGACGATCGTTCCCAGTCCGCCCGAGCCCCGGGAGATTTCCTCGAGGCCGATCGCGTAGGAGTGATAGTCGAGTCCGGCGCCGCCGTACTCCTCGGGGAAGGGCATCCCCAGCAAGCCGAGTTCGGCCATCTCGTCGACGAGGTCCGCCGGAAACTCGTCGTCGTGGTCGACCTCGCTCGCGACGGGAACGACCTCTTCGTCGACGAACGTAGAAACCATCTCGCGGATCTGTCGTTGTTCGGCCGAGAGCGTAAAGTCCATATGCGTGCTAACGGCGGGTCGATCCTTTACAGTTTTTGTAACTGGACTCGAGTTCACTCGCGTGGTCGCGAGCCCGCTGTGGGTCGGTCAGTCGCCACAACGCGACGGAACTGACGTGCCGAAATCGGGTATCTGTCCCCCGCTGAAGGTCGCAACCGGGACCGCGGTGTTTTTCCGGAAAGCCCGCTAATAGGGTTGCACGTAGATGACTTCGGGCCAGCGCGAACTGACGACGGACGCCGATTTCGAGTGGTGTTTCGAGGCCGTACACGGGGTCTCACGGACGTTCTCGATAACTATCGACCGACTCGAGGAGCCGATGGCCGGACACATCTGTGTCGGCTATCTCCTCTGTCGAATCGCGGACACGATCGAGGACGCGGGTCACATTCCAGCCGAGACCCAGACGGAACTGCTCGACTCGTACGACCGGTTGCTCGACCCGGAAGACGACCTCGCCGTCGAGCAGTTCATGAACGACGTCGAGCCGTGGATCCCCGAAGAAACCACCGACGACTGGGAGGTCGTCGCCCAGACGCCGCGGGTCCTCGAAACCTTCGACGCGCTCGAGGACGAGCCGCGCGAGATCATGCGCGAACCGGTCCGGGAACTCGTCGGCGGGATGGCGATGTTCACGAGCCGGTACGCCGACGAGGGCGGGCTCCGCCTCCAGACCGTCGAGGAACTCGAGGAGTACTGCTGGTACGCGGCCGGGACGGTCGGGACGCTCATCACCGGGCTCGTCGCCCGCGGCGTCTCGGCGGATCGAGCCGAGGAGATGCGAGACAACGCCCGATCGTTCGCCCTACTCTTGCAGCTGGTCAACATCGCGAAAGACGTCGAGACCGATTACCGCGAGGAGAACAACGTCTACCTCCCTGCCGAGTGGCTCGAGGAGGAAGATGTGCCCGTCGAGGAAGTCACCCACGAGGACAACCACGGCGGCGTCACGAACGTCATCAAACGCGTCACTGGGCGGGCGGAAACCTACCTGGATGACGCCCACCGCTATCTCGAGATCATCCCCGAACACCACGGCAACAAGCTCTCGGCGTGGGCGATCCCGTACTTGCTCGCGGTCGGCACCATGCGCGAACTCCGCGAACGACCCGAAGACGTCGTCCGCGACGGCGACGTGAAGATCTCTCGAGCGGAAGTGTACGAACTCATTAGCCAGTTCGAGGAGGGCGTCGCACGGGGGAACCTTTCGACCCTTCGCAGCGAGATGGCGGACGGTCCGCTTCACCAGTAGTCGGCCCGTGTGCCGGCGGCCCGCCGGTCCCATCACCACCAGTCCGTCGATCTAGCCACCAATGGCCTGTCGATTCCATTTTTGACAACCCGCTGATCGCTCCCCTGACCGTTCGTCGATTCAGTCCCTAACGGTCGTCTCGAGGACGCTTACTCGTACTCGTAAAAGCCCGATCCCGTCTTTTTGCCCAGATCGCCCGCCTCGACCTTGCGCTTGAGGAGATAGGCCGGTCGATACCGCTCTCCGAGTTCCTCGTGAAGCGTCTCGGTCGCGTGGAGACAGATGTCGAGTCCGATGTGGTCAGCGAGCGCCAGCGGCCCCATCGGGACGTTCGTCCCAAGTTCCATCCCCGCGTCGATGTCGTCTTTCGTGGCCACGCCCTCGTCGTAGGCGCGGATTCCCTCGTTGATCCAGGGCATCAGGATGCGGTTCGTGACGAACCCCGGCTTGTCATCGGACTCCCAGGTCGTCTTCCCCAAATCCTCGGCGATTCCGTGGGCCAGTTCGCGAGTCGACTCGCTCGTCTTCTCGCCGACGACGACCTCGACACCCTCCATGATCGGGACCGGATTCATGAAGTGCAAACCGATCACTCGCTCGGGGTGGGCGAGATCCGACGCGATTGACGTTATCGAGAGGGTGCTCGTGTTCGTCGCGAGGACGACCGACGGATCACAGACCGTCTCGAGCTCCTCGAAGATATCCCGCTTGACCGGGAGTTCCTCGAGCGCGGCCTCGACGACGAGGTCGCAGTCGGCGAGTGCCTCGAGGGCCGTCGTTCCCTCGATTCGCTCGCGGATTGTCGCCGGGGATTCGGCGAGGCCGTCTCTGCCGGCGAGTCGCTCGAGGCTGTTGTCGATCGAGTCGAAGCCGCGCTCGACGAGTTCGGTGTCGATATCGCGCACGACAACGTCGTAGCCCGCGGTTGCGGCGACCTGTGCGATTCCACTGCCCATGGTACCCGCGCCGACGACGCCGATTCGGTCGATGCTCTCACGAACCATACTTCGACGGTCACGAGAGGTGGTGGTAAGCCTACCGGTGGTGACGATCCCCACGGCAATTCTGCCGTTCGGCGCCAAACGGGTCCGCCGCGACGATCGTGTTCGACTCCCCGACGACCGCGTCGGACTCGACGGGGACAACTTTCAAGACGAGACGCCGAGAGTTACGGATAGACTGGTGTCCCGAGTGAGCAACGACGCCGCCGTCGAGCGAACGGACGAGTCGCGGATCGAGGATCGAATCCGCGACTCGCTCGAGCGGGCCGACATCGACCCGGATCGGGTCGCCGAGAAGGGCTACTCCTTTCGCATGCTGCTCGAGGCCGGCCTCGAGGAGTCGGACGCCGAGGCCCTCCGCCGGCGGTTTTCGTTGCCGTGGTCGTTCGAAACCGACGGCGACCTCGACAGGCGCTCGACGACGGTTCGAGGACTCGGCGACGCCGAACGCGAGTGGGTCGTCGCCAGCGCCGACGAGGACTGGCAGGCCTTCGAGAACGTCTCCCCCCCGGACGAGCCAGCGGAGTCGACCGACGAACCCGAGCGCCCCTACCCCCACCCGACTCCTCTCGAGCGCGTCACCGGCGTCGGCCCCGACGACGCGGATCGGCTGGCGACAGCGGCATCACCTCCGCGGAGCGACTCGCGACGATCCGCGCCGCCGAGGTGGCCGAGGTTCTCGAGCTAAACGTCCTGCACGTCAGAACCTGGCGACACAACGCCAGAGAACTCCTCGAGTAGGTTCCGTAGGTTTCGTCGCGACGACCGATCGTCGCGGGCGCTCGAGCGATCACGTCGGCTATCCGACTCGAACCCGAAGGTCCTTTTCCGTCGAGTCCGTACGATCGTGTATGTTCGGTCCCGCAAACACACTCGCTCGAGTGACAGTCGCGGAGGGATCGCGATGAAACGCCGAGAGGCGATCGCCGGCGTCGCCAGTCTCGGGACGCTCGGCAGCGGCGTCGCCCTCTGGCAAACCGGAGTGCCATCGTTCGGAGGCGGGGCCAAGTCCCCGGAGAGCGATTCCGAGGACGAAGACGACGGTCCGCCCACAGTCCAGACGATCGACGCTGGAGCGAGCGAGGCCGGGACCCAGGTGCTCCCGCCCGAGGGGACGATTTCGGTGCTCAATTTCTTCGTCACCTACTGTGGGTACTGCAAACGACAGATGGGACCGCTCGCGGAAGCCAGAGCGGAGATCGACGACGACGTTCGATTCCTCTCGATAACGACCCAGACGATCGGCAAGACACTCGAGAAAGACAGGCTCCGCGAGTGGTGGAAAGACTACGACGGGGCGTGGGATGTCGGCCACGGGTCGACGTACTCGTTCCGCCAGCAGTACGATGTCATCGGCACGCCGGTAACGCTCGTCATCGACGAAGCGGGCGAGGCCGTCTTGAACAGTGACGCATCGATCGTCGGCTCGGGCGAAATCATCGACGCCGTCAACGAAGCCAGAGACGGTGATAGCGCGTGAACCGCCCCGCGTTCGACCCGGCCTGAAACGGTTTTCCCTCGGGCCGCTCACACGACGCTCGAGATCATGTAGAGGTTGATACCGATCGCGACCAGCCACGGCAGGGCCAGCCCCGCCGGCACGATCGGTCGGTACTCCGCGGGGAGCAAGGATCGACACCCGATGCCGACGGCGACCGCGACCAGTTTCAACCCGACCATGCCCGCTGGACCGTAGCCGTCGATCGCGCCGTGTGCGATCGGGTTCGATTCGGTGAGTCCGAGGTGGAGTCCGACGAACGTCGTCACGACATCTCCGATCAGGGCCGCGCCAACGGCAACCCACAGTAGCCCCTCGAGTTCGATCGGCGACGCTTCCGCGTCGGCCGCTCTCGCGAACCCGGCATCGGAACGCATAGGCCCCTGACCGGAGTCGAACCGGCTGGCGTCGGTGACCGTCCACCGGCGGTGGACCGTCTCTACCCTCCCACGGTGTCACGGAGCGGCCGTTCGAACGCCCGCTCTACCGATCGACGTATTGTTATGAGACCCATAGCCCGCGATCCGCGGCGAGGATGGTTCACGGTTCTTCGTTGGGTCGCAGAAAGCAGCGCTTACCACCCGTCGAAGCGTACGCCCGTCGACACGGATCGCTCTCAGCGCGAATTCACAGCGCGAGAATTCAGCGAGTTTCGAGGCCGTTCTCCCCCGCCCACTGGATCGAACGCCGAACCCACGTCCCCAGTCTACAGCGCTCGGATGTCATCCGAACCATCAGGATAATTCATCGCGGACAGCGTTTTTACCGTGCGGTTCTCAGTGCATTCACCATGAGTCACCGCCCTCTCACCCCCGACGAGGACCCGCCGAAGAAAGGCGTCCTCTTCTGTCCCGACTGCGGACACGAAAGCCACATAACGGGCGATTGGATCGTCCGCGAACGGCCCACTCGAGACATCTACGAGTGTCCGGCGTGTTCGACGACCATTCTGCGTCGCCGCCGTTTCGTTTCGCTGTCCTGTTGACTGCTCTTTCGTTCCGTTGAATTTCGTCGCCTCGGTTCGCCGGATTGGCGACCATCGCCGCCGTCGCTCACAGAATCGTGCCGTGTTTCTTGCTCGGGAGGGATTTCTCGACAGTGATAGCCGGTGTGCTTGGATTTGCCTTCTTCGCTTGGTTCCAAATCGCTAACGAAACAACAGGTTTCTTCTAACTGAAAGCTATCCACCGTCGTCTCGAGGAAGTCGCTGATGGTCGGTGAATTCGATTCCATAATGTTGGTGGAGAAGTCGTCAAGGGTTGCGCACGATACTTTAGACATTGGGATCACCCTCTGAAAGCGCTTCTTGTGCTTGATCGAGCGCTCCGCGTGCCGCGTCTGAATCGCCACGTTCGAAGGCTTCTTCGATCTGATCGAGTTCAGCCTGTACATCGGCGAGCCGTGTCTCGAGATTACGAACGTCCTCGGAGAGCGCCCCACATGCGTCATCGGTGACCATCTCGTACACCTCGGTGAAATCCTCTCGGAGGACGTCAATATCATCGCTGAACTGCTTTCTGACCCGGTTTCGGACAAGTGACTGTACCTTGTACCGATAGTTGCTCGTGACATCAGCATCTCCTGCGATAATCTCGCGTTCGCGCTCAGTCATGAGCGCGCGTCCTTCTTCGGCCATTAGCTGAGCCGTTTGTGTCGCTGCCATAAATTACTACATGTCGTAAGTCCTACCGAGAGCACTAAACTATACTGCTATCCGTATATCCTATATCCTGTGTATACGATATAAAGTAAGAATTAATAGGGTGGCTGATAGACTATTGAGTATAGATCAGGGGTCGCCGGGAAAATCCTGGCCGCGTGTTGTAGCACGCGACCCTGGTCTTAGCTCAAGACCAATGATCGATACAACGCGAATCCACGAAACGGTTTCGACCGCAACGGAGGACAACTAACATGGCCCGAATCCAACACATCGAACCAACGCCGACCAACGTTCCCGAGTCGGCGACGGTCCAGTGGGATTGGAGCGGCCCGCAGTGGGCCAGCGAGGGCACGTACGACGATGTCGACTACCCAGAGCCAGCTGTCGACGAGCGCGTGTTCTTCACAATCGCTGTCCAGGTCGGCCGGAAGCGCAACATCAAAGCGTGCGTCGACGTTCTCGCCGTGACGGCTGACCTCGAGTACGCGATCGAGGTGCGACTGCCAGCGACGCTTGACGCGGGCTACCAGGTGTATGTCCGAGATCGCGACGGCGTTCCGGCCAACTTCGTTCGTGAGCACGCTGCGGGCTCGATGATTCCTGAGGAGCGCCACGAGCAGTATGGACGGATACTCGAGAAGGCACACGGGATCGCCTCGGGGGTGTCCGACCGATGATGCCCGACGCACCGTCCTTCGACGACTACGAGCAGGGGATGGAAGCGGTGTGCGAGCGCGCCGAGGCACTCGAAACGACCACTGACCGGCGCCTGCACGAGCACGCGGTTGCGGAGTCGGTCGCCGGGCCCGGATCTGAGTCCGGTGGAATTCTGGTGGCCGACGGCGGCCAGACGATGCGTCGAACGCCCGGTGTGAACTACGAGCCAGATAGCAGGACAGACGTCGAGGACTTCGTGGCCGACTACGGCTACGACGCGATCGACGCTGGCGTCCATCCAAAACAGGTTGCGGCTGCGATTCGAGTGGTCGCGGACGAACTCGAGGTACACGCACACGAACGCGAGCGGACCCGTGACGAGCCGACGCGCTCCGAACCTGCAGACTTCGGCGGCGGTGAATCAACCGGGGTGGAAGACCTATAATGGCGGTCGCACAGTCAGCTGACCTCGAGGTCCTCGATGATCGCGACGGCCGCGCGCTCACGACGCCTATGACTGTGATCGAAGACGCTGGGATCGTTCGCGGCGCCGACGGGGTGTTCGAAGTCACGAGCGCAAGCGGGCGCGAGTACATCGTCGATATCGACGCCCCGGCAGACGCCCGATGCAGCTGTGACGATCAAAAATACCGACGCCCAGACGGCGGTTGCAAGCACATTTGTCGAGTTCTGTTCGCCATCGGGGCGAAGCCGATCCCATCGTGGGTCGATCGCGACGACGTCGACGACCAGCTGGGCGCGCACGTTGCCTCCGGAAACCCGGTGTGGTCCGAATGAGCGAGTACTCGGTCTGGAAGGTCAGCGACGACGGGTTCACGACCTTTACGGAGGATCCGCTGTTCGCAGAATGGTGCGAGCTCCGCGGCTGGATGGTCTCGATCGTCTCCTACGAGGTCGATCGGGATGGGTGAAGAACTGACTGGCGAGGACTGCAATAAGTGCAACACGGCACTGATCCGAACCAGCGCCGACGACGTCGCCAACCCCTACAGCAATCCGGTCGTGACGTGTCCGAACTGTCCGCGAGAGATTCGGGTGGAACGATGAGTTCGCGATCTCCGTTCACAATCGAGTGGACGCCGCCGAATGCCCGCCGCCGGAAGTTCGTCTTCGAGCCACGCCCGACCGGCGGGTACGATCGTGAGGAGTTTGAAGAACAGGACGACGGATGGCGGTTCGTCGGGTCGGAGATCGTCTCGAACGTGAGCCTCGAGACGCCCAGCGAGATCGTGCTGGATACGTCGTAGCTGCGGTTCGTGTTATTCGCCGCTGTTTTCGTTTAACTCCTTGAGTTCCCGGCGATCGGGTTGTTCGGTGTTAACCAACAAAAACTCTCTAGTATTATAAACTGTTGGTTAATATAACTCATAACTCAAAAGCGGGTACCAGCTGAGTTTCACTCGATTACGAGAGTTATGTACCAACTACATATTCGTGTGGAATTATATAATTGGGTCTCGTGACTTTCAATCCGGAAATAATGTATTAGATGCAGTTATAAAACTTCTAGCTCGTTTTGAAACAGTCCTGTAGGTGTGTATAAACGGGCGTGAAACGTCTATTCATCGCTTTCGGCCTGAATATATCTGAAAATCTGCTAACCGACCTGCCTTTATAACATACTCCCCCGACAAGGCGTAATCGTCGATGAGCACTACAGCCCACCCCTCCACGGAAAGCAAGGAACGTCGCCTGAAGAACTACCTGCGCAAACGCGCAGAAGACGGCGAACTGTACTTCAAAGGCAAGTTCATCGCTGACGACGTCGGCATGTCCCCCAAAGAGATCGGCGCGATGATGGTCAAACTCTCGGAGTCCGCGACGGACCTCGAGGTCGAGAAGTGGTCCTACACGAGCGCGACCACCTGGCGCGTCGAATCCGCGTAACCGACTGTTCGATCGACCTACCCCCCGGCCATACGACACCGAACGATCATAGAGTTCCCTCTCCTATCACACGTTGTTCCTCCTTGTTACTGCCGATCACTGTGACTCGATCCGGCACGCCTATCGATCTCGTTTGGTCCCGCAACAACCGATCGTCAGCGACTGTCGTCCGGCAGTCGATTTATACGACCCGAGGGTGAACCACCGGTGATGGACGGCCCGGATTCGTCCGCCGTCGGACGACACTGGTATTCCTCCGCGACCGACGACGATGTCGATCCGCCCGACGAGGGACCGCCGCTCGAGCAGATCGAGTCGACGTTCGTCGTTTCCGAAACGCGACGGGAGGACGAGACGCTTCTGTATGTCGGGACGCCGCTGGTTTCGCCCGAATCGATGATGCGCGAACTGTGGTCTGTCTTTCGCGAATCCGGCTACGAGGCGCGACTGACGGTTCGAGACGGCCGGTACGTCATCGTCGCCGAGCCTACTCGGCTCGGGATCGGTGGCATTCCGTGGACGAACATCCTTCTGTTCGTGGCGACGGTCGTCTCGACACTGTTTGCCGGTTCCATGTGGTACTACATCGATCCGTTTTCGAATCCAACGGAGATTTGGCGTGCCTGGCCGTTTACCGCGGCCATCCTCGGCGTCCTCGGCGTTCACGAGATGGGCCACTATCTGATGAGTCGGTACCACAGGGTCAGCGCCTCGCTGCCCTATTTCATCCCCATTCCGACGCTCATCGGGACGATGGGCGCGGTGATCAAGATGAAGGGTCGAATGCCGAATCGAAAGGCGCTGTTCGATATCGGCGCTGCGGGACCGCTCGCGGGACTGGTCGCGACGGTCGGCGTGATAAGCGTCGGCCTCCACCTGCCGCCCGTCCCCGTTCCCGACGCGCTTTTGAATAACCCCGACACGGTCGAGATCCAGCTCGGCTACCCGCCGTTGCTCGAGTTCCTCGCATCGGCGTTCGACCAGCCGCTGTACCGGAACGATCCCACAAGGGACGTCAATCCGGTCGTGATCGGCGGCTGGGTCGGGCTGTTCGTCACGTTCTTGAATCTCATCCCCGTCGGCCAACTCGACGGCGGACACATCCTGCGCTCGATGGCCGGGTCCGTCCAGCAAACGATCGCCGCTATCGTCCCCGGCGCGCTGTTCGCGCTCGCGGGCTATCTCTACTACGTCGGCGATCACAGCCTCAACACGGTCACGATCTGGGGGTTCTGGGGGCTCATCACGCTCTTCGTCGCGGCTGCCGGCCCAGCCCAGCCGGTCCACGACGAGCCGCTCGACCCGAAGCGCTTCGCGCTCGGGGTGGTGACGTTCGGGGTTGGACTCCTCTGTTTCACCCCGGTTCCAGTCATGATCGTCGGCTGACCGCTCGAAGCCGGTGGCTCGACCTCCGCTGATCGTCCGAAGTCGATGCCCCGACCTCGACTGACCGCTCGAAGCCGACGACTCGATCGATCGATTCGAGCTAGCCGTGCGTGTATCCCCGATCCGGGAGCGGTTCGCCCTCGATCGTGATACCGCTCTCGACGACGGTCCCGATCGGCGTGAGCGGCACCGTCGTCGCGGCCTGTGTGGCTTCGAGCGCAGTCTCGGGAATTGTTACGACGAGTTCGAAATCCTCGCCGAAGGTGATCGCACGCTCGAGGGCCGCCTCGTCCGTTTCGGTCGTCTCGAAGACGGCGTCGTCTACCGGGATCGTCGCGGCGTCGACGGCGAACCCGCAGTCCGATGCTTCGGAAAGCTGGTGGAGCGACCGGGCGAGCCCGTCGCTCGAGTCCATCATCGCGCTCGCGTGGGGTGCGAGCGCTCGTCCGGCCCCGACCCGCGGTTCGAACCGAAACAGCTCGTTCGCCCGCTCGAGCGCTGCGTCTCGTTCGTTCGCGTTCGTTTCGGTGCTCCCCGACCGATCGCCGGATTCGTCATCGCGCTCGGGTCCAGCACGATCGAACAACTCGAGGGCAGCCGCGCTGCGACCGAGCGTTCCGGTGACACAGACGCGATCACCGACCGCCGCGCCGCTCCGGCGGACGGGCGCGTCCGTCGTTCCGAACGCCGTCGTCGTGATCGTAAACTCTTCGTGGTCGTCGAGGTCGCCGCCGACGTACTCCGCACCGACGCGCTCGCAGACATCGCTCGCGCCGCGAACGAACGCCAGTAGCTCCTCTTCGTCGAATTCGGGCGCGGCGTAGGCCGCGACGGCGGCGGTCGCCCGTCCGCCCATTGCAGCGACGTCAGAGAGCGACGCGCCGACCGCCCGCCAGCCGGCGGTGTATCGGGTCGTTCCCGGCGGGAAGTCGGTCGTCTCGTGGAGCATGTCCGTCGTTACGACGAGATCGTCGACGACGGCGGCGTCGTCTCCGACCGGCCCGAGTTCGTCCTCGAGCACTGCCAGCGCGGCCCGTTCGTCCATACCCCTCCTTTCGACTCGAGTGCGAAAAATCGCCCGACGTTTGCGCGGCTGTGACGCGGTAGACCGACTCGAGCGCCGGTGACAGCCACAACGATGGTCTTAAATGCCGCGGAAGGGAACCAAACGCCAATGGCTACGATGTACGACGTTCCGGCGGACGCGCTGATTCAGGCGCTCGCTGCGGACCTCGAGGACCGACTCGACGAACCCGACTGGGCACAGTTCACGAAAACCGGCGCGAGCCGCGAGCTTCCGCCGGAGCAGGAGGACTTCTGGGCAGTTCGGGCTGCCAGTCTGCTCCGCAAGGTCGCCGACACCGGCCCGGTCGGCGTCGAGCGACTCTCGACCGAGTACGGCGGCGCGAAAGGCGGTTCGAACCGCTATCAGGTCTCCGCCGACAAGCGAACCGACGGCTCGCGAAACGTGATCCGGACCATCCTCCAGCAACTCGAGCAGGAAGACCTCGTCGAGACCGCGGAGGGACAGGGCCGCCGAATCACCGCCGAGGGACGCAGCCTCCTCGACGAGACCGCCGGCGAGGTCCTCGAAGACCTCGACCGTCCGGAACTCGAGCGCTACGCGTAGACGCCCCTTCTCGAACGCTCCCCACGCGGATTTCTACTGGCTGCGAGGCGAGCGAGGAACGTATCGATCGATTCGATTTCGAACTGACCGCCCGGCGAGCGATTGGGCCGGTCCGTAATCATTTTCCCCGCCGCGGGAGTAGATGCGCGTATGAGTGGCTCGCCTTCGGACGATGACATCGAAGAGCTTCGAAAGCAGAAAATGGAGGAACTCCAGAATCGCGCGGAGAATCAGGGCAACGAACAGGCACAGGAGGCCGCCCAGCAGCAGGCAGACGCCCAGAAACAGGCCCTGCTCCGCCAGCACCTGACCGACGAGGCTCGAAAGCGGCTCAACACCGTCAAGATGAGCAAAGAGCAGTTCGGCGAGCAGGTCGAACGCCAGGTCGTCGCGCTCGCCCAGAGCGGGCGCATTCAGGGTAAGATCGACGACGAGAAGATGAAACAACTGCTCAAGGAACTCCAGCCTGAGAAGAAGAGCTTCGACATCAAGCGGCGCTGATGCGGCTCGGAGTGCTCTACAGCGGTGGCAAGGATTCGACGCTCGCGGCTGTCCTCCTCGATCGGTTCTACGACGTGACGCTGGTGACAGCCCACTTCGGCGTCACCGACGACTGGAAACACGCTCGAGCGACTGCTCGGGCGACGGACTTTCCGTTCGAACGCCTCCAGCTCGAACCGGATGTCGCCGAGGAGGCCGTCGACCGAATCCGCGAGGACGGCTTCCCCCGCAACGGCATTCAGCTCGTCCACCAGCACGCCTTAGAACGGGCGGCCGAGGAAGGGTACGACGCGGTGGCCGACGGCACGCGCCGGGACGACCGGGTCCCGACGGTTTCGCGTGCGCAGGCCCAGAGCCTCGAGGATCGCCACGGCATCGACTACATCGCGCCGCTCTCCGGGTTTGGACGGACCGCCGTCGACCGGATCGTCGAGGACACGCTCGACGTGACCGTCGGTCCGAGCGAGGAGATCACGCGGGCTGATTACGAGGCCGAACTCAGGGCGCTTCTCGTCGAAGCGGACGGCGAGGCCGCGATAGAGGAGTGCTTTCCCGACCACGAGCAGACGTACGTCACGGATTTGCGGTGAGGACGCGACGGTTTTCGACGGACAAGCGCTCGTCCCGTCCGCGAACGAAAGGTTAGAAGTTCGCGCTCGCCAAACGAGTGGTCATGTACGACCGGATCAAGGGCTTTCGTGATGTCTACCCCGACGAGATGGCTGCGAGACGGCAGACCGTAGACACCATCGAGGAGACGGCCCGCCAGTACGGCTTTCGCGAGATCGAAACGCCGGCCCTCGAGCGGGCCGCGATGTGGACGGACAAGAGCGGCGACGATATCGTCGACGAACTGTACTCCTTCGAGGATCAGGGCGGCCGCCACGTCACGCTCACGCCGGAGCTGACGCCGACCGTCGCGCGGATGGTCGTCGCCAAACAGCAGGAGCTATCGAAACCGATCAAGTGGTTCTCGACGCGGCCGTTCTGGCGCTACGAACAGGTCCAGCAGGGCCGCCAGCGCGAGTTTTACCAGACCAACGTCGACATCTTCGGCACGAGCGAGCCCGAAGCAGACGCCGAGATTCTGGCGTGGGCCGCCGACGCGATGACGGGGCTCGGGCTCGACGCGGCCGACTTCGACTTTCGTATCTCCCACCGTGACATCCTCGGGGGCGTCCTCGAAACCTACGACGCCGATATCGACACGGAGGCGGCGATTCGCGCCGTCGACAAGTCTGACAAAATCTCTCGAGCGGAGTATCACGATCTACTCGTCGGCGCCGGGCTCACGGCCGAGCAGGCCGAGGAATTTGACGACCTGATCGCGGCGGGCGACCTCGCGGCCGTTGAGGAGTTCGCCGGCACCGAACGCGTCACCGAGGCGGTCGAAAACCTCCAGAACGTGCTCGAGGCCGCCGAGGACTTCGGGGTGCGAGAGTACTGTACGATCTCACTCGAGACCGCACGCGGGCTCGATTACTACACGGGAATCGTCTTCGAGTGTTTCGACTCCGCGGGCGAGGTCTCGCGGTCGATCTTCGGCGGCGGTCGCTACGACGACCTCATCGAGCAGTTCGGTGGCCAGCCGACGCCCGCGGTCGGCGTCGCGCCGGGACACGCGACCCTCTCGCTGCTCTTACAGCGGGCTGATGTCTGGCCCGCGGAGGCCGTGCAAACTGATTACTACGTCCTGCAGGTCGGCGACACGCGCTCGGAAGCCGCGCGGATCACCCGCGCGCTCCGCGACCACGGCCACGTCGTCGAGACCGATATCGCGGGCCGATCGTTCGGCGCGCAACTCGAGTACGCCGACTCGATCAACGCCGAGACGACGGTCATCGTCGGCGAGCAGGACCTGGCGAACGACGAGGTGACGATCAAGGAGATGGAGTCGGGCGACCAAGTGCAGGCCCCCGTCGAGGAGTTCCCCGGCGATCTCGAGCGGCCGACCGCCGCGGACTTCTCCTGACGCCGGCTCGATCGTCTTCGAATTCTGATACCGTCCACGACCGACTCGAGAGAACCAGAGCGATTTACTGGCGTCACAGCCCCGCGGGAACCCCGGCGTCGACGTGGGCGACTCGATCGCGAAAACGGGCTTCGCGCGGCGATCGGGTTACGCAGAGAGGATCCGCGCCCCGATCGGCGATTCGAGGACTGTCACGAGCCGGTAGAGGTCCTCGCCGACGTCTATCTCACCCGCCCGGTGACGTCGGTAGGTCTCCTGGACCTCTGCCCAGTCGAGACAGGACAGCGTGCGTCCTCGAGATTCGGTGCGCTGTAGGGCCGTCCCGAGGAAGTCGGTCGCGCGGATCACTTCGTCCTTGTCCTGTAGGGGGCCCTCCGTTCGGAACGATTCCGGCCCGCGCACCTTGGCGAGTTGGTTCGTGATCCGATTGCCCACCACGTGAGCCGCCTTGTGTGAGCTGACCGGAACGGCCGAGGAGGCGTCCCGGACGGCGGCGAGTGACGGGTCCAGTTTCGCCATCGCCCGGTGGACCGGGTCGTACCGAAGCCGGTATTTAAGCGGCATCTCGAGGTGAAGGTCGATGAGCCGGCGATCCAGCAGCGGCGTTCTCGTTCGGGTGATCTGGGACGACGCGAAGAGGTCGAAGCCGATGCCGTTCGTGATCGGGTAGAGGAAGGTACTGAGCGACATGGCTTCGGGCGACTCGTACTCGACGCCGTGGTCGGAGACGCGCCCGTTCGGCTTCCAGCCGACGTTCTCCGTCATGATTTCCTCGTAGGAGGGGGCGCGAAGGGCGGGCGGCTGGCGCGTCGGATCGTCGCCGACCCGGCGGGCGACGAACTCGTCCGTCGTCGTGGGGACCTGCGAAACCGGCGGCCAGAGCGTGACGCCGAAGGGCAGGGAAATCTCCCGCTGTGGCACCCCCCACGATCCGAAGAGCACGTCGCAGTACAACCCCGTGAACAACACGTCCATCTCGGCGAGCGTTCTGCGTACCCGAGCATGTGGCCGGACTGGAACGAGCCGACGAACTCCTGAATGGGCGCCGCGCGCTCTAACAGCGTCGCGTGATAGTCGCGCCCGCGCTCGAGGAGTTCGAACTCGGCACCGGCCGCGTTCGCCGCCCGTTTGGCGTATCTGGCCTCGCGGTTCCACCCGTCGCCCATGTGGAACCCAGTCAGTTCGGAGCCGCCGGCCGCGAGCACCGACCGGGAGTCGCTCCCACCGCTCAAAAGCAGGCCCGCGTCGCCGCCGTCTCGCGGCATTCGATCGGCGACCGCCCGTTCGAACCGTTCGGCGAGTTCGGACACGAAGTACGACAGCGGCTTGTCGACTGGCCGGTACCGAGGCTCCCAGTACTGTCGCTCGTCGAGAGCGCCGGCCTCGAGATCGTAAGTCAGCTGGGTTGCCGGAGCGATCTGTTCGATCCCGTCGACGGGCGTCTTCGTACCGTGAACGCGCCGGGAGTGGAGATACTCCGCGAGATAGGACTCCGAAAATGTCGGCGTGTAGCCGGGGATTTCCGGGACCGCCTGAATGCTGGTCGAGAAGGCGATGGCGTCGTCGCTGACGGCGTAGTACAGCGGGCGCGCGCCGACGCGGTCGGAGAAGAACGTCGCCGTTTCCTCGTCCGGATCGTACAACAGAGCGATGAACTCCCCGTCCAGACGTTCGACGAACCGGTCGCCGTACTCGTCGTACAGGTCGGCACACACCCGCGCGGTCTCGAACGGATCGACTCGCATTCGCCCGCCTCGGTCGTCGGTCACGCTGAATACTTCGCCCCACACCCAGACGAGCGGGCCGGCGTCGGTCTCGACGGGTTGTTCGACCGTCGTCCCCTCGTGAAACGCCGTTCGGACGGCAATCTGCTTGTCGCGATAGCTGTTCGTTCGTTCGTCGCTCACCGTCGGTCGTACCGTCTCGACCTCGAGTCCCCCGTGTTCGCCGACGACGCCAGAGAGCCCCACCATCTCAGGATCTGTTGGGTCCCCACACGTTCGGCGGCGCTCGAGAGCGCCCGATAGTACGTTTGTTTCTCCTGACTTGCTGCATCGTCGGTATCTCGTTCGACCACTATTTAGGCTAACCTAAAATCAGTTTCTATCCGCTGATTCCGGTCTGCCTCGAGCGACGGCCGGCACGTTGGCGTTCGGTGAGCCGGTCGCCGCCGAACTCTGGTCGCCGCTGAACGCGCTTTCGCGATGGCGTTCGACCGTGGGCCCGACACGGGTGGCCGGTTCGCGCCCTCGAAGCTGCCCAAACCAGCGTCGTCCCCGGCTTCGAAATCCTTTTAGGCGCTACAGAGGGATACTAGAGCAACTGAGTGATATCATGGACGTCGACATCATCTCCGAATCGGAGAATCCCATGTTGCACCGGACGGACGTCACGTTCGAACTGACCCACGACGAGGCCACGCCGTCTCGTCTCCAGGTCCGTGACAGTCTCGCGGCGAAACTGAACAAGGAAGCCGGCGAAGTCGTCATCCGCAAACTCGACACCAAGTTCGGGATGCGAAAGACCGTCGGGCAGGCGAAGGTCTACGAAACCGCGGACTTCGCTCGAGACGTCGAACAGGACCACATGCTCGAGCGCAACAAGATCGTCGCCGACGCCGATTCCGAGGCCGACGCCGAGACCGAAGAAGCCGCCGAGGCGGAGGAAGCATAAATGTCCCGACACGAAGTCTACAACGACGATGGCTCGGTCGACCGCGAGAACTGCCCGCGCTGTGGCGACACGTTCCTCGCCGACCACGGTGACCGCCAGCACTGCGGCAAGTGCGGCTACACCGAGTGGGAGTAACGAATGCGAATCCTCGGAATCGAGGGCACCGCCTGGGCGGCCAGCGCGGCCGTCTACGATTCCGACGCTGACGCCGACGGGGCGAATTCTTCCGACGCGGTCTTTATCGAGAGCGACGCGTACGAACCCGAAAGCGGCGGCATCCACCCGCGGGAAGCCGCCGAACACATGCACGAGGCGATCCCGCGCGTCGTCGAGACGGCCCTCGAGCACGCTCGAGACCTGCAGGAGGCGGCGGTCGACCGCGACGCGAACGCGCAAGCGGTAAACGGCCCGCCAATTGATGCCGTGGCTTTTTCGCGCGGGCCGGGACTCGGTCCCTGCCTCCGAATCGTCGGAACGGCGGCCCGAGCGTTGAGCCAGGTGCTCGAGGTGCCGCTGGTCGGCGTCAACCACATGGTCGCCCACCTCGAGATCGGCCGTCACACGTCGGGGTTCGACTCGCCGGTCTGTTTGAACGCGAGCGGCGCGAACGCCCACTTGCTTTCCTACCGGAACGGCCGGTATCGCGTGCTCGGAGAGACGATGGACACGGGCGTCGGCAACGCCATCGACAAGTTCACCCGTCACGTCGGCTGGAGTCACCCCGGCGGGCCGAAAGTTGAGGCCGCGGCCGAAGACGGCGAGTACGTCGATCTCCCCTACGTCGTCAAGGGGATGGACTTCTCCTTTTCGGGAATCATGAGCGCGGCGAAACAGCGGTCCGACGACGGAGTGGCGCTCGAGGACATCTGTTACTCGCTGCAGGAGAACATCTTCGCGATGCTCACCGAAGTCGCCGAGCGCGCGCTCTCGCTGACCGGCAGCGACGAACTCGTCCTCGGGGGCGGCGTCGGGCAGAACGCGCGGTTGCGAGAGATGCTCGCCGAGATGTGCGACCAGCGCGGGGCCGAGTTTCACGCCCCCGATCCGCGATTCCTGCGGGACAACGCGGGTATGATCGCCGTCCTCGGGGCGAAGATGTACGAGGCCGGTGACACGCTCGAGATCGAGGACTCGCACGTCGACCCGGACTTTCGTCCCGATCAGGTGCCGGTCACGTGGCGTGGGCGGTCCGAGCGAAGCGAGGGCCTCGAGAACGCGAGCGGTGACGGGGGGAACCGCGAGCGCGCCGCCGAGCCCGAACGACGCGTCGAGAGCGGAGACGAGAACGTAAACGGCGACGTTCGCGGTGCCGAGGCGCTCGTCACCCTCGAGCCGGATCGCGGACCGCTCGGTCAGGTGACCAAGAACCGCCGATCGAAGTCCTATCGCCACCCAGAACTCGACGAGCGACTGCGCCGCGAGCGGACGCGAATCGAGGCGCGACTGACGAACCTGTCGCGACGCGAGGGCGTCCCGACGCCGGTGCTGACCGATGTCGACGCGCGGGAGGCGATTCTCGAGTTCGAGTACGTCGGCGAGTCGGACCTCCGCGAGTCGCTGTCGGCCGACCGCGTTCGCGCCGTCGGCCGTCATCTCGCGAAACTCCACCGGGCGGGATTCGTCCACGGCGATCCGACGACGCGAAACGTCCGCGTCGACCCGGAGCGGACGTTCCTGATCGACTTCGGTCTCGGCTATCACACGGACCATGTCGAGGACTACGCGATGGACGTCCACGTCTTCGACCAGAGTCTCGTCGGGACGGCCGACGAGCCCGACCCGCTCCGAGCGGCGCTCCGCGAGGGGTACCGAAGCGAGGGCGAACAGCGGGTTCTCGAGCGACTCGAGGATGTCGAAGGACGCGGGCGGTACGTCTCGGAGTCCTAATCGGATCGAGAAGCGGTCTTACTCGAGTGTAGTTGGCGGAGCGAGATACGTTTGCATCGACTCGATCACAGCCTGTACGAACGTCTCGCGCAGACGGCCCTGTCGGCGCATGATCGCAGCGTGTTTCGGAGATGCAGTCGACCACGGCGACGCGTAACTCTGTCGAGGCATTCCCCCCTCCACCCAGTCCTCAGACTCGATCGGGACGGTGCCGTCGTGCGGCGTTGTGGTTAGTGTCACGGACATATACTGTTCGTTGCCAAACGGATGCGTATCGTTGTTGAGAATAAGCCACGGGTGAGGATTTTCGGTCGATTTGAAAGGGTCAGGTCCCCAGACGACATCGCCTCGCCGATAGCTCATTCGTGGTCCTCGTCTTCGACCGCATGTTCCAGCCACTTGTCCATATCCTCCTCGCCGAACCGGTCGTTTGCAGCGCGCGTGCTCTCGAGCGTGTCTACGTACGCTGCGATATCATCGCTCGAACCGAGCGCCCAGTAGTTGCCCTTGTGTCGAACGAGGTCGCGGTCCTCGAGACGAGAGAGGACGACGCTGATGCTACCGGCTTTGACGCCGGTCGAATCGCGTATTTCACTCTGCGTGAACGCTTTATCGGGGTTCGTCGCAAGAAAGTGCATAACCCGTTCAGCGTTCGTCTCGCCACCAGCAGTGAGGCGATCCTCGCCGGAGGATTCGAACGTCTCGATGTCGATCGGCATATGTATGGGTTGTCTTCGAGTGTATTAGATGTATCGTCGGTATCCTTTTGGTTCTTGGATAATTCGATCGGCCGATCGGCGACGATACCGCTGGCGCTGGAGACGATTCTTCGAAAGCCGAGACAGTCACACAATATTCTTATCAGGCGAGGCCGTAGGCCCGTGCATGGCAGACAAGCCGACCTCCGGAGAGATTCTCGGGGTACCGTACAACTTCGAACGTCCAAGTATCGGCCGGATGCTCTCCTCATACTGGAAACCGGGCGAAGGCATGCTCGTCGAGAAGCCCTTCGGCGTCGGCTATACCCTCAACCTCGCCAACTGGCGGTCGTGGGTCGTCGTCCTCGTCGCGGGCGCCCTGCTCTATCAGCAGGAAACGAGCGAATCCGACGCCGACGACGACCTCGAGGACGACACGAAAGACGAGCCGGTCGAAGTGATCGTCGACGACGACAGCGACGACTGATCGACTCCGCGCAGGTCGACCCCGCCGTTTTCTAGCTACCGATCGACTTCACCCATGATACAGTCGAGGCTGCCAATCGAGGCGATCAGGTCGGCGACGTACTCGCCGCGGGAGATTTCGGGGAGGACGGAGAGATTCGAGAAACAGGGACTCCGGATTTTAAACCGTGCAGGTGTGTCGGTGCCGTCCGCCCGAATGTAGATCCCTAGTTCGCCCTTGGCTCCCTCGACGGCGCGGTAGATTTCGGAATCAGCGTCGGGCTTGAGCGTCCGCGGAACGTTGGCCTGGACCGTTCGTTCGTCTTCGGGCCACTCTTCGATCAGGTCGAGACACTGCTCGATGATTTTCGCGGATTCCTCGACTTCCCGCATTCGCACGAGAAGCCGACTGTAGTTGTCGCCGTCGTCTTCGGTGACGACGTCCCACTCGAGATCTTCGTAGTAGCCGTAGGGGTCGTCGCGCCGGAGGTCGTAATCGATGCCCGAACCGCGGGCGACCGGACCCGTACAGCCGTACGCTTTGGCGACTTCGGGCTCGAGGATCCCGGTATCGACACAGCGAAACTGGAAGATCTCGTTGTTTGTAAGCAGGTCGTGGTACTCGTCGATCTTCGCGGGTAATTCGGCGAGAAAGTCACGCACCTGTGTGACAAATTCCTCGCGAGGTTCGGGGAGGTCCCAGACGACGCCGCCGAGTCGAAGGTAGTTGAACATCATTCGCTGGCCGGTCAGTTCCTCCAGAATATCGAGGACGAGTTCGCGGTCGCGGATCGCGTACTGGAAGGCGACGGTAAACTCGCCGATGACGTCGAGCGCGTACGTTCCGAGCGCGATGAAGTGCGAGGCCATTCGCGAGAGTTCCGCGCCCATCGTCCGGATAACCTGTGCGTACTCCGGCACCTCGATATCCGCGAGGTCCTCGGCGGCCCGCGCGTAGGCCCACTCGTTCAACAGTCCCGACGAGACCCAGTCCCAGCGGTCGGGGTAGGGCATGATCTGGTGGCGGTAAGTGCTCTGTTGGCACAGTTGCTCCTCGCAGCGATGGATGTACCCGATGTCCGGATCGGCGTCGAGCACCGTCTCGCCGTCGAGCACGGCCTCGACGTGGAGCACGCCGTGTGTGGAGGGGTGATGCGGACCAATATTGAGGAACATCGTCTCCGACTCGGGATCGCGTTCGTCGCCCGCGATCGGATTCGCGTGCTCCGAGAGCGTGACGATCTGCGGCTTCGTCTGGTCGTAATCGAGACGGAGCGGATGGCCCTGCCACGTTTCCGGCAGCAGGATCCGTCGCGGATCAGGATGGCCCTCGTAGTCGATCCCGAGAAGGTCGTACGCCTCGCGCTCGTGCCACTCTGCGGTCCGGTACACCGACGCGGCGGAATCGCTCACCGGGTCGTCGACTGCGGTGGGAACCACGACGCTCAGTTCCCGCGTCGGATCGGCGTACGATCGGAGGTGATAGATCGTCTCGAACCGATCGTGGTACTGCTGGGCGGTCACGCAGGCGCAGTGATCGAACCCTGCCTCCTCGCGAAGAGTTTCCAGGACGGCCACCACTTCGTCAGGTCGCACGACGATTCCCGGCGCGTTATCGTGATCGTCTCGAGCGAGAATTGCCTCACCGAGCAGGGTCTCGAGGTCGATTCCGCCCTCTCGGTCCGCAATTTCGGTTCGCCCACTCATCTCGAGCGCCTCGGATTCGGAACCTGTCGACATAGTTGCGAATGGGAGCGACCCTCGGGAGTCGATTCTGCATCAGTCACTAGGCTATTTATATACTCGAGCGGATCTGCGAACGATGAAAACGGTTCGGCTGACGCTTCACTACGATGCCGAGACGATCCACCCCATGCATCGGTTCGTCGCCGAGAGCGACGCGTTCGACTCCTACCGGATGGTACACGGCAACCTCACGGATGACGACGAGCGCTCGTTTATCTTTCACGTCGTCGGCGACGCGGCGGCCTACGAACGAGCCATCGCGGAGTTCGGTGGGACAGTCTCGTACGACCTGACGGAGCTAGGGGAACGATCCTTTTCGGTCTACGTCCGCGACGTTCCCGAGGACATCGGCGAACAGCTCCTCGAGACGTTCACTCGGGGGACGCTCGTCGCCCTGCCACCGCTCGAGTACCGCTCGGACTGGACGGTTCGATTCTCGGTCGTCGGTGAACCGACCGACCTCAAACGGGCCCTCGAGTCGATCCCGGACGGCATTACGGCGGACGTCAACCGGGTCGGAGAGTACGTGCACCCCCTCGACTCGGGAACGACCGGCCTGACACGGAGACAGCGCGACGCGCTCAGAATCGCTCGAAACGAGGGGTACTACGCGGTTCCGCGCGAGGCGAGCGTCGAGGATGTCGCCGCGGAACTGGACGTTTCCCCGGGGACGGCGGCAGAACACCTCCAAAAAGCCGAGTCGAGGGTGATACGCGGCCTCGAGCTGTGATCTGGCGGGTGGAGCGAGGAGCATCGACAGACGGTGGCGCGCGCTGTATCGGGGGAACGGACAGTGAGCCGCGACTCGAGAGCGCGCGAGGGGCGAGTGAGAGCGCGACGCGAAGCGTCGCGAGACTGCGAGCGAACGAGTCGGTTGGGGAGGACGAGGCGCGGTACTCGTTGTGGCCCGTGCGAGCTGGGCGCTCGCCGATCGGTCTCGCGAATCGATACCGAAACGAGTGAACCGATCTGAAACGACCGGCACGAATCGGGAGACACCGACGACCATTTAGCCCTCCCGGACGCCCCCTCTCGTATGCCCGTCCAGTTCGTCACCGGAAACGAGGGGAAAGTGCGCGAGGCGACCGCCTACCTCGAGGGAATCGAACCCGTCGAGCAGGTCGACTACGACTACACCGAGATCCAGAGCGACGACCTCGCGGCTATCGCGTCCCACGGGGCGCTCGAGGCCTACGAGGAACTGGGAGCCGAGGAACCGGTGCTGGTCGACGACGCGGGGCTGTTCGTCGACGCGCTCGGGGGCTTTCCCGGCCCCTACTCCGCGTTCGTCGAGGACACCGTTGGCGTCGAGCGCCTCTGGCGGCTGGCTCGCGAGGAAGACGACCGCCGCGCCCGATTCCGAACCGTGCTGGCCTACTGCGACGAGACCGGCACCGAGACGTTCGAGGGCTCCGTGGCCGGGACGCTGGTCGCGCCTCGAGGCGAGGGCGGGTTCGGCTACGACCCGATTTTCGAGTACAACGGCCAGACGATGGCCGAGATGAGCACCGAAGAGAAAAACGCCATCTCCCACCGCGGCCGGGCGCTGGCGACGTTCGCCGAGTGGTACGCCGACGAACGATAGCTCGGCGGGGCCACCGGCGAAGCTGTTCTCTCCGGCTTTCCCGTCAATACCGACCAATGCGAACAGTATCTTCAAGAGGTCGTGTCAACAAAAAACCACACACATGGCTCCGCTTCGATCCGCCCTTCCCTCGCTTCAACCCCTCCGCGACGGCCTGACGGACGACTCGCTTCGATTCGCGATCCTCGCCGGACTCGCGACGATTCCGTTCACTCTGCTTCTGTCCTGGGAACCCGTTCCGGACGACGGAGTCGTCGTCGGCGGATCCGTCTCGGGACTACCGTTACTGGTGGCCGCGGTCGTCGTCGGGTACCGCTACAGCGACCGCGAAACGGAGAGTCACCGCGCTGGCGTCTGGACCGGGCTCGCGGGCTCGCTCGGGACGGTACTCCTCTCTCTTGCGAACTCGGCTACCACGATTTGGAGCGGATCGTGGGAGACGACCGTGTTCACCGCCGTTCTCACGCCGCCCGTCATCATCTTCGGCGTCGGGCTGACCACAGCGATAACGGCGGCGATCGCGGCGATCACCGCTCGAGTGGCCAATCGACTCGAGCGAGAGCATCGGATCGTTCCACCGGGGGAGACTCGAGCGCGCGACGTTCGGGACTCGCGTTGGTGGATCTCGATCGCGGCGTACGTGCTCTTAGTTCCACCCGCGGCAATCGTTTTGATCGTTAGCGAGGGACGGAACGACGGCTGGTTCCTGCTGTCGGCACTCTTCTTGCTGGTGCTGATACCGCTGTCGCTCGTCGCGTTCATCGCGCTTTTCATCGACGCTACTGAACCTCGACCGGACGGAATAACGTGGATCCCGACCCTCTGGGTGTACGTCGGCCTCCCGATCGCCGGCTACGTGCTCGTGTCTCTGGGGGCAGCGTATCGGGGGATTTCGACGCCGTCCGCACCCGGCGCGTACGGGTTCTTCGCCGCCCTCTGGGTGACGGCCGTCGGGTATCTCGTGGCCAGATACCGCCACGTCGGCGGGCGGATCCGATAACTGCTGGCCGGAAACGCGACTACTCGAACGGTTCCCCGTTTCGCGGATCTCGATCTGGGCCCGGATACTCTCCGCCGTGGCCCTCGACCGTTTGGTACAGGCTTTCGGGATCGAAGAGGGTCGCGAACGCGTCGGGCGGGCGGATACTGAGCGAGACTCGAGGCTGAAGCGTCAACCCGGCTTTCGCCGAGCCGAGCCGTTCGTCGTAGCTCAGTAGATGCGCGGCGTTGCCCTGATAGGCCGACGCGAGCGCGGGGTGGTCCTCTGGGGGCTGTTCGACCCGAACCCGTTCGGCCTCGAGTCGCTCGCGGTGGTCGGCCGCCAGATCCGCGTCGGCCAGAGCGGCTACGAGGCGCTCGGTCTCGGCGAGCAGTTCGTCGCTCGCGACGAGGTCGACCCAGGAGTGACGTCGGACGTGATCGAGCGCCGCGCGGGCGTCGCCGCCGACGAGGAGGTCGGCCGCGAGCACGTCGGAAGCAGCGACGACGCGGGTCGGGTTCGGTTGCTCAGCCATCTTCGGTCACCTCGTCTCCCGAAGGGTGGGGTTCGGGGTCGTCCGATCCAGCGCCGTCGCGCTGGGCCTCGAGGGTTTCCCGGATCGTCTCGAGGTCGGCGTGGATCGTCTCGGCGCGTTCGAAGAGATCGGTCCAACTCGAAGGCATCGACCGACCTTCGCGCTACGGGACTAAAAATACGTGTAACTCGGCTATCGAGCCAGTACGCGACGACAATCGCAATTTGCAGGCAATAACTTCAGTCGAGCGTATCGGGCCGGTACGTCTCGATCGGGGGTGCAAAGGCATCGACAACGCGACACGGTTCGAGGGCCCGAACACCGTGTTCCGTCCCGGGCGGTACAACGTACGAACCGCCCGCCTCGACGGTTCTCGAGTACTCGCCGCGGAGTTCGAGCGATCCTTCGACGACGAAACTCGCTTGTGTCGTCTCGTCGTGGCTGTGGGGCGGTCCTTCTGCGCCCGCCTCGAGGGTGTAGTGAACGAGCATCATTTCGTCGGTACACGCCAGGATGCGCCGTTCGCCGCCGTCCAGTTCGTCGATTCGGGTTGGCTCGTTCCAGTTGGTGATATCCATACTGCTTGCTATCCTGTCACTGCACTATATTCTTCTCCTCGGATCACAGGTCGACGAATAATGCAAGAGCCTAACCAAACCCCCTAGCGCACCCGTCAGTTCGTTTGTCGAGAACTCGAGCGACGCTCGAGTCGACGATTGTGACGAATGGGTCATCAGTTGCCACTAGCACCACGATGATTGTACTGTTGGTAGAAACCCGTCAGGTTATTTTGCAAGCATATGTGACTGATGCTGATTCCCTAACGTTCGTTCGAACCGCGGCTATAGTGCGGGCGGCGAACCTTCCTCCGCGTTCTCGGCGTCGGCCGGCAGTTCGATGTCGATGGGTTCGTTGTGGCCGGTGATCGTCATCTCCGTCGACGACGTGGTCGTCTGGTTGCCGGTTGTCGTCGTCAACTCGGTGTTTATCTTGTGGATGTAGTTCGTCTCCTCGTCGACGTAGAGTTCGTAGGAGACGTCGTCGACGGTCGCACCGGTCGCCTGAAAGTTCGGCGAGTTCTGGAGTTCCGTTTTCAGTTCCTCGGTCGCCTCGACCGAGACGACGGTCGTTTCGACCCCGTTTACCGTCTCGGTTCCCTCCTCGGTCAGCGTCCCGGTTTCGATGAAGTCGGTCTGAGCCGCGAGCTGGGCGCTTTCCTCCCAGACGTTGCCCTCGAGTTCCATTTGGAACCAGTCGCCGCCGATCGACGCGTACAGCGTGTCCTCGACGATGTACTCGTCGATTTGAACCGACTCGTTCTCCGAGATGAGTTCGGTGTCGGCCGTCGAACTCACGTGCGAGCGGTTCGCAGATTCGTTGATCCGTCCCTCGGAGACGACCGTCTCGTCGCCCTCTTCAGTTCCGACCGTCCGCGTCATCTCATACTGATACGAGTCGACCGCCTCGATTTCCTCGAGAATGTCGGTTTGTTCGACTTCGTCCTCGTCGGCGGATTCCTGACCGCCGGGCATCGCGCCGGAGCAGCCGGCCAGCGCCACGATCAGTACAACGGCGAGGATCGCGCCAGTTCGGGTTGAGTGTGTCACGTTCTGTGAACGCTCAACAGATTGCATCTAAACCGTTGTCCTGCAGTTCACTCAGCGAGAGAAGAGAGTCGCGTAAGCGTGATAATCATCAGATCGGACCAGTGCTCCCCATGCCATCAAGCGCTATCGTTGCAACCCCCGCCATTGTCTCGAGGGCCATACAACAGTTCTCGTCCCTTTCTAATTAGATCCGCTACCCCGGAATCAGGGTACTCAGGAGAATGAGTAAGAAAACGAAAACGAAGAAAAACAACAACGAACTCACTATCCAGCGCCAGAGATTCGTCACGGCGACCACCTGCTCCGAGTCATAGCAGACAGTCGTGTAACCACTGGGAAAAAGATTTCCGTCCATTTTTCAGGCAAAATTTCTCGAGTTGACATTCCACTAATACATCATGTCTAGTAAGTTATTTGTGGGGATGGGGTCGATAACCCACACATGGTAGAGCGAGAAACATGGGCAACGAGAACAGGGTTCATACTAGCGGCGGTGGGAAGCGCCGTCGGACTGGGGAACGTCTGGCGGTTCCCCTACCAGGTCGGCGAATTCGGTGGTGCGGCGTTCCTCGTCGTCTACCTCGCGTTGATCGCGCTGGTCGGGTTCCCGGTATTGATGGTCGAATTTACAGTCGGCCGATACACCGACCGGAACCCGGTTGGCGCACTGAAACAGATCGGTCAGGGACCGGCGAAACGGATCGGATGGGTGTTCGTCACCGCCGGATTCGTCATCCTGTCGTACTACAGCGTCGTCGCCGGGTGGGTCCTGCAGTACACGGCGTACGGACTGCAGGGTAACTTCGCTACAGACGGCGCAGCGCAGTTCGGAGCCACCACGGGTGGCGCGGTATCGGTTCTCACACACGCGATTTTCATGGCCGCCGTCATCGCCGTCGTCGGGCTCGGTATCCGGCAGGGTATCGAACTCGCCGTCAAGTTGATGGTCCCCGCGATCATCCTGTTGACGGTCGGTCTCGCAGTTTACGCGTTTACGCTTCCCGGCGCTGGGGACGCGTACGCGTACTATCTCTCGCCCGATCTCGGTACCATCGCGGCGAACTGGACGGACATCCTTCCTGCAGCCGCCGGTCAGGCCTTCTTCACGCTCTCACTGGGGATGGGCGTAATGATCACGTACGCGTCTTATCTCGGAGAGGATCGCAACCTCGCCAAGGACGGCCTCATCATCGTCGCACTGGATACGGCGATCGCGTTTACTATCGGATTGGTCGCGTTCCCGATCCTCTTCTCTGGCGGCGTTGGCGTTTCTGAGATCACAGAAGTCGGTGCTGGTGCTGGTTTCATCTTCATCTCGCTCTCGCAGGCGTTCGCGAACCTCCCGCTCGGTGGCGTCCTCGGCGCGGTCTTCTTCGCGACTGTGGCCATCGCAGCGCTCTCGAGCGCGATCAGCATCCTGGAGGTCGTCACCTCGTACCTGATCGACGAACACGGCGTCGATCGGGCCCCAGCGACCCTTCTCGTCGGGACCGCTATCTTCCTCGTCGGCGTTCCCGTCGCGTACGACGGGGGCCTGTCGTGGCTCACGGTCTACGACCAACTCGCGAACTACATCCTGCTCGTCCTCGGAGCGCTGTTGCTCTCGATCTACGTCGGTTGGGTCAAGACCGACATGGGCCTCGAGGAACTCGGAAAGGGAGTCAAAAACCTCGGCGCGTGGGGGATCACCTGGATCTGGGTCCTTCGGATTCCGGTCATCATCGTGTTGGTCGTCGTCCTCACGTTGAACGCGATGGGGGCGTACGAGGCCCTCAGCGGACTCTTCGCCTAATCGCCACCTCTTTTCGGCGTTTACGCCTCGCCGTAGACCGGAACGGCCGCGCCGCTCGTGACCGACGCGCCGTCGCTACAGAGAAACGCCATCACGTCCGCGATCTCGAGCGGGTCGACCCACGAGTCGTGATCCGAATCCGGCATCATTTCCCGATTGGCCGGCGTATCGATGACGCTCGGCATGACGCAGTTCGCGCGGACGGTGCCGCGATTCTCCTCGGCCAGCGTTTCCGTGAGAATTCGGATGCCGGCTTTGGTGATTCGGTAGGGACCGTCGCCCTCGCCGCCCTCGAGACTCGAGCGCGCGCTCACGCTGACGATCGAACCCTCGCTCTCCTGTAGGTGTGGAAGGGCGTGTTTCGACACCAGAAACGCCGTTTTCAGGTTGATATTGAGGAGAGCGTCGAACTCCGCGAGATCCGTCTCCGCTACGTGCTGGCCGCCCATCCACGTCCCGGCGATGTTGAGCAGATGGTCGACCTGACCGTGGTCATCGACGATGGACTCGAACAACTCGGCAACCTCGTCCTCGTCGGTCAGATCCCCCTCGTAGAACTGGACGGCGTCGTCCGGCTCGAGGAGGCTGTCGTCCGCGTCCGGTTCGATGACATCGACGGCGCAGACGGTCGCGCCCGCGTCTCGAAACCGTTCGACTGCGGCGCTTCCGAGCGCGCCGCTCGCGCCGGTGACCACCGCGACCGTCTCCGAGAAGTCGTACGTGACAGACATACACACTCCTGCCACCCGCAGGTGCAAAAGTTCCCACCCGGATTTCGAGCGACGACGACTCGCTCGAGTCCCAACACGAGAGATGCGTTCGACGGGAGCTACGGCGTGACGACCAGTTTCCCGAGGAAGCTCTCGGAGACCACGGCCTCGTGTGCATCCGAAACTTCCTCGAGATCGTACGTTCGGTCGACCTCCGCCGAGAGCGTCCCGCTCGAGAGCAACGTGGCGACGCGGCGGAGCACCGCGGCGAGATCAGGTGTGTTGAACATGCTGATCAGGTGGATCCGAAGCTCCTTCGAGCGCGCCGCCGGGACGTTCGAGAAGCCGGCCTCAGGACCCGTGTTGCCGATGCCGACGACTCGAGTTCCTTGCGTCGCGACGTTCGCGTCGAACTGGAGGTAGTCGTCGAGTCGGTGATCGAGGATCACGTCGGGAGCGCCCGCGGTGATCACCGCGTCCTCGAGATCCTCGCGGTGGTAGTCTAACACGATGTCGGCCCCGAGGGACTCGAGTTTCTCGTGGTACTCCGGCGAGGCCGTCGTCGTCACCTCGGCCCCGGTCGCGGCCGCGATCTGTACTGCGGCGTGACCCACGCCGCCGCTCCCGCCGTGGACGAGACACCGCTCCGCGGGCTCGAGTTCGGCGTGATCGATCAGCGACCGCCAGGCGGTCACGGCGGGAACGCCGAGGGCCGCGCCGGTCTCGATCGAAACGCCGTCGGGAAGCGTCGCGATTCGATCGGTCGGAGACGCGACGTATTCCGCACAGGTTCCCGGGATGTCCTTCCCGAGTCCGGTTCCGAAAACTCGGTCACCCGGCTCGAACGCGGTCACCTCGTCGCCGACGGCCTCGACGGTCCCGGCGAAATCCGATCCGGGGATCCACGGCAGTTCCGCGGGCGCGTAGGATCCCTCGCGAAAGTAGGTGTCGACGGGGTTGATCCCCGCAGCGCCGATCTCGACCAGTACCTCGTCTGCGTCGGGTTCGGGCGTCTCGATTTCCTCGAGTTCCAGTACGTCCGTGCCGCCGTGTTCGTGGTATCGAACGGCCTTCATACCCGCCTGTAGGACAGCCTGCGATATAGGATCACGTGATCGACAGCGCGGTTTCTCTTCTCTCGAGGGCGGTTACTCACGGGGGCATTCGACCCACTCTGGCGGCTCTTCGAATGCATCGACGGCAATTGGATGGGTACTCAGTACGTTCTCACCGCGGAACCCGTGAATAAACGTTCCAATAACGCACTTCCCGTCGACGTCGTCCGATCCGCCGAAATCGTCCCGGATAAAATCGATAGTCGCGCGCTGATCGCCGACGCGACAGTGCACCGTAATTGGTCCTGGATCGGGCGGTACATCTGGAACGAACGTTTCGAATCCCGTCTGCTCTTCACCCGCGTCCGGTGTCACTTCTCGAGACGACCAGAAGATGATCTCGTCTTCGTTTTCCACGAGATAATGGAACGTGAGCGGTTCCGCGGTCGCATTTCCAAACTCGATCCCCACCAGTACGACACCTACAGGATCGGTTTCAGACGTAGAACAGCTGTCTCCTCGTAGACTGGGTCTCCATCTTCCAGAATCGTCACCGCAATGTCAGCCGACTCGTCCGATCGATTCTTGCCGAGAAGTCGCAGGTCAAGGTGATTTCTCGTTTTGTACTGTCGCCAGCCATAGTTGGCTGCACCCGTTGCGGTAACTCCCCCGAGGACGGTGACCACGAGTGAGCGACGACTAATATTGGGGACCATACTCTTAGAAACCAAACCATTTCATATAAACCCTGTGCCAACTCGGGGTTTAGACTCGCTATCGACCATACCCTGCGAACGCCTATCAATTGGTTCACTCACGCTCGAGAAGTCTGTTGATGTATTCGACCAACCGTCGAGTATCGGAGCCTGGATAGTGGAGATCCTTGCTGGAGGCGACTACCGCACCGCCTGCGTCGCCGCGTCGATAATCTCGAGCGCTTCTTTGAGTTCCTCCGTCCCGGTCGCATAGGAGAGTCGCGCGTAGCCCTCGCCGTGTGCGCCGAAGGCGTCGCCCGGCACGACGACCACGTCGCGCTCGAGGACTTCCTCGCACCAGCCGTCCGGAACCTTCGGCATGACGTAGAACGCGCCCGAGGGCGTCGGGACCTCGAGGCCGGCGTCCTCGAGGCCGTCGACGACGAGGTCTCGGCGCTTCTCGAACGCGTCGACCATCTCGTAGACGGGATCCTGTGGGCCGGTCAGGGCCGCCTCGGCGGCGTACTGCGCCGGTGCGCTCGCGCAAGCCTGTCCGTACTGGTGGACCCGTAGCATTCGCTCGATACGCCGATTCGATCCCACGACCCAGCCGAGTCGCCAGCCGGTCATCGAGTACGTCTTTGAGCAGGCGCTAACGACCACGACGTTGTCGCTCTGGGCGAACTCGAGCGGCGAGCGGTGTTCGCCTTCGAAGACGATTCGCTCGTACACTTCGTCGGAGAGACAGAGGACGTCGTGTTCGTCCGCGATGCGTGCGAACTCGCGCATGTCCTCTTTGGACTGGACCGCACCCGTCGGGTTCGAGGGGCTGTTGACCACGAACACGGCGGTGTCGTCGGTGATCGCCTCCTCGACGGTCGCCGGATCGAGCGTGAGGTCCTCCCGGAGCGGGACCGGCTTGGGCGTTCCGTCGGCGATCTTCGTCAGCGCGTCGTAGGAGACGAAGCCGGGGTCGGGGAAAATGACTTCCTCTCCCGGATCGACGTGGGCCTCTAACACCAGGTGAAGTGCCTCGCTCCCGCCGGATGTCGCGATGATGTCCCCCGGATCGATGCCGATCCCGTACTCACGGTCGTATGTTCCGGAAATTGCCTCACGGAGCGACTGCGTCCCTTTGTTCGACGTGTAGGCGTCGGTCTTCTTCGACTCGATGGCCTCGATCGCTCCCGCTCGAGCGTGCTCGGGCGTCGGAAAGTCCGGTTGCCCGAGTCCGAGGTTGATCGCGTCCTCGCCCGCGGCTTCGAACACTTCCCGGATCCCGCTGATCGACACCTGCTCGACCCGATGAGAGAACTCCGTCATGGTACAACGGGGGGAGCCAACCCCGATAACTCTTGATGTGTGTCCGCGATGGCTCCCCAGGTATCGATCGTCACCGGTCCATTTATCCTGTCGGATCGAATGAACCAGCCACAACGAATATGCTGTTGGTAACGAATACGGTAGGTAATGAGTTCTTCACGCAGACGGTTTCTTGCAGCTGGAGTGACAGGTTCGGTCGCAGCCCTCGCTGGCTGTCTCGATTTCGTCACCGGCGACGGACCGCTCGAGTTCAGCTCCGACCGCGTCGCGCCGACCGATAGTGCGCTCGAGGAGACGGGATTCGACGAGGTGAGCGTCGAGGAACGGACCTTCGAGGAGACGGTCGAAGCCGGCGTCGAGCGGGAGGTCAAAGCCGGACTCTGGCTCTCGAGTTACGCAAAAGCGCTCGAAATTCGGGGCCAATCCCAGGAGGCGACCGCGTTCGTCGCGGTCTCGACGCCGAACATGAGCGTCGCCGGTCGGTCGCTCAATCCCATCGACGGCATGGACAGCGAGGAGTTACTCGACGAGTTCCGTGGTCAGATCGAAAACGGGGAGACTGATATTCAGGACATCCAGCACGAGGAGACGTTTTCGGTGTCGATTCTCGGACAGAGTCGCGACGTCGACCGCCTGCAGGGACAAACCGAGTACCAAGGCGAAGCGATCGACATCGACCTCCTCGTGGCCTCGTTCGGTCACGAGGGCGACTATCTGGTTCTCGTCGGTATGTATCCGGAGCTGTTCCAGGACGAGGGAGCCAACGTCGAGGTACTGCTCGAGTCCGTCGAGCACCCAGTCTGAGCGCTCATCGGCCTGGTCCGATTTTCGCCCGGCGAACTCGAGGTGTTATCGGACAGACCAGACGGTATCACGCGAGACGGCGACGCCGAGAACAGTGCGGCGTAGTAGTGGCCGACTCTGCCCGTTGGCGACGTTTCGAGCAACCTGTGGCTGCGGTGATTCGGAGAGTGAAATCGTACTCGAGTCGCTCCAAAGCCGGAGTCGGTTCAGTAGAATTCGCGAACGAGGTCCATGGCGTCCTCGGGTGCGCCGTCCGGAATCTCGGACATGTCTTCGGTGACGCCGTGTTGCTCGTGATACGGCAGTGCGTTCTCGTTTTGGTACATCACGCCCTGGTACTCCTTCTCGCCGTCCGTGATGACTTCCTTGGCGTCCTCGTAGTTCGTTGGATCGTGGTCCTCGTCTTCTTTGAGGTCGACGAGCGTGTCGCGGAAGTAGTCGTAGGTGTCGACATCGTTGAAGGTGACACACGGACTGAAGACGTTGACGAAGCCGAAGCCGTCGTGTTCGATCGCCTTCTCGATGATTTCGGCGTGGCGCAACGCGTCCGAGCTAAAGGACTGGGCGATGAAGGTCGCACCCGATGCGAGCGCGAGCGCGAGCGGGTTGACCGGCGGCTGCTGTGGGCCCTCCGGTGTCGTCGACGTTTCGAAGTCCGAGCGCGAGGTCGGCGAGGCCTGTCCCTTCGTCAGCCCGTAAATGCGGTTGTCCATAACCACGTAGGTCATGTCCACGTTTCGGCGAACGGCGTGGACGAAGTGGCCGGCGCCGATCGAGTAGCCGTCGCCGTCGCCGCCGGCGACCATCACTTCGATGTCGGGGCGGGCCATCTTGACCCCGGTACCGACCGGCAGGGCGCGCCCGTGGACGCCATGCAGCGCGTAGCTGTGCATGTAGGTCCCGATCTTGCCCGAACAGCCGATCCCCGCCACGACGAACGTGTTGTCGGGGTCGTTGCCGGTGTTCGCGAGGGCTTTCATCATGCCGTTCATCGTGCCGAAGTCCCCACATCCGGGACACCAGGTCGGCTGCTTGTCGGATTTGAAGTCGGTAAATCGTACGTCTGAGCTCATTGTGCTGGAACCTCCTCTGCGAGTTTGTCAGTGATCTCCGTCGCGAGTTCGTCCGCTTTGAAGCGCACGCCCGTGTACTTGTTAATTCGCTTCAGACGGGTAAGCGCATCGTGCTCGAGTAGATCCGCGAATTGGCCCGTCGCGTTACACTCGACGACGATCGCCTCCTCGGCCGCCTCGATCTCCTCGGTCAGGTCGGGCCGCGGGAAGATGTACGGGACGGAGATGACGCGAACGCTGATCCCGTCGTCCTCGAGGTACTCGAGGGCTTCGACGAGCGCGCCCTCGTTCGAACCCCACGAGATGATGAGGTTCTCCGAGTCGGCGTCGCCGAACTCCCGGTAGTCCCACTCCTCGCGTTCTTTCGCGGTCTCGACTTTGCGATTTCGCTTGTCGACCTGCTGGACGCGTTCGTCTTCTTCTTCGGTCCGGCGACCGAGCTCGTCGTGCTCGAGGCCGGTGCTCATGTGTGCGCCGTCGATCGTGCCGGGTTTGGCACGCGGGCTGACGCCGTCGTCGGTGACGGCGTGGGCGCGGAATCGGCCCTCGTCGTCGAGCCACTCGTCGACCTCGTCCTGCTCGACGAGTTTGCCGCGGTCGATTTCGACCGCGTCCATGTCGAACGCTTCCGGCGGGAACGTCTGCTCGGTCACCGACATCGCGAGGTCGGAGACGAGGAAGACGGGCGTTTGATACTTCTCCGCCAGGTTGAACGCCTCGACGGTCTTCCAGAAACACTCGGTGATCGTCGTCGGCGTGACGACGAACCGGGGGACCTCGCCGTGGCCGGCGTACAGCGCCATGTTGAGGTCGCCCTGTTCTTGCTTCGTCGGCATCCCGGTCGAGGGACCAGATCGCTGGACATCACAGATGACAAGCGGTGTCTCGCTGGTGGCGACGAGTCCGAACGTCTCGGTCATGAGGTCGATCCCCGCTCCAGACGTCGCGGTCATCGCTCGAGCGCCGGCGCGCGCGCCACCGAGGGCCATATTGATCGCCGAGAGTTCGTCCTCAGCCTGGACGACGTGGCCACCGTAGTCTTCGATCCGACCGGTGAGATACTCCATGATGGAGGTCGCGGGTGTGATCGGGTAGCCGGCGTAGAACCGACAGCCGGCGGCGATCGCACCCATGCCGATTGCCTCGTTTCCGTTCAGCAGGACGTAATCGTTGTCCGTCGTCTCAAGGTCGTACCCCAACTCCTCGAAGTCGTAGTTCTCGCGGACGTACTCCTGGCCGAGTCGAGCGGCCTCCTTGTTGTTCTCGACGATCTTCGAGCCCTTCCCGCCGAAGCGCTTCTCGAGAGATTCGTCGAGGTACTCGACGTCGAAGTTCGTGATCTCACACGCCGCGCCGAGCGCGACGATGTTTCGCATGATCGCTCCCCCCGCGTCTTCGGCGAGTGATTTCAACGGAACGTCGACGGCGGTGATCTCGTCGGGGATCTCTGCCTCCCACGACCGTTCGCCGTCGTAGATGACCGCGCTGCCGTCGTGGAGTTCGTCGAGGTTCTCGTCGATGGTTCGCTGGGTCAGCGCGACTAGGATGTCGAGTCGATCGACGACGCTCTGTACCTGATCGACCGACGTCCGAATCTTGTAAGCGGTGTACCCGCCGCGGATTCGGGACGCGAAGTCCTTGGATGTGAACACGTGCCGTCCTGCCCTGGAGAGCGCCTGAGCGAAGATCTTCCCGGTGGAGTCGATCCCGTCCCCGGCCTCACCTCCGATTGCCCAATTTAGGTCCGCAGCCATGTTATGTCGCACCTTGCCCCCACCAAATGAAAAGCCTTCTGAAAGCTCAACCGTCCCCATAGAGCAGCGGCCGATATGTTGCCGGTAAACCGGGTTACGGGCCGTTTCTGTCCCAGTATTGTGGACGATCGTAGTGAAGGTTTTCGGCGGAGAACGGAACGACTTTTCGCGCCTCGGTCGAACGCTCACCCATGGATGGTACGCAAGTCCGCGTCGAATCGGTTCGCGACGTCGGACCGGGAACTGTCGCGATCGAACTCGAGTCACCCCAGTCGTTCGACCCCCGACCGGGGCAGTTCGTGCTCCTGCGGGCGGCGCCCGATGGCGAGGAACTCGCGCGCCACTACACACTTTCGTCGCCAACGGCCGAAGACACGTTCGAGATCACGGTCGGGATCGACCCCGACGGCGACCTCTCCCCGTGGCTCGCGTCCCTCGAGGGTGGAGAGACGGTCACCATCGAAGGACCGATGGGGGCCATCACCTACGACGGCTCGAGCGACATCGTCACGGTCGCGGGCGGACCCGGCGTCGGGCCGGCGGTCGCGATCGCCGAAGCAGCACAGGAAAACGGCCGAGACGCCGCGATCGTCTATCAGGACGACCGCCCAGCACACCGTGACCGACTCGAGGCGCTCGAGGACGATGGTACGCCAGTTACGATCCTCGAGGAAGACGCCACCGAGGCGCTCGCGGGCGCGGTGTCTGATCACCTCGGAGAGGGACAGTTCTACGTGTTCGGATTCAGCGAGTTCGTGACGACGGTCGCCGACAGTATCGACGACGCGGGCGGGGATTCAGACGACGCGCTGATCGAGAACTTCGGTTGAGGGCTGCTCGTACTTGAGCAAGCACGTCTTTCAGTGCTCGACGAGCTCGATCAAAATGCCGCCCGTGTCCGACGGGTGGACGAACGCGACCGAGTGTCCCCACGCGCCGGGTCGCGGTTCCTCGTCGATGAGCGTTACGTCGTGTTCGCGTGCGCGCTCGAGCGCCCCCTCGAGGTCGTCGGTCGCCAACGCGAGGTGGTGAATGCCGGTCCCCTGTTTCTCGAGATAGCGTGCGATTGTTCCCTCTTCGAGCGGCTCGAGGAGTTCGAAGTATCCCGAGCCGCACTCGAGGAAGACGACGCGAAGGCCGTCGAACTCCTCTTCGTGGGCGACCTCGAGGTCGAAGAGATCGGCGTACAGCGTCGCGAGCGAGCGTGCATCGTCGGTTGCGATTCCCGCGTGATCGAAGTGCATCGTCGAACGGTCACGCTGAAACCGCCTTACTCTTGCGTTCGATCATCGTCATCGTGTTCCACTCCGTTCGCGAAGGCCGCTCACTACTCGCGGACAGGTATACCTCTCGAGTGACCTCGAAAAATGCCATATTGTGCTTCGATCGGTGTGATTTTAACGGAATACGGCAGGTTTTCGTGACTACGCCGATTCGTTTCCGTTCGTTTCGTTTCCACCGTCAGTTTCGTTCTCGGTCCCGGTGTCGGTCTCGTTGCCGGTTCCCGTCTCGGACTCGTTTCCACCGTCAGTTTCGTTTCCGGCGCCCTCCTCGGATTCGTTGCCCGTTCCGCCGCCTCCGCCGCCGTTTTCTTCGATCTGGATGTCGCCGTCCATCGTGCTCTCGTGGGGCTCGCAGATGTAGTTCGTCATCTCGTCGCTGGCCTGGACTCCCTCGAGCGTCGCGGATTCGCCCTCGCTCGAGATGAGGTCGGTCTCGTAATCGTCGACGACTTGACCGTCGCCGTTGAGGATCTGCAAGTTGTGCTCTTGGCCGTCGCCGTTTTCCCACGTGATCGTGTACTCCTGCCCGTTGAACAGGACGAGCGTCGGGTTCTCTTCGTCGGCGATCGGATCGGGTGCGATGCCGACCCACCCCGAGGTCACGCCCTCGAGTTCGATCTCTTCGACGTCTTCCCACGCCGAGACGTCGGTTTCGCCGCCGTCGCCGCCGTTACCCCCTCCACCGTCACCGCCGCCATCGCCGCCGTCGCCGCCGTCGTCGCCGTCGTCGCCGTTACCGCCACAGCCGGCAATGACCGCCGTCGTTGCGGCGGCGCCTGTATACTGAATCATCCGTCGTCGGGACAGTCTTTTTTCGGATCTCATCACGTAGGTATCGGGTTCGAAGCTGGATAACCCGACGCCCGTCATTCGCTTGACGTTGATATACGAGGTTTCACTGACTGTTTGTGCTGAAATTCTGGATTCGATAACTATGTGTGGTAGAGACAACCGCGTTGGAACCGCGAGTTGTCGAAGGCAAATGTGGTGAAACGGCGGATGCGGCTAATGACAATCCAGATAGAAGTATGCTTCAGAAAAACGAAACTCACGACAGTCCGACCGACCTACTCGGACGGTTGGACCGTCACGACGGGAACGCTCGAGTTGCGGACGATCTCTTCGGCGACGCTGCCGAGCAGTACGTGATCGAGTCCCGTCCGCCCGACGGTCCCGAGGACGATCATATCCGCACCGATTTCGTCCGCGTACTCGAGGATCGTCTCCTGTGGGACGCCTTCGCGAACCTCGCTCGTCACGTCGACGCCGCCGTCTTCCGCGGCAGTCTCGACGAGCCGGTTGGCCTCGCGGGCTTCTTCCTGTGGCTCCGCACGTAACTCGTCTCGTTTCATGGCTCCGTGTGGTCCCTCCGGAACGATCGAGAGAGCCTGCACCGTCGCCTCGAGTCGGTCGGCGAGCGCGATGCGTGATCGATCGCCGCGCGAGACTCCTCGCTGCCGTCGGTCGGAATCAAGAGCGTATCGTACATCGTGTCCGAACAGTCGTCGGGACCGAACAAATACCGCGGGCTTGCTTTTGCATGTTCGACCCTCGAGACTCGACAGGTGACGGTCGGGTGCTCGGTTCAGGCGGTGGTGACCCGCTACGGTCGCGACTGCTAACTACCCGTGAGCCTCACGGTGACAGGACTTTCTTTCGGCGATGGAGGCGGGAAAGGCTACCGCTAACACAACGCGTCTATACGTGTTTGTGGTGGGTGTCGATCATGACGACAGTGGTCGAACTCGACGTGCCGGCCGAACACCTCGGACTCGCACAGACGTTCGATCGCGTGCCGACGTTCGAGTTTCTAATAAGCGGGCTGATCGGCGGCGGCCCGCCGCTCGTGTACGTTACGGGACCCGACTGGGAGCAGGTCGAATCGGCCCTCGAGTCGGACCCGTCCGCCGACGTCGTCGCGTCGGTGGACGACGCGAGCGACGGGCGGTGGGTCGTCCGCCTCGAGTTCAACCAGGGAATCCAAACGTTCCAGGGGATCGTTTCGGAACATGACGGCGCGATTCTCGAGGCGAGCGGGGCGGACGGTCGCTGGTCGCTCAAGTTGCTCTTTCACGAGCGAGCGGGCGTCTCCGAGTGTCACGCGGCGTTCGACGACGAAGATTTCGCCGTTAGCGTCACGCGGGTCAGTCCCACGGACGATTCGCCGAATAGCCAGACGCCGCTGACGAAGACCCAGTACGAGACGATCGTGAAAGCCCACGAACTCGGCTATTTCGACGTTCCGCGACAGGTCACGCTCGAGGAACTGGCGTCGGAACTCGATATCTCACACCAGGCGCTCTCCGAACGGTTGCGCCGAAGTCACTCGGCGCTCGTGAGCGCCGAACTCTCCAACCGAATCGCTCCCGCCGGACTGGATTCCTGACGAGAGACAACTCGAGATGCGATTCGATTCCCGGGAGCAATAGTTCGTCGACCGGCGTGTCGTGATCGATGTCTGTCGGGTACTGATCGGCGTTTGTCGGGTACTGACCGGCGTTGGTCGAGTAGTGATCGACGACGGGCGGATCGGTCGGTGTGACTCGCGCAAATTTCCTCTCTTGAACCAAGATATTTAGATGCATGTACTCTTTCTGTAGAAAATCTGTACGCTATCTGCATTTTATCCCCGGGATATATGGATATTGCTCCCATAGTTATATCAAAACAGTTCAATATCTCCACCACCAGAATTTGTCGATCAAGCGAACATAACTGATCTATCTATATATGAGGAGTTCGAAGAAAACTGGCCGGAATGCTGGGAACGTGCTGCTTCGTTTCTGGACTGGGATCAGCCTCACTCGACGGTTCTCGAATCGATTCCGAACCCACCGTATTACCGCTGGTTCACCGACGGTGAACTGAACGCGTCGTACAATTGCGTGGACCGCCACGTCGAAGCGGGTCGAGGCGACCAACCTGCAATTCAATGGGTTCGCGAAACCGGTTCAACGAAGACGTATACGTATACGGAACTCGAGCGACGGGTAAATTCCGTTGCTGCGTCGCTTCGGGATATCGGAGTAAATGAGGGGGACTCCGTCGCACTCTACCTGCCTCGTCTCCCCGAACTCCCGATAACCATGCTCGCTGCCGCCCGAATTGGCGCCCCCCACATCGTCGTCTTCGCGGAGTATTCTGTCAATGTTCTCGCCTCGTTTATGGCCGAAACGAACGCTGAAACGCTCATAACTGCGGATGGGTACTATCAGAACGGAACGTTTCAATCGCTCGAATCGAAAGTAGACCGCGGTATCGAACAGCTTGATTGGGACGTGACGACCGTTTCGGTTGACCGAACCGAGGGTGAGACCGAGAACAACGGCGCCGATTACGACTACGATCGCCTCTGTTTGAAGCACCGGGATAGCACCGTCGAACCAGTCTCGAGAAAGAGCGACGATGCGCTGTTCGTCTGCTATGCATCCGGCCCCACAGGTGAACCGGTCGGGATGGAACACGTGACGGGGTCCTACTTATCATACGTTGCGTGGACAACGCATGCCGTCCTCGACGTGAATGTAGGGGATACTCTCTGGTGTCCAGCTGGTATCGAGTGGATCACGGGACACTCATACGTTGTATACGGCCCGCTCGCTCTCGGTGCGACAACTGTCCTCTATGAGGGGGCTCCGGCCTATCCCGACAGAAATCGCCCGTGGGAGATTATCGAGAACAACGACGTCAATCAGTTCTATACAACGCCGACGGCGATTCGAACGTTTATGGAGTGGGGAACGGAATATCCGGCGGCACACGATCTTTCTTCGCTTCGATTGCTCGGAACGGTCGGTCAACGAATCGAACCAGAGACATGGAGATGGTTCTACGAACACGTCGGAAACGAGCAATGTCCGATCATCGATACGTGGTATCAGGCCGAAAACGGTGGTATCACGATTTCGACGCTCCCTGGCGTTCACGAGATGCGGCCAGGGTCGGTCGGCCAGCCGCTTCCAGGTATCGATGCCGATCTCGTTGATGCGAGGGGCGAATCGGTACCGCCCGGCAAATCGGGATATCTGATATTCAGGCGCCCGTGGCCTGGGTTCTTTCGACCAGTTCGCGACGCAGAAGAGGCTTCGGAGCTCTGGACGGAGTTCGGTGATCTGACTGATGAGTGGATCTATTTCTCCGAAGATAGTGCCGTTTGTGAGGATGGCTATATTACGATACTTGGACGGACTGACGACATCATCAATATTGGTTACTATACAAAAAACCGTATCCACGTCAGTGAAATCGAGCGCGTGACCGAATCGATCGACGAAATCACTGACGTCGCAGTCGTCTGTGGTCAGCACGATATTATGGGGGAGGCACCGTACGCATTCGTCGTCTGCGAGTCGGACTCGTCGACGAACGTGCGAGCGAAAATCCGCGAGACGGTTGAACGAGAACTCGCAGCACCAGCTTGTCCAGTGGATGTCTATATCGTTCCTGAACTCCCGCGAACGTATTCCGGCGGTGTACTTCGGCAGGTACTTACTGATCTCCTCGACAGTGAACGACTTGGCGACACGAATTTGATCCGTAATCCGGAAGTACTTGACTATATCGCCGTAGAAATTCGCCAGCGGCAATCGACCTCTGACGAATGACGGGTGTCGTCACCGTCTTCAAACCGTCGGGTCCTTTATAATCGTCCACTCAGTAGATGTGAGGAAGCACATCATGCTGGATAATAACGAGTATCACGGCTCATCGATAACGAGCGACGATGGTAACGAGATTGAGGCTTGGGAAACCAACATGAGCGCGGGTCGGCAGCTCGCGGAGACGGTCCGGACGACGCTCGGTCCGAAGGGACTTGATAAGATGCTCATTACGTCCGATGGAAAGGTCGTGGTTACGAACGACGGTGCCAGTATTCTCGACCGGATCGATATCTCTCATCCCGTCGCGGAACTCATCGTAAATGTCGCCGAACAGCAAGACTCGAAAGTCGGTGACGGAACGACGACCGCCGTACTACTCGCCGGCGAACTACTGAGTGAAGCCGAAACGTTGCTCGAACGCGGCGTTCACCCGACGACAGTCGCGAGAGGATATCACCTCGCTGCAGCGCACGCGATAGACGTCCTCAGCGAGCAGACGGTCTCGATCAATTTTAGCGACGATGAGCGTCTGCGAGAGATCGCCCGGACGGTAGTGACCGGAAAGTGGGACGACTCCGGCACCGACTTCCTCGCTGACAAGGCGGTCGAAACTGTTCGGTCGATAGAACGTGATGGTCGTGTCGGCTTCGAGCGAGTTACCCGGAAGACTATCTCGGGGGGTTCTTTCTACGACTCAGAGGTCCTCAACGGACTCGTCATCGATATGAACGAGTCCTCAGCAGACGTCGTTTCGCCGGAAACGAGCCTTCCCAAACGGTATGACGGCGCCACCGTCGCACTCATTGACGAAGAACTATCGATTGATACGGCCGAGGGAATCGGGGCCGTCGATCTCACCTCGTACGAGGACTACGAGGCGCTCCAGGAGTACGAACGGGACGTCTACGAGACGTATGCAGAAGCCATCACGTCCGTCGGAGCAGACGTAGTCTTCTGTCAGCAGTCCATCGACGAACCCGTTCGCTATTCGCTCGCGGAGTCGGACGTGCTATCCGTCGAGCGAACGCGCCGCGACGAACTCCACAAACTGGCGCGTGCGACTGGTGCACAACCGGTGCCGATCGATGACTTGAGTACCGCTACGGTCGGTGAAGCCAAAACGGTAAACAGGCGGCCAGTCGGACCGACCGAGATCACGATCGTCTCCGGCTTCGACGAATTCAAACAGGTCTCCGTACTCTTCCGAGGCGGCACTGAACACGTCGCCGACGAGACGAAACGGATGCTCGATAACTGTTTCTACGCGTTGAAGCTCTCGTTAGAGGACGAGGCGGTCGTCCCGGGCGGCGGTGCGACGGAGGTCGAACTCGCGCAGGAACTCAGAGAGTTTGCGACCGGTCGAGCCGGTAAGGAACAACTCGCGGTCGAAGCCTTCGCTGACGCACTGGAAACGATCCCGAAGACGTTAGCCGAAAGCGGTGGGATGGATCCGATCGATTCGTTACTCGAACTCCGAGCCGCACACCATGAGGGGGCGTACACCACTGGAATCGATCTGCGGGCACAGTCGGTTACGGACGTGTCCGATCGGGGCGTCCTCGAACCGTTATACATCAAACGACACGCGATCTCGAGCGCCGCGGAAGCCGCAAATATGATCGTTCGCGTCGACGATAATGTCCCGGTAACCGGAGACCACGGCGATCACGAACATGATCACGACCACGGTCCTGGCGGAGTGGTTCATAGTACGGAGGGCTATCCGTGGGCTGTCGGCCATTCGATGGGACACTGACCGTACCACATCAATCGCCGATCCGGTCTGAGGCCGATCGATCACGTAATCTATTCGACTATCCTTAACATATCATAGTCTGTAAATAGATGCGCTACGCGGAAGTCACGGACCCAGTCACTCGTTAACAAACATTTTTATAACCGAGCGGAGAATCCAAAACGGAAGCATGGTCTCAGTGAACCGACTTCCGCAGTTCGAGACGTGTTCGATGTAGAGGAACTCCTCGCCGACTCGGCGGATGTCGTTGCCGTCGTACTTTTCGTCCTCGAAGAGGATGCCGAAGCTCACGTCGGCTTCCTGTAAGATGGTCGCAAGCGAGCGGGCGACCTGCTTGTTGCGCTCGTCGTAACTGGGGTAGTCGCCGACGTACCAGAGGTAGTCGACCGTCTCCTCGCGGGCGTCGGTAATATCGAACGCGAGGTCGTCGGCCCAGTCGGCCCGATTGCGCTGGCTGTTACCGAACGTATTGCCGTCTTGCATGACGTTCTGGAAGACGTCCTGCATTGAACTCGAGACGTCGCCCTGGTCGGTCATCTGGCGGTTGAGCTTGGTGAAGGAGTTCAGGTGCTCGATCTCGACGGGGCAGGCGTCCATGCAGGCCATACAGGCCATACAGGACTCCATGGTCTCCGTATTAATGACGCTCGTGCCGCCGTCGGCGACGATCGGTTTCTCCTCGCCGCCGGCGTCTACCTCCTCGCGGTAGGATTTGAGGTCGAGGATGACGTTGCGCGGATCGAGCGGGCGGTCGGAGGCCTTGGCGGGACAGACCGACGAACAGCGGCCGCACTTGGTGCAGGCGTCCTGGTCGAGAATGTCTTTCCAGGTGAAGTCGTCGATGTCTTCGGCGTTGGTCGCATCCAGATCCGACGGGACGCCCGGAAGGCGTGCACCCGCCTTCTCGTCGCGCGTGATGACGTTGGCGAACGACGAGAGCATGTGGAAGGGCTTGGCGTAGGGGATCCACGCGATAAAGCCGAGCGCGAGCAGCGAGTGGCTCCACCAGGTCAGCCAGTGCAGGGTTTCGGCGTTCGCGCCGACGACGCTCACCGCCTGGTAGGTGGCGGGGTTCGTGGCCGCGTCGGTCGTCGGTACGCCGATCGCACCGAACAGCATGGCCAGTCCATAGCCGACGAAGCTGACTATTTCGTGGGCGGGCATGCCCGTGATGTAGATCCGCAGGCCCTCGAGGAGGAAGCCGCCGACGCCGAGTCCGAACAGCGTCCAGATGAAGATATCGTCTTCGTTGGAGGTGTGACGGCCCCAGAGGCGTTCGTTGCGCACCCAGTAGCGCCGATAGATCGCCATGCCGATGCCGACGACGAACAGCAGCCCCATCGCGTCGACCATGAACTGGTAGGCCAGGTAGAACTCGCCCTCCCAGAACTGGATGCCGAGCAAGAGATCGGTGCCGTAGCTCTCGAAGGCGATGATGCTCGTGGCGATAAACAGGGTCAGAAAGCCCCACATGAGAAACGAGTGCATCAGCCCGCCGTAGAGATCGCGGTTGAACTGCTTCTCGTTCGAGAGGACGAGCTTTGCGGCGCTGACGATTCGACTTGGCAGGGCGTTCAGCCGCTCGAGCGGGTCGTCGTCGCCGTCAGTATACCGACTCACGCGTTGATACACGCCGTAGGCGAAGACGGCGAGGACGACCGACACGAGAAAGTAAAACAGGAGCTTCTCGACGCCGTGGAGTCCCAGGTACATCTCCCTCGAGGCGTCCGCCTGAGCGACAATCTTCATGTTCTATCACCTGCGTGGATTCCCCTTAACTCTTGCCACCGGTTGAACCAGCCTGACTCGCCGCCCTCTACGTAAAATAACAAATAGATTCTCAGTTTTCTCGAGTTGTTCGTCGTGCCCTTTGCGATCGTGATCGTTGGCACCAAGCTTATATAGCATCCTCCCGCCAGTGTCCATCCATGAACGAAAAAACCGAAGAACTCCGCGACATCTTCACGAACGTCACCGACGGCGAGGAGACGGTCACGGAATCGCAGACGGCGACCCGCGGCTCGCTCGAGAAAGACGAGCGAACGATCGACGAGCGCCTCGAGAACGTCATCGCGCAAATGCGCGAGCGCTACGGGTTCGAGACGGCCCTGTCGGACGAGGAGCTGATCCGGGTCGCGAAGGGATTCTACGACGATGTCTCGGACGACGACCTCGCCTCTGAGCTCGAGGTCTCGAGCGAGGACATCTTCGATGCCCGGCTCTCCTTGCATCTCATCGACGACGCCGACGCGCCCGAGATCGATCTCGTGGCGGTCCGCGAGCGCGAAGACGCCGACCTCGGCGCGCTCGCGGACGAGTACGAGACGAGCGAGGCGCGGGTTCGTCGCGCCCGTCGCGTCGCGGCGGCCCAGGACGAATCCAGAGCCGCGAACGACCGCTACAGGGACGAGTTCGACAGTATCCTCGGGGATTCGGAACTCACGGACCGGCTCGCGAGCGACGTCCGGGAAGACGGCCTCGAGGACGCAACCGAGGGAATGGAAACCGACGTGTCGCTGTAGCTTCGCTACTCTCTCCACCGAGCCTTTTTATCGGATCGGGCGGCCAACGCGGCCGTGTCCCGCGTCGCCTTCAGTGATCTCCGCTCGGCCGCCTACTGTCCGCGAAAATGTTACTACGACCGCCAGCGCGAGGATCGCGAACCACCGCCGACGGTCGAGGCCGTCCGCTCGCTCGCGACTCGCTACGAACACCTGCTCGAGGCCGAGCCGTCGGCGCTCGCGGACGAGCCAATCGAACCGGATCCGGCGTCGTATCAGCGCGCGCTCCGGAACACTCGCGCGAGTCTCGAGTCCGCGGGACGGTGGGCGGCGATCTGCGATCCGAGCGCCGAATCCATCCTCGCAACTGGTCGCGACGTCCGCGGTATCGTTCACAAGGTCCTCGTCGACCCGCTCGAGCCGACCTCGTCTCGGCGGGAAAACCTCCCGAAACCGGCGTCTGGGCGCCCCAGTCGGTCCACGCCGTCGCGGCGGCGAAAGCGCTCGCCTGGGAGCACGAAACGCCGATCGAAGGGGTCTGGCTCGAGTACCCGGCCTACGGCGTCGTCCGTCGCGTCGAGATGACGACCCGGCGGAAGGCCCGGTATCGGCGCGTCCTTCGAACCGTCCGCGAACTCGACGGCCCACCTGCTCGCCTTCGAAACGACGCCAAATGTGACGCCTGCGAGTACGCGAGCGAGTGTGGCGTCCGGACGCGGACGCTGCGCTCGCTGCTCGGGTTCTGAGACGCGGTGTCCGGTCTCTGTCTCAGTTCTCCGCCAGCCACCGCTCGATCTCGTCGGCCATCGCGCCGCGCCGGTGGACTTCGCCGCTCGAGACGTTCACGACGGTGCTTTCGGTCCCGTCGGTCTCGCCGCCGTCGAGCACCGCGGCGGCGCGCTCGCGGATCTCCGGGTCCAGGTCGTCGACTTCTCTGGCGCTCTCTCGCCCGCTGACGTTCGCGCTCGTGGCGGTGATCGGCGTTTCGGCGCGTTCCGTGAGCGCCAGCGCGAGCGGGTGATCCGGGACGCGAATGCCGACGCGGTCGCCGCCGGCCGTCAGGATGTCCGGGACGCCATCCCGGCGCTGACAGAGAACGGTGACCGGACCGGGCAGAAAAGTCGCCATAAACTCGCGTTCGCGGGTGGTCGCGCGGACATACTCGAGCGCCGCGGGAACCGATGGCACCGCCATGGAAACCGGCTTCGATCGATCCCGCCCTTTCGCGTCGAATACGCCCTCGACGGCGTCGGCATCGAGCGCGTCGCCGGCGAGGCCGTAGACGGTCTCGGTCGGATAGACCACGAGGTCGCCATTCTGAATCGCGGTCGCCGCCCGCTCGAGAGACGATGGTGGCACGGTTGGCTCGACCTCCGTTCGTCGCGGGCAAAAACGTACCGCGTTCGATCGGCGAATGCGGCCGACAGGTTCGATTATCTTGGCGTCCGCTCGCGGGTCCTCACGCGAGACCTAGCGTCTCCTCTATGTCGTCGTACTCGGGGAACTCGGGCCACTCGGTGGCGACCCAACTCGCCTCGACGACGCCGTCGGCGTCGATCGCGAAGAACGCGGGTCGCGGCTCCGAGACGCCGGCCATGCCGTCCAGATCGTGGGCGATGCCGTAGGCCTCGGCGACGCCGTTCGCGGGATCGGCGAACAGGTCGAAGGGGTACTCGTTGTCCGCGATCACGCTCGAGTGTTCGTAGGGGCTCGCGGCGCTGACGCCGACGACGCGGGCGTCGCGCTCGTGCCAGCCGCGTTCGGTGAGTTCGTCCCAGATGTACTTCGCTGCGTAGGACCCGATCATCGGTGTGAAGACCAGAATCACGCGGCCCTCGGCGGTCAGATCGGACAGCGACCGGTCTTCCCAGAACTCGTCGTTGACGAGCGGGCGGGTGAAGTCGGGTGCGTCGTCTCCGGCTTCGGGATGGTCCGTCGGGTCGAGTTCGACGACATCGAAGTCGGGCATTCAGTCGTCACCTCCGGCGGCGGCGCTTGCGTTTTCGCCTTCACTATAGGTGTTCTCGAGGTAGTCGACGATGTTCGCGCTTTCGGCCATCGTGACGCCGGTGTTCTCGTCGACGATGACGGGCACGGATCGCACGCCCGCGACGCGCTTTACGACATCGCGGTCGGAGTGCATCGGCTCGACGTACCGCGAGGCGTACTCGAGGCCGTACTCCTCGAGGCGAGCCACGACGCGCTCGCAGAACGGACAGGCCTGGAGTCGGTACAGGGTGATCGGTGCGCTCATACCGATTCGTTGGGGCAACGAGCGGGTAAACGTGTCGTCGCCGGAAACCCCCGCAAAAGGACAAAGGGTTAGTCGGCTGGGTGATAATTCACCAGTAATCAATGGCCGTATTTCCGTTCCTCGAGATTTTGCTCGCAACATACGAGGTTCCGGCGGTCGGACTCGAGTTAGACCAGTCGACGGTGACGATTTTCGGCTCGATCGCGCTCGTCGTCCTGCTGGCACTGTCGGCGTTTTTCTCCTCCTCGGAAATCGCGATGTTCTCGCTCCCGAAGCACCGCGTCGAGGGAATGGTCGAGGAAGGGATTCCGGGCGCACGTCGCGTCCAGTCGCTGAAGGAGGATCCACATCGACTGCTGGTCACCGTTCTGGTCGGCAACAACATCGTCAACATCGCGATGTCCTCGATCGCGACCGTCCTTCTTGGCTTTTACTTCGGCGGGCTGGCTGCCGTCTTCATGGCGACGTTCGGGGTCACCGCGATCGTCCTGCTGTTCGGCGAGAGCGTGCCGAAGTCCTACGCCGTCGAAAACACCGAATCGTGGTCGGCTAGGATCGCGAAACCGCTCAAGGGGTCCGAGTACCTGCTCTACCCGCTGGTGGTCCTATTCGATTATCTCACTCGACAGATCAATCGGATCACCGGCTCCTCGGGGGCGATCGAGACGCCGTACGTGACGCGAGACGAGATACAGGAGATGATCGAATCCGGCGAGCGCGAGGGCGTCATCGAAGAGGAAGAACACGAGATGTTGACCCGAATATTTCGGTTCAACAACACGATCGTCAAGGAGGTGATGACCCCCCGACTCGACATGACGGCGGTGCCCAAAGACGCCGACATCGACGAGGCGATCGAGACGTGTATCCAGAGCGGCCACGCGCGGGTGCCGGTCTACGAGAACAGCCTCGACAACGTCCTCGGCGTCGTTCACATCCGCGATCTCGTTCGGGACTTGAACTACGGCGAGACGCGGGTCGAGGACCTCGAGATCGACGACCTCATTCAGCCAACGCTACACGTCCCCGAATCGAAAAACGTCGACGAGTTGCTGACCGAGATGCGCGAAAACCGGATGCACATGGCGATCGTCATCGACGAATTCGGCACCACCGAGGGGCTGGTGACGATGGAGGACATGATCGAGGAGATCGTCGGTGAGATCTTAGAAGGCGGCGAGGACCTTCCAGTCGAGATGATCGACGACCGGACCGTCCTCGTCCGCGGCGAGGTGAACATCGAAGACGTCAACGAGGCGCTCGAGATCGAACTCCCCGAGGGAGAGGAGTTCGAAACGATCGCTGGCTTCATCTTCAACCGAGCGGGCCGACTCGTCGAGGAGGGAGAGGAGCTCACCTACGAGGGAGTCCGGATCACCGTCGAGGGCGTCGAGAACACCCGGATAATGAAAGCGCGTCTGCACAAACTCGAGACGCCGCCGGAAGCGAGCGAGAGCGAAGACGGCGGGGACGACGACGCCGTCGAGGAGTAATAGGAGAACGGCTCAGTTCGACTCGGCCAGCAGTCCCTTCACGTCGGTCGCGATCCCGGGCGGAACGACGATCGTTCGCGGCCCTTTGACGTACTGCCCGTCGGGTTGGGCGTACGTGAGATTCAGTATCGCAACGTTTCTGACGCGGTAGATCGACACGTCCTCGATCACGTCCAGATCGATCACCCGGTCGGGATCGTGGAGGTAGATCGCCCGGTCGTCGTAATCGAGCGTGCCGACGGATCGGAGAAACGACGAGAGCGCGAGCGCGACGAGCGCGAGCGGGATCGTCAGCGCCGCCAGGAGCGTAAACGGTCCCGCGCCGAGCGCCAGGAGTTCATTCGTCGAGACGTAGCGACCAACCGCCATCAGGAGGACGATCGTTCCCGTCATCACGAGCATGCCAAGTGTGGCGTCGAGCGCGCGATCGAGGCTCGTTCCGGTCGGTGCCGTGATCGGGAGTCGGTCGGTGAGACGCTCGAGTCGGCGCTCGGTGTTGGAACCGAACGCGACGACGAGAATCCCGAGAACCACTGCGGCGAACGCGACGATGATCACGAGTTCGGCCCCGAACTGGCGGGCCATGTCGTACAGCCGCCAGAAGACGATGATGAGGACGGCGGCGAAGAACGTCCCGGCTCCGAGCGACCACAGGATGCGCACAGTCGGCGAGGTCGCGGCGTCCTGTCGCCACTGAACCGGATTGGAATCGTCCACTGCCATACTGGAGTTCACCGCTGTTCGTGTAAATGCCGTTCGGTCTCTCGCTGGGTCCGCTTACAAGAAAAGCGAGTCAATGAGCCAGTACCCGCTAAAGGAGACGACGATCGATCCGGCCAGCGAGAACACCCATGCGAGCACCGTGTATCCCATTTTACTCCCGCTGACGCCGCCGCCTGCCGTCGATGCGGCGTACCCGCTTCCGATGATGGCGCTCACGATGATCTCGTTGAACGAGACCGGAATGCCAAACAGGACTGCGACCTGCGCGATCGCGAACGAGGGGATCAACGCGGCGATCGATCGCCGGGGGCCAAGCGAGGAGTAGTCCTGCGATATCGCCTTGATCATCCGCGGCGCGCCGGTCCACGAGCCAATCAGCAGTCCGACGCCGCCGCCGAGCAACAACGCGATCAGCGGGATCTCGAAGTCACTCGAGATCGGGACCAGCGGGCCGATCGCGAGGCCGACCTGGCTCCCGCCCGCGGAGAACGCGACGAGTCCGCCGAGAACGAGCAGGAAGTGCCGCTCGCCCCGTTCGGTCCCCCTCGCGAGGTCGGTACCGATGACGACCCCCCAGAGGAGCGCGATCGCAAGCGTCACGAGGGCGACGGAGAGCGTCGGTCCGAGCGGGATCCACCCGCCGATCGCCTGTGCGATCGATTGGCCCTCGCCGGGCGGGCCGAGAATCGCGAACTCGATGTTCGCGACCACCGCGCCGACGAGCGCGCCGAGCCCGAGTATCAGTCGCTCTTCGCGGATCGGTTCGTCGCGCAGCACCCGTGCGATCGTGTACGCGATGCCGCCGCCGACGAACGGCGTCAGTATCCAGAGTGTGGCGATCTCCGTGTACTTCGCCCACGCCGGATCGCCCGCCATCGCCAGACCGACGCCGATCACCGCCCCCGTCGAGGTAAACGCCGTCGCGATCGGATAGCCGGCGAAGACGCCGATGGCGACGAGCGTGGCGGCGACGCTGAGCGACACCACGGCGGCGATCGGAGTCAACGTCACGCCGTTTATCAACTCGCTTCCGACGGCTCGAGAAACGTTCGCACCCTGTAAGAGCGCGCCAGCGAAGCCGAGCAGTCCGACGAAAAACCCCGCCCGCATCACCGAAATGGCGTTCGCGCCGACGGCCGGCGCGAACGGAGTCGAGCCGCTCGAGCCGGCCCCGATCGACCAGGCCATAAACAGCGCCGCGAGTGCGGCCACGAGAAACGTCCCGATCGTCGCGATATCGACCATTCTGATAGGGGGATACTAGCGGACGCTACAAGTGTGTGCCGGCCTGTCCGCGACAGGTCCCGCTCGAGGCCTGATCTCAGCTGACCCCCGATCACGCTCGAGGCCCGATCACAGCTGACTCCCGATCACACTCGAGGCCCCGATCAGTTCGTCGTAAATCCGGAGTTATCTTCGGGTTCCGGCGGTGGCTCGACGCCCTCGACGGCCTCGGCGGTCTCCGTGTCCTTCTCGGTGACGACGTGCCACCGGTCGACCTCGTCTTCGTAGTCTGCGAGCGACTCCGAGACGTCGTCTTTGAGCGCGTCGTCGTTGACGTTGATCTCGAAGACGAACGATTCGCCGTTCTCGGCGCTACGAGTCGACTGCTGGATGTTCGCGCTGACGAGTTCGTTGTCGAAGTAGTACGGAGCCAGCTGGGTCATCACGTTCTGATAGACGGTGTCCTCGACCCGGCGGAGCGCCTTCCGGCTCGCCGAATCCGCGGCCCGTGCGACGTAGTCGATCGACTCCTTCCAGTTGTCGACGGCGGCTTCGGCGTCGTCTTCCTCTAACTGTTCGTACGACTCCGAGAGCTTCTCGCCGGCTGTTTTGATGTCTTCGTCCGGGTCTTTGCCGGCTTTCTCTCCTTTCCCCTCCTCGACGCTTGCCTGCTCTGCGGTCTTCTCGCTCACGTCTCGCTCGAGCGTTTCGTGGGCTTTCGGTCGCCACTCCTCCCACTCCTCGAAGGCTCGAGCGAACCGAGCCCCGGCGTCGTGATCGGGGTCGTGGACGCCTGCGTCTCTCAGTGCGCGCGTGACCCGCTCGCCGTGTTCGACGACGGTCGCCCAGTCACCGCGGACTTTGAAACCCGAGATGCTTTCTTCCATTCGGTTGGGCGAGTGGTATGGCGCGGAGCGGTATAAACCTCTCCGCCGGGATGATACCTGCGACTGCCACCCCGCTCGAATCGGATCGATACCATGAACTATCCCGCCGAGCGCTGTACTACTATGCCAATCGACAAGCGAGATAACGCCTACGTCGTCACCCACGCACTGGCGAAAGACACGCTCTCACGGCTTCGAGACGTCGAGACCGAACAGGTCGGGTTCCGAAAGGGCCTGGTCAAACTGGGCCGCATCTGCGGCTACGAGATCATCGACGGCCGCATGGAGACCGAGTACGCCGAGATCGAAACGCCCCTCGAGCCGACGATGGGCGAGCGCGTCAAAGGCCTCGACAACGTCGTCATCATCAACGTCCTGCGCGCGGCCACACCGTTCGTCGAAGGGCTGTTGAAAGCGTTCCCGCGCGCGAGACAGGGCGTCATCAGCGCGAGCCGAGACGAGGAGGCGGGCAGGGGAGAAGACGGCTCGTTCCCGATCACCATCGACTACGTGAAACTTCCCGAGATCCACGAGGAAGACACCGTCATCGTCGCCGACCCGATGCTCGCGACGGGAAGTACAATGTGTGCCGTGTTAGATCACGTCGTCGAGAACTCAGTCGATCCCGAGCACCTCATCGTTCTCTCCGCGGTTTCCGCGCCGGACGGATTGCTTCGCGTCGACGAGGAGTTCGATCAGGTCGACCTGCTCACCGTCTCGATCGACGACCGACTCGACGACGACGGCTTCATCGTTCCCGGACTGGGCGACGCGGGCGACCGCGCGTTCCGAACGACCTGATCTTCGCCTCGCTTTCGGAGGCCGGCTACTGTCGCCGCTGCTCTCGAGCGCCGCGTGGGCCAGTTGCGGTCTGGATATCACGCTTCACCGCAGGTATCGATCCCAAGTAAGGCGTTTACCGGACACCGCCCGATGATCGCCGTCGCGAAGATGTCGCTCCCGGCGATAAACGCGAGCGAGCCGATCGTTCGCTCTCGATGCCGATAGCCGTAGTAAAGCAGGGCGAGCCCGCCCGCGAGGCGAACGAGTCGATCCGCGCCGCCGACGTTTCGATCCATAGACAACCGTACGATCCGCCGGTTCTTAGTAGTCACCTCGAGGGCCCTTTCGTCCGACTCCGATCGACCCTCCCGTTTCGTCTCGAGCCCCCGTCCCTGCACGCGGTCGTTCCATCCGAAGTTGCAGTCGAAGCGTACCTACGTGGTCGGCGCTTCGCTCTCGCTAGTGCCGTCTTCGGCCCCGCCTTGCTTCCCGGCGCTCAGTCCCTCGTCGCGGCCGCGCTCGAGCGCCGGCGGGGTCTCGCGGTGGCTCGAGTAGCCGTCGAACCAGCGGACGATGCGCTCGATACGGTCGACGACGTGTGCCGGCTCCCCGCTACGAGAGAGTTCGTGTCCTTCCCGCGGATACCGCACGAGGCGGGTGTCGACGCCGTGTTTTTTCAGTCCGAGGTAAAACAGCTCCGCCGTGTTCGCGGGCGTCCGATAGTCGCGATCGGCGTGTACCACGAGCGTCGGCGTCTCGACATCCGCGACGCGGGCGACGGGCGAGTGTTTCCAGAGGAGGTCGGGGTCGTCCCACGGCGTCGTGCCGAAGTCGCCCTCGATCAGCTTGAACGCGTCCGTCGAGCCGTAGAAGCCGGTCAGATCGTAGACGCCCCGCTGGGAGACCGCCGCCCGAAAGCGGTCCGTCCGGGTGACCGCCCAGGCGGTCATGAACCCGCCGAAGCTACCGCCGGTCACGTACGCTTCGCTCTCGTCGACGTACTCGCGCTCACAGACTGTCTCGACGCCGGCGAGCACGTCTGAAAGCGTCACGTCGCCCCAGTCCCGTTCGATCGCCGTCATGTGCTCCTCGCCGTACCCGGTCGAGCCTCGCGGATTACACCAGAAGACGACGTAGCCCGCTGCGGCGAGCGCCTGGAACTCGTACCACATCGTCCCCGCAGCGGTCCACTGGAGGTGCGGTCCGCCGTGTATTTCGACGACGAGCGGGTACGTCTCGTCCTCGTCGAACGTCGGCGGCGTGAGCACCCACCCCTGGATCGGCCCCTCGTCGCCGTCGATCCACACCTCCTCGGGCTGGGAAACCGCGCGGTCGGTGAGGTACGCGTCGTTGACCCGCGTCAGTCGCGTCGCCTCGTTGCCGCCTCGAGTCGTCGCGAAGACGTCGCCGGGGTGGTCCCACTCGCTCTGGACGAAGGCGATCGCGTCCAGGCCGACCGAGAAGTCCTCCACGGTGACGCCCTCGCCGTAGACCGGCGTCGGCGGCTCGCTCGCGTCGCCGGGCACCGAGTAACAGACGACCGAGCCCTCGTCGGGTGCGGTGAAGTACAGCAATTCGCCGTCCGGGCCCCACTCGACGTGCCCGTCGTGTGCGAGATCCCGATCGAGCGGTTCCGTCGGCGTCGTCTCCGCTCCCGTCTCCCGATCGTAGACCCGAATCTGGCTCTGGGCCAGCGTCAGCCGATCCTCCGAGGCGTAGGGATAGGCGACCCGCCCGTCCGCTGTCGCCCACAGCGAGTCGACCCACCCCGTCGTCTCTGCGAACGCCTCGATCGCGCCCGACTCGAGGTCGTGTTCGAGCAGGTCGAACGTCACCGAGTCGTCCGGCGAGCGATCGTCCTCGACCGCTTTTCGCGCGTAGTAGACCGTCTCGCTGTCGCCCCACGTCGGCCCGACGTGGTCCGCGTTACCGCCCGTGAGTCGCTCGATCGCGGATGCCCGATCGTCCTCGGTCTCGAGCGCCCGCTCCACGTCGAGGACGTAGACGTGCGCCCGTTTCCCGTCGAGGTACTCCGTGCCGGCGCGATAGATCATCCGGTCGATCACGCGGGGGTCAGGCGCGTCCGGTTCGAAGCCGGGCTCGGCCGCCAGATCGCGTCCCTCCTCGCAGTCGAGGGCCGTCACGGCCTGCGTGAACAGGATCTTCGTCCCATCGGGACTCCACTCGAGGCCGGACACGCCGCCGCCGACGCTCGTCACCTGTCTCGCCTCGCCGCCGTCCACGGGAAGGACCCACAGCTGTGGGCGGTCATCGTCGGCACCGCGCGTGCTGACGAACGCGAGGAACTCGCCGTCGGGACTCCACCGCGGCTCGCTGTCGACGCCTTCGGCGATGGTGAACCGCCTCGAGTCTGCCCCGCCGAACGAGGCGACGTGGATAGTCGCTTCGTAGCGCTCTTCGTCCGTCGGTCGCTTCTCGACGTAGGCGACGCGCTCGCTGTCGGGCGATATGTGGGGGCTCTCGACCTGTACGAGGTCGTCGTAATCGTCGGCGTCAACCGTCTTCATGGCCCATGGCACCGCCGCGCACGAATTAGCAGTTTCGATTCGAAATACGACGGACACCAAAGACGAGGCACTCCCAACCGGCTGGTCACTCGAGGTCCGCCCGACCGCTCGTCGCGCTCCGAAGCCGATCCTCGAACGCCTCGCGCTCGGCGACGGGCACGCGAACATCGAACGTGACCGCGGCCTCGTAGGTCGCGTCGAACTCGTAGCCCTCGCTCTCTATAATCCCCCTGACGGTCCCCGAGTCGTCGTACTCGACGGCGATCTCGATTCGCTCGTGGGGCCGTTCTTCGACGACGCCCGCTACCTCGAGGGCGTCTTTGACCGCCCGCGAGTAAGCCCGGACGAGGCCGCCGACGCCGAGGTTCGTCCCGCCATAGTACCGCGTCACGACGACCGCGCAGTTCTCTACGTCCTCCTGTTCGAGGACGTTCAGCGCCGGCTTTCCCGCCGACCCCGAGGGCTCGCCGTCGTCGCTCGAGTACTCCCGCAGAAAGTTCCCCGAAGTGCCCGCTCGAACCCGATAGGCGGGCACGTTGTGGGTCGCGTCGGCGTACTCACGTTCGACCGCCTCGACGAACGCTTCTGCCGCGCCGACGGACTCGACGGGTCGGACGTGGCCGAGGAACTCCGATCCCTGGACGACGAACTCGGCGGTGGCGGGCTCGGCGACGGTGCGGTAGGTGTCGGTCACTGGTGGATGCAGTAGGCGTCGGTCACTTGTGGATGTGGCAGGTCTCAGTTATCGGTGGAGGCGGTCGGTGTCGGCCCGCGGTTGGGATCGCTCGCTCATGGTCTCGTTACTGGAGTTCGATCTTGCGGACGAACGTGATCTCGCGGAGGTCAGTAAAGAGGTCGCCCGGGAGCTCCTCGTCGGTGACCAGATACAGGCGCGGGTCGTCGGTGAACTCGGGATCCTCGCTGATCGTCTGTCGGATCGAGATGTCGTGATCCGCGAGCAAGCCCGTGATCGTCGCGACGATACCTTTCTCGTCGGCGTCGTCGACTTCGATCGTGAGGACGGTCAGATCGAGCACGGGCGCGAGGTCCATCAGACTCGGGACCTGCGAGATGTTCTGGAAGATACGACGCAGTTCCGGATCCTCGAGGATCGCGTCGGTCGTCGAGTCGACGACCCGCCGGTCGACGTCGATCTCGCGGGCGATTCCCGTGTTCGGGATCTCGATCCCGCCGGAGACGACCCGACCCTCGTCGTTGACGGAGAACCCGCGCTCGAGCAGCAGGCGGATAACTGCCTGCTGGCTCGGTGATCCCTCGAACTTCTCCATGATCTCGTCGAACATTCGTCCGCGAGTGTATGCGGGCTGGGATATAATGTCCGGTGGTCGCTCGCCGCGGACACCCGCTCTCGTCTCGAGTTCGCCTCGTCGATTCTACGTCTGACGGACGTTTTTGAGGGCGTAGCCGAAACCCCTCCCCATGCGCGCACTCAGTCACTGTGATTTCTGCGGTGCCGACGCCGCCGGGACGTTCGAACTCCTGCCGCCCGAACTCGAGCCGACCGAGGACGAACAGCGTCGCGTCGTCCTCTGTCAGGCGTGTTCCGCGCGGCTGGAGGAACTCCTCGAGCCGCTGTTGGCCCGCGCTGGCGTCGAGTCGGCCGACGAGACGACTGCTGGCGATACCGACGGGCCGGCCGATTCGAACCGGCTCGATTCCGCCGACGATTCCACGACTGGCGATGCGAGCGAACTCGAGACGGCCGACGAGGACGCACCGTCCGATTCGACGGAATCCAGTCGACCGGCCGTGATCGACGTGAACGCGGCCAAAACTGGTCCAGACGAGAACGAGGCCGATACGGATGCTGGTTCGGACGCGTCCAACACGGACGCTGATCCAGACCGACCGGATTCCTCGGAACCCACCGCTGCGACCGACCGCGGAATTACGCTCGAGCGCACCGCCGACGAGGATTCGTCCGCGGAGGCTTCGACTGAGAACCCCTCGGACGAACACGACGCTGACTCGAGTACCGATGCGGACCGAGATGCCGACGGCGTCGATGATGGTGGCTCCGCGACCGCCGCTGATTCGAGTACCAGCCCCCCGCGGGGGTACGGGAAAGTTATTCGGCTCCTTCGGAACCGTGAGTTCCCCATGGCACGCAGCGACGTCGAAACGCTCGCCGCGGGAGCGTACGACCTCGATCCTCACACCGTCGAGGAGATCGTCGAGTACGCGCTCGAGGACGGTGAGTTTGCAGAAGACGGCGGTCAACTCGTCCGCCGGTGAGCGTTCCCGCCAGCCATCCGCCGGTAGACGCCCCTGTTTCCTGCTCGTAGTCGATCACTAGCCGCCGTTCGAAAGGCATTCCGCAAGCAATTAGTCCAGTTCGTGCCCGCCGAATAGTCGATCTGCTGTCGCTTCGTCGCCTTGCTCACTCCGAGAGCGTTCCCTTGGTGCTCGGCGCACCCTCCCGACGCTCGTCGAACCGTGTCGCGTCGTCGAGCGCTCGAGCGAGCGCCTTAAACAGCGCCTCGACCTCGTGGTGGGCGTTCTCGCCAGTCTCGACCGATAGGTGAAGCGTCAGACCGGCGTTCATCGCGAGCGACTCTCCGAAGTGTCGGGCCATGTCGCTGGTGAACTCGCCGATCTGGTCCTGCGAGAAGGCTCCGTCGAAGTAAAACCGCGGGCGACCGCTCACGTCGACGACTGCCGAGGCGACGGCTTCGTCCAGCGGGACCCGGCGATCGGCGTACCGAACGATGCCCGTCCGATCACCAAGCGCGTCCGACAGCGCCGTTCCGAGGACGATCGCAACGTCCTCGACCGTGTGGTGGTCGTCGATCTCGAGGTCGCCGTCGCACTCGACCGCGAGGTCGAACAGGCCGTGTTTGGCAAGCGCCGCCAGCATGTGATCGAAGAATCCGATTCCGGTTTCGACGTCGGCCGTGCCGGTTCCGTCGACCGCGAGTGTGCACTCGATCGTCGTCTCGCCCGTCTCGCGGGTGACGGTCGCCGTTCGCTCGCTCATGGGAAAACGAGGGGGCCGCCGGTACAAGGCGATTGCGCTCGCAGCGCCGACTCGAGCGACGCTCTCCGAGCCGTCGATCCGATCCTTGATAGAACGACGAAACTCTCTTAGAACGCTCGGTAAAATGTCTAAAGATCTCTCAGGGTGTAACGAAACATCAGTTGGTATCGCCTACACGCGTAAAACGGACCGAAATTAGGCCAACCTTCTCCCTCTTATATGTTGTCGCCGATGATAGTCAGGAATAGCCGAGGTGAACACCCCAATGTCCAACTCTTCCCCGCTCCCCAACGAATCGATCGCCCAGTCGTCCCCCGAGAGAGACGCCGACACCGACCGCCGCCTGCTCCGGACGATCAAACAACCCGCACAGTTCCTCTCGTTCTGGATCGCGATCGCATTGCCGTTCGTCCACGTCCCGCTGCTTGCCCGAGGACTGAACGACCCGACGGTGACGATGACGTTCCTTACGCTCTTGGCGATCAACGTTCTCGCGCTCTATTTCGGTCACGGCTACAACGAATCGCCCTGATCCCGGCCGAACGGAACTGCCCTTCATCGCCGTCTCAGCTCTCCAACCGGCATCTCAGCTCTCTACCGTCGTCTCGGCGCTTTCAACCCGACGTTACCGCCGCTCCGAGTATCCGTTTGGTGCAGTGTAATCGATCTTGTCCCAGATTCGCCGACCGAACCGATTATTTCCTCCCCGACGCAGGTCTGATTCCATGAGGGTTCGTGTCGACTGGCGCTCGAGTTGCAGTCTCTCCGGGACGGTACTGAAGTGGCTCGCCGTTCCGCTCGCAGCCCCGCTCGCGCTGGCAGTGTTCGACGGCTCGGATCCGACGCCGTTCGTGGCGGCTATCGTCGTCACTGTCCTCGTCGGCCTGGCGCTCGAGCGACTCACCACGGACCAGGAGCTCGGTCAACGCGAGGCGTTCCTGATGGTCGCGTTGACGTGGTTCTGTGTCGCCGCCGTCGGCTCGATCCCGTTTTTCGTCGCGGGCGTCGGAACGCTTGCACACCCAGTCAACGCCCTCTTCGAGAGTACGAGCGGGCTCACGACCACGGGCGCGACCGTGATCGAGAACTTCGAGATCCACTCGCGGGCGATCATGCTCTGGCGACAGCTTCTCCAGTGGCTCGGCGGATTGGGGATCCTGGTCGTCGCCATCGGCCTGCTCTCGAACCTGATGGTCGGCGGTGCGCAGTTGATGGAAACCGAAACGCAGACGCAAAACGTCCGGAAGCTGCGCCCGCACATCGACGACACGGCGCGGCTCATCTGGGGGCTGTACGTCGGCCTCACCGTCCTCGCGGCCGTAACCTTCTACGCGCTCAACCTGCTCGGTCTGGGGGACAACATGACGCTTTTCAACGCCGTCGCGCACGCGCTCACGAGCGTCTCGACGGCCGGCTTTTCCCCCGAACCCCGGAGTATCGCCGCGTTCTCGCCGATCGTTCAGTGGGCGATCGTCCCTTTCATGATCCTCGGCGCGACGAACTTCGTGTTGCTCTACTACGTCGTTCAGGGGAACTACGCCCAGCCGCTGCGAAACGAGGAGTTCCGCTTCTACCTCGGTGTCTTGACAACGTTTAGCCTTCTCGTCGTCGCCGTCCTGTCGCTCGACGCGTCCTTCGAGCGCGGCCTCGAGCCGACGATCCGACACGGCGTGTTCAACGTCGTGTCGATGGTCACCACGACCGGCTACGCCTCGGTGGACTTCGACCTCTGGTCGCCCGGCGCGAAGCACCTCCTCTTTCTGTGTATGTTCCTTGGCGGCATGGCGGGGAGTACGACCTGTTCGATCAAACTCCTGCGCTGGCTCGTCGTCCTCAAGACCCTCTTTCGTAACCTGTTCACCTCGGTGCACCCGCAGGCGGTCCGCCCGGTCAGACTCGGCGACAGCGTTATCGACGAGGACACGATCACCGACATCTTCTCGTACGTGTTGCTCGCCATCGTCATCTTCTTCCTGCTGACCATCGTCATCGTCGTCGACGCCGCTCGAGTTTCCTCCACCAGTGTCTCGGAGTTCGACGCGCTGGGGGCGGCGGCCTCCATCTTCCTCAATATCGGCCCCGCGTTCGGTATGGCCGGCCCGATGGGAAGCTACGAAGGGTTCTCCGCGTTCTCGAAGTCCGTCATGATCGTCATGATGTGGATCGGCCGCATCGAGATTATCCCCGTGCTCGTGTTGCTGACCCCGGCGTTCTGGAAGTCCTAGTAAACGAAGTTTTGACACCGACCTTTTGCGCTGCGGGTGCGCCGTCGGCGCACCCTCGGCAAAACGTCGATGAAAAGCACTCCTCCTTCCGTTCCGACCCACAGGGTCTCCACATCAGTCGTCGGCCCGCTTGGTCACTTCGTGACCTCGCGGCTCAAAAGAGTGTGAACCGCCTGCCCTCCCCCGGATCGCGGGCGTCTCGCAGTTGCTCGACGCCCGCTCTCGGCCACAGCCCGCTTACTCGTCGACGGCGGCCTGTGCCTCCTCGAGCGAAAACTTCCCCTCGTAGAGCGCGCTGCCGACGACGACGGCCGCTGCGCCGGCCTCTTCGAGCGCTCGCACGTCCTCGAGCGTCGCGACCCCGCCGCTGGCGACGATCGGGACATCAGTGGCGTCGACGAGTTCCCGAACGGGGTCGGTCGCGACGCCCTCGAGTTGCCCCTCCACGTCGACGTTCGTAAAGAGAATTCCGGCGGCTCCGAGGTCCTCGTAGCGCGCTGCGGCCTCGACCGGCGTCATCCCGGCCCCTTCCGTCCAGCCCTCGATGACGACTTCGCCGTCTTTCGCGTCGAGGCTCACGACCACCGAGTTCGGCCGGCGCTCGCTGATCTCGGCGACGATCTCCGGATTCTCGACGGCGGCGGTGCCGAGGATAACCCGGTCGACGCCGCGCTCGAGCAGATCGATCGCGTCGGTTGCGGTTCGAATGCCCCCACCGAGTTGCGTCGGAACGTCGACGGCGTCGACGACGGCGTCGATCGCGTCCGCGTTCGCTCGTTCCCCTTCGAAGGCCCCGTCGAGGTCGACGAGGTGGAGCGTCTCCGCGCCGGCGTCGATCCACCGGCGGGCGGCGTCGACGGGGTCGCCGTAGCGTGTTTCGGTACCCCGTTCGCCCTGGACGAGCTGGACGACCTCGCCGTCCTGTACGTCGACCGCGGGGATCACTTCGAACGTCGGAAACTGACTCATACCCGAACGCGCGGTGGCTGTCGGGATAATCCCGTTGGTCCGGGTCGGGGATCGAAGAGCCGAGTCGCCGAACGATCCGCCACTCGCTTCTCGATCCGGACCGATCAGCGATGGATAAAAATACGCGTCCTTTTAGGTTCCGCAGGTCTACGTGGTAGACGTGACAGAAGTACTGTTATTCGTCGGAATCCTCGTTGCAGTCTTCGTCGGATACAACATCGGCGGTGCGACGACCGGTCCGGCGTTCGGTCCCGCCGTCGGCGCGAACATCATCTCGAAGGGGATCGCTGCGGCGCTGATGTCTGTCTTCTTTGCGATCGGCGCGTTTACCATCGGGCGGCAAGTCGTCGACACGCTCGGGAACGAACTGGTGACGAGCACCGAAATTTTCACGCTCGAGGCGAACGTCGCCGTGCTCTTTTTCATCGGCGGCGCGCTCTTTATCGGCAACTACGCCGGCGTTCCCGCCTCCACCTCGATGACGGCGGTCGGCGCGATCGCCGCGCTCGGGTTCGCGACGGGCGAACTCAACGTGGCCGTCCTCGGGGAGATCGCGATCTGGTGGATCGTCGCCCCCATCATCGGCTTCTGGATCGGGGGTGTGGTGGGCCGGTACTTCTACACCCGAATCAACGAGTGGGTGGCGATCGAAGAAAACACCACGGGGTCGCCCTTGCTCAGCATCGATACCACGGGCTACGTCCCCCGTCTCGAGACCGTCGCCGGCGTCTCGAGACGCGAGTGGACTGGTTCGATCCTCGTCGTGGTTATTGGGTGTCTCATGGGGTTCAGTTCGGGAACGAGCAATATCGCAAACGCCGTCGCACCCCTCGTGGGTAGCGGCGAACTCGCGGAAGATCCCGCGCTCATCATCGGTTCTATCGCAGTCGCGATCGGCGCGTTTACGATCGCTCGGCGAACTCTCGACACGCTCGGAAACGATATCACGAACCTGCCGCTCACCGCGGCGGTCGTCGTCGCCGTGATAAGTTCGACGATCGTCGTTGGCCTCTCCTGGATCGGCATCCCCGCGAGTTTCGTCGTCATCGCGACCATGGCTATCGTCGGACTCGGCTGGGGTCGCGCGACCAGAACGACGCGACTCTCGGACGCCGCTCGAGGCGAGGAGACGGCGGTCTCGGTCGGTGCGCTCACGGCCGACGAGGAGGGCGAGCCGTCCCCGGAAATCGGCGAGGAGCAGGTTAGCGACATCCCGAAAGCGTCCGATCTCTTCGATCCGACGACGACCGCGCGCGTGATTCTCATGCAAAACGTCGTCCCGCTCATCTCGACTGTCGGCGCCTTCCTCACGTTTCGTTACGTTCCGCTCTTTGGATTCTAGGCGTTTGCTGCGTTTTTATCCATATTTTTCATTCTATCGGAGATACCGTACGGAAACGAAACGACTGACGAGTTCTTTCCCGATATATCGTCAATCCTATGTGAAAGACAATCGGACTCCATCCCAAAGATCGACCCCACGTTATTCCGAAGCCGCTTGGTCCAGTGAGCTGCCCGAAATGAGAGGTGCTCGGTCCAAGTAATCCTGAAAAATAAAACATCACGATGAGATATAGAGCAACGACAAGTGCGGCACCAATACGATACACTCGACGTTTCGTTACAGGTCGAGTGTGCCAGATCACCCAGACTGAGGCGGTGAACCAAATAAATGGAAGGACGAAATGGGTCCACCGGCTCCCCATATCTCCTGTGAAATATGCGTACACCAACCCGGCGATCAACTGTGCGGCGAGGAGGAGATTGAGCCACGTGCTTGACTTGAGAACCCGGCTAATGCGATCAGTTTCGAGTGTTGCTTGTGACATGATGGGTAGTGTTAGTATGAATTTCTACGTCTGTTAGTTCTGCAGGTCATCACTCGGATACACGCGGTAGGTTCGACCCTGTCGTTCCCGATACAGCAGCCCGCGCTCCTCGAGTGAACTCACGGTCTGGCTCACTTTACTCTTTGAGAACTCAGATCGATCCCGAAGTTCGATCTGCGTGATTCCAGGCGAGTTCAGGACGGGTTCAAGGACGCGTCGTTCATCATCCGGTAAGAGATCGAGAACGCGCGCTTGCGGATCCGATTCAGGATTGATAGGCGTCGCCGGCGAGGCGTCATCGTCTATCGATGTAGGCGTTGCCTCCGATACCTGATCGGGGTCGATGTGATCCGCTGAGTCGGTTGTCGAATCGATGAGATTCCCTCGAACCACGTAATAGATGCCACCGATACTGCCTGCGACCAGAAGGGTTCCAACCACGTACCAGAGAGGATCTGGACCGTGAATCGCCCCCATAGACGAGTCCATCATCGGCCCCATCGACTGCTCGATAGCGCGACGCTGTTGATAGGCCCGCCAACTGAGTAGTCCGCCAGCCAAGAGGACGAACCCAAGGAGCACACCAACGACGGTATCCGCTGGACGTTGGTTCATATGACATCCCCTTGTTTCGATATCTGACTGCTCATACAATCAATTTTGGCGCGACAGGTGTGACAATTGCGGATTGAAGGTGCGATGATGAAGTGCTTCACAGCGGATGAACCACAGTACATCTATCAGTGATCGTGATCGTGGTTTGTTATCTGCGGGCTTTGATCAGCAAATTCCGTGGGCTCTTCCTCGAATGCCCGCTTACAGGTCTTCGAGCAAAAATAGTACGTCATCCCATCATTGGACGCACTCGGCCCCTCATCGTCGGTCCGCATGCCACACACCGGATCACGATACTGACCTGGTGCGCCGATTCCACGTCGGTAGACATACAGGAGGAACCCGGAGAGCGCGAAGGCGATAATATTGAGGTAGAACGTGTAGTTGAGCTCGAAGTACGTCTGTTCGGTCGCCGTCTCGCCACCGGCCAGATCTGGTACGATGCCGAGGGCGTCGAACAGCAACTCCATGAGGAAGCCAGTGAACGCCATCGTCACGAAGAAGACGCCAAGGATGTACAGCATGATCTTCCAGCCGTAGTACTTCCGGTAGACGTTCAGCACGGGCACGGTGATGAGGTCGGCGTAGACGAACGCGATGATCCCGGCGAAGCTGACGCCACCGCCCCACAGCGCGACGGCGAACGGGACGTTGCCCATACTGCCGACGAAACTGAGGACGGCGATGATGACGCCCATGACGGCGTTCTCGGCAGTCACGAGCAGGCCGTCGCCCTGAATGAACAGCGTGTTCCACACCCACTGCGGGACGAAGACGATGACGAACCCAGAAATAAGGAAGCCGGCGACGATGTCTTTCCAGATCATCGACCACTCCTTGCGGTACTGATTCCCGACCTTGTACCAGCCACCCCACGACAGCAACTCGTCACGCCACCCGCCGCTACTCGACGTCTCCTGGCGATAGGTCTCCATACAGCCCTCCGAGCAGAATTTGAGCGTCTCACCGCCGTCGGTCGTGAGCGTGTACTCGTCTTTCCCCTCCATCCCGCAGGTGGGATCTTCCGTGACGCCCGCCTGGCGGTCGCGCTCGTTGAGCTTCTCGCGGACTTCGTTAAACAGGTTTTCGGGAAGCGTAAGGTGGACGATGGCGGCCATGACGGCGATGAGAATCAGGCCGCCGAGCAGTTCCGCGACGAGGAACTCCCAGCCAAGCAGGATGAGAATCATCAGCCCTAGTTCGACGATGAGGTTCGTCGACGCGAACATGAACGCGAGGAAGTTCACCGCGTGCGCCCCCTTCTTGAACAGGCCCTTCCCGATGGCGACGGCGCCGAAACTACAGCCACTGCTTGCTGCTCCGAACACAGTCGCCTTGGTAAGTCCAGTTAGATCGCCCTCACCCAGCACCTGTGCCATCCGCTCCTTCGAGACGTAGACCTGGACCAGACTCGTAATCGTGAGGCCCATGATGATCGCCCACGCCGCCGTCCAGAGAAATCCGACACCGATACGAAGGGATTCAAGAACTCCGTCGATTATCGTCGCCTGCATAGGTGTATCATTGTAGGGATCATCTATTGCGGTTTTGATTAGAATATACTGCCTATGAGGGTATCAGTACTATGGCATCGTAACCGTCGGCCATAGATGATCTATCGTGAAGAGGGGAAAACATTGCAAACCTCCACAAGCTCCACGGAATCCGACTTCAGATTCAAAAGGGGAATCTGATTAAATCACGCCGACGTATTAGAGGCTAATGGGACCAGTAGAGACCGATGATATCCCAAATGAGGGGAACACCACCTGGAAGAACAGCCTTCGCCGGCCTGCTCGGTTGTCCAGTACGGTAACTGTCACATCCACTTCCTAATTTACGATGGCTGTCGATCTGGCAATCCATGATGCACTCGTTCTCACAGCCGACGAGCGGAACCGCCTGTACGAGCGCGGCACAGTATGCATCACCGATGGCTGTATCGAAGAAGTCCGACCATCACGTGCAGGAGACGGAGAATTAGAAGCGTCCACCGTTATCGACGGGAACGGGAAACTGGTGATGCCGGGGTTGGTGAACGCCCACACGCACTTGGAGATGACACCGCTCATCGGTGCGTTTAGCGAACTCGAGCTGACGGAGATGCTTGGGAGTGGGACGGCCTTGTTTAACAGATTAGGGAACGGCGAATTCGAGTACCTCGTCGAGGCAGGCGTCGAGCTCGCAGCGCTCAATTTCCTCTTGGGCGGTGTCACGACCGTGAACTCGATGGACGCACGGCCTGCCGCAGGTGCAGAGGCGTTCGGGGAAGCAGGGCTCCGCGGATTTTTCGGCCCGGCGATCTCGGACCTCTTCTGGGACCAACCAGTCGATCAGCAGTTCTCCCGTGCTCGCGAGTTCGTCGAAACGTACCACGACACGTACGAGGGCCGAATCAGGGCGACGATCTGCCCGCACGACGACTGGTCGTGTACCAGGCAGCTGTGGGAACGGACCGCGTCCCTCGCCGCAGAGTACCCGGACCTGCTCGTCCACACGCACTTGCTCGAACTCGAGGAGAGTAACACGATGGCACGAGCGAACGGTGGCGAGGACTCGGTGGGATTGCTCGACGACGTTGGACTCCTGGACGACCGACTGGTCGCTGCTCACTTCCGCCTCGCCGACGAAGAGGACATCCAGCGAACCGCCGAGGCGGACGCGGCTGTTGCGCACTGCCCGTCCGTCTTCTGTTACTGGAATCCGGACGGGGAGACGCAGTGGACGCCCGTTCCCGAGCTTCGAGCCGCCGGCGTCGACGTCGGAGTAGGGATTGACGACCACTACTGGCACGACTCGTACAGCATGTTCGGTGAAGCGCGGCAAGCTCGGCTGGCGGCAAATCTCAAGCGTTCAGCCGGGCAGTTCGACTCGATGGAACTGATACGAATGCTCACTATTGAAGGCGCACGCGCGCTGGGGATGGGCGACGAGATCGGCAGTATTGAAGCGGGAAAGCGCGCGGATATTATCCTCCTCGACGTCGACAAACCGAAGTTCACGCCACGGACCAATATTCCTGCACAGGTCGTGAACAACGCGGTGCCGGCCGACGTCGAGACAGTGATCGTTGACGGCGACGTCGTCCTCCGGAATGGTGTGCCCGAGACAATGGACTCGGACGACGTGCGACAGCGAGTAAATCAGGCTGTCGAACGCTTCATGGACGAGACAGGCTGGGAGTTAGACATTGGTGGTAGTGAACCGCCGACCAGCATCGAGACTGTACGGGACCTCCCAAAGCGTGGCCCTGCGCGACTCCTGACTCGCCTCGCGATGCAATCCGCGCGTGATCGGTTCTCCTTCTAAGACCCTGCCAGCGTAGGGGTGGTTCCCCCTCAGGAATTTCTGTGGGCGCGAACGAACGCACGTCGCAGGACGGTCAGAAGAACGTACGTCTCGTACTTCTGGGTCTGGCAGTGCTCGCAGGGCTGCATATCCTCGACGATCTCCTCAATAGCGTCGTCGTACTCGTCGGTGAGCGTAGTGAGCGCGTCCGTGATCTGGGGCTGGGCAGCGTCGATCATCTCCTCGACGGCGGCGTCGGCCGAATCTGGTAGTGAGTACGAGAGGACGATCGTGTTCGCGTGGTAGTACTTCGTCGTCCCACCACGCCCCTCCTCGAAGCGAACGACGTCGACGAGGCCCGCATCCCGGAGCTCGTTGATGTGATGGCGGACCGTGTTCTCCGTCCGGTCGATGCCGCGATCGTCGAGGCGTTCGTGGACCTCGGTCGCAGTTAGGGCTTCCTCGGACAGAATGTCGAGGACCATCGCCCGCATCGGCTCGTCGATGGCGTCCGAAATCCGAGTGTCTCGCACCGCGATGTCGTCGAGACGGTGGTCGGTATCGGAATCACTCATACGAGAACTGAGCGCGAGCACGCGGGAAAAGGTAGCGGGGCAGGAGTCGGGTAGGTGTCTGTCGAGGTATCCAGTACAGGATGGACCCGCGATAGCGAAAGCCCTAGACGACCCGTTTGACTGTTCCAACGACCCGTATCCGAATTCAAACATATCATCTAAAAAATACTTATTGAGGTACGGGCACTATCTCAAACTGTAATGAGCGACACAACCCAATTCCGCGTCCTCGACTTCGACTGCCGACCTGCGCGAGTACCGTCGAACGCGCCCTGTCGAACGTCGACGGCGTCCAGCACGTCGAAGTCCACTACGCGACCGGCCGCGTCGAGATCGAGTACGACGACAGCGTCACTGACCCCGACGCCTTCGCAGAGACCATCGAAAACCAGGGGTACACTCCCCAGCCCGCCTAACACTATGAACAAACAATCGATCACGCAGTACTACCGGAACCACCGGAAGGCCATCGTCACGGCGACGAGCGGCCTGCTGTACGGCGGTGGCTGGAGTCTCGGCTACCTCACGAGTTTCGAGATGGCAAGCGCCGCCATCCTCGTCCTCGCGACGGTCGTGGGTGGCTACGACATCGCCAAGACCGCTTACCACGAGGTCACCAACCGGACGCTCGGCATCAAGACGCTGGTGACGCTGGCCGCCATCGGTGCTATCGTCATCGGGGAGTACTGGGAAGCCGCCGCCGTCGTCTTCCTGTTCAGCCTTGGCAGCTACCTCGAAGGCCGGACGATGCGGAAGACCCGGACGGCACTTCAGGAGCTACTGGAGATGACGCCCGACACGGCGACCGTCCGTCGCGACGGGACACTCCAAGAGGTCTCCGCCCGCGATGTCGAAGAGGGCGAAGTCGTCGTCGTAAAGCCGGGCGGGAAGATCCCGGTCGACGGAACCGTCGTCGACGGCGAGAGCGCAGTCAACCAGGCGCCGGTCACCGGCGAGAGCGCGCCCGTCCACAAGGCCGACAGCGACGAGGTGTACGCCGGGACGGTCAACCAGGAGGGCGCGCTAGAAATCCGGACGACGGGAGCGGGATCGGATACGACTCTCGAACGGATCATCCGTCGCGTCGAGGAGGCCCAGGAGGCTCAGTCGCCCACGGAGAGTCTCATCGACCGGTTCGCGAAGTACTACACGCCGGCCGTCATTGCCCTGGCTATCGGCGCGTACGCGGTCACGCAGAACGCGATCCTGTCGCTGACGCTGCTGGTCATCGGCTGTCCGGGCGCGCTGGTCATCGGGCCACCGGTCAGCATCGTCTCGGCCATCGGTAACGCCGCCCGGTCGGGCGTGCTGATGAAGGGCGGCGAACACCTCGAACGCGCCGGCAAGATCGATCTCGTCGCCTTCGACAAGACGGGGACGCTCACGAAGGGCGAGACCACCGTCTCCGACATCGAGGGGTTCGGCGTCGCCGCCGCCGACGTCCTCTCGCTCGCAGCGACCGCCGAGAAGAAGAGCGAACACCACCTCGCGGACGCCATCGTCGACATGGCCCGCGAACGCCAGACGGCTGCGACGGACGGTGGAGCGACGGTCGCCCAAGCGGACGATACGGACGTGGGGCGCAGGTCGGTCCCCGATCCCGACGACTTCGACGTGGTCGCCGGCAAGGGCGTCATCGCCCATGCCGATGGCCAGGAAGTCGTCGTCGGCAACCGCGCGCTGCTGGACGACCGCGACGTCGATGTCCCCGATCGGGTCGCCGACTACGTCCGCGAGCGTGAGGGGCGCGGCGAGACAGTCGTCCACGTCGTTCGGGACGGGGACATCATCGGCGCGATTGCGATGCGGGACGAGCTCCGGGAGGCCGCTCCTGGGGTCGTCGCGGCGCTCCAAGACGCTGGCATCGAGACGGTGATGCTCACCGGCGACAACGATCGGACGGCCGCTGCCGTTGCCGAGGAGGTCGGTATCGACGAGTACCGTGCCGAACTCCTCCCCGAGGACAAGCAGTCCGTCATCGAGGGCTACCAGGCCGACGGCCACGTCGTCGCGATGGTCGGCGACGGCATCAACGACGCGCCATCGCTGGCCACTGCCGATGTCGGCATCGCGATGGGTGCTGCGGGAACGGACACCGCTATCGAAACGGCTGACATGGCGTTGATGGCCGACGACCTCGAACGCATCCCGTACGCGGTCAAACTCAGCAAGGCGACGCGCTGGAACGTCCTCGAGAACGTCGGGATCGCGGTGCTGACCGTGACCGTCCTCCTCGCGGGCGTGCTCACCAGCTACGTCACCCTCGCGTCGGGAATGCTGGTCCACGAGGCCAGCGTCCTCCTCGTCATCCTCAACGGGATGCGACTGCTCCGCTACTGACCACGAGACACGATCACAACCACAACTCATGACATCGAATTCGACTGCGACTGACACGACCCAGACGAGAACCAATTGGCAGGTCGACTACGACGTCGAGCCGATCGAAATCCGCGACCCCGTCGCGGAGGCCCTCGACGTCCTCGAACCGGGCGAGCCGTTCGTCATCGCTTATAGAGACGCGGTGAAAGAGGCAGGACACTCCTGTCCGACTGCCTCGGGCGCCTACCGGATCGTCCAGCTCGGGCTCGACGCCCTGTATCCCGACGACTATCCAGTCCGGAGCGAAATCGAGGTCCAGACGGCCGGCCCGCAGGAGGATGCTGCGTACGGCGTGATGAGCCGTATCATCTCGTACGTGACTGGCGCGACCGGCGATGACGGATTCAGCGGGCTCGCCGGCGGCTATGGCGGCCGCCGCGACCTCCTGTGCTTCGACGGGTTCGACCCGGACACGGCGGACCCGACGTTCCGGTTCCGGCGAACCGACACGGACGAGACCGTCGAAGTGGCCTACCACGTCAGCGACGTTCCTAGCGGTGGACCCGCAATCGGGAACCTCCAGAGGATTCTCGACGGATCGGCAAGCGACCAGCAACGGGAGGCCTTCGCTGACGCTTGGCACCGCCGCGTGCAGGCTGTTCTCAGAGACGCCACCCTATTCTCCGTCGAAGGGGTATGAACGCGGCGGTGTACCCCTCACACTCGTAATGAGAGTTACCGCGATATACTGTTGGGCTCCTTGGGTACCTTGGTAGCGCCATCACCTAACTCGCCGACATCGATATGAGAGTACCCCACGCAAACCATCCCCTCAGAGTTGTCCAAGTATCGAGCTACAACCGCCAACCCAAATACTCAAACAAGAATCTCGCCCATCCCGCGTCAACTGCCATATGGAGCAAGGTAATAACGGCGAACGACGAGTTCTCGGTCAGGGCGCGAAACCGTTGTTCGGACAGTTCGAGCTCGTGTTCACGTGCTTCGAAACCGGTCGCATAGTAGCCGAGCAGGATTCCTGCAGCCATAAAGAGACCGACGTCATTAAGAACGAGAACAGTCGGCTCGCCGGCGGGTACTTGTTCGAGTGAGATGATGAATAGTACCCAGACGGTGACGGCCACGCCGACGAGTGCGCCACCAAGAATCCACATAGCCAGCTGAATGATACGGTCGGTTGGATGTGTTCGTGCCAGCCAAGTTCCGCCAATGATGAGGCTAACTCCGACAATAAACGGAAGTGATACTTCGATAAAATCCACGACAAGGTTGTTGGTATCATTCTCGTAGAGATATCGGAGCACTCGCTCGGCGTTGCTCGGCTCCTCGAGTTCCGCGGAGGTGTGCTCTTCGAAATCCTCGATATCGATCGACATACGGGAACCAACGAGCCGGATCATCAAGAGTGTATCCGAAATATTATTGATATGGGCTGTACGCTTGTATTCTTGTATCCTTGTACTCTTGTATCTGACACATTCACCTTATTGGCAAGCGGAGACAGGCGGGCTGACGATGAACCAACACGGAGTGGATCGGATCTGCCTGCGACACCGAACCTGAGGGAGTAGACGGTATCGATTCAGGTGGTCCACCCGCTTCTCGGCGAGCGGACGAACCCAAACGCTTGAATCCTCCCGGTCACTTCCAGTTGATAATGAGTGATTTCGCGGACTCGCCGGCCGTTCGCCGGCTCGTAGACTGGAATCTCGAGCGACTCGAGTCGCTCGCCGCCGAGTACGACACGCCGCTTTACGTGATGGATCTCGATCGCGTGAAGGAGAACTACGGCCGGTTTTCGGCCGCGTTTCCCGATGCCCACGTGATGTACGCGGCGAAAGCGCACACTGGAAAGGCGGTCCTCGAGGCAGTGCTCGAGGTCGGCGGGACGATCGAATGTGCGGCCTGGGGCGAACTGCAACGCTCGATCGACGCCGGTGCGGACCCGAACGAACTGCAGTACACCGCCGTCAACCCACCGGACCACGACCTCGACTACGCGACCGACCTCGCCGTGGATAATCCGGGGCTGACGATCACCATCGGCGCGGTCGACACGCTCGAGCGCCTCGCAGATCGGGGTTACGACGGTCGCATCGCCATTCGGATCAACCCCGGCATCGGAACGGGCCACCACGAGAAGGTCGCGACCGGCGCGGACGCGAAGTTCGGCATCCCCTACGAACGCGTCCCAGAGGTCGCCGACCGCGTACGCGAGGCGTTCGACCTCGTCGGCCTCCACGCCCACGCCGGCAGCGGCGTTCTGACCGCCGGGCTCGAGGACCACTGTCGCGCCATTTCTCGCATCGGCGAGATGGCCCGCCGGGTCGGCGACGAGGACCTCGAGTTCGTCGACGTCGGCGGCGGCTACGGCGTTCCCTACCGTGAAGACGACGAGCCACTGGACCTCGTGAAGACCTCGAATATGGTCCGCGAGGCGGTTGGCGACCTCGACGCCCAACTCAAGCTCGAGCCGGGTCGCTACGTTGTCGCCGACGCGGGGCTAATCCTCTCGGAAGTGAACACGATCAAGGACGCGCCGGACACGACCGTGGTCGGCATCGACGCCAGCCTCGCGACGCTCATTCGGCCCGCGATGTTCGGCTCGTATCATCCCATGCGCAACGTCAGCGCGCCCGAGCGCGAGCCCCACGAGGTCACCGTCGGCGGGCCGGTCTGTACCAGCGCAGATGTCTTCGCTCACGATCGGCCGATCGCCCGGCCGGAGCGCGGTGACGTCGTCGCGATCGGTAACGCGGGATCGTACGGCTACGAACTCGCCAGTCAGTTCCACTCCCAGCCCCGACCAGCGGAAGTGGCGCTCGAGGACGGAAAGGATCGGGTCGTTCGCCGGCGCGAAACGCTCGAGGACGTAACGCGCGTCGAGCGCGAATCGGGGCAGTAGATGGGCTTCGATATCGCGCAGTTCCACGCCGACGCGGTCCGGACGCCCTCCCACGAGGACGTTTCGGAGATGCGGGACCTGCTCCGTGAGACGCTTCGCGACGCCGGGCTCGAGCCGACGGTGGACGACTACGGGAACGTCCTCGCCAGCCGAGGCGCCGGCGGACAGGGATCGACCGACGGAACGGACGCCTCCGGCCCGCACATCGTCTTGAACACCCACATCGACACCGTCGCTCCGCACGTTCCCTACGAGCGAGACGGCGATATCGTCCGCGGGCGCGGGGCCTGTGACGCGAAGGGGCCGCTCGCCGCCCTGCTCGCCGCGTTCCTCCGGGTCGAACCGACCGACGGGACGCTCACGCTCGCGATTACTACCGACGAGGAGACGCTGATGACCGGCGGGGCGGGACTTCAGGAGACGCTGGTCCCGTCTGCCGACGGCTTCATCGTCGGCGAACCGACGGACCTCGACGTGTGTACCGCCGCCCGCGGCCAGTGCGAAGGGACGATTACCCTCGAGGGCGAAAGCGGCCACGCGGCGAAGGTACCCGCTGACCGAAACGCGGTATTCGGCCTCGAGACCGTTCTCGAGGCGCTTCGAAGCTACGACGACGAGGCCGGACCGGGCGCGGACGCCACGCTCGGGGAGCCGAAACTGACGGCGACGATGCTCGAGGCCGGCGAGGCACCGAACCGCGTTCCGGACCGGTGCCGGCTCACGTTCGACCGGCGGAGCGTCCCGCCGGAGACGAGCGAGTCGTTCCGTACGGATCTCGAGGCGTTTCTCGACGACCGCGTTCCGGACACGCTCGAGGCCTCCGTCGATCTCATCCGGCCCGATACGCCGTTCCCGAAGGCGTTCGTCACGGACGAGGACGACGCGCTCGTTCGGAGTCTTCGAGCGGCGAGCGGCGGCGACGTCCGGCCGTTCGGCGCGGCGACCGAAGCCGGGTTCTTCGCCGCCGACGCGCCGACCGTCGTTTTCGGACCGGGTGTCCTCGAGGACGAGGACGGCGGCGTCGCCCACGCTGAACGCGAGTACGTTCGCCTATCCGACATCGAGCGAGCGACGGCAGCGGTCCGCGAGACGCTCGAGGAACTCGTCGGCTGATCGGCAGCGAGACCGCTCGAAGAAGTCATCGAACGGCTTCGCAGCACATTCTGTAACGGCCCGTAACTCTATTACTCCCACGCGAGTACTCGACTCGTATGGGACGGTACGGAAAACTCGATTATCCCCATCTGACGAAAGCCGGGTTCCTTCTCGGCCTTGGATTGCTCATTATTGGCGTCGGCGGCGAGTTCGTCGGGCAGACGTACTTCGGCGGTCTCCCCGCCTGGGAGGATACGCTGTTGTATGCCCTCTCGATCGTCGGCCTCCTTGTCGGCTTCTTCTCGCCGTTCGTGTTCGGCATCTTCCTCCCGCTCACCGAATAGGAAGACCCCTGGCCGTTTTCGATAGCTCGATCTTGAGTCGTATGAACACGTTTTCGCTGTTTCCTGTGACCGTGAGCGCGGTTTCCTTGGTTCCGCGACGCACACCCACGAAATGCCTTTACGGGCTGACTGACTAGTCAGTTACTATGTGGCAATTGAAACATCGAGGCTGGCCGAGGGAGTCGGATCGGCCGCTCGAACGGACTCCCCTCCCCGATCGTACCGACGCGTTCCCCCGCTCGAGAGCCCTGCCAGCGGATAGTCGCCGATCGTCGGGTGGAAGATGAGCGCGGCCGGCGAAGATCGATCCGTCGATGTGACTAACGGAGAGCTGTTGAAGCCGATCGTCTTTCTCGCGATTCCGCTCGTGTTGACACAGCTACTGCAGGTCGCGTACAACATCGCGGATACGTTCTGGGTGGGCCGGGTCGCTCCGACGCCGTCGCCGCGATCTCCTTTGCGTTTCCGATCATCTTCCTGGTCATCAGTATCGGCGGGGGCTTTACGGTCGCTGGCACCATCCTAATCTCCCAGCACAAGGGTGCGGACAACGACGAGCGGGTCGATCACGTCGTCGGGCAGACGATGTCGTTCGTGCTTCTCGTCTCGCTGCTCGCCTCGATCGTCGGCTACGTTTTCGCACCGCAGTTGCTCACGCTCGTCGGTGCCGAGGCCGGGAGCGCAGTCCACGGAATGGCCGTCGACTACACGCGAGCCTGGTTCGTCGGGACGGTCACCGTCTTCGCGTTCTTCATGTTTCAGGCGCTGTTGCGCGGGTGGGGCGATACGCGAACGCCGCTTTACCTGATGACCGTCAGCGTCGTTCTCAACGTCGTCCTCGATCCGTTCCTCATCCTCGGGTTCGAAAGCAATCCGCTGTTCGGCGCGCTCGGGCTGGAAACGCTCGAGTCGTCGCTATACTCGCTGACCGGCTTCGCCGGCCTCGGCGTCGAAGGCGCGGCGATCGCGACGGTGTTTAGCCGGGCAGTCGGCGCTGTCGTCGGCGTCTGGCTGCTGTTCTCAGGTCAACTGGGTATCCGACCCTCTATCTAGCAGTTCCGCCTGCAACTCGAGACCGTGAGGAAGATCGTCCGCCTCGGAATCCCCGCGGGGATCGAACAGAGCACTCGAGCACTCGGCCTGACGGTCCTGACGGCGCTGGTAGCCATCGCCGGTTCGGACGCCGTCGCGGCCTTCGGCGTCGGCAGTCGTGTGTACGCGGTATTTACCCTCCTCTCGCTCGGGATCGCGCAGGCGACCGAGGTCGTCGTCGGGCAGAATCTCGGTGCGGAGCAGTCAAACCGCGCCCGCAACGGCGTCCTATTGAACGCCGGGATCATCGGCGGGGCGTTCGCGGCGATGAGCGTCGTCGTCTACGCGTTCGCACCGGAGATCATCGGCGCCTTCTTGACCGGTGAGGAGTCGGCGACGGTGATCGACATGGGTGCCGAATTCCTCACGATCGTCGGTCCGACGTTTGCGTTCCTCGGGGTATTTCAGATCCTGATGGGGGCGTTCCGCGGCAGCGGAAGCACCCGGATCGCCATGGCGTTCTCGATCCTCTCGCTGTGGATCATCCAGGTCCCGGTCGCCTACGGGCTCATCCAGTGGGGTGGGTTCGGCGAGACCGGCGTCTGGTACGCGATGGCCATCTCGAACGTCGTGAGCGTCGTCGTCGCCGGCCTCTGGTTCTTCCGCGGGACCTGGACGAGCGGCGTCATCGACGCGCCCGCGTCGCCGACCACAGACTGATCTCGACTCCACGTTTCGAGGAACGTTTCTCGCCGCCGGACTCCGTTGACCGACGACTCGTCTCGAGTCGAGATTATTGGGGAACGTCGTCGACCAGATCGTCTGCGACGCCGGTGTACCCCGCCGGTGTCAACGCGTGCAGTTCTTCACGAACGTCCTCCTCGACTTCGAGCTCGTCGAACAGTTCTCTGAAGTCCGCGATCGAAACGTCCTTGCCGCGGGTGACGGCCTTGACCCGTTCGTAGGCGTCCGCCTGTCCTTCGCGTCTGAGAATTGTCTGGACCGCCTCGCCGATGATCTCGGGGGTCGACTCGAGTTCCTCGCGCATGACCTGCTCGTTCGGGACGACCTTCGAGAGGCCCGCGGCGGTCTTCTTGTAACCGATGAGACAGTGTGCGAACGCCGCACCGATGTTCCGTTTGACGGTCGAGTCCGACAGGTCGCGCTGGAGTCTCGAGGTCGTCACGTACTCGGCGAGGAAGGAGAGATCCGAGTTGGCCTTCGAGAGGTTGCCCTCGCTGTTCTCGAAGTCGATCGGGTTGACCTTGTGGGGCATCGTCGAGGAGCCGGTTTCGCCTTCGACGGCCTCCTGGCCGAGGTAGCGATCGGAGACGTAGAGCCACATATCCCGGTCGAGGTCGAGCAACACGTCGTTGATGCCGCGGAAGGCGTCGAACAGCGCCGCGAGGTCGTCGCAGGGGTTGACCTGCGTCGTGAGCGGTTCGAACTCGAGACCGAGGTCGGTGACGAACGCCTCGGCGAATGCCTGCCAGTCGACGTTCGGGTACGCCGCGATGTGGGCGGCGTAGGTGCCGCTCGCACCGCCGAGTTTCCCCCGGAGTTCGTCGGTCGCGTCGCGAACGCGAGCTGTCGTTCGACCGAGACGGGCCGCGTAGACGGCCAGTTCCTTCCCGAAGGTGGTCGGGGTCGCGGGCTGGCCGTGGGTTCGCGCGAGCATCGGCAGGTCCCGATGTTCGCGGGCCATCTCCGCGAGCGTCTCCTGTAGCTCGTACAGTTCGCCCAGCAGCACGTCCTCGACGGCGTCCCGGACGAGCAACCGGTGGGCGAGGTTGTTCACGTCCTCGCTGGTGAGCCCGAAGTGGATCCACGCGGAAGCGTCGCTATCCGCGGGCAGGTTGTGACGGATGTAGTACTCGACGGCCTTTACATCGTGGTTCGTGGCTTCGAACTCCTCGTAGCCCTCGGTCTCGAGGGTCTTGATCAACCTCGCGTCCTCCTCGGCGAAGTGGTTGTAGAGCCCCGAGAGCCGGGTTCGTTCGTCGGTGTCTAGCTCGAGCGGCGTCGCCTCGCAGTCGGCGAGCGCGATCAGGTACTCTACTTCGACGCGGACGCGGGCGCGCATGAGCGCAGCTTCGCTGGCGTAGGGCGACAGCGGCGCGGTGCGACCACCGTACCGGCCGTCGAGCGGCGAGACGGCGTACAGCGCGTGAGTGTCGGTCATGCTCGAGCATCCTCCAGCGCGGTCCAAAAGCGTATCGAAACGTGGGGCCACGAGCGTGCATACTGTCCGGGATACATCGGTTCGTGGCGAGTATCTATACCCACATTCATGCATATTATGCCGTTCGAGACCGCAATCACTTTCCCGTTTGCGAGCGCGGGTTCGAGTATGATTCGAATCGCCGGGATGGCCGGAAACCGCGGGCGCAACCTGCTCAACATCGCCGACCGCGCGCCGGGCGGCGCGGAACTGTCCGTCGTCCTCACCACGAGCGAGGACGCTCCAGTACGCGAGGGCGCTGCCGAGCGCGACGTTCCGACCGAGGTCGTCCCGCTCGAGGACGAGATGAGCCGAACCGACCACGAGGAGGCCGTCCTCGAGGCGCTTGCCGACTACGAGTTCGACCTGGTCTGTCTCGACGGCTACATGCGCATTCTCACCGATACGTTCCTCGAAGCGGCGCCGACCACGCTTAACGTCCACCCCTCGCTGCTGCCGTCGTTCCCCGGCATGGACGCCTGGGGCGACGCGCTCGAGGCCGGCGTCTCGACGACAGGCTGTACCGTCCACGTCGTCACCGACGCGACAGACGACGAGGGAACCGTCGTCGAAAGCGAGGTCGACGCCGGCCCGATCGTGACCCAGGAGCCGATCCCGGTCTACGAGGGTGACGACGAGGATTCGCTCGCCGACCGGGTGCTCTACGAGGGCGAGTTCCGGGCGTACCCGCGGGCGGTGAAGTGGTTCGCCGAGGACGCGGTCACGGTCGACGAAGACAGCGGGACGGTTTCGGTCGCGGACGACGTTGCGACCACCGCCGAGGGCGACCACGACGGCCTGCCGGGTCGCCGCCTCGTCTCGAACGATCGACTCGAGACGCTTCGGTACGGGGAGAACCCCCATCAGGACGCCGCGGTCTACACCGACTACACCTGCGAGGAAGCCTCGGTCGTCCACGCCGAGCAGTTGAACGAGGGGGCCAAAGCGCTCTCGTACAACAACTATAACGACGCCGACGGCGCGCTCAATCTAATCAAGGAGTTCGACGAGCCGGCAGCCGCGGTGATAAAACACACGAACCCGGCGGGCTGTGCGACCGCGGATTCGCTCGCCGAGGCCTACGAGAAGGCGCTGTCGACGGACCCGATGAGCGCGTTCGGCGGCATCGTCGCGCTCAACCGCGAGTGCGATGCAGAAACCGCCGAGCAGGTCATCGACTCGTTCAAGGAGGTCGTCGTCGCGCCGGGCTACAGCGAGGACGCCCTCGAGATTCTCTTCGAGAAGGACAACCTGCGAGTGCTCGACGTGGGTCGCGAGGCGCACAGCGCCTCGGAACGAACGAGCGGCGGTGAGCCGCGAGCACTCGGCGAGCGAACCGAACGCTTCACCGAAAAACCGCTCGTCGGCGGTCGGCTCGTCCAGGAACGCGACACGCAGTCGATCTCGGTCGACGACCTCGAGGTCGTCACCGAGCGCGAGCCGACCGACGAAGAGCTCGAGTCGATGGTCTTCGGCTGGCAGACGCTCAAACACGTCAAGTCGAACGGCATCCTGTTCACCAAGGGAACCGAGACGGTCGGCGTCGGCATGGGACAGGTCTCGCGCGTCGACGCGGTGCGACTCGCGGCGATGAAAGCCGACGAGCACGCGGAGGGCAAGGACGCCGAGGGTGCCGTGATGGCTTCTGACGCCTTCTTCCCGTTCCCGGACGGCATCGAAGAAGCCGCGTCGGCCGGCATCGAAGCCGTCGTCCAGCCCGGCGGCTCGGTCAACGACGAGGACGTGATCGCGGCCGCGGACGAACACGACATCGCGATGGCGTTTACGGGGAAGCGGAGTTTTCGACACGACTGAGCGGCAGCGACGGAGTGTCGAACGCTCAGAAGACGAGCGGATCGAGTCTTCCGTTGTTTTCGACACGACTGAGCGGCAGCGACGGAGTGTCGAACGCTCAGAAGACGAGCGGATCGAGTCTTCCGTTGTTTTCGACACGACTCGAGCTATATCTCGATTTCCCGGGCATCCTGACGCTCGCTGGTAGGAAACAGAGACGAACTCGAGACGCGAGTTGGTTTAATAAACCCTATAATGAGATATTAAAAACACCGAACTGGGGTGACGGAGCGAAACCGCGACCGCAACCCAACGGGAACTCGAGTCGAGCGCGCAGGCTGTGATCGAAGTCAGGCGTGCGAAAACAGCCCGGCACGGTCGGGAAATCGGTCGTTCCCACACACCCAGCGAACGGGAGCCACAGTACGGCGCCCATAATTATGGTCGCCGTCGTCGGGTTCGACTCCATGAGCACCCATCCGACGTTCTCGTTCGACGATCCCCTCCAGCAGCGGGTGTACGAGTACGTCGAGCGAAACGGGGCCGTCCCGTCCGACGAACTCGCTCGAGCGATCCGCGTCGACGCCGGCGGGTCCCCATCGAAGCCGGCCCGGTCGGCGGAGTACCGCCAGCAGGTCAGGCCCTCGAGCGACCGACTACAGGACGCGCTCGACGAACTGAAAACGGACGGCTACCTGCTCGAGACCGACGGCCGCCTGCGGATCAGCGTGACCGCGCCGGAGCGAACCGTAGAACTCGAGGACGGCGTCGTCCGAATCCGACCGGCTCGGGAGTTCGACCGCGACGGCCTCGTCGACGCCATGCGGGAGATCGCAGGCGAGCAACAGTACATCGTCGCCGAGAATGTGGCCGACCGACTCGAGCGCGAGTCCGCGCTCGTCCGGGCCAACGCGGATCGATCCCGCGTGTTCTTCGTCGCCACGTTCGAGCCGGACCCCGAGACGGAATCCGAGCCGCGCTCCGACGTCGTCGGGTGGCTCCACCTCGACGCGCCGGAACTGCCGTCGCTTCGCCACACCGCCGAGGTGACCGTCGGCGTTCGCCCGGAGGTTCGACGGGAGGGGATCGGTTCGACGCTCCTCGAGTACGGCCTCGAGTGGGCTGACGAGGCCGGCTACCGAAAGGTCACCCAGAACCTGCCGGCGACCAACGAGCGGGCGATCGAGTTCCTTACGGAGCAGGGCTGGCAGCGGGAGGGCGAACGCGAGCGCCAGTACTGCATCGACGACTCGTTCACCGACGAGGTGCTGATGGGGATCTGGCTCGAGTAACGGGGTCTCGGGTGGTGGGCCTCGGGCGAACCTCGTTACTCGAGTAACGGGATTCGACCGAGCGGCTCACGTGCGAGGGTTCGCGGGCGACCGGGCTCCAGAAAAGCTTTGCTCGGGGGCCGCGTTACGAACGACTCGTGACGAGCACCGACGACCCGTCTCGCGCTCGGCCTCCCCTCCCGCTACGGACGCGAGCGCGACGGCGCGTTCTGCCGACGCTTCACCGACTCAAACAGCCGCTGGGCGGGTTCGCACAGTGTCGCCAACACCCTGCGGAGTACGTCGGCACGGTCCAGCGCAGCCTCGAGGAGTTCCGGGCCGACCTCGAGGCGATGTCGTTCTCGCCGGAGCCGATCGCCTCGCTGAAGGTCCACCGCGACGGCCGGCTATCGGCCGGAAGCTGGGTTCGACGACCGTCGCCGCTCTCGACGTGGCAGCTCCACGTCGCGCTGTTTCGCACCGACGACCGGTCGCTCGAGGTGTTCGCCCACCGCGAGTATTCCTGGATACGCCACCCGTACAAACACTACACAGGCGAGGGGTGGGACACGAAATCGGGCGTCGATCGAATGCGAGCGCTGCTGGGACGCCACGGCGTCTCGTTCAGCGTCGAGTGAGGAGTGACTCGCTGCCGTCTCGAGCGAGCCGTAACGAGAGCATAGTTTTAGGACTGCCCGGTTGACTCGCCGACAATGGGGCGAGTCGAACGCGTCGCGGCGTTTACCGACCTCTATCACCCGACGGTCAACGGCGTCACCTACACCGTCTCGCTCTGGCGGGACCGGTGGCCGCGCGTTCGAGACTCGATGGCGGTCGTCTTTCCGAAGATGGACGGCTACGACCCCGACGTCGGGGAGTACGCGGTCCCGAGCGTTCAGGCGCCGCTGTATCCACGCTACCGGCTTGGCGTGCCGCGGATTCCGAGCGGACTCGAGCGCCCGGACGTCGTCCACGTCCACACCCCGTTTACGGTCGGCATCGCCGGCATTCGCTACGCGCGAAAGCACGGGATCCCCACCGTCGCCTCCTATCACACGCTGCTCGGCGACCGGGCGGGCCAGCACGTGCCGGACGCGCTCGTCGGTGGGCTGGAACAACTCACGCGCGCCTACGAGCGGTCCGTCTTCGAACTCGCCGACCGCGTCATCGCGCCGACAGCGTTCGCTCGACGGAACTTGCTCGAGCGCGTCGCCGCGGACGCCGACGTGCGCATCGTTTCGAACGGGATCGACACCGAGTTCTTTCGACCGGTCGATCCGACGCCGTTTCGCGAGGCGCACGGACTCGCGGGGATCGACGATCCAATCGTCGGGTACACGGGCCGCCACGGATTTGAAAAGAATCTTGAGGAACTCCTCGACGGCGTCGCGGGAACGGACGTGACGGCCGTCGTCGCCGGTGACGGTCCCGCCCGCGAATCGCTCGAAGCGCACGCGGCGAGGACCGACGCGGACGTGCGCTTTCTCGGATTTCTCGAGCGCGAGGAACTGCCGGCGTTTTACGCGGCGCTCGACGCGTTCGTCTTTCCGAGCCCCGTCGAGACACAGGGCCTCGTCGCGCTCGAGGCGACGGCGTGTGGAACCCCGGTCGTCGCCGTCGATGCGGGCGCACTCACCGAGTCCGTGATTCAGGGCGAGACCGGATACCGGTACGAAGGTGGGGATCTCGAGGACTTTCGGGAGGCGCTCGGGCGAACGCTGGCAGAACGTGACAGGCTGTCGGACCTCTGTCGCCGACGCCGGCCGATGCTCTCGGTCGAGCACTCCCTCGAGCAGTTGGCGGCGCGCTACGACGAGCTACTGTGATCGAGACCGAGTCGAAAATAGAAGCGCGATCGCCGGCGTTCAGAGGGTCGTCGCGGCCTCGAGCGAGAGATCGATCGCTCGGCCGACGTTGTTCTTCGCCTTCTCGGGCAGTTCGTCGTCGTCGGTGTCGGTCCCCTTCTGGGTTCCCTCGACTAAGTTGCCATCGACGGTGCAGATCGCACCCGCGCGCAGTCCCTTCCGACGGGCGAGCGAGAAGACCGCGGCGGCTTCCATCTCGACTGCGAGCAGCCCGGCGGCCTCCCAGTCGTCGACGGCCGCGTCGGTCTCGGCGTAGTAGGCGTCGTCGGAGGCGATCGGGCCGACGTGAACGTCCTCGTCGTTGGCTTCGGCGGCGTCGACGAGGCTGGAGAGCACCTCGTAGTCCGGAACGGCGGGGTACTCGACGGCCTCGTACCGTTTGCTCGTCCCCTCGTTTTTCGCCGCGCCGGTCGCGACGATCATGTCGCCGATTTCGATGTCGGACTGGAGCGCGCCGGTCGTCCCGACGCGAACGAACGTCTCGACGCCGACGTTGGCCAACTCCTCTATCGCGATCGCGGCCGACGGACAGCCGATTCCGGTCGAGCAGATGGTTAGCTCCCGTCCCTCGTAGCTCGCGTTGACGACCTTGTACTCGCGGTTCTGTGCGACGGTCTCGGCGTCGTCGCAGTGGCTCGCAATTCGGTCGACGCGTCCCGGATCGCCGGGAATCAACGCGATGTCCGTCAGATCGCCCTCGTCGACGAGTAAATGCGGTTGTGTCGCCATACCCACCGATTCCGGGGGCGGCGAGAAAAACCTTCTCCAGTCCGTTCAGGTCGTCTCGAGCGGCCATCGCCGAGACAGCAGTCACCAACCCCGACGGTCGGGTCGTGTTTCGACGACCCCGACCGAGACGGTAACAGCCGTGCGAAACGATCGAGACGAGCGATGAAAGTACAGATCGGAGAGCGGCAGGCGACTGCTCGAGCGCGTCAGAGCGGCGCGTCGACCGGTTCGAAACGCATCGATCGATTCGGGACCGGTGCGGAACGTTCAGTTGGTGCGGGTGGGTCGACCGGTACGGGACGTTCGGCCGATGCGGCGTTCGACCGATGTTGGTGGGTCGACCGGTACGGGACGTTCGGCCGATGCGGCGTTCGGCCGATGCGGCGTTCGACCGATGTTGGTGGATCGACCGATACAGCCCCGTAACCAGTGGGGCGTTCGGCCGGTTCGGGACGCGTCGTCCGATGCGAGACGTCGGTCAGCGAGTTGCGTACACGTGGACCCGCTCGGGGCCGACGACGACGGTTGCGTCGTCGGCCTCGAACCGGACCATTCCCATCGACCGCTCGGTGCCACCGAGGGTGCTCTCGAAGAGGTCGTCGAGCGCGTCGGGATCGATATACTGGTAGAGTTGGGTGCTGCCAGCGGTCACGTCTTCGCCGTGAAACGACGCCAGCGCCGTTGCGACGGCGACGCTCGGCGGTTCGTCGTCGCGTCTATCGTATTGGACGTGCGTGCGATTGTCGCCGGGTGCAGACGCCCAGGGGGTACCTTTCATCATGTCTCTCAGTCACGGAATCGTGACTTTCTGGTCGAAGGGCCAACGGCGCCGGGTATATAGCTACCGTCAGACGACACTAACTGAGAACGGACAGGACGCTGGGTCCGAATCTTTCACGACCGGTCATATATCCGTGTCGGTCACCCTCGACCCTCGAGAAAGGTCTCGACGGCGTCGATCGTCGGCGCGCTCTGTGACCCGGTTTGACTCGCGGTGAGTGCGCCACAGGCGTTCGCGTACGCGAGCGCCGTTTCGGGGTCCCCCGTTCGACGGTGCGCGGCGATAAAGCCCGCGGCGAAGGCGTCGCCCGCGCCGCTCGTATCGATCGAGTCGACCTCGAACCCCTCGTGGACGAACGAGCCGTCCGGCGTGTGGACTTCGCCGCCGTTTCGTCCGAGTTTGGCGACGACCGTTCCCTCGGTGAACGCCGCGACGGGGTCGTCGCCGTCGACCATCGTCTCGAGTTCCCGACCGTTCGCGAAGACGATATCGGCCAGCGCGAGCGTGTCAGCGTACTCGCGGTCGCCGAGTCGGCGACCCGGATCGAAGCTCACGGTCGCCCCCGCTCGGTCCGCTAGCCGCGCGATTTCGGCGGCCGTCTCGGGTCGCTGACTCGTCAGATGGACGTGCTCTGCCGCTCGAATCGGTTCCGGATCGACGTCTTCGGGCCCGATCGCCTCGTTGACGCCGTCGTTGCCGAGCACCGAAACCGCCCCCGAGTCGGTGACGAGGAGGTACTTCACCGAAGTCGCGGCGTCCTCGACGACCCGGAGCCCCTCGAGCGCGATGCCAGTCCGCTCGAGGTCGCGCCGGACCAGGCGACCGTGTTCGTCGTCGCCGATGCTTCCGACGATTCCCGTCTCGACCTCGAGTCTCGAAAGCGCGGTGGCGACGTTGGCGGCGCTCCCACCGCCGGACTGGTGTCGAGACCGGATCGCCGCTTCACCGTCTGGTTCCGGGAATCGATCGACGCGGAGGGTCACGTCCCAGTTGACGTGACCGGCGATGAGCACCGTGACCATTCACGGCTCGGAACACGGCACCGCGGGAGAAAAACGGTTGCGTTCAGGAGCTGTCGAGGGACGGTCGCGTTCGGAGACTGCCGTCCGAGCCTCGCTGCGGGTTATCGGCGGTGAACCTCAAGCGATCGTAAAGAGCACCACGTTGTGGACGCCGGGGCCGAGCCCGACCGCGGCGATAAAGGCGAGCAGGAGCCGCGCCTGTCGGGGCGCGTCGCGAACGTACTCTTTGAACAGGCCGACGACGGCCAGCGCGAGCGCGACCTTGACGGCAACGAACAGCCAGCTCGCGCCGATATACTCGGCGGTCGGCAGCGCCTCGCCGGCCGCGAGAATCAGTCGCGAGGCGGGGACGTTCTCGCTCGCGCCGAGCACGCTGTAGCCGACGGCGGTCGAAACGCCGTCGAGTGCGTGGCCGAAGACGACGAGTATCCCCGTCGTGCCCACCAATGCGGCGGTCTCGCTCGCCCATCGCCGCACGCCGAGCCAGGCGATCGCGGCCAGAACCGCGGCGAGGACGATCGAGACGGCGGGCCAGAACCCCTCGAGCGTCCCGGTTTCGCGGCCGGTCTCGAGTGCGTACCCTGCAGCGGCGACGAAACAAACGGCACCGACGACGCCGAGGACGACCTCCGCGGACAGTTCGGGCCTCGCCCGCTCGAGTGCGCGACCGGCGACCCAGACGAGTCCCGCGAGCGTCGCCGTCGTCACGTAGACGACCGGCGCGCCGAACAGTGGCGCGATCGCGTCGGGGACAGCGGCGACCTGATAGAGGACGTACAGCGTCGACCCGAGCATCATCCAGGGCGTAAACGAAAGCACCGTTCGATCGGTCACGGGCGGAGCTGTTTTCCACACCAGTGCGAGGGCGACGGCGAACGCGCACAGAAGCGGCACCAGAAGTTCCAGCGGCGGGACGGCGAATCCCTCTGGGAGCACCATATACGGCAACTGGTACGTGCCAGCGACTAACCGCTTCCGATCCGCGGACAGCGCCCTCGAGGTCATGTGGCGCGAACGCGAGCCGAGAGGAGGTCGCTTTCGGCCGGGACTCGCGGCCGCGGAGAACCGGGCGTATTTTTCAGCCTCCGAGCGTTCGTCGTGGTATGGACCGGCACGAACTCGCATCCCTGATCGACCACACCGTTCTCGGCCCCGAAACGACGCCCGCGGACATCGAGACCGTCCTCGACGACGCCGCGGCCTACGGGATGAACGCCTGTATCCCGCCGTACTATCTCGAGGAGGCGACGGCGTACGCGCCCGACGTAACGCTCGCGACGGTGATCGGCTTTCCCCACGGACAGAACGACCACGACACGAAACGCCGCGAAGGCGTCCTCGCGTGGAAGGCCGGCGCGGACGAACTCGATGTCGTAATTAATATCGGACGCCTGCAGGCGGGTGACCTCGAAGCCGTCGCCGCCGAGCTCGAGGAGCTCGTCGCGGCCGTGCCGATCCCGGTGAAGGTAATTATCGAGACGGCGCTGTTGACCGACGAGCAAAAGCGCGACGCCTGTCGGGCAGCCGTCGACGCGGACGCGATGATGGTCAAAACCTCGACCGGGTTCGCGGAGAGCGTTGTTTCGGAGAAACAACGTGCGAACGGTGAAACCGTGAGCGGCGGCGCGACCGTCCGCGATGTCGAACTCATGAGCGAGTACCTCCCCGTCAAAGCCAGCGGCGGCGTCGGAAGCTACGACGACGCGATTCGCATGCTCGAGGCCGGCGCCGAGCGAATCGGGGCCTCGAGCGGGGTCGAGATCCTCGAGGGCGCTCCCGAGTAGCGGCCCGTTGCAGACGCTCCAAACCGGTCACTTTCCAGACGCCCTCGAGTAGTCAAATCACCAGCTACACTACGATCGAGCCGCCGACTACTCCTCGTCGACTATCCGGTCGATCAGGGCTGACTCGTCGTCACCGAGCGCGGATCGGACGAGCAGGTGGCCGCCGAGGACGGCCGGGCTGATGACCGTGTCCGCCCCCGCGCGTTCGAGTTTTGGGATGTTCTCGCGGTCGGTCGCGGCGGAGACGATCGGCGTGTCGGGCGCGAGTTGGCGCGCCGTCAGGATCGCCAGCGCGTCGTCGGCGTCCGTGTCCGTCGCGACGAGGATCGCCCGAGCGCCGTCGATATTCGCCCGCTCGAGCGGTTCCTCGTCGCTGGGATCGGCGACGACGACCGGGACTTCGTGCTCTGAAAGCCACTCGGCCGCGTGTTCGTCGTCCGTGACGACGGCGAACGATTCGCCGCTGGTCGTCAGTTCGTCGACGATCGGTTCGGTCAGTTCGCCATAGCCGAGCACGAGGACGTGTCGGTCGATGAGTTCGATCTGTGAGTCAGTCATGATTCCTAAGGTTTTCGAGATGCGGGCCTGAATCGCGGGGCCGACGAGGGCACCGATCGCGATACCGAAGCTAGCGACGCCGAGGACGACGACTGACATCGTAAACAGGATCGCCTCCTGGGTCTGCGGCCCGATATCGCCGTAACCGACGGTGCTCGAGGTGATAAGCGTGAAGTAGAAGGCGTCGAGCAGGGTGTCGATGCCGTCGAAGCTCTCTCGCAGGGTGTAAGAGCCGAACGTGCCATAGGCCTGAACGCCGACGAGCGCGGCTCCCGCGGCTATCTGGGTCGTCGTCAGCGAGAGTTTCTTGTCGAATCGGTCGCGGCTGGCCAGCAAGAACGGAATCGCGAGCACGGAGAGGGCGACGAGTGGGATGGAGGATCTCCGAACCTGCAACAGCCCCTGAATCGCGGTCACGGGGAGCAAGAGCAGCGTCGCGTACCAGCCGACGCGCAGGCCGCGGCGCAACGCGAGGGCGCTTCCGACCATCAGAAAGCCGGTCAGCGCGCCGGTAAAACCCACGGTCTCCTGTACAGCGATTGGAACGATACCGGCGAGGGGACCTTCGTGGACGGTCTCCTGACTGATTTGGATGACACCAGTGAACACAGACAGCAACGCGACGAGCAGGGCCAGCGTCACGGCTACTCGCGTCGTCACCAGCCACTTCCAGTCGTCCGGAAGCCACTCCAGGCGCTGCTCGTCGGCCATACGGCTGCATCGGAGACGCGGTCAGATAAGCGTCTTCGTTCGGTGCACTCGAGCGCGGGTCCGCGGGTGGGAGGTCCACGGGTGGAAACCCGAGAATGGAGGGCCTACGGATGGAAACCCGCGGCTGGGACAGCCTCGAGTAGCGGACCGCAACACTGCCGAGAGTGGCGCGGTCGGTACGCTACCGAGAATGGTGTAACTAACATACTGCTGAGAGTGGCGCGACCGAGACGTTGCTGAGAGCGGTAGCTACTTGCCCGCGGCGCTGATACGGCCCCACATGAACTGGAAGTTGTTCGCCGATCTCGCCGAACTGGCGGGCGACAAACACGTCTCCGTCGACGTCGACGGAGACGCGACGGTCGAAGACGCACTCGAGGCGCTGCTCGCCGACCGACCGGCGCTCGAAGAGCGGGTGCTCGAGGACGGCGAGTTGCGCACGCAGATCAACGTCCTCCGCAACGGAACGAACGTCCAGACGCGAGAAGAGGGCCTCGAGACGGAACTCGAGGCGGACGACGAACTGGCGCTGTTCCCGCCGGTCAGCGGCGGGTAGGCGAGTTTCGTTCTACGGCGATAGCGCAAGGTGACCCGTACTGGCAGCGTAACGATCACGCACCGGTGAGATCGATCCCCAGAACGAAATCCGGCTCGTCCGCGACGCCGACGCCCGCGTAGGAGGCGTCGCTGGCGTATTCGACCGTTTCGGGGATTAGAACTCGAGTCTCGTCGACCCCGAGCGACGCGGCGTCTCGGGCGATGGCCGCGAACAGCGACCGCGCCGCGTCGACGTCCGCCCAGGCTCCGACGCCGTACTCGGCGAGGGTCGTCTCCCCGCCGTCCTCGGGTTGTTCCATGGTTCGCGTTCGATACGCGACTGCGCGGACACCGCCGCGCTCGGGCGTCGCCGGGCCAGCGGCGGGGTCGTCGCCCTCGACCGCGAACAGTGCCGTCTCGTCGGCGAACCGCGGGAAGTCCTCGCGCGTGAGTTCCCTGAGCGCCCAGCTCTGCTCAAGTGCCATCCCGAGCCCGCGGAGGTGATCGCGGGCGTCGCTTTCGTGCCAGAATCGCCACGCGTCGGCGGGGTCGCTCGAGACCGACAGCGGCCCGGACGCATCCGCGTCGGGTTCGGGCGTGGCGAAGCGAAACTCCGTGATCGGCTCGAAACCGCTCTTTCGAGCCGCCCCGAGCGACGGGGAGTTCCACGAGAAGACCATCACGCGACCGATCGTCGCGCCCTGTCGGCGAGCCCACTCGAAGGACGCCTCGTTGAGCCGCTGGCTGACGCCCCGGCGCTGGTAGGCGGGGTTGACGCGCATGCCCTGAAACCAGGCCTCCTCGGGCGAGAGCATGACTCCCTGAACGATGCCGGCCACGTCGCCCTCGAGTTCGGCGAGGAACGTCTTCTTTCCCGTCTCGTCGTCGTCCTCGAGCCAGTCGTGGTAGACGTCGGGGATGTAGTCGCCGCCGCGATCCGCCCAGATCCGGCCGGTGAACGCGGCCACGTCCTCGTAATCGTCGTGAGTTGCGCGGCGGATTTCCACGGCGTCGGCGTCTGAACCTGTTGTCATCGTCGATCGAACGCTAGTCAGTTGTCCGGTGAGATACGAAAACGCTTCGCAAGAAACGGGACGACGCTCGAAATACCGACCGTCGGGCGGATCAGCAGGCCGCCGGAACCGGTGAAGCGGCTCGCTACTCCCAGGGGACGGAGCGCTCCCGAATCTCGCCCGCGAGCGACGTGCCCATCGCTTCGTCGACGTCCTCGCTGTTCTCGAGCGCCCACATCAGCTTGACCTTCGCGGTGCCCGGCAGGGTGTCCTCGCCCTCGAGGACGCCCGCCTCGAGCAGGTCGCGGCCGGTGTCGTAGACGCGGTCACAGACCCGACCCTCGAGACATTGACTGGTCATGACGACCGTCGTGCCGTCCCCGATCAAGTCCTCGATTTTCGGGATGAGGTCGGTGTGAACGTGTCCGAGGCCGGTTCCCTCGACGATCAGGCCCGCAGAGCCCTCGGCGATCTCGAGGAAGGCGGGGTCCATGCCGGGCGTGAACTTCACGAGTTCCACGTCGGTCTCGAGGGCGGGCGATAGCTCGAGGTCGACGGCGTCGCGTTCCCGGTTCGCTCGGCGGAAGGTCACGTCCTCGCTCTCGTAGTCGACGGTGCCGAGTGGCTCCGCGCCGACGGTTTCGAACGCGTCTCTGCGCGAGGTGTGGTTCTTGCGGACGCGGGTGCCGCGGTGGAGTGCGCAGGTCGTGTCCGAATCGCTCGCGTGCATGCAGACGAGCACCTCCGCGCAGTCGCTCTTGGCGGCTTCGACGGCCGAGACGGCGTTCATCACGTTGTCCGAGGACGGCCGATCGGCCGAGCGCTGGCTGCCCGTAAAGACGATCGGGACGGGCGTCTCGAGCATGAACGCGAGCGCCGAGGCGGAGTACTGCATCGTGTCGGTGCCGTGCATGACGACGACGCCGTCGGCTCCGGCCTCTATCTCCTCGTAAACCGTGCGTGCGAGGTCCTGCCAGATCGGCGGTTCCATGTTCTCCGAGAGGATGTTCGCGACGACGCGCCCGCGGTAGTTGGCCCGGCCGGCGAGATCCGGCACCGCCCGGAGGACGTCCTCGGCGTCGAACTGGGCCGTCACCGCGCCTGTGCGGTAGTCGACCGTCGAGGCGATGGTGCCGCCCGTCGAGATGAGCGAAATCGTCGGGAGGTCGTCGTCGAACTCGACCGTCGAGGCCTCGCCTTCGTCGCCGTCCTGTGCGCCGTCGATCTCGTAGACGTCCTCGGCGAGAACGTCGATCTCGGATCCCTCGCGGTCGATCCCGACGTTGTACCCGCCTTCGAGTTTCACGACGAGATCGTCGTCGGTGCTCGAGGGGAGCAACACGCCTTCGTACGTTCGATCGTCGGAATCGACGCGAACGCGATCGCCTGGATTCATGCCCGGTGGTTGCGGGCGAGCGGACTTGAAGCCACGCTTTCGAGCGCGACGGCTTAGCTAAACACGCCGAGGAGGAAGAGTCCGAGCCCGAGTACCAGGAGAATGCCGACGATGAGGGTGGTGAGAAATCGCAGCGAGGAAAGCGACTCCTCCGGGGCGTCGAGGTGCGGATAGACGTATCGGGCGGCGAACTCGAACGCGAGCCCGCCCGCGAGTGCGAGGATCCCGAGGCCGATCAGATCCGCGTCCATCGAGCGAGTCCACCACGCGGAGCGGCAAAAAAGCGCGCCAGCGAGAATCGCGTCGGCAGCGGGACCGACGCGGTCGATTTTCCGGAAGCGCTCGATCGAACCGCTGCCGCCGATCGGCCGACGGTGGTCGAAGAGAGACGGGGATCGGCCCCGTAGGGAAAGGCCCATGGTGTCGGCCGGCCTATACTCGCCCATGAGCGACCGCTCGGACGAGGTGACGACGAGCCGAAACCCGAAGTCCACCGACGAACTCTTAGCGGAGACCGACGACCTGCTTTCGGGTTCTACCGGTTCGTCGGACTCGAGCGCTCGCGCCGACGACCGATCGACCCGATCCGACGGGATCGAATCCAGCGACGCGCTCGCGGACGAGGGTACCGAATCAGGCTCGAGGTTGCCGTCGTTCGGCTCCGACGACGCCGATTCGGAGTCCGAGTCGGACTCCGAATCGAGCGGCTCGCGGCTCTCGTCGGTGCGGTCGCTGTTCTCACTGTCGCGGCTGTCGCCGACCAGTTTCTTCTCGCCGAAGGCGTATCTCGCACTCGTACTGGTCATCGGCGCCGGGATGATCGCCGGCAGCGCCGTCCTCCCGTTCGCCGGGCGGATGATCGGCATGTTCGCCGCGGCGTTTCTCGTCGGACTGATCGCGTCGAAACGCAGGTACCTCGAGATGGGTGCAGCGGGTGCCTCCGTCGGGATCATCGCGGCGACGTTCAACTTCGCGATCCTCGTCTCGCTCGGCTTTCCACAGGGGGTTCTCGCGGTCGGGACCACGACGGGCGCGCTCGCTTGCCTCGTCGGCTACTACTTCGGCCGCGATCTGAAAAGCGGCCTCTCGAAGGACATCGAGTGAGCGGGCGTCGACGGAGGTCTGATCGGTGTGAACTGATCGACGGGCAACTAATCTGCGGGGCCCGGACTAGCGGAAATAAGACACAAAATACGCTGTAGCCGTCGGCATCGAGTATCGTATCGCGGGCGGCAGGTGCCGGTGGCGGCTGTCGGTTCTCGGTTCGCAGTCGATCCCGCGGATTTCGCACTCGAGAATCGCGCCACCGTTAGCTGTCGGTCGAAAGTTCCCAGCCCCGCTCCGTTCGCCGGACGACGCCCTCGTCGGCCATGTTCTCGAGCAAGTCGGCGACGATTTCCGGGTGCGTATCGATATCCGCCGCGAGTTCGGTGACCGATTTGGGGTCGCCGCGAACGCTCGCGAGCAGGTCGGCGTAGATCCGATTCTCCGGTCCAGTGCCGACGACCTCCGATACCTGATCGAGCGTCTCACAGAGCTTGCCCTGAACCCACCGCTGGGCCAGCGAGAGTTCGTTCTCGAGGGTTTCGAGGCGCTCGAGCGTTCCGAGTAGCTCCTCGAGTTCGTCGCCCGATTCGGTGGTGGCGTCGTCCGATTCGGTGGGGGCACCGCCCGCTTCCGAGGAAACGTCGCCCGTTTCGGCGGCGACCTCGTCCGCCTCGGCGACGTCGTCGCCCGCTTCCGAGGCGACGTCGACCGAGAGGTGACGGCAGGCGGTGATATCGACGCTATTGTTCGCCGGGTACGCGCTCTTGCTGGCGAAACCGTACGGCGAGACGTTCACCTCGAGGCGGACGTTTCTGGCGATGTGGAAGTACTTCCGCCGTTGATCGTCGACTCGGCTCTCGACCAGTCCGGCCTCGTCTAACTTTCTGAGGTGTTCGATGACCGCCTTTGGACTCACTCCGAGGTACTCCGAGATCTCGGTGACGTAACACGGTTTGCGGGCCAGTAGTCGGAGGATGCGTCTCCGATTTTCGTTCCCCAGCAAATCAAGCAACGCGGCGGAGTCCATCGAGCGAGCCTAGACGGCCGCCGCTGAAAAGCGTGTCTGCTTCGGCGACTGACACCGGGCCGGGCGAACCGGGACAGCGACACAGTTCGATTCCCACCTAGAGTGGGCTACTCGAGTTCGTCGAGCCAACTCGCGTCACTCTCGCTCTCATCGGACCCCGAATCGCTTTCGTTCACGTCTTTGTTGACCTCGGTAGTGCCGTTCTCAGCCCCGTCGCCTCCGGTGTCGATACGCTCGTGTCCGTCGTCAGTCCCGTCCGCCGATTCATCGACCGGGTAGTCGACCACCTCCGTCCCGTTGATCGACCCCTCGAGTACTTCCGCATCGTCACTCCTGTTCGTGACGGGTATCGAGCCGTCGGTCGCGTTCAACGAACTGCCGACCACGTCAGTCGCGTCGGTCGCGTTCACCGGTTCGCCGGGTATATCGGTCGCATTTATCGATCCGTCGGCCACAGCAGCCGTGTTCACCGCGCTATCGGCGAGTGACGTCTCGTTTTCGGCCGCACTGAGAACGGTCGACCCGTTGGTAACGCTCTCCGGATCGATGTCGCCGATATCGGCCGTCGATTCGTTCACCTGATCCTGAACGCTTTCGGGGACGGGATCGGAGAAATCGATTCCGATCAGCCCGTCTGCCGCCTCCGTGACATCGGGCGTCCGAAGGGAGGTTGCACTCGAGTGCAGTTCCTCGAGTGCAGGCACATCGGCGTCGATATCCGTCGCGTGCTGTTCGACGGTCGAGACCGACTTCTCGAGCGCGGAGATCTGGACGGCCAGTCGCGTCATTCGGGCGTCGTAGGCGACTGGGTTCATCTCGTCTTCGTTCGATTCGAGCCGTTCTCTCTCGGCCTCGAGTTCCGCGACTCGGTCCTCGAGCGTCCCGGCCCGCTGCGTGACGATCGATTTGCGCGCCTGGTCGTCGGCGTTCTCGTAACTCGCGTTGAAGATACCGATGTCGACCGCCGTCTCCGTCTCGGCGGCGCTCGATTGCATGAACGTAGAGACGTTAGTGCCGGGCGAGTCCCCGTTCTCGGCTGATTCGGTGTCGGCCTGTGTCGCGTGGCCGGCGGCGGAGGCCGGGCGGTCGCCGGTTTCATCGTCGATCTCGGAGTCGAAGGCGTTCGTGGGCCCGTCGAACGGGTCGGCGAACCCCGCGGTCGCGAGCGGTGCGATCGCGAGACCGACGACTGCGATCAGTACCACGATGAGGATGCCGCGGGAACCACTCATTACCTTCCCTTCCGAACGACCTTCCTAAAAAAGGACGCCTTCGTTCTCATCTTTCACCCGAATGCATACGCCGCGCAGATCCGGTTTGAGCGTTCAAAAACTGCTTTGCGCGAGTCGTTCTAACGAGTCCGGGGAGACACCCGAAACCGGTTCGGCACCGTCCGCCCAGTCGCTCGAAATGCGCTCGTCATAAACGTATCTGCAGAATAGTTATCAGTCCTCGGTCCTTGGTACCGAATGCCATGTTTGAGGTATTCTCGCGGAGCTACTATCTCGGACGACTGTACGTGACGCCGACGGACGACGAGCACGCGTCCATGCAAACCGACCAGCACGAGCGGATCAACGACGCGGTGTATACCTCTGGAGAGGGAATCGAACGACTCGACGCGCCGCTCGTGATGAAACTCGAGTCAGGGCACTTTCCGGTCCACGGCGACGACGGCGTGCCGGAAAACACGCTCGCGGTCCCCGAATCCGTCCTCGATCGAACGCAGATCACGAACCCGCCGTCGCTGAAGGAGGTGTTTCTCGCCCGCCGCGAGCGTGCCCGGCAGTTGCTCGAGTTCGCCGGTGCGTGGCCGCCCGCGGGGGCGGAAAACGAGTATCCCGACGCCGGAACCTAAAAGTGGCCCCGGTTCGCGCTTTTTCTCGATGATCGACCAGTTGCTCGGTCGCGCGTCGCTGAAAGACCGAATCGACGAACTCGAGGACGAAGCCGAGCGACTTCGCAAGCGCTACGAGGCCGAATCCGAGCGGAAAGCCGCCGCCGTGACCGCGAAACAGGATGCCGAAGAGCGCCAGAACCGACTCGAGGACCGCATCGCGCAGTTAGAGGGCGAACTCGAGCGCGTGGACGGAACGGGGGACGACGACGGGGTCGAGTTTCGCCGCGAAGAGCGACTTCGCGGCGCGCGACTTGAGGAGGTGCTCGACCGTCTCGAGTCCGTTCGGACGGGTCCGGAGGGTGCGTGTACGGTGTTTCTCGATCCGCATCGCGAGGAAGACACGCGAAGCGACGGAGAGCGAGACCGGGTGCTTTCCGAGATGCTGGGCAAACGAGCGTCGCTCGCCCGAACCGGCGATCCCTGTCTCGTCTGCGTCGACGACGCCGGACTCGTTTCGGTGCGCCTCGAGCCGCCGGTGCGTCCGGAACGGGACCTCGAGGCGACCTGGGGCGATCGCTTCGAACTCGAGCGCGAGTGGTTTCTCCCGACCGGGACCTACGCGCTCGCGCTGGTTCGAGCGGACCTGTTCGCACTCGGCGTCTACGAGGACGGCGAGCGGATCGACTACAAAGGGTTCGAGAGTGACGTGAAAGGGAGCCACTCGAAAGGCGGCTTCTCCCAGGCCCGGTTCGAACGCATCCGCGACGACCAGATCGACGACCACCTCGAGCGCTGTCACCGGACGCTCGCCGAGTTCGACACCAACCCGCTCTATCTCGTTGGCCAGCGCGGCGTCCTCGAAACGCTCGCCGAAGAAGGCGAGTTCGAACCGCGAGCCAGCGCCGCCGTCGACGCGACCGGCGACCCGAAACCCGCCCTCGAGGACGCCCACCGCTCGTTCTGGACGACCGAACTGGGCGTGTTTTGAAGTCACATCGTCTCGCTTCAACCGACTCTCTCACCGGAAACTCCACCGTTAAGTGGCCGACTGGCTATACTCTCCGTATGCGTATCGCGATTCTGGCCCACGAGAAGTTCCCCGGCCGCGCTAAAACCGCACTCGGAATACTGCGCTACAGCGACGACGAAGCCGTCGCGGTCCTCGACCGTGACAACGCGGGGACTCGAGTCGCCGATCTGGTTCGTGACGTACAGGACGCGCCGATCGTCTCGCGGATGAGCGACGTCGACGAACCCGTCGACGCGCTGGTGGTCGGCATCGCCCCCATCGGCGGCGGGTTCGACGAGAGCTGGCGCGACGACGTTCGAACCGCGCTCGAGCGCGGTTGCGACGTGATCTCGGGACTTCACTACTTCCTCGCCGACGACGCGGAGTTCGCCGCGCTCGCGGCCGAAAACGACTGTGACATCTGGGACGTGCGCAAGCCACCGGTCGATCTGACGGTCAGCGAGGGGAAAGCGGCCGACGTGGACGCCGACGTGATCCTGACGGTCGGGACCGACTGCTCGGTCGGCAAGATGACGGTCTCGATGGAACTGGCCCGCGCGGCCCGCGAGGCGGGACACGACGCCGCGGTGATCCCGACCGGCCAGACCGGAATCATGATCGAGGGCTGGGGGAATCCGATCGACCGCGTCGTCAGCGATTTCGCCGCCGGTGCCGTCGAGGAGATGATCGTCGAGAAGGGCGACGAGCACGACTATCTCTTCGTCGAGGGACAGGGGTCGATCGTCCACCCGGCCTACTCCGCGGTGACCTGTGGCATCCTCCACGGCGCGATGGCCGACCGACTCGTGCTCTGTCACGACGCCGGGCGAGAGGTCATCCACGGCTACGAGTCGTTCTCCCTGCCGTCGATTCCGACCTACGTCGATCTCTACGAGGACCTCGCGTCGCCGGTTCGCGAGACGACGGTCGCCGCGGGCGCGCTCAACACCGCGGGGATCGACGACGAAACGGCCGCCCGCCGCGAACTCGAGGCCTACGGAGACGAACTCGGCGCACCCGCGTCGGATGTCGTCCGGTTCGGCGCGGACCCGATCCTCGAGGCGATCCTATGAGCGAATTCGCGACCGAAATCGAGCGCTGGACGCTCGCGCTCGAGCGGCCCTTTTCGATCGCCCGCGGGACCGCCACCGACACCGAGGTCGTCTTCGTTCGAATCCAGGACGACGAGGGGGTCGTCGGCGTCGGCGGCGCGGCCCCGACGAGACACTACGGCGAGACAGCGGCGACCGTCGAGGCGGTGGTACCGGACCTCCTCGAGATCGTCGAGGAGGTTGGCGACATCCACCAGTTAGAGCGGATCGAACGCCGCATGCGCGAGTCCATCCGGCGGAATCCGGCGGCGCGAACCGCGGTGAGCATCGCGCTCTACGACCTCGCGACCAAACGCCTCGAGATTCCGCTCTACCGGTACTGGGGACTCGACCCGACGGAGACTCCCGAGAGCTCCTACACCATCGGGATCGACGACACGCAGACGATGCGCGAGAAGACCGACGCGGCCAGAGAGCGCGGGTTCGGCACGCTCAAAGTCAAGCTCGGCACCGACAGGGACGAGGAGATCGTTCGCACGATTCGCGAGGCGGCCCCGAACGCGCGACTGTTCGTCGACGCGAACGAGGCCTGGACGCCCAAAGAGGCCGTCGAGACGATCGATCGACTCGCGCCGTACGGCCTCGAGTTCGTCGAACAGCCGGTTCCAGCGGAGAACCCCGAGGGTCTGAAGTACGTGTACGAACGCTCGAGGCTCCCGATCGCCGCCGACGAGTCCTGTCTGGTCAGCACCGACGTGCCGAAGATCGCCGACCGCTGTGACATCGTGAACCTGAAACTCGCCAAGTGCGGCGGACTCCGCGAGGCGATCCGGCTCGTCCACGCCGCTCGAGCGCACGGGCTCGAAGTAATGGGCGGCTGTATGACTGAGTCGAACGCCTCCATCGCGCCGGCCGCCCACCTCGCGCCGTTGCTCGACTACGCCGACCTCGACGGCTCGCTCCTGCTCGCCGAGGACCCCTACGACGGCGTCCCGATGCCCGGCGGAGAAATCGATTTAGCGGGACTCGAGCGGCCGGGAACGGGCGCGGTTAGGTAATTGGTTTTCAGGTTACTCCCAGTCGATGTCCTCGCCGCGTCCGGACTCCCGGAGGATAAACGGGCCGATGGCGAGCGTGCGTTTGGCCATCGTCGCGATCCGGAGGATGTAGGCGATCAACACCAAGAACGGGGTGACGGCGATCGTCGTCGCAGTGACGACGATCCATACGAGAACGTCGATTCCAAGGACGGATCCGCTGGCAGCGGCCGCATCGAAAAAGAGCAACATCGCGGTGGTGACGAGCAGCGCCGGCACCGCGACGTACATCATCGCCCGTGAGAGGTTGATGAGTTCCCACTGGAAGTAAAGCGTCTTGAAGTGTTCGCGAGTGATGCCGAACAGCTTCAGCGACTCGAGTAACTTATCGTAGGCATCGCTCGCGTCGTCGGTGAACGAGTCGGCGTGTGATTCCTTGATCCGGCGCGCGCGGAAAATTTTCCACGAGTAGTTGTAATCGAGCGCTGACTTCACGACGGCGTACGTTCCGAACTGTGCGTCCTCGAGATCGTTTCGGATGGAATCTGCGTGCGTCGTCAGGTTGTCGACGAAGTCGTCGACCCGCTCGACGAGTTCCTCGTCACGGCTATCCGAAACAGCGTCGCGAAACTCCTCAGCGCGCTTCGAGGAGGCCGTGACTATCGCCTGGAGGAACGACGACGGTTCCGGCGGACTCACCGGCGAATCGATCGACGACTCGACGTTCTTGCGAAACTCCATCGATCCCTCGAGCCGTTCGCGTTGGTCTGCGACGGCCCCGAGTTCCTGAGAGAGGACCAGCGAGTTGATCGAGACGACGAGCGTGACGCCGGTGATCAAGGCGGTGACGAGCGCCTGAAACAGCGTCTCGACGGGGTCAGACGCCTCGATGAGCGTTCTGAGCGAGACGGGACTAAGCAGGTTTGCGACGAGCAATCCGACGAAGACGAACAGCATGAGACCGGCGGTGACGAGCCATCGGTTGGCGTTCAAGAGCAACGTATACTTCCACGTCGAGTCGACGCTTCGCTCGGCCATGGTGTCGCTCGGCTGCGAATTGTCGTCGCTCATCGGTGTACTCCAGTAGTCGACGACGGTGTGGAAATAGCTATTGATCGGGTTAGCCGCCGTCGATTGGAACGTTCGTCGACGACGATATTACGATGGTCGTCGAACGCCAGCGTTCGCTCGCGCCGTCTGTCACCGCTCGCGCTCGTCGGACCAGACCTCGAGCGGTCCGTCGTCGGGATCTTTCTGGGGCAACATCGGTCCGACCGACGCCGTCCGCCGCGTGACGGTCGCGGTTCGGAGAATGTACGCGACCAAAAGCGCGAGCGGCGAGACGACGACGGCGATGAGCGCGCTGACGAGGAGCGGGAGGGACCGAACGGCGACGCTCGCACCACCGATATCCGCGTAGAGCAAGCCGATGGTGATCGCGGCGAGGATCGCGGGAACGCCGGAGTAGATCGTCAGTTGCGAAAACCGGGTCAACTCTCGCTGGAGGTAGGTCGTCTTGAAGTGTTCCTGTGCGATGTCGAACAGTCGGAGCGTTTCGATCAGGTCGTCGAAGGCCGCTCGTTGCCCCTCCGAGAGGTTCGACGCGTGCTGGCCCCGCAGAAATCTCGCGGCGTACACCTGCCGATCGTTGTCGTACTCGATCAGCGCGGAAACCGCGTTGAACGTTCCGAACGAAGTTTTCTCGAGCGTCTCGTCGAGCCGTTCGGCGCTCGTCTGGACGCTCGCAACGTACCGATCGACTCGATCCTCGAGCGCGGAATCGTCGTGCCCATCGATCGCCGTTTCGAGATCGGCAGCGCGCTGATGGACCGCTTCGACGAGTACCTCGAGGATCCGCGTCGGTGCTGCCGGACTCGCCGGAACGTCCGTTCGCTCCTCGAGGTCGCGTCGAAACTCCACGACGCCCTCGAGTTCCGAGCGGACCTCTCCCGCGGTCGCGAACTCCTGTGAGAGGATCAGTTGGTTGATCGAGACGACGAGCGTGACGAGCGAGAACGTCCCGGCTATCAGCCCGCTCGCGACCCTCGTGACCGACCCCTCGTTGACGAACGAGACGACCCCGAGTTCGTTCAGCGTGAAAAACAGGACGAACGTCGCGAGCGTGAGCGAGATCGTGATGAACAGTCGATCCCCCTCGATTAGCACCCACTCGCGAACCCGCGTCGAGAGATCCGTTCGATCGCCAGTATCGCCGCTGGAGGATTCGAGCGGTTCGTCTCGGTCGGAAGACCCCATGCGACAAACGGTCACTCTCGGCAGCAATAATGGTCGGCGTTGCAAACAATGACAGCGCCGTTTGGATCGCCAGTTCAACCCGGTACACGACTCGTTCAGGCCCTACACTCAAATGGATCCATCGCGTGCGTTGGGGTATGATCGATGACGGGTATCGAGTCAGTCGGATCCGGGGAGCGCCCGAGCGTCGGAGCGCTCGAGCCGATCGGTGGTCACGAGGGACTCTCGTCCGTCGACGGGTTAGAACCGACGTCGCGGGACGACGACGACAGCCCAGGGGCCGAGGTCGAGCATACTGATGTCTACAGAACGGATACGTCGTCGGAAACTCCTCGCGACGATCGGCGGGGTGACCACCGCGAGCCTCGCCGGTTGCAGCGGCGTCGATGTCGGAACCGAACCCCAGTACGAAGGCGGTGAGGTCGGCGACGTCGACGGCGAGGCGCGAACGAACGCGGAGATGGCGACCGCCCAGAGCGCTGCGGAGGGACAACGCGCGAGCGGCGTGACGCCGGTCGACTCGCTCGAGGTGGTCGATCACGAGTTTGTCTTCGAGAGCGGGTACCTCGGCTCGACCGTTCAGGGAACCGTCCAAAACGAGGGGACAGACAGGATCGAACTCGTCGAAGTCCGGGTCCGGGTCTACGACGAAACCGGGGCGCAACTCGGTCAGTACTTCGACTCGACCGGGGACCTCGACGGCGGAACCTCGTGGGCGTTCCAGGTCATCCTCCTCGAGTCGCCCGCGGACATCGCCGACTACGATATCGCCGTCCTCGGAACGCCAGCGTAGCGCGAGCGATTCGAGACGGAGCGCTCGAGGCAAAAAAGCCCGCTCTCAGTTCTCCTCGTCCTGTAACTCCGCGAGTTCGGATTCGACTTCTTCGTCGGAAACGTCCGTGTTGGATACGTCCGCGTCGAGGTCCTCGAGTTCGTCGTCGGTCGTCTCGGGGGCCGGTTCGGATTCGGATTCGCCGGCGCGACATCGGATTTGAGCGTCTCGAGTTCGGCCTCGACGCCGCTGTCGGTCGAGAGTTCCTCGAGTTCGCGGTCGATGTTGTCCTTATCGGAGAGCACGTCGTCGAACGCGCCCGTCTCGTGGAGTTCGTCCATGGCGGCAGAGCGCGCTTCCATGTCCTCGGTCTGTTCTTCGGCGCGTTCGATCGCGCGGCCGACGTCCTCGAACTCCTCGCCGGTGGCTGTCATCGCCTCCGAGACCGTCGAACTCGCCTCGGCGGCCTCGTAGCGCGCTTTCATCGTCTCCTTTTTCGTTCGGAACTCCTCGATCCGGCTCTGGAGTTCGTCTTTCTGCTCGATGAGCCGGTCCTGCTGGCTCTGGAGCTCGGAGACCTGCCGTTCCAGATCCTCGATCTGGTTCATCTTCGTCTTTTTCTTCTCGAGGGCGCGTCGAGCGAGGTCTTCGCGGTCCTGCTCGACCGCGGTCCGGGCCTGCTCGTTGTGCTTGTCGACGTTGTCCTCGAGCCGGCGTTTTTGCATCTCGAGGCGCTTTTTCTGCGTGGTGAGATCGGCGATCCCTCGCTTGACGTCCTGGAGCTGGTCGCGCATCTGCTCGTAGGAGTAATCGAGCGTTTCGGTCGGGTCCTCGGCTCGGTTGAGCACCGAGTTGATTTTCGACCGGATGACGTACGAGGTCCGAGAGAGGATGCCCATACTCCCTAGCTATCGCTCGTCACCCTTAAAAACATCACTTCGATAACAGTCCGAGACAACTCCAGGCGGTTCGAGCCGGTTACCGCCGCTCGAGAGGCGATTCTCGCCGTCCGAACGTCTCGAGTGACGACCACGGTTCGACCGCCCCGAGCGACGGCTACGGATCGACCGCCCCGAGAGACGGCTACGGATCAACCGCCCCGAGAGACGGCTACGGATCGACCGCCAGCGAGCGAACCGCGAACGTATCGTCGACCACTATCGTCGCCGTCCGCACGATTCCGTCCTCGTCCTCGAGTTCGACCTCGAGGCCGAGCCGCGCTGGGTCCCGCGACTCGACGCGTGCGGTCGGCGTCGGCTGCTCCCAGTCGTAGCGGTCGGGCTCGAGACCGGCCTCGGCGAGCGCGCCCACGACGCGACCGTCGGCGAGCAGCGCCCCGAGCGGGTCCACACCGACGAGAAATGTGCAATCGTCGCAGACGATTTCGACCCAGTGACCGTCCACTTCGGCGGCGATCCGATCGCCGTCGGCGTCCTCGTCGTCGCCCTCGTCCCGGAGAGCCTCGAGGCGGAGGTCGACGGTCGTCGTCCCGGCGCAGAACGGACACTGGCCAGTCCGTGCCAGGTCGATGTCGCGCCCAGCACGGCGGGTGACCGCGTCGGCGATCGCGTCGGCGTCGCGGCCCTCGAGGCCGTTTTTCGGGAACGGGTAGGTGAAGCCGGTCCACTCACAGGCCGCACAATCGACGGTTGCGAACCCCCGATCGTACCGCACCACCGGCGCTTGGTCACAACGGGGACACGCCGAATCGATCGCGGCTGGCCCGTACTCGAGGTGCTCGGTCGGGCGGTGTGCGAGGACGGTTCGGTACAGCGCCGTCACGCTCGCCGTCGGGACGTAGCCGTCCTCGAGTTTCCTGACGTAGACTCCCCGAAGCTTGTCGAGGTGGTAGTTGAACTGCCCGCTGTCGCGCAGTCCGACCGCCCCCATCAACTCGGCGTAGGACTTCGGCTCCGTGTAGACGGCATGCCAGTCCTCGAGCAGCGCCAGCAGGATGTCGAGGCGAATCTCGTGTCCGAGCAGCGAGAACGCCTCCCGAACCCCGTCCCGATCGTCACCGTTCGCGCTTTCGTCGTTCCGGTTTACGTCCCCGTCGTTCCCGTTCTCGCTCCCGTCGTCTCTCCCCATGAGTGCTCGTTCGCCCGAGGCCGCAATGATCGTTCTGGACTCGAGGATGGTCGTTGACCGCTCGAGCCGGACTGGCGAAAACAGAGAGACTGCGGGCGATCGCTCGAGCGGAGCCGACGGACGTGTCAATATGCAGTATGAAACGCAGTTCACAAAGCCGTTACGTTCCTTCCGATCCATCGTCGAACTGATGACCGAGAATTCGACCGCGGAATCTGCGACCGCGTCACTCGCCGCCCGCCTTCGACGACGCGTTCGATCGTTCGAGCCGATGTACCTGGCGTTTCTGGGACTGCTCGCGATCCCGAGTTACGTCTTCGACTCGCTTGCCGTTCTGGAAGTCTTCGAGATCTTCTATCTCGCCTTCCTCTGGCCGTTCGTCGCGCCGCTGCTCGAGGCGGTGTTGCAACGGGGGACCGACGCGGACGAGGCCGTCGAGCCGACCGACTGGATCGACATGGGCCACTGGAGCGAGTACGCCGTCTGGCTGCTTTCGATTCCGTTGACGTTTCTCAACCCCTTCGTCCTGGCCCAGGACTTCCGACAGTGGCTCGGCACGCTCCTCGCGCTCGCGCGCCACCGCGGCTCCGTTCCCGAGGCCGGAGACGCCGACCGACAGGTCTCCTACCGGCTGCCCTTCGACGGCGCGTGGACGGTCGTCAACGGCAGCCACAGCCGAGACTACTCCCACTCGTGGTTTCCGGTCAATCAGCGCTACGCCTACGATTTCGTTATCACCGACGCAGAGGGGAGCACCCGTCCCGACAGCGCGGCCGCGACCGTCGAGAATTACTACTGCTACGACGAACCGATCCTCGCGCCCGCCGATGGGGTCGTGATCGACACCTTCGACGGCGACCTCGAGCCGTCCCGCGCGGGCGGGTTCTCCCACCCGCTCAAGCGAGACATCCGCGGCAACTACGTCGTGATCCAGCACGCGCCCGACGAGTATAGCTGTCTGGCCCACCTCGTGCCGGGGAGCGTGACGGTCGAACCCGGAGAGCGAGTCGAGCGCGGCCAGCGAGTCGGCCGCTGTGGCCACTCCGGGAACTCCTCGGAGCCCCACCTGCACTTCCAACTGCAGGATCAGCCGAACTTCGCGCTCGCGACGAGTCGGCCGATCGCCTTCGACGATGTCGCCTTCGAGTGGCCCGGTGCCGAGGCGCCGATCACCGAACCGTACCTCGGCGCGAGCGGGGACGATGGCGGTGCACGCAACGTCGCGCTTCCCGGGGATTTGGCGGACGGCACCTACCGCGCTCGAGCCTTCCTCACCGCCGGTCAGCGCGTGGCCCACGTCGGCCACGACGCCGACGCGGACCGGGCCGACAGCGACGCTCCCGACGACCGGCGCCGCGAGATCGCCACGGGAGCGAAAGCGAATCGCCGTCGCCCGGCGAGCGTCGCGCTCGGACGGATCGGCTTCGGAGCCTGCGTCGGCGGCGTCGCGGCGGTCGTTGCGTCGATTTTCGTCTCCCCGCTGACCGTCGCCGGACTCCTCGGCGTCGCCGCGGCGGCCGCTCCGCTCGCGAGGATCGCAGACCGGTCCATACACGACGCCGACGGGAGACTCGAGCGTCGACTCGAAGCAGTTGGAACCGCCGCCGGCATCGCCGCAGTTGGTGCGGCCGTGGCGTGGTACGGGCTGACCGACCCAGCGGTCGGTTTCGGCCCGCGCACCCTCGGCGTATCGGCCTTCCTGCTCGGGTTCATCGTCGACGCCGCCGCCGGCGAGTACGACAGGCGACAGTTGCGCGAGTCGTTTCGCGGCGTCGTCTCCCCCGCGACCGCCTGATCCAGCCGACCGTCGCCGACCGCCTCGAGAACCGATGACGCGGTTTTGATTAGCCGTCGGACCGATCGACCGGTATGAGCGACGTGCTGATTCCCGGCGGTCGCGACGTTCGCGGAACGCTCGAGGAGCCCACGTTCAGCGATCAGGCGGGCGAACGCGCTCCGAACGCAATCGTCGTCGCCTGCCCGCCTCATCCCCAACAGGGCGGCTCCCGAAGCGACCAGCGGCTCCGCGCGGTGAGCGAGGCACTCATCGAGGACGGGATTGCCTGTCTGCGCTTCGATTACGGCCCCTGGGACGAGGGATACGGCGAGCGCGAAGACGTTCGAAACGCCATTCGCTGGGCGGACGAGCGATACGAACGGGTCGGCGTCTTCGGCTACAGCTTCGGCGCGACGCTCTCGTTGCTGGCCACAGCGGCTCTCGATCCGAGTCCCGATGCCGTCGCCGCCCTGGCACCGACCGCACGGCTCGCCGACGACCTCGATGCACTCGAGGCGATGGACGGGCTCGAGCCGCCGACTCATGTTCTTTACGGCGAACGCGATACGACGGCCGAGTGGAAACCGGTCGTCGAATGCGCACGCGAGCGGGGCGACGAAACGACTGCGCTGGCGGGCGACCACTTCTTCGTCGGCGCACAGGACGATATCGCGTCGACCGTCGCGTCGTTCTTCATGCGAACGCTGCTCGAGTCGACCTGATGGACCCTCCGAGCGGTCGGAAATCCGCTCGAGTCGGAGGCAGTTACAGTGCCTTCGTGAACTGCTATTCGCCGTGTCGATCCGACAGATTAGTCTCGGCCGTGTCGCGTGAGACACTTCGAGAGTCCGATCAACTCCACGGGTTCCGAATTATCGGGGGAGTAGACGACCATCTGCCCTTTCTCCATGTAGGGCACTTTCGACTCGAGGCTGCTCGGGATGTTCACGCTCTTGATGGCGTCCTCGTCGCCGAGATTGAGGACGACGGTCGTGTTGATCTGTTTGAAGACCGCGTCGTCGATGTCCTGCGGGTCCTGCGTGATCAGAAAGAGACCCAGTCGCTCCTTTCGACCCTGCTTTGCAGCCTCGGTGAACTTGCGGATTACCTTCCCCGCCTGCACGCTGTCGGCGTCGGTCAGGAAGTTGTGGGCCTCGTCCATTCCCAGAATTAGCGGCGTCTCCTTGATCCGGTCGTAGGTCGGATCGTTCGAGAGCTTCTGGTCGATGAGCAGACTCGAGAGCGCGAGGACGACGGCTTCGGTCGCCCTCGAGTCGTTGATGTGATAGGTCGGAACCACCGAGAGCCCGCCGGGGCGGACGAACTCGTGTATCAGGTCGGTGATCGGCCGGGCGTCCTGGTCGAAGACGTGGCCGAAGCCGAGGACGCGCCGGCGGACGGCGTCGAAGGTCGCCTCGTGGACCCGGCCAGATTCGTCGAGTTCCTCCCGCAGCGCCGGGTCGTCGAGGAAGGTCGTGAACTCGCGGTACGTTCCGTCGGGGCCGTACTGGTCTCGAAATCGCGGGAGCAGGACGCTCGTGAGCGCGCCGTACTGGTTGTCGTTGAGGCCGCTGCCGGCGACGAGCCACGGGTTCTCGTGGACCATCGAGAACGGAATCGTGAACGCGACCTGCTCGGCGCGGTGGTGACCCGCCGCGTACGACGAGTCCCCCACTTTCGGCACGAACGCGGTGGTCTTCTCGACGCCGCCGTAAGCGATGTTCTCGCGCTCGAGTCGGCGCGCGAACTCGTCGTCCAGTTCGGGGTTGTCGTCGTGCATCTGGGCGTACTCGTCCTGCGGGTCGAACTGGACGACCGCGGGCTGGACATCACGGCCGTCGTCCATCGGGTACGTTCGGTCCTCGGCGAGGTACTGCCGAAGGACGTTCTTCGCGGCGTGGGTCTTCCCCGACCCCGTTCCGCCAGCGACCAGCGAGTGTCGAAAGACGAGCGGGTCGCCCGCCTCGTAGTCGTCTTTCAGCGGGTAGTCGATCGTCGGCGGCGAGGCGGCCGTCCGAACCTTCTCGCCGCCGACCGAGAGGTGGCCGAGGAAGACGCCATCCTCGGGGATCTTCAGCCCAGTCTTGATCTCCTCGGTGTCGTCTGCCGTCCGGATCACCGTCTGGGGTTTGGGCACCCGATCGGTCATCCGACGCTTGAGCTCGCCATCATCATCGTACAACACCGCGACCGGCTCGAGCGAGGCGATGAACTTGAAGTCGGCCTCGTCGATGCCGTCCCGGCGCATCGCCCGCCGGGCGTGGATTTCCGTCGCGTCGTCGGCGTGGTACTGCTGGGCGTACTCGAGGCCCGTGATTCGACAGAACAGGGTCTCGTCGCTCGCCGCTCCCGCCGGGCCGTCGCCTCCGGCCGGCGAGCCCGTGGCCTGCCCCGTCTCCTCGGGATAGGACGCGAGCAGGTACGTTCCGATCCTGATGTCGGATCGGTTCCCCCGCGTGACGTAGGCCCGAAGCGTCGTGTCGTCTTCGTCCTCGGCGATTCGAAGGCCCTGGGAAACGCAGATGGTACCGATGCCGATGTCTTCGCCCTGCGGGTCCACCGCCGGTGACTCGAACTCGTCGGCGGCGGTCGCGGCGTTCGTTTCCGTCCCGCCGCCGGCCGAACTGTCGGCCGAATCCGCCGTCCCGCTCGAGTCGTCGCCGCCGTCGGCGGCGTGGTCGGTGAAATCGCCCAGATCGCTCATATACACGATATCTTATTCGTCCCTCAAAGAAATACCGAGACACGTGTCGGAGTTGTGTTCCGGACGGCGGCGACTCGAGAACAAACGGTACGAGAGCGAGTCGGACAACCGAATTCGTGGAGAGAAACGAACGATTCAGCGCTGGTGAATTACATGGCTTCGTGGACCTGAATTATTAGAACGAGAGGAGGTTCTTCGGTTCGATTCTACTGGACGGTTGGGCCGGTATTCTACTGGTTGTGATTGCAGTCACGAGTTTTTTCATCGCTTCGACGATTGGTCTGCGATTTCTCGCAACCGCGGGAATCCCCAATAAATAGATCTGCGTGTGCCGACTTCTGAGTCCGTATCGGACGGATCGCTAGCGTTCGTACGCGCTGCAGGCCTTTTTGTGAGGGAGTCCTGTCGTAGCCACGTTTCGAGTCGACCTCCAGTTTCATGATAACATGACTCGTATGTGCGAGTGACTATGCCAGAGGACCCCGCCCTCGAGGACATCGACGACGTCGTCCACGAACCCAGCCAGGAGTTCGTCGAGTCCACGAACGCCTACGAGTTCATGCAGACGTACGGAATCGACGACTACGACGAGTTGATCGAACGGACGACGACCGATCTCGAGGGGGTCGAGGAAAGCGGCGTCGACTGGTTCTGGGACGAACTCGTCGACTACCTCGGGATCGAGTTTTTCGACCCCTACGACTCGGTCAGAGACGACAGCGACGGCCCGCAGTTCACGGAGTGGTATCCGGGCGGGGCGCTCAACATCGCGCACAACACGGTCGACCGTCACGCGGCAGTCGGCGAACCCGCCCGAAATCGGGTTGCGACGATCTGGGAGGGCGAGGACGGCGAGTGTCGGCAGATGACCTATCAGGAACTCCGGCGGCGGTCGAATCAGGTCGCCAACGCGCTCGAGCACTCGGGGATCGAGACCGGCGACACAGTCGGCCTCTACATGCCGATGGTGCCGGAGGTCGTCCCGATCCTTTATGGCTGTTTCAAGGTCGGCGCGATCGCGGTGCCGATCTTTTCCGGGTTCGGCGTCGACGCCGTCGCGACGCGGATCGACGACGCCGCGTGTTCGGTCCTGTTCACCGGCGACGGCTTTCTCCGGCGGGGGAAGCCGGTCTTTCTAAAGTCCACTGCCGACGCGGCGATCGACCAGGTCGGCCACGTCGAGCGGACGATCGTCTTCGACCGCCTCGGCTCGAGCAATCCGACGAGCGAACACGAGATTCCGTGGACCGACGGCCGTGACGAGTGGTGGGCCGACGCCGTCGAGACCGCGGACGACGAGTACGAGACGAAATCGCTCGAGTCGAGCAGGGAGTCGATGCTGCTGTACTCCTCGGGAACGACGGGGACGCCGAAGGGGATCGTCCACACCCACGCGGGTATCCAGGTGCAGTGTGCGAAGGAATTGCACTTCGGGTTCGACCTCGAGCCCGCTGACCGGTTCTTCTGGGTGAGCGACATCGGCTGGATGATGGGGCCGTGGACCCTGATCGGCGTCCACACCTTCGGCGGCACAGTCTTCATGTACGAGGGGGCACCCGACTACCCGAATCCGGACCGGTTCTGGGAGCTGATCGACCGACATGAGATCACTCAGTTCGGAATCTCGCCGACCGCGATACGGGCGCTTCGAAAACACGGGGATAGCTGGATCGAGGGTCACGACCTCTCTTCGCTGCGAGTTTTGGGGTCGACCGGCGAGCCGTGGGACCCCGAATCCTGGCGCTGGTTCTACGAGCACGTCGGCGGCGGCGAGTGTCCGATCATCAATATCTCCGGCGGCACCGAGATCTGCGGCTGCTTTCTGATGCCGATGCCGACCGAGCCCCTGAAACCCTGTACGCTCGGCGGACCGGGACTCGGGATGGACATCGACGTCGTCGACGCCGCAGGCGAGTCGGTCAGGGACGACCACGAACGCGGCTTCCTCGTCGCTCGAGACTCCTGTCCCTCGATGACGAAGTCGCTCTGGTCGGGCGACGACCGCTACCTCGAGGAGTACTGGTCGACGTTCGCGGACCCGCCGCTGTGGAACCACGGCGACTGGGCGCAGGTGGACGACGACGGCTTCTGGTTCCTCCACGGCCGGGCCGACGACGCGCTAAATGTCGCCGGGCGGAAGGTCGGCCCGGCCGAAGTCGAAGGCGCGCTCATCGACCACGAGGCGGTCACCCAGGCCGCCGCGGTGGGCGTCCCCGACGAGACGACCGGGACCGCCGTCGTCGCCTACGTCATCGCCGGCGACGACGTGGCAGAAAGCGACGAGTTGCGCGACCGGCTTCGCGAGCGGGTCGGCGACGAACTCGGGAAGCCCTTCCGACCCAGAGAGATCCTTTTCGTCGACGACTTCCCCAAAACCCAGTCCGGGAAGATCATCCGCCGAGCCATCGAGGCGACCTACGCGGGCGAGGATCCCGGCGACATGGACAGCATCGAGAATCTGGAAGCGCTCGAGGAACTCGAGTCAGCCAACTGATCAACGAGGGTCGTACGGATTCGTCGGCGTCGTGAGGCGAGCAATATCGTCTATCCGATCGAAATCGTCGTCGAACGCGTACAGGTACTCGAGTCCGTTCGATTGCAGATACGCGACGAGACAGGCATCAACGAACGAGAGTGCGTCGTAGGTCCGGAATACTGATTTGGCGGTCGCTCGCTCGTCTGGGTCGAGCGTGTCGACGTGGAACCGGACGTTTTCTTCTACTCGATCGAGAAAATCGACGGCTGCCTCGTGACCGGCGTGTATTGTGAGCCCGTTGAGTGTCTCGGCGAGTACGTAGTTGAGAACGACAGCTTCCGGGAGTGACTGGTCGTCTATCCCCCGCAGGATCGGCAATGCATCTTCGTGGCTTGCATCTCGACGATAGCTCGCACCGAACAACACCGATATATCGACGACAGCGCGTGGCATTCACTCGAGTCCCCAGTCGTCGTGATCGGACGCCGCATCCGTCTCCTCGTCACCGTCGTAGCCCGCGAAGTTGGCGAACGATCCACCCCGACGGTGGACGACCTCGATTCGCACCGTTCCGTCGTCCTCGACGCTCCATCGAAGTTGATCGCCGTCGTCGATCTCGAGTTGTCGGCGGATCCGAGCGGGAATGTTCGCCTGGTTCCCGGAGACCTCACTCTCCGCGTCGACACGATCGGTGCTCATAATTGTGGAAACTCGCCACGGGAATAAATATCGTGTGGTGGATTACTGATGGGACGACTCCGTCCCGTTACGCTTTACCCCTGCCGGGCCGAATCGAGGAGCAATGACTGCCCAGACCGTCCAGCGGGGCGACCTCGTCACCGTCATCGGCCTCGAGGTTCACGTCCAACTGGAAACCGACACGAAGATCTTCTGTCGCTGTTCGACCGAGCCGGCCGACGACCCCAACGAGAACGTCTGTCCCGTCTGTCTCGGACTCCCCGGCGCGTTGCCGGTGCTGAACGAGGGAGCCGTCGAGGCCGCCGTCAAGATCGGGAAAGCCATCGACGCAGACATCCCCAAGGAAACCCGCTTCCACCGGAAGAACTACTACTACCCCGACCTGCCGAAGAACTTCCAGATCACCCAGTACGACGAACCGATCTGTCAGGAAGGGGAACTCGAGATTCCGGTCGAGGGCGAGCGCCGCGACGTTCGCATCGAACGCGCACATCTCGAGGAAGACCCCGGCAGCCTCCAGCACGTCGGCGGCAGCATCGACAGCGCGGACTACACCCTCGTCGACTACAACCGCGCTGGGACGCCGCTCATGGAGATCGTCACGGCACCCGACTTCCGGAGCGCCTCGGAAGTGCGGGCCTTTCTGGCCGAACTCGAGGAGGTGCTCGAGTACCTCGGCGTCTTCGACGCCGGCCGGGACGGCAGCCTGCGGATCGACGCCAACCTCTCGATCATCGAGAGCGAGGAAGCCGACGAGAACGGCGAGATCGGGGTCGACGCGCTCGAGGCCGCAAACCGGACGGAGGTCAAGAACATCTCGAGTCACAAGGGTGCGGAGAAGGCCTTGGCCTACGAGGAGACCCGACAGAAAAACGCCATCGAACGCGGCCGCGTCGTCGAACAGGAGACCCGCCACTGGGACGAGAGCCGCGGAATCACGGTCTCGATGCGCTCGAAGGAAGAAGAAAAGGACTACCGCTACTTCGAGGAGGCAGACCTCCCGCCGCTTCGGGTCTCCCACTGGAAGGACGAGATCTCGATCCCCGAACTGCCGACCGCTCGACGCGAACGGTTCCAGTCCGAGTACGGCCTGAGCGAGGAGGCGGCTTCGAAGCTCACCTCGACCAAGCAGGTCGCGGACTTCTACGAGTCGGTCGCTGGCGAGTTCGACCCCGACCTTGCGGCGACCTGGGTCGCGGACAACCTGCTCGGCGAACTGAACTACCGCGACATGGAGATCACGGACATCGCGGATCGACTCGGGGAGGTCACCCGACTCGTCGAACTCGTCGCCGAGGACGAGATCACGGCGAAAAACGCCCGCGAGACGGTGCTTCGGGACATGCTCGACGAAGGAGAGGAACCCGATTCGATCGTCGAGGCGGCCGGACTCGGCAAGACAGACGACGACGAGGTCCAATCCGCCGTCGTCGAGGCCATCGAGGAGAACCCCGACGCCGTCGGGGACTACGAGAGCGGCGACGACGGCGCGATCAACTTCCTCGTCGGGCAGGTCATGCAAAAGACCGGCGGCAGCGCCGATCCGGGCGACGTGAATCAGTTACTGCGTGCGGAACTCGAGGACTGACTGTCTCGGGGTCGCTTCCAGACCGCACGAATCACTTTCGCGAAATTCGTCGATTCCACAGGCGCTCGAGTTCGCGGAACCCCAGTTCCGCAATCGCGTCGGTTAAGAGCCGAGACAGTGTGACTTTGCACCATGGATCGGATCATACTGGGAAACGACGAGTTCGAGGGGGAGAACAATGCCTACGTTCTACACGAGGGGGATTCTCTCGCGCTCGTCGACACGGGGATCGCGACGACCGACGTTCGTGACGACCTCCGGGAGGGACTGGCCGAGTACGGCTACGAGTTCGCGGACGTCGACGATATCGTGCTCACGCACTTTCACCCCGATCACGCCGGACTAGCGGGTGAAGTGCAGTCCGAGAGCGACGCGACCGTCTATGTCCACGAGGCCGACGCCCCGCTCGTCGAAGGCGACGAGGCGGCGACCGCCGCGCTGGACGAGCGCCGACGGGAGTACCTCGAGGCGTGGGGAATCCCCGCCGCGAAACGCGAGGAACTGCTGGATGTCGTCACGGCGGTAACCGGTTTGAGCGAAACGCACCCGACCGTAACGCCCATCGAGAACGGCGACACCCTCGAGGTCGGTGGCCTCACCCTCGAGGCGGTCCACGCGCCCGGGCACGCGCTGGGGCTGTGCTGGTTCGAGATCGTCGGCCGTAACGAAGCGTTCGTCGGCGACGTAATCCTCCCCGTCTACACGCCGAACGTCGGCGGCGCGGACGTCCGTGTCGAGCGGCCGCTCGAAACGTACCTCGAGACGCTCCGAGCGCTCGCCGATCGGGACTACGACCGCGTCTGGCCCGGTCACCGCGATCCGATCGAAGAGCCGACCGAGCGGGCGCTGACGATCATCGATCACCACCGCGACCGAACGGAGCGCGTCGTCGCCGCCCTCGAAGAACACGGCCCCGCGGACCCCTGGACCGTCAGCGCCGAACTCTTCGGCGAACTCGAGGGGATTCACATCGTCCACGGACCGGGCGAGGCGTTCGCCCACCTCGATCACCTCGTCCACGAAGGAGTGGCTTCGGTCGAGGACGGCCAGTACCGACTCGTCGACGGCGACGCGGATCTCGAGTCGGTCGTGCCGACGGCGGAGCCGAACTGACTGAGACGAACCGGCGGGTCAGAGTTCGGTCCGAATCGTCTCGAGGTCCCGTTCGTCGTGGCCACAGAGAACCGTCGCGTCGCTTCGGCGCTGTTCGTCAGCGAGGAATCGGCGGCTCTCGGTCCACGCGCGTTTGCTCCAGAGGAGTTCGCCGCCCATCGGATGGGCGTCGTCGTAGTTCTCTCGAGTGTAGGCCTGATCGCCCGCGAGGATCACGGTACCGGCTTCCTCGAGATCGAGCCGAACGCCGAGCAATCCGGGCGTGTGGCCGGGCAAGTGGAGGAACTCGAGGTCGGCAAAGTGCTGTTCGCGCTCACCGTGGACGATTCGCCAGTCGAGGTCTCGGTCGAAGTCCCCGGCGAGGTAGGCCTCGTCGCCCGCGTCCGTCTTGGCGCTGTAGTAGGCGAACTTGAGTTCGCGCTCGTGGACGAAAATCGGCGTGTCGGTCCCCTCGAAGGCGTACAGTCCGCCGGCGTGATCGAGGTGTAAGTGCGTCTGGATCACGTAGTCGATGTCGTCGACGGAAAACCCGGCCGTCTCGAGGTCGTCCTCGAGCGGGCGTAGTCCGGTGTGTTCGAACGCTGCGTACAGTTCGGCGGGCCAGTGGCCCGAATCCGCGTCGGGATGTGAGCCCGTATCCCAGAGGATCGTTCCGTCGGGATGTTCGATGACGAGGTTGTACACCGGACCGTCGACCATCACCGTCTCGGGGTCGGATTCGGCCGCCGAACCGAGCGTGTGGCCCTCGAGTATGTTGTTGATGTCGGTCGTTATCGTCCCGCGCTCGAGCAGGTAAACGTTCGCGTCGACCATACCCAGAGGACGGGAGCCGGGCTGAAATACGTGGGCGTGTCGGCTCGTCCGAACGAGTCGGGTCGACGGCGCGAAGGTGGCCGTCACAGAGCGGTTCCACACTCTCTCCGTCACCGCCGAACGCATGACTATTAACCGCTCGAGGGATAACTAGTGATAAGAGGTATTTTCGTGAATATGATACACAGCGTTTCGACGCACGGTGGTACCGCGTGAACCCATCTCGAGTCGATTTTCTGGTCGACCTCGCCTACGGCTTGATGATCTTCGTTTCGGTCGTACTCTTTAACTTCGTCGGGACCCGCGTCGGCATCGCGTTCGGGCTCGGCGTGATGATCTCCTACGTGATCCACGTGGTCTGGAAGATGGCCCGGTTCGATCCCGAGTGGATGACCAAGGAGGTCACACAGAACGTCGAAGACACGCTCACTCGAGAGGTCGACGAGGTCATCGACAAACTCGAGACGGTCAACGAGCGCGTCGATCGGCGGCCGCGGGCGGAGGAAGTCGAAGAAACGGTCGACCAGAAAGTCGACGAAACCGTCGACGAAAAAGTAGACGAGACCGTCGACAAGAAAGTCGATCAAACGGTCGATGAGAAAGTTGTCGAGACTGCACTGCGCACAAATTAGATTACCATTGCTTTCACCCCTAAATACAAGCGTGTATTCAATACTACTGTAGAATATGATTTCACTCCTAACGCGGTTGTCATTGTAACTGCTGTCGAATGAAAAGAAAGCGGAATTAATAGAACACGTATATAATGCTTCTGGCCCCTACTGATTGTATGTTTGCGGGAGGACTCCCGCCTCGTCGAGCGCGTCGTCCCAGCGCCCAAAGCGCCTCCGGTACGTGCCGATGCTGTGATTGCCGTGCTTGTTCATATCAGTTGTCGTCGGTGTGCGGCCTAGTTCGTCAGCAAGTCGGTTCAGTTCAGCAAGCAACGTTTCGTTCGGAATCTCGCCATCGCCACTGGCCTTGATCCCCGCCCCCTCGAGCGCTTCCTTCCAGGACCCAAATCGGTCGCTGTATGTTCGGTAGTGAAACTCCCCGTCGCTGGCCATCTCGTTTGCAGCTGGGGCCCGACCGAGTTCGTCAGCCAACCGTGTAAGTTCCTCGAGCAATTCCTCGTCGGTAACTCGGCGCTTCCGTGACGCCTTGAGATCGATCTCGGCAAGTGCTTCGCTCCACGACCCGAATCGGTTGTTGTACGTGAGCGCGCTGAACTCTCCCTGCTCGTTCATCTCGGTTGTGGTCGGTGGATGCCCGAGGTCGTCGGCAAGACGACGGAGTTCATCGATGAGATCCTCCCGCGGAATCTTCATTTCAGAGTACTTTCGACTTCACTCCTAAGACTGTTATGGGCGTTTGAGTATCGCGATAGTCTCCGTTGAGGAGATGTCGTATTCGACAAGGCGACCAGCATCTATAACAAGTGCAGTTCACGACTCCGGGATCGGCGGCTTCGAACTGGGCCGAGAAGTGATATAATACGACTGCAATTAGCCCCTCCTACCATTAGTCCTCATTAACAAGCGAGTAGGTCCGCCCCTTCCGGTCACCCTTTGATTCGATCAGATCATAGTGAGTCATCTTCGAGAGGTAATTCCGGAGCGTTCGCCTGGTATTCGGATCGTCGACGATCTCCTCGTACGCGTCGTACAACTCCCCGGGTTCGACCTCCCCACGCTCCTCGATGACGTCGTACAGGATACGTTGGTGCTCAGTCAAATCGTCGATGATCTGCTGGCGCAACTTATTCCGCGTCTGTGGCTCTGCGGTCTCGACGATCTCGTCGGTGATCCGCTCCTCGCCTTCGCGAGCGGCGATCCGGGCGGCCGTATGGAGGATGCCGATCCCAACACGGGCGTCACCCGATGCGGTGTGGGCAATCGACTGGATCTGGTCGTCATCGATCACCTGCGGTTCCAGTCCTTGCCGAGCTCGCTCGGAGAGGATCTCCACGAGTTCCTCGGTCCCGTAGCGGTCGAAGTAGACGCGAGTCCCAGCTCGCAATCGGGACCGAACACGGTCGTCGAAGCCGGCGAACATCTCTTCCTCCCGGTTCGCGATCAACACGAGGTGGACGTGTGGCAAGCGGTGGAGGTCGTACAGCGTTTCCGACTCTTCGTGCTGGTCGATCTCATCGAGGACCGCCACAATTGGGTCGTCGGTCTCCTGGAGAAGTTTGAACAGCTGGTCTTTCGGCGTCGATCGGTGGACGTCCCGCGCCTGGTCGATCTCCTCAAGGAGTCGGTAGTGAACGCGAAAGCGGGTGAACTCCTGCCAACAGTTGATGTAGGCGGTCTTGATATCGGGGCGTTGGTCGGTGAGTTGGTCTAGGACGTATTTCGCGGTGCACGTTTTCCCGGCCCCCGTCGGGCCCAGCATAAACGCCGTTTCCGGTCGCTCGCCGTCGAGAACCGGCTCGAGGGTCGCCGAGAGGTGATTCAATTCGTCGTTCCGGTGTTCGATTTCTCTAGGGACGAAGTCCTCGTGCAGGACGCGGTGGTCGACGATCATACTCGAGACATTCAGGATTTCGTGAGATAAGCGTCTCCGGGGCACTTCCGATAGTTCCGATTTCCGATACGGGGTTAGTCGTTGAGGACGTCCACTGCTTCCGCGGGGGAGACGCCGTGTTCGACCAGGCGGTCGGCTGCCAGCTGCCACGCGTAGTTCGCGATCTCGGGGTCGGCGTCTTCGAACTGGACCGAGAAGCGAGTCAATGCAACTGCGATTAGGAGGTCGTCGCATTTTGCTGCGGACATCGTGGGGTCTGGCCGTGGCATCGGACTTAAACTCTCGCAGAAGGGGTTGAGTAGGATGGAACGTGTGACTGAATGCGCACGAGAAGGTGGTGATTTAGTGTGTCAATCGGTCTGTTGGCAACAACAGACTCCCCCACATCCTCCCCGTTCGCGTTTGGAGGTTAGCCTATAGCCATTTCAATCTTGTTGCCGATTTGACATGGATATTCGGAGTGGAAATCTGCAGTAGTGGCCGCTACCAGCGACAAAGGTGATAGGAAAACGCCAGGTGAGCTTGTATCGACATGGGGGAAGTCAACCGATTCTTCGACTCACTTTCTGAGCTCACAACAGCAATCGATACCGCTATTGATCAACTTTCTATTCCCAAACTGAGCAATTATTTCTAACTTCTACTATAGTCATTGATTCCTCGAGTTCGAAGAGGTCCCTGATATTAAGTGGGATGGACAGTCGATGTGGGAATGCCAACGCTGTGAAGCACCCCAATATGGACCGGAACTAGACGAATCTCATAATCAGGATGATAGGCTTAACCAACGGGCACTGTCTAGTTCTGCATCTCCTCGATCGGCGTCTTTCCGTCCAGAGCTTGGTTCGGTCTCTGGCGGTTGTAGTAGTGCATGAATTATTCAAACTATTCGTGTGTACTCGTCCGACTGCCCACCTACGAGTTGTGGAAGCGGTCGATCCGCATTTTGAGGGTGTGAAACCACTTTCCGATGAGGTTTTGCTCGGTGTAGTTAACCCAATCGCTCAATCCATATCGAGCAAGGGCAGTCTGATACCCGAACTGATCCACGAGAAATACGGTGTCGGAGAGACCGTATTTCTCTTCGAGTCGATGCAGAAACGCAGCTGCCGGATCGGTTCTGTGCCGACCAAACAACGCGACATCAAGAATCAGTTTCGTATCGGTGTCTATTGCAGCGTACAACCAAGACCACTCGCCGTTGATCTTGCAGTCTCATCAGCCGCGATTCGCTTCGGCTGCGCCTCAGGCGGGTCGCACTCGTTGTCAGCCAGCCGATGCACCTAGTTCCAAACCGCCCCATGCGAGCGTTCAACACCTAATTCCGCTAAGATTGTAGTTATCTCGTGGAGCGGACATCCAGTTTCATGGAGGCGGACGGCGACGCCCGTCAGGGCGTTCGCCATCCGCTCGTTCTCCCAAGATTCTTCTAAATCCGGGTCATAGCACTCGCTGAGCAGGTTTGCGGGCGTTCTAGTCCAATTCACTCGACGACCCGCTCGTTCCTCAAACTGGCTCAACTAGACAGTGCCCCTCCTACAAAAGGATACAAGTAGTTGATGGTCCTACAAAACGGCATATGGTTTCTGAGCAATTCGACGCGTTCTTGCTCGACCTTGACGGGGTAGTGTATCTCGGGGACGAGGCCCTACCGGAGGCGGTCGAGTCGGTGAATCGCCTCGATGAGCGGGACAAGGAACTACGATTCCTGACGAACGACCCACGCCCTCAGCGTCAGACGATTGCGAGCAATCTTCGCAAACTGGGGATTGACGCGGAAGAAGACGAGATCATCACGTCGGGTTGGGCGACCGCCCACTACCTCTCCCAACAGGATGTGACCACCGCTGCTGTCGTCGGTAGCGAAGGGCTGAAAATCGAACTCCAAGAGGAGGGCATCGAGATCACAAACGACGATCCCAATGCGATGGTCGTCGGCGCGGACGAGAAGACATCGTATCAAGACATCCAGCGGGCGGCGAGACACATCCATCAGGGAGCGACGTTTGTGGGGACGAATCCTGATGGGTCGTTCCCGACCCCAGACGGGCCCGCACTCGGGGCCGGGGCCATTGTCCGAGCAGTCGAAGCTGCGACGGAGACAAAGCCGACGGTCGTTGGCAAACCCGAGCCGCTTATGTTCGAGATGGCGCTCAACGGGTTGGCCGACGACGCGCAAGCGGTCGTGATTGGCGATAATCCTGCCACGGACGTTCTCGGCGCCCACCGTGCGGGACTCACCGGGATTCTGGTGGCCGAGGACGAACCGACTGCCGCATCTGCTCGTGATCTTCAGCAACCAGATTTGACGATCTCGACGCTTGCAAATCTCTTCACGGACACAACCGACACGTGGGAGGCGCCTCCCTATTCGTGGCCGGACGAGATACGTTCGGGTGTCGCTGCTGTCGTAGTGAATGACGCAGATGAGGTGCTGTTGCTGAAACGCGCCGACAAAGAGCAGTGGGCGCTACCGACGGGCACGGTCGAACGGTGCGAACCAGTCGGGGACGCTATCATACGGGAGGTTGAGGAGGAAACGGGACTGCAAATAGCGATTGAGCGGTTGATAGGTGTCTATTCACACCCGGAAGAGCAGGTGTTTTCCTATCCCTCAGGCAAGGCAGTTCACTTCGTCACGAATTGCTTTCGATGTTCCATCGAGGAGGGGACGCCCGAGGCCGACGAAGAGGAAGCCCTCGAGGCCGGATTCTTCGACATGAATAATTTGCCGTCGGACATTCTCCCGATGCAACCGCAGTGGATAGCCGATGCAAATGATACGGATGGATCTCCAGCAATTCGATAAATACACATGTTGTATTGACTGAAGTACGGAGCAAGTTCGACATTTCTCACAGCCGATTTCAGAACGAGGTCACGGAACTATCCGAACCACGTCCGCGCCCGAAGCGTGTGACCGTACCGCTGCTTGAGCGCGAAAAACACAGTCTCGACGATTGATCGTCAATGATAGGTGTCGTCGTCATGGCGAGCGTTATACGCCATATCTAGCGGGGAGAACTCTCGGTGTTTGATCACTGGCCGAACGTCGGCCTCCCGAAGTTCTTCGCGGAGATCGTCCCAATTATAGCCCTTGTCAGCGGTCACGGTCTGTAGCCGGTCGGGTTCTGTGTGAGTACCTGCCACCCAACGCGGGTGTTATGCAGACCACTCAAGCCGTGGGCTTCCGTGCTGTACCGCTGTGAAGTTACTGCTGTATCTCTCAAATGTGGCTCACCGTATCCTCAGCTAGCCGCCTAAAATCTGCTCTGGCTGGTATAATGTCGACAGAGCCTCCGTGTCTGCGGACAGCACGCTCTGTCGGTGCCCCAATTGCACCAATAACCGTCTCCTCTAGCTCGCACTGCAGCGGTGAGAGAGCGTCACGTTCGGTAGCGATCTCAAAAAAATGCTCAACCGTCTTCGGTGACGTGAACAGTATTCCGTCTAACTCACCGTCTACAGCGAGTTTAACTGACTGGCCGGCAGTATCCGGTCGTTTCAAGCGATATAGATAGGTTTCATGTACAGATGCACCAGCTTCTTCTAGCCCCCGAATCAGTACATCGCTTCCGTGGGCACTGCGAGCGATCTCGACCGTCTTCCCTTCAACTTCGTTTGCCAACTCCTCGACGAGTCCTGTGGAAGTAAATGTCGAAGGAATCACGTCCACTGAATAGCCGCAATTTCGTAACGTGGTTGCTGTCTGACGACCCACAGCACATACTGTCGTCCCATCTTGATGCCATCCTTGCTCCTCAGCGAGTTCAACCCCGGTTGAACTGGTGAAGATACAGTATTCTGCCTGCTGTGGAGCCTGCCCTGTTGGACAGATGGTCAGCATTGGATTTGCGATTGGCGACACATCCAGTGATTGAAGATAGCAGACGGCTTCATCGATCCGAGTGTCGTCAGGGCGGAGGACAGCCATCTTCGGCTTAGGCATAGTGAATAGTCCAGTATTGATGACCTTGGGTGTATCGAGAACTGATCGACAGATTCCGAGTTCTTCAAATCCCTTGTCGAGTTATCTGATCATATGGATAATGACGGCTCTCACGACTACGTCGTACCTGAGAGTGAGGAAGACCTTGATACACCAGACGTACGTGGCTACGACTTTCGAGGCGAATTCGACTTGCAAGAGATGCTCGAGTCGTACGCGACGACTGGATTCCAGGCGACCCAACTCGCAGAAGCCATCGATATTGCAGAACGCATGCAGGAAAAGGATGCGACAGTCTATCTCACGTTCACATCGATAAAATTCTCATTCCACTGGCCATGAAGCTACAATCTCTCCATTCGTCTCCAAGGTTGCCGTGGACCCTGTCGAAACACTATAAACGGGCGATGAAATAAACGAACCAAACGAACGGAACGAGCAAAACGAAGGTAGTGAATGAACTCTTAGGGATGAACTGGCTGACCCGTACTCAATGAACAGAATGACAGAAACGAACGTAACGAATAGAACGAACGAGCTGATAGCAACGAATGTGTTTGATTCAACGAGTGTAACGAACAATTGGTTTTAACATCATAGTGATCCTCTCACCGAGTGAAACACCCTCACCGAACGAAACGAACACAACGAGGAAAACGAAGAAAATGAGCGACACCAATACCGCACGAATCACCGTGGCGAATCAGAAGGGGGGCGCGGGGAAGACAACCGACGTCATTCATACTGGCGGCGCGCTAGCTGCCCGGGACCACGACGTCCTCCTAGTCGATATCGACTATCACGGAGGACTCACTTGCTCGCTTGGCTACAATGACCTGTACTACGACACCGACCGCACAACGCTGTTCGACGTACTGGATTTCGATCAGATGGAGTCGGTGAATGACATCATTGTTGAGCACGAGGAATTCGACATCCTCCCCGCGAGCGAGAAGCTTGCGAACAACAAGAACATCCAGACATTGCTTGAGGCGCCGAAAAGTCGAGAGCGACTGGAGATGACACTCGACGAACTCGATGAGGACTACGACTACATCATTGTCGACACGCCCCATCCCTGAACGTCCTCACCGATAACGCCCTCGTCGCGACCGGCAACGTCGTCATCCCTGTAATTCCCGAGAAACTCAATGCCAACAGCCTCCAGATTTTCGCGAAGCAACTGAGCTCCCTCGAACAGGCGTATGGAGACATCAATCGTCTCGCGATTGCCTGCAACCGTGTCGAACAGAACGCCGAGCACCGCGATACCATCGAGGAGATCAAATCGGCGTACTCCCTCCCAATTTTCGAGATTCCGAAGCGTACCGATCTCTCCCAATCGATCGGCGAAGGTGTGTCTGTCTTCGGCTTCGCCAAGGAGAACAAGCGCGTCGAGGATGCACGTGAACTGTTCAACGAAATTGCCGACCTGTTCGACGAGACGTTCGAGAAGACCGTGCCTGAGGAGGTGGAAGCATGACTGACGGCTGGGGCGATGCTTCCGGCATCGAGGGCAACTACGAAGGGGAGGACGATGAAACCGATTCCGGCGATACGAGTGAGGTGAGTGAAACGGTAGAAACCAGTTCATCGACCGAAACGACCGAATCGACTTCAACGAGTGAAACGAACGAAACGAGCGAAACGACCGAAACGAAGACAAACATCAAGGACGAGTGGAACGGGCGGACGATCTACATTCCCGATGGTGTCCTCGACGAGATGGAGGATACTTACCTCGAGTCCCAGCTGAAGCTCCGAAAGGCGGGTCAGGACGAGTTCAAGAAGAACCGCCATTTCTATCCGCTTCTCGTTCAGTTCGGTGTTGAGTCGCTCTCTGAGGCGGATGCTGAGGAAATTCAGACCCGGCTTTCGGAACTCGGCGAGGAGTGACGCCGCGCAGAGTGAGGCCGAGTTGAGTTGCGAACGACACGAAACGTTTACCGGAGGGCCACATCCTGACTTGCCACGTAATTATATCCAGATAGTCACTCGGCAGTTTGAGTAGTCATCTGATATTCAAGTCGTAGCTGATTCAGCGCTCGTTAGCCTGAGGCTTCACCGTTTTTGACGTCATCAACTTTCCTCTGCAAATGAAATACTGGGCCGCAGTTCCATGGAATACAATTTCTCGAACGACTCGTTCTCGGAGCCTAACAGCTGATTACGAATAATTCGCTTGAGAAGTACCATCACTGCACCTTGTGTAGCGATCAGGTCTCCAATCGGCATATTCGGAGCGCCATGCGACACGTGATTGCGCGCGTCTCTCCAGAAATACTCGGGTATATTCAGGTTGCTTGGTTCTGAAACGACCATTTGGGCAAGATCATTCGTCTCTACATCCAGCTTCGTGATTAGATGCTGGATTTTTTCGCCGGTCGCCTCTGAGATCTGCTCTTCCCGAGCATGCCAGAGGGCAAGCAGTTCGATTGCGCTGCACACGCTGAGGAGTTTGCCCTCTACTGGCCGGTTCGGATCTCGCGCATCAATGTAGTACCCGAGTACCTGTCGAAGGTGAAGATTCTCCCGGACGTACGGCGTATAATTGTCATATGCTTCCTCGACATATTCGGAGAAGTTCGTCCAGATGACTTTGTCTGGGAAGGGAGCGAATGCGGCACTAACATTCGATGTTCCTCCTGATTTTAACACCTCATAGTGAGCATCCATATCGTCAGATGGTGTATTGTCTATCGCGGTGATCTTGGTTCGGATGTATCGCGGGGCCGTCTCTTGAATGAGTTGCGACACTTCGAGAATTTTGGTCACGGTCTCTGCTGCGCGCTCAACGCGGTGGGACAGATCCCCCGCCCGCTGTTGTTTGACTCTGATCGGCTCTGTTGAATCGCTGTAAGGCGGTGGATTTCACTGTGTGACGGCACGTTTG
>NZ_JMIP02000002.1 GCF_000691505.1 Halostagnicola sp. A56
CGACGGTTCCTGATTTCCCGCTGGATAGAATAATCGCTTCGCTCACGGCAGCGAGAGGGAGACGCTCTCCTCGCCGCCGGCCATCGGTACGTCAGGATACCCCTCTGAACTCGTCGCGTCGAGACCGGCGAGACGACGCGCTACCAGCCGGATTACACACAACGGCTCTTTGAGGAAATCCGCACACTCATTGAGGAGAACACGCCCGAGGCGGTTCGAAACGAATTGGCCACGGTCACTGCGGAGATCGAGGAGTGGCAGGCCACCTACGACGTCGAGACGTGGGCGGATCTCGAACAGTCGCTCGCCGACAGTGATCTCACAAGTGCTGAGCTCCGCGACCGGCGGGATGTGACTACACGCTGGGAGGAGAATCTGGAAGACTGCCGGCTCAGCAAGCACGCGTTGGCGCTCTACTCGGATGTCGAAGCCACCCGCGAATAGCGGATCGACGTGGCTGACCGAACCATGCGCTAATTCTGCCTCACGGCGGGTTTGATGCGCTATTCAGCTGGTCGACATCGTCGCCCTCGTACGCTGCTCGCCACATCGCATGGACGGCACGGGTCACGAGTGAGCTACCACTTCGCATATCGATCGGATAATCTGCTCTTGGAACTACCCCACACTCTCCGAATAATACGCTCTGTTTTCTCTATCGGTCATTCGAAATCGTTGAATGGGTCGGCGTCTGGTTTCTCGGGCATCGGATCACGAACCCGCAGTGGGGCTCAGTCCTTTCTGCCCCCAGACAAACCGCAAATTGTCTCGATGTAGCGGAGGTAAGTCCCGAAAAGAGCGTCCTGCCCGTCTTCCAACCGTAGAGTCAGGCGCCGACGAATCGGTCGAGCTCGATTCGCGACAACCGCATTGCGTTCCCGGTGACGCCGAGGCTCATCCCCATATCTCCGACAACGACTGCCAGCGCAACGCTGACCAGGCCCAGCGGTACGCCCAGCGCGAGCAGGAGCTTCACGCCGAGACTTGCCCAGATATTCTGCCGGATCACGCCGTTGGCTGTATGCGACAGGTCGTACAGGTAAGGGAGCTTTCCGACGTCGTCCCCCATCAGTGCGATGTCTGCTGTCTCGAGCGCGGTGTCGGTGCCAGCCGCGCCCATCGCAACGCCGACCTCCGCGGTGGCGAGCGCGGGCGCGTCGTTGATGCCGTCACCGATCATCGCGACCTCACCGTACTCCGTCTGTAACTCCTCGACTGCGTCGACCTTCTCGTCTGGTAGGAGGTCGGCGCGGTATTCGTCGACGCCGACCTGCTCGGCGATGGCGCGGGCGGTGCCCTCGTTGTCACCGGTCAGCATCACGACGCGCTCGACGCCCAGCTCGTGCAGGCGTTCGACGGCCCGCCTCGAGGCTGGGCGTACCTCGTCCGCGATAGCAATTGCACCCAGCAGCTCCGACTCCGTACCGACGATAACGACCGTCTTGCCCTCCTGCTCCAGTGTCGCGAGTGCGTCCTCGGCGAACGCCCCGGCGTCACCCTCGACCGCGTCTGGTACTGGAACACCGCCATCGGTCGCTGAGCGGGTCCGGGTGAGGTCGAAGCCCAGTTCCTCGAAGAGTTCGGGTTTTCCCGCATAGTACGTCTCGCCGTCGATATCGCCACGGATTCCCTTGCCGGTCAGGCTCTCGAAGGCGTCCGGCTCGGGTGAGTTACCCACGCCCGTATCATCGGCGCGGGCGAGAATCGCTGTTGCGATGGGGTGTTCGCTCCGTCGCTCTAGCCCGGCCGCGTACCGGAGCAGCGTCACCTCGTCGGTGTCGTTGACTGGGACGACGTCTGTGACGGCGAGTTCGCCCTTCGTGAGCGTGCCCGTCTTGTCGAGGGCGACGGCGTCGACCTCGCCCATCGCCTCGAGGTAGTTACCCCCCTTGATGAGGACGCCGTTTTTCGCAGCGCTCGTGATTCCCGACACCACGGAGACGGGCGTCGAGATGACGAACGCACACGGACACGCGATCACCAGCAGCGTGAGTCCGCGGATGAACACGTCTGCCAGTCGGCAGCGAAGGTGAAGCCGTAGCCAGCTACGTCCACCGAGACGGGAGCGGTGATTACCAGCGGCGGAAGGACCGCTGTAAGGATCGCTAGAACGACCACGACAGGCGTGTAGTACCCCGAGAACCGATCGACGAACTGCTCGGTCTCGGTCTTTTTCGCCTGTGCGCCCTGTACCATCTCGATGATGCGCGAGAGCGTCGAGTCGCCTGCCGTCGACGTGACCTCTATCTCGAGGTACCCCTCCTCGTTGATTGCGCCGGCGTACACCTCGTCACCGGAGGTCTTGTCGACAGGAACGCTCTCGCCGGTGATCGGCGACTGGTCGACCGCACTCTCGCCGTCGATGACCGCCCCGTCGAGCGGGATCTTGTCACCCGGCCGGACGACCACCGTTTCGCCGACGGCTACGTCCTCAGCCGGTATCGTCACCTCCTCGCCATCGCGCAGGACGGTGGCCTCGTCGGGCGACAGTTCCAGTAGCTCTCGCAGGGAATCCCGCGCCCTGTCCATCGCGTAGTCCTCGAGCAACTCGGCGATGCTGAACAGAACGGCCAGCGTGGCGGCTTCGACGAAGTAGCCGATACCAGTCGCGGCGATGATCGCCGTCCCCATCAGCAGATCGATGTCGAGACTCCAATTTTTGACCGAGTAATAGCCGCTACGAACGACGGGGATGCCGCTGGCAGCGACGGCACCGAGGAACAAGACATCCGCGAGGTGAAGCGGGTAGTCGAGGACGCTCGCTATTGTGACGTTCTGGCCAGTGAGAAGGAATTCGAAAACAAGACCGAGGGTGACCAACGTCGCGCCGAGCCATGTCTTCTTCGCGCGGGCGCTCGTCCAGACCTCTGAAGGTGGTGCGATGTCGACGCCGTCACCCGCCTCGGTTCGCTCGTCGCCCTCAGCGCCAAGGCCGCCAACAACCTCGTAACCGGCGCCTTCAATCGCCTCGACTACGTCGGCTTCGCTGGTGCGTTTGGGGTCGTACGTGATGTTGGCCGTGCCGGTGGTCGGCTGGAGCGTGGCTTCGACGACGCCGTCGACGCGCTGCAGGCTCTTGTCGACTTTCTGCGCACACGATGGACAGTCCATCTCGGGGACGGTAAGGCGAGCGGACAGCTTCCGTTGTTGCCCGCCGCCGTTCGGCGGTTCCGCTGTATCCCCATCCAGATTCTCTGTCATTACGTCACGGTAGGAACGGGAGTTCGATATGTCTTTGTTGGAATATTCCAATCAGCGTTAGTGGGATATCAGTCGTTCTTCCGCAACCCGCTCGCCGGCGACGTACTGCTTCGCCAAATATTCCTCCGCCCGCCGGAGTCGGTAGGTGAGTGTTGAGCGTGGCACGTCGAGATGGTCGGCGAGCCCACCGACGTCGATCTCGCGGGGAGATTCATAGTAGCCGTGTTCGACGGCGGCTTGGAGAGCAGCCTCCTGTGTTGGGGACAATCCACTTGATGTCCCGTCGTTCTCTCGAGTTACTGTCGTCGTGTCCGCAGTGCGGAGCATCTCCATCTGAGCACAGTCCCCGACGGCGGTCTCCAGAGCGTCGAAAAACGCCGCCACGTCGCCGTCTCCGGAGTGGATTAGTCGCCACGTGTAGTGACGCCCCTCGTGGCGGGTTTCGAACAGCACGCCGTCGCCGAGATGGTCTCGTGCGATGTGGGGAACCGAGGCGCAGGTAGGAGTACGCTCCCAGTTGGAATAGCGGACGAGCCTGTTGTCCGCCCGGTCCAGAACTCGAGTAGTCTGTGTGGCGCCGCAGTTCTCGGCGGCGAGACAGTCAGCGTAGTAGTCGCCGTCGAGAAAAGCGTCCTCGATGGCGTCGAGCGCCTCCGGAGTTCCGGTGGCATGGTCGACCCGCCAGAGACGCTCGGCAGTGGCGTGCAGCGAGAGCGAACGGACGCGGGCGTCGGGGTGGTCGGCGAGGGCGTCTGCCACCCCGTTGCAACCCGGCTCGTATTCCAGGGCGAAGACGAGTTCACGCATACTCCTCTGTACGGCCTACTACCACTTGACACCCTCCTTCGTGTTGAGCGACGACCATCTAAGGCGTAGAAAATCCGGGTCGATATGAGCGCCGTTCGCTTGTTGCCATCGACGAACGGATGATTCGCCGCAATGAGCTGCCGACCGGCCCGCAGTCACGTCTGTGGGGGATGCCGCAGGCGCGGATCTCACTGCACGGCTGAGCTCGACGCGCGGTTGAGCAGGTAGACCATGACGCCGCCGAGCACGATGTCGAGGGCGAGGAGCACGGCGATTGCCGGGATAAGTGTGTCCCAGATACCGCCGAAGCGGGTGACCTCGACGACGGTCATGACGTCCTGGTCGAGCATAAGCGCGCGTGCTGCATCGACGCCGTAAGTGATCGGGTTGTACGTCGCGACGACCTGGATCCAGTCGGGCATCGCGTCCAACGGGAGGAAGGCGGTCGAGACGAACAGCAGCGGGAACTGCAGGAGGTTCGCGCCGATTATGGTCGACTCCTGGTCACGGGTCACGACGGCCATGATGTTCGAGAGCGCGATGAACCACAGCGAGAAGAGGACGCCGATGCCGAGGATCCCGATGGCGCCGAGGAACCCGGTGGCAACGTTCGCGCCGAGCACCGAACCCAGCGCGAGGATGATGGCGATCTGGACGACGATCCGCATGATCTCGGCGGCGGTCTTGCCGAGGAACATCGCCGAGCGGCTCATCGGCATCACGAGCGTCTTCTCGAACATCCCCTCCTCCATATCGTTGACGAGACCGATCCCCGACCCCGCGGCGGCAGCCAGCGACACCTGCATCGCGATGGCAGGCAGCAGGAACGTCTCGTAGGTGATACCCCCCGCCCCGCCACCGCTACCGAGCGCGCTCGTCGCAATCTGGCCGAACACCTGTGTGAACAGGACGAGGAAGATAATCGGCTGGACGAGCGACCCAACGACGACGAACGGGTTACGTATCGCCTTCAAGTTCCAGCGGACGAAGTTCACCCAGAAATCGCTGAAAAAGGAGTTGCTCGACGGCGTCGTACGGACGTGCCCACCGTCGGCGCGGGCCTGGTCAGCGGTCTCGTCTCTCGAGGTCTCGCTCATTCGGCGGTCACCTCCGGTTCCGTCACGTCAGTGGCGTCGGCCGACCGGTCCTCGGAGTCGAGTTCCTCGCCGGTGATCGCGAGGAAGACGTCGTCGAGCGTCGGCGCGCGGATATTGAACCCGGTGACGGTGATCTTGGCGTCGCGCAGGGCGACGAGCAGGTCCGTCCCGTACTCGCGCGCCCGCTCGGCGGTGACGCTAATCCCGTCATCGGTGACAGTCACGTCCGCATCGGCGTCGAAGATGTCGCCCTCGCGGGCGATCTCGGCGGCGCGCTCGCGGGCGTCCTCTCCGGCAGGGATGTCCACGTCGAGGATCTCCCCGCCGACCCGCCGCTTCAGCTCTGCGGGCGAGCCTGTCTGCCCTTGCAGCGGGGGAGAGTCCGGATGCCGTTGTCGACGATCTCGAGGCGATTGTCGAAGACCAGGAAGAAGCTGTTCGGCGCGTCGACGAGGATCTCCTCATCCGGGATCAGTTCGACCTCAGTGAGGAGGACCGGAATATCCTCGACATCGTCGAAGAGAGCGCTGACGACACCGTCAGTGATGAAGACATCGCATATCTCGTCAGAACCGTTTGCCGAGAGTTCGACGGTGAGATCAAGAACGTGCGCTCAGGGCCCGACGAGGACGGTGGTGACGTATTCGACCTGGTCGTCCCTGACCAGCTTACCGGTGATGACGTGGAGAGTCGCTATACCGGCGCAACGTTCGATCGGAAGAACGCCCTTGCCGACGAGAGCCTCGAGTTCATCACCCTCGACCACCCTGTGGTCCGGGCGATGATGGCCTATTGTCTGGACACAGACGCCGCCGGTGGCCAGACAGCGGTCCTCACAGGGGGAGAGGATCTGAAGACGCCTGGCCTTCTCTGTCACTACCGGATTGGCTACCTCTCGGGTACTGGCGATACCGTCACCGAGCAACTCGTCCAGGTCTATGTCACACCCGATGGAACCACCAGAACTGAGGATATCGACATTACCGGTGGCCTGCCCCCATCCGCTGTCGACGGCCATCCGTCCATCGGAGCGGTCTCCTCACAGGCTGAAGAGCTCGTCTCAACTGCTGACGACGTGGCCTGGGAACTCATCGACGACCTTGCACAGGAGGCACGTGCTGAGCGAGAGCGTGAAGTCCGGATCCGCCGAGAGCACGCCGAAAGCTACTTCCAGCACCGTATAGACGATCTCGAAGAGCGAATCAAGCAGTTCGAGAAGCGTGACCGCGCTGGCGAAGACATGAGCGCAGTGCTGGCAAAGCACCGAAGTCAGCTTTCTGAGCTACGCGAGAAGAAAAACACTGAGCTAACCCGACTCGAGAACGAGAAGCAGGTAGTCCCTGACGAGCCCGATCTCGTTAACATGGCCGTGGTGGTCGACGCCTTCGAGAGCTGAGTTCCGTTCCGAATCGCTTTCCTCACTTCCGCATCTGGCTTTGTACAATGGATTCGAATCCGTCCGCAATTGACCTCTTCTGCGGCGCTGGAGGACTCTCTGAAGGGCTTCGCCGGGCTGGCTACGATGTTCGATGGGCACTCGACCACGACGAATCCGCCATCGAAACCTACGCTGAAAATCACGGAGACCACGCTACCCAGGCTGATATCCGCGAAACTGACCCCGCTGTAGACGGTCCGGATATCGAACCGGGTAATCTCGACCTCATTGCTGGTGGGCCACCGTGCCCGTCTTTTTCCATTATTGGTCAGTCGAAGCTCGGCTCTCTTGAAGATCGCTCCATAGAGGAGGACGATCGGAACGTACTGTATCTCGACTTTCTCCGCTACGTTGACTATTTCCAGCCCCGTGCGTTCGTCATGGAGAACGTTCCTGGGATGCTGGCCGATACGGCCAAGATCGAGTCGGACACCATGCAAGAGTCCCTCCCTGTTGGACCGGAAGGGAAGACAGAACGGTATCCTGTCGGTGAGGAGGCCCCCGTAACCGAGATCATCCTCGAGGAGATGGAAAATCTCGGTTATTCCGCAGATTGGTTCAAGGTTGATGCAGCTGATTTCGGGGTCCCCCAGCACCGAAAGCGGCTCTTCTTCATTGGTCGGCGGACAGGCGAGGATCTGCCGAACCTTGAACGGTGGCGAACCCACCGCGAGCCTACTGACCGAGAGAAAACACAGCAAATGCAGATTCGCCCCGAACTCAAAGAGGGAGGTGATACGGCCCAAGAAACGTTCAAAGACGTTTCATCCGCTGTCCTTCCACCGTTCGAACGCGATCGAGAGCACAAACTCCCCTATCTCACCGTCGCAGATGCGATTATGGACCTCCCCCCAATTTCGCCCGATGGGGAGATGCCACCGACGAAGGCAACAGCATATACGCTCCCTCCTGTTTCACCGTACCAAGAGCGGATGCGGGATATCTCTGAGGAAGACACATGGGAGGACCAAGAACTCACGAATCACGAGGCGCGCTGGCACAACCATCTCGACCTCTCCATCTACAAGCTTCTCGGCCACGGTGTCGGCTGGAACATCGGCCAGGTGAGCACGTCACTCCAACCGTACCGGGATGATATCTTTCCGGACAAATACAAGAAGCAGAATCCGGCAGAGCCGGCGTCGACGATTCTCGCGCATATCCAGAAGGACGGCCATATGTACATCCACCCGACGGAAGCACGGTCACTCTCCCCCCGAGAAGCGGCTCGCCTCCAGTCGTTTAGGGACACCTACTGGTTCCCCGAGAGCCGGACGAACGCCTACCGCCTGATTGGTAACGCGGTTCCGCCGAGACTCGGTGAGGCAGTCGGCATCGCTATTCGAGAGACGATCCTCTCCGATCGGCACGCCGATTTCTGATATGCAGCCTTTCGTTGGTGGCGAGTGCCGGTTTTATTCTATCGAGCGGGTAAACGACGAATAGACCCCGGAAACACAGGACGGATGACGTATCGCTATTGTGTAACATTTTGTTGATCTTACAGCGTAGCTTTGATAGCGTGTTTGAGCGCTTCTCTTCCCGGTTCCGAAATTGTTCCCGTCGAAGTTGGAACGTCCGGAGATACTGTGTGAGCTTATCTTTTGAGATGTCTCGATGAGGCAAGAGCCACGGTCGTAGCAGCGGTCCGTAGCTCTCGCAGGTGTTGACGTGTTTTTTACGCGAACGAAGGAAAGGATGAGAGGAATCGAGAAAAGAAGGCCTGAAATCCCCAAAATAAAGAGGAAAGTAGCCTATGTCGGGATTTGAACCCGGGCTCTCGTCCTTACCAAGGACGCGCAGGGCCGCTATCCCAAATGAGGCGTTTAGAGGGGATTCTGCCGGTATCTTCCCCAAGTCAACTGCTCTTACGAGGTCATACTAACCTACACATAAAGAACATCCGGTTAGACCGACGTATGCCGAACCAAGACCAGTCTGTTTCGCTAATTGGATGGCGTAACGAACGTTTCTGCGCAATGAGGGAGAAGAAGCGAGTAGAGAGAGAGAGATGGGGAGTGGACGTGTGAATTACCAAGTTTCCAGCCTTGGTAGGTCTGGCTGAAGCGCCATCCCTTTACTATGTCTCTGGTCAAGAACATAGTATGTACGAATCAAGTGAGGAGGAAGACCTTCCCGCACGACTAAAAATGCCGCACTCATTTTCTGAGGAGTTTGTCGAGAAGAACGAGGAGAGTCTGGAGAGGTCAGAAAACATTCAGGTGCTAATAGCATTAGGCGTTCTTGGACTCACAGGAACATTAGTCGCGCAAAATCTAATTTCGTTTCCTTTGTCGGTCCGATACGTTACTCGATGCCGTCGAGACAGCACTCAACGATCCGCTGGCGTAATGATAAGATTGTGATTTTTTAGTCCGTACGTCTGTTAGCACTTGCGAACATCGAGGATTAGCTTTTAAACCCCTATCCAAGCGGAAACAAATTCTATTTTGGTATCTATCCATGATGATTGTTCATAGAAGTATGATACACGGATGTTGCGCATGTGGCACGACAAGTCGAGTCATAGCACGCCGACAGGGACGAGATAGATCACCGTCTCTAGAACAAGCCGGTAACGAGGTGCATTGATGGTCGACTTCGAACCCCGGCTGTTCGAGGAACTCGATCCGGCTAAACGCCCCTCACTCGCAGCAGCGTTAATCCCTATCGCAGGGATGATCGGCTGGCAGATTGTCTCCAAAGACCACACCGAAACGGCGGAGTCCCTCTGCGACAGACGAAAGTGAACGAATCCCCCTCCCAAATAACAGATTTGACGCTTCTATGGCGTTTATCTTCCGTTGTCTTCATTCAGTATTTTAATCGAATCGACTGCACTACACGGTTTCGAGTTGGACGCTATTTCCTCGATTCCGGCGATCGAAACCTATGCGCTGTCGATTTGAGTTCCCGTTGGCCGAGTTTGGATGGGTACTCGGTCGCCATCCACCTCCGTCTTGAATCCGACGCAACCGACTCGACTCTGTCTTTTCCCCACCGA
>NZ_JMIP02000020.1 GCF_000691505.1 Halostagnicola sp. A56
ACGGGCGTTGTGTGCATGATCGTACGGTGCGAAGATCCGGTGTTTGATCAGCGGGCGAATGTCGAGGTCTCGGAGTCGTTCGCGGAGTTGTTGCTTGTCGTAGCCCTTATCAACGGCCAGAGACCGCAGATCGCCCGCGTTTCGGCGGGCGATCTGCTCGCAGAGATCCGCGTCACTGCCCTCTAACGTCGTCGAGCAGTAAAGATCGAGCACAGATTGCGTTGCTGTATCGACGAGTTTTGTCACTTTGAGCGTTTGAACGCGATAATTCGTTCGGTGGCAGTAATGGCGGCTGGCACGATCTCGTTCATAGAACGTTGCGTCGATTGCAGCGTGTTCAGAAGGATCGTGCAACTGCGCCGACTGGCGCAGTAGCACTCGATAGACGCTCATCTCGATCCGATCAAACGCCTTACACAGGGTGGAAGGTGCGGGGAGATCGGCCGCTTCGAGGCCGATCTCCCCTGTTATTTGCGGCATTTCCTTCAGCAGATCGATCGTCATTCGATAGGAGGTATCGAGGTAAATCCGGAGACAATGCAGCGAAACGAGGGCATAGTCGGCGAATCCGCCGCCACCCTGCGGGGCGGCGGATTCGCCTCGTTCACCCGTAACTCTTTGTGCAATCGAGACACAACGCTCGGTGAAGCGGGAGATTTGCGTCATGGACAACCAAACTTTCCCGCTTCAGTTCCTTCGATTTACTGACCTTCCCCGACGCTGTCTAGTGATTCAACGCAGCCCTCTGATCTTACCGGTTCGAACCGGGCGCTCGGTGTTTTTGATATAGTCAACGCGGTCGGTGGTATCCGTGAATGGGACGCCGAAAACCTCAGCAGTGTCTGTCGAGATGTAATGGAACTCTTTCTCGTCAGGGATGTCGAGGGAGGGCCGGTCACCTCCAGAGAGGTGTTCAACAGTTGCTCGTGTTTCGTCGTCAATCTGATTGACTGGCGGGATTGAAGGCTGGAAACAGATCAGATCGAAGTCAATGACGAGTTCTGTCTTCTGTCCGGGTGCGAGATCGGCATTCTTGGTGATAGTGACTTCCGGGGTACTGATCTCGGTGAGAGAGAAATTGTGAAGATTACTGACGGTCGCACGTTCGATAGTCACGTTGTTTCCGTGCACATCTGATCCGTCGATTTGAGCCCAAGATTCGTGTAAGTTCGTATATGGTTCCACTGCCCCGTCGTCGAATCGAACGCTCAAGTCACCACCCTCCGTCAGCACAACCGCCCCTTGACAGGGGTCATTATCTAAACCAAGATTGAGTTCACACCCTCTCTGGACGAAGAGATCGTCTTTCTCGACCATGTGAAGTGAGTAGTGATTCAGACTGGCTCCACTTAGTACTCAGAGACATCTCTGTTCAATGAGTCACTGCACAACTGTTCCTGCGACTATGCACCTGGGTTATGGAATCCAAATAGATCGTACGCGGCGACAAGGAGTGAAACGGTTGTATTGTACAACTCGATAGCAGTCGGTTGATCAGGGTGAGCGAGTTCTGAAGCCGTTTCTGAGTGAATTATCGTATCACGCTCTTCGACAACTTCGCTAAAATCCTCCCAAAGATCGCCATGGGGCCCATTAGTGAGTCGGGTACCGGTTGCTTGCTCTAAGCCATGCTTTGCGATGGTGATCCGGTTCGGTTCATAGCTGTCCTCGAGGTCCTCAATCCATTCACGTGCGCTATCCTGATCGTGGTCCTCCCAGATCTGATAGATGAACATCTGACGAATCAAGCAGTTATCGACAGCAGATCGAAGGACCGGCAGCGCAGCAAGTGTATTTCCCTGCCTAATTGCCTCCTGTGCTTCTTGGAGGAGGTCAATCCACGGAGGGTTCGTGACGCCGTCTAACTGAGTGGTTGCAGCATAGACAACCTCGAGAGTATCCCCGAACCCAATCGGGAAGCTAGATTCACGATTCTCTTGGAGCGTCGCATTTATCGCAATCTCTGTAGCATCTGTCCTGAGTAGACTAATGAGAACGCTATCACCCAACAGAGACCGATTCTGGGCGCCTGCCGACTCGAATGACAGCCAGTCGTCTTCGTCAACGCCGTCTCTGTGCGCCCCGAGAAGATAGATAGAGTCATACTCGTATCCGGGTTCAAGCGAGTGCATCTTGACGGGGCGATGCTCTCCGGCCTCAACGTGATTGAGATCTCGTTTCTGTGTCCCTCCGAGCGAGAGTGGCATACCAAAATACTCCTTTTCGACCTTGCCATCTCCGTAGAGTGAGCAACTTCACAACCTCGGAGGATGGATTTGATGCGTGACTTTCTTCCACTATCAGCCGCTGTGATTTAGGTCCTACAGATAGCACGTGAATCTATCACTCTATGTTGACCGCTATTTTAAATAAATAATAATTTTTGATATGGCAGATATAGTGTTCAGAGACACTGTCTAGTTAACCTCCTCAGCTGGCGTTCGTCCGTCGAGCGCTTGACTCGGTCGTTGAAAATTATAGTAGTGAACGAACAGCGCAAGCCATTGGCGAACGCTCAGCCGACTGCCCACCCACGAATTGTGAAAGCTGTCGACTCGCATCTTGAGAGTGTGAAACCACTTTTCGATATGGTTTCGGTCGGTGTAGTCGACCCGACCGCTCAATCCTAATCGAGAGAGGGGAAGTCCGGTAACCGAACTGATCGACCAGAAACACCGTGTCTTCACAGTCGTGTTTCTCGGCGACTCCGTGAAGAAATGCAGCCGCTGGATCGGTTCCATGTCGCTTGAACAGCTGCACATCCAGAAGCAACTTTGCGTCGAGGTCTATTGCAGCGTACAACCAAGACCACTCACCATTGATTTTGACAGCGGTCTCGTCAACTGCGACCCGCTTCGGCTTCACCGAAGGCGGGTCAGGAACGCTGTCGGCCAGTCGGTGGACCCACTGGAAGATTGCCTGAAACGACCGATCTACGCCGATCAAGTGTAGAATCGACTCTGTTTCTCTAAGCGATAATCCGGCAGCGTGGAGGCGGACGGCGAACGCTCTGGCGGGAGTCGCCGTCCGCTCCCGCTGCCAACATTCAAGCGTAGCCGTGTCTAAACTCTTTGTGAGCAGGTTTGAGAGTAGCATGAACAACTAGCTCTTCGACCTGCTCATCCTTATCTAGACGGTGCCAAGTGGTTTTATTATTTACCCATGGAGGTAGAATATAACAAATTCGTAAAGTTATTTTTATGATTTAATGTTATCTCTTATATTACTGAATTTTCTCCAGTTCGTGGATCTAACAACCACAGACAAAGAAAAACCATCAATGGTCTCAGGATGTCAAGCCTGCGACCGATATCTTGAAACCGTTTTCCCTTTTGCCGGTTTAATAATTAAAGAAATAAATTCGCGGGGACGAATACGAGACGAGCCCAAACTCCCTGTATTCCCGATACGTTTCGGCTCGTCTCTAAGTCCACGACACGGCAGACGAGGACACGCATCTCGAGTACGTCGTCAGCCGACCGAACGCGGGTACGAGTTCGTCCGGTCGCGAAGACGCCCGAACAGTGGGGGGAATTCGCGTTCGGGAGCGTCGGGAGGGCAGTCCCCGCGGTCACCAACGCAGGGACACGTCCCACTACGGGCAAGCCCGACACTATTCTTCGCGTTAAATTATCCATGTTTTATCTATGGGCCGAGGCGTATCCGCGATGTTCGTCCGCGGACTGGTCGCATGAAGCGGCAGTTGCAGGCAGAAGGTGTATGCCCGTTTTCGTTGTTCGTTTGGACGTACCGTTGCCGCCGCGCTCTTGTCGCCGAGCGAGCGGCCGACATCGCGATCCGTTAGGTTACATGTCGGACAAAGATACTGAGACCGTCGTTCACCGGCTGTCGACGATTCGCGAGCGATTGGACGCCAGAATGGACCGCCGAGAGTTCGTTCGCACGCTCGCAAGCGCCGGGTACGCCGTGGGTATGGCGCAGCTTCTCGGCGTGGACGACTTTCTCGAGACCGACGACGGCGACGTGCCGGTCGTCACCGCGCTGGCTCGAGACCGAACCGACGATCCGTTTTCGCTCGAGAAGCGGACGCGAACCGTTCCAGCCGAGTGGTACGCCGCCGTCGAGAAAGCCTTCGAGGTCAACGAACTCCTCGCGTCGTCGCGGGTGATGGGCTATCTCGGGAGCGCGGTCGTCCCCGGCGACTACCGGAGCGAGACCGCGTCGGTGACCATCGGCGTCACCGGCGACTCCGGCTTTATCCGCGATCTGATCGGTACCGTCTCCGATAGCCTCGGACTCGAGATCGAACGCTTCGAGGACGAGAAGTTCGAGACCTTAGAGGAGTTCAGAGACGGTGCCGACAGATCGATTCGACAGCCTCGCCTCGCTCGGGATGTCGCGAGCGGGATCGCGCCGGGCGGGGTCACCTGCGAAACCGACTCGACCATGGCGACGCTCGGACCTGCGATGTACGACCCCGAATCCGGATCGTCGTTTTTCGTCACCGCAGAACACGCCTTCGACGACGAGGCGACCGTCGTGGGAGAATCGCTCACGTTGCCGACGGAAACGGACGAATCGTTCGATCTCGGAACCGTTCGCTTCGACCACCCGATCGCGGACATCGTCGCTGTCGAACCCAGCGAGCGTCTCGAACCGATCAACCGAATCGACACGTCACCGCCGTCGACTATCACCGGTCAGTACACCCGCTGGGGACTCGCCGACCTGCTCGCCCGCGGCGAGCCGCTCGAGAAGGTCGGCGCGATGACGGGCCACACGACTGGCGAAATTCAGGGCATCGACGCAGTGACCTGTTTCACCGACAACTTCTGTCGCCACGGACAGATCCGCTGGGGCAGCGAGATGGACCTGACCGACGGCGATAGCGGCTCCGTTAGCTATCACCCGGACCCGGAAGATCCCGAAGAGAGCGTCCTCATCGCGGGGTTCAACAACGCCCGAACCTGGTGGCCGGGCCAGAGCTACGTCTGGGGCGTCTCGGCCTATCAGGTGAACGAATCGCTGGGGTATCACTTCTGAGGTCGAACCACTGCTTGGCACGATTACGATGACCACCACACTCACCGAAACGCTGCGGGCCGGAATCCGCCTCCTTGGAGACGCCGTCGTCCTCGGCCTCTGGGTGCTCTTCCTGACGCTTTTGTTTCTCTCGACAGGGTGGCCGATCTGGGCGTTCTACGCGCTGCTATTGGGTGGCGTCGCCGTCTACGTAAGTGTCACCGCGTCGTGGTTCAAATCGGATCCGTAACCAGGGGGAGTCGAAGCGGCGTTCACTCGAGCGTCGACTCGAGGCGGTCGATCAGATCGGCGTTGCCGACGTGGACCGGCGTCCGGTCGTGAAGCGATTCCGGTCGAACCTCGAGCAGGGATCGGCCGCCGTCCGAGGAGCGCCCGCCCGCTTGCTCGAGGATGTAGCCGATCGGAATCCCCTCGAACTGGAGTCTGAGTTTGCCCGCCGAGCGCGACTCGAGGGCCGGGTACGCGAACACGCCCCCGTAGGTCAACACCTGGTTGACGTCGGCGATCATCGCGCCGCCGTAGCGGAGTTTCAGTTCGTCTTCGATCGTCCGTGCGTACTCGCGAAAGTCCGCCGGCCAGTCGGGGACACGCCCGCCGAAGCCGTAGACGACGGGGTCCTCGGGCAGCGTGACGTCGTCGCGGACGACCGTCCGTTCGCCGCCGGTGAGTTCGTACTCGGTGACGCCGCTCTCGTCGGCGACAACCATCGTCGTGATCGGGCCGTAGAGAACGTACCCCGCTGCGACGAGGTCGCTGCCGGCGGCGGGAAGCGCCGCGTCGTAGATCCCAAAAATGGTTCCCATGGCGTTGTTCGACGCCAGGTTCGACGAGCCGTCGAGCGGGTCGACGGCGACCGAAATCGTCCGCTCGGGAGTGTCGCCGTCCGACGCGCTTTCGGATCCGGGCGTCGGCCCGCAGTCGACGCACTCGGCTCGCTCTTCGCTTGCATACTGGCCGACGGCCGCGAGCGATCCGAGCCGATCGGCTAGCAGTTCGTCCGCGTACACGTCGGCTTCGGCCTGGCTCTCCCCGCTCGGGTTCTCACCCGCGGTTTTCCCGCGGCGGCCGACGAGACCCTGTCGAACGTCGACCGCGGTTCGCGCGACCGTCGAGACGACGGCGTCGACCGCCGCCTCGAGTTCGTCCTCGCCCGACCCGCGTCGGGACTCGGACGAATCGGTGCCAGCGCGGACGTCGGGATTCGAGTCGGTCATTCCTCGAGTGCGGCTTCAGCGGTCTCCTCGTCGTAGATGACTTTCTCGAGGGCGTCGAGCAGTTTCGTCGGATCCTCGCGCTGCCAGACGTTCCGCCCGACTGCCAGTCCGGTACAGCCGGCGTCGACGGCCGCTTCGACCGTCGAGAGGAACTCGTAGTCGGACGTCTTCGAGCCCCCGCTCATGACCACGTTCATGTCTCCTGCGGCCCGACAGGCGTGTCGCATGGCCTCGGGACTGCCCGGATACTTCACCTTCGCGATGTCCGCACCGACCTCGAGGGCGATGCGAGTCGCGTAGGAGATGGTGCTCGGTTTGGTGTCGTTTTTCAGGCCCTGTCCGCGCGGGTACGACCACATGACGACCGGCAGGTCGTGGTCGCGGGCGCTCTCTTGTGCGTCTCTGAACTCCTCGAACATCTCCACCTCGTGGTTCGAACCGCTGTAGACGGTGAATCCGACCGCGTCGGCACCGAGCTCGGCGGCGTACTCGACCGAGCAGTTGACCGGCGAGTCGGGTTCGCCCATCCAGAGGTTCGAGGTGCCGTTTAGTTTCAACAGGAGATTAACGTCGTCCTCGTAGCTCGGATAGTATCCCTCTGCGATCCCCTTTTGGACGGCCATCGCGGTCACGGCGTCGTGTGTCGCCGTCTCGAAGACGGTCGCCGGGTCGAGTTTCTCGGGAACGTCTTCGAAGTCGACCGGCCCGTGTTCTAAGCCGTGGTCCATCGCAAGAATGAGTGATTTGCCGTCGCGGACGATCGGAGAATCGTCGATCGGTATCATCTACGTGGTGGTCCAACAGGCCGCTATAAATCTCTGATGGTCCGCTCGGTCGAAATTATTCTATTCTGTAGTAAATCTCGCCTCAAACGGCCGAATACTGCGTTTGGCCATGGTACGCGAACCCGCCACAGTGTCGGCAAAATATGTGGTAAATCATACCTTTGATTCAGTGACTTTCACGGTAGCGTGACAATAACAAACCCCGTCGTGACGATGTACTCGAGTATGCACGGACCAGCCCAGCGCGGTGAGACGGCGTGAGAGACGTTCTAAAAACGGTGTTCTTTCGCCGTTCGAGCGCGACGGTCGTCGAGGAGTGTCGACGCTGTGGGACCACGGTCGGTTCGACCGCGGCGAACTGCCCGGAGTGCGACTGCGAGGAGATCGTCCGCTACACGATCCAGTGACCTCGATTAGCGGCCAGTAATCCAGATAGCGGCCAGTGACGCTATCGTCTCATCAGCCTCGAGACGCATCAGGGCTTCGTCTCGTTCAGTCCCGTCTGTACTGTCTCTTTCAGTACCGTCTCATTCACCCTCGAGACACACCTCGATCCATCGGACGTGTTCCTCGAGGCGGTCTTCGCCGGCCGCAGTCAGCGAGTAGACATCGGCGAGTCCCTCCGTTTTAGTCTCGACCAGTCCCGCCTCGACCATCGCGGACAGGGTTCCGTAGAACGACGAGGGTTCTAGTCGCTCGTCGTAGTGAGACTCGAGGTCGGATTTGAGTTGCTGGCCGCGCCGTTCGCCCTCGGCCGCGAGCAGATAACAGATATCCCGCCGCCGCCCGCTTCGAAGCCACTTCGTCATGGGTCTCATCCGCAGCGAAGGTGCTCTAACGTTACGGTTTCTCGTGTCGATGACAGTCGTGATCGAATCCAGTCTCGCATTTTACAACAGGCGTCGGGGATAGCTCGAGGGAGTTCAGGATCGCAACAGTTCAACACCCCCGACAGTGACCGTCCAGAGGCCGCCGCCGAGGCTCATCGCCGTGAGAATCACCTCGACGCCGATCCGAAGTCTCACCTGCCGAGTTCCGCGGCTGAGCTCGTGGGCGAACAGGAACCAGCGACCGTACGGGTCGCCGACGACCACCGTTCCCGTGCCGAGCGCCAGCGAGAGCAGGACCGTTCCGACCATGCCGATGACGAGCAGGACGAGGGCCCCGACCGCGCCGACGAGAAACGCCGACGCGAGCCGCGAGCGCACGGTCACCCGTCCCTGCGACGCGCTCGAGCCGTAGATCCCCATCCCCCGCCCGTCCGGCGCTCGATCCGGTAGCGGACCGACGCAGACGCTCTCCGGGAAACGAAGGAGGATCGAAGCCATCCAGAGGTCGCCGATCGAACCCGCGGCGTTGGCGGCGAGGGCGACGACGAGCACGGGCGACGGATAGGCGCTCATCACCAGTACGCCGAGCGCCGAGATGCCGACGACGGGGGCGAGCAAGACGGCGAGCATCTGGTCGCGCGTGTAACCGCCGTCGGAATTGGCGTAGGCGTAGGGAACGACGACGTGAGAGAGCCCGAACCCGTACGTCGGCTCCCTTCCGAAGACGCTCATCGCCAGCCCGTGAATCGCTTCGTGGAGCGCGATGACGAGCGCGACGAGCAACCCGAAGCCGCCGAGTAACTCGAGCGTCGTCGGGTGTGTGGAGATCGGGAGCACGATCGGCTCGAGCGGACGCCCTCGGATCCACGCGCGAACGCCCGCGAACAGGTAGCCGAACGCGAAGAAGCCGACCGTCGAGACGACGACCCACTGAGCCGCCACTATCCGCGTCACGCGGAACGTCTCGAGGGTGTGGAGGGAACCGGCTGACTCCTCGGCGCTCACTGCACACTCACGAGGGGCATTCTCCAGTGAAGTGACAAAGCGATGTCGATCCAACGCGGAACCGCTCGACAGATCCGACTCGGACCGGCCGTCGAAACCGATACGCTTCCGTTCGTCGACGCTCGAGAGGGCGTATGACCGACGAGGAACGAACGGCGACCGGCAATGGGATTACGGCGACCTATCGCGAGACCGAAAGCGAGCGGCTCCTCGAGTTCAGTTCCGACGCCGCTGCGGGCGGCCGGGCCACGGCCGCGGTGGCACAGAACCGCGAGGGGTACGCCATGCTGAAGGTTCGACCCACCGCGGCGGGAGACGAACTCGAGCGCTACTACGGCTTCGAGATGGCGCTGGACCACGTGGGAGAGCTGCTCGGCGTCTCACCCCACGAATTGCCGGTTCCGGACGCGGCGGCCGATATGGGGATGTGAGCCCGTCGGTGAAGTCGCTTCGGTCGAACACCCTCGGATCGTCGGCGATCCGGGTGAACATGTTCGTTTGAATCGAGCAGATGGTACGCTCGAATGGCAGAAAGCGGGACGCATAAGTACACAGAGGCGAAGTTCGATGTAACGACACCGTGGCATCCGATTCCTATCCCTGGCCGATCGAGACCCAGCGGCGATTCTCAGCACTGCTAGCCGGGACTGCCCTCGGGATCTATCTGCTCTTGATCATCGGTGCCACGACCTCGATTACGAACGCGGCGACGACCTGCTCGACGTGGCCGCTCTGTAGTGCGCCCGTCGATCCGGTGAGCCAGACGGAACTGGCTATCGTCTGGGGGCACCGACTCACGGCGGCCGTCGTCGGTGTGCTGGCCGCGATCACCGCCGCCGCCGCGGTCGCCGGCGACGCCTCGCGTCGAGTCGCCGCGGTGCTGGTCGTTTCGTTCGTGCTCTATCTGGTTCAGATCGGCGTCGGCGCCGTCACGGCGACCGTCGGCTCCGCGGCGATCCTCCCCGGCCTCCACCTCGGACTCGGGATCGCCATCTTCTCGATCGTCGTCCTGGCGCTCGCCTGGGACCTAGAGCGGACGACGGGCAGCGACGACGACGCGATCGAGTCGCCGCCGGAGCCCGAGCCGATCGACCCCGCCGCGGTACCGGAGCGAACGCTCCCGACGGGTCGGCTCGAGCGCGCCCGCCTGACCGCCTTCGCGTACTTCAAGATGATGAAGCCGCGGCTGATGTGGCTGCTCTGTCTCGTCGCGGCGGCGGGGATGGCACTCGCGGCGGGCCGGGATCTCGAGGTCGGAACCATCGTCGCCACGCTCGGCGGCGGCGTGCTCGCGATCGGCGCGTCGGGGACGTTCAACCACGTGTTAGAGCGCGACATCGACCAGAAGATGTCCCGGACGGCCGATCGCCCGCTCGCGACCGATCTGATCCCGGTCCGGCGAGCGCTGGCGTTCGGCGCGTTCTTGACCGTGGCGTCGATAGGCGTCTTTCTGACGATCAACGCGCTCGCCGCGGCGCTCGGACTGGCTGCGATCCTCTTTTATAGCGTCGTCTACACGCTGCTGTTGAAGCCCAACACGGTTCAGAACACCGTCATTGGCGGCCTTGCGGGCGCGTTACCCGCGCTCATCGGCTGGGCTGCGGTGACCAACGCGGTCGAACTGCCGGCGCTCGCGCTGGCCGGAGTCATCTTCCTCTGGACGCCCGCCCACTTCTACAACCTCGCGCTGGCCTACCGCGACGACTACGCTCGAGGCGGATTCCCGATGATGCCCGTCGTCCGCGGCGAGACCGAGACCCGCAAACACATCATCTACTACATCGCGGCGACGCTGCTGGGAACCATCGGACTGGCCTGGATCACCGACCTCGGCGCGCTGTACGCGGCGACGGTCGCCGTCTTCGGCGGGATCTTCCTCTGGACGGCGGTCAGGCTCCACTTCGAACAGAGCGAGACCGCCGCGTTTCGATCCTTCCACGCGTCGAACGCCTTCCTCGGGGCCGTCCTCGTCGCGGTTCTCGTCGACGCGCTCGCGCTGTAGGCCGGTAGGACCGTTTTAGTTCTCGCGGCTCTCTGGGTAGAGCGCCAGCGTAGTCTTCGGTGGAACAGCCACGATCCCCGACCGACCGAAAGAAACAGTGACGCCGCTTACGACTCCGCCTCGCCGCGAGCGCCGTCGATCCGCTCGAACTGCTCGTCGGAGAGTTCGATATCGACCGCGCTGACGTTCTCCGCGAGTTGGTCGGGCGTTCTCGCGCCGACGATCGGGATGCAGGTGAACTCGCTCTGGTCCATGAGCCAGCGCAGCGACACCTGCGCCGGCGAAGCGTCGACCTCGTCTGCGATGTCTTCGACCGTCTCGAGCACGTCCCAAGCTTGTTCAGTCGCGTAGTACTCGTCGAACATATCGTCGAGGCTGCCCCGAGAGCCGTCGGGGGCGATGACCGAGCCGTCGTTGGCGCGGTCGTATTTGCCGGTGAGGAAGCCGCCACCGAGCGGCGAGTACGGACAGACGGCAAGGTCCTGATCCGCACAGACTTCGAGGTATTCTGCGACGGTGTCGTACTGAGCCGCGTTGACCATCGGCTGAGTCACGTCGAACCGTGAGAGCCCCTCGACGTCGCTGGTCCAGAGCGCCTTGGTGAGTTGCCAGGCGGCCATGCTCGAGGCCCCGAGGTAATTCACCTTCCCCTCGTCGACGAGGTTTGTCAGCGTCTCTAAGGTCTCTTGAATCGGCGTATCCTCGTCCCAGCGGTGAATGTAGTACAGGTCGAGGTAGTCCGTTCCCAGTCGCTCGAGCGTGCCTTCGATCTGGGCGCGGATGTGCTTGCGTCCGAGGCCGGAGTCGTTCGGACCGGGTTCGCCCCAGCCGTCGAACGGGAAGTAGACCTTCGAGGCGATGACGTAGTCCTCGCGCGAGCGGTCCTCGAGCCACTCGCCGATCCACGTTTCGCTCTTTCCGTTCGGATCGCCGTAGACGTTCGCCGTGTCGATGAAGTTGATACCGTGCTCGCTCGCGGCGTCGAGCAGGTCGTGGGCTTCCTCTCGGTCAGTTTCGACGACGCCGCCGGTTTCCCGGCCGAATCGCCACGTTCCGAAACAGAGCCTCGAGACCGTCGTACCCGTGTCGCCGAGTGTCGTATACTCCATGGGCCCGATTCGGCGTCGACCGACAAAACGCATTGGGAAGCGGCGAGGGTGCGTTCGTACGGAGCCAAGCAGACGCAGGATCACGCCTACGAGGAGACGCGCCACCGCGGATTCAGGAGAACGAGGGGAGGACCTCCTCCGCGTAGAACTCGAGGGCCTCGTCCTGTTCGGGGCCGATCTGGTGGACGTAGACGTGATCGTATCCGGCGTCTATCGCCTGCTCGATGCTGTCGATGTGGGCCTGCGGGTCCGGATCGGTGACGGTCGACCCCTCGGCGATGTCCTCGCGCTCGACCATCGTCGCGGCCTGCTGGAAGTGTGCTGGCGTCGGCAGCTCCTGGCCGAGTTCGCCGGGGATGGAGCCGTTCGGCCAGTACTCGTAGGCGGTGTCGACCGCCTCGTCTTCGGTCGCCGCGTAACAGCAGTGAAGCTGGGCGTACTTCGGCCCCTCGCCGCCAGCGTCCTCGTAGGCGTCGACGACCGCCTCTCGCGGCCCGGACGTCCAGAGGCCGTCTCCGTCCTCCCCGGCGAACTTCGCCGTTTCCGGCCCGAACGCGGAAACGACGATCTCGGGAATTTCGTCCGGGATCGTGTACAGCCGAGCGTTCTCCGCGGTGAAGTATTCGCCGTGGTGGCTCGTATTCCCGCCCGCCCAGAGCGCCCGCATGAGCGCCATGGCCTCGGCGAGCATCTCGAGGCGAACGTCGTGTTCCGGCCACTTCTCGCCGGTGACGTGTTCGTTCAAGTTCTCGCCCGTTCCGACGCCGAAGGTGAACCGGCCGTCGGCCATGACCTGTGTCGTCGCGACCGCGTGGGCGACGTTGACCGGGTGAATCCTGATGATCGGACACGTGACGCCGACGCCGAACTCGATTTCGTCCGTCTGGCTCGCCAGCGACCCCAACACCGACCAGACGAACGGCGATTCGCCCTGCGCGGAGATCCAGGGGTGGAAGTGATCGGAGATGGAGAGAAAGTCGAAACCGATCTCCTCGGCGTGAACGGCGTAGTCGACGAGTTCGTTCGGGCCGTGTTCCTCGCTCGAGAGCGTGAATCCGAGTTCGACCATTGAGTCCCAGTAGGACGAACGCGGGGCTGATGGTTGGCCCTGCGACCGAAAGGTCGCCGAGGGATCGGGCGAGTTCTCCCTGGTCTCCTACAGCACGCTATTCTCCCTGTCCGGCCTCCGCCGGCGTGCGCTCGAGCGATTGCACTCCGGTCCCGCGACGGACGACGGCGTAGCCCACGACGATGAACAGCCCGCCCCAGAGCAGAAATCCGAGATCCCAGAGGAGCACGCTTCCGGGACCGGCCGGCCAGACGTGGTGAATCCCGAGGAGGTGGTGGTTGACGAGCCCCTCGATCACGTTGAACAGCCCCCAGCCGAGAATCACCGATCCGAACAGTGCCCGGCCCGATTTGGGGACGCCGGGTCGGCCCCACGCTCGCCACAGCAGGACGATCCCGAGTACGGTGAAGACGTACGTTCCGACGTGGAAGAACCCGTCGGCCATCACGTTCAACTCGAGGTTCCCCGCGACGGCCGGGTTAGCGTGCGAGGAGACCATGTGGTGCCACTGGAGGATCTGATGGATGACGATGCCGTCGAAAAATCCGCCGAGACCCAGTCCGAGGACCGCGCCGGCCGTGACGAGCGGTTTCACTCGTTCTGGAAGTCCCATCCACGCTCCTGCCTGATCGCTCATGGTCCGAGTACGGGAAGCGCGAGGATAGCGATGCTGCCAGTATATTCTCGGTACCCTCGAGATTCGCTCAGTGTGGAGATTCTCAGTGCCGTCTCGCAGCCTCGAGACCTGTCCAGCGGTGAGGGCCGACGCTCAAGGGTTAGAACAACTGTTCGTCGGCGCCGAGGATCTTCGCGGGGCCGCCGACGCCCCAGACCATCGTCTCGACGCCGCAGTCTGCGATTTCCGATTCGACGCGGTCGACGTGTTCTTCGGTCGTGTTGACGTAGACGCTCGCGCCGGTATCGGTCGAGAAGTAGACCGGAACGCCTTCTTCCTCGCGGAGCGCCCGAACGCGGTTGAAGATCTCGAGCGTCGCCGGTTGCCAGTAGACCCAGCCCGAGGGGCCGGTCATCGTCGTCGCGGCCAGTGACAGCGAGTCGTGTTCGGCCAGTTCGAACGCGGCGTCGAAGTCGTCGTTTCGGAGCGCGTCGCGCATCTCTGCGATCTGGGCGTGGATGTGCGCGTTACGCGCCTGAAACATGTGACTGTCGGCGGCCTCGTCGTGGGCGTCTTCGGTTTCTTTGTGGTAGGGCACGAGGCCGACGACCGTCCTGAGTTCGTCTTCGAGTCCCGTCTCGATGCGCCGGGATCGACAGTCCTCGTCGTTCAACCCGGTATAGAGCTGCGAAAACGCGCCGGTGACGGCTCGAGCGGCCGAGGCCGAACCGACGCGGGCGATTGTCGATATCTCCTCTCGATCCGCGTCGATGCCGGCGGCTTCCGAAAGCGCCATCGCCGCGGCGGCGAATCCAGACGAAGACGATCCCAGACCCACGTTCGTCTGAAAGTCGTTCTCGCTCACCAATCGCACCGGCTGTTCGGCGTGGTCCGAGTCGGCTTTCTCGCGAACCTTCTCGAGAACTGCGTCGACGCGCTCGGCGGCACGCCCCTCGAGTTCCTCGCCGTCGACGACGAAGGTGTCCTCGTCGTACTCCGCCGAAAACTCGGCCGTCGTCTTGGTGTGACTCGGCGCGGTACAGACGCTGATGCTGTCGTGGTACGGAAGCCGCTCGATGTCGTTGCGCATCCCGTGGTATTTGACCAGCCCCTGAATCGGGTGTGCCAAAGCCGTGGCTTTCATACCCAGACTGGCGAGTACCGGCCGCTTAAAGGTCACGGGATGGTGCGGATGTGGCCCCCCAACGGCCCCAGATTTCGTTCAAGTCGAGTGAGTTGATCTCGGTCATCTTGCTAGGCACTCGAGGAGGTACTACGAAAAATTCTCACTAGTTATAACCTTAACAACTAGTATTATGTTAGGTTATGTATTAGCGAGAACATGTATGCAATCGATACGACTGGCAACCCAATGGATCCCAGCAGAACCACAGACAACGGTTGATGGATTCGACCAATCGAGTAAAATGATACGTCAGACAATTCTCGAAATTCTGGGTGAACTGATCGTCCCGATCGATCACTCGTGTTGGGCGCTCGTCGGACTCGAGTCGGACTCGCTTCTCACCCGAGACGGATTCACGTCCTGTTCGAAGACGAGACTCATTGCTCACGGACCGCCCGATACGTGCTCGAGTGCGCTCGTCGCCGTATGCGGTTCGCACAGACCACTCGAACACCGATCGAAGCGAAAGCTTGAATCGACGCCCTTGCCAAGTCCCACGCATGAGCGACGAGGAGGAGGAACCAGCGGTGACACTCGGCGAACGAACGGCGGTCGACGGAGCCCCCCTCGCCCGCGTGAGTTCTCGGCTCACCTGGCCCAAAGAAAAGAGCGAGGTCGACCGTCTCGAGGGCGACAGCGTCGTTCGGACACCGGACGGTCCGCAGGAACTCTCCGAGATACTCGCCGACGTGGACGAGACGTACTTCGAGCGCTACCAGGAGTTCGAAACGCACGTCAGGGACGTCATCGGGACCGGCCCCGTCGAGACGGCGGACGAGTAACTACCCGTGGCGACCGAAGACGCGACTACCGGCGGCTGGGTTCGCGATCAGTTCGACCGCCTCTCGTGGGTCCAGAAGTCGCTGTTGCTCGGCGCGATACTGACAGTCGTCTGGATGCGGGTCGTCCCCCCGGAGTTAGACGAGCGCGCCGTGGTCGATAGCGTCCTGTTGATCGGCGGCCCGCTCGCGCTGGGGTTGACCCACGGCCGGCGCATCGGCTGGACCGTCGACCGAACGGCGATCCGAAACGCGGTCGCGCTTTCGCTTTTCGTCCTGCCGTTTTACCTCGTGGGGTCGACCCTTCCGACGATCCGGAGCTTCTACCCAATGTGGGAGACGTCGGCCGCCCTCGGAGAGTTCGTTCCGCACGCGATCAAGCTTTTCACGCTCGCGCTTGCCGCGGAAACGTACTATCGGGGGTTACTCTGTGTCGGAGTGAAAGAACTCGGATACAAGGCAATTTTCATCAGCCCGATCGTCTACATGATTCACCATTCCTCGAAGCCGCCGATCGAATTCTTGCTCTCCGGGCCGACCGACGTCCTCTTCGGCGCGGTCGACTACAATTCGGGCTCGATCCTCCCGTCGGTCATCGCCCACGGCGTCGGCCTCGTCTTCCTCGACTGGCTGGTGTTACACGAGCCGCTTTTCGATCCGGCGCCGTTCCTCGAGGCCATTCGCTGGCTCCCCGTTCCGCTGTGAGCGATTCGAAGTCGTCTCCCGGTCGAGTGCCGTTGCCATCGAACGGATCTGATCTCGAACGAGGGGTCGGTTCAGTACGGCGTTCGATTCGAGACGGCGTTCGATTCGGCACGGTTTTTCAGGCTCGAACGCGAACTACCGTCCATGGCGCTTCCAATCGATCCGACCGCTATCGATCCCGAAGACTACGGCGAACACAAGGCAGTCCTCGAGATGGATCACGAGGAAGCCATCGAGCACACGCGCGAGGTCTTCGAGGCGGAGGGGTTCGGCGTCCCGGCCGAGTTCTCGCCGTCGGACTTGCTCAACGAGAAAGTCGATGCCGACCGGGACCCCTACTACGTCCTCGGTGCCTGTAACCCAGCGGTCGCCGATCGAGTCCTCGACGTGACCGAGCAGATGGGAGGGCTCTTTCCCTGCAACGTCGTCATCTGGCAGGAGTCGCCGGGACGACAGGTCGTCTACCACGTCTCGATCATGAAGATCGCGCGCCTGCTCGGCATCGCTCCCGACGACGAGAACTGGCAGGAGATCGTCGACGAAACGGGAGAGATGGTCGATACCGCGTATTCGAACCTCTAGGTCGCGCTCTTTTCGAACTCGCGCTCTTTTCGAACCCGTTGGCTCCCGACCGCGCGGAGCGACTGTGGTCGACCGAGAATTACGACTCGCTCGAGTCGTCCTCGCCGTCAGAAGAAGTGTCTGTGCCAGCAACTGCGCTCGACTCCTCGGCGGACACGTTCGAGCCCTCGGAGAGGCCCGCCTCCTCCTCAAGTTCTTCGATGTAGCGCTCGCCGTCGTACTGGACGTAGCCCGTATAGAGCATGATGAGTCCGAACAGGATCAACGGGACGCCGAACAACAGAAACAGCGCCGCGAGTGCGGTGAATAAGTCGGGCGGAAGGGCTCCCTGTGCGATCATACCCTCGTTCTGTGTCGGATCAGCTATATGGGTTCCGTTCGTTGACAGCGCCAGAATGAAACCGCATCGAGACGGAGACCAGTGGGACGCGGACGCCTACGACGATTCGCACTCGTTCGTCCCCGAGTACGGCGAAAACTTACTCGAGTGGCTCGATCCCGAGCCGGACGACCGGGTACTCGACGTCGGCTGCGGAACTGGGCAGCTAACGGCCAAGATCGCCGCTCGAGGAGCCGATGTCGTCGGGATCGATCACTCCGAGGCGATGATCGAGCGAGCGCGGTCGTCGCATTCGAACTGTTCGTTCGTCCGTGCGGATGCGACCGAGTTCGATCCCGACGAGCCGTTCGATGCCGTCTTCTCGAACGCGGCGTTACACTGGATTAGCGAGCAAGACGCCGTCCTCGAGTCGATTCGAAACGCGCTTCGTCCAGGCGGTCGGTTCGTCGCTGAACTCGGGGGCGCTAACAACGTCCGGCTGATCACTGACGCGCTCGAGACCGAACTGCGAGCACGAGGCTACGAGACCGCGAACCCGTGGTACTTCCCGTCGATCGGCGAGTACGCGCCGCGACTCGAGGCCCACGGCTTCGAGGTGCGCTCGGCGAGGTTGTTCGACCGACCGACGGAATTCGAGAACGGTGATGACGGCCTCACGAACTGGCTCGAGATGTTTGGCGAGGAGTTTTTCGAATCGGTTCCGGCCGACGAGCGGGATGCAATCGTCGCCGCGGTCGAAGACGAACTTAGGCCGACGCTGTTCCGGGACGGATCTTGGATCGCGGACTACCGACGGCTCCGGTTTGCCGCGGTCGCGCTCGAATAGAGCATAGCACTCGAGAAGAGGACGCCTGCATGTGCTGCGGGCGCTACGTTCCGCTCGAGAAGGCGTCGAGACTTGACTGCAACCCGGCGGCGAGTTCGGATTTCCTGCGGAGTCGCTGGTAGGAGACGGGCAGTTGCTGTGCGACGTGTGCGACCGCGTCGTGGAACGTTTCGGCCTCGCCGTACTCGCCGGCGATCGATTCGCGGCCGTCGGGGCCGTTCGCGTCGGCGCTACCGGGTGCGCCCTCGAAGGCGTTCCTGACGCTCTCGCGAACCTGCCAGACGCCGACGGGTGCCCAGTAGTCGTCGCTGACCTCGCGTAACACGAGACACTTGGCCTGTCTGCCGATCGACTCGAGGTGCTCGAGCACGCCGAGCCTGGCGGCGTAGTAGGCGCCCGCGGTCTCCTCGACGTAGCTGGTTCGGCCCTCGTAGCCCTCGCTCGCGCTCGCCATCCAGACCGCGTCGTGGGGGTCGGGGTTCCAGATGCTGCCGGGGGCTTTCATCTCGACGAGTTCGAACTCCCACCGGCCGGGCGCGAGGACGATCCAGTAGCGATTGCCCATGTACTCGTTGGCCCAGACCTGCACCTCATTGATGCTCGGGTTCGTTCGGATCCCCCCGCGGACGAACTGCCCGACGGTGTCGTCGACGGCGGTGATCGACCACCGCGTCGGCACGAGTCGGCGCTGTTTGGTTTCACCGAGCGCGCCCGCCGAGAGAATCGAGTTGATCTCGTAGACGTCGAACCCGCGACGATAGAGGTAGGTCATCGCGCCCTGTGCCTGCCAGTCGTCGTCCTCGAGGGTCTTTTTCACCGCTCGCGGAACGTGGGGGTTCTCCCGTAAGTCCGCGTTTCTGGCGTTCGCCCGTGGTCCCCGCGGCGTCGCCACGTCGGTTCCCGCGTCGAGGCCGAGGTCGGGCGTGTCGTCGAGGCCGATCTCGAGGTCGACCGGCCGGTCCGAGATCGCCACCTCGCGCTGGACGCCGACGAAGCCGTCCCAGACGTCGTCGACCGACGGCGCGAGCCGACTCGCGATACTCGGGGAGTCGACGTTGGCGGACTTGCTCGAGTTCAACAGCCCTGTTCGGCGCTGGAGGACGTCGTCGATGGCGTACCCCTGCTGGTACCACGCCCCGTCGGTGACGTACTCCTCAGCCCTGTCTTCGTCGCCGACTGGCGAGAGCAGCCCGATTGGAATGTCGGGGTAGTTCGATCGCCCGACGAAGATGGAGGGGGCCGTCGACCCAACGAGCGTATCGCCCGACAGCGACTGCTCGAAGTTCCGCTCGAAGTCCTCAAGGTGGTCCGTGATCGCGTAGGACTTTTCCTTCGCGAGCCGCCGTCGCTCGGCCTCCTCGTCGGGCTCTAACTCCTCGATGTAGTCGTCGAGGCGCATTACCGGCTGTAGGGACGGACCGGGTTTGAATGTTGAGTTCGCGATCGAAACTCCGAACACGGTGGTACCATTTAACACGCCGCTCGTGCTCCGCTACGGTAGTGGCAGACGAGATCCTCTTCGTCGCCGTCGGCATCCTCGCGTTCGGCGTCGGAGCGCAGGTTCTCGCCAAGCGGTTGAAGGTTCCGAGCGTGTTGTTTTTGATCGTCATCGGCGTGCTCGCCGGGCCGGAGGGACTCTCTTTCGTGACCCCGGAGACGTTCGGGAACGGACTCTCGGCGATCGTCGGACTCAGCGTCGCCATCATCATCTTCGACGGCGCGTTTCACCTCCGTCGGGAGAAACTCGCGCTGGCACCGAGAGCCATCTTCAGGCTGACGACGGTCGGCGCGCTACTCACGTTCTTCGGAACGGGCGTTGCGGTCAGGTACTTCCTCGGGACTTCCTGGGGCCTCGCGTTCCTGATCGGCGCGCTGCTGGTCGCGACCGGACCGACGGTCATCACGCCGATCCTCGAGGTGATTACCGTCCGCGAACACGTCACCTCCGCACTCGAGGCCGAGGGGATCGTCAACGACGTGACCGCTGCCATCCTCGCGATCGTCATCTTCGAGACCGTCGTCGTGGGGGACTCGCCCGCGCTGGTTCCGCCGGCGTTCCTCCAGCGGCTCGCAGCGGGAATCGGTATCGGCATCGTCGTCGCCGGTGTCGTCCGCTACTTGCTGGTTTCGGTCGATCAACCGGCCGGAAACGCGCCGCAGATCGCCCGGCTCGTGACCGTGACGGGCGCGATCGTCTCCTTCGGACTCGCCGAGTCGGTGTTCCCGGAGACGGGCGTCGCCGCCGCCGCGACCGCCGGCATCGTCCTCGGAAACGTCGACATTCCGCACCGAGCGTCGATCCTCGAGTTCAATCGCGATCTCACGCTGATTGTGCTCTCGTTCGTGTTCATCTCGCTGGCCGCGCTGATCGACTTCGACTCCCTGTTCGGGCTCGGCACCGGCGGGATCGCCGTCGTCGTCGCGGTGACGCTTTTCATCCGTCCGATTCTGGTCGCGTTCTCGACGACCGATCGTCGGTTCAGCCGCGAGGAACGGCTCTTCCTTTCGTTCGTCGGCCCCCGCGGGATCGTCCCCGCGTCGGTCGCGACCCTGTTTGCCCTCGAACTCGAGGCTGCGGGCCAGTTCGAAGCCTCACAGACGCTTGCGGGGACGGTCTTTCTGGTGATCTTCATCACCGTCGTCATCCAGGCGGGCTTCGCTCGCCAGATCGCGGAGTACTTTCAGGTGATACCAATGCGCACGATAATCGTCGGCGGCGGCCGAATCGGTCGAGCCCTCGCCACGCGACTGGAGAAACGTGGTGAAAACGTGGTGCTGGTCGATCGAGACCCCGAGGTCGTTACCCGATTACAGGAAGCGGGATTCGCGGCCGCCGCCGGAAACGGAACCGACGACTCCGCCCTACGAGACGCGGGTATCGACGACGCCAAGATCGTCGTCGCGACGACGGCCGACGACGATACGAACCTGCTGGTCTCACAGCTCGCGCGGACGAAGTTCGATGTCGAAACCGTCGTCGCCCGCGTCAACGACCCCGAGAACGTCGACGCCTTCGAGACCCTCGGCGTGCGCGCGATCGACGTCTCGAGCGCGACGGCGTGGTCGATCGACAACGAGATCGAACGCCCCGCGCTGGCCCACTGGATGACCGAACTGGGCGAGGGCCACGACGCACAGGAGATCACCGTGACGGCGACGGATCTTCCCGGCTCGACGATCGCCGAGCTCGACGCCGAGATCCCCGACGGCTGTATCGTCGCCGTGCTCGCCCGAGAGGGAGAGACCTACGTTCCCAACGCTGATACCATCCTCGAGGAGGGAGATCACGTGACCTTCATCGGTCGCGACGACGCCGTTCGGTCCGCGGTGCGGCGGTTCCATCCGCACGACTGACCGGCGCCGCCGCCCAGTCGAGGACACGGCTACTGGCGGGCCTCGAGACGCCCCGTTTCGGCCGACTCGCCGGCGAGTATCGAAAGACAACCGTTAAAAGCGGCGGGCGGAAAGGTAGCGGTATGAGTTCCACGGATAGACGAGAGACGCGTTCCTGTGTCTCTTGTGGGATCAACATCTCGGGAACGAACGCTGCAGCGTTCAAGTGCCCCGAATGTGGCAACCAGATTTACCGCTGTGCAAAGTGCCGGAAACAGAGCAACCTCTATGAGTGTGACGACTGCGGGTTCACCGGACCATAGGTACGACAATGGGGAAAGTAGCCGCCAAAATCAAGGTTATGCCGAACAGTCCCGAGATCGACCTCGACGCGCTTCAAGAGCGCCTCGAGAGCGCGCTCCCGGAAGGAGCTAAAATCAACGGCACCGAACGCGAGGAGGTCGCGTTCGGTCTCGTCGCCCTGTACGCGACGGTCATCGTCCCCGACGGCGCGGGCGGGACCGAAACCGTCGAGGAGAGCTTCGGCGACGTCGAAGGCGTCGAGAGCATCGGCGTCGAGAACGTCGGTCGAATCTAACGCGGCGGTCGATTTCGAAACGGTAATTCGATTTCTCGAGCGGCGAGTCGTTCCATAACGCCCCTATCCCGAGACAGCTGACTCTATCTTCGACGGTTCGCTCGACCGTACGACGGCTTCGTGTCCCTATTTTGCGACGGCTCTGTCCCGCTAACGGAAAACAACGGGAGCAATCGAACCGGTGATTCGTACGGGGCTCGATCCGCTTCGTTCAGTTGTCGGGTCCTCGAGCGCCAAGGTCAGCCTCGGAGACCATCTGCGCGCCGGTCGGCGAGAGGTCGACCGTGACGTCCTCGGAGACGGCCTTGCTGATCTCGTCTAGATTTCCGGCGAGAACTGTCAGAACGTCCTGCGGATCGATGTAGATCAACATGTTTCCGTCCTGGCCTTCGGTCACGAGTTGCAGGTCGTTCAACGCCACCTGATTGTTCTGGATCGACGCCGCCACGACGGGCAGTGCGGTCGGTTTCCCCTGTTCGTCCTCGCGCACCTTTCGAATGTGGACCGCGTCGAGGTCGATGACGTGCTTGTACTCTTTGATCTGTTCGGCACAGTTGACCATATCGTTGATGACGTCGGTCCGCTTTTCGTTGCCGTGGTCGCCGTCGAGACAGTGCTGGCAGACGCGCAGTTCGATTTGCATGAGTGGTCCTATCGGACCCGGACCGATGAGATTTCCGCTTCGCGAGCGGTGTGAGAGCGGGTATGGTGGTCGTCGCGCGAAGACGTGCGTTTTATAACGGTCACCGCTCAAATCAGTCGTACGACTATGCCGAAATCTAATGGGCCACGCCAAGGAACCCGGAGAAAACTCGCGAACGAGCCACGAGACCGCGGTACGTCGCCGCCACAGCGGGCGATTCAGGACTACGACGACGGACAGAAAGTCCACCTGAAGATCGACCCGAGCGTCCCTGACGGTCGCTTCCACCCGCGGTTCGACGGCCAGACCGGAAACGTCGTCGGGAAACAGGGAAGCGCGTTCAAAGTACAGATCAACGATGGCGGCAAGGACAAGATCGTACTCGTCTCGGCCGCGCACATGAGCGCGCAGGAATGACGATCTTCAAAGAGATCGTCGACGAGGAGTTCCTGACGGTCTCGGACGTGAAGGAACACCTCGCCGATATCGAGGCCGAACGCGCGCTCGAGGAGGACCGAGAGCTTCGCTACGAGCTCGCGCGGACGATCGAACACGTCAACCGATTCGCCGTCCTCGAGCCCGAGGACGCACAGGCGCTGGTCGAAGACTTACAGGACCACGAGAAAGTCGACGAGGAAACCGCCTACAAGATCACGAACCTCCTGCCACAGGACCGAGACGAACTCCGATCGGTCTACGCACAGCAGCGGTACTCGTTGTCGGGGGACGAACTCGACGAGATTCTCAACACCATCGCCCGGTACGCCTGACTCGGGAACTGCGTGATAGCGAGCCGACTCTTTAAGTACGCCGTCACCGTATTGAACCGTAATGAGCGAAGCCGAGCGCGACGAGACGAACGTACGCCGGACGGTTGTGCTTGATTACCTCGCACACGGCCTCTCCGACGACGGCCGCCCGCAGTACGCGAAGTCGCCAGCGGGGTACGCGATGGATATCGAGGACTTCTCCCTCTACGAAGTCGCGTTCGACGAGGACGAACGACTCACGATCGGAAGCGAGGTCGTCGTCGAACCCGCCGAGGAACGTGACATCGTCGTCGACGCACATCAGGTCGAGTACGGCGACCTGTCGTCGGGTGCACAGTCTGAACTCGAGTACGTCGTCCAGGATCTGGTCGCAGACCACGAAGAGCGTTTCGTCGACTTCTATAACGAGGCACAGCCGATCACGCTACGGCTCCACCAGTTGAATCTCCTGCCGGGCATCGGGAAGAAACTCAGAAACGGCATCCTCGACGAACGCAAGCGCAAGCCGTTCGACAGCTTCGAGGAACTGGCGGATCGGGTCTCCGGGTTGCACGATCCAGACGAGATCCTCGTCGAACGGATCATCCAGGAGCTGCGCGACGACGATCTGAAGTACAAGACGTTCGTGGGCCAACGCGATCAGGAGTAGTCCGCCTTTTGCCGCCGAGACGGTGCGTTTACACGCCGGGAACTCGAAGCGCCGAGCGATGAGAGACCCAGACGGCCTGATCGCTCGAGCCGGCGTTCGGGGCGATCCGGACCGGGACCAGCACTTTCTGATCGACGACCGCGTGCTCGATCGGTTGCCGACGTATTTGACAGAAATCGACGCTGATACGTCCCACATACTCGAGATCGGCGGCGGAACCGGCGCGCTGACGGATCGACTGCTCGCGGTCGCAGACGCGGTGACCGTGATCGAGCGCGATCGCAAACTGGCCGCGTTCCTTCGCGAGGAGTTCGCAGACGAAATCGAGGACGGACGACTGACGGTCGTCGAAGGGAACGCACTCGAGGTCGAGTTACCCGAGTTTACGGCGTCCGTTTCGAACCTCCCCTACGGTGTCTCGAGCGAGATCACGTTTCGGCTGCTGCCGGAATCGCGCCCGCTCGTGTTGATGTTCCAGCAGGAGTTCGCCGAGCGGATGGTTGCCGAGCCCGGCACGTCCGAGTACGGCCGACTGTCGGTGTCGACCCAACACTACGCGGACGTCGAACTCGTCGAAACGATCCCGAAGGAAGCGTTTTCGCCGCCGCCAGCGGTCCAGAGCGCCGTCGTCCGACTCGCGCCGCGCGACCCGGAGTACGAGGTCGACGACGAGGGGTTCTTCCTCCGGTTCGTCAAAGCGCTGTTCACGCAGCGCCGGAAGACGATGCGAAACGCCGTTCGGAATACGGGCCACATCTCGAGGCTTGCGGATCCCGACGCGGTCGTCGACGCGGCCGACGAGGATCTACTTCGAAAGCGCCCCGACGCCGTGACGCCGGCCGAGTTCGCCGCGCTCGCGAACCTCGCGACGGACGTGAGCGACCGAACCGACGGCTGAGTACCGAGATCGACAACGACTGAAAATCGGAACCGACGACGACTGAGTGTCGACGCCGACGACTGAGTTCGAAATCGACGTTCGCACGGCCGAATACCGATAGTTCTCGAGTGCAGTTTCCACCGCGGTCGACCGACGGATACAGGTGGGTCCAACGACGAAACGATTGAAAGGGACAGAGATGTTCGAGGTACTCTTCGGGCTCGACTGGTTGGGAGAGCAGTTTTCGATGTCGACCCAGCGACTCGTCGTGACGATCGCGACGGTCGGAGTATTACTCTACGTCGTGGTGTCGTACCAGCGGATTCAGAACTGGTTTTCTACCCGGATACGCGCTCTGTATGCCGATTTCGTGACGATGTTTCTCCTCTTTTGTGCCTGTGGCGTGGCGCTTGCGATCATCCTCGGCGTCTGGCAGGAAACGACGCTGATTACGAACGAATTCGAGAACCTGAATCCCGAATCACCAGAGATCGCCCGCGCCGTCATCTCCGCGATCCTCCTCCTGAGCGGGTTCATCGTGACGCGTTTCGTCCAGCGGGTGATAGAGGAGTTGTTCAGTTCGTCGACGGCTGTCACCGACCACCAGCGCGAGGTTACACACCGCCTCTCGCAGGTGGCGATCTGGGCGCTCACGATGATCGTGATTCTGGGCGTCTGGATCGACGACTTGAACGGGCTGTTGGTCGGCGCGGGCCTGTTCGGTGCGGGGCTCGGCATGGCGGCGAAGCAGACGCTGAGTTCGGTCCTCGCGGGATTCGTCCTGATGTTCTCGCGGCCGTTCGAGATCGGCGACTGGATCGAAGTCCAAGACAGCGAGGGGACGGTGACCGACATTTCGATCTTTAATACGCGCATCCAGTCGTTCGACGGCGAGTACATCATGGTGCCCAACGACATCATCGCCTCGGGCATGATCATCAACCGCTCGCGGCGGGGACGACTGCGAGTCGAGATCGAAATCGGCGTCGACTACACCGCCGACGTCGAGCGGGCGGCCGAGCTAGCAGAGCAGACCCTGCAGGACCTCGAGATCGCGCAGCCGGCACCGGCCCCCCACGTCGTCTCGAAGGGGTTCGGAGACTCTGCAGTACTCTTGAGCGCACGCTTTTGGATCGACAAGCCGAGCGCGCGCCGACGCTGGCGCGCACGAACCGCGGGCGTTACGGCGATCAAGGACGTCTTCGACGAGGAGGGGATCAAGATCCCGTACCCACAGCGCGAGTTGTCCGGGCGCGCCGAACAGGGCGGGTTCGTGCTGGCCAACGACGAGGGGATCGAGCCGGCCAGGGCCGCCGCCGCAAGTTCGGGCGACGAGTCGTCCGGATCCCACGCCGCACAGTACGACGAACGAACCGACGCGCGTTCGAACCGCACGGATTCCGATCCGGGGTCCGACGCGAGTTCGGAGGGGGACGACTCCGGTTCGGAGTCAGACGAGGACGGCGAACGTGTCGCCCCCTCGGAGGACGGGTAGATGGATCTCGCCGACCAACGCGGCCTCGAGACCGACGTCTACCAGCCGGCGGAGGACTCGGAACTGCTCGCCGACGCCGCCTGCGACCGACTCGAGGAGGGGGACCTCGTGCTCGAGGTCGGCACCGGCTCTGGCTACGTCGCGAACCGACTCGCCGAGGAGACGGGTGCGCGCGTGATCGCCTCCGACGTGAACCCCCACGCCGTAGCGCAGGCTCGCAGCGAGGGCGTCGAACCGGTTCGGGCCGATCTGGTCGAACCGTTCTCCGACGGCTGTTTCGACGCGGTCGCGTTCAACCCGCCGTATCTCCCGACGGAATCCGACACCGAGTGGGACGACTGGATGGAGCGGGCGCTCTCTGGCGGGGAGGACGGCCGCGAGGTCGTCGATCCGTTTCTGGATACGGTCGGCCGCGTGCTCGCACCCGACGGCGTCGTCTTCCTGCTCGTGAGTAGTCTCACCGGCGTCGACGAAGTCGTCGAACGGGCCGGCGAGAACGGTTTCGGCGCCGTCGCCGTCGCCGACGAGTCGTTTCCATTCGAGACGCTGACCGTTCTCGAACTGCTGTAGTCTGGGTTCGTCACACGAACTGTCTCGGTGCAGCCACAGCCGTTTCGTCCGCTTCGAAGACGCTGCTCGAGCGCGCTCGAGACATCTCCCGTTTGGCTGGGGCGGGGACGGAACCAGTCGGTCGACCCGAGCCGTCGAGCCGGTGCCACAGCGTTCAAGGCAGTTCCCTCGAACGTTCGCGTATGCGACTCGAGGAGTATTGGGGAGTCGGGCCGAAGACTCGCGAGACGTTGGTCGCGGAACTCGGCAGGGAACGAGCCATCAGAGCGATCGAGGGCGGCGACGTTCGGACCCTCTCGGAGGCGGGATTGCCCCGCGGTCGGGCGACCCGCATTCTCCGGCGGGCGACCGGCGGCGCGGGGATGGACGTGCTGGCGACCAGCGACGCGCGAACGGCCTACAAGGAACTGCTCGATCTGGCGGTCGAACACGCGGTCACCGAGCGCGCGGCCGATCGGATCAGAGTGCTCACACCCCGGACCAGCCGCGAGGAGATGACCGAGCGGCTCGACGGCGTGCTGGCGGCCCGAGACGCCTGGACCGATCTCGAGGAGGCGGATAAAGACCGCGTGCTCGAGGCCTACGACCGCTACGACGAGCGCGACGAGAGCGAACACGCGGCCGTCGAAGCGGCGCTCGCGCTGCTCGAGGCAGGCGTCGACTCCGGGCCGTTCGAAACGATCGCCGAACTGGACCGCGAAACGCTCGCGGAGGCCGCCGACGCGCTCGGCGCGCTGACGGACGGGCGCGTTCGCGAGGGGGCCGACGACGAACTCGACCGGCTCCGGACCGCCCTCGGCGCGGTCGAGGACATGGACGCGAATGCGCTCGCGCTCATCGAGGAGCTTCGAGACGACGGCGTCCACGACGTCGAAGGGTTTCGGGACGCCTTCGAAGATCGACTGCTGAGCGAGACGGGCGTCACGGTCGAGCAGATTCGGGAGGCGATGCCGACTGACGCGACGGATGCGTCCGACTTCGTTGGCGGCACGCTTCGGGCGCTTCGATCGAACCTCACCGAGGCCGTCGACGAGCGCGAGACGACCGTCGCGGCGGAGTTCGAGGAGACGCTCGAGGCGGCGGACGAGGCGGTCGAGAAAGCTGTCTCCGCGGTCGACGAGATCGCCTTACACCTCTCGCTCGCGCGGTTCGCGATCGCCTACGACTGTACGCGGCCGACGTTCGTCGGGGTCGAAGGCGCTCGGAGCGACGACGACGCGATTTCGGTAGTCAACGCCCGAAACCTGTCGCTCGAGGCGAGGGACGACGAGTCCGTCCAGCCGGTCACGTACGGTCTCGGCGCTCACGGCGTGACGAGCGTCCCCGAGGAGGTCGGTTCCGTCCCCGGCGAGGAAGACGTGGCCGTCCTCACGGGGGCCAACAGCGGCGGGAAGACGACGCTGCTCGAGACGCTCTGTCAGGTCGTGTTGCTGGCGTCGATGGGGCTGCCCGTCCCGGCCGATCGGGCGGAAGTGACCCCCGTCGATTCGCTGGTCTTTCACCGGCGCCACGCGAGTTTCAACGCCGGCGTCCTCGAGTCGACGCTGAAGTCGATCGTGCCGCCGCTTTCGTCCGGTGGCCGAACGCTGATGCTGGTCGACGAGTTTGAGGCGATCACCGAACCCGGAAGTGCCGCCGATCTGTTACACGGGCTCGTCACGCTCTCGGTCGACAGGGACGCGATGGGCGTGTTCGTCACGCACCTCGCGGACGATTTAGAGCCCCTGCCCGAGGCGGCCCGCGTCGACGGCATCTTCGCGGAGGGGCTCGATCCGGACCTCGAGTTGCTCGTCGACTACCAGCCTCGATTCAACACTGTGGGGCGCTCGACGCCGGAGTTCATCGTCTCGAGGCTGGTCGCGAACGCAACGGATCGAACCGAGCGGACGGGCTTCGAGACGCTCGCGGAGGCGGTCGGCGACGAGATCGTCCAGCGGACGCTCGCGGACGCGCGCTGGAACGAGTGAGGCGACTACAAAAGCAGGTAAATCCCGAGAAGACGGGCGCTGAAACGAGTCGTCGTTACTCTTCTTTGAGGCCCGGATTCGTGACGGCACCGTTCGCCGCCGAGCCGAAATCGCGGGTGTACTTCGCGAGCACGCCGTTATTGTAGGGTTTCTCGGGCTGGTCCCACTCCTCGCGTCGGGCCTCGAGTTCTTCGTCGTCGACGTCGACCTCGAGATCCCGTTCCGGAATGTCGACGGTCACCGTATCGCCGTCCTCGAGGAACGCAATCGGGCCGCCGACGTAGGCTTCGGGGGCGACGTGGCCGATCATCGGGCCGCGAGTGCCACCGGAGAAGCGGCCGTCGGTGATGAGCGCCACGTCGTCTTCGTGGCCGGCACCGACGACGGCCGCGGTCACGCCGAGCATCTCGCGCATTCCAGGGCCGGCTTTCGGCCCCTCGTTACGGATGACGATCACGTCGCCGCTCTCGATGTGACCCTCTTGGACGTAGGCCATCGCGTCCTCCTCGTTCTCGAAGATTCGGGCGGGGCCCTCGTGGTAGAACTCGTCGTCGCCGGTCACCTTCAGGACCGCGCCGTCGGGCGCGAGGTTCCCCGAGAGGATCTTGATCGCTCCCTCGTCCTCCTTGGGCTCGTCGACCGAGTAGAGGAAGTCGGCGTCGATCTCGTCCTCGTCGGGCAGCTCGAGCGTCTCGAGTTCTTCCTCGAGGGTGCGGCCGGTCACGGTCATCGCATCGCCGTGGATCAGGCCGGCCTCGAGCAGTCGTCGGATGACGACCGGAACGCCTCCGATTTCGTGGAGGTCGCTCATCATGCGGTCGCCGCCGGGCTGGAGATCGGCGATCTTGGGCGTCTTTCGCGAAATCTCGTCGAAGTCCTCGATGTCGAGGTCGATCCCGGCCTCGCGTGCGAGCGCGAGCAGGTGGAGCACGCCGTTGGTCGAGCCGCCGATGGCAGTCTGGACGGCGATGGCGTTCTCGAAGGACTCTCGAGTGATGATGTCGGAGGGCCGTCGATCCTCCTCGACGACTTCAACGCCGAGTTCGCCGGCCCGGCGGGCGACTTCGTAGCGCTCCTCGTCTTCGGCCGGTGCCGAGGCGCTTCCGAGCGGAGCGAGACCGACGGCCTCCGAGATCGAGGCCATCGTGTTCGCGGTGTACATGCCGCCACAGGACCCCGCGCCGGGACAGGCCTGGCGCTCGAGGGAGTCGAGTTCGTCGGCGTCCATGTCGCCTGTGCCGTACGCGCCGACGCCTTCGAAAACCTGCACGATGCTCACGTCTCTCCCCTCGTGTTCGCCGGGCAGGATCGAACCGCCGTAGAGAAAGACCGTGGGCAGGTCGGTCCGGACCGCGGCCATCATCATCCCTGGCAGGTTCTTGTCACAGCCCGCAACCGTCACGAGGCCGTCGATCCGCTCGCCGAATGCGACGAGTTCGACGCTGTCGGCGATGACCTCCCGAGAGATGAGCGACGCTTTCATCCCCTCCGTGCCCATCGAAATCGCGTCGGAGATGGTGATCGTGCCGAACTCGATCGGCATGCCGCCGTTCTCGTCGACGCCCTCGAGTGCTGCCTCCGCGACGTCGTCGAGGTGGACGTTACACGGCGTCACGTCCGCCGCCGGGTTCGGAACGCCGATCATCGGCGAGCCGAAGTCCTCGTCGTCGAAGCCCATCGCCCGGAACATCGCCCGGTGCGGGGCTTTTTCCGCACCTTCCGTCACGTCTCGGCTTTGCAGCCGTTCGTCTTTGTCGTGGTCGAACGTATCGCTGCTCATACCTGAATCTGCACTCGAAGGGTCATAAGTTACCCTTTCTGCTCCCGTGCGGCGGGAAGAGCGCCGACCGCCCCACGGTTTCGTCGATTCGCCCAGATCACTCGACGCGCTTCTCGGCGGCCCGAAGGGATTCCCGCGTGTCGATGCTCTCGAACGTTCGCTCGTCGATTTCCTCGAGAGCGCCCTCTTGGACCGTCACGCAGTCGATTTTCTCGAGTGCCGCGACGACGCGATTGTCCTCGCTCCCCATCGTTTCGGCGCAGGCTCGAGTCATAGCGTCGGTCCGATACACGGCCTGGGTCGTCTGGAGCCACCCCGACTCGAGTTCGACGACGGCACCGTCCCGCCCGCGAGCGCGGTCGAAGAGTGCCTCGATGAGCGCGGGATCGACGAACGGCATGTCGCAGGCGACGACGGCGGCGTACTCGTAGCGACACTCCTCGAGTCCGGTATGGATCCCGGCGACGGGGCCGCGGTCCGGAATCGGGTCGATCGCGAACCGGATTGCGGCGTCTGCGCCCGAGAGAGCTGCCTCTACGGAGTCCCGCTGGTCGGATCGGCAGTTCACGACCACGTCGTCGGTTACCGCGCCGATCCGATCGACGACCCGGCGTATCATCGGCGTTCCCTCGAGTTCGGCGAGCGCCTTGTCGCCGTTTTCGAAGCGCCTGGAGTAGCCGCCCGCGAGAACGACGGCACCGAGAGAGCGATCGGCTGACACAGGTGGTGAGTGGGCGACGAGCGCCATAACGTCACGGGTCGGGGTTAGAATTTGAAATATTGCGAGAAAAGCCCCTCCTTATCGCGGTTCTGGAGTCGGCGACAGACCGGTTTCGCCTTCGAACCGATCGGATCCGGGAACTGGGCCAGAACGCGGAAGATCTCGGTGAGATCGAGCGCGCCGAACGCGACGGCGATAACGAGGAACGTCGCCAGACCGACTGGGGGAACGACGAACGTCGAGAGCGGCAGGGAGCCGACGAGCGGAATCGCGATCGGGATCGAAAGCGCGTTCGCCAGCGCGAAAATCGGGACCGCCGCGACGAGTGCGGTTGCAAGCACGCGCGCGTATCGAGCGTCGGAGACCGGGTCGAAGCCGACCTGCCAAGCGCTCCAGACGTGGAATACCGCCATCGAACCGTACCCGATCGAGGTCGCGACGGCCGCCCCGTGCATGCCGTACAGCGGAATCAGTACCGTATTCAGAACGACGTTGATACCCGCGGCCAGACCGGTCGCGATGATGGGGTATCGGAGTTCTCCTTTCCCCTGCCCGATGGCGAGCATCGGCCGCGCCAGCGCGAATCCGACGGCACCCGGCAGCAACAACAGGAGTGGTTCGACCGCGGGCTCGGATTCCGGCCCCCAGTAGACCGGGACGACGTCGTTGGCCAGCGCGGCCATGCCGATCGCCATGACCGCGGTGAGCAAGAACGTGTACCGCGTCGTCTTCGCCGCCAGCCTCGACACGCGCTCGTTTTCGCCTTTGGACCACAGTTCGGACGTCGAGTGGACGAAGACGGTCTGTAACGTGATCGGTGCGAACCAGAGGAACTCCGCGAACACGAGCGCCGCTTTGTAGTGGCCAACCTCGGCCTGGGTTCCCAACGCCTGCAGCATCATTACGTCGACGTGGTACAACGACATCAGCAGGAAGACGAGCACGATCGAGAGCGTGTTGAACGACATCATCTCCCGCTTGGGAAGCGCCCCGTCGTCGCGTTCGAACACGCTTCGCAACGACTGGTGGAAGTGTAATACGACGTGGCCGAGCGCGGCCGCCAGCCCGGCCGCTATCACCTGCCCGAGCAACGCTCCGACGACGCCGTAGCCGTAGTAGACCAACGGTACCGCGACGACGACGAACGAGACGTTATAGAGGACCTTCAGCGGCTCCGAGTACTTCTCGAGGCCGAACCCCATCAGCGATTTGCGGGCGAACATCATGTACTGGGAGGCGATCACCATCCCGATCATCACGTAGGAGTAGCGCGTGAACTCCGGCCCCCAGACGAACTCGAAGACGCCGGCGTAGGTGAGTACGCCCAGAATCGCCGAGCCGACGACCACGAGGAGCGTCGCCAGACGGAGGTAGAACCCGACGACGGATCGCTCCCAGCCCTCGATCGAGCGATCCTCGGCGACGTACTTGCGAACGCCGTCAGCGACGGCGGTGCTGACGAAGATCATGATCACCGAGTGCGCAGAAAGCACCGTCGCGTAAGCCCCGTAATCGGCCGGTCCCATCCAGCGATAGAGCAGCGGCGAGGAAATGATCCCCAGAAAGAGGGTGATGAACTTTCCGCTGGCCACGGTGAGGATGCCGCTCGTGAGGCTTCGTTTCATCGAATCACCGCTTGCTGTCTACGAGTCATATCCTGTATTCACCAGCACATCAGCGGGCAACCACGATCGGTCTCGAGCGATACCGTCGGCGTACGCGCCATTTCGCGCGTCGTCTGTCTGCGGTCCACGTTTCGTATCGGCGACCGTTCGGTCGCCCGAGGGGTCCGTCACTCGCACCGCTCGAGGATTCAATCGGCGGGTAACCCGCCCCACCGAACTATCGATCGATAGCGCTCACTCCCAGTTTATTATGCGTTCGTTAGTTCGGAACGACCGCCTTATCACACTATTAAACGTCGTCACAGCCGTTCTCTCGAGCGCGTTCGGAATCCGATGTCGAGGGCCGATGCCGCGATACGATCCTCGAGATTTGCCGTTCGAGTCAGCCCGACAGGGTATCGCCCGGCGACCGGTGTTCATTTCGTCTGAATGGAAGTCGATTCGGCCGCTGGCGGCCATTGCCATAGTCGTAACCCCCTTCCCTGCTGCATCCATAGCCGCTCACATGGCGACCGTACGCGCAGGTGCTCGGCTTCACGTCGGCTTTCAGAACCTCTCGCTCGCCCGAGAGCGTCTCTACGGCGGGATCGGTATCGGCCTCGAGGAGCCACGCCTGACGGTCTCTGCGGAACCAGCGGACGATATCGTGGCGGGAGATCCGCTCGTGGGCGAGTACGCGGCTCGAGCGGCCGACGTGCTCGGCGTGCCGGGCGTCTCGATATCGATCGGGAACCGGCTGGATCGACACGTCGGCCTGGGAAGTGGCACCCAACTCGCGCTCTCGATTCTCGCGGCGACGGCGGCGGCCTACGACACGGAACCCGAAATCCGGGAGCGAGCACCGGCGATGGGCCGGGGCGGCAGAAGCGGCGTCGGCGTCGCGACGTTCGAAGACGGCGGCTTCGTCGTCGACGCCGGTCATCCCACCGGCCGGTTCACCACGGAACCGCCCACCGAGGGCGAATGGACGGTGCCGCCGGTGGTCGCCAGACACGACCTGCCGCGCGACTGGCGCTTTCTCGTCGTCGTTCCCGACGCAGACCCGGGACGGAGCGGTACCGGCGAGGACGAGAGCATGCGCGCGGTGGTCGAACGCGCGGATCCCGCCGTCGCGGACGAACTCGCGAGCGTCGTTACCGGACGGCTTCTTCCGGCCGCCGCCGAGGGGCGACTCGAGGCCTTCGGCGACGCCATCGCCGAAATCGGGCGCAAGAACGGTGCCTGGTACGCCGACGCCCAAGGCGGCGTCTTCCGCCCGCCCGCCGGCGAACTCGTCGAATCGCTCGAGTCCTGTCCCGTCCTGTTCGGTGTCGGTCAGTCCTCGTGGGGGCCGGTCGTCTACGGCGTCACCGACGAGAGCCACGGTCGGGAGGCCACGGCCGCCGCGCACAGGGCGCTCGCGGAGCGCTCGCTCGAGGGCGAGGTTATCCTCGCGTCGCCGTCTCGAGCGGGTGCGACGATCGAGGAGTGAGCGCCGCTCGAGTGGATAGAATACCGATCATAGAACCGATCAAACGCTATTCTACGCACGATCGGATCGGATAAAGAGGGGTGGGAAAAACAGTCTACGAGTCCCTCTCTGACACGCTTAGGAGTATTTATCACCGGCAAGTACTTGGTTAGTTAGAATGAAAACGTATTATGCAGAGACGCTTTAGGGAGGCGTTCTTCTATGCCAGTATCCTGCTCCTCCTCGCGTTTTCAGCGGATCTCGTTACTGATGGAACAACTCTCAGCGCAGGTGCGTGGTGGGCTGTAACACTCACAGTAGTCGGACTGCTGGTCTGGGCGTTTCTGAGCGGTGAAAGAACAAGCGCGTAAGATCCATACTCTATACTGAACGGCAACTGCGCGTGCGAACTGACCCCTGAACTTATTTCATTTGGATGGGATATAGGCGTATGAAAGAGGAGTTGAAACGGAGGCTATTTCGATTTGATCACGAGGGATGGAACAATCCGTGGTACGGCTTCGTTGCTGCGCCAATTTTAACGGCGCTGGGTATCTCGATCGGTGAGCTATTTGGTGTTCATCTCGTCTCATCGGCACTGGGTGAGGATCTGATTGTAATACTTTGCATGGTGGTTACGATAGTCGTTGGATTCACCGGAGTCGCGTTGATCGATATGGGTCGTTGACTTTCCAGAGATACGGTTTCCAATAGTAGTTTCCATTGGTAATAAATTTATCTTATATACCCATAGATGTTTTATGTTAAATGTGTAACTAAGAATATAAGATCAGGTCGTCTCGAGGAGAGAATTGGCAGCAGGCGGCCGATTTCCGTTCTCTATTTCCAATAGGGAGTCACATTGGATAGGTGAACAGTATCGACCCACGACGCGCGGACGCCTAAAACGATGTGGCCGGTTCGATATTGGTCGCCTACGCGTAGTCGAGATCCTCCGTGTACCGATCGATAACGAGCACCGACGCCGCGCCGACGACGGCGGCGACGACCGCGACGAGCACGCCGAACGGCGACTGACCGACACCGCCGTCGAGACCGGCGGCGACCTTCTCGATCGGCAGGCGAAGCGATCCAACCATCAGACTGACTAGGAAGACCAGCGTCAGCGCGCGGTATCGATCCAGCGCGCGCCGCACGATGTGAGCCATCGAAAAGAGACCGATCGCCGCGCCGACGACAAAGACGACGACGATGGTTCCGGCGTCGACGACCGGCTCGAGCGGTTCGCCGGTAACGAGCCCGAAAACGCTGTCGACGAACGAACTCAACGTGCCGGTCATGTACTCGTACTGCCCGAGCAGGATGAGAAAGAACGACCCCGAGACGCCGGGTAATACCATCGCACAGATCGCGATCGCACCCGCCACGAACACGAACGGAAGGGCGTGTGAGATGCCCCCCGCGGACACCCCAGTAACGGCGAGCGCGATCAGGATGCCGACCGCCGCCACGACGAGTCGCCGGGCCGTCCACGTGTCGATATTCCCATAGAGGACGACGGCCGAGGCGGCGATCAGCCCGAAGAAGAACCCGTAGGTCGGAACCGGATAGGAGGTCACCGCGGTGTGCATCGCCTGCGAGAGGACGACGATCGACGTTGCGATCCCGAGTCCGAGAGAAATGAGGAAGGCCGCGTCCGTCCGCTCGAACAACTCGCGGAACGCCTGGCGTCCCGCCGACGTGTGCAGACGGACGGCCGGCCCGAACTCGCGCGGGTCAATCGCCGTAATCGCCTGGATCAGGCGATCGTAGATGCCGACGATCAGCGCGATGGTCGCCCCCGAGACGCCGGGGACGACGTCCGCTGCACCCATCGAGAGCCCTTTGCAGTAGACGCGGAGAAATTCACGCATCGGTCACAGAGTAGTCTGGGTGTCGGCAAAAGCGTTCTCACTCGTCTTCGAGGTGTCGGACTCGAGAAACGTATTCTAGGGAAAGTTATGCGCTCGTCGCAGCTTACTCGTCTTGGGTGTCAGCCTGCGTGTCGTCTGTCTGGTCGCCGCCGTTCGATCCCGTGGTGTCGCCATCAGTGGCCGTCTCGTCGCCACCGTCGTCAGCGGCCGTTTCGTTCCCGTTCGTTCCGTCGTCGCTTGCGTCGTCCGTCTGATCGCCCTCGTCGGTTTCGTCTCCGCCGTCGTCCACGACATCGTCGGCTGGTTCACCGACATCACCGTCTTCGACGGCCTCGAGGGTGCCGGCATCGACCGACTCGCCTTCGACGACCGCGGTTTCGGAGACATCGACCTGTCCGTCGTACTGCTCGACGTAGGACGTGTTACCCTCGTCGGCAGTCACCGTGAGGTTGTACTCGTCGAGCGCGTCGATGCTGCTGTTGGTGTAACCGTCCTCGACGCCGAGGTCGCCGCTCGTCGAGTACGGCACCGTCAGTTCGTAGCTGCCGTCTTCTTGGATATCGGCTTCCTGTGCGTAACCGAAGACGCGTCCGTCTGCCGTCTCGAGTTCGAGCGTCGCGGTGATCATCGCGCTGTCGTCCGCGGCGAGTTGCTCGTCCTCGAGGGTGCCGGTGATCGTCGCGCCCTCGACGCGCTCGAAGGTCTTGAGGCCGGAGCCGACACGCTGGTCGATGATTTGTACGTCGTACGACGATTGGCTCTGGATCTGTCTTAGTTGGGTTTGAAGCGCCGGGCTAGCTTGCTGATTGACGGCAATTTGTGGCTGTCCGTCATCAACGAGCACCTCGTCGCCGTCCATGATGGCGTAACTGATGAAGCTAGCCGTCCGAATGTTGTTCTCGTGGACGAGCCGGTAGTGCTCCAGATTATGCGCGTTCTCGAAGTACAAGTTCGAGAGCATCGTCTGGCCGTAGAGGCTTTCCTCTTCGACATACTCTCGGCCCTCGCGTTCGCTGAGGTCTTCGGCAGTGATCGTATCGCCGGATTCGTAATCCGCGGGGAGCGCGTACTCCTGGTAGTCAGGTCCGGTCCACTGCGTGATCGCACCGAACTTGCCGCTGGCCATCGACGAGTCGATCATCACGTACCGCATCTCCTCGTCGGTGGCGTTTGCGTCCTCGAGTGCGGTCTCGAGTTCCTCGTCGGAGACGTCTTCCCAGTTAACATCAGCGTCGCTGCTGATCGTCTCGAGGATCATCTCGCCGCGTTCCTCCGAGTCGGCTGTCAGGTACGCCGAGGACGACTCGGCGTTCTGCTGGAACGGGTTCGCGTGGGGGATCCGTTCGGCTTGCGTCGTTATCAGGTGGCCGTAGTCCCACCACGACATCACGCCGTAGGAACCCTCGGGATAGTCGTAATCCTCTCCGTCGGGGTACTCGTACGTATCGTAGTACCCGAGTTCGCTGGCGTTGTCGGCGCCGCCGTAGTTGCCAGGCTCCGGCGTGTTTTCGGCGAGCCATTCGTTCGATCCCTCCCAGAGTATCGCATCTGCACTCGGGTGTGGTTCGGGACTACCCGCGTCGGGATTGTCCCCGGTAACCTTCCACGGGCCGGCGGCGGCAAGCGGGATCGACGCGAAGACGAGCAACACGACCATCCCGACGACGATTATCTGGTAGGTCTCGATCTGCTTGACGCTCTCGAGGCCCTGCTCTATGTCGAGGTTGATTATACGAGCGATATCGGCGATGAACGCCGCGTTGAGCACCGCGACCGGGAGAGCGAGGTAGTAGGCGAACCGGACCTGCGTCGCCGCCATGCTCGTGAGGAACAGCGCCCAGACGATCAGGAACGTGTGTTCGGCGCGATACTCTCTCCCGAGATACGGCCGAAGGAGGAGAAGTACGATTCCGACGACCATCGTGTAGAACGCGGCACCGAACTCCTCGAGCACGTGCGCAGAGAGGAAATCCTCCGGGCGCTGGGCTTCGACGATCGTCGCGTCGGTGTCGACGCCGCCGAACGGAACGAGGCGGCGAACGAGGTTGTCGGAGATGGTCGCGAAGAGATCGGGTAGAGCGAGCGCGATGCCGACGAAGGCGACCAGAATCAATCCGGCGATCGCGGCCGGATAGTAACGGCGCTCGAGATCACGGTTGTCCCACTGGCGTGCCAGCCACGCCATGAACACGCAGCCGAGCCCGACCAGCAGCGCGGCGACTGGCTGTACGTAGCCGAAACTCGTCGCGCTGGCGCTCCACTCCTCGACGAAAAACGCCATGATGAGGGCGGTGACGCCCATGCTGACCGCGCCGACGAACGCGATGTGATCGGGAGAAACACCGCGGACGTAGTCCAGACAGAGCTGGACGGTAAAGAAGATGGCGAGAACGCCGACGAGGACGACGCCCGACGGCCAGACCAGGATGTACAGTGAAACCGCGAGACCGGCGAGGGCGCTGTAGATCGTCGGTGCCTTCAGCGTCGCCCAGTCCCGGTCGACGAGCAGTTCGTAGATGGGTTTGTCGCGTTCGCCCGCGCGAAGCGCGACCATGACCGCTAGCGCGGCGATAGCCATGAACAGCACTTCGCCGACGTGATGGTCCAGTTGCCCGACGATGCTTCGCGAGAGGAAACTACCGGGGAACAGGGCGAGGACGACGACGGAGACGAGACCGCCGACGGTGCCGCCGAGTCGCCGACCCATGTAGAAGACCGGCACAGCGACGAGCGCGGCCATCACCGGAATCGACAGGAGCGCGACGGTAAAGAGCGTCTCCGAAGACGGGTCGCCGAGGCCGACGATCATCGCCGCCGTGACGATGAGTTGATCGAACAGCGTCCCGAACTGGCCCACGTACGTGCCGGACGGGAATCCGGTATACACTTCGTACGGCAACGTATTCGGGAAGTTCTCCGCGGTCCACTCGATCGTTCGCCACTGGTAGTACGAGTCGACGCCACTCAGCATCGGCGAGCCGCCTTCGTACGTGAAATTATCCCGGGGCCGCGTCCGGACCCAGTACATAAACAGCATCACGACCCCGATAAGCGGGATGTGATACCACCGTTTCAACGTCTCGAGGACGGAGGACTCCGTTCCCTCGGCGACGTGTTCCGTGTCGGTACTCATTAACTTGGAACTGTCCCAAGTCGGGAATAAGCTTTGTCATCTACTTGTCGGTCCGCTATCTCGAGTCGAGACGGAATCATCAGGTAACTCCCACTCGAAATGGGAACTATCCCGCGCTTACCGGTCGGATTCGTCGGCACTCACAGATTGAATAAAATAGATTCCCTGATGTTGTACGGAATCGCGATGATAGTATTCGCTCTATTCTCGCATCAACACGATGTTATGTTCCGCGACTGGAGTGAAGCTTTCGGGTGGATTGGATTTGCGGTCTGCACAGCGTCGCTTATCGGGAGTTTGATACGTAGGAATTAAGCTACATAACTTCTCTCGGCGGAGGATCGACGATCCCGGTCGCATCGAAAACGTAGCCTATTCGTCGCCTCGAGCCTGAGACCACTTCGTGATCGCGATCGTCGAAAGTCGAGCCGACAGCGCCTCGGAGCACATCTGTCAGCACCTCCGCGAGTGCGCCGACTGGACGGAACTGATCGACGACGACCGACCGGACGAAGACGGCGGCGGGACCTACCATCGAACCGATAGCTTCGAACTGCGCTCGTTCGACGAGCTACACATCGACCTCGAGCGGCCCGCGGAGGCCTTCGACGGCGATCCCGACCTGCTCGTGTTCGCCTCGCGCCACGCCGGCGACACCGGGGCGCTGCTGACGGGCCACTTCACGGGGAACTTCGGCCCCGCCGAGTTTGGGGGCGACGACCACGCGCTGGCCGAGACAGCGCCGAACGCGCTCGCGCGATTGCTCGAGGCGTTCGAAACGCACGCGCCGAAGAACTACGACGTTGGTATGGAGTGTACGCACCACGGACCGACGGACGTCGGCTGTCCCTCGCTGTTCGCGGAACTGGGCAGCGACGAGCCCCAGTGGAACGACCCCGAGGGCGCTCGCGCTGTCGCTCAAGCGATTCTCGAACTTGGCGCGGTCGAGCGCTCTGCGGCGGCAGGCGGTACGGCGGCGGGCGATACGTCGGAAGGCGGCACGGCAGGAGACGGCTGTGTCGCGCCCCATCGCGAGCGACAGGTCGTCGGGTTCGGCGGCAACCACTATGTCCCGCGCTACCAGCGTATCGTCGAGGGGACTCCCTGGGCGGTCGGCCACATCGCCTCGGCGTGGGCGCTTGACGATATGGGCGACCCCGACGAGTACCCGGACGTAATCGAGGCCGCCTTCGACACCAGCGGAGCCGATCTGGCCGTCCTCGAGGGAACGTGGCCGGACCTCGAGCGAGTCATCGAAGACTTGGGCTACGAGATCGTCAGCGAAACGTGGCTCCGGGAGGTCGGCGACCGGTCGCTCGAACTCGTCCGAGCGGTCGAGTCCGAACTCGGTCCCGTCGAGTCGGGAATCAGATTCGGCGACAGGCGGGTGTCGCTCGAGGACGGACAGGTGACGCTCGAGGCGGGGAACGCGAATCTCGAGGAGAGCAATGAGGGCGACAGCGAAGACGACGACGCGAACGGCGAGGCGTTCTCGATCGTTGATCTCCCCGCGGCGTTGCTCGATACCGCCGAAAGCATCGATCCCGAGCGCGTCCGACAGTGTGTGGAGGCGACCACCGTCGCGTTCGCGACCGAAAACGGCGGGAGCCGAGTCGGCTCGACCGCGGCCGTCCCGTCGGAGGGGGTTCCGTCGACGCTGATCGAATCGCTCGCCGAGGTACTCGAGGAGAAGTACGATCGGGTTCGACTCGAGGACGACGCGGTCGTCGCCGAAGAACGCGCGTTCGATCCGGACCTCGCCGCCGAGGCCGGCGTGCCGGAAGGACCCAAGTTCGGCGCGCTCGCGAACGGCTCGCCGGTGACCGTCGACGGGAAAGCTATCAATCCCGAAGAGGTTCGTGCTGACCGAACAGATCGGTTCCCGGTGTAACTCGAGCGCGGTGACGGTACGATATGCCTACAGCGTGACTGAGGCGCCGTTTTCTCGATCAGCGATCCGGTAGGTAACAGTCGATTACCGCGTCAGACAGACGGCTGACGTGTAGGGGAAAGGTAATTATGCTCCATCCTTAAGTCAAGGGCAAGGATGGACTCTATAATCGACGATGCTATCGACGAGGCCGAGGGCGGGGAGCCTGATCATCTCCCCGACGAGGCCGAATCTGTCGACGCCAATACTTCGGGGACGATGACCGACGACGAACTGCTCGACGTACTCGACGATCTCCAGACTGATATTACGGTCGTCGGCTGTGGCGGCGCTGGCGGCAACACCGTCAATCGGATGGGGGAAGAGGGAATCCACGGCGCGAAACTAGTCGCGGCAAACACCGACGTCCAGCACCTCGTCGAGATCGAAGCGGATACGAAGATCCTAATGGGCGAGCAAAAGACCGGCGGCCGCGGAGCCGGCTCGCTCCCGCAGGTCGGTGAAGAGGCCGCCCTCGAGAGCCAGCAGGACATCTACGACGCGATCGACGGCTCCGACATGGTGTTCGTCACCGCGGGACTGGGCGGCGGAACCGGGACCGGTTCGGCCCCCGTCGTCGCGAAGGCGGCTCGAGAATCCGGCGCACTGACGATTTCGATCGTCACGACGCCGTTTACCGCAGAAGGTGAGGTTCGGCGAACGAACGCCGAGGCTGGCCTCGAGCGGCTTCGAGACGTTTCCGATACGGTCATCGTCGTCCCCAACGACCGCCTGCTCGATTCGGTCGGCAAACTGCCGGTGAAACAGGCGTTCAAGGTCAGCGACGAGGTCCTGATGCGCTCGGTCAAGGGCATCACGGAACTCATCACGAAACCGGGTCTCGTCAATCTGGACTTCGCGGACGTTCGCACCGTGATGGAACGGGGCGGCGTCGCGATGATCGGCCTCGGCGAGGCCGACTCCGAAGCCAAAGCCGAGGACTCGGTCAAGACCGCATTGCGTTCGCCGCTGCTCGACGTCGACATCTCCGGTGCGAGTTCCGCGCTCGTCAACGTCACCGGCGGCAACGACATGTCGATCGAGGAAGCCGAAGGCGTCGTCGAGGAGATCTACGATCGGATCGACCCCGACGCGCGCATCATCTGGGGGACCTCGATCGACGAGAGCCTCGAGGGCAGTATGCGAACCATGATCGTCGTGACCGGTGTCGAATCGCCGCAGATCTACGGCCGGCCCAACGGCGAGGCCGTCCAGCCGGAGGGCGCAGCCGAAGAAGACATCGACTTCGTCGACTGATTCACAAAGCAACTTTTGGGTCTGTGGATCGCTTTCTCCAGACCTGTCGTTCGTTCCGACGGAAAAACTGCTGGCCACGGCGACTGCTGTGAGGACGCCGTGTTCTCGAGAATTCGAAGACAGCGAGTAGCCGTTACCCATCGATCTGATCGACTTCGTTCTGCTCGGAGTGCTCGCTGAGTCGGCGACTGTATTCCGATTTCATCACGTGGCCTGTGAGAAGGATCGGAAACAGTAGCAAGGGCCATGCGACGGGATACAGTAAAATGAGAAGCGTGAACTGCACGCCAAAGAGCAGTAGCAGGATATCTTTCTGTCGGCCGGAGTCTCTCTCCATCAAGCACCTATTATTCAACAATACTTGTTAATGTTCGGAAATAATACATGTGTCTCTCGAGCCCACGGCCCGAGGCGCGACGCTTCGAAGCCCTTATACTCGCAAGTTGGATAGTTGCAGACGACTCGCTGGTCCGCGGGCGACAGCGGGCACCTGTTCGACGCACGTCACAGGTCGGGATGTGGAACGCGGGAGACTCTCTCGAGTTCTGAACCAGGAAACGCCCGCAGGTATACAATGGCACGAAGCTTCTACTCCCACATCAAGGAGGCATGGAAGAACCCGGGCGACGGCAAGCTCGGCGAACTGCAGTGGCAGCGCAAGCAGGACTGGCGCAAGCAGGGCGCGATCGAGCGTATCGATCGCCCGACGCGACTGGACAAGGCGCGCGAACTCGGCTACAAGGCCAAACAGGGGGTCGTCCTCGCGCGCGTCTCGGTCCGCAAGGGTACCGCCCGAAAGCAGCGACACAAGGCCGGCCGACGAACGAAACGACAGGGCGTCAACCGGATCGGTCGCCGCAAGAACATCCAGCGGATGGGCGAAGAGCGCGTCTCCCGAAAGTACCCCAACCTGCGGGTGCTCAACAGCTACTGGGTCGGGGAAGACGGCAGCCAGAAGTGGTTCGAAGTGATCCTCGTCGATCCGAACCACCCGGCGATCGAGAACGACGACGACCTCAGTTGGATCTGCGACGACGATCACACGAACCGCGCGTTCCGCGGTCTCACTAACGCGGGCTCGTCGAACCGCGGTCTCAACACCCGCGGCAAGGGCGCGGAGAAGGTCCGCCCGTCGAACAACGGCGGTCGCGGCGGCGCGAAGTAATCGCGGCGGGCGTTCTTCGAGATTTCTCGTTGCAGACGACTCTTTCCGGCAGACGAGCCTCCCTGTAGATGACTCCTTCCTGTCGATGCCACCCTCGAGTCGTGACGCCGATTTCGAGTGCGCCGTTGGCCTCGAGTCGCGACTTATTTCGATCCTCCGACACGAACGAGCGACGCGACGTACGGCGTCGTTTCGAATCTACCCACCGGGCGAGAATTCAGGCTGACACTTATTTCGGTCCCGCGCGTCCTCTCGCGTATGTCCAAACGGATCGTCGTCCCGATTGACGACTCGGATCGTTCGGTCGACGCACTCGAGTTCGCAGTCGAGGAGTTTCCCGACGCCGAGATCACGGCGCTGCACGTCCTCGATCCCGGTGATTTCTACTCGGCAACCGGCGTCGACGGCGGCGCGATGGCCAACTACGAACAGATCTACGAGCGCCACGAGGCCCAAGCCGACCGGATTCTCGAGGACGCGGTCGACCTCGCCGCCGACCGCGGCGTCGAGATCGAGACGGATCGCGTCATCGGCGGCATCTCGCGGTCGATCGTCGACTACGTCGAAGAACACGACGCCGATCAGATCGTCGTCGGAAGCCACGGCCGGACCGGTGCGAGTCGGATCCTGCTGGGAAGCGTCGCCGAAACCGTCGCGCGGCGCTCGCCGGTTCCCGTGACTATCGTCAGATAAACACAGAGACGCGTCGAGACACCGTTCTCGACGCGAACGAGGATAACAGCGGATTCTGCAGCGACTCTACACCGAAACGGTTCGGCTTCGTTCGTGTTCGGATTCGGGCGGTCGAATATCGAGATCGGCTCGCAGCGCTTCGATCGCCTCTTCCGGGTCGGTTTCGGAGTTGAAGACGCGATCGAATCCCATCGCGCGGAACTTCTCTCGAGTCTCCTCGAAATCGGTCTGGCCGACGGAAAGATTGCCACCGATATAGGTCGTCACGTCCTCGAGATTCGCCTCGGTGACCAGTTCGTGAAAGCCCTGACAGTCCTGCTCGGCGTGTCCGTACAGCGACGAGACGAGTACAGCTTCGGCGTCGTGATCCGTTGCCGCGTCGACGAACTCCTGTTGGGAGCTCTGGACGCCGAGGTTGACGACGTCGAATCCGGCAGCGTTCAGCGCCTGCTCGAGGATCGTGATGCCGACGACGTGGGCGTCGGAGCCGATCACGCCGAGGATAACTGTCTTCGTCATTGTCGTACCTCGACAGTCTTCGGGGAACCACATAAACCTAATGATTCATCATGTTATTTCTCCCCAGGCGGGGACTGCGAGAGCGATAGCCGACCGATGAACCTCACGCGTGTACGGAAGTCAGCGCGTCGACAGCGGCCTCGGTCCGGCCGCGAACCCGACGAATGCCGTCGTCGCCGGCCGCGATCAGCGCGAACACGCCCGCGACATCCGCCCCGGCGGTTTCGACGATGTCGAGCAGCAGTTCCTGGGTTTCGCCCGAGCGGATGAGATCGTCGACGACCAGCACCGACTCGCCCTCACCGATCGACGATTCGGGCAGGTAGTAGGTGATCTCGATGCCCGAATCGAGCCGTTCGCGGGCCTCGATAAACTCCTCGACGGCAGTCTCCTTTCGCTTCTTCGCGTATGCACACCGTGTGCCGTAGTAACTCGCGAGCGACGCCGCGAGCGTGATCCCGTCGGTCGCGGCCGTCAGAACCACGTCCGGCCGATCGAACCCGAAACTGTCGGCGACGACGGGCGCGGTGAGGTTCAAAAACGGCTGGTCGAAGACTACTCCGGAGTTGTCGACGTACCCCTCCTCGTCCACGCGGATCCGCGCCTCGAGTTCCTCGGCGATCGCGTCCTTCCCGAGATCCTCGACGACCGCTCGAGCGCGGTCGGTCCCCGGCAGCACGTGGCCGTTGACGTACCGGTTGAGATCGCCCGCGGGGAGGCCCGTCTTGGCCTCGAGTTCGTCGTAGGTGCGGGTTTCCTTGAGCATACACAACACGTCGACGGCTCGCAACTGGAGGGCGGCTTTCTCGGCTCTGTTCATACCGATATGCACGATCCCACAAGTATGGATATTTCGATCGTAGAATACGGATGAGTGTCCACAAACGTGGTCGGCGAGAGCCGCTCCGTCGAAGTCGATACACCAGATCGAGCCGTCGGAATCGGGGGCGTCAACGGTCGTTCGGATCGTGATCGTGCTCGAATCCCTCGCGGCGTCGAACAAGTCGCCGCATGACGCTCGTCTCGGCCCTCTGGAGGAGCGTCCCAGCCGTACTCGAGGCACAATCCAGTTCCGTGGCGACGGCCTCGAGGCCCGCTTCTCGCGGGACCGCGAAGTAGCCGACGTCGACCGCGGCCGAGACGGCCTCGAGTTGTCGCTCGGTGAGGTCGCCGCCGAGGGGCGCGTGCCGGCGGTCGTACTCGCCGATCGCTCGAACGGTGACGTCGATCTCGTCGGGTAACCCCTTGAGCATCGCCTTCAGATCCTCGCCGGCTCCGACAATCGTCATGTAGAACGCGGCGTCGGCGTCGTAGACGACGGGCGGAACCACGACGAGATCGAGCGCGGCGAACGCTTCTCGCCAGCGCACGTCCTCCTCGCGGGTCTCCTGGCAGATGTAGACGTAAAACGAGTCGTCGTCGATTGGAGTCAGATCGTACCAGCGAACCGAGTCGACGGCGTCGATCGCCGCCTCGTAGGAGTCGCGGTCGGCTTCGGCGTAGAACAGTTCGTACTCGAGGTCGTCCTCGCGGCCCGCGATGTTCCACGTTCGAAGTTCCTCGTAGCGGACCGCCTCCTCCTCGCGGATGAACCGCTGCATCGGGTGGAGCATCCAGTCGGGTTGAGAGAGGCGGACATCGAGGTACTTCATCGGCCGTTGCTCGACGATGCGCGCACGGCCCACTTATAAATTGGCTAGTAGAGCCGCGAGAACCGCGAGGGAACATCCGCGAGAAGGACTCGGTATGGACACGCGACAGTCGACAGCGGGCGGACGGCCGACGGAGGGGAGTCGATGACGATACTCGAGTCGGAGGCTTTGACCGCGACGGCGTTCGCGATCGGTCTCGCCCTCGCCGTCACCAACTTCGCGGGCATCGTCGCCAGCGCGCTCGGCGTCGCCGACTACTGGCCGCCCGGCGACCGGGACTGGCGCTACTACGCCCACTGGGGACTCTCGCACGCGCTCAACGTATTCGTCCTCGTCCTCGTCTATCTGGACTGGAACAGCCTCGGACTCCCTCGCACGTCGTCGCTCGTCGTCGGCGCGACGCTGTTCGTCGGAGGCTACGCCATCGCCATCGCGTCTGGGCTGGACCTCGGCGTCGAGGAGACCAAGGGGCTCGAGGGCGAGTTGCGAACCGGCGGCTGGTATCGATACTCGAGAAATCCGCAGTACGTGGGCTATATCGCCGCGACGATCGGATTCGCGCTACTGGCGAACTCGATACTGGTGACTGTCATCTGTGCAGTCTACCTCGGCTGGTGGCTCGCGCTGCCGTTCGCCGAAGAACCCTGGCTGCGCGAGCAGTACGGCGAGGCCTACGAGGACTACGCCAGTCGAGTTCCACGGTTCGTCGGCGTGCGGACGATCCACACACTTGTCAGGAACCGAGAAGAGATACGATCGATGACCGACTAACGGCGTTCAGTCCCGCAGGAAGTCGGGTTCGGTTCGCTTCTCGTCGCGTTCGCCCTCGAGGTGGGCCCGGAACGCGTCGATGTCGACGTCGTACTCCTGGTCCTCGAAGCGGTCGCGAACCGAGATATTCCCGTCTTCCTCCTCGTTGTCGCCGACGATGATCTGGTAGGGTACCCGGTCGTCGTGGGCCGCGCGGATCTTTCGCTCGAGCGTCGAGTCCCGGTCGTCGACCTCGACGCGGAACTCGTCGAACTCGTTCGCGACGCGGTGGGCGTAGCCGAGGTTCGAATCCGAAATCGGAAGCACGCGAACCTGCTCCGGGGCGAGCCAGAGCGGGAAGTTACCTTCGTAGTGCTCGATGAGCATCATGAAAAAGCGCTCGTACGAGCCGTAGAGGGCCCGATGGATCATGACCGGGCGGTGTTCCTCGTTGTCCTCGCCGACGTAGGAGAGGTCGAACCGCTCGGGCATGTTGAAATCGAGCTGGACCGTCGGGCCGTCCCAGTGACGGCCGATGGCGTCCTCGAACGCGAAGTCGATCTTCGGGCCGTAGAACGCGCCGTCGCCTTCCTCGACGTCGTACTCGAGGTTTCGGTGCTCGAGCACCGACCGAAGCTGAGACTGGGCTTTCTCCCAGATTTCGTCGCTGCCGACGCTCTTCTCGGGACGCGTTGCGAGCGCCATCTCGTACTCGAGGTCGAACGTCTCGAGGACGTCAGTGATCATGTCGATGACCGTCTCGACCTCGTGTTCGATCCCTTCAGGTTCGACGAACAGGTGACCGTCGTCGATGGTGAAGGCCCAGACCCGCGAGAGTCCCGAGAGTTCGCCCCGTTGTTCCTTGCGATACACCTTCCCGTTCTCCGCGTACCGGATCGGCATATCACGGTAGCTCCAGGACTGGTCCTGAAAGATCGCGGCGTGGCCGGGACAGTTCATCGGTTTCAGGCCGAACTCGTCGTCACCCACGTCGAAGATGAACATGTCGTCCTCGTAGTTCTCGTAGTGACCCGAGCGGTGCCAGAGATCCGTCTTGAAGACGTGGGGCGTCTCGACGTAGTCGTAGCCCGCGTCCTCGTTGAGGTCCTCGACGAAGGACTCGAGCTCTCGCAGGATCGTCTTCCCCGGCGGGTGATACAGCGGCAGGCCGGGGCCGGTCACGTCCTGGATCGAGAAGAGGTTCATCTCGTTGCCGATCTTGCGGTGATCGCGCTCCTCGGCCTCCTCGAGGCGCTGTAGGTACGCCTCGAGGTCGGACTCGTCCTCGAAGGCGGTGCCGTAGATGCGGGTCTGCATCGGGTTCTCCTCGTCGCCGCGCCAGTACGCGCCCGCAATCTCGAGCAGTTTCACCGCGCCGATCTCGCCCGTCGACTCGACGTGCGGGCCGGCACAGAGGTCCTCCCACTCGCCCTGGCTGTAGAAGGTAACCTGCTCGCCCTCCTCGGCGAGTTCGGAGAGGAGTTCGAGTTTGTAGGGCTGGTCGGCCAGCCGTTCTTCGGCCTCCTCGACCGAGACTTCCTCGCGTTCGATCTCGTAGTCCGCGTCGACGATCGCTTCCATCTCCGACTCGATCTCCGCTAAGTCCGATTCGTCGACGTCGAGGTCGTCGAAGTCGTAGTAAAAGCCGTCGTCCGTCGGCGGGCCGATGGCGAGTTTCGGCTCGTCGTAGAGCCGTTCGACCGCCTGTGCGAGACAGTGGGCCGCCGAGTGGCGCATGACCCGCAGAGACTCGTCCGATCCCTCGGTGATTATCTCGAGTGCCGCGTCGTCGTAGGCGGGTTCCTCCTTGGCGACGAGGTCGCCGTCGAGTTTCCCGGCGACCGTGTCCCGGCCGAGTCCGGGGCCGATCTCGTAGGCGCAGTCTTCGACCGTCGCGCCGGCGTCGACCTCGAGTTCCGACCCGTCCGGCAGTACGACGGTGATCTGTCCCGCTGATTCTGGTTCTGACTCTGATTCTGACATGGCTGTGGCTGGTTATCGTAAGTAGGTACTCGGACTCGCGGAGAAGCCCAATGGTGTCCTGCACGCGTCGCCCGCCGGCGTCGAGTTCGACGCGACGAACGAGAGGTGAGTGTTAGAAGCGGGCGGACGGCCCTGTAAAACGGACACCTACCATCGTAATTACGCGTAGTCTCGAGTAGGGTAAAAGCGTTGTGATGGTACAGCGCCGCTCGATCGCAACGCGGGGTGTGGGTTCTCTCCCGGATTCACTGGGAGGCCAGCAACTCGCTCGCGGTCACCAGCGACTCCATCTCGACGCCGGCGTCCTCGACGGTCTCCCGGCCGCCTTCCTCCCGGTCGACGACGACGAGCGCCCGCTCGACCGTCGCGCCCGCGTCCCGGAGCGCCTCGACGGCGTCGACGAGGCTCGTTCCCGTCGTCACGATGTCCTCAACGACGACGACTTCCTCGCCGTCCTCGAGTCGACCCTCGACGAGGTTCGCGGTGCCGTAGTCCTTGCGCTGCTTGCGCGCGATGACGTAGGGAACGCCCGCGGCGACGCTCGTCGCGGCGGCCAGCGGGACGCCGCCGAGCGCGACGCCGCCGAGTTTGTCGTCGGCCGCGAGTCGGTCGGCGAACGCCTCGGCGATGGCCGCGAGACAGTCGGGATCGGTCTCGAAGAGGTACTTGTCGACGTAGTACTCGCTGGTCCCGCCGTGGGAGAGTTCGAACTCGCCGAACCGAACTGCGTCGGCCGCCCGAAGCGCCTCGATGAGGTCCTGATTGGTCATGCTCGTAGCAGTGACCCGAGGCGAAATAAGCGGTGTGAAACGCGACCGGCCACGGTGGCGACGACATCGGTGCGATTGGACCCGCCGACCGGATTTCCGTCGACCGTAGCTTTTTGGCTCGGTTCGAAGTACACAGCACCATGACACCTTCTCGAGTCGACGACTCACACGCAGCGTCTCGCGCCGAGGAACCGCACCCCGACGTGCAGGCATTTCTCGAGGTCTACGAATCGCTCGACGCGCCGGACTTCAGCGAGGTCACGCCCGAGACCGCTCGAGAGCAATTCTCGACGATGCTCGAGGGAGGCGACCCGGCCGTCGAGCTTCCCGCGGTCGAGGACCGCAGTATCGACGGCTCGGACGGCGAGATCCCGATCCGGCTCTACGAGCCGAGTGAGGACCCCAATCCCGATCGACCGCTGATTCTGTACTTCCACGGCGGCGGCTGGGTCATCGGCAGCGTCGACACCCACGACGGGAGCTGTCGAAAGCTCGCCGCAGAGTCGGGCTACCCGGTCGTCAGCGTCGACTATCGACTCGCGCCGGAACACCCGTTCCCGGCCGGGCTGCGGGACTGTTACGCCGCCCTCGAGTGGGCCGAAGATGTCACCAGCGACCGCGACACCGCCGACGACGGGGGTGACACCATCGCGGCCGACAGCGACCGAATCGTCCTCGCGGGCGACAGCGCGGGGGGAAATCTCGCCGCGGCGACCGCGCTGCTCGCTCGAGATCGGGGCGGCCCCGATATCGCGGCACAGCTGCTGATCTATCCGCCGACGGGTGACGCCACCGAAACCGAATCATACGAGGAAAACGGCGAGGGCTACTTCCTGACCGCCGAGGAGATGGCCTGGTTCGAGGACCACTACTTCGCGGACGACATCCAGCAAGGGAACGTCTACACGGTGCCCCGACGCGCGGCCGATCTCTCCGAGCTCCCGCCCGCGACGATCCTCACCGCCGGCTTTGACCCGCTCCGGGACGACGGGGCCGCCTACGCCGACCGGCTCGAGGCCGCGGGCGTTCCCGTCACCTCCCGCAACTACGACGACATGATCCACGGCTTCTTCGGAATGGTCCGGGAGCCGGCGAACTTCGAGCGCGCCCACGAAGCGTACGACGACGCGATTGCCGATCTGCGGGCGCGGCTCGAGTGATCTATTGGCTGTAGTGGCGCGCGCTGGCGGGCCGCGAGCGGCCCGCCGAAGCCGTGCGAGGGCGGCGGTGAACGGTGAGGGCTGAACGAAGTGAAGCCCTCGACCAGTGAGCGGCGAGCGGAGCGATCCGCGAACGGAGTGAACCGCCGCGGTTGGGGAGGGTGAGGCTGCGGCGGGTGGGATCGAAAGGGGGCTTTCAGGGCTGTTGAATATACTGAGGGTACCATATATACTGAAGGTATCATAGAACGATCCTTCTAGCGTTTATTTCTCCCCATTCGTACTGAACTATCCGTTCGCTACACGTGCTTATTGATCGCAGACTCCCATATCGTCCGAAGTTACATTAGAGTAACCACCTAACACCGGTATCCGCGAGGGCTTAAGATGCCAACAGCCCCATACAAGGATACGGATAGCTCCATATGTCACAGGAAAAATCAGATTTCGTAGCTGAGACCGAAATCGACACCACACTCGACGAACTACCGACCGACGAGGCCATCGAGGAGACCGTCAATAACCTCGAGAGTAACGGCTTCGACGTCGTCGTCACGGAATCGGCCGAGGACGCCCTCGAAGTGCTCCAATCGCGAATCCCCGCCGACGCGTCAGTGATGAACGGCCACTCCACGACGCTCGAGGAGATCGGCTTCGACGAGTATCTCTCCGAGGGTGACCACGAGTGGGAGAGTTTGCCGGACGAAATCTGGAGTATCAACGACGACGCGAAGCGCCAAGCCGCTCGTCGTGAGTCACAGACTGCGGATTACTTCCTCGGCGGGATTAACGCGGTCTCCCAGACCGGCGAACTCGTTGCGGCCGACCGTTCCGGTAGCCGGATCGGCGCGTACCCCTTCGCCGCGAGCAATGTCGTCATCGTCAGCGGCGTGAACAAGATCGTTCCGACGCTCGAGGACGCACTCGAGCGCCTCGAGTCCGTGGCCTATCCCCTCGAGAACGAACGAGCGAAAGAGGCCTACGGCGTCGAGTCAGCCATCGCAAAGCAGCTCATCTACCGCCAAGAACTCGAAGAGGGCCGCACGACCGTCGTGCTTGTTCGCGACCAGTTGGGATACTAACAAGCCGATTAGGGTCGGGTACAGGTTTCCGCAGCGCAGAGATTGCTGTGGAAAGTTTCTGTTCTTATCGTTCGTCGGAGAGTCGCGGAGAAGGTGTGCAAACCGTTCTATGACGCCCTCTATACTCTCGAGTCGGTTGCAGCGTTTGAACTCTCCCAGAACGGTGTTAGCTTTTCCTCGAGCGAACCGCCTACTCGTCTCCGCTCACTCCGAGTTCGGCCGCGGCATCGCCTCGAGTTCCTCGATCTCGCCGGTCTTTTCGACCCGTTCGTACTGCCGTCGCCACGGCTCGCGCGGGAACAGGTCGTTCCGATCGAACAGCGCGCGCGCGTCGTCGGTCAGCCGGTAGAACTTGTAGGGGAACCCGCGCGTTCGTTCGCCCGGCGGGATCTCGAGTTCCTCGAGCACGCCGACGCTTCGGAGGGTCTTGAGGTGGTTTCGGATGGCGTCTTTCTCGAGGCTCGGGTTCATGTAATCGAGTTCGTCGACGCTGGGCGCGCCCTTCGGGTGGCCGATGACGTCGGCGATGAGGTTCGCGCGAGTGTCGTCCGTGGCTTTCTGGAGCGCCCGCCACGCGTTGAACTCCATCGCCGGCCCCACGTTCTCGCCGCCACCGCCGCCGTTTGGCTGGGACGTTTGCGGGTACATAGTGGCCACTACAGCCCCGCACGACATAAACACTTGGTCGCTGAATACAACTGTTCTTCAGATCGTTTCTCAGTTGTTTCTCGATCATTACTCAAGTATTCCTCAAGCTGCCTAAGAACAGTGCTCGAGTAGCATTCGAGTGGTTCTCGAGCACCGCTAATTTAATATCGCAATTGATGGGAACATTGATTAGTTAAAGCTAATCCTCGATGTTCGCAAGTGCTAACAGACGTACGGACTAAAAAATCACAATCTTATCATTACGCCAGCGGATCGTTGAGTGCTGTCTCGACGGCATCGAGTAACGTATCGGACCGAAGAAGCGCCAGCGTGGACTCGATATCTCGATGGATCGGTCGGTCTTCGTCGAGGTGAGGAACGTGATCGCGAACTTCCTGATAGGCCGCGTCGGTCCCGACACCGGGTGTGAGGTCCTCCACAAAATCGAGCGCTTGAGCCGCACAGGCTAGTTCGATCCCGATGACACGGAGCGTGGACTCGACAGTTTCTCTCCCAACATAAGCGCTCTGTGCACTCATACTGACGTGGTCCTCTTGGTTCCCGCTGACGGGGATACTGTCCATTGACGGACGTCCCTGTGAACGGTTCGTGCTCACAAGATCTGCTGCCGTGTACTGAGCGATCATATACCCCGAGCGAAGACCACTCCCTTTGGTCAGGAATGGGGGTAAATGCTCCTCTTGAACGTTGGGATTGAGCATTCGATCCATCCGCCGCTCCGAAATCGAGGCTAATTCCGCGAGACCGCTCGTGACGTAATCCAGCCGCAGGGCCAGGGGTTGCCCGTGGAAGTTCCCGCCAGAGATGACAGCGGCACGCTCAGTGCCGCTTGCGCGGTCATCTGCGTTTTCGGTAGGGAACACGAGTGGGTTGTCTGTCGCACTGTTGAGTTCGGTCTCGACAGCCTCGCGAAGATGTTGAATCGAGTCTCGGACTGCACCATGCACCTGTGGCAGACAGCGAAGCGAGTACGCGTCCTGCACCCGGTCACAGTTACGGTGAGATTCGACGATCTCGGAGTTCTGGGTGAGCCGTCGAATGTTCTCCGCACTTTTGGTCTGTCCTTGGTGTGGCCGGACGCGATGGATACTGGGGTGTGAACTCGCAGTCGTACTCATCGTCGCTTCTGTAGTCATCGCACCGGCGATATCCGCCGCACGCATCGTACGTTCAGCATCACACACGACGAGTGAGGCCAACCCGACGGTCAGCTGTGTTCCGTTGATGAGCCCTAATCCCTCTTTCGCACGAAGTGTCACCGGTTCGATGTTCTTCCGCTTCAAGGCCTCGGCTCCCGAAAGCCGTTCACCGTCCACAGTGGCTTCACCCTCTCCAGTGACGACGAGAGCAAGGTGGGAGAGTGGGGCGAGATCGCCGCTTGCGCCGAGACTCCCCTTGGCCTTCACGACGGGATGGACTGCCTCGTTTATCATCCTCACGAGAACGTCAACGATCCGTTCCCGAACGCCGCTGTACCCTTTCACCAGCGCGTTGAGCCGGGTAACGAGCATCGCTCGGACCTCTTCCGTAGCGAGCTCGCGACCTGTACCAGCAGCGTGACTCCGGACGAGATTCTGCTGGAGCGTTTCGATGTCGTCCTCGGGTATCCGTTCTTGGACGAGTTCGCCGAATCCCGTGTTCACCCCGTAGACGGCCTCTCCAGACTCGACGATATTGATGATGCGTTCGCGCGACTCGCGAACGCGCTCACGAACTTCCTCTGGGACTCGAACGATGGCACCGCTCCGTGCCACGCGCTCGACGGCATTTGGTGTGAGGGACTCGCCGTCGACGACGACCGGTTCATCAGTCACGGTGGACCACCTCTCCGCGCTTTACAACCGTTTGTACGTTTTGCACACCGAAATTATACGGAAGGTGCTGATAGTTGGGCACGTTGGCGACGACTAAGTCACCAGATGATCCCTCTCGAAGGGTACCTGTGCCGTCCGTTCTGTCGATAGCGTTAGCGGCCGTAATTGTTGCACTACGGACAGCCGACGCTGGTGTCATACGCATGCCATTGCAGGCGAGTTCGATTGTGAATTCCATACTCTGTGAGTAGCAGTTCGGATTGAAATCGGTCGCGATGGCGACCGGAACGTCCGCCGCTTCAAAGTCCGTTACGTCAGCGTAGCCAGCCGCGAGCGAAAAGGCAGTCCCCGGCAAGAGAACGGGTGTTACGTCCGCTTCGCCGAGTGCCGCGATGTCCGCCTCAGTCGACTGCAACAAGTGATCTGCGCTCGTGGCCCCGATGTCGGCAGCCAACTGTGACCCGCCGAGTCGCTCGAACTCGTCGGCGTGGATCTTCGGCTTCAGCCCGTGTTCCAACCCAGCTTCGAGAACGCAACGGGAGTGATCGACGGAAAAGACGCCTTCCTCACAAAAGACATCACAGAACTCGGCGAGGTTGTTCTTCGCCACTATGGGTAACTGTTCTTCGATAACTCGGTCGACGTACTCATCGGTGTCCGTGTCCTCGGGCACAGCGTGCGCACCCATGAAAGTCGACACCACGTCTATTGGATGCCGGTCGGCTGCCTCGTCGATCGCTTCGAGTATCTTCACTTCCGTCTCGACGTCGAGCCCGTAGCCCGATTTCACCTCTGTCGTCGTCGTCCCGTGGGCGAGCATGACGTCGAGATGTGCGAGAAGGTTCCCAACGAGTTGATCGCGAGAGGCGTCACGCGTCGCCCGCACAGTTCGTAGGATACCCCCGCCTTCCGCGAGGATGTCCTGATAGTCTGCACCCTCGAGTTTCGCGGTGAACTCGTCAGCGCGGTTGCCAGCGAACACAGCATGTGTGTGTGGGTCGACAAATCCCGGAAGAACCGTTTTTCCGGCAGCGTCGATGGTGTTCGCCGAATTCTCTGGAGGGTGGTCGCGTGTAACTTCCTCGGTTGGCCCGATCGCAGTGACGATACCGTCTTTGATTGCCACGGCACCGTCTTGGATCGTTACCATCTCACCGTCGTCTGTCGGAGTTGCGACCTGTGATGCGTCGTATACGACGAGGTCGATCACGCTGACCACCCCGAGAGGAAGTGCGCCACGGTTCGTGCAGCGGCATCAACGGTTCGCCTATCGACATCGAGCGGCGGCGAACACTCGACAAGTTCGTAGCCAGCAATTCGCTCATCGGTGGCGACGAGACGAACGAGTTGGAACAGTTCGCGTGGCAGCAATCCACCAGGCGTCGGGGCGCTAGAACCACTATAGATCGCATCGAGAACGTCGATATCGACACTACAATAGATTCGATCGACGTTATCGAGACCGGAGAGGGCCCGATCGACGGCTTTGGGGAGATTCGCTGTGACCTCCTCGACAGTCACGACTGTTCCACCATTTTCGCGTACATAGTCGTGATAGGCTGTACTCGTCTCGAAGTGTCGAGCGCCGATACAGGCGTAGCTGTCGAGTCCGGCCTCGTGTAACTGGCGGTAGGGCGTCCCGCTAGTCGGTTCGTCTCGAACCTTTCGAACATCAAGGTGGGCGTCGACGTTGAGGACACCGACGCTCGAATCCTCGAGCAGCGGAGCGACATTCGGGACAGTCAATGAGTTGTCGCCCCCGAGGAAGACGGGGAGCGCGTCGAGTGAGTGAACCGACCCCGTAATCTCCTGAAGCGCATCTTGTACCTCAGCAACTGAGCCCGAGGGTATGTCGATATCCCCAATGTCAGCTACGCTATCGATGGGTCCCGTATCGAAGTGATGGGTCTTCACCCCTGCAAGCGCGTTCCTAAGGGCTTCGGGACCCTCGACGGCTCCGCGCCGGGAGATAACCGCGCCGTCATACGGCTCGCCGACAAGGACTACGTCGAACTCTTCAGCAGTGTTGAGGTCGGCCCCGCTGACGATGTCGCCGAACTGCTCGTCTACGGGGTCCGATGACGGCCCCGACCAATTCGGTGGTGCGGTGAAACCACTCATTCGTTCTCACTCATCGGGACGTGAACGTCTGAAGTCGTTGCTTCGTCGAGCGCCTCGTCGTACCCAGCGTCGGCGTGGCGGATGACACCCATGCCAGGGTCAGTCGTAAACACGCGCTGAGCCTTCTCAGCAGCGAGATCTGAGCCGTCGAGGACGACGTGATTATTGGTGTGGAGAGAGTTACCGATACCGACGCCACCCCCGTCGTGGACGCTGACGATATCTGCGCCAGCAGCACAGTTGAGCAGGGCGTTGAGGATTGGCCAGTCAGCGACAGCATCAGAACCATCTCGCATAGCCTCAGTTTCTCGGTTCGGGCTAGCCACACTGCCGGCATCGAGGTGATCTCGCGTGACGACGACTGGCGCCGCAATCTCGCCTTCATCGACGAGTTCGTTGATCCGGAGTGCGAACCGCGCACGCTCTGTCAGACCATCGTCGCTCTGGTAGCCGAGCCAGCAGACGCGGCTGGGAAGACCTTGGAACGAAACCTGTTCCTGTGCGATATCTATCCAGCGGTGCAGTTGATCTTTTTCAGGGAAGAGCTCCTTGACAGCGTCGTCAGTCCGATGGATATCCGCTTCGTCTCCAGAGAGGGCGACCCAGCGGAAGGGTCCCTTCCCTTGACAGAACAGGGGCCGGATGTACGCTGGAACGAACCCTGGGAAATCGAACGCGTTCGCTACCTCTCGATGCTCCTCGACCTGTCCACGGATGTTGTTTCCATACTCGAAAGCCACCGAACCGCGCTCTTGCATTTCGAGGATGCCTTCGACGTGACGTTGCATCGTGTCGAGACTCTCTTCGACGTACCGGTCGGGGTCCGTCTCACGTAACGCGTCGGCCTCTTCGACAGAGTAACTCGCGGGGTAGTACCCTTCTAGCTCGTCGTGTGCGCTTGTCTGGTCGGTGACGATGTCCGGGACGAAGTCGCGTTCGAGCAGCCCGTCGAACATATCGGCAGCGTTCATGTGGAGCGCGATAGAAAGAGGCTCGCCGTTCGCTGCCGCATCTTCGGCCAGTTCGATCGCTTCGTCGAGGTCGTCCGTCTTCTCCATGCAGTAGTCCGTTTCGATCCGCCTGTCAATCCGGTGTTCGTCGACCTCGGCCGCGATACACACGCCGTGGTTCATCGTCACAGCTAGCGGTTGGGCCCCACCCATACCACCGAGACCAGCGGTGACCGTGATCGTCCCTTCAAGCCCCTCCTGCTCGGGGAAGTGTTGGCGAGCCGCCTCGGCCAGTGTCTCGAAGGTCCCCTGAATAATGCCTTGCGTTCCGATATATGCCCACGATCCCGCGGTCATCTGGCCGTACATGATGAGCCCCCTCGATTCGAGTTCGTGGAAGTGTTCCCAGTCGTCCCAAGCGCCGACCAAGTTCGAGTTCGCGATAAGCACTCGTGGTGAACGTTCATGCGTCTTGAACCGTCCGACCGGCTTCCCTGACTGGACCAGTAACGTTTCGTCGGCAGCGAGCGTTCGTAGCTCCGAGAGGATCGTATCGTACGCGTCCCAGCTTCGGGCTGCCCGACCAGTGCCGCCATACACTACGAGATCCTCGGGATTCTCGCCGACTTCTGGATCGAGATTATTGTTGAGCATTCGGAGGGCGGCTTCCTGTCGCCATCCCTCGCACTCGATCTCTGTTCCTGTGGGTGAGCCCTGATATCCGAGCCACTCCGATGAGGGACTACCGACCTCGTACGCCGAGTCATCGTCTGTCTGTTGCTGTTTCATGCGTACGTATACCAATTGATTTGTGGGACCGATAGATGTCCCTCTCCTTTTGGAAATGGGTTTAAATAATCGAGCCGAATAGTAGCTCATGTACAAGGCGGTGTTCCGGATCAAAAGCGACAGTCCATACGCGAGTTCGACGTCGCAAAATAACACCCGAATTCGAGCCGGCGGGTTCTACCAGGGACCCATCATCAATCTCAAATTAACCGAACGGGCCGCACAACAGATTTACCCTGAGGAATTCAGCAGTGACGAGCAATTGTTTGACCGGCAAAGAATCACGGACATTGTGAACGGGGACATCTAAATTAGTCCCTCTATGTATGAGTACAGTATAAATATCGGCAAGCCACCTGTATCCATTCTCGTTGACTACAGGACAGACTCGAACCCACTATCCAGATATATTCGAGATTGACAACTGCGGTATGTGAACGTAGTCAAACCGATCCGGAACGCGATCGACCGTTGTTTTACAGTATTCGTGGCTGCCGTCTCGTTAGGAGTACACGAGTCCAGCGTGTTGACGGCCAGTCAGGAAAAACGGGTCGAACGGCTCGCGACGGTTACGTGTGGCGCTCGAGCAGGTCGTAGCTACGTTCCCACTCGGCGTCGTCGTCGAAGTACCGCTCGGCCAGCGGTTCCTGCGGGACGCGGCCGAGGTTCTTTTTTCTCCTCCTGATAGGACGGGCTCTCCTCGTCGACGTAGTAGCGACCGGTGAGGACGGTTCCCTCGTTGAGGACATCCTCGGTCTCCTGCATCATCTGGGCGGCTTCGCCGCGGTCGGTGATGTCGAAGTCGTAGTCGTCGGACTCCTGGACGTCGATGTAGGGGACGTACTGCCGTGCGTCCTTGTTCCAAGTCGGACACTGAGTGAGGAAGTCGACGTGTGCGAAGCCGTCGTGTTCGATCGCTTCCGCGATGATCTCTTTTGCCTGGTTCGGGTTGACCGCCGCGGTGCGGGCGATGTACGTCGCACCGGAGGTCAACGACATCGAGAGCGGCCGGATCGGCGTCTTGGCCGTTCCGCCGGGCTGGGTCTTGGACTTGTGACCCTTCGGGCTCGTCGGCGAGGTCTGGCCCTTCGTCAGGCCGAAGATCTCGTTGTTGAACACGATGTAGGTCATGTCGTGGTTCTCTCGAGCCGTGTGGATGAAGTGGTTGCCACCGATACCGTAACCGTCGCCGTCGCCGCCGGCGGCGATCACTTCGAGGCCGTCGTTAGCGAGTTTGGCCGCGCGAGCGACCGGCAGCGAACGGCCGTGGATCGTGTGGAAACCGTAGGTGTCGAGGTAGCTGTTTAGCTTCCCCGAGCAGCCGATTCCGGTACAGACGAGCGTTTCCTCGGGGGTTCGCCCGACTTCCGGAAGCGCCTGTTTCAGCGATTTGAGCACACCGAAGTCACCACAGCCCGGACACCACGTCGGCTGTGGCTCGACCCCTGGGGTGTACTCCTCGCGGTCGATCTCTCGTTCGTCGCCGATTGCGTTGAATGCACTCATGGGTTAGTCACCTGCTGCGGGTTCGATGTGTACCTGTGCGGACGGTTCCTCGTCGCCGCCGTCGAGGTTGATCTCGGCGGATTCGACGACCTCTGCGGGTTCGAACGGGTTGCCGTTGTACTTCAGCAGGCTCGTCATCTTCTCGCCGTAGCGACCGAGTTCCTTCTGGATCAGGCCGCGGAACTGGGCGGTCGCGTTCATCTCGACGACCATCGCTTCGTCGACGCTCTCTAGGAACTCGACCATCTCGGTCTCCGGGAACGGCATCATGTCGGAGACGCCGATCGCCTTGACCGACTGGCCGTTGTCATTGAGCCGGGAGACCGCCTCGGCGACGGCACCCTGGGAGGAGCCCCAGGTGATGATGCCGAAGTCTGCGTCCTCGTCGCCGTAGTAGGTCTGGTTCGAGTCGTGTTCCTCGTCGAGTTCCTCGCGGATGTGATCGAGCTTCTCGACGCGCCGGCTCATCTGGTAGACGCGGTTGTCCGGATCCTCGCTGATGTGACCGACCGGCGAGTGTTCGTTACCGGTCGCGAGGTAGCGCCCGCCTTTCTGTCCGGGCAGCGAACGCGGGCTGACGCCGTTTTCGGCGCCCGACTCGTGCTCGTAGGCGAAGCGGTGGAACTTCCCGGAGGCGTCGTGTGCGGCCTCCTTGAGTTCGTCTTCGGTGAGCGTCGAGCCGAGGTCCGGGTTCGGTTCGCGGTCGAAGAACTCGACTGGAACGTTCGTGTTCTCGCCCGAGAGCTTCTGGTCGTAGATGATGATCGCCGGAATCTGGTACTCGTAGGCGATGTGGAACGCGAGGCGCGTCTGTTCGTAACACTCCTCGATCGTTCCCGGTGCGAAGACGACTCGAGAGGAGTCGCCTTGGCTCGTATAGAGGACGAACTCGAGGTCGCCCTGTTCGGGTTTGGTCGGCATCCCGGTCGAGGGACCGGCACGCATCGACTCGAGCAGGACGATCGGCGTCTCGGTCATCTCAGCGAGGCCGAGCGGCTCGCTCATCAGGGCGAAGCCGCCGCCGGAGGAGCCGGACATGGCTTTCGCCCCCGCGTGGCTGGCACCGACGGCCAGGGCCGCGGCCGCGATCTCGTCTTCGACCTGTTCGGCGATCCCGCCCATGTCTGGGAAGTTCTGGCTGAGGATCGTGAACACATCCGTCCACGGCGTCATTGGGTAGCCGGCGATGAATCGACAGCCGGCGTCGATCGAGCCGTAGGCGATCGCGTTCGAACCCGAGAGCAGCGCCTGCTCGGTTTCGTGCTCGCCGGTCGGCGCGCGAAGGTCGTGTTCGAAATCGTACTCCTCGTTGACGATCTCGTAGGCCTCGTGGAGAATCTCGAGGTTCGACTCGAGGACGTCGCCGCCCATCGCGTCGCTCATGAGGTCCTCGATGTGCTCGAGATCCATGTCGAGCAACGCGGCGGTGACGCCGACACCGGCGGTGTTTCGCATGACTTCGCGGCCGTGTTCTTTCGCGAGGCCGCGGAGATCCATCGGGAAGACGTGCCAGTCGTTCTCCTCGGCACGCTTTTCGAGCTCGAGGTCAGCGACGTCCTCCTCGCTGACGAGCCCCTCATCGTAGACGATGATCCCGCCCTCGCGGAGATCGTCGAGGTTCTCCGAGAGCGGCTTGATCTCTTCGTTTCCGTAGTAGGCCTCTTCCTGGGGGTTTCGCGCGAACGAGTCGCCCAGCGCGAGCAGGAAGTTGTAGCCGTCGCCGCGTGACTGTACGTCATCGGCCGATGCGCGGATCTCGACGTACGTGTGACCACCGCGAATCCGTGACGGATAGTGTCGGTGGGTGAATACGTGCAACCCTGCGCGCATCAGCGCTTTTGCAAAGTTCTGGCTCGTCGAGTCGATTCCATCCCCGGAACCCCCTGCGATTCGCCAGATGAGTTCGTCATCGCTCATAGTAAGGTCAGTGGCCGGTGGGCCAGCAGTACGTAATTTCAGTCTGCCGTGAAGAGTTTTAGAAGACCCTGTGAATCTCAGAATAGGCTAAAGCCACCGCTCTCTACTTGTTCGATGTAGTTGTGAAATTCCTGTTCTGCCGCTGGAAAATCGACTACCTCGATCGTCTCAGTCATCATATCTGATTGGACATCGTCCAGTACCCCCTACGGTTCGTAGTCAGCTGTGAGTACTCGAGCGCGGAGCTCACCCCGTTCACAGATTGCGTACACCCCTTCTCTATCCTTCTCGAGCGTCCACTTTCCCTCTCTTCGAACAGTTGCCATACGTGACTCTCTCGAATGTATTCAAGCTCGACACTTCAATCTTGACTTGCTGACAACTCCCCTGTGATCCTCGTACTTCCAATCTGGACAGTGGATGGTATTCTCTCCCATTGGTTCAGAATCGGTCCAGTATCTCTAGCGTATCGGTGTCCGATTAACTAAGACCGTTTCACTCCTGTCATCCGTTCGCCGATCGAAACCGGGCCGGGCGCGATTTGAACACACGGTCGATCGCTTCCTCGCTCACTCCGTTCGCGAGACTGCTCTCTCCCTGCATTCAAATCCCAATAGCCGCTTCGCTCCTCGCGTAATTGCTCGGAGCAGAAGCGGGCCGGGCGCGATTTGAACACGCGACCGTCTGATTAAGAGTCAGACGCTCTGCCTAACTGAGCTACCGGCCCTGTACCCGAAATTTTCGGATACGTGTTGAAATACGTTTCCCTTGGGGACTGTCGTGGGACAGGTGTGCACGGTCTCGCCGTTCTCGGACGCAATGGCCGTTCCCGAACGCAATCACCGTTCGCGGAACGTACCATTCTTCGGGAGCGTTAAGTGCTGTGAGACCTACATCACGTTCACATGAGCATGGGGGTCACGATCTCGTCGATTTCTGACTACGCGATTCTTGGCTGTGGGAGCGTCGGCTACGCCGTCGCGGAGGAACTCGTCGAGCAAGGCAAGGACGTCCTCATCATCGACCGCGACGAGAGTCGCGTCGAGTCGCTCCGAGATCAGGACCTCGATGCACGAACGGCGGACATCCGCGAGCCCGAGGCCGCGGAACTCGTCGCCGAACGCGACGTCGTCTTGATCCTCGCCTCGAACGTCGAGGCGAACAAGCGAGCCGTCGAGCACATTCGAAACTCGAATAGCACCCAGTTCGTCGTCGCTCGAGCGAGCGATCCCGTCTCCGGCGACGAACTCTCGGAGCTCGGTGCCGACATCGTTATCAACCCCTCGGCGGTCATCGCGGATTCGGCGCTTCGAGCCCTCGAGTCGGGTGAACTCGAGTACAACGCGGGGAAACTCGCCCAGCTATTAGAGGAGACCACCGAGCGACTGGCGATCGTCACACAGGAGAGTCCGGATCCGGACTCGATCGCGAGCGCCGCCGCGTTGCAGGCGATCGCCTCCCATCTCGGCGTCGAATCGGATATCGTCTATCTGGGCGATATGGGCCACCAAGAAAACAGGGCGTTCGTCAACTTACTCGGGATCGATCTGGTCCAGTGGGACGAACTCGAGGATCTCTCGGGCCACGATACGATCGCATTGGTCGATCACTCGACCTCGACCGAGATCGACCTCGACGTCGATATCGTGATCGACCACCACGAGCCGGAGGCGGAGTACGAACCGGAATTCGTCGACATCCGGCCGAACATGTCCTCGACGTCGACGATCATGACGAAGTACATCCAGGAGTTCGACGTCAACGTCTCCGAGGAGGTCGCGACCGCGTTACTGTACGGTATCCGGGCCGAAACCCTCGATTTCAAACGCGACACCACCCCCGCGGACCTCACCGCCGCCGCGTACCTCTACCCGTTCGCGGACCACGACACGTTAGAACAGGTCGAGTCGCCGTCGATGTCGCCCGAGACGCTCGACGTACTCGCGGAAGCGATCGCGAATCGGGATGTTCAGGGGAGTCACCTCGTCTCGAACGCCGGGATCGTCCGGGACCGCGAGGCGCTCACGCAGGCCGCCAGCCACCTGCTCAACCTCGAGGGCGTCACGACCACTGCCGTCTTCGGCATCGCCGAGGAGACGATTTTCCTATCCGCCCGGTCGAAAGACATTCGGATCAACATCGGCAAGATCCTCGACGACGCCTACGGCGAAATCGGCGAGACGGCTGGCCACTCGACCCAGGCGAGCGCGGAGATCCCGCTCGGAATCTTCACCGGCATCGAAATCTCGGCGGAAACCAGAGACACGTTCCTCGAGTTGACCGAAGAAGCGGTCAAACGAACGCTGTTCGACGCGATGGGGGTCGAAGGTGGAGAGGGATCGAACGGAAACTAAGGAATCGAACGAGCCGCCTACGCGATCAGTTCTTCTTCGTCCTCGTCGGCGCTGCGAACGCGCTCGACCACGTCGTTGATGAGGATGATGTCGCCCGCAGCCCGCACCCACCGGTAGGGGACGATGACGCCGCTTGCGCTTTTGGCCTCGGCTTCGAACAGTTCCGTGTTGAGGCTGCCGAGTGCGAGTCCCGTCACGGTCTGTCCGTCGACGTTCAATCGAAGGTCCTCGACTTCGCCGACGAAGACCCCGTTGTTCGAGTAGACTTCACGACCCACGAGGGAAGTTATTTCCTGCTGAGTATCGTCCATAATCCATTCTTGGCTGGCACACTCTTAATTGTTAGTCAGACGAGCGAGGCGACCAATCAGGTGTTAGGGGAGCAACGTTTCGGCGAAACGGTCTCGTGCGAGCGAAGGCAGCGATCTACATCGAGCGCGTCGCACCCCGCATTACTTATAAACAGCCACAAGTGATAAATACTGGCGACGATCGATTGATTGAGTCCGCATCAGATGAAGGTATGAGGGTTCAGCCAGTACGGTAGCGTGCCGGGGTGCCTCTGACATTCGGCCACCCGGAGGAGGTCGGTTTGCCCGGACCGACCGATCACGGTTTTCCCGACGAGGAACGTACGACCCGCGAGTCACTTCTCGAACGCTGTCTCGAAAATTAGATCGACATCCGCGTATTCGGTGAGAAGCGACTCCATCTGTTCGACGGTCCGCCGGGTCCGCGTACGGCCGCTCTGAACGACGGCCTCGGCGCGTTCGATGGTGGTGAGCGTATCCGTCTGGACCGAGAGTACGGGTACCCCCCGCTCGGTTGCCTGACCGATCACGGCTCCGGACGGACGGTGCCCGCCGGTCAGCACGAGACACCGAACACCGGGTGCTTCGAGAGCCGCGGTGTGGATCTCCGATCGATCCCCGCCCGTGATGACGGCGGCGTTTTTCGTCCTGCGGAAGTGACGAAGCGCGCTGTCTGCCCCCATCGCACCGACGGTAAACCGTTCGACGTAGGTGTCGGCATCGTCCTCGACGAGCGTCGTCGCACCGAGTTCGTCCGCGAGCTCCTCGACGGTGACGCCCGCGAGCGTGCGCTCGCTCGGAATCGTTCCGTATGTCGTGATCCCGCGGCCGTCGAGGAACGGGACGACATCCGTCTCGAGTTCGTCGTACGCCTGCTCGGAAACGTCGTTGAACACGACGCCAGCGAGTCGATCGCCGAAGGTTCTCGCCGCGGTCACGATGGGATCGACGTCGTCGGCAGACTCGTAGGTGGCGACGAGCAGCACGCGCGCGTCGAGGAGTTCCGCGACGTCCGCATCCGTGAGGTCGATGATCCCGCCGGTATCGAGTGTGCCGGCGCCTTCGACGAACAGTCGATCGCAGTTCGCGGCAAGCGTGTCGGCGGCCTCTCGAACTCTGGTTCGTAGCTCGTCCGGATCCTCGCGGCCGCGAATCACCTGCTTGATGAACGTCGGCGAGTACACGATCGGCTCCATGTCGTGTACCTCGGCTTCGAACTCGAGGAGCTCTCGAGCGAGAAACGGGTCCTCGTCGAGGGTCTTTCCGACGTTGCTCTCGAGGCGGGTCCCGCGCGGTTTCATGTAGCCCGCCGCGGGGGCCGAATCGCCGTCGCTCGCGAGTCGGGCGAGCGCGAGGGCAATCGCGGTCTTTCCAACGCTGGCCTCGAGTGAACTCACGAGCAGCGTCTCGGTGTCGGTTCGGTCGGTCGGGTCCGTCGCGTCGCTGGGGTCTGTGTCAGTCATAGTTCCTCCGTGTCCACGGTGACGACGAGGTCGATCGCCTGTGCATCGTTCGGGCCCGCGATGAGCGGGTTGATATCCACTTCCAGGATCGCCGGAAAGTCAGTGACCAGTTGGGACAGGCGCTGTATCGCTTCGACGACCGCGTCGGTGTTCGCGGGTTCGCGACCGCGCGCGCCGGCCAAAAGCGGCGACGTCTTCACGCCGTCGATCATGTCTCTGGCCTCGGTTTCGCCGATCGGCGCGACGCGGACCGACGTGTCCTCGAGGATCTCGACGAAGATGCCGCCGAGCCCGAAAAGCAGTAGCGGTCCGAACTGCGGGTCGCGGTTCATACCGAGAATGGTCTCGGTCGACCCGTCCAAGTCGAGCGATTCTTGCACCTGAACGCCGAGAATCTGCGCGTCGGGCTGGTAGTTTCGCGCTCGAGCGATCAGGTCCTCGTAGGCGTCGGCCACCTCGGCGTCCGGAACGCCGACCTTGACGCCGCCGATGTCCGATTTGTGGGCGATGTCCGGGCTCGCGATCTTCATGACGACATCGCCGTCGATCGATTCAGCGAGTTCTCGCGCGCTTTCCGGATCGTCGACGACCGCTCCCTCCGGCGTCGGGATGCCGTAGGCCTCGAGCAGGTCCATCGATTCGATGCCGAGTTGGTTCCCCGACCGCGATTTCGTGCGCTCGAGAATCCGCTGCGCTCGCTCGCGGTCGACGTCGAACGTCGCCGGGTCGTCTCGAGAGCGCTGGCGGACGTCGCGATAGCGAGCGAGCGCGTCGAGTCCCGAGACTGCCCGTGCGGGGTCGAAGTAGTTCGGGATTCCGGCTTCGCGAAGCGTCGCTTCGGGTGTGTGCGCTCGCTGCCCGCCCATCATCGCGGTGACGACGGGCGTTTCGTGTCGGTCGCGCGTTTCGACGACTACCTCCGCGAGGTCCTCGTACGAAAGCACCGCAGTCGGCGCGCTGACGACGACGGCGCTTCCGACGTTCGGATCGGCCAGAGCGGTGTCGAGGGCCTCAGCGAAGCGGTCGGCGTCCGCATCGCCGATGATGTCGACGGGATTGTAGACGTTCGCCTCCTCGGGAAGGGATTCGGACAACGACTCGAGCGTCTCCTCGGTGAACGAGGCTATCTCGAGCGTCGAATCGCCCACCGCGTCGGTCGTCAGGACGCCGGGGCCGCCCGCGTTCGTCACGACCGCGACGGACTCGGATTCGGGAACCGGCAACCCCGAGAGCGCCCGAGCGTAGTCGAACAGTTCCTGTACCGATCGTGCGCGAACCACGCCGGCTTGCTCGAGTCCGGTCTCGTAGGCGCGCTCGCTCCCGGCGATCGCGCCGGTGTGCGACGACGCGGCGTGTGCCCCCGCGTCGGTTCGACCGGACTTGACGAGCACGATCGGCGTGTCGTCGGTGACGTCTCGAGCGACGCGGACGAACTCGGCCCCCTCGTCGATGTCCTCGAGGTAGCCGATGATGACCTCCGTTTCGGAGTCTTCTCCCCACTGCCGGACGAAGTCGGTCTCTGAGAGCACGGACTTGTTGCCGAGCGAAACGACGTCGCGAAAGCCGATCTCCTGATCGTTCGCCCAGTCGAGCACCGCGGTGATGAACGCGCCCGACTGACTCATAAAGGAGATGCCGCCCGCTTTGGCCCGTTCCGGTCCGAACGTCGCGTTCATTCCGACGGCAGTCGACATGATGCCCAGACTGTTCGGGCCGACCACGTTGAGATCGTACTCCCTGGCGATCTCGCGGAGTTCCCGCTCACGTCGCGCGCCCTCCGATCCGGTCTCGGAGAACCCCGCCGTGATGACGACGACGTTTTCGGTTCCCGTCTCGCCGATCTCTCGTAACGTCTCGAGGACGATCGGCGGTGGAACGACGACGACCGCCAAGTCGACGACGGGCGCGCGCTCGAGGTCCGGATAGCACTCGTGTCCGAGGACGGTCTCTCGGTTCGGATTCACTGGAACGACCTCGCCCGCAAAGCCTGTCGAGAGGTTCTCGAGGATCGCCCGGCCGACTGCGCCCTCCCGATCGGTCGCGCCGACGACGGCGACGGCATCGGGTTCGAACAGTTCGGATAGCCTTCCCATCACGACACCGTTTCACGAGTAGTGAGTTAAACGTACATGGCAGTTCCCGACCGGAAGAAGTTCCATCAGTGCGTCGAGAGCGCCGAGACGGAGCCGCTCGAGCCGAATATCGCCACGAGATAGACGGCGATCGCTGTGACGACGATCGATCCGCCCGGCGGGAGCCCCTGATTGATCGCGATCGCGTAGCCCCCGAGCACCGAAAGCTGGCCGAAAAGAACCGAGAGGACCAGCGTCTCTTTGAAACTGTGAGCGACCTGAGAGGCTCCGGCGACCGGGATGACCAACATCGCGGCGACGAGGATGACCCCGAGGATCTGCATGGCACCGACGACGACGACTGCCGTCAGTACGATCAAGAGCGTGTTGTACCAGGTGACGTTGAGCCGGGCGACACGGGCGGCCTGCTCGTCGAACGTGATAAACAGCAGTTGCTTGTACGTGACGGCGACGACGCCCACGACGATCAGACTGAGCGCGGCCATCAGCTGTGACCCACCGATCGTCACGTAGGACGCGCTTCCGAACAGGTACTCCTCGATGCTCACGCCCGACAGCCCGCGGCCGTAACTGATGAGGAGGGTGCCGACGGCGAAACTCCCGGTGAGCATGATCGCGATTGGGACGTCGCCGTACGCGTTCGTCCGCTCGGTTAGCCACTGGACCCCGAGCGCCCCGAGGATGCCGACGACGAGTGCGACGACGAGCAACGAGCCGTCCCAACCGGTCGTCGCGCTGAACAGTAGGCCGAAAGCGACGCCGGCGAACGCCGTGTGCGCGAGCGTCTCGCCGATAAGCGCCATCTCACGGTGGACCAGATACGTGCCGACCAGCGGCGCGACGATTCCCACGAAGACGGCCGTGGCGATCGATCGCCACATGAACGAGTGGCTGAACACGTTCGTTCCCAGATAGAGGTCCAGCCACATCCCGGCGATGATGAACTGATCGTACAACCAACCCGTAGCGGCGTAGCCCTGTAGCCACTCGAGGCCGACGAATACGAGCATGACAACCGCGAGGAGCGCGGTCGCTCCGATTCCGACGAGTTCGGTAGCGCGTCTGAAATTCATTAGTGGTGATGGTGGACGACCTGTCCCGACGTTCCGTACGCCTCTGTCAAGGCATCGCTTTCGACGAACGATTCGGTGTCTCCGTGGTGGTATAACTCCTGGTTGATACAGGCGATGTGATCCGCGCGGTCCGTGACGACGCCGATGTCGTGTTCGATCAACACGATCGTGATCCCCGATTCGTTCAGGGTCTCGAGGAGTCGGTAGAACTCGTCTCGGGACTCGGCGTCGACGCCGACGGTGGGTTCGTCGAGCGCGAGCAGATCGGCCTCGGAGGCGAGCGCTCGAGCGATAAAGGCCCGTTGGCGCTGTCCGCCCGAGAGCTGATTGACCTGCTTGTCTGCGAGTTCGGAAATATCGACCGTCTCCATCGCGTCGTCGACGGCGTCGTGATCGGCGTCGCTCAGTGGTGCGTGACCGGCGTGGGGAAATCGGCCCATAGTCACGGCTTCGCGGACGGTCACCGGCATCGTGCCGCCGCGACTGGTCGCCTGCTGGGAGACGTACCCGATCCGCTCGCCATCGGCGAACTCCGAAACGGGTTCACCGAACAGTTCGATGGTACCTTCGTCGGGCGCGTACAATCCGAGCATGAGGTGTAACAGCGTCGTCTTTCCGGATCCGTTGGGACCGATGAGTCCGAGGAAGTCACCCTTCGAAATCGTCAGGGAGACGTCTCTTATCGCGACGGTATCGCCGTAGGCGAACGAGACGTCCCCGATATCGACGACGGTATTCACGGATAGTTCACTCCGTACTCGGACGCGGAGGCGTTTATGTGTTCCATATTTCGCCGACTCACTCCGCGCCCAGCGCTCTTCTCAGCGAGGGGATGTTCACCGACTCCATCTGTTCGACCCAGCCGTAGCCCGCCTCGTCCCACTCCTCGGTATTTCCCTCGAGCGGTGTTAGCGGCGCAGAATCGGTCGCGTCGGTTTCATCGAGCAGTACGTCGACCATGTCTGGAACGTCCTCGCCAGGATCTTGCGTCTCGAAGGGGTCGTACAGGATCGTGTCGATATCGTGTTCTTCGACGAGGCTGATCATCTCGGTGATATCCTCGCTGCTCTGAACGTCGTCGGGTGAAATCCCGGCTGGGGTATGTAGCTCGAACCCATAACGGCGTTCGATGTACTGGTAGGAATCGTGCCCGGCAAAGACGGCGACGGTGCGGTCCGCCGTTTCGACGAGTTCGTGAAACTGTTCGTCGACGGCCTCTAAGTCCGTAATGTAGTTCGCTGCGTTTTCTTCGTACGTCTCGGTGTTATCCGGGTCGGCCTCTGCGAGACCCTCGGCGATCGTTTCGACGATGTCCTGTGCGATGACCGGATCGATCCAGACGTGGGGATCCGCGTTCTCCGGCGCGTCCGTCTCCTCGAGTTCCTCGACGACCGTCACGGTCGTCGGCTTTTCGTTCGTCTCCCAGACGACATCGCCGTTGGCGACGAGTTCGAGGGCAACAGCGACCTGGGTCGTGTCGGTCCCGCTGAACACGACGTGATCCCCCCGGGACTCAATTTCGAGGCCATCGTCCTCGCCGTTCGCAAACGCGGCCGCGAACTGAAACTGCTCGTCGCTTCCGAGTGGGAGCACCCGACCCTCGCTATCCTCAACGACGGCAGTGATCGCGACCTCGTCGTCGAGAGGAACGTCCGGAACACCGCCGTGCCAGTGACCGTTGTGCCAGGACCCGACTTCCTCGCCAGTGCGGTAGTCGTAGAGAGTCGCGTTCGTGATTTCGAGGGTTTCGGGGTCGAAATCGTGGTCCGACGGTTCACTATCGACGTCTGTGTCGTTCTCGGTTCCCAGAAGGTGGTTCTCGAGTCCGTCCATGCAATCGATCACAGTCATGTGATCGTACTCTTGCTCGAACGTCCTCGCGAACTCCTGGGCCCACGCGAACTGTTCGGTATCGAGGTAGACGAATACTTCCGACTCTGCGATGTCCCGCTGGAGGTCGCTGGGTGGCTCCCACCCGTGGCCCATCTGGCCGGTGCCGATAGCGTTCTCGATGGCTATTTCGTTGCCGGACACCTGCCGAGACCAGTCCCAGAGCGGAAAGAACGCAGCGTACCCTCCCTCTGCGTTGGTGCTGTTGGGTTCGCTGAGACAGCCGGCGACCGCAGCGAGTGTGACCGCGCCCGCCCCCTTCTGGAGGAGGCCACGGCGTGAAAGGTTCATAGTAGCACGTTCGAGTGAGCGAATAAAAATGTTATTATCTAGAATTGCATTGTTAATAACACGTAGTACTCGAGAATTCCATCTTAGTAAGCGGTCGACCGTTACCGATGAACGGCACCTCGAGTCGGATGGAAGCACCAAACGACACCCTCGAAACCGCACGAAAGGCACTCACGCCGTTTACCCAAGTGGCGGTCTGCTTAGTGATCGTGTTCGTGGTCACCGCCGCTCTCGTGTTCGTGATCACTCCCGTCGTGGTCGCTTTCGCCGTCATGTTCGTGGTCACTCTCGTCGTGGTCGCTTTCGCCGTCGTGTTCGTGGTCACTCTCGTCGTGGTCAGTCTCGGTTTCGGCGTCTCCGACAACGACCTCGAGGGCCGGCGTTTCGTAGACGACATCTCCGTCGTTTCGGATCTGGAAGACGACAGCTGTGGAGCCGTCTCCTTCGCCGTGAAGGTCGATGTGATCGCCGTGGAAATCCTCGTCGGGGTCGCTCGCAACGACTCCCGTTTGTGCCTCTTGGGCCACTACCACGCCAAGAGCGTACTCGTCGCCGATTTCGATGGCGTTCCCGTCCTCGTCTTCGGCGGCCGCCCCGAGTGAGCGCCCGTCGTCGTGGGGAACCTCGAGCGGGCCACCGTCCCAGTGATCGCCGTGAATGGACGCGACGGCAGCGTCGTCTCGATCGAGGAGTTCGAACTCCGCAATCTCGAGGTCTTCAGAGTCCGTCGTCTCATCGCCTTCGGTATCCTCCTCGGAGGTCCCCCCATCGGCATTCTCGGATCCTTCGCCAGCGCCTCCGTCGAGACAGCCCGCGAGACCGAACGTTGCGAGGCTTGCGGATGAAACGAGCACGGTTCGTCGAGCATGCGAACGTCGATTACCAGTCACTGTTATACACCTACCGATAGTTGTGGCATGTTAGTAATAAATATGGCCATTTTATTAACCGTGGTCAGGTACAGAAAACCTGTTCGTGACGAATCGGCGAGTTCGGCCGTAAAATCCGGTGTCCCTCCGGTTGCAGGCGAATCGAATCCCTATGGGGAGAATACTACTCTAAAGATACCGAGACCTGTACGCCATCGAGTCGGTGATAAACGGGTTCTGGATCTCGAGCAACGTCGAAAACGTCGAATCGGATGAGTATTCGTCCCGGTTCAATCGTGGCCCGACAGATTGGGCCTCGACTCGTTAAAACGACGTAGGGAGGGGCAGGGACCGGCGTCGCCGAAAGTTCGTACCCGGCCGACTCGATCGAGTCAGCGAGAACGATAGGGAGGCGCTCGAGTATCCCCGCCGACTCGAGCGCGGTTTGCATCGGCTCTACGACGCGCCGACGATCCCCAACAGAGTCTCCGTCCCACGATTCCGACACCGCGTCCGCACAGTAATCGATCCCGTCGATGATCGATTCGTACTCGCGTTGGACACAGCGCCGACACGCGCGAACCGGATGTGACACGACCGATACTCCGTCATCGACGCCCATAGCTGTCCCGACTCTCGAGCGCGCTGGGCGTGTGCCTGCCACGCGGGAAGTGGTGTCCAATTCGGATCTCGTCTGTCCGATCAGATGACCAGAACGACGGACGCAAGTGCCCCGCCCACGAGAAGAACGCCGCTGGCGGTGGTGACGCGATTTTTGAATCGCTGGTTCGAAGCCGTTCTCACCAGCAGCGCCTTGACGACGATGCTCGAGACAGTCGCCAGCAGAATCGCGATCGATGCTTCCGTCGGGCCGAGCTGTCCGCCACGGTACAACACCACGGCGGAGGTCGTCGCGCCGGCGCTCGAGACGAGCCCGCTGGCGACGGCGGTGACGTAAAAGCCGACGGTCCCGAGCCAGACTTCGGCCAGCGACCCGAGCACGAGCACCGCGAGAAAGACCGCGCCGAAGGCGAGCGCGTTCTTCATCGAAAACGGGCTGACGAGGTCGATCTCGGGCGACTCGGACCAGTCCGCCGAGACGGCGGCGACGGCCACCGCAACCGCGATGACCGCGCCGAGCGGAACGAGCGCCTCGACGAGGACGTCGACGCCGCCGCCCAGCGTAAACGCGAGGGCGATCGCGAGGTTCCGGACGGCCATGGCCGCGTCCGCGAGGATAATCGCCGCAACCGCGTAGGAAGCCGCCTCGGGCCGCTGGTTGACGTGGTCGAGCATCGTCCCGACGACGGCGGTCGAGGCCGCCAGCCCGCCGAAAAAGCCGGTGACTGCGATGCCGCGTCCGCCGTACGTCGAGACGATCGCGTAGTTGACGATCCCGATTCCCGCGACGGCGACGACCATCAGCCAGATCACCTTTGGTTCGATCGGGATCGCGATCGAACCGATAGTGAGCGTCTCTTCGGCGGGCAAGAGCGGGTAGATGACGAACGCTAGGATCGCGAACTCCGTCGTCGACCGCATCTCCTCGCGTGAGAGCCCCCACGCGAACTCGTGGAGTTCCCGCTTGAGCACCAACAACAGGGTCGAGAGGACGGCGACGGTGACTCCCTCGAGGACGAAACCGGCCGCGACGACCGATCCCACGCCGTAGGCGACGAGCATCGAGACCGACGTCGTCAACGAGAGCCCGGCGTCTTCGTCTTCATCGAGGAGGCCCTTGACGGCGAGCATGGTTCCCTGAACGATGACCAGCAGTCCGCCGAGGACGATCACCCCATCGCCAATTTCGGTCTCGAGGACGAGGATCGTAAAGACGGCCGCAAGGAGACTGATTAGCGAGAACGTCCTGATTCCGGCCGGCCGTTTCGACCACTCGCGCTCGAGACCGAGAAAGAGTCCGAGCGCTCCGGCGAGGGCGATCCGAACGACCGTCTCGTCGAGCGGTGCCTCGACGACCTGTAGCGTCGCTCCGTTCACCTACCGCTATTGTCCGTAGAAGTAAATAAACAAATTGCTCACCCCAAATGTCGCAGGTGACCGCGCGAGTGCGATCTCCGGACGGCGACCGCTCTCGCTACCCTGACGAGTCTGTGTCGACGCAAACGTCTGGTCGACACGGACCCGTACCGCGTCAAAACAGGCGGACCGACCCTATCCTAGAGTTCGACGTACTGTGCTTCCCACTCCCGGCGCGCCTCGAGTTCGCGCTGTCCGCGGCGGGTGAGCGTGTAGAAGTTGGTTCGCCGATCGCGGCGTCCCTTTTCGACGAGTCCCTTGTCGACGAGGGTATCGAGGTTCGGGTACAGTCGCCCGTGGTGAATCTCCTTTTCGTAGTACTGCTCGAGTTCCTCCTTGATGGCCAGTCCGTGCGGTTCCTCCTCGCCAGCGATGACGTAGAGCAGGTCACGCTGAAATCCTGTCAGGTCGTACATTGGGTAAGTACCGGTCGTACTTACTGTCGAAATTTAATAAACATGTCGGGTTGTTTCGATCAGATTCGTCCAGTTTTCGTGTGAGCTACAGTAAACGAGGGAATCCGTACGTATTGTGCTGATGAGGGGTTTCCCAAGTGAGTACACATAACACGCGGTTCATGTTTAGCTTTCAGGTGCTTTCGAAGAGCACAATTCTCTCGGTACGGATTCGACTCGACGATCGCGATATCGGGCGTTCGACCGACGCTGAAGTAACTACCGAAAGTGAGTGTCGTCGCGTAAACAGGAAAGCAAACCGCGTGACGGAAAAATGTCACGCGGTTGCTTGCCGCCCTGAATTGGTCCCCGCTGACGCTTCGGCCCTCCAAGCGAAGCGTCAACTGAAAAAATTGCCCGGGAGAACTTAAAGGTACCGACAACGGATCGAATCTCAATATGTCAATCGCAATTGCCGGTGGTCTCAGATGTGGACGAGACGGTCGAAGAGAAAGTTGATGAAACGGTCGAGGAGAAGGTCGAAGAAACCGTTGATCAAACGGTCGACGAAAAGGTCGAAGAAACGGTGGACGAAACTGTTGCGGAGAAAGTAGACGAAACCGTCGAGGAGAAAGTCGAAGGGATAACGACCGAAGACGAGCCGGCAGCCGGAGACGAGCGATCGGAAACCGACACGACCGACTGATTCGGATCTCGAGGGTGTAGTGACTGAGATTCGGCTCTACCGTTCCGCGCCGTGATTTCACGCAGCGACTGTCTCAGAGGAGTTGGCGACACTCTCCGAGCGGTGGGAACCAGAGCGTCTCCGCGTCCGCCTCGTCGCGGACGGCGGGGTGAAACGCGTCGCTGTCGCGGATCAGCGGTGACTGAAAGTCCCACCCGCGCATGTCGTTTACCGTGGCACCGCGGGCGAGCCGCGTGAACGCCGGACAGACGAGCACGTCCGCGCCGTCGTACGCGCCAGGTCCGTAGAGGAAACAGGGCAGTTTCCGTCCGTCGACCGACAGCGCAGGGTGATCGTGTCCGATAATGTACCGCTTGGCGGTCGACTCGGGCGCGTCGTGGCCGTGACAGACCACCGTCTCGCCGTCTGCGAGTCGGTATTCGTCGGCCACGGTTCCATCGAAGACATCCACGAGCATCGTGTCGTGGTTCCCAGGTGTCACGACGAGCGACGCGCCGGCGTCCGCGACGAGGTCGCAGAGCTCGGCGAGATCGGCTTCGACACCGCGCGGAACGCTATCGAACGAATCCAACAGGTCGCCCGCGATGACGACCGTCGACGGCTCACAACTCTCGAGGCGCAGTTTCAGCCGCGAAATACTGTCTTCGGCGGTTTCGAGGGGGGCGTCGACGCTCGAGGCCGCGCCTTTTCCGAGATGGACGTCCGCGAGGACGAGCGCGTCCGCGTCCGGGACGGATACCGACCGCGAGGCGAGCGAGAACTCAGTCGTCGGCATCTGCTGGCTTCTCCGCGTCGACGGCCTCCTCGAGGTCGTACTCGGTTCCCGAGAGGATGAACAGGACCTCCTCGAGCGGTTCGAGGATCTCGGGGAGGATCTTCATGAGGAGGTAGGCGATCGCCAGGAGGGCGACGACCGAGCCCAGTTGGGAGAGGTAGTTGTGCGCGACGAGATAGGAGACGCGATCCGGCTGGGCCCCCAGGTACGTCGTCATGACGTGGACGATGGGGTCGTGCTGGAACCAGCCCCACGGTGAGGCGAGGCCGATGAAGACGTTGCGGATCAGGTTGAGGATCCAGATGACGCCGATCGCGACAGCGAAGGCCGCGACCTTTCGCTTGAGCGGCGCTTTCACGGCCCCGATGAGGCCGCCGAAGATCGCCATGCTCCCGATCCCGGTACAGGCCATGATGATGTAGGTCGTCCGCCCGGTGACGGTCTCGTCGGGGTCGAAATCGAACTTACTCTCGTAGCCGGCGCTTCCCTCGATGATTCCCGGACTGTGTCCGAGCAGTTCCATCCCGTAGTGAGTCTGTGTGGCGGTCGTCTCGATCAACCACCGGCGCACGAACGGGATCGTCTCCGCGGGGAGGTAGATGATCCCCATGATCGCGACCGCCTTCGAGAGCACGAGCAACGACGTTCGACCGTTGACGAGCAGGTACGCGGCGTAGGTACACAGCGGGAGGGCGGCGAGCGAGAGCAACGTCTGTATTGGACTCTGGACATCCGCGTAGTAGTGCGGTGCCATCAACAGCCAGAACAGCCCGAACAGCACCCACGCGGCCGCGGCGACGTGTCGGGCCGGATCGATCTCCCCGCGCCACTCGAGGGCGAACGCGAGCACGAAGATGCCGATCGAGACCCACGCGAGGAGATTGACGACGGTGAACGATCCGACGACCGTCGTCTGGGCGAGTTCCGTGATCGGCGACGTGATCGCCGCCGGAGCCCCGGCGGCGAGCGACCCGCTCGAGTCGAGCGCGCCGGCCGGCAGCGAACCCGTCGTCGCGGGGAGAGACGACATAGTCACGTCGACCTGACGGACTCTCGCGCTATCAACTTGACGAAAGGAGCACGGACCTGTCTACCGGCCGCCGTTTTCGACGCCGTCCCGCCGGAACCGACCGTGATCATCCCACCAGGACCGACGCCGATCATCTCGCCGAAATCGACGCCGATCGCCCCCGATATCATCGATCCGGCGGAGGATCAATCGCTCAGTACCAGGTTGAGACGCCACACCGTGATTTATGCCCCCTGTGTGTCACTATCTAGTATGGCTACACCACGCTACGACTACGAGAAGACGACGGTCGTCATCACGGGGGCCAGTTCGGGAATCGGCCGCGAGATCGCGCGTCGGTTCGGCGAGTGCGGTGCGACGGTGATAAACGGCGACCTCGAGCGAGAGGCCAAAGACGCCGCGGTTCCGACGGACGAGTTGCTCGAGGACGGCCCCGGAGCCGGCGTCTACGTCGAGACCGACGTCACCGACCGCGAAGACCTCGAGTCGCTCGTTGATGCGGCTCGAGGCCACGGTGGCGTCGACGTGATGATCAACAATGCGGGCCTCCAGATCCCGAAGTCGATGGGTGAGGTGACTCCCGAGGAGTTCGACCGCATCCACGCGGTCAACTCGCGGGGCGCGTTCTTCGGCACGCAGGTCGCCGCCGAGGACATGATCGAGCGGGACGACCCCGGCGCGATCATCAACACCGCGTCGATTAGTTCGAACCTCGCCCAGTTCGAGCAAGTCCAATACGACTCGAGCAAGGGCTCGGTTCGGATGATCACCCGCGGGAGTGCCCTCGAGTACGCCGAGGAGGGAATCAGGGTCAACGGCGTCGCGCCGGGCCAGATCGCGACCGAGTTCATCGAGGGCTGGAGCGAGCGCGCTCGAGAGCAGGCAGCAAACGACGAGTTGCTCAAACCGGTTCCGCTGGGTCGGGCCGGAACGCCCGAAGACGTGGCTGGTGCCTACCTCTTCCTGGCGAGCGACGACGCCGCGTACGTCGCGGGCGAGTTGCTCCACGTCGACGGCGGCTGGCAGATCTGCTGACTTCGCGCGGCGGCGACACGTCGGACACTCCTACTCCAGACACTCGCTGCGCTCGGCGTGTTCCTTCGACAGGGAGACGTACCGATCGGCCGTCTCGGCGAGTCGATCGTCCTGGAGTTCGGTTTTCGGCTCGGCCGGCGATCCGGCAACGAGCGTCGACGGCGGGATCTCGGTCCCCTCCGTAACGACGCTACCCGCGGCCACAACGGCCTGCTCGCCGACGTGTGATCCGTCCAGCACCACCGCATTCATTCCGACGAGCGCACGTTCGCCGACCGTCGCGTCGTGGACGATGGCGCTGTGGCCGACCGTCGAGTAGGGCTCGAGTTCGGCATCCTCGTGGAGCACCGCGTTGTCCTGGACGTTCGCGCCCTCGCCGACGACGATAGTGCCGTGATCGCCGCGGAGGGTCGTGTTCGGCCAGACGCTGGCATCGGGTTCGATGACGACGTCGCCGATGACGACCGCCGCCTCGTCCACGTAGGCCGACTCCGCGATCTGTGGCTCCGTTCCGTCGAACGAGCGTATCATACGTGAGTCATCTCGAGACGCGGGTTTGAACCTGCCCATTCGGTCTCATCGACTCAGATTTAATCGATCCAGCGGATCCAACGGCGACACCGTCCGCTTACAGGCGCTCGGAAAGATCGTCGAACCGATCCTGCAGCCGTTCTCGTCGCTCGCGTTCGGTCTCGGGCCGGTAGGTCGCCTCGAGGATCGAGTCCTCGGTCACCTCGAGTTCGAAAACGGCCCCCTCGTGTCTACCCGCCTCGGGGAGGTCTGCGACCGGAACGGTCCGCTCTTCGCGCACCGAATCGTCTTCCTCGAGGAGCAACACCGCCGTTTCGCCGTCGACGATCCGATCGAGGACAGCAGTGTAGCGCGTCGCCATATCGGCTATCGGGCCTCCAGTGATATCAATCGACGGTCGATCGAATGCATCGACGGTCACTCTTTCAGTTCGATCAGTTCCCCGGGATCGGTCGGGGCCTCGTGTTCAGTGGTGACGGAACTCGAGTCGCCGTCGATCGTCACGACCACGTCGCCGTGGACCGCGGTCCAGTAGGTTTCGATCCCGCGGTCGTCGAAGGACTCGAGCACCTCGGCGCTCGGATGGTCGTACTGTGACGCCTGCGCGCTCGAGATCACGGCGATTTCGGGCGTCGACGCGTCGAGTTTCGGATCGGTCGAGGAGGTGGACGACCCGTGGTGGCCCGCCTGATAGATGTCGCTCTCGAGGCGGTCGCTCCACTCCTCGACCAGCCGTTGTTCGGTTCCCGCTTCCGCATCGCCGGTCGTGAGGTACGAAAACGCGCCGAACTCGATCGACAGGACGATGCTGTTCTCGTGGAGGTCGGTCCCCGAATCACCATCGGGCGGGTTCAACACCGTGGCGTTCACCTGCTCGTCCTCGAGCGGGAGTCGATCTCCCGCCACGACCTCGAACAACCGTACGTCGTGGTTCTCGACCGCGTCGAGGTAGTTCTCGTAGGTCTGGCTCGTGTGTGTGACGCCCGAATCGTAGGCCGCGCCGACGCCGCCGCCGTGCTCCTCGAAGTGGTTGATAACCGCGGCGTGGCCACCGATGTGATCGGCGTGGGCGTGTGTCGCCACCAGATGGTCGATCCGGTCGATATCTCGGGACTCGAGGGAGTCGATGACCGCCGAGCCGTCCGATCGCCAGTCGCCGGTATCGATCAGGATCGTCTCGTTTTCGGGCGTCACCAGGAGCGTCGCGTCGGCCTGCCCGACATCGAGGTGGTGGAGTTCGAGTTCTCCGTCGACGGTCGACGTGGACGGCGAGGGCTCGTCGCTCAGTTCGGGAGCAGTAGCACAGCCCGCGAGGACGAGCATCGCCGCCACAGCGACGACGAGCAACAGCCGCCTTCCGTCGATCATACCGGGCTAACGGCGCGAGCGACTATGGTCGTTATGGGCCTCGAGAAAACGATCGAAACGGCGTCGAACCCGCCTAGAACGCGTCGCCCTCGAGCGATCGATCCGCGTGGAGGTCGCCCTTGAGCGCGTCGTGGACCTTGCAGAGTTGATCCGCGCGGTCGAGGACGTCCTCGGCGGTGTCGTCGTCGACCTCGGCTTCCGCTCGAATGTCGAACCGGATCGACTCGAGTTTGTCGTCGTCGTTCAACTCGCCGCTCGTCTCGATTTCGATCCGGCCCATGTCGTCGACGCCGCGTTGCTGTCCCGCGACGCGGAGCGCGGGTACGTAACACGAGCCGTAGGCGGCCAACAGGCTCTCGAGCGTGTCCGGCGCGTCCTCGCCGGTCGAGTCGATGGTCGTCTCGAAGTCGCGGATCTCGTTCGTCGCGCTGAACCCTTCCGTCGACGTCGTGGTGACTTCCTTTGTCATTGCACTGGGACGGACAACAGCCGGGCGTGTAAACGTTATTCTCGCCCATCGAACACGTTCGACGCCGGCACAGAACTCGACGCGTCGAGACCGGCGCTCGCGTGCGATCGATGCGCGCTACGGATTCAACTCGAACGGCTCGCGCTACGGATTCAACTCGAACGGCTCGTCGGCCTCGAGCGCGTGGACCTCGGCGTCGCTTCCGGTCGCAGCGACCTCGCTTGCGAAGTCCTCGGGATCCTGTTCGATCGGCGGGAACGTATCGTAGTGCTGCGGGAAGGCGTGATCGACGTCGAGCCAGTCGACGGCGATCGCGGCCTGCATCGGTCCCATCGTGAAGTGATCGCCGATCGGGAGCGCCGCGGCGTCGGGCTCGAGATACGGCCCGATCACGTCTCGCATCTCGGTCATGAGGCCGGTGTCGCCCGCGGCGTAGAAGGTCGTCGACTCTTCGTCACTAACTTGCGTCGGCTTCGTATCGGAGATCACGAAGCACCGGGCATCCCCACGTCGTACTCGTAGTCGGTCATCACGCCGTTCGTGTGGTCCGCCCGGTGCATCGTCACGTAGCGTCGTCGCACTCGACGGTGCCGCCGATGTTCATCCCCATCCCGCCGACGGCGTCCTCGAAGCCGAACTCGTCTTCGGCGTAGGACACAAGCTCCGGCGTCGCGACGAGCGTCGCGTCCGAGAACGCGCCCGCATCCGCGATGTGGTCCGCGTGTCCGTGCGTCAACAGCACGTAATCTGGCGTCTCGAGAGCCGTGGGCTCGAGGTCGGTCTTCGGGTTGTCGAAGAACGGATCGATCAGCAGGTCCGTCTCCCCAACGGTGACGTGCCACGTCGAATGGCCGTGCCAGGTGACTTGCATAGCGTTCGGGCTATCGTCTGAGGAGAACTTAAAACCGGAGGACAGCGCTCGAACGCCGGCTCTGGCCCGCACCAGCGCGATCGACCGGTCGGTACGGCCTCCCCCGATTCGCAAGCGCGATGCCGAGGCGTTTTTTACCCCGCACTCGTAGCACGACCATGCTCACGCTGAACCTCGAGGAGTTCATGATAGAGCTGAACGAGGGATCGATCAAGAACGTCGGCGCGTCGAACAAATCGGCGACGGTCAAACTCTTCGAAGTCGAGTCCGCCGAGGCGCGCGAGTTCGGCGACAAGCGAGTCAAACTCGTCCTCGAGGACGACGACGGAAACGAAGTGCAGGTCTCGCTCTTTCCCGAACAGGTTCGAAGCCTCACGAGCGACATCGAGGAACTCGAGGAGAACTCGCCGGTTTTCGAGTGAGGGTCCGATCTCGAGCGAACGAACGGAGTTCGAACTGACGAGACCGACCCGCTTTTGGTTCGACGTAATTCCCGAATAGTGGCTCGAGAGTCAGAGAAACGGCGGTATCCGGAAGATCGAGATCGCGACCGCTGGCGGTGACCGTCGCGGACGCATTTCGACAACAGTTTTAGTCCGAACCTGCTTGGTGCGAGTAGATGGGTAACTGTATCATCTGCGGCAAGCCCGTCGAACTCAGTCCCCTCTGTCGCCGCCTCGAGGTCCGTTGTGAACGTCATCCGCTCTAAGACCCCGTCCATCTCCGCTTATCGGCTAAATTAGCGTCTGAAACGAGCGAACGCGATTCGACGAGATTTTTTCGGGTTCGATTTCCGTTCATTAGAGCGGAACAGTTTTACTGAACTTCGTCGAACACGAATTATTGTTATTAGTATGACGTTGGATGAATGTTCATTATATGAAGATTATGGCCGCGAGCGATCAGTTTCTCGCGAAACCATAACATGAGAGAACATATGGCAAACATACGGGAGCTATCACGATTCGAAGGGGCGCGATAGGGTCACCGAACGAACTCGACGTTTTACGTCCTCGGGGCCCAAAGGGGGAGTATCCAGTTGATTCAGAAGAGATGAGATCGAGACCCGAGTTCGGAACGGTCAAACGAATCGTCGCGATCCTGCTCGCGCTCGCCGTCGTCCTTGCGGCGGGCGTCGTCATCGGACAAGCACCGGCGCTGTTCGGCGTCGACGATTCGGACGCGTCGATCGAGTTCGACGATCAGGAAGGGGACGGAACCAACGTCACGGTCGAAGCCGTGTCCCTCTCGGAAGGCGGGTTCGTCGTCGTCAGCGACAGCACCGGGACGACCCTCGGCGTCTCCGACTACCTCGAGTCCGGGGAACACCGGAACGTGACCGTTAATCGAACCGCAGACGACGGCGAACTGCTCGGACAGCTGACCGCGACCGCTCACCGGGACAGCACCAACAACGAGACCTACGCGTACAACCAGACCAACGGCGAGGAGGACCAGCCCTACATCGAGGAGGGCTATCCGGTCAGCGACATCGCGTCGGTGACGATGGCCGACCGCGACGACGCGGTCGGCGATTCGTTTACCGTCGAGTCGATCGACACTCCCGCCTCGGCGACGACCACCCAGACGATCGAGGTGACCGGAGAGATCCGAAACCCGACCGACGATCTCGATCAACAGCAAGTCGACCTCCGTATCGACGGCGAAGTCCTCGAGCAGCGACTGCTCGAGCTCGAGCCGGACGAAACTCGAGACGTGACGTTCGACGTCGACACGAACGGCACCGAGCCCGGCGAGCAGACGATCGGTATCTACACCGAAGCCGACGGCGCGATCGAAACTATCGACCTCGAGTTCGACGGCACGCCGAGCGTCGAACCCACCGGCGGGAACGAGAGCACCGTCACGGCGAGCGCGACCGCCCCGGCGACGGGGTTCCTGGCGGTCGAGCAAGCTGGTGAGAACGGCCAGAGCGACCCGCTAGGAACGAGCGAGCAACTCTCGCCGGGCGACCACGAGAACATCACCGTCGAACTCGAGGAGTCCGTCGGAGCGGACGAGGAACTGGTACTGGTCCTCTACGAGGGCGATCCGAGCGAGATCGACGAGGCGACGCGGGTCGAACGCGAGGACGGAACGCCCGTCGAGAGCGAGTTCACCGTCGGCGAACTCGACGGCTAACCGACCGATTCTTACCCGTCCCGTTCGTACTCACCGGCGATGGACGCGCCGCTGTGGACCGAGACCTATGCCCCGTCGCTCGAGGAGCTGCCCCAGGACGACGCCCGCAGATACCTCCAGCGGGCGGTCGACGAGCCGATAAACCTAATCCTGCAGGGCCCGCCGGGAAGCGGGAAGACGGCGGCGGCGCGCGCGTTGGCTCGCGAGGTCTACGGCGACGACGTGGACAACGACCTGATCGAGATCAACGTCGCCGACTTCTTCGGCCGGACGAAGACCGAGATCAAGAACGATCCACGGTTCGCGGGCTTTCTGGTCGGACGATCGTCGATGTCGAAGCGGGACATGATCAATCACGTACTCAAAGAATCCGCAAGCTACGCGCCCGTATCGGGTGCGTACAAGACGATCCTGCTCGACAACGCAGAAGACGTTCGCGAGGACTTCCAACAAGCCTTGCGACGGATCATGGAGAAACACCATCGGACGACGCAGTTTATCGTCGCGACGCGCCAGCCGACGAAGCTCATTCCGCCAATCCGCTCGCGGTGTTTCCCCGTCTCCTTCCGGGCTCCGACGAGCGAAGAAACCGTCACTATCCTCGAGCACATTGTCGAGGCCGAAGGGGTCGAGTATGACGCCGACGGCCTCGAGTTCGTCGCCGGGTACGCGAACGGTAACCTCAGAAAGGCGATCTTAGCCGCCCAGACGACCGTCGAAGACGCGAGTGAACTCACGATGACCGGGGCCTACGAGACCATCGGCGAAGTCGGTCTTGCCGAGGAGATCGAGTCGATGGTCGACGACGCCGAGGCCGGCGAGTTCACCGACGCGCGAAAGACCCTTGACGACCTACTGGTCGACGACGGTCTCGATGGCGGGGAAGTCCTCGAGGAGATCCTCGCCGTCGCGCGAAAGCGGTACCACGGCGACGAACTCGCCCGAATGCACCGACTCGTCGCGGATACGGAGTTCGAGATGCAGGAGGGCTCGAGCGACCGGATTCACGTCTCGCACGTGCTCGCGGAGTTAGGACGGAATGGCTGAGGACCCATCCGAGTCCGAACACGCTGACCGCTCGGATGCAATCGATGCGTCGAACGCGAGCGACATTTCGTACACGACTCGAGCGTGGACGATCTTCCCGCTCTCACCGATGGTCGATGTCGCCCTCGAGCTCAGCGGACTCCTCGGAAATTCCGTCGGTTCGACGGTCACGATCACCCTCGGGCTCGCAATTTCCGTTGTGCTGGCGGAACTCCTGCTTCGAACCGTCGGCCCCGCAATCGTCGGTCCGCTCTGGTTCGGCGTCTTCGCGTTGGTCTGTGGAGCGCTCCTCGTCCTCGCGACTGCAGTGGTGTTCGGCTTCGAGTCCGCCCCGATGCAGTGGCCCGTCTATGCATTCTTGCTCGCCTGTAGCGCGTTCGTCGTCGGACTAACGACGCACATGCGACTCACGACGGCCCAGTGAACGATCGAACCGACTCGAGACCAAATCGAAGCGGTCTACGGCGACGGAGACCCAACGAGATCACGCACGATTATCTACCCGCAACGAGAACGCTGAGACATGACTGCGTTGCTCGAGACGTACATCGAAAACCGATTTCCCGTCCAGCCCAACCACGCGAACAACAACGGCACGCTCCACGGTGGGAACCTGATGAAGTGGCTCGACGAGGTCGGCGGCATGTCGGCGATCCGGTTCGCCGGCGAGTCCTGCGTCACCGCCCGCGTCGACGAACTCGATTTCCTCCGGCCGGTCCCGCTCGGCGAAACGGCGCTCATCGAGGCCTACGTCTACGACGCGGGGGAGACGAGCGTCAACGTCGCGCTGCGAGCCTGGCGCGAGGAGCCGCGGTCGGGCGAGACGGAGCTCACGACCGAATCGACGTTCACGTTCGTCGCGATCGACGAGGACGGAACGCCGGTACCGGTGCCGGAACTCACGGTCGAGAGCGAGAAGGGCGAGCGATTGCGAGAACGGGCGATGTCTACAGCCGAATAACGAGGAAGTGATGATCCGAATTCGTCGATAACGAAGCGGCGTGGAACGCGTATCCACCATCGCCGACGCTCGTCGACGACAGTACTAAGTAAATCTCTGCCGAAGTAATACACATGTCGAGTAATACTAACTCCAACGGTGAGGAGCGAGTCGTTTCCGTCACCGAAAAGGGACAGGCAACGATTCCAAAGCCCCTCCGAGAAAAGCACGGAATCCCGACTCCGGGTCGAGTGAAGTTCGTGGAGAACGAAGACGGAGAGATCGTCGTCCGGCCAGTCGGATCGATGCGGGAGTTTCGGGGACTCGAGCGTTCCGGCGATACCGAACGCCCAGCAACGGCAGTTCTCAGAGAGTCGAGAGAGCGAGACAGGCGAGACGCTGACGAGACCGTCGAGCAGTTTGCACCCGACGAGGACGAATAATGATCGAGACCCTCGTCTTCGATACCGAACCGCTGATCGCGTATCTCGACGACGAACCGGGTAGCGACATCGTCGAGGAGTGGATCGACCGAGTCGCTTCGGGCGAAGTAGACGGCTACATCTCACCAGTCACAAAAACCGAAGTGTTGTACGTCGGCTCTCGGATCGGGTTCCCCACCGACGCCGTCCGATCGAGTCTCGAGCGTCTCGAGGAATTAGGCGTCGACATCTACGCGCCGGGCGAGTGCTGGGAGACGGCGGCTGTTCTCAAAGAGGCTCACAACATGGCGCTTGGAGATGCTTACGCACTCGCAACTGCAGACGCTCTCGAGGGAACGCTACTGGTCGGTGCCGACGACGACTTCGACGAGATTGACGAGGGAATCGAACGGTTTCGGGACGAACCAGCCTGATTTTCACCGCAGCCGGGGCCTCACTCGAGTACCAGTACGTACCGCGTCAGCGACCGATGCACCCGCCGTTCGAAGGCCGCCTCGAGTTCCCAGCCCGCCGCTCTGGCCTCGCCGGCCCACGAGCGGTCGGCGACGATGACGGCGCTGTCGGCGACCCGGCGGGCGTCGGTCAACGCGCCTGAGACGAGGTCCTCGAGTCGGTGCGTCTCGATTTTCGACTGGCGACCGTAGGGGGCGTCGAAGACGACGCCGTCGACCGAGTCGTCGGCTAGCGGCAGACTGGTGGCGTCGCCGCGGGCCACGTGCCACGACCCGCGAGAAACCCCGGTCGGCGACTCTGCGGGATCGTCGAGGAAGTGCTCGAGGTTCGTGCGCGCGCCGCGAACCATCTTCTCCTGGGCGTCGGTCCCGACGACATCAGCGCCGACGAGGCCCGCTTCGACGAGCACGCCGCCGGTTCCACACATCGGGTCCAGCAGCCGCCTACCCTCGTGGGCGCCAGCGACGTTCGCGACAGCACGAGCCAACAGCGGGTCCATACTGCCGGGCTGGAAGAACGGTTTGTCCGTCGGCGCACGCGAGCCAAAGTCGCGGACGCTCTCGGCGGCGAGCCAGCCGAGCGTGCAGACCGAGATGCGTTCGCTCCGTGGCCTCGCACTCGAGTCACCCCGCGTCTCCGCGGCCAGTATCGGCTCGAGGGCGTCGCCCGTCTCGAGTTCCCCCACCGAAAACGCGGCGCGGAGGACGTGGTCCGGATCCTCGAGGTCCACCGAGAAGCCCCGATCGACGAGCACGCCCCCGAGGGTTCGTTCGACGTTCGCGGTGGAAACCCCGCTCGAGGCCCGGACATCGACGGCTCGAACAGCGACCGAGCCCTCGCGGTCGAGGGTCGCCGTCTCGAGCAGCGCGCGGGCGCTCTCGAGCGTGGCGTCCGTCCGACCGAGGAGTTCGCTCGCGCGATGTGTATAGGCGAGCCCGCGAACACGCTCGGGGGCGAGACCGCGCGCGACGGCGATCCCTGGGGCGATTCGATCGACGTCGGCCGCCGCGCTCGCCGCCTCCCGCCTCGCGAACCGATCGTCCTCTCCGCCCAGCTCGAGGAAGTACACGACCGTTCGTCGCTTCGGGTCGAGTATGAGCCTACCGCTTTCGACGACTCGAGCGCCGGGCGAAAAGCGGCGAATCGGAAGAGTGCACCCTCGAGACGCCACGCGACCCGATATAAAGGAAGGTGACAGTCGTCGCACAAACCGGAGAGACGGGGTGCGGGCACCAACCTTTATAAACCTTAAATACGTCTTTTTAAGCGACTTATGACGGATCCGAAGGACACCATCAATATCGAAAACGTGGTGGCGTCGACCGGCATCGGACAGGAACTCGACCTCCAGAGCGTCGCGATGGACCTCGAGGGGGCCGACTACGACCCCGAGCAGTTTCCCGGTCTCGTCTACCGAACGCAAAACCCCAAGTCCGCCGCGTTGATCTTTCGCTCGGGCAAGATCGTCTGTACCGGCGCGAAAAGCACCGACGACGTCCACGAAAGCCTTCGCATCGTCTTCGATAAACTTCGTGAACTCCAGATTCAGGTGAACGAGGATCCGGAAATCGTCGTCCAGAACATCGTTACCTCGGCCGACCTCGGGCGAAATCTCAACCTGAACGCGATCGCGATCGGTCTCGGCCTCGAGAACATCGAGTACGAACCCGAACAGTTCCCTGGACTCGTCTACCGACTCGACGATCCGGATGTCGTGGCGCTTCTGTTCGGCTCCGGCAAACTCGTCATCACCGGCGGCAAGCAACCGGTCGACGCCGAACACGCCGTCGACAGGATCGTCTCCCGCCTCGAGGACCTCGGACTGCTCGAGTAATATCGTTTTATCGCCTTCGTTCTCGGACCGTACGTGGCAGGTCTACGAGCAGGTCTCGCCGCGGTGAAGCGGGCGTTCGTTCGATACCGTTTCATCGAGTTCGAACGTTCGCGTAAGCGTACGAGACCGAGACTCCGTCGATCGACCGTACCCGATTCGATCGACCGGGCGTCGCTTCGAAGCGTCGATACGCCGATACCCTCGATCGGTTTTCGCGAAGTAATACGATATTACTCGTCCTCGAGAAGCAGCCTCAGTTCGGCGCCGAATCGTCACAGCGATAGCACCCGTTATAGCCGAGTTAGAATCGTTTACCGGGTCTAAAACGACACCAAATGGTCCAAATTAACGGCGAATCACCCAAACCCGACGAACGACCGACTCGGTTTAACAGGTCTCACAAGAGGAGCATCAGGTGCCGATGAAGATTCCGCACCCGACAGAACGGACGGATCGAGTGTCGCCCGCCGCCGCGGATTCAGGCCTCGAGACCCTCACGCTAGACGCGCTCCAGCGTATCCTGAATAGCCGTCGGCGCCGAGCGATCATCCGGTACGTCCTCGCAGCCGGCGAATCCGTTACCGTCAACCAACTCGTCAGGGCGGTCTCCGAGTCGGAAAACGATCCGACTTTCGAGACGACCTTCCTCGAGCGGTGTCAGCGAGTACACGACTCGCTCTCACAGACCCACCTCCCGACGCTCGAGGAACACGACATCGTCGAGTACGAACGCGGAGTCGGTCGCGTCTCCCCCGCCGCGCAACTGTTGTCCCTCGAGCCGTACGTCGGTACCGGATCGACCGGCGGCGAGCCGTAGGGTCGTCCCGCTGGCGCTTTCTGCAGTCACCGCCGTTTTTTATTTCTATCGACGAGACAGCGAGTCCGTAGCATCGGTATACTCGTCGTATGTGGAGGCTACTGGTTCTGAGAAAGAGGTCAGCTCGTGTATAACTAATGTCGTCTTGACTGTCTCGAAAATTGTAATGAAGCGACGGACGTTCATGATCGGTGCGGGGGGAATCGGCGCGGCAACGATGGGCAGTCTCGCGTTTGCGGGCACTGCAGCCGCCGAGGTCGAGGCGGGCCTGTTCAGCGTCGAAAACGAACACTTCGATACGAACAGCGGGCGACTGGAACGGCTCGAGTTGGCGGACGTTACCGTCTTCGCGTCGTGGGAGGGGTTTTCCCATCCCGTCGAAGCGATCGACTGGACTCTCGAGGCGACCGTGGACGGCGGTGGATTCGAATCGGTCGGAACGACGGACGTGACCTTCGACGAGCCAGACGAGTACGAGGGTGACGCCTCGAGTACGTCGATCGAACGCATCGACCTCGTCGAGGAGTTCGGGCAGGAGACTTTCGAGGTGAACGGCGACGAGTCCTACGAGGAGGACGCGACCGAACAGTTCGATGTCGAGTTCAGGGTCACCGCAACGGTCACGGACGTCGACGGAAACGCGGTCGAAGAGTCTGTCACGGGCGGATCGACCGTCGGCATCACGAACCTCGGAGCCGAGGTCAACGTCGGTGGCGAGGGTGACATCGACGGCGAGCAGGAGGTCGGAACCGAGTACGGACCCATAGAAACGATGGACGGCGTCGAGGCGTGGACCGGGCGGGACCCGTTCACCGTCGATCTCGTGAACACGAACCCCTACCCCGTGATCGCGACCGCCGAATGGATCATCTCCGACGACACGAAACACGAACTCGAGGCAGGCGAGGAGAGAACGGTGACGTCGCCGCTGCTCTCGAGCGACGAGATCCCCGTTCGCTCGAGTGCGCAATCGGAGGCCGACGCCGCAGAGACGAAAGACGAGTTCGTCGGCCTCGGCGACGTCGAGGAGGCCGACTAGGCGATGGCGACGCGTCGCGAGACGCTCGCCGGCGGCGTCGGGGCACTCGGGATACTGGTCGCCGGTTGCTCGAGCGTCTGCTGCGGTCAGAAGATGCCGACGAGGGCGGCGGGGGGTCGGATCGGAGTACCGAGGTGCAACCGGCCGATAGCGAAAGCGACGGCTCGACCGCCGATCGAGGCGGATCGGGAGCCGCGGCGATCGACTACGAGATCGAGATCGATCGGTGGAATCGGCCACGGATCGGCGATCCGATCGACCTCGAGTTCATCGTCTCGAACGACGGGAAGCGGCCGGGGGCCTACGACTACCGGGTTCGTCTCGAGCACGAAGACGGACCCCTCGGCGGAGACGAGCGTCTCTCGGGTGTACTCTCGGGCGGGAGCAAGGAGGTATTCGACCTTGAGTTCGCGCCGCCGCGTGCGGGGACCGTCGCGGTGATAGTCGACGACGAGACCGTCGACGAGTTTCGCGCTCGAGGGCGGCGAGACGGCGATGATACCGACGACGGCGACGAGAGCGAGGGCGCAAACGGCAAAATGGGCACCGTCGTCACGGGGGGCGAGGGAACGATCGTCGGAAACTCGCCGACCGCGGGGTAGCGTTACTCGACGAGGCGTTCGATTTCGGTCACCAAAATGCCGCTCGCGCCAGCGCTTTTGACTTCGGTGATTGTCTCGAATACGTCACGCTCGTCGACGACGGCGTGGACCGCGACTTTCTCGCCCTCGCCGTTGGCAACGTCCATGACGGTCGGCCCGCCGAGTCCGGGGATGACCTCGCGAACGTCCTCGAGGTCGTCCCGGGGGACGTTCATCATCAGGTAGCGCTTGCCGTCCGCAGAGAGGACCGACGAGAGCGCCGTCTGGATCTCACGGACCTTCGGGTCGTCGGCGACGTCGTCTCGAGCGAACAGGTAGACCGAACTCGAGAGGACGTCCGCGACGACGCCGAGGTTGTTCATTCTGAGGGTCGTGCCGGTGGAGGTGATATCGACGATGGCGTCGGCCATCTCGACGTGGGGCGTGAGTTCCGTCGCGCCGGTGACCTCGACGATGTCGGGTTCGATGCCGGCGTCGTTGAAGAACTCGCGGGTGACGTTCGGGAACTCGGTCGCGACGGTCTTGCCTGCCAGGTCCGCGACGGCGTCGATGTCGCCGTCTTCGGGCGAGGCGAGTACGAGCCGACAGCGGCCGAACTCGAGGTCGAGCAACTCTTCGACGCGGTCGGTCTGGGCCTCACGGACCTGATCGAGACCAGTGATACCGAGGTCGGCCGCGCCGTCGGCGACGTACTCGGGAATGTCGGCTGCGCGAGCGAACAGGATCGTCACGTCCGGATCGACCGTCTCGGCGTAGAGTTTGCGGTCGGCACCGTTTTCGATATGGAGTCCCGCCCGCTCTAGGAGATCGATCGTCGGCTCGTGCAGGCGGCCCTTGTTGGGAACGGCGATACGCATTGGGCGGATATTAGCGGTCCCGCGGGAATTGTCTTTCCTTTCGGGCGACGAGCGGGCACGGCAAGCGCCACGAGCGCCGTCGCCGGCGGTGCTCGCGCAGGCTGTGAGTTTCGCATAGGCTGTGGTTCTCGTTCTCGCGTAGGCCGTGGTTCCCACGTAGGCTGTAGACCTTTGTACGGACGCCTCGAGGAGTCACTCATGTCGAGTTCACCACGCGTCATCGTCGTCGGGGCCGGACTCGCGGGACTCGTTGCCTCGCGACACCTCGCGGCCGCCGGCGCGGACGTGACCTGCCTCGAGCGTCGCGAAACCGTCGGCGGGCGCGTTCGAACGGTCACTCGAGGCGGGTTTCGGCTCGATCGAGGGTTCCAGGTGCTTTTCACCGGCTACCCGGCAGTCCGACGAGAGCTCGACCTCGAGGCGCTCGAACTCAGGCGGTTCGCCCCCGGAGCCGTGCTCGCGGGATCGGACGGCCGTTCGACGCTCGGCGATCCGGTTCGGGATCCGACTGCGCTGCCCGCGACGCTTCGAAACGGCGACGTGACCCTTGGCGACAAGCTTCGCGTGCTCCGGCTTCGCACCGCGTTAGCGCGGCGACCCTTGGAGTTCGAGACGGTGTTCGCGGGCGGCGAGGACGACGAATCGATCGCGGAGTACCTCCGTGGGCGCGGCTTCTCCGAGCGGTTCCTCGAGAACTTCGCCGGACCGTTCTACGGCGGAATCACGCTCGACCGGTCGCTCTCGACCTCGAAACGCGTCTTCGAGTACACGTTCGCGGCGCTCGCGGCGGGGGATATCGCGGTGCCCGCGAACGGGATGGGTTCGATCACCGCTCAACTGGCCTCGAACGCGCGGCGGGCCGGGGCGACCGTCGAGACGGAGACCGCAGTCACCGCCATCGGTGAGGAGCCAAGCGCCGCTTTGGACTCCGATGAGGGCACAGCCGAAACGGAGAGTCCCGTCGCAGTCGAAGTCGCGAACGGCGGCGATCGGACCGCAGACGCCGTCGTCCTCGCTACGGATCCGAAAACGGCGCACGAGCTGACCGGACTCGAGTCGATCCCGACCGACGCGAGATCCTGCGTCACGCAGTACTATCGGCTTCCGGCGGACGTGGGCCTCGAGACGGGGTCGCGGCTATTGTTGAACACGGGAGAGCGAGGGCCGAATCACGTCGTCCCCCACAGTGACGTCGCACCGGAGTACGCGCCCGAGGGCGCGACGCTCGTGAGCGCGACCTTTCTCGGCGACCGCGAAGAGGGCGACGGAGAACTCGCGAAACTGACAAGAGAGTGCCTCGAGTCGTGGTATCGAACCCGCCGGTTTGAGGGACTCGAGCCGATCCACACTGACAGAATTTCGTTCGCGCAGTTCGCCCAGCCGCCCGGTATCCACGAAACACTTCCAGACGTTCGAGATGCGGGAGACGGCGTCTACCTCGCCGGCGAGTACACGCGCTGGTCATCGATACAGGGAGCGATGGAAAGCGGTCGGGTAGCGGCCAAGGCGGTCGTCGACGACTACCCACGAGCCACCGGTCGGTGACGGCGGAACACCGACGCGCCGACTCCCGGACGGAAAAGTAGCGTCGAAGTATCGTGGTCGAGCTTCCCGACCGTCCTAGGCAGCCTGCGTCGGGAACAGAAGTTCCGCGACCGGAATCGTCAGGTAGGCCTCGACGAACGCCGCGACCACGAGCATGAGCCAGGCGAAGACGACCAGCAGCGCCGTCCGAGTGAGATACGGTCTCGTAAACAGCGCCGGTCGCGTGCCGAGAACGCGCTCGCCCGCCCGGTAGATGAACCTGAATCCGACACCAGCGCCGACGAACAGCGCCGTCAGTTCGAAGACGCCGTGGGGGACGAGCAACGCGAGGAACAGCCCGTAGCCGACCTCCCCGCCGATGGCGACGGCGATGTTTCCGACAAGTACCCCGTTGAGCGTCATGACGAAGAACGTGAACAGACCGAGGGTCAGCGCGCCGATGATCGACGCGAGAAACGGCGGCGTGTTGTTGCGGATGAAAGAGGTGGCCGAGGTCTCGAGTGCGACGCCGCCACCGCCCCCGAGACCGCCCGGATCGACCTCAGCACCCTCTAGCTCGCCGCCCTCGAGTTCCTCCATGATGAGCTCGAGGAACAGTTGCATCAGATCGATCCCGGCGGCGGCGAGCGCGATCCCGGCCGCGATCCCGAGCGCGAAGAGGCCGCCGGAGAACCAGACGTACCGGCGGTGCTCGGCCCAGGCGGCAGAGAGTCGGCGGGCCACGGTCGGCGCCTTCGCGGATGTGAGGAGAGCCGCCCCGATCAGTCCGAGGCCGAGGAGCGTCGCACCCGCCGCAGCGCTGGCGGCGTCGGAGACGACGAACGCCGTGCCGGCCGCCAGAAACGAGGCCAGCGCGAGGAGCGAGAGCAACGCGCTCCAGTTTCTGACCGCGTGGGGCGAGGAGAGGTGGCGACCGTCGCCGTCGTCGCGTTCGGGACCGTTCATGGATCGACGTTCGGGGAAATGACTGTTAAAGCCGCCGACTGGACGACGGCCGAGCGGGCACCGCTCGCCGACGACGACCGCGACGGCGCTCGAACCGATCGACAGCCTCACACTCGCGGACGAGAAAGGCGGGACGATGACGACGCTCGAGATCACCGGCGGGGCGGTGCTGGGTCCCGACGCGACGGTCGAACGCGCCGACGTACTGGTCGATCAGGATGCGGGAACGATCCTCGAGATCGGATCCGAACTCGAGGGGATGGCCGACGAGACCCTCGATGCCGCGGGCTCGCTCGTAACGCCCGGCTTCGTCAACGGCCACACGCACGTCGCGATGACCCTCCTTCGCGGGTACGCCGACGACAAGCCGCTCGAGGCGTGGCTCCGGGAGGACATCTGGCCCGCGGAGGGCGCGATGGCGCCCGAGGACATCCGCGCCGGCGCGGAACTCGGGATCCTCGAGATGATCAAAGGCGGGACGACGGCATTCGCGGACATGTACTTCGAGGTCCCCGAAATCGTCGCCGCGGTCGAGGAATCTGGCGTTCGGGCCGTGCTCGGCCACGGAATCGTCACCGTCGGCAAGGACGGCGACGCGGCACGCGCGGACGCCGCGGAAAGTCTCGCCGTCGCCGAGGAGTTCGACGGCGCCGCCGGCGGACGGGTTTCGACGGTGTTCGCGCCCCACTCGCTGACGACCGTCGGCGCGTCGTACCTCGAGGAGTTCGTCCCGAAAGCGCGCGACGCGGGGGTTCCGATCCACTACCACGCGAACGAGACCGAAGACGAGGTCACACCGATCGTCGACGAGCACGAGGTGCGTCCGCTCGAGTACGCCGCCGAACGCGGTCTGCTCGAGGCCGAGGACTTCGTCGCACACGGCGTCCACGTCGACAAACGGGAGATCGAACTGCTCGCCGAGGCCGGCACGAGCGTGATCCACTGTCCGGCCTCGAACATGAAACTGGCCAGCGGCATAGCACCGGTCCAGCGCCTGCTCGACGCGGGCGTTACCGTCGGCCTCGGCACGGACGGGGCGGCCTCGAACAACGATCTCTCGATGCTCGACGAAGCGCGGGACGCAGCGATGCTCGGCAAACTCGCCGCGTCGGACGCGAGTGCCGTCGCGGCCGAATCGGTCGTGAAAATGCTCACGGCGGGAAGCGCGGACGCGCTCGGTATCGAGTCGGGCCGTCTCGAACCCGGGGCTCCGGCCGACCTCGCGGTGATCGACCTCGAGAAGCCACACCTCGTGCCGGCCCACGACCTCGTGAGCCACCTCGCGTACGCCGCCGAAGCGGGCGACGTGCGACACACGATCTGTGACGGGGCGGTTCTCATGGCCGACCGTGAGGTCCGGACGCTCGACGAACCGCGCGTTCTCGAGCGCGCTCGCGAGGGCGCGGCCGCGCTTTCGGATCGGACCGAGCAGTGAGTCAGTCACGAATTGTAACGGCGAACCGCCGAGGTCCGAGGTGATTCGGAACGACCGATAGAAATCGGTCGATAAACGATCGGGGCGGAATTCGATCCGTTTGAACGATCAAAAGTAGCCTGAACCGACACGAAGGTTTATTTAAACTCGCTGATTTTTTAAACTGGGTGTGGCTCGGGACAGGCGGTTCGGGAAGAACTGTTCGCCACATCACCTGACCGGCCGACGGAATCGCCCGAATCGACCGGGCACAGCGTGTCAGAGGCACCGCCTTCCGTCGCCGGCAGCGCCAACGGTCGAGAATTCGATGCGTCCAGTCGTCTCCCGCGGGAGACGGCCACGTTTCTATTCAGGCGTCAGTATTCGACGTCGTGATTCGAACGCCAGTTCAGCCGTAACGGTTCGAAGCACCGGTTAGGCCGTGACTTCCTCGAGCGTGATCGCCGTCGAACCGGTCGGGGCCTCGAGGCGCACAGCACACTGCTTGAAGTTCGGCTCTTTGGACCGAGGATCGACGGCCGGAATCGTGAGATCATTCACGTCCGGGTGGTGGATCGGAAGCCAGACGACACCGTCGGGAATCGTCTCGTCGACCTCGAGTCGAGCGAGTATCGACGCCCGACGGGAGGTGATGCGACCGTACCGGTCGTCCTCCGGTCCCTCGAGTTCGGCCGCCAGCGCCGCGGCGGTTCCGGCGCTGACTCGTGCCGTCGGCGGGCCGTCGTCGCGGGTTCGAACCCCGGTGTTGTACGCGTCCGGCTGGCGCGCGGTGGTCAGCGTCAGCGGATAGTTCTCGTCCGGTGGCTCCGGCAGGCCGGTCCCACCGCCCGCCGAGAAGTTGGCACGACCGCTCGGCGTCGGAAACGACCAGCGCTCGCTCCCATTGCTCTCGAGATTCTCGCATTCGGCCTCCTCGCACCCGTCGGTCGCCGAATCATCGTAATAGCGGTAGCCACCGACGGCCTCGCGTGTCGGTGCCGGCCAGCGAACCGCTCGCTCGTCCTCGAGGCGATCGTAATCGATTCCAGAGCAGTCCGCGAGCGTCCCCGCGGTGAGCCCGGCAAATTCGTCGAAGATCGACGCCGGGTCCGGCGACCGATCGAGCAGCCCCGGCGCGAGACGCGTCGCGAGTTCGGCGATCAATTCGAGGTCGGTCTTGACGCCCGGGGGCGTCTCCGTCGCCGCCCGCACCCGCGAGACGGTTCGTTCCATGTTCATCGCCGTCCCCTCCGATTCGCCCCACGTCGCGGCCGGGAGCACGACGTCCGCATACTCGATCGTCTCGCTGTGGAAGGCGTCCTGTACGACGAGGAACGTTTCCTCGAGCCGTCTTCGAACCCGCGTCGCGTCGGGCATTCCCACGGCGGGATTGGTCGCGACGGCGTAGACGGCCTCGTCCTCGACTGCCTCGAGGATGCCGACCGGGCCGGGACCCGGATCGTCGGGCAGCGTTTCGACCGGCACGCCCCACTCGTCGGCGACTTCGGCTCGGTGGGCCGGATCGTCGAACGGCCGGTGGCCGGGCCAGGTCCCTTTCGAGGAACAGACGCGAGTTCCCATCGAGTTCGCCTGCCCCGTCAACGAGAACGGGCCCATTCCGGGGCCGAGGTTGCCGGTCGACAGACAGAGGTCGATCAAAGCGGCCGCGGTCTGGGTCCCGTCGACGCTCTGGTTGACGCCCATGCCCCAGTAAATCAGGGTGTCGCGCTCGAGCGCGGCCGCGATCCGGTCGACGGTGTCGAGGGAGACGCCCGCCGCGGCGGCCGCCGACTCGGCGTCGGGGAGTCTCGCTCGTAGCGTGTCGAAGCCGGTCGTCGCGTCGGCGACAAAGGACTCGTCGATCCGATCAGTCTCGACGAGGCGCGCGAGGACGGCTCGAGCCAACTCGAGGTCGCCGCCTGGGTCGGGCGCGACGTGCGCGTCGGCGACTTCGGCCGTTTCGCTCTCGATCGGATCGACGACGAGCAGTTCGCAGTCGTCCTCGGTTGCGGACTGGCGGATCCAGCGGAACAGCACCGGGTGTGCTGCCGCGGGATTCGCCCCCCAGACCAGGTGGGTCTCGGCCTGGGGGATATCGTCGTAGGTCGGCGGCGGCGCGTCGCTCCCGAAGGCGTCGTAGTAGGCGGTGACCGCGCTCGCCATGCAGAGCGTCGTGTTCGCGTCGTAATAGCGCGTTCCGAAGCCGCCACGTGCGAGTTTGCCGAGCGCGTAGGCCGCTTCGTTGGTCTGCTGGCCGCTTCCGAGCACGGCAACGCGATCCGAGCCGCCCTCGAGAGCCGTTCCGAGTCCCTCGGCGGCGCGCTCGAGGGCGGTCTCCCACGTCGTGGGGACGAGCTCGCCGTCGCGTCGGACGAGCGGGCGCGTGAGCCACTCGCCGTCGGGATCCGCCGTTTCGCTCACGCCGCGTTGACAGGCCAGTCCCTGATTGACCGGGTGAGCGGCGTCGCCGCGAACGACATCTAACCCGTACCCCGTTTCGACGGCTCGCTGGACGTGCCCGCAGCCGACCGCACACCGCATACACGTGGTAGGGACGTGCTCGGTCACGGTCGACACCACCCACCGTGCGAAAAACGACACATCCGAGAGTTACAGACGCACCATAACTTCGCATATTCGTTCGAAACCATTTCACAATTGCACGATATCGTTCAAGGTTCCCACATACTAAATCATACTCATTTAGAAAAACCATATTCCTACCGACTTCGTGGAGATTCGCTCGATGTATTTCGAGTGACGCTCCAGCAAGACCTCACAGAGAATAAGACCAGTAAGATCTCGAAACTTCGATCAATTCAGAGCCACCTCAAAGCCACGGGCGCTCCCGTTGTGATTGATTCGATTGGGATCAACCTGCTCATTATTTCAAAACTTGCTTCTCGGTACGGAAATGATGTGTACCTGCGTCCGAGAGGCGGTTTCTGGGGAGAATTCAAAGACCGTTATCAGGGGGGGACAACGTTTCAGGATTCTCTCCATGTTTCGAGGATCAGGCATATTCGTGACCGAGTCGTTGGCGAGGCGGATCACATTATCCCCGTCTCCCACTTTCATAAGACCCAGATCAAATACACGTATCCGACAATCGATAAGCCAATAACCCCCATTTACGAACCCTACAACGAGGAGTCAATTGCTCAGGCCACGTCGAACGACTCTCTCAGAGAGGATTGGGGGATCGGATCAGAAAGTCCATTGCTCCTTTCTATAACAGGGTTCAATTACCGCTCGAAAGGAACGGGAGTCGTCGACTTTGCACGGGGCATCAACACCGTATTGTCTGAATGGGAAGATAGCTACTACGTCGTAGCCGGCGGCGGGCAATACAGGGAAGAGATTGAGGAGAAGTTCCGTGGGCAGATTGATCCCGATGTATATGACCGCGTACTCTTCCCCGGATTCCTCTCACCGATCGCCCCAGTATATGCCGCCGCAGATATATACCTACACCTATCCTTCCGCGATACATTAGGGTTAACTGTAATCGAGGCTCAGCGGTCTGGACTTCCGGTCGTCGTAAACACTGGCGGCGGGATGCCAGAGGTTATTAACACGAGTTCGGAGGGCAATGGTGTTGTTCGGACGAACTCCGAACTCGAGGATCACCTGATGGCGCTGGTAGCCGATAAATCGAGGCAAGAGGCCACAGGTGAGGAGAACGAAGAATGGGCGCAAGCCTGCTTCCACCCGGCCAAGATAGCCGCTGACTTCGAAGACGTATTGCTGACTAGCTGATCAGCACTCTAAGCACGACAGAACTCTGGGTCAGATATGTCTCTGTCAGTAGACTCCAGCAACCCACATTGAATTGAAGAGGTGTTCTGATAAGATACGCTAATAACCCAAAACACTTCTAACAGTTCCGCTCACACACTGATAGTATGTTACAGAAGTTTCAAGTAGCATTTTCTAATCCTGAGTTAGTGGCAATGAAGATGTTGAAATACTACCGCCACCACATTCGGAACAAGGAGTACACGTATGTGATGGAGGAAGATTGGGATACCCTCGTTATCTTAGATGGTTGTCGGTACGATCTTTTCGAGGAAACCGATAGTATTTTTGGGAAACTTTCAGCGAGAATATCTGCCGGTTCATGCACACGCGTCTGGCTGGATAAGAACTTCCCGGACACGTACCCCGATACCGTGCTAATGTCGGCGAACCCCCAGACACAGATGCACGAGGTAGAAGCGAAATTCCACCACTGTGAGCGTCTCTACGAGTCCTGCTGGGACGACGATCTCCGTACTGTCCCACCTGCGCCAGCAGTCGACCGTGTCCTTGAGATTGCCGAAGAATACCCAGAAAAACGGCTTCTGGTCCACTTGGTGCAACCACACTTCCCCTTTATTGGTGAGACAGGCCAGCAGATCCAGCAGCGAGGGTTTACCGACGAGGGGAGGCAAGGAAAGAAGACGGACGGAGGGGGCGAGCTGCACGTCTGGGAGCAACTCAAGCGTGGTGCAGTCGACAAGGACACTGTCTGGGCTGCATACCGCGAGAATCTCGAACTGGCCCTTTCCGAAGTGAGTCGGATTATCGAGGAAGTCGAAGGAAAAACAGTACTCACGTCGGACCATGGAAACGCAGCAGGAGAGTGGCGGACGTACGGCCACCCCTGCGGCCGGTACCATCCTTCGATCGTGACGGTTCCGTGGTCCGAGTCAGAATTTGATTCCCGTAGAACGGTCACCGAGGGAAAAATGACGATGGATCAAGCAACTACAAACGATGTTACACAACGACTAGAGGATCTTGGCTACGTTCAGTCTTGATACCTACGTAGCGGGCCATTCACTCCATTATACCTAAGAAGAGCGGTTATGCGAAATTTTTCTATGACACGCTAAGCAGTACAAAAACGATGTGGTCCCCGATCTTGGAGGTGGAATTACTGTGCTGGACAGGCTCCCCGGGATGTGTTCCTGATCTCTGACTCCAGATTGGATACCGACGCGAAAGGCTTGAAATGGTCGGTATGCGGTTTAAGCCAATAAATTCTATCACACCGCTACTATGAGTACTAATCTGAACTGCTCCCTATGAGGGTGCGTCAATCACACTGTCTCGATCTGCCGCAGGGGGTTTCTGTAGGACTAATGAAAACGGCTACGATTACCCACGCGACTGAATCGCATACAAATCCGCATACTGTCCACCGCTATCGATCAACTCACTGTGCGTTCCGGTCTCGATGATCTCGCCACCCTCAACTGTATAGATCCGGTCGGCGTTCTCGACCGTTGATAGTCGATGGGCGATCGCGATCATCGCGTAGTCCCGTTCCATCTTCTCGATCGCCGCCTGGACCTCCTGTTCGAGGGTCGAGTCCAGGTCGCTCGTCGCCTCGTCGAGGACTAGCAGATCGGCGTCCTGCAATAGCGCTCGCGCCAACGCAACCCGCTGTTTCTGGCCGCCTGACAGCCGCACGCCGTCGTCACCGAGCATCGTGTCGTAGCCGTCCGGCAGCTCGTCGAAGAACTCATTGATTTTCGAGATCGAACAGGCGCGATCGATTTCCGCTTGTGAGGCGTCCCGGTTCCCGATTGTGAGATTGTACTCGAGCGTGTCGTTGAAGATGAACGGGTCCTGTCGGACGACGGCGATTCGTTCCCGCCACTCGTCAATGTCCAATTCCTGGATGGAAACACCGTTGGCCCGAATCTCGCCCTCGTCGAGCTCGTATAATCTCGCGAGCACCGAGATAATCGTTGACTTGCCGGCACCTGACTGGCCGACGAACGCGACGAATTCACCCTTCTCTATCTCGAAATTGATTCCCCGTAGTACCCGCTCCTCCTCGTTGTACGAGAAGTGGACGTTGTCGAATTCCATGTGATCGACAACATCGGGAACCCCCTGTGTCGGATCGTTTGGCTCCTCTCGCGACTGGAGTTCTGTGATGAACTGTTGGGTTCGGACAAGGTGCGGGAGATCGTTCTCGACGCTATAGAGCAGGTTGTTCACACTACTCACCTGGGGACCGAGCTGGAACATCGCAAAGAGGAAGATACCAAGCGAACCGAAGGAGAGATTAGCGAACGTCAACGCGAGATAGATGAGGACGAATACGGAGACAGCGACGCCGAGATTGTAGAAGTTGTTGATCGCCGCTTCGTTGCGACGAAGGGTGATACGTGCGCTCGTGAACTGATCGATCGCGTCGAGGAAGTCCTGTCGAAGTTCACCGGCCAGTCCGAAGACCCGAACGTCACGAATTCCCTGCGTCCCGGCCTGGGCGGCTTCCTGTCTCCGCTCGTTGGCATCAGCTACGATGTCACCAACCGCGTAGCCCGGTTCAACGACCCGTCGGAGGAATACAGTCAGGAACCCTAAGACGGTAACTGCAAATACGGTCAGCAATGGCGAAATGACTACTGCAATGAGTAGATAGACCGAAGAGAGAAAGAGTTTTTCGAGTAGTTTGATGACGCGTTGGATGACTCTCCCTGCGTAGTTGGTCTGTGTGACGATTGCGTTCAGAATATCGTCGGAACCCTCTTCGTCGAAGTAGTTGACGCGGGCATCGAGAGCGCTGTCGTACGCGCGAATTTGTAAGTCGCGAATATAGTACGTCCGGAGGGCCTCCCGGAACCATGCAACGACGAAGCTCGTCGTGTACCGAACAGTCATTACGGCTGCGACGCCGACGACGACGTAGCCCAGTGTGAACGGGATCCCGAGCGTTGCGTAGGCCGTTACGAACACCCCCATGAGTCCATCCGCTTCGGCCGTCGGATCGTTGGCTTGGACGATCTCGATGATCGGGAGAATAAAGCTAAGACCGACGCCCTCAAGGACGGCCGCTGCGAGACCGAGGATGATGATTAGAAGCGTGAACTTTGGGTTGAAACGCGCGACATCGAGCAGTGCATCGATCTTCTCTCGTCTCGTAACTTCGTCTGGTTCTGTCGACATAGAGCGATTAGTTACGTAACGATCATCAACCGTGTGTTATAATTTCGTCGGTGTCATGGTGAGGTAGTAATCTCAGGTCCTGGGCTTACCCTGGGTGCTTGATCAGCGGTCTAAAGCCCTTTTTCCCTCAGTTTCTCACGTAATTGCTGCCAGCCGAGCTGCGTGTCGTGACGTTTCTCGGTCGTACAGTGAACGTCGATAACAGCTTATGACTCTACCGATTCCCGCGGATTAGTGGATGTGGAAAAACCCAATACTAAAGAATATGATAACAGTAAATGCCAATATTTGTTTCCCTCAATCAAACAACGCACTTTCCCCTTCGCCAATTATACTCTCTCTGATTACGACAATAGATTCTTGTAGAACCAGTTCATGGGTCGCCGTATGCAACGTGGACTGATAATTGCGGAAGACACAAAGGAAGGGCGGAAACTACTTACTGAGGCGGCTGCGACAGCCCGTGGTAGCAATTGTGGATTGGTAATTTTATCCATTATCCGGCCCGAGTCATTCGAAGCTGACGTCGAAAATTTGGAGGCAATCGGTGATGTCGAAGACACTCACTATGACGAAACCAACATCTTGGATGCCGAGCGAAGTTCCGTTCAGTCTATAGTCGCCGAGACTCTTGATGAGGAGGACTTAGAAATCACTTACCGCGTCGTCGTTGCACCGAAAGACGACCATGTCGAGACGGTCCTTCGAATCAGTCGTGAAACTGGATGTGATCATCTGTTCACATGCGGAAATCAGCGATCTCCAACCGGAAAAGCAATCTTCGGGGATAGCACGCAGCAGCTTCTTCTCGAGTTTCCTGGTCCTGTGACAGTGGCGCTCAACTGATCAACTATACCAGATCCTCTCATACGGATGAGCGAATCAGAGCAAGTCTCTCCAATCTCATCAATGATGTTTTCGAAAAGCATCTGGGTCCATTGAGGGTACCGGTAGCGTTATTATGCTCTACTGATACAGTCAGAGTATGCGGATAGAGTCGCTTAACGGTAGTTGGGAGTTTCGCCAGTTGGAGGCAGATAACTGGCTCGAGGCATCAGTTCCCGGCGGGGTCTACACAGATCTCCTCGATGCCGGCGAAATTACCGATCCGTACGACGCTGACAACGAACTCGACCTACAATGGGTTGGAAAGTCAGACTGGATGTATAGACGCACCGTGACACTCGACGATGACTTTCTCAACGAGGATCGTATACGTTTGCGGTGTGCAGGCCTCGACACCGTTGCGACGGTGCGGATCAACGGTGAAGTCGTGGGTGAAACTGCTAATATGCACCGCAAGCATGAGTTCGATGTCAGTGATATCCTTACGGTCGGAGAAAATCAGGTAGACATTAGATTCGACTCGCCTGTCGAGTACAGCACCCGACGCTCGGAGAACCATGAATACCAGGTCCCGACACTACGGTATCCGATTGACCAACCGGGACGAAACTTCATCCGAAAAGCTCAGTGCCACTACGGCTGGGACTGGGGGCCGTGCCTTCCGACAGTCGGTATCTGGCGGGATATTGAACTGCTGGCGTACTCCGAACCGCGGATCGAGTACACGAAGACTGTACAGGATCACGACGCTGATAGCGTCAACCTTGACGTAATCGTCGGCCTTGACGCACCGTCCGATGACGAAGCGGTGCTAACTGCTGAGGTTGCAGAGACGGCAACGCGTGAGGTTGTTGATGTCACTGAGGGAAGCAATGAGGTAACGGTAAGCCTCAACGTTTCGGACCCCGATCTCTGGTGGCCGAACGGGTACGGCGACCAGCCGCTTTATGATCTTACCGTAGCTATCGACGCGGACCCAAAGCCGGTACCGGGCAACACGGATGCGGTAACAGCCGACGGCGGTGTGGCAGCAGTTAACTCGTCTATTCCATCCGATCCTTCGCACAAGACATCTACCCGCCTCGGATTTCGAGAACTCGAACTCGTTCGCGAAACGGACCGAGAGGACGGTGGTGAGTCGTTCATGTTTGAGGTCAATGGAGTACCGGTGTTTGCGAAAGGAGCTAACTGGATCCCGGCCGATGCACTGCACGGGCGGGTCACGCGCGACCGATATGATTCGCTGCTCGACAGCGCCGTTGACGCAAACATGAATATGATTCGCGTTTGGGGTGGCGGGTACTACGAGCGCGACGGTTTCTACGAAGCTTGTGACGAGCGTGGACTACTTGTCTGGCAGGACTTCATGTTCGCCTGTGCGCTATATCCAAGCGATGAGGAGTATCTGGAATCTGTCGAGGCAGAGGTTCGATATCAGGTCCGTCGGCTAGCGGACCATCCGTCAATCGCTCTCTGGTGTGGAAATAACGAGGTTGAAATGGGCCTCGAAAGTTGGTTCGACGATGCCGACGAACTAGAACAATTAAAGCAGGACTTCGAGACACTGTTCTACGACGTGATCGGCGACGCTGTAGCCGAAGAGGACGCGACCCGGACCTACTGGCCCGGATCGCCGTCGAGCGGAACCGGGATGCAAGATCCCTATCTGACGAATAAAGGTGATCTCCACTACTGGGACGTCTGGCATGATGGCGCAGATTTTGACGAATATGAGACGGTCGAACCACGATTCGTCTCGGAGTTCGGATACCAGTCGTTCCCTTCAGTTGATGCTCTCTTGTCAGTGCTCCCGGAAGGGGAGCTCAATCCGACCGCACCGTTGATGGAGCACCACCAGAGACACGAGAGTGGAAACCGGACAATACTTCAGCGGATGGCCGCGTCGTTCCGTATTCCGTTTAGTTTTGAAGACTTTGTCTATCTCAGCCAGGTACAGCAGGGTCTCGCGATGAAAGTTGCCATCGAACACTGGCGGCGACAAAAGCCGAATTGCATGGGTACGCTGTTCTGGCAGTTGAACGACCTCTGGCCCTGCGCGTCGTGGTCGTCCGTCGAATACGGCGGCGACTGGAAAGCGCTCCAACACATTAGCCGTCGTATCTACGCACCGGTCCTGCTCTCGACGACCATGAGCGACGATGGCGTCGAAATCTGGCTTACAAACGATGAACGAGAATCCCTTTCCGGGGAGATAACCGTCGAGTCCTACACCTTTAACGGGGAGCTCGTGGGAGAGGTTGACGAAAGCGTCTCCATCGCAGCACTTGAAAGCGACTGCGTCGCAACTGTAGATCCGGATCAGTTGACAGACGACATTCCCACAGAAGAAACGTTCCTCAGTATCACTTTCGACGGGAGCGACAAGACATACCCAGCGTTCGAGTTCTTCGAAGAGTACAAGCATCTCGAATTGCCGGAACCGGATCTCACAGTCTCCGTCGACGAAGACGAGGTGACGATCAGGACTGACGCTGCTGCGTTGTTCGTCGCGCTTGACGTTCCAATTGACGGCCAATTCTCGGACAACTATTTTCACCTTTCACCTAACGAGGAGCGGACGATCACATTCGACGCTTCTGGATCGCCCAATTGCCTTGAACAGAACCTTAAGAGTAGGAATTACATGCTCTGTTGAAACCATCGAGTCATAATCAAAGTTTGATTCAGCGCATGACACGCAAATCGTGCTTAATAAAATACGAACCAACTTCTAAATTACATGGGGATATGTCGACAGATCCGTACGTCGTGTGAAAATATGAGCATCGAAACTACTGGTACGACGCTCACTTGGATTCGTATAGCGCCACCCGCTCATGGATGCTCCCGCTGATAGCCCCGATCGGAAACGTCAACCAGAACGTCGACGCCAGAGCGACGAAGCCAACGACAACCAAGAATGCCGCCACTTCACTAACCTGCACGTACTGCCCAGAGAGAACCGCCGCTGCCCCGTTCAAGATGTTACGATACGCCTGATGAGATCCTACACTCCCCGAATGTCGGATACGTTTGCCATTTCACTTGAGCTCGAGAAACGCTTGGAACGGGGAACAAGTCTCTACAGTGCGTTTGCAGCTCTCGACCACCCATTCGCGTATCCCGAGGATCAATATCCCGAGTGGCACCCCACATCGTATTCGTTTCGGGGTATGGTCAAGCTGTTCTACTATCGAGAAATTACTGGAGAGAGCTACCGATCATTGACCCGCCAGCAAGCGACCGAGGTTGGGATCGACCGTAAGGATAGTGGATACGCGCCGTCAAATCGATTACGAGTCGATTGAATACCACTAGTTCAGAAATAGCCGCTACGTTTAATCCGCGGGAATAGGTCGACTCTCCGGGGAACGTCCACGACGGAGAAAAAAGCAACTGGTTTCCGCAGAAGACCAAGACTCGGTGATGTAAATTGTGGCCCGTGTAGAAGGAACTAACGAGGAAGAAACCGTCTTCCCGGACAAATCGTACGAAGCGAACCAGTTGCGGTCCCACAATGCGGTCCCCGGAGTGGGTCCAAGACTGGGAGGGACCATACTATATCCGAACGGAATCGATCGACGATGAGTGACAACCTACATTTGATATTCCAAGGTAACGCCAACGAGACTCAAACAGCCGCCAACGAATATCACGAGGAGATCAGTTGACGAGACCGTGAACGCAGATGGATCGGTCGATACCAACTCGTACACGGCACCAGCGATCATCACCACCGAACCGATCGCGATCAGTAGCGTGGGGAGTCCCCACTCTCCAGTGGCGGACAGGGCGAGCGCGTTGAAGCCAAATATAATCCCGATGACAGCAAACGTCGCAGTGTAGACGGAGAGGCGCTCCATGTATTCGATAGAGTTTGGAATCGGTGATAATTGGTCGGGTTGAACGGAATGGTGTTTGCTGCTTACCAGAGAACGGTCGGCCAGACGAACTGGAACATAAACCAGATGAGGCCGGTCAGTACAGCGGTCATCACGATATTGAGAATGATGCCGGCTTTCATCATCTGCTCCTGTTTGATGTATCCCGAACCGAAGACGATGGCGTTCGGCGGCGTCGCCACCGGAAGCGCGAACGCGAAACTCGCGGCGACGGCTCCAGAGACAGCGAGGAACACCGCAGCGGCGACGTCAGAGAGACCAAGCGTCGACGCGAAGACACTCCCAATGCCGATGAGGATGGGAACGATGATGGTCGCCGTCGCGGTGTTGGATGTCATTTCCGTCAGGAAAATTACAAGAAGGACGACGACGAAGACCACAAGGACGATGGGCGCGTTCGTCAGCGATCCGAAGACGGTGTCCGCGATCCACTCCGTCGTTCCGGTTGCAGCGAGCGCGTCCGCCAACGCAATACCGCCACCGAACAGTAAGATCGTTCCCCAGTCGATATCGACGAGGTCGTCCCACTCCATGGTATCCGAGAGCACGAGCGCCGGAATAGTGAACATCCCAACCATGACGTAGTAGAGCAACCCCTGATGGCCCTCCGTGCCGAACACGGAGGTACCTTCACCGCCGTAGAGCGTCGTCTCCCACGCCGCAGGGAGGTAGGGGCCGACGAACTCGCCCAGACCCCCGAGTACCCACAGCACCGCCGTTGCGGTGAAGATGAAGGCTACGCGGCGACCGTGCGTCCCGAGCTCGCCCTCTTCTTGAAGATACGTCTCGGCCTGGGCTCGCGCGTCTTCAACGTCGGCGATTCGCGGTGGATAGAGCCAGTAAGTGAGGATGTACCAGACCAGCGGAAGCGTCAAAACGACGATTGGGATGCCGATAAGGAGCCACTGTGCGAACCCGATATCGTAGTCCAGAATGGAGTTGAGTTGCCCGGCGAGAATCGCGTTCGGCGGCGTCCCGATGAGCGTTCCGACGCCGCCGACGCTAGCGGCGTAGGCCGTCCCGAGAAGCATCGACACCTGAATGTTGGTAAAGCCGTCCACGTTACCCGCCGAGGCGGCGGTCGCACCGCCGTCTGCGGACATCTCCGGATCGACATCCGCGTCCGGAGCGGCCGCCGCCGCTTCGATGCCCTCGCGACCGATGACCTGCGCGAGCACCCCTAACGCAATAGGGAGCATCATCGCCGCCGTCGCCGTGTTCGACACCCACATGGAGATGAACGCCGTCGCGAGCATCACCGCCAGAACGAGTCGACGCGGTGACGTCCCCATCACGGCCATCATGTAGAGTGCGACTCGCCGATCGATGTCGTACTTCTGTAGCGCGTTCGCCAGCATGAACCCCGCGATAAACAGGAAGATGATGTGGTCGGCGAACCCCCGAAGCGCATCATCCATGCTCGCGTAAACGCCGAATCCCGTCAACAGGATCGGGATCGACAGCGCCGTCACGGGGAGCGGGAGCGTTCCGGTCACCCAGAGCGCTCCGGCGAAGAACATGGTCGCGAGGGCGTACTGTCCGTCCAGTGGCAACCCGTTCGGAGTCGGTGCCCCCGCCACGATCCCGGTTCCGAGTAACACGGCGAGGAAAACGAGTACGCGGTGCTGTGCCTGTGAATTTCCGAGTTGTATCATTGATACACGCGTTCTCTTAGTATCTTCACGATTAATTCTTTCGAAGTTTGCAGAATTCGGTGACGTCTATTCCAGTCGGAGAGGTCGACACGGGGCATCGATTGACAGCCAATAAAGACGCTTGCGGGTCGTGGAATCGACCGGGCCGACGGTCAGAACTCCTCGGCGATGGCTCGGATCTGACTATCCTCGAGTTCGGCCGCGTAGAGGTCGAAAAGCGCCTGTCTCCGCGATCGTGAAAGCATCCGATTGCCCGACTCGAGCATCGAAATATGGGCCTGCAGTATACCCTCAATGGCACGTTCGACGCCCCGCTGTTCGTATCCGGCCGCTACACGAAGAAGTCGCCACGCAAGTGGCGAGAGATCCGTCACATCGACCGATTCCGGGTACGCCATCGGACGAAAGGTCCCGCCGCACGGGTGAAAAGCGTTCCGAGGATGAACCGCACTCCGATCGGAGGACGCGATAGAGAGATGGTCAGATTACACCCGGCCAGGGTCCTGCGTAGCAGATACTGCCTCGAGATCGAAAAATCGTCAAAGAGCGTCTACCACGAGTAGAGATGATCGCGTTGGTCTCGAGACGGGAAGCAGCGACTCACATCGACGAACGTTGATCGATAAGACGAGGGGAGAGTCGAGTGTACAATCACCATCTCGAGTCAACAGAAAACATCCGGCTTGGATTCGACGCAGAGAATCGAGACTCGTCACCGCGAATGCGGTCCTCGAGTACTTCGAAAAGTCAAAGTGAAAGCTGACATTTGGGTCCATCGTCGACGACGAGGACAGCACTCGTCCGTAGCTCCCCTACTCGGAACGTGAAACCGTCCAGACCATGGCCCCTACAGCGGTTTGCGGACCAACCAATTTTAAATACGACCCGTCCCATCGGCTGAATATGAGAACCGTTCGGTTCGTGGACAACTACGCGGCGTCCTCTCGTCACCGTCCTCTGCACATATCGGACCACAGATCGCTCGAGACTCATGATCTACGTCGACACAGAGGGAGATCCAGCACACGCCTGAGAGCCCGTCGACTGTCGAAAGAGATGGGCGCTGACGCTCTCCGACCGTGAGTACTGAGAATCAACCGATAGAAAGCGCCGTACTGTACGCTCGGCGGTATCTGGTGAGGATCCGCAATGAAAGTCACTCGAGACGCGGCCGGAATATACCATTTTGTAGTACTTCGAACATAGGTGGTGAGATAGCCTGATTTTCACCCTCTCGATTATTATATATTCTATGAATTGTTTGATTTGTTCAACTCACAGTAGTGTATGATCCCCACAATATATTTTAGATGGCCCCGTGAATTTACCCACAGAATATTAACGCTTCCAACCATAACTCAAAAATAATCGGGCACCTTTACTGTCTTGGTGGTCTTATCTACCATAAGATCAATAATGGGTTCCACCGACAAAAGTAATACGGAAGATTACTCACAGCATAAGAAGTACGAATTCCGGAAGGTTATCGAGGATCTCAAGGACTACGAGGGGTCGGGAACGCAACTCGTGACTATCTATGTTCCCGACGATCGCCAGATCAGTGACGTCGTCGCACACGTCACGCAGGAACACTCCGAGGCGGCCAACATCAAGTCGAAGCAAACCCGGACCAACGTCCAGGACGCGTTGACCTCGATCAAAGACCGACTTCGGTACTACGATACGTTTCCCCCGGAAAACGGGCTCGTCATGTTCTCGGGGGCCGTCGACGCCGGCGGCGGCCAGACGGAGATGGTCACGAACGTCCTCGAGAGCCCGCCCCAGCCCGTCGAATCCTTCCGGTATCACTGCGATTCGGACTTTCTCACCGAACCGTTAGAGCACATGCTGGCGGACAACGGGCTGTACGGCCTGATCGTCCTCGACCGGCGCGAAGCGAACGTCGGTTGGCTGCGTGGCAAGCGCATCGAGCCGGTCAAGTCCGCCTCCTCGCTCGTTCCCGGCAAGCAGCGAAAAGGTGGCCAGTCCGCACAGCGGTTCGCCCGACTGCGCCTCGAGGCGATCGATAACTTCTACCAAGAAGTCGCGGGGATGGCGAACGACCTCTTCGTGGCGAAACGTCACGAACTCGACGGGATTCTCGTCGGCGGTCCCTCACCGACGAAAGACGAGTTCCTCGACGGTGATTACCTCCACCACGAGATCCAGGACAACGTCCTCGGGAAGTTCGACGTCTCCTACACCGACGAGTCCGGTCTGAAGGAACTCGTCGACAACGCCGAGGAGGCGCTTGCCGACGCGGAGGTCATGAAGGAAAAACAGGAGATGGAGGAGTTCTTCGAGGAACTCCATGCGGGCGAGCGGGCGACCTACGGGTTCGAGCAGACCCGCGACAACCTCATTATGGGTTCGGTCGAGACGCTGTTGATCAGCGAGGACCTGCGCTCCGACGTCGTCGTCTTCGACTGTCCGGAGTGTTCGAACACCGACTACGAAGTAATCGATCGGCGCAATTCCACGCCGGACCACGAGTGTTCGGAGTGTGGAACCGCGATCGAGGCCGATGACGGCGACCGCGAGGACGCGATCGACCACCTCATCGAGATCGCCGAACAGCGCGGGACCGAGACGAAGTTCATCTCGACGGACTTCGAAAAGGGCGAACAGTTGTACAACGCCTTTGGCGGCTTTGCGGGCATTCTACGCTACAGTACGGGCGTCTAAACGCCGACGCGACCGCCTGATCGGGAACTTTTTACTCGTCGCTCGTCGTCGAATAGGTGAGGATGGGGCATTCGAGTACCGGAGACGACGTTTTACGGACCGTCGCCAAGCGTTCGCCGCTGCTCGAGCACCTCGACGCCGGGCCGGCGGCCAAGCGCGAATTGATCGAAGTTCTCGATTGCTCCCGGTCGACGATCGATCGAGCCATCAGGGAACTCGAGGCACTCGATTGTATTCGACGCTGTGAGGACGGGTTTCGTCTGACCGTCGCCGGTCGACTCGCGCTCACGGCCCATCGACGGAGTCGGCAGACGTTCGAGTCGATCGCGCGGACGAGCGATCTGCTCGGCGAGTTACCCACGGAGACACCGATCGCTACCGACCTGATTCGCGGTGCTACCCTGCTCGAAGTCCCGGCACATGCGCCGAACGAACCGCTCGGGGAGATCGTCGAGCTGATCGACCGTGCCGAACGATTTCGCGCCATCGCCGCGGCCGATAGGACGCCGGCGTTCCGACGGCAGTTTCGCGAGCGCGCGATCGACGACGACTTCGACGTCGAACTCGTCGTCACCGAATCGCTGGCGCGAGTGACGCTGACGGATCACGCCGATCTGCTAGGCGACGGCGCGCTCGAGGGGGAGGTCGACATCTACACGGTGCCGACGGTCCCCTACGAACTCTCGATCGTCGAGACGCCGACCGAGTCGGTCGCCTACGTCGTTCCGTTCGACGACGACCTGACCTACCACGGCGTGATCCGGAACGATTCGACGGCGGCACTCGAGTGGGCTCACGGCGCCTTCCGCCGGTACAAAGCAACTGCGAGGCCGATTTCTGCGTTCGACCGGCGCGTAACGGACTGAGCGGGTCACAGCGTTCCGCGCAGGTGCACGGCATCGTCCGTGATCTTCTCGATGCTCCCCGAATCGAGCGGGTGTGCGTCGTCGGTGACCGACCCCCAGCCGAGTTTCGCTTTGATCGTCTGGAGGAGGGTCGGGTCGAGCACGACGTAGCCGCGACCGTCTTCGACGTGGGAGAGACGCCCGACTACGGTCCCGTCGGCGTTCAATACCCGCTTTCCGGTATCCCACGGTTCGAGTGTCTCCCGCATAGTGTGTCCGGTGTCGCGTGATTCGGGCGCGAGCGCTCACAGCCGGCCTCGAGCGCGCGTTGTCCAGCCGAGGTGGATTCGGCGAGGTACTGGCGTTCGTCGTCTGAGCGATGTACTGGCGTTCGTCGATCCGGCCGAGGGGTGCACCGTCCGTCCGCTAGATCGCGAACGGTCGCGCGAGGACGGCGACGATCCAGAAGGGCGACCGCGTCGATCTCGAGGGATGGCCGAATCTCGAGTCGGGAAACGGCAGGCGACGACGAATCGATCGGCCCGACCTCGACGTGTCGCCGATCGGCGGCCCAGACGTGTTCACTACCGGCTATCCGCCTCCGACAACGGATTCGGGTCGGATAAACGGGCGAAACCGTTGTCGAAGCTCACGATCCATTACTTCCCACAACACGCCCGAACGGGCGCGATATCGCCTTTGTATTCGGTCTCGAGACCGGATCGTCGATCGCGAGGGCCGGTCGACGCGATCGATTCGACCCGGAGTAATACCCTCGCTATTCGAATCCACCGATCGTTTCACGCGAGAAACGGCGGACTTTCGCGAGTAACAGAACGGTTCGTTCGGGTAACGATCCACTTGCGGTGATAACGAAACGGTTATGATCGCTCTCGCGTAGTGGTATCCGTCATCAGATGGCCGCGTCTTCGATCGAGACCGTCGTCGACGATCCTCGAGTCACCGCCCAGTTCTGTCGTTCGATTCGTCACCCCGGCGGCGAGGTCGTGCTCCTCGGTGTCGTCCACGACCACCCGGCGAGTATCGGCCGCGTTCGAACGGTCATAGAGCGGGTTGACCCCGACACGCTCGCCCTCGAGTTACCCTCGGCCGCGGTCCCGTTGTATCGCGCGTACGCTCGAGACGAGCGATCTCCGCCCCGATTCGGCGGCGAGATGAGCGCGGCGATCGACGCCGTTTCGAACACCGAGGTCGTCGGTATCGACGCCCCGAACTGGCCGTTCGTCCGCCGACTCGTCGCCCGACTCGTCGCCGACCGCGTCTCGCCGTCGACCGCCAGACGCGTCCTCTCGAGTCTCGGGAACGCGACCAGAGACGCGCTGACCAGCCGAGTCGCCGCGACCGTCACCGACGCGACATCGCTGACCGTCGCCGCCGACGAGCCGGTATCGTACTCCTGTACGCGCGCGGACGATCCGGAGACGCAGGCGGCCCACGAGCGGGCACACGTCGCCGGCGTCCGGGCGCTGCTCGGCGGGACGGAAGACGAGGTCGAACGTCCGACCGCGTATCGCGACGACGCACGCGAACGGTGCATGGTCGAGCAATTGCGGGCGCGACGGGCGGATGGCTCGGTCGTCGCCGTCGTTGGCGCAGACCATCTCGACGCGCTCGAGGCCGGGCTGTCCGACTCGCTTAGCGGTGGATCGACGAGACACAGTTCCAGCAGTAACTGAATGTCTGATCCGACTCGTTGCGAGCCCCGCAGTGGGGACACTGGATCGTCTCGCCGTCGAACTCGAGGGTCGCCTCGAGTTCCGAGGGGTCGTCGAACTCCTGGCGCGGCGCGTAGTGCTCGTGTGGTGACTGGGGCGAGGTCCGCGGTCGGCCGCGGTCGGGTTCGGAAAACGACGGGGACGACGACGGGTCGTCGTCCGCGCGACGGACGTACAGGTAGTACAACAGCAGGTGAAGCAGGGCGAACAGGACCACGTAGCCGACGAGCCACCCCCAGGGGTCCATGTGTGAGTGTAACGCACTCCACACACTTGGCTATTCCCTGCGTTCAACCGTCCGGAGAGTCAGTTTCGCGGGACCGTTCAGTTCGGCGGCTCGAGGTCGCGCTGGAACTCGTCGAACACCTCGAGATCGGCGTCGAGGTCGTACTCGAGGTGTCGCTGTTCCTGGCGGTTGACGCCCGCGTCTTCGATCGGCGTGGCGACCGACTCCCAGCCGGGTTTGATCTTCACGCTCTTGGCTGGCATGCCGACGGCGATGTGGTGGGCAGGGATGTCGTGCTGGACGATGCCGCGCGCGCCGACGATGGCGTTCTCGCCGACCTTGTTGCCCGCACGGACCATCGAGTCGTACGTGAGCCGAACGTCGTCTTCGATTATCGTGTGGAAATTTCGAACGGAGGTCTGATCGACGACGTCATGGTCGTGGCTGTAGACGTGGACGCCGTCGGAAACGGAGACGCGATCGCCGATGGTGAGTTTGCCCCGGTCGTCCAGGTGAGCGTCGTCGTGGACGACCGTGTTGTCGCCGATCGTGATGTTGTGACCGTACGTAAAGGAGATCCCCTTGAAGAACCGACAGTTGTCACCACACTCCTCGAAGAGGTGGTCGGCGAGCATCCGTCGGAATCGGAGCGCGAACTCGACGTTGTCCGCGATGGGAAGGCTGTCGAACTGCCGCCAGAGCCACTGGAGGTGTTTGGATCTGCGGAACTTCTCCTCGTCTTTCTCGGCGTAGTACTCGCTCTCGAGAGTCGTATGACACGGGTCGTAGCTCTGCAATCGGACGCGCTCTGCCGTCGAGACCGAGCCGCCGGCCTGCCAGCGGTCGTAGGCCTCTCGATCCCCGGAGAGATCGATCAGCACGTCTTCGACGACGCTGCACGTGTCTTCGTCGCTCGAGAGTCGTTCGTCGACCTCCGCTACGAACTCCCGCATTCCCGCCTCTGCCTCCTCGGGAAGCGAGACGTGCCGCTTTGTCATAGAATCGAATACTGTCGCGGAGGGCATAGGGGTTCGGTTGTCCGATCGGCTTGCCGGACGACCGGAAATACACCCGGTTACGAGCCGCTCGAGCCCGTATCTGGCAAAATTGGTGCAACGGAAATTGTGCTCAGGAGAACACGAACGAGATGACGCGAGCGAACACGAACGCACACAGGACGCCGACGAGGAGAATAGCTCCGATCACCAGAAGGAACCCAACGAGACTGGCGAGGACGACGACGATCGTCTCCATCGACTCGAGCAACGGGCCGTCACTGATCAGGCCGAGAACGAGCGTAGACAGCAGTACCACGAAGACGAGAAACGCGAGAAACGACCCCAACCGACGCGGGAAGATCTCACTCATATGCGTTCCTTACGGAGCGGTACTGTAAGCAGTTCGGTCTCGGAAGCGAGAGCGGTTCAGGAACGGAGCCAACCGACGTAAAATTCCCACCGGGTGGGGACGTTCCGTACACCCTAAGTCCCCTCGCTCCGAACGTGTGCGTATGCGATACAGCGAACTCGGCGACTCCGGCCTCGAGGTCAGCGAGGTCGGTTTCGGCGCGTGGACCGTCGGCACCGACTGGTGGGGCGACCGCTCCGAGGAGGACGCGATCGAGATGCTCCGGTACGCCGTCGATCGGGGCGTCACCTACGTCGATACGGGCGACGTCTACGGCCACGGCCGCAGCGAGGAGATCGTGGGGCGAGCGCTGTCCGACGTCCGGGACGAGGTTACGATCGCGACCAAGGTCGGCTACGACTTCTACAACAATCCCCAGGCAGGTCACGGCGAGATTCCGAAGCAGATGAACCCCGAGTACCTCCGGGAGGCCGTCGAAAAGAGCCTCGAGCGCCTCGAGATGGACTCGATCGATCTGCTCCAACTCCACAACGCGGATGTCTCAGAGATCACGCCGGACGTGCTCGAGTTGCTCGACGAGCTCGAGGAGGAAGGCACGATCGACGCGACGGGGCTCGCGCTCGGCCCCTCGATCGGCTGGCTCGCGGAGGGCGACCTCGCCATCGAGAAAGAGTTCGACTCGGTGCAACTCGTCTGGAACGTACTCGAGCAGGAGGTCGGTGACCACTTCCTCGAGACGATCGAGCGAACCGGCTCCTCGACGAGTCTCATCCCGCGGGTTCCCCACTCCTCGGGCATCCTCAACGAACAGGTCACCCCCGAGACGGAACTCGGCGAGGGCGACCACCGCGGCTTCCGCCCCGACGCCTGGTACGAGACCGGCTGGGAGAAACTCGAGAAGCTGCGGTTCTTGGAGCGCGCAGGGGACAGTGCTGGAGATGGCTCGAGCGAGCGAACGATGGGGCAAGCCGCCATCGCCTGGTTGCTTTCCCACGACCCGGTCGCCTCCGTGACGCCGACGTTCCGCACGAAAGCCGATATCGACGAGTGGGCGGCGGCAAGCGACGTGCCGAGACTCACCGACGAGGAGATAGCTCGCGTCGAAGAACTGTACGAGAGCGACTTCGATATCGACCGCGACGACGGGATGGACTCGCTTCGTACCTCCGTCGACGGCGCTGACATCGAGTTGGCCGGTCTGGACAAACTCGCTGCCGACTAACTCGCCGATCGATCGAGACGGCTTACGGTTCTGAATCGGTTTTCGGCTTCTCGAGCCACTGCTTCCACGTCACCGAACCCACGGTCCGCTCTGGACACGTCGCCTCGCCGGCCCGGAAGCCGCGGGCAATGGCGCCCGGAACCGGGACGGGAACGATCGGACGCCACGCGGATCGACTGTCGCGGTAGGCGCGAGCGAGTTCGCCGACGGTCCGAATCTCGGGACCGCCGACAGGCGGTACCCATCCAGCCGGTTCGAGCGTCGCGTGGTCGACGATCGCCGCGGCTGCCTCACCGGTTTCGATCGGCTGTGTCTGAAAATCGGTCGGAAGCGGCCAGATCGGCGCCCACGAGAGTCCGTCGAGTAATCCGAAAACGAACTCGTGAAACTGCGTGACACGGACGATCGTCGCGGGAACGGGAGAGCGTTCGACGATTCGTTCGGTGGCTCGCTTGTGCTCGTAGTACGAGTACGGAATCTCGTCGACGCCGACGATAGAGACGTACACGAAGTTCGAAACGCCGGCGGTAGCGGCCGCCTCGAGGAGCCGCTCGGTCCCGCGAACGTCGACCGCTTCACTGTCTCCGCGGGGGGCGGACGCGGCGTGAACGACGACGTCGACACCCGTGACGGCGTCCGACAGCCCCGTTCCGTCTTTCAGATCGAACGTGACCCACTCGGCGTGATCAGCAGTTTCCGACGGCGGCGACCGACTCGTCGCTCGAACGTCGTGACCTGCATGGTGCAAGCGAGGCCGCAACTCCCGCCCGAGCGAGCCTGTCGCGCCGGTGAGGAGCGTCCGAACTGGTTCTTTCATCGCGTTGGGGGTTGGCGGCGAGCAAACAAAGCAGTACCCCTCGCCGTCGCTCCAGTTACCACACCGTCGCGCTCGCGGAGGCGTTTTTCGGCCCGGTCGCCGCACTGATCCCGGCGTTGTTTCGCGTCTGGCACAACATCTCCGGACCGGCGCTCGCAACCGTGTTCACGCGGCGAGTCGATCAGACGGTCACGGACGCCGATTCGGCATCGACCGAAGACTGATCGGGGCAGTCGCGTCGGTGCTGTCCAGTCCGGTTGCCACCACCACAAATTGGGAGAGGTGACTATTTCAGGCCGAAACCCCTTAATCACACTTAATACCCTTCAGGGTACGCTTTTCACACCGGCCGCTGTGAGGCTATATCATGGAAAACGTCACGCACGTCCAGAAAGCCTGCGCCTACATCACCCGCGACACGGGCAAGTTGCTGGTGTTCGAGGGGCCGGGACACGACGGCCTCCAGATTCCGAAGGGGACCCTCGAGCCCGGCGAAACCCCTCGAGAGGCGCTATTTAGGGAGGTCGTCGAGGAGAGCGGCCTCGGGGCGCTCAGCGCGACTCGCCACCTCTCGACCGACGTCTGGACGCGACGGCGGTCGCCGCCGAAGCGGTACGTGCGCCACTTCTTTCACTCACGAATCCACGAACCGCGCGATAGATGGACGCACACCGTGACCGACGGCGGCGGGGAACACGGCTCCGAGTTCGAGTTTCGCTGGGTCGACCCGCAAACCGCTCGCGACTTTGCACTCGATCTCGACGATTACGTGCACCTCCTTCCGACGACGGGCCTCACCGGCGAAACGGGCGCGGATATCGACGACATCGTGACGGCTTCGGACTGATCGCGACTTCGAACGACCTCGATTTCGGACAGACAGCTGTTCCGGGACGTTTCACCGCTCGAGCCGCTACGAGAACGAACCGCTCGAGCCGCTACGAGAACGAACCGCCCGATCCGCTACAGGACCGGATCACTTCGAGAGCGCTCGTTCGACGGCTCCCGCGACGCTCCGCGCTTTCTCCGCGAGGTTCGTCGAAACGAGTCCGTCCTCGACGGCGGCCTCGAGTTCGGCCTCGTCGACAATGTCGACGTTGCCTCGGGCGAGCGAATCACGTCGATATAGAGGTCGACGTACCGGGCCGTCCCGGGAAAGAGTTCGACCGGCGTACAGACGTTCACGTAGGTGCCTTTCGTCGAACCGTCGTCAGCCTTGTACGTCGTCGGATACCACCAGCGGCCCTCGCGGAACTTCGTCACGGCCGTGTCGCCGTCTTCTTTCGGGGTTCCGAGCGCGTCGTAGCTGCCGCCGGCGCTCATCGAGCGCTCGAGCGTGAGTTTTCCCTCGGGGTCCCACTCGGTGACGGTGCCCGACCCGAGCGAGAACAGTCGTCCGTCGGGTTTCCCGTGGCCGATCTCGAGGCGGTCGCCCGCGAGCGGGCCGAACTGTTCGGCGACGGCGGCGAAGGGGAACTGTGCGTCCGCACCCGATCCGGACGCGTCGTCCGAGTCGAAGGCGGCCGCGGGAGTGGCACAGACGGCCTCCGCGAAGTCGACGGCCGAACTCGCCGCCCTGTCGGCGGCCTTGGTCCGGTGGTGGCCCGGCATCGTCGTCTCGACGGCGCGTCGAGCCTCGTCGAGTGCGAACCGAGAGCGTCGGCCGAACCATAGCCAGACCGTCGACCGCGGTGCGACCAGCTGCGACGGCTCACCCGGTTCGACCGGTGCGTCGGCCAGTTCGTCCTCGAGCGCCGCGGCGCGGTCGACGACTCGATCCAGCGCCTCCCCCAGCGCCTCGAGATCCGCGTCGGCGGCGGCGTGGTGCCAGCGGAGCCCCCAGCCCTCGGGAACGTCCGTCGAGAGCAGGTCTGTCATGCCGACGAGTTCGTTCGCGCGCTTGCCCGAGAGCGCCGCCGAGACGCCGGTACGATCTCGAGAGAGCGTACAGAGCCCACTGCGAACCTCGCGGGTCGAGACGACCCGCGGACGGTCGTCGGCCCACGGCGGGGTCGAGTCGCGAACCTGCACGCGATATCGGTCGCCGGAGTCGACGTAGCCGTCGGCGTCGTCGTAATTGAGATAGCCCCGACGCCCGTCGTCGAGGTCGACGATTGCGCCGCTGCCGCCCGCGGCCTCGAGCACCTCGGCGTCGAAGACGGCACCCTCGGGTGTCTCGCTCTCCCACCGAAAGGTGTCGATCGCGAGAGAGTCGAGTTCGTCGGCGACCGCCTCGACGGCCGCCGGCGGGCCCGAGATCCCGACGCCCCGTCTGTCGCGGGTCGTCTCGAGGGCGACCGCGGCGGGGGCGATCGCGAACTCGTCGTCAAACCGCTCGCGGATCGGATCGGAGGCCTGGACGACGTCGAACCCGGCCTCGGTGAGCAGGCGGGTGAGCGCCGTCGTGTAGATGCCTCGAACGCGAACCGCCGTCATCGATCACCCTCCGCTCGTGACTGTTGACCGCCCGCGGAACCGTCCCAGACCGTCACAACGCGTCGCCTCGCGGAACTACCCCCGATCATCGCAGCGTCTCTCGGTCCGGCGCGAATCTGACCCGGCCGTCGATCGTCGGGCCGAGTGTCAACTCGACGTAGTCGTCCTCGAGGACCCGCCCGTCCTCGACGTAGACGCCCCAGCTATCGAATCGAAGCCAGCCACGCATCTCGTCGGCGTGAGTCATCAGGTCCAGATAGTCGACGGCGTGTTCGGGGTACGTCTCGCTCGAGTGTGCCATGTCCATATCGGAGTAGACCGTGTCGTGTGTCTCGAAGAAGAACTCGAGTTCCTCGGCGTCGGCCGCGACGGCGTCGACGACGGCCGCGGACGCCTCGCGGAGGTCCGCGGTCTCGAGGCCGACGGCTCGAAGCGCGCGCTGGGTTCGTTGGTCGAAGTGCATACGCGTCCGTTCGGCGGGCAGGCCTTTGTGGATTCCGTGTTCAGACGGTGAAAACGTCTTTCCGGGCGGCCGTAATGCGGTACGTATGGCACGGCGACGCGATCTGATCGAACGGTCCGCGGACGACTCGAGGGACTTACAGGAGGTATCGACCTGGGAACCGCGAACGCTGCCTGATAAGATCGCCTGCAGGGTTTACGACGGTATCAGCTACGGCTTGCCTGCTATCCTCCTGCTGACTGCGGTGATTATCACGGCCGCGATTTTGCTGTCCCCGGCTATCGTCGTCGCCGAGGAACCGCTCGTGAGCGTCTTCTTCTTGCTCTCGGTCGTCCCCGCGGCGCTGCTCGCGGCGTACGTCTGGTACGTCGATATCACGACCAAAGAGCCGCTCAGACTTCTCGTCGCGACCTACGTCCTCATAATCCTGCTCGCGCCCGTCGCCGCGATCGTCAACTCCGCCGCCGGGCTGTTCATCAGCGAGGCGACGCTCCTCGGCAGTTTCCTGTTTTTCTTCCTGGTCGTCGGTCCCGTTGAGGAGACGATCAAGATGGTCGCCGTGCGCGTCTACGCCTATCGAAGCGACAGTTTCGACGCGGTTATCGACGGTGCGGTCTATGGCGCGGTGGCGGGGCTCGGGTTCGCCTCGATCGAGAACACCCTCTACATCGGCAGCTACCTCGCCGACCTCGAGGCCGGCACCGGGCTCCTCGTCGGCGCGAGCGAGATCGCGACGACGCGGGCGCTCGCGGGTCCCGGCCACGTCATCTACTCGACGATCGCCGGCTTCTACCTGGGGCTGGCGAAGTTCAATCCGCGCAACGCCGGCCCCCTCGTCGTCAAGGGGATCCTCATCGCCGCGATAATCCACGGCACGTACAACTTCAGCGTGCAGTTCGTCCCCGGACTGGGAACGGCGCTGCTCCCGATCGGTCCCGGCGTCGCGTTCGTGGGCTTCATTATCGTCTTCAACGCCGTCTTCGGCTACTACCTCTACCGGAAAATCGACCGCTACCGCCAGACCTACCGCGAAGTTCGCGACGACGCGGGCAATCGAGACCTGACACCCGAGAAGACGGAATTCGAGCCGAGCCAGCGGTAGGGTCGAATCTCTCGAGTCGGCTCCGCGAGGGGGCGGCGTCGGCTCGCGAGAACGTTCACCAGTTACTCATCGCGCGCCACATTCCTCGCGCGCCGCCCTTCCTCAAAGCGGATCCTCGAGCGCCGTTTCGATCGGCTCGTCGCCCGAGAGCACCTCGAAGGTACGGTCGTACGTACTCTCCATCGGAATCGCGGTCACGAGCATGCACGCGACGTCTTCGCGCGGAATGTCGCCGTCTTTCCGCTCGAGATCTGCGGCCGTCCGAACGCGACCCGTCCCCTCCTCGGTGGTGAGTTCGCCGGGACGAACGATGGTGTACGTGAGATCACTCTCCCGAAGCCGCTCGTCCGCTTCGGCTTTCGCGTTCAGATAGTCGCGGAGCGCTTCGGGAGCCATGGACGGCGTGTCCGCACCGAGGGAGCTGAGCATGACGAAGCGGTCGACGCCCTGGCGCTCGGCGGCTTCGATGAGGCGTATCGCCCCGTCGCGGTCGACGCCCCAGACGTCGTCACCGCCCGAACCGGCGGCGAACACGATAGCGTCACAGTCCTCCACGGCGTGACCGATATCCGCCGTCAGGTCCGCGACCACGGGTTCGGCCCCGAGCGCTTCGATGTCCTCGACCTGGTCTTCGCTTCTGACCATGCCCCGCGAATCGTGGGAACTGTCGGCCACGATGCTCGTGACGTGCTGTCCGACCTGTCCGTGAGCGCCCGCAACGAGAACTCGCATGGGTCTCGTTTCGGTCTCGGCGTCAGAATAGCTTTCTGCCGGCGAACTGGTCGGTCGCGTCCAGTCGCGATCAGTACCGACGGAGAACGGTTACTCGAGGTGCGATTCCATCAACCGTTCGACGTACTTCGCGAGCACGTCGACCTCGAGGTGGACCGGGTCGCCGGGCGATTTCTCGGAGAGGGCCGTTTCGTCGTAGGTGGTCGGGATGATCGCGACCGTCACGTTCCCGTCAGCCGTGAGATCCGCGACCGTGAGGCTAATTCCGTCGAGGGTGATCGAGCCCTTTTCGACGACGTAGCGGTCGTACCCCTCGGGGAGCGCGAACTCGAAGTACCAGTCCTCGCCGACGGATTCGATCGACTCGACCGTCGCGACGGCGTCGACGTGGCCCTGGACCACGTGGCCGTCGAACCGGCCGTCGGCAGCCATCGCCCGCTCGAGGTTGACGAGGTCGCCCTCGACGAGGTCGCCGAGGTAGGTCCGCTCGACTGTCTCGCTGGCGAGAAAGACCTCGAACCACGAGCGCGCTTCGAACCGTTCGACCGTGAGACAGGCCCCGCTGACGCTGATGCTCTGGCCGTGCTCGAGGCCCGCGGCGACCACCTCGGCCCCGATCCGATATCGGAGGCCGTCGTCGGTCTGCTCGCGCGCGAGTATCTCCCCGGTCTCCTCGACGATTCCCGTGAACATGTCGTAGATGAGCCTAGGCGGGCGGCGAGCCAAAGCCGTTCCGGGTCGGCAGACGTCGGCGTCTTTTTGAGGCTGTCGACCATACCCCGATCCAATGGCCGGCATCATCGACACGATCAAATTCGCGGGCATTCTCGTCTTCGCGATCCCCGCCGCCCTCGCCGGGCTCGAGTTCGCGTTCGTCCGCGACGAACCGCTCATCGGCGGCGCGTTGCTCGTCCTCGCGGTCGGGCTCGTCCTCTTCGATCGGCTGCTCACAATGCCATCCGACGTTCCCACGATGGTCGCCAAACGCGTCGCCGGGTCGGTCGCGAGCGAACCCGACTCCGACGCGGACGAATCGACGGACGGGGAGTGACCTGATTCTCGAGCACTGATTCTCGAGCGGGCGCCACGAACGATCACCGCAAAGTCCCAGTTTGAGCGGCCGGCAAGCCCGATCACTGCGAATGCCCACCGTGAACGACCGTGAGATCGCGTATCGGGTTACGGCAGTTCGGCGAGTATCTCGGCTTCGAACGTCTCGAGCGCCCGCTCTCGATCTTCGGTGGCGAGATTGACGATGACGTGGTCGACGCCCAGATCCCGGAGATCCCGAAAGTACTCGCGGAACCACTCGGATCCGGCCCGCATCCCCTGATGAATCGGCGTCGGATCGGCGTCCGGATCGTCGGCGAACTCGACACCCATCGCCATGCAGAACGGCTTCTCGCCCGCGAGGTCGCGCCAGTCAGCGAGGAAGCTCTCGAGGGTCGACTCCGGCAGATGATAGAACAGCCAGCCGTCGCCGCGGTCGGCGATCCACTCCAAGTCCTGTCGGGCGTGGCCCGTCGGGAGCAGGGGCAGCGCCTCTGTCGTCGGCTTCGGAACGATCTTGAGATCACCTTCGAGCCGTCCCCAGCGGGTCTCGAGTTCGGGCGCGTCCTCGCGCCAGACCGCGCGGAGGACCTCGATCGCGTCCCGAAAGAGCGCGCCTCGATCCTCGGGATCGACGCCGAAGGCGGGGAACTCGGGATCCCTGTCGCCGGTCGCCACGCCGAGGACGAGCCGGCCCGAGGAGAGTCGGTCGACGCTCGCCGCGGCCTTGGCGACGTGAAGCGGGTGGCGAAGCGAGAGGACGATACTGGCCGTCCCGAGCGCGATTTCGTCGGTGACGGCGGCGACCTGCGAGAGCCACGTCCACGGATCGAACGTCTGGCCCGCGTCGCCGAATTTCGGCCAGTAGGTCGGCACATCCCGACACCAGAGCGCGTCGAAGCCGAGCGATTCGGCGCGCTGGGCGAGTCGCAACTCCTCATCGACGTCCGGCCTCGAGCGGTTCGCGCCGGTGAGCGGGAATCCAGTCCCGAACGTGAGTCCGTCGCCCCCGAACAGTCGCCGGTAGCCCGCGTTCTCGAACTCAGGCATTCGGATAGCCAGTAGCGTCCAGCCGCCTAAATAGCTGCTCGACGGCGACCAGATCGGTACCTACCCGCTCGAGGAACGACGGTAAAAGAAAGGAAAAACGCAAAACCGCGAGCCGAACGTCGGGAACTCTCCGGGTTCGATACCCGCCGAGTTCGATCAGTCGTCGGCGGGCGCTGCGCCGCTACCCTGGGCCTGTTCTTTCGTCCAGGAGAGTTTGCCGCCAGCGGCGAGAATGTCGCGTTCGCGCTGGGAGGCATCGAGCGTCGCCGTGACCTCGTAGTCGTCGTTGACGCGGACGGTGAACTCCTCCTGTCCGCTCGCGACTGCGTCGTAGACATCGTCGACGATTTCGATCTCGTCGCCCTGATCGATGTTCTCGTAGGTGTCATCGTCGATCGTCAGTGGGACGATACCGAAGTTAAAGAGGTTCGCGCGGTGGATCCGGGCGAAGCTCTGTGCGAGGACGCCCTCGATACCGAGGTACATCGGACACAGCGCCGCGTGTTCACGCGAGGAGCCCTGTCCGTAGTTCTCGCCGGCGACGAGGAAGCCGCCGTCGGCCTCGAGCGCGCGCTCGGCGAACGTGTCGTCGACGCGCGAGAGGGTGAACTCCGAGAGTTTCGGGACGTTCGACCGGTACATCAGGATGTCCTGCGTTGCAGGGATGATGTGGTCGGTCGTGATGTTGTCTTCCATCTTCAAGAGCGCCTCACCGGAGACCGCCGAGCCGAGCTGGTCTCGGATCGGGACGTCGCCGATGTTCGGTCCTTTGATGAGTTCGTCGTCGACCGCCTCGTCGGGTGCGATGAGGTCGGTCTTGGAGCCGTCGTACTCGTCGGGGAGTTCGACGCCCGGTGCCTCGAGATCGTCGAGTTCGTCCTCGAGATCCCGCGGATCGACGATTTCGCCGGCGATCGACGCGGCGGCGGCGACCTCGGGCGAGCAGAGGAAGACGTTGTCGTCTTCGATGCCCGAGCGGCCCTCGAAATTGCGGTTGAAGGTTCGCATGGAGACCGAATCGGAGGCCGGCACGTGGCCGATCCCGATACAGGCACCGCAGGTCGCTTCGGAGAAGTTGACGCCGGCCGCCATCATCTCGGCGACCCAGCCGTCTCGTGCGAGCATTTCGGAGGCCTGTTTGGAACCGGGCGCGACGATCGTCTCGGTTTCCATCGCGACCTCGCGGCCTTCGAGCATCTTGGCGACGGGGAGGATATCCTCGTAGCCGCCGTTGGTACAGGAGCCGACGATGACCTGCTCGACGTCCTGACCGGCAACCTCGCTGACGGGAACGACCTTGTCGGGCATCGAAGGCTGGGCGACCAGCGGCTCGAGGTCCGAGAGGTCGACGACGATCTCGTCGTCGTACTCCGCGTCGTCGTCGGGCTGGAGTTCGACGTACTCGTCTCCGCGACCGAGCCGTTCGAGGTAATCCTCGGTCTGGTGGTCGGTCGGGAATATCGACGTCGTCGCACCGAGTTCCGTGCCCATGTTGGTGATCGTCATCCGCTCGGGTGCGGTGAGCGTCTCGACGCCGGGGCCGGTGTACTCGAGAATCTTGCCGACGCCACCTTTGACGGTGAGTCGTCGGAGCATCTCGAGGATGATGTCCTTGGCGGTCGCCCACTCGGGAAGCTCGCCCTCGAGGCGAACGTTGACGACTTCGGGCATCTCGACGTAGTAGGGCGCGCCGCCCATCGCGACGGTGATGTCGATACCGCCGGCGCCGATCGCGAGTTCGCCGAGTCCGCCGGGGGTCGGGGTGTGGCTGTCCGAGCCGAGCAGCGTCTTGCCGGGTGCGGCGAAGTTCTCGCGGTGGACGTTGTGACAGATACCGTTTCCGGGCCGGGAGAAGTGGGCACCGAAGGTGCCGGCCGCAGAGCGCAGGAAGCGGTGGTCGTCCGTGTTCTTAAAGTCGAACTGGTAGGTCTGGTGGTCGCAGTACTGGGCAGCGATTTCGGTCTGGACCTCGTCCAGCCCCATCGCTTCGAACTGCAGCCAAACCATCGTCCCAGTCGTATCCTGTGTCAGAACCTGATCGATCTCGATGCCGATCTCCTCGCCAGTTTCGAGTTCGCCCTCGACGAGGTGATCCTCGAGAATCTTTTCGGTAAGAGTCTGTCCCATAGCGTCCGAATCTCGGCTTTCCGTCCTGATAAATCCAGCGTGTTTCTATCCGGGTCGACCATGCTAGTTCCAGTAAAATGGGCACTGTTGGCGCAAATGTTGCGGTAAAAGTACACGCCCGTTTACGTCCACCATCTTCCGCGCACGAGACATACAAGTGTGCGTGTAGGGGTATCGGGGGGTGCGTGATGGCAATGAGTATGGGATGGGACACCGCCGCGAACCAGGGAGAACGCGACACGTTTTTGCCGGTTCCGTTCCGTTCTCGAGCGTATGTTCCGTTCCGGTGCCTTCGTCGCCGACCACGTTTCGCCGGCGACCGACGAGCAGATCCAGCCAAACGGCGTCGATCTCACCCTCGAGATCGTCTTCGAGCAACTCGAGCCAGGCCGTATCACGAAAGACGGTAAGTCAGTCGGCGAGCGGGTCGCCCGACCTCTCGAGGAACTCGAGGAGAAGATGCCCCAGACGTACTACCTCCCCGAGGGAGCCTACGTCGCTCGCTACGGCGAGCGGATCGAGATCCCCGACGGTCACATCGGCTTCGTCTACCCGCGCTCGTCGCTGATGCGCAACTCCTGTATGCTCAACACGGCGGTCTGGGACGCCGGTTACGAGGGCCGCGGCGAGGGACTCCTGCAGGTCCACCACGACATCGAGATCCAGCGCGGTGCCCGAATCGCCCAGTTGGTGCTCGTCGAGGCCGACCACGAAGAGGCCTACGACGGGAGCTATCAGGGCGAGAACCTCCAGGGACGCTAGTCGAAACCTCGAGTCCAGCTCCGCTATCTTGAGTCGAGCTCCGCTACCTCGAGTCGGAATCACCGACTTCGTACGAGTACTCGAGCGACGATCGGAGCCGGTCGAATGCGTCGAGGATCTCCCGTGCTCGCGCTGAGTCGAGAACGCGAACGCGGGTCGGTGGCCTCGCCGCTTCGGAGTCCCGAAGCCACCACCACGCACGGCGGGGCACCGATTCGGCAGACGCTGGTCTCCAGTCGAACCGAAGAGCGGGTTCTGTCGTTCCCACGCGAACGCGCTGGAGCCGCTCGAGATCGTACGCAACGGAGCCGTTCGCGTCCGGATTGCGTTTCAGACGATCCCACGTCAGTTCGTAGCGCGCGCCGTCGGTCGTCCACGAGGTGACCCCATCGACGGGAACGACGGCCGACCCCGGAACCTGCTCCAGCGCTTCGTTCAGCGTCGCGACGAGTTCGTCGCGCTCGCTCGCGTTGCACTCGCGGATATGCGTCTCGTGAGGGACCGAGTAATACAGCCACGACTCTTCGGTCAGGATCGCAAACGCCTCGAGGGAGAACGTGCGGTCGACCCACGCATCGGTCGCGTCGGCGGGGAGTTCCAGCACCGACTCGACGAGCGGCCGATCCGCCGGGAGCGACGCCCGGAACTCCCGCCCAGAGCCGGCGAGGACTTGCTCCGATTCCGGCACCCGCGCTAACTCGCTTCGGACGGTTTCGAACTGACCGTGCTTCGGATCGATTCGAAGGTTGACGGCAGATCCGTACTCGAGGAGGATGTCGACGACCCGGTTTTCTGCGGTCACGCGGCCGGCGTCGTCCGAGTCTCTGACGCCGGGCAGCGAGCGAGTGACGAGCCGGTGGGTCGGCTCGCCGCTCCCGGCTCGCTCGCGCAACGTCATCGCTCCACCACCGGGATTTCGAACGTGAGGTCGCGTCTGCGACGGACAGCCATCTGATGGGTCGGACTAGGGCGGGACGCAACAATAATTGCTGCGTCGAATCGGACGCCGATTCGCACACAGTTTTCCCGTTCGCGGCCGTCCGTCCCGGTATGATGGCGACGACGCACGTGTTCGCGGGGCTCGCAGTCGTCGCTCCAATCGCATACGCCGTTCCCGAACTCGTGGTCCCGCTCGCTATCGGCGCGATCTGTGGCGGACTCGCGCCCGACTTCGATCTCCTCCTCGAGCACCGGCGAACCTTTCACGCGCCCGTGCTCGGCGCACCCCTCGCCGCGCTCGGTATCGTCGTCGCACTGCTCGTTCCGACGGCGATCACCGCCGCGCTCGCGGCCGCCGCGGTCGCCGCCTGGCTCCACTCGGCGAGCGACGCGCTCGGAGGGGGTCCCGAGATGGATCCGTGGACCCACCGGAGCGAACGCGCGGTCTACGACCACGTCCGCTCTACGTGGATCCGACCGCGCCGGTGGGTTCGATACGACGGCGCGCCGGAAGACGCCGCCCTGGCGGTCGGGCTCGCGGTACCCGGGTTGCTCGTCTTCGACGGCTGGGTGAGCGTCGCCATCGTCTGCGGCATCGCCATCTCGGTCGCGTACGCGCTGGTTCGCCGACGACTCGTCGAGTGGACGCCGGAGTGGCTCGAGTGAACGCCGTTCGAAAAATCGACCGCAGACGAGACGACAGCCTCTCCGCCGCGACTGCTCTCGGCCGAGGGTTCATATGCGAAACCGGAACCAACGCGGGTATGAGCGAACACGATTCGGTCGAGCAACGACTCGAGCGGTACTTCATCATCGCTTCCACGCGGTGTTCGAACTGCGGCGACGTTCACGGCACCGTCACCGTCGACGGCGACGCGTACACGGCCGCGGATTTCGGCATCGACTCGCAGGCGGAGTGGTCGGAGACGCTCGACGACGAAGAGGCGTGGATGCAGGCGAATCCGGCGGCAGTCGAGGCCGAGTTAGGAGCGCTCGAGGACGACTGGCCGCACTCGGTCGCGGCGGTGCGAAATCACGTCCTGTAGCGGCGACCGCAAGCATCAGTCGCCGTCGGTCTCGAACCCCGTCTCGCGGCGGTCGTCGCCGTGGAGGTGGATCGGCGGAAGGCGGTGGATCGTCCGAAGAACCGCGCTCTCGAGCGCGGGCACGACTGTGCGGTAGCCGATGATAGTGAACCCAGCGAGGATCACCGCGAATCCGGCGACCGCGAGTCCCGAAAGCTGTTCGCCCAGGACGAGCCAGCCGCCGATCGCGGCGACAGCAGGGGTCGCATAGAACGTCAGGCTCGAACGAATAGCCCCGACCTGGTCGATGAGGTCGAAGTACGCGATGTAGGCGATCGCACCAGCGAAGACGCCGACGTAGACCAGCGCGACGACCGCCCCGACGGTCCACTCGATCGCGGCGACCGACTCGCCCGCGCCGACACTCATCGCGTGGAGCAAGAGCGCGCTGACGGGAAGCGCCCAGGCGGTTCGAACCGTACTCGAGGTCGTCGTCTCGGCGCGTCGAATCAGGACGCCGCCGAGTGCGGCGCTGACGGCGCCGCCGAAGACGATGGCGGTGCCGTAGTCGAGCGCGCTCGAGAGGTTCCCGGGATCGATCCCGATCACCATCGCGACGCCGACGAGTCCGACCGCGGTGCCGACCGCCCCCGCCGGCGTCAGTCGCTCGTCGGCGAGCAAGACGCCGGCGAAAAGCGGCGAGAAGATCGGGACGAGACTGAAGACGATCGATCCGACCGCGCTCGAGACGTACCCTTGTCCGACGAACAGGAGCGCGTTCGCCAGTCCGATCGCGAAGACGCCGGCGGCGAGGATGCCGGCGATATCGCCTCGCGTGCGCGGAACGAGGTCCGCTCGCGGCGTCGTCAGCGCGGCGTAGGCGAGCAGGAGAACGGCCGCGATATCGAAGCGCAAGGCGACGAAAAGCAGCGGCGGGATGTACGCCTGTCCCGCTTTCGCAGCGACGAAGGTTCCGCCGAAGAAGACGCTCGCGAGGACGAACGAAACGGCGATTCGCGTTCGAGACATCTAGCTCACCACCCGACACACTTCTCGAGCAGTCCGAGTAGATGAAAGTTGGTTCCAGATCATCTCTTATGTAGCCGAACGAGGCCGACACACATGAATTAATTCAGTAAATCTTTCAGAGGAAGAAATGCGCTAACGGCGCGCCATCCTTTCGAGCTGAGAAACTCCCGCCAGACCAAATTGAGTGCGTTCACGGACTCTGTTTCGAACAGGACGCCCGGATGTTCATCGTCAAAATTGATTCCGAGATCAATGTCTCAGAAGCCGACTTGGAATCGCTGGACGAAGTCCAAGAGGCGACAACAATCGGCTACGCGGGCGAACAAACCGTCCACAACCTTACGATAGACCTCGACGACGCGATCTCGGAAGTATTCAGTGGGGGCAGTTCCGTAGCGGCCAAACTCGAGCCGACCGTCGTCACACCGGACGGATGGTACGAGAGGAAAGTGTACAAGGACCGTGATGCGTTCATGGAGTCCCGGACCCGCTGTGAGAACTACGGGATCTCGCTCGACCTCATCTCGATGACCTCCACTTCCGCTGCATCGGACGATGCTATCCCGTTTGGGTTGACTGAACGGCAATACGAGGCGCTGACACTCGCGCTCTCTCGTGGCTACTACGAGAGCCCACGCCAGACCTCGACCGAGGAGCTCGCTGCGGAACTCGGCATCTCACAACCCTCGCTCTCGAGACTCCTCAGGCGGGGTGAGCGTCAGCTACTCTCTTCGGCACTCCAAACACAGGAGCACTTAAACACGGTTTCCAATTAGCACCGTCGCTATCTGGCCGTAGTCCCTCTGATTTTGTAGACAGAGACCTACTATGAAGACAGTTGAACTCAACAACGGTGTGGAGATGCCGATTCTCGGATTCGGCACGTATCAAATCGAGGACCTCGACGAGTGCGAACGAAGTGTTTCGGAAGCCCTCGAAACAGGGTATCGACTCATCGATACTGCGGCGTCGTATGAGAACGAGGAGGCGGTCGGGCGGGCAATCGAGAAGAGCGACGTGCCGCGAGACGAGGTGTTCGTTACGTCAAAACTCTGGGTGCAGGACACCGGCTACGAGGCTACGTTGGACGCGTTCGAGCGATCGTTGGACCGACTGGGCCTCGACTACCTCGACCTGTTTCTGATTCATCAGCCCTACGGCGACGTCCACTGTTCGTGGCAGGCTATGGAAGACCTCTACGAGGACGGCAAGATCAGGGCCATTGGAGTCAGCAACTTCCACCCCGACCGGGTGATGGACCTCATGGTCCACAACGATGTCGTCCCAGCCGTCAATCAGATCGAGACGCATCCCTTCTACCAACGAACCGAGGATGCAGCATTCCTCGAGGAACAGGACATCCAACACGAGTCGTGGGGGCCGTTCGCCGAAGGCCAGAACGACATCTTCGAACACGACGTGTTGACCACGATCGGAGACCGCCACGGCAAATCCGCTGCACAGGTAGTGCTTCGATGGCTCATCCAGCGCGAAATCGTCGCCATTCCGAAGTCGGTTCACGCCGACCGGATCGCCGAGAATTTCGATGTCTTCGACTTCGAACTCACCAAGGAGGAAATGGAGACGATTTCGGAACTAGACGAAGGAGAAAGCCAGTTCTTCGACCACCGAGACCCGGAGATGGTGAAGTGGTTGGGGGAGGCTGAACGGGACACGTGAGCTGATCTGAGCGCTCTCCCTACGTGACCTATCCGTCTCTCAGACCCGATCTTCGGTATCCCCTTCGCCACTTCAGAGACGACGGGAGTTAAATACGGTTTCCAGATAGCATCGAAGTCTTGGATATCAAACCCGCAATTCGCAAACGTACAAAACATGGATGTGACAAACGTTCCGGCCGCTAATAGAGAAGAATCCGATCACCCGGCCCAAGTGACGACGGCGCTCGTTTCGGATGGTGTTTCGAGCGAGTTCGACGGGAACACCGTCCGCTCGGTGGAAGTTACGTTCCGACCGGGAGAACGAACCAAATTCCACACGCATGCTGGCGTACAGGTGTTGTACGTCACTGAAGGCGAAGGGATCGTCGCGACCCGCAACGGAGAACGTGAGGTCTCGGAGGGCGACCTGATCGTCTTCGAGCCTGATGAAGAGCACTGGCACGGGAACACACGGAATGCCGATTTGCCGTTCAGCCACCTCGCCTTCATGGCTGAACCGGACGGATCTGAAGTAACTGCCCTCGAAGAACCATAACCATGGAATACACGACTCTCGGTTCGACCGGAATGGAGGTCAGCCGCATCTGTCTCGGCGGGATGAGTTTCGGCGTGAGCGACTTGCACGACTGGACGCTCGACGAGGAGGGCTCGCGCGAGATCATCGAACGCGCGATTGACCTCGGTATCAACTTCTTCGACACGGCCAACGCGTACTCGAACGGGGAGTCCGAGGAGATCATCGGGGACGTTCTCGGAGAGTACGACCGCGACGAACACGTCGTCGCCACGAAATGCTACTTCCCCACGAACCTCTTCTCCGATGCGGACGAACCACACCCGAACGCGTCGGGACTCTCCCGGAAGACTGTCGAACAGGAACTGGAGAATTCGCTAGACCGACTGGGGATGGATACCGTTGACCTCTACCAGATCCACCGGTGGGACTACGAGACACCCATCGAGCAAACGCTGCGTGCCCTTGATGACGCAGTACGACGCGGGAAGGTTCGATACATCGGCGCGTCGTCGATGTGGACTCACCAGTTCGCCGAGGCACTGTACACCAGCGAGCACCTAGATCTTGAACAGTTCGTGTCGATGCAGGACCACTACAACCTCGTCTACCGCGAAGGCGAGCGGGAGATGTTCCCCTTCTGCGAGAAAGAAGACATCGGCGTCATCCCGTGGAGTCCGCTCGCACAAGGATACCTCACCCGCCCCCACGAAGAGATGACGGCGACGACCCGCGGCGAAGAGCTCACCGAGACGCACGAGGAATACCGGATGGGCGGCGGACCGGCCGTCAACGAGCGAGTTGAGGAACTCGCTGCGGAGAAGGGGGTGACGATGGCACAGCTCTCGCTGGCGTGGTTACTCCACCAGGACGTCGTTGATGCGCCGATCGTCGGCACCACCAGCGTCGAACATCTCGAACAAGCCGTCGAAGCACTCGATACCGACCTGACGGATTCAGAGCTAGAGTACTTGGAAGAACCGTACGAGCCCCTGCCGATTGCTGGCGCTCCTGTCCCTGGGTCGGAAGCCAACTAGCGCCTCAGTAATCTGAGGACTCAGTCACTCCACAATGAGAGAGAATACCCTAAGCACTTCGAACGATTCAGAGATCGATAGAACGAGTCGGCGTAAACTGCTAGGGGCAGCTGCAGTGGCAGGAGGGGGCTTCCTTGCGGGATGTATACACCAGAGCGGGTCCGAGACGGAAGAGCAGAATACCCCCTCCCAAACTGCGGATGAGGACAGCGTACTGATCGTGTTTTTCTCTCGTACGGAAAACACCCAAGCTGTCGCTGAAATCATTCAGCAAGAAGTGGGTGGAGAGGTGTTCGAAGTGTTGCCGGCAGATCCGTACCCCGTCGATTACGACACGCTCGTCTCACAGGTAGACCAAGAAAACGAAGAGGGCTACACCCCGCCTCTCCAATGTAACGTGGAGAATATCGAGGCGTATGACACCGTATTTTTCGGTGCCCCGACGTGGGATATGCAGTTGCCACCGCCGATGAAGACCTTTCTGAGTGAACACGATTTGGGCGGGAAGACTGTGGTCCCGTTCAATACGAATGGTGGGTATGGCGTCGGGAGTAGCTTTCAAACGATAGAAGACCGCTGTCCAGATGCCGACGTACGGGAGGGCTTCTCCACGAGGGGTGGGTTGGAGAGAGATGGTGTGTACTTGGCAATCCAAGACGATCGGAGAGAGGAAGTCAGGACGGAAGTGACGGACTGGTTACAGAGGATTCGGATGTAATCTCGGCCTTGCCGGTGCCGCGGCCCCACCCCTCTCAGCGGTTCAACAAACAGGACGGCGTAGCGTTCGGCAACGTATTTGGCAGTTGCAACGTACTGTCCACATAATTGAGGATGGCTGTACTGGACGATCTCTCGGGGTTCGAGTTCGAGGACGTGATGGAGGACGTGTTCCGGAACCTCGGCTACGAGAACGTCCGCCAGGCCGACCGCACGGCTGACGAGGGTCGCGACGTCATCATGGAGGAGGTCGTCGACGGCACCCGGCGTGCGATCATCGTCGAGTGCAAGCACACGGGGACAGTCGGGCGGCCGGTCGTCCAGAAGCTTCACTCAGCGATCGCGACGTTCGACTTCGACGGCCCGAAACGCGGAATGGTCGTCACGACCGGCCGGTTTACGAACCCTGCTCAGGAGTACGCCGACCGCCTCCAGCAGAACGACGACCCACATCCAATCGAGCTGCTCGATGGCGAGGACCTCCGGGAGATCGCCGACGAGATCGGCCTCGACCTCTACAACGGTCGCATCGAGATTCTCTGCGACGAGACGCTCCGCCCGTACGATCCAGCCGCCGACGTCGACGCGCCAGTCACGGAGGCGTTCCGCGACATCGAGAACATCGAGGCCGCCGACCTCCAAGACCCACACTCATCGGTGACGTTCCGCCCGGTGGTCGCTGTCACCGCGGACACGAACGCTGTCTTCGAGACGTCGGTGGGCGTCATCCACCGGATCAACGACCGGACCCGATTCGTCGCCCACGCCGAACGCGGGCAGCCGCAGGTCGTCGATGAGGACGTCGGGACGCTGGTCACCGAGAATCTCCACGCGACGGTCGACCTCGATGCGGAGCAGTTCGGAGAGGTGTTCGACGACGTCGAGGAGCGGCGGTTCGGGCAGACGCAAACGGAGTACAAGGAGTGGGCCGTCGAGCGACTCCAGCAGCACCACACGACGACGGTGACCTACACCGGCGACAACAACGTCACGTACAACAAGACCTGTGAGCCGAACCGCTCGGACATCTCTGTCCAGTCGATCGAACCAGTGTACCTCCCAGAAGTTCGGCACACTACCGACGTCCAGGAGTACACCTACCCCTACGAGTACTACGCGGCAGGCCCGTCGAGAGTGACCGCCGAGGACGGCATCCATCAGTGCGTCCACTGTGACACGAGTGGCGTCACCGAGACGTACACCTACTGTCCGAACTGCGGGGCGATCGCCTGCACCAGCCACATCAAAACGGAGCGGCTGGAGGGCGAGCCGATCTGTACCGGCTGTGCGGTGACGGAACGGTTTGCGCTGAAGATGAAGTACTTCTACGACGAGGAAAATCTCGAGGCGTTCCGCGAGGAGTACGCCGATATGCCGCTTCACGAGAAGGCGATGGAGAACAAGTGGCTGGCCGGGGGAAGCGTTGTTGCGACGATTCTGCTCGTCGTCGGACTACTCGTCATCGGCGGCATCATCTGAGCGGGCTCAGTGTTCACGCCGGCTCAGCGACCATCTCTTCGAGCGCGTGCTCAAGCGGGCCGTGGAACTGCCAGCTAGCCCGATCGAAGGCTTCCTCGGTCGGACCATCCCAGCGTGGGAAGGCGGAGTGACCACTCACCTTGACGGTCCACTTGGAGGGGTCGTCGAACGGGTTCCGGGTCGGAAGCTCGACGACGTAGAGGTACTCTTCGTCGCCGTGAATGCCGTCGGCCGGATTCTCGACACCGTGTCCGAGCAGGAACATCGGCTGGTCGAGGTGCTCCATATTGTCCGGGTCGAGGAGATCCGAGGGTTGGTCAGCGTGGATGCTCCGGTCACGCCCTTCGTCCACGTAGAGGGTCATCGTCGAGAGCGTGTCGAGGAACAGGAACTGGGCAGCGGCGTACGCAGGCCCGCGCTCTGTTCGTGTCTCGTCCAGCAGCTGCTTCAGCTGGTCCAGGTCACGGAGGACGCTATCGGGATAGCCGTCCGAGTGTCGGTAGATTTGTGCGATGCGGTCGGTATCGGACTGTTCGCCTGCGGTCTCGCTCCGTTGGATGAACCGGAGTTGACTTCGTGTCGACATCGATCACCGCCGACGCGGGTGCGCCGGCACCCATCGCCGGCGCAGAAACAACCTCTCCTGAATCGAGTGGAGTCGCTGGAATCTCGCCGAAGGGTTGTCACTGGACAACTTAAACCCGGTTAAAAATGAATTCCAAAATTCGCAAGATAGCGGTCGGGCGGGGTCCTTGCTCGGAAACTGATGCTGTTCCAGCCCAAAGGTATGCGTATGTCATCGGAGTCTGAGAGGAGCTCACCGCTCCCCGATTCGGATGAGATCGCCAGGCGGGCCGAACGGCAGCGTAGCCTGTACGAGGAGGCCGCCGAGAATCCAGACCGGGTGGTACCTGCGATGTTCATCGAGGACTGCGCCCGGTGTGAAACACTCGCCGACAAGCGGCGTCGTGAGGGCTTCTATAAACACTTCTATCGGACACTCCCTGACCGAGAGACGGCGAAGCTGTCCAGCGACGATCTCCCCGAGGAGATTCAGTCCGCTGCGCCCGTCCATCGTGCAATCGATGATACGACTCTCAAGGACGAGAGCGCCGACGTGGCGTCCGTCTCGGAGCTGTGGGAGCAGATTGGTACTGGTGAGCACCCAGGCAAGCTGTGTCAAGCTCCGTTGGTCCACTACATCGACCGTGAGGACTGCTATATCCACGCAGAGCCAACGCGGGTCGGCTTCAGCTGTGGTCTCCCCGTGTTCGTGTATAAACGCCGGCAATCGGACAACCACTACGGAGTCTTCTTCTCTAGTGAGAAGGCGTATCTGTGGCTCTGTGGATGGATTCTTCACGCTAACGGATTCTTCGACCCGAAGGAGTTCATCCCATCACTCTATTTCTTGAAGGCCTCGGACCCATCTACTGTTGCTCCTGAGCTGGTGTCCAAAACAGAAGATCTCGTGTTTCGTAACGGATTCCCCGGCGTAGACGCGCCCGAAATCACAGACCTGCCGGACGGGGTCAATCTGTACCAATTCCCGTACAGCAAGGACACGTATGCGGATCAGTTTGCTCGATGGCGCCGTCTCTACTTCGACGATCGAACCCCTCGTGGATGCGGGTCCTGCGACGTGTGTCGGGCGTAAATTCACCGCCCTAACGCGTGCTCTACGCTAGGTGCGACACCTCTGATGGTTCCTCGACGTCGTCGAACTCGCCGCGCTCGACAGGTTCCCAGTCCTCCCCCGGCTCTGGACTCCACCAGTCGACCTTGTAGGCGCCCGGTGCGCCGAAGATTTTCACGCGGGCCGACCCATCAGGCAGGTCGCGGCGCAGTTTCTCGTCGACGTGGAGGTTCCAGGTCGTGGTTGAATCGAAGCAGGCGAGCACGGCCTCCTCGTAGCCGCGCGTCTCTCGGGATTCCTGGAGTTCGACCTGGGTGTTGCAGTTCTTGCAGAACACCCCCTCGAACGGGATGTGGGTGAAGACCTCCTGCCCGCAGACGGGACACCAGAGGAACTCGAACAGTGCCTCGCTGTGTCGGTCAAGTACTTCGAGACTCATTGGTTGACTCACCCGGTCGTACCGGGCCACCACCTCGTGCCCGGCCGAAAAACAGCGCCCACCGCTCACTCACTCACCGTTCGGCGCCGTAGACGATGCGTGAGGGGGCTTCGTACCCACAGTCGGGGCAGTCGTACCATCGCTGGATTTTCGCCCCGTCTGCTGCCTTCTCGCCGACGCGAACGTCGTTGTTCGGACACTCCGGGCAGCTGAGGTCCGGGGCCGGCCGCTCCCGGAGTTCGTCACGGAACGACGTTGCGTCCTTCGTCTCGTACCCCCGCGACCACACCGGGTAGCCGTCGACGAGGATTGCTCCGCGCCACTTGTACCGGTAGGAATCCGGGGCTCGATGCAGGACGGCTCGCGCACCGGTCTCGGTGTTCCGATACGCAAGCGTCGGCGAGCGGCTCTCGCGTCGCCAGTTGGTGATCCTGGGCATTATTCAGAAGTGGACGTCAGCGGGTACGATCCAGAGCTCCTCACTCTCCTCGAGGAGTCGATCCAGCTGTCCACGGTGACGAATGCCGGTTCCGTGTTCGGTGTACAGGAAGATCGTCGGGCCGTCGTACGCACCGACCTGGTGGAAGGCGTGCCGGGCGAGGTCCTCGTCGCGCATGATCTCCTCGTCGGAGAGCTCGTCGATGGCCTCCTTCACCCGGTCGAGATTACGCTCGAATTCCTCCTTCGTCGCCTCCCAGCCACGCTCGAGCAGGTCCTGGCCGTCATCGGAGTCGACGGGGGCTGCCGTCGGCAACTCCCCCCATCGCGCCTTCCCCGCAACGGACGTATCCTCCTCATCGAAAGTCACGTGGTAGTCGAAGACGGCGCCGGCGTGTGGGTCCGCGCCGACCAAGCGGTCGAACACCGTCTTTCCGGTGGCCAGTGCGTCGTCGTGGGTCGATTCTTCTACCAGAGCGTAAATTACCATGTGCATCTCGAACACCTCGAAACGCCGACGCACCGGGAGTGATTGCTCGCTCGCTCCAGCTGCGCCGGCACCCATCGCCGGCGCTCGAAAAACCTGATCTAGCGGTCGATTTTTAGGACTCGTTCGCTCGGTCGACTGTGATGGTTAGATCGCCCGACGCGTAGTCGGCCTCGAAGTCGACCGCGAACGCGTCCGCCTCGTAGGCGGCGTGGTAGGCGCGGTGGCGTTCGAGCGAGCCTGTCGCCTTGAAGTGGAAGAACGCAGCCGACGTGTAGGGCTTACTCTGCGTCTCGATTTGCGTTTCGACTGACGCCGGAAGTGCGATCTGTGGCGTGTCGGTGTCAACACTCGCAGCGAACTCCTTTGCCTCCTTGACGGTCGCCTGCGAATGGGCGGGCGTCTCACCGGTTAGCACGTTCATCGGCGTCTCCGTGTCGTCGGTGAACAGGACATCGTGGAAGGTGCGCGTCCCGAGGACTGCGTCAGGACCTAACTCGCAATCGTGGAATGGATCGTCGTCTGGATTCTCGGGCATCAAATCACGAGCCCACGGTGGGGCTCAGTCCTTTCTGCCCCAGACAAACCACAACTTGTCTCGATGTAGCGGAGGTAAGTCCCGAAAAAAGAGCGTCCTGCCCGCACTTCCCGCCGCAGAATCAGGCGTCGATGATTCGATCGGGCTCAATCCGGGACAACCGCATCGCGTTCCCGGTGACGCCGAGGCTCATCCCCATATCTCCGACAACGACTGCCAGCGCAACGCTGACCAGGCCCAGCGGCACGCCTAGAGCGAGTAGGAGCTTCACGCCGAGGCTGGCCCAGATGTTTTGCCGGATCACACCGTTGGCCGTATGCGACAGATCGTACAGGTACGGGAGTTTCCCGATGTCGTCGCCCATCAACGCAATATCAGCCGTTTCGAGGGCGGTGTCGGTGCCCGCCGCGCCCATCGCGATGCCGACCTCCGCAGTGGCGAGCGCGGGGGCGTCATTGATGCCGTCGCCGACCATCGCAACCTCCCCGTACTCCGCCTGTAACTCTTCGACTGCGTCGACCTTCTCGTCGGGCAGGAGTTCGGCGCGATACTCATCGACACCGACCTGCTCGGCGATGGCGCGGGCGGTGCCCTCGTTGTCGCCGGTCAGCATCACCACGCGCTCGACGCCCAGCTCGTGCAGGCGTTCGACAGCCCGCTTCGAGGCCGGGCGAACCTCGTCGGCGATGGCGATCGCACCCAGCAGTTCCGACTCCGTCCCGACGATGACGACCGTCTTGCCCTCCCGCTCCAGCGCGGAGAGTGCATTCTCGGCAAACGCCCCGTCGTCGGACTCTGACGACTCTTCCGCTACGACGCCGCCGTCCGTCTCGCGGCGTGCTCGAGCGAGGTCGAAGCCCAGCTCCTCGAAGAGCGCGGGCTTGCCCGCATAGTACGTCTTGCCGTCGATCTCGCCCCGGATGCCCTTCCCCGTGAGGCTCTCGAAACTCGTCGCATCGGGCAGATTACCCACGCCCGTCTCCTCAGCACGGGCGAGAATGGCCGCAGCGATGGGGTGCTCACTGCGACGCTCCAGTCCGGCGGCGCGACGGAGCAGATCGTCCTCCGTGGTGTCACCGACCGGGACGACATCGGTGACGGCGAGTTCGCCCTTCGTGAGCGTCCCCGTCTTGTCGAGCGCGACGGCATCGACTTCGCCCATCGCCTCGAGGTAGTTGCCGCCCTTGATCAGGACGCCGTTCTTCGCGGCGCTCGTAATTCCCGACACCACCGAGACGGGCGTCGAGATGACGAACGCACAGGGACAGGCGATCACCAGCAGGGTGAGCCCCCGGATGAACCACGTCTGCCAGTCGCTCGCGAAGGTGAACCCGTACCCGGCCAGGTCGACCGAGATGGGGTCGGCGATGACCAGCGGCGGGATTGCGGCGGTCAGGATTGCCAGCACGACGACGAGGGGTGTGTAGTAGCCGGAGAAGCGGTCGACGAACTGCTCAGACTCGGTCTTCTTCGCCTGTGCGCCCTGGACCATCTCGATGATGCGCGAGAGCGTCGAATCGCCAGCGGTTGAGGTGACCTCTACCTCGAGGTACCCCTCTTCGTTGATCGCGCCGGCGTAGACCTCGTCGCCCGTCTGCTTGTCGACGGGGACGCTCTCGCCCGTGATCGGCGACTGGTCGACTGCACTCCCGCCTTCGATAACCGTTCCGTCGAGCGGAATCTTGTCGCCGGGGCGGACGACGACGGTCTCGCCAACGTCGACCTCCTCGGCGGGAACGGTCACTTCCTCACCGTCGCGAAGGACGGTCGCCTCGTCGGGCGAGAGTTCCATCAGCTCGCGCAGGGAGTCCCGTGCCCTGTCCATCGCGTAGTCCTCGAGCAGCTCGGCGATGCTGAATAGGACGGCCAGCGTCGCCGCCTCGACGAAGTAGCCGATACCGGTCGCCGCGATGATCGCCGTCCCCATCAGCAGGTCGATGTCGAGGCTTCGGTTCTTCGCGGAGTAGTACCCGCTACGGACGACCGGGATGCCGCTGGCGGCGACGGCGCCGAGGAACAGGACATCTGCGATGTGGAGCGGGTACTCGAGGACGCTCGCCACCGTGGCGTTCTGTCCGGTGAGGAGGAACTCAAAGAGGAGGCCGAGCGTGACGAACGCCGCGCCGAGCCACGTCTTCTTCGCGCGAGGACTCGTCCAGACCTCCGATGGTGGCGCGATGTCGACGCCATCGGCCGCCTGGTTGTCCTCATCATCGCCCTCGGCGTCCGAGCCCCCGACGACCTCGTAGCCGGCGCCTTCAATCGCCTTGACTACGTCGGCTTCGCTAGTTCGATCAGGGTCGTACGTGACGTTGGCCGTGCCGGTGGTCGGCTGGAGCGTGACGTCAGTAATGCCGTCGACACGCTGGAGGCTCTTGTTCACCTTTTGGGCGCAAGAGGGACAGTCCATCTCGGGAACGGCGAGGCGGGCGGTCAGCTCACGTCGCTGTCCGCCGCCGCTCGTTCCTCCTGCTGCGTCCGGATTCTCTGTCATCACGTCATGGTAGGAGCGGGAGTTCGATATGTCTTTGTTGGAATATTCCAACTACTGCCCTCAGTGGGATGCCAGCCGTTCTTCCGCTACCCGCTCGCCGGCGACATGTTGCTTCGCCAAATGTTCTTCCGCCCGACGGAGTCGGTAGGTGAGTGTTGACCGTGGCACGTCGAGATGCTCTGCGAGTTCTCCAACATCGACCTCGCGGGGTGATTCGTAGTAGCCGTGTTCGACGGCGGCCTGGAGAGCAGCCTCTTGGGCTGGAGGCAATCCACTTGGTGTTCCGTCGCTTCCCCTAGCTGATGTTGTGTCCGCTGTGCGGAGCATCTCCATCTGGGCGCACTCCCCGACGGCGACTTTGAGAGCGTCGAAGAACGCCGCCACGTCGCCATCGCCGGAGTGGATGAGTCGCCACGTGTAGTGGCGGCCCTCGTGACGAGTCTCGAACAGCACGCCGTCGCCGAGGTGGTCGCGAGCGATGTGGGGGACTGAGGCGCAGGTCGGAGTGCGCTCCCAATCTGAGTAGAGGATGAGCGCGTCGTCCGTGCGGTCGAGGACGCGGGTGGTCTGTGTGGCGTTGCAGTCCTCGGTGGCGAGACAGTCAGCGTAGTAGTCGCCGTTGAGAAAGGCGTCCTCGATGGCGTTGAGCGCCTCAGGCGTACCGGTGGCATGGTCGACCCGCCAGAGACGCTCGGCAGTGGCGTGCAGCGAGAGCGAGCGAACGCGAGCGTCGGGGTGGTCGGCGAGGGCGTCCGCCACCCTGTTGCAGCCGGGCTCGTATTCGAGAGCGAAGACGAGTTCGCGCATACCCCGTCTAAGGCCTGCTACGACATAACCCATGGCCTGCAGCGTTGTCGACCAGTAGATCTCAGATTACGTCGTCAGGGTCGTGAACTTCCTGCATTCGCTGTGCTTCGGCCGCGTATTGCTCCTGGAGGTCGGGGTCATCGACCATGCCAAGATTGCCGGGTTCAGCATCGACTGCTGCTGTCGTATCTCGGACGTCGGTGAAGGACGTGAGTGCGCGTTCCTTCCGATAGTACTGTTCTCCATCGGGTGTTGCGTAGGTGAGGATGATCAGGTTCTGCTCGTCATCGGAGTACGTCCGTTCGACAAGCCAAACACGAACGTCATCTTCAGACTGATTTGACATACTTAGACATCCCCCGATATCCACTAAGGGATTGGTGTTACGGCTTGCCGAGACTCGCTGTCTCGAAGGGTGACTCTCCGGTCGGAATGAGCAGCTCCTGTCGGTCTCCGACCCGCTCGGCGAGCTTCCGTTTCAGGCACTGTCTCGCCGTCGACGGCGTGAAGACGCCTTTGTCGAGCATTTCGCCGACGACGTCTTTGAGGGCCGCGAACTGTCCCTGCAGGTGGCCGTCGCCGACCGGCTCGCCGTCGTACCAGCGCACCGTCGCGAGCGCGCCGTTCCCGACCGTCTCTCCCTGCTCGACCGTCTCCGAGTCGTACTGGAGCCCGAACCACAGCGTCCGATAGGCGGTCACCTCGAACGTCGTCGACACCACGAAGAACGCCTCGTGGTGGAGGTAGTCGAGATGGTCCGCGACGATCTCGTCGAGGGTGAGCCCGGTGGCGCGGGGTTTCGGCTCGACGACCGTCGACGGTCGATCCTCGCCAGCGAGGTAGCCGTCGACCGCATCTGCCTCGATGCCATCGGCCAGCTCTGTGAGGAGCTGTTTCGCTGACTCTCTTGAAACCTTCTAATACACACTTGTGGTGGAACGGTCGATAGGTAGATCCTGCGAATGAAACAGTCAGCTCGTAAGAGTCGTGTCGGGAGAAAAAAAATCTACCTCCGTCACAACGGTCCGACGTACGTCGCCTCACTTTGGCCTACGGTACCGATTCGGTTCTCGGAAGCGCAGAGAGTAAGCGAGGCGATCGTGGCGGTCAAGGCGCGGGTGAGTTGTGAGAAGTTACGTCTCCAAATCAAACGTCTCGAATCGTTCTAGTGTATTCTTCAAAGTCCTCCGCCCTCTTTTCGGCGTACTTTTTGAAGATCTGATCTGTGGAGAACCTCACTTCAACATCTTGATCTGAGAGTCGTTCCAGCATGTAACTAACCCTAAGTTAGGCACGATAGTATTTATATCTTTCGCCGAAAAATCGCCGGAAGGGATCGAGGTGGCGGAAAAGACATTGCACGCAGTTCCGTCACCCGGTAGTGTCATATTAGGCGCGTTCTCGCAGGGTCGACGCGAACTCGTATATTTATGCGAGTCGTTATCCTTTGACACTATATGGACACGGTCACCCATCACGGACGGGAGACGGCCTTCGTCGCGACCGCAGGTGAGCGCTCCGAGGAAACGATCTGTTTCGTCCACGGCAGCGGAACATCACACACTGTCTGGGAGTCTCAAAATTCGCTATCGGACCGGTACGACCTCGTCTCGCTCGATCTGAGCGGCCACGGCGCGTCCGACGACGTTCGGGCCGACGCCGGCTACGCGACGCTGTCCGCCTACAGCGACGACCTGCTCGCCGTCGTCGAGGAGACGGACGCCACCGCCGTCGTCGGGAGTTCGCTCGGCGGTGCCGTTACCCTCCACGCGCTGCTCGAGCGGTCTTTCGAGCCCGACAAAGTGATTCTGACCGGGACGGGCGCGCGAATGGGCGTCCTCGAGGATCTGTTGGCCTGGCTCGAGTCGGATTTCGAACGGGCTATCGAGTTCCTCCACGAACCCGATCGGCTCTTTCACGATCCGAATCCCGAACTGCTCGAGGCCTCTCGTGATCGAATGCGCGCATGCGGGCGACGGACTGTGGCGCGGGACTTTCGTACCTGCCATCGCTTCGACGTGCGCTCTGATCTCGGCGAGATCGACGTCCCCACACTCGCGGTCTGTGGCGAGTACGACCAGCTCACGCCGCCGTGGTATCACGAGTTTCTCGTGGACGAACTGCCGGACGGCGAGTACGCGACCATCGACGACGCGGCGCACCTGCCGATGCTCGAGCGACCCGACGCGTTCAACGAGACGCTAGACGATTTTCTGGAATTGCGGTAGCGAGCCACGAGGGTTCGGCGTCTCGACCTCGTTCGATCCCGTCCGAAAACTAGTAGATGTCCCCGAGGTCGCCCTCTTGATGGCTGTGTTCCTCGGCCGGGAACTCGCCGTCCTCGACCGCAGCGACGTAGTCGTCGACTGCTGACTCCATCTCCGAGCGAACGTCACCGAACTGCTTCGAGAACGACGGCGTCCACTCGCTCAGACCGACGGCGTCGTGGAAGACCAACACCTGCCCGTCGCAGTGGGGGCCAGCACCGATACCGATCGTCGGAACGTCGATCGCGTCGGTTATCGTCGCCGCCAGATTCGACGGGACGTGCTCTAACACCAGCGAGAACGCGCCCGCATCCGCGTGATCTTCGGCGAGTTCTAGCATCCGGTCGGCGGCCGCCCGATCCGTCCCCTGTCGCGGGTAGCCGCCGTACTGGTTGACGTGCTGGGGCGTCAATCCGAGGTGTGCCATCACGGGGATGCCGAGTTGGACCAGCCGCTCCGTGATATCGACCGTGTGCGGACCGCTCTCGAGTTTGACAGCGGACGCGCCCTCCTCTTTGAGCATGCGGCCGGCGTTTTCGATCGTGGCGGCTTCGTCGACGCCGAAGGAGAGAAACGGCATGTCGGCGACCACGAGCGCCTCGTCGGTGGCTCGAGCCACGGCACCGACGTGGCTGGCCAGTTGGTCGACGTCCACCGGAACCGTCGTCTCGTAGCCGAGGGCCGTGTTGGCCACGCTGTCGCCGACGAGAATCACGTCGACGCCCGCTTCGTCGACGATTTCGGCCGTCGGTGCGTCGTATGCGGTCAGCATCGTAATGGGCGTCTCACCCATCTGCTCGCGCAGATCCCGTACGGTTACCATACCCTATACCTTCGTGGCCGTTCATTAAACCTCACCGCTCTGCTGTCGGACAGTCGAACGTTTCCCGCTGAACGGCTCTCGTGCGATCAAACGACTCTTATCCCGCCGAACGGGCCGTCACACGTTCACGCGAATCTTCGACCTCGCGTTCTACCCGGTGGAACAACCGATTCCCGCGGCACTTAATAGGACTGCACGGCGATGCTCACTCGTGCCAGAACCCGTCGAAACCACCTCGCCCGACGGCGTCGACTTCGGTTGGGTGATGCAGGTCACGTTCGTCCTGACCATCGCCGTCGGCGCTCCCATCGTCGCGCTCCTCTCGATCACGGCGGACCTGACGAGTTGGGGGGCGCGCGCCGAGTTCGCGATCCGCGTCGGCGCACCCATCTGGGTCGTCACCGCGCTGTCCGTGTTCGCGTACGCGAAGCGCAAACAGGAGTAACGGCGTCAGGAGAGGTCGGTTTCGGTACAACGGAGGAGACGACGATCAAGTAGTCGTACAATCAACGCCCCGGCATCTGCGATTAGCGATCCGGGATCCGCGCGTCGACGTATTCGAAGTCGACGCCCGCACGTCGTGCCGCGATCTCGTCTCGTTCCGAGTCGCCGACGAACAACGCTGCCTCCGGCGTGCTCGAGAGCAGACGGATCGACTCGAGCAGCGGCTCCGGATCGGGCTTTCTCGCCGACACCGTATCGCGGCCGACGACTGCACCGACTGTGGCGTCGAGGTCGTGTGCCGCGAGCGCGAGCCGACAGGCCGCCTCGCAGTTCAGCGAGCAGACGGCGACGGCGACGTCTCGCTCGAGGAGTTCGTCCGCGCGAGCGAGTCGCGTGGATCGGCGCGCGCCCTCGCGTTCGTGGTCGGCGATCGCGTTCTCGACCGCCGCGGCGATGCCCGCGCCGTCCGCTCTCTCGAGGAGGGTCCAGAGGTCCTTCGCCGGCGGTTCGACGCCCGCGGTGTCGTAGACGTCGAGCACGTCGGTCCGGACGGCGTCCCAGTCGACGGCGAGGTCGACGACCGTCCCGTCCAGATCGTACACGACCGCGTCGTACTCAGTCACGATCGCTAGTATCGTCCCAATCTGAATAGCGACTTCGGTTCCGGTCGGGACCAGTGGAGCCGTCTTGTGGGTGGCGACGGTAGCTCAATTCCTGAAAAATAGGAGTGGACACCAGTCGACTCAGTCGTCGTCGGCCGCCTGTGCCTGCTGTTCGTTGATGTGATCGACGATCGATTCGGTTTCGGCCTCGAACTCCTCGTGGTCCATTTCCACGCCGTGTAGCACCGTCGAGAAGTATCGAACGTTGCCGGCGAGCGCGAACGCTTCCGCTAACTCCGCTTCCGTTACCTCCTCGAGTTTCGCCTCCTCGCGGTGGAAGTGGATGCAGTAGGGACACTGGATCGCAGCGCTCGCACCGACTCCGACGAGCGCCTTCTCCCGTCGGGTGAGGTCGGTTTCGCCGAGCTGGAGATCGCGGACGACGTTCCAGCTGTGATCGGCGGCGGCGTCGGGCAGCGCCTCGATCCAGCTTGGAACCACGCCGAGATACTCCTGAATTTCGTCTGCTGTGTCGTTGGATACCATTTCGTCTCCTCCTCCATACGGATCTCGTCGCGACCACGGTCGACTGACGATCGACTGCGGGCGGCGTGCCTCGAGATCCGTTCGTCTCTAGGTCCGCCAGCGCGAAGTACCTGACACGCTCTTCTCCGCCGGGAACCGTCGTGATTCTAGCGGCTCTCCGGTCAGAGCTAACGACGGATTCGGCGGGACCCAACGCGAATCCGACCAACCATAACGACGAATCTTATCGGAGACAACGCCGAAAGCGGACGGACCACCTGCGAAACGGCGGAATATAACCGATGACGGGTCACGCGCTCGCCGCCTGCCTCGTCGCCGTGCAGAGAGTGGGCATCGAGTGCCCAATCCTTGGGACTTTTGCGCGTCGACGCCCTACGCGGTGTATGCAGTTTTGCGACGAGTGCGGTTCGATGATGAAAGCCGACGGCGATCAGATGGTCTGTACGAACGACGAGTGCGGTCGCGCAAACGATCGCGACCGGGAGCGCGAGTCGGCGTTCGTCACCACCGAGGCCCAGACGGACGACGACGTGATCGAATCGAGCGAGGAGGCGAACTTCGAGGGCAAACCGATCGCGTCGGATGTCGTCTGCGACGAGTGTGGCAACCAGGAAGCCTGGTACGAACTCAAACAGACCGCCTCGGCCGACGAACCGCCGACCCGCTTTTTCAAGTGTACCGACTGCGGCTACCGCTGGCGCGAGTACAACTGATCGCTCAGTCGACGCGCAGCTTGTCGAGACAGCCGCGGATACCGTCGCCGAGTCGAACCTGCGGGTTCCACCACTGTTATGGCCCAGCGACGACCACTCGAGGTATGAGCGACGAGGAGCGCCACCGCCAGAGTCGGCTCGTCACGGACGACGACGGGGCGTTCGACGCCGAACGCGCTCGAGACGAGTCCCTGCCAGTCGAAGACGGCGAGGTGATCGACACGGATGAACTCGCCGACCACCAGCGGTATCTCGAGGGGCGGGGCATCTACGACGAACGGAACCGGGTCAACGACCTGACCGGCCGGGAGTGGAAGTACGCGACGAAATCCGTGATCGCCGAGGGGTACCCGCCGGATGTCCAGCACGACCTGCGCAGCGAACACGGCGGCCAGAAGCCGCCGCGACTCTGTGCGGAGTTGATCGGCCGGTTCAGCAAGGCCGGCGACACCGTCCTCGACCCCTTCGCCGGCGTCGGCGGCACCTTGCTCGGCGCGAGTTTCTGCGAGCACGAGGGGACGGGGTTGCGCGACGCCATCGGCTTCGAGCAGAATCGGCGCTGGATCGACATCTACGAGAACGTCCTCGAGCGGGAGAACGACGAGCGCCGCGACCGGGGCGAACCGCCCCTCGAGACGCAGGACCTCCGCCACGGAGATTGTGCATCTCTGATCGAGGAGATCCCGGACCAGTCGATCGACCTCCTGCTCACCGACGTACCCTACTGGCACATGGACGAACTCGAGCAGACCCGAAACGAGCGGGCGACTCGAGCGAGCAAACTGGGATCGTTCGACGCCGAGCGGGCGGGTGCGGACGACTCTGGTGAGGGGGATACCGATTCGGGCGAGTCCGACGCGGATCGGACGAGTGATGCTGACGCGGTATCGGACGCCGACGGAGCGCCGACGGAGCAGACGAAACCGGAGTGGCTCGCGGATATGGGTGAGAAGTTCGCCCAGTTCACGGGGACCGTCAAATCGGGTGGCCACCTCGTCGTCTTCATCGGAGATATGTACCGTGAACAGTCCTACGAGTTCCTCTCGGCCGACCTCGCGCGCGCCATCGAATCCGCGGCCCCCGTTCGACTGGTCGCCAACCTGATCTGGTACGATCCCTCGAAGGACCTCCACGTCTACGGCTACCCGTTCTCGTACGTCCCGTCGATGGTTCACCAGAACGTGCTCGTCTTCAGGCCGGATCGATCGGAGTGAGCGGAATCGATAGGTCGTCGCGTCGACGGACATTTCCTCGCCGTCTGACGATCGTCACGCAATCGTCTGACGCAGTTTTATCATGTGTCGAACCAACGAATCAAACAGGCGCGCATCGCGTGACGGGTACCAATCTCCCCCCATCCTCCCGTCGGCGCGCCTCCCCCCATTCGCTCCCCACTTTACGGAAGTGCAAGGAGAAAGCCCCGTGCTTTAGCGCGGGGATGAATCCGACAACAGGAACACCAACCACGAGTGTTATTGTGCCCGACAGCATACCGTGAGGCAAGCACATCTGGCGAAAATTGGAGTTGGATTGGGGTCTCCGGAATAAAATGAGTGAAAAACGGATTCGCATTCATGAACTGAACGAAAATAAATTCCCACGAGATGTACGGTTCCAATCCTTTATTATCTCCTTCTGATTAGAGGGAATCACCACGATGAAGTCGACATATATCAGTTCGGAAGAACAGGGGGAACGGGACGAAGACATCGCGGGTGACGATCAGTCGGAGACCGATGCCCCCGGGAGCGTCGACGAGACGTTCCCAAAGGACGAAATATTCCATCTACTGCAAAACGAACGCAGACGCCTCGTACTCGAGTATCTGCGCCAAACCGAGGGGCCCGTGCGTATGCGAGACGTTGCAGAGCAGGTCGCAGCGTGGGAACACGAGACCACCGTCGAAGAGCTGACGTCGACCCAGCGCCAGCGCGTCTACATCCCGCTGTATCAGTCCCACCTCTCGAAACTCGATAAGGCGGGAATAATCGATTATCAACAGAACCGTGGTATCGTCGAGCGCAAACCGCTGGCAGACACCGTCGATCGTTATCTCCAGGTGGATCCGACCACGGACGAACCGAACGACGAGGAAGACGCGGAGACGAACTGGGACGATTCGTACCTCGGCGCGACGGTGCTCTGTTACGTGTTGCTACTGGGAGCAGTGTTCGAGTTGCCGGTCGTCTCGATTATCTCCGGGATCGGACTCAGCGCGCTCATACTACTGATGTTCACGCTGTTGACAGTCCGGCGAATCTTCGAGTAACGAAGTCCCCGTTTCGACCCGGTCTAAATAACCAAGAAGAGAACGATCACCAACAGAATCGAAACGGCACCCACGAGCGCTCGAGCAGCCATCGGATGCCCGCCTGAGTCGGGTTCGAGGACGATTACCGTCCCCCGATCCCGATCGAACGCGATCGCGCCCGACGCCTCGAGCGCGGGCAGGCGCTCTTCATAGAGGCGTTCGTGGACATCGGCCCAGGTTTCTATCGGTGGGTTCGACGGCTCTACGAGGTGATCGGTGATTTCGTCCACAGTAGCCGGTGTTTCCATTTCCTCGAGTATCGCACAGAGAGTAGGATCTGACGCGGGGAGGAACTCCGATGCTGGCGGGCCAGTAAAGTGATCCCCGGGCTCGGAATATTTCAGCTCCTTTTCACTCGTCAGACGCATGGTTCTCGGTAATTCTTCACGGTGCATAAATATTGCCACGCTTCAGCACGACTCGCCCGAGAAATGGTTCATCGCGTGACCGTTGCAGTTTCGTTTCACCGTCACGGGGTGCAGTTTTAATCCTGAGCGCGGTGTATAGGTGTGGCCAAAATCGTTGTTGTGATAGAACTCCTTATACGAGCGGCGAGTTTCGTGCTCCGAACCACGACAGCAGCGATCTGTCGCTGTCCGACCAGCTACGGAGCCACCCCTGAACGTCGTTCAGCCGGAGTTTGTGCCGGGCCGGAAGTGCGTGAGCGCACTCGAGGTCGGGGAGCAACTGCTGGTCGGTGCAGTACCGGTCGAAGAGTGTTTCGCGGTTTGGCCAGGGCGGTTCGAACGACGACAAAAACGGCGTTTTCCGTCGAATGAACCCCTCCGTCTCGTTGAGAAGGGAAGAATCGTGCGGCCGATCCGGCGGTCGGTGACGTAGAATGTCTCCGTCGATCTGTTCGCACGCGCGGAGGAACGTCTCCGTCGTGCGGTGTTCCGGCGGCGTCTGAAGGTGCCACTCGACCAGTTCGGCGTCCGTCGCGAGAAACGCGGTGAAGAAGTTGTCCGAGAGGTGGTTGTGGAACGGAATCGACGGCTGATTCGCGATGCCACACGCGGTGAGTTCGTTCTGGGGTTGGTCCGCTCGATCCGCGACCGCGTCGACTGCACCTTCGATGGCGTTCTCGAGGTACGCCTCGGCGTCGTGTTCGAACGGCACTCGCTCGGCGAGTTCGCGGCTCGTCTCGGGAACGTAGCCAAACCGTGAGAGCAACACGTCGACCGGATTGGGATCCGTCTCGAGCCGATCGAAATTGATCCGTTTGCCGAACACATCGATACTGGCCTGTTCGGTAAAGTGGCCCCGGAAGAACGTGTCACAGAGAAGGCCGTGATAGATCGTGTCGGCGGTTATTTCGTCGGTGTATCCGGCGTGATGGATGTGCAGCGACTCCTTGATCCCCTGTGAGTAGCGCACCTTCGATTCGTCGGCGCGGAGGTACCGTTCGTCGGGCGGAAACGCCGTGTGCTCGACGCCGTACTGGTCTGCGAGCCGTCTCGCGCCGTCGACCTCTTGCCCGTCCGGATAGCCGACGGTGTAACCTCGTTCGATCGATGGCACCTGCGAGAGGATGATGCGTGAGTCGTAACCAGCAGATAGCAAGAGTGCCCCTTCACCCGGGAGTACCGACCGGCGCTCGAGCGCGCGCTCGAGTCGGTCGGCCAGTTCGTCGACGTAGTCAAACTCGCGCGGGCGATAGACGAACCTATCCAGCCGGTCTACCGAATTCGCGGTCAGTCGACTGTCGATCGGCAGTCGAGAGAGGTGCTCGACCCAGGTTTTCTCGCCGAGGGTCACGCCGAGATGCAGGAAATCGAGAACGGCGTCCGGATCGAGCGAGGGTGCCGGTAGCGTTCGGCCGACCTCGCCCGAATCGGTTCCGAAGACGCGGACGCCCGATTCGTCGGTATAAAAACAGGACCGGGACCTGACCATGTCGGTGGCGACGAACGCGTGTTCGGCACTGTCGATATCGAGGACGACGAGGTACGATCCGTTGAGCGACGCGAGCGCGTCGGTTCCTGCGTTCGGATACTGCTCGAGGACCCAGCGCGCGGCGTTGGTTTCCTCACCGGGCACGTACGCCTCTCCCCAAACGAGACAGATTCCGGTCTCGGTTTCGTGGGTCGCGCTCCATCCCGGCGCTCCGAGCCCGGAGTCCCTGATACCGGCGGTGATCCGCTCTCCCTCGAGTATCGCGTCGAACTCGTCGTTCGACCGGAACCGACTGAACACCTCGATACCGCCAAATACGCCGAAGAGTTCCTTGTTCATCGTCTATAACAACCGTGGTGAACGAGCGGGCAGCGTTCGATCGAACCTTTCGCTGTCAATCCGACGTCCGGCGAGCACCTGTAAACGTGCACCTCGTTAGTTGACCATCGGAAGAGCGACCAATAATTATGGCTCAGTTAAGCATTGAAACGTCGGAAACAGCCATTTCGACCATCGTCGGTCCTCGTTCGCCCCGATTGTGACTGGAGACGCCTCGAAAGCTCCGGATACCGACTGCGAAATATCCTATCGAGCTATAATACCAAATCATTGTTGTGAAGAGGGGTGAACCATCGTGAAATGTCGGGAACGCGTCGGCTCTCGATACCGACTCCCCGTGAGAATTACGCACCGTGTCGAGAGTACCGAAGCGCTGCCAGGACTGCGGTCTAACGCACCACAAGAAAATCAAACATTCCTCGAGAGGGGCTACAAAACAACGGATAAACTGGTCGACCGACCGTGCGAAATCTTGAACTATCAGCTTACTCGAGACGTCGCCGCGAGCGAAGTGTTCGACCGGCGATCGCCGCGAGGACGAGTCCGCCGAGCATCGTCGTGACGACCGGGAGCGGATTGCGCCGAAGGCCCGCTCCGGCGGCCCAGCACAGCCCCGGGTAGTTACGCGGCGAGGCCGACGCCGTGCGGAGGTGCCAGAGTCCTCGGAGCGGCTTTCCGTCAGCGAAGTAGCGTTTCGCGACGATGAGGTCGTGGCTCGCGCGGATATCGAATCCCTCGTCCTCGTATCGATCGACCGTTTCCTCGTGCATCTCGAGGTACTGATCGCTGGCGGCGTGGACGACCGAGGCCGGCGGATGACCGGTCTCTTCGCGGACGACCAGCGGCTCGTCGACGTAGGCGAGTTTACCTTGCTCTAAGACCTTCAGACAGAACTCCGGATCCTGGAATCGATCGAGTGCTTCGGAGAAACCCCCGACTTCGTCCGCGACGGCGGTCCGGACGAGAAGCGTCGACCCCGCGCCCGGTTGGACGTTGTCGGCGAGGATTTCGCCGATCAGTTCGTCGTCTCCCTCTAGTGTCGGCGTCTCGTCGCGGGTGGCGAGGACGCTCGCCGCGGTCGTTCGCAGTCGGCCGTCGGTTCCGGAGAGCTCGAATCGCGAATCACAGTAGACGCCGACCCACTCGCTCGAGCGGCCCTCGAGCGCCCCCAGCTGTCGCTCGAGTTTCGCCGGGAGCCAGGTATCGTCCGAGTCGAGAAAGGCGACGTACTCGCCGTTCGCGTGCTCGATACCGGTGTTTCGGGCCGCGTTGGCACCCTGATTCGTCGCGTGAACGACCGGCCGGACTCGCGGGTCGTCGTACCCCGCGAGCACGGCGCTCGTGTCGTCGGTCGAGCCGTCGTCGACGACGACCACCTCGAGATCCTCGACTGTCTGCTCGAGGGCGCTATCGATCGCACGCGGGAGTGTTTCGGCTCGGTTGTACGTCGGAATAATGACGCTGACGCGTGTCATTCCGGTATCGATTTCGGGCGGGGCGGGTTTATTATGGCACCGCTAAGCTCCGCTCGATGCCGGCTTCGTCGCCCCCGCGAGTGCTTCGTCGATCGTCTCCCCTCTCGATCGCGATCAGGTCTACGGCGCGCGGTTAGCCAACCGGACAGGCCGGTGACCGACCTCAGCGATCGTCTCGAACGCCGTCAGGGAAGGAGTTGTCCTCGAGCGAGACGGCTCCCGAGTCGGCGTATATGTGTACAGAGTTGCTCTCGGACGACCGGGCGACCGTCTCCTCGATCGTGACGTCGCTCGCACCGGTGATGGCGATCGACGTGTTCGCGGTCTCGAGGTCGCTGTCTGCGATACGGTAGTCGTCCCCGCTGAGATAGAGCCCCCCTCGTTCGTCGCTTCCGGTTTGCTCGAGCGAAAGCCCCTGGAACGTCACGTCGTCGCGCTCGCAGAGGATCGAGTGACGAATCGGCAGCCCGCTGGCATCGCCCGTGACCGAGACGTCCTCTAGGGTGACGGCTCCCGAGTCGTCCCCGAGAATTCTGAACGCGTAGGCGCTGCCGTCGATGTCGACATCGACGTTCTCGAAGGTTGCCGTCCCCGAGCCGGAGTCGAGACGGATTGCCGAGCTTCCGCCTTCGCCGACGGTGACCTCGGTATCTTCGATCGTGACGTCTTCGACGTCGCTCATGACCCGAATCGCTTCACCGTTTGGTTTGGGGGCGTCGATGGTGACGTTCTCGACGTTGAACGTGTCCCCGTCGTCGATTCGAATCGCGTGCTGGCCCGGCGCGTCGTCGCGGTTGTCGTCGACGGTGATCGAGGCGTTTCTGATCGCGCCGCGCGAGCCGCTGAGACGAATCGATGCGGTGCCGCTGTTTTCGAAGTGACCGCCGTCGATACCGATCTGTCCGTTCTCGGTGAACCCGTAGAGCCCGTTGCCCGGGAAGCCACCGAGTTCGCAGTTTTCGAAGATGAGCGTCCCCACGTGGTAATCGTTGACATGGATTCCGGTCGGCCCCTTCCACATGTTGCCTTCGTTCGGCGTCGCGTCCACGTGGACGCCGCCGTCGGGCGCCTTGAAGCAGTCGACGCGTCCCTCTCCATCGGGGTCGACGATATTGAAAAGTCCTGGCCCCCACGTTCCCGCGTCGTGGACTCCGTCGACGACGATGTCTCGGACGAGCAGTCCATCCTCGACTTCGGCGTTGATGACGCGGATTCCGGTCTCGTCTGCCGTCTGGTCTATTTCGAACCCTTCGAACCGGAGGTCTCGACCGGGCGCTGCCCGGGTCCCAAGCCGGAACAGTCGATACTGCGGTCCGTCGAACTGGTAATAATTCGCCGGAACGAGTGTCGCATCGTAGCCGACGAATCCGACGTTATCGAAATCAGTCAGTCGAAGCTGTTCGTCCATCGCGTACCGCCCTTCCGGGAACTGTATTAGCGTGTCGTCGTCGACCTCCTCGCGCAGGACGGGCGTGATCGACTCCGAGCCGGTCGGATCCGCACCGGCGTCGACGATGTCGACGACGTTGCTGTACTCTCCCTCGAGGTGGTCGGCCGAAGCGACACCGCCGAACGCGAGTGTCGATCCGACGCCGACGAGACAACCTTTCAGGTACGATCGACGGTCTATCGAACGAAATCGTGAGTTTCCTCGCATTGCATCGGAGCGTTACGAGAGGGGGGTTATACATATATGAGTGGTAACTTATGGTGAAATTATTGGCGTACTGAATGAACAGAGAGCAACTGTTTCACGGGAAACAAACAATCGTTCGATCCGATAGCTTCGCTGATGAATTGGGCCGCTTATCGTCCCGATAATCGCGTCTCAGTCGCGTTTCGACCGGAGAAGAGGCCGGAGCGCGCTGGCGCTTAACACACGGATAAGAAAGGTCAGACGACTCGTTGTCTTGGTCGATGACGAAGCGAAATCGACGATCGTTCATAGCCGCGGCCGCTGTCGGCGCAACGGCAGGGCTGGCAGGGTGCGCCTCAGAAGTACGCGAGTCGCTTCCGTTCCAAACGGACGACTCCGAGACGGATGGGAACGGCGACGAAGACGACGGTGGGAACGGCGACGACGACGAGCAATTACCCGGAGAATCGATCGCGGACTTCGAGGACATAGAGCAGTGGGAGCCGATGCTCGAGAACAACGAACTCGAGGCGGCCTCGGACGATTCGTACGCGGGTTCACAGTCCGCGAAACTCACCGCCGACGAGTCCACAGAGTACGCGGGTATCGAGCGAACCATCACCGGCGGGCTGGACCTCAGCGGCCGAAACCTCTCGCTCGCGGTCAAGTTCACCGGCCGCGAGCAACTCCACCTGACGGTCGATCTGTTGGCCCCGGGTTCGAACAGCGTTCACTCGCTGACGCGGTCGCTCATCGGCCCGCGCGACCGGTGGGTTCGCGTGGACCTCGGGACCACCGGCGTCGATTCACACACCGATCTCAGTTCCGTTCACGAGATCCGCATCGCCGCGCGTCGCCGAGGCGGCGAGGACGGCGCGATCGAGTGTCAGGTAGACGACCTTCGCTCCGTCTCGCGTCCGGAGAAAGGCAAGGTCATGTTGCTGTTCGACGGGACGCTCGAGAGCCACCGCTCTGAAGCGTTCGAACCGATGCAAGAGCACGATTTCGTTGGGGTCGAGTCCGTTATCCCAAATACGGTAAACAGCTCCGGTCGACTCTCCTACTCGTCGTTACAGGAGCTCTCAGAGGGCGGGTGGGAAATGCTCGCACGTCCGGGAACGGGGTCGTCCCGACTGCCCGATTACTCTGCCGAGGAACAACGCCAGATGATCGGCGAAACCCAGTCCTACCTGGAGAGCCGCGGGTTCGAAGACGGCGCGCGCCACTTCGTGACCCCGGGAAACGTCCTCGGCCCGAACACAATGGACATCCTTCGAGAGCAACACGAACAGGCGTTCAGGTACGGCGGGAGTCCGAACGCCCTGCCGCTGACGGATCCGCACAACGTCGGCGTCTTCCCCGGTACCGAAGGCGACGTGACCAGAGAGTACGTCGGGTACGCCGCCGAGTACGGCCAGCTCGCGGTCCTTCGCTTCGAGCAGATCGGCGACGGCGGGATGGCCGTCGACGAGTTCGAGGATCTCCTCGCGTACATCGACGAACAGAACGTCGAGGTCGTGACGGCGAGCGACTTGCTCGAGACATGACGAGCCGCGCTCCAAGCGCGCGCTCGCGGACCGGTCGCACCGGCGCGATCGGTGAGCGCTGATGTACCGCGAAGCCACCGTCGGCGTTGTCCTCCCCGCGTACAACGAGGAGGGGTTCGTCGGCGACGTCATCCGGGAGATCCCCGAGTACGTCGATCGGATCTACGCGATCGACGACCAGTCGACCGACGGGACGTGGGAGGAGATTCTCGCGGCCGCTCGAGCGGGGTCCGGGGCCCAGACCGGAACGATCTCATCGGCAGTCGTCGACGGCGATCACTCCAGCGCCGCGGACGATCAGCCCCGAACTGACGGCGGGCCGGAACCGCTCACCACCCGGGCGACCCTCCACGACTCGATCGGGCGGGTCCTCCCGATTCAGCACCGAGAGAACATGGGGGCCGGCGGCGCGATCAAAACCGGCTACCTCGCCGCGCTCGAGGAGGGCGTGACCGTGACGGCGACGATCGACGCCGACGGGCAGATGGACCTCTCACAGCTCCCGCGGTTGCTCGATCCGATCGTCGAGGGACGCGCCGATTACGCGAAGGGAAATCGGTTGCTCGATCGCGAGTATCGCGCGGCGATGCCGCGGTTCCGGTTCGTCGGGAACTCGATGTTGACGTTCCTGACGAAGATCGCCTCGGGGTACTGGAAGACGATGGACCCGCAGAACGGCTACACCGCGATCTCTCACGAGGCGCTCGAGGCCGTCGACGTTCCCTCGCTCTACGAGTACTACGGCTACTGTAACGACCTGCTGGTCAAACTCAACGTCAACGAGATGCGGGTCGCGGACGTCGGAATGCCGGCGGTCTACGGCGACGAAGAGTCGAGCATCGAGTACTCGACGTACATTCCGAACGTGTCGTTCATGTTGCTTCGTGACTTCCTCTGGCGATTGAAGACGAAACACCTCGTGACGGATTTCCACCCGCTGGCGCTGTTTTACCTCGTCGGTGCGGGGACGACCGCACTCGGCATCGTCGCCGCGTGCCTGACGCTCGTCGATGCCGTCGGGCAGAACGGCCCGGTGCTCACGAGCGGTATCGCGAGCGCGATCGTCTGCTGTCTCGGCGTTTTGTTGTTGCTGTTCGCGATGGTGTTCGACATGGCAGAGAGCGAGCAGTTAGAACAACAGTATCCACAGTGAGGGCTGCCGTCGCGTCGAGCCCCGGGGCATTCTCCGAGCCCGCTTGTAAACGAGCACGCGATGGCTTCGACGGACGGCCGCTTGCCGCACGATCCCTTCCTTCTCTTTTCTCACGCTCGTCTCGAACTCTCCGTTGATTGCCCGGCGAACGCCGGGGAGATTCGAATCAGAATCGCAGACTTTCGATCCCGGATCCGAGCAGGCCGACGAAGAGGCCGGTCACGAGCAGGGAGATCCCGACCAAGATGAGCAGACGCTGAACCCAGTTTATCGGCACCGAATCGGCATCGAACCCGTCGAAGCGCCGATACGCCGCGTCGGCCCAGCCGCCGACGGGGTCGGGTGCCGCCGCGAGCGCTTCGAAGGGCACCTCGAGGTCGACGGCCCCGACGAGAACGCCGAAGCCGAACACCAACACGAGCGCGACCGGGGGAACGATCGCGACCGCGAGCCACCCGGTCGTGATCGCCGCCGAGAAGCCGACGATCGGAACCGCCGCGAGCGCACTCCCCAGGGCGGTCCGCCCGAGTCGAGCGCCGGCGAGCGGCTCGAGATCGAGCGCTCGAGCGCTCGCGAGGTGAAACGCGAACAGCGATCCGTATCCGATACTGGTCGCAGCGGCCGCACCCCGAACACCGAAGTTCGGGATCAGTACGAGACTCGCCGCGACGAAGAGCCCCGCTGCGCCCGCTGTCGCAGCGACCGAATACCGGCGGCCGTCGTCGGTCCTCGAAGCCGTCTGCACGGGGCCGGCGAGCGCCGCCCCGAACGCGCCGGGCAGCATCACCACGAGTGGCCCGACGGCGCTCGTCGCTGCGGGGCCGAACAGAGCGGGGACCACGACGTCCGCGAGCGACGCGAGGACGACCGCGCTCCAGGCGGTCAGGACGAACGTGTATCGGATCGTCACGCCGACCGGATTCGACCGGGCCCCCACTCCGTTCCGGGACCACGACTCGGCGCGAGAATCGGCAGACAGCGGTCGGAGCACGAGCGGAACGACGAAGAGAACCGACGCGAGCGTGAGCGCGATGCGGTACGTGCCGACCGCGGCGGCGTCGACGAATCGATACAGGAAGACGACGCCGACGTGAGCAAGTGCCACCAATAAAACGGTGCGGACGGCCGTCAGCGGATCGAGCCGAATCTGCTCGAGCCAGGATCCGGATCTGGATCGAGCGCCCAGTTCCGAAAGCGACACGCGTCGGACGATGAGGCGGACTCCCGCGATGGAGACGAAGACGCTCGCCACCAGATGCGCTGTGAGCGCGCCGAAGACGTCGAAGCCGACGGCGACGAACGGGAGGACGACCACGGCGACGGCGACCGATTCGAGTATCGGGAGCCGTTCGGCCTGGGCCTCGAGACCGAGTCCGGCCAGCGTCTGTCTGGTGAACTCCCGAATCTGGGTCGTGATCACGAGCGCGCTGAACACGAAGAAATACGGCCTCGCACCGGCACCGAAAATCGTATCGAAGACGCGGGTTCGAGTGGCGAGCGCGAGCGCGACTGCGCCGAGCACTGCCAGCCCGATCGCGGCGAGTGCGTGTGCGACGACGAGCCGACCGCTCGAGTTCGTTCGCCGATTCGCGGACAGGGTTGTTCGGACGCCGTCGGGAACGCCGACGCTCACCACGGCAGTATAGATCACGAACACTGCGAGCAGAAACGAGTACTCGCCGAACGCGGCGGGACCTAACAGCCTGTACAGAATCGGTGACAAAGCGACGGTACTCAGGAGAGCGCCGACGCTCGAGCGGCCGACTGGGATAACGTTTGTCACGAACTCATCCACCGGAAGTCGATCCGATCGATCGCCCCCACCGTCGACGTTCGGTCGCGTTCCGGAACAGACACGGTATCGGCTGGAGCTACACATGACCCGGTCCTTATTATGTCCGGGTTAAACGCAAGACTCGTGGCGCGCGCTCGATTGCGACTGGGGGTGAAACGCGACGGACGATCACGCTCGGGCGACCTCGAACCGTCGTGTCTCGATCGGTACCCGCCGAACGGTGACGACGCTCGATCGACCGACGACGGACGAGCGTGGTTCGTCTGTGCTCGTCGGGTCCGGGCAGGCGGACCGATCGGCTCGCGCACCGACTCGACGCTTAACCGACATATAAGTAGATAGGGTGGGCCCGACGGGAAGAACAGTACATGGATTCCGAATCGAAACGTCGCCAGTTTCTCGGCGCACTCGCGGCCGGCACCGTCTCGCTGACGGCCGGCTGTACCGACGCGTTGAACGAAATCCGGTCGGCCGAAACCGAAAGCGACGATGGCTCGCCGGGCGACGGCTCGAGTGACAGTGACCGGGACGTCCCGAACATCGACGGCGGCGCGGTCGTCTTCGTCTACGACGACGGGCCCATGTCCGACTACGAACTGGCGTTTCCGGTCCATCAGGAGTTCGACATCCCCGCCAGCACCGGTATCGTCACGGAGTGGATGGACCGCGAGGACTTCAACGGCGGTGACTGGATGGGTGAATCCGAACTCACCGAACTCGCCGACGCGGGATGGGAGATCATGGCCCACACGACCGGACACAACGCCCTCGGCGAGTTCGAACTCGTCGAAGACGTTGACCCCGGCGACACGCGTATTTACCCCGAAGAGCGAAACCACGGTTTTCACCAGATCTACGACCTCGAGATCACCGACGGGAAAAACAGCGTTCGCCGGGCCATCACCGCCTCGTCGACGGACGAGACGGGACCGTACATCGAGTTCGAGGAGGCGATCGGCGAGTCGTTCGCGGCCGGCGAAACCGTCGAACGCTACCCCGAGGACCTGATGAACCAGTTCCTCGGCGACTGCAAGGAGCAACTCGAGGCGATGGACTTCGTGGTCGATACGCTCCTCGCTCCGTACGACATCGTCGACGAGTGGGCCCTCGAGTTCGCGACCGACCACTACGACGGCATCGCGAACGTGAATCCGGGCTCGATGCTCAACCCAAAGGACGAGTTCGACCCGTTCGACACCAATCGGAACTACTTCATCGAGTACACCAGCACCGAAAACACCAAAGCACAGCTCGCGAACGTCGAACAGCAGGAAGCGATCGCCATCATCGGCGCGCACACGTTCAAAGAGGACGTGACCGAATCGAAACTTCGAGACGTTCTCGAGTGGGTCGACGAAAGCGACCTCGAACCGGTCACCTTCCGGGACGCGATCAGAGCGACCGCAGACGGCTCCAAGTAGCCGCTCCGGTCGACTCCGTCCGAATCGATGGCCGTTCCCGACGACGAGGGCGCGAGTGACTACGGCTCGTTGTGCCAGCTGCTGACCGACGAGGCGCCGAGGTCGTCGATGCCGTTGACGATCTGGTTGTACTGGAGCGTCGGCTCCGTGGCGGTCGAGTACAGGCGCGCCCCCTCGAGGTCGTCGTCGTCGGAGACCATGACCGAGTTGCGAATGTGGTTGTTGTGGCCCTGATCGATGTAGGGATACTGACTCGCGTAGAACTCGCCGCGATAAATTTCCGTATCCTCGCCCGTGATCATGATCCCGTTCCGGTTGACGTCGCCTCGACCGGGCTGATCGACGACGAACGTACTGAACCGACAGTTGTTTCTGCCACACCAGATGCCGTCGCGGAAGCCACCTTCGACGCCGGCCTCTCCCGAGATGTCGACCCGTTCGACGAGAATACGGTCGTCGTTGTCGGAGTTGCGGATCCAGATCGGGTAGCCGCCAGATGTCTCGTGGACGATATCGACCTTGTTGATCCACGCTTCGCCTGCCTGTGGGGAGACAACGATGCCGTGATTCACCCGATCGCCTCTCATTTCGATCGAGCAGTTCTCGAGCTGTAAGCCGTTGCACGTGTTCATCACCGAGACGGCGTGATTGTTCGGCTGCGGGGCCGTGATCGAGATGTCGACGTTGTCGACGTAGACGCCGTCGCTGTTTTCGATACGGAGTCCGCGCTGGCCGAGCCCGTACGATGGCTCCTCGTCGACTTCGATCGTCACGTCCCTAATTTCACTGTCTCTGCCGCCGATACGGAGGCTCGCGGTACCGTTGTTTCGGTACGTTCCACCCTCGACGACAATTTTCCCGTCACCGCCTGATGCGTACAGCCCGGTACTCGGAAAGCCGTCGAGCTCGCAGTCGATGAACTCGAGGGTTCCCTGGTTCATGTTCGCCTCGATCCCGATCGGTCCCTTCCAGGTGTTTTCCGCGTTCGGCGTGTAGTCGCCGAAGAGACCACCGTCGGGCGCGCGGAACCGCTCGACGACACCCTTGCCGTTCGGGTCGGAAATCCCGAACAGGGCCGGTCCCCAGGTCCCACTGTCGTGTTGGCCGTGGATCGTAATATCGCGTACTTCGAATCGATCGGTGACGTTCGTCCCGATCACTCGAATACCGGTTTCGTCCGCGGTCTGGTCGATATCGAATCCCTCGAACCGGAGCCGTTTCCCCGGGTTGAGATACGTCCCGAGCCGAAACAGTCGGAACTGCGGCCCGTGGAAGTCGTAGAAGTTTGCCGGAATAATCGTCGCGTCGTGGCCGAAAAATCCGATATTTTCGTAGTTCATTGGAAATGATCTCGACCAGATGGACCCCGTAAAACGAGACATTATGGAAGCAACATATAAAGCCGTAAGTGAACACGGATACGGCGATCTGACAATCCAACACATCGCCGACGAGTTCGAAAACAGCAAGACACTGATCTATTATCACTATGACGGCAGAGATGAACTCCTCGTCGACTTCCTTGATTACGTGCTCCAGCAATTCCTTGCCAATCTTCCAGATAGCACACAGTCACCACGGCGAGAACTCGAAACGCTCGTTGATACGCTTCTTCCACCCACCGTCGAGGAAGAGACGTATCATATCATGCTAGCGATGTTCGAGCTTCGAGTTAATGCGCCACACGACGAAGACTGTCGGGAACAGTACCTTGTCGTGGATAACGAACTCAAGAGCCTTCTTCAAGACATTCTTTCTCGAGGCGTCAAAGCTGGTGTGTTCGAAGACATCACTCCAGCAGTAGAAGCTGAGTTGTTCCTTTCTCTGTTGATTGGGACCCGTGCACGCCGGCTTACGGTCTACCACCCGGACGAGTCAATTGAGTTGCTAAAAGAAGCAATTCAAACTCATATCGACCGTATCACCGCTTCTTCTGAGTAGCTCGTATTCGTTACTTGTTTCGAGCCTGTATTTTAACAGGAGATAGGTAGTGACTCAGGGTCTGTAGCATTAGGTGTCAGCTCCCCTTCTGTTACAGTGATCTGGGCACTCCGCTTATGATCCAACTTGAAAGCATACTTACCTCAAAGCGTCACCGAAAGTCGGGCTCACTGTCAGAGTGATGAACGAGCAACCACTATTCGATCGCCACAGGTGGGTTTGCTCGTCGGGAATGGGTTTTGCTCGGTCAAAATATGGAAGCAACTGCGTACCAGAAGGCCCTTTACAAAAGATTCAATATATAAAAGAGATGTTCGACTATACAGATTCCGTCGTTCTCATCACCGGAGCCGGCTCCGGCATCGGACATGCCACTGCTCAACGATTCGCGAATGAAGGTGCACATGTCATTGTGGCAGATATCGACACCGAAGCCGGTCAAGAAACTGCTGAACAGATCAACACCAATCATGGATCCGCGACCTTTGTCGAGGTTGACACCAGCCGTCCGCCTTCGATAGCCGCACTCATAGACGCTACACTCGAAGAACATGGTCGGCTTGATTGTGCTATCAACAACGCAGCGACCGGCAACCAACCATCACCGATAACAGATATCGACGAAGAAGACTGGAATCAGGTTATTGGTGTCAATCAAACAGGTGTGTGGGCCGGCATGAAATACGAACTCCCTGCACTCCTCGAATCAAGTGGTGGCGCTATCGTCAACGTCGCTTCGAAAGCCGGCATTCGAGGCAGTCCAGGTCGAGCACCCTATGGAGCGAGTAAACATGCGGTGGTCGGGCTTACACGCACAGCAGCTCTCGAGGTTGCTGGAGATGGTGTCCGAGTCAACGCTGTTTGTCCAACGATCGTCGATACACCAGCTCTCCGATCGATGTCCGAAGAAGAACGCGAAGCGGTTATCAAGAACGTCCCGATGGAACGTGCCGCGACACCTGAAGAAGTAGCAAACGTGATTGTGTGGCTCTGTTCAGAAGAAGCCTCGTTCATCACTGGGCAGGCGATTCCCGTCGACGGTGGGGAAACACAACAGTAGTTACAGGACGATCAGTCTTCTCAGGCGAGTTTTCCCCCCTCAACCGGGAGCGCATGCCCGTTCACGAACGACGCATCGTCGGACGCCAACCACGCCACAGTGGAGGCTATTTCCTCCGGCTCTGCCATTCTGCCCAGAGGCTGTTCGCGGGTCATTGCTTCAACTGCCTCCGAGTGTTCCTCGAGTGTTCGTTCGACCATGGGTGTCCGAACCACGCCAGGACAGACAGCATTGATACGGACACCTTGCTCGGCATAACGGACAGCGGCAGACTTGGTGAGTCCAACAACCCCGTGTTTGCTTGCAGTATATGGGGCGCTTCCGTCTGCTGAGAGTCCGGCAATCGAGGACGTGTTTACGATGGCACCGCCATCAGTATCTGTGAGTTTCGGAAGCTCGTATTTCATCGCTAACCAGACACCAGTCAAATTGATGTCCAGAACACGCTGCCAGTTATCCATACTCTGCTCGGTGAGTGGTGCATTGCCACCTTCGATACCCGCGTTGTTGTGTGCGATGTCAAGGCCGCCGTAGGTGTCACAGGCGGTTTCGACCATTGCTTCGACGTCAGATTCATCGGTCACGTCAACTTGGACAAAGACTGCTTCCCCGCCAGCAGCTTCGATCTGGTCAACAGTTTCAGTTCCGCCCTCTGTATCGATGTCTGCGACCACGACGTTTGCGCCGTAGTGAGCGAAATGTTCCGCGGTTGCGCGACCAATTCCTGAGCCTGCACCGGTGACGAGTGCAGTCTTGTCTTCGAATTGCGTATCCATACAAGTACTGAATACAAATTCAATGTATAAAACCCTGGTGCCACCCGCAGAAACCTCGGCTCTTGGGACTGGGCAGTTCCGTCAGATATGGTAAACCTCGAGCAATCGCTATTCCTGTTCGGCCATGACATCGAGAATTCTATCACTGGTATCCACGGCGACGAAGGGTATCTCTATAGCGGCGAACTGCTATCGCAAACCCCATCAATGAACCTGCTGAGTGGACCGTCAAGGCAATCGACCACGCTGGCTTTCTTCGGTGGAACGGGCCGCAGACGACGCGTTCGAGCGAGCAAAGCCAGCACAGTGGCATGAGAAACTGGATACACAACTCATTGATCCCAGCATCGCGACTATCAACAATATGAGCAGGCTACGAGCCAGCATAGTCTACGAAAGTCAACATCAGCAACACAACCCTATTCTTGGAGCTGACCGTTTAACCCCAACCGAGAGAGGGCAGTCAGGTAGCCGTAGCCATCGACGAGAAACATCGTCTCGGAGAGATCGTGTTTCTTGGTCAATCAATGCAGGAATGCAGCGGCTGGATCAGTGCCTCGTCGTCCAAACACTGCGACATCAAGAATTAATCGTGAATCTAGGTCTATTGCAGCATATTCCCAAGACCAGTTGCCGTTGATCTTGACAGCGGTTCCATCAATGGTGATCCGCGACGGCTGCGCCGTCGGCGGGTCTGGCACGTTTTCAGCCAGCCGATATACCCAGTGACAGATTGCTTGATGAGAGCGTTCAACGCCGATCAAGCGAAGAATCGCTTGTGTCTCACGGAGAGAACAACCGGTCGCGTGTCGCCGTCCGCTCACGCTCCCAAGGTTCATCAAATTCCGCCGTGTAGCACTCGCTGAAAGATGCTTGCTCACGACACGACCTCGATTTCAGATACGAAAACCATGGAATCGGAACAGTATCGAACGTGTCTTTCGTAAGGCATAGCTTCGTATTTCTTCGTTCTCAAACTGTTTCAGCAACACCGAACCAAGACCAGCTAACGATAAAGTACAAAAAACAACCGCTGGTGTCTGACGCTACTCCGCGATCAGCGATCGAAACGCGATCGGCGAGAACCGCGGTTCGACTGTACTCGGGCGACGACCCGACCCCGTCGACTCGAGCCCAACCCGCTCTAAAACCCCGATATCGGCCAGTTCATACAGGAATCGCGTCGCGGTGCTCGCGGTGACTTCGGACTCCGCGTCGATCGCTCGAGCGACCTCGCGGATCGGTTTCGAACCGTCCGAGACCGACAGCAAATCAAGCAGCACCTGTTGACGGCTCCGTGACAATGCCAGCGTTCGATCGATGTGGATACCTGTTTTCGGCACGTCCGCGATCGCCGCCTCGAGGTCCGCCGCTCTGATCTGACCGGCTCCGTCGTCGCTCGCGCGGACCGCCGCGACGTACAGCGCCGCGAGGGCGTCGTGGGCGTTTCCGTCGGCCCACTCGGCAACGCGGCGGATCGAATCGTGTGCCAGCGCGCCGGCGGCGAGCCCGGTCGAGGCCCGATCCGCGAGGATGTCGACGAGTTCGTGCTGTCGGTAAGCGGGAACGGTGATCGTGGCGTCGTGCCAGTCGTCGGGTTCGCGCGTTCCCACGGCGGCGGTTCGAACGGCGTCTCCGACCGGCTCGAGCAGGTCGAGAACCCGCTCGTAGGTCAGCGTCTCGGGTTCATCGTGGTGATCGATCGCGACGATGGCCCGTCGGTCGGGGCGCTCGAGTCGGTCGATAACTCGTTCTCGCAGTTCGTCGGTACCGACGCCGCTGGTCGGGACTGCGTCGTCGGATATCGTCGCGAGCGCGGCCCGGTAGAACGCGAACGGGGTCTGGACCCGTCGGCCGTCGATGTAGACGAACCAGGTCGTCGGGCCCGAACGGCCGGTCCGGGTCGACGTTCCGATCGCCCGCCCTGAGTCGCCGAAGGTTTCGTTCAGTGCCGCGAAAAGCGCCGTGACGATCGCCGACGTTCCCGACCCCGGCGGCCCGACGACCGCGGTGGGCGGGGGAAGTTCCCCGTCGAACACCGGCTCGAGCGCGTCGAGACACTGCTCGAGCACCGAGCCGCGGCCGACGGGTTCGGTCGCGTGAACGGCGGGACTGAGGTACTCGCGGTCGACGACGAGCCGGCCCCCGTTGTGTGCGGACCGTCGGCGAGCGATGCGATCGCGCAGGTCCATCAGGCCGCGTCCCCTCCGCCCGCTTCGGGCCCGTCGACCAGCGCCGCCGAGAGTATCTCGAGCGGGTGGTCGATCTCGTAGCCGGTCCCGTGTTCCATCTGCATCGCGCAGGTGGGACACTCCGTCATCCCCGCCTCGGCGTCGACCTGTTCCATGTGTTCGAACATCTCCTCGCCGATCGCCATCGACGTCTCGTAGTGTTCTGTCTTCCAGCCGTAGGTGCCGGAGATTCCCGAACACGAGTCGCCGACGTCGTGCGCGTCGATGCCGTCGATACCCGAGAGCAGTTCGACGGTCTGGCCGTCGAGGCCCTGATTGCGCGCGTGACAGGGCGTGTGGTAGGCGACGTCCGCCGAGTCGACGCTCGCGTCGGCGAGTTCGTCCTCGAGGTCCTCGTGAACCCGCAGGTACTCGAGGGCCTCCCAGGTGTGCTCGGCGACCGCCTCGGTATCCTCGAAGTCGAAGAGTTCGGGGTACTCCTGACGAAGCGACATCGAGCAGGACGTACAGGAGGCGATAATATCCGCCCCCTCCTCGATCGCAGCGCCCAGTTCGTCGACGTTCGTCTCGGCGGCGCGCTCGGCGTCGTCTAACATCCCGTTCGCGTACATCGGAGTCCCCGAACACCGCTGGTCGGGAACGACGACCTCGTAGCCGAAGTGTTCGAAGACCTCGACCATCGCCTTGCCGACCTCGGGCGTGTTGTAGTTCGAATAGCAGCCGTGGAAGTACGCGACCCGCTTTCGCTCGTCGGCGCTCGAGTCGTCCCGGCGCGTTCTGGCTTTTCGCGCGTTCTCCCTCGAGGCGGCGGCCCCGCCTCGCTTTTCCCACCACTCGCGGAACGTCTCCGTCGCGAAGGCGGGAAACGTCCGCTCGCCGGTGATTCCGAGCAGCTTCTCGTTTACGACTTGTGTCACTGTCAACCCCATCACGAAGTTCGTGAGCCGAGGTACTTTACTTCCGATGCGAGCCATCGTCCCGTAGTTCGAGAGGAGCCGATTCCGCCAGTACTCTCGAGAGAGTTTGCTCATGTTCTCCTCGACGTACTCGCCTCTGGCCGTGTTGTGCATCTGGGAGAGGGGCACTTCCGATGGACAGGCGTTATCACAGCGCATACAGTTCGAACACTTCATCACCGAGTCGTCGATGTCGTGGTCATCCTGTCGCTTGAGTCGCCACTGTTCGGGGCCCTGGAACTTCGGGCCGGGGAACTCGTCGTCGACCTCGGCGACGGGACAGTTCGTATCGCACGTCGAGCACTTGTAACAGTCGTCCGCCCCCGGTCGGAGGTCCATCTCCTCTGCTTCCGGAAAGACCTGTACCGGTTCGAACTCGTCGTCTCTCGATCCGTCGTCCGTCGGCTGGTGTGTCTCACTCATCGAATCACCGTCGTCGCTCGAGTCGCAGTCATCGCTCGCCGACCGGCTTCGGTCGGCCGTTTCGGCCGAATTCGCAGATTCTCGCGCACGCCTGTCGTCCGCCCGCTGGTCGTTCGCCCGCTCATCGGTCCACCTCCTCGCCGGCGGCCGCCCCCGCCGCGTAACCGGTCGAGAGCGACACGCCGCCGCCGGATTTCTCCGCGGGCGCATCGAACCCGCCTAATACGCCACCTGCTGCGCGCAGGTTCGAAAACTCGCGTTCGCCGTCGGCCCCGAGCGGGTACAACTCCCGATCGACCGCGAGGCCGAACTGGGCGAACGGATGCTCGCCGAACGCCTCGTCGACGAACCAGTCGTACCGATCCTCGCTGTGGGCGACGTGACAGTCGAAGATTGGCTCGTAGACCCGCTCGCGGTCGGACTGAACGCCCTTGCCGACCAGCCCGCCCGTCGCGAGGACGTACTGATCCGCGCTGTAGGGAACCCGCTTTCGCTTCCGGTCGACGAGAACGTGGTCGATCTGCCCGCGGTTGGCGCCAGCGCCGTCCGCGTCGACGGACTCGTAATCGACGACCGGAACACCGGTCGTCACCCGGACGCCAGCGTCCTCGAGCGCGTCGTAGAGCAGGTCCTCGAGCCGGATGCCGGGGAGGCTCGGCGGCCCCATCGGCACCTCGAAGACGTCGACGCCGAGCCGTTCCTCGAGGTCGCGGCGAACGGTGTCCGCGTGGTCGTCGCCGAGAATCGCAGGCAGTCCGACTCGAGACTCGTCTGCGAGTTTCGCACCGATCGCGTGGGCGAGCGCCGCTCGCGCGGACGTCTGGCCGGCACCCGAATCGACCGGTTCGTCGCGCTCGAGGATGTGGGCGTACCGGGTAATCTTCGCGTCGTCCCGTTCGATTCCCGGGAACGAGAGCGTGACGCCGCGGCTCTCGAACGGAACCCCGGCGGCCTCGAGGTGGGACGCAGCCAGCGGCGCGTCGAAGTCGGGGAGAGTCTCGAAGCCGACCAACAGGGTCGACCGCGGATCGCTCGCGATGCCGGCGGCGGTCGTCGCCGGGTAGCGAGCGGTCGGTTTGACGGTTCCGCCGTGGGTCGGGACCAGCGCGTTCGCGTCGGTGTGGTCGCCCGCGTAGGCGTCGCCGGCGACCGAGTCGAAGAACAGGAGCGACTCGCGGACCGCCTCGAGGCCGACCCGCTCGTAGGGGTGGCCCTCGGGGAGGTCCGGAATGGCCTCGAACGGATCGACCAGCGGCGTCGGTTCTCCCCCCTCGCGCTCGCCGCCCGTACCGGCGACCGCCGTCGGATCGTAGCCGAGCACGTCGATCAGCCCACTGGCGTGGCGGAGCGTGCTCTGCTTGTAGCTGATCAGTCGAACCGTCGCGTCGCGTTCGGCCGCCGAGAGGGCGGCCGTCGCACCCGCCAGCCCGCCGCCGATGACGAGGACGTCGTCTTCGATGGCCATCTCAGCGCTCGCCCCCCGGACCGCCGTCGAACGCGTCGAAGGCGATCCGTTCGTCGACACCCGCCGGATCTCGGTCCCGGTTCATCGTCGTCGCGTGGAGCGCGTAGTTGAGCATCGCCTGTGAGAGCTGTTCGCCCCAGAGAGCGTGGCGCTGTCCCTTCCAGCGCTCCTGAAACAGCTCGTCGAGCGCCGCCCGCGTCGTCGCCTCGTCGTACTCGGGGTGGAGTTCGCAGGCCAACTGCTGACAGCAAAAGCCGCCCTGACAGTTCCCCATCGAGGCTCGAGTTCGGATCCGAACGGCGTTGAGATCCGAACCCGATTGACCGATCGCGTCCCGCACCTCCGCGCGCGTGACTCCTTCGCAGGCACAGAGCACCGGGTTCGGTTCCTCGGTCTCGAGGACGGCCTCGGATCGGCTTCCGAGGCGCTGTTTGCTGCGACGCGCGATCGGCGACCGGAGGCCGAAGTCGTCCATCCCGCGCTCGAGAACCGCGAGGTCCTCGCTGCCGGGGAGCGCCGCGTCGGCGGTGTCACAGCTCGCGCGGACGCCGAGTTTGTCACAGACGTGGTCGGCGATCTCCTCGGCCATGGCCCGGTAGGTGGTGAACTTGCCGCCGACGATGGTCGACATGCCCGAGACGCCGTCCCTGTCGTCGTGATCGAGCAAGAAGAAGTCGCGCGTGATGTCGGTCGGATCCTGCGTGCCGGTTCCCGGCGGTTCGTACAGCGGTCGAACGCCCCAGAACGAGCGGATCGTTCGCGACTCCGAGAGGATCGGGAGCAGTTCCGAGAGTGTATCGATCATCATGTCGACCTCCCACTCCTCTTCGGGGTAGTCGTCGGGGTCGTCGACCTCCTCGTCGGTCGTGCCCAGGATCGCGGTCGTCTCGTGGGGAACGACGATGTCCGCGTCCCCTTTCGGCCGACAGCGGTTGATGACGGTGTCGACCTGTCGAACGTTCATGATCGTCATCACGCCCTTCGAGGGCCGAACCGCGACCTCGAGGTCCGCCATCGCGCCGATCTGGCCGGCCCACGCGCCGGTCGCGTTCACGACGTAGTCGGCGGTGATCTCCTCGGTGGTGCCGGCCGCGCCGTGGTCTCGTGTTCCCGGTCCCGAATCGTGTCTCACCTCGACGCCGTAGACATCGTCGCCGTCCCGCAGGAGGTCGACGACCTCGGCGTGGGTTTCGACGCGCGCGCCGTGGTTCTCCGCGTCCATCGCGTTCGCGACGCAGAGCCTGAACGGATCCACTGCGCCGTCGGGGACCTCGATCGCTCGCTTGACGTCGCTCGCGAGGTACGGTTCGACCTCGCGAGCCTCGCGTCCCGAGAGGACTTCGGCCGGAATGTCACACTGGCGACATCCCTCGAGTTTCTCGCGGAAGTACTCGTCCGGATCCTCCGGGCGCTGGACGAACAGGCCGCCGGTCTCCTCGACGCAGTGGCCCGCGATCTCGCGAAGCGTTTCGTTTTCCTCGATGCACTCGGTTGCGCTGGCCTGATCGGAGACCGCGTACCGCCCGCCGCTGTGTAACAGTCCGTGCATTCGGCCGGTCGTTCCGTCAGTCAGGTTGCCTCGCTCGACGAGGGTCACCTCGAGCCCGCGCCGCGCCAGATCCCTGGCGGTCCCGCAGCCGGTCGAGCCGCCGCCGAGAACGAGGACCTCCGTATCGTGTGCCATCCCTTCACCAACATGTTGGGCCCAGTCCTCTTTATTTTATCGACACCGTACAACCATCCATAATAAATTCGCCCGCGCCGAATCGACCCGAAATACTATGTGGTGTGTGATTGTACCGTATGCCGTGAATTGCCAGGACCTGAGAAATACCGTGAGGCTGCCTCATCAATCGCCTGTACCGGATATCAGTTCGATATCGATCCGTCGGACTTTGAGTATGCACGGAAACATTTATCACGATCGTAGATATTGTTTACCACTAACACGCGATCATCGATAAACAATCGCGTGACTTCCAGGGTGACTACCAGTGACAGATCCGACATACGTTGGCGCAATCGATCAGGGAACGACCGGCACGCGGTTCATCGTCTTCGACCACGGCGGACAGGTCGTCGCGAACGCGTACGAGAAACACGAGCAGATCTATCCGGAACCCGGCTGGGTCGAACACGACCCGATGGAGATCTGGGACGCGACCAAGAGCGTCGTGACGACGGCGCTCGGTCAAGCGGGGATCAGCCCCGACCAACTCGAGGCCATCGGCGTGACCAACCAGCGCGAGACGACGCTGCTCTGGGACGCCGACTCCGGCAGACCGGTCCACAACGCGATCGTCTGGCAGGACCGGCGCACGACGGACCGGGTCGAACAGCTCGAGAGCGAGGGGATGGTCGAGGAGATCCGCGAGAAGACGGGCCTCGAGGCCGACGCCTACTTCTCCGCGACGAAAGCCGAGTGGTTGCTCGAGAACGCCGACCCGATCAAACTCGAGCGAAGTCGACCGGAGGACATCCGCGACCGCGCGGCAAACGGTGAGGTGCTTTTCGGCACCATCGATAGCTGGCTCATCTACAACCTCACGGGCAACCACATCACCGAGGTGACAAACGCCTCGCGGACGATGCTGTACAACATCCACGACCTCGAGTGGGACGACGACCTCCTCGCGGAGTTCGGCGTCCCCGAGGAGATGCTGCCCGAGGTTCGACCCTCGAGCGACGACCAGACCTACGGCGCGACGGATCCCGACGGCTTCCTCGAGGCGGAAGTGCCGGTCGCCGGCGCGCTCGGCGACCAGCAGGCTGCGCTGTTCGGCCAGACGTGTTTCGACGCCGGCGAGGCCAAGAACACCTACGGAACGGGCTCGTTCTTCCTCATGAACACCGGCGAGGAGGCCGTCGAGAGCGATCACGGCCTGCTCACGACGATCGGGTTCCAGCGCTCGGGCGAACCGGTCCAGTACGCCCTCGAGGGCTCGATCTTCATCACCGGCGCGGCGATCGAGTGGCTCGAGGATGTCTCGCTCATCGACGACCCCGCGGAGACCGCGGAGTTGGCCCGGAGCGTCGATTCGACCGACGGCGTCTACGTCGTCCCCGCGTTCACGGGACTGGGTGCGCCCCACTGGGACCAGCGTGCGCGCGGGACGATCCTCGGCATGACCCGCGGCACTCGCAAGGAACACATCGTCCGAGCGACCCTCGAGTCGATCGCCTACCAGACCCGCGACGTCGCCGAGGCGATGGAAGCCGACTCGGGCATCGAGATGACCTCGCTCAAGGTCGACGGCGGCGCGGTGAAGAACAACTACCTGTGTCAGTTACAGGCAGACATCATCGGCTCCGAGATCTCGCGGCCGGTCGTCGACGAGACGACGGCGCTCGGATCGGCCTACGCGGCCGGCCTCGCCGTCGGCTACTGGGACGACGTCGAGGGGCTGCGCGACAACTGGCAGGTGGATCGAGAATTTGAACCGGAGATGAACGCCGACGCGGCCGACCGGATGTACGCTCGGTGGTCGGACGCGGTCGATCGATCGCGCGACTGGGCGCGGGACGGGGAGGAGTGAGCCATGAACGGACTGGTACTTCAGGTTCCGATACTCGGCATGGAGTTCGAAGCGTTCGCCGTCCTGCTCATCGCGGCGCTCGCCGGCGGCGCGTTCGGTGCCGCACTCGGCGCGCTCCCCTCGTTCGTGTTCACCGGCTTCGTCGTCTTCCTTGGCGAGGGGCTCTTGATCCTCGAGGGAGCGATCGGCGGCCTCGACGTCGTTCCCTCGGGCGAACTCGCGACGGGCGTCACCGGGACGATCGGGTTCGGCCCGGTCACCGGCCCCCACATCGCCTTCGCCGGCGGCGTCGCCGCGACCGCCTACGCCGGGCGGAAGTATCCCGAGATGGAACCCAACGATTGGGACTACCACTTCGGGAAGGACATCCTCTACGCGTTCGGCACCAAACCCGACATCCTCGCGGTCGGCGCGGTCTTCGGCGCCCTCGGGATGCTCATCACGCGGGGAATGGACGGCGTCGGCTTCCCGACCGACAACATCGCGCTCTCGGTCGTTGCGACGGCGTTTCTGGCGCGACTCGCGTTCGGGTACCCGATCGTGGGTCGAGTCGGCGGCTCGAGTATCCTCGACATGTCGCCGTTCGAGCGCGAGGAAACGCGCGTGGCCGCCGACGGCGGGACCGAGAGCGACCGGCTGGCGACCGAACCCTGGCTCCCCCACCAGTACGAGTGGGCCGGCGTGACCGCCATCGGGATCGTCGGCGGGCTCCTCGGCGGGTTCATCTGGCTCGAGACCGGCAGCATCTTCCTCGGCTACGCCATCTCGGCGATGAGCCTGCTGTTTCTCAACCTCGGCGTCGAGAAGATCCCCGTCACCCACCACATCACGCTGCTGGGGTCGACGGGCGCGGTGATCGCGGCGGCGGCCATCGGGAGCGAGCCCATCGTGTTGCTCGTCGCCGGCGCGTTCGGCGCGATCAGCGCCCTCATCGGTGAGCTGTCCCAGCGGGTGTTCTACTCGCACTCCGGGACGCACGTCGACCCGCCGGCGATGGCCATCGCGGCGTTCATGTTCGTTCTCGGGGTGCTCTATCTGGCCGGGCTCCTGCCTAACGCGGGCTATCTCGGTCTGTAGCCGAACCGGGATTCGAGTCTCAGTTTTCTCTCCACGATTTCGGTAGCGAGTCGAACTGTCCGTGACACTTCGGTACGAGAAACCGGCGTACAGTGGCGCGCGCTGTGTCGCGGCGAACGAACGTGAGTCGCGACACGAATATGCGCGAGGGATGAGCGAGTGAAACGAGCGAATCGGCTGGGGAGGATGTGGAAATTCCCGTTGCCACGATAGTAGAACGCCTGGCTTCACTCGAGTCCCTTCTCGAATCGAGTCTCTGATACCACACCGCGAGCGCGAGCACACCCGAACCGACCCCTTTAGGTCGCTCAGCCCTCGAGTGACGGCCATGACCGCCGATCCACCGCTGGTTCTCGACATCGACGGCACGCTGACCCGTCCCGAAGGGTGGGGGATCGACCCCCGAATCTTCGACCCGCTTCTCGAGTGGGACGCGCCGATCGTGATCGCGACCGGGAAGGCCTTCCCCTATCCCGTCGCGCTCTGTCACTTCGCCGGGATTCCGGAACTGGTCGTCGCCGAGAACGGCGGCGTGGTCTACACCGGCGACAACGTCTTCTTCACCGCAGACCGCGAGGCCGCCGAGGCCGTCGCGCGGGAGTACGAGGCCGCGGGCTACGGCCTCGGCTGGGGGCCCGAAGACACGGTCAACCGCTGGCGGGAGACGGAAATTGCCGTCCAGTACGACCAACCCGTTGAACCGCTTCGGGCGATCGCCGCCGACTACGGACTCGAGGTCGTGGACACGGGCTACGCCTACCACGTCAAGGACGCGGCACCGAACAAGGGAGAGGGCGTTCGAACGATCGCCGAACACACCAACGTCGATCTCGGTGAGGCCGTCGCCGTCGGCGATTCCGAGAACGACGTCTCGACGTTCGAGGTCGTCGACCGATCGTTCGCCGTCGCCAACGCCGACGCAGCCGCTCGAGCGGCCGCCGATGAGGTTCTCGCGGACGCCCACGCGGACGGGACGCTGGCACTGTTCGAGCGAATCCAGTCCGCTTGAGCCGCGACTTTTCGTTCCTCTCGCCCGGTGTGTCCCCATCGGTCGGGGCGTCTTCAGATCGTCCGAGGAGTCCCCATCGATCGGAACGTCTTCGGATCGTTCGAGAGACGCTCCCATCGATCGGGATGCCTTCCCACCGATCGGGGTGCGCGTGAACGCTCGAGTAATAACGTATTACGCCGAATTCGCCCCTTCAATACCGTTTTTCGAACCGTTCGATCGGAGTAATCCGATACTACCTGTTTTTCTTTTCGCGCACGACCGATCCCACGACCTCGAGTCCGTAGTCGGCGGCGCTATCGCTCGCCGGGCCGGCTCTCCCGCGGTTATCATTCGCCGTCCGATCGTCGCGAGACGCTCGTTGCCCGGCCACCGCCAGGGCACTCACCGAGACCCACTGTACCACCGTACGCGTCCAACGCCCTCCTGTGTGTACTCCCGGCGCTCTCTCGCATGCCCCCGGCTCTCATATCACCCGCGCGCGTACCCACTCGAGCGAGCGCGCCGGTTGACAATCCTCGATTGTGACGGCGCGCGTCGCCCGTCGCGCCGGCGCGTTCGACCGCAGCGGTGATAGACTCCGACCCGAAACCGGTCATTGTAGTTAATGTAGAATACTGCCGTTGCCGGCGTTAGCAAGCGCTCTCCGGCGGAAACACTCAATCCCTATTGAATATATTCACAACTAGCACCTTCTGAATCAAAGGCTATATTTACTCGCCATCCAGTACCTTGAGTCGATGATGTGGCAAGACTTCGTGTTCATGATTGGAAGTTCGCTTTCGATCGTCTTTCTCGCGCCGACGCTGCGCGACGTCAGCGCTCGCGTTCCGCTGGGGACGAGTGTCCCGTCGATGCTCGTCGGAGGGACCTACGCGTTCACGTTCTCGACGCTCGGCATGACGTTTTCGGCGCTCGGGGCGATGGCGACGACGATAATGTGGTCGTTAATCGCGACGTATCGCTCGCCGGACGACACCGCTCCCGTTCGCGGCTCGATTTCCAAGGCGACGCTATTCGCTCAAGACGCCTGGAACGCGGCGAAACGCCGACCGCTGTTTCCGTAAGGCAGTAGCCGTTCTCAAGCCAGACGATAGTTGCTCGGAGCCGTTCGCTCGTCGGACGACCGTCGATAGAGGCCGTACTCGAGTCCGCGCCTGACCTTCTCGAGTCCGCGCGTGACTCCCTCGAGCGAGGGTCCCGTGGCGGTCCGACCGTCACCACACGTCTTTTGTCCCGGCACTGCGATGCTCGCCCATGAGCGATTCAGACGAGACACTGCAGGTCTCCGACCCCGACTACCACAGCGAGAACCACACGGCCGCCCAGACGTGTGGCTGGACCGCGAACGCCCTGCGCGGGGAGGGCAAGTGCTACAAGAACATCTACTACGGAATCGAGTCCCACCGCTGTATCCAGATGACGCCCGTCGTGCGCTGTAACGAACGTTGCGTCTTTTGCTGGCGCGATCACGCGGGCCACGCCTACGAACTCGACGGCGTCGAGTGGGACGATCCCGAGGCCGTCGTCGACGCCTCGATCTCCCTCCAGAAGAAACTCCTCTCGGGCTTCGGCGGGAACGAGAAGGTCCCCGACGAGGTGTTCGAGCAGGCGATGGAGCCGCGCCACGTCGCCATCTCCCTCGACGGCGAGCCGTCGTTGTACCCCTATCTCCCCGAACTCATCGAGGCGTTCCACGACCGAGATATCACCACGTTCCTCGTCTCGAACGGCACTCGTCCGGAAGTCATCCGCGAGTGCGATCCCACCCAGCTGTACATCAGCGTCGACGCACCCGAACGCCACACCTTCGATCAGGTCGTTCAGGCGATGGAAGACGACGCCTGGGAGAAACTGCTCGAGACGATGGACGTCCTCGCCGAGAAAGACGAGACGCGGACGGTCCTGCGGACGACGCTGATCGACGGCGAGAACATGCACAGTCCGGACCTCTACGCGGCGTACTACCAGCGGGCCGATCCGGACTTCATCGAGCTCAAAGCGTACATGCACGTGGGCCACTCCCGCGGCCGACTCGACCGCGATTCGATGCCCGATCACGAGGAAGTCGTGGCGTTCGCCGAGGACGTCAAAGAGCACATGCCGGAGTTCACGGAGTGCAAGGGCGTCCCCGCCTCGAACGTCGCCCTGCTCTCGAAGACCAAAGACACCTGGGTGCCGAAGCTCAAGAAAGACAGCGAGTTCTGGGCGGACGACCCGCTGGCGGGCGACTGATCGCTTTTCTGTGATTTGCTGGGAGACGAGCGGATCGAACGTATCTGGATGACACTCTCATCGGTCCGAGGTGAACACCAGTGGCCTTTTGTCCGTGGTGTCCCGATATGAGCTACTGCGAATAAACGCTCGCAAACTCCATCTCAGTTCTGGGTTGCATTCCATATCCGATATGCTTTTATGCGCACCGATCGAAATCTCGGCCATGTCACCGGCAACCGAATCCGCGGTCGGGCACGACGAACTCGCGGTTCTCAAGCTTCTCGCGCTCGAGGGCGGACTCTTCGGCGACGTGAAGATTTCCTGTTCTGCGCTCGCCGATCGGCTCGACGCCTCGAACCAGACCGCTTCGCGGCGACTCCAGCGACTCGAGAGCGCGGCCTTGCTCGAGCGCGAAACCGTAAGCGACGGCCAGTGGGTCGTCGTCACCGACGAGGGCGAACGCATGCTCCGAGCCGAGTACGAGGACTACCGTCGCATCTTCGAGACGGGCGCGGAGGTCGAACTCGAGGGGACGATCACTAGCGGGATGGGCGAGGGACGCCACTACATCTCGCTGCCCGGCTACCAGCGACAGTTCGAGGAGCGACTGGGCTACGACCCGTTCCCCGGAACGCTCAACGTCGACCTCCGCGAGGACAGCGTTCGACGCCGCAGCGCGATGTCGTCGCTCGAGCCCGTCCCGATCGACGGCTGGGAGGATGACGATCGGACCTACGGCCCGGCGGTCTGCTATCCGGCAACCATCGAGACGGCTGACGGCGAGACCTACGAGACGGCACACACGATCGCGCCCGAGCGAACGCACCACGACGACGACCAGCTCGAGGTTATCGCCCCCGACAAACTTCGGGAGGAACTCGACCTCGAGGACGACGATCACGTGACGGTGTCCGTGGGTGATCGGTGATGCGGACGGAGACCGGATCCGGAACGGAGACGCTCGAGTCGACGCGCACCGAGAGCGAGTTCCGGCGTGCCCTCGAGTCGTTTCGCTCGGGCGAGCCGGTCCTCGTCCACGACGCCGCGGACCGCGAAGGCGAGACGGATCTCATCTATCACGCGGACGCCGTCACTCCCGACGCCGTCGCTCGCTTGCGCAACGACGCGGGCGGACTCGTCTGCGTCGCGCTTTCGAACGACGTTGCCGACGCGTTCGACCTGCCGTTTTTCACCGACGAGGTCGACCATCCCGCGGCGGCCGATCACGAACTGGGCTACGACGAACGCTCCTCGTTTTCCTTTACCGTCAACCATCGGGATACCTACACCGGGATCACGGACAGCGATCGATCGACGACGATTCGCGCCCTCGGGGAGGCCGCCGCCGAGCCGTCGGCGACCGACTTCGCGGCGGAATTTCGCGTCCCCGGACACGTCCACCTCCTCAGGGCCGCCCCCGACCTGCTCGCACAGCGGGAGGGCCATACCGAACTTGGACTGGCGCTCGCGGACGCCGCCGACCTCACCCCCGCGGTCGTCGTCTGCGAGATGCTCGACGACGAAACGGGCGAGGCGCTGACCCCCGCGGACGCCCGCGCTTACGCCGATCACTGTGACTTCGCCTACCTCGAGGGACGCGACGTGCTCGAGCGCCTCGGCTGAGTTCTGCCGTCGATACGCCTCCGATAAGCTCCCACAGTCGGTCGATCACGCGAGTCGATCCAAACCGCGAACGTTCATTACGGAGCGTTGCGTCTGCCCGCGTATGGGATTCGACGAGATGGACGTCGACACGATCTGGATGGACGGCGAGTTTGTCGACTGGGACGACGCACAGATTCACGTGTTGACACACGGACTTCACTACGGCAGCGGCGTGTTCGAGGGGGCACGCTGTTACGACACCGAAGAGGGGCCGGCTATCTTCCGCTGGGACGAGCACCTAGAGCGACTGTATCAGTCGTGCAAGCCCTACGAGATGGAGATCGACCACTCTCGAGCGGAACTGACCGAGGCGACCGTCGAACTCATCCAGCGACAGGATCTCGCGTCGTGTTACATTCGCCCGATCGCCTTCTACGGCTACAACTCGCTGGGTGTCAGCCCCGGCGACTGCCCGACCAGAACCGCCATCGCCGTCTGGCCGTGGGGGGCCTACCTCGGCGAAGACGCCCTCGAGAACGGCATCGAGGTGATGATCTCCTCGTGGCGAAAACACGCCTCGAGCCAGATTCCGACGAACGCGAAGACGACGGGGTTGTACGTCAACAGTATGCTCGCCGGCGAGGAGGCGCGCCGAAACGGCTACGCGGAAGCGATCGTGCTCAACAAGGAAGGCGACGTGGCGGAGGGGCCCGGCGAGAACCTGTTTATGGTCCGGGATGGCGAGCTCTACACGCCGGGTCTGTCCGAATCGATTCTCGACGGCATCACGCGCGATACAGTCATCACGCTCGCTGAAGACCTCGGTTACACCGTCCACGACACCGTCTCGATCTCACGCGGTGAACTCAACACGGCGGACGAACTGTTCTTTACTGGCTCTGCTGCGGAAGTGACCCCCATTCGGAAAGTCGACAACGTCGTCATCGGCGACGGCACTCGCGGTCCGGTGACCGAAGAGCTTCAGTCGAAGTTCTTCGAAGTCGTCGAGCGCCGAACCGACGAGTACGACGAGTGGTTCGATTACGTGTAGGTACGCGTGTCGATACGGGTTCTGGAATATGCCGTACAAAACCGTCGTTTCTCGAGATTCGCCCGTTTCGAGTCTCGACGCGAATCAGTCGCTCTGATCCGGCGTCCCGTCGCCGTCGGTGGTCTCAGATCGAGCGTCACCGCTGGTGGAGTTTTGCTCTTCACTGCTTTCGGTCTGTTTGCTCACCGTCTCTTTGACCTCCGAGGTCTGTTTCTTGACGCTCTCTTTGACGTCTGCGGTCTGCTTGCTCACGGTCTCTTTGACCTCCGAGGTCTGTTCGCTCATCGATCGCTTCACCTCGGCGGTTTGCTCGTTGACCGACTCTTTCACCTCGGAGACGCGCTCGTCGACGACGTCGATAGGGACGCCCGCGTCTATCCGACGATCGTTCTCCGCGTCGCCGAAGCCGGCGCTCAGAACCCGCGTCAGTGCATCCTCGACGTCCTCGTCGAGTTCGTCGACCCGCTCCGGCTCGACCTCGACGACGAATCCCGTCGTGATGTTCGGGGAAGTCGGCAAAAAGAGTACGATGCGTCCATCATCAGTCTCCTTTCCCGTCTTGAACGCTGTCATCCGGAGTCCGTCCCAGGTCTCGAGTTTGACCGGTTTCTGCAGCGACTCCTGTTCGCCGAACGCCGTTTCAGCGGCCATCTTCGAGGCGTTGTAGACGACCCGCAACACCGGGACGCGGTTCGCGATGTCGTCGACGACCCGTTCGAAAAGACCGCCGACGGTGGTCCGCATCAGGTAACCGATGGAGAACGTGAGGATCGTAAAGACAGTGAGCACGACCAGAACGCGAAGCAATTGGGCGAGCTGCACGCGGGTTTCTTGGGCCTCGGCACTGGTGCCACCGATCAGCCACTCGAGCGCCTCCGGCTCGAGGATCATCCCGGGAACGAAGCCGGCGATGAGTCCGTAGACCCAGTAGATCGCATAGAGTGTCACGAGGATCGGCCCGAGAACTATCAGGCCGCTCGCAAAGTCTCGTTTCCACGAAGCCATGTAGTGATTCTCACACTAGGGGATTAAGAGCCCTTCCCTTTATTGACCCGACTGCGACGAGTCTCGCCGGGATCTCGTCGACCGGCGACTCGAAAACCGAACGAACGCGCGGGTCTCGAGCGATGTGGTCGTTTCCGCAGTCCCACCGATGGAAGTCGAGGATGCTACACCAACACGTGCCGATAGCTGTCACTACGGCATGTGTTGACGGCTATCGCTCCGACACGGCGTGGCGAGAAATCATCACCAATTAAGCGCGGCGGTTCGTTCCGGGGACTATGACACTACTCGAGACGGTCGCGGTCGCGTTCTGGGTGATGTTGCCGGCCTACGTTCCCAACAACGCGGCCGTGCTGGCGGGCGGCGGACGGCCCATAGACGGCGGTCGGACGTGGGGCGACAAACGGGTTCTCGGGGACGGGAAATCCTGGCGCGGAACCGCCGCCGGCGTGCTCGCGGGACTCGCACTCGCCGGCGCGCTCACCGTCGCCGAACCGTCGGTGAGCGGCGCGGTCGGATTCGACCTTCCGGAGTTTACCCCGCTTGCCGCGCTCGGACTCGCCGGCGGTGCGATGCTCGGCGATATCCTCGCGTCGTTCGCGAAACGGCGGACGGGTCGCCAGCGCGGGGCTATGTTTCCCGGCGTCGACCAGCTCGATTTCGTCGTCGTGTCGCTGCCGCTGACCGCGCTGGTGGCTACGGAATGGTTCTTCGAGTGGTTCACGTGGGAGGTCATCCTCGTGATCGTCGTCCTCACGCCGCTTTTGCACGTGGCGACCAACATGATCGCGTACAAACTCGGATTGAAAAACGAACCCTGGTGATCGCGGCCGACTCCCGTTCTATTTTCGCAGGCGAGAATTTTGGCGCGGTATCCGAGCTACTCGAGCGTCGCGGGAATCTCGCTCACCGCATCGGGCAGGTCGTCGGGATCGGACCAGCGTATAACGTGATCGCCGGCGGCCTCCTCGAGCGCGGCCAGGTGGGAGGCGGCCATGCCGTTGTCGTATCTCTCGCGGCGTTCCGACTCCGAGTCGTAGACGCGTTTGAGCAGCCAGAGGACGTCCCTAACATGAGATTGCTGCCGGTAGAGAAATCCGAGTTCCCAGACGTGACCGCCGTCGTAGTCCTCGAGCACTCCGACGACGTGGGTCGCCATTCCGGCAAGGATGTCGAAGGCGGGGACCCACAGTTCCAGTTCCTCGCCGGTGAAACCGAAGTCCTCGAGCCGGAAAGCGGTCGCCGACCGGCGCTCCTCGAGTAAATCACAGACTCGCTGTCGCCGCGCGCCCAGCCCCTCGTCGCCGCCGCGGCCGATCACCAGATATCGATCGTCGGCGCGCCGGAGGGCGGCGAACCGCTCCCCGTGGAGGCGGTTCTTTAGCCGTTCGTGCTGGGCCGGCGTGAGCGAAAGCGACGTTCCGTTCGCCTCGAGGACCGAATCGGCGTCGACGCCCTCGAGATACCCGTCTTCGGGGTCGCTCGAGATGGACTCGTCGGGGTTCGACATACGCCGATAACGAACGACGAACTAATCAATGTTCCCATCAATTGCGATATTAAATTAGCGGTGCTCGAGAACCACTCGAATGCTACTCGAGCACTGTTCTTAGGCAGCTTGAGGAATACTTGAGTAATGATCGAGAAACAACTGAGAAACGATCTAAATTCAGATAGGGTATAGAAGTTAAAACTGAATTGGAGAAATAACAGATGACCTCACAAACTAATTCACGTGAACCGACGCTCGACCGACGCCGCGTTCTCAGCGGAATTGCAGCCACAGGAATCGCCAGTGTCGCCGGCTGTCTGGGCGGCGACGGCGAGGAAGTCGACATCGACGAGGCCTTAGAGCGCAACGAAATCGACATCGACGAGATCGTCGAGGGCGGCACCCTCGAGTTCGCGATCCCGCGAAACGGCATTTCGGACTACGATCAGGCACAGAGCACCCAGGCGGAAGACACGGTCGTACTAAACGCCGTCTACGACGGGTTGTTGAAGATCAACGCCGACGCCGAGGCCCAGCCATGGCTGGCCGCCGAGTACGAAGCCAGCGAGGCCAACGACGTCGGCGTCGTCGACTATCAGGACTATATGATCGAGGTCGAACCCGCCGAAGTCGAAGACGGCGTCCCGGTGTTCGAACTCGAGGACGACGCCAACCTCGTCTTGATGCAACACCCGGACGACCTCCCCGCCGAAGAGGGCGAGGCGATTCGCGTGTTGACCCGAAACGAGGCCGCCGACGCCGTCGCGGACGGCGTCTTCGGCGTCCGGGTCGAGGGGCGACTCCACGAGGGGATCGAGTTCCACAACGGCGAGGAACTCACCGCCGAGAACGTCGTTCGGTCCTACGACAGGTACGTCGGCTCGAACAATCAGGGTCAGTATTACGATAGTTTCCTGCACGCCGAAGCGCCCGACGGGGCCGACGGCTATCAGTTCGAACTGTACGCCCAGGAAGCCGACGCCGCGGCGTTCCTCGAGTTACCGCCCGTGGTGTTCCCCTCGGAGCACTTCGATGTCCCGCCCGGCGAACTCGACCCGCGAATCAACGAAGACCGGGTGCCGATCGGCACCGGCCCCTACGAGGTTGCCGAGTTCGAGGGCGGTCAGGAGTTGCGCCTCGAGCGAACGGACAACTACTGGGTCGAATCGGTCGGCCTCGAGAACATCCCGTGGTATGACGGCCCGAGCGATTTCCCGGCGGGACCCGTTATCGACGAGATCAACATCCGCTTCGTCGAACAGGGATCCGGCCGATCCAACGCGCTCGAGGACGGCAGCATCGATGTCGCCTACGAACTTCCCTCCGAAGCCCGCAACAATTTCCAGACGTCGGACGAGTACGTCGTCTCCGCGACCGAGGCGCTCGGCTTCCAGTTCATGCAGTTCCCCATGGACGACACCGACCCCGGTGGCGCGTTTTCCGAACGAGCGGTTCGCCAGGCTGTAAGCGCCCTTATCCCACGCCAGCAGATCGTCGATATCGTCGCACAGGGATGGGGCGCGCCCGCACAGGTCCCGTTTCCGGAACCCGCGGCCGATCTGGGGACCTCCCAGTCGTACGACGAAATCGTGGATTCGGACTGGTCGTACAACGTCGAACCGAACGTCGACGCCGCCCAGTCGCTTCTCGAGGACGCCGACGTGGAGACGCCCGTTGACGTGGTTCTCGAGACGAACGCCGACGACGAAGCGCGGATCGACAAGGTGCAACTCATCGTCGATCAACTGGACGAGACCGACCTCTTCAACGCCGAGCTCGAAACGCCGGCACCGCTCGGTGACTGGACCGTCGACCTCTATCAGGAGGACGCCCGGACGGACAGTTCCGAGCGCAACGCTCCCGCCGTGATCGGGCTCGCGGGGACGCCGGATCCACACGGGTTCGTCGAAGCGATCACCGACCCCGACAACTACAACGGCTGCTGTAACTTCTTCCTCGCAGAGGGAGTCTTGCCCGAGGATTTCATCGAACAGATGCGCGGGTGTCGGTACGGGGTCGAAGTCGCCGAGGATCAGGACACTCGCAGACAGGCGTACGACGAGTTCTGGCCGGAGTACGCCGACATGATGGCGAATACGATCATCGACTACTCGTTGAACACCGGCACGACGAACACGGATGTCGTCGGATTCAACGCCCATCCCCAGACACAGATGCTGCTGAGTTACGCGCTGTACAACCCCGCAGATGAACAGCTCATCTATCTCGATCGATAAGATGGCGGCGACCGATCTGAGGGCAGACGTATGAGTATGCAACGGTACATCGCACGGCGAATCGTAACCTCCGTCCCGGTCCTGATCGGCGTTTCGATGGTCACGTTCGGGCTCATGCACGCCGCACCGGGCGACGTCGTGAGCCAACTCGTCGCCTCCAATCCCAACGTATCGGCCGCGGAAGCCGTCCGGCTTCGCGAGGAGTTCGGCCTGAACGACCCGATCTGGGTGCAGTACATAGATTGGATGCGGGGCGTCCTGACCGGCGACTTCGGCGAGGTCTACTCCTCGGGTCGGGACGCCGGAGCGGTCATCTGGGCACGATTACCCGAAACGCTCGTTCTCGGGGCGTTCGGCTGGATCTTCGCGATCGCGATCGCGATTCCCAGTGGGATCTACGCGGCGGTCAACAAGGACCAACTCGGCGACGATGTCAGCCGATTCGTCGCGCTCTCGGGGATCTCCGTTCCGAACTTCTGGCTGGGACTCATGTTGATGGCAGTGTTCGCCGTCCAGTTCGACCTGTTTCCCACGCTGGACCCACAGACCGGGTTGTTCTCCCGACAGATGCTCTGGTGGTTGATCCTGCCGGGCGTGACGATCGGAACAGCCGCAGCGGCGAACGTAATGCGGATCATGCGCACGTCGATGGCCGAGGAACTGAACAAAGAGTACGTGACTGCCGCGCGTGCGAAGGGACTCCCCGAACGGACCATCATTCTCAAGCACGTGCTTCGAAACTCGATGATCTCGGTCACGACCGTCGCAGCGTTTCTGACTGCGGGACTCGTCTCCGGGTCGGTCGTGGTCGAAAACGTCTTCTCCTGGCCGGGACTCGGGCAGGAACTCGTCGCGGCGATCCAGCTCAGGGAGATGAATCTGATCATGGGGATCACCCTCTTGACCGGGGTCGTCATCGTACTCGCTAACTTGCTCGCAGACATCGTATACGCGGTACTCGACCCACGAATTAGAGACGAATATTAACAATCTATGTCAACAAAACGAGGACGAATACGGATCTCGGGATTCGAGACCGAACGTATCGAAGAACACGAATCGACGGACGTTCACGGGGACGAGTACACCGAACCGGAAGGGATACTCCACCGGATCGTGAGCCGACTCCTGCGGGATCGACTCGCGCTCGCGAGCATCGTGATCGTCGTGCTGATGGCGGTCGCCGCGCTGGTCGCTCGCCCGTGGACCGTCTTCGGAGTTACCGTCCAACCGCTCTCGCTCGCGCCGTTCGACCCGACGGAATCGGCGGTCGCCGGTCCCCACGAGATGCCGTCCGCGGCCCACCTGATGGGAACTGACCGGCTGGGCCGAGACATCTTCTCTCGAGTGATGATCGGCGGCCGGTACAGCATCTCGATCGGACTCGTCGTGACCGTGATCGCCTCGGTCGTCGGCGTGCTCTACGGCAGCGCCGCCGGGTACTTCGGCGGCCGCGTCGACACCGTATTGATGCGGGTGCTCGATCTGGTGTTCGCGTTTCCCGGCCTCGTGCTTGCGTTGGTTCTCGTCGCCCTGTTCGGCGGCGGGTTCTGGCCGCTCGTCGGCGCGTTCGTGGTGGTCGGCTGGGCGTCGTACGCACGTATTATCAGGGGAGAGATCCTCAAGGTCAAACAGAACGAGTACGTGATGGCTGCGAAAGCACTCGGCGCGCGGGATCGGTCGGTGGTGTTGCGCCACATCATTCCGAACGCGATCGCACCGGTGGTCGTGCAAGCGACGCTCAGCGTCGGCACCGTCGTCATCGGCGTGGCCGCGCTCGGGTTTCTCGGCCTCGGGTTCGACCCCGGAACGCCCGAGTGGGGGACGATGCTCGACGGCGAGCGCGACACCCTCGCGACGGGCGCGGGCGGGACCTGGTACTGGTGGGCAACGGTCTTTCCCGGCCTCATGATCTTCCTGTTCGTCATGGCCATGAACGTCATCGGCGACGCGATCAACGACGCGCTCGACACGCAAGTCGACGATGTCGGCCGTGGAGGTGGCGGCTGATGGCGCTGCTCGAGGTCGAGAGCCTGACGGTGTCGTTTTACACCTCGGAAGGCGTCGTGACGGCCGTCGACGACCTCTCCTACGAGATCGAAGCCGGCGAGAAGTTCGGCGTCGTCGGCGAGAGCGGCGCGGGAAAGAGCGTGACCGCACTGTCGCTGTTGCGTCTCATCGAGAGCCCCGGCGAGATCGAGAGCGGCTCGATCAGGTTCTGCGATGCGGACACCGTCGAATCGCTCGCGGAGTCCTACCCGGACAGCGTCGTCGACGTCGAACGGCTTCGACGCGAGTCGTCGTTCGACGACGTCATCGACCGGCTCGAGCAGCGCGGGGTTTCGGGAGCGGACGTGACGGGCAATCTCGAACACGAGGGAGCTGACTTGCACCAGCTCTACGCCGACGGCGAACTCAACATGCGAAACGTCGTCGACCGGGGGTACGCGGTCGACCTCGGGCTGATCGGCGAAGAGGACTTCATCGTACGCGACGGGGAAACCTGCTACGTCGAACTGCTCCGCGCGCCGGAAGCGGCGGTTCGGCGACTCCGCGGGAACAACGTCGCGATGATATTTCAGGACGCCCAGACAGCGCTCAACCCCGTCTACACCGTCGGCGAGCAGATCGCCGAGGCGATCAGACACCACCTCGACTACGACGACGAGGCGGCGAAGACGCGGGGGATCGAGCTGCTCGATACGGTCGGCATTCCGGACGCCGAAAACCGCTACAGCGACTATCCACACGAGTTCTCCGGCGGCATGCAACAGCGGGCGGTCATCGCCATGGCGCTCTCCTGTGATCCCGACGTGATCATCGCCGACGAACCGACGACGGCGCTCGACGTGACGACCGAGGCGAAGATCCTCGACCTGCTCGAGGAGTTGACCGACGAGTTCGATACCGCGGTCCAACTCATCACGCACGACCTCGGCGTCGTCGCCGAGCTCTGTGATCGGGTGATGGTGATGTACGCGGGCCAACCGGTCGAGAAGTCGCCGGTCGAGGAGCTGTACTACGACCCGAAACACCCCTACACCGTCGGCCTGATGAGTTCGATTCCGCGCATCGGCGACGACCGCGATCGGCTCCAGACGATCCCCGGGACGATGCCCGACCTGATCGAGACGCCGTCGGGCTGTCGCTTCCACCCGCGGTGTCCGTACGCGGAGCGGAGTTGCCAGCAGACCGAGCCCCGACTGGTCGAGTTCGACGACGCCGACGGACGGGGGCGGTCGGCGAAGTGTCTCGAGTACACGGGCGATCTCGAGGGGGGTCTCGACTACAGCGTCACCGTCGAGAGCGAACACGTCCCAAGTGAACGGATTCCGGGTGAACGCAATGACTAACGAGCAGCGGCCGATCCTGCGGTCGACCGGACTGACGAAACACTACGAGAACACCAACGGCTTCGTCGACACGCTACTCGGCCGGTCGGAACTCGTCAAGGCGGTCGACGGGGTCGACCTCGAGTTGTACCCCGGCGAAACGCTCGGGGTCGTCGGCGAGAGCGGCTGTGGGAAGACGACGCTCGGCCGATCGCTCCTTCGACTCATCGAACCGACGGAGGGATCGATCACGTACACCAGACGGACGGAAACCGGCGAACTGCGTGAGATCGAACTCACGGATCTCTCGAGTTCCGAACTGCGGGACCTTCGGACGGACCTCCAGTACATCTTCCAGGACCCGTTCTCGAGTCTGAATCCGCGTCTCACGGTCGGCGACATCATCGGCGAACCGCTCGACATCCACGACATCGCCGATGGCGAGCGACGCCACGAGCGCATTCAGGAACTGCTCGAGACCGTCGGCCTCAATCCGAGCCACGTCCACCGGTACCCTCACGAGTTCTCCGGCGGACAGCGCCAGCGGATCGGCATCGCTCGAGCGTTGGCGGTCGATCCCGAGATCATCGTCTGCGACGAACCGGTGAGCGCCCTCGACGTGAGCGTCCAGGCCCAGATCCTGAACCTGCTCGAGGACTTGCAGGCGGAGTTCGACCTCTCGTATATCTTCATCGCACACGACCTGAGCGTCGTCGAACACATCGCAGACAGAATCGCGGTCATGTACCTCGGCGAGTTCGCCGAGATCGGAACCACCGAGGAGGTGTTCTCGGAGCCGTACCACCCCTACACCGAGGCGCTGCTCTCCGCGATCCCCGAACCGGACCCGCTCTGGGACGGCGAGAAAATCCTCCTCGAGGGGCAGGTCCCGTCCCCGATCGATCCGCCGTCGGGCTGTCGATTCCACACGCGGTGCCCCCGCGTTATCCCGCCCGAGGAGTTCGACCTCGAGCAGTCGGCGTGGCGGTCGGTGCTTACCTTCAAGCTCCGCGCCGAGGACGCAGACGCCGTCGACGAACTCGTGACGATAACCGACGAGTCGGCCCGCGAGGACGTGACGGCGCTCTCGAGGGCGGACATCGACGAACTCGTTCGCTCGGAGTTCGACATCCCGGACCCGCTATCGGACCCCGCCGCCGAGGAACTCCTCGCGAGTTCGATCGACGAGTTGCATTCGGTCGATAGCACCGCCGCCGCGGCGACGCTCGAGGAGCGGTTCGTCTCGCCGTGTGAGACGACCGAGCCGTCGTCCGTCGACCTCTCGCGGACCCACGCGATCGACTGTCTTCGCTACGAGGGCGGGAACGCGAACCGACAGGCGGGAACCGCCGGAGCCAGGCAAGACGAAACACTCGCCGACGACTGAGACGGGATCGAGACGGCCTGGTTGCCAGTCTCGTCCGTCCAACTGTTATCGCCCTCCGATCACGCTCCAATCACGCCGGTATCTCCCCGTCGCAGCCCGTTCGAATCCTCGGAAGGATTTTGCCCCCGGAGCCCCCTCTCACTGGTAATGCGTCGGATTTACGAGTCGAACGCGATCTCTCGGGACGACGATCAGTTCACGCCGTCCGAACGCTCGTCCGCGGCGGAGCCCCAGGCCGCGCGAACGATCAACGGATCGGCCTGGAGCAAGCGCCTCGTCCCCCACCGACTCCGCCGCCGTGCCGTTTCGGTGCGCGTTTCGACGCCGGTGACGACGGTCGCTCCCGAGACAGAGATTCCGTTCACGGTGACGATGAAAAACGCGTTGCCGATCCCGATCACGATCAGAACCCGCTCTCCGATCCGCTGGACGTGGTCGGTCGACGACGCGCCGGAGGCCTCGAGAACGACGCGACGGGAGCCGCCGGACAGGCCGGGCGAACTCCACTTCGACCGCGGCGAACGGCGACAGTTTCGCAGACGGTGGTCCCAGCGGTTCAAAGTATCCGACCGGGAGTGGGAGCCTGCCGACCCGGGCGAGTACACGATCAGCGCGGCCATCAACGTCGACGATCCGGACCGATGGGGCTTGTCCGACGAGACGACGATTCGAATCGAGTCGTGAGAGCTGCCGTCCTCGACCGGCGGCGTCGTGTGTCGTTTTTGACTCGTTTTGGTTTCAACTCGAGTGATCTAGTAAGTGCGTATTCACACGTTCTAGCTAGCAATTTGAATATTAAAATCGGCAGACATTTTTCGGAGGGAGTTGATTACCCCGTATGGTATCCCGCGAAAATTTGTTAACAGCAATTTTCGTCGTTATTGCCCTTCCAACCGCCTACCTCGCTCAAGTCCTACTTGAGTCTGCTAACGTTGGGGAAGATCCCACCTTTGTGATTTCTTTTTCCGTCATAATTTTTGTTGGTGTGTTCTTACCACAGGTTCTCAACTCTCGCCTTCACTAACAGTTCGGCTGGATCTTCGCGATCGCGATCGCGATTCCCAGTGGGATCTACGCGGCGGTCAACAAGGACCAACTCGGCGACGATGTCAGCCGATTCGTCGCGCTCTCGGGGATCTCCGTTCCGAACTTCTGGCTGGGACTCATGTTGATGGCAGTGTTCGCCGTCCAGTTCGACCTGTTTCCCACGCTGGACCCACAGACCGGGTTGTTCTCCCGACAGATGCTCTGGTGGTTGATCCTGCCGGGCGTGACGATCGGAACAGCCGCAGCGGCGAACGTAATGCGGATCATGCGCACGTCGATGGCCGAGGAACTGAACAAAGAGTACGTGACTGCCGCGCGTGCGAAGGGACTCCCCGAACGGACCATCATTCTCAAGCACGTGCTTCGAAACTCGATGATCTCGGTCACGACCGTCGCAGCGTTTCTGACTGCGGGACTCGTCTCCGGGTCGGTCGTGGTCGAAAACGTCTTCTCCTGGCCGGGACTCGGGCAGGAACTCGTCGCGGCGATCCAGCTCAGGGAGATGAATCTGATCATGGGGATCACCCTCTTGACCGGGGTCGTCATCGTACTCGCTAACTTGCTCGCAGACATCGTATACGCGGTACTCGACCCACGAATTAGAGACGAATATTAACAATCTATGTCAACAAAACGAGGACGAATACGGATCTCGGGATTCGAGACCGAACGTATCGAAGAACACGAATCGACGGACGTTCACGGGGACGAGTATCATACGAGGACGTTTGCCGTAGAGATAGAAAAACGTTGAGAACCGCTTCGAATTCGTCCGCAATTTCCTGCGTTCGCTGTGATTTTCCGCGCTCGAATCGATGTCGTGAGATCGGGTACGGCGAAGTGATCCGGTGTACGTCCACTTCCCGATCGACTGCAGACGGTCGCGATTCTCGAGTCATCTCGACGCTCGAGGAGTCTCGATGCGTACGACACGCGTTTCGGTGCGTCATTCACTGCCACTGGAGGGATGGAACGGAACCCTTTTTACTAGCCCCCGGCAACGGATGGGTGTAGCTTCACACGGCCGCACCGAACCGCGGTACGGTGTCGAAGCGAACGATCGCTCCGTTGGTGTAGTCCGGCCAATCATTTCGGCCTTTCGAGCCGATGACCAGGGTTCAAATCCCTGACGGAGCACTACTGCGACCGAGTTTTTCGAGATAGTAAGCGTACACAGCAGGCTTGAATGAGAGAACCGTGAGTGACAGCGATCGTTTCACGTGGTTCAAATCTGACAACGCGTGCGTTGTTCGCTCCGTCACTTCGCGGTCACGTAGGTGAGAAAGACCAGAGCGACGGTCTGAAGCGCGCGGAGGGTGACCACGGACTGCTGGACGACTGGGGAATTAGCGTAGAGCATCCCGCTACTGAAAAAGAAGTAAATCGCGACGATATTCTCGAGGAGCATCACACCACCGAACGCCGCCAGCCCCGCGGTCATCTCGGATCCGAACGTTCGATAGTTGTCTACCCAGATGATTATCAACACCGCAAGGAGGAGGGCGTTCGCTCCCGAGAGGGCGGTCGCTACTAGTATCCAGGGTCCTATCGTGTCCGCCATTCACATCGCCTCCAGAACGGTTTCGAACTCCTTGCGGTGACGTTCAAATCGGTCAGTCAAAAAGTACAACCTTCCGTATTCATCCCCGCCAGATTCGATAACGTCGTGTTTCTGTAGCATATCGAGATGATGCCTCACCGTATTATAATCGACGTCGAGACACTCTGCAAGTTGATTAGCATTCCGGGGACGGTCATCGAGGGCGGTGATGATCCGCGCGCGATTCTCGCCACCGCGAGTGCCAACGAGGAGATACCAGAGTGCCTTCTCCATCCGTGCGTGCTCTCGTTTCGGGGGACTATCAATTCGGGGGTCACCCCCCTATCGTCTTCGAGACCCACCCGGTCGCTCCGCTCGGGAACGCGTCCGATGGTTCTTCGGGCTGAGTGGTTCCCTCGCCGTCGATTGCTCGCACGATGACATCGTGAGCGCCATCGGCTTCGAACTCGTAACGCCACTGTCGCCAGACGTCGTTCCCAGGGATTGGTTCCGAGAGTTCCGCGTCCTGCCAGGTTTTGCCCCCATTTGTCGAGACTTCCACGCTCTCGATGCCACGCGTTCCGGCGTACGCGTGGCCCACAACCTCGATATTTCCGTTGTCGAGCGTGGAGTCACTCCAGAGTTTGGCGACGGTATTTACTGGGCCGGTGCCGTGCCAGCCGCGTTGTTCCCAGTAGCCGTCCATCTCCTCGTTCAGGAGTTCGATCTCGGTAAGCCACTTGACGTTCGTTTCGCCCCAGTGGCCCGGGATTAGAATGCGCACCGGATGGCCGTGGGATTGAGGGAGCGGTCGACCGTTCATCTCCCACGCGAGGAATCCGTCCTCGAGAGCCTCGATCGGGAACTGGACGAAGTAATCGTCCGCCGCGTGGAGCATCGCACACCCACACTTCCCTCCGGGGTCAGCTTCCGCTAAGAGGGGCTTGATCGGTGTTCCGGTCCATACAGCGTTGTCAAGCTTTTTGCCGTTCAGGCTCTCGCCGACACACCGTAGCGTAATGAACCGCCGCTCGATCGGCATATCCGCCAGTTCGTCGAAGGTAATTGTTACATCGTCGCCGACTTCTCCCGTGATCGTCAGCGACCAATCTTCGGGCGAGATGGCAGGATCGAACGTCGCTATGTCGACGTTGTAGAACTCGTCCAACGAACTCACGAGCCCCGGGATGTCGCCGCGAACGTCGAGGGACTTCTCTTCGGCCTCCTGTATTAGCGTGGACACCTCCTCATCGATCTCCTGCGTCCCGATGTCGGTGGTCGTCACCAACCGGCCAAGGCCGAGAGAGATGCCGATGAAGGCGAGGGCACCCGCGCTCGAGACAAGAACACGCCGTCGCGACGGGTCCGTGCCAGATGCGGAGAGCGGCGCGGCGCCCACGGCGGTAAGTACCGTCACGGGTCCGGCGGCTCCGACCGCGAGTACCGGGTCGGCAGTAATCGAGGCAACCATGCTCCACGTCAGGATGCCGGCCAGGCCACTCCCGATCGCAGGGCGGCCGACTCGTCGAGCAACGTAGAGTCCAACCGTTGCAGCGCTTGCGAACAGTCCGGTTGCTATGAGGACGGACAGACCGATGTGCAGGAGATGTCCCTGTTCGCCGACGTTCTGAATCACGAACGCAACGATCTCGCCCGGCGTCAATCGGACGACCGCATCATCAATCGGTGCGACGACGAACCGTCTCGTGTATCCAGCGACTGCGTACGATCCGGCCACACCCGTGATTCCGGCGAGGAGGACGAACAGAAAGTCGATACCTGAGGGAAATTCGTCGTTTCGAATGCGCTCGGTCATTATCTGGGTTTCCGGTATTGGCAGGTCCCCGTCATCGTCTCTCGTCTCGTCATCCGTAGAGCCATCGTCCATCGAACCGGCGTCGCGCCTGTTGTCGGCACAGGTGACCAGTTTGAGAGACGTGATTCGATCTGCGCCGCTTGAACGCACCTTGCTTGTCTTCCATTGCTCACCACCGACCAAGCTAAAGTCAGCCGTAGGGAAGTATATTTTTCAAGAAGGATACAAGATCGGTGAGAGTTCCGTTGAAGATTACTGCAAAATCTATACAAAATCGAGGCGGGACGAGCGCTTTACAGGAGCGGACGGAATGTGGACCTACGAAATCGAGGGATTTTGCCAGAACTCGAGGGAAGAATCCGCTTAGAGCAACAATTGCGGCGAAAGCGAAAAGAAGCGAAAGAAGAACTCGAGGAGATTGAAGCAGATCTCGAAGAGGAACTCGAGAACCGCGAGACAGAAGGCCCCACATGAGTAAAGTACAATCAACCGACTGCGGCACGGAACAGACCGAGACTATCAGCGTCGGCACGACCGCCGAGCGGCTGGGCGTCTCGACGACGTCGGACGTCTCGAAAGCCGCCTCGGAATTCGAGCGCCGGAAGATTGTCACGAAAGAGCGCGGCGAGGATGGGATGCTGGTCGATCTCAACACCGACGGCATCGAGGCGGTCCCGAAGGCCGCGGCCGAACGTGAAAAGACCGAGCAACTCATGGAGGAAATATGAGCGATACAACAGCCCGAACCTACCCGTGCCCGTCTCCAGACTGCGAATTCACTGCCGGCGGCACGGTCGAGCTTGCAGAACATGTGAATACCGAGCATCCAGGCGAGTTCGCGCGAGAGGACTGGCCGGATACCCCGGCCGCCTCGAACACCGATCGCGAAAGCAAGGATGACGAGGAGGATAACGATCCCGATGATGGCTGACGACCTCGAGCAGTTGAAAGAACTCGCCAGCGAGCGGTGGGGTGACCAGTGGACGATTACGCAAAAGCACTTCGCGGACGGCACGACGAAACAGACCGCGTGGCGGACGTTCGGGCCGGTCGAAACCGATGACGACGGGCAGGTGTTCGACGTCGAACGCATCCAACTCGACGGTGACGAGGCCCTTCACGACCGCGTCCACCAGCGCAACGACGATGTCGTTGAGGTCCTCGACTACGAGATCTGCGACCCCGACGATATCTCGGGGCTCGACACTCCCGAACACACCAAAAAATAAGGTGTTTCGAGAGCTATTCTCGGATGAATTCCCGGTGACAATCGTCACAAAGCGTGTTGACCGTCTTTGTGCCGGTGTCGTCGGGAATTTGGAACGCTCCAGACCAGTCCCGTATGTTGTCAAACATCCTGTGGAAGGTTCGTTGACAACCGGGGCAGGTCCATTCGTAGTCTGACATCGTTTTATTCTCCGTAGGATTTCACGCTTCTACGCTTCCTCCTACATTCAGTAGTACACACTATGGGTACTTAATGTATTCGCAATAGTGCAACGTTACAATAGCAAAATCACAACAGTTATTGTAATGGCCGTGAATGAGTAGATATGGGAGACTCAGAGATCGACGCCGATGCGGTCGTGGACTTGCTCGCACCAGAAGGGAAGCTTCGGATCGTGGTCGCGGTCCTCGAGGAGTCGGGTGACGAGTTCAACCCGGCCCGGATCTACGAGCACGACGGCGTCTCAAAGGACGCATGGTACCGCTACCGGGATGACTTAGAGGCCGCCGGCTTGCTCGAGGAGGCGGGCTCGATCGGGAACAGCCCGCTGTATCGCGTTCCAGACGGCCTGATCGCGAACAACCTTCGAGCAGCGTTCGAGGGCGCGAGTAATTGAACGGCAGATAATAACGTACCACGAGACTGTTTCGGCTCTTCGATGGAGATCGGTATCAACAACTCCTACGGAAGAGCGATCCCTATTATGTGATTATTCGCGATGGTCATCTTGAAAGTTGCACAGTCACTCGCCGCTTATATTCTTGTATTCGATCGGAATCTGCGTGTTTACTGGCTGTAACCTCCCATTCACCAGAATCGCCTGCTTGAAGGCGGCTTAGTCCATCACGTCGCCAGTCGACAAGCTCGTTACTGTCGTAGAAGTTGATGTGTACGTAGATACGGGTTAATTCTTTGCCAGCAGTATTCTCAACACGCCCAGAGACAGTCGGTTGGGATGTCTTGAGATTAGCAGACTCGTTGGTTACAGTGACTTCATCGTCATTTAATGGTGTTAGGGGATCAACTCGGACTGTCGAAGTCACACCAAAGCGGTTGATCCGATCCGGGTCGTTGACGTGAGTTGGTGCAACCGCGATTTCAGCATACTCACCGTTGCTGAGGAAACGCGGCATCGTCCAGCTACTCCCAATCTGGGTATCCCCGTCATAGAAATCGACTGAGAAATCAATATCTGCAATTTCATCGTTTCGGGTGTTTTCAACTGTTCCGATAACCCCAGCACGGGAGATAGCCGGATGCTCCTCCCAATGGATATCGCTGACCTGAACACCGCGATCGATGTACCCCTCAAATGTCTCACCGACCTTGATATAGTGAACCTCATCATTTTCCTCATACCCAACTGAACTGGTGGATTCGTTTTCAGGGCTGTTGTTCGAGTTGTCTGATTCGTCGCTGGTCTCGTTACTTAAGCAACCAGAGATCGCAATGACTGCCCCGGAAGTCAGCAATGATCTTCGTCTCATATCTATGTATTTTCACACATTTTGATAATATTTGGCTACTCGGTCTCGAGATGCGACCCGTCGACCCGAAAAAGTACGTCCCCCGGTTCTGTTCTGAACTCGAACTCTCCGAAGAGGTCCAGACGAAAGCCAACGAAATAATCGAGAAGACGGCCGAAGAAGGCCTCCTCTCGGGCAAATCACCGACCGGGTACGCCGCGGCCGCGATCTACGCTGCCTCGCTGCTCTGTAACGAGAAAAAGACCCAGCGCGAAGTCGCAGACGTCGCGCAGGTCACGGAAGTCACTATCCGGAACCGCTATCAGGAACAGATCGAAGCGATGGGGATCCACGGGTAAACCGCTCACTCCGTATTTTTCCGCGAGTCGCCGACCGTCACCCAGCACCAGCCACGATTCGGTCGCCGGCTCGCTACTCGCCCGATCAGTCGTCTTTGCCGACGCTGATGACCTGCAACAGTGAGTAGACCGGGACGCCGTCGATCTCCTCGACGCCCTGCTTGTCGGCGAGGACGACACACGCAAGCGGGTCGCCGCCGTCGGCACGGATCGCCTCGATGGTCTCGCGCATCGTCGTCCCGCTCGTGATGGTGTCGTCGACGATGTAACACTCCCGATCGCGAATCGTCGCGAAGTTCCGGGAGAACATTCCGCCGAGTTCGTCCAGGTCGCCTTCCTCCCACTGGTGTTTCGCGGGCGTGTATGTCGCGAGGTCGGTCTCGAGCTCTCGAGCGACCAGCGTCGCGATCGGGCCGCCGGCCTTCTCGATTCCGATCGTGAGGTCGACGTCTTCGCCGTGTTTCGCGAGGAGGTCGGCCATCGCGGACGCGATCGATTCCATGCGCCCGCTGTCGCGGCCGATCGCGGACCAGTCGACGTGGATGTCCTGCGGTCCGTTTCCTGTCGGTCCATTTGACTGTCCCGTACCCGTCGGCTGGGGCGTCGTATCGCTTCGCTCGACGAGCCAGCTTGCAGTTTCCCGGGAGACGTTCAGTTCGTCCGCGATTTCGCCTTTCGACAGCCCGCGCGTCGCGAGCTCCGATGCGCTCTCAATGAGGTCGTCGACGTTTTTCATATGTGTGGTGATTTGGGCCCCGTTTTTATAGGCGTATCGTCGTTCCCGAATGCGGCCGTTACCCGATTCGGTCGCGGGCGGTCGAAGGGTGACTGGGCGCAAGTTATATCCCTGCCCGGAATGGTGCCAGCATATGGCCAGAAACTCCTATCAGGATAAGCTCTCGGAGCTTCGAGAGGACGTGTGCTACATGGGCGAGGTCGTGATGGAACGACTCCGAATGGGACTCGACGCCCTCGAGCAGAAAGACGACGAGCTCGCACAGGAACTGATCGAAGGCGACGGGGAGATAAACCGGATGTACCTCGACTTAGAGCAGGACTGTATCGACCTGCTCGCGTTACAACAGCCAGTCGCGAGCGACCTCCGATTCATCGCGGCGTCGTTCAAGATCATCACAGACCTAGAGCGCGTCGCGGACCTCGCCGTGAACCTCGGCGAGTACAGCCTCGAGGCCGAACAGGACCTCTTTCCGGACGTCGACGTACAGGCGATGGGCGAACTGACCCTCGAGATGGTCGACGACGCGGTCACGGCCTACGACGACGAGGACGTCGAGGCGTGTTACGCCCTCGCCGCTCGAGACGACGAACTCGACGAGTTCGCAGAACGGGCGAGCGAAATCGTCGTTCGCGACCTGATCGAACGCGAACTCGACTCGCCCGACGAAGTCGAGACGATCCTGCAGGACGTGTCCCGGCTTCTCCTGACGATTCGGGACCTAGAGCGCGTCGGCGATCACGCGGTCAACATCGCCGCGCGAACGGTCTACATGGTCGAAAACGACGACGAACTCATCTACTGAGGGACACAGCCGACCGGACGGGTAACAGTCAGCTCGGCGAATTCGGACAGCGCCACGCCGTCGCTCGGGGTCGAGTATCAGTTTCATTGAGAGACACACCCGCACAGCTATCAGTTCGGTCCTCGAGGAGGATTCGTATGAGCGATCGAAACGCCATCGAAGAACTCGAGGCGCGACTCGGTTTCGTCCCTCGCAGACGTTTGATACTCGGTATCGTTCTCCTGATCCCACCGTTTACGATTTTGGGTGTCGCCTTGCTCGGGTACGAGCTCATACGAGCGGGAAAGCCCCTCCGTGAGGCCGAAAACGAGCGGCTCATCGGTCCAGACCCTGGGAACGAAGATATTTCGGCGGAATACGAAAACTAACGCTGTAGTGCCTTGCTCTCCTCGAGTTCACCGATTCACGTTTGACTGGTTCGACGAGTCCGTTCGACTCGTTGATATACAGATGCTTTACAGCCGCATATAGAAAAACCCTCTCACGGTCCTCGGCGAGTTGTTACAATTTTCCGGTGGTCTCTCTCGCAATCTCCCAGAAGAATTTTCGTCTGTCCGTCCCGTATACTTGTAGCCTCGGTACTGCGAACAATTGATCAGCACCTCTCCCCGTCTACATTATTCCCAGCCTGAAACAGTAGTTATATGACACTACGGCACGGTAGACCAAATGGAAGCCAAAACTCCACGGAAGGGGGCGTTCGCATTGAAATGCCCCGGGTGGTAAGAGCACCCGAGACGTGGCTTCCGAACCCGTCAAGGGTCAGTTGCCATGATTGGATATCTTCTCCGCGGGCTTAAACATCCCGTCCGACAGACGAATCGAAGTCGAGTACCGCTCGTTATCGCCTCTGCGCTCGGAGGTGAACACAAGCCATGACGGGGACGGACAGGCTAGTCCTCGAGATCGTCCGAACGCTCGAGAGCCACGGCCTGCCGCGAGACGCCTACCAGCTCGGCAAGGAGTTCGATCCCGAGGCACTGGCCCGGCTGGTCGAATCGGGTGGCGACGCGGTCGAAGTTCGTCTCGAGATTCACGGAATCCCCCTCGTCGTAACCGAGTCGGCGGTCCGAATCCGAGAGGAGGAATCGTCGTCTCCGCCGACCTGTCCGCACTGTCGGGCTCCCATAACTGCGATCGTTCAACTCGTTCCGACTCATCACAACGCCTACCCCTGTGGGTGTCGGCTCGCGCGGGACACGCTCGAGTAATCTCGGTGCTATGCGAGGTCGGGCGACAGGATCACCGGAGCGACCGACGGCCGAGAAAAACCGTCGGTACTTAGGTTATGTCTCACGAACCCAACCTGTATGGCCATTGCTGAGGAAGCCGAGGGAACGGACGACGGGGGGCAGGACCCCTCCGGAGCAGGCGACGAGCGCGGAACTGACACCGCGAGTGACGAACCGACCGCCTCGAGCGAGGACCGAGAGCGCACGACGACCGACAGCGCCGACGACCGCTACACGCGGAAGAAGTGCGTCCTCATCACCGGCTGTTCGTCGGGCATCGGGCGAGCGACCGCGAAGGCGTTCCTCGAGGAGGACTGGCAGGTCGTGGCCACGGCGCGAAACACCGACGACATCGCGGATCTCGCCGAGGCGGGCTGTACGACGCTCGAGCTCGACGTGACCGAGCCCGACCAGGTCGCTCGAGTCGTCGAGGAGACCGTCGAAATCGGCGGCGCGATCGACTGTCTCGTGAACAACGCGGGCTACGCCCAGATGGGGCCGATCGAGGACGTCTCCACGCTCGACCTCCACCGGCAGTTCGACGTCAACGTCTACGGCCCGCATCGGCTCGCCCGCGCTGCGCTGCCTCACATGCGAGCCCAGGGCGAGGGCCGAATCATCAACGTCTCGAGCATCCTCGGCCGCCTCTCGTTTGCCGGTACCGGGCCGTACTCGGGCTCGAAACACGCACTCGAAGCGATGAGCGATTCCCTCCGGGCTGAAGTCGAGGAGTTCGGCATCGAGGTCGTCCTGATCGAACCCGGCACCGTCGAGACGGAGTTCGTCGAACGGACCGACGACGAACTGCCCGAGAACCGGACGCCGGCCTACGAGACGCTCTACGAGATCTACGACGACGCACAGCTCATCGGCGGCGGCGGACCGCTCGCGCTGAAGCCGACGGACGTTTCCGAGGCGATCGTCGAGGCGGGAACCGCTCGAGAGCCGCCCGCCCGATACCCCGTGGGGCCGATGGCCCAGTACGGCTCCTACGCACGATTCCTGCCGGATCGGATTCGCGATGCGGCCTACGGGCTCCTCCAGAAGTTCGTCTGAGAAGTGCGACGATACCGGTCGCGGTTCGTTCGAGAATCGGCGCTCGTCGGTCCGCCCGCAGCGTTCTCTTCGAAATCAGCGTAGACAGGCGGCGACGACCTCGAGCATGTTCTCGCCGCGGACTTCGTCTGCAAACAGCGGGACCCGACGAACGTCGGTGCCGCGAAAGAGTTCCTGGGCCTCCGTCAGCGCCTTCTGCTGGACATCCCAGCGGCGCTGACAGAACTCGCAGTCGTCGAGGTTCGGCTCGAGGAAGTCGCCATCGACGTCGTCGGTAACGTTCGAGAGCGGTTCCATCACGCGGTTGACGACGAGCGTGCCGACCGGAATATCGAACTCCCGCAGTTGCGCGCGGAGCCGTTTGGACTCGAGGACGCTCATTTCCTCGGGGACCATCACGATTCGGAAGTCGGTTCGCTGGGGATCACTGAGCGCGTCTCGGAGGCGTTCGATCCGTTCGCGGAGCTCCTCGAGGTCCTCCATGCCGGGCTCCTCGGAACCGTCCGCGCCGCCGAACATCCCCTTGACGCCCTCGAGCATCCCGCCGATCCGCTGGCGGAGCTTCATCACTTTGCCCATCATCGAGTCCATCAGCTCCGGCAATCGCAGGAGCTTGAGGGTGTGGCCTGTCGGTGCCGTGTCCACGACGACCCGATCAAATCGGTCGTCGTCCATGTACTCAAGCAGGAGTTGGACGGCCGCCGCCTCGTCGGAGCCGGGCATGTCGCCGCCGAGCATGGCGTCCATCGGGGAGTCGCCGCCGAGCAGTTCGCCCATACCGCCCATGGGACCGTCGGGACCGCCGAATGGGTCGTCGGATCCACTCGAGTCGGCGGTCGTACCGGTGGGGTCTGCTGCGGATTCACCACCGCCGTCTCCCTGCGAGAAGATCGTATCGGCGTCCTCGAGCGCCGCTTCGGGATCGATCTCGGCGGCGTACAGCGGCACGTCGTCGCGGATCCGGGCCGGTTCCGCGGGAATATCCGTCTCGTAGGTGTCCGAGAGCGAGTGGGCGGGATCGGTCGACACGACGAGCGTGCGAACGCCGCGCCGCGCGCTGTCTAGGGCCGTCGACGCCGCCATCGTGGTCTTTCCGACGCCGCCTTTCCCCCCGTAGAGGACGTACTCCGGTCCGTCGATGGGTTCGTCGCTCGGTTCGACGTCGACCGTCCGGCGCTGGTCGCCCTCCGCGACGGAATCGGTCGGCGTCACCTCGATCGTGTGGTCGTCGTCCTCGTTCGTCTCCTCGACCGGGTCGACGTCGAGTCCGCTCATACCTGCGGGTATCCCGTCCAGACACGAGTACCCGTCGGTCCGTTTTCATCGAACCGTTCACCGCGGCTGCGAGAGACGGCGGGGACGAATCGAATTGTCTCCAAACCGCCGTTTCGCGCGAGCATACCCTCGTTGACATCCCATCGCGGAGCTGTATTAGGTGTATTAACACCAGTAAACAGACTTGTTCGACTAGGGAACACGGTTATATACGAGATCGTGGTCCGATGACGCGAACCGATCGTCCAATGACGACTCCACCCATCCCCACAACGACCGACCCCAAACGCTCCGCCGAATCCGAACGCGCCTCCGGACCCGACCGCGCCGCTCGAGACACGGGCCCGTTTCCGTACGCTGGCTCAGAGTCCGAACGCGCTCTCGAGACCGCACTCCCGACTCGGTTTGCCGCGCGGTCTCTCCGCACCCTGCACTCGAGCGCCGGACGAGCGGGTCCGGCCGGATCGACTGCCTGCCCCGAGTGCGGCACCGAGACGGTCAACGGCGCCGGCCTGTTCGCGTGTTCGCAGTGTGACTGGTCGGGGTCGCTTCGGTAGTACACGTCGGCGGCGACGAGGCGAAAATACGCTCGTTTATTCGAAGTACTCGACCAATCGCTGGGCCGCGTCCTCGACGCGCGGCGTCACGAGCGCGAAGCGAAGCCACTCCTCGCGTGCGCTGCCGAAGGCGTTCCCCGGCATGCCGGCGACGCCCGCCTCGTCGATCAGCCGTTCGACGTTCTCGAGCGTGCCGGGGAAATCGTCGAAGCGAACCAGCACGTAGAACGAACCGCTGGGTTTCGTGTACGCCGCACCCGCTCGCTCGAGGGCGTCGGTAAACGTCTCGACGCGTTCGCGTAACCGGTCTCGATTGGCCTGGTAGTAGTCGGGGCTCGTTTCTCGCAGGGCGTACAAGATGGCGTACTGGGCGGGCCGACTGCCGGCGACGTTGACCAGCATGTGGCGACTTCTCGCGCTCTCGACCAGATTTTTGGGGAAGACGGCGTAGCCGACACGAAACCCCGTGATCGCCATCGATTTCGAAAACGAGTTCGTCACAATCCGACGGTCGGAGTCGACCGAGAGCGCGCTGGCGAAGGTCCCCGAGAGGTCGAAGTGATCGTAGACTTCGTCGCTCACGAGTACCGCGTCGTTGTCCTCGGCGATCGAGACCAGTTCGCGAACCGTCTCCTCGGGATAGACCGCGCCGGTCGGGTTGTTCGGCGAGTTGACCACGATGGCGGCGGTCTCGGCGCTCGCCGCTGATCGAACGTCGGCTGGATCGAGCCGTCCCGTATCGTCGGTTTCGACGTACGTCTGGGTCCCCTCAAGCATGGTCGTCTTTCCCGGATAGTACGGGTAGACCGGATCGGTCAGGATGATTTCGGAGCCGCTATCGCGCTCTAAGGCGCGGGCCATCGCGAGGTAATTCGCCTCGCCGGCTCCGTTGGTGACGACGACCTGCGAGATGTCCACGTTCCGGCGCGCGGCGATTTCCTCGCGTAACTCGCGGAGCCCGTCGCTGGGCGGATATTGAAACTGCTCAGGGTCAGCGTCGGCGTAGTCGGAGAGCCCCTCCCGGAGCGCCTCGGGTGGCTCCCAGTCCGGGTTACCGCTGACCATGTCGATGACGTCGCCGTCGGCCTCGGCCGCGTACTGCATTACGCGAAAGAAAAGCGGCGTCTCGTAGTCCATGCGTTCGTGTGAACGCCGACGGGTCGTGGATCTTTCGACACGCGCGAGGGAAGGGTACACCGCCGAACTCGACGGCGAACTCGTCCCACCGGTTCATTCAAACTGCCGGCTCTCGACCACTCGAGTATGAACGACGACATCGACCGTGACCTGCCGATGCGCGTCGGCGACGCGCTCAGAGACGCCGAGGAGACCCTCGCCGTGGCCGAATCCTGCACCGGCGGGCTGATCGGCGCGACGATAACGGCGATTCCGGGCGCGAGCGATTACTTCGAAGCCGGGCTGACGACCTACGCGTACGACGCCAAGCGTCGCCACCTCGGAGTGAGCCGCGAGGCGCTCGACGAACACGGCGCGGTCTCCGACCCCGTCGCACTCGAGATGGCCCGTGGCGTTCGAGACGTGACCGACGTGACGTGGGGGCTCTCGGTGACGGGGGTCGCCGGCCCCACCGGCGGAACCGACGCCGACCCCGTCGGGACCGTCTACGTCGCGTCTCCTACGCCGGCCCGTGGGGATCTAACACCTCGAGGGCGACCGTCTCTCGCTACGAGTTCGACGGCGATCGGGCGGTCATTCGAGCGAAAACGGTCGAACAGGCGCTCGAGGACCTGATCGGCGCAATCGACCGAATCCACTGAGAGTTGCTCGTACGGGGCTGGTCGGTGGCGCGTCTCGACAGAAAGCTATTCCGTCCGTCGGTTCCCAGCCTCCGGTAGATGAACAAGAAGGGACACGTTCTCAACGCCGCCCTGTTGAGCATCGGGCTGGGCTACCTGCTCGAGCCGTCGGGGACCGAAGAGACGTTCGCGACGATTCTGATGATCGGCGTTCCCGTCACCCTCGGGGCGCTCTTTCCCGATGTCGACACCGCCTTCGGAAAGCACCGAAAGACGCTGCACAACCTGCCGATTCTGGTCGCGTTCGTGGCCTTCCCGTATTTCTTCGAGAACCTCCAGTACGTCTGGATCGGGATTCTCACCCACTACGTGCTCGACGTCGCCGGGAGCAAGCGCGGTATCGCGCTGTTCTATCCCCTCTGGTCCGAGGAGTTCGGACTCCCGGTCGGCGTCGCCGTCAAGAGCAGGATGGCCGATCTGGTGACCGTCATCGTCACCGCCGCGGAACTGGTCGTCGCCGCGATCATCATCTACCGGATTCCACAGCTCAGTCTCGAGTTGGGCGGACAGGCGATCGGTACCGTTCTCGGATAGCGCGCGGAACGCCGCTATCTCGCCATTCCAGTCGTCGAATCACTGATTGAGCGGCGTGGTTGTTCGCCTCGACCGAAGACCCATATCGAAACAGCTTGATGACACGAACGAAGGGATTGACTCGATGCAGCTTTCGCGGGGCACGATGTTCGGGAGGCAGGCGTTGCTCTGGTGGGCCGTCCTCTCGAACGCGCTTTCGTTCCTCGGCGTTTTGCTCTGGAACTGGGACGTCACGACGCTGGTATCCGTCTACTGGCTCGAGATCGGAATCGGGCTGTTCTGGGCGACTCTCAAAGCCGGGTTCGCCGAGCGACCCGCCGACTATTCGCCGGAAATGTTCCTGTTCGGTGCGTTCCGATACCGACGCGGCGGCGTTTCGATCCCGCGAACGGATCTCGTGTGGTACCTTCACAACCTTCCGATAGTCGCTTTTGCAGGGGTTGGCTTTGGCGGCGCGTGGATTGCGATCGGTCTGCTGGCTATCGGACAGATGCCTGGGTTTCAGGAAGTAGTCCAACCCGGATCCGGGACTTTCTATTCCGTGCTTGCCGTCGGAATCAGTCTCTTCGTCGGTAACAGCTGGAAGGCGGTGTCGACCTACATCGGCGGTCGGCGGTATCGTGAGCTAAACGCACAGCAAGTCCTTCAGGAGGCGCTCTGGCCGCTGTGGATTTTCGGCGTGATCATCATGCTCGTCGCACCCACCGTCACTGGGGAAGTAACGACACTCCTTTTTCTCATCCCGCTACTGGTCATGAAGTTTGCATTCGACCTCGTCTGGACGTTCTACGAGACGATGCTGTCGTTCGACGAGAAAATTGGCGGCTGGCTCGGGGTCGCCGAGACCGGAACCGGTCTCGAGTGGGACCCGCGTCCGCTTGAGCGATCGCGTCCCACAGACTCGATTCGACCGCACAGATTCGGCGTTCTTCTCGGCGGGGTAACGAACGGCGTCCGGTCGCTGGCGGGCACGCTCGTGGGGCTGTTCGGCGGTTGGGTTTGCTTCGTTCTCCTGCTGGGCGCTGACCTCGTCGTTCTCGAGTGGCTCGCGGTCGCCCTCGCATTGTTGGGCGGGCTCGGCGTCTTCGATCATGTCCTCAGGCACTGGTGGACGAGGTACCAATTCGACGAAACCGACGATCTCGTCTGCTACGGCGCACGGTCTGCCGGGCCGCACTGGCGACTCGATCTCGATCGGATCGAATCTCTCGAGCGGAACGGTTCCAGAGTAGATCGACTGCTGGGAACGACGACGCTTCGCATCGACCTCGAGAACGACGAGCAGACGATTCGACTGCCGTACCTCAAGCGAGAAAGCGCTCGAACGATCGAGGAGACGATCGACGCGTCAGCGGCGGATGCGAAACGTGCCGCGACTGGTCGGTTCTGAGAATTACTGGCTATCTGAGTCGTGGCGGTTCGGCGTCCACTCCTCGCAGGGGTCCATATCCTTCATGCCGCCGTCGTGGTAGCCGCAGTAGGGGACCATTCCCGAGTCGGTCCGAACGTATTCGAAGTGATGACAGTTTCCGCAGTACCGGTCCGCCGGTTCGACGGGGCTCTCGGGTTGGACGGGAGCATCGACGAGTTCCGCGTCCCGGCCGTCGCCGGTCTCGAGCGGCGACTCGAGCGATTCGGGCTGCGAACCGCCGTCGCTGGTGGGGACCGCACCCGATCCGGCTGGCGCGCCGTTCGTTCCACTCCCGCCGGTCGAGCGCATCTTCGAGTCGCCGTCGACGTTCGTCTGCGTCTCGACATCGCCGTCTGGATCGGCCCCGAAGAGGCCGACGCCGCCGAGCGCGCCGCCGCTCGAGTTGTCCACCTCGACGACCTTCGTTTCGCCCCGTCGGGTGACGTTCATCTCGAGCATCCCGCCCGGATCGTTCCGCGTCTTGAAGTTGACGACGGCGATGAACAGACAACACACGGTGATGAACAGACCGAGCAGGTACACCACTGAAACGTGGAGTGTGAGTTCCTTGCCGTGGAACCGCCAGTGTTCGGGGTAGGCGTACGAAAACATCGCAACCCCGAGCATGCAGAGACTCGTTCCGATCGCGGCCGCAGCCTTCACCCGACGCGATGCGGGCAAAACGATGAAAACGCCGACGAACGCGGTCGGGACGCCGATTCCGGCCATAACCCCGGCTCCGCGAATCGGTCCTAACGGGTGGGGAAAATACGACGAGAAGAGTTCGGTCGTCGCGACGAAGACGGCGACGACCGCCAGAATCGCCCCGATAGCGACGAGCACCGCGCCCGTGTACAGCCGTCGGAGGCTCGACACCTCCCGTTCGTTTCCTCGGTAGACCTCCGTCAGGCTGGTCATGATACAGCGGTTGGTACTCGGGCCACAAAAAATGATACGTCAGACAATTCTCGAAATTCTGGGTGAACTGATCGTCCCGATCGATCACTCGTGTTGGGCGCTCGTCGGACTCGAGTCGGACTCGCTTCTCACCCGAGACGGATTCACGTCCTGTTCGAAGACGAGACTCATTGCTCACCAGACGACTACGGATCAGAATTTCTCACAGTCTGAGACTTTGACGCGAAACGAAGGGAGCGACTCGCAGCGAACTCCGAAGCGCAAATCTCCGCGAAACACGGCGGCGAGAACGCGAAAAGCGCTGTTATCCAAATCGTTTCAAACTCGAGTACCTCGACGACCTCGAGGATATCCACGCTGACTCTCGGGAGGTGATCAGAAGACTTCGAAGCGCCGTCCGATCAGTCTCGCGGATGGCCAGCCCTACAAAGAGCGAGCGCAGGAGACGAAGGCCAAAAGCGCCCGTCGACGCTCCCCATCGAAAGACGACGGCGAGCGACGCAAATCGTGGATATAGCGATGTATACGGAAGAGTACATCCGAAGTCACCAGCAACCCGTAGAATTTACTTCCCACGTCGAGTAGGAAGTTCCAATGGATCATCTGGACGAACTCTCGCTCGAGGACCTCCAGCGGGCGCTCGAGGAAGTCGAGGGAAAGAAACCGACGATGCGGTTGCTCGCGGCGATCGCGTACAAAAACGGCGTGACACAGACGGAGTTAGCCGAGTGGTACGACGTCGAGCGGCGGACGATCTACAGCTGGCTCAAGCGCCTCGAGTCGGAGTCGCTCGCGCAGGCTGTCACCGACGGCCGGCGGTCCGGTCGACCGCGGAAGCTGACCGAGGAGCAACGCGAGCGGTTCGAACGCACACTGCAGGACCCGCCAACTGCGGCCGATTACGACGCGGCGACCTGGCATCCCGATCTGGTACAGCGATATCTCGAGGAGCGGTACGATGTCGCGTATTCGATTCCGAGTTGCCGACGGCTGATGAAGGAGGCGGGGCTTCGATACGAACCGGCGCGGGAGACGAAAGTGCTAACAAGCGGCGAGCGATCGGCAGACGACGAGCCAGAACACAGTGGCAGGTGGACTCCGTCCTGACGACCGATGGGGAAGCAAGGTTCCTCGAAGAGTCCCAACTGCTGGACAGCCCGTCAGCAGTCACCAGGCCAGAGCGAACGATCGGGAACGAATTCGATCCTCGAGCAACTAATTCTGAACCGCGTAGGTCTGAATTCGATGGTGGATGAAAATGTCTCGAGGCTGTCGTGTACGTCAGCAAACGAACGCCGCGGAACGGTAGCAGAGCTATTCAATGGGACTTCGTGACAGGGAAAGAAGTACCGACGATAGTTCGTATTCAGGCGGCATCAGCTTCGACGGTGTAGACGTCGGCGTCTTCGGGGACGTCGACGGAGACTGTCACGCGGCGGGATTCGTTCGAGTCCATCGTTATCTCGCGGGTTTCGCGACCGACGACAGTCCCCTCGTCGTCCTCGAACGTGATCGTGATCTGGATGTCCCCGCTGCGACCGCCGTTTTCGACGAGGACTTCGATATCCATCGTCCCGGAGAACGCCCCCGATATCGACTGGTCCCCATCGACGTTCTCGATCGATGGGTCTGGACCCAGTAGTTCCGTACAACCCGCGAGGCTGACGATTCCCCCGGTGACAGCGACTCCGCGCAGGTACGATCTTCGGTACATAGGTTCGACGTGCAACTGAAACACTTTCGGTGTTTCGTTGTGAGTCGGCCGTGGTAGACGCGTGAAGAACGCCTCCCGCAGACGCGTGTGGTAGCTGCTGTCGACGCATGGAAACGGCTACCGCGCACGTTAGAGATCGTCGTCGAATTTCGATCAGCTCTATTCTGAATCGGTGTCGGCCGCTGCCATCCACTCGCCCGCTTGCGGTTCCCTCGGGTCCGTCGGCACCTCGAGGAGCGTCGGTTCGTCCGCGGCGATCGCTTCTGTGAGCGCCCGCCGGATCTCGTCGGGCGTTCGCGCGCGCCACCCGGTCATGCCGAAACTGTCCGCGAGCGAGACGAAGTCGATCGGGGCGTCAGGCCAGGCGTACGCGCCGTCCTCGAGGTCGTAGGCTCGACCGGCTTCCTCGCTGATGAGCGCGTAATCTTCGTTTCGGGCCACGACGACGGTAATTGGGATGTCTTCGGCGACAGCAGTGTGAAGCTCGTGGACACACATCATGAGTCCGCCGTCGCCGACGAGAACGACGACGGCTTCGGTCGGGTTCGAGAGTTGGGCACCGATCCCGGCGGGGAGGGCCGTTCCCATCGAGGCCCACGAGCCAGGGTTAACGTACGACCGCGGTCCGTAGGCGTCGAACGCCGTGAGTCCCCAGACGCGAAACCCGCCCGCGTCGGCGGTCACGATGGCGTCTCGGGGAGTGGCGGCTCTGACGGCCTCGAGGACGCCCACAGAGGTTAGCGGCGGCGACGATCCGCGAAGGTCCTCGAGTCGGTCGTCGGCCGCCGCACGGATCGCCGCCGCGCGTTCGGGTCCGCGGCCGCTCGCGGTCGCCATCCCGTCGCCGGCATCGACGCCGTCGCTCGCCGTCTCCCCGCCGACGTCGCTCCGCCGCTTTCCTCGAGCAGGTCACCCAGTTTCGAAAGCGTCTCCGCCGCGTCGGCGACGATTCCCACCGTCGGCTCGTAGCCGTTCCCGAGGTCGGCGGGATCGATCGTGACGTGGACGATCGTCTCCGGGAACTCGACGTGCCACGCTCGCGTCGCGACCGCGTCGAGGTCCGTCCCGACCGCGAGCGCCGCCTCCGCCGTCGCGAGACACTCGAGGAGTTCCGGCGGCGCGCTCGCGGAGAGCGTTCCCGCCGAGAGCGCCGAATCGTCGGGGACGACGCCTTTCCCCTTGTAGCTGGTGACGATCGGCGCGTCGAGGAGGCGGGCGACGCGCTCGAGTTCGTCGCTCGCGTCGGCGGTTCGAACGCCGCCGCCGGCGTAGACGACCGTCGATTCGCTCGCTGCGAGCGCGGTCGCTGCGGCCTCGAGATCCGATCGGGAACCGTTCTCGAGGTGCGTACGAGTGTACTCGCCGGGCGTCGCGACCGGGACGTCTTTCGGCAGAAACGGTTTCGGGATGCCGACCCGGACGGGACCGGAGGGCGGGGTCGTCGCGGTCGCGATGGCTTCCTCGACGACGACTGCGGTGCTCTCCGGCCGTTCGACCAGCACGTTCGCTTTGACGACGTTGTCGTAGGTGTCCGGCGGCGTCTCGTGAATCGGATCGCCGCCCCTGAGTTCGGGGCTCGTCTCGACCGCGAAATGAAGCAGGGGCGTACAGTCGTTGAGCGCGTTTTTCAGGCCGTTCATCGCGTTCATGTCCCCGGGGCCGGGGACGACGACGGTCGCGGCGGGGTCGCCGCTCGCCTCGGCGTACCCCCACGCCTGCTGGGTGACCGCGGTCTCGTGTCTGGCCATCACGAACCGGATATCGTCCCGTTCGTCGATCGCTTCGTTCAGCGGGAGCGTCTGCTTGCCCGGGATGCCGAAGACGGTGTCGATCCCGTTTTCGACCAGCCGATCGACGACGGCGCGACTGACGTGCATAGGTACAGTCTCGAGAACGGATCACTTAGAAACTCTGCCGGGGTCGATCCGCTCGAGACGGGCTACACCGACGAGAGGATCCACGGCATTCACGCGCTCGTGCTCGGTGGGGAGGTGACCGGCTTCGCCGCCTACGAGTAGTCCACGCGATCCGTCGGCTGCGAGTCCCGCTCGGCGTCGCGCGTCGACTCGAGTTCGTCGACGAGCGGAAATGTCGCCTGCTGGGCGGCAGACAGCAGGACGCGGTCCTTTTCGTAGCCGTGAGCGATCGATTCGACCATCCCGTCGCCGTCGGTCAGTGGAACGGAGCGAACGACCGTCCCCCGTTGGTCGATCTCGAGGACCAGCATGGAATGGGGGAACGACGAGACCGCGGGCACCGTGAGTTCGCGCACGCCGTCGGTCCGCTCGATGGCCGGGAAGTGCAGGTGGCCGGTGACCACGAGCGGGGCGTCGTAGGACGCGAGCAGTTCGACCAGCGGTTCCGGGTTCGAAAAGCCGGGAACCGTGCCGCCGACCGGCAACTCGGCGCGGTAGCGCTCGTACAGGTCGCCCGTCGCCGGGAGGTTGTGGTGGACGGTGACGATCGTCGCGTCGACGTCGCTGTCGGCCAGCGTCTCGTCGAGCCACATCAGCTGCTCGGCGCTAACCTGCCCGTCCCAGGTCTTCGCAGGGGCGTCCGGGGCGGCGGCGTGACTGTTGAGTCCGATCACCTCGAGTCTGCCGAACCGGGTTCGAAACGGCAGTCCACCGGGCGTGTATCGCTCCTCGAAGGAGGCGATCGACGCCGATCGGTGATCGTCGAACGCCGTCGGCAGGTCGTGGTTGCCGGGCACCGCGACCATCGGCGGGTCGAACTCGGCGAGTTCGTCGAACCGGTCGAACTGTTCGGGCGTGCCATCGCGCGAGAGATCACCCGCGACGACCACGCCGTCGATTTGCCGGTCGTTCACCCCCGAAACCGCGGCTTGGAGGTGACGCTCCGTTCGGTGGAACACCTTCCACGTGCCGGCGGCGTCCGTCGCGAGGTGAACGTCGGAGAGAACGGCGAGCGTCGTCGCGTCGGCGTCGTCGGTCGCTCGAGGCGTGCAAGCAGTTGGCCGGAGTGGGGTCGATCCATCGGCGAACTGCAAAACGGGCTCGAAGCGGGTAAAGCTCACACGCGCGTCGCGGTGAAAACTCGACTCGAGACGCGAGCGACCGGATTACGGAGTCATCAAGTGTAGAACCGGTCAATTCCGCCGGACGGCGTTTTAACCCGTTCGTAGTGGACGAGCGACTATGCGGAACCAACGAGCGACGCGGCGGACGGTGTTGGGACTGGTCAGCAGCGCGGTCGCCACCGGAAGCGTCGCCAGCCTGAGCGGCACTGCACAGGACGACGGATCTTCGAGCGGCGAGGACGAGGAAGGAGCCGATCGCGACGGCGCGACCGAAGAAAGCCCGTACACGGCGCTCTACGAGCAGACGAGAGACGGGTTGGTGCTGGTCCGGGTTTCGGGAGACGAGCAGGCGGGCGGTATCGGGTCCGGGTTCGTCTACGAGGACGAGTACGTCGTGACGAACGAACACGTCGTCGCCACAGCCGACGAACTCGACGTGCAGTTCGTCGAGGAGGACTGGCGCTCGGCGAGCGTGGTCGGAACCGACCCCTACAGCGACCTCGCGGTGCTCGAACCCGAGGGGTTACCTGAGTACGCCGAGAGCCTGCCGGTGGCCGACACGATCCCCGAGATCGGACGACAAGTAGTCGCCCTCGGTAATCCGCTCGGTCTCGACGCCTCGGTTTCACACGGGATCGTCAGCGGAACCAATCGCTCGCTCCCGAGTCCGACGGGCGTTACCATCCCCGCGGCGATCCAGACGGATGCGCCTGTCAATCCGGGAAACAGCGGCGGCCCGCTCGTCACCCTCGAGGGAGCGGACGTCGTCGGCGTCGTCTCTGCCGGGGCCGGACCCGGACTGAACATCGGCTTCGCGATTTCGGCGGCGCTCCTCGAGCGAGTCGGCCCCGCGCTGATCGAGGACGGCACCTACGAACACCCGTACCTCGGGGTCAGCGTCGTTGCGCTGTCGCCGCGAATCGCCCGGGCAAACGACATCGACGAACCGGGCGGCGTCCTCGTCGTCGAAACGGTGCCGGACTCTCCCGCCGACGGCATCCTCGAGGCCGCGGACGGAACGACGGTCGTCGACGGCGAAACCGTTCCCGTCGGCGGCGACATCATCGTCGAGCTGGCGGGCGAGGCGGTCCCGAACCAGGACGCCCTCTCCGCACGGCTCGCACTCGAGACGTCGCCCGACGAAACGATCGACGTCACGGTCGTTCGCGACGGCGAGCGGACCGAACTCGAGGTGACGCTCGCGGCTCGCGAGGACTCGTGAGAGAGATACGGAGTTGGTGGGGAAAGACGGACAGTGTGGGAAGTGACGGAGAGTGTGAAAACCGATGGAATGGGGAGAAAACGAGACGAGCAGCGGGTACGAGTGTCCTCTCGAGCGCGGTTACGACGGCGTCAGAAGTCCCCTGAGTTGTCGGAGGATCGGCCCCGCGACCGCGTCGCCGGCCCGACAGAGGATGATCGTCCGATCTGTTCGTCGGACGACCGCCCGCGGAATCGATCCCACGAGACGACGATGGAGCGCGCCCTGCCGAGTCGCACCGAACACGAGGACGTCGTGACCTGCCGCGCGTTCGACGATCACGTCCGCGGGATCCGTTCCTGGCGCCCCCCGTTCGATCTGTGAGTCGATTCGAACAGTCGCCCCGCCGGCGTTCTCGAGCGCGAGTTCCGCCTCGGTGACGTACTCTCGAGCGGACCCCGATCCGTGGTCCGTCGGCGCGACCGAGAGAACGGAGACGGTGGCATCGTTCGACGCTGCGATGGCGGCCGCCACTCGACAGGCCGGTTCGACGTGCGGGCCGCCAGCAACCGGCAGGAGAATCGAGTCGACGCCGTCTGCCTCGTGGCCGATCCGTTCGGCGTACAGATCACACGATACGCGCTCTAAGAGCTGATCGACCGTCGTCCCGAGCACGGCGTCCGTGCGACCGCGGCGGTCTCGCCACCCGACCACGAGCGCGCTCGCCTCCGACTCCGCGACTGCGGTAGTGATCCCGTCGACGACCGACCGGGCCACGACCACCTCGCTTTCGACCGCCACGTCGTCGGGCGCGACCTCGAGCGCCCGCTCGAGGATCTCCCGGCTGTTCCCGGGATACTCCTCGATGATCGTCTCGTCGGTGTACAGCGAAAACGGCGAACTGGGCGGTTTGACGGTGACCGAAACGATCCTGACGACACGCCCCGCGACTCTGGCCAGATCGCCAGCCGTCCGAACCAATTGCTCGACGTGCGAGGGATCACCAACCGCGACGAGGACCGGACTGGTCGCTGGTGGCTGGGACATACTCGAGAGCACGCGGCGAACGACCGAATAGCTTCCCGTCAAATATAACTAACAAATTCTAACGCTGTGGGGTGACGTAACTCTCGCACGTGAGACAGCGCTGGGATACGCAACGAAACGACCAGCGCCGCATCAACGACCCCCTCCGTTAGCGGTCGCTGGGTGGTGTGAGAATGGTGAGCGCAAAGCGGCAAAACCAGCCGCTTCGGTTGTATATCGTATGGGATCGGCCGGATTGTGAACCACGCCCGAGAACCTGCGCTTCGCGCAGAACCTCGGTCTACTCCAAATCCGGCCGATCGGTACGCATTCGTCGCTCGCGGATTTGCTCGCGACAGAAGTGAGTGGGATCGCCCGGATTTGAACCGGGGTCACGGGCACCCAAGGCCCGAAGTATACCAAGCTAACCCACGATCCCGTACTCACTGTTTCGGGCAAACGGGTTAAAGGGTTTCGTTCCGCGAGCGAACGATTTACCCTCCTCGTCGCGAAATACCACGCATGGTAACTGGACTCGAGATTCTCCTTCTCGCGCTGGTACTCGCGGCCATCGTCGGCGCGTCGCGTGTCATTCAGGCCGTGCGGCCGTTTATCGTCAACGCGATCGTCGGCCTAATCGTCCTCTTTCTCGCCCAAGCCGTGTTCGACATCTCGGTGGCGATCACGCCCGTCGCGCTGTTGATCGTAGCCCTCGGCGGGCTTCCCGGTTCGATACTGGTCATCCTCCTGTCGGTCCTCGAGATCGCATTCGTCTAAAGTGAGACAATCGGCTCCGCAGGGGAGAACGGAACCCTCCTTACAGCTCCGTATCGCGGAGTTCGAGTTCCGCGATCAAATCGTAGGGATGGGCGTCTTTCCGGATTCCATCGAGGATCGAGAACGCCTGGCTCGGATCGAGGAAGTGCTCGGTGATGACGCGCCCGAGCGGCGTCGGCTCGAAGCCGTCGATGAAGTCGTACTCGAGGAGTTTCCCGAGGGCGTGTTTGGTCGGCACTTCGCCGAGCATTCGGTCGTTGAGCCGCTTTGCCGCCCGACCGCCGACGGTGACGTTGGCCAGGGTTTCCTCGATGGCCGCCGCCTCGTCGTAGTGGGTCATCACGGACTCCATCTCGCCTTTCAGAAGTTTGAACGCGACTTCGTCTTCGGTCATCTCCATCGAGTTGTGGTACGCACAGTCCGGTTCGACGAGGACGTAGACCGTCCCCGTATCGTGGTAGTCCGGTCGGCCCGCTCGTCCGAGCATCTGGTGGAACTCCTGGACCGAGAGCCACTCGATTCCCATCGCCAGCGAGTCGAAGACGACCTGCGAGGCGGGAAAGTCGACCCCGGCCGCGAGCGCCGCAGTCGTAACGACCGCGGCGAGGTCCTGATCGGCGAACTGGCGTTCGACGCGCTTTCGCCGGCCGTAATCCAGCCCCGCGTGGTAGGGCGCCGAGGAGTACTCGAGCTTTCGCGAGATTTCGTGACAGCGCCGTCGGGAGTTTGTGAAGATAATCGTCTGGCCGCGATAGCCCTTCGAGGACTCGGTATCGAACTCGCGTCTGACGAGTTTGTTCTCGACGCCGACTTTCTCCTGCCCGTCGGCGAAAGTGACGTGGCGTTCGATGGGGATCGGCCGCTCTTCGAACTCGATGCACTTCGCCTCGAGCGTCTCTGCGAGCTGTTCGGGGTTGCCAACCGTCGCGGAGAGGTACACCCACTGGGCACCGCCGTAGGACTCGCGGTCCGCCGCACGCTGCTCACAAGTGTGCTTCAATCGCGAAATGAGCCCGTCGAGTCGGTGGCCGCGTCCCTCCTCTTTGAGCGTGTGGACCTCGTCGATGACGACGGTACCGATGTCGCCCATGTCCTTGCCCGTTCGCAAGGCGTGGTCGATCCCCTCGTAGGTGCCGACGATGACGTCCGCGTTCGGATCGAACTGGTTGCCCGAGTCGGCCACCCGACTCGCGCCGACGCGGATGCTCACGTCGACGAGGTCGCCGTACTCGTCTTTGAAGTCCTCGTACTTCTGGTTTGCAAGTGCGACGAGCGGCACCAGAAACAGCATTTTGCCCTTCCCCTCGAGCACGCGGTCGATCCCCGTCATCTCGCCGACGAGCGTCTTGCCGGTCGCCGTCGCCGAAACGACGAGCTGGTCGTCGCCAGAGAGGAGGCCGTGGTCGACCGACAGGCTCTGGACCGGCAACAGCGTCTCAAATCGGCTCTCGAGAAGGCCCTGAAGATCCGGGTGGAGGGAAAGCGAATCGACGCGGGCGAGATCGACCTCGTCGGTGGTCGAGGAGATCGTATCGAACTTCGTCAGATCGGGGTCGAGGCGCCCTTTGAGCAGATTGACGATGCGCTCTAGGTCCTGGACCTCGTGCATGAGCTCCTCGAGACGGTCTTTGGCCGCGCCCGTGAGACCCCCGACGTGCGAGAGCTGGCGTTCGAGTTCCTGACTGGCACAATCCGTACAGATCCAGTCGCGATCGTCCTTGATCGCCGTCTCCGTCGTGATCGGGGAGTACCGGCCGGCCGACGCGCAGTACCGGCAGGTCCGGACGACTTTCGCCTCGAGTTGATAACCGTCGAGCATCTCCTGCAGTTCTCGTCGGCCCGAGGGGGAGGTCTGCTCGGAGATTCGAATCCGCTCGGCTCGACGAGCGAGTTCGACGAACTCGTCGGGTTGGCGGGGCTCTTCGCTCGAGCCGCGCTTGAGCCTGAATTTGGCGGGTCGCGGTCCAGCGGACGTTTCCGAGAGACCAAGCTTCGCGCGAAACAGTCGCTTGTCGTCCCGGCTGACCACGACGAGGTAGTCCGACCCCACTTCGTGGCAAAATATCGTTTCGACGTCCTGGACCTGCTTCGACACGACCGCTGATATGACGGTGACGTACTTGAGCGATTCGGACTCGAGTCCCTGCGTGATTTGGACCCGCGGTCGACAGGTATCGGTTCGACGCTACGGTACCGAGTTTGAACGCTGGCTAGAGGACGGAGAAGAGCCTGCCCGACGGACTAGACGTGAATCGGTGCGTCGATCGGGACCACCAGCGACCGCATCGTAGCGGCTTCGCTGGGCAGTCTGTAAAATACTACTTTGAAATGCCGATACCTCAGCGAATTCGCCTTACAGGCGCTCGACGTTCGTCGCGCGCGGGCCCTTGGGGGCCTGCTCGATGTCGAACTCGAGGTCCTGTCCTTCTTCGAGATCCGGGCCGCCGATGTCTTCCATGTGGAAGAACACGTCGTCGTCCGCGTCCTCAGTTTCGATGAATCCGTAACCGCCTGTGTCGTTGAAGAAATCAACCGTTCCTTTCGCCATTGCCTTCGTACAGAAGAGACATACACTGATAACCCTTCCGGAACACCCGCTGCAGCGAGAGACGGCGGTTCGGGGCCCAGCCAGGGGGAATTCGTGCGTGTAGCACTCAGACGTCCTCGAGATCCTCGAGTTTGTGGATCGCGGCCGAGACGAAAAAGACGAGCATGAAGAACCCGAACCCGACGAGAAAGCCGAGAAAGCCCTGACTGCCGAACCCGATCGAATTGACCGTCGTCACGACGAGGACCGCGATCACGAAAAAGAGGATGACGAGTGCGCCGACCGCGTAGTAAAACCGCGTATCGGACTCGAGACATTCGCGCATACCCGTCCCTTCCGGCTCCCCATATAAGTATTCGAGCCCTCGGGAGCCGAAGTACCTTATAGCCGCCGTGGCAACGAACGCGTATGGCGGAGTACGAGCTGGACGCGGTCGACCGAGAGATCCTCTACGCGTTACAGGAGGAGGCGCGGAACCTCTCCTCGAGCGAGATTGCCGATCGGACCGACGCCTCCTCGAGTACGGTCCGCAAGCGCATTCAGCGACTGGAGTCGGATGGCGTTATCAAGGGCTATAGCGCCAACATCGATTACACGAAGGCGGGCTATCCGATCCGGATGCTGCTGTTCTGTACGGCACCGATCCCCGACCGGGGGGCATATATCGACGACCTGCTCGCGATTTCGGGCATCGTCTCCGTGCAGGAACTGATCACGGGCGAGCAGAACCTCCTCGTGACCGTGGTCGTCGAGAACGACAGGGACGTCACGCCGATCGCACAGCAGATCGCGGACATGGGACTCACGATCACCGACGAAGTACTCGTTCGCAGCCACCAGTCGACCTCGTTCGACGAATTCTCCTCCCGCTGATATCGCGGTCGACAGCCCCCGAAACCGCGTCACTGACGTGAGGCGCCGTTCGTTTTCCTGTTCGTCGGGTATAGCGTTCTCTAGACTCTCGAGAGTGTGTAATTATCTTCTATGTTACTCTGACTGCCGAATTGCGAACGGATTGTTCGAACCGAAGGCTATAACAACCGCTCTGTTCACATATGGAATAGAGACGACCAGTTGAGCAAGTATTGTCGCGAACGATACGTCACGTGAAAGCTGATCGCGGGCTGGTCGCCGCTATGAACATGACCGAGGACACAGCAACGATCGACGACGTCGCACAGCGCCCCGAACCGACGCCGCCGAGTTCGGCCGTACCCCGAGCGTCGACCTGGGCGGTCTGGACGCTCTTTCTGGCCAGTCTCGGTGTTCTCGCACTGACAATTCGAGGGGGGTCCGGCTGGGAACTCTCGACGCTCCTGCGGATCGACGGGCTGACCGCGGTCATGTGGGTCGTGGTCACGTTCTTCAGCGGGATCGTCCACAGCTACTCGCGGCGCTACATGGCCGGCGACCGCGACATCGAGCGGTTCTTCGGCCGCGTGTTCGGCTTTACCCTCGCCGTCATGATGATGACCGCGGCGAACCACGTTGTGCTGTTCGTGGTCGCGTGGCTGGCGATGGGGCTGCTACTGGCCGGACTCATCGGTCACGTTCGCGGCTGGCGACAGGCCCGGGACGCCGGTCGCCTCGCCCGTCAATACTTCCTCGTCAGCAGCGCGCTGTTGGCCGGTGCCGTGATGTTGCTAGCCTGGGCGACCGGCTCGACGACACTTACCGGCATCTTCGCGGGGCTCGAGGACGTCTCGCGGACGGTCGCGCTCGTCGCGGCCGCGGGCGTCGTCCTCGCGGCGATGGTCCAATCGGCGCTCGTGCCGTTCCACGGCTGGCTGCTGTCGTCGATGACCGCGCCGACGCCGGCGTCGGCCCTGATGCACGCCGGGTTCGTCAACGCGGGCGGGGTCCTGTTGACCAGGTTCGCGCCGCTGGTCGGTGATCGACTCGTGATCATGTCGGCGATCGTCCTCGTCGGCGCGGTCAGCGCCCTGCTCGGGCAGGCGATGATCCTCGTCCAGACGGATGTCAAGCGCAAACTCGGCAGCTCGACGATCGCCCAGATGGGCTTTATGCTACTGCAGTGCGGACTGGGCTTTTTCGCCGCCGCGATCGCCCACCTCATCCTGCACGGATTCTACAAGGCGTATCTCTTCCTCTCCTCGGGGGCGGGCGTCGAGCGCGCGGCTCCCAAAGACGCGGGCCACACCCAACTGGGCTTCCCCGGGATTGCCGTGAGCCTCGTGACGGCCGTCGGCGGCGGGGTCCTGTTCGGCGCCCTCACGGGGAAGGCGACGAGCCTAACGCTGAACAGCGGGACAATCCTGACGCTGGTCGTGGTCCTGACGACGCTGACCGCGGCTCGAGACATCCTCCGGCGCTCGACCCTGCCGACGGCGGTCAGGTTCGTCAGCGTCCCGCTGGTCGTCCTGACCGCCATCGGCGGCTACGCCGTCGCGTTCAACGCCGTCTCGTCGATGCTGTCCGGCGTCCCGATGACTCACGTCTCGACCGAGATGACTCCCGTCCACTACCTCGTCGTGGCCCTGTTCGTCGGGGCGTATCTCGTTGCGGAACTCGGCTGGTACCGTTCGAGCGAACGCCTCTACGTCGCCTTGCTGAACGTCTCCCAACCCGATCCGTCGACCGTCCTCACCAACACGGAAGAATACAATGACGCGTAAGGAATCCGACCATACCCGTCGCATCGCGGAGAGCATCGACCGCGCGGCCGAGCGCATCGGCTCTGTCTGGCCGCTGCACTCGTTCGTCACGGCCAACCCCCTCTCGGGGTTCGAGGACGAGCCGTTCCACCGGGCCGTCGCGGCTGCCGAGGACCTGTTCGGCGGCCGGGGCTACCCCCATCCGTCAGTCTTCCGTCGCGCCTGGGAATCGGGGCGGATCGACGCCGATACGCTCCGAGCGGAACTCGCGGCCCACGGGATCGACCGCGATCCCGAGACGCTGCTCGAGGAGCTGGCCGACGCCGAAGCGGACCGTGACACCACCGATCCCGACGAGGCGACCGAAGCCGTCGATCGGGTCCTCTCGAAGTGGCTCGCGGCCTTCCTCGACGAGGGCCGGGCCACGTGGCAGATGCCCAACCGCGAGGCCGGGTTCTACCGGGCCTGGCTCGTGGTGGCTCCCCACGACGGCGACGTGCCCGGGCCCGCCGACACCGACGACCTCCCCGAGACGGCGATCGATGCGCTCGAGTCGGCGCTCGGCGAGTACCCCCAAGAGCGCTGGGCCGACATCCTCGAGGCCCACCTCGCGGCGCTGCCGGGCTGGAGTGGGTTCATCAAGCAACGGACCGGCGACGACACCGACCCGTGGCAGGAGCAGTACCCGATCACGCTGGCGCAGTACCTCGCGGTGCGACTGACCCTGTCCGACCTGCTGGACGCGCCGATCGACATCGACGCCGACGGAACTAACGACGACGGAACTAACGGCGACGCCGACGACGCCGACGAAGTTCCGCTGCCCGAGATCTGGTTAACCGCCTGGGAGAAGAGCTACCGCGAGCGGCTCCTCGCGGGGATCGACGATTCCGTGATCGATCCCGCCGACACCGGGAACGGCGACCGGCCGTCCGCCCAGTTCGTGTTCTGTATCGACACCCGCTCAGAGGTGATCCGCCGCCACATCGAGGCGCACGGTCCCTACGAGACCCACGGCTACGCGGGCTTTTTCGGCGTGCCCATGCGCCACCGCGGCTACGAGGCCGCGGCCGACACCGACGCCTGCCCGCCGATCGTCGAGCCCGAACACCGGATCGTCGACCGGCCCGCCGACACCGAGTCGGCCGCCGCCCGCGACCGTTGGACCGGACTCGCCACGGCCGCGCGCAAGCACTTCAAGACCCTCAAGTCCAACCTCGTCGCGGCCTTTACCTTCGTCGAGGGCGCCGGCAGCGCCTACGGCTCGGCGATGGCGGCGCGGACGCTGTCGCCGTCGACCATCGCCGCGCTCGAGTCCGCTATCGCGGAGCGCGTTCCGAGCCGCCACGAGATCGCCGCATCCGCCATCGACTCCGACGCGTACGACGATCACGACCACGCCGACCACGACCTCCCACAGGGGATGACCCACGCGGAGAAAGTCGAGTACGCGCGGACCGCCTTCGAACTCATGGGCTGGACCGAGTTCGCCCGACTGGTCGTCTTCGCGGGCCACGCCAGCGAGACGACGAACAACCCCTTCGACTCGAGCCTCGACTGCGGGGCCTGCGCCGGCAATCCCGGCGGTCCGAACGCCCGCGTCCTCGCGGCGATCTGTAACGATCCCGATGTCAGAGCGACCCTCCGCGAGCGCGGGTTCGACCTCCCCGAGGACACCGTCTTCCTCGCGGCCGAACACAACACGACGACCGACGAGATCACGCTGTTCGACGACGGGGTGCCGGAGAGCCACCGCGAGGATCTCGCCTCCCTACACGAGGACCTCGCCCGCGCCCGCGCCGGTGCGGCAGCCGAGCGCACCGGCGAAGACGAAGACGCGGCCGTCGACGAGGTCGAGCGCAAGGCGGCCGACTGGGCCGAGGCCCGTCCCGAGTGGGGGCTGGCCGGCAACGCCTCGTTCGTCATCGGGCCGCGCGAACTGACCGCCGACCGCGACCTCGACGGCCGCGCGTTCCTCCACTCTTACGACTGGTCGGTCGATCCGGACGGCGACGCCCTCGAGGCGATCGTCACGGGTCCGCTCGTCGTCACGCAGTGGATCAACAACCAGTATTACTTCGCGACGGTCGACAACGCCGCCTACGGGAGCGGTTCGAAAGTGACCCAGAACCCGGTTGGCAACGTGGGCGTCGTCCAGGGCAATGGCGGCGACCTGCTGACCGGGCTCCCGCTGCAGTCGCTCAAGCGCGACGACGAGCGCCCGTTCCACCAGCCGCTGCGCCTGACCGCGGTGATCCACGCGCCCCTCGAGCGCGTGACCGAGATCCTCCGCGAGCACGAGGACGTGCGCGAACTGCTCGAGAACGGCTGGATCGGAGATCTGACCGTCGTCGACCCCGAACAGGACAACGAGGCGTTCCACTACGCGGGCGAGCTCGAGTGGGTGGCCGACACCGAACTCGACATCGAGGCGACGACGGAGTCCGAGCCCGCGACGCCGCCCGCACAGCCGGTTGACGACGACTGACGCCGCTCTCGGGCAGCGATCGGTCTTCTTGTCTCACGATTCGATCAGCCAGCGTCGCGTGGCTTCTCTCTCACGCTCGAACTTCCTCGCGTCAGACGAGGAATCCACGAGAGATTCGCGACGCGGTCGGGACGGGAACCACTGCAAAGACAGCGCGCGTATCCCTCAGCCCGTCTGGGGATCAGTGTAAAACCGGATCCCGGTCAGTTTCCCGTTCCGAGATAGGTGTGAACGGCGTTTGATACGTCGACCACCGAGTCGATGAGGGGAGTCCGGTCGCCGTTTACTATTCTCTGACGCCGAAGGATCGAGAACTCCGTTCGGCGTTCGATGAAATCTACGAGTGGGGCCAGAAGTGGATTACCGACGAAAACTGACGGCCATCGGTCGATACGTACACAGGAGCGGTCGCGGAACGGGATTTTGATCCGCGCTCGTTCAGGATCCAAGAGCACCGCACGGACCACTAGTCGAGCAGACTCCGAATCGTCGCTTCGTAGCCGTCCGGCACCAGATCGACGAGTGCCTCGCGCTCGGTCTCTCCGTCGACTGTGACGAGATACGTACGGCCGGGGCGGTCGCCGTAGACGCCCTGAAAGTCGTAGACGAAGCCGTAGACAGTGACCCGGTCCGGAACGTCGGCGGCGGCACACAGCGAGCGGGCCTGATAGCTGACGTTGTACTCGACGAGCTGGTTGATGACGGTGTTGGTGGCGGCATCGCGGTCGATGCGATCGCTCTCGAGGGCCTCCTCGACCACGGGGACGAGCATATCGACCCACTTGTCGACGCCGCGTGGCCCGGGTGGCTCCGCGCCGGTCGCGACGTGGTAGGCTGCGGTGATGGCCCCACAGCCGGTATGGCCCACGACGGCCACGGCGTCGGTGCCGGTATGATGGATCGGATAGAGGACGCCGCCGTCGATGATCCGGTCGCCGTCGTCCTCGTCCCAGACCTGATTGCCGATGTTACTGGGGGTAAAGACCGCGCCCGGCCGATCGATTCCCCACATCCCCTCGTGAGAGACCCGCGAGTCCGAACAGCAGACCGCGACGACGGTCGGGTGCTGACCCGTCTGGACATCCGCGAAGTACCCGTCGGGCAGGGACTCGACGTGGCGGCGGTTCCCGGCGAGGAGTTCGTCCAGAAGTTTGTCAGTGGAATCGCTCATGGTACTACGTATCGTGGCCACCCACAAAACGATCTCTTCTTTCCGAGAGCGACCGGTCACCGGAACCTCACTCGATCAGGAGTTCCCAGTCGCCGGTCGCTTCGACGTTGAACCACGTCGCGTTCCCGACGGCGTAGGATCTCGAGCCCTCGAACTGGCCGGTCTTGTTGACGACCTGTTCTCTGCTCCCGCTCGAGTCGAAGCCGTCGACGAGGAAGGTCCCGTCCCCCTCGTGGCTCACCACGAGACTGATGTCGTCTTCGCTCTCGAGCGGTCCGACGAACGACGATCCGGTGCCGGACTGCTCGACCGGCAGCGACGTGAGGTCCGAACTCGTGACTTCGGGCTGGTCGAGTTCGATCGACCACTCGCCGTCGGCCTGGACATCGAGTTGATAGGTCCCCTCGTCGGCGAACGTGAACGACTTGCCCGAGCCGGAGCCGGTCGTATCCACGACGAGTTCGTGTGCGAGGTCGCCCTCGATCGCCGTCCCTTCGACGGTGAAATCACCGCTTCCCTCGTGAGAAAATCGACACTCCACGCCGCTTCCTGCGAGTTCGAACTCGCCGGTCTGGCCGGAGCCGCTCCCGTCGAAGGTGTGTTCGTTTCCGGCCTCGAGAATCGGTCCGCCGTCGTCGGTCCCGGAATCGGACTCCGACTCGGAGTCCATCGTTCCATCGACCATATCGGAGGGTGTAACCACATCCACGCCGCGGTGTTCGAGGTGGTTGAGCAGATGTTCGAAGTTCTCGAGGAGCATGTTGTTCGCGTTCGAGTCGGCTTCGTCCTCGACAATTCCCGGAATTCTGAGGACGGTGAGCTGATTGTACTGGTCCGAGAGGTTGATCGCGCGTCGCACGCCGCCGTGGAGGTCGGGCCCCCAGATGAGCGATGTCATGTGCGGACCGGTCGGCGACGTGGAGTTGGGGCTGGCACCGAACAGAAAACCCGACTCGTGGTGCTCGCGGACGATTTCGTGAGTCGTCTCGTCCATGCTGTCGCCCGGCGCGAAGAAGTGACGCGCTCCGTCGGCGAACTCGTAGGATTCCAGCGCGGATATCGACTGTTGAATCCGCTCGCGCTGTTTCTCGGCCGACTGATCCGGAAGGGGACCGCCGCTTTCGGGGTACGAACAGACGTCCCAGCCCTGCTCGCTGAGTTGTTGGAGCTGGCTGACATTCATCCGCCCCGACCCGCCGATCCGATCGGGGTCGACCGGAACCGCACCCGCCCAGCCACGCTCCTCGAGCATGTCCGCGGCGATATCGAAGTGTGAAGGGAGCCCGTCGTAGAAGGCGAGAATCGCCTTGCCGCTGTCGACCGCGGCCTCCGTTCGTCGGAGGTCGTCGACGACGACGCGGGTCGGGCCGCTCTCGGGGCCCTTCACGACGATGTTAAGCTGCGTGACGTTCGAGAGGTCGGGTTCGCCACGTTTCATAATGTAGCCGAAGTCGACGCGGAGCCACCCTTCGTACGCCTCGGGGATCTGTCTGATACTCGTGAGGTGGTTCTCACGACCGCTCGCGAGGACCTCGAGTCGGATGTCATTAGCCGAATCCACCTTGACGGCCATCGAAGCGTCCCAGTTCTCGAGGTCAACTCCGTCGGGAATCGCGAGCCCCGTGCTGGCAGTCGCCTTGTCGCTTTCGATGACCAGCGCCTGATCCCCCGTGATCGCCTCGTCGGGCGCGGGTTCGATTTCGCCGTGTCGGGGAACCCAATCGTCGTCTTCGCCGAAATCGGAGATGAGTTCGCCCGAGTTAGACGCGGGCCAGGCCGCATTGTCGCCGCCCGAACCGTTGCCATCACCGTTTCCGTTCCCGTCACCGTCGCCGCCGTCCGAAAGGAAGTCGAGACAACCCGCGAGGGAGGCCGAGCCGACGCCGACCGCAGCTAACAGACGCCGTCGAGATGAGTCGATATCCATACCCAACCGACCGCATCTGAAGTACTTTCTAATGGAGCTATTAACTCGGATTCGATCGGTCAAACCGAACGGAATCGATGGCAGAGGATCGGTCCAGAAACCACAGAATCACCCTCGAGGAGCCATTATACGGTTATTAAACGACCCAGGAATCGAATCGTAGCCCTCGAGCCGACATCACCGCGTTCGCAGGTTGGAAGCGCCCAGCCCACACCGTGAAAGTAACGGACCTCGTTTCCGGGAGGCAAATGTTGACCTTTCGTCGGGAAGACGCTCAAATATGGCATCCACTAGACAGTGGCACCTCGCGAGCCGCCCAGTCGGCGAACCGACCCGCGACGCCTTCGAGTTGGTCACCGTCGAGCGTCCGGAACCCGATCAGGGAGAGGTCCTCGTCGAAACGCGCTACCAGTCGGTCGACCCCTATATGCGGGGTCGAATGCGCGACGCCGAATCCTACGCCGAGCCGTGGGACGTCGGCGAACCGATGAAAGCTGGCGTCGTCGGCGAGGTCCTCGAGTCGAACTACGACGGGCTTGAGGCCGGCGATATCGTCACGGGCGACTTGCTGTGGGCCGAACACGCGGTCGCCCACGGGGACGAACTACGGCAAGTCAACCCGGATCTGGCACCCGTCTCGACCGCCCTCGGCATGCTCGGAATGCCCGGCGTGACGGCGTACTTCGGCCTGCTCGACGTTGGCGAACCGAAGCCGGGCGATACAGTGGTCGTCTCCGCGGCGGCCGGCGCGGTCGGCTCTGTCGTCGGTCAACTCGCACGGATTGCGGGCGCACGCGTCGTCGGGACCGCCGGCAGCGACGAAAAGGTCGACTGGCTCACCGACGACCTCGGTTTCGACGCGGCGATCAACTACCGCGAGACGGACGACCTCGGTGCCGCACTCGAGGAGACCTGCCCGGATGGCATCGACGTCTACTTCGACAACGTCGGCGGTCCGATCACCGACGCCGTCTGGCCCCGGCTGAACGTCCGCGCTCGAGTCGCCGTCTGTGGACAGATCTCACAGTACAACGCGACAGAGGTTCCGACCGGCCCCAGAAAGCTCGCGACGCTCATCGAGAAGCGCGCCCGCGTCGAGGGCCTGCTCGTCGGCGATTACGAGGGGCGCTGGGGCGAAGCGCTCGAGCGCCTCGCCGGGTTCATCGACTCGGGTGAACTCGAGTATCGCGAAGAAGTGGTCGAGGGATTCGAAAACGCGCCCGACGCATTCCTCGGGCTGTTCGAGGGCGAAAACATCGGCAAGCAGCTCGTGAAAGTGTCGGATTGAGACGAGGGCGTCGTATAACGGCTCTCACAGCCACCGTGTGAGCGTTTTGATTCGATAAACGGTGAGTGTACCGTGACTCAGGGGTGGCTTTTCGTCGACAAAACTCGCGCACAAAATTCATGAACACGGGAATAGAGCCCACAGTATGAGCACGGTTACATCGACGAAACGCCTTCCATCCCGGGTAGCAACGATACTGGGGGTTATTTCAGTCGTACTCGGGGTCTCCACGTCCGAGTATCTCGAGGCGGGCCCTATTGTGGCTGTTGTTGCAACTGCCGTCCTACTGGTAGCGACAGCGTTCGCCTACAATTTTCTGTCTGCTTAGGAAGGAACGACTCGAGGGGTTTCACCGAAAAGACGGCTCAGTCGGAGATTCCATAGCCGCGCTTGAACAGGAACAGGTCGATCGCGAGAACGACCACAGCCGCCCCTGAGAGCACGAGCAACGACGTGTTCGGGTTGATCTCCGTAACGCCGATCATGCCGTATCGGACACCGTTTACCATGTAGACCATCGGGTTGAGCAGCGACGCGGTGTAGGCCAGCCCCTCGAGTTGGTCCAACGAGTAGAACACCCCGCCGAAAAACACCAGCGGGCGGAGGAGGAACTGGTTCATGACCGTCAGATGATCGAAGTCCTCGGCCCAGAGCCCGCCGATGATCCCGAGGCCGGCGAAGAGGGTGGTCGTCACGACGCCGAAGCTGAGCAGGTACAGCGGGTGTGCGAACGGTACCGTCGTGAACAGGAAGCCGACGGCGACAATCAGCCCGCCGATGATGATTCCCCGAAGCGCACTCGAGATGACGTACCCGCCGACCGTCTGGGTGTGTGACAGCGGCGAGGTGATGACCTCGTGAATGTACTCGTTCCACCGGCCGTGGAAGATGCTGAACGAAGCGTTCTCGAAGGCGTTGGACATGGCTCCGAGCACGACCAGACCGGGCAGCACGAACTGGATGTAGGTCACGTCGCCGACCGATCCGATTCGGCTACCGAGGATGACGCCGAAGACGGAGAAGTACAGGACGTTCGTGATCAGCGGCGGCAGGAAGGTGTTGTACGGGCGTCGCACGAACCGGAGCACTTCGCGCTGGATCAGCGTCCGCAACTGTGTGTTTGCTATACTCATCGCCGATCACCCGTGGAAAGCGCGTGCGTTTCGACGACGGCCGGTGACAGCAGACACGCCTCTGAGGAGACTGGCCGCATCAGACGGCACCCCCCTGCTCAAGGAAGTCCTCCTCGCGCTCGGTCCCCGACTGTTCGTCGCCGGGCGGCTGGTCCTCGCTGCCATCCCCTTCGTCCGAGCGGGTCACAGACCGATCCTCGTGTCTCGTCAGGTCGACGAACACCTCCTCGAGCGAGGTCCGGGTGATCTCGAGGTCGACGATGTCGTACCCCTCGGCTTCGAGATCGTTTAGCAACTGCGGGGCGGTCGCTCCCCCGTCGTCGACCCGAACCTCGAGTGCGTCGCCGGCCAGCCACGCGTCGTGAGCGTAGGCACCCAGCGACGGTGGGGTCGACGGCGGGTTCTCGAGGGCGACCGAAATCGTGTCCGTTCCGCGTTCTTTGAGTTCGTCCGGCGTCGCGACGGTCACTTTCTGGCCCTCGTTGAGGATGGCGACCCGATCGCAGAGGCGCTCGGCCTCCTCGATGTAGTGAGTCGTCAGGAGGACCGTCGTCCCCTCCTCGTTGAGTTCGGTGACCAGTTCCCAGAGGTCGTGGCGCAACTGGACATCGACGCCCGCCGTCGGCTCGTCGAGAATCAACAGATCCGGGTCGGTGACGAGGGCTCGAGCGAGCAGGAGGCGGCGTTTCATGCCGCCGGAGAGCCAGTCGAAGCGCTCGTCGCGCTTGTCGTAGATCCCGACGCGTTTGAGCACCTCGTCGGCTCGCCGTTCGGCTTCGTCCTTCGGAATCCCGTGGTAGCCGGCCTTGTGCATCAACACCTCTCGAATGGGGAAAAACCGGTCCACGTTGAACTCCTGTGGCGCGAGCCCGATCGCGTCTCGAGCCTGCTGGTACTCAGTTTCGACGTCGTGGCCGAAGACGCGGACGTCCCCGCCGCTCTTGCGAACGAGGCCGACGAGCGTGTTGATGAACGTCGTCTTCCCCGCGCCGTTCGGACCGAGCAGTCCGAAGAACTCCCCCTCCTCGACTGTCAGAGACAGACCCTGTAAGGCCCGTAACTCGCCGTATTCCTTGACGAGATCCTGCGTCTCGATCGCCGGTGGCATCACTCGAGCGGAGGCCACGACGGCGGTTAAGGGTGTTGTCCTCGGCAGCCCAGAACCGTTCGTGTGGGGTGTTACAGGGGCGCACCGACGAGAACGAGCTTCGCCGATCCGTCGCCCTCGTTGTGGATCTGTCGTCGCTCCTCGGCGTCGATTCGCAGCGCTTCGTCCGTCTCGAGGGGTACCGACTCCTCGCCGACATCGACTGTCACCGAGCCGTCGGCGACGTAGTACACTTCCTCCTGGCCCGTCTCGGTCTCGTCGTGGGCTTTGCCGCTGACGCCCGGCTCGAGCTCGAGGATCGAGATGCCGAGTTCGTCGGTCTCGAGTTCGTCCGCGAGAAACCACATACCGCCGCTTTCGTCGGGAAGAATCGAGTCGGGATCGGTCTTGTGAGCGGTTTCGTAGGGCATAGTCGAAAGAGCATCCTACAGCAGTATAGAACCGCCGGAAGCGGAAACGGATCGAGTGGCGTCCGACGACGGCCGTGATCAAGAGCCGGTTGTGATCGAGCACCAACCGGCGATAGTTGCCGTACCGAGAATGCACTGGAGAAAATGCACTCGAGAATCGCCAGCGGTGGCTACACGAGATCGATACCGAAAGAAACGCACGGAACGACTCTCCGTGCGGACTGCCGTTCGTATCTACACCTTGTGACGAGAAGCACTTAAAGGGAGCACTGAACAAGTAGCCGTCAGACGGGCCACCGAGCCAATGTCCCTTCCGAAAGGTTGAATCGCGCGCTGTCCCGAATGCGGGTAATGAGTCAACAGCTTCCCGACGTGCAGGCGACGGCCCCCGACGTCACCGTCGGCCTGAACCAGGTCGGCGTCACCGGCGTCGAGAAACTTGTCAAGATCGCGCGCACCGGCAAACGCCCGCTCGTGCTCACCGCAGAGTTCGAGGTCTTCGTCGACCTCCCCTCCTGGCGCAAGGGCGCGGACATGAGCCGCAACATGGAGGTCATCGACGAAATCCTCGAGGAGGCGACCCGGGAGGAAGCCTACCGCGTCGAAGACGTCTGTGGCGACGCCGCCGAACGCCTGCTCGAGCGCCACGACTACACGACCAAAGCCGAGGTCTCGATGGAGGCGGAGTTCATGCGCCGCGAGCAGACGCCCGCCTCGGATCGGGAAACCCAGCACACCGTCGACATCATCGCATCGGCGACGGCGACCGAGGAGGGCACCCGCGAGGAGATCGGTGCCCACGTCGTCGGTATGACCGTCTGTCCGTGCTCGCAGGGGATGTCCACGGCGCGAGCGAAGCAGAAACTCGAGGACCTCGAGGTCCCCGAGGAGACGATTACGGAGTTCTTAGACGAGGTCCCACAACCGGGCCACTCCCAACGCGGGCACGCGACGGTCACGGTCGAAGCCGACGGCGATCCGGAGGTCGATCTGAACGAGATCATCGACATCGCCCGCGATTCGATGAGCGCGAAGATCTACAACCTCGCCAAGCGCCCGGACGAGGACCACATGACCTACGAGGCCCACTCGGACGCCAAGTTCGTCGAGGACTGCGTTCGAGCCATGGCCGAGGGCGTGGTCTCTGAGCTAGACCACCTCGCCGACGACGCCGTGATCACGATGATCCAGTCCAACGACGAGTCGATCCACCAGCACAACGCCCACGCCGAACGCGTCGTCGAGATGGAGACGCTTCGCGAGGAAGTCAACGGCGACCTCGAGCGCTAAAACGACGACCTGTCGGCGGGTTCGAACGGTGAGCGAGTAGCGCTCGAGCACCCCTGTATTCGGTATTCGAGCGCCGAATCGTGCAGGCGATCGCTATCCACCCGCTCGAGCGGTTTCGAACGGGCTCGAAGGGCTGTACTCGCCAGTTTTCCACGCGCGTTCACGATCCAGAACACGACTATAAGTAGCGGAGCGAATCAGAAGCTGCGGGACACAACCTGAAGCTGCGGGACACAACCTGAAGCTGCGGGACACAACCTGAAGCTGCGGGACACAACCTGAAGCAGCGCCGCTCGCAACGAGGACCAGTACAGCCGCGTCCTCCCCAACCGATTCACTCGATCACTGCGTTCTCTCGTTCATCCCTCACGCGGGATCGGATCGCACCGCTCGCGTCGCTCGCGGTGCGGCCCAGCGCGCGCCAGTGGGAACGACGGGCCGTTCGCGGCTCGAGTTCAAAACTCGAGCGGCGTCGCCCGTTCCCAACTCGGGTGAAACTCCTCGTGGACGTCGGCGGCGAACTCGGGGTCTTTCAGGTCGATCATGCCGAAGACCTCCTGTGACGCGAGCGGGTTCGGCACCTGGATACAGACCTCGACGCCGTCGATGATGTTGAACGAGCCGGTGACGGCGTCGCTGGTTCGGACGGCGAAATCCTCCCGCTGTTGGAGCGTCTTCTGATACCGCCGGCCGACGTTTTCGGAGAGTGAGGCGACCAGTTCGCGCGTCATCAACACATCGACCGAGACGCCCCGATCCAGCGCGTCCTCGAGGTGTGCCAACACTTCGTCGCCGACGGTTCGGATGTCCATTCGCGGAGCGGGATCGGCGGCGACCATCACGATGTCCTGATCCGCCGCGGTGAGCCGTTCCAAGAGGAGGTCGATCGTCTCCTCGGGGCCGACGGAGGCGGTCCAGAACTGCTCTTCGACGGGTTCGGCTGCGTCGAGTTCCGCGGCGAGGTCGTCGACGATCGACTCGTACTGTTCTGCCTTCTCGTCGAGTTCGCGCTTTTTGTCGTCGAGTAGTCGATCGAGCGCGGTCGCGGGTTCGACGGCGACGTACTTCTTCGGACGGCTCGCAGTCTGACTTCGAACGAGATTGTACTGTTCGATACTGTTGAGAACGTCGTAGATCCGGCCCATCGGGACGTCGCTGGCCCGAGAGAGTTCCTTGGCCGTCGTCGGACCGATATTCAACAGCGATCGATACGCGCGAGCCTCGTACTCCGAGAGCCCGAGGTCCCTGAGACTGGCCATACGAATAGCAAACCCACTCGAGAAGTATAAACACTACGATAGTTTGGTTTCTCTCAGGTTCGTATGTTTCGAGTGCTCTATCCCTCGAGTATGTCCCTCACTCGATCGCTCAACTGTTCCGGGGTTTCAGCGACAGGGGAAACTCGGTCGCCTCGTTCGACGCGTGCGGTTCCTCGCTCCAGGTCCGTCGTCGCGTTCGGAACGACCACCTTCTCGTGGTCTGCGACGCGCAACGCGGCCCGGTGGAGGTCGGTTCCGGCGGCCGTTCCAAGCCGAACGACGAGCGGATCCTCGAGTAGCCGTGCGGCCACGGAGCCGTACTTCGCCATCTGGACGCCGAACCGATCGCTCGCCCCGGCGAAATCCTCGAGCGTCTCCCGTGCAACTGTCCGATATCGGTTCTGGTCGGTCAGGATCGCGAGGTCGACAAGCGCGTCTGCGAGCGCGACGTTCGCATCGAGCGGGCGAAGCGACCGCTCGAGCAGTCCCGCGCCGCGGGCAGGGGCGTCGACGAACGAAGCGCCGTCTCGGAGCGTCTCGAGCGTGACCTCGGCGATATCACGCGCATCCTCGAGCGTCTCCGCTCCGAGGACACTCGCGCTCGCGAGCATCGCCCGCAGTCCGCGGGCCTGGGTCAACAGAAGCGGCGTTCGCTCGAGCGAATCGGTGTCCTCGTCGGGCAGTCGGTGGGCGACGACGCCGTCTTCGAGCAGGTCGGTCCGAAGCGTCTCGAGTGCGCGCTCTGCGTAGCGACGCGCGCGCTCGTCGTCCGTGTACGCGTAGTAGGTGAGCAGCGCATCGATCGCCAACCCGTTCGGTCCGGCGAAGACCCCCGTGTCGACGGGCGGGTCGTTGACGGCCGCTCGGTCGCTGGCTTCGAGGGTGTAGGATCCGTCTTCGCCGGGAGCCTGACTGTTCGCGAACGCGTCGACATCGCCGTTCCACAGCGTCGTGGTGAGGTACTCGATGGTCCGCGACGCGGGGTCCTGATACTCCTCGCGTCCCGTGTAGAGGTAGGCGTTCGAGAACGCACGGACGAGCGCGGCGTTCGAGTCGAGCAGCTTCTCGTGTTGGATCTCGCCCCAATCTGCCTGCGCGCCGAACCGGTAGAATCCACCCTCGTACTCGTCGAATAAGTTCGCGCTGACCGCCTCGAGCGAGCGACGCGCCATCTCGCGGTCGCGCTTGAGCGCGAACTCGAGAGCGTCCGGGAGCGGAAACTTCGGCTCGACACCCCAGCCGCCGGCGGTCTCGTCGTAGTTCTCCTCGAGCTGGGCGAGCATCGACCCCTCGACATCGCTCGAGAGTCGGCCGGCAGGGGGCTCGTCCTCTCGAAGCGGCCGCGGGATTCGACTCGCATCATCGCCTTTGGACTCCCACATCGTCCCGACGCTCTCTAACACCTGCCGCATCCCGTCTGGACCGAGATAGCCCGCCCCCGTCAACATCGCGCCGTCGGGCGCGAGAAAGACCGTCGAGGGAAAGCCGCCCATGTTGTACCGGTCGCGCACCCGCGGTCGTCGGTCGGCGTCGACGCGCACCGGCACGAACCGGTCGTTGACGTTCGCCGCGATCCGCGGCTCGGCGTAGGTCTGCTCGTCCATCTCGTGGCAGTGATCACACCACGTCGCAGTCAGTGAGAGCAACACGGGAACGTCCGCAGATTCGGCCTCGTCGAAGGCCGCCTGTCCCCACGCTCGCCACTCGACCCGCGTAACGTCGTCCATGCTAGGCTGAAGGCGGGTCGCGTGCGTAAGGCCTTCGTTCGAGTACAGTACGGAACGCCCGTTCGGGGACAACGCGGAACGCACGCTGGAGTGCTCTCGAATCCGACGCCGGCTCGGCTCGAGGGGTGAGACTAAAGGGTTTTGACCCTCCACGGCCTAGTGGCGGGTATGCTCCGGTGGCTCTCTGCGCTGTTGCTCATCCCGTTTCTGGACGCGGTACTCCTCGCGCTGGTCTTTAGCCGTACCGAGTTCGGGTGGGTCGCGATGGTGCTGCTGGTCGTTCTGACTGGACTGATCGGTCTGTTGCTCGTTCGCGCGGAAGGGCGACGAACGCTCGGGAAGATGCAACGCACGCTGGCGAAGGGAGAGCCACCGACGAACGAACTGCTCGACGGCGGTCTGTTGATCGCCGCCGGTGCCTTCCTGCTCACGCCGGGACTGGTCACCGACCTGGTCGGCTTTCTCCTCATCGTCCCGATCACCCGAATCCCGATCCGCGCGGCGCTCAAGCGGTTCGTGATCGTTCCCTACGCGGACAAAAAGACCAGCGGGTTCATCAGCGGCAACGTCTACACGTTCGGGTTCCCAAACGGTGGCGATGCCGGCGGACGGGGAACCGGTTCAACCGCGTCGAACGCCACGACTGACTCGAGTGAATCCAGTGGTCGAACGTACGACCTCGACGACGACTCCTACACGGTCGAATCGGACGGGGGAGACGACGAATACACCATCGAATTCGGAGACGAGGAGTCTCGAGACGACGACGGGGACGGCGACCCCTACGCTCGGTAGCGGTTCGCACGGGTATGAGAGAAAGAAACGCTTAAACGTACCTGCCCGCAACTCACTGATGCGAAGCGGGCCAATAGCTCAATTAGGTCGAGCGCCACTCTGATAAGGTGGAGGTTCTCGGTTCAAATCCGAGTTGGCCCACTTCTCGTGACGAACAAACTCGTGAGTCACGAGTATGGCATCCGACTCGGATTTGAATTATGCGAGTCGCAGCCCGGGAAGCGAACGAAGTGAGTGACCCGGAACGTCTCGAGGTGGTTCAAATTCGAGTTAGCCCACTTCTGATGGCGAGCAAATTCGCGAGCCATAAGCTCGTGTTGCCACGAGGATTTGAGCCTTGGAAGTCGCAGCCCGCACAGCGAGTGTAACGAGCGAGCAGGACCCTCTTCCTTCGGTTCAAATCCGAGTTGGTCCATGTTTTCCGAGTTGGTCCATGTTTTTGCGTCGAACAGGCTCTGAGTCGGGAGTGCGGACCGATGGTTCTCGAGGAGCTCACAAGTCACTGAACGAGAGATGGTTATTGCTCAGGAGGTTTCGTCCGGGTCGTAACTGCACACGAAGTGGCGGTCGCGGTTGTCGGCGATGTACTCGTAGATTCGTTCGCCGACCATCCTGACCGGTGGGAACGCCATCAACAGCGTGATCGGCGCGAAGATCCGGAACTGCTTGAACAGGTGACGAAAGGCATCGTAGCCGCCGTGGGCCTCGCCATCGCGGAAGAGGTACATCTCCTTCTCGAGATCGACCTCGTCACGATCGACCAGTTCGGACGGCGCGTCTGACTGGGTGTAAAACGTGACCGAATCATTGATATCGAGGTGTTTGAAGAAATAGAGGCTCCGCGCACAGAAGTAACAACGCTCGTCGTAGACCAGTTGGACCGCGTTCGTTTGATCCGCGGCGAGTTTCCGATAGGCGACGTCCCACGCGCCAAACAGCGAGAGTACGACGACCATGTCGATGAAGTACAGTCCCAGGGTGAGCATCACGGCGACGTGAAAGCCGATCAAGCCGAGAACGAACGGCGTTACCGTCACGCCGAGGACGACCGCGACGATAAACAGCGACTGGACGAGCGCAGTCCCGACGAAGCCGAGCCAGGCCAAGAGTTCGTGCTGGACGACGAACTCTCCGATGGGTCGGGACATCCCGGTCGCAACCTGATTATACAGGATATCGCGCTGGAGGTCGGCACCGGAGAGGTAAATATCGAACGAGCCGTTGAGTAACTTCCCCCACGCAGCGCCGAGATACATGAGCCCGACGACGACGAGCATCCACTTGAACGGCCGCATGCGGTAGGATCGGTCGGATCCCTCCTTGAGGAACCGGTTCAGTTGCTCAAGCGAGCTCTCTTTCGTCCGGATCACCGCGTCTACAGACATCGCATCGTCGTCGTGGAAGAACGCAAAGAACAGGACGAAATACGAACAGACGAACAGCGACTCGACGGTACCGGAGAGGTAAATCGTCGACTTGACCGAAAGCATCTCCAACAAGATGAGACTCGCGAGACCGCCCGACCACTTGATCTTGTACCCAGCGATAAAGCACACGAGCAATCCGGCGACGAGCCACTGCTGGTAGGGCAACAACGCCAGAAGCACGTCTCGGTGAAGGAAGTCGATACCAGTATTGAGGGCCCGCGGCCACTCCTGATAGAACCCCCAGTCGAGAAAGACAACGCGCCAGAGAAGGTACGCCCCCAACACGACGCGAGCGACGGCGAGATTGATCGGAGACGAGCGAGAATCGTCGGCGAAGTAGTTGATGAACGCGCTCATGAGTGATCGTGTTCGGTGATCGATCGGTCGTCGACGTCGACCGTCAACAGGAGTTTTTCGTCATGCGATTCGAGCGCAGTGTCGTCCTCGTTTACCGTCAGCGTCCGTTCGTAGATGCGGATGGATTCGAACTCCCCGTACTCCTCGAGGGTCGAAGCGGTCCACTGTTCGTCGTCGACGTACCGCGGCGGGTCGATCAGGTCCGTCGGCGGTGGATACGATCCGGATTCGATGTCAGATCGATACTCCTTGGCATTTGAGAGATAGAACGCCGCGGTTTCCATCCGCTCCTGATCGGAGTAGTCGTCGACCATGCGCCAGGCGACCGTCGAGGAGCGGCTGTCGGTCGTCGGTGGCGTCGCACGGTAGTCGTAGAACAGTTCGTTTTCGTCTTCATCGACGACGACGAACTCGTAGGCGGTGTTTTGTTCCTCGCTGGGGTGTGAGAATTTGTGCATTTCGACGATCGGTATGAGCGTCGATCCGAGCACGGTTACCGCGACGAGGACGAGAATAAATCCTCCAACCCAGGCCTTCCTCGCAAGTTCTCGATTCGGCAGTATTTCTCGATCCGAAAGCGCGAGCAGGACGAGCGTACCGAGGAGGAACCCGACGAAGAACACGGGGAAGATTATGTTCCGAAAGTCCGAGAGCAACTCTAACATTGGTCTATCTCTATTGTTAATCAATCCGAAATGTCCGTATAGTAGTTCCGTACGTTTATTACGTTCATTGAACTGAATAATTCACCTAGCAGGTAATTAAAACGGTTTCAGTCTTCGATAAACTGGTGAAATAGTCCACCGATCGGCGCTCAGCGCCTGCGAGACGCGGCGTTCAAGGTCGGCTTTCACATGATGCCCGGCCAGCCGGGAATGAGCAGAGAGATGTGTCTCGAGGACTTCCGGCGCATCTTCGAGCAGGAACAGTGGAAGCCCGACTACCTGAAGATCTATCCGACGTTGATCGTCCGCGGGACGGCGACCTACGACTGGTGGCACAGAGGCGAGTACGATCCCTTAGACAACGAGGAAGCCGCGGAACTCGTCGCCGAAATCAAGGACATGATCCCGCGCTATACGCGACTCCAGCGGGTCCAGCGTGACATTCCGGCGGACTACATCGACGCCGGCGTCTGGAAGTCGAACCTCCGACAGCTCGCGCGCAAGCGCATGGACGAACACGGCTGGGAGTGTGACTGTATCCGCTGTCGCGAGGCGGGAATGAACGACGCCGAACCCGATCGCGTCGAACTCGACGTGATGAGCTACGAGGCGAGCGGCGGGACCGAACACTTCATCAGCTTCGAGGACTTCGAACAGGACCTTCTGATCGGCTTCTGCCGGCTTCGATTCCCGAACGACCCGGTCAGGGATGAACTCGAGAACGCGGCGCTAATCAGGGAATTGCACGTCTACGGCTCTGAAGTCACGATGGGCGAAGACGGCGAGACGGACCAACACCAGCACCGCGGCTACGGCCGCAAATTGATGAACCAAGCAGAATCGCTTGCCGCCGACGCCGGCTTCGACAAAGTGAGCGTCATCTCCGGGATCGGCGCTCGAGAGTACTACCGGAACAAACTCGGCTACCATCAAGACGGCCCGTACGTGAGCAAACGGCTCTAACCCGCGACGACGGATCGTCCGTTCGTTTTTGATCACTCGATTCGTCGACGATTGGAGTCCGTCGAACGTCGCCGAGAACTCGGTGCTATTTCCATTTTCGCGCTCTATCCACTTGATTACGCAGATATTCCAGAACCGAAGGACAGAAATACCACTACTGGTTTCAACCGTGAACAACGAATTGTTGCCGCTGTGATGTCCGGGACAGTTCTCGCTTGGATCATCGGATCTTTTTTTGGTGTCCCTACAATTCTCCCTGCTGCAGCGGCAGTTCTCGTTCTTGCATTACCCAATATTCGTATCATCCGTGCAGATGCCGTCGCAAACGTAAGCTGGAACGTGCTCTTTCTGGTCGGAGCAATGTTTTCTTTGCTTGAGGCACTCACAAACACAGGCGTCGTGAATCTCGTCATCAACCGGGTTCTGGAGACGATCCCGCTTAATGCTCTCCCGGTGTTCGCGAGCGTTGGTATTCTTCTTCTAGTCGCAGTCGGCGTTCGTATTGTGTTCTCAACTGGGTCTGCGGCGCTGCTCGTTGTTGTTCCTTTTGCGCTTCGGATCGGGGAAGAGCTGGGTGTGAACCAACTCTACCTCTCGTTCTCACTCCTCATCGTTATTGGTGGAACAACATTCCTACCGTTCAACACAACGTCTGCCCTACTCGCGTACGAAGAGGGGCCACTAAAACAGAGAGATATTGCACGATTCGGCGTCGTAACACTCTTTCTCTCGTTGGGTGTTATCGCCGTCGCGTGGTTGTTCTACTGGCCGTTGGTCTCAAGCGTGTAGAACGCCCGTCCTTCCATTAAGCGCCGCTGTGTTCGTGAAACCGTTACGCTCTCTACTTCGTCCTTATTGACGTTAGCCTTGACCGACATTTTCCCCTTTGGATGTCCAAGTACAACTCTTTCACCGTCAGGGACATCGGCCACCCGATTCGGAATCGTTCCCTTGAGCAGTGTAGCAGCTGCAGTACACGATGCGCCCGTTACAGCATACACTGGATGAAGGTACTGCATACTCATAATTCGGGCTGTGATGTCAATCTCTGATTCACTGACGTAGCCCGTGGTCGCTTCGTAGTCGGCTGGTGGTGCGACGAACGCTACCTTCGGGAACCCAGGCGATTCAGCGGTCGCGTCCTCGGCTGAATCAACGATGTCGAGTTCCGCACACACGGTTGCACGGATCTGCTCGATCCAGTGCAGAAACTCAGGATCGTTATCAATATCCTCGGGCAACTCCGTGCCAGTTACACTGAGGCTGGATGCCTGGACGAAAACGACGGGAGTCGTGACATCCAAGACAGTCATCTCGACAGGCACTCCATCGACGTCAAGTGTCGTTACCGGTTCATCGAACGGGAATAACCCCTTTTCGGCCGTGCCCGCCGGGTCGTAGAACGTCGTTTCGACCTTAGCACCAGTTCCGGGGACGCCGTGGATCTGATGGTTACCTACGGTGGTTGCACGATCATCCACGATATCGAATGTTTGCTCAATCCGTGTCTCTGTGTTCTTATTATAGAGCGTGACCGTAGCTTCGCCGTTATAAGGAACATCAACCATGTTCTCATCCGCGGCGAACGGTCCGACGACAGTCGTCATGTTACCACAGTTTCCACCATAGTCAATGGTCGAATCACGAACGCTAACCTGACCGAACTCGTAATCAATATCGATACCGGCACGGTCACTTTCTTCGACAATCATCAGTTTCGATGTCGTCGATGTCCCGCCGCCGAGTCCATCGATTTGACGCTCATCGGGACTCCCGAACAGCGAGAGGAGAGCTGCGTTCGTATTATCTTCTGGTAGTTCGTCGCGAGTCACGGCGACGCCCTTACTGGTTCCTCCGCGAACGAGTGCGCACTGGATAGAATTTTGATCCATCTAAACTTCTGAAGTTGTACCGAATTGTTGTTTCAGCACCGGACCAAGATATGGACCGACGACGATCACTACAGTTGCAACGACTAGCAACAGTCGAAGAGGCGTTGCGAAGAAGATATCTAAACTCCCGTTGCTGAGGTCAAGCGATCGAGCGAGGTTCTCCTCTGCGATGGGGCCGAGAATGAGACCCAAGAGGAACGCGACGAGGGAATAGTCGTATGACTGCATGAAATATCCAATAATCCCCAATGCGAGAACGACGAATACGTCGAAGTAATTCGAGTTGAGTGAGAACGCACCCAAAACGGATAGTACGATGATGATGGGGATAATTACAGAGGTATTTACCGTCGTGAGATAGCCTGCCCACCGAACTACGAGGAGCCCAAGGGCGAGGATTATGAAGCTGCACGCAACGAGTGAGACAAAGATTGAGTACGTGAGATTGATTTGCGAGCTGAAGAGAGCCGGACCAGGACGGATACCGTGGAGCATGAGCGCACCGATAAGGACGGCAGTCGTAGTGCTCCCAGGGATACCAAACGTAAGTGTCGGAATCAGAGATCCGCTTACTGTAGCATTGTTCGAAGACTCGGTGGCAACAATCCCTTCTTCGGCGCCGTTTCCAAATTTTTCAGGATTTTCGGAGGCACGTTTTGCCTCTCCGTACGCGACGAACGTCGAGACAGACCCCCCGGAACCAGGAATTGCACCGATAAGTAGCCCCACAACTGAAGACTTGATGAGCGTAATAGGTTTCGAGAGGACAGTCCGGATACCAGATAGGACGCTCCCTCCGACGTCGATGTCCCCACCGCGAGAAATCGTTCCTCCCTGCTTGCTCAGGCGGAGCATCTCCGAGACTGCAAAAATCCCAATGAGGGCTGCAACGAAGTTGATTCCGTTGTACAGACCGAGCTGGCCGAACGTATAGCGGGATGTTGGGAGCATTGGCGCGACTCCGACAGTTGCGAGCATTACGCCGAATCCACCTGCCATCGCATCTCGTAGGAAATCTCCTTCAGAGACGACTATGATGAGCGCGAGTCCGAGGACTGCGACCAAGAAGTACTCAGGAGTCCCGAACATGAGAACGATTGTGACGAGTGCGGGAAGAATCGCAAGAATGGCCACTCCACCGAGGAAGTCACCGATACTCGAGGAGACAGCAGAAATTGTGAGTGCATCAACGGCACGTCCCTCTCTCGCCATCGGATAGCCCTCGAGTGTCGTCGCTGCTGCGGACGCAGAACCGGGGACGTTGAATAGAATTGCGGAGATACTTCCCCCGTACATAACACCGTTGTATGCCCCAATGAGGAAGATAATTGCGTTAACACTCTCTAGCTGGATTGTGAACGGTATTGCAATCGCCAAAGTGAGTGCTCCGCCGACACCGGGGAGACTACCACCGATGACGCCGATGATGACGCCGAGAGTGATGAGCGCAATGCCCGGCCATGAGAACACCATTTCGATCGCGTTGAGGACTATACTAATATCTGTCATTCAGATCCCCCCCGTGACGAGGTCGAGTTTCATGAGCACGATGAAGACATAGGCGACCCCCGTTAGTGCGGCGGTGATAATCGCGGTCACCCACCACTTCTGGCCCGTGTACACGAGATATGCGAGCGCGAAGGGCGGAGTTACCCAGAACAGTCCAACGGCGAAGCCTCCGAGGATATACCCCGTAATGAGCGCACCTAGGACAAGCATTCGGGTCCGGTTTTCTGTTTTCCCACTTTCCTCCGCTTCCGACATCGACGACTCGTCGTCACCTGAACCGCTGAGGACGACGGAGTCACCTTTGGTAAACTCGTAAGGGATAAAGTGGTTCACGACACGGAGCGTGGCTGCAACTATGACGATCCCAGACGCAGCCTGTGGAAAGAGGCGTGCTGCCGGTGGAAAATCATAGGCTGTAATGAACATGTAGACGGCAAGTGTTACCAGCAGCGCGGCAAACACGTGTTCGCCGCGTGCCATGTTGGTAAGGCGGTCCATGGCTGATGATTTGGAAGTGCTCATTTTTAAATGAATTTGTTAGCTGACTCGGCCGCAGTTTTTCCGTACACGGCTGCATTCATCTGACCTGTTCCACCAGGATAGTTGTCGAAGAACAACCCACCAGTACTGTTCCCAGCCGGATAACACGGTTGACTCATTTGTACAATGGTTGGATAAAAAGAGAAAACAAAACATTGTACCATACACGGACGACAACGAAAAGAAGGCACCCCGTTGGTTCAAGCCAGAGCACAATTGGTCCCACCAACAGGCACGTACGAACTTTGCCAGAGCGAAAGACTGTGATAGGCATTTCTGGGACTCCTACGACGAGTTTACCACAGTGTTAGTAACACGTACTTCCGATGAGAGTACGGCATCACTCCTCGAGCAAACCCAGAGCCTCACACCTCGAGCCTACTACCAATGCCGATACCGCTTACTCAAGCGACTTGCTGACGAGTATGCGGCAGTTGAGGTACGTGCTCCGAAGTATCCTACCCACCCGGAGAAAACGGTGCGCACTCACATCCATACAGGCATTTGGCTACCCGGACACCACTCTGCCGATGACTTCGACTTACTGAAGCGCAAGCATATGGATACCGTGGAGGGAGCTACGGATTGCCATATATCCGTCCAACACCACTCAACCGATACCTACCCACCCGTAGAAAACGGTATGGACGAAAGCCGTGGGGCAACGACAGCATTACCCTACGAATTGGCCGGAGAGAATCAACCCTTGATGAACGTAGCGACAGATGCAAGCGACTTGTACGACACCCGCGCACTCGAGTGGTGTGCAACTCTCTCAGGAGGCACAGACACCACTCACGCAACTCCGGGTATGAGCTATTGGGTTGAGCTTGGTAGCTTCGGTGAGTTTGCTGAGACGGTGGCAGAGAGTCGTGAGGATTGTGACGACTTAATCACCCAACCGGATAACACGGTTGGGACAAAAACCAGTACATCACTTGATGAACCAAAGCCTACCCCTCAACCAAGCGCAACCACACGCACCAATGCTGCACTCGAGCAAGCGGTGAGTGCCTTGGCACAATTGGAGTGACATACCTCGAGTGGCGCAAGGCCCTTGCATCACCATTGTACAACCTCACACCCTACCCCTCGAGCGAGGGGAACCACCTTCCCTCTGATTAGTTGCGCAGAGAGTAATACAAAATATTACTAAGGTAACGAGAATTCGTACTTCTTCCGGTCGGATTGCTCCTGCTCGCCCTCCTGACTCATTGTCTGTCCACTAACGGATCTGCGGGTAAGTATTTGTTGACCTGCCGAGCGCGTGCACAATAGGCAGTTCAGCGCGTCTCCCGGCGGACTATCCGCCCCCGGTCCGTCGCTACTCGAGTGATTTCGGTTTCGGTATCGAAGCCGTTTTGGCTCGCGCACCCCTCGGTCCCTGCATGAACGGCGATAGCGACATGACGCTGGCCTTCGAACTCGAGGCGTTAAAGGAAGTCGCCTCCCCCGAATCCGTCTTCGAGGACGCCCGGAGTTGGACCACCTACATCGGCGTCGTCTCCGAGAAACCGACCTACGTTGTGACGAACTTTACGCGGAAAAACCGCGTGCGCCAGGACTTCTTCTCCGGCCCGCGCGGCGTCGACGAGAGCCTCGAGGGCGTCAAAGACCAGTTCGACACCGACCGGTACGTCTTCATCGGAACGACCGACGACGACGAAGCCCGCGCCAACGAACTCGGCTGGGAGTACCTCGACATCGAAGACGCCGCCGAAGCTGCTGACTGGACGATGGGCTCGGAGACGACGCCCGAGGAAATCGAGCCGGACACGTCTCGAGACGACTGGCCCTGACCGGCTCGAGTAATTCTATTCCCCTCGAGACCTCCGGTGTAAACTGACCGTCTCGTACTACATCACACCTCGTCTTTCTCGTCTGCCTGCAGTTCGCTGACCTGCTTCTCTAATTCGTGACGCCGGTAAAACTGCTCACCCATCGCAAATCCGATTACTAACCCGAATGCGGCTCCTATCACATTGTAAATTACCCCGAATTCGGCCCCTAGCGCATTGAAAAGGAAAAATCAGATACCCATGCAAATGATTCCAGGAATGAGAATCGAACTGGCTTTCGATGTCATATCTCAATTTTAATTGTTCACACGTTTATCAATTTATACTAGTTAGGATCACTATAGTAGCGTCGTCGACCTCGATGTCGTCGTCGCTTTCGATCGTCTCGAGTTCGGCTTCGGTCGGCGATTCGAACCGCGGTTCGTTCCAATGGTCGTTCTCGATCGACATGTTTCGATCGACCGAGTCCTCGACATCGGCGCTGGATCGTTTGAACGCGTCGATCGGATACGTGTTGTCGCTAATGTACTCGGCTGCGAACTCGTCGAACTGGTCGGCTTCGTCGTCACCCGCCAGGACGAACCGATGCTCGACCGTCCACTCGGAATCGCCCGATTCGGTGATATTGAGGCGGAACGTCTGTTTCGGATCCGCCGTGTCGATCGAAACGTCCGAATCTTGAGAGATAGTCGAGATATCGTACTGGGGGCCGTCGGAGGTCGTCCCTGTCGGTGAATCGACTGTCGGGGCGGCGGCCACCGTTCCGAGCGTCGACGCGGTGAGGAGGGCGACGAGGGCAAGCGTGAGGGCGGGCGATAACCGCATACGTACAAGCGGTGGTTTCCCAGAGGAAAAAACACTTTCCATAGGGAAATAGATCATTACTTCCACCGTCGTGTGGGTATTCTGATGGTGGTTTGCCCGTCCGCCCGACGAGGGGTGTCGACCAATTTTTGTATCAGCGGTTTCTACTGTCGTTCAATGACGAACGCGATTCCAGCCCTCCTCGCGTTGCTTCTCGTCGTCTCTCTTCCGGCGATGACCGTCACCGCGGCGGCACCCGGACCTGCCCAGGAGCGGATCGAAGAGCAGCACGAACTCCCTCTCCTCCAGTCTGTCGAGCCAGTCCCTATCCAGGATACGACGAACCGTCTCACGCTGGATCCGACTCGAAACGACTCGGTGGAGTACGGTCAGAGCCTCGGAACGATACTCGCTCAAAGTGACGACGACATCCGCAACGAGTACGAGTGGGTGGTCCTCTTCGACGAGGAGTTCGAAACCGTCGACGACAGCGAACGCGACGAGATGATCAACGCGTCCCTCGAGAACGTTCGCGACCGGACGGACAAACTCGAGCGACGGGAGCGCGAGGCGGTACGCGCCCACGCTGCGGGTGAGATGTCGACCAATCGGCTGTTACAAACGCTCATCCGAAACTACAACGACGCGAACGCCCTCGAGCAGCGAATCGAAGAGATAATGCGACGATCGGACGAGGTCATCGGCTACAGTATCGATACGGATGTCCAGAAGGATCTTCGATCCGATCGAGAGCGACTGGCGGTCCAGCAGGGGACCGTTCGGGCGTTAGCAGCATCGACCGAGCAGGGGACCGGAACCGGAACCGAAGACGGACTCTCGATCGAAGTACAGACCTCGGACGCGGGATATCGCCTCCAGACGATGGTCGACGATACGTACGTCGTCGAGACGACCCGGTTCGACAACAGAGATGTCGACAGATTAAACAAGTACGAGGATCAGGGCGAGGCTTTCGATCGGTTCGAAGAGTTGTACCCGTGGGCGACGGAAGACGGGACGGAGAGTTTCAGCAACGACAACGGGGACCCGTGGAACCTGTATCGGGTGGAGATCCCACACAGTCAGGGGATCCTCACCTCGTTCCTCGATAGCAACCTCGGGCAGGTCTTCCACGAGGTGCAGGAACTGAACGTCGAAACGCTCCCCGTGTCGGCGTCGACCACTGAGACGGCAGACGGACTGGAACTGACCCACAACGAGACGTCCTCGGACGGTCCAGTCAGGGTCCAGGTCAACGAGACCGAATCGGACGCCCCGGTCGAATCGGCCACGATCTCCGTCGACGGGGCCGAAATCGGCGAGACCGACGAAAACGGCGTCTTCTGGTACGTTCCGCCGAGCGAATCGTACGAACTCGAGGTCGAATCGGGCTCGAGTACGGTCTCGCTGGATGTCTCCTGACGAGACGAGGGTTTATCCCGTATCGGGGGGCCAACCGTCGGTGTGGAATCGAACGGACGATCACCCAGCCAGAAAACTGCAAACGGACGAAAACTGACCAATCGTCCCACGCGAGCGCTCAGCCCGTTGATCGGACTTCTCACGATGATCGCCGTGACCGTCGTTCTCGCAGCTATTCTCACAGTCGGTGTCAGCGCGCTGGGGACGAGCGGGACCCCGCCGACGGCTGGATTCGACCTCTCGGCCGACGCGGCGGACTCGACGATCGAACTCGAGCACGCGGGCGGCGACGCGGTCGACGTTCGCGAACTCTCGGTGGCAATCGAGATAGACGGCGGCACGCTCGAGAACCAGCCGCCGGTTCCGTTCGTCGGTGCCAAGGGGTTCGACGAGACGCCGACCGGGCCGTTCAACGCGAGGAGCGATCCGATATGGCGGGCCGGCGAATCCGCGCGCGTCGACCTCGCGTCGACAAACGACCCTCGATTACGGGCAGGCGCGACGGTCACCGTGACGCTCGTGGTGGACGATCACCGAATCGCGACGCTCGAGGCGACAGCGCGGTGACGGATCGCAGCCCAATTTCGAATATGCCGACGAGAGAAGCGTGATTACCGATCGGGAGCCCGACCGATCGTGGTGATCGCGACGTCCGGCTCGTAGGACGGACCCATGAACTTGTGTTTGACATCCTCGAATCCCGCCCGCTTGAACATTCGATCCGCCTCGTACTCGTCGTAAAAGAGCATCATCGCGTCGGCGAATTTTTGCGTTATGAGTCTCTCGGGATAGTTCGGGCCGACGACGAGGACCTGCCCGCCTGGCTTCAACACACGGCGGAACTCCCGAAGCGCGAGAACCGGGTTCGGCCAGTACTCGATCGAACCGGAGGACCAGACGATGTCGAAGGTATCGGTCGCGAACGGGAGTCGCTCGGCGTCTCCACGGTGGAACTGCACTGACGGATTCCGCGTGCCGAACTTTCCGTACGCCTTCTCGAGTTGGTGTTCGCTCTGATCGAGCGCGTAGACGTGGTCGACCCGCTCGAGCAGGCCCTCGGTCCCGAACCCGGTCCCACAGCCGACGTCGAGCACCGTCATATCCGACTCGAACTCGAGGAGGTCGAGCGCCTCGGTCCGCATCTCCTCGTTCCAGATGAACGGGTTGATCCAGTCGTAGACCGTCGAGAGGTACTTATAAAAGAGCCGGGCTCTGGCTTTGTTCTCGAGGATTCCCATTGGGTGAGTAGTTCCAGTTCGAACACAATATGCTTGCTGTTCTGGGTTTTCGGCCGAATTCCGGCGCGGGTGGGTTGGGCAACCGCACCACGATACGGCTGTATTGGCGGCCCAGCGGCGGATCACTTTCGCAACTACCATATACGCCCTTGAGCAAAGATTCGCTTGCTTAGATTATGCCGAGGCCAGAGGTTCTCGAACGACTTCAGTCGGCCGAACAAGAGGCCGACGACATCGTCGCAGAGGCAGAAGATGACCGCGACGAGCGAATAGCCGAGGCCCGGGAACGCGCCGAGGAGATTCGCACCGACGCTGAACAGCAAGCGCGCGAGCTCAAAGAACGCCGGCTCGAGCAGGCGCGCGAAGAAATAGACGAGGAGTGCGAGCGCGTTCTCGAGGACGGCGAGCAAGAGCGGGAGGAACTCGCCGAGCGCGCCCGAGACCGGGTCGACGATGTGACAGCCCACGTCGTCGAACTGTTCCAGGAGGACGTCCATGCTCAGACCTGAACGGATGAGCAAGGTCTCGGTGACCGGCTCGCGGGGCGTCATGTCCCAGGTCATCGAGACGATTCACGGGCTGAACTTGGTTCATCTCTCGGACTACGACGGCTCCTGGGAGGGGTTCGACAACGGCGACCCGATCGAGGGCGCCGAGACCGCCTCCGAGAAGCTCGTCACCGTCCGGGCCCTCGAGAGCACGCTGGATCTCTCGGTCGAGGACGTCGACCCAGATTCGGGTTCGCTCGAGGACGGCTGGGAGGACCGACTCGAGTCCATCCGCACGCGAGTCAACGAACTCGACGACCGGCGAAGCGAGATCAACGACGAGCTTCGACAGGTCAACGAGCGGATCGACCGCGTCGCCCCCTTCGCCGCGCTGGGGATCGATCTCGATCTGCTGTCGGGCTACGACTCGATCGACGTCCTCGTCGGCGAGGGCTCTCTCGAGGAAGTCGAGGCGGCCGTCGAAGCGGCCGACGAGATTCGAGCCTACGAGACGTTCACCGGCGACGGCGTCGTCGCCATCGCCGCCGCGCCCGCCGAATCGGCCGGCGACAGTCCGATCGACGACGCGCTCGTCGGCGTCGAGTTCACCCGTCACGATGTCCCCGAGACCGATCAGACTCCCGAGGCGTACGTCTCGGATCTCGAGTCTCAACGGGCCGAACTCGAGTCTCAACTCGAGGAGATCGACGCCGAACTCGAGGAGATCAAACAGGCCGAGGGCGCGTTCCTCCTGCGAACGGAAGAGGAGTTGTCGATCGAGGTTCAACAGGCGGAAGCGCCCCTGCAGTTCGCGACGACCGACCACGCGTTCGTCGCTGAAGGGTGGTTGCCGACCGACGAGTACGACCGACTCGTCTCCGGGTTGAACGACGTTGTCGGCGACAGCGTCGAAATCGAGGAACTCGTTCGGGCCGACTACAACGACGAGGGGTATCCGACCCGAACCGAAGCCGTCGAACACGGCGGCAGCGAGGACTCGAGCGAAACGGTCGCCAAAGAGGAAGAGGAGCGCGAAACTCGAGAGGCGGTCGCCGACGGCGGGTCGGCGACGGCGACCGGTGCGGTGACGATGGTGGACGAACCGCCGGTCGTCCAGAACAACGTCGGTCCAGCGAAACCCTTCGAGTTCCTGCTTCGGCTGATCGACCGGCCCAAGTACAGCGAACTCGATCCGACAATCGTCTTGCTGTTGACGTTCCCGGCGTTCTACGGGTTCATGCTCGGTGACCTCGGGTACGGACTGTTGTACACCGGTGTCGGATACCTGCTGTACAGTCAGTTCGATCAGGACATCGTTCGGAGTCTCGGTGCGATCGGCATGTGGGCCGGTGGGTTCACGATGCTGTTCGGGATTCTGTACGGCGAGGTATTCGGCCTCCACGTCCTCGGCGAGGTCCTGTTTAGCGACGGCCCGCCGCTGCGCAAAGGGATCCAGCCCGCGTTCTCCCAGTTCAGCCAGGCGTGGCTGCTGGCGAGCGTCTTCATCGGACTGGCCCACCTTACCGTCGGGTACATCTTCGGCTTCATCAACGACCTCGAGCACGGTGCTGGCGAGGCCTACTTCGAAAACGGCTCGTGGGCGCTGCTCATGATCGGCCTCTGGATGTGGATCTTCAGCGTCCAGGGCGAGGGAGCCAAGCCCGCGTTCCTCTTCGAGACGTTCAGTAGCGAGGGGCCGATCCCGATCGGCTTCAGCGGCTTCCCGGTCATGGAAGTGTTCTCGCTGCCCGAAGCCGTCCCGGGACTTGGTGGTCTCGCAGTCGGCGTTCCACTATTGATCGCACTGTTTGGCTTCGTGACGATGGTCTACGGCGAGGTCAGACACTACGGTGCCCTCGGAATCATCATCGGCGGCCTCGAGAGCTTCAACGTCTTCGGTGACGTGCTCTCGTATCTCCGAATGGCGGCGGTCATCCTCGCGAAGGCGGGGATGGCGTTCGTCGTCAACATGCTGTTCTTCGGGGTCTACGTCGTCGAAACCGAGACCGGGGCCGAGTGGCACTTCGGGACCAGTCACGCGCCCCAGCACATGCTCGAGCAGGGAACCTACCACGGCCACGAAGTGAGCGAAGTCATGTTCGGCGGCCTGCTCCACGGGGGCATCTTGATGGCGATCATCGGGGTGTTCGTCCTCGTGCTCGGTCACGTCGTCGTCTTGCTGCTGGGCATCACCAGTGCTGGCCTCCAGGGAATCCGCCTCGAGTACGTCGAGTTCTTCAACCGATTCTACGAAGGCGGCGGTCGCAAGTTCGAACCGTTCGGCCGAGAGCGACTCGACGACGACAACTGACTCGGCAGTCGTTTCGAGATCAGTTTGGGTTTGTTTTCATTTGTTTTCGTCTACTAGCCTTCATTCGCTGACTCATCTACGAATAGGTATGATTCCCCATTGCAAATAATTTCACCTTCTGATTGCCTCGGCTGGCGGCCGGTCCGTGCCACCTCTGCTTCTCTGTACAAGCCGAATCACTGTGCGTGCCGAAAAATACATAATAGTCAATGTGAATGTATCTGTATGGCACGAATCGAACAGTACATGGCTGTTGGCCTTTCGCCGACAGTGTGGGGTGCCGAGGAGCGAAGTGACATTCAGAAAAACCTGGACCACATTCACGAGACGCTCTCGGCGGCGACATGGCTGAGTAGCGTTGACCTCCCGGTCAAACTCGCGGTGATCCCCGAAGGAGCACTACAAGGATTCACCGATGAAGTACACGATATGAAGCATACGGAATACCGGGAGGAGATCGCGATTGACATCCCCGGCGAAGAGACCGATGTGCTCGGCGAATACGCGAAAGAGTTCGACATCTATATTGTCGCCTCAGCGAAAGAAAAGGCGCCAGAGTACGAGGATAAGTTCGTGAATACCGCGTTCGTTATTGATCCGGACGGTGAGGTAATCCTCAAACACCGAAAGAACACCCCTCTCCTCCCGGTTGAACGGTCAGTCGCGCCACACGACGTCTGGGACGACTGGGTTGACGAACACGGTGCGGATCTCGATTCGTTCTTCCCGGTTGTCGATACTGACATCGGACGGATCGGTATCTCTCTCGCTATTGAGGGCGCGTATCCTGAGTACGTACGCGGCCTTGCGATGAACGGTGCTGAGGTCGTCTGTCGAATCGCCTGTCCCGAACCGCTCGTCGCGAACGAAGCGTGGGAGATTCAGAACAAGGCGCGTGCGTTGGACAACAACACGTACGTCGTTGCTCCGAACCTCGGAACGTACTATCTGACGCCAGATTCGGAAACACCGGTTGATACGTTCGGCGGTGGATCGATGATTATCAACTACAAGGGGAAGACGATATCCGATCACGACTACGGTGGCGGGTCGTCCTACTGCGCGGGGGTCATCGATATTGAGGGCCTTCGTGAGTTCCGGTACCGATCGCCACTGATGAACTGGATGAAAGACCTCCGTACCGAATTGTGTCAGGTTATCTATGACAGAGAGCTATACCCCAAGAACCTCTGGCTCGACGAGACACCGGTACAGCACGACGAGTATGCAGAGGAAGTAACAGAAGAGCGTATCGAAGACATGGTCGAGAAAGATATCTGGGTTCCGCCGTACTGGGAACGAGAAGACGCGGGCCGGTAGTAGCTAGCCAACCGATTTGATCCCCCTGCCTCGGTCCCGCCGAGGCCAATGCAATTTTGGACGACCAGTTTAGAGGCCAGTGACGTTTTCGATAGCGGAGGTCAGTGTCTTGATCGACTCGAGGTCGTGCTCGCCCATATGGCCGATTCGGAAGGTCTTCTCGCCGAGTTGCGAGCCGTAGCCGTTCGAGAAGACAAAGTCGTACTGCTCGTCGACGGCCGCGATGGTCTCGGCGACGTCGATGCCCTGCGTGTTCTCGATGCAGGCTACCGTCTGTGACTCATAGCCCGCCTCGGGGAACATCGCGAAGTGCTCGCGGGCCCACTCGCGGGTGTACTCGGCCATCTCGAGATGGCGCTGGTCGCGGGCGGCGTGGCCCTCCTCAAGCATGTACTTCATCTGCTTCCGATACGCGAGCATGACCGAGATGGCGGGCGTCGAGTGGGTCTGCCCCTTCCGGTCGTAGTAGTCCAGCGACCGCTGGAAGCCGCCGTACCACGACGCCGAGTCCTTCCCGAGTTCACGTTCGTAGGCCTCATCGCTGACGACACAGACCGCCAGCCCGGGGGGCATCGCGAAAGCTTTCTGAACGGAAGTGAAGATCACGTCAATGTCGTGTTCGTCGATATTGACGTAGTCGCCGCCCAGCGCCGAGACCGCGTCGACGACGAAATATGTGTCCGGGTACTCAGCAACGACGTCGCCGATCTCCTCGATCGGGTTGCGGACCCCCGTCGAGGACTCGTTCATCACGCAGGTGACGGCGTCGTAGTCGGTGTCGCTCTCCTCGAGTCGCTCACGCACGTCCCCGGGTTTGACCGCCCGCCCCCACTCGTACTCGAGGGTGTCGACGTTCTTGCCGAGGCGTTCGGCGACGTTGGCCTGGCGTTCGCTGAAACTGCCACAAGTCGTCACGAGAACGTCCTCGTCGACGAGGTTGAGGAGTGAACTCTCCATGAACTCTGTGCCCGACCCTGTGAGAATGATCACATTGTTATCGGTGTCGAGAAACTCCTTGGTGTCCTCGACGATTGTCGTGTAGAGGTCGGTCATCCGGTCCATCCGATGACCGAACATCGGTTCGCACATCGCCTCGATCACGTCCTCGCGCACCTCGGTCGGGCCCGGGACATACAGTGTCTTCTCTGGATAATCGCCTGTGTATTCGCGTCTTTCGCTCATACTACTTACCTGTACAGTCCCTTGTGTGACGAGACTTTTTGGTATTTTTGGTGCCGGAATGTAAAAGATTGTCACATGATCCTTGTGAGAAAGTTGGGTGGCGGAGCGGACAACACCATTCGCGGCTCTCGGAACCGCTGGGGGGACGGTCTAAGGTGTGAGTGAATCGCGTCCAAATCACTCGTTCGCCAGAACACCCTCCGTGACGAGTACCTCGCGGGCTTCGTCCATCGTGGTCACGACGACTTCGCAGTGGGGTTCGACGGCTGGTTTCGGGTCGAAGCCGATCGAGAGACCAGCTACTTCCAACATAGGGAGATCGTTCGCACCGTCGCCGATCGCGACGCTGTCTGAGAGAGTAGTCGCGACATCGTTGGCGAGGTCTTCGAGGGCGTCGTCTTTGGTGCCCTCGATGAGTGGACCTTTGACGTCACCGGTCAGTGCTGTTTCACCGCCATTCAGTGGCAGTTTGTTCGAGACAATGTGATCGACAGTCGTGTTCTCACGCTCAAGGGCGGCTGCGACACCGCGTTCGAAGCCGCCCGTGAGGATGGCGGTCGTCACGCCAGCATCGTTCAATTCATCGATCAAATCAGCAGCACCCTCGCGAAGTGCAACCTTTTCGAACGCGGCCGTGACCTCGTCCTCTGGAAGTCCCTCAAGTAGCGCCGCTCGCTTCCGTAGGCTCTCGGCGTAGTCAATTTCATCATTCATCGACCGTTCGGTGATCTCGGCCATGTCATCTGCCACTCCACAGCGATCGCCCAGCAGTACGGTCATCTCGGAGTCGGATAGCGTTCCGTCAAAGTCGAAGGCTACGACTGTCATCATTTGCTAGTTGAGGATCCCCGAATAAACAAGTTTAGGTTCTGTGTGACACCCGTTACCAGAATATAGTCGAACTGTGACTGGGATGAGATGAAATCGTGTCCAACCAGCACGCCTCTTGCCCCGTCCGTGAGTCGCTTTTCAAGATGGCACACTAGACCATACTCTTGTACATTTCCCACTGTAAGTGGTCGAAGTGGCGGTTATTTCCCCGGAAAACACTAATAGCCACGAGATTGGTAACTGTGATCAGATGTCACTCGAGAAGTTCCCAGAAGAGATTGACCGCCGACGTGGGTTCCTCCCATCGCGTGATCCATTGACCGAGTTCGATACCGATCGTCATCGACCAGTTGTCAGCAGATACCTCAACCAGTTGGATAGTCTCGGAAACGAACTCGCCAATTTTGTCGAATCGGGTGGGGTAAGACCGGCGCTTCGCTCGATCGGCACACCGCCTGACGGATTATTGAGTGAACTCACTGAACGGGAGCGAACGCGCCTATGTATGTTGAGTGGATTCTTTGCGAGTACATATGTGAACCATGACCTGCCGGATGGGGACTCGGTGTCGACTCTCCCGGCCGGCATTGCGGTTCCTCTCTATGAAACCTCGATGGAGATCGACAGAAAACCAATTCTCTCGTACGATCTCCTCTGCCTCCACAACTTCCAGAGGAAGGACCCAGACGAAGACATATCGCTGATTTCGAGTATCGTATTTTAACTACCTGATCACTCGCTGAGTGATGTGAATCGATTATTGTGGGTCTCTGTCAGCGTGGAACGAACCAGATTAGTGGCCGACGTTTCAGAACTGAATTGAGTGGTTGTAATTCCATGTTTTATAGAATAGCTATCTATTGCCTACCTGGAGGGTTGATTCGTATAATTACACGCATACCCGTGTAACGAAACGGGGATCTTCTTCACAGTATTACAGTTCGTATCAGCCCGAAATACCAAAAATTCGGCGTATCCGCGTGTCGTACCACGGAGTACCGAGTGGGGGTTCTCGAGTGGCAAATCCTCGAATGTAAACGTGATTCATACTCCCATCGGCATTCGTTCAGGGCGAAAGGGCGTTCGTCACTGCCATCGTCGGCGTGATTCGGCTTTGAGCACGCGATTCGAGTTAGGAAGCGTCCACGGAGTGGAAACGGAGCATTTCTGAGTGCCCGTTTCGATCGAGCCGTCTGTCGAAGACCCAGACAGCCGTAGTCGGACCCATCTCGGCTGTTTTGGCGGCGTATCCCTCCCCACCGGTATCAGACCGTTCGAACAATTTAATATTGCATTATGTAGTTTATAGAACCGGCGTTGGCCACCCAGTAGCGCTCAAACGAGCATATTCCCGCGATAGATGGATAATTCAGTACACTGC
>NZ_JMIP02000021.1 GCF_000691505.1 Halostagnicola sp. A56
TTAATCCTGTCATCTGAACTACTCGCTCGATTCCCTTTTTTGGAGCTAATCCGTCTGTCTGCTTCCGGATTGTTTTGCTGTAGAGGACCCAATAGCACCATCTGCTTTAAGAAAAATAGGCGACGAACTGATGGAAATCCGTGAGATGGAGATCAAGGGGATCAAGCAGTTGATTCCGAGGTATCTGAAGCGGCGCGACAATATCTCGCTCGAGAAACTCGAGGAGATCGTCGACGAACTCGAGGAGTGCGATCTTCCGGGCGAAGCCAAGCCGAAACTCGAGGAAATACGCCCTTTGATCGATGGAGATCTCTCGTATCTACGGATAACGGACATTGAACGGGTCGAGTACGACGGGTACCTCTACGACCTACAGGTCGGTGATGATCCAATCTTCACGGCAAACTGGCTCTATGCACACAACTCGATGGATGCGCCGCTCGTCATGTCTTCGAGAATCGATCCCGCCGAGATCGACGACGAGGCCCACAACATCGACATCGTCTCGCAGTATCCCCATGAGTTCTACGAGGCGACGCTCGAGATGTCTGATCCCGAATCCGTAAACATTCAGATCGGCGAGGACACTCTCGGCACCGACGAGGAGTACACCGGCTTCGAGCACACCCACGACACGAGCGACATCGCGATGGGGCCCGACCTCTCGGCGTACAAGACCCTGGGATCGATGATGGACAAGATGGACGCCCAGCTCGAACTCTCGCGCAAGCTCGAGGCGGTCGACGAGACGGATGTCGCCGAGCGGGTCATCGAATACCACTTCCTGCCGGACCTGATCGGTAATCTGCGGGCGTTCTCCAGACAGGAAACGCGGTGTCTCGACTGCGGTGAGAAGTTCCGCCGGATGCCCCTGACCGAAACCTGCCGGGAGTGTGGCGGCCGGGTCAACCTCACCGTCCACCAGGGCTCGGTGAACAAGTACATGCAAACCGCGATCGAAGTCGCCGAGGAGTACGATTGCCGCCCCTACACGAAACAGCGCCTCGAGGTGCTCGAGAAGTCCCTCGAGAGCATTTTCGAGAACGACAAGAACAAGCAGTCCGGTATCGAGGACTTCATGTAACTCGCTTCCGGCGGTCGACTTTCACTCACTTACTCACTCACCCCGTTTCCGATGATCGTTCCCGACCGCCCCCTGCTGTCCCTTTATGCTGATTCGTGTGGTCGGTCCGCCCATGGTCGACGACACGACACGCCTCGGATTCGGAACGAACGTGTACGCCGAAGACGGAACCAAAGTCGGGCGGATTCGCGGGTTCGACGAGGGGGGGTTCTACGTCACGCTCCGCGAGGGAATCGAGGGGATGAGCGTCGAGCACGTCCGTTCAGGCAAGGAGTTTGGCGAGGCAGAACTCATGTGGCGTTGCTGGGAGTGCGGCGAGATGGGCCAACTCGACCACGACATACCGGATACCTGTCCGTCCTGTGGCGCCGACCGGGAGGACATCTATTACTGGACCGAGGACTGACCTCCCCGCCTCGTCCTGCAGTACTCGCCAGTCGACGCCGTTCGCTTTTAGTCCGTCTCGAGCGGAGACGAAAACGGTTTTACCGCGCTCGTTTCACCTCGAGCCATGCAGATCGTCGTCTTCGGGGCCGGAAGCCTCGGCAGTCTCCTCGGCGGGGTGCTCGCGCGCGAACACGAGGTCACGCTCGTCGCGCGCGACGCTCACGCTGACGCCGTCCGCGCGGACGGGCTTCGACTCGAGGGCGAACTCGAGGCCGTCGTCCACCCGCGTGCGACGACCGACGGCACGGGGCTCGAGGCCGACCTGGCGGTGGTCGCGGTCAAAGCCTTCGACACCGAATCGGCGGCGAAAACGTTGGCGACGGGTCGCTTCGATGCGGTGCTCTCCGTTCAGAACGGGATGGGAAACGAAGCGACGCTCGCCGAGTCGCTCGAGGCACCGATTCTGTCGGGGACTGTGACCTACGGCGCGATACTTCGAGAGTCCGGCCTCGTCGAGTGTACGGGAGTCGGCGAGATCGCCCTCGGCCCGCGCGACGGTGGCCGCTCTTCGCTCGCGACGGCGGTCGGCGAGGCGTTCGAGCAAGCGGGCCTCGAAACGACCGTCGCCGAGGACATGCCGGTTCGACGCTGGCGGAAACTCGCGGTCAACGCCGGCATCAACCCGATCACCGCGCTGACGGCGACCGAAAACGGCGCGGTACTCGAGTCGCCGGCGAACGCCGTCGCCCGCGCCGCGACGCGCGAAACGGCCAGAACCGCCCGCGCGACCGGCGTATCGCTCGCGAACAGGGACGCCCTTGAGGCGATGGAAACCGTGGCCGCGGAGACGCGGACGAACACCTCCTCGATGGCACAGGACGTCCTCGCCGGGCGACGGACGGAGATCGATTCGATAAGCGGCTACGTGGTCGACCGAGCGGCCGAACGCGGGCTCGAGACCCCGGCGAACCGACTCCTCACGGCTCTCGTTCGAACGTGGGAACGGGAGACTACGCACGGATAGCCTCGGCGGTCGAGGGGCGGAACTAAACGCGCGTGGACTCGAGAAACTGCCAGGAACGGTTGCGAGACGCGAGCGACCGACTCGAGCGTGTAACTCGCGATACGGTCGCTGTAACCACGAAATACTGCAGAAAACGAACGATCCGAAACGAACGGGTCGCCTCGAGCGGCGTTAGAATGGAGCGGCGGGTCCTTCGTCAGATTCGCCGGCGTCGTCGTCGACGGTTTCGCCGGGGAACGACGGCGTCGCGCCGCCCATCTCGTCGCCGCCAGCGCCGGTGTGGGCGTTTACCTTCTCGATTTCGGGGATCTCCTTGACCATTCGGCTCTTGATCGCCTGAATCGTCATCGGGGAGATCCCACAGCCGCTGCAAGCGCCTCCGAGCGCGATGGTGACTTCGCCGGTTTCGCGGTCGATGTCCCTGATCGCCGCGTTGCCGCCGTGCATCTGAATCTGGGGGAAGTTTCGACGCAGGAAGTTCGTGACGTTCTCCTTGAGGTCGTCGCCGTCGTTCTGGGTTTCCGTGCTCATGCATTCGTGTTGGGAGCGAACGTCCTTAGACCTTCCGCAGTGTCAGATAGTCACTCGATCTCGCCTGCGTAGTGTTATCGGCGTAATTCGGCGAGCCGAGGTTAGACCGACGTGATCCGGCGAGCCGAGGTTAAACGTCGAATATCCGCTCGAGTTGGGATTCGATCTCCGCGACGTGTTTCTCGAGAACTCGCTCGAACCGCTCTCGCTCGACGACGACGCCCGTCAGCCGATCGTAGGGGTCGTCGGGGAGTTCGACGCGAAACTCTCCGTCGCCAGCGTAGAACGGCTCGCTTTCGTTCAACACCTGCTGGTCGATGGCGTGGACGAGCTCGGAATCGTACGTATCGTTCATTTGGGTGAACGCGTTCTTGTAGGCCTGCTGGAGTTCGGGAAAGTAGTTCGCGTACTTGTCCTCGAATTTCTCGGGATCGAAATCGACCATACCGGGACGAAGGCACAGCGTGACTAAAAGTGAGGCGATCGGTCGACTCGAGGTCTCGGTAGGCAGATCGGCTCCGAACGTTCCCACCCAGTAAACAGTCTCGATCGTTGATATGGTATCGGGTACCTACATAGGTGGGGTGAACTCGCAGGCCGAACGAGCACCCGGCGCAGTCGCGTCCGCTGTGATATGTCACTGACCCAGCGGTCGCTCCCACAGGAGGAGCTGCCGCCGAATTGGGGACCGGTAGAGCAGAGCGAGGATCGGATCGCGTATCGGCATCGCGCTCCACGGGTGACGCTGTTCGCGGCGTGCGTCCCCGCCGATCGGTCTCATCCCTCGCTCGGTCTGAGCTGTTACTGGGAACTCAGATACCGCTACTCGATCGGCGAGTGCTCGACGACCGAGTTGCTCGGCCGCGTCACGACCTGTAACGCCGCGCTCGAGGGGCTCCGGCGGTGTATGCTACACGTCCACGAAACGGTCGAATCGCCCGACAGTCCGCTCGACATCTGTGCCGCGCTTGGATCGGTCTCGCTGCCGGCACCCATTCCCGACGAACCGCTGGCGAATTCGTAGCCTTCGGCGATTGTCTCGGAATTCTATATACCATGATATAGTTTACTACAAAATCTTCGTTCGTTCCCCCTAAGAACGAACATATCCCGTGCGAACTCTTCTCGAGCCTTCGTACGGCCGTTTTTCGAGTGCCCTGCGCTCGAGCCGAGTCCCGCTCCCTAATCGTGGACGAGCACGTCCAGTACGTCGGGTCCGTCGTGGGCCAGCGCCGCCGAAATGGCTGATTCGATCTCGTCGGGCGTTTCGACGAGTCGCGCGTGCGCACCGTGGCTCTCTGCGCTCTGGACGAGATCCACGGCGGGTTCGAAGTCCATCCCGACGTACTCGAAGTCCGCGTCGGTGCCGCCGTAGAGTCTCTGCATGTTGTCCTTGAGAATCCGGTAGTTGCGGTTGTCGGCGACGACGACTGTCAGATCGAGCCCGTACCGAGCCGCCGTGTAGACACTGTTCGGGTAGTAGAGGTACGAGCCGTCTCCGACGTACCCGATCACGTCCCGCGACCCCTCGCGCATCGATTCCGCCAGGGCCGCGCCGACTGACGCGGGAAGTCCGTACCCGAGTCCACCCCCCTTGTTCGAGAGCAGTTGCCGTGGCGAGAACGGAAACCGCGTCAACAGCGGATACTTCGACGTCACGCCTTCGTCGACGATCAACGCGTCCGGGGCGACGGCCTCGAGCGCGTCGACGAGTTCGTGTTTTCCCGTCCTGGTTTCGCCGTCCGGCTTCTCGTCGACGCCCATCGACTCCGCGGCCTCGTCCATCGATTCGCGTACGGAACGGACGTGCTCGAGGCGCGTTTCGTGTTCGCTCTCTGAAAGGCGATCCGAGACGCGGTCTGCGAGGTCGGCCATGACGGCCCCGGGATCGCCGATCACGGCCGCGTCGGCGCGCTGGTTCTTTCCGACTTCCCAGGGGGCGTCGCTCAGGTGGATGCAGGTCGTGTCGGCGTCGACCAGCGGGTCGTCGTGACGCAGTAGCGTCGTGTTCGTCGATACGCCGGCGAAGACGAGCGTATCCGTCTCGAGCACTTTCGACGCGACCGCTTCGTTCGGCGGGACGAACGAAATCCACTGGTCGTGGTCGGTCGGGAAGTTGATCTCGCTGGTCTGTATCTCGCCGTGGACCCGCGCGCCCGCCGCCTCCGCGAGGTTGACGGCCGCGTCGACGGCCTGCTCGCCTGCTCGAGCGACGTGATCGCCGACGATCAACGTGGGGTCGTCCGCGTCCGCGAGCAGGGCCGCTGCGCGCTCTATCTGGTCTGAATCGCCGCCGCCTGCGGTCGGTATCAGCCCGAGCGGCTCGATCGCCCCCGGATCGATTTCGGCGCGCATCACGTCCATCGGGAGACCGAGGAAGACGGGGCCGGTGGGCGGCGTCAGCGCGACGCGAAACGCCCGACGGAGCATCGTCGGCAGCGCGTTCACGTCGAGTACTTCCTCGGACCACTTGCAGAACTGCTGGGTCAACTCGAGGAGGTCACCGGAGAGGATTGGCTCTTCGTGTCGAAAGTCGCGTTCGTGGTTGCCCGCGGTGACCACGAGCGGGGCCCCGGCCATCTTCGCGGCGTAGACGTTCCCCAGCCCGTGTGCGAGGCCGGGTGCGATGTGGAGGTTTACGACCCCCGCAGGGTTGATCGACGGATCGTCGTCCGCGTGGTAGCGTCGCGTACTCGCGTAGCCTCCCGCCATCCCCACCGCGACATCCTCGTGCAGTCCGAGCACGTACTCGAGGTCGCTCTCGGCCAGCGCGTTCAACACCGGGAGTTCGGTCGTTCCCGGATTGCCGAACACGTGCGAGACGCCGTAGGACTCGAGGGCATCCACGAACAGATTAGCACCAGTGTACTTTGGTACCATGGCTCGTTCTATCGCGGCGAGAGACAAAAAGCGACCCGCCGGTCGTCGTCTGATCGCCGGTTGCCTCTCTCACCGAGAATATATTCTATAGCGCTATACGGAATTGGGTTTCGGACGATCTGTCGCAGCGTCTCTCGACTCGGTGACGACGGGCTGGCGCTACAGGGGAGCGCGGCCGATCGGCTCGAGGGTCGTCTCGATGGGTTCACGAGCTGTCGTCGTCTTGGAGTTCCGTGGTGTTCGACGGTATCGGTTCTGACACGAAAACCCGCGCAGACCGAGAGCTTATGGGTGCGACGGTCCTATCGCGTACAGCGACAGTCGGCCTCATGAACTCGTATCTCCCACTTGCGGTCGATTTTCACGTCCACTCCGAGGAGTCCTACGACGGCCACGAGCCGGTCGAGCTAATCTTGGAACACGCAGCGGATATCGGCCTCGACGGCGTCGTGATCACGGACCACGACGAGATCGACGAGTCGATACGAGCCGCGGCCCTCGCTCCGGAGTACGGCCTGATCGGTATTCCGGGCGTGGAAGTGTCGACCTGCCACGGTCACCTGCTCGCGATCGGCGTTCGCGAACGCCCCGATCCCGGCCTGCCGTTCATGGAGACCGTTCGGCGCGTGCGCGACCTCGGTGGTATCGCGATCGTCCCCCATCCCTTCCAGCGCTCGCGCCACGGCGTCCGCAAACGCTATCTCGAGGACGCCGACGCGATCGAAGTCTACAACTCGATGGTCTTTACCGGCTACCGAAATCGCCGCGCGCGAACGTTCGCGAAGCGGCGCGATTACCCGAAGATCGGGGCCAGCGACGCTCACTACCTCCCGAACGTGGGAAGGGCGTACACCGAAATCCTCGTCGAGCCGACCGCCGAAGCCGACACCAAAGCCGATATCGACGGCGACGAACTCGTCGAGGCGATCCTCGCGGGTAACACGCAGATCCGGGGCAAGCGCACCCCGATTCGAAAGAGCTCGATCCAGTACGCGAAAGGTGCCGTTCGGAAGTCGACGTACACGCTCACCAAGCGAGCGCCGCTGATCCCGACTATTCCGGCGTCGATGGATCGGTCGTAAGTTACTCGAGTTGTTCGCCGACGATCTCGTCGGCCCGTTCGATGAACGCCGGCGGTTTTCCGGCCGGCACCGTCGCCCCGGCGGCGACATCGTGACCGCCGCCGTCGCCGCCGACGGCTCCCGCGGCCTCGCTCATCACGACCGAGAGGTCGAGTCCCTTCCTGACGAGACTGTGGGTCCCTCGAGCGGAGACCTTGATCTCGCCGTCGTCGCCCTTGCTCCCCGTTTTTTCGGCGAACGCGAAGATCGGTTTGTCGGTGGCAATACCATCGTTGCCCATCGCCATTCCGGCGACGATGCCGACGATGGTCTCTCGAATTCGGTCGCCCGCGTCGAACCACTGAACGTGTGTTTCGGTCGTCACACCCTCCTGCGTGACCAGATCGATCCCCTTCGAGAGGTTCTTCCGGTGATTTCGCAACAACGTTCGGGCGCGCTCGAGTGCTCCCTCGCGGTTTCCGAGACAGACGCCCAGGCCGACATCGGCTCTTTCGTATCGCGCTGTAGCGTTTAAGAGCGTGGAGAACTCGCTGGCGTCTCGAAGCTCCGTCCCGACCGGTTCGCCGCTGAGCACGTAGGAGGTACCCACGAGGCCGTCGATTTTCGACGCCGGAACGCCCTTCGAGACGGCGCGCTGTACGAGCGCGCTCGCGACCGTCTGTTTTTCCTCACCGGTCAGACCCGACCACCGACGCCACTCGCCGTCGCGTTTCAACTCGAGATCGAGCCCGTCGAGAAATCGGAGCGCCCCGTTCGAATCGTTCGAAATGCCGGGAATGTAGACGTCGGTGGCGTACTCGAGCAGCTTCGGCAGCGGACGGGTCTGCTTGCCGTAGATCGCGAGGTCGGTCGCGGTCTCGAGAACGCCGGCTTCGACGCCCTCTTCGACGATTCCCTCGTTCGCGCCGTGGAGTTCGCCGCCGGCGGCCTGCATGTCGCCGACGGCTCCCACGACGGCGAGCGCGGCGAGATCGCGGTTGTCCGACCGGGCCGTCGTCCCGCCAGCCGGCGGCCCGTTCGTCGCGGCGTGGGCGCGTGCGGGGGTTCCGCCGTCGGTCGCCGCGGTTCCGTTCGGCGATTCGCTGTACTCGCTCGTCTCGGCGAGCGCCCGCGCGAGGACGTAACTCGCTCCCGCACCCGATAGCTCCGACGCCCCGTTGATCCCGAACAGGAGCGGGTTGAGGTGGTACTCGGTCTCTCTGTCCGCCGGCTGGTGGTGGTCGGCGATGACGGGCGTGAACGCGCCCGCATCCTCGTGTTCGCCGATAACGTCGAGCTGGCCGCTCCCGAAGTCGGTGAACAGGACGGTATCGTACTTTCTCGCCGCGATGGCTGCGATCGCTTTCTCGTCGAGTTGTTTCTCGAACACCGTCTCGAAGGGGATCGCCGCTCGCTCGAGCGCGCTCGCGGCGATGGCCGCGCTGGTGAGTCCGTCGGCGTCGATGTGGGAGGCCAGTAGGACGTCGTCGGCCTCGCACAGCCGGGTCGCACACGCTCGGGCGCGGTCTTCGAGTTCCGGAACGGGGCCTGACATGCGTCTCTGTCGGTTGTGGGTCGGCTTCCGGGATAAATGTGCGGTCGACGCTACTCGAGTTCGGCGACCGTCTCCCGCGCCAGCGCCTCGAAGGTCGCTTCGCTCGCGACGACGTCGACGTCGACGCCGAGTTCGACCGCCGTCTCCGCGGTCGGCTCGCCGATGACGCCCACGACGGCGGCGTTCAGACCGTCGAGCCCCGCGAGTTCGTCGTTCCCCTCGCTCCGTCCGTTCTCCCGGGCCCGCGCGGCCTCGAGGAAGTGTTCGACGGTCAGCGACGAGGTAAAACAGGCCGCATCGAGGTCGCCTTCGGCCGCCAGATCGACGGTGCTACCGCTGCCGTCGGGGCGGACGAGGCGGTAGAGGATCGTTTCGTGGACGTACGCGCCAGCGGCCTCGAGGCCGGCGAGTAACACGTCGCTGCCGTGGTCGCTGCGGGCGACTTCGACGCGCGCGCCGTCGACCTCGTCCGCGAGCCGCGAGACGAGACCGCTCGAGGTGTACTCCTCGGGGACGATGTCCACGTCGTAGCCGACTTCGCGGAGCGCGTCGGCGGTCGCCGGACCGATCGCACAGACGCTCGAGTTGCCCGGCTTCCAGCCGGCCTCGGCGACGAGTTCCGCGCCCGTCTTGCTCGTCAGGACGACGAAATCGGCGTCGGTCCGCGGGGCAGCGTCGGCGGACTCGACCGCGAGCATCGGATCCGGCGCGGGGTCGACGCCCAGCGACTCGAGCACGGAGACGGCGTCGTCGATTCGGTCGTCGTCGGGGCGAAAGACCGCCACTGTCGCGCTCGCTCTCGACACGGTTCACTCCTCCGCGCCCGTTTCGGGCGTCTCGTCGTCGTTTTCGATGAACTCGACGACGGTCTCGCGCGTCGCGGCCACGTCGCCGATCACCGTCACCGCGGGCGGGGAGATTCCCGCCTCGTCACGAACGTCGACGATGGTCTCGAGGGTTCCGGTCGCGACCCGCTGGCCCGGCCAGGTGCCGCGCTCGATCAGCGCGACTGGCGTTTCGGGTGGCGTGCCCGCCTCGAGTAGCGCCGTCGTGTAATCCGGCAGTCGACCGACGCCCATCAGGACGACGATGGTGCCGCCCGTGGCGGCCAGTGCGTCCCAGTCGACCGCCGAGTCGTCTTTCGTGGGGTCTTCGTGTCCGGTCACGAAACTCACGGAGGAGGCGTGATCGCGGTGGGTGACGGGAACGCCGGCGACGGCCGGGGCGGCGATCGCCGAGGTGACGCCGGGGACGACCTCGAACGGAACGCCGCGCTCGGCGAGGTACTCAGCCTCCTCGCCGCCGCGGCCGAACACGAACGAGTCGCCGCCTTTGAGCCGAACCACGTCCTTGCCCTCGCGGGCGAGTTCGACGAGGCGCTCGTTGATTTCCGACTGGGGCGTTCGCTCGCCGCCGGCGCGTTTGCCGACGTCCTCGCGGCGGTCGTCGGGAAGCGTCTCGATGATCTCCGGACCCGGAAGCTTGTCGTGGAGCACGACGTCGGCGTCCTCGAGCAGCCGCTTTGCCTTGACCGTCAGCAGCTCGGGATCGCCGGGGCCGCTCCCGACTAGCGAGACGGTTCCGGTGACCGTCTCTCCCGTCGAACTCGATCCTGCGTTCGGGTTCGTCTCCGCGTCCGCCGCGTTTGCGTCGGTCGTCATCACTTCCCCTCCGGCTGGTCGTCTGCGTTGGCCTCGGCGTCGTCTCGAGCCGCCTCGATCAGTGCCGCCGCGCCGCGGTCTTCGAGGTCTCGAGCGAACTCGGCGGCGGCGTCCGCGTGGCTCTCGGCGGGCAGCTCCCGCGTCGCGATCACGGATTCGTCGCCGTCACGGTCGAACACGGCGACGTTGGTCTGGACGTACTCGCCCTGTACGACCGCGTACACGCCGATGGGCGCGATACAGCCGCCGCCGAGCTCCGCGAGGACCGTCCGCTCGACGGTGGTCTCGACGCGACTCCGCGGATGGTCGATCGTTGCGTGAATGTTTTCGGCCGTCTCCCCGTCGGTCGCAGTTACCGCCAGCGCTCCCTGTCCCGGCGCGGGAACGAACGTCTTCGTCGGGAGCCGCTCGAACTCGACGTGGTGGGCGAGCCCGCTGCGCTCGAGGCCGGCTTCGGCGAGCACGATGGCGTCGTAGGCCGTCTCGACCTCCCGACTGAGGGCCTGTTTTTCGATCTCCGAGAGGTCGTCGAACCACTCGTCGACGGTCCGGCTATCGTCCGTGTCGCCGTCTTCGTCGCCGGCTTCGTCGGTATTTTTGTCCTCGTAATCCGGCTTGTAGCCGCCAGTGTCTCCCTTGCGTTCCTTGTCGGCCTCGCTTCGTTCCGCGTGTTCTTCCTGGAGCGCGGGCGCGAGGAGTTTCTCGAGTCGCGTGTCGACGTTGCCCCGAAGGGGCGCGACGTCGAGATCCGGCCGCTTCGAGCGCAGTTGTGCCCCTCGCCGGAGACTCGAGGTTCCCACGGTGGCCCCCTCGGGAAGCTCCTCGAGTGGGGTTCCGTCCGGCGTCACGAGGACGTCCCCCGGGCGTCCGCGTTCGGGAATCGCCGCCGTGACCAGCTCCGGGGGCTGTTCGGTCGGCATGTCTTTCATCGAGTGGATCGCGCCGTCGAGGTCGCCCTCGAGCACCCGCTCGTCGAGTTCGCGCACGAACGCGCCCGTCTTTCCCAGCCGGTGGATCAACTCGTCGCGAATCTGGTCGCCCGTCGTCTCGACGGTGACGAGTTCGACCTCGTAGCCCCGGTCCTCGAGTTGCTCGGCGACGAGGGCCGCCTGCCGCCGAGCGAGCGCGGACCCCCGCGTCGCCAATCGTAATCTCCCGCGTGTTCTCATAGACACTGATCCGGGCCTCGAGTATGAAAAGCGCACGCTCTGTCCCCGCTCGCTCGAGCGAGCGGATTGGTTGACATTCACACGGCGAAGATGTTCGACGGGATGCTTTAGTCCCCGTAACTGAAACGATCTGTCGATGCCCGAACGCACGCTCTACGAACGTCTCGGTGGCGAAAACGCGATCGCGGCCGTCGTCGACGAGTTTTACGACCGCGTCACGGCGGACGAACTGGTCGCGGGGTACTTCGACGATGTCGACATGCAGAAACAGCGCGCACATCAGGCACAGTTCATCAGCTCGGTCACCGGCGGTCCGGTCGAGTACTCCGGCAACGAGATGGCGGCCGTCCACGACGACATGGGGATCACCCCTTCGGAGTTCCAGGCAATCGCGACACACCTCGACGACGCGCTTCGAACGTTCGACATCGACGAGGGCGACCGTCAGGCGGTCCTCGAGGAGATTGCGAGCTACGAGGACGCTATCGTGACTGCCGCGGACTGACCGTCACTCCCGAGGACGAACCGGCCGTTCCGTGCGCTCGACAGGTGTCCGCTCGAACGGGCCCGTCCACTCCTATTCCTAACTGGGAAACGAACTATCTGAACGGATCACTCGCAAAAAAACGCCGGATTCCCTGTATTCGTCCGACCAGCTCCCTTCCACTTTGTGAACCACCAGCCGAACACTTGTATATGGGGGTTCGATGCAGATTCTGAGAACGTTAGTATATGTTAAATAATTGCTGTATGTGGCGGTTACAGTGCTTCTTTGTACGCCTCGAGCGTTTCCTCGACGTCCGCCTCGGTGTGGGCGTAGCTGACGAACTGGCATTCGAACTGGTTCTGACTGAGGAAGACCCCCTGTTCTTTCATCTCGCCCCAGAAGATCCGCCGCCAGCGATCGGTGTCGGCGTTTTTCACGTCAGCGGCGTTTTTCGGTGAGTAGTCGTAGCGCGGACAGGTCGGGTCCTGCCGACAGCCGGCGGGACACTGCTCCTCGAGCGAACTCGGGGCGGGGCCGTCCCGCGTGAAGATCACTTTGAACATGCTGTCGGTCCCGGTGACGGTGTAGTTCGGCGCCTGATCGGCGGCGATGTCGGTCAGCCCGCGCCGGAGTCGGTCGCCGAGGCCGTTGACGTGGTCGTAGACATCGTTTTCCGCGGCAAATTTGAGAGTCTCGAGGCCGGCGGCCATCGTCACCGGATGCCCCGAGAAGGTGCCGGCCTGGAAGACGTCGCCGGCGGGCGTAAAGCCCTCCATGATCTCCGCTTTGCCGCCGATCGCGCCGACGGGGAAGCCGCCGCCGACGATCTTGCCGAACGTCGTCAGATCGGGCGTGACGCCGAACTTGCTCTGGGCACAGCCCAGCCCGCCGACGCGGAAGCCGGTGATCACCTCGTCGAAAATCAACAGCGACCCGTGTTCGTCGGTGATCTCTCGGAGGAACTCGTGATAACCCTCCTCGGGGTAGACGATGCCGTAGTTTCCGAGGATGGGTTCGGTGAGGACGGCCGCGATGTCGTCGCCGTGTTCCTCGAAGGCCGCACGCATGGCGTCCTCGTCGTTGAACGGCACCGGAATCGTGTGCTCGGCGAACGACTGGGGTATCCCGGCGGAGGAGGGTTTCGGATCGTCAGCGTCGCCCTCGACGAGGGTCGTCTCCTGTGCGCCATGATAGCCGCCCTGCATGACGACGATCTTGTTTCGGCCGGTGTGGCCGCGAGCCAGTCGGACCGCCGATGTCGTCGCCTCGGTCCCGGAGTTGACGAACCTGATCTTCTCGACGCTGGGGACGTGTCGGACGACGAACTCGGCGAGGTCGACCTCGATCTCGGTCGGCGCGCCGTACATCGGCCCCTCGCTCGCGGCCCGCTGAACCTCTGCCCGCACCTGTTCGGGCAGATCGTGACCGAGCAAGAGCGGCCCGAGCCCCAGCACCCAGTCGACGTAGCGGTTGCCGTCCGCGTCGATGACGTGGCCGCCGTCGCCTTTCTGGACGAAGAACGGATACGGTTCGATCGCCGCACGGACCGCCGAATTCACGCCGCCGGGCATCACCGACAGCGCTCTGTCGTAGAGCGCACGCGAGTGCTCGTCGTTCATGTACGGGCGTTACGTATCGCTCGTCAAAGTAGTATCGGGGTCGCTCGACGCGAATCTATCGAGATCGAAAACAGGGCCACCACCGACCGTTTCGCTCGAGTATAGTCCCCACCGAAACGGCGGACGTGACGGTCGAGAACCCGAGCGTACGATGGGCCGACTCGAGACCGTCTCGTGCCGCGGTTCGTCTCATGTCGTAGGTCGTTTCGTGTCGCGGATTGTTTCCCGATATAGGTCGTCTCGTGTCGTGATCAGACCGCGTCCGTACCGGTTGCGCCGGTTCGGACCTGCGTCGCGCTTTCGACGGGAATCACGAAGATCTTACCGTCGCCGGGTTCACCGGTGTTCGCTCCCTCGCGAATCGCGTCGACGACGTCTTCTGCGGGAACGTCCGCGACCACGCACTCGATTTTGACCTTCTGGTGGAGGTCGACCGTGTACTCCTCGCCGCGCCATTGACCCTTCTTGGCGGGCTGGGAGCCGCGGCCGGAGACGTTGGTGACGGTAAGCGACGGGGCACCGGCTTCCGCGAGTGCCTTCTTCACCGCACCGAGTCGGTCGGGACGAACGATGGCGGTGACCATCTTGATCTCGCCGTCGTTCGGAGTGCCGCCATCGGAACGAAGCTCCTTCGAGGATCGTGATTCCTCGAGTCGTTCGCCGCCGTCCGTCCGGATCTCGCGTTCCCCGCCGTCGGTTGCGATGTCGGGCTGGCCGAACTCGGGGTAGGTGTCGACGCCGTGTTCGGAGACGTCGAGTCCCTCACGTTCGTGGTCGGACGAGACTCGAGCCTGTCCGAGTGCCTTGAACGCGCCGAAGACGATCGCGGTGGTCGCGACCGTCCAGACGCCGATGACGGTGACGCCGACGATTTGAGCGAGCAGTAAATCGGCCGAGAAGCCGTTGATGTGGAAGAACGGGAGCAACAGCGCGCCGATTACACCTGCGGAGCCGTGGACGGGAAACACCGCACACACGTCGTCGATCTTCAGGCGCTTCTCGACCAGGCTGAACACGATGGGAAGTTGTGCGCCGGCGATGAGGCCGGACAGCAGGCCGCCGTACCAGGTGACGACGTTCGCCGAGGCGGTGACGCCGACGAGGCCCGCGAGGAGACCGTTGGCGACGTACAACGTATCGACCTTGCCGGTCATGTACAGCGCGACTGCACCGGCGCCGATCGCACCGGCAGCCATGCCGAGCGTCGTGTTGAGCGCGACGCGGCCGACCGTCTCGTACGCGCCGAGGACGAGTTCACCGCCCTCGACCGCGAACACCGTCGACGCGGTGCCGACGTTGAAGCCGTACCAGCCGAACGCGAGGATCAGCGTCCCGAGCGCGGCGAAGGTCAGCGAGTGACCGGGGATCACGTTCGGCGTTCCGTCGTTGTTGTACCGGTCCATGCGCGGGCCGATGATCCAGGCTGCGGTGAGGCCGGCGATGCCGCCCATGCCGTGGACGATCATCCCACCCGCGAAGTCGGCGAATCCGACGCCGATAACGTCCGCAATGTATCCGTTCGCTGCACCGTCGTTGATGGCCAGGAGGCCGCCGCCCCACGTGAAGCCGGTGACGACGGGGTAGATGATAGCCGCTAGCAAGAGCGTGTAACTGACGTACGCACGGAGCTTCGCGCGACCGGCCACCGCCCCGCTGACGATGGTCGCCGCCGTCATCGCGAACACCGCGCTGAACAGCCAGCTGACCCAGTCGTTGGGCGAACTCGAGTCCAGTGCCGCGAAGATACTCTCGAACTCACCGCCGCCCGTTACGGATCCGGTCAGTGCGTTCACGCCGAATCCGACGAAGAAGAACGCGATGACACCGACGCTCCACGTCAGCAGGTTTTTCGTCAACTGGTTCGCGACGTTCTTCGAGCGAACCTGCCCCGCCTCGAGCATGGCGAAGCCCGCGTGCATGAAGAAGATTAGGAAGGTGGCGATCAACACCCACATGAGATTAACCCCCTCGACGATGACCTCGGGATCGACCTGGAGCGGCGTCGCGTCGATCATGCCGTTTCCTCCGTGTTGGTTACTACTCCGAAACTCCCCATACGTTCGTCCACCTTGACTCGATTTTCACTCATGATTTTCCTCCAAATCACGTTTGAGGTGCATGCTCCTGTATAATATAAGGGTTAGCGTTTACGAGCGTCTATTAATCAAGTGTAATAGTTCTGATTCCGAGGTATCTGAAGCGGCGCGACAATATCTCGCTCGAGAAACTCGAGGAGATCGTCGACGAACTCGAGGAGTGCGATCTTCCGGGCGAAGCCAAGCCGAAACTCGAGGAAATACGCCCTTTGATCGATGGAGATCTCTCGTATCTACGGATAACGGACATTGAACGGGTCGAGTACGACGGGTACCTCTACGACCTACAGGTCGGTGATGATCCAATCTTCACGGCAAACTGGCTCTATGCACACAACTCGATGGATGCGCCGCTCGTCATGTCTTCGAGAATCGATCCCGCCGAGATCGACGACGAGGCCCACAACATCGACATCGTCTCGCAGTATCCCCATGAGTTCTACGAGGCGACGCTCGAGATGTCTGATCCCGAATCCGTAAACATTCAGATCGGCGAGGACACTCTCGGCACCGACGAGGAGTACACCGGCTTCGAGCACACCCACGACACGAGCGACATCGCGATGGGGCCCGACCTCTCGGCGTACAAGACCCTGGGATCGATGATGGACAAGATGGACGCCCAGCTCGAACTCTCGCGCAAGCTCGAGGCGGTCGACGAGACGGATGTCGCCGAGCGGGTCATCGAATACCACTTCCTGCCGGACCTGATCGGTAATCTGCGGGCGTTCTCCAGACAGGAAACGCGGTGTCTCGACTGCGGTGAGAAGTTCCGCCGGATGAATATGATATATGTATGATTTTTTGGATCGACAGGTATTGTCGTTCATCGCGACAAACGTGCAGGGAGATGGGTGGCCAGCGGCGATCGGCGGTGCTGGCCATTGAATATGATTCTAACCATATATTTTCAGGCATCCAATATACTTATAAAATCCTTTGATACCGAAGCTCTCGATTTTTACTACCGGTACGGATAGTTGGGATAGCGAGGACGAATGTACGATCATGTAATTCGGAATCCACGACGTCGATCGCTTCGGTCGAAATCGACGACGCTACGTCGTAATTTTACCTGCAAACTCCACTGCTCGAAGGGCGACGAAACTGCGGTCGATCGCAGACACGTATACCGTCAGGATCAATGAGCGTTATCGCGAGCATTTCGGTGCCAGCATCGGCGTTCCCGTTCGGATCGATACTCGAGTCTGACCTCGAGGGGCCCCTGACGATCGAAACCCAGGTTCCGACCAGCGAAGCGGTGATTCCGTATCTGTGGGTTCCCGGGTCCGCGACCGAAACCGTCCTCGAGACGATCGAAGCACAATCAACCGTGAAATCGGCGACACGGATCGATAGCATCGGCGATCACGACCTCCTCAAAATTGAGTGGGCGACGGCGGTGAACGGCTTTCTCGCCGCGATCAGAGAGCACGATGCTATCGTCACGAGCGGAAACGGATCGGGCGATCGATGGACGTTCCAGCTGCGGTTTCCTGCCTACGAGGACCTGTCGTCTTTTTACACCGACTGTCTGGATCGGAACATCTCGCTGGAGCTCGTACAACTGCACGAAGCGGTCGACCCCGAGCGAAACGACCAGTTCGGGCTGACGGTCCCACAGCGGGAACTCGTTGTTGCTGCCTACGAGCGGGGTTACTTCGACGTTCCGCGAGCCACGACGCTCGTCGAACTTGGCGAGGAACTGGACATCTCGGATTCCGCCGTCTCACAGCGACTGCGCCGGGGGCTCGAGTCGCTGGTCGACTCGACGCTGGCGATCGACTCCGAGACATCGAGCGGTCCCGTCGGCCGGAATCCACACGATAGATAATCCAGTATCCGCCGAAATCGCGCGAATTAACTGTCCTCCTCTCGTATTCACGCTCGTGAAAAACGTCACCGATAGGACGAGCAATCCCTTCGGCATGCGACCACCGTTCGAACGGCAGGATGCGGGGAAACAGCCGGCTGTCTTCGGCTACGGTGACGCCAACGCCGACTTTCAGGTGATCGGCGGCCATCCCGGCGTTCACGGCGGCGAGGCGACGGGCGTTCCGTTTACCGAGACAGACGCCGGCGTCGGCGTTCAGGAACTCTTTCGCGACGCCGAATTCGTCACCGGCCCGGCGAATGACCCCCGTCTCGAGAATCTCTTCGCGGACTATATTCACATGTGCTCGCTTCCCGATGGTCGGGCACCGACGCCCGAGGAGTACGCCGAACTCGAGCGGTACTTCGACGCGGAACTCCGGGCGATCAACGCCCACATCCTGCTCCCGGTGGGCGAGCGCGCGACCGACCACGTGCTGGGCGAGTACACCACCCAGCGCGGTAAACTCGACCTCGAGATGGCGCGTCTCCACGCGAGCGAAATTCGCGGGCGCGGATTCCTCGTCGTCCCCATTCGCAACCCCACGGAGTGGACGGACGGCGACCGCGAGACGATCCTCGAGACGCTCGAGTCGATCCTCGCGAGCGATTACCGCCAGACGAAAGGCGTCGCGACGACCGTCGGCTAGGGCGGCGGTCGACGAGGAGTCAGTCCGATCGGAAGTCGGTCAACGAGCTTTGTCCCGCCGGCAGGTCGCGTTCGGACGGGTTCGGCGACCGGTCGTTCGACTCGCCGTTCGCGCCAGCGCCGTTTTCGCCCGGACCGTCGTCACTCGCGAAATCGGCCCCTGCGGAATCGGTATCCAAATTGTCGACGGAGGAGTCGGCCGGACCGGTCACACCGTCGCCGTCCCAGCCGTCTAACTGAGCCTGATCGGCTCCCGTGAACTCGAGGTTCGCCACGCGGACGCCGAGTTTTCGAACCGGTTCCGACTCGAACTCGGTAAACAGGTCCGCGGCGATCCGTTCGACGAGATCCGGGTCGTCAACCGGGCCGGACAGCGACTGCTCGCGCGTGTTGACCTCGAACGGTGGCAACACCGCTTTCACGCCAACGGTCCGGTACAGCGCCCCCTCTCGAGTCGCGCGATCCGCGACCGCGGCCGCGAGCGTCTCGATCCGCTCGTACTTCGGGTCCGGTTCCTCGACTGCCTCAGCGAAGGCCGACTCCCTGGAGAAACTCTTGGGCTCGCCGCGGGGCTCGACGCGTCGGTCGTCCTCACCGCGGGCCCGATTGTACAGTTCGCGGCCGCGCTCGCCGAACCGGTCCTCGAGCGGGCCCGGATCCGTCGCCGCGACGTCGCCGGCCGTCTCGAGATCCATTCCTCGTAGCTCTCGGGCCGTTACGGGGCCGACACCGTGGAGCAACTCGACCTCGAGCGGTGCTAGGAACGATTCGACCTCGCCGGGTCGGACGACGGTCAGCCCGTCGGGTTTGTCGAAGTCGCTGGCGATCTTCGCGGCGCTCATCGTTGGCGCGACGCCGATGCTCACCGTGACGCCGACCTCGCGCTCGATGCGCTCTTTGACATGGCGGGCGAAGCCGTCGGCGACCTCCCAGGCGGTTCGCTCGGTCACGTCGAGGTAGGCCTCGTCGATGCTCACCTCGCGCACCACGTCGGCACAATCGTGGAGGATCTCCCGAACCTCCACGGCGACCGACTCGTAGAATTCCATATCGACCGGGCGGTAGTAGCCGGTTTCCGAGCGCTCGAGAGTCTCCCTCGCCGCCGAACCGGACTCCGAACTCGAGTCCGAGGCCGCGTCGGCGTCCGTGTTCGCGTCCGAGGGGGCGTTCGAATCGTCTTCGAGGGCCGCGCGCCGGGGCAGTTTCTCGAGAGCAGTCGAGATTCCCTGCGCGCTCTCGACGCCGAACTCGCGGGCCTCGTAGCTCGCCGTCGCGACCGCACCGACGGTCTCTCCGTCCTCGTAACCCATTCCGACGACGACCGGTTCGCCCTCGAGTTCGGGCTCTTTGAGCCGCTCACAGGAGGCATAAAAGCAGTCCGCGTCGACGTGCAGGACGATCCGATCGTCCTCGTCTACGGTGTCGACCCCTGGCAGCCGTGGCCCGTCGTTCATCCGTTACTCGTCAGTTCGTCCCAGCGGTTGTGAACGTTGCGACCGTCGGGACCCGTGCTCGAACAGCGACGGGTGCGGTGGTCTGTATGTGGGCGTAGTTGTCGACCTGCAGGAGAAACGGTCAATACGGGGGCGCGAGGGTCGATCCCTCGAGGGCGATTGCCCGAACCAGATCGCCTAGCTCCGAACGTCCTCGATCTTGTCTTTGGCTTTCTCGAGCGTCGACTCGAAGGTCTCTTCTATCTCTTCGACGGATCGTTCGACGTAGTAGACCTGGTTGTCAGGGACCCGACGAACCACGTCGTTGCCGTCTTCGTCGGTCCCGTAGGCGAACAGCCAGTGGTCCTGAAAGTAGGCGATGCGGTCGTTGTCGACGGTGACGGATTCTCGCCCGTCTTCGGGCGTCTCGTAGACGATCGTCGCCGTTCCGACCTCCGTAGAACTGTGTTGATCCGGCATGGGTTTTGATACATCGACCGATCATGTAGTCGCCCACCCGGAAAATGCAACCCGCTGAATACCGTGTGGATATTAGGGTGACTCGACCCGAACCTATCCCTTAATGTTACACACGGGGAACGTCCGCGCGACTTTATCGCCGATTCCCAGTTCGTCCGAGACGCGGACGACTTCGTCGACATCCTTGTAGACTCCCGGCGCTTCCTCGGCGATGGTGGCTCCGGACTGTGCCTTCACGTAGATCTGGTTTTGCTCCTCGAGATCCTGCTTTACGTCCTCACCCCAGTAGTCGTTTTTCGCCTGCGTTCGGCTCATCAGCCGCCCCGCGCCGTGGGCCGTCGACCCGAACGTGAGATCCATCGAGGCCTCGCCGCCCCGGAGGACGTAGCTGCCGGCGCCCATGCTGCCGGGGATGATCACCGGCTGGCCGACGTCCCGGTAGGCCGCGGGGACCTCGGGGTGGCCCTTCGGGAACGCTCGAGTCGCGCCCTTGCGGTGGACGAACAGCTCCCGCTGTTCGGTTTCGGCGGCGTCGATCTCCCCCGCCGGCTGTCCGTCAGGCCCGACAGTGTGAGTTTCTTTCTTCGCGATGTTGTGGGCCACGTCGTAGAGTAAGTCCATCTCCATCTCCTCCCAGGACCGATCGAAGACGCGCTCGAAGACCCTCCGCGTGCGGTGCATGATCAATTGGCGGTTGACCCACGCGAAGTTGATCGCCGCGTTCATCGCGCCGTAGTAGTCCTCGGCGAGTTGCGAACCGGCTGGTGCCGCCGCCAGTTCCTTGTCCGGCAACTGAGAGAGCAGCCCCTGGTGTTGCTGTTCGATCTTGCGGAGGTAGTCGTTGCATGTCTGGTGGCCGAGCCCGCGCGAGCCACAGTGGATCAGGACGACGATCTGGTCTTCCTCGAGGCCGAAGGCCGTCCCGACCTCCTCGTCGAACACGTCGGTCACCCGCTGGACCTCGAGGAAGTGATTGCCCGACCCGAGCGAGCCGACCTGGTTCTTCCCACGGTCTTTGGCCTTCTGGGAGACCTTCGAGGGATCTGCTCCTTCCCGAACTCCCTCGTCCTCGCAGTGGCGGAGGTCATCTTCGACGGCGTGACCGTTCTCGAGCGCCCAGTCGACCCCGCGGGCGAGGATTTCTTCCACCTCGTCGATGCCCGTTTCGACGATTCCGCCGCCGCCCAAGCCCGACGGAATATTCGTAAAGAGCGAGTCGACGAGCTCTTCTTCGCGACCCTCGACATCGCTGTAGGTCAGATTGGTCCGCATCATCCGGACGCCGCAATTGATGTCGTAGCCGACAGCTCCCGGCGAAATACAGCCGTCTTCGGCGTCGAGCGCGCCGACCCCGCCGACGGGGAAGCCGTAGCCCTGATGGCCGTCGGGCATACAGATCGCGTAGTTCGTCATCCCCGGCAGGTGCGTCGCGTTCTGCAGTTGCTCGAGTGTCTTGTCCTGGCTAATCTCCTCGAGCAACGCTTCGCTCGCGAGCACTCGTGCGGGTGTTCGCATCTCACCCTCCTGAGTCACTTCCCAGACGTACTCTCGAACCCGCTCGAGAGTGACGCCGTTCGCGTCGAACGTAGTCATACCCGAAAATCGGACGCCAACGGTGAAAGATGTTCTCTCTGCGCGCCGTGGAGTCCAACAGCGGACAGCACGAAAGCTGATCGGCTCGCCGGGTGTCGGCGGATCACACGTCGAAGAGACGTAGGCCTCCCAGCCGTCGTCGGTCTCCTCGAGTCGCATCTCGGAGTACGTGACGGCTTTGATCTCCCGGGCGACCACGTCCGACAGCGGAACGCCGCGGGCCGTCGCCTCGAGCGAGTAGGCCGCGTCGTCCATCGGCTCACAGTCGGCCGTCGGTTCGTCGGACCGCGCGACCGAGATATCCTTGACCCGGTGATCGACTGGAAGCTCCAGACGAACGTCGCGGAGGTAGATCAGTTCGTCGACGTAATCGAAAAGCAGCGCCTCGAGATTTTCGGCCGTCACTGAGAGCGAGAATTGCTCCCCTCCCGTCTCCGGAACGCGTTCACACGAGGCGGCGGCGAGTCCGTCCGCGACCGATCCGAAGACCGACTCGAGACTCGGTCCGGTCGCGGCGACGGCGATGTCGGCGGTGTGATCGCGCAGTTCGAACCCCATCGAGTGCGAGTTACTCGGCGACGAACCTATGACCATCGGTCCGACACCGGGTCGCGGTGAGTCAGAACCTGCCACGTCGCGGCGAGTCCATAATCCGCCGCGTCGCCGTGAGATCGACCCGTTTCGCCGCCACCTCGACCGAAGATGTCGGCTGTCCGATATTCGTGTGAGCGGTTCGCTTGCCGGTGGAATTATATTGACGAGACTGTTAGATGAGGATAGTGAGCGTCAACATCGACAGTCGCGTCGTCACCTCGGGCAGTGACGATTTTGTCGACGAAGCCTGGCAACTCAAAGAGGAGATCAACGACAGTGTTGGCGTCCTCAAACAGCGACACAGTTTCTTCACCGACGCCTATCGCCGCTCGACGGTTCAGTTGTCCCTCCAGGAGGACGAACTGATCGGCTTCGCCGCAGTCCGTCGCGACGGGTACATCCTCTTTCTTGCCGTCTCGCCCGATTATCAGGGAGAGGGGATCGGAAAACGACTGATCGCCCGCGTCGCACAGGAACACGATACGATCACGTGTCACGCCCGGACGACCAACGAAGGCGCACTCCAGTTCTACGAGCACCTCGGCTTCGAAATCAAGCGTCGCATCGACAACTACTACGAAGACGGCGGCGACGCCTACTACCTCAAACTCGGCTCGAGCGGAAGTATTGCCGACAAGATTTCGGATCTGGTCCGCCGATAAGGATTCGATTCACTGACGCGAGTGTGATTCGCCGATAGGCTCGCGTCCGTCTGGTTAGCGAACCGCCCGTGTGGTCAGCGAATCGCCTGTGACCGAATCGGCTGCGACCTGCGTCCTTCTCCCGGTTTTTCGTATCACGGCCGGTGAGCGCCTCCGCGACCTGTCTTTCGGCGGTTCGAGACTTTCGGGAAGATTATAGTCTCCCGTCGCAGATACCGTGGACGAATGGAGGAGCGAACGAGAGCCTATCTTCGCGGTCGGTTCCGTGATCACTACCGCAGAACGGAGATTACGCTACCGCCCGAGGCCAACGAGCGCGAGTGGGGATTTATCCCGTGGACCGACGGGCCCGGAACGACGATGGTCAGACACCGCTCGCTGCTCGAGTTGGGGGACATCGAGGAGTTTCTCGTCCGCAAGCGGCCACAGCACGTCTACTTCTCCGCGGGACGCTACCGCGATCCAGGCGCGGGGTCGATGACCGACAAGGACTGGCGGTCGTCGGATCTCGTCTTCGATCTGGACGCCGATCACCTGCCGAGTGTGACCCTCGGCGAGGACTCCTACGGGGACATGCTCAGGAAGTGCAAGGACGCACTGATGCGCCTGCTCGAGTTCCTCGAGGACGACTTCGCCTTCGAGAACGTCGAAATCGCCTTCTCCGGGGGACGAGGCTACCACGTCCACGTTCGAGACGAGAACGTACAACACCTCGACCGGGAACACCGCCGGGAGATCGTCGACTACGTCCGCGGCATCGGCCTTGACTTCGAGAAACTGATCGAAACCGAGACGGTGGCGGGGCTCGGCCGGAAGACACCGACAGAACGGCGAACCCTGCGGGTCGACGGTGGCTGGGGCGTGCGAATCCACGAGCACTTCATGAATTTCGTCGAGGATCTCCTCGAGATGGACGAGGAAGACGCCCTCGAGCGCCTTCAGACCTTCGACGGTATCGGCGAGGGGAAAGCCGAGGCGACGCTCTCGGCCGCCCAGAACAATCGTGCGGGCCTCGAGGCCGGAAACATCACCGTCCACACGGCGATCGCTCAGTTGGCCGAGCGCTTCGCCGCAACTGCCGTCGAGCGAGATAACGCGCCGATCGACGAACCGGTGACGACGGACACGAACCGACTCATCCGCCTGCCGGGGAGCCTTCACGGCGGGAGCGCCCTGACGACCTGTCGGCTCACACCGGACGAACTCGAGGCGTTCGACCCGCTGGTCGACGCCGTCCCCGAAACGTTCACCGGCCACGAGGTCGCGGTCGACGTCGAGCGCGGCGGCGAGGTCGAACTCGGGGGCGACATCTTTACAGTCCGGGAGGGTGACCAGTCACTACCAGAGTACGTCGCCATGTTTCTCATGGCGCGTGGTCGCGCCGAAAAGGAGAAAGAATGAATCTCGACGAACTACGCTCGGTTCAGAGCAAGGAGCGCCAGAAGGATAGCCTCCAGAACCTGCGCCCCTCGTTCTACCAGGAGGTCGGCGAGTACATCGCAGACCTCGAGGACAGACGTGACCGCGCGGCCGCCGAGGCGGAGGACCCGTTCTCCTCGCCCGAAGTGAGCCGGCTCACGGACGAGATCGAGACTGCCAAGGACGTCGTCGAGGCCATCTACGAGCGCCGAATGGGCAAACTCGTCAAACAGGCGAGTCTCTCCGCAGCCGGCATGGCGGCGAACGACGAGGGCCTCACCGCAGAGGAGGCGGACCTCTTCGACGACCTCGTCGATCGCATCCAGTCGAACAAGTCCCGGGTACTCGACGTTCTCGAGGGCGTCGACGCACCCGCGGACGAACTCGACGAGGAAGGGTCGAACGCGACCGACCAACCGACCGCCTCGACCGGCCAGTCCGATCGAGAGTCGTCCGACACAGCGCCGCCGGCACCGCCCGAGACGCCGCCAGCGGACCTCGAGAAGTCGGATGCCGGTCCCGCGAACCGGCCGACGACCGAGGACGATTCGGCGACCGCTGACCCGAGCGGCGTCAGCGCCGCGGACGTGATGGGCGGCGACCCGCCGGAGCCGGCGACGCAGTCGAACTCGGCGGATTCGTCGGCCGATGACTCGATGCACGAAAATTCCGCGGCAGGCGAGCCGCCCGAAACTCCGGCGACCGACGGCGGCGCAGCGACCGCCTCGAGCGGCGAAGTTGCTGCCGACGACGCGGCAACTGACGAGCCCTCGCTCGAGCGCCTCACCGTGAAGATCACCGAGGACATCGGCTCGATCCTCGGCGTCGACGACCGGGAGTACACCCTCGCGGCCGACGACGTGGTGACACTGCCCGAGCAGAACGCGACGCCGCTGGTCGAGCGCGAGGCGGCCGAACAGCTCGACTGAATCGCCGCGTACGTCGACGATTACGTCACGAGGAGAACGTCACGAGGAGGTTTTCCATGTCCCATAATTCGCTCGAGACGAAATCGTCTCGATCTCGATGTTACAGCTTTGGCGCGCATGCGCGGCGTCCGAGCCGTCGTCGGCGAGGACGCCACGCCGATCCGCGAGGGGCGAACGAGCGCAGCGATGCCGTGAGCGGCGCGAGTGAGTTGGTTGGGGAGGGCGAGGCGGTGGTCGACTGACGAGGCGGAGATCGGCGGGCGAAGCGGTGGCCGGCTGGCGAGGGGGTGGCCAGCGGACGAGGCGGTAGTCGTTTGGAAAGCGACGGACCCGCCGAGGACGAGCGACGGGCCCCGCAGAAACGATCGAGGAACCATCGGCTCGCGGGCCGGGCCGAATCAAAATACATACAACCGCGCTCGCCAAGTCGGTTCCATGCTCGACGTTGGCGACGACGCACCTGAGTTCGAACTACCCAACCAGCACGGCGAGACCGTCCGCCGATCGGACTTCGACGGCCAGCGGCTCGTCGTCTACTTCTACCCGCGCGCGAACACCGACGGCTGCACGACCGAAGCCTGCGGCTTCAACGACGCGCTCGAGCGGTTCGACGACGCGGACGTCGCCGTCGTCGGGATCAGCGACGACTCCGTCTCGGACCTCGAGACATTCGCCGCGGAGTACGACCTCGAGTTCGACCTGCTCGCAGACGAGATGGGAGAGGTGGCGACATTGTACGAATCCTACGGCGAGAAACGGATGTTCGGCAACACGTTCGACGGCGTCTTTCGCAACACCTACGTCGTCGGCCCCGACGGAACTATCGACGCCGTCTACGAGGACGTGACGCCCGACGGCCACGCTGAGGAACTGCTCGAGGACCTCGCGGACCGACCGGTCGCGCAGTGCGACTGAGGCGGCCCTGTTTTTCGAACGCGAGCGTCGCGGCGTTCGTCTCGGAGGATCGATTCCGGCTCGAGAGGCTGATTCCGGCTCGAGAGATCGTAGGAACGGGAAAAAGTCCGAACAGCGCAAAAACGCGAACCGCAGGAAAACGTGAACTGCGGAAAAACGTGAACCGCGATCGAGCGGCTTACTGGAAGGTCCGACCCAGCTGGTCGCTTTCGCCGCTGGGTTCGGCCTGCTGGAACTCGTCTTCGAGCTCCTCGTAGCGCTCTCGCGTCTCGGGGGTCACGCTCGGCTGGACCTCCTCGAGGGCGTGCTCGAAGTGTTCGCGGCCGATTCGAACGTTGCCGATGCTCTCTGCCATCTCGTCGGGATCGACCGAGTTGATGAACTCGCGGCTGGCGGCCATCGAGGCCTCGCGGCAGACGGCCTCGATGTCGGCACCGACGTAGCCCTCCGTCTCGGCGGCGAGCCACTCGAGGTCGACCGCGTCCGCCAGCGGTTTGTCGCGCGTGTGGACCTCGAAGATCCGTTCGCGGCCCTCCTCGTCGGGGACGGGAACGTGGACGTGCCTGTCGAGACGGCCCGGCCGGAGCAGGGCGCTATCGATCAGATCCGGTCGGTTGGTCGTCGCGATGACGACCACGTCCTCGAGTTCCTCGAGGCCGTCGAGTTCGGTCAGCAGCTGGCTGACGACGCGCTCGCCGACGCCCGAGTCGGTGGTGTTGCCGCCGCGTTCGCCGGCGATGGAGTCGATTTCGTCGAAGAAGATCACGGTCGGTGCGTTCGACCGCGCCTTCTCGAAGACCTCTCGGACGCCCTTCTCGGATTCGCCGACGTACTTGTTGAGCAGTTCGGGGCCTTTGATCGAGATGAAGTTCGACTCCGCCTCGTTGGCGACCGCCTTCGCGAGCAGCGTCTTGCCCGTCCCGGGCGGCCCGAACATCAGGACGCCTTTCGCGGCCTCCATGTCCATCGCCTCGAACACGTCGGGGTAGTCGAGCGGCCACTGGATGGTCTCTCGAAGCCGTTCTTTGGTGTCACCCAGTCCGCCGACGTCGTTCCAGGTGACGTCCGGAACCTCGACGAAGACCTCTCGAAGCGCCGAGGGCTGGATGCCCTTGAGCGCCTCTTTGAAGTCCCGTTCGGTAACCTGCAGGCTCTCGAGGACGTCCGCGTCGATCTCGTCCGACTCGAGGTCTAGCTCGGGCCGAATTCGGCGAAGCGCGTTCATCGCGCTCTCGCGGGCGAGGCTCTCGAGGTCCGCGCCGACGAAGCCGTGGGTGTTCGCGGAGTAGTGCTCTAAGTCGACCGAGTCCGAGAGCGGCATCCCGCGGGTGTGGACCTGCAGGATCTCCTTGCGGCCCTGTTTGTCCGGGACGCCGATCTCGATCTCGCGGTCGAAGCGACCGCCGCGACGGAGCGCGGGGTCGATGTCGTCGATGCGGTTGGTCGCCGCGATGACGGTGACCTGTCCGCGCTCCTCGAGACCGTCCATCAACGAGAGCAGCTGTGCGACGACGCGTCGTTCCACGTCACCGCCGGCTTCCTCGCGCTTTGCGGCGATCGAGTCGAGTTCGTCGATGAAGATGATCGCCGGCGTGTTCTCCTCTGCCTCCTCGAAGACCTCCCGGAGCTGTTCTTCTGACTCCCCGTAGTACTTCGACATGATCTCCGGGCCGGAGATCGTCTCGAAGTAGGCGTCGATCTCGTTGGCGACCGCCTTCGCCATCAGCGTCTTCCCGGTGCCCGGCGGCCCGTGCAGGAGGACGCCTTTCGGCGGCTCGATGCCGAGTTGCTGGAACAGCTCGGGGTGGCGCATCGGCAGCTCGATCATCTCGCGCACCTGATCGAGTTCCTCGTCGAGACCGCCGATGTCCTCGTAGGTCACGTCCGGAACGCCCTCGGACGTTCCGCCCGGTCCGGACGAGATCTGCTCTGCGGGGGTCTCGGAGATCTCGATCTCGGTCGAATCGGTGATGACGACCGTGCCCGACGGCGAGGTGCTCGCGATCTTCAGGGGGACCGACTGACCCGAACTGGACATCGGTCCGAATGACAGCGAGAACGGCACCGTCTGTCCCTCGGTGACGGCTTGACCGCTCAGCTTGTCCCGGACGAGCGGCCCGATGTCGCCCCGGATGCGGAGGTTTTGTGGGAGCGCGACAGTGACGCCCGTCGCGGGTTTGACGTCCGCCTTCTCGACGGTGACGGTGTCGTCGATCCCGACGTTCGCCTCCTGGCGTAATCGCCCGTCGATCCGGACGACGTTTCGCCCTTCGTCTTCGGGGTAGCCGGGCCAGACGCGGGCGACCGACTGGCCGTCGCCCTTGCCGTCGATCGTGATGTAGTCTCCGTTCTCGAGGCCGAGCTCGCTCATCGAGACGCGGTCGATCGCTGCGAGCCCGCGGCCTGCGTCTTTTTGCTTGAGGGGTTTGACGGTGAGCTTCATGCGTTGTCCTCCAGTTCGATAGTGAGCACGCCGTTTTTGATAAACGTGTGCGCATCCGTCCGTTCGACTGGTAGGTCGAACTCGTAGTGCTCGTCGTCGGCGACGACGATGACGGTACCGTCGACGACGTCGATCGACGGCTCCGGCACGGCGGTGCCGAGGTCGACCGCGATGACCGACCCATCGTCGTACTCGTATTTGCGAGCGAGTTGGTCGCTCGTTAATTGGGCTGTATCCATTGTAACTAACCCTAAGTTAGGCACGATAGTATTTATATCTTTCGCCGAAAAATCGCCGGAAGGGATCGAGGTGGCGGAAAAGACATTGCACGCAGTTCCGTCACCCGGTAGTGTCATATTAGGCGCGTATTATGACGATAACTAAGTGAATTGGTAGCATTATTCAAACCGTAGTGCAGGCTGCTAAAATCCACGAACGTTCCTCGTAACCGGGTTTGAATGTGGATTCTTCCAAAGGAGGTCTCGTCGAATTCCGGAAACCATCCGAAAGGTGAATTACGGTGGTGCGTGACAGGGCAACGGCTCTCGCGAGTGGAAACTGCCATGATTTAAGCGACGTGGGAACAGCCGTTCAAACGGACATGAAGCTACACGAGTATCAGGCGAAGCAAGTCTTCGCCGACGCCGGAGTTCCGACGCCGGAGTCGACACTCGCCTCCGACGTCGACGGCGTCGTCGCCGCGGCCGAGGAGATTGGATACCCAGTCGCGGTCAAAGCGCAGGTACAGGTCGGTGGCCGCGGGAAGGCGGGGGGCATCAAACTCGCGGACGACGAAGCGGAAGCCCGCGACGCCGCCGACTCCATCCTCGGGATGGACCTCAAGGGCTACCACGTGGATCGGGTTCTGGTCGAGGAAGCGGTCGACTTCACGGACGAACTCTACGTCGGCATCACCATGGATCGGGGCGAGGGCAAACCCGTCGCGATGGTCTCGACCAAAGGCGGCGTCGACATCGAAGCCGTCGCCGAGGAAACGCCGGAAGCCATCGCGCGCGAACACATCGATCCCTCCTTCGGGATGCATCCCTACCAGGCTCGCAAGGCGGTCTACGACGCCGGTGTCGACAGCGACATCGCACGCGATGTCTCGAGCGTCCTCACGACGCTCTACCAGCTCTGGTCGGATCGGGACGGCTCCGACGCGGAGATCAACCCGCTGATGGTCACCAGCGACGACGAGGTCATCGCGGCCGACGCCGTGATGAACATCGACGAGGACGCGCTGTTCCGCCAGCCCGAACTCGCCGAGATGGAAGAGGAGGCGGCGACCGGCGACGCCTTAGAGCAAAAGGCGGACGAGTACGACTTCGATTACGTCCGACTCGAGGGTAACACGGGAATCATCGGCAACGGTGCCGGTCTCGTGATGACCACCCTCGACCTCGTGGACCACTACGGCGGCGAGCCCGCCAACTTCCTCGACGTCGGCGGCGGCGCGAAGGCCGACCGGATCGCGAACGCGCTCGACATGGTGTTCTCCGACGAGAACGTCGACTCGGTCGTGTTCAACATCTTCGGGGGCATCACCCGCGGCGACGAGGTCGCCAAGGGGATCAACGAGGCCTTAGAGCAGTTCGACGAGATCCCGAAGCCGGTCGTCGTCCGACTGGCCGGGACCAACTGGGAGGAAGGCATGGAAATTCTCAACGAAGACCTCGTGACGGTCGAACAGACCCTCGAGGACGCGGTCCAGCGTGCCGTCGAATACGCTGACGAGGTGGAAGCATGAGTGTACTAGTCGACGACGACACGCGCGTGGTGGTACAGGGCATCACCGGCGGGGAAGGCAAGTTCCACGCCGAACAGATGATGGAGTACGGAACGAACGTCGTCGCCGGTGCGGTTCCCGGCAAAGGCGGGCAGGAGGCTGCCGGCGTTCCGGTCTACGATACGGTCCACGAAGCCGTCGAGGAAGAAAACGCGGACACCTCTGTCATCTTCGTCCCGCCGGCGTTCGCGGGCGACGCCATCTTCGAGTCGCTCGACACCGACCTCGACCTCGCGGTCGCGATCACCGAGGGCATTCCGACTCAGGACATGGCTCGCGTGAACAAGCGACTCACGGAGACTGACACGCGGCTCATCGGCCCGAACTGTCCCGGCCTCATCACCCCCGGAGAGGCAAAACTCGGCATCCTGCCGGGCAACATCTTCGCCTCGGGCGACGTTGGGCTCGTCTCTCGTTCGGGCACGCTGACCTACCAGGTCGTCGACAGCCTCACCAGCCGCGGTATCGGCCAGACCACCGCGATCGGTATCGGCGGCGACCCGATCATCGGCACCGACTTCGTCGACGCCCTCGAGCTGTTCGAGAACGATCCGGACACGAAGGCAATCGCCATGTGCGGCGAGATCGGCGGCGAGGACGAGGAGGAAGCAGCGGCCTACATCGACGAACACGTCGATACGCCCGTCGCTGGCTTCATCGCCGGCCGAACGGCTCCGCCGGGGAAACGCATGGGCCACGCCGGCGCGATCGTTTCCGGCTCCGGAACCGGCACCGCAGAGAGCAAGATCAACGCGCTCAACGACGCCGGCGTTCCGGTCGGCGACACGCCCGAAGAAGTCGCGGAACACGTCGAGAGCTTCCTCTAATAATCGAACGGCGTTTCGGCGTTGCGAGGCGTTTCGGCGTCACGGGACGTTTCGGCATCGCGATTTTTGACCAGTGTCTCGAACGAACCCGAAGCCACGAGTAAGCCAGTCTCACAATCGACTCACCACAGTCGAGCAACTATCCCCTCGTTTCGGGACCGCTCGCCACGTCACGCATTCGATTCGAAAAATCCCACCCGTAGACCGTCGCGGGTTCGATGCTGATCGTCACCTCGTCACGGTCCTCGTCGAGCAGGTCCTGTGCGAGTTTCGAGTCCGTCCCCCCGAGGTACCGCTCAACGAGCGACCGGAGGACGCTCATTTCGGGATCGGGTTCGATGGTCGCCGTTCCCCACCCACGGACGCCTCTGTACGGCGGGTGGTTCGTCGACACCTCGAACGAGAGTTCTGGGGTCTCGGTCAGGTACGTGACGACCTTCGCCCCTTTCCCAGTCGCACACTCGAGGACCCACTCCGAACTTCCGTCGTTCTCGAGCACGCGAGGGCGATACCACATCGAGAGCATCCACGGCGTCCCTGCGGGCGTTTGACAGCCCAGTCGGATCGGGATCGTTTGCGTCGAGAGGAACTGTTGTATCGTCTCTTCTGAGAGGGATCCGCGAACGTTCATAGTAGCCCCGATGTGAAGGACTCGTATAGTACCGGCCCCGTAGAGAGTAGGCCGCCGATTCGGCGAGCACTGGGCGGAATTGAACGCCGAGAACGACTGTCCCCAAGAATTATAGTTCAGTAACTGCGTTAGCTAGCGTGGTTTACGAGACGACCAACCGGACGATCGACGACGCGCTCGAGCGGGTGTTCGCCGGCGAACGCCTCGATCGGACCGACGGACTGGCGCTTATGGCACAGCCGGTCGAACCGCTCGCGGAGGCGGGGGCCGCCGTCCGGGATCACTTCGGCGACGGCACCGTCGACGCCTGCTCGATCGTCAACGCGAAGGCGGGCAACTGCGCCGAGGACTGTGGCTTTTGTGCCCAGTCAGTCCACTTCGACACCGGCATCGACACCTACGGCTTTCTCGGTCCCGAAAAAATTCTCGAGGCCGCAAAACGTGCCGAGCGCGACGGCGCACAGCGCTTCGGCATCGTGGTCGCCGAACGCGGCGTCTCGAAGGAACACCGTCCCGAGGAGTGGACGGAGGTCCTCGAGTCGATCCGCCTCGTCCGCGAGGAGTGCGACCTCGAGGTCGACGCCTCGCTGGGGATCCTCACGCCCGAAGAAGCCGAAATACTCGCCGCAGAGGGGATCAACCACTACAATCACAACATCGAGACCTCGCCGCGGTACTTCCCCGAAATCGTCGACTCCCACAGCTTCGAGGATCGGGTACACACCCTCGAGGTCGCAAAAGAGGCGGGAATGGACCTCTGTGCGGGCGTCATCCTCGGGATGGGCGAGACGCCGGCCGACCGCGTCGATGCAGCCGTCGCGCTCCAGGACATCGGCATCTCGTCGCTGCCGGTCAACGTTCTGAACCCGGTCGCGGGGACCCCGCTGGCCGAGCGGGGCGTCGAAATCAGCACGGCGGAGATCGTCAAGACCGTCGCGGTCTACAAACTGCTCCACCCCGAATCGCGCGTTCGGCTGACGGGCGGGCGCGAGGTCAACCTCGAGCCCGACGAACAACACCTGCCCCTCGAGGCGGGCGCTGACGGCCTACTCACCGGCGATTATCTGACGACCGAGGGGCAGTCGGCCGGCGACGATATCGAGATCATCGAACGGGCGGGCCTCGAGCCGAATCAGTCCGTCAACGAATTCGATCCGGAGGCGGTGAAGGCTCGAGGTCGGCGGGCGGCGGCAGAATCGCCGGCGGAGACGGCGGCGGGAACGGCCACTGAAGCAGCCGGCAACGCAGGCAGTGCCAACGCGGAATCGAGTGACGACTAAGCGACCATCGGTGACGAAGCGATTACTGACGACTGAGAGATGACCGACTTCACGACACGATCAGCAATGAACGATACCACGTTTGCGGTGCTCGGAACGGGAGGAATCGGTCGACGAACGCTCGAGGTGAGCCAACACAAAGACGGGCTCACGCCGGTCGCGGCGTGTGACCGCCACGGCGTCGCGATGGACTTCGACGGGTTGGACGTCGAGGAACTGCTCGAGGCGACGGAAGGAAACATCGACAGCGGACCGGGAACTGATGCGCCACGAGGAACTGACGCGTCCAGAGATGACGACCTCGAGACTGACGGCGGCGCGGCGGCGTCGTCCGGCGTCAAACAACACGGCGAGAACGCGGGCGTCGTCGCCTCCGCGCAGGCCCGTCCGTCCGAGGATCCGATTCAGGAGATCATCGATCACGGCGACGGTATCGACGCCGTCCTGCTGGCACTGCCGAACTACGAACACGACTTCATCCCGCGGGTCGCGGATCGGTTCGTGGCGGGCGGATACGCCGGCGTGTTGGTCGACGTGCTCAAACGCTCCCGAGTCATCGGAATGCTCGACGAGCGCGAGGAAGCGTTCGAGGACGCCGGAATCACGTTCGTCTGCGGTGCCGGTGCGACGCCCGGCTTTCTCACCGGCGCGGCGGCGCTTGCCGCCCAGTCGTTCGTCGAGGTCGAATCGGTCGACATCTGGTGGGGCGTCGGCCTGAAATCGGGCTACGAGGACAATCGCGGCACCGTCCGCGAGGACATCGCCCACCTGCCAGAGTACGACATCGACACCGCCCGGACGCTCTCCGAGGACGAAATCGAGGCCGTCATCGACGACCACGACGGCGTCCTCGAGTTCGATGATATGGAGCACGCGGACGATGTCCTTCTCGAGCGAGCGGGAATCTGTGACGCCGAGGACGTGACCGTCGGGGGAATCCTCGATGTCGAACGCGACGAGAAGCCGACGACGACGACCGTCTCGGTGACCGGTACCACGTTCGACGGCGAGACGGGGACGAACACGTTCGAACTCGACGACGCCACGAGCATGGCGGCGAACGTCAACGGGCCGGCGATCGGCTATCTGAAAACCGCCGTCCGCCGAAACCGGGCCGGCGAGTACGGCGTCTTCGGACCCGCGGAACTGATGCCCGGCTTTTGAGCGCTCGAGAATACGTTCTGCTATTCACCTCATCCGTCATCTACCGATCCGCTCGTGCGCCGAATTGAGCACGACTTGGAACCGATCCTCGAGCCAGCGACTGCGCTCACAGTCACGAAGCGTGCCCGGAAACGGTGATGGTGGTCCGTCTCCGGGTAGAAACCCATGGTATTCGCTCGAACGGTCTCACGGTCTCGTGTTGAGCGTGGGTAGGGATCGCCCGCAGTCTGGCCCGTTTCGGGCCACCCGATCCCACGCGGGGCACCGCTAACACAGTCTGCCACGAATTCCCAAGGCGGGGATTTCGCTCGAGCCGTCCGTTTCGTCCTGGTCGCGTTCGTGGCGGAGATAACGGAAATCCATGCGGATACGCCGATTGAAACTGGCATGGGGATGTCTCGAGCGTACCCGAATCTGCGCGATTGCCCCGACTAGAGAGTGTCGTAGAACAGTTCGGATATCCCGTATGACTACTCGACAAGCGGAAGTACAGACGGAGTCGTTACCAGAGCAGCCATCTACCTCTCCGATAGCTCCCAGAAACGGCGTGATGATTACAGAAGATGAGTTCAGTGTAAAGGTACCGATTGGTTCACTGACTGTCGCCATTAGTTAGTGACGTCACAGCCCAACTGTTCAAGTTGTGGAACAGCAGCGTCGAGGTCGTTCTCTTTTACGAATACGTGGTCAGTCGTGTACGACGAGAGGACAAACACCGAGACATCTGCCTCAGCAAGCGCTGTCGCAACCGTCGCCAGGAATCCAACGAGTTCGAATGGCAGATCCATCTCGAACGTCAGGCGTTTCCACCCGGACTCGACCGCACTGGCATCGACACTGCCAACATCATCGTGTTCGACGACCACTGTCGTCTCAGTTTCGTCCTCAACGGTTGCAAACGCAGCAGGATGGCTATGATCGGTCCGGCAGACTGCATATGTTTCCTCCGATATCCTGACTGTACTTCCCTGAAGAAATTCGGTCGGATCCATACAGACGATAATTGCTCGGCGAGTGATAAGAGTGTGCCACCATCGGTCGACCCTTTGTTGCTAGCTTCGACCGGTCTTTCGGATCAAATAGAACTTGCTCCCTCTGAGATTTAAGAAAAGTTTGTCTGTCTGAAAACTCGGTTAAAATCGATTATCTATTCCTCTCTCTGGCCGATCTGCGCTATGTATTCGGAACGATGATGACATCGTTGATTCGGTGGTCATCGACTTCCCTGAAATCAAGGAGGAACGCCATCGATATTTCACGATGCGAAAGCGGATGCAAAACAACGGGAAGTCGTCGTTCGACCGAGCGTTCGAGCAACAAGAGGAACGGTTCGTCCACGACCAACTCCACAAAGTCTCTCGACAAGTCGTGGAGTGGGTGTCTCAGTTCGAGAAGCCCGTCATCGTCTTTGAAGACCTCAAAGAGATGCGGAACTCGATTGACTATGGCACCCGGATGAACCGTCGCCTTCACTCACTTCCGTTCCACAAACTTCGAGAGTTCATCACGTACAAAGCCGCGTTCCAAGGGGTTCCGTCCGACAAAATCAACCCGGAATACACGAGTCAGGCGTGTTCACTCACCGAGTGTGAGCATACAACTCGTGGAAACCGGAACAAGAAGCGATTCAAGTGCGTGGATTGTGGGCGGCAAGACCACGCTGACCGGAACGCGGCTATCAACATCGCCAAGAAGGGATTGGCGAAACTGGATAGGAATGTGCCTGCTCTCAAGACGCTTCCCAACGTGCGGAAGCTGCGACGGCAGGCATCGGGCTGTGTGACCCAGCCGACCGTGACCCACGACACCGCCAGAGGTCACCACGCCGATGGTGTCGCGGGTGTGTCCGACTAATCCACGGAAAGCCACGGGCCACCGCGCCCGTGGCGGTTCACGAAACCTAAGGATGCCACCGTTCCGGGCTTTCGGGACCGTTGGCTACACCAGTTCCCCGAAGACTGGCGATTGCCATACATAGACCGTGTTCAAGACCTCGTATCACCAGATTCATTTATATGTTGAATGGAAGTTCATGTGTGACAGATAGTACTAATTTGCCGAACTGGGTCACCGCACAGCTCGGCTTAACTATACTCGCACTGGTGAGCAGTCTGCTCGCACTGTTCGTTTTCCTCCCGTATCTGCAGTACATCCTCTTCGGAATCGTACTCGCGTATATTATGTTACCTGTGCAGCACCACCTCGAGCAATATATCAGACCGACAATTACAGCGATCGTAGTGGTCACAGCAACTGTACTCGTCGTGCTGCTCCCGCTCATCTATATTGTTGTGACTGCAGTTGAACAGTCGTTCCGGCTTGTCCGTGCGATCAGACAGGGACAACCCAACGGTGAAGCGGTCAAAGAGATCCTCGGTACGATCGAGGTCAATCTTGAGAGCAACGGGTACGAGGCCGATCTTGTTGGACTATATGATGCAAATCAACACCGGATTGCGTCCACTCTCCAAGAGATCATAAGAGAGATCATTACTGTCGTCGGTGATCTCCCTAGTATCTTCATCGGCCTGACCGTCACGCTGTTCGTCCTCTTTGCACTATTGCGAGATGGGGAACAACTCGTCGCATGGCTGCAGTGGGTATTGCCGATCGACAACGAGGTATTGACAGAACTCCGAACTAGTTTAGATCAGCTCATGTGGGCCTCGATCGTCGGGAACGTCGCCGTTGCAGCTATTCAGGCGGTGATGCTTGGAGTTGGACTAGCGATCGCAGGTGTCCCTGCTATCGTTTTCCTCACTGTTTCGACGTTCGTTCTGACACTACTTCCGCTGGTCGGTTCGTTCGGGATCTGGATTCCGGCAGCGGCTTATTTGATTGGAATGGGTAGACCAGCCGCCAGCGTAGCGATGGTCATTTATGGTCTGATTGTCACTTTCTCGGACTCGTACCTTCGGCCTGCGCTGATTGGGCGTACTAGTGCATTCAATTCCGCCATTGTTGTCGTCGGCATCTTCGGTGGTCTCATCATCTTCGGAGCCAGCGGTCTCTTTATCGGTCCTGTCGTCCTTGGCGGCGCAAAGCTCACCCTCGATTCGTTCGCTCGAGCACATACCGATGAGTCGCTTGCCGAGGATACATCCGAGAATGACGTAGACAAGAATCAATCCGATGGAGTACTACAGGACGTTCACTAACTCGAAAGGAACACGCTACTTGAACACGGATACTCTATCAATGAGCATTGGAAATGATCTCGACCAGATGGACCCCGTAAAACGAGACATTATGGAAGCAACATATAAAGCCGTAAGTGAACACGGATACGGCGATCTGACAATCCAACACATCGCCGACGAGTTCGAAAACAGCAAGACACTTACTACTCCGAAACTCCCCATACGTTCGTCCACCTTGACTCGATTTTCACTCATGATTTTCCTCCAAATCACGTTTGAGGTGCATGCTCCTGTATAATATAAGGGTTAGCGTTTACGAGCGTCTATTAATCAAGTGTAATAGTTCCATCCGTCCGAATCTAGAGGTGATTTAATCTGTATAAGGGTATTGAAACGGCCGAATTTTTCGGCTGGTGGTTATACAGTGACCATTCGTCAACCGGATCTCCCGACGGTCGACGGAGACTGCGACGCCACTGCAGGCTAGAAACCCGTTTTATCCGCCCGCGCGCGGCAGGTATTGCCACGACCTCCGTGACCGGGACAACGCGTGACCGTTCGTCGAAACTGGTCGGATCGAAACCGCCGCTTCGATCCGTGCGACGCTCCGTTCGATCACGTTTTCGGGTATATCGCCAGATACGGCCGCCGTTCGTGTCCTCCCCGCCAAAATTGTAGTTTCGGATCCGGAACGCAATCGCGCTCGAGCGGACGCCTCGATTGTGTCACTCCTGAAGTCGGGTGGCGACGTCCTCGGCGAAGTAGGTCAGGATCAGATCGGCACCCGCGCGTTTGATCGAGAGCAGCGACTCGAGGGCGACTTCCTCGAGCTCGAGCCATCCCTTTTCGGCGGCGGCGTGGAGCATGGCGTACTCGCCCGAGACGTTATAGGCGGCGACGGGGTGGTCGAACTCCCGACGCAGATCGGCGACGATATCGAGGTACGGGAGCGCCGGTTTGACCATCAGCACGTCCGCGCCCTGCTCGACGTCGAGTTCGACCTCCCGGATCGCCTCGCGGGCGTTCGCGGGATCCATCTGGTAGTGGCGGCGGTCCCCGAAGGATGGCGTGCCGTCCGCCGCGTCGCGGAACGGCCCGTAAAAGGCGCTCTCGTACTTCGCGGCGTAGCTCATGATCGGGACGCGTTCGAACCCGGCCTCGTCGAGCGCGCCGCGAATCGCCCCGACCATGCCGTCCATCATGCCACTCGGCGCGATCATATCCGCCCCGGCTTCAGCGTGTGAGGTCGCTATCTTCTCGAGGCGCTCGAGGGCCGCGTCGTTGTCGACTGTCGTGGTCGCCTCGTGGCCGGCGACGGGCTCGTCGACGCCTCCGTTCTCGCCGCGAAGTTCTTCCTCGAGCGGGCCGCAGTGGCCGTGGTCTGTGTACTCACAGAGACAGACGTCGGTGACGACGTACGCGTCGGTCTCGCTCGTGATCCGCCGGGTCGCCTCCTGAACGACGCCGTCTTCGGCCCAGGCGCGCGTCCCCTCGGGATCTTTCGATCGCGGGATTCCGAACAGCATGACGGCCTCGACGCCGGTCTCTCTGACCTCCTCGACGCGAGCTACGGCCTCGTCGATCGGGACGCGCTCGTGGCCCGGCATCGATTCGATCGGGACCCGTTCGTTCGTCGTCGCGTCGACGAATACCGGGGCGATCAGGTCCGACGGCTCGAGGCTCGTTTCGCTCACCAGCGGCCGAATTCGATCCTGGCGAAGCCGCCGCGGACGATGAGTAAGCTCCATGTCTGCACATTCGTCGGGCCGCGCAAAAGGGATGCGTTCGCCGCGATCTGTCGCCCGCATCGCGATCGGAACCGTTCACCTCGTACGATAATTTTCACTTCACACGACTGTTTTCGCCTCACATGCGGTTCAATCCTCGCGTGCGGGTGGCGTTCGGCTCACGATCCGCCCGAACAGATCCCTGTTGTCCGCCACCCGTCGGTAGAGCGGTTCTCGAGCGCCTTCGGTGCCCGGAAACCGACGGAAGGCGACCGCGAGGTGTCGGGTGGGGGTCTCGAGTCGCGTGCCGATCTCCTCGATCGCTTCGCCACAGGAGTAGACGCCCTCCTGTGTGAGGAGGTGGGCGCACTCCTCGTAGTCCGCGGGGAGTCGGGCCAGTTGATCGGGCGTGAGGTCTCGAAAGCCGACGAGTTCGAACTCGCCGCGTTCGGCGGCGAACTCCGCACACCATGTACAAAAGCCACAGTCGTCGTCGAAGACCAGCCGCGGCGGGGCCGATTCGGGCGCGGTCATACGGGCTATCGAACTCGAATTGGCAAAAACGTTGAGCCGGGAACGGGCACTCGAACGCGCTCGTTCGACGGGGCGGTCCGCCCGTGTATCGTCGGTTCACAGCCGTCGCTCGAGATAGTGTTAGTTGCGCTATACGCCAGCGAATGCTACCCCTTCTGACGATTCGCCTGCGTGTACAGGAACATACATTTAAGTTCGCGTCTCGCATTTAGATCTGTTAGCAATGGCCATTGATCCACAGTTCCACGAAAACCGCGAACAGGAGGGTGAGGAAAACGGCGTCGCCGTCTGGGGACCGGTCGACGAACCCGAAGAGCTCGGCATCCGGGGCACGCACGTCGCGGTCGATTACGACCTCTGTATCGCCGACGGGGCTTGTCTCGAGGACTGTCCGGTCGACGTCTTTACGTGGGTCGACACGCCCGGACACCCCGAAAGCGACAAGAAAGCAGAGCCGACCAAAGAAGCCCAGTGTATCGATTGTATGCTCTGTGTCGACGTCTGTCCCGTCGACGCGATCGACGTCGACGCCGGCCGAACGGCCTGACACCGATCTCGCTTTCTCGTCTCTTCTTACTCGGCGCGGTCGACATCCACGCGCTCTTTGAGCGCCTCGAGGCCGTCGGCCTCGGCGAGTTCCTGCAACCGCTCGCGGAAGTGTTCCTCACAGAGGCCCACTCTGAGTCCGTCGGACTCGGCTGCGAACGCGGCTTCGCGGTCGCAGTAGTGGCAATTCATACCCGTTCGTTTGGGCCGAACGACATTGAAGCCTCCGCTCCCGGCTGAAAATCCCGTTTCAAGCTGGTATTTCCAGATCCTGATACTCTTCGGCGGTCAGCCCGGCGACGCCCAATCGGTCGTCGTGGGCGTCGCTTCCGCCGGTGACAGCAAGCGCGTTGGTCTCGATCGCCCGCTCGACCGGCTCGAGATCGACGGGAGCGCCATAGGGGTAGTGCAACTCGACGGCGTCTAAGTCGGCCGTCAGCGCGAGGGCCCGCTCTGGATTCGGGTACCGGAGCGGATGGGCTAGCGAGACGATCGTCGCGGCCTCCGAGAGGAGCCGTTGGCCGCGCTCGAACGACGGGATCTCCCGCGGCACGAAACACGGTCCGCCGCCGCCGATCAGCTCCGTGAACGTCCCGTCGTAGTCGTAGTCGGTGTCGCCGTGGTCCGCGACAGCGCGAGCGACGTGCGGTCGGCCAAAACCGTCCCCGACAGTGACGCCGAGGTCGACGCCGAGTCGATCCTCCACGCAGTCGACGATCGCCCGCCCGCGCTCGCGACGATTCGTCTGGATACCCTCGAGCATCGCCTCGAGGTCCGGCGTGGGCTCGAGTCCGTACCCGAGCAGGTCGACGCGTAAGCCGTCTCCCGTCTCGACGCGGAGTTCGATCCCGTGGACGATCGTCACGCCGTCGCGTTCGACCACCGGTTCGTCGAAGGGCTGGCGTCGATCGTGATCGGTGACTGCGACGACCTCGACGTCGTTTCTGCGGGCGGCCTCGGGCACGGCCTCGAGTTCTACTCCCCCGTCCGAGCGGGTCGTGTGGACGTGGAGATCGGCGTATGGCATACTCGTTTCGAGTCGCCCCGGTCCTAAATCGGTTTCTCACGACCGCGAGCTTGCCTTCGACGCCGCGGACCGGTCGTGTTCTAGGACGACTTAGGCATATAATCTCTACCGCCCTCCTAGAGAACGTTTATGGACAATGTTTATAATTATCGTTCACCCAGGTTAGGGTGTAATGTTGCGCAATGGCACCGGCGAGATGATCGACACACACGAGTATCCCGCGACGACCGAAGAAATGATCGAGGCCTACGGGGACCGCACGCTCGAGCTCCCGAACGGCTCCGAATCCGTCGAGGAGGTACTCGCGCGCCTCGATTCGGAAACATTCGAATCTTCCGAGGAGGTCCGCTTTGCGGTCTACTCCGCCGTGAGCAAGAAGGCGATCGGCCGCGTCGGCTACAGCGATCGCGACCCGACGCCGCTGGGAAGCCCGTACGCGCCGGAACAGCTGTCGTTCTGAGACGACCCGTTCCCGCGTTCGCGGTTCGATTGGTTCAGTTTTGTCGAGCGCCGTACCCTGCAGCCACACTCACTTCTCTACGATTCGTTCGCGGTCGGGCGGAGCCTGATTTCCGTCCTCGGTTTCGAGAAGTCGCTCGAGACGGCGTTGAAACGCCTCGTCACTGAGCTCTCCCCTCGCATAGCGCCGGCGAAGCGTTTCGACCGGGGTCTCGGTCGCCTCGTCCGTTTCCCGTTCGCCACGCGGGTTCGCTCCCGGGGCCGCGTTCGCCTGTCGGACGACTCCGCGCGTCAACTGTCCTGCGATGGTGAGGGTCGAAATGCCGATCAGGTGAACCAGGAGCCCCGCCGCGACGTTGCTGCCCAATCCGATGAGCCCGACTACGAGTGCTGGTACACCAACCAACGCGGCGACGATGGCGACAGCGGTTCGGCCGGCGGGACTGTTCGGCGCATATTGGTGAACCAATTGATACATCGTTTCTATTGTGACGATTTCACTACAAAAGCTTCCGGGAAGCGGGTCGGCCACCGTACTGAACGGAAAACGGCTCGACTCACTCTGACTCGCTTCGCTCTCGAACTGACCGGAAGACTCGAGCAACCCGGTCACCGGCGCTCGAGTGCTCACCGAGGATCGAAACTCACCTAGAGATTGGGCGAACCGACCTGACAGCCACACGGCGAGCAGATGTGCTCAGTCGGCCCGTGACTCGTGACTCGAGTAACTGGCGTATCACACCGCGGACAGCGCGGCAGAAACGACGGTTCGCGCTCGTCTTCGGTCGGTGACTGGTCGCTCATAGACACCTCGAGCGCAGTTTTTTGGGCGCGCCAGCTAGTTGATAACGGTACGGCTGTCGTGCGAGACGTTTATATCTCGGTAGAATCAACGCAAACATGGTTTCAACCCTATCCGGGTTAGAAACCGCGCCTCGGGTGCTATGACACCCGGGGCATTTCAGCGCATGCCCCTCGCGGCTGATTGAAGCGCGGTTTCTATCTTGTTTGTTGTCGGGTGGTCACTTATACTATTGGGATTTATGACTGCAGAATCGCGCGGGTTACACTCTCGATCAGCGGCATTCGTGCAGGTAGACGGGCGGTGGGCTCTGTTGGACGTCTTCTCGGCTAACGAGTCCTGCTGAGCTCGTATAAGTGGCAAATCCCACTACTACGCTTCGGCACCTTGCTGCGATCGAATTCCGCCGATAACTGTACCGACTCCGACGAGAAAGAGGATTCCTCTGGTGAGTGGACTCCAGCCGTCGAGGAGAACCGCGGTAACGAGAGATAGTGCTCCGAGTCCAGCCATCACGTATCCGAACTTCTCCGGACGGGCGGCAATGATGAGAATACCGAGTCCCGTAAAGACCGGATAGAGGCTGATAATTCCCATCTCATAATATATCTGTCCGACAATACCGAGAGCGAAGGTCAGCAACGCCAACCCGATCCACGGATACTGCCATCGTTCCACCATTATTGAATCTAGATTGGCATACTGAAATAATATGTCTTCTGGAACTCCCGTCTTCGGTGTCGTGATCGAAATAGTCGTAATCGACCTACTCGGTATTCTCGTCTCTTGAAGATTGATTGATCGGTACGTTCATTGTTCAACAGATTGTTGTTTCATCATGGACGAGCATATCGGGCTTCGGATTTATGCGGCGGCCTACATTACCGCCGGAGTGATCATCGGTGGCGTGGGGTCGTTTTTCGGCGCAATCGGCAGTGCCAGCCCCGATATTCTGCCGACTATCCTTGCCTTCGCCGCTTGGGCCGCGTTCTTTTTCGTCGCCGTCGTGGTCGCTCTCAAGGGCGTCGTCGTATTACTCGAGGAAATCGTTCAGGGGACGGGAGAATGAGGATGCGCTGATCCTGTTGGGTACACCACTGAAACTTTTCCAACGCGTATCGAAATCCTGCAGACTAACATTCTCGAGAGCGCGCTCAATCGAGAAACTCTTTGTTAACTTGTCTTTCCGCCTTTTAAAAGTTACTCTCCGAAACCGACTGAAACGTGTTCACTCGCCGATGGGTATTGGGAGAAGTTAACAGTTCGTGTTTCGGTATTGGTCACCGATACGTTCGGTCTCGCTGGAAAGAACGATTCTGAATCGCCGTGGATCGTGTCTCGAGTGGCCACGCAGCGAGACTCGAAAATGATCCACGCGGGCGGTCGAACCGGTCACGTCGCCAGTGGAGTGAAGAGATACGCACGTTCCTGTACATCGTCGGTGATCCGCGCCGGCAATACCGTAATCTGTTTATCGGCCGGGCAAGAATCCGCCGCTGTTATGACCGTCACAATCGTCGGGTCGCAACTCGGCGACGAAGGCAAGGGCGGCGTCGTCGACATCTACGGCGACGCCGTCGACGTGGTCGCACGCTATCAGGGCGGCGACAACGCTGGACACACCGTCGTTCACGACGGCACGAAGTACAAACTCTCGCTCGTCCCCTCCGGCGCGATCCGGGGGAAAGTCGGCGTTCTCGGAAACGGTTGCGTGGTCAACCCCGAAACGCTGTTCGACGAGATCGATACGCTCCGAGAGCGCGGGCTCGATCCGGACGTTCGAGTGGCCGAGCGAGCGCACGTAATCCTGCCGTACCACCGCGCGCTCGACGGCATCGAGGAAGACGAAAAAGCGGATCTCGCCGCCGGGACGACAAAGCGCGGCATCGGTCCGACCTACGAGGACAAGGCGGGCCGTCGCGGGGTCCGTATCGGCGACCTCCTCGAGCCGGACGTGCTGCGGGAACGCCTCGAGTACGTCGTCCCCCAGAAGAAAGCCCTTGCGGAGGAGGTCTTCGGCAAGGAGACCGGCGAAGAGTTCGATGTCGAGCATCTCTTCGAGACCTATCGCGAGTACGGCGAGCGCCTCGCCGAGGAGGGGATGACCGTCGACTGCGGAACCTACCTCCAAGAGCGGATCGACGCCGGCGACAACGTCATGCTCGAGGGCGCACAGGGGACCTCGATCGACATCGATCACGGAATCTACCCTTACGTGACCTCCTCGAATCCGACCGCGGGCGGCGCGAGCGTCGGCAGCGGCCTCGGACCGACCGTCGTCGGGCAGGGCGACGTGATCGGCATCGTCAAAGCCTACCTCTCTCGGGTCGGCACCGGTCCGCTGCCGACCGAACTGGGCGGCGTCGACGGCCAGACGCCGGACTACGACGCTACAACAGGTGCCGGCGGCGACGCCGAGGAACTGGCGACGTACATCCGGGACGAAGGAGGGGAGTACGGCACCGTTACCGGTCGCCCCCGCCGCGTCGGCTGGCTCGACATGCCGATGCTACGCCACGCTGCGCGCGCGAACGGCTTTACCGGCCTCGCGATCAACCACATCGACGTGCTCGCGGGCCTCGAGGAAGTCAAGGTCGGCCACAGCTACCGCCTCGACGGCGAAGAAACGCTCACGATGCCCCCGACCACCGAAGCCTGGGGACGCTGTGAGGCGACCCTGAAGACGTTCGAGGGCTGGTCGGACGTCGACTGGACGGCGGTCGCAGCCGAGGGCTACGACGCGATTCCCGAAGCCGCCCGCACGTACCTCGAGTACATCGCCGACGAACTCGAGACGCCGATCTACGCGGTCGGCGTCGGGCCGGGCCGAGAAGAGACCGTCATCGTCGAAGATCCGTACGAGTAGTCGGTCGAGAACTCTTTTGGGAGTCAGGCCTCGAGAATCTCGATCAGGTTCCCCTCCGGATCGCGAAGAAACATGATCGTCGTCCCGCTCGCGGTCGTCTGCGGACCGCTCAGTCGCTCGGCGTCGTCGGGGATCGAGTCTGCGAACGCCTCGAGGTCTGCGACCGCGAAACTGACGTGGGCCGCTCCCGGCTGATTGATCGATTCCGCCCGACTCGCCGACGCCTCCGGTTCGTACTCGACGAGTTCGAGTCTGATGTCCCCGCTCTCGGACTCGAGGTGGACGAACGAGCCGGCCGCGTTGGGCACGTCGACGGCCGCCGCGAAGGCAGCTCCGGAGACGCTGAAGGTGTCGACGACGGACAGACCGAGGACGCGCTCGTAGAACGAACGAACCGTCTCGAGATCCCGTACCGTGATCCCGACGTGGTGTGTGCGCAGTACTGACATCGGGCCCTACTGGGTCGACGCGAAAGAAGTGTCCGTCGAAACGCCCGCCGATTCGGCCCTCGCGGTCGCCCCGCAAGCGCGCCGATCGATCGGTTTCCCGAAACCTTTTGCTCTCGGCCGACACCCTTCAACTATGAAGGAGTCGCTGCTTGAGATCCTCTGCTGTCCGCTCGATAAACACGATCTGGAACTCGAGGATGCCCAGTACGACGGCGAGGAGGTCGTCTCCGGCGACCTCGTCTGCTCTGAGTGTGGCCAAACCTACCCCATCGAGGACGGCATCCCGAACCTGCTGCCACCGGACATGCGCGAAGAGACGCCAGCGTAGGTGAGAGAGACCGTGTCTGGGACCGAACTCACCGTCGAGATCAACCGCGAGACGGGCGAATCGCTCGAGGCGAACTCGCGGATGATCGAGACCGAGGGATCGTTCGCGATTCGGCTCCGCGGCCACACCGTCCCAGCGCACGCCCACTGCCGGCTCGAGGGCGAACTGTCCCGCGTCGGCTCGCTCGAGCAACCCAATTACTACGTCGAACCTGACGAGGAGATTCTGGTTCCAGTCTCGGTTCCCGAAGTCGACGAGCCGGTCTCGGGCACCCTCGAGATCTCGATCGGCTACGGCGCAGAAGTCGCTCGGATAGCCGTCGAGGTCGTCCCCGGACCTCCGGAAGTCGACGTCGACGACTCGCTGGGCGAACCGCATCGTCCGGAACCCGAACCGTCGCTTCTCGAGTCGATATCGAACGCCATCGGTACGAACCCGGCCACGCTCGGCGTCGTCGCGCTGGCGTGTATCGCCCTCGCGGTCGCCGCACTGACCGCCGGGTCGATCGGCGGCCCCGTCGCCCTCGTTGGATTTCTCATCGTTGCGATCGGCATCGTGGTCGCCGCGGGGCTCTTGTACTACTGATCGTCGGACTCGATGGCGTTCAGGGAACCGTCTTCGAAGCGTTTCGCACGGAGGTAGCGCGCCCGGTAGCGGTTCGCGCCGTCGTTGACGTCCGCCTCGCGGACCCCGTCGACGCGTCCGTCGGCGACCGCGTCGATCAGTTCCTCGAGCTGGTTGAGTTCGCTCGTCGTCAACTCGAGTTCGTAGGTCGTCTCGCTTTCCGACTCGAGGATTGCCCACTTTCGGGCCGCGGCGATCACGAGCGAGCAGGGTTCTCGACAGGGGAAGGCACCGTCCCCACCGTCGACATCGATCTCGTCGTCGGCCGAGTACTCCCACTCCCGTCGTCGGAGACACTGCGAGTCGACACAACAGGCCTCGGTCAGCCACTCGAGCGCCTCTCGGGGTAGCTCGTCGACGACGTCGTAGATGCCGGACTGGCGTTTCGCGGCATCGACCCAGTGATCGACGTCGAGGTCGCCCTCGCGCTCGCGGTGCCAGTTGGCGATCGTCGCCGGGTAAAAGAAATCGACCGCGTCGACGAGTTCCGATCCCGAGAGACCGGTAAATGCCCATCCCGATGCGAGCGTCGGAGCGGTCTTGAGCGGTCGATAGCGCCCGTCGTCGTCGGCCGTCGAGATCTCTCGAGCCTCTCTGGGTTCGTCGTAGACCTCGAGTTCGGAGAGCGGGGTGTCGGCGTCCTCGACGTGCCAGAGGTCGTAGACGCGCACGCCGTCGGGCTCGTCAACGTCGAGGAACCGCGCGGTGATCCGGAGTTGGCCCCAGGTTCGGTCGACGCCGTTTCGAAGCGCGTCGTAGCGCTCCGGGACCGACAGCGGCTCCGTTTGCTGGCTCTCGGCGGCGCTTCCCTCGAGGGGTGCCCGCTCGCACCATCGCAGGAACGCTCGGCTCGCTTGGCCCTCGCTGCCGACGGTTTCCCGCCAGTAGCGCCAGTTCGTGACGTACTCGTCGACGGCCTCGAGCGCCGTTCGAAACTCGTCCGGATCGAGGCCAGTTCGAGTCTCGATGGGCGTTTCGAGGACGTAGCCGCCGTCCGCTCGCTCGAGGCGGAGTCCGTCGAACTCGACGCCAGCGGCGGCGGCAGTTCGGAGCGTCTCGAACGTCTCGTCTTCGAGTCCCACGGGTCAGTCACCCGCGACGTTGGCGTTGGTCGATCGCGTTCGATCCTCGTGATCGATCGAGCTACCGATATCGGCCCCGGCGTCCGCCGCGCGCTCCATCACGACGTCCGCCATGAGGTCCTCGGTGCCGACCGCGCCCGTGTACCAGATTCGGTGGCCGTCGACGACGCCGGGAACGTCCCAGCCGTTTCGATAGTCGTCAGTGAGCCCCATGTCTTCGGGAATGTCCTCCTGCGTGTGGAAGCCGTCGGCGATGAAAAGCGGGACGACCACGATGTCATCGCTCTCGAAGTACTCGGTGACGTCGTCGACTTCCGGTTCCTCGTCCATGAACAGCGCTTTCGTCTCGTCGAACCGGTCCATCTCGCGGATACGTTCGGTGTGGTATCGGACGGCCTTCGCCGAGTTCTCGTTTCGATCGGTGCCGTGGCCGACGACCGCCAGTCCGAAGCCCTCGCCGACGTCCGGGTCGCCGGTCACGCTCTCGGCTCTACCCACGATCACGTCCGTCATCGCGTCGTGCGTGCCGACCGGGCCGCAGTAGTGGATCGTCTTCTCGACGTCTCCGGCCGTCAGCGTCGCCTGGGAGGCGTCGATGCCGTCGGAGTCCCACAGGCCGGGATCCCACCCCTCGAGGCGAAGCTCTCGAGGAATGACCTGCTCCGTGAAGTAGCCCTCGCTGATGAAAAGCGGAACGACGAAGATCTCGTCAGCCTCGATGGTTCTGATCACCTCTCGGAAGTGCGGTTCCTCCTTCCAGAACGTTTCGCGAACGACGTCGAACGCGCCCGTCTCGCGGATCGCGTCCGCGTGGGCGTACGTCGGATTCGACGCGTTCGGGTTGAGGTGTGACCCGTGTGCCGCGATGACCAGCGCTTGCATATCCGCCGGTTAGGAGTCGAACGGTTTAGCCACTTCGCTGTCGGCGACGGTCGCCGCGGGCCGCGAGCCACGTTGGCGCGTCTCCCCACCCGGGAGAACGCTACGTCTATACGAATTCGGTTCGAACCGGAACCCGTGCAACTGGTCGGGTACGAACGGTCGGGAAAGGGATCCTCGCTGCTCTGTAGCGACGGCACCGACCTGACCCAAAAATCGCTAGAGCCCGGAACCGAGCTATCCTACACGCTCGGCTCGCGCCACTGCGCTGGCGTCATCGACGACGACGGCCACGTTCCGTGCGACCGACCCGACGCCCCATACTGTGAGTTCCACACGAGCACGTGGGTCTGTGCGCGCTGTACCGGCACCTGCCTCAAAGACGAGATGGACTGTTACGAGGACCACGCCGTCTATATCGCCGCGTTCGCACCGGACACGTTCAAAGTCGGCGTCACGAAACTGTGGCGACTCGAGACCCGACTCAGAGAGCAGGGGGCCGACCGCGCGGCCCATATCCACACCGTCTCGAACGGTCGGATCGCCCGCGAACTCGAGGCCGATATCGCCGAGGAACTGGTCGATCGGGTCCGCACGCGGGCGAAGGTCGCCTCGCTCGCGGCGACGGTCGACGACGCGGCGTGGGCGGACGTGCTCGCCGCGTTCGACGTCATCGATCGATTCGAGTTCGACTACGGACTCGACCTCGAGACGCGGCCGGTTCGCGAGACCGTCGCATCGGGCACCGTCGTCGGCGTGAAAGGGCGGCTACTGGTGCTCGAGAACGGCGGGACGACCTACGCGGTCGACATGCGCGACCTCGTGGGCTACGACCTCCTCGAGGAGTCGTCGAGCCGGGATCTGCAGTCGTCGTTGGGGTCGTTCGGGTAGGTCGGTTCCGACCGCCGAACGCGAAGCGTTGGACTCCCCTTCGCGTAGACATCGGCTACCGAGACGCATCTCCGCCGGCGTGAGACTGTCGCGTCGTTCGAGACATGGCAATCCTTTTCCGCGGGCGTCCAGAATCCGAGGGTATGTCCGACGAAAACGAACCCGACGAGAACGCAGACGACAGCGAGGAGAAGTCGTTCCGCGAGCGCGTCGAGGAAATCCGCGAAAAGCGCGCCGAAGAAGGCGAAGGCGAGGGAGAACCGCCGGAAAGCCCCTTCGGCGGCGGCGGTGGCGGTCCGGGCGGTCCCGGCGGCATGGGCGGCGGCGGCAACCCGTTTGCCATCGTATATTTCGGACGGTATTAAACCCACCATGCACTAGCTCTCATAAAATATGGAGTTACTGGGAAGTGCAGTCGTTACTCCCAGTGATGCAGTGTTTTTGAATTACCCAAGACCAAGATCGAACAGGTCGTTGAGGAGCGTGATAATTTCGGTGTTCACGCTATCATCTTGGTTGACATCGGCGTTGCCGCCGTCGCCACCGTCGCCGGCTTCAGCGTCACCGTCGACGTCGACATCAGCGGAGGAGTCGGCGTATCCTGCTTGCTCCTGCTCGTTCTCTTGCTCAACTTCCTGGAACTGAGCCGTGTTGGAGCCTTGTCCGTCGTTGTTGTCGTGATATTTGTTGTGCTTCGGGTTCTCACCAGGACTCGAGCTGGTCGCTACCTGGTTGTTGGTGTTCGTTGCATCCTGTTCCTGGTTAACGACCGCTGGGCCAGTTTCGACGTCTACGTCGTGTCCCTCGTGGGTCGCATCGCCGCCGTCGCCGCCGCTGCCGCCGATACCGACACCGATATCACCGGTATCTCCTGGAAGGTTCCCGATGCCATCGTTCTGTGCCGCTGCCGTCCCGGCGAACCCCATGAATGCGAGGCTGCCGAGGAGTGCGAATACCATCAGCGCTGTGAATGTGCGTTTCATGTTTGCTGTGTTGTATCGTCCGGGCATACACGCGCGGACCGCCGAAACCGGGTCGTCACCAGCGCACCGCGTTCCTGGGTTCGTTACCAGTCTCGAGTGCACGGTTCCTCGCGGGTTGTCGACCGATCCGAGCGATGCCACGGCGCGTTGCCCGGTTGATCACGACCATCAGCGCCCGTATTAACCCGAATTACAGTTCCAATGGTCTATTTTCGATTGTGTCGCCGTTCGATCACCGTTACATATCCCTGACGAGTTGTCAGTCACTGTATCTCCAATTTATCGCCGGAACGGCACGCCTACCGATAATTTAATCGGCGTCTCGAGATCGTATGCAGCGGCTATACCCGCAGTAGGACCGGGTAATTTCGCATACACACGAATCGAACTTGCTGTGTGTTCGTTTCGCCAGAGTGTCTATCGACATGGAAAGTCCCCGTTTCGTGGATATACGCACTTACGTGCTTGAATTACGGAACATCTCAGCCGCGACCTAGAGTGTTGGTAGCACTCACATCGCATGGGAACCGGCCGGTCCGAACGGTTTCCGCGAGTAGTGACAGGCTTCGAGTTCGTCTCGAAATTCGAACGTCCGACTCGAGGCGGTAACGGCCTTGTTCTGCCTGACAACCTACAGATAACAAAGACACTATTCGGAAAAAGATGGTTCGCACCGCGAAGATGCAGTAAAAAAGACCCTCACAGGGCATTTGAAACGATACCAAAAATACACGATGATATCACGATCACAACTCACGACAGTTCTCGTCGTCGCGATGCTCGCGCTCTCGATGACGGGCGCGGCCCTTCCCGCGACCGCACAGGACGATTCCGGCGGGGATGGTACCGGCGAAGACGAGAGAACGCTCCACACGCTCCAGGATGGAGAGGACCTCTACTTCGTCTTCGGTGCGGACCTCGGCGACCAGTCAGTCGAAGAGTACGTAGACGAACACCTCGAGAGCGAGGAAAGCGACGCGTCCGGCACCTCGAGTCCGGCCGCCGATATCGTCCAGTATCAGGACGTGAACCAGACCAACGTCGACGTACAGGAGGGCGCAGCCTCCATCTCGATCGACGGCGGTGACGCGACGGCCATCCAGGACTCCAGACAGACGAACGAGAACACGCAGGAAGGAGAAGCCATCTCCGAGAACCAGCACCTGCAGGACCAACACGTCGAATTCCGGGATGTCGGTGACGTCTACTTCCTCTTCGGTGAGGAGAACAACCAGCGCTTCGACGGTTGGGCGGTCGCTGGTGAGAAAGGCGGCGACCACGACGAGAAACCCGACAAAGAGATAAAATACTCGGAAGCGACCGTCACGCAGCTACAGCAGGTCGATCAGGCGAACGTCAACGAACAGAGCGTCGCCTTCTCGATCGCCGAAAACGGCAGCGACGCGCTCGCGATTCAGGACAGTTCTCAGCACAACGTCAACTCCCAAAGCGCGGTTGCAAACGCCGAAAACGTGAATCCGAGTAGCGCCGAAGGTGGTAGTCAAGTCGCTACCTCGGAGCTGGATCAAGCCCAGGAGAGCATGCAGACCAACATCAATCATCAGGGCTTCGCCGTCGCGATCGCCATCGGTAACGAGTCGACGGCAACCTCGATCCAGACGACCGAGCAGTCGAACATCAACGAGCAGATCGGGAGCGCCTACTCGGCGTCCGTCCTCGAGGCAACCGAAGGGATGAACGTCGCGTCGGCGAGCACCAACGGCGGCTCCGACGTCGTCAAGAGCACCAGTGACAAACAGAAGACTCCCCACGACAAGAAAAAGAAAGGAAGCGAATCCACCGACGCGAGCGTCAGCCAGTACCAAGACGTGAGCCAGCTCAACCTCAACCAGCAGAGCGCAGCCGTCGCGATCGCGCTCAACGGAAGCGAGGCAACCGCGATTCAGATCTCCCACCAGGAGAACCACAACGCGCAGATCGGCATTTCGCAAGCGCTTCCGGCGAACGCGGCCGGATCGTCACCGGGCGTACTCTACAGCGAAGAGACGACTGTCTCGCTGAAGGGTCAAAACTCCTCCGAGAACCCGATCATGACGATCGACTCGGACGTCGGCGGCCAGCAGAAACAAGACGTCGCCTATCAGCCCGACGCGGTCGTCGATCAGTACCAGTCGGTCTTCCAGGAGAACCTGAACGAACAGCGGGCTGCGTACGCAGTCGCCGAGGACGACGGTGAAGCGACGGCCTCGCAGGTGAGTATGCAGTCCCAGGAGAACGTGCAGTTCGGCTCCGCGATCGCGCCGTCTGCGATCCCCACCTAACGGATCTGCACTCACAGCAAAACGCCATCTCGAGACGGTCTCGAGATCGAAGCGTTCCCGATTTTTCGCGCGCACGCATCGTCCAAACGAGCGCCAGCGGTGTGCTTCTAAAGAGCGCCAACGGTAGTGTTTGGGGACCGTTCTTATTCTTCGTCGTCGCTGGTCGCCGATTCGTCGGTTTCGCGATGTTCGGCTAGTGCCTCGTCGATGCGCAACTCCCCCGCGGCGACGCGTTCGGCCAGCGCATCGTCGATCGCGCGGTTCGTTTCGCTGCGCTCGCGCGAGCGGTCTTTGATCGCCTGTAACTCGCCGGCGGTGGGCTCGATCTCCCGACGCTCGACGGGCTCGCCCTCGAGTCTCGCGATATTCGCGGCCGCGAGGAGGTCGCCGGCCCCGCGAGCGCCCGTTCCCAGGTACGGCGTCGTTCCCGTTTCGTCGACGAGTTCGACGCGAACGCCCTCGAGTTGGTTGACGAGCTTTGCGCTCTGGAGCCGGGAGCCGTCGCCGATCCGAACCAGCGGGTCGGCGGCTTCGGCCGCTTCGCGGGTGATGACATCGACGGCGTCGGCGATCGGAACCTGAAACGCGGCGACGATTATCTCCCCCGCGAGAACGGCGATACCCGGCTTTCGGCCGGGATCGACGCCGATGATCGTTCGACCGCTCTCGCCCTGAAGTGCGGCGAGGGCCTGTTCGACGGCGCGTCGCGACTCGTTCGGTGCCGCGACGATCGTGGGAACGCCCTCGAACGCGTCTGCGTTGTCTTCGTCTGTGATGACGACGCCGGTCTGCTCGGGGAGGTCGTCGTCGGGCTCGATCGTCGTAAACGTCGCTCTGCGATCGCGAAGCTCGTTGACGACGCCGTGGTAGACTTCGAAGTCGGTCGTTGCGACGACGATCACGTCTGCGCGTTCGGCGCGACGAGAAATAAACTATCCCGTTCTCGAGAAGACGCCGCTCCGGGCCCTCCCGAGGCCGCCGAGTCGGGACCGGTCGCCTCGAGGACGGTTCCGGGAGGTTTTTGCTGGCAGCGACCCACGTTCGACCGTGAACGACGAGGCGATTTTGACCGGCTGTCCCCCGGTCGACGAACTGCTCGGCGGCGGGTTCGAGCGCGGCACTGTAACCCAACTGTACGGCCCGCCGGCCGCGGGCAAGACCAATCTGGCCCTCTCGAGCGCCGTCGAGACGGGCGCGAGCGGCGGGACCGCGGTCTACATCGACACGGAAGGCGTCTCGGTCGATCGGTTTCAGCAACTGCTATCGGCTCGAGTCGACTCCGCGGCGTCGGATCAGCGGGTCGAGGACGTCGCCTCCCGAATCGTCATCGAGGACGCACTCGACTTCGAGGAACAGGAAGAGGCCGTCCGAGATGCCGAAGAGTTCGCCGAGCGTGCAGACCTGATCGTCCTCGACAGCGCAACGGGTTTCTACCGCCTCGAGCGGACCGGCGACAGCAACGGCGGGGAGGCGCTCCGAAGTGTCACCCGGCAGGTGACCCACCTCCTCTCGCTCGCGCGCAAGTACGACCTCGCTGTCGTCCTGACCAATCAGGTGTTCGCCGATCCGGATTCGGATCGGACGCGAGCCTTGGGCGGGAACACCTTAGAGCACTGGACCGGCGTCGTCGTCCGCGTCGAACGATTCCGCGGCGGCAAGCGGCGAGCGACCCTGGAGAAACACCGCTCGAAACCCGCCGGCGAATCGGTCCAGTTCCAGATAACCGACGCCGGACTCGAGGGGAGCAGCGAGGGATCGGGCTTCTGATCGAAGGAAGGAACGATGGGTCGGGCTTCTGATCGAAGGAAGGAACGATGGGTCGGGCTTCTGATCGAAGGAAGGAACGATGGGTCGGCTTCTGATCGAAGGAAGGACGATTCATTTGTCCTGAATCAAAATCGAGACTAATTTCTCTTGGCGGCTTTGCTCCAATCACGCTTTCAAAGTATTCCGGATGTCGAGCTTTCCGTCCGGCAATACGTGCGCTCCGAAGGTGGTTTCAATTCCGGCCGTTCGGCCGCTCGACGCCCTCGGCGCCCTTGATTTCGTCTGTTTTCTCGACTTCAGCGAACAGTTCTCGGTATGCGTCGGGATCGAAGAGGTTGTTCCGGTCGAACAGCTCGCGTGCGGCGTCGGTGAGCTGAAAGAACCGGTACGGCTGGCCCCGTTCGAGCCCTTCACGATCTCGTTCGATGGCCTCGATCAGTCCCACTTCCTCCAGCCGGATGAGGTGGTCGGTGAGCGTTGACGCTGCGATACTCGGATTGTAGTATTCGAGTTCCTTCTTCGAGGGCGCGCCTTTCGGGTGACCGACAATCGTCCCGATGATATTCGCGCGGGTCGTGTCGTCGAGGACACTCAACGCTGCGATCGGATCGAGGCCAGCCGCGTTCTCGGCTGGCGTGAGCGGGGTGGCGTCAGGCCGGGACATTGTGTATCAGTATTTGTCCCCCGGTCGGATAACCATTTCGGTGAATTCCGAAGTGGTGGTCAGAGTGCTTGCGTATTCCACGTCCAGTCGGATTTCCGTACCGTTAGGTGGCGGTGGTGACTGGTGCCCAGTATGACCAACGACGACGCTACCCGTGCAATCATCGACAAATTGGGTGACCAGCCGGGCGAGACGCTCACACCCGAACGGGTCGAGGCGATTCAGACCGCGATGCACGAGGATCTCGGACAGTTCATCAACAACACGTCCTACTTCGTACTCGGTTCCTACGGTGAGGAGGAGCGGACACGATTGGAGGCTGTTCGCGACCAACTCGCGAGTGATGCCGCAGCCTCGAACTCCGATGACGGGGTCGACGCGTTCCTGATGGACGATATTCTGGACATCTCGGAGTTCTTCACTTCGAAATTCAAGCTGCTGGTCAGCTACGCGGATCATATCGTGGGGGTGTACGAACACTCCCAGGGCGGGCACGCGTGGGAAGCGGGTTACATCGATCAGCCGACCTATCGGGAGCGAACGCGAGCGTTTTATCGAACCTACGAGACCGAGAGGGAACAGTACGCGGCCTACGACGGGATGTTCGCACACTATCTCCTCTCGATGGAGCGGGTGGACCGTGCGTACACGTGGACGACGCCCGAGGACCTTCGTGACTATATTGAGGATGCCTACGCGCCCGACTGACGGCGTGAGGAACGACTATTTGCGTCGGATGCTGAATCTTCTCTTGATGGTCGATATCCCTGACACCCTTCGCTCGGTATTCACTGCGACTATTGAGTCCGACGACGAGAGCTACACATTCGAGGTTCCCACGAGTGAGGTGCGTCACGACGCTATCCAGCCCGGTGAGACGTATCGAATCGCCGTTCTCGAAGCCGAGGGTACAACAGCCCGATCCGAGTCCCAGCTTTCAGATTCGCCGTCAGGATCTTCCTCAGCTGTCGGTGAACACGGTTCTCCTGAGCCACCCGTTGAGGAGGGTGAAATTCGAGACGTGTCGGTTGAGGCGGTTGGCGACCAGGGGGATGGCATCGCGAAGGTGGACCGTGGGTACGTCGTGATTGTTCCGGAGGCTCAGCCCGGTGAGGTACCGACTGTCGAGATCGAACAGGTGCAACAGAACGTTGCGTTTGCCAGTATCGTTGAGCCGGATCCTCGAACGCTGTGATTCTGTTGTTTCTCGTTTAGAATGGATTGGCTAGGTCGGTGTCAATGAGCCGAGTCGCGTGGTCACGGGTTGCCTGTTCGACCGCTGCTTGGTCTGTGAGCAAGAAACAATTGTAGTTACTGACGCTGCGCTGGATCACGGACTGTTTAAAAATGTTGTCGGGATGGGTCGTGTATTTTTGCACCACGACGACGAATTCTTCGATCGTTAGCCGATTCGGATCAACATTTTGTTCGGTCATCTCAAGTGCTGTATATTGTAGAGCTGCTGTGACATTTTACGGACATCGTATTTTGTAGTGTTAAACTCATTCGGCGCGATGGCTTTAGATTCCCCGGCTATTCCCAAGTTGGTGGAATAGCACGTTGTGGTGCGTTAATGCTGTTTCTGGTTGTTTACAGGTACTACTCCCAGACTCTGGGACACCTCCTTTGGTGTATATGGCCAGCCTCGAATAATCGACTGATGACACACGAAGCTAATAAACGAATCAACCTGCGAGACGCGGGGTGTGAAGAATCCAGCACAAAACGCCGATCAAGCAACCCTAATTCGATTGTCACACAATTGAGCGAGGAGGTGCGACAATGACGACTATGCTTGATGTGGTAATGACCACCCACACGGTCTTCGCCGCATTATGGACGGGCGGGACACTCGTGGTTGCAGGGGCCATCATCCCGGCAGCACGCAGCGATTTGCTGAGTACAAAGGGGCTGACGCTTATCGCACGAAGATTCTGGTATCTTACGGTGGCCTCAGTCCTGCTATTGTTGTTCAGCGGTGGCCATCTCGCAGGAACGCTCTATACTGCCGAATCACTCCAGGCGACGGGCCGAGGAAACCTCGTCCTGACAATGGTCGGCCTGTGGCTCGTCCTCGCAGTCGTGCTGTTCTTCGGGTTCCGTCGACTGACCGACAACCAATCGGAGACGTCAGCGGTCGCAGCTGCAACGCGAGCGCGACCGTGGTTCCTCGGCGCGAGCGGTGTCTCGATAGCGCTGCTCGTCGTTGCCGGGCTTCTGTGAGACGAGTCGGCAGAATTTATCACCGTGTGAAGCAGAGAACAAGGTATGACTTCACTGCTCACAGAGTGATTCTATGTTGATGATCGAACATCAGAACAATTTCACGGAACTGCCGATACCAGCCCAGCGCTCGCTCGGAGATGCCGTGCGAGCGCTTCGTTGTCAAGTACGATTCGGCCATCCAGCGCTGAGAGTAGCCACTTGCCCGGTTGATCGAATTGTTCAGAGCTGCTTTCGGTGATGACCCACGATAGTGAACGAGGTACCCAACGCCATATGCGGCGATTTCGTACTCGGTATGCCAGTCTTGGAAGCCGTTGTCGGCGGACGACTTGCGACCCGGTCTTCGTATCGTGTTTCCACCGTGCTGCGATATGAACGTCACGAACCGCAAGCGATTTGACATCAGTTACTGTCGTCACTTTCAGCGTCTGTACGGTGCTTCTCGACCGCTGGCGGAAGTACGACGACCCACGGCGACGGTCGAAGAACGTGCTGTCGAGAGCCGCGTGGCCAAACTTCGGGTGCTGCTGCGCGGAAACGCGCAGCAGCACCCGCCATACCCACATTTTCAGTCGATCAAACGACTTGTAGATCGTGCTGTAGTCTGGCAGCTCGTCCCGATCTAAGCCGAGTGCGTCACGAATTTCAGTCAGGTGGTAGTTCTGCCGATTCGGCGTTTCCCGGTAGCTGTGGCCCTCTTCGAGTCGAAAACAATGCAGAACGACGTGGACCCAGCGGGCGAACCCGCCGCTTGCGGGCTCGCCAGCGTGCTTTCCCAACGCTTGTTTAGCTAGACCACGACACTGCTCAACGAAGTCGAGGAGATCGATTTCCATAGACAAGAATCGAATTCCCCGGATTCACCCTGCTAAACCCGTGATATCGGCCGAATAACTCGCTATTCAACAGAGCAGGTGCTACTAGTCTCAAACACATGTGCGAACGTATAACCGCTTTCAGCGGTCAATTCGCTCTCGAAAGCTTCGTTCTGTGCGACGACATCTACTACGTTCGCGCCAGGTGTGCCGGAGCACTCGGCTATCTTGCTCAACCGGACACTGATGCGGCGATACCGCGGTCCGGCCTCCACAATTCATGGACGACGACGAGGAATTCGTTGCCGGCTGGGCGGCGTGCGCCGTCGTAGGCGTCACAGACAATGCCACTGAATTGGCCTCTGAGCTCGACTCAGCGGAGCCGATCGAGTCTGTTCGCACGTCGACTGAACAAGCAGCCGAAGTGATAACGAAGCCAGACACCGGTGGTGAGTGTCCCCACTGCAACTGGACCTCCTCGAGTAAGGGCTACCGATGTGCCCGTGCTACCACGCGCCGCAATGAATCGATGCGTGTTTTTGGTCTGCCTAAACTTCGTAAGCTACATATCTTATTTAGGCCACCCTAAAAGCATGGCGTGTGGCATTATCCAGATGTTTTTGCGGTCGAGAAAGGGGTGTCGTCATGGCTACTAAAACTTCAACTGGGTCAGATGCAACCAGTCGCCGGGAGAGGTGGCTCTGGTGGGCAGATGGGAAGTTAGCTACAGTTTGTCTAGGAAGAATTCTCATCGTCATGGTATGTGGACTGGCTCAAGTCACCTTTGGCGCATACTCCATCACTCTGTCCAGTCTTTGATGAAATCGAAGCCTGGTCTGTGCAATGGCTATAGGATTCACGATCACGGGGAGTTTTAACCAGAGAAAGCATTGAAATCTATAATGGTAACCGATGACCAGACTCTAGCTCGGGAGATGCTCGAGTCGTACGCGACGACTGGATTCCAGGCGACCCAACTCGCAGAAGCCATCGATATTGCAGAACGCATGCAGGAAAAGGATGCGACAGTCTATCTCACGTTCACATCGAATATCATCTCGTCGGGGTTGCGCGAGACCGTCGCCTACCTGATCCGAGAAGGGTACGTAGACGTTCTCATCACGACGTCCGGATCCTTAACAGAGGACGTCATCAAGACTGCGAAACCGTTCAAGATGGGGAACTGGGACGCAGATGAAGCGGCACTTCGAGAGCGGGGCATCAACCGACTTGGAAACCTCTTCGTTCCTTCTGATCGATATGTATGGCTCGAGGAGTATCTGTATGATTTCTTCGATGATTTCTTCGCGGAGGAGAAAATTCGGACACCGACGGCATTCGCCCGTGAATTAGGGGAAACGCTCGACGACGAGGATTCAGTCTTGAAACAGGCGGCGGATAATGGCGTCCCAGTGTACTGTCCGGCGCTGACGGACGCCGAAGTTGGAAACTTCATCTACTATTACAGACAGGGATACGACTCAGAGGTTGGAATCGAGACCTTGACGATTCTGACTCACTTATCGAGGACGGGATACTTGCTGACACGACCAGTCTTATCGCCGTTGGAGGGGTCGTCCCGAAACACCATGTGATTATGACGAATCTGTTCCGTGGTGGGGCAGATCACATCGTCTACATCTCGGCCGGTATGGAAGGGGATGGATCACTCTCTGGAGTGCCTCCGAACGAATCAGTATCGAGAGGGAAGATCAAAGACGATGAGCGAACGTATTACACGCAGGTCGAGGCAGAAGCGATGCTCGTGGCAGGTGCTTTCAGCGAGTAAGTACGAATTCAACCGCGAATACGTCATCCACGTCGATGGCGAATACGCCGATGGAGACGTTCGAGTCAATACCTGTGAAAGCCACGGATCACTGTCGCGATCTTGGCTCTCTACCCATCAAGATACCATCAAGATACCTTCACAGCCATGTTGACACCGTATCTCAGTGCATTGCAGCTTCGCCGTCGCGTCTATCGGAAACCCGGGCAAGAAGCGCCCAAAAACTATTCTTGAAGCAACACTCTAACTCACAAGCAATCTACGTCACAAGAGCGTCGAATCTTATGGCGGTCGAAGAAGGATTGCACTGAACCCTGCAATGACCGCCAACATACCACCAATGAGGAACGTCATCGTCCAGGATGTCATCGTGATGAGGACGCCAGCGAGTACACCACCAGCGATTCCCCCTCCAACTTTCCCGAGATAGACCAACGCATAGTTTGTCGAAGATTGTGCCTGGCCGTAGTAATCACCGACGATGCTCGGAAAGAGGGCGAATTGTGGGCTCCAGAAGAACGTCGCAATGATGACGGCGAGGATGAATCCCAGTCCGGAACCAGTTTGTCCAAACCAGACAAGCAAGAACAAGCCAACTCCGGTCAAGATAGACGAAACAGCGATCGCCCACTTGCGGTTGACCCAATCGGAAATGCCGCCCACCACGATTCGACTGATCCCGCCGACAAGAGCGAGGACCGTTGCTGAGGCAGTTCCGACAATTGCTGTGAGTCCGAACTGCTGGGCGAACGTAACGACCTTGGCAGTGAGCATCAGTCCTGCCGTATTCACGAAGGCGAACATACCCAGTAACGTCCAAAACTGCCACGTTCGGATCATCTCACGCCAGGTATACTCTCCCTCTTTGTTCGTAGCTGGATCCTCCGTTGTTGCACCCGTCGTTGTTGCACCCGTGGTTGGTATTTCTTCGCTCCAGCCAGTTGGTGGGTCACGGAGGACGACCGCTCCACAGATAACGCCGATTCCGATGAGAACGCCCATGTTTCTAAGGACGCTAGAATACGCCGCTGACGTCGCGTTGGTACGGACGTAGGGAATGAACACGGCACTCCCAGCAGCAAACGCCATAGTCCCGATCCCGGTCGTGAGGCCCCGATAATCGGGGAACCATTTAAGCGCCGAATTGATCGCGACTGTATACACGATTCCGACACCTACGGCGCCGAGCGAATACAGAAAATATATCTGCCAGATGGCAGTCGCGTACGCGAGACCGAGGTAGCCGCCGCCGGCGAGGACGCCGCCGAGGAGACTAATTCGGCGGGGGCCATGACGATCTCGCCACCAGCCGACCGGGAATTGGGAGAGTGATTGAAAAGCCACGAACAACGTAAAGACGAGTCCAAGTGCCGGGAGGGGGATGGACAAGTCAGTTGCCAGTGGTCCCTCGATGGAGGACCAGACGTACTGGTACGGGCTGACCAGCGCCATCATGACGGCTGCGGCGACGACCTGCCACCATCGAGAAAATCCAAGAATCCCTTGTGCTCGCTTTGAAAGTTCACTCATCTATTGGGAACCCTCCTTTCTCATCGATGTCATCAATTACGCGTAGGCAGTAACTGTGGATGAAGTGTCCACCGAATAATTCCGCCGTTATGCGAATCTGGTTCTGAGTGACGATACTACGAGAAACTCAATGGTGGATATCGAAACTTGACCCGATTTCTGCCATTATCTTCTGCTCGGCTCGAGCAAGGTGTTCCCAAGCTGTCGTCGGAGCAATTTCCACAATTTGGGCAATTTCCTCGATTGACGGAGAAGTCGGGAGAATCTGATGTCGATTCGATGTACTGGGTTTGGTAATCGATTGTTCGCGAACGAGTGGACGAACTCGGTAGCTGCTCCCGTTGATGGGTGTTCCGGTTAATTCGGGGAACATTTTTATTTTCGCCCACCGAACATCGAAGCATGTCAGATGTAGTGCTTGACGCCCGTGGTCGCCTCACGCTCCCAAAGGAGGTCCGAGAGCGATATGGTGACCGATATCACGTCGTTCAGCTCCCCGACGGCGTCAAATTGGTACCGGTCGCCGATGATCCGCTCGAGGCACTCAGGGACGAATTCGCGGATGTCGAAAAATCAGCCGACGAACTCCGTGAAGAAGCACGTACTGTAGCGCTCGACGAGGCCGGACGATAGATGTATGCGGAAACCGATTTTCTTCTCGCGCTGATTAAGGACGATGACTGGCTCGGCGAGGCCGCCGAGTCGGTGTACCGGGAACACCGTGACGAGTTGTGGATGTCGCAGTTCACACTCATCGAACTACTGATGGTCGCCTACCGGGAAGAACGTGATACCGAACACGTCATTTCGAACGCCGCCAACCTCGTCGAGGTGCGCGGTGACGTAGAGACGGTTGTTACAGCGGCGACGTACGTGCAAGACCACGGACTCACACCGTTCGACGCACTTCACCTCGTCAAATCGAATGGTGATACCATCGTCTCGAGCGACGAGACATATGCGGACGTTACGTCTCGTCTCGACCTGAAGTCGGTCGAAGAGTACGAGGAGTGACGCTCCGCAACCACTAAACGCGACTCATCCCTACAACTGTGTAATGAGCGATTGGACGGAGAAGTACCGGCCGACGACGCTGTCGGAGGTACGCGGGAACAACAAGGCTCGAGACAAACTCGAGGAGTGGGCCCGGTCGTGGGACGACCACCGCGAAGCCGTCATCGTCCACGGCAGTCCCGGCGTCGGGAAGACCTCCGCGGCACATGCGCTGGCCTCGGACATGGGTTGGCCGGTGATGGAGCTCAACGCGAGCGACGACAGGCAGGCCGATGTCATCGAACGGATCGCCGGCGAGGCCGCCAAAAGCGGGACCCTCACCGGCGGGGAGACGGGTCGCCGACTCGTCGTGTTAGACGAGGCCGACAATTTCCACGGCAACGCGGACTACGGCGGCTCTCGAGAGGTCACTCGAGTCGTCAAAGATGCGGAACAGCCGATCGTCCTCGTCGCCAACGAGTTCTACGAGATGAGCCAGTCGCTTCGCAACTCCTGTGAGACCATCGAGTTTCGCGACGTTTCCTCGCGGTCGATCGTCCCCGTACTCCGCGATATCTGTCGCCGCGAGGGCATCGAGTTCGACGAGGAGGCCCTGAAAGCCATCGCCGATTCGACCAGTGGCGACCTGCGTTCGGCGGTCAACGACCTGCAGGCCGTCGCCGAGGAAGCGGATCGGCTCACCGTCGAGGATGTCGTCACCGGCGAGCGCGACACAACCGAGGGGATCTTCGACTACCTCGACGCGCTCATCAAAGAGGAGGACGCCGAGGGGGCGCTCCGGGCGTCCTACGACGTCGACGAGAACCCGGACGATCTGCTCAACTGGATCGAGGACAACGTTCCCAAAGATTACGAGGGCGACGAACTGGCAGACGCCTACGAGTACCTCGCGAACGCGGATCGCTGGCTCGGGCGCGTCCGCGCGACGCAGGATTACTCCTACTGGCGCTACGCCTCGGACAACATGACCGCCGGTGTCGCGGCCGCTCGGCAGGGAGACAAGGGCGGGTGGACCCGCTACGGCCCGCCGAGTTACTGGTCGAAACTCGGGCGGACCCGCGGGGCTCGAGACACGCGCGATTCGATCGCCGAGCGCATCGCAGAGCGCGAGGGAACGAGCGTCGGGACCGCGCGCCGGGAAATCGTCCCGTACCTCGAGTCGATGACCCACCACTGCAAGAACCGCGACCTGACCGTGACGATGGCCGCTGCCTACGATCTCGACGCCGACGAAGTCTCCTTTATTACTGGCAGCGGCGCGGACACGAACAAGGTCGAGTCGATCGTCGAGGAGGCTCAGGAACGAACCGAAGCGGCCGCCGTCGAGCACTCCGGAACAGCGTTTCAGAACGCGATCCGGTCGTCCGAAAGCGAAGCGGACGACGCACCCGGCAGCGACACCGACGACGCCAGCACGCAACCGAGCGGCTCCGACGGGCAGTCGGACGACGCCGGCGGTTCGGACGGGCAAACGACGCTCACCGGCTCGAACGAGGGCTCGAAATCTGCGCCCTCGAGCGCTGCCGAGTCCGACGAGGCGGGAGACAGCGAGCGAATCGAGGAGGGCGAAACCGACGACGACCAGTCGGGGCTGAACGAGTTTCTCTAGGAAAGCGACCGATCCGTACAATTACGGTCCTGCCTCGCGTGACTTCCTGTCGAATGACTCCCACGAATCAGACCTGTCCAATCTGTGGCACCGCGTTCGAAAAAGAAACGCGGCTAACGATTCACCTCGAGGTCGAACACCGGAAGTCCGAACTCGCCACGAAACTCGTTCACGACGCCGAATTTGGCGACGTAGCTTCGCCGCACTCGCTCCGGTAGTATTTCCTCACTATTGAGTTCCATTTCTCCCTGATCTGTACTCAGATAGAACTATCATGAATGTTCTGGCCAACCGACAGGATCGCTCGTCCGGAGAGTCGGCGCCGTCTGCGACCCTCGCGCAACCAGCGAGTCCGGGACCGGTATCGACAGTCTCTTTCGCGCTCCGGTACCCAGTCAGTGTATGACCGACTATTTCGAGATTCACGCGCGCGACGGGGCCGCGCGTCTCGGAGAACTCCGACTCTCCGAGCCCGTTTGCACCCCCGGACTCGTCGACGACGTCCTCGAGGACGTCGGCTCGCTCTGGGCCGCGGACCGAGCGATTCCCGAGGGCAACGACGACGTGCTCACCGTCCTGCCCCACCGCGGGTTTCCGGGCGGGACCGACGAGGCGGTCCAGGAGTCGTTCGCCGTCGAGTATCCCAACGTCGAGTTTCCGAACGCGGCCGTCGTCTCGAGCGAGAGCGTCGGGTTCCACGACATTCCCGGCCCGAACGATTCGGAGTCCGGGGCCGACGCGTACGTCGTCTCCGACGCCCGGTCGGCGATCGGCCACGGCGCGGCGCTCGTCGAAAGCGTCGTCGCCGTCCGCGAAGCGATCCCGGCCGACACCGCGCTGATTTTCTCCGGCGTCGCGACGCCCCGAAACGTCGCTCTGCTTGCCTACGCCGGTGTCGACGCGTTCGACGCCTCGCGGGCGGTTATCAAGGGCACGCAGGGCAAGTACCTCACGAGCGAGGGCGAGTACTACCTCGAGGATTTCGACGAGCTCCCGAGTCCGCTGAGCGAGGAGACCGATATCGAGGCCTTCGACCGCGAGGACTGCGTCGAACACAACGTCGCCGCCCTCGAGGCCGAACTGTCGATCGTCCGCCAGCGGATCCGCGACGGGCGACTGCGAGATTACGTGGAGGGGCAGGCACGCCACGACCAGTGGCTCACCGCCGCGATGCGCGAACTCGACGACCAGTGGGCGTATCTCGAGGAACGAACGCCGATCCTCCGGGAGGCCGACCTCGACGCAGCCACGTCCGACGCGATCCGGCGGGTCGAGATCCAGCGCTTTGCCGACCGCGTGACGACGCGGTACCGGAATCGCTTCAAGAACCCACTCGTGCTCACCCCGTGTTCGGCGAAAAAACCTTACAGCGAATCCAAGAGCCACGGCCGGTTCCACGACGCGATCCAGTGGCGAGCCCACCAGGTGTCGATGACCTCGCCCATCGGCGTCGTTCCCCAGGAACTCGAGACGACCTACCCGGCCCAACACTACGACAGCGTCGTCACCGGCCGCTGGTCTGAGGACGAAAAACAGTTCGTCGCGTCGGTCCTCGAGCGCTACCTCGAGCGCAACGAGTACCCGCGGATCGTCGCCCACGTCCCCGACGAGGGCTACCGCGACATCGTCGAGCGCGTCGAGGACGCGCTCGATCTGGATGTCGCCTACACCGTCGCGAAGGGCGCACACCCCACCGACGAGGAGTCGATTGCCGCCCTCTCGAGCGAGCTATCGGGCGAACTCAAGTACAGCAAGCGCGAGCGCGAGCACAACACAGTCCGGGCCATCGCGGACTACCTGCTCGGCGACGGCGCTGGCGACGACCTCTTTTCCGACATCCAGACGACCAGCAGGTACCCCAAGATTCAGGTCCGCGACGACGAGGAGACCCAGCTCGCGACGATGGTTCCCAACTACGGCACCCTCTCGTTTACGCTCGAGGGGGCAAAGCAGTGGGTCGACAGCGACGCGCCGGTCAAGCGAGTCGAGATCGATAACTTCGTCCCCCACGGCAGCGTGCTCGCGCCGGGCATCGTCGACGCGACGAGGACATCCGCGTCGGTGACGAGGTTGTCGTCGAGGGCCCGAAGGCCTTCGCCGTCGGCCGCGCCGAGATGTTCGGGACGGAGATGGTCGAGAGTACTCGCGGAATCGGTGCGGAGATCCGTCACGTCGAAGAGCGGTAGCTCGATCGGCCGGCAGCGTCTGCCGACACGGTCTCCTGTTGAAGACACCGACCGGAAACGGAACAGTGGTTATATGTGTGAAAGCATACAAGACATCGATATGATTCATCTCCGGAATCGCCTGAAGGGACGCTTCGATCCGGAGTGGCGACTGGCAATCGTCCTCGGACTCGCCTCGATTCCGTTTACGGTCGCGTTCTACTGGCAGTCGATGCCAGATTATACACACCACGTCGCCCCCGTGTTTTTCGCCGGCGTGATCGGTGGAATCCTCTCCCACAGAACCGATCTGCAGGCGCGACGGGTTGGCGAACGAATCGGGCTCGTCGGCTCGCTCGCGGAACTCTGGCCGCTCGTTGACCTCCTCGCGTTCGTTTCCGGGTTGAACCAGCCGCTCTGGTTTAGCGGGCTACAGGGGATTATGCTCATCTGTTTCACGCTACTCGTCGTTTTACTCTCCGCTCTGATCGGGAAGATCGGTGCAATACTCGGACGGTGGGCACTCGAGAGGACGGAGACGTACCGCTCGCGTCTGGGAGAGTTTACCAGTTGAGTGGCGTGTTCTCGTGGTCGATGTGATTCGTTCCCGGCTTCGTCCTTCCATGTGGTGTGTTCCCGGTTCCGTCCCCGATTTGATCCGTCGTCGTGTGACGGCTCGACGCTCGGTTTCGTTCGTTCATCGAAAAATATGACCTGGAAACGAACAGATCTAAAACTCTCATACTGTTATGCGTGGAACCGACGTTGTATTGAAGGCTCTCTCGGATTGATCAATATCGGAGAGTAGATGTAGTGATAGGTTGAAGCTCTGTTGAAATTCTATTTTCAGGTCTATGTTAGCGTGAAATACGCGCACACTATAGATGCTAACTGTACACTCGCTGTTCTATCAGATTCGAATGGTTATTTCCAACCCGTGTAAGATACAGGGTGCGTATTAACTATGGAAGTAATTAATCATAGGTAGAAATTCTCAGATCATACTGGATAAGGGCGATCATTTGATTAATACCCGGATACTTCTTGAGGTGATCATTCATCAGAAAGCGTCTGCTCTTCGTCGTATGTACGGATGTCATCTGCCGCCACTCCCCCCCCCCGGTACACTCGAAAAATAACGAAGACATACGGTTCATCAGTCGAAATATGTTCGGTGGTATCGACCTGCGAACGCCCGTCTTCAGAGCTGACGCTAATACTGTACTTTCCCGGCTCAGCGACAGGTGTCTCGAAGGCAGTATTCGTTCGCTCTGGTAGCGAGACTGTCTCGGTAAATACGGGTATTTCACCGTCAGTGATTTTGAGCGTCAGTTCAACCGGCTCATCGGACCTATTCTGAAGGGATATCACGTCAATTCTTGCGTGTGGTTCGTCGGAAGGCAAATTGACACAGCCAGCGATACTACCAGCACCCCCGCTACAACAGAGGAGGGCGAGGAACTGACGGCGGTGCATACACCTCGTCTTTTTCTAATTGATAAAGGTCTTCTCAATAAGTACCGTACGTGGCTTATATGGTCGAATTTTGTGGAAATTAGTAATCGGTGTGCTACATAGTTTGAGGGTGTCATAGAACAGTTTGCGTACCTCTCTGTGATTACCCAACGAACGGTAAGTAGAGGTTGTCCTGTTATCGGTCGGATGGGTTCCTTCTTCGACGCCGACAGAAAGATTATAACGACCACGTGTGACCGACCGATATGCCCCTCCATAACCGCCCGTTCACGATTGCTGGCGGCGCTGCACTCCTTAGTTGTATCAGTCTCGGCTATGCGTGGTACACTCTCGCCGGGATTCCAACTGAGCCCCGCGGTGACGGCTTTGTCGCGGGTATTGTCGCCGCGATTGGTCTCGGAATCGGACTCACAGGCCTGTTCGCGCTTGTGGAGGCGACCACGCTAGCAGCGGTAGTGCGTTTCGGCTCGCCGACGCGTCGTGCTCGGGCGTTCCTCAGTGCCGGCGCGGTCGCGGGAAGTGTCGGGACTATCCTTCCGCTGTTCATAGAACTTGCCCGACTTCCGACCCCAGGTTCCTCGCTCACAACGCTTGCGGACCGCATGCTCCCGTTCGTCTTCGGCGGCTGGCTCCTACTCGCGGCGATCGGTATGCTCTGTTCTGCACTCGGAGTTGTGTTCCATCTGTTTGATCGCATTCAGGGGAACCCAGGATCGACAGGGGCGTAGTCAGCCACGTTCGTCTCAAGCACTTGTCCGTAGCGTTTGGCATCCCGAGTTGACGATCGGTAAGTTCGCAGGTGTAGTAAACGGATAGTTCAGCCTACACGGGATGAAAGGAACACCGTGCAACTCGTTCTATGACACCCTCTAGTTCGCCTATAGTGATCGTTAGATGGTTTGGTCGAGGTCGTAGAGGAGACACGCAAGGTGGGTTCACGGAACTGCTTCCATTATCATCGTGAACGGACGATCACCCGTATTTTGGCTTGAGTCAAGTATTCACCGTTTTGCTCTAGTTTTGTTGATCGTAGAGACATAGCAGAACAAGGTGGTGATGAAGTGTGTAGGTTGTTTCCAGCACTTTGAGGAATACTGTGAGACTGCTCGCTGGGTAAGGTAAAATACTCGCTCGACAAACTGGAGTAACGGAATTCATTTTAGTGTCACTGCCGTCGGACCGTCGGGAAGAAATAGATAGGATTCTTACACGTGTGGCGTGATATCGCTGTCCGCTCGAGACTTCATCCCCGTCGCGTGGCCGATTCTTGGCAAAAATATATTAGAAAAACATAACTTCAGGCTGCCGGTACGTATAAGGCCGCCGATTACATGGGTCGATACATCTCGGACCGCGTGCTATGAGTACATCAGATACTATTCAGCCGATTCTCAGGTTCGTCGAGGAGGAACTCTCCTTCGCGACGAGTTACTACAACGAACGCTACCTCGACCGGCGCGTCTCCTCTCGTATGCGCCGGACGAACTCCGACTCCTACGGGGAGTATTACTCGCTACTGAAACGCGACGAAGCCGAACAGGCGGAGCTGCTCGACGCCCTGAGCATCAACGTCACCGGCTTCTTTCGGAATCCGAGCGTCTGGGAGGGAATCCAGACGCTACTTCGGAAACTGACCGCCGAAAAGTCCTCGGTCCGAATCTGGAGTGCGGCCTGTGCGGACGGCCGCGAACCCTACTCGCTGTCGATGCTCGCCCACAGCGACCGCGAAATAGACGACTCCCGCATCAGCATCCTCGCGACCGACATCAGCGAGGACGCCCTCGAGACGGCCCGCGGCGGCGTCTATCAGGACCTCCAGACCGACGACGTCTCGAGTCAGCTGGACTTTCTCGAGCGCCCGACCCAGTACATCACGAAACAGGAGGACTCCGTCAAAGTCGCCAGGACGATTCGAAAACTCGTCGAGTTCGAACGCCACGACCTGATCAACGGCAGATCGAAGTCCGGCTTCGATATGGTCGTCTGTCGGAACATCCTCATCTACATCAACGACGAGCACAAGACGCCGATTTTCGAGACGATCCGAGACTCGCTCGTCGACGGCGGCTACATGGTCATCGGCAAATCCGAGACGATCCCGATCGGAATGCGAACGGAATTCGACTCGGTGAACGCGGGCGATAAGACCTACCAGTATCCCGGCGACGCGGAATCGTAATCTCCTCCCAGCGACCAGCATCGTAACTTCCACCCACCGACGCGGAAGCGTATTCGGCTCGTAGAGACGTGCTGGCAGCACATTCTGAGCACGTTCTAGGGGCGTCTCCTCGATCGAGATCAGCCGCCGTGGCCGGGATAATCCCGCTCGAACCGATCCTCGATCTCCGCTTCGTCGAAGCGAACGATCACCGGGCGGCCGTGCGGGCAGGCGTAGGGGTTCTCGCAGGCGTCGAGCGCCTCGAGCAACTCGAGGACGGATCCCTCGGTCAGCGACGTGTTGCCCGTGATCGAGGGGTAACACGCCAGATCGCCGAGGAAGTCGTCGGCCAGTGCGTCGACCGTCTCGGAACCCGCCTCGCGATCGCCCTCGACGAACGACGTCAGCACGTCACGCAACCGGCTCGGCTCGAGGGTCTTCTCGAGCACCGCGGGGACGGTCGTCACGGCAACCGTCCGATCGTCGGTCCGGTCGGCGTAGAACCCGAGTCGCGAGAGCGCCTCGCGGTAGTGTTCGAACGCCTCGGCTTCGGCCGCCGTGAGCTCGAGTTCGACCGGCGATGCGAGCGCCTGCGCCGTCGAATCGTCGGCGAAGGCCTCCCGAAGTCGTTCGTAGTTCACGCGCTCGTCCGCGGCGTGCTGGTCGATCAGCGCGAGGTCGTCGTCGGTTTCACAGACGAGGTAGGTGTCCCGTAGCTGTCCGAGAACCCGAAGGTTTGGAAGAGAGTCGAACGACGCCTCCTCGCCGGTCGCGGCCTCGCCCGCGAGCGTCCGCTGTTCGGTGTCGCCCGAGAACTTGCGCGCGGGCTCGAGGTCGCCGCCACGCTCGACACTCGACCCGACAGACCCAGTTTCGGAAGCGGTTCCGGAGCCCGACTCGGCCTGATCGGAACGCTCGGACGACTGCGTCTCTCCGCTCGCGGCGTCCACATCCGCGGACATCGTGGCGGACTCCGGCGCGTCGTCCTCGGTTCTCGAGGAACGTTCCCCTCGAGCCGTCGCCGCCGAGCGATCGGAACCGCGCGCCGTCGTGGAGTCGTCGCCAGCCGTCTCCGCGTTCGCCGTCGACTCCGCGCTCGTCTCCGATCCCACCGTCGAATCCGACCGCGCGTTCGACGCTCGAGTCGCCTCGTCGCCACTCGTTTCGCCCGCGTTCTCCCCGGCAGCGTCGGCCTCGAGTGATCGATCCGATTCGCGCTCATTTGGTTCGCTATATCCCCCCCTAGACCGATCCGGCTCGATTCGAGTTTCGCGCGCCGCGGAACGGCCCCGCGGCGCGCTCGAGCGGAGCAAACCGTGCTCGAGGAGCGCGGATTCGACGGCCGAATCGACAGCTCTGCGCACCGCATCGTCGTCGTCGAAGCGAACCTCGCGCTTGCGCGGGTGGACGTTTACGTCCACGGCCTCGCCCGGCACCTCGAGAAAGAGCACGACGAAAGGGTATCGGTCGCTTCCGAGCTGGGTTCCGTAGGCACCCATGATCCCCTGCCGGATCGCGTCGGAGGTGACCGCCCGACCGTTGACGTACGTCGCGAGGTAGTCCCGACTCGAGCGGTTCGTCTCGGGGTGGGAGACGAGCCCCGTCACCGACTCGAGTGGGCCGACGGGGAGTTCGTCGCCGTCGGCCTCGACGGGAATCATCGCCTTCGCGACCTCGCGCCCGTACACCGCGAGGATCGCTTCCTGCAGATCGCCCTGGCCCGTCGTCGCGAAGACCTCGCGACCGTCGTGGGTCAGCGAGATGGCGACGTCGGGATTTGCCAGCGCGTAGCGGGTGACGACGCGATTGACGTGGGCGAACTCCGTCGCCGTCGTCTTCAGGAACTTCCGCCGGGCGGGCGTGTTGTAGAACAGGTCCGCCACCTCGACGGCGGTCCCCTCAGGACAGCCCGTCGGCTCGACGGCGGTGACCTCGCCGCCCTCGTAGACGAGTTTCGTGCCCGCCCCGCCCGCTTCGTCCCGACCGGCTCCGTCGCCGTCGGCTCGAGGCCGCGTCTCGACGGTCAGGCGCGACACCGACCCGATCGTGTGTAACGCTTCGCCGCGGAAGCCGAGCGTGGCGACCCCGGACTCTAGGTCCTCGAGCCCCTCGATCTTGCTGGTCGTGTGCTGGCGGACCGCCGCCCGGACCGCCGATTCGGTCATCCCGCGGCCGTCGTCTGCGACCCGGATCAGCTCCGTCCCGCCGTCCTCGACGGCGATGTCGACCCTCGAGGCGTCGGCATCGAGGCTGTTCTCGAGCAGTTCCTTGACGGCGCTAGCGGGCCGTTCGACGACCTCGCCCGCGGCGATGCGCGCGACGGTGTCCTCGTCGAGTTCGCGGATTTCGTGGCCGTCCGAGTCAGTATTGCGGGCGTCGGAATCGGTATCATGGGCGGCAGAGTCGACCTCGCGGCCGTCGGGAGCACGGTCGTCAGCACCGTTTTCGTCACTCATCCTCGAGCCTCCGTTGCCACTCCTGTACCTTCGAGAGCAACTCGACGGGCGACGTTTCGTTCACGTCTACCTCCTCGAGATCCGCGAGCACGTCGGCTTTCTCGGGCTCGGGTCCGGTTTCGCGGTCGGCGTCCGTCTCGCTACTCGCCGCCGTCTCGAGATTGGCCTGGGTACCCGATTTCGACGTGGCCTCGCCGCCATCGGTCGTCGCTGACCGTTCCATCGTGCCACTCGAGAGGTCGAAGACGGCCTGGACCGGCTCCGAGGAGCCGTCGCCTTTGGCCTCGATGGCCTTCTCCTCGCGCAGGCGGCCGAGCACGTCCCGCGCCCGGTCGACGACGGGCGCTGGAACCCCGGCGAGGTCGGCGACGTGGATGCCATAGGAGCGATCCGTCGGGCCGTCCCGAACCGTTCGGAGAAAGGTCACGTCGCCGTCGCGTTCGTCGGCAGCGATGTGGACGTTCGCGACCCGCGGCAGGTGCTCGGCGAGTCCGGTCAGTTCGTGATAGTGGGTCGCAAAGAGCGTCTTCGCTCGAATCTCGTTGTGCAGGTACTCGGTCGCCGACCACGCGATCGAAATGCCGTCGTAGGTCGCGGTCCCCCGGCCAACCTCGTCCAAAATCACGAGCGACTCCTCGGTCGCGGTGTGGAGGATGTTCGAGAGTTCGCTCATCTCGACCATGAACGTCGAGCGCCCCTGTGCCAGTTCGTCGAGCGCCCCAACGCGGGTGAATATGCCGTCGACCAGTCCGATGTCGGCCTCTCGAACGGGCACGAAGCTGCCGACCTGCGCGAGCAAGACGATGCAAGCGACCTGGCGCATGTACGTCGATTTCCCGGACATGTTCGGGCCAGTGACGACCAGAAAGCCCCGGTCGTCGGTCATCCGCACGTCGTTGGGCACGAACTCGGTCGTCTGCTCGACGACGGGGTGGCGACCCTGATCGATCTCGAGGTCGCCGTCCCGGCGCAGGTCGGGCTGAACCCAGCCGTTTTCGGCGGCGTGACTCGCCAGACTCGAGAGCGCGTCGACGGTCGCGATCGCACGGCCGACGTCCTGTAAGAGCGCCGCCTCCGCGGCGACGTCCTCGCGGAGTTTCTCGAAGAGTTTGTACTCCAACTCGCCCCGTTCCTCCTCGAGTCGCAACACTTCGCGTTCTTTCTCCTCGAGTTCGGGCGTCGTGAACCGCTTCGAATTTTTCAGCGTCTTGATCTGCTCGTAGTGCTCTGGCACTTCGTCTGCGACCGACTTACCCACCTGAACGTAGTAGCCGTCGGTCTTGTTCCGATCGACGGTGACGTGGCTCAGGCCGTGTTGGCGTTTCTCGCGGTCAGCGAGGCTCTCGAGCCACCGTCGAACCTCCTCGTGGCGGTCGATCACTTCGTCGAGTTCCTCGTGGTAGCCCCGCTGGAGCAGGCCGCCCTGGGTTACCGTCGAGGGCGGGTCTTCTGCGATCGCTTCCTCGAGCATCTTTCGGAGATCGGCGACCGCCGTTCGGTCCGGCCGGTCGACGATCGACGCGAGCGGTGACCCGCCTAACTCCGCGTCCGAGTCGATCGCGTCGGCAACCTGTGGCAGCACCTCGAGCGTCTCTCGAACCGCGACCAGGTCCTGCGCGTCGGCGCTCCCATGGGTCGCCTTCGAGGCCAGTCGCTCGAGATCGTAGGCCGCCCCGAGCACCTCGCGGAGTTCGTCGCGAGCCAGCGCGGCCGAGGCGAGCGCCCCGACGCTTTGCTGGCGTTCCTCGAGGACCGACAGCGACCTGCGCGGTCGCTGGAGCCACTCCTTGAGCAGTCGTCCGCCGGCGCTCGTCTCGGTGTGGTCGACGGTCGCGAACAGCGACCCCTCGCGGTCGCCCTGCATCGTCTCGGTGAGCTCGAGGTTTCGCTGGGTCGTCCCGTCGAGGGTCACGTGGTCGTCGCTGTGGTGAGTCGTGATCCGGGTCATCGACGCGAGCACGCCGGCTCCGGTCTCCTCGACGTACGAGAGGATCGACCCGCCGCCGAAATCGCCGGCTGGGGAGCCGAAAGGCCCTCGAGTGGTTCGCGTCCGAACTGCTCGCGAACGACGTGTTCGGCGCGTTTGGGCGCGAACGACTCGGCCTCGTGGAGGGTCAACGTCGCGTCGGTCCGCTCGCGAATCTGCCGGACGAGTTCGTCGTCGTTTCGAACCGCGGGACCCGGAAGCACCTCGACGGGATCGAACCGATAGAGTTCGGTCAGCGTGTCGGCCCTGTCCTCGCCGGCCGCGACGAGGAACCGTCCGGTCGTCACGTCGGCGAACGCCAGGCCGTACGACGCGTCATCACCGCCGTCGGCGGTGGGTGACGCGCCTGCCGATCCGTCTGCAGCACCGTCCTCGACGACGGCCGCGAGATACTGGGCGTCGGCGTCGCTCGTCTCGAGGAGCGTCCCGGGGGTCACGACGCGGACGATTTCGCGTGCGTGCCCGTCGTCGGTCTCGTACTGGTCGGCGACGGCAACGCGGTAGCCGCGTTCGACGAGCGCCTTGAGGTAGGGCGTCAGGTCGTCGAGCGGCACGCCGGCCATCGGGTACGACGACCCGTGGGAGGACTTCTGTGAGAGTTTGAGGTCGAGTTCCTCGGCCACGAGTTCGGCGTCCGCGTCGAAGAACTCGTAGAAGTCGCCACACTGCATCGCCAGCACCTCGGCGTCGGTGGTCTCCTTGAGCGAGAGAAACTCGCCGACGATACCCGTCGCCTCTGTCATACACGAGGACTGTCCTTCCACCGCAAAAGACCTGCGGGTTCCGGGGCGAAAGTGGTCGCTCGCTTGCACGGCGGCTCCGTCTCGAGGAGTAACACAGGGGCGGAAGACGCGATTGCCCGCGGACGATCACTCGCCGAACTGCTCGGAGAGCGCGAGTACGCGGTCGGCCAGCGTCTCGGACTCCGTCGCGACGAGGTACGTCATCGCCTCCTTGCCCACCGCACCGCGGTCGACGACCGCGATGGGGTGGCCGCTATCGCCGTCGAAGAGCGATTCGACCGCAGCTGGGGCGACCCACTCGTCGGTTTCTGCGTCGGCCTCGGCGTCGCGATCGCGTTCGAGTTCGGCGGTCGTCCACTCGAGTTCCTCGAGTGCGTGCTCGACATCCGCGTTGAACCGGAGGTTACACGCAAAGCGCACGTTCGGGCACACTTCCCGCGCATCGAGGACGAATCGGGCGACGTTTCGGGAGGCCCCGAACCGAACCGCGCCGTTGGAACTGATCCCGGCGAGCGTGCGGGTGATCCGTCCCTCGACGGCCGCGATCTCCTCGAGGGACTCGGCGTACGGCGTCGCGCCGACGACGTTCGTCCCCACTTCCGGAACGAGCGGGGTAATATCGGCCTCAACGATCCGGTCGACGGCGGCGCGGATCGACTCTGCGGTTACCTCCATGGTCGCCCGGTTTCGCTGTTCGACGCCGTGATTGACCGCGCCGGGGCCTCTCCCGACGTCGTAGTGGTATCGAACCGCGCGAGTGAGGAAGTCGGTCGCACCGCCGACGGCGGCCTCGAGCGACTCGTCGCGTGCGAGTCGGGCGGCGACGGCCGCGGCGAGTGTACAGCCCGAGCCGTGAGTCGCGTCGGTGTCGACGCGAGCGTGTTCGAACGTCGTGGTGCCCGTGGCGGTGACGAGCACGTCGCTGATCGTCTCACCTGGGACGTGCCCGCCCTTGATCAGCGCCGCGTCCGCCCCCAATTCGAGGAGCGCGTCGCCGGCCTCGATCGCGCTCGGCTGGTCTTCGACCACAACGTCGGTCAGCACCTCGGCTTCGTCCGCATTCGGCGTGACGACCCTCGACTCGCCGATGAGCTCTTCGTACGCGCGTTCGGCCGCCGGCTCGAGCAGCCGATCGCCGGAGGTCGCGACCATCACGGGATCGACGACGAGCGGAAACTCGAAACTCGCCGCCTCGCTCGCGACGGCGCGGACGATTTCGGTCGTCGCGAGCATCCCCGTCTTAGCCGCGCCGACGTCGAAATCGTCGGTTACCGCGGCTAGCTGGGCTTCGACCTCCTCGAGCGGAAGCGGGTAGGAGCGTTCGACACCGCGACTGTGCTGGGCCGTGACCGCGGTGATGGCGCTGGTCCCGTAGACATCGTGGGCGGCCATCGTCGCGAGGTCGGCCTGAATTCCGGCACCGCCGCCGGAGTCGCTGCCGGCGATCGTCAGGGCGATCGGTGGCGTTTCTGGTGCGTCCGTGCGCATACCGAAGCTATTCCTCCGGTGTATTTATCGGTGGTGGGCCTGATCGGGGGCCCCTGCTGGCCGAAACTCACTCACCCGCCAGCTCGGCGTACGCGGCCCACGAGGGGTCGACGTGGGGATGTTCGAGCCGCGTTCCGTCGACGAAGACGGAGCCGCCTTCGTCGCCCGTCCCTGTTTCCTCGATTTCGTCTAACCCACTCTCGTCGACAACCCCTCCGATCTCGGCGACGACGGTTCCCCGGGCCTCGAGCGCCTCGCGAACGGCGTCGACGCCGGCCGGATCGACGGCGATCACGAGCGAGCCACAGCTGGTCGCGTGCCACGGGTCGATCTCGAGGGCGTCACAGACCTCGGCCACGCCGGGGCGCATCGGAACGGCCGCACCGTCGATTTCGAAGCGAACGTCCCGCTCGGCGCTGGCCCGCTGTGCGCCGTCGGCCATCTCGTTGAGCGCGCCCGCGAGGCCGCCCTCGGTGACGTCGTGCATCGCGGTCACGGGTCCCGCCGCGGCGGCTGAAAGTGCGTCGCGGACGCAGTGGACGTCCTCGAGTCGTTCCCGCGCGTTCTCGAGCGCGTCCTCGGAAACGGCCAGTTGGTCGCCGAACAGCGTACTCAGGAGGCCGACCGACTCGACGCCGGGGCCGGTCGTCAGGAGGAGTCTATCGCCGACTCGAGCCCCGTCGGGGCGAACTATATCGTCGTGGTCGCCGACGCCCATGGCGGTCGCCGCGCCCACCCACGGATAGGAGGGGTCAGAATAGCGGGCGGTGTGGCCGGTGACGACGGACACGCCGAGGGCCTCGCATTCGGCGTGGATCGTCTCCCAGATAGTCGCGAACTCCTCGTCGCGCATCGATTCGGGGAGCGTAAAACAGATCGAGAGGTGCGACGGGGGAACGCCGCTGACCGCGACGTCGGCGAGTATCAGGTCGAGCGCGAACCGCGCGGCGCGCTCGAGACCGAGCGCGGGGAGGATCGACAGCGGGTCGGTCGCGGTGACCAGCGCTCGCCCATCGATGTCGAGGACGCCGAAATCGACGCCGTGCTGGGGACCGATCGAAACGTCGTCTCGCCGCGCGCCGAGGTTCGGGGCGACGCGGCGCTCGAAGAACGTGCGGTCGATTTTACCAAGCTCGCTCACGCGGTGGCGTTTCCGTTGCGCCCTCTTATCGGTACTGATCGACTGACAGCGCCGCTGTGAGTGATGGTTACAGAAGTGGTGTTGGCGAGTCGTTGAGACGAGAGGCTGTCAGAGAAAGATTCACGGAGAGTCGATCTACTCTGCTCGATGGAGAGGAACTATTCATATATCATCGACAAGTTGACAATAGTCGCTCTGAATTCGTTTTTTATGCCCTCTGAAACGATTCTGCTGCTTCGTTCGATTCGCCGCTGGATATTTAACTACTTGACCTGTACTTAGCGTGAGTTTCACTCTCAACTCTAAATAAAGAAAGCCGACACCCAACTACTGGTAGTTTCCAACTGAGCTAGTTCTCGAGCGATCCCTCGTCCGTATCGGTCTCGAGAACATAATCTTCGCTAGACCAGTCTCCGTCACTGGCGTCACTATCTTCACCAGAATCGCTATCCTCGTCGGTCGGTGTCGGCTGGTCGATCGGTGCCGCCCGCCGATCGTCCCCCACAGACCGGCGCTCGTCATCTGCGCTCCGAGTCGCTCCGACGCCTTTCAACGCGAGATCGATCGATGCATCGTCGTCGACGCCGGACGGGCGGGTCTCGAGCCGCCGATGGACGCGATCCGGTAATACGGCCTTCGTCAGCCGCGGCGTGCCCGGAACGAGATACCCGCGGAGGTAGATCGCCGCCCCCGAGACGGCCGCCAGCGCCGTTCCGACGACCGCCGCGCCGACGCGGTCGGTCCTCGAGAGCGCGAGCGTCGTGGCCGCGACGACGAGGACGGCCGCGATCGCGACGTTCAAGAGCGTACAGGGAGTGCACCGATTCTTCCCGGTGTAGTCGGGCTGGCGGAGCCGATCGATCGGATTCCGGACCGTCATCTCCCCGGGATGGAATCGGCGGAAAACTCGAGGAACCGGCGGTCGCACTCGCCGCAGCCGACCGTCACGACCTCGGTGTCGCCACAGCAGGACTCGACCGTCTCGTCGCCGATCGCCACCGGTCCCCCACAGAACGGGCAGTCGTCTCGAAAGGACCGCAGCGACTGCAACAGCCGGTGGCGCTGTCTGGGCGGGACCTCGTCCCACCGGTCGGTCTCCGAACGCAGTTCCCTGTCCACCGCGACGTCTAGCTCGAGGGCGGCCTCCGACGGCCAGTTGCGGACCGTCGTTCGCGTCTTGTAGGCCGTGTACGGCCGATCCGCCACCGTCACGTTCGCCTCTGTCACGCCGAACATGTCCGCGATGTCCGCGGTCTCGACGCCCGCCGAACGGACTTTCTCGAGCTGTCGGTCGACTCTCGAGACGAACGCCGGGGTGAACTGGAGGTTCTCGCCGTCCTCGGTCGGCTCAACGACCGTGAGTTCGCGGAGGAAGGCCTCGGGGTCGACGGCGTTTGCTCTGCGATAAGCGATCCGGTCCGCCGCCGATTCGTTGCGTGCCATACGTTGACGACCGACGCGAGCGCAAAAAGTCATTCGCCGAGCGGCTCATCGCCGCTCGAACCGCGCTCTTGAGTCGGTCGCCCGAGCGTCGAGCGCGTCGGTGATCGCGTCGCCGATCAGGTTGATCGACAGGACGAACGCGAAGATCGCACCGCCCGGAAAGACCGTCACCCACCAGTGAATCCCGCCGCCGGGGCCCTGCACGATCGCGTCGCGAGCGCCCTCGAGCATCGTCCCCCACTCGGCGGTCGCGGGCGGGAGGCCGAGCCCGAGAAAGCCGAGCGACGCCACACCGATGACGACGGTGCCGATGTTGAGCGTCGCGAGGACGACGACCGGCGGGACGGCGTTGGGAACGATGTGTTTGAACAGGACCGACCGGTCGCTGGCACCCAGCGCTTTGGCCGCGACGACGTACTCCGTCTCCTTGACCTCGAGTACTTCCCCGCGGATGACTCGAGCGTAACTCGCCCAGCCGAAAAGGGAGAACGCGAGGACCAGTTGCCAGTAGCCGTTGCCGAACAGCGCGACCACGACCAGCGCGAGCACGAGGTCGGGAAACGCGAGGATCATGTCGACGACGCGCATCAGGAGTTCGTCGACCCAGTCGCCGTAATACCCCGCGACGGAGCCGTACGCGATCCCGATAGCGCTCGTGATCGTCACGACGACGAGCCCGATCGAGATGCTGTACCGGCCGCCGACGAGGACCCGCGAGAACACGTCGCGTCCGTTGCCGTCGAGACCCATCGGATGGGCCGCCGACGGCGGGTCGTACGCCGAGACGTCCTGCGTGAGCCACAGCATCTCTGACGGGGGATACGGTGCCAGCGAGACGGGCTGGATAGGAACGCCCCAGAGTTCGATCGGGCGAGCGAGAATCGACACGAGCAACATCGAGCAGACGATCAGGAGCCCCACCAGGGCCTCGCGGTTTCGAGCGAACCGCGAGAGGGCGCGTCGCCAGCCCGAGACGGATTCGGGTTGGACGTTCGAGTTCCACTGGCGTGAGTCACCTCGCACACTCGTCTCCCCATCGGTGGAACCGCCTCGAGTGCCTCTCACTCGATCAGCGGAGCCGCCTCGAGCGCTCCCCGCCCCATCGGGCGAACCCCCTCGAGTTTCGCCCTGCTCGGATTCGAAGCCGCGTATCCGAATCCGACCGCGGTCGGCGCGCTGTTCAGTCATATCTGATCCTCGGATCCAGTACGGCGTAGATAATGTCCGCGAGGAGGTTACAGACGACGACGGTGACAGCGGTAAGCAGCGTGATCGCGACGACAAGATTGATCTCGTGGCCGTGGATCGCTTCGACGAGTTCGCGGCCGAGCCCCGGCCAGGAGAAGACGACCTCGACGACGACGGCCCCGGCGACGATGCCCGCGGTCAGCGTCGCGACGACGGTGACGACCGCGCTCAATGCGTTTCGAAGGGCGTGTTTCCAGACGATCTGGCGCTCGGGGAGTCCCTTCGCACGCGCGGCGGTCACGTACTCCTCGTTCAGTTCCTCGGCCATCGACGTGCGAAGGACGCGCATGATAGACGCGCACGTCGCCGTTCCGATCGTCACGCCCGGTAACACCAAATGCCACAGCGTTTCCGGATGGGTGAGCGGCTCCCGGGGCGGTCGAACGTCCCACCACCCTGCCCAGAGGACGAACACGAGGACGAACACGAGACCGAGCCAGAAGTTCGGGATCGACACTCCCGACAGCGCGAACACGCGGCTGACCGTATCGCCCACCGAACCCTTTCGAACCGCGGCGTAGATCCCCGTGGGGATCGCGATTCCGACCGCGAACAGCCAGCCGAAGACGCCCAGCGCGACGGTCTCGGGCAGCCGTCTCCCGACGACCGCCGAAACCGGGCGATCCGTCCCGTACACCACGCCGAAGTCGCCAGTCGCGACGTTCCCAAGCCAGGTGAGGTACTGCTGCCAGACGGGGCCGTCGAGGCCGTACTGGGCGCGGAGTTGGGCCTCCTCGGCGGCGGTTACGCTCGGGTTCTGTGCGACCATTCGACTCACCGGATCGCCGGGCGTCAGCGAGACGAGCGCGAACGTGAGCATCGAGACGCCGACCAGAACCGGGACGATCAACAGTATCCGGCGCAGGACGTACCGTCGGAGCGTCATTGGACGTTCGAATCGTACCCGCGGTCGTCGATCACCGTTTCGATCAACTCGATCGCGGCCGCCGTATCGAAGGCGTTTTTCTCCCGGAGGTCCGCCTCGAGCGCCTCGTAGTCTGCCGTCCCGGTTTCGCGCGCGATTTTCGGCAGCATCGTCCATGCGGGCTCGCCCCAGCCGTCGAGGACCTCCTCGACGATCCGCGCTCGCGGAACGAGGTGATTGACGGCTCGTCGGAGCCGCGCGTCGTCCCACGGCTCGACGGTGACGGGGTACTGGAAGAACTGATAGCCCCCGCCCTGAATCGAGTCGACGACGTAGCCGTCGTCGTCCTCGTACTCCTCGAGCGTCGAGGAGACGAGCCCGAACGTGAGGTCGATTTCGTCGTTCTGGAGCGCGGCGGAGCGAGTCGAATCGCTCGAGATGATTTCGACATCGATTTCGTCGATGACCGGCCCCGCCGGAAACGACTCGGGCCCGTCGTACCACTCGAGGGCGTCGATTCCCTTCCGCTCGAGCCAGTAGTCGTCGGTCTTTCGCGCCCGGAAGTACCGTTCGTCCGCGAAGGTCTCGAACTCGTAGGGGCCGGTCCCGATCGGCGGCGTATCCTGCAGCGGATCGATCCCGTTCGGGGGCAACTCTGCCTGCTCGAGGGTGTGAATCCGAAAGCTCGGGAGCTCCCGCTCGGCTTCGGCGTCCGGCACCTGCGCGTAGATGTCGACGACGTACTCGTCGACCGCCTCGACGTGGAGGACCGAATCGAACGTCTGTGCGGCGACGTCGGAGTTCTCGTAGCGCTTTGCGGTCGCGACGACGTGGTCGGCGGTCAGTTCCTCGCCGTTGTGGAACGTGACGCCCTCGTGTAACTCGTAGCGATACTGCATCCCGTAGACCCCCGCTTCGACCGCGTCGGCAGCGTCAGCTGGCGTGAGCACGCGAACCTCCTCGTCCGCGATCCGGTCGTCGTCAGGGTGGACGACGATGGCCTGCACGTCAGCCTCGCCGTCGAACTCGAGAACGCCCTCGTCGTCGGTCGGGACGGGGCGCATATACGGTTCGTACGCGCGCCGGTCGACGTCCTGAACGTCGACTAACTCGTACCCCCTGGCGAGCCAGGGAAAGACGTTACCCTCGGCGTCGAGGGTGGTCAGGCTCTCGAACAGCAGCGACTGGACCGACGTGGAGTAAATATCCGTGCTGTAGGGCGGGTCGAAGGACTCGACGTTCGCGTCCATTCCGTACCGGAGCGTGCCGCCCGATCGGTGGGCCGACCACTCGTCCCCGGTCGCGCCGTCGGCGTTTCGATCGATCCAGGTGAGGACGCGATCCGCCGGCGAGTAAAGCGCGTACTCGAGTGTTCCCTCTACGAACGGATACGGTGAAAAGCCACGGACGTCGGTGTTTCTGACGTACTCTTCGGTGATGTAGGTGATAACGGAACTGCCGCGGAACTCGGCCAGTTCGCGCCAGATCTCGTCGTACCGGCGCGCGCGAAGCGCCGGATCGTCGACGACTTCGGTGCCGAAGCGGGCCCGGTCGATCATCGCGTCGAGTTCGTCGTACCCGAGCCCGTTCAGGTTGCAACACTGTCCCTGATTTTCGGTTCCGTGAAGCGGATCGCAGTAACTCTCCGGGTTGAACGTCCCCGAGATGCTGAGAAACGGAACGTTACCCTTGGTCGCGTATTTCGGTTGGAAGATGCGTTCGAGGAAATCGTCGAGTTCGTACTGTTCGATTTCGACGTCGAAGTAGCCCGTCTGCTCCATCACCTGGGCGATGGCGGCGGTCCAGGCGAGACGATCGGTGTTGTCCGCGTCGACTTCGAGTCGAACCGAGAGCGGAAACGAAATCGCGCCGCTATCGTCGTCGAGACAGCCCGCCGCACTCGAGAGAAGCACCGAACCGGTGGCACCGAGCAACTGCCGACGGGTCGGACGGTCCCCTGACCGGTCGTTTTCTGGATTCACGAACCGACCGCGTGACTCGCGTACACATCAAGGTGTTATCTCAGGCCGAATTAAATATTGCGTCGGTCGCCGATCGAGCGTCGCGATCAGTCGCCGTCCTCGTCGACGATCACGACCTCGCCGTCGACGACGTCGACGTTGACGAGCGTTTTGACGTGGTGATCGACGTCTTCGACTTTGTTCTCGCCGCCGACCTTCTTGATGACTGCGACCGTATCGACGACCTCGGCGCCGATACCATCGAGCGCCTCGAGGACCGCGGCCAGCGTGCCGCCGGTCGAGAGCACGTCGTCGAGGACGAGGACGCGTTCGCCCTCGCGAACGTCGTTGATGTACATCTCGTTTTCGGAGTAGCCGGTCTGCTGGGAGATTGCGACCTCGTCTTCGAGTCCGTATTTTCGCTTTCGAATTACCGTCAGCGGAATGTCCGTCATCAGCGAGACGGCGGTGGAGATGTGAATCCCCATGGCCGCCGGCGTGACGATGCGATCGACCTCCTCGAGTTTCGCCTTTCGGATGATCCGGATGACGATCTCGCGCAGCAGGCCCGGATCGAGTTTCGGCACCCCGTCGCTGATCGGATGGACGAAGTAGTGGTAGCCGTCTTTCTCGATGATCGGGGCCTCGAGTAACGACCGCTGTAACTGATCCATGTCGTGGATGGGGCGGTTGGGGAGTAAAAGTTGACGATCCAGATAGCGCCGCGCGGATAGGTTGACCGTCCGATAATTCGGGAATGCGGCCGGAAATGAGTCACCCTCAGAGAGCGAATCGTCCGTGTGACGATCCCCAGTAACTCGACAACTCGATCGCGAGACTAGACGACGTCAGGTCGCAGTCTCGTCCCCGAGCACGACGGCGAGCGACTCGGCGATCTCAGCGCCGAGGTCGGCTTTCGTCCCCTCGTAGCGGGCCGCGTTCTCCTCGTGGACGAGCAGCGCCCGCGTTCGATCGGAGCCCATCACGCTCGCGTCGTTTGCGACGACGAACGCCAGATCCGCCCGCGCTAACGTCTCTCGAGCCGCTTCGATCATCGCCCCGTCGTCGCCGCTCGTTTCGGTCTTGAAGCCGACGATCGGCAGCGTCGGGCGTCTCTCTCTCACTTCGTCGATCACCTTCGCCGTCGGCTCGAGGTCGAGTGTTCGTTTCGCCCCCGAACGAAGCTTCTCCTCGCTCGGTTCGAGCGTATAATCGGCGATCGCGGCCGTCGAGACGAGCGCGTCGGCCGCCGAACACGCCTCGAGCGTCGCATCGAGCAACTCCGCGGCGGTTTCGACCTGTTCGACGCTCGCGTACGGAAGCGCCGGTCCGTCCTCGCCCGCCGAGAGATCGGCGACCGGCGACGACCCCTCGAGCGAGTGCGGTCCGACGTGACCGTGGACGAGCGTCACGTCCGCGCCGCGGACGTAACAGGCCTGCGCGACGGCCCGACCCATCCGTCCCGACGAGCGGTTCGTCAGCACCCGGACAGGATCGATCGGCTCGCTGGTCGCGCCGCTGGTGACGACGACGCGCTCTCCTGCGAGCGGTCGCTCGCCCGCGACTCGAGCGGTCTCGCAGACGATGGCTTCATCGCTGGCGATCTTCGCTTTCCCCTCTTCGATCCGCGGATCGACGAACGAGACGCCCCAATCCTCGACGGTGTCGATCGCCTCGAGAACTCCCGGGTGGTCGTACATCGGTTCGTGCATCGCGGGCGCGATCACGACCGGCGTGTCCGCGCCCAGGGCGGTGGTCGCGCAGGTCGTCACCGGCGTGTCGTCGACCGCGCCAGCGATCTTTCCGACCGTGTTCGCGGTCGCCGGTGCGATCAGCAGGACGTCGGCCCAGCCGTCGTAACCACAGAGATCGACGTGCTCGACGCCGCCCGTGATCTCGGTGACGACGTCGCGTTCGGTGGCGAACTCGAGCGCCCACGGGTGGATGATATGTTGGGCGCTGTCGGTCATCACGGCCCGAACGCCAGCCCCCTGGCGTCGCAGTTCGTGGGCGAGTTCGACCGTTTTGACGGCGGCGATCGATCCGGATACCCCGAGTGCGACGTTGACTCCCTCGAGCATTCGTTTGCCTTTCTCGGGGGAGGTATGTTAAGCGTAGCGAGGAGCCGACGAACGCACAGAACGGACTTCGACTCGCTGCTGGTCAGTATAGATCGGCCGTTCGACTCGCTGTGGTCACCACAGGTCGGCGCGTCGACTCACTCCCGGTCGACGCTGGGATGCATCGTCGGTTTCTCCGCGAGCGGTTCCGCGAAGGCCTCGAGGATCGTCTCTCGGGCCGCCGCGTCCCGTTCCAGTCGTTCCTCGTCGTCGATTTCCTCACAGCCCGGTGGCACGTCCCGACCGCGGCCGGTGAAATAGCCCTCGGGGACGACCCAGTCGTGATAGAAGTTGACGTCCGAATCGTGGATCGCCGTCAGCGCGACTTTCGCCCCGTGACCGGCCGCGACGATCGTCTGATGGGGTTCGCCGGCGAGTCGTCCCGCCGCGTAGACGCCCTCGACGGCGGTTCGGCCGTCCTCGTCGACGCTCACGTAGTGTTTGCTCCCACGCTGGGTGCGGCCGACGTCCAGCGGAACCAGGTACTCGCTGTCGGACCACGAGGCCGCGATCACCCGCTCGGCTTCGATCGGGTCTCCGCCGTCGGTCTCGAGGACGAACCCCGATTCGGGATCCGCTTCCTCGAGTCGGTCGACGCTCGAGACGCGCCCGAGTTCGACCGTGACGCCCGCGCTCTGTGCCTGTTCGTGGACGAGACGCAGGTACCGCCGGGCGTCGACCCCGTCGGGGAACCCGGGATAGTTCTCGAGGCTGGCGTTTCGCGCGAGGATCGATTCCCCGCCGTCGACCACGATGGTGTCCAGTCCCGCTCGAGCCGTGAAGATCGACGCGGCGAGTCCGGCGACGCCGCCGCCGACGATACAGATGTCTCGCATGCGCCGGTGTTATCGGCCGGCGTATAGAAATGTAGTGAAACGGGCTGATCGGCGGGATGGATCGCTCGAATCGACGGACGCGGATAGCCGAACTAACGACGCAACCAGCCGGTCGAGACCATTCGAAAATCCTTACGTTCAGCGGGGCCGTAGCCGAATCGTGGACAGGATCCTCCTCAGCACCGTCGCCCACCGGCCGCCGACGGACGTGTTCCCGTACGTCGTCTCCTTTACCGACTATCACCGATACACGGAGCACCTCGAGTCCGTTCGCAAGCGTCGCGAGGGCTCCGAGAACGGCGTTGGCTCGATCTACGACCTTCGGCTCACCTGGTGGAAACTCGGGTACACCGCCCGCTCGGAGGTCGTTTCCGTCGACAACCCCCACACGCTCGAGTGGGAGCTTCGCAAGGACCTCGACGCCCGCGGCACGTGGCGGGTCGAAGCGGAACCCGAGGCGGCCCCCGACGGCGTCGAAACCGCCAGCAGGATCTACTTCGAGGCGGTCTACGATCCCCACTCCGCCGACGGGAACGCTATTTCGCTGCCGCCGTTCGTCTCGCTCGATTGGGTCGTCGGGAAGGTACAGCCGCGGCTCCTCGAGGAAGCTCGCGGCGTCGTCAGACGACTCGTCGCCGATATCGAAGGGGAGAAACGAGACGTCGAACTCACGGTTCACGAAATGCCCTAACCGGCCCGAGCCTGACCGTTCGGTACCGATCGGGACGGACGAGCGGGACCTCGCCGGTGCTCGTCGAGCCGACGCAATCCGAGTTCCGGCAATGGAAACGGACTTACACCTCCGTCGAATAGCCGTTCGTATGTTGCAGGTGGCGCTCGCGTGCGCGTAATCATCGTCGGCGCGGGCGAAGTCGGCTCGAACATCGCGGCGGGACTCGCCGACGACCACGAAGTCGTCGTCGTCGACACCGACGAAGAGCGCATCGAATCGATCACGTACTCGCTTGACGTACTCGCCATCGAGGGCGACGGAACGACACGGAGCACCCTCGTAGAGGCGGACGTCGAGGCGGCGGATATGGTCATTGCGAGCACCGACCTCGACGAGACGAACATCGTCGTCTGTGGCGCCGCCAAAACCCTCGACGACCCGTTCACGATCGCTCGTGTGAAGGACACGACGCTGTTAGAGACCTGGGAGCACGCCGAGGGCGCGTTCGGCGTCGACTTCATGGTCTGTACGAACCTCCACACCGCACAGACGATCGTGAAGATCGCCGGCCTCCCGAACGCACACGATGTCGACACCTTCGGGGACGGACTCGTCCAGATGGCGGAGTTCGAAATCGAGCCGGACAGCCCGATCACCGGCGACACGGTCGCGGAGGCGGATCGGTACGAATCGCTGACGTTCGCTGCGCTGTTTCGAAACGGCGATGTCGTTATCCCGACCGGCGAGACGGTCATCGAAGCCGGCGACGCCGTCGTCGTCATCGGTTCCACCGAGAGCGTCCGCCGCTTCGCCGGGTCGTTGACTCCCACGCCGACGCTCGAGGACGCGAGCGAGATCGTCATCGTCGGGGGCAGCGAGATCGGCTACCAGACCGCCCGACTGTTCGAACAGCAGGGACTGTCTCCGCGGCTGATCGAGCAGGACCACGACCGCGCCCGTGAACTCGCAGAGTGTTTGCCGGACACGCTGGTGTTAGAAAGCGACGCGACTGACATCGACTTTCTCGTCCGCGAGCACGTCGACGAGTCGGACATCGTCGTCGCGGCGCTCGACAGCGACGAGAAGAACCTGCTCGTCTCGTTGCTCGCAAAGCGCATCGGCGTCGAACGAACCATCGGCATCGTCGAGTACGGCGAGTACGTCGACCTCTTCGAGACCGTCGGCATCGACGTCGCGGTCAACCCGCGGCTGGTCACCTCCGAGGAGATCACCCGGTTCACCCATGCACACCGCACCGAAAACATCGCGATGCTCGAGTCCGACCGGGCGGAGGTCCTCGAGATCGAAGTCGATCGGGACAGCCTCCTCCATAACAACCGAATTCGCGACGTGATCGCGGATCTCCCGAACAGCGTGGTGATCGGGGCGATCGCTCGAGACGGCGAACTGATCACCCCGCGAGGCGAGACGACGGTCGAGGAGGGCGACCACGTCGTCGTCTTCGTTGAGACGGACGTGCTCGGCGAGGTCTCCGACGCGCTCTGAGGCCCGCGACCCGCGGGCCACAGGGTTCTCTCGGGTAGGCGGGGCCTGCTCGTCTCCTTCTAGATTGGCTTGATTCATCGATTAGTTCCGATATCGAGAAATATCGCCAACCCGAACGGTGGATTAACCGCGGGATATTAACCCGTCGGTGCGGTAGAGTGTGTCATGAGCGAGGTACGCGTTGCGGGTGTCGGCCTGACGCCGTTCGGAAACGTGCCCGAGCGGACGAGTCGGGATCTCTTCGGGCAGGCGAGCATCGAGGCGTTCGAGCAAAGCGGGGTGGCCCGGTCCGACGTCGACGGTGTCCTCTACGGGAATTTCATGGGAGAGCTTTCCGAGCATCAGGGTCATCAGGGCCCGCTGATGGCCGAGGCGGCGGGGGTGCAGGCACCGGCGACCCGGTACGAATCCGCCTGCGCCTCGAGCGGCGTCGCGGTCGCCGACGCGGTAAAGCGCATTCGAAACGGCGAGGACGACGTGCTCCTCGTCGGCGGGGCAGAGCGGATGACGAACCTCGGAACCGCGGGCGCGACGGAAGCGCTCGCCATCGCCGCCGACGACCTCTGGGAGGTCCGTGCGGGGACGACATTCCCCGGCGCCTACGCCCTGATGGCTCAGGCGTACTTCGAAACCTACGGCGGCGAGCACGCCGACCTCGCACACATCGCCGTCAAGAACCACGACAACGCTCTCGAGAACGAGAAGGCCCAGTACCAGCGCGCGATCGAGGTCGATGACGTGCTCGAGGCCCCGCAGGTCTCCTCGCCGCTCGGGTTGTACGACTCCTGTCCGATCTCCGACGGCGCGGCGGCGCTCGTCCTCACCAGCGAGTCCTACGCGGAGGAACACGGCCTCGAGGCGCCGGTCGCGATCACGGGAACCGGACAGGGCGGCGACCGGATGGCCCTGCACGATCGGGAATATCTCGCGCGCTCGCCCGCCGCACGCGAGGCGGGCGAAGCGGCCTACGCCGACGCCGGAATCGACGCGAACGATGTCGACTTCGCCGAGGTCCACGACTGCTTTACGATCGCGGAGGTGCTCGCCATCGAAGCCCTCGATCTCGAGTCGATCGGCGAGGGGGTCACCGCCGCTCGAGACGGGCGCACGACCGCGGACGGCGAGACGCCGATCAACCTCTCGGGCGGCCTGAAGGCGAAAGGTCACCCCGTCGGCGCGACGGGGGCGTCCCAGATCGCCGAAGTCACGTCGCTGCTCGCGAACGAACACGCAAACAGCGACGCCGTTTCCGACGCGACGACCGCACTCGCGCACAACGCGGGTGGAACCGTGGCATCTGCGACGGTTCACGTACTGGAGGTGGTCGAATGAGAGAGCGCCAGCGAGCGAGTTCGACGACAGCAGTTCTCCGATCTGCAGGTAGTCGAGCAAGCGAGCGTTGTGAGCGAATTCGAGTACGCCAGACCGTCGGTCTGGAGGTGGTCGAATGAGCGAGATCAGAGACGACGGATTCGACGACTGGCTCGACGCCGCCGAGGAGGGTGCGGCCTACTCCCTCGAGTGTCCGGATGGACACGGTTCGCTCCCGCCGCGGCAGGTGTGTCCGGAGTGTGGGTCGACGGAACTCGCGCGCCAGCAGTTGCCCGAATCGGGGACGATCGAGACGTTCACCGTCACCCACGTTCCGACGCCGTCGTTCGAGGACGACGCCCCTTACGCGACCGCGATCGCGGATTTCGGCCCGGTTCGGCTCACCGGGCAGGTCGCCGGGATCGACCTCGAGTCGATCGAGAACGGCCTCGAGGTCGAAATCGCGGTCACCGTCTCCGAGACGACCGGCGAGCGAGTACTGACGTTCGAACCGGTATAGAACAGGCGGCTGGCCGCTGGAGATCGGCACGAAGCGACGCGGACTCAGTTCTCGAGATACTCACCGGCTAACAGCTCGACGCGTTCGCGAGTTTCTGCCGGAATCGCCTCCGGCGGCGTGTTGATCGTGCCCTCGAGCGCCGACCAGGCGTGACTCTCGAAGTCGTCGGGCATCGTTCGGATCGCGCGCTCGATGACCGCGTTGATCGACTCTTGATTGGCCTCGGCGTTCTTGAGGACTTCCTCGAGGGTAACTTCGCTGTCTTCCTTCCAGACGTCGTAGTCGGTGACGCCGGCGACGGTGGCGTAGCTCAGTTCCGCCTCGCGGGCAAGTTTTGCCTCGGGGATCGCCGTCATCCCGACGACGTCCCAGCCTTGCTCGCGGTAGAACTCGCTCTCAGCTTTCGTCGAAAACTGCGGACCCTCGATGCAGACGTACGTGCCGTTCTCTGCGACCTCGGCCTCCGTCGCCTCCCGCGCGGATTCGGCGAGGTGGGCGACCATCTCGGGACAGTAAGGGTGGGCAAAACCCATGTGGACGACCATGCCGTCCCCGAAGAACGTCGGCGAACGGTGTTTAGTGCGATCGAAAATCTGGTCGGGGACGACCAGCGTCTGGGGCGGCAGGTCCTCGCGGAGGCTGCCGACGGCGTTGGTGGCGATGACTCGATCGACGCCGGCTGCCTTGAGCGCGTAGATGTTCGCCCGGTAGGAGGCGTCGGTCGGCGTGTGCTGGTGGTCGCTTCCGTGTCGCGGCAGGAAGGCGACCTCCCGCCCGCCGAGTTCGCCCAGCGTGATGTCGTCGGTCGGGTCACCGTAGGGTGTCGAGATCGATTCGGTTCGCGTGTTCTCGAGTGGCAGTGCCTCGTAGATTCCGCTGCCGCCGATGACGCCGATTGTCATGGGACAGCCTGCGGCGGGAACCGACTAAACGATACGGGTTCGGCGGTCGGCTGTCACACGGACCCGCCTCGAAGCGGCGGATTCGCGCTCGGAAGCAAACGGTACAATTGTCGTGCGGGTTGTTGTCAATGGCTACGAGAACTCATATAGATGGCATACGATTTCGGATCGTAATGCCCTCCAACCGCTCCTCGAGCGAGAGCGATCTCACCGACGGGTCGCTCGTTCGCCCTATGTTCCACCTGACGTGGCCGCTCGTGGTCATCCAGTTGTTGCAGGTCGCCTACAACGTCGGCGACACGTTCTGGCTGGGCGCGCTCTCGCCAGACGCCGTCGGCGCGTTGAGTCTCGCCTTTCCGCTGATCTTCTTTCTGATCTCGATCGGCGGGGGGTTCACCGCCGCGGGCGCGATCCTCATCGCCCAGCACTCCGGCGCGGAAAGCGACAGGGGTGGCTTGATCGCCGGACAGACGATCTCGTTTATCACGCTCATCGCGATCGCCATCGCCGTGATCGGCTTTCTCGCGACCGACTCGATGCTGGCGCTGCTGCCGGCCGACCCCGAAACCGAGGCCGCGATCATCCCGCTGGCCAGCGAGTACATGCGCGTGTTCTTTCTCGGAATGCCCTTCCTGTTCGGGTTTTTCATCTTCGTCTCGCTGATGCGCGGGTACGGCAACACCCGCGCGCCGATGATCGTGATGTTCATAAGCGTCGTCTTCAACCTCGTCGTCGACCCCGTGTTCATCTTCGGCGTCGGCCCCGTCCCGAGACTGGAGATGGCGGGCGCGGCGGTCGCGACCGTCCTCTCGAGGGCCATCGCGACGGTGATTGGGTTCTACGTCCTGTTTTACACCGACGTCGGCCCCGAGATCGAAGCGAACCACCTGCTCCCGCGGGCCGAATACGTCACCGGGATCACGAGACTCGGCGTCCCAACGGCGCTCGAGCAGTCGATGAGTTCGCTGGCGATGATCGCGATGACGGCGATCGTCTCGACGTTTCCGCCGGCGGTCGTGACGGCCTACGGCCTGGGTAACCGTCTGATCTCGCTCGCGTTTCTCCCGGCGCTGGGGATGAGCCAGGCGACGGACACCATCGTCGGCCAGAATTTAGGGGCGGGCAAGCCCGAGCGCGCGGCGCGGGCGACGTTGCTCGCCGCGGGCGTCATCGCCGCGGTCATGGCCGTCGGCGGCGCGGTCGCGTTCCTCGTCCCGGAACCGATCGTGTCCGTGTTCCTCACCGCGGACGTCGAGGGGCGGGCGGCGACCGTCGGCTACGGAACGACCTACCTGCAGGTCGCCGCGCTGATGTTCGTCTTCATGGGCGTCATGCAGGTGTTTCTGGGCGCGTTCCGCGGCGCGGGTAACACGAAGACGGCGCTGGCGTTTTCGGTGATCGCGCTGTGGTTCGGCCGCGTGCTCGTCACCGTCTTCTTACTGTTCGTCGCCGACTGGGGGACGACCGGCATCTGGGTCGGCGTCCTCGTCGGCGACGTGGTCGGCGCGATAGCGGCGGGTGCGTGGTTCACTCGAGGTACGTGGAAGCGGTCGCTGATCGACAGTAGCGACGACGGAGCAGAACAGACGGACTCGAGCGATGTGGAATCGATCGTCGAATAGCAAGGCGAACATGATTGGGTTCACACTAGCTAAATTTCTGTTGTAGATCCCGAAATACGGATCGAATATAATTTATAGAGCATACCGATGACGCCAACGCTTCCGAAGAGCAAGAATCCGAGAATACCAATGGAAGAAAACCCCTGAGAGAGGAGTAACGCGCAGGCTGCAATCCAGACTGCCGACAAAAACAGCATAGTCCAATCAGACAAACCAAAGACATCCGTTGACGATTGATCCATCCAGTTAGCGAGTCTCGTTCCGAAATAGAACGTCAATAGTAACATGCCAAGGACGACATCTTCAATCCAGTTTCCGGTGGGTTCGCCCTGTAGAGCGCTCTCTATCCCTGGCTGCATTACTATCCCAGCCGTCGCTATGAGGAGAATTCCCCAAATGACGTTCTTTCGTTGATATAGAGAGTGTCTGATTTCATCTTCCATAGATACGATCTGATATTACGAAAACAATTGTAGAGATAATATATAATAGAAGGAACTACTATGCCACCTGTTGAAACAACCGGCATGGCTAAATCTCGGGCGCTGATCACGGACACCGAATTCAATCGAATCAGCGGCGAGGCGGATGTTGAGGACTCAAAAAAATACCAAGCAGTCTCGCGGGTACGAAAGCGTATTCGTGATGAATTGCCGCGAGATGTTGAGATGCTCGAGGAACACCACCCGGAACTACTCGAGGAACTCCGCGACGTGGTCTGTGAAGACGGTGGTCCTGATGAGTAGTGCAGCCGCCGATGGCAACTCACGTCTCGAGTGGCCTACTGAACTCGAGCGTACCGATCCCGCTGCTCGCGAACGGACTACCAAGTTCGACGTCACACTCGGGAACGCGATCAAGGACATCAAACGCGAGATGGACCGCCTCGAGGTCGACGACTGGCGACTCGAGACGGCGATGCCCCAACGGAAGACCGACGGGCTTCCCTACGCCAGTGCTGCGGAACCGGACGATCCTGGCGTCGCCCTCCGCTGGACTGACGATGGCGAGGACTACGCGATCGCGTGCGATCACTACACGCGTGTCCGCGACAACACCCGCGCAATCGGACTGTATCTAAACGAGAAGCGCAAGATGGAGAATCGACCGGTGACGACCGGTCAGTCGGAGTTCGCGACGGCGCGGCTACCACCAGCTGATGGCGAGGCGATCGCCGCGCCGCCAGCCTCGGGCACCGACGGCCTCCAGGAGGAACCGCACGAGATCCTCGAGATCTCACCTGACGCTTCCGAAGACGTGGTGAAGACGGTTGCGAGACGGAAGTCGGCAGACGTTCACCCCGATGGTGACGATCCTGATGTCAGCGTGTATAAACGGATCCAGAAAGCGAAGAAAGTACTGTTGCGCGAGTAGCCGTGTGGTGGGTGTTGACTATCGGTAGATCACAACCACCACAGGTCACGCTTGTGATCAGAAAGCCAGTCTTTTGCGTCCATAAGCGAAGTCAGGCGGACATTATCCCGTCCACCGCCCCCGTACATTTCGACTGGTGACTCCGGATCACGCGCTAATTCGCGTAAAAGGTCCTCGACCTGCCCCTGGTCCGACGAAGCGAACCAGTTCTTCACTGTGTCGACTTGCCGCTTGCTATTGCCCGTAACCTTCTTCCGGGCTAACTTCTCGACTATGTCGGCTGTTAATTCTTCTTCTCGTGTCATCGCGCGTGACGGTCATACCTAAGAACCACTCCATAATAAACCTGTTCCTCTAGAACCACAGCTATGGGTGTACTGGCTACGGTCAGTGTAGATTTACGAAAGCATTATTGTGCCACATGGCATACACCGTGGTATGTCGGAGTTACAAAACTCGCCCGGAGAGTCCATGGTTGACGACACCACGCTAACGGATGTCCTAGGAGACCACCCGAAGGTCAAAATCCTCACGGCGTTACTAGGAGAATCCGATCGTGACCTCAACACCAGTGACCTCGCACGACTCGCGGGAATCGAACGCAGCACGGTGTACGATCACATCGACGTGCTCCGCGCCTACGGGCTTGTTGAGCAGACCCGGACTGTCGGGAACAGCAAAATGTACCAACTCAACAAGGAAAACGAAGCAGCGAAAGCCCTCGGAAAATTTGACTGGGCGCTCACCAACATCCTCGCAGAGAAAGAAGAAGCTGGAGAACTTCCGGGCCCGCCCACGCGCGCAAACACAAGAACCGATTCGAGAAGCTGGTTGGACGTCGACCGGACGACTACAGCGAGGTCCAAGATTTATTCAACGAAGGCGAGGTTCCCGAGGACGTCGACCTCGAGACTGGGTCATGGACGACACTCGAGCAGTTCGTCGACGGACGAGCGCAACTGAGCCCATTCGAGGGCCTTGCTCTCGTCGCGATCGTCTCAACAGCCCTCTTACTCTCACTCCTACTCGTGGAGGGGGTGGTGTTCGCGTGAGCACGAGCACCGAGGATATCGCCGATCGCGAACGCCAACGTGCATCTGAGCACGCGGTCGGGGTCACTGAGCACGTCGAAGACCAGTGGCCCAATCGCGCTCTCGTCGACGACGTCGACATCGAACAGGCGTGGTCCGAAGCTACCCCGATCCACTATCCGAGTGCCCGACGCGGGGCAGTTGCCCGGTACCACCGTCGCAGCGACACCGTCATTCTCGCCCGACAGGGCGCGATCACGACGTGCATTGAGCTGATGGACCGCCCGTGGTCCGAGCGTATCTACATCCGAAAACAGGTGACAGACCAATGAGTACGGCTGACTCTCCCCAACCAGTTGACGACCTAACCGACGACGAACGAGCGCTATTCGAACGGATCGCCGAGAAACACGAGGATGACGACGAGGTGCGACGCATCTGCGAGATCGTGCTTCAGTCCTCAGATGACAATGAGGTGGCGAACTCATGAAGGTCGTCTTTGTCCATGACGTGGGGTTTCTCCTCGAGCGTCCGGCGCGCACTGACGAACTCCCGCCGATCCTCCGGATCCTCGGCTTCGATCGACCGATCGTCGAGGACGCTGCGGACCTCGTCGAGGAGTTCCTTTGCTTCGAAATCGAGGCTCTGGTGACAGTGGATACAGAAATCCCGATCACTCGGGGTGTCCTCACCGCATCGGGGACAGGGGACGGGCGAGACGTCTTCGGGTTCATCGGATTCGACCTCGAGGCCGTGGAGTTGCGCGTACGCGCGTTCATTACTTTCTTCGCCGAACCGAGCCATGTAGCGGGCGGTGTGCTCGCTCCCGCGTTTTCGGCCCTGCCGGTCCTCGATTCGAGCTGTCGAGAAGTTCTGCAGGATCAGCCATCGAGTGTTCGACTTCCGGAATGCGGTCGGCGTGACGTCCTTCGTGATGTCGACGCGACCGGCAGCGTTCTTGAAGTAGTTCAAGAAGGTGTTGTAGCTGGGTCGTTCGGGCGACGAGAGCTTGCTCCAGACCGGTGCTTGGTCGTTATCCGGGGCTGGATGTTCCGAGAGCCATTGCTGAAGGTATGGAACCGACGTGATCAGGTGGACGGTACGCTCTCCTTCTTTGCCGTCGACGTGGAGGCCAACCGAGTGCTCACCGTCGAAGATGTCTCCGACACGGAGGTCGTAGAGCTCGCCCCCACGGAGACCCGCTTCGAACTGAACGGCGAACAGCGCCTTGTCCCGCGCGTTGTGAGCGGTCTCGACCATCGCTTGGCTGTCGTCGTAGGTCAGAAGATCGCGTTCGGAGGGCACAGGGTCGAAGTCGTTACTCGTCCCAGTCGGGATCCATCTGAGACTCTCGGGCGGCTCGTCGAGTTTGCGCCGGTAGCGTCCGAACGATCGCAGCGCCGTCCGATAGTCCTGGTTGGTGTGTTCGTTGGTATACTCCTCGTTGATCCAGCGGACGACAGCCTCCGCAGCGGCACGGTACTCGAGCGTGAGTCCAAGCAAGCCGTGTTCCTCGAGGAGATCGTCGACGTCGGATTCGTGTTCGATCTCATCGGCCTCGTCGTTATCCTCGAAGTCCTCGATGGATGGCGGTGGGACGAGGGAAGCCATTCGACTACAGTGTCGGAGCAGCTTGAGGTGCCGGTGGTCGCCGATCTCCGAGGGAACGAGTCGGATGTTATCGGAGAACTTCAGGAGGTGCCGGCGGTCGGCCTCAAACTGAACGTAGCGAGAGTTTTCCCCGTTCGACCGGAGACGGTCGCGGAGGGTGTCGACTTCGGCGCGTGGGTCGGAGTCGCTCATCTATCAACGTTCACGGAACAATGGATTGTAAGGGTTCGGCTAGAAGCCGGCCCTTGGCTTGTCTTTCAGGACTATTTCTACCGATAGAGACGCCCACCTGTTCGAATTGTCATACTCCTGTTCGTTCGTCGAGAGCGTACGAGCCGCTGCAACCAGTTGTTGTCTGTACTGACCTAACGTTTAATTCTACTACTCTCATAAAATTTATAACGATTCAATCGTCGAATGTAAGTATAATAAACGGGGGACGGATCGAGGTTCCAGTGGTAAGCGGTCCGGAAGATGACTGGGTTCCCGTTCACGATCTCGCGTTTTCACCTACTCTCAAATATATGTTTTGTGTGTTGATTACTCGGCCTGTACTTATCGGAGTTTTCACGGAATCTTCTGAACCAACAAGCAATACTATCAACTGCTACCGCGAGTGCTCGAGGACCGCACTCTGACCGATGTTCGCTCAGAACTCCTCGGCCGGCGGTGCGATACCCTCCTCGTCGCTCTCGAGTTCGAACTCCTCGCGCACCTCCCGAATCCGGTCCCGAATGTCGGCCGCCAGTTCGAACTCGAGGTTCTCCGCGGCCGCTTCCATTCGATCCTCTAAGTCCTGGACGTACCGCGCCGCCTCGTCGTCGTCCGCGAGTTCGCGTCCGGAGATTTCGGTGGTATCGGTCTTGCTCCCCGGGAGGTTCGTCTCGCCGACCTCCTTCTCGATCGTGGTCGGCTCGTAGCCGTGTTCCTCGTTGTACCGCTGTTGGATCCGGCGGCGGCGCTGGGTCTCTTCGATGGCGTCGGCCATCGCGCTCGAGGGGTCGTCGGCGTAGAGGACGACCTCGCCGTTGACGTTTCGGGCGGCCCGGCCCATCGTCTGGACGAGCGTCGTCTCGCTGCGGAGGAATCCTTCCTGGTCGGCGTCGAGGATCGCCACGAGGCTCACCTCGGGGATGTCGAGGCCCTCCCGCAGGAGGTTGATGCCGACGAGCACGTCGATCTCGCCCAAACGCAGCGAGCGGATGATCTCGTGGCGTTCGAGGGTATCGGTCTCGTCGTGCATGTACGCGACGTTCACGCCGGCTTCCTCGAGATACTCGGTCAGGTCCTCCGCCATTCGCTTGGTGAGCGTCGTCACGAGGGTGCGCTCGTCGCGCTCGATGCGGTCGTCGATGCGATCCATCAGATCATCGACCTGCCCGCTGGCGGAGGAGATCTCCACTTCGGGATCGACGAGGTGGGTTGGTCGAACGATCTGCTCGACGATCTGATCGCTCTCCTCGCGCTCGTAGTCGCTCGGGGTCGCAGAGACGTACAGCGTCTGGTCGGTCTTTTCCTCGAACTCCTCGAAGGTGAGCGGGCGGTTGTCGTAGGCCGTCGGCAACCGGAACCCGTTCTCGACCAGCGAGTCCTTGCGGGACTTGTCGCCGGCGTACTGGCCCCGAATCTGGGGGATGGTCTGGTGGGATTCGTCGACGACGGTCAAGAAGTCCTCCGGGAAGTAATCGAGCAGCGTGTAGGGGGCCTCGCCCGATTCGCGATCCGAGAGGTACAGCGAGTAGTTCTCGATACCCGAACAGTAGCCGGTCTCTTGCATCATCTCGAGGTCGAAGGTCGTCCGCTCTTCGATCCGCTGGGCGGCGACGAGGTCGCCCTGGCGCTCGAAGTAGCTGATCCGGCTGTCGAGGTCGTCCCGGATTTCGTCCATCGCGTTCTCGAGTTTCGTCTCCGGAATCGAGTAGTGCTCCGCCGGGTGGACGAGCACGGCCTGCTGTTCGCCCTTGGCCTCGCCCTCGAGCGGATCGACCTTGATCATGCGATCGATCTCGTCGCCCCAGAGTTCGACCCGGACCGCGTAGCGGCCGTACATCGGGTAGATTTCGACGGTGTCGCCGCGCACGCGGAACGTGCCCTGCGTGAAGTCGACGTCGTTGCGCTCGTAGTTCAGGTCCACGAGCCGCTTTAAGAGTTCGTCGCGGCCGACCTCTTCGCCGACCTCGAGCCGCAGCGACATGTCGATGTAGTTTCGCGGGTCACCGAGCCCATAGATCGCGGAGACGGACGCGACGACGATCACGTCTTCGCGGGTCAGGAGTGAACGGGTCGCAGAGTGGCGAAGCCGGTCGATTTCGTCGTTGATCGAGGCGTCCTTGTCGATGTAGGTGTCGCTCTGCTCGACGTAGGCCTCGGGCTGGTAGTAGTCGTAGTAGGAGACGAAGTACTCGACGGCGTTGTTCGGGAACAGATTCCGAAACTCCTCGTAGAGCTGGGCCGCCAGCGTCTTGTTGTGGGCGATCACCAGCGTCGGTTGCTGGATCTCCTCGACCGTCCACGAGACGGTGTTGGTCTTTCCCGACCCCGTCACGCCCAGCAGGGTCTGTTTGTCCGCCCCCGACTGGAACCCCTCGGCTAACTCCTCGATCGCCTCGGGCTGGTCGCCGGCGGGGTCGAAGGGCGCGTCGACCTCGAACGGCTCGGCGGCGTCTGGACGATCCGGCTGCAGTGGGCCTCGAGTGTCGCTCACGATGACTCGAGTAGGGTCTCGAGGCACTTGACCGACACGCTTGGTGGTCGGTCAAAGGCGGCGCTCGAGGTCGTGTTCGCTGGATGTCCGTGGAAATTTGTTCAGTAACTACAGATACACTAACTACTCAGGAGTTACACTCTGCCCCCTCAACCTCATTAACGCTCGAGAGTAATACCATCGATTTCAGGGATCCTTCAGATAGTAGAATATCCGTAAATACACATTCTCCCTCACTATTGCTGGGTACAGTACTGGGTGTGAGTTGTGCGATAGAAACCTCATCCGAACCCGAGACAGTGTAGTACAGCTCATATGCTGCTGGCTCGGAGGACCAATCTGGATCTATCCACAGATGATCATCTGAGTCGACTTCTACCATATCATGATACACACGAGATTCGTCTCTCTCTAACACTAAATCAACTGTATGGGTCTCTTCTAGCCTGTTTGTGACCCGAAGACTCCCGAGTTGGATTCCCGAATCAGATCTAAATTCACCCACACAACCTCCTATAAGTGTGATTCCAAGTCCCGTAAGAATATGGCGGCGAGGTATGTCCATAGGTATTAATTATTGAATATCTGCCACATATAGTTTGGCATGTGTCTTGGCTGTACTTACCCGATTTCACTCACAAATAACGAAACCGAGTTACGATCTTCTGAATCGACAACTGCGGTTCGAGCGCTACTCGAGCAGATCACCCCGAACCCGACACCCGCAGGGATAGGCGGTGTGGTGACTCGGAACGAGTTGGACAACGGCGCTGACCGGGAGCCCGCAGTGGGGGCACTCGGGCGGGGACGACGACGGCTCGTCGGTCGCCCAGACAGCCTGCTTCGTCACGACGAGCGAGACGCCCTGCACCTCAAGGCGGACTTCGACCGAATTGCCGCCGGTCTCGAGCAACCGGGCGAGCGCCTCGGGATCGAACTCCCGGCCGAGTTGGTAGGAGTCTGGGGGAACGCCCTCGTTCTCGAGGGTGCGGACGATGTCCACGACGAGACTGTCAGTCGGCGCGGTCATCGGTTCCACAACCCTCCAAGCGGAGACGCGGCGATCGCTGGTAGTCGACTTCGATTCGTCTGTCGGACGGGATGTTTAAGCCCGCGGAGAAGTAATCCAATCATGGCAACCGATCCTCTATCGGGTTGGAAGCCACGTCTCGGGTGCTCTAGACACCCGGGGCATTTCAATGCGAAACGCCCCCGTGTCGTGGAGTGTGTGGCTTCCATTTGATCCAACGCCCTGTAGTGTCATATAAATACTGTTTCGGGCCGGGAATAATGTCGTCTTGCAACGTAGATACTCGAAGCTCTGTTGAAATCACCTGTGGCTAACGAAGGTTGAGAGATCTCGGTAAGTACAGGCCGTATCGCTCGAGAGTACCTGAAGTGGTTCGCCGAAATCGGAATGATAACGCAGGACGGCGAATCACCCGATCTGTTCAGCAGGAACGAATCGTACTTCGAGTGGCGACGAATTCAGCGCCTTCGCGGACAGCCGATCGAGGAGTTAGAACGAAAACTCGAACAACTCGTGGCCAAAGAGCGCGAGTACGGTGATCGGTACGAGGCGGACGCGCCGGAGGAAGTCGACGCGCTCGAGCACGCCGACTACGCGGACCTCGACTCGGTCTGGATGGACCTTCAGGAGTGGCGGACGGTCCGCGGACGGATTCGAGAACTCGAGCGAGCACGACGGTCTCAGAACGGAAACACTCGCGCCTCCGCCTGATTTCCATGGGTCGCGACAAGGACGCTCTCGACGAAGCGTTGCTACGGGAAGTCGCAAAACGACTCCGCTCGATTACGATACTCGAACGTGTGAGCGTCTTCCCACCTGAGAAACCCGCATCAGTCGTTGCTGAGATCGCCACCGTATACCATTCAGACGACATACGTCGAATCGAACTCGAGTTTCGCGCGTACCAAAACGTCGATTTCAACGTCATCTATCGAGAACAGCGGACTGGCGACGATTGGATGATGCGGTGGGATCGGCACGAAAACCCCCACAACGCTCGAGACCATCGTCATCGACCGCCCGACGCCCGAACCGGAGATGCGGTCGACGCGTCGTTTCCGTCCGATTTCTTCGATGTCGTCGAACGGATTCTCGGTGATGTTGACGACCGTCTCGGCGAACTCTGGGAGGAAGGGCCGACGTAGCTCCGTTAGTTTTGCTTACTTTCGCTCACGTCCCGCCAGTCCGGCGTGGTCGAGTAGGGTCTCGAGGCGACCTCGTCGAACGCAGCGAGCACGACCTCGTTCAACGCCGGGTGGACGTGGACCGTTTCGGCGATATCGGCCACCGTTCCGTCGCCGCGCTGGACGGCGACGGCGACCTCGTGGATCAGTGTCGAGGCCTGCGGGCCGACGATGTGACAGCCCAGTATCTTCCCGCCGGGGGCTGCGAGCACCTTGACGAATCCGTCGTCGGCCGCGAGGACCGTCCCCATCGGTGCGGTGCCGTAGGGAACCGTCGCCGCGTCGTACTCCCGATCGTCCTCGGCGAGTTCGGATTCCGTTTTCCCGAGGCTCGCGACCTGCGGAGAGGTGAAAATGGCGTGGGGAACGCCCGTATAGTCGACCGCCCGCTGCTCGTCGTCCAACACGTTCGCCGAGACGAGTTCCGCCTCGTAATCCGCGACGTGTTTGAATGGAAATTCGCCGATAACGTCGCCGAGCGCCCAGATCCCATCGATGTCGGTCTCGAGCGTCTCGTCGACCGGCAGCGAGCCGTCGTCGCCCGCTTCGAGGCCCGTCTCTTCGAGATCGAGCGTGTCCGTGTTCGGTCGCCTGCCGGCCGCGACGAGGAGGTCGTCGGCCTCGAGTTCTTCCGACGCGACCTCCTCGTCCCCGCTTTCTGCCGACTCGACGGTCACGGAGACGCCCCCGTTTCGACTCGAGACGGCCGTCGCCTCGAAGCCCGTATAGAGGTCGCAGTATTCCTCGAGCGAGTCCGTGACGACCGCGCTCACGTCGTCGTCTTCGCTCGGGACGAGCCGATCGCTTCGCCCGACGATCGAGACCTCGGCACCGAGCGCGCCGAAGAAGTAGCCGAGTTCGGCCCCGATGTAGCCGCCGCCGACGATCACGAGGCGGTCGGGCCGTTCGTCGAGGTACAACGCGTCGTCGCTGGTCAGATACTCGAGGTCTTGGAGTCCGTCGATCGGCGGTGCCGTCGGTCTCGAGCCGACGGCGATGATCACGTCCTCGCCCCGGATTCGCCGTCCGTCGGCGTCGGCACCGCTTTCCTCGCTTTCGGGATCGACGAGTTCGACCGTCCGCTCGTCGACGAACCGACCCGCCGCGTCGTAGAGTGTGACCTGCTCGTTCGTCTCGAGGCTCTCGCGCTGTCGGTCCGCCTTTTCGAAAACGGTGTCGTGGATCGCGTCGGTTATCTCGCCGTAGGCGACGTCGATCACGTCGGCATCGATCCCGAACCGGTCCGCGCGCTGGATCTCCGCGATGACGTCCGCGCGGTGGATGAGCCCCTTCGAGGGCACGCAGCCGCGAGTGATGCAGGCCCCGCCGAGCGGGCCGGGTTCGAGGACGGCCGCCTCGAGCCCCTTTTCGGCCGCCGCCGTCGCGACCTGCGAGCCCGACCCGCCCCCGAGAACGACGATGTCGTAGTCTTCCATGCGCGGCTCTCGACCACGGGGACGGCCAAATAACTGGCACTTGCTTACCGTCTCGAGGCGCGTTCGCTTGGCTTAGAGCCAACTGTCGCCGTCGTCGTCCTGTGACCCCTCGTGGTAGGTCTCGAGCGTCGCTGCGAGGTTCTCGAGGGCGGCTTCTTCGGTCTGTCCCTGACTCGAGACGCCGGTTTCCGTGTCCTCTGCGATGTAGAGTTCGTTCTCGACGGTCACGGTGATCGAGTCGTCGTCCGCGAGGTCGCTCGCGTCTCGCGCGTCGTTGGTCATACGCGATGCTATCGGCGGTGGCGTCAAATATCTGCTGACAGCGGGTTTGCGTTCGAGTGTACCCTCCTCGAGCTATACGGACAGTTGACTGCTGGTGGAGGTAGCATACGACAGCTCGTCTGGTATCCCTTCTCTCTATAGACCAAACGATCCGCCATTCGAAACTCGAAATAAAATATCGTTACTAGAGGGGAAATTTGATATATATATATATATATACGTTAAATCTTTTTCAATATCTAATAAAACTAACGAACCTTGTTTTCAGTGAAAATGCGAATATCTCGCAGTAAAACGTCTCAAGATCTCTTTTGGATGTTGGAATCCTATCGATGAGACCCCTCATTTTCAGTGTATACAGCAACCATCTTTTGAACATCGTTACATCTAATGGTGGATCTGGTGCTCGATCGACCGCCAGCGTCGGCCGCCGGAGGTAAGTAGCGATGATTGACGTGATCGTGATTAATTGTAATTCACTCTCACTGGAATCACTATCGAGCGCTCGATACTGTACGCGTTGGCGTTTTCACTGAAAACGAGGGGTGTGCCCGTTCATCGGTTTCCGCTCGAGCGGGTCCGCCACAATCCGTTCAGCGGGACGGTCGTCGGACGATCCGCCGCTGTTCACCTCTGGTTGGGACATACCGTGTCCTACGACTGCAACGGTTATACTCGTTCGGCTCTCGTCGATGACGGTCCACGAAAACGAAGCGCTCGGTGAGTCGATCGCTACTCGAGCAAGTTCGGGCTCACGCGACAGCCGCAGGGACTCGCAGTGTGGTCGGTCGGTCCGGTGGAGGTCACGTGAGTGACGGGCCGGCCACAGCGGGGACACTGCGGGAACGGACACGATTCGGGGTCCAGATCGGTTTCGTTCGCCCAATCGCCGCTCGAGTCCTCGGCGTCCGCGCCATCGGTATCGCGTTCGGTCCTCGAATCGGATCGCTCCGCGCTCGAGTCGCGTTCGGACTCGCTCACGCCGCGATCACCCGTGGGCCGTCGGCGGTGATCACCAGCGAGACGTCTCGAACCGAACAGCGGACCTCGGTTTCCGGCCCGCCGGAGTCGAGGACGCGCTCGACGGCCTCGGGGTCGATTTCGTCGGCCAGCCGGTAGTCGTCCGGCGGCAGGCCGTGGCGCTCGAGGGCCGCGACGATATCCATGAGCAGCGGCCGCCTCGAGTCGGTCATCGCCGCCCACCTCCGGCGGCCGACGCTGGCGGTCGTGATCGCTCGAGGGCGGCGCTGTCTGTTGATTGGTTCGTCTGTCGGACGGGATGTTTAAGCCCGCGGAGAATGAATCCGAACATGGTTGACAAACCCTCTCGGGTTTGGAAGCCACGTCTCGGGTGCTCTGACCACCCGGGGCATTTCAAATTCAATATGCCCCCGTGCGCGGAGTCCATGACTTCCATTTGGGTCGATGTACTGTAGTGTCATATAATTACTGCTTTGAGGTGAAAATAACGGCCGGTGGTACTAACTTTTGGACGCCAGCTCCGGTGTGGACTAGCACTACCTGACTTAATTTAATCTACGCGCACACGCGAAGCCGACTATCTGGAACCAGTCGCGAGTTCCGCTCGAGGTTCGTGCGAGCCCGCTCGAGATCCCCGAAACGCTACTGGCGGTCGGCCGAACTCTACTCGAGCCCCGTTCGAGGCCCCCGAACGCCGCTCGAGGCGTTTCCTCCGATCGTCCGTTTCGGGTGGAACCGCCATCGGCGCTGCCGGCCGTCCATCGGGGCTCCGTCACGGGGTTTGGGAACTATTCTCGAGTCGAAGCGAACGGGTTCGAATTCGGGGCCGATTCGGCGAAATTCGGGCTCGAGACGGGGGTGAAACTCCCGATCTATATATCTCTATCCATGACTTTCACTCGCTGATGAGTACTCGGGAGTGCGCTCGAACAGTGGGTACTCAAGCGCTGGTCTATCTCGCCTCCACTTTCGACAAGCATCACACGAAATATTGAGACCGAATTCTCGCGGAGTTTGCTTACCGACCGCGCCCAGGGTTGGAACCGCCGTTGAAGAACAGTTTGACGTCCTGGTCTTCGTCGACGGGGACGTGGACTAGCACCGCGTCTGTCTCAGTATCATAGGCGAACGATTCAGGGACGTCCGCGACGTCGTCGGCGTTGACCTCCTCGTACTTCGTCGGGCCGGCCTGAACTTTCCGCGGGGCTGTTGAGAGGTCGAGGGTTAGCAGGTACGACGAGAGCTCAGAGTCGTCGTAGTTCTGCACCTCGAGTTCGCGTTCAAAAGTGACAACACCACCGTTGTTCTTCGAGACAGAGAAGTGAGTGACGTTGTACTCCCCATCTTCGAAGGCCCGGGTCTCGCCGTCGTCCTCGTAGAAAGTGTAGGTGGCTTCTTCATCGAGGTACGTACGGAGCTCGAGTGTCGTCAGTGGCTTCTCACCGGTGTACTGCTGGACCTCGCGCATCGGAACGATCGAGTTCTTCCGCACGAATATCGGCAGGTGATCGATCGGCGCATCAACGGTGATCGTTTGGCCGCCGTCGTAGACGTCGTTAGTCCAGAAGTCGACCCAGGTCTCGCTCTCGGGTAGGTACACCTCGCGCGAAGTCGCGCCCTGTTCGACGACCGGCGCTATCATCATGTTATCACCGAACATGAACTGGTCGGTGATATCACGGGTGTCCGGATCGTTCTGGAAGTGGTAGACGAGCGGCTGCTGGATCGGCTTGCCGGTTTCGGCGGACTCTTCGAATTCGTTGTAGAGGTACGGCATCAGTCGGTAGCGCAGTTCGATGTACTTCCTGCTGATCTCGACGGCCTCCTCGCCGAACGTCCAGGGATGCTGGTTACGAACGTCGACCTCCTGGTCGGACTTTCGGTGCGTGTCGGTGTGGTTCCGGAAGTACGGGATGAACGCGCCAAGTTCCATCCACCGCTTGAACAGCTCCGGCGTGGGTCGGTTGGCGAAGCCGCCGACATCGTGGCCGCAAAACGCCATTCCAGACAGTCCAAGATTCAGTTGCATCGGGATCGACATCCGTAGATGCATCCACTCGCTGACGTTGTCGCCGGTCCAGATCGCCGCGAATCGCTGCCCACCCGCGTACAGATTACGATTGAGTAAGAACGGCCGTTGGTCGGGCTTGTAGAGATCGTACGCCTTGCGGGATGCACGGGCGTAGTCGAACCCGTACATGTTGTGATATTCCTCGTGGAGCATCGTCTCTGCGCCCGTGCCATGGATATTGTCCGCCGGCATCGTCCAGTCGTACTTGTCGTTCTTCTGGAAGACCGCGGGTTCGCCCATGTCGTTTTTGATCCCGTCAAAGCCAGCGTCGAAGAATACGTCGTGCTGTTCGGCCCACCACTCGCGAACCTCGGCTCGTGAGAAGTCCGGCCACACCGCGTCCGTGGGATCGTCGGCGACGTCCTGGGTTGGCCAGACCGGTCCGTAGAACGTATCCCCGCTGGCGTTTCTGGTCCAATACCCGTATACGGTCCCCTCGAGATAGGGTCTATAGGGTTCATCTTCGTCGTCGCCATCAACGTCGGCCGCTACGTCGACCGCGACGCCGGGGTCGTTGACCACGACCGTCTTGAGTTCGGGCACTTCTTCGTTGAGCGTGGCGAGTGCCTCTCGGTGTGGCTCCTGGATGGTGAACACGCGATAGTCGTCCATGTACCCGATGTCGAAGTGCATCGCATCCAGCGGGATTTCCTCCTCGCGATACCGCTGGGGCACCTCGGCAAGCTCCGCTGGACTGTACTCCCACTTGCTCTGATGATACGCGATAGCCCACTTGGGTGGGAGCGGGATCGTCCCCGTGAGGTCCGTATACCGCTCGAGCACGTCACTGATCTCGGGGCCGTACGCGAAGTAGTAGGTCAGTTGGCCGCCATCAGCCAGGAAGTAGTAGTAGTCTTCTTCCGCCCGTGAGTCGTAACTCTCCCCGGAGGCGTTCGGGTCGTCGGCCATGTGGAAGACCGAGTGGGCTGGATTATCGAAGAAGAGGCCGTACGCACCCGCGTCCGTTAGCCCAACGAAGAAGGGAACAGACGTGTAGACGTAGTCGTTCGTGTCTCCGTAGCCGTACTGATCGGTGTTCCAGTTCTCGATTTTCTTACCGCGCTGGTCGAGGGTGAGCTCGGGTTGTTCGCCGAAGCCGTAGAAGGACTCGTTCGCATCGGTTTTCTTGTACGCGTAGGGTTTGTCCCCTTCGTAGCCAGCCGTTCCTTCGTCGAGGTAGTCTTCGTTGACGACGGTGCCCTTCTCGTCGAGAAACTTCACACCGAAGAGATCCTTCTGGACTTGGACGGTGATCGTTTCTGTATCGATCGCAATGGTATTCTCGGTCTCGTCGACGCTAAAGGTTGGTGTATCCCACTCTTTGCGGCCGTTAGCAATCCCGCGGGACTCGTACACCTCGTCGTCTTCCTCGAGGATCGAAACGCGGGCGAGGTCGTCGTCGAATAGGCTGATATACCCGTCGTATTCCCCAAGGTCGAATCTGACCCCCTCGTCGAAAACCTCGTACCCGTGAACGGACAGTTCCATGAGGTTCTCCTCGTCCAGTTCGGGCTCGTAGTGGATCTTCGCATCATAGTGATAGGCCTGGGCGGAGACAGACGCAAAGGCAGTTCCTGCGAGGAGTGCAGCGGTCGATTTCAACACGGATCGCCGGTCAATACCGCGACTGTCGTTTCCAAACATACGATGAAGAATTACTTCGCATCTGTAATAATATTTCTGCAACCCACTCATACAGTAAATAAATAATGTACATCCTTCTTTATGCTCTCTAGATTATTTTACTCGATTCATCTTATACATTCTCTGGAACCTCGAGCGGAAGCGAGCGATACACCAGAATCTGTGAAGGTTCTCTTCAACTCCTCTATGAATCCAGATTGAACCTGAACATCCGTTACCACCTCTCCCAGTTCTGGCGAATCGTTTTCGGAAAGAGTCTCTAAATCGAGAACAAAACTTGGCATTAACCTTGGTATTTTACCCAACTACAATTATATATTGTGACCGCGTTTAGGCCCTAGGATTCGAACGTTCTGATGCGTCACCACAAAGGGGTTCTCTGAGGTTGGACACCTCTTATGACAGCCAATCCAGTGAATAAGCTCGATGATCTAGCGAATCAGGTCGCTGAGGAATTCGAGGCGCACAGGCAGCCGGACGAATTCAAAGACGTATCGCTTGTCATTGACAACAACGATCAAGACCGACCCACGCTGATCGTACACGTCGGTAGAGAGGACGCCGATACGCTGGCCGATGAGATTGAAGCTTTCCTACAAGAACGGGGTGCTCGAACTCAGCGTGAACGACACTCGGACACAGATGTCCGGGTGCTAGTGACTGTCGACTGAGTTCACATTCCTCTCTGATTTATTTGGCCGCTCTCGATAAGCCACCCTAAGCTGTCAGTCTCGCCAAGAGTGAAGTGTGGCCGATATCTTGGTAGGGAGTGTTCAATGGATTCAACGCTTCTCACTGGCCCGAAACACGCCCGATTGGAACAACGGGCATTTCAGCGGGCTGATGACATAGCCACCGATTCGCTGGGGAGTATTCTTTACATAACGCGGAACGACGCTCGCCGGAGTATGGTCGAGGACGGCTGGGCCGCGTCCCACGAACCTCTCCGTCTTCGTGCCGAGACGCTCGATGCGGTCGTTCGTGACTGGTACGAGGACCTCCAGAGCCCAGTTCAACCACTCTCCGGGCAGTTGAACCGCCGGCTGGCGGAGTACGCGCTTGACAGAACAACAGCCGAAACAGATGGCGCTCTCGCCGGCGAACCGGCCTCTGCCGCTCTCGCTGATTCGTTCAGTAGCCGTTTCTCGCTCTTTGACGACGCCGGCGTCGGGACCGCTGACGCGCTCGTAGCGGAGTTCGAGGGCTCAGACCTTGATGACCGTATCGCGAAAGCCACTGTCGACGCGTACCGATACTACCGGGATCTCCACGGCGACTACGTCGACGAGTGGGTCTGTACCCGGGGAGAAATGTTCGACGCCGTCGCGACGGCGGAGCAGTCACTATCGGAGTTCTCCCCAGAACTGGATGTCGTCATTCTCTCCGGATATCACGAGTTCCGTCCTGTCGAACGCCGCCTCATCGAACGCCTCGTCGACGAACTTCCGATGATCGCACTGCTGCCGCTCCACCAGGATGGCCGGAGCGGAGTCGACGCTGTTGCGGAGGACGCCTTGGAGATCTACGAAGCACTTGACTTTGAGACAGTAGAACTCGAGCCCGTCGACGAGTCAGGGCGGGTCTTTGGAACGATCACCGAGTCGCTCTACCGCCCGGACCCGGACACTGTCCCTACCCCAGACACCCTGAGATGGCGTGAACTCCCGACGCCCGAGCGCGAGATTCGTTTCGTCGCTCGCGAGCTCCGGACTGAGTTGGCCAATGGTCGCGATCCCGATGACCTGGCCGTCGTCGTCCCCGGGACCGAGGCCTATTCGGGGTATGTCGAGGACACGTTCGATACGTTCGACATCCCGCACGTCACGACTGCCGCCTCACAGCTGAACCGGACGTTCACCGGGAGCGTTGTACACGACCTCTTGAACCTCGCCGAACCGGATCCGCGGGCGGAGGACCTCACGTCCCTGTTAGCGAATCCATTGGTCAACGTCGTCGACACCGACCAAGTTAACGCCGTCACGGCAGCTGCTCGCCGGCGCGACACGGTTTCTGTGTCACTCCTGCTTGATGATGTCGACGACCAGGCGGCGGCACTGATTGAGGAGCTGTTGGCCACTCTAGAGACGCTTCGAACGGAGGACATTGAGGACGCAACCGAGACTTTCCGTCGGCTGTTGAACGACCGGTTCGACCTAGAGGCGGCGACAGAGGATTACGCCAGCGGCGCCGAGCAAGCCGTCGAACAGCGAGCCTACGACCTCGTAGACGAGGTCCTCTCCTCTTTCGAGTCACTGGCGGCGGTCAATAGCGATCTCTCCCCGTTGGCACTGTTCACCCGTGCGTTCGATGGCGTGCCCATCCGGGTTCCACAGCGCGCTGCTGGCGGCCACATTGAGGTGATGGGGCTGCTCGACGCCCGGATGCGCTCGTTCGAGAAGGTGTTTCTCGTGGGCCTGACGAGCGAGCACTTCCCCGTGACGCCGGAACGCCCGGCCTTCTTCGAGGAGATGACCGACGCCCACCCACGATTCGACACCGGCGACGAGCGCCTCCGTGGCCGCTATCTCTTCGCGACGCTCCTTGCGAACGTCGACGAACTCACGATCACTACACCAGAGACGGGCGACGACGAGTCCGCCGTTGTCCGGTCGCCGGCCCTCGATGAACTCCAGCGCGTGACCGGCATCGAACCCGAAGATGGCGTCGACGACCGCGTGGGCTCCCGCGAAGACCTCCAGCGGCACGTCGCTGCAACGGCCGACCGTCGTGCGGCAGTCAGCCGCGCCGGTGACCGCGGTGATATCTCTCCCGAGCAGACCAAGCGCACGGATCGGGGACTCCACTGTGCGGACAACAGGGGAACGGCTGGCCTCTCCGAACACGACGGCGTGTTAGAACCCGAGACAGTCGATGAGGTATACCCTCCGTCGGAACGAGAACCCTACAGCGCGAGTCGAATCGAGCGATACGTCGAGTGTGGGTTCAAGTTCTACGCTGACGAAGTGCTCGGAATCGATGATCCCGATGATGTCGAAGTCGTCCCCACCCCCCTCGAAACCGGGTCGTACGTTCACGACGTCCTCGAACGTTTTTTCGCGGATCTGCAGGACGAGACCGAGGATGCTGTCGATCTCACAAACTTCGACCGGGACGACCTGGCGACGCACCTTCGTGAGATCGCTGTCGATGAACTTCGGGATGCTGACTTCGAGTACGACGGCCTGTTCTACGAACGGTGGAAGGCGGAGCTGTTCGCGGGTCTGGGTGACGGCGTGAGCGCTCCGTACGAGGCTGGGAGTAAACCCCACGACGCACCGGAACAGGGGTTGTTCGCTACGTTCCTTGACAACGAACTTTCGCGTGACGGCGCCGGCCGCCCACATCTGTTCGAGGCTCCGTTCGGCGAGGGGCTTCCCGACTCGGATGCTGGGCCGTTCACAGTTGAGCGACCGGACGGTTCGACTGTCTCGATTCGCGGATACATCGACCGCATTGACGTGGGTCGGGATGGCGAACAACCGACGCTCACGCTCTACGACTACAAGACTGGTCGAGCACCGTATATGACGAAGACGACCGGCGGCACGAAGTTCCAGCTCCCCATCTATCTGCTCGCTGCCGCCGAGGTCGTCGACGGTGACCTGTTCGAACAGGGTTCGCTTTCGGCGACGTACTATCAGGTGCGACCGCCCAACGACCTCAAGGTCCCACGCGGTGTCGAGTCGAAGTTCGATTCCGAGGTCGAACTCCGCCGGTTCCTGAACGATGTCGTTCCGGAGTGGTTGGGCCAGATCGACGAGGCGATCGGAAACGGACGGTTCCACACGACGCTTCTGTCGGCCCGCGGAGCGAACTGCCGATACTGTGACTACAGTCGAGCGTGCGATGTCCGACATCACCGCAAGCGCGAATTCGTCGACGAGGTTCACCAGGACGACGCAGCGTACGTTCCGCTCCGCGTTCGCGACGACGAGGACATCGAGGCGGTGATGAGCGGTAGGTCAGCCAATGATTAACTCAGTTGGCTTTCAGCGTGGACTCCCGCTCTAACCAATCTGGTACGGACTGTAAGCCGTTCGCGTTCAACATCCCGCTGTTCAAGCGCACACCTACGGGTACGCCTCCTTCGCCTCCGGTTTGGTTGCAAAGGAGTCTGTAGCCGACGTTCTTCGCTGCGTTGTAGTCTGCGTGGTTCTCGTATCCACAGGACTGACAGCGAAAGGTGTCCTGCGATGGGCGGTTTGACTCGTCAGTGAAGCCGCAAGATGAACACCGCCGAGACGTGTTCTTCGGATTCACCTGCTCAACGCTGAGACCGCGTTCCTCGGCCTTATACGAGACATATCTGACCAATTGACGGAATGCCCACTCGTGGAACCGTCGAGCCTTTGGGATACGATCCCGAATGTCGGTCAGATTCTCGAACGCAATTATCGTACATCCCTTCGATATCGCTTG
>NZ_JMIP02000022.1 GCF_000691505.1 Halostagnicola sp. A56
TTTCAAGGCATTCCCATCTGGACAAGTCTACAACCTGATTTCGTCGTCAGTTTTGGTGGCTGGTTTGCTTCTTTTCGACAATTGGTGAGGAACTGTCGATGACAATCAGACGCCGACGCGACAACTCCCGTCAATTCACCCGGGATGGCTTGGTGAAAACTAACAGTCGATCCGCTTTGGCACATAACTCAAGTTTCAAAACCAGTTAGCCGAAGATGCTTTGTGAGGTACTGAGTTTTGTGGTCACCAGCGGAGTAACCGCATCCTGAGTACTCCTCTTTGCAATGTTCCAACTCGGTCCAAAAGTAAGCAACCTGAATAGATACCTCTATCGCGTCGAAAGCGGACTTCCGCATCTCATTCGAACACAGCAGTTTATCGACGAACTCGAGCGAAATCACGAACCGGCAAGCGGTTCGCGGTCGGTTCCCGCGTCAGTCGATCGGATCGAGTTCGACGATGTCCGATTCAGCTACGACTCGGGCGACGAAACGGTGCTTTCGGGGATCTCGTTCGCCATTGGTCGAGACGAGTTCGTCGCGTTCGTCGGCCCGTCGGGCGCAGGAAAGTCGACAATCGCGTCCCTGCTCGCGAGAATGTACCAACCCGACAGCGGCGAAATCAGGGCGAATACCGTTCCGATCGACGAATTCGATATCCAGCGATGGCGTTCTCGAGTATCGGTTGTGAGACAGGACCCACACGTCTTTAACGATACACTCCGGCGAAACGTGACGATCGGCGATCGAGATGCGACACACTCCGAGATCGAACGCGTCTGCGAGATCGCACAGGTGACCGAGTTCCTCGACGATCTCCCGGCGGGCTACGAGACGGTACTCGGCGACCAGGGTGTGAAGTTATCCGGTGGACAGCGCCAGCGAGTTGCGATCGCTCGAGCGTTGTTGAAGGATGCGGATTTACTGGTCCTCGACGAAGCGACGAGCGACCTAGATACCGCGCTCGAGCAAAACGTCCACGAAGGAATCGAGTCGATGGATCGCGATTACGCGATGTTCGTAATCGCGCACCGACTTTCGACGGTGACGAACGCCGACCGGATTTATGCGATGGACGGCGGTGAGATAGTCGAATCCGGTCCGCACGAGGAACTCCTTTCGAACTCCAATACGTACTCGACGCTGTACTCGTTGCAGTCCCAGTGAATCGCCTCGGGGTCAAGCCCCGAGGCTTCCTGATTCAACGACGCGCTTTGCAGACACGCGCTGAAAGTCAGCGGTGTCCGTAGGGAACGCAGTCTCCACAGGCGTGTCTTCGGGCCATCCCAACCCTAATTTAGAAAATCCACGTTGTAGGACGTTCATCGCCGCGTTCGCATCTCTATCCGTCTCAAACCCGCAAGACGGACATTCAGGATACCGAGGTCGATTCCGACGCTATTTCTCGCGTCAAGCGAGTCTACGTCGGGTTTCTCTGGAACGTGTTCGTCGTCCGTTTCGAGACTGAACGAGACGAACCACTCACCCGTTACTTCCTTCTTCAGCGTGACTTCTTTGATAGTGGAATTTTCGGCGATTGAGCGGTGGTATCGGATTTTCACCCAGCCAATTTTACTGAAACGGACGTACGCGAACCCGTCTCGGCCCCGCTTGTTATCGAGGTCGAAGCCTGACTGGTTGTACGTGATGCTTCGGAATTCGGCGGGTGATTGCCGTTTGATCCACCCTACGTTGTATCCTTTCTCTTTCTTCTTGCGAAGGTTCGAGAGGTTGTCGTGGAAGCGTGCGACAGTGGCTTGGGCGGCTTTCGAGTGAAGTTCCGCGAATACGGGCCACCGCCGTTTCCACTCTGGGAGTTTGTTGTTCTGCTGGTATTCGCTTGGTTTCTCGTCGTCGGGACTGGTAGTGTAGTCCCATCGGACGTGGTTGTAGAGTTGGCGATGAACATCCATGTGATGTTCGGCAGCCATCGCTACCTCGTCGCTTGGATAGGCGTGGCAACGGTGGCTGTATTCCATCGCTGTCTCCGTGTTAGGAATTTGTCCAGTTAATGGTTAGCTTCGCTATGCCTATCGGATTCATCCCCGACCTCAAGGGTCAGGGTATTCTCCTTTACCGCTGATAAACGACGATAGGGGCCGGCCGTCTCCAGCGTTTATCGTTTTGTTTTCGCCGATCGGGTCGGTGGTTTCGGTTTCGTAGACCGTGCAATCACCCGAAGCTGTTTCGTCGTTTCATCGACGGTCGAGTCCCAGTCGTACTTTCCTGTCTCTATCACCGACCGTGGCGAACGCCCGGCCGTAGTGCCCTCCAGTTCATTCGAAAGTGCAATCGCAAACTGGTCCGGATTCCCCGTCGCGACGGTCTGTCCACCTTTCGTGACGATCGGCACAACCTGCTCGAGGTCGCTCGTGACAGCAGGGATGTCGGTGGCCATCGCCTCGAGAACCGTCCGGGGGACACCCTCCGAGCGGCTCGGAAGAACCAGTACGTCCGACGCACGGTAGATCCTCGGCATTTCTTCGTACGGAACGTGTCCGAGGAACGTGACGCCGTCCGCTATCCCGAGGCGGGCACTGATCGATTCCAGTTCGCTCCGCAACGGCCCGTCACCGCAGAAATACAGTTCGACATCCGAATTCGTTCGACGAACGTGTGAAAGCGCCCGGAGGACGTCCTGTGGCCGCTTTCCGCCTACTAACCGTCCGACGAATACCACCACGGACCCGTCATGGTCGATCAAGTCACTCTCCGGACCGCTCGGTGTGAATCGTTCCGTATCGATCCCGTTCGACACGACCGCGACTCGACTCGAGACGCCGAGTCGTCGGAGTCGTTCCTTTTCGGTCGGCGTATAGCAAAACACCACGTCGGCCTGGTTGAACGTCCATCGGCCAACCGATCGAAGGTACAGATCGAACAGTCGTTCGGGTGCGTTCTGCGAGTAGAGCCCGTGATTCGTCACTGCGAGCGGAATGTCACTAAAAAACCGCTTTACTGCGGTCAGGTTCGTCGCGAAGTAGAGGTGTGAGTGTGCGTGTAGCACGTCGAACTCGTCGACATCCACGAGATACCGTGCGAGTTCCGGACTGATGTCGTTCCCGAATACCTTCGTTGCAGACCCACATCGGATTACGGTGTATCCGTTTCGCTCTTCGACCCGCGGGAGAGTGGGTGCCTGGCGCACCGTCAGGACGGTCACGTCGTGGCCCATCGCCGCCTGATCGCGGCTCATCGCGTGGACGTGATACGCGCCGCCGCCTTTCACGTCAGGGTACAGCTTTTGTGCGATCCGCAAAATGCGCATTCACTCACCTCCTGTCGCCTCTCGGAATTGCGGCGGGTGCCGGCACCCACGGGACGGATACTGACCTTCGCGCGAGGCCGGTTAGACAGGGATTGACGAACTAGCATTCGTTCCAGTCGATGCTGCTGTTTTGTTTCTCGGAGCCGGATTCCGGCGGTCCCGATCCGACGACGCTCATACCGACCCTGAGTATCAGCCAGAACTGTGAAATCTCCTCGAGACGCGTTTTCCGTACTATTCGATCGATGTGGGTGGCGCGCTCGTCTCCACCGAGACTGTTCGCTAGTCGACGCTTCCATCTCATCAGCACCACTCGTGTCTCATCACCCAACTACATAATAAATCTGATATTTTTCGTGAGCGTATTTTACCGAAAGATAATTTGTGTAGAAATGAAAGGAGTCAAATCTCAAAGTAACTGTYTATCCTATCCCGAATCGGTCCATCGTCCCGGATTTTAGGTTTTCTACTAAAATGTCGGCCTCATCGATGATGTCTCTGAATATCTTTTTCCCATCCTCGGATTTGAGGTTTAACGTCATGGACTGTTTGTTTCGATTGATCGATGCGAAGTAGGCGCTCATATCATTGACCTTTGGACCAACACCGCGAGTAATATCTCCGTCGGGCGATTCGATCTTCAAGACCTCGGCACCAAGATCTCCGAGCATGGACGTAGCAAACGGTGCTGTAAGGTAATTCCCGACTTCTACGACCAGTACGTCCTCTAGCATTCTATCTATCATACGGCCAAATTTCCGTTAACAAGTAATATATCTACCGCAAACGGAGGAATTATTGACATTAAATTCGAACAATATTGTGCAAGGCGGACGAAGAAGCCACTACTTGTCGGACCGGACGTTACCACGAGGGGTCAGCGGGCCGGAACCGTTATCGAGGCGGGATCATTGACGAGAAGTCGTCAGGGAAGCCCAGCCCGATTAGAATAGGGATTAGCGTTGCAACGCAGACACTCACCGCTATCAAAACCAGTCGAACAGCGTCAACGAGTCCGACGGACTCGACTAGCGGAGAGGTGAGGAAGCCGATCACGATCGGTGTGAACGTGAACGAAATCATCACCACGGACTCGTTAATCGTCATGACGACACCGCGATTCTCCGCGGGGGCAATATTGCCGAGTCTACTCCGAAACAGGGATCCCAAGACGCCGATACCGGCGCCCAGTCCGACCACGCCGAATGCTGCAACTAATACGTTCGGCGCGCTCGAGAACATGAATAGACCGCCACCAAGCAACAGGTTCCCAAGGAACAAGGGAGCGATCGGATTAGAGAAAAAGCCCGAGATTCGTCCGGCTTGCGTTGCGGTGATTGCTAATGTGATACTTACCACGGCCATTAACACACCCGAATGGATGGGTTTGCCGTCCAGCGCTCGAACGATGATGATCGAATTGTAAGTGAGAAACCCCATTTGGGGCACGTAAACCAACCCGTGGGCTAACACGAGTGCAGCGATTTGACGTTGCTGTAATAGCAGCGTGAGACCCGTCGACGAGTCGAGTGAGATCGGTTTACCATCCCTCGAGTCGTTGTGCCGGTTCTCCTCTTCAAAGTACAGATAGACGAAGAGTGCGATAGGGAGTGACAGTGCATAGATGAGAAACGGCGCACGCCAAGAGAAAATAACTAGTAAGCTACCTATGATCGGGAACACGAATTGAAACAGTCCCGCTGATGCTAGCCGGAACCCCTGCGCCGTTGCCTGAGTTTCCGTCGAGTACAGGTCACTGATAAGGGTAACGGCGACGGGGATTGTCGCAGAGAAGCCACATCCCTGGAGAAACCGGAGTACTAGAGCGGTACGGAAATCAGTCGTGAACGCGATGAGACTACCAGCGATACCGAAGAGGACGAGACCGACAACGAGAACGGGCTTCCGTCTGTATCGATCGATAACGAGGCCGATGATTGGATTGAGTACTATCGCAGGGGCAAAGAGAGCCGAGATGACAAGACCAATTCGATCTGGTGAGACCCCAAATGGGCCAACAAGTGTATCGAGGATGGGTGAAACCAGCGAGGCGCCTAGTGCGGCGATACCGCTCGCCACAAGGAGGAGCTGAAACGAGTGGTTCCACAGTACCGGTTCATCCGTCTCCTGGATAATTTCCTTTGACTCAACCATGGCTACGTTATTTGATGGTACTTGTTTAAAACTGTGTGATTGATAGGCGAACAAATTGGTAGCGAAAGTCAATTGCTGACCAAGCGGACACGTTGAACGTTATTGCATGTTGTATCGTACAGCGATAGTGCGTTGGTTGCTATATCGATTCTTGACTGTGAATTCGTTAGAGAGTATTTGAAGGACAGTTCTAGGTACGTATATTAATCCGGACCCTAGATAAGCTATAAATAGTGGGATCCTATACGATAAGTTATGAAGTTTGGATACTTCTATTCGTCACGTTCGAAAGAGAGTTCTCCATCAGAAAACTATCAAAAAATAGTCAGCCAGGTCAATGCTGCCGAAACAGCCGGATTTGATCTCGCTTGGGCCGGGCATCACTACTTGGTTCCGGATCGGCATATGTTCCAGCCGACCGTTTCAATACCTCGACTCGCAGCCGAAACGGAGAGCATCCATTTAGGGATGAATATTCTGCTGCCCTTACATCACCCGGTTGCCATCGCAGAACAATTCGCAACGATGGATGTACTGTCGGGAGGACGAACGATACTCGGCCCAATAACAGGATATCGAGACAAAGAGTTCGAGTCCTTTGGTGTTCCAAAACATGAACGAGCACGGAGACTCACAGAAGGTGTGAAGATCATAAAGAAATTATGGACGGAGGAATCGGTTACGTACGACGGCCAGCATTTTTCGGTAACGGATGCAACAATAAGCCCTCAACCCATTCAGCACCCGCGACCGCCTATCTGGATTGGGGCTAATAAGGACAAAGCGGTAAAACGTGCGGCGGCATTGGGTGATGCTTGGCTCGTTAATCCTCACGAGACAAATGACACAATTTCGAGGCAGCTCGACTTGATAAACCAACCGACAGGAGAGGGATTTCATGGAGTTCAGCCCATTGTTAGGGATGCTTTTGTCGCGGAAACAGACGAGGAAGCATTTGACGCGTTTGGACCATATTTAGAAGAATTCTATGATTGGTACGATGATGTCGGTCAAGGGGAGGCGATGGAAACACCGGAAGCACTTGATCTAAAGAGAGACGTCTGGGATCGGTTTCTGATTGGTTCTCCACAGACCGTCATAGAGAAGATTGTCCACTTACACGAAGCATATGACATTGACTGCGTAATTTTATTTATGGATCGTCCGGGGATCGTTCAAGATGATCTCCATAATTCGATCGAATTGGTCGGTGAAGAAGTAATTCCTGCCGTGCGAAATCGACTATAATCAGTGGAAGAGAGATGATTAAATAATTGTTGGGGGCAAGTATAAATACATATCAATAATATTTCGGATACACTCTTGATGATCCGGCTCGTTGGTTCCCGTATGTCGATCGATATCGAGGATTTCGAAGAGCACACCTCCGCGGAACTCGAGGAGCCGAGCAACGCCGAGCGAGTGCTCCGATATCTCTACGAGAACAGAGACAAGGCCTGGAAGGCGTCGACGGTCGCCGAACGGGCGAGTGTCAACGAAAACTCGATCTCGGCGGTCCTCAATCGACTGAAGGAACAGGATCTCGTCCGACACAAGGGCTCGTACTGGGCGATTACGGACGACACGGAACGCCTTCGTCGCGCCAACCAGTTCCACCGGACGGTCCAGCGATTCGACGAACTCTACGGCGAAGAGGATCGCGAGGAGTGGGTCGAAGCGAGTGAGCGATTGAACGAATGACTCTCGATCGAGGAACTATCGTACTCGCGGACGATCCGTTCAAGGGCGACGGTGCGAGCCGGCCCTGGCTGGTAATCGGTACGGACGAGACGCCCTTTCACGCCGAGCAACACATCGCACTCACGCTCTCGACGAAAACGTGGTACGACGAACGCGTTCCGATCGACGACGACGACGATATCATCGATGGCGGCCTCCCGAAAGACAGTTCGATTCTTCCGTGGGCGGTCGCATCAGTCGACGCGACTCGAATCGATCGTGAACTCGGCACACTGAAAGAACCCCTCGTCGACAACGTCGTTAGACAGCTCGGTTCGTACATCGGTCTCGAGCGACGCTGACTCCGGGATACACAGCCAAATTAAATCTTCTTCTCGATCCACAAACGATCGGACGATGCGCCGCTACTCTCGTTACTCCCGAAGCGCGTCCTCGCGCTCGGTGGCCTCGAGCGTCTCGGTCTCGAGATCGGTCGCGACGACGGCGGGCTTGTACGCGCCGCCCTCGAAGAGGTCATGGTCGCTGACCGAGGATTCGACGAATCGCGTGAACGCGCGTCGCTCGGCGGGCAGTTCGCCGTACAGGACCTCCTCCTCGACGAGGTCGTAGACGGGAATTCGGGGCGTCAGGAGCGTATTCTCGCCGACGACGCTGTTTTCGCCGACGACGAACCCGCTCGTGACGCGACAGCCGGCACCGAGCGAGACGCCGTCCTCGACGATGACCGGTGCGCTCTCGACGGGCTCGAGCACGCCGCCGATCAGGGTGTTCGCGCCGAGTTTGACGTTCTCGCCGATCTGGGCGCACGAGCCGACGGTGTCACAGGAGTCGACGAGCGTGCCGTCGCCGACGTGGGCCCCGATGTTGACGAAACTTGGGCTCATCATGATGCAGTCCTCGCCGAGGTAGGCACCGCGGCGGATGGTCGTCCCGTCGGGCGTGTTGCGGGTGCCCCGCTCGCCAAGGTCCTCGGTCTCGCGCAGCGGGAGGACGTCGTAGTGCTCGACGCCGCCGTACTCGAAGGCCGCGTTCTCGCGCAGGCCGAAGTTCAGTAGAATCCCCTGTTTGACCCACTCGTTCGCCTCCCACTCGTCGCCGCGCTTTTCGGCGGCGCGGATCTCTCCGTCTTCGAGCGCCGAGAGAAAGGCCTCGAGAGTTGCATGTTCGTCCTCGCCGGCCGACTGTGCGTCTACGTCGCCGCGTTGCTTTCGCTCCCACAGTTCGTCGATTTCGGTCTCGAGCGCACTCATAGCTGTCCGGGGATGGCGCGTGCAGGGCTAAAATTCCATCCATTCGCGCCGGCTCGGCGGGTCAGCACGCGACCGGTGTGGGGGGTCGACGACGCGAGTTCGTTCAGTCGGCCAGCACGTCCGCGAAGTCGTAGCTGCCGGGACCGCGCTCCGCGAGCCACACCGCCGAATCGACCGCGCCGGCGGCGAAGACGCCCCGGTCCTCGGCTCGATGGGTCAGCCGAACCTCCTCGTGGTTGTCCGCGATGACGATCTCGTGCTCGCCGGTCACGTTGCCCGCTCGGAGGACGTGGACGCCGATCTCGCCCTCCTCGCGGGGGTCGAATCCCTCGCGGCCGTGTTTGCGCCCCGAAAAGTCTCCGTTGGCCTCGATCTCGGAGAGCAATCGATTCGCGGTCCCGCTCGGTGCGTCGCGCTTTGCGTTGTGGTGGGTTTCGACCAGTTCGACATCGTAGCCCGCCAAATCCTGTACGGCGTCGCCGACGACGTTGACCAGTGCCTGCACGCCGCGGGCGAAGTTCGGCGCGCGCAAGAGCGGCGTCGTCTCGCTGACTTCCTCGAGCGCCTCGAGTTCGTCGTCCTCGAATCCTGTCGTTCCGGTGACGAACGCGACGTCCGCGTCCGCACAGGCTCGGGCGTACCCGAGCGCGGACTCGGGCCCCGTGAAGTCGATCACGGCCGCCGGTTCACGCTCGAGGAGGAGCTCCTCGAACGCGTCGGCTGACTCGACGGAAACGCCGCTGACCTCCTCACCATTCGGGTCACGGTTGACCGCGAAGGCGACCTCGACGTCGTCTCGGTCGGCGACCGCGGCGATCACTTCCGCGCCCATTCGGCCCGTGGCTCCGGTAACGCCGACCCGTACCGTCATCGATCACCCTCCGGTCCCGCGTTGGCGACCGCGGCGGAGTCGTCCTCGAGATCGGCGAGGACCGCCTCGAGGTCGTCGCGATACTCCTCGGCCAGTCGGGACAGCGGCGGGCGCATGCGGGCCGGGCCGTAGCCGCGGATCTGCATGGCCTCCTTGACCGGGATTGGATTGGTCTCGACGAACAGTTCGCGGAACAGCGGCCCGAGTTCGTGATGGAGTTCTCGAGCGCGCGCGTAGTCGCCGTCGAGCGCGGCGCCGACCATCGCGCAGGTTCGCTCGGGTTCGATGTTGGCGGCGACGCTGATCGCGCCCGTTGCGCCGACGGAAAGCATCGGCAGGGTCAGCGCGTCGTCGCCCGAGAGGACGGCGAAGTCCTCGTCGGTTGTTCGCTCGGCTATCTCGCCGATCAGGCCGAGGTCGCCGCTCGCGGCCTTGTAGCCCGCGATGTTCTCGTGGCTCGCGAGGGAGACGGCCGTGTCGGGTTCGATGGACCGGCCCGTTCGCGAGGGCACGTTGTAGACGATCTGTGGCACGTCGACGGCGTCCGCGATCGTTCGATAGTGTTCGACTAGGCCACGCTGTTCGGGCTTGTTGTAGTACGGCGAGATCAGGAGCAGGCCGTCGGCGCCCGCATCGGCGGCGCGCTCGGATAGCTCGAGCGCTTCGCGGGTGTTGTTCGAACCGGAGCCCGCGATGACCGGTACGTCGGAGACGGCGTCGATGACCGCCTCGACGACCTGAACGTGTTCTTCGTGGGTCAGCGTCGCGGATTCGCCGGTCGAGCCGACGGGCACGAGCCCGTCGACGCCCGCCCGCTCGAGTCGCTGTGCGTCGGTCCGTAGGGTTTCGAAGTCGATTCGTTCGTCCTCGTCGAAGGGCGTGCACATCGCCGGGAAGACGCCCGTGAAGTCGATATCGTCCGTCATAGGTGTTCTATTGGTGTGTTGGTCGGTGGTCGGCTACTTGGATGTAATGATTCTGCACGGAACCGGCGTGGCGACTGGCCGGTGTAATCTGGGGCGCACCCGAGACGGGACGTCACGCCGCCTCGAGCCCTTTTAGGCCCGTTTTTTCGGAAAACGAGGTTTCGCACCGCTCACGGATCGACGTACCGAGACGTGAGCGGTGCGACGCATATCCGAGCCATCACAGCGGACGAACTTATCCGTTGTGGATTTTTGTTTCTTGTCGGCGGCTCCGTGTGTGAACTGTTACCATCATATTTCGCGTATCTTATACCTTTGGCTTACCTATAGCAGAGCATGACAGACTTCGGACTAAAAGTGCGGATGGCGGTCGTGGGTACCATCCTGTTCGCGCTGTATCTCGGTGCAGGAACAGCGCTGTCGGCGATGCTGGGATTGCCGTTGGTCCCTGTCTTACTCGTCGGGATCATTGTCGTTCCGGCGATCCAGTACAAACTCGGAAAGTGGATGGCGCTCAGGGGTGCAGAGGAGATGCCCGAAGACGGCCAGTATCAGCAGGTCCACCGGATGACCGAATCGCTCTCGCGCGATATGGGGATCGACAAACCCAAACTGATGGTCATGGACATGGGCGTCCCGAACGCGTTCGCCGTCGGCCGAAAGGGTGCCGGCGTCGTCTGCGTCTCGACGGAGCTCATGCACCTGCTCGATCGCGACGAACTCGAGGGCGTCATCGCCCACGAGCTCGCACACATCAAAAACCGAGACGTGATCACGATGGTCGTCGGCCAATCCATCGGGATGCTCGTCGGCTACGTCGCCTACTTCGCGGTGTTGATGGGCGGCGAACGAAATATGGGGACCTGGATCCTTGCCATGGTCGCTTCGTCGCTGGCAAACATGCTCGTAATGATCTTCGTGATGGCGATCTCGCGATATCGCGAGTACGTCGCCGACGAAGACGCGCGACAGGCGATCGGCAGCGGCGATCCGCTCGCGCGGGCACTCGAGAAGATATCTAACGGCGCACAGGGGCGAGAGTCGGAACTGGACGACAGCATGAGCGCGCTCTGTATCCTCAACGCCGATCGGAGCATCATGCAAAAAATCTTCTCGACGCACCCGCCGACGGAAAAACGTATTCAGAAGCTCCGAGGATAATTTCCGCCATCGACGACGACGGCGTTCGATCGATTCCACCGCCACGACGCGATTTTTTTACGTGCGCCCAACCCATACGCGAGTGTGACAGATATTCATCCCGGTCAGCGCGTCGCCGTCCTCGTCGACGCCCAGAACCTCTATCATACGGCCCAGAGCATGCACAGCCGTAACATCGACTACTCGTCGCTGCTCGAGAAGGCCGTCCAGGACAGACAGCTCACCCGCGCCATCGCCTACGTGATCCGCGCCGATTCGCCCGAGGAAGAGTCCTTTTTCGATGCACTCGTCGACATCGGCTTCGAGACGAAGATCAAGGACATCAAGCGCTTTTCCGACGGCACGAAAAAGGCCGACTGGGACGTCGGGATGAGTCTCGACGCGGTGACGCTCGCGAATCACATCGACACGCTCGTCCTCTGTACCGGCGACGGGGATTTCTCCCGGCTCTGTTCGCACCTGCGTCACGAAGGCGTCCGCGTGGAGGTCATGGCGTTCGAATCCTCGACGTCAGAAGACCTCATCGACGCGGCGGATACGTTCCTCGACCTCGGCGAACGCCACGAAACGTTCCTGCTGTAAGTCCCGAGCGAGGCGACCGCTCCCGAGAACTCGAGTAATCGAATCGGCTCGAAACGAGAGCCAAAACACCAGAAACGCCGTTCAAAAAGCGACTCGAGTGACTCAGTAAGCGCCCACGTCGTGGTCGGCTCGAACGACGCCGACCACGAGCGCCCCCGCCGCGAGGGCGGCCGCGACGACCGGGACCGCGTATCCGGCAGCGCTCGAGTCGAGAACGGTCGGCCCGGCGAGCGTGAGGCTGCTGACGCCCAGTAAGGCGAGTCCGAGACCGATCTGTGTGACGTTCATCGATACGTGTACTCGTTGGCGTTCTTTTATAACACTCACTATCTTCCGGCGCAGCCGGTTTTCGGCCCGAAATCCGCTTCGGCGGTCGGGAGACGCCGCTCGGCGTGCGAGCGCTTCGACACCCTTTCGAACGCGGGGCCACGACGGGAACCAATGAGCGAGCGAACCGACGGGCGAACCGGGATCGAGAACCTCCGGACGGTAGCTGACTACCAGTTCGGCGCGGGTGCCGGCGAGGCGCTGTTTCCGGCGGACGCGTCCCAGACGATCAAGCGGACCGCTTCGGGGCGGCCCCAACAGGTGCTTTCCGACGCGGGCCGAATCGTCTCGTTCGGAACCGATGGCCGATTCACCCTCGGCGTCGAGGGCGGGCGACGGCTCGTTTCCGCGCTCGAGTCGCCGGTCTACCGCGTCGTCGTCGACGACGAAAGCGAACCGTTCGTCCGCGACGGAAAGAACGTGTTCGCGAAGTTCGTCCTCGAGGTCGACGCGGGAATCAGGCCGGGCGACGAGGTCGCGGTAGTCCACGAGCGCGGCGACGTGATCGCCGTCGGTCGGGCGGAACTCGCCGCCGAAGGCATTCGGGATTTCGAGACGGGAATGGCTGTGAAAGTTCGATCCGGCGTCCCGGCTGGCGAGTCACGCTGACGCACGCGCGGAACTGGTTTCTGTGCCTCGATTCCCGTCGACGTCGCGCTCGTCGAGACGCCGAAACCGGACGGTCGAGACCGCAGGGTAAAAGGTCGCGGGTGTCGACGGTTCGAGTATGTTTGGAGGAGGCGGCGGCGGACTCAATCCGCGCAAGATGGAACAGATGATGAAACAGATGGGAATCGACGTCGACGACATCGACGCCGAGGAGGTCATCATTCGCACGGCAGAGCACGACCTCGTCTTCACCGACCCCGAAGTGACCAAGATGGACGCTCGAGGCCAGGAAACCTACCAGGTCATCGGCACGCCGGACGAGCGGGCAGCCGGCTCGGCTGGCGAACTCGAGGCTGGCGACGGCGACAACGATTCGGGCAGCAGCGTCGACGAAGACGACGTCGACCTCGTCGTGACGCGGACCGGCGCGAGCGAGGAGAAGGCCCGACGGGCCCTCGAGGACAACGACGGCGATCTCGCGGCGACGGTCGCGGAACTCGAGTGACGTGACGGTCCCCGTCTTGCTCGTTCGCGAGGACCGCGAGTACCTCGTCGAACCCGGCGAGGAGTTCGGAACCGACCTCGGCGTGCTCGAGGTCCCCGAGGACGTCGAACCCGGAGCGACGCTCGAGACTCATCTCGGGACGGCGTTTCGCGTTCGGCGGCTCCGCGGCCCGGACCTGTTTCATCACTTCGAACGAACCGGCGCGCCGATGGTCCCGCGAGATATTGGGCTGGTGATCGGCGAAACGGGCGTCTCGGTCGGCGATCGAGTGCTCGACGCCGGAACCGGAACCGGCGTGCTCGCGGCGCTGCTCGCCCGCGCCGGGGCACGCGTCGTGACCTACGAACGAGATTCGGAATTTGCCGAGGTCGCACGCGAGAACATGGTCCTCGGTGGTGTCGACGAGCGGGTCGACGTTCGCGCGGGAGACGTGACCGCCGACCTCGAGTCGCTCCGCGAGGAGTCCTTCGACGTGATGACACTCGACACCGGCGACGCGCCGGACGTCGTCACCGCCGCGCCGGACCTGCTCGTCGACGGCGGCTTTCTCGCCGTCTACAGCCCGTTCGTCGAGTCGACCCGGGAGGTCGTCGCCGCCGCTCGAGAGGCCGGTCTCTCGAGCGTTCGAACCCGGGAGACGATCCAACGGGAGATGGACTTCGACGAGCGTGGCTCCCGGCCGTCGACGGCACCGGTCGGACACACCGGTTATCTCACGATCGCCCGCAACGAGTAGTCGGAGACGGCGGGTGACTGACACCGATGGCTCCATTGCGGCGGTTCCGATGGCGGTGGGAGCCGATTCGCGCTCGCCCCTCACAATGTAGGCGGTAATCGTATTTCATCTGCGGACGAACGGTGAACCGCCCGCCTTCGGCGGGCCAGCACCTCGATCACCAGTCCGCCCTGACGGTGCTCCGTTTCGTCAGGGGCACGTGACGCGATCACTCCTCGAGTCGGGTACTCGCGGCTCCTCGGACGCGGAATCGGTCGTCGGTCGCGAGGGAACGCGACTCGAGGATCAGTTATCGTCTTCTCGCCACTTGTGTTCGCACTCCGAACAGATGAAAAAGCGCGTCTCGGACTCGTCCGCGGAGCGGATCTGTTTCATGTACCAGTACGCCCGGTCGTGGCCGCACTCGGGACAGTGTGCGTCGGTTTCGGGTAGGGATGTCTCGCCGGAGGATTCGATGACTTCGCTCGCTTCCTGGTCTTCGGTGACGGTGTAGGCCGCGGTGTCGCCTTTCGGCTTCGTGAAATCACAGCTGCCACAGACCCACGTCCCGTCTTCGGCTTTCATCATCGAACCGCATTCGTCGCAAAACTCCATGAACGGTGCTTGTCACTCGTCTCGCTTAAGCGTGTAGAAAGCGGCCGGCGAGATAACTTCGGCTCATATTCTGCTCACCGCGTCATCCGACGAAAGAATACAACCACGATACGAACCGCGCGAAATCAGTTTCGATCCGAAATGGTCATTGGGCCGGCTTACGGACACCTCGAGAGATGGAGATCTCCCTTCGTCGACTTCGAGCAGCGTTCGCCGTCGACCGACGGGTACTGACGCTCGCATTCGCTCGGATGGCCGACGGCATCGGGAACTCGTTTCTGATCGTCGTGATACCGCTCTACGTGACCAGCGACGTGGTCACCGGGGCGACGTTCGGGCTGTCGGAGTCGGTCATCATCGGCGGAATCCTCTCGCTGTTTGGCTTTCTCAACAGCAGCTTCCAGCCGTTTACGGGGCGGCTCTCCGATCGCACCGGGAGGCGAAAGGCGTTCATCCTCATCGGGCTGGCCGGGTTGGCGACGACCAACGTCGCGTACGTCTTCGCCGACACCTACCAGCTGTTGGTCCTCATCCGCGGCTTGCAGGGAGTCAGCGTCGCGTTCATCGTTCCGGCGTCGATCGCGCTCGTGAACGAACTCGCGACGACGGCCGATCGCGGCGGCAACATGGGCGTCTACAACACCTTCCGGTTGGTCGGGTTCGGTACCGGGCCGATCGCCGCCGGTGCGGTCGTCAACGCCGGCCCGTACGCGATCCCGTCGATCGCCGCGATTCCGTTCAGCGGGTTCACGATCGACGGCTTCGACGCGGCGTTTTTCGTCGCCGCGATAACCGCGGCGATCAGTTACGGCCTCGTGACGATCCTGATATCCGACCCGGAGTCGACTCGAGAGAACGCGGGTGCGGAGCTATCGATCGACGTGTGGGACGATTCGGGGTCGAACGTCTTCGATCCGATATTTACCCTCGGGGTCGCGACGCTCTTTCTGGCGACCACGATCGGGCTGTTCGCGACGATTCAGCCCCAGATCAACGATCACCTCGAGCAGGGATCGACCTGGTTCGGCCTCCAGTTTGCCGCGTTCATCGTCGCGCAAGTACTGTTGCAGACACCGGTCGGTCGCGCTTGCGATCGATTCGGTCGGCGGCCGTTCATCGTCCTGGGCATGGTGTTTCTCATCCCGACGACGCTCGTCCAGGGGTTCATCGCCACCTCCGAGGTAATGTTCCTCGCGCGGCTGTTACAGGGCGTCGCGGGTGCGATGGTGTTTGCCCCCTCCCTCGCGCTTGCCGGCGATCTCGCCGGAGCGGGCGAGTCCGGTTCGAAACTGTCGGTGCTCACGATGGCCTTCGGATTCGGTATCGCGGTCGGTCCGCTCGCCTCGGGGCTTCTGATCGGATACGGATTCCAGTGGCCGTTCGTTTTCGGCGCGGTGATCGCAACGCTTGGCGCACTCCTGGTGTACACACAGGTCGAGGAGACCCTCGAGACCGCGGCTAGTCTCCCCGGCACCGGCAGTTGAGCTCCTCACTCGCGAATTCGAACCGCCACGTGTTCGATTCGCGGTCTCACCGCGATCGACAGGGCGCAACGCAAAAGTACTGGATCCGCTTACGATTCGACGATGACGCTCTCGGAGGAGGCGCGAGACCGACTGGCCGACGTGGTGGAGCTACAGCCCACGAAGAACGCGGAGCTACAGGAACGGTGGGGAGTCGACAGCGGGAGCGAGGTACACCAAATCCTCGAGAACGAACTGGGCGAGTACTACTTTCGCGACGACAACAGCCTAATCCGCGCGACCGCGGAGGCCGCTGAGCTGGTCGATGTCGAACCCGGCGTGGTCAACGATCCCGACGACGAGGGCGGGCCGTCGGCGATTCGAGTACCGGAGCTCCACGCACAGATCGTCGAGGTACTCGCCGGCCCCGACGAGGAGTCAGAAAGCGTCGTTTCGGTCCTCCACAAGCTTCGAGACGCCTACGACGTCGATCCGGAGAGCGAAGCCGTTCGCTCCGCCCTCCAGAGCCTCCGCCGAAAGGACGTCGTCGAGGTCGAGTATCGGACGGTCCCGACGTTTCGACTCGCCCTCGAGCGCGAGGATCTCGAGGTCTCTATTTCGGACCCGAACTGAGACTATTTTGACCGCGAATATGGATCAGATGCGGTCGTACGGCCCGCCGTCATAACTCTGGCCTGTATCGCCGTCGTCGTTTCTCGAGCAGGCGTGTGAGTCGCTTTCCGGGGCCGCCTTCGATCGGCCACCCGCGGGTTCGCCAGGTCGGCGGCTCTGGCTCGAAGGCGGGACAGGACCCCGAACACTCCGCGGCGGTCGGCAGGCAGTCTTTGGCCCGACAGTAGGGAAGTAACTGGTTTTGCGAGCGCAGTTCGAACGCCTTGCAATCGGGGCGCATCGTCTCGGCGAACGACCGCCAGCCGCGTTCGTAGGCGCGCTCTGCGATCGCGAGGCGTCGATCGGCCTTCTCGTCGGGGTCGACGTACTCGAATCGAGCGGCCGACGCGACCCGCCCGTTCCCGGTCGGTCGCTCGAGGATTCGCGTTCCCCGGTCCTCGACCGAGAGCGTCCGCGGGTGCCACGCGACCTCGGCCTCGAGTTCGTCGAGATCGAGCGAGAGGATCCCCGCTTCGACCGGCAGATCCTCGAACAGGGCGGGCTCGACGCGGTCGCCGGTCTGTCTGGTTGCAACCCAGACCTCGTCTGCGAGCCCCATCGCCACGTCGTACTCGAGTTGGGGGCCGAGCGTGCGGGCGGCGCTGGCGTCGAGATCCGGTTTGTTCTCGATCGCGACGACGCGCTCTATCCAGTCCGGATAGGGCCACTTTCGGCGGATCTCGATGCGATTACCGTCGCGGCGGGTCTCGAGGATCCCCCGGTCGGCCGCCTCGTGGATCGACTCGCGGACGTACCGCCAGGGGTAGCCGGGGTGGGGGAGCACATCACGGTAGTAGCCCCACTCCGCGGGCGCGTGTCGGACGACGTGCAACAGATCGCCGTTCAGCCGCTCCGGACCGAAGAGCGCCCGCCGTCTGAGCCCATCGCGGTCGCACTCGAGGACGATCGTGTCCCATCGCCGCCGTTTCGTGCCAAGCTGGCGGGCGACGACGACCGGGCAATCGCTCTCCTCGAGGGGCCAGCGGCGTTCGGCCCAGCGACAGCAGGCGAGTTCGAACCCGAATTCGGATTCGCCGTGGAGACTCACTGGCCTGTCGTACGAAGCGGGTATCGAAATGTGCTGTGGTCTCGCCGAAAGCGGCGTTCGATTCCTCGAGTCGGGGTCGAGTCAGATTACGGCTCGATCTCTCCTCGATTGATCTTCTCGGCGACCGAGTAGGCGTCGTAGATGGCGTAGACCCAGACGATGAAGCCAGTGAAGATACCGACGACTACGAACACCAACAGAGCGTTGATGAATTGGATCACCATGAGCGCTAATCCTTTCCCGACCTGCCCGTTGTAGATCTGTCCGACGCCGGTAACGAACACCGAGAGGACGGCCGCGATCCCCGGGTTCTTCTCCTGTGGATACTTCTGTCTCACACCACAGTGCGGACAGATTTCGGCCTCTCTCTTGATGACATCGCCGCAACTCGAGCAGTACTGCTCGTCGGGGCCGGTCGTCACAGCGGGACCGTCTCGCTCGTCGAATGGCATTTCCTCAACTGAGTTACCACATCTAAATGAGAGTTTCGACGACCGGTAGCCACAGCAGATGCTCGCGGAAACCAGTCGCTCCTCGGATCGCTCGCACAGAGACGAGAATCGATTAGATTTCGTCTTCGTCCTCGAGCACGTCGAGGTAGTCGTGGGCCTGTTCGAAGATCTCTCGCGGGCCGTCCTGCGTGACGGTGTTTACCGCCTGCTCGTAATCGCGCCACTGGAGGTCGCGATGCTCGCTCGAGAGCTCCGCGCTCGCTTCGAACGATTTCGCGATGAAGAGGTGAACGGTCTTGTGGATCGTCGTTCCGTTCGCCTCGAAGACGTAACTGTAGTCCTCGCGAAAGCCGTCGAGTAGTCTGAACTGCTCTATACCTGCCTCTTCCTTTACTTCGCGGATAGCCGTCTGCTGAAGTTCTTCGTCTCCTTCGACACCGCCCTTGGGAAACTCCCAGTCGCCCGGGCGGCTCTTGAGTAGAAGATACTCGCGCCGGCCCCGCGTGTCGCGGAAGAGGATCGCGCCTGCGCTCGTAGCTTCGACTGCCATTACAGAGGATAACAGGTGCGGCGTTAAGTGAATATCGGACTGTCTTCTCGTCGTACATCACAGCAGAGACGCTAGAGGGGGCCGCGTCGACGGCCACCACCGATGCATCTCAGAAGGCTTTAGGTCGCCACCGGAGACGTACCTACAACGCCAGCCATGACCTTCGTAACTCGCCTCACGCTCCAAAGCGGTGACCGCGCCGCTCTCGACGGCCTCGTCTCGGATATCAAAGAAACCGCCGAACGAAAGGGGGCGGCGCTGAAAGGACCGCACACCCACCCGCCGAAGCGGCTCTCGGTCCCCCAGCACTCCCGACTCCACTCCGACGACGACCGCCGCTTCGATCCCTGGAACTACACGGTCTTTACGCGCGAACTCGAGATCCACGGCCACGACGACCTCGCCAGAAATATCGCCTCTCAGGATTTCCCCGACTCGATTTACATCGAGGCGGAAGTCGAGCAGATCCACGATATGGGAACGTAGGGAGAAACACTCTCTCGAGCCGATTCACTGGCTGTATACGGCCAACAAACTCACTCGATGGCGGCGATCGAGGTCGTTTCGACGCGCTATTCTCGTTTTTCGTCGCGATCTATCTGGAGCCGTCTGCGAAACGACTCCGGCGTTCAGGGGCGTTTCTCCGGTCCAAATGGTGTGTCGCTGGTTGGATGGTATAATTTGAGAACTCATCAGATTCGCCGGCGCGTCGAACCGCATTACCCTCTGGGTGGAAGGGAATAGTTGTCTCCCAGATTTTATCCGTGAGTTGTCGGGCAGTTTCTTCGTCGCCTTTCTGGAGTGCGTCTCGTAAAAGACAGACGGGATAAGGGTCGGATGACGCACAGGTACCGGACCAGCAAGCGACAGCATCTTCGGGGAACCACCGATATGCTTTGAACCACTCGTACTCAATTGGCATCAAGCGAATCTGGTCTCCAAGTTCCTTGAAAACATCATAAAACCGGACGTCAAATGAGCCGTACTTTGCTCCCACGACCTGTGGGATGTCAGCTAGCTCATGCCACAAATTAATCGAGAATTCTCCCTTGAATGCGGCCTGGTTGTAGTATACGATAATGCCAAGTTCCGGAACGGCCTCCGCAACATCACGGTAAAACTGAGCCGTTCCCTCGTCTGTGAGCTGACACCACATTGGCCGGCCGAGAAGCATTCCATCGGCACCAACGTCCCGAAGGAACTTTGCCCGCTCGATCGTTTGTTTGGTTCCCAAGGTCGTTGGTCCACCAATGACAGGGATAGCACCGTCCACGGCGTCAACGACAACCTCAGTGAATTGTTTCCACTCAGACTCGGTGAGCGTCGCTGATTCACCGAACGTTCCATTGATCATGATAGCGTTGACGTCATCAGATACGAGTTTACGCGCTCCCTTGCGCGCTTCTTCATAATCAACGGAATCCTCGGTGTCTGGCTGATCAGCGTTATCTGTAGCTGGAGTCGGCATTATTGCAAAGACTCCTTCCACGTCGTCGTAGCTCAATCTTTGGTCAGGCATGCATCTACAGGTACAGAAACCATGTATATAATAATTGCCCCCACTCCAACTATCTTCTCTAAAATGTGTTTGGAATAACTGGTTCAGATATGCGACTGCACCATTTGAAGCCCCATCCTGGCTACCTGCAATCGCTGACCGTACTACTCTCTTCTGGGTAAACTGTTGCGGTACGTTTGTTCTTGTAGATGACACACATCTGAGCTAGTTCCAGGCACTCTCAAGACCAGATTCGTGGTCACTCATTTACACCGTGTGAGAAGTTCATATCAAAAAGATAGTTTTGTCAATGGTATCTTGGCGTGCCGATATCCGTAAATTCGAGCATTGTGTTCATAATTGAAGGGTGTGATGAACAGGTGCTTGATTTAGGACTGCACGTTGAGTTCGGCGGGGAATGTTTGTCATGTAACTAATCGATAGACAGAGCCGGAGGTCACCAGTCTTCGGCGAACGATTTGTTTACAGAGATTTGGGTCGCTACTTCTAACATCGTCGCCAACAGGCCCTAGCCGAGTTTGCTCGCGAAACGCATCCCGATGACTACGTGTTCACGAGGAGCGCGCGAGCACTTTCCTCTAGAACGGTCGCTTCCTGGCTCGTGCTCGTCACGTCACTGACCGCCGTCACAAGTTCGGCCAGCTCTCTGTCTGAGCGTGGTTCGTAGGGATAGTCTGTGCCGAAAACAACGTTAGAAGCTGGGAATACGTCTAAGGCGGCTTCGAGTGCTGTCCGATCTCCGAAGAATCCCGCTGTATCGACGTAGATGCGTTCACGGAGCTGTGCTTCGAACTCCTCGATAGTCTTGACGTGGTCCTGTCCGGGCCACCGACCCTCGTCTAGTTGCAGACGAATTCGGCCCATCATCACCGCGATGTTTCCGCCGAGGTGATGATAGATAAGTTGGAGCCCTGGGTACCTGTCGAGGAGACCTGTATGGATAACACGGCAGATACTTGCCGCGAGAGCCACCTCTCGACCGAACGTCGCGTTAAGTAGGTACTCATCGTCAAGTGCGTCGGGGTGGAGCGACTCGTCGAGTTTTGGGTGGACTAGTAGCGGTGCCCCAGTTTGGTCGGCCACCTCGAACACGGGTTCTAGAATTTTATCATCTAAATTGATCCCACCAGAGGTCGTTTCTAATGCACCGCCGTTGAATCCCTTATCCAGTGCACGCTCAAACTCCGCAGCGGCCACTTCGCCGCCAGCCTGGGTCGGTATCGCTGCAAGCCCGTACAGCCGGTCAGTGTCTTCGACGACATCGAGCAGTGCGTCGTTGGAGGCGGCGGCCACCGTTGCGTCAGCCGATCCCATAAAGTAAGGCTGGGACAGCACGGCCCGATCGATGCCAGCACGCTCATACATCGTCAGGAGTCCGTCCACATCGGAAAGTTGGTCTCCAAGCAGTGACTCGATCTCACTCCCCACGAAAGCATCAGGATAGGTCTCTCTAGGGAACAGGTGCGCGCCAAAGTCGATCGTCATCCTTCGATCGTGCCTCCTGTCCACTCATCGGGACCACGACAGTAATCCACCCCACGCCGGATATGCACGGGGGAGATACGGTTTCTTGAAACTGCCTCACTCATAGTAGGAGTCAAGATTCCCATCTTCGTTGCCTGCTATCGATGTCCGGATTGTCTTATTTTGGGTGAACTCGTGCAGGGTCTCCTCGAATCCGAGCTTCCGGCCGGTACCGCTCTTACCGAAGCCGCCGAACGGTGTCCCAAGGAAAGTTCCATTGTTGTAGTTATTGATGTATACGATACCAACTTCGAGGCGGCGGGCCATCCGGTTTGCTACCTCCATATTCGTCGACCAGACCGCGGCACTCAGACCGTACTGTGAATCGTTCGCCAGATGGAGGGCCTCCTCGATGGAGTTGAACGTCGCCACCGACATCACCGGACCAAACACCTCCTCGTTCCAGATGCGCATCCCGGGTGTGACCTCGCCGAACACCACTGGTGGGACGTAATAACCGTCTTCGACGTCGTTGGGGACGGTGCCCTCATACAGGACCGTAGCTCCCTCTTCTTTCCCTATCTCGACATACTCCTTGATCTTCTCGTACTGCTTCTCATTGGCGAGGGGGGCGAGGTCAGTTGCAGGATCCAGACCTGGGCCGATAGTCATATCGTCGGTCACAGCGATGAACTTCTCAAGGAATTCGTTGCGGATGTCCTCGTGTAGGAGAAGGCGTTCACAGCCCGCACAAGCCTGTCCGGTGTTTGTAAACAGTCCGTCGGTCGTTCCCTCGACGGCTGTCTCAATGTCGGCGTCCGGGAGAACTATGTTCGGATTCTTCCCCCCGAGTTCGAGCATCACATCCGTGATCGATTCGGCAGCGGCCTCCATTACCTTCGTCCCTGTATCCGTGTGGCCGGTGAACCCGATCTTTCCGACTTCGGGGTGGTTTGTGAGCCGAACTCCCGGTTCGGTAGACCCAGTCACAACATTGACAACACCGTCTGGGAAAATATCCTGCCAGATCTCAGCCATTTTAAGCGAAGAGAGTGGTGCCTCGGGTGCGGGCTTCAGGACGACTGTGTTCCCCGTCGCCAGCGGCGCGGCCGTGAAATCAGAGGTGTGCATCGGCGGCCAGTTCCATGGGATGATAGAGGCGACAACACCGTACGGTTCACGGACGGTGTAATCGAACAGTTCGTTCTTCTCAGGAATGGTGTCACCGTGGTTCTTATCCGCAGCACCACCGTAATACTGGAATCCCTCCTTAGCTTCGTGGACGTCCGAACGGGACTGTTCAAGGGGTTTTCCGTTCTCCCTAGTCTCGAGTTCAACGAACTCGGTGTACCGCTTCTCAATAGCGTCGGCGACCTTAAAGAGATACTCCCCCCGCTCACGGGCACTAACGTGCCGCCAGACGTTCTCGTAGGTCTCGCGCGCCACCTTGACGGCGCGATCGATGTCCGCCACAGTCCCGTCCGGAACGGAGCCAACAATTTCTCGGTTCGCGGGATTTTCCACTTCAAACCGCTCGCCACTCGTACTCTCGACAAACTTGCCGTCAATGAACAAGTCCTGTTTGTAGATCGTGCTGTCTTCGGTTCAGTCGAGACCTGCTTTTCCTGTACTGAGTGTTTGACAATCTACGATTCGGTTCTTTTCAGAACAGAACCGAGTTCCCACCACTGATTTCTCTGAAAACCTCTCTTCATCACCGCCAGTGTCGACTCATTCCTCGCGATCGGACAACTTCTCCGACAACCGATCTAGTTTCGCCTGCGCAGATTCTCGGCGGTCTCGAGTCGCGTCTGGTCGGTACTCTATCGACGTGATTTCACCCTCCTCAAATGTCACCGACAGTACGCCACCGTCTGTTTGAGCGGGCTCCGGGAGTCGATCAGCAGGGACATCGACTTGCTCGATCACCTGCTCATTCTCCTCGAGCAAGATCACGGCAATCCCGCCGTCCTCAATCCGATCGATAACGCCAGTGTAGGTCCCATCCATCTTTCTCACCCTATAGCAGGAGCGACAGCTCCATCAATTCCACTGGCGACACTACCTGCGGTAAGCTGAGGGGGTGCCAGTGCATTCGTCTCGTCGTCGGAATCAGGTGTCTCCGCGAGGATATCCTGTGCATCCGTTGAAAACGACTCTTCGGTTTCTACCTCGTTTGACGTGCCATCAGTGCGAACCACAATATCGCCGTGGACTCCCGTCCAGTACGTTCCGATCTCTCGCTCGGCAAACCGTTCGAGGACCACGTCACTCGGATGCCCATACTGTGAATCGTAGGCACTCGAAATAATCGCTATCTCCGGGTTCACAGCATCTATGAAGCCGTCACTCGAGGAAGTCGATGACCCGTGGTGGCCGGCTTTGTAGACATTGCTCTCGAGGTCGCTTCCCCACTCGTCGACCAACCGCTGCTCGACGCCAGTATCGACATCACCGGGCGCTAAATACTGGAAGTCGCCAAACTTGAGCGCCAGCACCACACTGTTATCGTTGACATCACTCCCAGAATCCCCAGTGGGCGGGTTCATCACCTGAGCAGAGACGTTTCCCTCGATCGGTAGTTCATCACCGTCTTCGACGATGAGAAGCTCGACATCATACTCGTCAACAGCATTGAGATAGTTCCCATAGGTCGCAGAATCCGATGGGACACCCGAATCGTATGCGGTTCCAACACCCTCACCAGTCGTCTCGAAGTGCTCGATCACAGCGGCGTGGCCACCGATATGGTCGGCATCAGCGTGCGTTGCGACAAGGTGATCAATCCGATCAATCCCTTGGGCCTCAAGATAGCTGATGACTTCATCGCCGTCTTGCCGCCAGTCGCCACTGTCGATCAAAATCGTCTCGTTGGCTGGCGTGACGACGAGAGTCGAGTCACCTTGTCCAACGTCGATGTGGTGAATCTCGAGTTCACCATCAACAAGACTCTCGTTGATGTCATCACTCTCGTCGCCGTTATCGCCCTCTATATCGCCATCGGACTCAGACTCATCGAGATCGATATCGCCGTAGGCGTGCTCGAGCACGACTTGGCCACTGGCGTCGACGAGCCGAACCACATCGCCATCGCCTCGCCAGATGTTCACGTTGTATCCCCAGTACAGTTCGTTGTCCGTCGGATCGCCTTCACCGGTCGTTATCTTCACCGTCTCCTCAGATTCCAGGACAAACTCACTTGGAAACGAAAACGGAGAGAGACCGCCATCGACCTGTCCACCCTCTCGGTCTCGGAGTTCAAACCCAGACAAATCAACGGATTCATCGGCAGTATTCTCGAGGGCGATGTACTCCTCGTCGGGCGACACCTCTTTGACGTTCATGTCAACAACCTCGAGAGCATTCCCAACGGTCTGAGAGTCGTTGATCGCATTCTCGGGGCTCCCGGTGTCACTTGCACATCCCACAAGAACGACGAGGAGCGCCACGGAGACCACAAGGATCGCTCGGTTCATACACGGATCATCTCGAGAGCAGCGTTTGAGTGTTCCGGCTACTGGAAGAGCTCCGCTGACACCTTCGAAAATACGGTCTACGAGAGGTCAGCGAGACGAACACACCTTCACTGAGATCAAAGAGTCTCAAGACGCTGCTCGATCGCAGTAAGTACCGTCGAGTACACTTCGAGCGGGTGGAATGATGAAAGCTCAAGATCAGTGATATCGTTCGCAATCAGTGACTGGTGGGAGTGTAATCGGGTATTGTGCGTGTTTGGATGCCGATCCCAACGACATTCCCACTGGCTCCCATCGTCGTGGTCTTCGACAGAGTGGAACACTCTTAGGAAGTACATTGGTGGTGGAGAGCCCGCTGGTGATTTCTTGACCGCAGTGACGTGATCTGATCAAGGCCAATACGACGCGTTCACCGTTGAGTAAGCGATTCTACTCTTCCAGAACAGGCGTCACTGTCGCTACCAATAATCTCCGTCACAAGCGCTATGACCAGAGAACCGCTCAACAAACGTGATAGTACAACCTCTCTCCATCATTCACCTGCCAGATTCCACAGATTACCCATATATGTCTCTCCGAGGACCGTTAACAGAACGATCTGCCGCATACCTTCTATGGAATCAGTGACGACGGTCAGCAGTTCCTTGAGGACCACAAATTACTCCGAGCACAAGACACGTTTCGAGCGATCTACGACCGGGTGGAGAAAACCGACGCCATTACGCGGTATGAGACTGCACCACGACCGCAGCGCTGAGCCCCCGCTACACCACTATACTATTGGGATTTCAGCAAGCGGAAGCAGAGCAGAATCGTCTTTCTCATACAGACTGGTGCCCGATTCTGATTCTGCTAATTGGGGACACACCACCGTTTCCGGAGGTTCCGGAGGACACACCACTATTTCCGCAGGTTCCGCAGCTCCATATTATATTCTCATAGGAAACGAGAACGTTATCGATTCGTTTCGGAGAAGTATTCACCTCGTTCGCTCGAATCTGAAAAGCGTTCTTGGATTCTCGCTAGTGTGGCTCGTCCTGTTGAACGCCTTCTTGATCCCCGAATATCTACTCCAGTTGACGCTGACGGACGCCGGGCCTGCAGACGTGTTACCCGTCACTATCGGGATCCCAGTGTCGATCTTGCTCCCCATCGGGATCTTCCTTTCCGCAGTTGGCTTCGCATACTTCTATACGGTGTACACGGCATACTACCTGCGTTTGATCGAGGTCTCGCCCGCCAGTTTAGAATCGGCGTGATAGCCACCAACTACTACGTACCAACGGTTCGAACAACCACTACCCGGAAGAACCTCCACAACCTGCCTCACCAGAATTAACAGCACCTATGGCACGACTCTTCCCAACACGAACGGACGCCGCCGTCGAACGAAGCGACGACCCAGCCGTCCTCAGCCTCGACGATGCTGCGACTCGAGACGTGATCGAAGCGCTGTCCTCCGAGACTGCATACGAGATATTCCGGCTACTCAACGAGACGCCGGCTACGCCATCGCGGATCGCCGATCAACTCGATCAGAGCGTTCAGAACGTCCACTATCACCTGGAGAAGCTCGAATCGGCAGGGGTGATCGAAGTCACCGACACTTGCTATTCGGAGAAGGGGCGAGAGATGAGCGTCTTCGTCGTCTCGGAAGACCCAACGCTCCTCTTTCTCGGTACCGAGGACGATCGGCCGAGTCTCAAACGTGCGTTCAAATCCTTTGCATCGCTGCTCGGCCCACCGGCAGTTCTGCTTGCAGCCGGCGAATCCGTCTCACAGCTCCTCAGTGCCGAATGAGCGAACACACCGAACCAATGATCCGACGCTCTTGGGAAGGGAATCGTTGATGCTGTTCTGGTCAGCCGATGTGAGTTCACCATCGTCCGTCCGGATCTCCCCGGAAGGGGACTTTGGCTCGGCACCTGCAGACACGAACCGCCGGACTGCGGGCCGTCAACAGGGGACTACACGAGTGCGATGACCCGAAGCACTTCTATTGCCGACGACACAACCGAGGGTGACGTGGCACCGACGATTAAAGCGCGAGACGACGTTGACGGTTGTGGCTGTCTCGAATGTCGGAACGTCGAGACGGTTACCACTCGCCGGACCGTCCTCGACGCGTTAGTCTGGTCCCTTCGACTGTTCCGGTCTCGTCCGTCGATCGTTGCCTTCGCAGGTGTGAGTATCGTCGCTAACCGCCTTCTCGTAACGAACAGCGTTAATGTGCTTCCGACACCCGCAATCGGCGTGTTCGACGCGGTTGCGGCGTTTGCGTTTCTCTTTTTGATTCGAGCTTACGTCGGAACGATCGTCGCCGGAGCGCTGACTGGCGATACCGTAACGATACGCGACGGACTGCGCCGAAGCATTACTCGAACACCTGCATTAATCGGAGTCATCGTTCTGTTCATTTTGTCCGTAGTGACGATTCCGTTCCTCGTATCTCTGCCGCTATTCGTTCTCGTCGGCGTTGTCCCGGGTAATCCTGTAGAGATGGTGGGATTTCCCGTTGTTGGGGCGGTTGGCGTAGTCGTAGTCGCCGTTCCGTTTCTGCTGTTGTTATTCAAATTCTGGTTCGCACCTGAGGCCTGTGTCGTCGGCCGATATGGCCCCGTCGAAGCACTTCGAGTTAGCTGGCGAATCACGACGAACTACCGCAGCAAATTCGCGCTCATCCTCGTCATCGCCGTTGGAAGTGCAATCAGCCTCTATCTCTCAGCACACCTCCCCGATATGGGGGCGAAACTGGCTTTTCACCCCGCTTTGCGCATGATTTCAGCGAGTTTCGGTGAATTCCTCTCTATCGTATGGGCGAGCGCCTACGCGCACATCTACGTGCAAGGAGTCGTTTCGTGATTCAGGTTCGAGAAGCGAGCGAGTCGTCGAGATCGTCTGGGGTGATACTCGCAGACCGACTCACCGAAAGCCACACGGTGGGATTTGACGGTGCTAAACTAGACGGTGCCGGAACGGTCGTTCGAGTTAACTGCCTCTTCGTCCCGCTCCTCGAAAAAGCCCAGCAACCGGTCGTTCACCGTTCGCGAGCGTTCGATGAACGCGAGGTGGCCGGCAGCCTCGATCTTTTCGAACTCGCCGCGTGGAAGGCCTCGAGCGAGCCGTTCGCCGGCCTCGGGATCGACGAGTTCGTCGCCAGTACCGTGAAGGACGAGTGCGGGTTGCGTGACCTCGACCAGCCAGTCGGTCGCGTCGAATCCAGAGAGGGAAGCGAGTTGGGCCTCCCAACCCGCGCGCGAGGCGTCACCGTCGGCTCGCCAGTCGACGATGCCCTCGAGAACGTCGGGCTGGCGCGATCGGAACTCGGCCGAGAGCGCCGTCTCGAGCGATGAGCGGATCGCCTCGCGGTCCTCGGGCGGGGCGAACAATGGCTCGAGCGAGAACGCGGCTTCCGTGGGCGCGGTCCCGAGCAGTGCGAGCGTTTCGACGCGGTTCGTGGCGCGCGCGGCCTCGAGCGCGACGGCACCGCCGAGGCCGGCACCGACGACGTGGGCGGACCGAACGCCGGCATCTGCGAGGACGGCCTCGAGGTCCGCCGCGAGCGTCTCGAGGGCGTACAGGCCGGGCGGCGCGTCCGAGCGGCCCGTCCCGCGGAGATCCCAGACGAGCGTCTCGAACGGTCCGGAAAGCGCCGCGTGCTGCCAGCCCCACGACCAGCCGCCGAGGCCGGCTTCGGGCACGAAGACGACGGTGTCGGGGGCGCCGTCGGCGCTGTCGCGATAGCCGTCGCCGTCGAGTTCGTAGTGAAGCGAGGTGTCGCCGTTCGACGCAGTGGGCATATACGGCTCGAGGAACTGGAAGCGGGCACCGGTTTCGATTTCGGCCGGCGACAGAGCGGGGGCGCCCGGACTCTAGCGCCAGGCCGGGAGCTCCGGCGCGGCGTCGGCCTGCATCGAGAGCCACGCACCGTCGGCGGAGATGTCCGCGATGACGTACTCGCTGCTCGAGCCTCCCGAATCGATGGAGCCAACGACGGTGTCGTCGGACCCAACCGAGTGTGCGTGAGTGTTGGGCATGGGAGAAGTTCACACCCACACACGTATAAACGCATCGAAACGGACTGTCCGTCGGGAGAGACGATCGCCGGTTGAACCACCGGAGACGGGGACGAGAGCGCCGCTCCGTCCGCGGTCGGGGGGCAACTCGATGGCGATGACGGAAACACTGGGTTTATACTCATTTTCGCCGTACAACCGGGACATGAACGTAGCCGACGCGATGACGCCGCGCGCGGACGTCGTGACCGTCGAACTGCCGGGAACCAGAAGCGACGTGCTCGAGTACCTTCAGGAGCAGTCGTTCTCGTCGGTTCCTGTCGTCAAATCGACCGACGAGGGGACCGAGTACCGGGGGCTCGTCTCTCGGGACGTCCTGATCGAACAGCCCGACGAAGACCAACTCGTCATGTTGCTCGAGGACGTTCCGACGACGACGGCTGAGACGTCGCTCGAGGACGTCGCGCGGACGATGGTCGAACAGGGCGCACGACGCGTTCCAGTCGTGGACGGAGAGTTCGAGGGCATCGTCACGGTAACCGACGTCATCCACGCCATCGCGACGGGCGATCAGGAGACCGACGATGTCGTCGAATCCTACGCGAGCGAAGATGTCAACACGACCTACGAAGGGACGCCGTTGATCGTCGCAGAGCGCGAGTTGTTCTACGCGAACGTCCCGTACGCGGTCGCACTCGACGACGAGGGAACCATGAGCGGTGTACTCACCGAGGTCGACATCATCGACGTCGCCCGGATCGTCGAGGGCGAGGAGGAGACGGGGAACAACTTCCCGGACCAGGACGCCGACTACTCCTGGGAGGGGATCAAAGGCGTCGGGAGCCGCTACCTGCCGACTCGAGACATCGAGATTCCGACCGGCCCAGTCCGTGACTTCATGACCAGCGACATCGTCACGGTGACGGCCAAGAAGTCGATTCAGGAGACCGCACAGGCCATGATCAGCAACGACGTCGAGCAGATTCCGATGGTGACCGGCGAACACCTGGCGGGTATCGTCTGTGACGTCGACCTGCTGGAGGCGCTGTATGAGTGACGACGCGTCCGCCGAACCGGCCGAGCGAACGAGCGAACGGCTCGTCGAACTCGCCAAGCGCCGCGGGTACTTCTTCCAGTCCTCGGGTGCCTACGGCGGCGTCGGCGGCTTCTACACCTTCGGTCCGCAGGGTGCCTCGTTAAAGAGCAACGTAGAGGACGCCTGGCGCGACCGCTTCGCCCTCGAGGAGGGCAACATGGAGATCGACGCGCCGACGATCATGCCCGAACCGGTCTTCGAAGCGTCGGGCCACCTCGACGGCTTCGACGACATGCTCGTCGAGTGTCCCGACTGTGGCGAGAGCCACCGTGCGGACCACGTCGTCGAGGATCATACGGAGTACGAAGACGCCGAGAGCCTCCCCATTCCGGAGGTCGAGGAGGTCATCGCCGAGCACGAACTCGTCTGTCCCGCCTGCGGCGCGGGCCTCGCGGGACAGGCCGTCGAGGCGTTCAACCTCATGTTCGCGACGAACATCGGACCCGGCGACGCACAGCCGGGATATCTTCGGCCCGAGACCGCACAGGGCATCTTCGTCGAGTTCCCGCGGCTTAAGGAGTACGCCCGGAACACGCTGCCGTTCGGCGTCACTCAGATCGGCCGAGCCTACCGCAACGAGATCAGTCCGCGGCGATCGATCATCCGCACCCGCGAGTTCACCCAGGCCGAACTCGAGTGGTAATCATCTACAATAGCGCAGGTTTCATTACTCAATGCAACTGGTCGTTCTCCAGACGGGCCGTTCTTGAGTTGGGTTCCGTCCCGTTCTCTGAAGTAGAGGAATTGTTCGTTACTATCGTAGTCTTCCAAATCGAGCGCACGGAGGGCTCCAACACGAGCCGATGTACGCCACGCAAGCAGGAACCAGACGTGTTCAACAGTAGCGTAGTGATAGCGGTCAAGTGTTTCGAGAATCGTTCTAGAGTTGTCTTCAGAGATTTTCCGGTTGTTCACTTCGTCTGACCGCTTCATGGTCACACTTGGAACTGACTCACATAACTCGGAGTCCACGATATCTAGTCTTCCGAGGTAGCGGAGAAACACACGGAGGGTATCTAGCTGCCCTTTCAGGGCAGATTTCGATAGGTCTCCGTCTTCTCGTCTCCAGTTTTTGTATTGTTCTACATCGATTGGGTTGATGTTGGTAAGGTCGTCTATGCCTTGTTCGTCACACCATCTCACAAAGTGGTTTAGCCGGTACTCGTGTGTCTTCAAGGTTGATTCCCTAACTTCGCCTTTTCGTGATTTGAGATACATGCTCTGGCACTTGCAAGGACCCGGGTTTCGTGTCATGGTATGTTGCAGAATCGCCAACAGGTCCGTGGGAGGTTGGTTCGAACCCGCCCGAGCCCATTTCTGTGGCGAGCAATACCGCGAGTCGTAGCAATGAGCCGAGGGCGGGTTCGAACTAGACGAGTTGCGCACAGCGTAGCGAGCACGTCTCAGCGTGGTTCGAACCCGCTCGAGTCCCCCTCTGGGTTTTCACCCTCCCGGCCCGCTCGTATTGAAATCTGTCCGTGGCTGCGTGCTCGAGCGAGGACGAAAACGCCAAGTTTGCCACCTCACGGGGGATCAGCGACGAATTAACTGCCGTCCAGCGCCCAAGATCGAACTGGCCAACGGAGTTAGCTACGCTCGACTCTGCGTGAAAACGGTCCGCGACGTCAGTGTTTGAGTTTGGCGACGTTCTCTCGAATCTGGGTGATGAGTCCGTCCCCCGGCTCGGACTGGAGCGCCGCGTTCAGCGTCGAGTTTTCGGGTTCGTCTTTGACGACGAGTCGGAGGTACGGCTCGAGTTGCTCGAAGTTGTCGCCCAAGACAACCGTGTGATTACTTTCGTCGTGGTCCACGACGCCCGCGTCGTCGAGTTTCGGTACGTGACACTGCACGGAGGAGACGTACACGCTTTTGTACTGCTTTTTCGCGACGTCTTCCGGCGGACAGTCGTGTTCCCAGCCGGCGACCTGCTCGGCGATTCTCGAGAGCTCGATTGGGTCCTCGTGACCGCGGAGCGCGTAGAGAAGGTACCGTCGTCGCCGGTTTGCCAGCAACTCGAGAATCGTGTTCGCTGATAGATCAGTGCCCTCCTGATTCTTGGTAAGCCCCTCCATAACAAGATATTACCACCCGGTCCGGAAAAGGGTGTCTTGAATATCTATAAATCCGACAGACGGCGATGCGGTCGGTGCTGGCTCGAGCGCGTAACCGGTGACTACTGGCAGACAGGATGACCACGGGAGGGCGTCGGATGTCGGGACCTACCACGCCCGACCGGATTCGAAATCCTTTTTTGTACCATCGACGGAGTGTGAGTCGAGCCGCCTTAGCTCAGACTGGGAGAGCACTCGACTGAAGATCGAGCTGTCCCCGGTTCAAATCCGGGAGGCGGCATACTTTTGCGGCGAGCAAATCCGCGAGCCGCAAGTATGCGACCCGAGCGGATTTGAACGAGACGAGTCACAGCCCGGGAGCGCAGCGAAGCGAGCACCCCGGACTGTCTCGGCGTAGTTCACGATCCGGGAGGCGGCATGTTTCTGTGGCCGACATCGCGAACGAGCGAAGCGAGTGAGATGTCGGCCACGAAACTGCCAGCGAACGGATTTGAAGTAGACCAGAAAGGCGCAGCAAAGCGAGCATTTCTGGGCGTGGTTCACGACCGGAAGGCGGCAATTCTGCTCCGAGCAGTCCGTGAGAAACAGAAATCCAATCTGAGAGGCGGCATGTTTCAAACTCGTGAGGGGGGCAGGGGTACAGAAATTGACATCGGCCGGAATTGAAGGAGGCTAGAAAATGCATCAATGCGAGAACTTCTGGGCGTCGTTCTGAATCTCGTACGCTGCACAGGAAGGGAACAGAGGTAATGCCGTTCTCGTCCTGCAAGAAGCTATGAGATTGGGCCACATTACCACGCTAGAGGACTTCGGAGTTCGCTCGCTACTGGTTCACGGAATCATGGTGGTCGTATTCGCCAACGCGATTCTGGTGGGGTTCCTCGTAGATGGGGTCGTCGGTGTCGTGACGTTCGTCGCCTTGCTCAACTTCGCTGCTGGGTTGTGGGTGGCTCATTCGATCAATTCGCTCGGGAATGCCGTTGGCGAGGATGAATATGAAGGCGTTCTGAACGAACTCGTTCGTTCTGACGGGTCTGGACCGAATTTCGGTATCGGTCGGTTCGGCCGACTACTCGCGCTCATCGCGTCGGTGACTGCGATCGCGCTCCTTACCTCCGTACAGGTGTTGTCCGGCCCCTTCATCTCCGTCGTTGTCGTGGCAATCGGCGCCGTTGCGGTGGTAACCGCGATCGTCGGGTTCCTCATTTCACTTGGACACTCGTATGACGAGTCACAAGAACGAACGACGGCAATGATCGAACGGGAGCGATCTGCATCAGACACCGACGACGAGACGATGAGCGACAGATAGGTCGGTTCAGCCGACGGTAACCTGCCGCCCACGTGGACGGACCGAAGTGACGAGTGAGTCGCTCCGAATCCGCGAGCCGCAAGTATGCGACCCGAGCGGATTTGAACGAGACCGAGGTCTGCGAGCAAAGCGAGCAGGCTCTCGGGCGTAGTTCACAATCCGGGAGAACTTCTCGCGGCGAACAGCTTCGTGAGCTGCGAGTGTGCTGATCTTGTCTTTATTGCGGGCTTGCTCCCAGAACAGGATGGCGAAGTCGCTCGTAGGAACCGCCGTCGCGGCAGTTCGAAATTTGTGTCCAAAAGCTCGAAGCGGAATTGAACCGATGATAAGTTCGCGTCTGTAGTGGGCGTGTGTTTCGCGCTCAAATGCTTCTGAAGAAGAGGATTTCAACAGAGCCGGAAATCCGTGTTGCCAGCGTTTGTGGCCCCTCGAGTAGTAGCCTTCTGAGTATTGCACGTCCAAATGTCTCGTTCCGAATCTAACATGCTCGAGTCGTCCCCACAAACGCACCGCGCGAACTGGCTGATGAAAACTGGCTATTCCGCGAGTTGCTTTGCCACGGCTAGTGTGAGAACGATACCGGCGACGAAGAGCAGAATGTTACCGCTCGCGAGAAGGAAGAGCGAGCCGAGGACACCGACAGGGTACACGAACCGCGCCGGGTCCTGTTCGGTGCTGGACGGAGCGGCGTCACACTCACCGGATTCGGTCATTACGGTTGACTTGGGTCCGGTTCGATATAATACTTTTTTCACACTTCACGAGACATCGAGGCGGGCTCGAACAGGCGACTCTCAGATACCGCCAGCACGTAGCTCCCCGACGGAGGGACGCGACCGCACTGACACGTGCTTCGCACTCCGAGGATCCGATAGCGCCCCCGCACTCACAGCGCCTGATCGTGCTCGGTCTCGAACTCTCGAGCCTGCCGATACTCCTCGACGAACGCTTCGACGTCGAACTCGAGCATCTGCCGTTCGAACTGCGAAACCGCGTCGTCGTCGCCGGCGTGGCTCATCGCGTGCTCCATGAGTTCGACGACCAGTTCGACGACGATCTCGTGCAGGCGTCTCGAGTCGAACGCCGTGACCCAGACGAGCGTGTAGCCGACGCTGCCGTCATCGGCCGCATCGTAAGAGGCGACCTGTTCGGGGAACTCCTCCATGGTCACGCCGAGCAAGTGCGGCGTGCCGAAGCTCTCGAACTCGTCTTCGGTCTCGATGGTCTCCTCGAGCACCGTAACGAACGATTCGGGGAAAAAGCGCGAGGGGGGATGGACGTCCGTCACGACGGCGTGGGTCTCGCCGCAGGAACAGCTGTACTCGCGCATCCCCAGGTCGATGTCGCGCGGGTCCATCTCGGTGCCGCAGGGAAGCTCGAAACTGCCGACGTCGTCACCCGGAACGCGGGGTGTAGCCATTGTGCCACGTTCGGCCGGGGCGGGGATAAGCGCGACGCCTCGAGGCGAGAGCGGCGACGAGTTTAGCTCGAGGGCGTGGTCGCACAAAACTAATAGAGACCGACCGATTTGGAATCCTCTGCGATCAATATAGGAGAGGGTATCTCATGAGCCGTTATTTTCGATTGTGATAGTCACAGCATCAATAACCGTGTCATTGGTATTATCAACAACACGGATTTCATATTTTCTCTCCTCACCAGCGTCCCATGGTGGAGATACTGAATTCTGGTATACGGGTGGTGTAGCTGGCTCGATGTTGTTGAAACCGGTTTGATGAACCAAGTCTAGAGAACCGTTCACGTGTTCGTAAACTTCGAAGCTATGCGTGGAATTCTCTACATAGCTAGCATTCGTATCTACAGAGCTAAAATTAGGTTGGAGCGCAGCTATATTACAAGAGGGTTATGAATCGTCAGCATTTTCGATTTTTTCCGCCCCGTTCAGTGCTTCAACAGTCTCAATCTCAGGACGGGGCCGAGTGTCCTTTGAGTCTGTGTCGTCCGAGGTATCATCAGTCTCCTCAGTCATCTTCCTCATCCTCAATCTTCTCGTTGAATGATAGCTGCGCCTCGATATCTGGACGCTGCCGTTCTTCATCCTCTGTATCTTCGTCCGTTCTATTGTTGCTATCACTCATTTCCTTCTTCTTCCTCGTCGAAGTCGCCCTTGAAGGCTACCTGTGTTTCAATATTGGGCCGTTCGCGGTCGTCGTCTTGATCACTATACTCAGGCATACATATCCCTTAGGCCTTTGACCAAAAGTATCTTTGCCTACCTTATTTTTCTTCTTAATGATTTTGGGCCTTGAATTAACCAGGTGGTAAATCTTTTGACTGGGGATGTGAGTTGATACCATCTCTTTGTCGTTCCAACTAATCCGCTAAATTTTATAAATACTCCCAAAAATACAATAACAGCAATATTAGCGTATAACGGAACAGAATTATACACATCAACAATCCCAAGCGTTAAATAAGATATGGATGTGATAGCTGCCAACGACTCTGGTGAATCGCCATAGGGCGTTGGGTTATACCTTTCGAGTGCCATTTCGAATGAGTCAAATCGCTTCGCCGTCAGCGATTCGATGGAAACTGAAGTCAGAATTGTCCAAGAGTAGTACATTGAGCCACCTAATATAAAGTCGGAAGTCGCTGTCGTCTAGCGATTCACCACGGCCCTTCATCCACTAGCTCTAACGGTCGAAGCCGACGCTATCCAGCGATTCACCAGAGCCGTTACTTACGATTGACCTCCTCCTCCGCGTGAACGCGGAGGAATCCCACCACGGGATTGAAACCCGTCAACACGAGTTTGGCCGGTCCGAATACCACGTCACAGTACCCAGAAAACCCAACACGGCTTGACGGAGCCGTTGCAGAGGTTCCATCGAAAAGCGATTTACAATGAAAGACGTGTTGCGGACTCCAGTGACAGCTGTTGTCGTCAGGGCCCCTTCGATCCGTGTCCACCTTTGTTGTGACCACCGACGATCACTCGAGAGATACACCAACCGGTAACCAACCCGTGTACACTCACGTTCTTCCTGTGAGTTTGGTTTCCCAGAGAGTTGCCCAACCTCTCTCGAGGCGTTCTGTAAGTGACTGTCCCCGGTCACCCGAGGACACCAGCTGTCACCGGCCGTTACGCTTCACCCCCCATCTCACCAGGAATCTCTGCGTCAGCAGGAAGTACGAGCCGTCGATCGCCATACGCCAGCGAGATATCACCGCCACGCTCGAGTGGATCCGCTTGTTCTGGAAGCCGATAATACGTCTTGCCGCCCTCTTTCGTAATTCGCTCGAGGCGGCCATCGGCGACGTCGACGGCGAGTTCGTCGACAGTCTCCTCGAGCAGGTGGGCACCTTTCTCGAGTTCGCGACTCTGGAGTTCGGTAACGCGCTCTTTGTTTGCAGTCGCTTTGTTCAGTGCTGCTTCGGCCAACTGTTCCAGGCATGTGGTTTCGGCCTCGAGATCGGCAACGCGATCCTCGAGGCGTGTGGTTCGTTCGGCGATCCGATTTCGATCCTGCTCGAGCGCGTCGATTCGCTCGTCTTTGTGCTCGAGTTCGCTCTCGATATCATTAAGACGTTCCTCGAGGGCTGCAAAACGCTCGGAAAGGTGGTCTGGAAGCTGTTCGGTCGGTGCGGTGGTGTGTACAGGCGGTTCAAGGCGACTGCCTCGGGGCTTGACCCCGAGGGTGAAGCCGACAACTTTCCAGTCTTTTAAACCTCTTCAAAACCCAACCAAAGATGAAGAGACCGATGGATATCACGCTTCGCTTCCGCGCATATCTTCTCGATGACGTGGCGAGAGAAGCGTGGCGACACATCGATATCCTCCGACAAATCCGCAATCACGCAGTCAGAGACTACTACGACGCAGACTACAACGACAAGCCGTCAGACTACGACCAGCATAAGAAGTTCTCTGACTGGAAACAGCAATGGCCTGTCTTCAGTGACCCGTCTGCCCACGCCGCACAGCAAGCTATCAGTCAAATCCACGACGATCTCGACGGCCTCAAAGAAAAGCGGGATAATGGATATGACGTTGGTCGGTTGCAGTGGCAAGGAAACGGTGAGTTCCGGTCGATATCGTACAATCAGTCCAGTCGCTTCAACGTGGATCACAACACGGGTGACGACCGATTCGTACGACTCCGCCTCGAAAAACTCGGCTGGCTCAAAGTCCGATCGAACCGCCGCGTGCCGACTGCAGAAGATATCAACGAAGTCATCCTGAAAAAACAGGCAACCGGTGAGTGGTTCGTCTCACTCGTTGTTGATGACACAGTCCCAGCCCGTGAGAAACCATCACTCACCGAGATTGAACCGGAGGATTGCATCGGCGTTGACGTTGGCATCACCAGTTACATCCACACGTCCGCGAACCTTACCGTAGATACGTTGGATCTTTCTGATGAGTACGACCGGTACGCCCGAGAACAACGTGACCTTGCTCGGAAACAGCATGGTTCCAGTAATTGGGAGAAGCAGCGGCGAAAGGTAGCGAAAGCGAAGCGGAAGATCAAACGGAAGGTCGAAGACTTCCAGCACAAACTCACAACGTGGCTCGTCAGGACGTATGATGTGGTTGCGGTGGAAGACCTGGATGTGAAACCGATGCTGGAAGGCAGCCACAGCGCGAAGAACAAGCAGGATGCTGCGTGGGCACGCTTCCGGGAACTCTTAGAATACAAGGCAGACGTTCACGGGACACATGTCATGTCGGTAGAGCCCGAAGGCACAACGAAAGAGTGCGCGTCGTGCGGTGTGGAAACGGACAAGCCGCTGTGGGTACGTGAGCACTCGTGCCCGGTGTGCGGGCACACCGAAGACCGTGACTTGAACGCAGCGAAGAACATTTTGAATCGTGGTTTGCGGCAGTTAGGGGCGGGACGCTCCGAATCAACGCCTGTGCAGACTGCGCTCCCTACGTTCACCCCTCAGCGCGAGGCGGTGGATGCAAAGCGCGTCGTTGAAGCAGGAAGCCCCGAGGCTTGACCTCGGGGCCAGTTCACAGACATTGCTCTTTGGGTGGGGTCGGTGATTGCTGGGCGAGACAGTCGCTTGGCGATGCTTCAGGGCGAACCCGTTCGAAGCCGTTCTCAATACCCTACGTAGGGTGAGCAGCGGCGTCGCGGTCGTCTCTGGACTCTGAGGGCCAGTCCCTGCAAGTTCGCTTGCAGCCAAGGGCGGAGCTGCGTCGCATGATGGAATTGCGACGAGTCACAGTATCGGCGGGCTCCCACGGGTCACACGGGAGGGTGAGTTTTCGACTCAGGAACCGCCTCGTAGACGCATCGGTGATGGTCGACAGCGGCTTGTCGGTTCTGGGGTGTTCGCAGAGCGCGATGGTCCCCTCGTGATCTCGAGGGCGTTTTCGGGAACTTGTTCGTATGGTAGTGGGTCGGCGTGCGTTGCGTGGCTCGTTGACGGTGCTAGGCATCGTAGTCACCTCCGAGAAAGTCTGCGCGCGTGTACGGCGTGTCTTCGAGCGGGCGTGCTGCAGGAAGGCCGTATTTTCGAACGAGCTCTGTGAGGTCATCGATCGTTGTCGGGCGGCTGGTATTCGTCTGGTCGTCGTAGTATCGCGGTGGATCCGTGGGGGCGATGGTGGGTGTGTTCGGTGCGGAAAACTCGAGGACGTGTGGGTCGCCAGTACTCCAGAGGGTGTTGGTGGTTCCAAGGCGTGTCTGGAGTGTGTCCGGAGTGGGGTTGCTGTCGTCGTGTTCGGGTGCGTAAACCGACTGGAGGGTGATGGGTTCAGAGCCGGTGTCGATCCAGTCGCGGCCGTTCCAGACGAACTCGGTGCGGAGCCAGCCAGTGTCGGTCTGCTCGATCGTGAGTTTACGTCGCGGTCCGTGGTCGGATGTCCACTGGAGGACCACCGGGACGTGGTCAGTCTGGTGGTGGCGAAACCTGAGGAGAACGGGATCGATTTCCGAGCGTGCAGTTCGTAGATGCTCGAGTGTGTCTTCCTGGTGGTCGTTGCGTGTGTCAACCTCCTCGGAGAGGGTGTGAATGAGGGTGTCGATCGCCTCGAGCGTTGCGATCGAGTGGTCGTCTGGATTCGTCATTGTGGGACCTCCTGGCATTTGGTCAGTAGTTCGCAGTAGGCTCGTTCTGCGTCGCCTGGAGTGATCGGGCGTTCTAGTGTGAGGGTGATATGGTTGGGCTGCAGGATCTGTTGGAGGTGGTTCGTGTAGGTCTCGAGGAGGTCAGTGCCGTTGGTTGTGGGCTGGTAGTGGTGGGTGCTCGTTTCCTCGAGGAGGTTGGTTGTCGTGAGCGTCCCGAGGGAATTGTGGAGATCGGCGTGGGTTATTTCGGTGTACGAACTCTCGAGGGTCTGCTTGAGGTGCTGGACTGTTGTGAGTGTGTCCGTCTGCTCGAGGTTCGCGGTTGCGATTAGGAGGTCACGCTCGAGGGCTGAGAGTGCTGGTTGATTGGTAAGTGATTCGTCTGTTCGGGCGGGGAATTCAAGTCCCCGCAAGTTGTTTTCCGACATGGCTTCCGTACCACAGTTACGGGAGCTTCTTGCGGACTTGGTGTCTGAAGCACCAGTCCGCTGTTTTTGTGACCTGTATAACTAGGTCTAAAGCTTCCCATCGGGAATGTAGTTCCATAGCAACTTATATCTTCCCACTGGGAAGATTTGTAGTCCTGACCGGTAGGGTTATACGACCTAATAGTAGTAGGTGGCAATAGAATGAGAAACCCGGCTGATTGGATGACCCCCCCTACGGATGATGCAATTCTCGAGGATTTACGAGAAAAGGGGAATCAACAGCCGGTCCACGTAGCAAAGAATATTGATCGACACAGGAAATACGTTGGTGAACGACTTCGAAAACTTGCTGTGTATGGACTCGTCGAGAATCTAGGTCAAGGTCTCTATCGAATAACAGAGACAGGGAAAAAGTATCTTGATGGTGATCTCGTAAAAGGCCATCGTCTTCACCTCGACCACAGCCGGTCGAGCCCGAGCACGTGTTGACGCAGGCGAACAAACGAACCCTCCGTGCTGGAACACAGCCAGAGGGGACGCGACATCCCGCGTCACGTCGATTGCATTCATTCAGAAACGACGGTCCATACATAAGGCCGTCGAACCAAACCCGGTTCGAAACCCGGTACCATGAGACGCTATTCCAGAGACCGGTTCTAACAGAAAGCCGTTACTCGTGTGCCGCGTCCCACTCGGTCGGCTTGCGGAAGTTCCCACACTGATTGCACTTGATCCGGCCCATCGAGTCCATCGCGTTATCGATCCGCTCGCAGTTCGCACAGAACCAACCGTACCGTCGATCGCGGTCTCGAGACTCGTATGCGACGAGAAACGGTGCTTTCGAACCCGTATCCCCTTCCCTCTCGGAGACGAAGACCGTCCCGTCTTCGGTGGATACCGTTTGCATGCGCCATCGTAGGCGCGCTCGAGGTAAATGCGTATCTCTCCGAATCGTTGCGTGCACGGGAACGCGATAGCAACGATGAGGACGAGAACCGACGGAACCAAGCCGGTCGTTTCGTAATATCCGGCGAATGTCCGTCCGGCTGGTACAGTACTCCGACGTCGAAAACGCGTGTGACTATCCGCGACAGATCGGGCGACTCGTCCGAGCGATCCGCGAGCGTTCGAGCGAAGACGCACTCGTTCTCGGGACCGGAGACAACACGTCGCCCGGAGTGTTACCGCTCGTAACCCGGGGAAAACAGGCGCTCGAGTTCTACGATGCGGTCGAACCGGACGTCGAAACCTTCGGCAATCACGACTTCGATTACGGGGTCGAAGCGACCCTCGAGATCGTTCGGGACTCGCCACACCAGTGGGTGAGTGCGAACGTATTCCGCAACGGCGAGCCCTTCGGTACCGAGGTTGGGGTCGAGCCGTGGGTGACGATCGACCGAAACGCCACGACGGTCGGAGTGACCGGTGTCACGACGCCGCGAACCGGTTCGCTGAATCCGATGGCGACGGGGATCGAATTTCGGGATCCGGTCGACGCGGCGGAGGAGGCCGTCGCCGACCTTCGTCGCGAGGGTGCCGATATCGTCGTGATCTGTTCGCACCTCGGCCGGGGCGACGACGATCTCGCGCGCGAAGTCGACGCGGACGTCATCCTCGGCGGACACGTCCCGAGCACGCGACTCGAGCGGATCGAGGGGACGCTGGTGACTCGCCCCGGCGACGGCGGGGACGCGATCGTCGAGGTGTGCATCGCGAGCGACCCCGAATCGAATATAGTCCGAACCGACGCGTACGCCCCTGCGATGGACGTGGTCGAGACGTTTCGAAATCTCGAGGCGTCGGCCGGCCTCGCGGAGGTCGTTGCGACCGTCGACGAGCCGGTCAAGCGGACCGAATCGACGCTGTTCGGTGGCGAAAGCCGCGTGGGGAACTTCGTCGCCGACGCTACCGGTGGAAGACTGGTGCCGACCTCGCCCTGCAAAACAGCGGTGGAATCCGTTCCGGGGAAGCGCTGGCGGGCGAGGTAACCGTCTCGGAGCTGATCGGTCTGGTCCCGTTCGACGAGCCGATCGCAACCGCGTCGCTCACGGGCGAGCAACTGGCGGCCGTGTTCGACGGCGCGGTCGGTCTCGACCTGGGGTTCGCCGAAACCGACTGGTGGCACGCCCACGTCAGCGGAGTCCGTCTCGAGTGGGACCCGAACGACAACGACGTCTCGATTACGCGAGTGAACGGTGATCCGTTCGACCCCGACGCGATCTACGAACTGGCGACATCGGAGTACCTGTTTCACACGGACGATGAGTTCCCGGCACTTCGAGAGGGGGCACAGACGGGAATTACCGATAGCACTCAGTACGAAGTGCTGGTCGACTACGCGCGCGAACGCGACATCGATCCGTCTCTCGAGGGGCGGGTCAGACGCCGATACTGAAACGTTTACCATCGCGGGTACTCTTGGAGTGGGTAATGACGCTGGTCGTGGTTCCTGTTCGATATCCCTTGACGGCGCGATCGAAGCGGACACTCGAGCGGGCTATCGGAGTCGCACGCGAACGCGACGGTTCGCTGACCGTCTTGCACGTCAACCTGTACCAGAACGGGAAGAACGTGACGCGGACGGAACTGAAAAAGGCGGTCGAACGCCACTTCGGACAGCTCGAGAACGTACGTTACATCGTTCGGTCGGGTTTTTTGATCGAAGAGAGCATTCTCGACGAGATAGCAGCAGAGGGGGCGGACGTGGCCGTAATCGGTACCAAACAGGTGAGTCGACTTCGGCGGATATTCAGGCGGTTCGCGGGCAACCCGGACATCGACGACTACCTCCGTTCACACCTCGATTGTGAGATCATTACGGTCGATGCGGTCGGAGAGTGAGCCGCGCCCGCTCGTTTCTCACCGATACGTACCGTTCCTCGAGTGATCAATCGATCACACGTCGCGAACGACGAGCACTGGGATCGACGCGTTGTCGACGACTCGCTCCGAGACGCTTCCGAGAGAGACGATTTTTTCGCGCGGACTCTTTCCGTGCGTTCCGATCACGATGAGGTCGATATCCCGTTCGTTCGCGTACTCGAGAATCGTCTTCGACGGAATTCCTCGCTCGAGCGCGGTGGTAACGTCGATCTCGCGTTCGTCGGCCGCGCGCTCGATCGCTTCGATCGCGGCCGTTCCGTCCGACTCGAGCGATGCTTCGAGGTCGGTTCTGGTATCGTCGGTCGCTGCGGTCGTAATGCGGGTGTCGACGACGTAGAGTCCGTGGACGGTCGCGTTGCTGTCCGTTGCGATCGGGAGAGCGTGAGCGAGCGTCTCGGAGACGGTATCGCTGCCGTCGGTCGGGACGAGAATATCGTCGTACATCTGTCGTTCTAGGGGCGAAGTCGAACCCCTGGTGCATAAAAGAATCCCGCGGCCCGCTACGATCCCGTCGAATCGGGGTTGGCATCGGTCGGCCGGCCCGTGTCAGACGGTTGTCTCGAGTCTGATTGTCGGCCTTCGGGTGGAGATATCGGCTCGCGGGCGTACCCGCTTTCGATGGTCGTTCGGGCGACGCCGCTCGTTTCGTCGAAGACGTGGTGGGTGTGGGGGTACGCGAAGTCGATGTCGTGTTTCGCGAACCGCCGTTGGATCTCGTCTTGGACGGCAGAGCGGGCGATTGTTTGTTTGTAGGGGTGTTCGGTCCAGAACCGGACCTGCAATCGAACGCCGTGGTCGGCGAACTCGAGGATGTCACAGATCGGAGCGGCGCCGTATCGTGCGCTACCGATTCGGATATCCGGTCCGCCCGAGATGACGGTGTCGATGCTGCGCGCTGCCCGCTTTGCGTGGTGTCTGGCCGCGTCGAGATCGCTCTCGTAGGTCACGTCGAACGCGACGGAGACGCGCGTTCGCTCGTCTTCGGCCGAGTAGTTGATAACGTCGCGACGGTGGATTTCCGAGTTTGGGATCACGAGAAACGTGTTCTCGAGCGTGAATATTTTCGTGTACCTGATGGTGATGTCCTCGACGAACCCTCGGTGACCGGCGTCGGAAATTTCGATCATGTCGCCGATCTCGAACGGGCGGTCCGAGAGAATAAAGACGCCGTTGATGAAACTGCTGATAAGTGGCGCGAGAACGACACCGACGATTGCCGAGAGGACGGCCACCGAGAAGAAAATATTTCCAGCACCGATTCCGAAAATTGTTGCGATGAGCGCGAGTGTAACCAGGAGGACGCTGGCGCGGACGCCGCGAAGGACCGTTCGAGTCACGCTCGGGCGATCGATCTGTCTCGCGACGGTCCGACCCGTGAGACGGACGGCCAGTTTCGAGATGTACCAGCCGATACCGAAGATGACACACGCGAACGCAATGTCGAGTCCGAAGGTGACGAACTCGTCCGAGTTCCAGTCCGGAAGTCTGCCGAGGAAGTCCTCGAACGCCGTCTGCTGACCGACCCACAGCCGTTCCCCGAGCATACGTCACAGTACTGGTGGTGCTGGTTAAGCGTTCTGACCACCGCACGTCGACAACCCGATTTCGAAAACGAGTGTTACTCAATCCATAATAAATCATTTATCCTTCGAGAGCCTAGGGGTGTGCATGTCACAGGACGAGCTTCGCTCGACGGTCGAGCGCGTCGGGGACCGGTTCAACCTCGGCGAGTACGAGATCGACGCCTATCTGACGGTCCTAGAGCAGGGCCAACTGACCGCGAGCGAGATCGCGGATCGAACGGACATTCCCCAGCCGCGCGTGTACGATACGGTTCGCAGCCTGAGCGATCGAGGGCTGGTCGAGCTCCGAGAGTCCCGTCCGATGAAAGTCGTCGCGATCGATCCCGAGGAGGCGTTCGAGAACGTCCAGAGCTCGCTCGAGCAGATGATCGACGAACTCGAGTCGCGATACACGGCGCCCGCCCGGGACACGGAAGCCGTCTCGCTCGTCAAGTCCCGATCGACGATTCTGCGCTATCTCGAGGAAGTGATCGACGCCGCGGAGTACGAACTCGCGCTCTCGCTGACGCCCGATCTGTTGACCCGCTTCGAAGACGAGCTTCGAGCCGCCGTCGAGGCGGGCGTGAGCATCGATCTGATCGTGACGCCCGCGGCAGAAGCGCCCGATCCGGCGGAGTTCGACTACCTCGAGATCGCGACGACAGTACGCGCGCGACGCGGAATCACCACGCCGGTCGTCGCCGTCGCCGACGGGAACTACTCCATCTACGCGACGCAGGACGCGCTGCGTGACGATCAGGACAGATACGGCGTCATCTTCAACCGATCCGCGCTCGGATTCCTGGTGTCCGGTTTCTTCGGCACCGTGCTCTGGACGACGGCCGAACAGACCCTCGGCGAGAACGGACGGGGGCGGCCGTATCCGCGCCGGTACGCATCGATTCGTCGCTGCGTGAAAGACGTCATCGACGAGGGCGGCGAGTTCTACGCGACGATCGAGGGACGAGACGTCGCGGTGGGCGGGTCGCGCGTCGTGCAGGGACTCGTTACCGACGTTTCCTTCGAGGTGTCCGAGGAGGTCGCGTCGTTGACCCTCGAGACCGAAGACGAGCGGCTCACGATCGGCGGTCGGGTCGCCGCCTTAGAGGACATCGAAGCGCACGAGATCAGAATCGGTCGACACAAGCCGCCGTCGCTCGAGGACTGATCGATCGCACGTCCACCGGATCGCACAACCGACAGATCACACGTCCGCTGGACCGTTCGATCGCACGTCCACCGGATCGCACAACCGACAGATCACACGTCCGCTGGACCGTTCGGTCGTCGATGGCTCGTTCGTTTCCAACGGTATTTTTCCCGTCGATAAACTCGATGAGAGCGTTCGTCATCGTCCGGATTCGTCCGTTCGATCGGAATTCGAGCCGAAATAGATCGAAACGAGTAGCGCAGCGATCGGCGCGGTGAGCGCGTCATCGACGAGACGTAAGCCGCAATAGATTTTAGCATGCATCCTTATTTAAATCAAAATTCAATAGATATATAAACTATTTTGTGACTTTGGATAACTACCTAACAAAAGATATTTGTCATTCCTCGTCTGTGATTTGAATATGAATCGGCGTCCCTTTCTCACATCACTCGGTACTCTCGGTGTCTCGTGTCTTGCTGGGTGTTCTCAGTTTCGGAACGGCGATATCCCCGCTGGAAGCCTCCAATTTGAGAATCGCAGTGATCTTCCGCATACCGTCGGTATTTCGGTTGTAGACGTTGGCACCGAATCAGAGACGACAGCAGATGGTTACAGCGTTTCTGGGGACGTGACGGTCCCGCCTAAGCAACGAACACTGACGGCCTCTACATCAGTCGCTCCCGGCGAGACCAAGACCTTTGAGAACGTCTTCACCGAATCGGTGTACTACTTAACCGAGTTCACAATTGACGGTACGACGCCCGATACTGGTGGGCCGGTTCCATATAATCCGTCACCGCCTGGAAGACAGTACTACGCCATCATAATGGGGGTTGTGTATACTTCCGGTGAGTTTTCGTATGTGAATCGGTCGACAGACAATGCTGGTGATTTCAAGCGATAGGTCAACTAGCTCTATCAAAATTATATAATCCTATATTTATAGAGCACTGTGATGAATGCAGTCACTGTGCTGATCGTTCACCGGAAAGTCATGGAGAAGCGTGCGATTATGACACAGTCCAACCAATACAAGCCGAACGAGGCGTCCCGAGGACCCATCAGGTGACGCTTAGAGGCTGTTCGTTACTACAACGGGATTGACCTTGTCATTAGTTAGATGTGACCCTCGAGAATCGAAGATAGCTTCGGATATCTGATGCTGTCTGTACTGGTAGTGCGTAGACGCCACGTCTGTGGTAGCCCAGAGCTATCGTGCTCGGAGTCTAAGAGACCGTATGGGTACCACACTCTCTCCC
>NZ_JMIP02000023.1 GCF_000691505.1 Halostagnicola sp. A56
GATTGAGTTACCGTATTCGTCTGTGGCCGCGCTAGTCAATGCAGATGGAAAACAACGTTCGATCCAGTAGCTATTGGCGTCGTCTTGATCGCCTATTTTTCTTAAAGCAGATGGTGCTATTGGGTCCTCTACAGCAAAACAATCCGGAAGCAGACAGACGGATTAGCTCCAAAAAAGGGAATCGAGCGAGTAGTTCAGATGATATCTCCGTTCTGTTATGCGAACGCAAGTGGCTATATAAAATACACATAAATTTTCTATAAATCATGGTGTATATGAGTAATATAATGAATATAGGTAAAAGAATCATCTATTTTCATATGGTGCCAAGGGGTGAGTTTGGTAGTAACAAACAAGGAATGAGGGGACATCTCTCACCATCGTAGCCATAACCCGTAACGATACCTAACTCAGCTATCACAACCCGTAAGACTCTTTATTTAGTTATCCGATTTTGTTAGGTACAGATGGCTGTACTCTGGCTGGACGAGATCAGCGCCGACGACCTCGAGACGGTCGGCGGCAAAGGTGCTTCTCTCGGTGAACTCACGGGGGCGGGCTTGCCGGTCCCACCGGGATTCGTCGTCACGGCAGGTACCTACAGATCGTTTATCGAAAACGCCGACATCGACGACGAGCTCTTCGACGTCGTCGACGTCGACACCGACGACTCGAGCGCGCTCGCGACCGCGGCCGACCGCGCTCAGGAACTCATCCTCGAGACGCCGTTCCCCGAGGCCCTCCGCGAGGAGATCCTCGAGGCCTACCGCGAGGTCGGCGACGGCGAGGCCTTCGTCGCCGTTCGCTCCTCGGCGACGGCCGAGGACCTGCCGGACGCTTCCTTCGCCGGCCAGCAGGACACCTACCTGAACGTCACCGAAGACGAGTTGCTCGATCGCGTGCGGGAGTGCTGGGCCTCGCTGTTTACCCAGCGGGCGATCTACTACCGACAGGAGCAGGGCTTCGACCACTCCGCGGTCAACATCGCGGTCGTCGTCCAGCAGATGGTCGACGCCGAGAAATCGGGCGTCATGTTCACCAGCCACCCCTCGACGGGCGATCCGACGATGATCATCGAGGCCGCCTGGGGACTCGGCGAGGCCGTCGTCTCCGGGGCGGTCTCTCCGGACAACTACGTCGTCTCGCGCACCGAGGACGACGTCGACGTGACCGTCGCAGAGAAGAAGGTCATGCACGTCAAAGACGAGGAGACCGGAGAGACCGTCGAACGCGAGGTTCCCGAGGACAAACGCACCGAACGAGTGCTTTCGGACGACGAACTCTCTCGCTCGTCGACCTCGGCGAGCACGTCGAGGATCACTACGACACGCCCCAGGACGTCGAGTGGGCGATGACCGACGACGAGGACTTCATGCTCCAGTCCCGTCCGATCACCACGATCGAGGAACCTGATGACGCCAAAGTCGAGGCGTCCGATTCCGGGGCCGTCAACGCAGCCCAGGGCGTCACCGACGGAAGCGGGAGCGTTCAGGCCGCCGAGAGCGGCTCCGAGGGGGGAAGCGGCGCGAGTGACGGAGACGCATCGGAGGCCACCGGCGAAATCATCGTCGACGGGCTGGGCTCGAGCCCCGGCACCGTCAGCGGGGCCGCACAGGTGGTCACGAAACTCGACGACCTCGCGAAGGTCGGTGAGGGCGACATCATCGTCACCGAGATGACCATGCCGGATATGGTCCCCGCGATGAAACGCGCCGCGGGCATCGTCACCGACGAGGGCGGCATGACCAGCCACGCCGCCATCGTCTCGCGCGAACTCGGCGTCCCCGCCATTGTGGGGACGACCAACGCGACGACAGTGCTCGAGGACGGTCAACTCGTCACGCTCGACGGCGAGAAGGGCGCCGTCCTCGAGGGCGAGACGGTCGACCCCGAAGAGGAGACCGAACCGGTCGAGGAGGTCCGCCCGCAGTCGCCGGTCAAACCCATGACGGCGACCGAAGTCAAGGTCAACGTCTCCATCCCCGAAGCCGCCGAACGCGCGGCCGCGACGGGTGCCGACGGCGTCGGCCTGCTTCGCACCGAGCACATGATCCTCTCGCTGAACCAGACCCCAGAGAAGTTCATCGAGGAAAACGGCACCGACGCCTACATCAAAGAACTCATCCAGGGGATCCGAACCGTCGCCGACGAGTTCTACCCGCGGCCAGTCCGCGTGCGCACGCTCGACGCGCCCAGCGACGAGTTCCGCCAGCTCGAGGGCGGCGACGACGAGCCAGTCGAGCACAACCCGATGCTCGGCTACCGGGGCATCCGCCGCTCGCTCGATCGGACCGACGTCTTCGGACACGAACTCGAGGCGTTCGCCCGGCTCTACGAGATGGGCTACGACAACGTCGAGATCATGCTCCCGCTGGTCAACGACGCCGAGGACGTCTACCGCGCGAAAGAGCAGCTGAAAGCCGCCGGCATCGACCCCGAGAAACGCAAGTGGGGCGCGATGATCGAGACGCCCGCCGCAGCACTGAGCGTTGAGGAACTGGCCGAAGCGGGCATCGACTTCGCTTCCTTCGGGACGAACGACCTCACCCAGTACACGCTGGCGGTCGACCGCAACAACGAGCACGTCGCGGATCGCTTCGACGAACTCCACCCCGCGATCTTGCGGCTGCTCGAGGACGTCATCGAGACCTGCCGGGAACACGATATCGAGACGAGCATCTGCGGCCAGGCCGGCTCGAAGCCGGATATGGTCCAGTTCCTCGTCAATCAGGGCATCAGCTCGATCTCGGCGAACATCGACGCCGTCCGCGACGTCCAACACGAGGTCAAACGCGTCGAAGAGAAACTCCTGCTCGACTCACACCGTTAAGTCAAAAGCAAATAAGAAATATATCCATAATATTGATAAAACAACTATTACCAATACATCATATAATGGCCGCGAATAGACCTGCGATGGAGCCGACGAAACACGTACACTTGGCGTAGAAAGAGTGGAGTCTTCTCGGGACAGAGACTACTACCCAACCGGAACGGTCCATAGCTTACTGCAAGTACTCTGAGGCAATCTTTTCGACGTCTTTGTCACCTCTTCCGCTTACGTTTACGAGAAGAACGTCGTCCTCGCTCATCTCGGCGGCCACTTTCTTCGCAAGAGCGACAGCGTGACTCGACTCGAGAGCGGGAACAACCCCTTCGTACTCACAGAGATCTTGGAAGGCTTCGAGCGCTTCGTCGTCAAGAACGCCCCGATACGTGCATCGATCGATTACTTGATAGTTCGCGTGTTCCGGCCCTACTCCGGGATAGTCGAGGCCAGCAGCGATGGAGTGGACTTCGACATCGTCGTCGATTACCCGAGTTCGCATTCCCTGGTATACTTCCTCTTCCCCTTCTGAGAGCGGTGCTGCGTGCTGATCGGTTTCAAGTCCCTTTCCGGCGGCCTCCGCACCGTAGAAATCGACTTCGTTGTCGTCGAAGAACGGATCGAATAGCCCCATCGCATTCGAACCGCCGCCAACGCAGGCGACAGCAGCGTCCGGTAATTGGCTCTCCTGATCGAGGATTTGTTCTCGAGCCTCTTCGCCGATCACCGACTGGAAGTCACGGACCATTCGCGGCCACGGGTCTGGACCGACGACCGAACCGACCATATAGTGGGTGTCATCAGAGTTTTCGATCAGGTCTTCCATAGCCGCATCGACCGCATCTGCGAGGCCAGCACCACCGCGTGTGACCTTATTAACAGTCGCTCCCATTTGCTCCATCCGGAAGACGTTCATTTGCTGCCGCTCGACGTCCTTTTTACCCTGGTAGATCTCTGTCTCGAGACCAGTGAGCGCACCAACGATTGACGTCGCTGTTCCATGCTGGCCAGCACCCGTTTCAGCGATTAGTCGCTCTTTGCCGGTGTGTTTGGCCAATAGTGCTTGGCCGAGCGCGTTATTCAGTTTGTGAGCCCCGCCGTGAACTAGGTCTTCCCGCTTGAGATAGATGGTCGCTCCGTACTCCTCGGAAAGCGTGGGTGCGTGATAAAGCGGTGTGGGACGACCTGCGAAATTACGCATCAGTTCGTCGAGTTCCTCCTGGAACTCTTGATCCCCTTTCAGACGGTCGTACTCATCAGCTAGATCCGCAAGTACCTCTTCTAATTCCTCTGGGACATGGCGTCCACCGAACTGTCCGAAAGTTTGCGCCTGGGCTGAGTCGTTAGAACCCATAAGACGTGATATGGTAATAGCCCACATAAATCTATGCCATATTTGACCGTTACGAATGAGTGTATTTTGACTTATTCTTACAGATATTAATATGCGGGCATCACTCACAATCCGGATAGCATGAAATATTCCTGTAAATAGAGATCTGGTCTGAAATAACCCCACAGACGGTCTGCCGATCGACGCGTTCAAACGATCCAGCGCCGATGTCGAGGACTCGGTCGATCGAAACATGTCGATCGAGAACGACCATTGGAACGAACCGCGGTTCGAATCGCCGACCGAAGCCGAACTCGAGACGATCGAAAGCGACGACGACATCGAGGTCGACGACGCTTCGATCGGCGTGATCTCGTACTCGTTCACGTGGACGAACTTCGGATACGTCGACGGCAACCGCGTCTACGTCAACGACGTTTTTCAGGACGAACACGGCGATCCGTTACCGTACCTCAGCAGTAATCAGCGATTAATCATCCAGACACCACCAGGATACGAGGCAGCGACACCCGGCGACGAGGACGGTACCTACATCTGGGACGGCCCCGTCGAGTTGGACGAAGAGCCGGATCTCGTCTTCCTCTCGTCCGGTGGATCGCCACTGTTCCAGAACCTGGGCTGGATCGGCGGGGCCTTCGCCGTGCTCGCAGTCGCGTTCGGTGTGAGTGGCTATCTGCTCGCCCAGCGACGCTCAGAAATCGAGCCGTTGATCGAACGCATTCCGGAGATCGACGTCCCGGGGACCGATTCGAGTCACGGCTCCGATTCCGTCACCGACGGGGACTCCCTGGCTGCGGCTGGCTCCGTCCGCGCTTCGAGCGAGCAGTCAGCGCTCGACGAGCCCCGCGATGCCGAACTCGAGTTCTCCGAAAACGACGAGGTCGACCCGTCGCTGCTGAGCGACGAAGAACGTGTCCACCGGATGCTCAGTAAGAACGGCGGGCGGATGAAACAGGCGACGATCGTCAAAGAGACCGGCTGGTCGAACGCGAAGGTCTCCCAGCTCCTCTCGAAGATGGACGACGACGACGAGATCGAAAAGCTCCGGATCGGTCGCGAGAACCTCATTACGCATCCGGAAGTCGATCCGACGGAGATCGACTGAAGAGGTCTGATTACAGTGGACCGTTCGTTCAATACCCGCCGAAAAGTGCCTACGCGAGCGGCGTTCGCTCGACGACCTGGCCGTCGTAGGTTGGATACTGTTCGACGATTTCACCGTCCTCGAGGTCGCCTTCCTCGATCATCTCCTCTAGGAGCCACCAGGCGACTTCGACGTGGTTCGTCTTGGCGGTGTAGAACTCCTCGGGAACGCCGAGGTCGACGAATCGTGACGGATCGGCTCTGGTCTTGCCGTAGACCAGCGTCCCGTCGTCGGTAATGTCGTCGAACTCCCTGCGGACGTTTCGTGCGGCCCGTTTGAGACGCCGCCGGTGCTGTGCGGCGTCTTTGAACACGGAGGTACAGAAGTAGGTCCGCTCGTGATCGCCCATCACGTCGAGGATGGTCTCGCGGTCGTTGTCGACCGCGCTCATGTGATCTTCTTTGAGTTCGTACCCCTCGGCTTGCATCCGGCGGAAGTTCCCGTGGCTCATCTCGAACTCGTTTATGTTACAGAACTCCGCCGCGCCCTCGTCGAGAAACTCGAGGAACTCCGGTTCGGGACGGATGCCGGGGATTTCGAAGGCGGGCGTGAGCCCTTCCTCGCGCGCGATGTAGAGAATATCCTCCCACTCCGTTCCGTGGAGGTCACCCCACTGCTCGAGCGGCGGGTGGAATCGGATCTCGTCGAGACCGGCCTCGGAGAGTCGGCGCATGTTCTCTCTGCCGCCTGTAATACCGGTGTAGAGGTGCGTGTGGTGGTCCTCCCCGAACTCGTCTTTGAGGAGTTCCAGGTAGTGACAGGTTCGCTCGAGGGCTTCCTGCGGTTCGCCGCCCGTGATCGACGTTCCGAGCGCGTCCATCCGGTGGGCTTCCGTGATGACGTCCTCGTCGTCCTCGACGAGACGTTCGTTTGCGTAGACGTCGGTGACGTTCTTGCGTGACTCGCCGAGCGGGCAGTAAAAGCAGTCGCGCTGATCGCAGTAGCCGTAGACGAACAGCACCATCTTGCCGCCTTTCGCACACTGCTCACAGCCCTTCGAGATCATTCGACTCCGTCTAGCGTCTCGAGTGCCAAAAGCCGTGTGGAATCGCCCCGGCTTGCGGGTCCTACCCACGAAGATCGAACGGTACGACGAATCTCCGGTCATTTGGACGTTCGACTGAGCGCACTCAAGGCCCGGACAGTCGAGAGGCCAATCTCGAAAATCGTCACGAATTCCCCCGCGAGATAATCGATGTGCGTCGATCGGTCGTCTCCGCATCGACACCCCGACCTGCGTACTACCCCAGAAGATGGAAATACCACGCACCCGTACCTCGACTCGATGCTGTTGGTCCTGTGTGTCGATCTCGACGACGACCTCGGCCGCAAGACCGGCTTTTCGACCCCGGTGATCGGCCGCGAATCGGTCGAGGAGGCCGCCGTCGCGCTGGCGACCGAAGACCCCGAGGACTCGGACGTCAACGTCATCTTTCAGGGGATTCACGTCTACGACGACCTCGCGGAACGCGACGAGAGCGTCGAGGTCGCGGTCGTCACGGGCAACGACGGGAGCGACCTCGAGGCCAACCGCGAGGTCGGCGACGAGGTCGACACCGTCCTCGCGAGCCTCTCGACCGCGGAGAACGTCACGACGCTGGTCATCACCGACGGCGCACAGGACGAGTCGGTCATTCCGATCATCCGGTCGCGGGTCCCGATCGACGGCGTCAGGCGGGTGGTCGTCCGTCAGGCGCAGAACTTGGAGTCGATGTACTACACGATCAAGCAGGTGCTCGACGATCCCGAAACCAGAGGGACCGTCCTGATCCCGATCGGCATCCTGCTTCTGATCTATCCGCTCGCGCTGATCGGCGCGTTGCTCAACCTGCCGGGGCTCGTCCTCGGGGTCACCTCGACGCTGCTCGGGCTCTACCTCATCTCCCGCGGACTCGGGCTCGGCGAGTACCTCGACGCCGCCGTCGAGTCCGGACGCCGATCGCTGTACGCCGGCCGAACCACGCTGCTCGCGTACGTCGTCGCAACCGCGTTGCTCGCTCTGGGCGGCGTCAGCGGCGTCAACACGCTCGAAGACACGCGAGCGGCCACGTCGACCGATCTCGGGATTCCCATGATGCTGGCTGCGCTGGTGTACGGCTCGATCCAGTGGCTGGCGGCCGCGGGCATCACCACGAGCCTCGGGCAGATCACCGACGAGTACATCGCCGGTCGCCTCGAGTGGCGCTACCTCAACGCACCGTTTTACGTGATCGGGATCGCCGTCGTCCTCTATGCGGTCAGCGGGTTCTTCCTCGACGAGTTCGGCATCGCGATGCTCGCCGGTGCGCTGACCGCCGGAACGGTCCTCGGTATCGTGAGCACGCTCGCGTTCGCGGTTGCCGAATCACGCTTTTCAGAGGGGACGCCTCGAGCGGACAGCGCCTAGCAACTCGACGCGATCGAATGGGCCGCTGGTGGCCGTTTCACTCGACGGTCGGAAGGGAGGGGCAAGTCGGACACAACTGTCCAGCACGACCGGCACAAAACCCTATTCGCTCCCGGTCGAAAGGCATCAACATGGGACCAGTACACGCTGACGACCTCGAGTGGACGGAACTGACCCAGGGGACGATGAACGCGCGACGAAAACAACTGAGCGAGGCCGCAGACGGCGAGCAACTCGGCTGTAGCCTCTACGAGCTGCCGGCCGGAAACGAATCGTGGCCGTACCACTATCACGCCGCGAACGAAGAGGCGATGTACGTACTCGCCGGAACCGGAACGCTTCGGCTCGCGGACGAGATGTACGACCTCGAGGCCGGCGACTACGTCTCGTTCCCGGCCGACGAGCGCGGCGGCCACAAGGTAATAAACGATTCCGAGACGGCGCTTCGATACCTCCTGATCTCGACCATGAACGAGCCGGACGTAACGGTGTACCCGGACTCGGAGAAGTTTGGCGTCTACGTCGGCTCGCCGCCAGGCGGGCGCGAGGAGCGGTCGCTCTCGGGATACTATCCGATCGATGGCGACGTAGACTACTGGGACGGCGAATAGCGTGGTTACTCGTTGTCGTCCGCAGACGGGTTCGACTACCGCTCGCGCTCGACGACGAACTCCGCCAGCTCGAGGAGGTAGTCTCGGGCCGCCGTATCGACCGCATCGACGGTCTCGAGCGCGTCGATCGCCCGATCCGCCTGCGATCGAGCTCGTTCGTTCGCCTCCGCGGGCGTCAGGTCGGTCACCTGGACCACCGAGGGGCGCTCGAGGGCAGCGTCGTGGCCGGTCGGTTTTCCGAGCGAGGATGGATCCGCGGTCGCGTCTAACACGTCGTCTCTGATCTGGAAGGCGACGCCGACGCGTTCGGCGTACTCGCCGAGCGTCTCGACGGTAAACGGGTCGGAGCCGGCGGCGATCGCGCCCAGTTCTGCTGCGGCGCGAAATAGCGCGCCGGTCTTCCGGCGCGCGAGGGTCATGTACTCGGCTTCGTTCGAGGGCTGAGAGGAGAGTTCGGTCGCCTCGCCGACGCCGAGTTCGACCAGCGACTCGGCGACGACCTGCGTCGCCTTCGGATCCGCCGAAAAGAGGGCGAACGCCTCGCCGAGCAGTCCGTCGCTCGCGATGATCGCCGGCCCGTGGCCGAACTCGGCCCAGGCGCTGGTCGTCCCCCGTCGAAGCTCCGAGCGGTCGATGATGTCGTCGACGACGAGCGATGCGGTGTGAACGAGTTCGATCCCGACGCCGAAGTCGACGGCGTCCGTTCGGTCCCCGCCGACCGTTTCACACGCCAGTATCGTCACCATCGGCCGCACTCGTTTCCCCCCCGAGAGCKTCACGTGGCGAACTTCCGAACTGGCGACAGTAGTCGACATTCCTTTTACTTCGGTCAAGTAAGTTGGATAGAAACCTCCGCATAGATCTACCTAACATACCATAGGATGTTAAGTCATAACTGGGTGGTTAACTATACATGGTATGTTAAGGTATCTGGTTCGGTTTTATTCTTTCAAAATTGATCAAATACTAGGAATTAGATATAAATATAGCCACGATATCAGTCAACGTGTATCATGCCAGAAACGGTCTTCGAGGTAGACACAGATGCACCGCCAGATGAGCAACCGGATCCGGTCGTGAATCGGTGGCATCCAGACGTTCCGCCGGTAGATACAATCAATCCCGGTGAAAAAGTTCGAATCGAATGTCTCGACTGGACCGGGGGGCAGGTCAACAACGACGATAGCGCGAACGACATCCGGGACATGGAACTAGACCCGAACCACCACCTGAGCGGTCCCTTCGAGGTCAAAGGGGCCGAACCGGGAGACATACTCGTGGTGGATATTCTTGACCTCGGTGCGTTCCCGGATCACGAGTGGGGATTCAACGCCATCTTCGATCAGGAAAACGGTGGCGGATTCCTGACAGACCACTTCCCTGAGGCCCGAAAGAGCATCTGGGAACTGGACGGAGTAATGGCCAGTACACGCCATATTGAAGACGTCAGCTTCCCCGGCTGTGCACATCCAGGAATTCTCGGGACTGCCCCGTCGCACGAACTTCTCAAAGAGTGGAACGAGCGCGAGCGTGCGCTCATCGAACGCGGTACAGATGACAAGACCGCCGTCAATCACGAAACGGGTAAAGAGGAACCACCGCTCGCCCTTCCGCCGGAACCGAACGATGTCCTCCTCGGTGATATGGACGAAGACGAGGTCGATGAAGCAGCCAAAGAAGCTGCGCGAACGATTCCGCCTCGAGAGAACGCTGGTAACTGTGACATCAAAAACCTCGGTCGAGGATCGCGAGTGTACCTCCCAGTATTCGTCGAAGGCGCGAACTTCATCACTGGCGATCTGCATTTCTCACAGGGTGACGGGGAGATCACGTTCTGTGGCGCAATCGAATTCCCCGGCTGGATCGATTTGCGAGTCGATGTTATCAAAAACGGGATGGAGAAGATGGGGACGGATTACGCCATGTTCAAGCCGGGATACATGGACCCTGACTTCTCCAATTACGTCGTCTTCGAGGGCTACTCCGTCGACGAGGATGGAACTCAGCACTATAAGAATGCCAACATCGGAATGCGTCGTGCGTGTCTCGATGCCATCGACTACATGACGAACTTTGGATACAGTCCAGAACAGGCCTACATGCTCCTGAGCACGGCCCCAGTAGAGAGTCGGATCGCCGGTATTGTCGATCTTCCAAATACTTGTGTCACAGTTTCTGTTCCCGAGGAGATATTCGACTTCAATATTAACCCAGATACCCTAGCTGATGGTGATATTACTGCTGATCGAGGTGATGTCGCAAAGACATCATAAGTGTTCATCAGTTACTCGCTTCGGGGCAGTGCTTAGTTACTTGACTTCGCACCTTATGCTGGTAGAGCGCGTAGGACTAGCATTGATCGCTAATGCTCCCTGTTACGTCGTTTCTGTCATGTGCTGAGCCAATCGACCAGTTGGAGTGTTTCTCGATGAGGCAGAAACACCACGCCAAGACCTACGTTACAGGTCTTGTTGCGGCCAGCAACAAGACCGTCCAAGGCATCTCGAACCAGGTTCTCCCGGCCAAAAGTGAGCGCGCCCTGAACAAGTTCCTCACCGAGTATAACTGGGAGGAAGACCAGCTCAACAAAGAACGTCTCGCGCTTCTCCAACAGACGAACGACACGAAGTGGAGCAGTGACGGTGTCGTCATCATTGACGACACCTTCACGCACAAAACCGGCGAGCAAATCCCGAACGCCGGAAAGTTCTACGACCACACGATTCGTGGCTATATCTGGGGCCAGAATCTGGTTTATGCACTCTACGCCGACGAGAAAACCACCTATCCCCTCGGCTTTCGTCTCTACGAAAAAGACGCACAGCGGCGGGTTGAGTTGGCTATTGAACTCGTCGACGAACTCATCGAGATAGGTGTCCCAGCGGACACCTATCTCTTTGACATGAGCTACTGTTCCCAGGAGTTCGTCACGCACCTCGAAACCTACGGCAAAGAGTGGGTTTCAGCCGTCAAAAGCGACGCACGTGTCTTGTACGGTGGTGAACGAATCCGGGTCGATGCGCTGGCCGAGCGCATCGACACCGTTCCGCGCATGATCAACGGCGAAACCTACCACATCTGGACGCAAAAACGCGAAGTAAGTCGTCTTGGTGAGGTGAAGCTCCTGATTACGACGAAAGAAGCTAGCGACGAGGATGACGAACTGAGCGTGAAGTACATCGTCTCGAACAAAATCGATGCGCCAGCGAGCCATCTCATCGCGTTGTACGCGATGCGATGGCGTGTGGAGACGTTCTTCAGGGACACCAAGCAGGATCTCGGTTTTGGAGACTGCGAGCTCCGGCATGCCGCAGGTGCCAGTGGCGACTGGCACCTGCTGATGCTGGCCTACAGCCTCCTCAAGCTCGGTGCTGCACATAGCGCCCTTGGAACGATTCTCGAACGAGCAACCTCGCTGCGCACCGATATCAAGCGATCCTTCCGCGAAAGCGTTGAAAACCTCTTGTCCTGGGCTCTCAACAGCCCAACCCGGAGTACTGACGAGCTAATGCACCAGATCGAAGGCATGTTCGTCTAACGTGCGAAGTCAAGTAGTTCTGCACCTCCTCGATCGGCGTCTTTCCGTCCAGAGCTTGGTGCGGTCTCTGGCGGTTGTAGTAGTGCATGAATTGTTCAATCCATTGGCGTGCGCTCGACCGACTGCCCACCCACGAGTTGTGGAAGCGGTCGATCCGCATTTTGAGGGTGTGAAACCACTTTTCGATGAAGTTTCGCTCGGTGTAGTTGACCCGACCGCTCAATCCTAATCGAGCAAGGGCAGTCCGATACCGAACTGGTCCACGAGAAATACGGTGTCGGAGAAATCGTATTTCTCGTCGAGTCGATGCAGAAACGCAGCTGCCGGATCGGTGCCATGCCGACCAACCAACGCGACATCGAGAATCAGCTTCGTCTCGGTGTCTATTGCATCGTACAACCAAGACCACTCGCCGTTGATCTTGACAGCAGTCTCGTCAACCGCGACCCGCTTCGGCTGCGCCTCAGGCAGGTCGCACTCGCTGTCAGCCAGCCGATGCACCCAATTCCAAACCGCTCCATGCGAGCGTTCAACGCCTAATTCCGCTAAGATTGTAGTTGTCTCGCGGAGCGAACAACCGGTTTCGTGGATGCGGACGGCGAACGCCCTGACCGGCGTCGCCGTCCGCTCGTTCCCCCAAGATTCTTCTAAATCCGGGTCATAGCACTGGCTGAGCAGGTCTGCGAGCATTCTAGTCCAATTCACTCAACGACCTGCTCGTTCCTCAAACTGGCTCAACTAGACAGTGCCGAAGAGGTTTTTAAATCAAAAATCTGGGATCAAGTCGAATGCCTCGAGGCTTGTGACGATACTATCAAATCAATCCGTTCAATGAATTCCCAACACCCTGATAGGCGTTTAACGTGACGACCGTTGCCGCATCGGTCCGTTGGCCGATCTCTGCGAGCGCAGGGATCAGCGCCATCAAGTAACTATGGACGACATCGTACTCGCCGAACTCCTCGAGTCGAGAACGTATTTCGTTGATCAGTTTCGTATCCGTGTGCGGATGACTGCTGGTTCCCGTGAGGTAGCGACACTCGATGTCGGGCAGTTGCAGGTCTTCATCCGGCGTCTCAGTACAGTATACGCATACCTCGTGTCCTGCCTTTGCGAGCCCGCTCACGATTTGTGTCGCCGAATAGGTCGCACCCGTCCCCTCCGCAGTGGGGTAATGGGGGTGAATAAAGGCTATTCGCATCGCCAACGGCTACAACACAGTTTTGTATAATATGTTGTCACGCCTGCTGTGACATTGTTCGGCGGGGGAACGACTTCGCAACATGAATATCAGCAGTTTCGCCTCCAGTTCGACGAATTGACGGGCGGTTCCCATTCTTGAACGGTCCGTCACCCAGAGGGAGCGTATCTCTCGGGTCCGATAGGATCCTCAGCGTCCGAGCCGATACCGTTTTTGCCGTTTGTCACGCCGTCGTACGGGTAGCAAAGCGGACCAGCCAGGTTTCTCACCCCGGATCGGATATCGGTTCAGGTCCGCGCCGAGCCGTTGCGGATCGCCCGTTCGAATCTCTCGATCAGTACGTCCCGCGTATAGGTCCGTTCGACGAACCGCCGTCCTCGCTCGCCGAACTGACGTCGCTTCGATAAGCTGTTAGCCAACTTTCGGATGGAGGTGCAAAATCCCCCGATATCGTCGGGATCGTGGAGATAGCCGTTTTCGGCCGCTTCTACGTTGTACGCGATACCACTCACGTCACTGCCCACGACCGGCAGTCCCGCTGCCATCGCTTCGACGACCGTAATACAAAGCCCCTCGAAACGCGACGTCTGCGCGTACACATCAACGTCGTTCAGGAACGCGGGGAGGTCATCGACGTGACCCAACAGCCTAACGTTCTCGAGTCCCAGGTCTTCGATTCGAGACTCGAGTTCGTCGCGCTTCGGACCGTCACCAGCGATGCGGAAAACGATTGCTTCGTCGGCGAGCATCTCCGCGACGGAGAGCAGGGTGTGGTAGTTCTTCTGCTCCGATAGGACACCGACGCTACCGACGACGACGGGGTCTCGCTCCCGGTGATTTCGCGGCTCGAAGTCACTCATCGAGAGGCCGGCAATAGGGACGGTTTCGACGACTTCGCTCGACAGTCCGAACTCGCGTCGAAGCATCGCTGCAACGGGTTCGGAGTCGGCAAGAATTACATCGCTCAGCGGATTCATCAGGTTTGAAATCGTCCGCCTGAACGAGTTTTTGAAACGTTCGTTGTGTTGCCAGGTCGCAACGACTGCGCTCCGATTGACGACGCCGGCGACTCGAGCGAGGAGCGCGGAGTGAAAGAGCGACCCGACAATGACATCTGCGCTGGTGATGGCTGTAAGGAGCGCCGAAATACCGTCGATGTCGTCGATCTGTCTGCAATCGAGCACCGTTGTAGCGTCTGGAAGTCGTCGTTCCACGAAGGTCGGATCGCACCCGTCGAGCGCGATGACAGTCACGTCGTATCGGTCGTCATCGAGCCCCGAGATGGCACGACACGCACCGATTTCTGCCCCACCGACATCGAGCATGTTGATGATGTATACGAGGTCAACCGTTGCTCGTTCGTCGGGCGTCTCAGCGACGTTGTCCCCCGCTCCGACCGCAGCTTTGACGACAGCGTATCCTCGTTGGCTCACAGCATGGGTGCCAACCACAACATCTGGAATAAAAATTTCCGAGGTATCTATGTATTATAAAAATGCGTTTACGTACTGGATGGATCGAGCGATCCTGTCGGTTGGCCAGAACATTCATGATAGTTCTATCTGAGTACAGATCAGGGAGAAATGGAACTCAATAGTGAGGAAATACTACCGGAGCGAGTGCGGCGAAGCTACGTCGCCAAATTCGGCGTCGTGCTCGCACTCGTTTTGTTGTGTACGATCGTCGCCGCGGTCTTTTTCTACGTCGACATCTCGAGTGCGCTCACGGCGGACACGCGGGGGGAGATGGAGCTCACCGCCGAGGGCGAGGCGGCCGAACTCTCGAAGTGGGTCGAAGACCACGAACAACAGACTCGTCTGCTCGCTGCTCACGAGACGTTCGCCAGCGGCGACGAGGACGCCATCGATGCGTTACTCGACGACGAACTGGCAGAACAACCCAATGCGACCCAGGACATTCACTACTTCGAATCCGGACTCGGATCGACCAACGCGATCATCGCCCAGAGCACGAGCGAAGACGCGATCGGAACGGACGTCCGCGTCTTGCTCGGCAGCTCGAGCGTGCATTACGACGCCGACGGTCAGGTCGAAGAACGGGGCGTACGCGACCTCGAGGCGGACTTCGAGACGACGTACACGGACACGTACGAACGCGACGGCGAACACATGGTCGGCTTCCTCAGCCCGATCTACGTCGACGGGCAACCCGACGGGATGATTATGGTCAGCGTCGACGTCGAGGAGCGAGCCTCGATGTTCGACACCCCGATCGAGGGAAGCTACACGCAGGTCGTCAACTCCGACGACGACGCGATCATGTTCGACTCCGGCCGCGATCAAGTCATGGGATACTACCGCGTGGACGAGTCCGAATCGATTTTCGAGGACGATATCGACGCCGCCGGCGTCACGTCGTACGGCGGGACGAACGAACTCGTCGCTTACTCGCCGGTCGATGGGACCGACTGGGTGCTGGCCTCCCACGCTCCGCAGGGCAACGCGTACGCGCTCGCCGACAGCGTCGGCAACTCGTTGCTCATGCTCGTCGGCATCTCGCTGCTCGGGTTCGTCGCCGTGGGAGCGGTGATCGGTCGGCCGACGGCACGCGCGCTCGACGACCTCGCCGAGAACGCGCGCGCACTCGCGACCGGCGACCTCGCCGAGAACGCGCGCGCACTCGCGACCGGCGACCTCGACGTCGAGATCGAATCGACCGACCGGATCGACGAACTCGGGCGCGTACAGAACGGCTTCGCCGAGAGCACCGACTACCTGCGGACGGTCGCCGAGCAGGCGGACGCGATCGCCGAGCGAGAGTTCGACGACCCCGTACTCGAGGAGGCGGTCCCCGGCGCGCTCGGCGACTCGCTCGAGACGATGCAACGAGACCTCGAGGCATTCGTCGCCGAACTCGAGCAGTCCCAGGCCGAGGCGCGTGCGGTCCGCGACGAGGCACAGGAGATGGCGCGGCGACTCGAGGTGCAAGCCGAGCGCGTCAGCGAGGCGATGGCGGCTGCGGCCGACGGCGACCTCACCGAGCAGTTAGGCGAGGACGTCGAGAACGACGCGATGGCCGAGATCGCCCGCGCGTTCAACGAGATGGTCGACCAACTCGAGGAGACGATCCTCACGATACAGCGCCTCGGAGCCGAGGTCGACGATGTCAGCGCGGACGTCGCCTCGCGGGTCGACGAAATCGAACAGGCGACCCATCACGTCAGCGAGTCCGCAGAGCGGATCGCCGCGGGGACGGACCGACAGGAGACCCAGTTCCAGAACGTCCGCTCGGAAATGAACGATCTCTCAGCCACCGTCGAGGAGGTCGCTTCGACTGCCGAAACCGTCGCGAACGCCTCCGAAGCCACCGCGACTCGCGCCGAGGACGCGAACGAGTCGACCGCCGAGATCGGAAGCGAGATGGACCGCCTCGAGCGCCGAACCGAGGCGATTGCGACCCAGATCGGGTCGCTGGACGAGGAGGTCGCACGGATCGGCGACGTCGTCGACCTGATCGACGAGATCGCAGCGCAGACGAACATGCTCGCGATGAACGCGTCGATCGAGGCCGCTCGAGCCGGCGAGGCGGGCGAGCGCTTCGAGGTCGTCGCCGACGAGGTCAAGGAACTCGCCGAGGAGACCGCCGAAGCGACCCAACAGGCCGATTCGCTGATCGGCGAGGTGCAAGACAGCACCGACGAGGCGGTCTCGAGCGTCCGCGAGATGCGCGAGCAGGTCGACGACAGCGTCGACTCCGTCGAGGACGGCATCGCTGCGATCGAGGACATCACCGAACAGGTCGAGGACGTCAACGACGGCGTCCATGAGATACATCGCGCAACCGACGAGCAGGCCAGAGCCAGCCAGGAGGTCGTTTCGATGGTCCAGACCGCGACCGACGTGAGCGAGGAGACGAACGCCGAGGCCGACAGCGTCGCCGCGGCCGCGGAAGAACAGACGGCTTCGGTTGCAGGAATCGCCGCCGGCGCGCGCTCGCTGGCCGATTCGGCCCAGGCGCTGTCCGACTCGCTCGAGGCGTTCGACGTGAGCGAGTCGGGAGCGAGCGACGATAGGGACGTCCTCGAGTTCGGCGGTTACGAATCCGAGAGCGACGAGAGAGACGGGAGCGAAGCTGAAAGCACCGACTCCGACGAGACTCGCGTCTCGAACTGAGAACTGTCGAGACACTGAGTTTCGATGGCGCCGTCGATTTCTGCTGGAACGCCTCGAGACGTGAACGCTTAACAGAAAGGCACACGGAGGTAGGGCCATGAAACGAGGTGTCTGTCGTGGTTAGTCGGACCGAGACCGAGCGGCTTGCGATCGTCGTCGTCGGCGCGGCGGTGTTCGCCGTCGGTGGCGTCGTCCTGTTTGTCGTCTTCCCAGCCTCGCTGGCGGACCTACTCGGGATACTCCTGGCGCTCGCGGTCGCCGCCGTCGGGGTCCGAATCGCCGGCAATATCGCGAGTTCCATGTTTCCGGGCTATAACGTCGCCGAGGTCGCCGTCGACGGCCCGATCAGCCGCGACGGCGGCGGCGGTTCGCTGCCCTCGAGTCCGGGCTCGACGCCGGCCGACGACATCGTCGACCAGATCGATCGGGCGGACGAAGACGGGAACGTCGAGGCGCTGTTGGTGAAGCTGAACACGCCCGGTGGCGAGGTCGTCCCGAGCGACGATATCAGGCTCGCGGCAGAGCGCTTCGACGGGCCGACGATCGCGTACACGACCGATCTCTGTGCCAGTGGCGGCTACTGGATCGCCAGCGGCTGTGACGAACTGTGGGCTCGAGACGCGAGCATCGTCGGCTCGATCGGCGTCATCGGCTCCCGGGTCAACGCGAGCGGGTTGGCCGACAAAGTGGGACTCTCCTACGAGCGCTTCGCCGCTGGGGACTTCAAGGACGCCGGCACGCCGCTCAAGGAGATGGACGAGGAAGAACGGGAGTACCTCCAGAGTCTGATCGACGACTACTACGAGACGTTCGTCGAGCGGGTGAGCGACGGGCGCGACCTCGACGCCGAGTTGATCCGCGAGACGGAAGCGCGGATCTACCTCGGCGAGGACGCCCACGAGATGGGTCTCGTGGACGAACTCGGCACGAGGCGGGACCTCGAGGACGAACTCGCGGATCGGCTGGCGATCGACGAGGTGGCGGTCGAATCGTTCGAACCACCCAAGCCGCTGATGCGACGGGTCGGCACCGGCGCTCGCGGAATCGCCTACGCGTTCGGTGCGGGCATTTCGGGTATGGCTGAGGATCGAGGATTCCGGCTCCGGAGCTGAGCCGGCCCGGTACTCGAGGGCGGTTTTTCGGCGCGGCTCGTCTCGCGAACGGACGGCCGAGTGCGTGGTTTTATCGTGGCAGGGCGTCGAACGTCTACCGTGACTACGCTGGTCATCTGTCTCGACCGGACCGACGACGTCGGCCGCCGGACCGGCCTCCAGTCTCCAATCGTCGGCTGGGAGGCAGTACGCGCGCTCGTGACGGACGTCGGGCTCGCAGATCCCGAGGACTCCGGCGTAAATTCGTTGCTCGAGTCCCTTCGGGTCGCCCAAAACCTCCGCGACGAGGACGAAGAGACCGTCGTGGCGGTCGTCTCGGGCGAACGCGAGTCAATGGTCTCGGCGGATCGGGCCGTCGCGCGCCAGCTCGACGACCTCATCGCCGACTACGATCCGGACTCGGCAGTGGTCGTCATCGACAGCGCCGAAGACGAGCGGCTGGTTCCGATCGTCGAGAGCCGCGTGCAGGTCGACTCGGTCGACCGGGTCGTCGTCCGACAGGCGCGAGACATCGAGTCGACGTACTACCTGCTCAAACAGTTTCTCGCCGACGAGGAGTTGCGCCAGACGGTGCTGGTCCCCATCGGGCTCACTCTGCTCGTGTTCCCGATGCTCGCGACCGCCTTCGGGCCGGCGGAAGGGGCCGCCGCGATCACGACCGTCATCGGCCTGTTCTTGCTGTACAAGGGGTTCAACATCGACGACCTCGTGACCGGGTTCGCCCATCAGGTCAAAGAATCGCTGTACACCGGTCAGGTATCGGTCGTCACCTACGTCGTCGCGGCGGGACTGACCTTTGTCGGCGTCTTCGTCGGCGCGCTCGGCGTGTCCGGCCTCGAGGAGACCCAGAGCGGAGAGGTGTTGATACCGGCCGCGGTGTTCGCCTTCGAGGGCGTCCCGTGGCTGGCGACGGCGGCGCTGACCGCGAGTGCGGGGCGCTTGCTCGACGAGATCATCAGCGACCGGCCCGTGCGGGCCTCGTACCTCAATCTCCCCTTTATCGTCGTCGCGATCAGCTTCGTCGTGCGGGGTTTTTCGGCGTACTTTCTCGAGACCCAGGACCAGATCGGCCCGTTGACCGTACCTACCCTCGACCTGGGTTGGCGAACGATCACGAGCTTCCAGACGACCGCGGGCGAGCGCCTCGCGGTGTTCGTCCTGCTCGGGATCCTCGTGAGTCTCGTTGGCGTTCGCGTCGCCGCCTCGTTCAGCGAGCCGGCGGCGGACTCGACGACCGACGCCGACCGATCCGACGGCGGGCAGGCGGCCGACGCCGACCTCCCCGATCCCGGCTCCGAGTCGGAGCTTACGGACGGCGGCGCGCGGTCGCCGCAGGCGAGCGACAATGGACCGGAGTCGACTGACGACGGCTCGAGTGCAGTCGATGCCGGCTCGGGGTTGGCCGACGACGGCTCGAGGTCGAAAGCGCCTGACGAGGGCTCGAGCACCCGCAAGCCGGATCGAAACGCGACCGACAGCCGCGACGGGCCGGACCGCTCCTGACGGCCGCCGTCACGCACTCGGCACCCATTTACCCGCGGCGACGTACACTCGAGCATGACCGATCGAGCAGGCGCGTGGCTCAGTCTCTTTTCGGGCGGTAAAGACTCCTCGTGGGCGTTGTACCAGGCGCTCGAGCGCGGCCTCCCCGTCGAGCGGCTGGTGACCGTCCATCCGGCGGGCGATTCGTACATGTACCACGTCCCCGAGACCGGCCTCGCCACGCTCGCGGCCGAGAGCATCGGGATCCCGCTGGTCGATGTCGAACCGGACGATTTCGACGCGGACGCGGTCGCGGACTCGAGCGCGCAGGGAGACAACGAACTCGAGCCGCTCGAACTCGCACTCGAGGGGCTCGCGACCGATCTCGAGGGCGGAATCGCGGGCCTGACCGCGGGAGCGGTCGAGAGCGAGTACCAGACGAGCCGCATCGAAGGGATGTGCGATCGACTCGAGTGTGACCTGTTCGCGCCGCTGTGGCGAGAAGAGCCGCGGGAACTCGCCGACGCGATGCTCGAGGCGGGGTTCGAAATCGTGATCGTCCAGGTCGCGGCCCACGGCCTCGACGAGTCCTGGCTCGGGCGCACGCTCGACGCCGACGCGCTTTCCGACCTCGAGGAACTCAACGACGAGTACGGCGTCCACCTGCTCGGGGAGGGCGGCGAGTTCGAGACGCTGGTCGTCGACGGCCCGCACATGGATCGGCGGATCGACCTCGAGTACGATCTCGAGTGGGACGGCACTCGCGGCCGGATTCGCGTGACCGAGGCGAGTCTCGAGGACGCGTGATGCGAACGGAAGACAGTTAGCTCAGGAGTCGAGCACGAGCGGTTCGTACCACTCTCGATTCGCTCGATACCAGTCGACGAACTGGCCGACGCCCTCGCGGATCGCCGTCGAAGGCTCGTACCCGATCAGATCGCTCGCCTTCGAAACGTCGGCGTGGGTGTGGCGCGCGTCGGCCTCTTTCGGCTCGGTGTACTCGATACCAACGTCCGCACCCGTCTGCTCGATGACGTGCTCTGCCAGCGCCTGGATCGTGATCGTCCCCGTCGAACCGATGTTCATCACGGTACCGTCGGCGGCGTCCGTCTCGAGTAAGGAGAGATTCGCGTCGACGACGTCGTCGATGTAGGTGAAGTCCCGGGTTTGCTGGCCGTCGCCGTAGATGACCGGCGGGTGACCGTTGAGACAGCGGGAGGTGAAGTTCGTGATCGCCATGTTGGGCCGCATCCGCGGGCCATAGACCGTGAAGTATCGCAAGGAGACGGTGTTGACATCGTAGAGGTCGTCCCAGACCCGACAGTAGTGTTCCGCCGTGAGCTTCGTGACGCCGTAGGGGCTTTGGGGAACGTTCTGGTGGTCCTCATCGTAGGGGAGGTAGTCGACCTCGCCGTAGACCGACGACGACGACGCGTTGACGACCCGCTCGAGGCCGTGTTCGTCCGCCGCGATCAGCAGGTTGAGCAGGCCGCCGGTGTTGATCTCGTGGGGCTTTTTCGGGTTCTCGACGCTCGTTCTGACCCCGGCCTGTGCGGCCTGGTGATACGCGAATTCGATGTCGTTGCTCGAGACGACCTCCCGAACGAGCGCTTCGTCGGTGATCGAACCCTCGACGAACGTGAACCGGTCGCCGCCTTCCGCTCGGCACCGCTCGAGGTTCCGCTCTTTGATCGCCGTGTTGTAGTATGGATCCAGTACGTCGAGGACGACGACCCGGTGGCCCTCCGCGAGCAGCCGGTGGGCGATGTGAGAGCCGATAAAGCCCGCGCCACCGGTGACGAGAACGTTCATACCGGCCTAGATGCGAAGCGGTGGTTAGTCGCTTACGGACCGTCCCAGCCGCTGAGTAGACTCGTGCAGCGCGAAGAATAGGCGTTTTACGTGGCGTAGCACTACTATAGCCACTCGAGCGATCTCAGTCGGTGGTCTCGGCGACCGCACCGGACTCCTCTGTGATCCGGTCTTCGGCTCGCTCCCGGTCCTCGGGGTAGCCCACGTCGATTCGCCAGCCGTCCATTCGGAGCGCGTCGATGGTGCGTCCGGACTGGATCAGCAGGTCGATCGCGTCCGGGAGTTCGTACTCGCCGCGATCGGAGGGCTGGACGAGGTGGCAAGCGTGGAATATCGCCGGCGTGAAGGTGTAAAAGCCGGTCATCACGAGGTTCGACGGCGGATCATCGGGCTTTTCCATGACTTCGACGACCTCGCCGTACTCGTTCGTATCGAGGACGCCGTAGCGGGAGGCCTCTTCCCACGGCACTTCCTCGACGAGGAACGCGGCGTCGGCGCGGTCCTCGCGCTGTCGGTTGATCACGTCGCCTAAGTTCCCGCGGAAGACGTTGTCCCCGAGCATCAGGACGAAGTCGTCGTCGATGTGGGGTTCGGCCTGCAAAATCGCATGAGCCAGCCCGAGTTGCTCGCGCTGGTGGCGTAGGTGATCGGCACGCCCTGGTACTCGTCGCCGTAGCGTTCGATAATCTTCTCTTTCATGTAGCCGACGACAACGACGAACTCGTCGACGCCGATCTCGAGGAGATTGTCGAAGACGTCTTCGATGAGCGGTTTGTCGTTGACTTCCACGAGAACCTTCGGCTTGTCTTCTGTGAGTGGCCGAAGGCGCGTACCCTTGCCTGCGGCGAGGACGACAGCCTGCATATCCAACACGGACACTACCTGCGGACAAATACTTTCGGTTACGTCGACAGAATCCGACCAGTTCGCCCGCTCGAGCGGGCGAGTCGATCCGGACCGAGACGGCAAGTCACCGGTAGCCGAGCGACTCGAGCCGATCGAGGACCTCCTCCTCGTCGTCGTACTCGACGGAATCGCCGTCCGTGTCGTCCGATGGCCCGGTTTGAGGGTCGTATCGCGCGAGAAGATCGTCTAACTCGTCTCGAAGCGTTGCGAGCGTATCGGATCGTTTCTCGGCCAGGTTTTCGGTCTCCTCGGGATCCGCCTCGAGATCGTAGAGCTGTTCGGACGCCCCGTGGGGTCGTTCGCAGTACCGACAGGTCGGGTCGTCCTCGACCGCCCGGAGGTACTTCCAGCGATCGGTTCGAACGCCCCTGAAACGCTGGGTGTTTGCCTCCTCGAGCAACAGCGACTCCCGGCGTTCCCAGTCGTCGCTCTCGCCCTCGAGCAGCGGACGAAGCGACTGTCCGTCGGCATCGAACGCCTGTTCGTCGGGAATATCGAGCGCGTCGAGGATCGTGGGCGCGATATCGGTGATGCTCACCAGTTCGCTCGACCGCTCGACGCCGGCGTCGGACTCGGGCGGGCGAACGACCAGCGGAATCCGCGTCGTCGGCTCGTAGAGGCCGTGGTGTTCGAAGTAGATCTCGTGTTCGCCGAGCGACTCCCCGTGATCCGCGAGGACGACGACGAGCGTCTCCTCGAGCAGGTCGCGGTCTTCGAGGGCCTCGAGCAGCCCCTCGATCGTTCGATCCGCCTCCGTCGCCGCCGCGTCGTACTGCGCCCGCGCCAGTGCCGTCCCGACGCCAGCCTCGTGGTCCGCCCACCGCTCGTTGTCCTGATTGACGACGCCGCCGGGGGTGAGGCTGTTCGCGGTGATCGACCCCGTTGGGAACTCCTCGGCGAGCGCCGAGAGCGGGCGATTCTCGTATTCGTCGGTGTCGAGGTACCGTTCGACGAGTTCGTCGTCGACGTCGTACGGCGTGTGAGTGTCCATCAGGTGGACGAGCGAGTAGAACCGCTCCGACTCATCGAGGAAGTCGGTAAACTCCGCGACGACGCTGTCCTCGTCGTCGCTGCCCGTTCGATCCGTGAGCGCGTTGTACGTCCGAGAGAGCGTATCGCCGATCGCCGGATGGATGCCGTACAACAGGCTGCTGGCGGACTTCTCGAGAGACTTGAGTCGCCAGTGGGCCGAGGACAGTTCCGGGTATCGATCGAACCCGCGACGGTGCCAGCGTCCGAGCGGACGACCGAACGCGGCCGTATCGTAGCCTCGCTCCTCGAGGACCATCGGGAGCGAGGTGACGCCCTCGATCGCTCGTTTTTCCTCGTCGGTGACGTGCGAGCCGTGATTGAGCACGCCGTGCGTTCGCGGGAATCGACCCGTTTGCAGCGACGTGAGCGCGGGATCGGTCGCGTTCGTCGTGCTGTAGGCCCGCTCGAAGACGGTTCCCGCCGCGGCGAGTTCGTCGATCGTCGGCGTCACCCGCCGTCCGTCGTAGGCCCCCACTCGATCCGTGCGGAGGGCGTCGACGACGACCACGAGTACGTTCATTACCGACACTATTCAGGTCGCTCTCTAAAATATAGTGGTCTCGTGTCGGGTACCAATCGTCTCGTCGATACGGTGGGTATGGCGGCGTTCGACAGCCACGATCAGTTAGAAGTTTTAGATTAGTATATTTACAATTATATTAATAAATGACTATAAGTTCACTCAATTTATGAAAGAAGTAATAATAACCGGAAGGGAACTGCCGGTATGCCCGTCAGCTTCGTCGTGTGACAAGTGAGTTGGATTAGAACTACTGCGTCATCGTGAGGCAATCGGAGAACCGTCGAGAACCGACCTTAATCGAGGGAATGCGCCGATGTCGCGCGGGAACTCGCCCAATGGAACCTAATCATTTATGTTGAAATAGGGCCAAAATGTGGTATGGCGACCGCAGATATTACTGACGGTGCTGAGGCTGCTGAGGCTGTTGACCGACCTCCTATCGAAGACGCACGCGATGAACTGCAGACTGCTGTCCCCGAGGCAGCTGAAACCCTTCGTGAACTACTTGATGCCGATGATGAGGGCGTGCAAATTCGAGCTGCCGAAGCGATCCTCGATCGAGCGGGAATCACCAAAGGAAAACGAGTCTCAGCCACATCGGCCGCAAAAGATGTTGGTGGCGAGTCGTCATCGTCGTTCGACGATCCCTTTGAAGATTTCATCTAAGCGATGGGAGGACTCGGCTCCGGCCGATACGAGTATGCGACGACACCGACCGTCGAAGACTGCCGTACCCTCGACGTGAACGAGTTCACCGACGCTGTAGACCGTTCTGGGACGAGCACCGTGTTTCGCTGGGGATCGGAAGACGACCCGACCGCGTCGATCGTCGTGCACCTTCTCCCCCGGAGTGACGAGGTCGAGAAGGCGACTGCGGTTCGTCTCCGATACACGATTACCGACGGACGTACTCGAGAAGAAACCATACACGACTACTGCGTTCCCCTCGAGTATACGGAGTGCAACTTCGGTGGGGAGCGTCCCTGGTTCCGATGCCCAGGTATCGTCGACGACGAGAAATGTGGTCGGCGTATTTCGAAGCTCTATCGCCCCCCTCGTGGCGATCTCTTCCTGTGTCGCCACTGCTACAACCTCGGTTATACCTCGAGCCGAACATCGGGTGACGAACTGAAGCAAGCCGAGTTACGGTATCGGCGCGCCTACGCGAAACTCGACGAACAAGGGCGGCGGCCACATCCAAACAGTGCTCAAGTCCCGGATATCCCCAATCGACCGAAGGGGATGCACCACGACACGTACGAAGCTCTTGTTGACGAACTTACGCAGGCGCGTCTGGAATGGGAGGATGCCTCGATGAAAAGGTTACGTCAAATGACGCGAGATCTGGAGCGCGTCTAACGTGGCTACGTAACGAAACACAAGAACCAGATACCCGGCACGGCAATATACAGGCAACTCTCGTGACCAACGTCGATAACGAAGCCGAAGACGAACTGCGTTGGACAGCGGACGGTATCGAGTACACACCACACTCGATGATGCATAAGGCGATCGTCAGAATGGACCCGACAAAGTTGGAGATGCTCGACGGCTTCGAGCGTACGGATGCCGGACACAAGTTTGCCCCCGAGGACTCCAACGTCCGCGTGATCGTCAGTGGCCGTGACTGGTCTGAAAAGCGCATCCTGATCTACGGGAGCAAGTCCACTGAAGAAGCCCGCCGGCACGTCGAGACGATCGTCGATCGCGTTACCGAAATCGATCACAACGCCGAACTCGTCAATGGTCCCGAAATCAAGAATATCGCCGTCAATGGCAACCTGGAAACACCTATTCAACTTGAACCGTTAACCGTCGAGCTCACCGCCGAAGGAATCGACGTCGAGTACGAACCCGAGCAGTTTCCCGCTGCAATCGTGAAGCTCGAAACACCGCCGGTTACGTTTTTGCTGTTCTCGACGGGCAAATTCGTGATCCAGGGACTGCGCGGATTCGGTGACATCGAACCAGCAATCGAACGGATTCAATCACTCCTCGATTAAACTCCGATAATCATTGGATACGACAGTTAGTATTAAACGGTGCCGTTTTCATTATTTAATGTACGAGACGGCCTCTGACGGAGATAGACGCGCACAAGCAGGCATTGGGACGCTGATCCTATTCGTAGCGATGGTACTCGTCGCTGCGCTAACCGCAGGCGTCCTGATGAGCACTGCTGGCGTCCTTCAGTCACAGGCCGAAGCGACCGGGCAGGAAAGCATCGCACAGGTGTCGAACACCCTCGAGATTTATACGACGACCGGGACCGTCGACGCCGACGGCAACATCGATTCGATCGAGATGACGGTGAGTCTCGGGCCCGGATCGAATCCGATCGACCTCGAGAATATCGTCCTCGATTACCTCGGACCGAGTGACCACGCCTACGTCAGCGGCGTGCCGGTCTCGGTCCACGGCAGCGATAGGCCGGTGCTCGAGGACGGTCAGGACCGCGGCACCATCACCCTCGATATCGAGTCCGAAGCGGGCGTCCTCGAGCCGGGCGACGACGCGGTCGTCAAAATCGTTACCAACGACGGCGCACAGATCACGACGGAACTCTCGGTACCGACCACGCTCGACGCCGCCGACGGTGACACGGTTCGGCTCTAAAGATCACCGTGTCGACCGGCGGACGTTCTGCCGGATCGACCCAAATATCGACTCGATTGAAACACCTTCCTCGAACTCGAGTTCAGTCTGTGCCTGGCTGCCATCCTGCAACGTCGACTTCTCGAGTGTGAGGACCTCGCCGAAGATTTCGACCTGGTAGGCAAAGCCGGGCCAGACGACCTTCGGGGCGACCTCGAGCGAGCCCGTCGTTCGATCGACGCTGGCCAGATTGAACAGTTCGTTTCGCGTCTCGACAGTCAGCTCGGCGAGCGTCGTCGCGTCACTCACCACTGGCGGACCGGGGACTTCTCCGTGCTCTGCGATCTCCTCGCTGAGCCGGATCTCGATTTCGATTCGCTGGCCCTCGCTATCCGGCTCGCCGAATCCTTTGAGGACGTTCGCGTAGTCACGCATATCCCGCTTTTTCGTCTTCGAAAGTCGCCGCCAGTCCGACTCGAGTTGGATCTGACCGGGAGTGAACGATGCGCCCTCGAGGCCGTCTGTTGGCCAGGTCGGCTCGGGGTTCGACGCCGAGAAGTCGATCGACGCCGGGAGAAACGCCATCCCCACTTCGTCGTGCAGGTCGCCGAAGTTCTCGTAGTGGCTGCCAGCTAACTCGAGATCTTCGATCACGCGGAGGTCGTTCGTGTCGACGCTGAGTTCCCAGCCATCGATCACCTGCCCTTCATACCCATAGCGAGGAGTTTCGTCCTGCGGATCAGAATCAGTCCGTATACCGAGTGCAATCTGCCCATTGACGGTCATCGTATCGGTGTTCGACTGGAACTCGGCGCTGGCCGTATTGGTCTTTGTCTGGACGGGCTCCTCTCCGAAGGACACACTCAGTTCGAGCAGTCCGTTCGTATCGATTGTGTCAGCATCGACGTACGCACGGGTGATATTCGTCGACGTTTCAACATCGACCGCTTTGAGAATAACGGGGTTCTCGGGAGGGGGGCGGTTGTACGGCCGGTCCAAGTGTCCGCCAGGCTCGTGGACGTCGTTGTCAAAGTTGTCGAAGTCGTGGAATCGCTGGTCGAAATACACGACTGCATCGACGACGTAGGGATCCGTGCCGCCGGATTGTGTGATCTCGATATTGCCGCCGACATCGCCACTGCGTCCATCCCAGAAATCCTGCATAGTGCTCGAGAGATCAACCCACCGAGGAGACGTACTCTCGGAGATATTGCTCCGGACAGTTACTTCTTGGAACGTTCCGTCCGCCGCCGAGTACGTGATGTCTCCCGTATCTGGGCCGAAGATCCCTTCGCGCACTGCAAAGCCAATATGTTCTGTTGGGATATCGTACCCGAAAAATCCTATCAGATGGAGGATGGGACTATCGGAGGTATCCTGTGCAGCGCCGTCCGTATATTCCGGATCTGTTGGACCGGTCGAACTCCCAGTGTCTGTTGAGATGAACGCTGTGTACTGAAGAAAATACGCATTATAATCCTCACTGAGCGTGATCGGGTGGGCGGCAGGGTCGAAGTCCTGCTCCTCGAGCGGAAACACTGCGCTGAGGTCTTCGACTGATGGAGTGTCCTGGAGCAGGAGGTCCTCGTCGACGAGCTCCGGCTCGGGTTCGAGTACGTCCCACTCCCAGTCGGTGAGATACGTGTCGGCGTAGTCCGCGATCGCCTCGTAGCCAGCGATGCTCTGGTAGTGAACCTGCGCACCGCCACGTTTCAACAGCCCTGTGAGGTCCTGTCCGCGAACGGTCATCAGGCCGTCCGGGTCGCCTTCTGTGATATCGACTTCTCCCCGGTAGATCAGATGCTCGACGTCGTCGTCATCGACCCAGTAGGCTTTGGCGTCGGCGAGTTCGAACCCAGAGAGGTCCGCACGGTACTGGGTCTGGACGCTCCACTCGTCCGCCGCCGACAGACTGATCGGGAGGTTTGGGGCGATACTCTCGTCTGGGGAGATGGTTTTCGTCTCTCCCTCAAGTTCGAATTCGAATTTGTAGCCACTCATGATGGGTGAGTACGTCGGTCAAACTATCTCACTCGGCGGCACTGTCATCGAAACAGACCCGCTCGTCATCGAAGTTGAACATGAATATGGAACAGACGAATACAGAATCCAGAACGCTCCAAACGCAGAAACTGGTCAGCACCTCCAAGTATTTGCAACTGTCCACTCTGACAACATTCTCGAAGTCCACAACGCAACCATTCGCGATAGTTGGGAACGAATCTATCTGTACGTAATCTCGCTCATCGGAACCCTCTGGGTCGTTACTCGGGCGTTCAATCACTGGCGGATCGATACTGAGGCAGTTGGAGTTGTACCTCGGCAAGATGGTGATCACGATGCCTGACCTCCTCACCCACGTCCTAACTGCCTACATTGTCGCAACAATCCTTTCGTGGCGATACACCCAATAATCGCACCATACATGACTATCGTAATGGCAGGAGCCATGGTTCCAGACCTAAGCCGGCTTGACCTTCTCATCTCTGCTTACACGATTGAATCTACCTTCGGACTCCCATTCGACTGGGGGAACGTTTCATTCACTTGGTGGCGCAACTCTTGCCATCGCAGTTGGGTCTCTATTGACTCCATCTAAATACCGACGGAAAGCCGTTGCAATGCTCGCGCTAGGTGCACTCCTGCATCTGTCCCTTGAGCTGTTCCGAATTAAACCGTCAGGTCACTCGTATACAGTCCTCTGGCCACTTACGCAATACCAACCGCCAACACCGAACATCTATCTCAGCAGTGATCGCTGGCCAGCACTCGTCACTACCGTCCTCGCAACAATCGTCTGGACCTCTGACCAACGAATCGACACCACAGAGGCCGACCGCCGATAGAAAGTCCTGTCTTCCGTGGCAACTTGTGATAGGCAGGGGATAGCCACACCAAACTTAGCGCGAGCTAATTTCATTGATTCGATAATATTATTCAGTTAATGGTATCGGGTGGTGAATGTTAGCAGTAACAGAACGTATCTAAATATCCCTTGCCCACAAGACACTGGACATGGTGGGGTAACTACCCAAACAACGCCCCGGGATCCACTACTCGACAGTCACACTCTTGGCCAGATTCCGGGGTTTGTCGATCGAACGCCCCATCCGGTTTGCGACCCAGTACGAGACTAACTGTAGCTGAATGTTCGCAAGGATCGGTGTAAACCGCGGTCCTGCAGACGGCACTTCGAGGATGTGATCCGCATACTGTCGCACGTCCTCGGGCGAGTCTGTCACCGCAATTACGGGGCCACTGCGAGCTTCTACTTCCTTCACATTGCCAAGCGTTTTCGAGGCGTTCGAGCCGGTAAGCATCGCAAACACTGGTGTTTCCTCCGTCACTAATGCGAGTGGTCCATGCTTCAATTCACCCGCAGCGAACCCTTCGGCGTGCTTGTACGTGATCTCCTTCATCTTCAGTGCACCCTCGAGGGCGACGGGCGCAGTATATCCACGGCCGATGAAGAAGTACGCTTCACTCTCCTCATAGATCTCCGCAATAGCTCGAGCGTTCGACTCATCCAGAACCTGTTGGATCTGATCGGGCAGATTTCGAAGTCGCTCGACGAACTCCATTGAGTTCTCCTCAGCCAATACACTCGAAAGCATCGCCAGGGCAACCTGCTGGCTGGCGAACGTCTTCGTTGCGGCGACCCCAATCTCTGGCCCAGCCCGGATATACAACACGTGATCACATTCGCGTGCGGCCGAACTGCCGACGACGTTCGTCAGCGCAAGTGTCATTGCACCAACCGGTTAGCCGCTCGCAATGCACTCATCGTATCGGCAGTCTCACCGCTCTGGGTGACCCCAACGACCAGCGTCTCTGCAGAAATCGGAATCGTGTCGGCATCATATTCACTAGCCAGGAAACACTGTGCCTCGATGCCTCGCTCTCGAAGTAATCGAGCACCATACAGCGCAGCGTGATACGAGGTTCCACAGGCAACGAACTGGACTGGACCATCGCAGTCCAGTTCGGCTATCTCCTCGACAGTGACGGTCCCATCAAATTCGCTCACACGCTCGCGTAAACACTTCCGAATTGCCGTGGGCTGTTCGTGGATCTCCTTGAGCATGTAGTGATCGTGGCCAGACTTTCCTGCGTCTTCTGGATCCCACTCGACTGTCTCGACGGCCGTCTCGACGACAGCTCCCCGCTTGTCGGTGACGACGATCCCCGACGGGTTGATCCGAGCGAACTGCCCATCCTCGAGATAGACCACGCGATCCGTATACTCGATGAAGGCCGGGACATCACTCGCAAGATAATAGCCATCGTCCCCAATACCAAGCACCAGCGGCGACTCATTACGAGCCACGTACACCGTTTCACTTCCATCAAAGACGGCCGCCACGGCATAGCTGCCCTCGAGTTTCCCCACTGCGTGCTGAAACGCTTCCTCCCGACTCGCTCCGTCTGCACGCGCCGACTCAATCAGATGGGGCACGACTTCGGAATCCGTTTCACTGTCAAACGTGTGATCAGCTGCTTCGAGATCGGTATGTAGTTCCTGGTAGTTCTCGATGATCCCGTTGTGGACGACCGCTACTCTCGATTCACAATCCGTATGTGGGTGTGCATTCGAATCCGTGGGCGGCCCATGAGTACTCCAGCGGGTGTGCCCGATACCAGCCCGACCGTTGAGATCCCCCTCCGGGAGAGCCTCCTCGAGTGCAGACACCTCGCCCTGGCGCTTGTGCACCGAAAGCGACGAATTCGCGACCGCCACGCCAGCAGAGTCATAGCCACGGTATTCCAGGCCCGATAACCCAGTCATCAACACTTCGGAAACGTCCTGTCCAGACCCAGTGTACCCAATAATCCCACACATTACGGCCGCACCTCCGTCTCTTCCGACAGCGTCCCGCGAACTGTCGCCCCAGCCTTAATAGTCGCTTCGGGACCGACGATTGCACCAGGAACGTACGTACTTCCGCCGTGGTCATTGACGCGATCGGCCAACAGTGCTCCAAGATACTCGTCTTCGAAGATACGATTCCCGACGCGGACGTCACCGGGACCGCCAGGGATGGTCGTCCCATTCCCGATCGTCACACCAACACCCGTCACACAGTCAATCACAGTGGCCGACGCACCAACCCGCGTATCGGCATCGATGACACTCCGTTCGATAACCGCGTTCGACCCGACCGTCGCGTTCTCGCCCAGACACGCATACGGCCCGATCACTGCACCCGCTCCCACCTCACAGTCAGGCCCAATCACAACTGGTTCGCGAACGATAGCTGACTCGTGAACCCTCGCAGAATCAGCAACGTTGTCGTCTCGACTCCCCTCGATGATTCCTGCCTCAAACAAATCGAATGAGACATCGAGCAGGTCCCACGGGTAGGTCGCATCGACCCACAGCCCCTGCGAGATAACACCATCAACCGTCGCGCTTGCCTCGAGTAACTCGGTGATGCCGTCGGTCAGTGACTGTTCTCCAGCGCGCGGTTCAGCAGCTCGAATCGCATCGAAAATTGCCGGCTCAAATGCGTACACACCAGCGTTGAACCGATACGTGCGCTCGTCTATCGGGTTCTCCACGATCTCCGTTACAGAGCCATCTTCGACGAGGACGCCACCGTAGGGTTTGACATCCATTCGGGTGAGCAATCCGAGCGTCGCTGCTGCCATCCCGTCGTGGGCCTCGATTACGTCACGAATGATCGGGCTCTCGACGAATTGGTCGCCATTGACCACGAGTGTCGACTCGTCGACTTCGGACTCGGCGGCGAGCAAAGCGTGTCCGCTTCCAAGTTGCTGTTCCTGTGTAACGTAGGTCAGTGGAACGTTCCGATAGGTCGGGCCGAAATACGCTTGAACGCGGTTTTTCCCGTATCCGACGACAACAGTGATCTCCGTCACACCAGCCTCGAGCAGCTGATCGAACACATGCTCGAGAATCGGTGTTGTCGCGGCAGGGAGGAGCGGCTTGGGCCGATAGCGAGTCAACGGCCGAAGCCGTGATCCCTCGCCCCCAGCGAGGACAACGGCAGAAGTCACATCCATATGATCAACCCACATTCATGATAACTTAGTAGTTTCTAAGACGATTGCATCCATATTAGCTTGTTGAGATGGTAATAACAAGATACTTTCCCTTCGGATGAACCCCGCTTCGTCGTTACCCTCTGGGAACTCTTGTGGTGCTTACCTCGCTCGAGATACAGAAAGCGTCCGTACTGCCCAACCAATCCGCTCAGCTGCATCGAGAAGGACACCGGAGAGTAATATCCCAATTTTGGTGGTGGTGGCGTGACATCCCCAAGCCGATCAATGGGGAGGGCGGCCACAAATTTTATATTTGCCATCTACACGGGAGATTTTGGCTATATTACACTCGTACTAACGTAAAGACAAAATGTGAATTTTGATAGTGTCGATCAGAGAGGGACCAATCATTCAAAGACATACTCTCTCATACGGGGCAAATGCGAGTTTTGGGCCATAAACGAATATCACTCCATCCGAAGCGGACCACAAATCGGCGATAGCGTTCGTCACGATTGATTCGTTAGCCTTTCTGGCACATCCTGAACGGAAAGAGGAGGATTCCAAATCCACTGTAAATGAACGGTGTTTTGTTTAAGGCGGCCATAGCGGCGGGGTTCCTCCCGTACCCATCCCGAACACGGAAGATAAGCCCGCCTGCGTTTCGGTCAGTACTGGAGTGGGAGACCCTCTGGGAAATCCGATTCGCCGCCCCTTTTCATACTACTCTATTACCCTCGACCAGTGAAATCGCTGGTTGGGGGTTTCGTTATGTATTTGAGTGCCAACAGTTGCGGCTCCCGGTCGTGATTGCTATCGGGGACCGTAACCGTTATGCGCGCAACTCGTCTATAATCACTCGCGCCAAGGTGGCAGAGTCCGGCCGAACGCAGCGGCCTGCAGAGCCGCCCACCGCCGGTTCAAATCCGGCCCTTGGCTTACATCAAAAACCTTACAATCCAATCGGGTTGGGGGTATTCAGGCATTTTATACGCCTGAAACTACACGTTTCTATAACTCCGAAGAGTGTCATGAACCATATTCTGCAATAGCGACAGCTAACGGAGGTGCTGTCGAATGAGCGGGCGATCATACGAAGGTCCCGCTCTCGACGGTACGGTTCAGTACATTACGGAACGTCCAGAACTTGAAAAAGAAGCCGAGAGTGTCGTCTACGCGACTGATCCCGAGGATATCGGTGAGGAACGGACCGAGGGCATCCCGGAGATCGACAGCGATGGGGAGGTTGAGCGTCCCGACGTCGACGGCCAAACATCGTTCGCAGACTGGGGGTGGTCGGCGTGAGCTATACGCAGACATGTGTTGGGTGCGAGGGAGCACCATTCACAGCAGCTGCGCAGTACTGTCCCTGGTGCGGCATCCAGCTTGAACAGGGTGAGCTGGCGTGACGGACATCGTCACTCAACTTGAGCGCTATGTCGAAAACCACCCCGATGCGACTGCCATGGAGATCCTCGCGAACGTTCGGGGTGCTCACCCGGATCAGTATCGCGGCGTTGTCGAAGCCATCCTGAACGGTGACGATCCCGGACCTGTTGACGACGTCAACGACACCGAGAACGAACAGGTAACCATTCATGGGCGCTGTCATGCGGATTCGGATGAACAACAGAATGGACCGTACGCCGATCTTGAGTGGGAACCGAACCGCGATGTCTTCCCTGAGAGAGCTCTCGAATACGACCACTGGATGCCCGTCGACGGGAAGCTGCCGTTCGCCCCGTACGCGTCGACGGAAAATCGGTGGAGTTGGTCCGACCCAGAGAACTGGACTGACCTCGAGAGCGCCACCGAGTGGTGCGAGATGCATCCTCGGCTGACTGGCCTCGCGTTCATTCTCCAGTCGCCACACGGCCAGTACAACGACGACCCGGACCCAATGCTGTTTGTCGACTACGACGACGTCGTCGACGAGACCGGCGAGCCGTGCGACGAAGCCCTCGAAGTCATGAATCGGCTCGGGTTGACCTATACCGATCTCTCGACATCCGGGACTGGTGTACACCAGGTGTTCGAAGGACGGCTCCCCGAGGGCACTCGAACCATCCAGTTCGAGCTTCCCAACGACGCCGGCGAGGTCGAGATCTACGATCGCAAACGAGTGATGGTCGCGACAGGCAAGCACATTCCCGGGACGCCCGAGGACATCGAGCCCGTCGACGGCGACGCTGTCCAAGCGCTGATTGACGAACACACCAGTGGATCACGATCGTCGACAACCCGTGAGGATTGGGAACCCGAGTTCGATCGCGACGATCTCGAGAACATCGACTCGAGTTCGAATATTAACGCGATCTTCGACGCCATCCGCCAAGTCGAACCCCGAGATATCCGACATCGCGAGTTGCTTTCTTTTCCTGTCGATACTAAGATGTTTCAATTCTCGACGTTCCCCATTGCGCGAAGCAATTGCGGTGGGGATTCCCATTCGGAAATCCTACGTTCTTCCCCTCCGTGCGGGTCCCGTAGGCTTATCGCAGCTTGGCACGTCCTTCTTCAGCTCTTGAGCCGAGCGATCCACCAGCTGGCACAGTAGCCACGTTCTTTCGGATCAGTAGTGACCCGGGAACGGGTCCAGTGGACGCCTGGACTACACGTACACACGGTCTCATCTGCACGCCCGTAGACAGCGGGCCTGCATTAACCCTTCCCACCCACGCTTGCGCGGAGTGGTGCATCGGTTCTTGCTTCGGATTAAATCACAGCGCCGTCACCCACTTAAGGGGCACGATTCGCTTCGATCTAACCCGACTCATGGACCCACAGGGATTCGAACCCTGGGCATCCTCCTTGCAAAGGAGGCACTCTACCACTGAGCTATGGGCCCACCCCCGCCTCATCGAGGCCGGGGATCAAACGCGTCGTTAGCCTTGACAGTTCTAAGGTGCTCGCTCGGCCCTGCGCGGGTCCGAACTGTGGACGCACGACTTGTGGGCCGGGGCGTCGCCCCGGTCCCGGTCTGTGGAGGTGATCCAGCCGCAGATTCCCCTACGGCTACCTTGTTACGACTTAAGCCCCCTTGCGAAGCCCAGATTCGACCGGCGGATGCCGGCCTCATCCGGACCTCACTCGGGTGCTTTGACGGGCGGTGTGTGCAAGGAGCAGGGACGTATTCACCGCGCCCTTCTGAGGCGCGATTACTACCGAATCCAGCTTCATGCGGGCGAGTTTCAGCCCGCAATCCGAACTACGATCGAGTTTCGGAGATTAGCGTCGCCTCTCGGCGTTGCATCCCACTGTCTCGACCATTGTAGCCCGCACCGAGGCGACGGATGGACAAGATTTTAAGCCAGCGCGGGTTACATCGGCCCACTATGGGTAAAAAATCGAAGGGCAAGAAAAAACGTCTCGCCAAACTCGAGAACCAGAACAGTCGCGTTCCGTCTTGGGTCATGCTCAAGACCGACATGAACGTCCAGCGAAACCCCAAGCGGCGCAACTGGCGGCGTAGCGACACCGACGAGTAAGGATATCTATGAGTGCAACTGATTTCGACGAACGTGTCGTTACCGTCCCGCTGCGTGATGTCAAGAAGGGCGCGAACCACGAAGCCGCCGGTCGCGCGATGACAATCGTCCGCGAACACCTCGCGAAACACTTCGCGGTCGACGAGGACGCCGTTCGACTCGACCCCTCGATCAACGAGGCCGTCTGGGCCGACGGTCGGGCGAACCCGCCGCGAAAGCTTCGCGTTCGGGCCGCTCGGTTCGACGAGGACGGCGAGGTCGTCGTCGAGGCCGAGGTCGCCGAGTAACTTGCGACGCGCTTCCTTCACCGGATCGTCTTACATCGGCGTCTTCGCCCGTGCGACCGACTCGTGTCTGCTCGTTCGGCCCGACGCCGACGACGACACCGTTGACGGGCTCGCGGACGAACTCGAGGTCGATCCGGTACGGACGACCGTCGGCGGTGCCTCGACGGTCGGGGCGCTCGCGACGGGCAACGAGAACGGCCTGCTCGTCAGCACGCGCGTGCTCGAGTACGAACGCGAGACGCTCGAGGATGCCGTCGACGTTCCCGTCGCGGAGCTTCCGGGGAGTATCAACGCCGCCGGCAACGTCGTGCTGGCCAACGACCACGGCGCGTACGTGCATCCGGATCTCTCGCGGGACGCGATTCAGGTCGTCAAAGACACCCTCGAGGTGCCGGTCGAACGCGGCGACCTCGCGGGGGTCAGGACCGTCGGCACCGCGGGCGTCGCGAACAACACGGGCGTGCTCTGTCACCCGAAGGCGACGGACGCGGAACTCGACTTACTCGAGGAGGCACTCGACGTCCGAGCGGACGTTGGGACGATCAACTACGGCGCGCCGCTGGTCGGTTCGGGGCTGCTCGCCAACGACTCGGGCTACGCCGTCGGCGAGGACACGACGGGGCCCGAACTCGGTCGGATCGAAGACGCGCTCGGCTACATCGATTGATCGATTCTATCGATTGATTGGCTGACCTGCTCGATCAACTGGGCAGAGCCATCGAGTGATCGATTGATCCGCTCGTCGATCGACCGGTTACCGTTTTTCGAACTCGTGTCGGACGACGTCACTTTCTGGATCCCACTCGAAGTGCTCGTGAGCGCGCTCGAGCATCGACCTGTAGGCCTCGAGATCGTCGACCCCCTCTTTCCGTGCGTCTTCGTCGGTCAGGTCGCCGAGCGTTCGGTCGGTCGTTTCGACGACTTCGAACGTCGTCCCGTCGATGGTGAACGTATCGCCGGCCTCGGCGTACTGGTTCCCGCGGTGGATCTGGGTGACTTCGCCTTCGAGTGCTCGCTCGCGCATTCGGGGACTCGGCAGGAGTTCGTCGGCGTCGAGTTCGCTCATAGTTCGCGTTCGCTCTCCGGCCGGAAAACTGTCCGGCCGGTCGATTACTTCTGTCAGCCACGTCCGTACTCGCGAGTAGCGTTAGCCGACCAGCGTGATCAGCACGAACAGGCTCGCGATGGAGACGAGCGTCGTCACGAACACGTTCAGCGACGCGAACTCCTCGTCGCCGCCGAGTTCGTTCGCGAAGACGAACGTCGAGACGGCCGTTGGCGTCCCGAACATGACGACCGTCGCGGTGAACGTCGCCTCGTTGACCGAAAGCGCCGAGAAGACCAGCCACGCGAGCAACGGCATACAGACGATTTTGAGGGCGACGACCGAGCCGGACGCGCCGAAATCGATCTCGGGTAGATCGATCTCGAGCGACGCCCCGACACACAGCAACGCGAGGGGGAGCGCGAACGCGCCGACGATGTCGAGGACGCTCACGGCGAGTGGAGGGACGGTGGCCGAGGACGAACCGACGCCGAGTCCCGCGAGCAACGCGAGAAGCACCGGATTCGTGAACAGGCCGGCAAACTCCCGTGCGATCCGCGTCTCCGACCCGTTGACCGACACGAGGATGAGGACCGTAAGGGGTACCTGCGTCAGCGAGATGATCCCGAGGACGACGCTGGCGATAGCTGCCACGTCGGCGTCGAACGTCGCAACCACGAGCGGCAGTCCGAGATACCCCAGATTGGAGTGATACGACTGGACGATCGCGACGCTCTGGCGCGGCCTCGAGTCGCGGTTTCGGTGGACGATCCAGGCAAGTCCGACCGTCGCGAATAGGACGAACAGCGAGCCGACGAGCAGCGTCGTCGAGAGCAGGTCGCCGATCGCCCGGTCGTACGTCGAGATGAAGATCAGCGCCGGGAGCGCGACGTAGTAAGCGACGGCGTTCAGTCGCGCGGTCCTGCCCGTATCGAGGACGCCGCTGGTCCGCAAGCCGGTTCCGACCAGCAACAACGCGAGCAGTCCCAGCAATCGACCGACGACTTCCATGCTCCGGCACAAATGGTGGGTGGCCTTTTAGCGTTCGGTTCGGCGCAACCGCGGCGCGAACGCATGCGAACTGATTTTCGATACGAGTCGGTCCACACTGTCTCGATCGGACCAGTCGCCGAATGGGAAGGCAAGGTTCTTCCGACTCCCCGACGGAAGAACGTGCATGAGTGAGTTCAACGTCAGCGGTCGATTCAAGAACCGGGATGGCTACGCGTCGTTCGAGACGACGATCGACGCCGAAAACGAGAACGTCGCCCGCGAGCACGTCCTCTCCCAGATCGGGAGCCGACACGGCGTCAAGCGTACGGGTATCGAACTCGAGGAGGTGTCCCAGCGATGAGTAGTCAACAGGAACTCCAGCAGCTCTCCCAGCAGATTCAGGAGCTCGACGAGCAGATCGAAGCCCTCGAGGGGAACGTCGAATCGATTCAACAAGAGCAGACGGAGGTCGACGAGGCCATCGAAGCCGTCGAAACGCTCGAGACGGACTCGGTCGTGCAGGTGCCACTCGGCGGCGGCGCGTACGTTCGCGCGACAGTCGAAGACATCGACGAAGTGATCGTCGAACTCGGCGCGGACTACGCGGCGGAGTTCGAGCAGGACGGCGCCATCGACACGCTCGAGAACAAAAAGGAGAACCTCGACGACGAGATCGACGAGGTCAACGCGCAGATTTCCGAACTCGAAGCCGAGAGCACGCAGCTCGAACAGCAGGCTCAGCAGCTCCAACAGCAGGCGATGCAACAGCAGATGCAGCAGATGCAGGGACAAGGTCCTGACGAGTAAGTCGACCGCCACCCATGTTCGATAACCTGAAGGAGAAACTCGGGAGCTTCCGGAAAGACGCCGAGGCGGCCGCCGAGGAGAACGCCGAGACGGTCGAGGACGCCGACGCAGCGACGGAGGCGGACGACGCCGACGAGTCGCTCGAGGCGGCCGACGACGCGCCCACCGAATCCCCCGACGCATCCGGCGAGTCCGACGATGCGTCCCCGCCGCTCGAGGCGGACGCGGAGAGCGAGCGCGTCGACGCGGAGGCGACCCCGGGATCACGAACAGATACCGCCGAAGCGGCCGTGGGCGACGCGTCGACCGATCGATCGTCCGAAGGTAGGTCACAGCCCGAGGCCGTCGCCGATTCCGCGAGCACGCCAGACGGGGCCTCGCCGAGCGAATCGGCGTCGACGGCGGTCGAACGCTCGTCTCCGTCGGGAACGGGCGGCGTGACGGCTGGAACGGCCGCCGACGAGCCGGAGACGGCTGATACGGACGCGGCGGCTACCGAGGAGACCGCGGACGCGGATGACTCGGACGACGACGAGGAGAGCAACTCAACCGGCTTCGGTCGCAAGGCCAAGTCGCTCGTCCGCGGGAAGTTCGTCATCGAGGAAGACGACCTCGAGGCACCGCTGCAGGAACTCGAGCTCGCTTTGCTCTCGAGCGACGTCGAGATGGGCGTCGCAGAGGAGATACTCGACAACATCCGCGACGAACTGATCGGCGAGACGCGGACGTTTACGACCTCGACGGGCGACGTCGTCGAGGAAGCGTTGCGCGATGCGATCTACGACGTCATCAGCGTCGGCCAGTTCGATTTCGACGAGCGCATCGCCATCGAGGACAAACCGGTCGTCATCATCTTCACCGGCGTCAACGGCGTCGGCAAGACGACGTCGATCGCGAAACTCGACCGGTATCTCGAGGAACGGGGCTTCTCGAGCGTGATGGCGAACGGCGACACCTATCGTGCGGGTGCCAACGAGCAGATTCGCGAACACGCCGAGGCTCGAGACACCAAACTGATCGCCCACGATCAGGGCGGCGACCCCGCCGCGGTGTTGTACGACGCGGTGGAGTACGCCGAAGCACACGACATCGACGTCGTCCTCGGCGATACGGCGGGTCGGCTCCACACCGACGAGGGCCTGATGGACCAACTCGAGAAGATCGACCGCGTCGTCGGTCCCGACATGACCCTGTTCGTCGACGAGGCCGTCGCCGGACAGGACGCGGTCAACCGCGCTCGAGAGTTCAACGAGGCCGCCGAAATCGACGGGGCGATCCTGACGAAAGCCGACGCCGACTCCAACGGCGGTGCGGCGATTTCGGTCGCCCACGTCACCGGGAAGCCGATCGTCTTCCTCGGCGTCGGCCAGGAGTACGACGATCTCGAGCGGTTCGATCCCGAGGAGATGGCGGATCGGCTGCTCGAGGACGAGTAATCGGTCTCGATCTGGTGGCTTTTCCTTCAGGTCTCGTTTTCGAATAGATCCTGCTGCAGGAATACGGATGCTTATTGAGCAATGAGGTATCCGACGAACACGAGAATCCCTCCAACTGCGAGACTGGAGAAGATCCCAACCAGGCGCGAATAACGCTCCCTGTTCCCTCAATCGAGAAACAAACTCGAATAGGAAATTTCTTGTCGGATTTAGACACAAATATCCGTCAAGAAACACAACAAAAAGAAAAGCTTCAAGACATCAAACACGGCCTCATGCAGGATCTCCTCACTGGCAAGGTTCGCGTCAACACTGACTGACCATGCCCGACGAATATGCCGAGTCTGAACGCCCGGCCCTCAAAGCTCTCCAGCAACTTGGCTGGGAGATCGTCGACCAACAGCAAACATCGTGGTTCGATCCTCGTGAGACGGAGACCTCAGCTGTACTCGAATCGCGCCTTCGCGACGCCGTCAAACGCTTGAATCCGTGGCTAAACGAGAACAATTTGAACAAGGCTGTTCGCGAGGTCGAGCAGGTCGCCGGGACGAGTACGATGGACGAAAACGAACAAATCCACGAAATGCTCGTCCGACACACCACCGTCGAACAGGACCGCGGCCACGGGAAGCAATATCAAACAGTCCAGTACATTGACTACGAAAACCCCGAGAACAACGACTTTTTAGCGCTCAATCAGTTCCGGGTTGAGGGGGACGTCGAAGTAATCAAGCCCGACATCGTGTTGTTCCTCAATGGCATCCCACTCGGCGTCATCGAGTGCAAGAGCCCACAGATTCCGGAGCCGCGATCGGAGGCCCTCAATCAACTCACGCGCTACCAGAACGAACGGGATGGCAAATCAGAGGGGGCCGAGGAACTGTTCCGGTACAACCAGTTCTCGGTCGCCACCTGGATGGAAGGCGCGGTGATGGGCACGTACCAGACACCGAAGGATCAGTACAAGCCTTGGCGGGACGCCTACCCGTTGGAGGACGACGAACTCATCGACCTGTTCGGGCTGGAGGGGTACCTGCCAGACCAGTACCGGATGCTCTATGCACTGTTCGAACCCGAGAGGTTGCTTGACCAGCTACGGCACTACACGGTGTTTGAGGAGCGCCAAAGCGGGACCATCAAGATGGTCGCCCGCTACCAGCAGTATCGAGCGGTCCGGAAGGCGCTCGAACGAATCGATAAGCGCGGGCGCCATGAAGCCCAGGGCGGCGTCGTCTGGCACACACAGGGGTCGGGGAAGTCACTCACGATGTTGTTCCTCGCGCTAAAGCTCCGCCGGCTCGAGGACGACCCGACGCTCGTGCTGGTCACCGACCGGCGTGCGCTCAACGACCAGATTCACGCGACGTTCCAGCGGTGTGGGTTCCCAAATCCGAAGAAAGCCCAGAGTATCGAGGGTCTCCGTGAACGACTCAGCTACGACGCGGGCGAGACGATCACGACGCTCATCCACAAATTCCAGACTACCGACGACGACGATGGCGAGGAAGACGAGTTCCCGGTACTCTCCCGCAACGAGAACGTTTTCGTGATGGCCGACGAGGCCCACCGAACGCAGGACAAGGAGCTCGCGAGCAACATGCGGACAGCGCTCCCAAACGCCTTCTACGTCGGATTCACCGGAACACCCATCGAGAAGGACAAGCGCAATACTCGGCGTACTTTTGGCAACTATATCGACACGTACACCATCGACCAATCGCTCGAGGACGGTGCGACGGTCGAAATCCTGTATCAGGGGCGTCTCGCTGATATTCATCTCGAAGGCGAAACGCTCGACAAGCTCTTCGACCGAATTTTCGCGGACAAGACGGACGATGAGAAGGCAGAGATTCAGAAGCGGTATGCCCGGTCACAGGACCTCGCGGAAGCGCAGACCCGAATCGATCGCGTTACGTGGTGGCCGGCGAGTTCGATGTAGAGGAACTCCTCGCCGACTCGGCGGATGTCGTTGCCGTCGTACTTTTCGTCCTCGAAGAGGATGCCGAAGCTCACGTCGGCTTCCTGTAAGATGGTCGCAAGCGAGCGGGCGACCTGCTTGTTGCGCTCGTCGTAACTGGGGTAATCACCGACGTACCAGAGGTAGTCGACTTCCTGTTCGCGGGCGTCGGTAACCTCGAACGCGAGGTCGTCGGCCCAGTCGGCGCGGGTGCGCTGGCTGTTACCGAACGTGTTGCCGTCTTGCATGACGTTCTGGAAGACGTCCTGCATCGAACTCGAGACGTCGCCCTGATCGGTCATCTGGCGGTTGAGCTTGGTGAAGGAGTTCAGGTGCTCGATCTCGACGGGGCAGGCGTCCATGCAGGCCATACAGGCCATACAGGACTCCATGGTCTCCGTATTAATGACGCTCGTGCCGCCGTCGGCGACGATCGGTTTCTCCTCGCCGCCGGCGTCTACCTCCTCGCGGTAGGATTTGAGGTCGAGGATGACGTTGCGCGGATCGAGCGGGCGGTCGGAGGCTTTCGCGGGACAGACCGACGAACAGCGGCCGCACTTGGTGCAGGCGTCTTGGTCGAGAATGTCCTTCCAGGTGAAGTCGTCGATATCCTCGGCGTTGGTCGCGTCCAGATCCGCGGGGACGCCCGGAAGGCGTGTACCGGCCTTCTCGTCGCGCGTGATGACGTTGGCGAACGACGAAAGCATGTGGAACGGTTTGGCGGAGGGAATCCACGCGATAAAGCCGAGCGCGAGCAGCGAGTGGCTCCACCAGGTCAGCCAGTGTAGGGTTTCGGCGTTCGCACCGAAGACGCTCACCGCCTGATAGGTTCCCGGATTCGTGGCTGCATCGGTCATGGGTAGCCCAACCGCGCCGAACAGCATTGCGAGGCCGTAACCGACGAAGCTGACGATTTCGTGGGCGGGCATGCCCGTGATGTAGATCCGCAGGCCCTCGAGGAGGAAGCCGCCGACGCCGAGTCCGAACAGCGTCCAGATGAAGATATCGTCTTCGTTGGAGGTGTGACGCCCCCAGAGGCGTTCGTTGCGCACCCAGTACCGGCGGTAGATCGCCATGCCGATGCCGACGACGAACAGCAGCCCCATGGCGTCGACCATGAACTGGTAGGCCAGATAGAACTCGCCCTCCCAAAACTGGATGCCGAGCAGGAGGTCGGTGCCGTAGCTCTCGAAGGCGATGATGCTCGTGGCGATAAACAGAGTCAGAAAGCCCCACATGAGAAACGAGTGCATCAGCCCGCCGTAGAGATCGCGGTTGAACTGCTTCTCGTTCGAGAGGACGAGCTTTGCGGCGCTGACGATTCGACTCGGCAGGTCGTTCAGCCGCTCGAGCGGATCGTCGTCGCCGTCAGTATACCGACTCACGCGTTGATACACGCCGTAGGCGAAGACGGCGAGGACGACCGACACGAGAAAGTAAAACAGGAGCTTCTCGACGCCGTGGAGTCCCAGGTACATCTCTCTGGAAGCGTCCGCCTGTACAACGGTTTTCATATATTATGTGGGCGAGCGATAGAACTTAATTCTTCTCACACTGAGTGGAACAGTCGTTGTATTCAGTATGGGAGTTTCCGCCCGCAGAAACGAGAAAGAGAGGACTACTGGAACTGCTCGGTCAGCGCCGGTACGACGTCGAAGAGGTCATCGTGGATCGCGTAGTCTGCGATGTCCATGATCGGCGCGTTCGGGTCCGTGTTGATCGCGACGATGGTCTCGGAGCCTTTCATCCCGGCGACGTGCTGGACTGCCCCCGAGATCCCGATCGCGATGTAGACGTCAGGCGTGACGACCTTGCCCGACTGACCGACCTGACGATTCTTGGGCAACCAACCGTTGTCGACGATCGGTCGCGACGACGACAGCGTCGCGTCGAGCGCGTCGGCGAGGTCGCGGATAATGTCCAGATTCTCTTCCTCTTCGATGCCGCGACCGATCGAAACTAGCACGTCCGCCTCGCTGATGTCGACATCGCCGCCGCCGACCTCCTCGAAACCGGTCACGCTCGAGCCGATGGCGTCCTTGTCGATGTCAGCGTCGAGGGCTTCGATCGACGCATCACCGGTGCCCTCCGCAGTCGGCCACTCGGCACTGCGGATGGTGACGAGCGCCGATTCGGCGTCGACCTCCACCGTGGTTTCGACCTTGCCGCCGTACATCTCGCGGTTGGCTATCAGGGTCTGGCCGTCGGTCTCGAGGCCGACTGCGTCCGTGACGATCGGAAGGTCGAGTTCGTCCGCAACAGCAGGAGCGTAGTCGAGGCCGTTGACGCTGTTGGGCGCGAGCACGTATTGCGGGGCGATCGCATCGTAAAGCTGTGCGATCGCCTGCGTGTAGATGTCGTGGTTGAACTCCTCGCCGTGGGAAACAGTGTGGATCGCGTCGACGCCCTCGCGGTTCGCCTTCTCCGCAAAGTCGTCGACGGGGCCGCTGATGATCGCCAGATGAAGATCGCCGCCGGTAACGTCTGCGAGTTCGCGTCCGGCGGTGACGAGTTCGTAGCTGACGTCTCGGAGTTCGCCGCGGCGGTGGTCGGCGACAGCGAGCACGTCCGTCATTGTGCCACCCCTTTCTCGCGGAGCAACTCAGCGAGTTGTCCGGCCGTGTCGTCGGCACCGCCCTCCCAGACGGTTACGTCACTCTCGGTCTCGGGTTCGTACATCTCAGTAAGTTCGAGGTCGCCTTCGACGGCACCGGCGTCGACGCCGAGATCGGCCAGCGTCTGCACGTCGAGATCCTTGCGCTGGGCCTGGCGAATGCCGCGTAGACTGGCATAGCGCGGTTCGTTGATCCCCGTCTGGATGGTCAGCACCGCCGGCAAGTCGATGTCGGTGAGCTCTTCGACGCCGCCCTCGAGTTCACGTCGCACAGAGGCGACGCCATCCTCGAGGTCGTGTTCGAGGCCGTTGACGACCGCACCCCACTGGAAGTCAACGGCGCTGGCGAGCGAAACGCCTGTGGCGCCGAAGCTGTCGTCGCCGGATTGAACACCAGAGAGGACGAGATCGGGTTCTTCGGCTTCGACGACGGCTTTGAGGAGCTCCGTTTTCGCGCCCACGTCGAGCAGGTCGACCCCCTCGAGGGCGTCGTCCCAGATGCGGATGGCGCGATCGGCGCCTTTCGCGAGCGCCTGGCGGATGGTCTGCTCGCAGTCTTCGGGGCCAATGGTGACGGTGACGACCTCGTCGGCGAGGCCGGCTTCCTGGAGTTGGACGGCCTCCTCGACGGCGTAGTCGTCCCACTCGTTGAGATCGGCACCGAGGTACTGGTCGGCGATCGCCGTTCCCTCGATCTCGAACTCGTCTTCGACGGTCGCGACTTCTTTGACCGTAACGAGAATCTTCATCATTGTTTTGTGCGTCGCCATCCCCGTAAACGTTTTCGAAACCCCCTTTCATACGCGAGCAGTTGTCTCGATAGATTCGACGCGACCGGTGGGTCGTGGGTCGAGATGTGAGATTGCGTCAGTGTGCCGGGTCCGTTCGTCGCCGGCGACACACCAGACCGGCTGGGCGTAGCGGTCGGCGTGAGACAGCGCGATCGGCGACCGGCAGCCCAACTACTCACTCGAGCGTACCCGTCGTTTCCAAGACGCAAGCGGTTTAACGCCGCCGCTGATAGAAAACCGTATGGCAGACTGTCCACTCGCCGACGACTGTCCGAGCTTTTCCGAGCGGATTTCGGGAATGGGGTGTCAACACTACGGCGACCGTGGTGGCAAGGAGTGGTGCCAACACTACAACCAGCCCATCGACGACCTGAAGAGCCAACCGATCAAGCGCGGCGAGGAAGTCGTCGTCGACATCGTCGACATGCACGAGAGCGGCGCTGGCGTCGGCCGGACCGAGGACGGCTTCATCGTCATGGTCGACGGCGTGCTCCCGAAGGCCCGCTCGCGCGTTGAAATCGAGCGCGTCCACAGCAACCACGCGCGAGCCACGGAGCTCGAGCGACTGCCGTTGGAAAACGACGATGACGACGAATCGGACGACGAGGGCGACGACTCCCGCGCCGACGACGAGGACGACGAAACCGAGAGCAAGCAGAAACGGGAACGACTCGGCAGCCGCGACAACTTCTGGGGATCGTAACCGGCCCGCGCTGGCGACAGCGGCGGACCGTGGACAGTCTACCCCACGACGTTTTCTTCGATCAGTCCCGTTCGATCTGGCGCAGTTACGGTGATCGAGCGCCAGCGATTCGCGACCGCCTCGAGCACGGCACCGATTCGACCGGAGACGCTTTGATCCTGCCGACCCGACGGGAAGACATGACCACGCGCGCGACCCCGCTCGAGGTGGCTCCGCCGTGATCGACGACGTCGAAACGCTGCTCGAGGACATCGGGTTCGAAGCCGAGACGAGCGTCCTTACCCACAGGCAGGCCCAGGTCCTCGCGTTGCGAGAGCGGGACGTGTCCCAGGCCGATATCGCCGACGCGCTCGGTACCTCCCGTGCGAACGTCTCGTCGGTCGAGTCCAGCGCTCGAGAGAACCTGACCAAGGCCCGCGAGACGGTGGCGTTCGCGGAGGCGCTTCGCGCGCCGGTTCGGGTGCGCATCCCCGCCGGGACGGATCTCTACGACGTGCCGGATCGCGTCTACGATGCGTGCGACGAAAACGGCGTCAAGGTCGATCACACCGCCCCCGATCTGATGAAAGTCGTCAGCGACGCCGCCGGGCCCGCGGTCCAGGGACGCAAGATATCGATCCCGCTCGTCATCGGGGTGACGTCGAACGGGCTCGTTCGCGTCCGCCATAGGGAGTGATAACCACCGTCTCAATGGACTTGCCATCGCGGCCGCCTCGCCGTCCCCGAAACCTTTTGTCACCCGTCCCGTTTTCCCGCGCATGGATCTACACCTCGGTGGGAACGCGGCGCTAGTAACGGCATCCTCGAGCGGCCTCGGCCTCGCGAGCGCGAGGGCGCTGGCGCTCGAGGGCGCGAACGTCGCCATCTGCGGGCGCGGGGAGGAGCAACTCGAGGCAGCGAAAGAATCGATCGAAGCCGCCTGCGAGTCCGCAGACGGACCGACCGGAGATGTCCTCGCAGTGCGGGCCGATCTCACCGCGCCCGAGGAGATCGCGAATCTGGTCGAGGCAACCGTCGACACCTTCGGCGGACTCGATCACCTCGTCACCTCCTCCGGGGGCCCGCCGAGTACGACCTTCCTCGAGACCGAGCAGAAAGACTGGTATCAGGCCTACGACCTGCTCGTGATGAGCGTCGTCTGGACGATCGAGGAGGCCCATCCGCACCTTCTCGAGTCGGAGTACGGGACGATCACCTCCATTACGTCCAGAACGGTCAGAGAGGTTGCGGACGGACTCCTCCTCTCGAACTCGGTACGCCGGGGCGTGATCGGATTGATCAAGACGATCTCCCGTGAGTTCGCACCCGAAATCAGGGCCAACGCCGTGCTTCCGGGCACCATCGAGACCCCACGGATCGAGGAACTGATCGAGGCCGGCGTCGAGCGGGGAACCTACGCGGACTACGAGTCCGGACTCGCCGAACTGGCGGACGACATTCCGGTGGATCGAATCGGACAACCCGAGGAACTGGGCGAGACGGTCGCCTATCTCTCGAGTCCGCACGCGAGTTACGTAAACGGGGCGGAGATTCCGATCGACGGCGGCCTACTCCGGAGCTAGGGTCCTCAACGCGGGCGATCGATCTCACTCGGTTAGCCCCGCACTTTGTCGGGCGGTCCCGCACGTTTTTGGCCGCCCGCCGCGCGTGTCCGAATATGAAAGGTGCCGACCACGAGCGAACGGAGGCGGGATTTAAAGTACGGACGCCGCTCGAGGAGGCCCGCACTGCCTTGCGAGACGCACTTGCAGTCGACGAGCGCGAGCCGCGGACGGAACGGCTCCCGATCGAGCAGGCGACCGGCCGCGTGATCGCCGAGTCGGTAACCGCCTCGCGGGACGTCCCCCACTACCGTCGGGCGGCGATGGACGGCTACGCCGTCACGGCTGCGGATACGTTCGGCGCAAGCGACCGGTCCTCCGCCGTGCTCCGCGTCGTAGACGGCGACGATTCGACCGCGTCCGGGACTGCGGTCCGGGTTCACACGGGAAGTGAGCTTCCCGAGGGAAGCGACGCGGTCGTGATGATCGAACGCGTCGAGGCGATCGACGAGACCGACGAACTCGAGGTCCTCGAGGCCGTCGCGGAGGGCGAAAACGTCGCGCCGGTGGGCGACGACGTCGAATCGGGACAGTCGCTCTACGAACCGGGCCATCGGCTCAGGCCGTCGGATCTGGGACTGCTCAAATCCGTCGGCCGCTCGCGGGTTTCCGTCGCGCGGGAACCGCGGGTCGGCGTCGTCCCGACCGGCGAGGAACTCGTCCAGCGCGATCCCGAGCCCGGGGAAGTCGTCGAGACCAACGGCCTCACGGTCTCGCGGCTGGTCGACGGCTGGGGCGGCCGATCGACCTACCGGAACGTTGTCACGGACGATCGCGACGCGCTCCGGGTCGCCATCGAACGCGACCTCACCAAGGACGCGGTCGTCACGACCGGCGGCTCGTCGGTTGGCGAGCGCGATCTGCTCCCGGAGGTCATCGACGACATCGGCGAGGTGGTCGTCCACGGCGTCGGCCTCGAGCCGGGCCATCCGGTCTGTCTCGGGATCGTCGAGGACACGCCGGTCCTCGCCCTGCCGGGGTATCCGGTCGCCTGTATCGTCACCGCCGTCCAGTTCCTGCGCCCGGTCCTCCGGTGGCTCGAGGGCACCGATCCCGAGGCGCATCCGGTAACGATGGCTCGTCTCGCCCGAAAGATTCCGAGCGGGCCGGCCACGCGGACGTTCGCGCGAGTCGCACTCGAGCCTCGAGCGAACGACGGGGACGGATCTGCGGCCGACGAGGACGGATCCGCGGTCGAGGACGCAGACTCCGACGGTGCGGATACAGCCAGCGCGGCCGACGTGCCGGCCGTCGACGCCGTGCCGACGCGAGCGAGCGGGGCCGGCGTGCTCTCGAGCGTCGCGCTCGCCGACGGCTGGGTCGTCGTCGACGACGACCGCGAGGGGATTCCGGCGGGTGAGACCGTCGCGGTCCAGCACTGGGAGTGACTCTGCGGCCAGCGCGACCCGTGCCGTCGGCGTGCTCGAGGCTGGCGACGCTCCTTTCTCCACAAAACTTATTTCAGATAGATACACAGAATCGATCATCTCACTGAACGAACCGATGATCGGCTATTCGACAACCCTCCCCTCGATATCGAGAGCGGTTCCCTCGATGTCGAGAGCGGTTCCGGTGACGGACTCGCGGTTGGTTGACAGCGGCGGGTGTCCCTAGATGGGCGTCGCCTCGAGACTCGAGCGAATCGGACCGGACGCACAACGGTACCGGCGGCTGCTTCGCCACCTCGAGCCGGTCGGCGGGCGGGTTCGCTCCCGGTTCGAGGTCGACACCCGCGCCCTCGCTGCAGTTCGCATCTCGTTCGGACTGATCTTGCTGGTCGATCTGCTCGTCCGCTGGGGGAACATCGAGCAGTTTTACACGAACGACGGCGCGTACCCGATCGAGGCCTACGAGAGCACCTACAGCCAGTTTACCGGCCTATCGGTCCACGCGCTTTCGGGCGAGCTGTGGTTCCAACAACTGCTATTCGGTATCGCGGGGCTGTTCGCGCTCGCGTTCGTGCTGGGCTACCGGACGAGACTGGTCGGGTTCGTCTCGCTTGCACTCTTGCTGTCGCTGCAGGCGCGAAATCCCGCGGTGCTCAACGGCGGGGACAAGCTCCTCCGAGTGGTGCTGTTCCTGGCGCTTTTGACCCCGCTGGGAGAACGCTGGTCGATCGACGCGCTTCGTCGCGGCTCGGCGCGGGCGAGCGTCGTCGGGTTCGGGACCGCGGCCCTGCTGATACAGCCGTTGATGGTATTCTCGCAGAACGCCGTTCTCAAGCACCAGGGCAATACCTGGTACGAGGGCGAAGCCCTCCAGATTGCGATGTCGAACGACGTGATGACGATCTTCATCGGAAACTACCTCACCGCGTATCCGACGCTGCTGGAGGCGATGAACTGGGCCTGGGTGGGGCTGTTGGCCGGCTCGATCCTCTTTTTGCTCGTGACCGACGGGCGGCTACGGGCGGCGTTCACGCTCGTCTACGTCGGCGCGTTCGCGGGAATGCTGTTGACGATGTCGGTCGGACTCTTCCCGCTCGTCCTCACGACCGCTCTCCTCCCGTTTCTCACGCCGCCGTTCTGGGAGACGCTCCGTCGTCTCGTTCCAACGGGCCTGCTCGAGCGGCTACCAAACAGGGCGAAACTCGAGTCGATGGCCGGACGACCGCTCGAGCGGCGCGCGTTCGACGCGCTCGAGCGGCGCGGCTACGAATCGAAGCTGTCGTTCGTCCGTGCGTACTGTCGCTCGCTGTTGACGATCGTCAGCGTCCTCGCGCTCGTTTCGATACTTCTGTACGGAACGACCTACGTCACCGATCAGGACCTGCCGGCCGAACTCGAGACGTCGGTCGACCAGCAACAGTGGGGGCTGTACGCGCCGAATCCCACGGAGGGATATAGCTGGTTCGCCGTCGAAGCGCAACTGGAATCCGGAGAGAAAGTCGACGCGTTCGGCAACGGAACGATAACTGACGATCGGCCGCCGGACGCCTCGAAGGAGTACGACACGTTCCGCGAGCGCAAGTTCATGCAGACCGTCTGGGCCTCCGGCAACGGCGATACGGATGGAATCATCGCGGTCGACTACGCCGAGTGGGCCTGCGAACAGGCGATCGAGCGCCGCGGTGACTCGGTCGAGTCGATCACCGTCCACCGGTTCTATCAGCCGAGTCCGATCGACGGCGAGTACGAGGAAACGGGTCGGTTCACCGTCGTCGAACGGGCGTGCTAGGCGGCTTCGGTCTCCATTGGTTCGCGGGCGGCTTCGGTCTCCGTTGGTTCGCAGGTGACGTCGGCGCTCGAGATGGCCTTACCCGCTGACGGCCAGCCGAACCGCGTCGCCGAGCGCGCTCGCTCTCGTAACGTGCTCGTAGGTCTCCTCTCGCACGCCGTTCGTCACGTAGGCGAAACTGACGTTTTCGGCGGGGTCGGCCCAGCCGACGCTGCTCCCGAGCCCGGAGTGGCCGAACACGCGAGACGGCGTGAGCGAGCCGAATGGGTCCGTGCTCGTTCCCCCTTTCCAGACGCCGAGGCCGTACCGCGAGGGCCGTCGAAGCGTTCCGTCCTCGTCCGTCGCGGCCCAGAGGGTCGTCATCGTCTCGACGACCTCGGAATCGAGGATCCGCGTGCCGTCGAGTTCGCCGCCATTCGCGAGACAGGCGTAGAACCGGGCCATGTCTCGAGCCGTCCCGATCCCGTTCGCGGCGGGGATCACGGCCCGGTGGATCGACTCGCTGTTGAACGAGTCGGCGATCTCCGCGTGCCCGCCGAGCCCCTCCTCGAGGTCCCGACAGCCGTCGAAGGCGTCGAACCCCGTGAGCGTCGCGACCGGCCCGTCCTCGTCGTCTCGCAGGCCAATCCCCGTGTCGTTCATCTCGAGCGGGTCGAAGACCCGATCCGCGACGACCCGTTCGATCGGACTGCCCGAGACGCGCCTGACGAGTTCGCCGACGAGCCAGCCGAACGTAAGCGAGTGGTAGGCCGGCTGTTTGCCGGGCGGCGAGACCGGCTCCATCGCCTCGAGACGCTCGACGACGGCGGCCCAGTCGTCCCAGAGTTCGGGGCGGCGATCGATGTCACCGGTCGGAAGTCCTGCCGTGTGACTGAGGACCTGCCGGACGGTCGTGGTCGCCTTCGTCGACCCCGGTTCGGCGAAGGAGGACCAGTGGTCGACGACACGGTCGTCGTAGGCGAGCGCGCCGTCACAGACGAGGGCGTGGACCGCCGCGGCGGCGTAGGGTTTCGTACACGAAAACAGCACGTGACGGGTGTTCGACGTCGTCGGAAGAGCGCTTTCAGTCGATTCGTCGCCCGCGTTCGCGCGTCCACCGGCCAGGTCGAGTTCGAGTTCCCCATCGACGTAGACCGCACACTGAGCCCCGTGATGGAGGCCGACATCGAGGTGCCGTTCGAAGAGTTCGCGCACCCGCTGTCGGTCCCCCTCGCTGATTCGTGCCATAGTGGCGACTCAACTGGCAATTTCATAACTATTCCTATCTAACGTGACGGCAGGGATCGAAAATGCAAACCGACGCCTCGCTGTTGTCCGACTCGAGTGCCGAATCGACCTATCGCGACGTAAACGGTGTCCGACTCCACGTGGTCGCCGCGGGAGACGAAGACGGTTCGCTGGTCGTCTTGCTCCACGGGTTTCCGGACTTTTTCTACTGCTGGCGCGAGCAGATAGAACCACTTGTCGAAGCGGGCTATCGCGTGCTCGTTCCCGACCAGCGCGGCTACAACCTGAGCGAGAAACTCGACGGCGTCCGAGCCTACAGGAAGAGCGAACTCGTCCGCGACGTCGTCGAACTCGTCCACAGCGAGGGACGTGATTCTGCCCACATCGTCGGCCACGACTGGGGCGCGTCGGTTGCCTGGGAACTCGCGCTCCGCTACCCCGCGACCGTCGACCGCCTCGGCATCGTCAACGTCCCCCATCCCGCCGTCCTCCGACACCACGTCCTCTCGAATCCGAAACAGCTCAAAAAGAGCTGGTACGTCTTTTTCTTCCAATTGCCCCGACTGCCCGAGTGGGCCTGCAAACGAGAGAATTTCGAGTTCTTCGAGCGAGCCCTGCGAGCCAACGCGTCGCCGGGGACGTTCACCGACGAGGATATCGCGCGCTATTGTCTTGACTGTTTACTAACGCGCTCAAAGGAATATAATTTATTTTGTGACATGCTCCTTCAATAGCAGATGACTTACAGAGTTCAATTACGGAAGTACGAATAGATAGGAATGGAATGGATACGGTCACTTCGAAATTCTCCGGCAGTAGCGGTGATATTCGCAAGTACACTCGTCGCTGTTATGGGAGTTTCGCTCATTAGTCCTGCACTGCCAGCGGTGCAAGAGGCATGGAACATCTCGGAGGCCCAAGCTAGCCTCTTATTGTCAGCGTTCACACTTCCCGGGATCTTTCTCACACTCCCCATTGGATTGCTGACCGACCGCATCGGTCGGAAACCGATTTTGGTCCCTGCACTCATCGTCTTCGGGCTCAGCGGGGGAAGCATCATTTTCATCTCCGATTTCACGCATATTCTCGCACTTCGAGCGATCCAGGGCGCGGCGAGTAGTGCGATAATTATGCTTACGGTTACACTCCTCGGGGATCTCTACTCCGGTGAACAACGGCGGGTATTGATCGGGACTAATGCGGCGATCCTCGCGGTTGGTGCTGCTGGATATCCGCTCCTCGGCGGCGCGCTCGCAACATTCTCTTGGTCAGTTCCCTTTGCATGTTTCCCTCTCGCGTTGCTTGTCGCCGTTCCCGGGATGACCCTGCTCGAGGAGCCACACCGAAACGAGAACAACTCGAACTCGAGTATCCTCGAGTTCCTTGCCGGACCAACACCGATGACTCCTTTCGTGGTACTCTATCTTGCAATCCTCGGTATATTCGTCATCCTCTATGGTGCCCAACTCACCGCCGTTCCGTTCTTGCTCGCTAACGAATTCCAGCTCTCGTCGGCAGGAATCGGCCTTCTCCTTGGACTACCTGCAGTTACGATGGGCGTGACTGCAATGCAGGGGGACCGCGTGCTTCAATTGCTCACTAGTTTCCAATCGATCGCGCTTGGATTCGTGAGCTACGGAATCGGGCTCGTTATCGTCGCTATCGCGGACTCTATCTACGTCGTCGCCGGCGCACTCTTCTTGTTCGGTCTTGGTCAGGGGCTCGCAGAACCGATTACAGATACCGCGCTCAATGAGCGGGCACCGGACGAATTCCGCGGGAGTATTATGAGTATTCGAACGAGCGTTCTCAGACTCGGGACGACGATCGGTCCGCCGCTCACAGTCGGGGCTGCAACCGTGTTCGGCTATCGACACACGTTATTACTTTCTGGTGCCGGTATTTTCGCCTTCGGAGTGACTTGGTTTACAATCAAATTATTCAAATATTATTTGTAGATTCCTGGTTGGACAGAGTTTTCCTATTGCTGTATTTCTCGTATACGGTTGACTGTGATACTAGCTAGCTGATTGAAACAAGATTCTTCTAAATCCGCCGCATAGCTCTCACTGAGCAGGTCTGCGAGCATCTTTGGACAAGAAACTCAACGACCTGCTCACTTCTCAAACTGACTCAACTAGACAGTGCCCATCAAAGTCATTATCTAGATGATATTTGGTATAACGGACGCACCGTGAACCCCTGCCGAATTTCGTGGTTCGTCCCCATTTCATGTGAAGGTTAGTTTGGGATATGATTTAAGTTATTTATTACATATGACCTATTTACCATCACAGGTGTTCGTCTATGAATACATAAACTGTCGCGGGTCGGGGTTGACGAGAAACAAATCCAGATCAACGACGAAAAGAAGTGGTTGCATGCCGCTATCAAACAGAATCGAAGTTGCTGCTGAAAATGGAAAATGACAACTATAGTCCTACTGGCGGGTAGTCAAGTCAGCGCACGCCGCTGGCTCAGACGCTTTAGATACCACTATAACCACAATTGACCGAATCAAGCGCTCAATAGCCAAACATTGGTTGAGAAGGTGTTGGGCTAGGCAGTGCTTATTGGGTAGACTCTGCTATCGATACTTCTGAGTTAATCATTGTCGAGCTAAAACGGGTATTCACGCTGCTCATGCTGCATTGAGATCCACTTTGTTTCGGTGACTTCGTTGAGGAAGTCCGTCGTATTGTAACCGCCTATACCAGAAGCTCCGGTACCACCAAACGAAATGTGGGCCTCGTCGTTGACCGGCTGATCGTTGATATGAACCATTCCAGTGTCTAATCGTTCAGCGATAGCTTTGCCGGCAGCCACATTACCAGCATGAACCGAGCCCGAAAGCCCGTATTCTGTGCTGTTGGCCAACTCGACCGCTTCGTCGATATTCGAGAACGGGATGACAGGTGCGATCGGCCCGAAGTGTTCGAAGCAGGCGGCGGACATCTCGTTGGTGACGTCCGAGAGGACCGTCGGTGCGACGACCAGTGAGTCGTCAACGTCCTCAAGACTGACGGTTGAACCACCGGTTTCGAGAGTCGCACCCGCCTCGATGGTTTCATCGACGTACTCGAGCATTTCCTCGCGCTGAGATTCATCGATGATGGGTCCGACAATCGTATCGGGATCGTGGACCGATCCGACCGGCAACGCTTCGGCGCGTTCAGTGAGTTGTTCCTGCTACTATAGCTTTGTGGAGTAATGATATTCAAAAGTAACGCTGACCACTCCGCACGCTTGGCTTCGGCGAGGTACTCATGAAGTTCCTTAGTGGTAAAATCAGCACGTTCTTTGCAGTAGACGCTCGTACCACCGGTTTGTAGCCGTACGGGCGTTCCACTCAGTTTCGCCGGTCTCTTAGACCTCGGCTGTGCTGAGGTCAAACTTACAGACCACCACTATAAGGTCCGTATCTTCATTGATTGATTCCGCGGTTTGGCGTTCGAGTCGTCTGATAGCCGACTCGAACGCGGATGTCTTCTGTAACATCCGATAGGACTTGTCGTCGACTTGGGTTAGCGGTCTGTTTCGTGCACACAATTCTTCGGCCTTGTTTGAACGCGTGATTTCACGGGTGTGAGTCCTCGATGACGCGTTCGATGTTGCGGACGGCGGATTTCATGACAAGTTCACGGAATTGTCCGAACCAGGTTCGCGCCCAGAGCGTGTCGCCGTATCTGCTCCGGAGCCCGAAAAACACGATTCAGCGTTCGAACGTTGGTGATACGCTCGATCCTTGATGAGAAGATTTCTCGCCCATCCCCGAATTCCAGGGTCGCGCTGCGGAATCAACGGTGTGATATGTTCCGCACGCAACCGCGTGCGAAGTTCCTCCCAGTCGTAGCCCTTATCGGCCGCGACAGTACTTAATACGTCGATATTCCGGGTTATCACCTGCCAGCCAACCTGTGTGTCGTGTGGTTGTTTCATCGAACAGTGTATATCTAGGATCGCACTGGTTTCACAATCGATGAGCAACGTCGTCTTCACTGCCTCGAACGTGTAGTCGGTGCGTTTGGCGTAGTGCTGGCTAGCCTGAACGCGATCAACTCCGGTTGCGTCGACCGCTTGAACATCACCGGGATCATATAGTTCGATGGTTTGATCGAGGATCGATCGCCACCGTTTCATCGGAATCGCCTGTTTTCGCGAACACATTGTTGAGAAGTTCGGAACCGTCTCAGGCGTTAGACCCAGCGAATTCGTGATTCTTGGCATCTCGCGGAGGACGTCCATCAGCTTCCGGTACGGATGACCGAGATACTCCTTGAGCCCTTGAACGGCGAGAATCACCCAGTCAGCGTAGCCTTCTTCTCCCGGACGGTAGGCCGGAGCTGGCGTGCCAACGACGGCTTTTTGGGCGAGCGATACAACCTTCTCTGTGAAGCGGGAGGTCTTCGTGTGCACAACGAACCCGTCCCGCTTCACTTCCTAGTAGATTTGGTATTTTCTCTGAGCTACTAGTACGACGATACGAGTTCGATCGGCTCTACACTGCTACCGTTTGACCGTCTAAACAAGGCCCAATTCTTCTAAAGAGAGCTCAAGATTCATAGTGATAAGTATAAGTGGTCTCGTATCAAATTAGAATTCGCGTCGAGTGAGTACTTACTGTCCCCCGATAGTTCGTGCCTTGCTCGACGTTTCTTACCAAATACATGACCGTGGTGAACATCCAGATACTCTAAAAGAGTGTTATGGATGTAGCAGCAGTTGCTGGTTGCTTCTAGCGCGGCTTTGGACCCAGCATACTGCTGGGCGAAATCGTTGAGGTTCGCGCGAAAACGTGAACCTCTTGGATAATCTTACCTGTTTCGTTCAGTACTGTGATTTGTGAGTACCGTTTGTGTACGTCAATTCCGATGAACATTGGATTCACCTCGGGACGCCGGTGCGTGAAACAGTGATTTACTATACGGGCTTTCCCGACTACCGCTGGGAGCAGCAGTCGGGCTGTAGTCCCCAGGACTCGGCTTCCTACGCACTCGGACCAGTCAACAGCACGTGCTTCGGAGCACGGAATAGCGCTCGGTCTCCTGCGTCCCATACTTGTTTCACGCTCTCATGGGATAGCAGAATTTCTATCGAGTCAACAGGGTAGCTATTTCGGGTATGATGTAACGGCTATCATCCAGATGAAAGCAGAGGGGAGGCACTATCGGAGATCACGAAGAATGGGATCACAAGCAGATGATCTCCGTCTACGAAGCCACCGGAGACTATGATGTGATCGCTATCGGGAAGTTCACAGACATGGACGATATGAACAATCAAATCAAAGCTCTGCTCATCGATCCCGACATCCGGCAGTCGAACACCAGTATCGTGCTCAACGCTGCCGCGGAAAACGAACAATTCGAACTCAAACCGGGCGAAGAGTAGCCAGACAAACTATAAAGAGATACTGTGGATTCAGTGTTGCTTTGCTATTCTACACTAAAGCAGTGTGTACGCTCACCGGAAATCCTCGGTCTGGGACGCCTCTTCAGGAGTGGCAACGCTGTCACATCGGCGGCTGGCCACTGCCGACAGCAATAGATCCCCCATGTACCGGATATACCGCAGCTGTCGGCGTTGGTCCCCTGCCGAGTTACTCAGCCTCAAGCACGACGTGCGTCTCCGTCACCTCTGTTACGATGCCATCGATCGATGCATGATGATTGTTCGAAATCGATCCGGTCGTTCGTTTCGCAATGACGTCTCCCTCCGAGACGCGCTCACCCGGTTCAACCACCGGCTCGCCGGCAGTTACTAAACCCTCGTATGCGGCGTTCGTGATCAGTGGGATCCGAACCGAGTCGGGCTCGAGCATCGCTGGCTCGGTTTCGTGCTCGCGAGCGTTCCAGTCGCGTTCCTCGAGGACGTTGATTCGGTCTTCCTGCTCGGTGTGAGCCTCAACGGTCACCTCGTCGAGGACCATGACGGCGTTCGTTCGTTTTCTAGTTCCGAACGCGTGAGGATCTTCATCGATGACGTAACTCCAGCCGGGGCCGCCGTCCGCGAGGACGGCGTCGTCAGCTAGCTCTGCTGGTGACAGATCAGCCGCCTCGAGCAGGTCAGCCGCCGTCGTCCCCAGCGGGACCTCGAGACAGCGATGGGCCGGCGTGTCACCGTCGACGTGGACGTATTTGTGGGTGACAGGCGTTCCGTCGGCCAGCGCGTTTCGAACGTTCCACAGCGTTTCCGTGTTGTGGACGAGCCACCCGTGGTCGGTGGGCAGATCGCGGCCGATCCGTTCGCCGGCCGTAATCATCAGGAGTACCTGTTCCTCGCTGAAGTCGTACGCCTCGCCGGTGTAGGCAAAGATAATTCCCTCCCGACCGCCGAGATCGGCGGGGAGGTCGTCCTCATGGTAAACGTCGGCGCCGCAGACCGCCTCGAATTCGCTGGTCCATTCGTCGCGGTATTTCTGTTTCGTGCCGATGACGATTCGGTCGAACAGCCCCTCCTCGAGTAGTGCCTCGAAGAACGCCGCAAACTCCTCGGCACGGTCATCCGCGAGCCAGACGTCGGAGTAGTAGTTCGGTTCACTCTCTTGGTGATTCACCAGCAACGAGTGAACCTCATCTAGCTTCTCCCACTTCGCTCCTGACGGAAAGCCTGCACCGCCCGCCCCAGCGACACCAGCCTCGTACAGCTGTTCCGGAATCGAACGAGGATCAAAATTGAACATGGTATTGACTGCCATTCCTCGTCTACTTTGGTAGCGAGGGTGGTATTAAGTGTTACGTTTATCAGAGTCAGGTTCTGATGAGCTTAGTGGTCGAGGAGCGTCGTAGGGTGCCTGCTTGATCGGTTCCGTCAGAACCGAGCGAGCCAGTTACGGATCGTTTTCTCAATAACCCCGTGGCATTCGGTAAGCGTCTCCATTTGATTGCCCTGCTTCCGTCCGACCGCCGCAAGAACACGTTCTCACGGCCTTCCTTTGTCTTTTATTAATGATTTCGTGGAATCGCTTAAGCGTGAGTCGTCAAGTCGACCTACCACAGGCTCTGTGTATTTTATCGGTAAATAAATTCACTAGTCTCTATCAGTGGACGCGATAAAACAAGTTATCGACTACTGTGCTCTGCAACTTTTTCTTACTCACTCAGTTCGGTAGCAAGAGGCGGATCCGTCTCCGTGCGCGGGAGTGACTGGACGACATCGACTTCGCGCGGGTACTTGTAAGGTTCGAGGGTATTCTTGACGTGGTTCTGGATCTCCTCAACGAGGCCGCCGGTGCCGTCGTAGCCGTCCTCGAGGACGCCGAATGCCTTCACGATGTTGCCGCACTCCTCGTCGGGGATGGCGATGACGGCCACCTCGGAGACCGATTCGTGTTCCTCGACGACAACCTTGATTTCCGACCCGGGGATATTGTGGCCGCTCGAGATGATCAGGTTGTCACGATGGGACTTGTACCCAAGGCGGACGTCCTCGCGCATGACGAAGATGTCGCCGGGGATCGACCAGCCATCTTCGACGGGGGTCGGCCTGCATCTCCGGGCGGTCCTAGTACTCGACACCGGTCAGGCCGCGGATCGCGAGCAGTCCGGACGCGCCGCGATCGAGTTCCTTGCTCGTGTCGGGATCGATGATCCTGGCCTCGTAACCGGGGACCGGGAAGCCGGTGGCGCTCGGATCAATCTCGTCGTCGTCGTGGCAGTGACTAATGAAGATGCGGAGCATCTCCGTTGTCCCGATGCCGTCGATGAGGTCGATGCCGTAGGCGTCTTTGAACTCCTCAAAGCTCGTCGGCATCAGGGCTCGCCAGCGCTCATGCCGACGCGCAGCGAGAAGACGTCGTACTCCTCGGGGCTGTCGGGATGCTGGAAGAGGATCTGGTTGAACGCGGTCGGGATCGAACAGAGGATGGTGATACCGTGTTCTCGATCGCCTCGAGCAGGTCGCCCGGACTGGCGTCCTCGACGAGGCTGGTGCTGCCGCCGAACCGGAGCGGGAAGGTGACGAGGTCGCCGTAGCCGTAGGCGAACGGTATAGCGGAGGGTTGTCGCCGAAGACATCGTCCTCGGTCGGCTCGAGGCAGTATCGCGCGTAGGTGTCCGCTGTCGCAAGGACCTGTCAGTGCGTGTGGATCGCACCCTTCGGGCGGCCTGTAGTCCCGATCGTGTAGAGCATCAGTGTGAGATCATCGCATTTGGTCTCGTAGGTCTCAAGATCGTCGTAGACGACGGATTTGACTTCGGCGTTGTTGATGATGTAGTGTCTTGTTTTCCCGTCGATTGATGACCACTTCACCCCTCTCTTGAAGATCTACCGCCAAACTCACCAGGAATTGGACGTTATCTGGCGATATGGCATCGCTCAGACGGCTCGTGCGAAAGTGTCTTGTCGATCGCTTCGACGATCAGTTCGGCGATATCGACGATCTCAATGTCGTCCTCGAATCCGCCGGTTTTGCGGCCGTCCTCGTACATCGTCATGCACATCGGACAGGCAACGACGAACTTTTCGACGCTGTCGCCGGCAGCGGTGTCCTCGAGGGCGTCGACCTGCTCGACGTCGGCGCAAAAACCGATATCCTTCAGGCCGTCGTCGAGGCTGAAGAACCTGACCTCGTCCTATCTGGGGTTCAATCGGGCGACGACAGCTTCGGTGCCACGGGCGTCTCGCTCGCCAGGACGTCGGTTTCCAGTGGGGTGCGGTCGTCAACGGCCTCGAGCATGACCTCGAGGACGATCAGGCCTCCGTGCGACGTGAATTCAAGGGCGGCGTCGAAGAGCTGACGACTATCGATCTCCCTGCTGTGCTGACGATCCAGACCGGGATTAACGAACCCCGCTATGCCAGTCTGCGCGGCATTCGCCAGGCCCAGCGCAAGGACCTCGATGTCCAGACGCTTTCCGACCTCGGGGTCGACGAGAGCGCCGTCGAGGGCAACCTGGCCCTGACCGAGATGTACGAACCCGAGAGTGAGAGCGATGTGACCGTTTTCGAGGGCGGTGCTGACGACACGGCCGGGCAACTCGCTGACGAGACTGGCGGCGATCTCCACCTCGCAATCATCAGCGGCCCCGTCGATGACTTCGCCGAGAAGGCGAACCGCGACGGCGTCGACGTGATCCACACTGTCGCCCACAGTGAGGAGTTCAACCACGACGTCTACACGCAGGCGATCGCGCAACTCTACGACAAGGTCGGTCCGCAGTACGTGCTCGCGCCCAACAGCGTCAACGGGCTGGATTACGCACCCGCCGTCGCGGACCAACTCGACCTGCCCATCGTCACGGATACGGTCGGCCTCGAGACCGACGGCGAGACCCTTCGTGCGAACCGCGAAATGTACGGCGTCAAGGTCGAAACCAGCGTCGAAATCGACGCCGCGTCGGCCGTCGTCACCATCCGAAGCGCCGAGTGGCCCATCGCGGAGGGCACCGGCGACGCCGCTATCGAGGCCTTCGACGTAGAGATAGACGAGGACGCTATCGGCTCGAGCGTGACCGGCTTCGAAGAGGTCGGTGGCGGCGACGTCGACATCAGCGAGGCGGACGTGCTGGTCTCGATCGGACGCGGCATCGAAGAAGAGGAGAATCTGGACATCGTCCGCGAACTGGTCGACGCGCTCGACGCGACGCTGTCGTCGTCGCGACCGATCGTCGACAACGGCTGGCTCCCGAAAAATCGGCAGGGCGGCCAGTCCGGGAAGGTCGTCACACCCGATGTCTATATCGCGATCGGGATCTCCGGCGCAGTGCAGCACGTCGCCGGGATGAAGGGATCGGACACGATCGTCGCGATCAACACGGATCCGAACGCGCCGATCATGGATATCGCCGATTACGCAATCCACGACGACCTCTTCGACGTCGTGCCGGCGCTGACCGAGCAGTTCCAGTAATCTGCTACTTCCCCGCTACTGTGAGTGGAAACTCTATCACTGAATACACCGACTCTGCTGACCAGTGTGAGAAGAGTTAAGTTCTACCACTCGCCCACATACTGTATGAAAATCGTTGCACAGGCGGACGCTTCCAGAGAGATGTACCTGGGGCTCCACGGCGTCGAGAAGCTCCTGTTTTACTTTCTCGTGTCAGTCGTCCTCGCCGTCTTCGCCTACGGCGTCTATCAACGAGTGAGTCGCTACACCGACGGCGATGACGACCCGCTCGAGCGGCTGAATGACCTGCCGAGTCGAATCGTCAGCGCCTCAAAGATCGTCCTCTCGAACGAAAAGCAGTTCAACCGCGATCTCTACGGCGGGCTGATGCACTCGTTTATCATGTGGGGCTTTTTGACCCTGTTCATCGCGACGAGTATCATCGCCTTCGAGAGCTACGGCACCGACCTCCTGCTTGGCATCCAGTTCTGGGAGGGTGAGTTCTACCTGGCCTACCAGTTCATGGTCGACGCGATGGGGCTGTTGTTCGTCGTCGGCATCGGCATGGCGATCTATCGACGGTACTGGGTGCGCAACGAGCGCCTCTGGGGGCGTCATACCTCCAACGAGGACGATATCTTCATCTGGACGCTGTTCGGGCTGGGCGTCGGTGGCTTCCTTCTCGAGGGCTTGCGGATCTACATCACGGGGATGCCCGCCCACGAAATCGTCAGCTTCGTCGGCTACGGGCTGGCCATGCTGTTCGGCGCGCTCGGCGTGCGACGACCGACGCAGCTACGAACCCCGCCACCTACCAGGCGGTGAGCGTCTTCGGTGCGAACGCCGAAACCCTGCACTGGCTCACCTGGTGGAGCCACTCGCTGCTCGCGCTCGGATTCATCGCGTGGATTCCCTACGCAAAGCCATTCCACATGCTCTCGTCGTTCGCCAACGTCATCACGCGCGACGAGAAGGCCGGCGCCCGGCTTCCCGGCGTCCCCGCGGATCTGGATGCAACCAACGTCGAAGACATCGATGACTTCACCTGGAAGGATATTCTCGATCAGGATGCTTGCACCAAGTGCGGCCGCTGTTCGTCGGTTTGCCCCGCCAAGGCCTCCGACCGCCCGCTCGATCCGCGTAACGTCATCCTCGACCTCAAGAGCTATCGTGAAGACCTCGATGCTGGCGGCGACGACAAGCCGATCATCGCCGACGGCGGGACGAGCGTCATCAACACCGAAACGATGGAGTCCTGTATGTCCTGTATGGCCTGCATGGACGCCTGCCCCGTCGAGATCGAGCACTTGAATTCCTTTACCAAGCTCAATCGCCAGATGACCGACCAGGGCGACGTCTCGAGTTCGATGCAGGACGTCTTCCAGAACGTCATGCAGGACGGCAACACCTTCGGCAACAGTCAGCGCAATCGGGCCGACTGGGCCGACGACCTCGCGTTCGACGTGACTGACGCCCGCGAAAAAGAAGTCGACTACCTCTGGTACGTCGGCGACTACCCCAGTTACGACGAGCGCAACAAGCAGGTCGCCCGCTCGCTCGCGACCATCCTCGAGGAAGCCGACGTGAGCTTCGGGATCCTCTTCGAGGACGAAAAGTACGACGGCAACGATATCCGCCGGGTGGGCGAGGAGTTCCTCTACATCGAACTGGCCGGTCACCACGTCGAGACTTGGGAGGACTGCGAGTTCGACAACATCGTCTGTACGGATCCCCACTCCTACAACACGTTCAAAAACGAGTATCCGGAGCTCGACTTCGAGGAGTTCGCCGACGATCCGATCATGCCCTTCGAGTACGACGAGTACTGGAACGAAAACGGCGACATCGACGTGCTCCACTGGACCCAAGCCGTCGAAGAACTCGTCGAAAACGGCGACCTCGAGCTGTCGGGGACCGAACTCGAGTACACGGTCACCTATCACGATCCGTGCCATCTGGGCCGGTACAACGACGAGTACGAAGCCCCGCGCGAACTCATTCGCGCGACCGGCTGTGACCTCGAGGAGATGCCGCGCAACCGCTCGAATTCGTTCTGTTGCGGTGGCGGCGGGGGCGGCCTCTGGATGGACTTCGACGAAGAGCCCAAACCCAGCGAAGAACGCCTTCGAGAGGCGCTTTTAATTGTTCACACGTTTATCAATTTATACTAGTTAGGATCACTATAGTACCCGGGTCTATCATTCACCACGTGTCCCTACGAACCTGGCCGTTTCTCTGATACCCCACAGCAATGACTAAGACCGTTGGCTCACAATGTACACATAATGAGTAGCGACAAGAAGCGCGTCCAGTTCCGGGCACCCCATCGACTCATCAACCGAACCGATGCACTCGCAGACGTACTTGGAGCGGACCGAACGGACGTTCTGGTGACCGCACTCCGAGAATACCTTCAGGAGGCCGCCCACGACGACGCCCTCACACAAGAAATTGCGGCCGCTTACTACGACGACGAGATCTCTTTCGAGCAACTCAAATCCCTCGTGGGGGCCGAAAAAGCGGCCAATCTGCGGGTCCTCAAACAGCAACTGAACGACGATTTCGTCGACGAGGTCGCCGAGCTATAGATGGCGCGGCTCATCGCAGATTCGTCGGCGCTCGTGAGTCTCGGAACCGCTGCAACCGCTGACCTCGATCCACTCGAGTTCTGTCTCGAGACGTACGACGTCGTCGTTCGGACGGACGTCGTTGCTGAACTTGAGGAGATCGCGTCCTACGATGACGCCCACGGTCGCGCTGCGACGGCGGTGTTGGCCCGCGCCGAGACGTTTTCGACGCGAACGGTCGATCTCGATGCGGAATTCCCGCTGGACGATGGCGAAAACGCCGCCGTCACGCTTGCGAACGATCTCGAGGCTGAACTCTTTCTTTGCGACGAGTTCACCCATCTCGGTTTGATCCACGCCTCACTCGCTGACACTCGCCTCGTGACGACGCCGACGCTCCTGTCTGCGTTCGTACGAACGGGGAAACTCTCACCTACGGACGCACGCGACCTTCTGGACGAGATTAGCGCTGCTCGGAGTTGGAACTCCAATACCTACGTCCAGCGGGCTCGTGCGTTGCTCGAGGATGCTTGAGATAGAAGCCACACGGCGATGCGATACCTGATCTCGGTTCAACCTCTATTTTCGGATATTTTGGCGTGCACCTCGCCACACTACAGGTACGAACTAACCGAATAGCAAGGAGGACGGGCCATTTGATCTATGAGAAGACTTATGCTGGCCCTATGTTGGTTTATTAACATGACTCGGCGGATACTACTTGGAACGGTTCTCCTTCTCATCACAGTCCCACTCGCTGGCTGTAGCCTAACCATGGACTATACGACAACTGTTGGGGAACCCACCAATGGAACTGTCATTGAGGATGCTTCTGCCGAGTTCGTTGATAACTGGCAGGGAGTGAATTACGAAATTGAATATAACGCTAGCTATGTAGGTGCGAACGTTAGCTCTGTAGATACGAAGGAGTTCATCCTTTACAAACTCGGCGAGGACGGCGAGTTCGACTCCGTCTCGGAACTGGCCGAGGCGCTGGCTCGAGAACTCAACGAGGAGTACACCGACAGCTTTCGCTCGAAGGTCATCTACAATGTCGACCGACTCGGCCCGGGCGGAAAAGGATACATCGAGCGCGAAGAACACGGCAAGTCCTACCGGACGCGCTTATCGCGGATCGGCGAGCTGTGGGTCCGATCCCACTCCGACGACGTACTCTCCGACTGAGCGAGTCAGTCAGTTCGGCATCGAGGGAAAAAACTGCCCCTGTGTGGGCCGAAATGGGAACCGCTCTCGAGCCGCGGCCTCGAGCGATATCGTTCGCGTCTCCCGGTCGTACTCGACCAACCCGTGGTCGACGAGACGCGGGATGTGACAATGGACCAATGCCGTGACGACCCGCGTGTAGACCCCCTTCGGAACGGTACTCGGCGGTTCGTCACACTCTCTGGCCGCGATTTTTCGGCCGAACGTCTCGAGCGATCCCTCTTCGCGTTCGAAAAGCAGTGCGAGGAGCCGTCGCCGTCGTGATTTCGAAAGGATACTGTAGGCTGTTTCCCGACTGATCGACTGGCCGTCGGTGGAAGGCATACAAATTACTTATGGCTATCTCCTATACAATAGTTGCCCCTAATCGCTGAGTGGGGAGATCGATTCCGGCGAGAGTCGGACGCGAAACACATAACTCGGTCGACCCAGACGTATCCCGTATGGCCGATTCCGCCTGCAGGACCTGTCGAGGGGCCACCGATCCGGCGGCCGCCGTTTTCGTAGGGCCGTCCTAGGCCCACCTCTCTACCCCGTTTCGACGGATGTATTGTTCGCGACTGGATTCAGACGAGTAACGACTGGTATTACCGATGTTCGAACACCGACTGCGGTTTCGACGACAGCGCCACCGACAGCATCGACGACGCCCGACGCGGGCGGTGAGAGCATGAGCACGGAGACCCCGAACTCCGAGCCCGACGACGCCGAACAAGCGTTCGAGGAGCCGGACCTCGAGGGCGGGTACGAACCGGAGACGGTCGAATCGCGCTGGCAGCGCCAGTGGGTCGACGAGGACGTCTACGTCTACGACGGCGATCCGAAGCGCGATCCGAACACCGTCTACGCCATCGACACCCCGCCGCCGACGGTGTCGGGGAGCCTGCACATGGGCCACCTCTACGGCTCGACGCTGCAGGATTTCGCCGCCCGCTTCCGGCGGATGTACGACGGCGAGGTGCTGTTCCCGTTCGGCTACGACGACAACGGCATCGCGAGCGAGCGCCTGACCGAAGCCGATCTGGACATCCGACACCAGGACTTCGAGCGCCGGGAGTTTCAGGAACGGTGCCGGGAGGTCTGCCAGAAGTACGAAGCGGAGTTCACCGAGCAGATGCAGTCGCTCGGCTGTTCGATCGATTGGAATCACACCTACAAGACGATCGAGCCGCGCGTCCAGCGCATCTCGCAACTCTCCTTTATCGACCTCTACGAGAAGGGCCGCGAGTACCGCAAGAAAGCGCCCGCGATCTGGTGTCCAGAGTGCGAGACCGCGATCTCGCAGGTCGAGACCGAAGACGACGAGCGCCACTCGCACTTCAACGATATCGCGTTCGAACTTAGCGGGGAGAGCCCGCCGCGGGAGGAGTTCGTCATCTCGACGACCCGGCCTGAACTCCTCCCGGCGTGTGTCTCGGTCTTCGTCCACCCCGACGACGAAGATAATCAGGACCTCGTCGGCGAGACGGCGCGCGTCCCGCTGTTCGGCCACGAAGTCCCGATCATCGAAGACGACCGCGTCGACATGGAGAAAGGCAGCGGCGTCGTGATGTGTTGTACCTTCGGCGACCAGAACGACATCGAGTGGTACCAGGCCCACGACCTGCCGCTGCGAGTCGCGATCGACGAGACCGCGACGATGACCGACCTCGCGGGCGACTACGAGGGCCTGTCCACCGAGGAGGCTCGAGAGACGATCGTCGAGGATATCGACGATGCCGGATATCTCCGCGATCGGCGCGAGATCGTCCACGACGTCGGCGTGCACGAGCGCTGTGATACGCCCGTCGAGTACCGCGTCTCCAAGCAGTGGTACGTTGAAATTCTGGATCACGCAGACGAGTACCTCGAGGCCGGCGAGGCGATGGAGTGGTACCCCGAGAAGATGTTTACCCGCTATCGCCACTGGATCGAGGGCCTCGAGTGGGACTGGCTGATCTCCCGCCAGCGCGACTCGGGGATCCCGTTCCCGGTCTGGTACTGTACGGACTGCGATCACGCGGTCATCGCCGAGAAGGCCGATCTGCCGGTCGATCCGCTCTCGGACGACCCGCCGGTCGACAGCTGTCCCGAGTGTGGCAACGACGCGTTCGAACCCGAAGAGGACGTCTTCGATACGTGGGCGACCTCCTCACTGACGCCGCTGATCAACGCCGGCTGGGACTGGGACGCCGAGAGCGAGTCCTTCGAGATGGACAACCCCGAACTCTACCCGTTCGATCTGCGCCCGCAGGGCCACGACATCATCTCCTTCTGGCTGTTCCACACCATCGTCAAGTGCTACGAGCACACCGGCGAGGTGCCCTTCGACGCGACGCTGATCAACGGCCACGTATTAGACGAGAACCGCGAGAAGATGTCCAAGTCCCGCGGCAACGTCGTCGATCCGGACGACGTGCTCGCGGAGTACCCCGTCGACGCGATCCGTTTCTGGGCGGCAAACGCCGCCGTCGGCGACGACTTTCCGTATCAGGAAAAAGACCTCCGGGCGGGTGAGAAGCTCCTCCGGAAGCTCTGGAACGCCTCAAAGCTCGTCGACACGCTCGCGCCGCGCAAGCCCGACGAACCGGCCGAACTCGAGGCGATCGACCGGTGGCTGCTCGCGGAGTTAGACGACGCAATCGTCGACCTCACCGACTATCTCGAGGAGTACCAGTTCGCCAAGGCCCGCGATCGCCTGCGGACGTTCTTCTGGAACACCTTCTGTGACGACTACCTCGAGATCGCGAAGACCCGGGAGGACAACCCATCGACCCAGTACGCGCTGCGAACGGCCCACCGAACCTTCCTCGAACTGTGGGCACCGATTCTCCCCCACGTCACCGAGGAGATCTGGCAGGCGATCTACGCGGGGGAGGCGACTGGCGACGCCGACGCGGGGTCGGATCCCAGCGGTGACGCGGGATCGACCGCTGTCGCGGACCTCGAGAGCATCCACCGGCGAGACTGGCCCGAACCGCGCGGCTACGACGCCGACCTCGCGGCCGGCGAGACGGCCACTGAGGTCATCTCGCGCTCAGACGTTACAAGAGCGAGCGCCAGCTACCGCTCAACGAGGAACTCGATGCCGTCGCCGTCTACGGCTCGATTTCCGGCTTCGAGAACGCGGTCCGGGACGTGATGCACGTCGCCGACCTCGAGGTACTGGACGAGCAACCGGAGATCACGACCGAGGTCGCCTCGATCGATCTGGATTACTCGACGCTCGGGCCGAAATACGGCTCGAAGGTCGGCGACATCGACGCGGGGATCGAAAGTGGCGAGTACGAGATCGACGACGACGCGGGCGTTCTTCGAGTCGCCGGCGAAGAACTCGAGGACGACTTGTTCGACGTCTCACTCGAGCGAACCTACTCGGGCGACGGCGAGATGCTCGAGACCGAATCGGCGGTCATCATCGTCAACCACGACGAGTAGGCTCGTCACGACCGAATCACGACGTTTCTACCGTAACTGTGCCACGGAGAAGGCCGCGTTCCCCGATCCGTCAGCGACGCCGTCTGTCAGCCGTTTCTGACGGCGAGTTTATATTCTCGAGCTAGCTAGAATAGCGAAGTGTACGACCTGTCGTACACCGATCACGCTATGGCAGCACACTACCACGACGACGAGATTGCGGAGGCGATCATCGAATTCGAACGGAACCTCGAGTCGCTCGTGCTCGAGGCATTCGCGAGCGGCGTTCCCATCGAGCAACAGTGGGTGTTCGTCTCCGAACCGTCCTCCGTTCCCGATTGGACCGTCCGGATCGAACGCCGGTCGACGGCGAACGACGCGGAAGACTGAGAGCGACGGCGACGAACGCGGGGACGGCCGAGTGACCGTGCGCCGATTCGTCTCGAGGAGAGAGAAGGGACGAGTCCACGGTGCTTACTTTCAGGGGACGGTGGGGGTTGGGGAAAGGTTATAGAACCATCCACCAATCGAGTACCGTGCTCAGCTGAAGTCGGTTCGAGATACCTCCTCGCAAGCCGCCGCGTAAGCCGAGTATAGGAAACCATGAACTCAGATACCACGAACGCCGAGCAAGGAAGCGGCGACGGGTCCCTCCCGCCGAACGAAATCTTCGACCTGTTGCTCAACCGGCGGAGACGCCACGCGCTGTATTTCCTCTCCCGGCGAGTCGGTGCGGTGTCGATCGAGGAACTCGCCGACGGGATCGCCCACAGAGAGGGCACGAAGCGTCCGGACGACCGCGAGCGAATCAGCACGGGACTGCACCACATCCACCTGCCGAAACTGGTCGAGGCGAAGGTCGTCACCTACGATCCGGCCACCGAGCGAGTCGAGCGACTGCCCGCCTGCGAGCGGCTCGATCCCTACCTCGAGTTGGCCGAGACCGACGACCTCGTCCACTCGCCCTGCCCCAAGTGAGCGACGGTCTCGAGCGCTCAGGGATCGGTCCGCCCGCGCTCGAGTCGGCCGAGTTCACACAGTTTGATCCGGATCGCCAGCGCCAGGAAGACGGCGGCGAACGTGAACGTTACTTCTCCCGCCGCGATGACCCCTAGGGCGTCGGCCTCGAGGAACATCCCGGTGTCTCGAGGGACGGGAATCGACGTGTGGTGGGGGTCGCCGACGATCGGGACGAAGTAATCGACGACGAGGTTACTGCCGTACCAGACGGCCGCGACGGCGACGGCGTATAGCGGAAAGTCGGTGATGCGATAGAGCACCAGCGCCTGGACGACCATCGCGAGATGGCTCCAGAACAGGAAGTTGTACATCGCCCAGTGGAGGCCCGCGTACGCGTCGGCGAAGACCAGCAGCGTGAACGGGGTCCACAGTCCGAGGACGATGTTGCCGACGAACGCGAGCGCGGTGAGCCAGGCCTGTTCGCGCCCGAGTTTCCAGCAGGCGATCGCCAGCGCGATAAACAGCGTCGCCAGCGGGCTGTCGGGAACCCACGGCCACATGATCGTCGCAGTCTCGGCAAACTGCCCGCTGTAGTACCAGAAGCCGAACACGGTCCCCAACAGGTTGACCGCGACGACGACCCACGCCAGTCGTAGTCCGAGGTCTTCGATCACCTTCGGAACCGGCGCGAAATACGTCGGCAGTGAGGTTCGGTCGGGCAACCGACTCGTCGCTGTCATCGTCCGACGCGATGGGTGGAACCCCCAAAACGATAGCGGTCGCGGGTCGTTTCGCTCGAGCGGCCGGGACGGTTCCAGCGAGTACCGGCTACCGACAAAGCCACGTACGGTGGCGCGCGCTCAGGAACGGGTCGCGAATAGCGACCCGCGAGTGCCACTCGTGCGAGGGATGAGCGAGTGTACGAGCGAATCGGTTGGGGAGGACGTGGAAATCCTAGTTGCCAGCGATAGTGGTGTTCTCGAGCACTCAATCGATCCGTGCTGTAGACATCCAGTGGCTCCCAGCGATCCTCAAACACACATTATTCCTGCCCTGAAACAGTAGTTATATGACACTACAGGTTGTGATGTCAAATGGAAGCCACACACTCCGCAGCATGGGGGCGTTCCGTATTGAAATGCCCCGGGTGGGTCAAGCACCCGAGACGTGGCTTCCAACCCGATAGAGGATCGGTTGCCATGATTGGATATCTTCTCCGCGGGCTTAAACATCCCGTCCGACAGACGAATCGAACCCAATTACCGCCACTCGCTGCGCACGCACCACGAGCGACGACGAACGCATTGCCGAACACGGAACACACACTCGAGAGGAGGCGCGAGCCATGACCGTCTCGACCGACGATCTGGTCGTGGACATCGTCCGCACCCTCGAGAAGGAGGGCATCCCTCGAGACGCCTACCAACTTGGCAGGGAGTTCGACCCCGAAGCGCTCGCCCGACTGTTCGAAACCGGCGGTGATTCGGTCGAAGTCCGCCTCGAGGTGCGCGGCGTTTCGTTCGTCGCGACGAGCCACGGCGTCTGGGTGACCGACGACCCACCGTCCTCTCAGCCCGAGTGCCCGACCTGTGGCCTGCCGGTTGCTGCCGTCGTCCAGTTCGTCCCGAGCTACCACACCGCCTACCCCTGTGGGTGTCGGGTTCGGGGTGATTTGCTCGAGTAGAGAGGCACTCAGTACTCGTTTTGTGAGTGAAAGTCGCGGTAAGTACAGGAGACTTACCTACCAGTTCGGGTCGAAATCTACCCGTCTCCTGTCAAGAACCACCTGCAAGATATAGAGGATGAGTACAGCACGCCACTTTCCTTTTGTTTCGCGCCGAAACCGACGAACCATCCATTCAGTAGACCTGCGTATTTATCGAGAATCGCGCAGGCGCAGATACACTCCACTGAAGAGGAAGATTGTTGCCACCAGCAATAGACCACCGCTCAGCACGTCTCTAAGGACTCCGGAAACTCCGGGATTTTCCACAATTCCGAAGGTGCCTTGAAATACTACCGATTGAATCACCAAAGCCAGTCCTCCAATGGATATCAGCAGTCGTAAATTTCTCACACTCTGGTCGGTGCTCATACCTCCAAAACACATGGAAAAATGATAAATTTTTTGCAGTATCTCTCTGTTCGGTTAGCTCCTTGCTTTTCGTTGGGATATTCTTGAGCCAGTTGCTTGACTTCGTTGTCGTAATAATTTTGGAAGAATTTTTCAAAGGCTTCAACTATTTCAGAGTTCCGGGTTGCCATGATCTGGTCTAAGAAGTTGAATCAATATAGTCCTTTAAGATGATCGTTCAGTAGGACGTATCTTTGGCAAAGTGGTCTCCACCACTGCACCTTTTCCTATTCTCCTCATCGCTGCAGACATGATGACAGTACTGTAGGTGGCACTCATCACAACTACAGAAATATATCCAAGGGATTGGATATATATTCTAGCGGGGCGTAGTAGGGACTATGCCCAACGAAACCGATGCCGACGAGGAACAAAACACTCCCTCGATGACGCGTGGTGAGCGAATTCGTGCAGCTGCACGGACGCTTAGGACGCCCCGGACCGCATCATGGGTCGCCGAGGAGACAGAAACCACCACAAAGACGGCACAAAAGTACCTCGAACAACTGGTTGAGGACAACGTCCTCCAAAAAATTGAGCGTGGCGGACAGACACTCTACTGTGTCGACCAGCTAATGGCGACCTATCGTGAAGTCGCCGCCCTCCAACGCGAACATGACCGCGAGGAGCTTGCTGACACGCTCGAGTCGATGCAGGCGCGGATAGCGGAGTGGGAAACTGCGTACGATGTCGAATCGCCCAGCGAACTCCTCGCGACTCTCGCCGATATCGACAATCCCGATGAAGCCGATTCTCGCCGCGAGATCGCCAGCGAGTGGGAGCATCTCACGGACCGGCTGCCGGTCGTCAAGGCGGCTCTAAAAGAGTACGATTGGGCGACCGACCGAGACGCAATTCTGGCCTAACGATGGGATTGCCAGGAACGATCGATGCCTCTGTCTGTGAACTACCACACCCTACCGCTCGCCTGACGGCTCGCGCTTGAGGGTGGGGCTTCCTGTTTCCAAGACGCGCTTTGCAGGACGGACTGCGAGATGTGCTGAATCGACACCCGACAATCACGACTGTTGGGTTCGAACCAGACAGTATCTCGAAGGAGTTCATTCGGGCGAATGTTGCTCCCGCTCGAATCACGCCTCCAACTGGTCCGGATTCCCCAGTGATCGATGTAGAGTGGCGATTTCGAGGGGATACAGAATATTATCGGATCCACTACGCTGACCCGAATACTGGATTCAATTGTGGCTGGCACCGCGACAATGATCATCCAGATCTAGGTTCGGTACACTTCCAGTACGAACACCCCAAAACAGAGGAAGCAGATCACCTACGTTCGGAATTCGCAAAATCGGTCCCGACGGAGATACTGTGGACTGCGCTTCAGCGATTGTTCGAAACGAAGATTCCAGAATATACGCCAATCGAATAGGAAACCCGGATTCATCTAGGAAACAACTGGTGTACCGAAAGCAATCACAAGATAACATCTGCACGAAGAAATCAAAATTATGTGAGTTACATTCACATTCAATTACTATCTTCTGACGTTTAACCATCACAAATATTAATAATATCAAGTTATTGCGTCCCATTCGGAGAGATGTTGCATACGCCGCTCCAAGTCGTCGATGTCGCGCATAGTCCGCTGATAACCTTTCTCGTAGGCCTTCTCACAGTAGTGGCGTTATTAGTGTGGTTGGATCTGCCAGCCTTTATCGGCTTGATTGTCTCGGCGTTCACCGTTGGGGTGGTGAATACGGTATTCGTCGAAGATTTCGCTCCGGCGGATGCCGGCTCACAGGTTGCGACTGCGTTCGGGGAGAATATGGCGGGCATCGGGATTCCCATCCTGATGGCGGCCGTCATCGGGAAGTCGATGCTCGAGAGCGGGGCTGCACAGCGCATCATCCGCGGCTTTCAAAACGTCCTGGGGAAGGAGAACTCGGACGTCTCGCTGCTGGGGAGTAGCTCCTTCCTCGCGATTCCCGTGTTCTTCGACAGCGTCTTTTACCTGATCGCGCCCCTCGCACGGTCGATGCGCGCCCGCCTGGGGCGTGACTACACGCTCTTCATCGTCGTCGTCGGAGCAGGTGCGGCGACGGCGCACGTGTTCGTTCCCCCGACGCCGGGCCCGCTAGCTGTCGCCTCGGATCTGGAGGCCGATCTGGGTATGACGATCGCTCTCGGTCTCGTGACTGCGACTCCCGTGCTCCTCGTGGGGCTTCTCTACGGACGGTGGATCAACGCTCGGCTTGATATTCCGCTCCGTGACACGATGTCGACGACGACCGAGGAGCTCGAGGAGGTCGCGAACAAATCGACCAGGAACCTCCCGGGCATCCTCGAGTCGTCTGCGCCGGTTCTCCTTGCAGTCGTCCTCATCGCTACGTGGACGATCGTCGATGGCTTTCAGGAAGCGATCCCGGCGCTCGCAACCATCGAACCGGTCGCCGTCTTCCTCGGGGACAAGAACGTCGCGCTCACGATCGCCGCGATCGCGGCGGCGTACACCTTCATGCGGCAAAACGACCTGTCCCGCAACGAGTGGTCCGAAGAACTCACTGAAGCCCTCAAAAGCGGCGGGAACATTGCAGCGATTACCGCCGCCGGCGGTGCATTCGGCGCACTCCTCGCAGACTCTGGTATCGGAGACTACCTCGCGAACGGACTGGAGGGCATCGGGATCGGCCTCCTGGTCACCGCGTGGTTGATCGCCGCGATCGTTCGCATCGCGCAGGGATCGGCGACGGCCGCAATGTTGACCGCCGCCGGCATCATGGCACCGCTGACGGGGCAGCTACAGGTCCACACGGCCTATCTGGTGATGGTCATCGGTGCCGGTGCCAACATCTTCTCGTGGTACAACGACTCCGGCTTCTGGCTGGTGAAAGAAATCGGCGGGCTCACGCAGGGAGAGACGCTCAAAACGTGGACCGTCTTGACGACGTTAATCTCCGTGTCTGGCCTGTTGATCTCGCTGGTCCTATCGACGCTCTTCCCACTCGCGTAGTTCTCGAGACGTTTTTTCGACACCGCACGTGATATCACCCCACACTGGCGGGACTACCTGCGGTGGCGCGCGCTGGATCGCGGTTCGTCCGAACCGCGACCACAATTCGTGCGAGGGATGAGCGCAAGCGCGGAGCAATTGCGCGAATCGGTTGGGGAGTGCGAGATCCGAACGTAGTGAGGATCTCGAAATGTGAACGGGGAACGTAGTGACCCGTGAACGGTGTGGAAATCAGTGTTGCCAGCAGTAGTAGTATTCTCGAGCACTCGGGCGATCCCTCTCGTACAACTCGAGACGCCTCCGACTCATTCGAGGAGACATTATTCCCGGCCAGAAACAGTAGTTATATGACACTACAGGTCATTGCAGCAAACGGAAGCCACACACTCCGCCTCTCGCGGACGGCGTCGACCAACCGGTTCCCGGTGACCGTCGAAACCAGCGAATTCCTCGGCCCGACCGTTCGCTTCATGGTCGGTCTTGAGCATGACCCAAGACGGAACGCGACTGTTCTGGTTCTCGAGTTTGGCGAGACGTTTTTTCTTGCCCTTCGATTTTTTACCCATAGTGGGCCGATGTAACCCGCGCTGGCTTAAAATCTTGTCCATCCGTCGCCTCGGTACGAGACGACGATTCCAGCGTGCGAACGGTTCTCGAAAGCGAGGTGGCGAGCAGTACCCACAGCGCCCTCCTCGGTAGGTTTAACAGGATACTACGTGACTCCGAACTATGAGTGTCCGCGGCGACGTCTGGTCGATTTACCGTGAATCGCTCCCCGTTCTGTTCGTCGCCCTCGCCGGCGGCCTGTTCGCCGGACTGGTCCTCGATAGCATGGTCGAGCAGGCCGAGCGGTTTCCCGGGCTGCTCGTGATGGTTCCCGTCTTTCTGGCCACGCGAGGGAACGTCTACGGCGCGCTCGGCGGCCGCATCTCGAGTGGCCTCCACCAGGGGCTGGTCGAACCGCGCTTCGACTGGAACGATCGCCTGGTCAACGCAGTCATCGCCTCGTTCGTCAACGGGATCGGAATCTCGGTCGTAATCGGCGTCGTCACGTGGCTCGCACTCGCGCTCTTGAACTGGGAGGCAGCGACCCTCCTCGAGTTCGTCGGGATCATGCTCATTTCGGGCGTGCTAACCTCGTTCGTTATGATATTCGGGCTGCTGGCGCTGATCTTCGTCGGGTACACGCACGGCTACGATCCCGACAACCTCGTGGGACCGATCGTTACCACCCTCGGCGACGTCTTCGGCATGCTGTTCTTGCTGTTCTCGATCGCCGTCGTCGAGGTGATCGCCTGATGGAGTCCTCGAGGACTGCACTCGAGTCGTGGGACGTCCACCGTATCGTCAGGAACATGTTCCCGCTTTTGGTCCTGCTCACCGTGATCGTGCTGATCGCGGGCATCACGCTGGAGGACGCCCGGGGGCTGCTCGACGAGTACGGACTGCTCGCCGTGATGGTGCCGACGATGGTCGGTATGGGCGGCAACCTCGGCGCGATATTGAGTTCGCGACTCTCCACGCGGCTGCATCTGGGAACCGCGGAGTTCGATCCACGAGACCGAGAGCTGTGGGCGAACGTGCTGGCGGTACTCGCACTCGGCGTGACGGTGTTTACCACGCTCGCAGTCGGCGCGTGGCTCATCGGACGGGTTATCGGCTCCGAGATGGCGCTGGACGTGTTGCTCGCGATCTCGCTTTCGAGTGGTCTCTCGATCGTCGTCGTCGCGATCGTCTGTAGTTTCGCCGCGACGTACGCCTCGTTTCGCCTCGGGGTCGATCCCGACGACACGACGATTCCGGTTGTCACGAACGTCGTCGACGTCTTCGGCATGCTCATCTTCATCGGCATCTCGTCGATCGTGCTGTCGCCGTAACTGGACTCGAGCGGTGGCGCCGTAACTGGACTCAGTCGTCGCCGCCGAAAGCCTACCGTATGCACCCGAAATCAGGCCGCCGCCAGATCCTCGAACGCGCTCGCGGCCGTTCTGGTCCCCTTCGAGATCAGGACGTCTCCCCCGCGGAGTTCGATATCGGCGTCGCCGACGAGCAACCAGCCTTCGTCGGGTCGGCGAATCGCGATCACCGACATCGTTGCCTCGACGTCGGGGACGCCCGCCGTCACGGACGTGCCGTCGAGGTCGCTCCCCGCCTCGAGTTCAACTCGAGTGAGTATCTCGTCGCTCTCCTGGACCGCCATGTGAACGACCGGGTGAACGTCGATGTCCCTGAGAACGCCCTCGCTGATGTCGACCGCGGCGTCGCTTATGACCTCCGTGGCGCTGCCGAGGTGAATTAGTCCTCGCAACGAGACGGGGTCATCGGCGTCGGCGGCGGCCTGAAGCGTCCAGGCCTCGAACCGCGACTCCATGGCGTCGACCTCGACCTCGAGGTTGCGGACCTCCTCGGCGAGCGCTTCGCTGTCGAAGAGGACGCTGCTGTAGGCCAGATCGACCGCCAGCTCCGAGAGATTCTTCATGTGGACGATCGTGTCCACGGCGCGCTCCAGATCGTCGATCGTCGGTGCGTCGATCACCGGTGGATCGTACGACTCGCCCGTCAGCCGACCGAACACGTCGCCGATCGACGGCTCTGGACCGCGACAGAACGCGACGTCGTCGGCCAGAATCTGCGTCTCGGGGCCCGGATTGAGCAGCCAATCGTCGCCGCGCCGGAGCGCGATGACCCGAACGCCGGTCTCCGATTCGAGGTCGATGTCCGCGAGCGTTCGCCCCGCGAACTCCGAGCCGGGGTCGACGACGCCCCGTACGAGCATCTCGACGGCCTCCGGGAGGGCGGCACGCATCGCCTCGGGGAGGCGGATGTCCTCGAGGACGATCTTCGCGATATCGCCGGCGGCGTCGCTTATCAGTCCCGTCGCGGAGACGATTCCGAGAACCGGTGCGAGCTGTTCGGCCTCGTCGGGGCTTCGAACAGCCATCATCAGGCTCATCCGCGCGCGAAGCTCGAGGACATCCATCCGCTGTTCTAACTCGAGCACTTCCGTCGCGAGCGCTTCGTTTCGGTGTAACACCGCCGAGTACGAGAGATCGATCAGAAGCTCTGCGGTGTCTTTCATCTCGACCAAGACGTCTTTGACGCTCACCGGCTCGTACTCGACGGGCCGCGACGACGCCTCGCCCTCGAACGGATCCATAGCGGAGAAGCGCGCTCCCGGCAAAAAAGGGTTTCCCGCACCCGTCCGCGACCCACCCCATGATTCGCCAGCGATCGTCCCGCGGGCCACCCGTGACCTGCCGATGACCCGCTCCCGTGGACCACCCGCGATCCACCCATGATCCGCCCGCGATCCACCCGCAACTCGAGGCGAGTCGCGACCGCGGCGGAAATCGACTATCCGACACGGTTTTGCCGAGCGACGAAGAATCACCGCTCAATGCTCGACCGGACCTATCTACGAGAGAATCCCGACGCGGTACGCGAGGCCCTCGAGAATCGGGGAGCCGACGTCGACTTCGACGAGATCCTCGATATCGACGAGCGCTGGCGCGAACTGAAAGCCCGCGGCGACGAACTTCGCCACGAGCGAAACGAGATCAGCTCCCAGATCGGCGAACTCAAACAGGAGGGCAAAGACGACGAGGCCCAGGCGGCCATCGAGCGCTCCCAGTCGCTCAAAGCCGACATCGAGGACGTCGAAGCGGAGGCGTCCGAACTCGAGGACGAACTCGAGCAGCGGCTGCTCGAGGTGCCACAGATTCCCGACGAGAGCGTCCCCGTCGGCGCAGACGAGGCCGACAACATCGAACGCCGACGCTGGGGATTCGACGACCGACGCGACCTTCCAGACGAGGTCGTCCCCCACTACGACCTCGGCGAAGATCTGGATATCATCGACGAGGCTCGCGGCGCGAAGACGACCGGCTCGGGCTTTTACTTCCTGAAAGGCGACGGCGCTCGCCTCGAGCACGCGCTGATCCAGTTCATGCTCGAGGTCCACCGCGAGCAGGGCTACGTCGACATCTTCCCGCCGGTGCCGGTCAACAGCCGTTCGATGCGCGGCACCGGACAGCTTCCCAAGTTTGCCGAGGACGCCTACCGACTCGGCGACGACAACGGGGACGACCACGCCGACGACGACCTCTGGCTCTGTCCGACCGCGGAGGTCTCGGTCACCAACATGTACGCAGACGAAATTCTGCTGAACGACGACCTGCCGCTCAAACATCAGGCCTACTCGCCGAACTTTCGGCGCGAGGCCGGCGAACACGGCACCGAAACGCGGGGCATCGTCCGCGTCCACCAGTTCAACAAGGTCGAACTGGTCAACTTCGTCGAACCCGAGACCAGCGACGAGCGCCTCGAGGACCTCCTCGGAGAAGCAGAAGAAGTCCTTCGGAAACTCGAGCTCCCCTACCGGATCCTCGAACTCTGCACCGGCGACCTCACCTTCGCCTCGGCCAAGACCTACGACATCGAGGTCTGGGCACCGGGCGACGACATGGACGACGGCCCCGACGAGGGCGGGCGCTGGCTCGAGGTCTCCTCGGCGTCGAACTTCAAGGAGTTTCAGGCCCGCCGCGCCGGGCTTCGCTACCGCCCAGAGCGCCACGAATCGGCCGAGTACCTCCACACCTTGAACGCATCCGGGCTCGCACTCCCGCGGGTAATGGTCGCGGTCCTCGAGTATCACCAGAACGAGGACGGGACAGTGACGATTCCCGAAGCGCTACGGCCCTACATGGGCGGACAGGAAGTCATCGAGGGTCACGAAAAAGTCGGCGAGGCGGCGCTCGGTGCGGGCGATCGCGAGTAGCGCTTGAACGGCGGCCGCGCGACCAGAGTAGTTTTCGTGCGGGCGAGAACGGTTGTTGGTACATCTACTACTAGCTACAGGGGGACAGGGCGAAGCCACGGAGCTTGACCCGGGTGGCTCACTCGGAGCAGTGGACACCCGTCGCGTCCATCCGAAATCACAATGCATTATTCAACCATCTGACGAATCGACGACCGAACCAACCGCTCGAGCGTAGCAACGTCGGTCGCGAGAAGAGAAAGTGAAAGAACGGTCGAAGCTTAGATGTACTCGATCGCCGGCGGCAGCTCGAGTTTCATACCCTTGCGCTCGCGGATCTCCATTACCTTCTCGCGCTGGAGCGAGTCGGACATGACCTCGAAGCCTGCGTTTTCGGTGTTCCAGGAGGCGCGTCCCTCGGTCGCAGAGCGGATGTCGGAGGCGAATCCGATCATCTCGTCGACGGGCGCAATGCCTTCGACGACCATGAGGTCACCCTCCTGGTACATGTCGTCGACGCGGCCGCGACGACCCTGGATCTCGCCGGAAGCGGCGCCCATGTGGTCGTTCGGCACGTCGATACGGACGTCCTGCATCGGCTCGAGCATCTTGATCTGGCCGTCGATCAGCGCCTTGTGGACGGCGTTACGGGTTGCCGGGATGACCTGTGCCGGACCGCGGTGGATCGTGTCCTCGTGGAGCTTCGCGTCGTGGAGACGGATGAGCGTCCCCTGGACGGGCTCGTTGGCGAGCGGACCGTTGTCCAGCGCGTCCTCGAGTCCCTCGATGAACAGCTCCATCGTCTCGTTCAAGTGCTGGATACCCTTCGTGGCGTCGAGCAGGATGTTCGAGCCGTGGATGTGCTCGACGATCTGGGAGTCGTCCTTGTCCATGCCAGCTTCCTGCAGCGCTTCGCGGCGCTCCTGTTCGGGCATGTCCATCGACGCCTCGCCCATTTTGATCGTCTCGACGAGATCCTCCGTGAGCGGTTCGACGGAGATGTAGAATCGGTTGTGGCGGTTCGGCGAGATACCCTCGACCTGATCGCTTGCCTGCTGGATCGCTTCCCGGTAGACGACAATCGGTTCGCCGGTGTTGACCGGGATGCCCTGGTTCTTCTCGATACGCTGGGTGATGACCTCGAGGTGGAGCTCGCCCTGTCCGGAGATCAGGTGCTCGCCTGTATCCTCGTTGATCGTAATCTGGATCGTCGGATCCTCCTTGGAGACTTGTCGAAGCGTTTCGATCAGCTTCGGCAGGTCGTCCATCGTCTGGGCCTCGACGCTCTTCGTGATGACCGGCTCGGAGATGTGCTCGATGGATTCGAACGGCGTCATCTCGATGCTCGAGACGGTCGAGCCGGCGATAGCGTCTCGCAGACCGGTGACGGCCGCGATGTTCCCCGCCGGAACGGAGTCCACTTCCTCGCGTTCGCCACCCATGTAGATACCGACCGACTGCACTCGGTTCTTGCCCGCGGTACCGGAGACGTACAGTTCCTGGCCCTTCTCGAGGGAGCCCGAGAAGACCCGGCCGCTGGCGACTTCGCCCGCGTGTGGGTCCATCGAGATGTCAGTGACCATCAACACGACCTCACCGGATTCGTCGACGAGACGCATCTGTTCTGCGAGTTCGGATTCGGCGTCGCCACGCCAGACCCGCGGAATACGACGGGGCTGTGCGTCGACGGGGTTCGGGAAGTGCTCACAGACCATGTCGAGCACGACATCCGACAGGGGCGTCTTCTCGTGGAGTTCCTGTCGCTTGTCGTTTTGCTCGAGTTCCATGATCTCGGCGAAGTCCATTCCGGTTCGCTGCATCGAGGGCATGGAGACACCCCACTTGTACAGCGCGGAGCCGAAGCCGACGGTCCCGTCTTCGACGGAGACGGTCCAGTCGTTGATGTCGTCCATGTCCTGGGTCATCCCGCGGATGAGTTCGTTGACGTCGTTGATGACCGAGACGAGACGCCGTTGCATCTCTTCGGGACCCTCCTGGAGTTCGGAAATCAGGCGGTCGACCTTGTTGATAAAGAGCGTCGGTTTGACGCCTTCTCGAAGCGCCTGCCGGAGGACCGTTTCGGTCTGGGGCATGGCACCTTCGACGGCGTCGACGACGACCAGCGCACCGTCAACGGCGCGCATCGCTCGGGTCACGTCGCCACCGAAGTCGACGTGGCCTGGCGTGTCGATGAGGTTGATCAGGTGATTCGTATCCTCGTACTCGTGGGTCATCGAAACGTTCGCCGCGTCGATGGTGATCCCGCGTTCCTGCTCGTCCTCTTCGGTGTCCATCGCGAGCTGTTCACCGGCTGTATCGTCGGATATCATGCCGGCACCGGCCAGCAGGTTGTCCGAAAGCGTCGTTTTTCCGTGATCGACGTGAGCGGCGATGGCGATGTTCCGGATGTTCTCCGGTTCGTCCATCAACCGTTCACACTCCTGTACGATCTTCTTGCGTCGGCCCATATACCCACCTTTACCGCCAGTGGGGTCAAAAGGGTAGTGTTTCGCTGGCGTCGGAAATCGAGACAGTAGCCCGCTTGACAACGCGAATCCATCATTTGAGTGAGTGAATGACAGACACGAACGTTAGCAGTGATACGAGTCGAGTCAAATCGAATCGGGTCGAATCGAAACGATAGCCGAAACTCGAGCGGTACGTACCGGTACCGAACGGGCGAAACAGACATACTCCCCCAGCCCTTGCTATTGATACCCATGGATATCCGCGTGCACGGATCGGGCCCCGCTGCGCCCTTTCTCAGCGCCCGAGACCGCTTCGAAACCGAACACGATCTCTCGCTGCCCGTCACCATTCGTCTCAGAAACGACCCCGACGAACGCACCTTTGCTGCCCACTACGACGACTACCACGTGCTGAACATCTCGAGACAGGCCGCCTCGAGCGCGATGGCCAGCGAACTCGCCCTCCACGAGTTCGCCCACATGGCCCGTTACGAACAGGCCCACCCCTCACACACCCAGTCGATCGACGAAGTGCTCTATCTCGCGCTCGGGGGCAAACGCATCGAGCGACGGCAACTCGCTCACTGCTACCAAATCGCAAATCACCGTCTTCGACCACGATGACGACCGTCGCCACGAAATCTGCTGGGAAGTCCCGCTTCCCGGTCGAGGGACGAACTTCTGGATTCCGCTCCAGTTGAATCCTGAGCAAGAAGACTGGTGGCACTCTCTGATTGACGAAGACGACGACAGTGTGTGGGCGGGTGAAATCCGCCTGCAACGCGACGGCAGTCACTGGGTGTTGCACGTCACCGCGAACTACGAAGTCGAACCAGACCACTCGTGTTCGTATGAGAGCGACGATGGGACATCCGTCGGGTTCGATGTGGGTGAATCCAAACTCTTGGTGGGCTGTGCCCTCCGAGACAACACACCCGTTGACCCGTTGGTCGTGGATGGTGGTCGCGTCCGACACCTCCGACAAAAACAAGCCTCTGCTGAAGACCGCTTGAAACCACGATATGCGTCGAACCTCTTGGACGACCTCGTGTGGGGGCGGTGGCAAGACGCCATCGAAGACGAGATCGAGAAAACCTCAACACGAGCAGTCGAATACACAACTCAGTTCGAGAATCCGGTTATTGTTCTCGAATACCTCGACGGTATCACCGACGAGGACATCGGGAAGTACTGGAACCGACGCCTCGGCAAGTGGCTGTTCTCCCGGTTGCAGTCACGCATCGAGGATAAGGCAGCGGAGCGCGGTATTCCTGTGGAATACGTGTATCCGCACCACACGTCGAAAACGTGCCACGCCTGTCAGTACATTGGGTACAGACCGCATCAGGGCACGTTCAAGTGTACGAATGAGGCGTGCTGGATGTCGAGGTATCAGGCGGATTTGAACGCAGCAGCGAACATAGCCAATCGGCTAAATCCGTGGGGAGAGAGCCTGCCTTGGAAACCGGCAGGCGATGACTCGCCTCAGAGTGGGGGCCAGTGGCAGGCCCACGAAGACACGTCACCGAGTGAGGAACTCCTGTCTGAGAAGCAGGCTTCCGATGACAAGGTTCCGTCTAACTCACCAGCGGTGGGAGCGGGGGCGGAGCCGGAGACCAGTGACGCGCATACGTCTTGAAACCTCAATCCAGCACTTTGCTGGTATTCCACCCGTGGTGGAAGCCCCGGCGTTCACGCCGGGCGAGGATGTCACAGTTCACTCATTCCCGTCGCTCCGTCATAGATAAGACCTAATAGGATCGAATACAAATAGATACATACAAGGCCGATCTCCAAAGACCAATTCCAGACGATTGACGAGGACGGGACGATGCTTGATCTTGCCCCCGACACGACACAAGGGAAGGTCTACCAACTCTTGCTCCAGAACGCCGACAAGGCGTTCCGTCAGCGAGAGATCGTCGACGCCGTCGACGTGCCGCAGGGGAGCGTCGGTCCGACGCTCAATCGCCTCGAACAGCACGGGCTGGTCGACCACCGTGGTCAGTACTGGAAAATCGCTGACGCCGAGCACGCAGTGGCCTCGGCTGCCCACCTCAGCGCCGCTGCGGTGGACGCGAGAGACGGTGGGTTCTCCGACAAGGAAGTCGAGATGTGGATGGAAACCGCCGTCGAACCCATCACCGAGCGCGACGACAGTGAGGATGCATAGATGGCGTCACGAGGGGAAGTCGTGTGGGCGCCCGACCCGTTCAAATCGGACGGCGGGAACCCAAGGCCGTGGTTGGTCGTGTCAGCTGACCGCCTCCCCTACCCCGATGAGGAATCGATCGTCGTCGCGTTCACTACCCAGTCGCACCACCCCGGTAGCTTCGCGGTACCGAGCGAGGCGTGGATACGAGGCGAGCCTGGGGCACAGAGCCATGTCCTCCCGTGGTCGGTGGCGACGTTGAAGGACGACTCCACATCGCCGGCGTGCAGGGCGTGATCACAGACGACTTTGTGGAGCGCGTCACTAGCGCTCTTCTCTCGTACCTTGGCACATCAACTGCAGATGGAAACTAACCGTATTGGCTCTGTTGAAATCATCAGCGGCTACCAAATTTTGAGAGGGATCGGTAAGTACACGTGCGAACCGAACTTTTGCGCTGCGGGCCAGGAAAGTTGGCCCTCGGCAAAACTTCGATGAAAAGCACAGCGTCATCCCCTCAGCTGCGCCAGCGGCGCGGCTTCGAGGGTTCTTTGGCCCGTTCGCTCGCGGTGAGTATGCTCACTGGTCCGACTCCACTCACCGAAATTCACTGGGGGAACGCGTTGTCCACTTATTGCTTGAAATAGTCAGGCATCATCTCCAGATGCATCCCTCGGAACGCTGCCGTCACTGGGATTATTCCTGAGTGCTGATGGCGAGTATTCTCTCGAAACAAATACTAATTTGATACTATCGATGGCTGTTGCTCCCAAAATTTCCTCTTTGATCTGATCATCAGCGAACTCTGCTGGATTCGGTCGATTCACGTGATGTTGCGGCGATACTGACGACACTCGGGTCTAGAGGGGATGTATTCAGAGATTCCGATGCCTTTCAGTATACCTTGACGGCCGAGGAACGCGCCTTTGAAAATCAGCGCGGTAGTTTCGCAGGAACACCGGTTCTTTCCATGGGCGGGGATGAGTTCTCCGTCCTCGTGCTCTTTGCAGGGCCGACGCAAGTGATCGAATCGAACCCGGAGGATGCGCCCCTATCCTTCGATCTGGCACCGGCGGAAGACACCCTTTCAGACGAAGAGCGACAAAACCTGTCCGAGGAGGAACTGGAGAACGTGAAAGACTGGGTGTACGCCGACGTATCTTATCCATGTCAATTTAGACCGGGTCCGCAAGTAGGCGTGGCGATTACAATTGACCAGTGAGTGTCCTGTAATGACCGTTTTCTGAGGAAATTACAGAGAATCTATGAACTGTTCTATGATCCCTCAACGGCGTCACGGTCACTGCATCGGCGACGTCGCTGCTGAATCGACGAGCGAGTACTCTCGGTCCTGACTCGTCCCTTCCGCCTCGAGGAGGTCGTACTGCTCCATCTTCGAGAGGTACGTGCGGATAGTCCGTTTCGTCCGTGGATCATCGACGTCCTCGGTATAGCGCTCGTGAATTTCGCTCGGCCCGATCGGGCCGTGCTCGCGAACGATATCGTAGACGACGCGCTGGTGCGGCGTGAGCGAGTCGAGGCTCTTCTGCTTGATCTGGGCCCGAACATCCTCGGCGGCGTCCAAGAGAATATCGTCGGTGATGCGCTCGTGGTTCTCGCGATCGGCCTTGCCGGCGGCTGTTCGGAGGATACCGATTGTGAGGCGTGCGTCGCCGGCGGCCGCGTCGGCGATGCGGTAGAGTTGGTCGTCGGTGATGATGTCCTCATCGAGTCCCCACTTTTCCCGCGCACTCAGGATATCGTACAGTTGCTCGTCGTGGTACTTGTCCATCCGGACGTGTTCGCTGGAGCGCAGCTGGCTCACGAGGCGGTCGTCGACGCGGCTGAACAGCTCCTCTTCCTTGTTCGCGATGCAGATGATCGCGAACTGCGGGAGGCTGTGGAGGTCATAAATGACGCTGGGGTCCTTCAGCTGGTCGACCTCGTCGAGAATGACGACGGTCCGCGGGCCGTCATGCTGCTGGAGGCGGTCGACGAGTTCGTCGTGCGGCGTTGACTGGCGGTGGATGTCGATGGTGGCGCCGAGATCGCCGAGGATCTGGTAGAGCTTGCGGAACCGGGTGTAGTTGCGCCAGCAGTTGACGTAGGTCGTCTCGACGTCGAGCACCTCCTCACGTAGGCGTTCGGTGACGAACTGCGAGATGCACGTCTTGCCGGCGCCGCTGGGTCCGGTGACGATGGCCGTGTCGGCGGGTTCTCCGTTCGTGATGGGCTCGAGAACGCTGGAGAGATGGTTGACCTCGGCGTCGCGATGCTGAACTTCCCGAGGGACGAACCCAGCCCGGAGAACGCGAGCATCGCAGATCATTGTGTTAGTGAGTGACTGGTTCTGCGTCAGGCCATAAATACGTGACCGGGTTGTTTCCGGAAAGCAAATCTCACCAATTGGCCATCGGTTGAATACCGGGTCTCTTTGTGGTGATTCGGAAGGAATCTGTCGTGGAGGCTTTTCGGAGGTTCACGGAAACACGAACCTTCCTGAATAGCAAATATCCCCTTAGGTTTAAATATCCAAATTGCGATGTATCGCCTGTGACACCCAACGAAAACGACCCTGTCACCAACGTGCCGACCGTCGAGGTGCAAAGCCTCACCGGAAGCCTTGACGTGAATACCCTTATCAAATCAAACGGGGAAGACGATCCGTTTGCTGGCCTGTTCGAGGATACTACTGGAGGCACCGATACGACATCCGTTCCAACCACAAACCAACAAAACACCGATGTCGTCAATCTCGGAAAAGACCTCCTCGCCGGATATGCCGACTGGAAAGGTGGACAAGTTGATCATGATCCACACGATGATCCACTTCGTTACCTTTGGCACGACGCCCCTGAACTCATTATCGCTGCTGCTGTGGCAGGCTATTTCACATACAAGGGCGCTCAAGAACTTGGTGGCCTAGTTTCATCAGGTTCAACAACAGATGAGACCGGCACGTCGACGCAGCCGCGTCTTCCTCTGGAAGATCGGCCGTATCGGGTGTTTGTGAGTCACTCGTGGAAGTACTCCGAACAGCGTGAACGTATTGAGGAGTTCCTCGATGATGAAAATCGGCTGAACTGGCAGAACTTCAGTGTCCCAGAGGACGATCCGATGGAGTTTGAAGATAAGAATGATCTTCGTCAGCAGCTCTATCAGCAGGTTGGGCAGCCGGAGCGTCGCCTAACCCTCGCAATGACAGAGCTGGGAACACCGAAACCGTCGGACGAGTTACGAGAACTCGCCGCCCGTCGGCCACACCTCCGAAATCATTTGAAGAAGTTCCGCCAGATAACCGGCGAATTTCCGATTCTCATCGACGAGCCCTCCGCCGAGTACGAGACCAATCACCCGAACGTGCTGTACCCGGTCGGCGGCCCGATTTTCAGCCACATTTACGGCGACGTCGGCGCGAAGATGCAGTACTTTGCCGTCGAGCCGACGCTTTCGGAAGAAGAGCAGAAGGTCTTTCAGACGGTCAAAGACTCGTTGTTGCGCCGGAGTACGAGCAAGTCCGCGCCGGAAAACGACGCCGAGTACGACGATCAGATCGAGGAGTTGCTCCAGGAGTCGACCCACATCAAAGGCAGTGAACTGAACAATATCATCGATCGGTTGAAAGTTCGGTTCCACCCGGGGATACAGGAGATTCCCCAGGAGACCTACGAGAACATCCGGTACCGGCTGAACCGCGACATCGTCGGTCTCGGTCCGCTCGAGCCGGTCATGCGCGACCCGGCCAACGAGGACATTCACGTGATCGGCCCCAACGAGTGTTACGTCGATCACGGCACCTACGGCATGGTCGAGACGACCGTCGACTTCGGCACTCAGGAGGAGTTCGATAGCTGGCTGAGCAACATGGGCGAACGGATCGGGAACCCGATGACCGACGCGGAACCGATCATCGACTCGACGCTGCCCGACGGCTCGCGTCTGAACGTGATTTACAGCGACGACGTGAGCGTGAAGGGGCCGAGTCTCACCATCCGTCAGGGCGACGAAGTGCCCCTGTCGGTCACGCAGATTACGAACTGGGGGACCCTGTCGCCCGAACTCGCGGCGTACCTGTGGCTGTGTCTCGAGAACGAGCGGACGGTGTTCGTCGTCGGCGAGACGGCGTCGGGGAAGACGACGACGCTGAACTCTATCATGTCGTTCATCCCGCGGGATTCGAAGATTTACACCGCAGAGGATACGGCCGAGGTGTTGCCGCCCCACGACACCTGGCAGCAGCTGCTGACTCGAGAGAGTCGCAGCGAGGACAGCGCCGACGTCGACATGTTCAACCTGGTCGAGGCGGCGCTGCGGTCTCGTCCCGAATACATCGTCGTGGGTGAGGTTCGTGGTGAGGAGGGGCGAATGGCGTTCCAGGCAGCCCAGACCGGCCACCCGGTCATGCTTACCTTCCACGCGAGCGACATCGTCTCGATGATCCAGCGCTTTACCGGAGACCCGATTAACGTCCCCGAGACGTTCATGGACAACGCCGACGTGGCGCTGTTCCAGAACCGAGTGAAACAGGGCGACGACGTCCTTCGACGAGTCACGAGCGTCCAAGAGATCGAGGGTTACTCCGATCAGATGGACGGCGTCGTCACCCGGCAGGTGTTCTACTGGGACCCCGTCGAGGACGAAATCGTATTCCAGGGGATGAACAACTCCTACGTGCTCGAAGAACAGATCGCGACGCTGCTGGGATACGCGGACACGCGGGACATCTACGACGATCTCCAGTTCCGCTCGGACATCATCGAGCGGATGATCCAGGAGAACATTCTCGAGTACCACGAGGTCAACTCCACCATCGACCAGTTCCAGCGCGACGGCGTCGAGGGCCTGCCGTTCCACATCACGCGGCCGGACTGACTCCTTCGAACATCTGGGTCGACGACGCTGCTCGCTCGAACGCATCCGCGGCAGTCGCGCGAGACCACACGCGTACTAAAACGGCGTCCCCTTGGCGAGAGCCGTCCGCCCCAGCCCCCCTCTCGACTGTTCACGGAGCGGTCGCGGACCAACGGCCAATTTTATTAAGTCAACTGAGTGTGTCGAACTACTTATGGACGTACTAATCACGGACGATTCCGGATTTATGCGGGATCTGCTTCGAGAAATTCTCGAGGAGGAGCACAATATCGTACGCCGTCCAATAGTAAATAGAGGTTTTCCGTCTACTCGTACATGCCAATCTTCTGGATATCGAGGGTTGACCCCAACGAATTTAAGATCAATGTTAAATTCATCTTCAAGAGGTTCAACAACAGTATGTGTATAAACATTGTCTTCAAATCGTGGCGGCTCATAAGATGCTAAATCAAGCTTATCTTTTAACTCCTCATTTTCAATCCACCAGTCTGGGCGAGTATCGCTCATCTTCTTGTAGAAGTAAATCTGTAGGAGGTAAAAATCCACGGTGTGAATTACTGACGAATCTGGGCTGGACGTATGCTCCAACGATCCATACCGACGTCAGGAGACGAGGAAGCGTCGCGGTCGGCGGCAATCAGCCGCCGACGCGATGATGTCGCCACTAGTCGGGAGGACGCACGCGGTCACCAGTTATCGGTGGAATCTGTCATCCGGTGGCCGATTTGCAGGGACGGCCCGACGCGCCGCGAGGGCCGTCCACGCTGCCCGAGTTACCATATCGACGAACTCCTCGAAGGGCCACCATCGGAGGTGACGCCCGCCACTGCGGGGCGTCGCCAAGTACTTCCAGTGCAAGTACCGCCAGACGTTGGAGTATCAGACTCAACACGACGAACAACAGCCGTCTCGTCGGATCTTGCGTCGTCGTCGAGATTAGCGTTGACTCGGAGAGTCGGTAGCTGGCTTCGATCCCGAACCGCTTGCTGTAGTAGGATTGAGCCTGTCGTGGCTCGTTGATGAACGGCGCGTCACGGCTACGCCGTCGACGCGCCACCCCATGCTCATTGTATCGACCGTTCTTGTAGGCACAGTCGATCATGACCAGGAATTTGACGGTCCACTCGTGCTCGCCATAGGACGTCGTGAGATCATGCGAGATCTCACGACTCCAGCCTTGGCTGAGTTCAGTCTTGATCTTGCTGCCCCACTTGATAACCGGAACGATGTACGCGAAATTGTGCGCTTGGAGTAACGCGAGACACTTCCCGTCATAGAAGCCGTTGTCGAGATATACCGTTTTAACATCGAACTCGAAGTTCTCGAGCAGTCCAAGGGCCTCAACGAGAACATCGCTGGCGGTGTCGCCGTCGGTGAGACGGCGTACCGTCAAGGTGTATCGCTTGTTGTTCACGCGTGCGTAGAGCGTGGCGTAGGCATGGAACACGGTCTTTCCTGCTTTGGCCTCGTTATAGTAGAGGTCGTCTGTCTCGTCTTCGTCACCGTAGTAGGGACGCAGGTGGAGATCATTGCAGACGTCCACCTGCTCAGGGAGGGTTTCTAGAGCATCTTGTTGGAGAAGCGTGTTCCCGGTAGATTCGACGGTTTCGAGGTCGATCTTGGTCCGGAGATGATGAAGAACGCTGTTGCCATAGGGAGCGTCTTCACCCTTCTCGCAGAGGGTGGAGATCGAGGTCCCGTCGGCGGTTGCGCCGACGAGAACCTCGAAAATCTCTTCAGGATCAATCTCAGCGTTCTCGCCGAGATCGGGCGAGAACGCGTCGGTGAGAACATTGACGAGAAAGTTAAAGAGCTGGTCTTCGTGGATTTCACTGTCCGTTTGTTGCTGATTGCTGGACACAATTCAGTAAGCGGACTTCTCAACTAACGGCTTTGTGAAGTACTGAGTATATCTCTGTCTTGAGGTGAGAGTGAAATATTATATATAAATAACATATGGGCATTTCCTATTAGTGAACAAAAACATCATTCAGTAAACTTCTATACGAACGTATGGATGTAATAAGATCGACTAGACTATTACAATTGTATGAGTGTAATAATGGTCCGTTCTCAGTAGTAGAATGTTTCTAGAAATTGCGTAAGCACACCAAATAATCCCTCTTCCACTGATGGGAAACGTCGGCCTATGTTGGGGCATCAAAGATTAGATCTAATGTATATCTATACCCATCAATCACTATATCCTAATATAGGAGATATCCTGTATGATCGCTTAGCATAGATCTTTCGGAGTAGATAAAATAGTCCCATCCAGTGAAGACAATTCTGGCGTCTCTGTGGACATTAGGTGGTGAGGCTAGTGAACAAAGGAGACCTCGCCAAAGACGAACTTCTACTCTCGATTTTTATAATTCAAGTAACTGGGTAAAGAATCTAAACGAGACCAGTTGAGAGACGGGAAGGCACTGAAGATAACGCTCAAACTGACGACGGAACTCTCGGTTGGAAGAGGCTTGTGAAGAACTTATCGTAGTGTCTCACCTCATAGAGACGATCAACGTTTAGAACGGGAACTCACGAGGTGTATGTCTGGGTTGTGGGCGCTGCCAACGGGCAGAGACTCAGCGCGCTCAGTCAGTTTCTCGACGTACTCGTCGTAGACGTCCTCATGGACGAGGTGACGATTGATCGAGATACAGACCTGACCCTGATGGACGAAACTACCGAAGACCGCGGCATCGACGGCCTGATCGATGTCCGCTTCGGCGGTGACGATATGGCCATTGTTGCCACCGAGTTCCATCGCCGCTTCAGCGAGGTTCTCACCAGCGGTGGCGGAGACTTGACGTCCGACAGACGTCGAACCCGTGAAGGCGACGACGTCGCTCTCAGGGTGGCCGGCAACGCGGTCACCGATCTCGGAACCGCGCCCCGTGACGACGTTGAGGACGCCCGCGGGGAGGCCAGCCTCCTCGAAGAGCCGAGCGAACAGCAGCCCTCCAACAATAGGAGTGTTTGTCGCAGGCTTGAGCACGACGGTATTTCCGGCGGCGATAGCCGGTGCGACGGCGCGCATCGAGAGGTTCAATGGGAAGTTCCACGGCGAAATAACAGTGACGACCCCTTTGGCCTCGCGCTCGACGATGTTTTCCTTGTCGGGAATGTTTGATGCGACGTGCTCGCCTTTCATCCGTCGGGGCAGTGTTGCGGCCTCCGCGGCCTGGTCGGATGCTAGATGAAGGGAAGTTTCGCCCATGGCGCGGACACCACCGGCTTCGTGAGCCAGCAGGTCGATGATCTCTTCGCTGTATTCCTCCAGCAGCACCAGTACCTCTTGAATGATCTCCTGACGACAAGCTGGGGACGTTTGCTTCCATTTCTCCTGTGCCTTGGCGGCTGCTTCGTACGCTGCGTCAACGTCGATCTCGGTTGCGTCCGGAACTGTTGCAATCGTTTCACACGTTGATGGGTCCGTGACGGTAATGGTCTTGCCGTATTCTGACTCTCGCCACTCCCCATCAATGTAGAGGTTTCTCCATTCAGCGTCAATACCGTACTCTGAGACCTCTTGTCGGGCCATATGTGGGTATAGAGGACCAAGGTAATTAAGGTTTGGAAATAAATGGCATGGAAACACAAAACGTGCTACGGACTGAGAGAATTTGTTACGAAATCCTAGTTCCGTCTATACAAAAATACAGGAGTGTTTATGGAGAAATATATTAAAATGACTAAACGGTGGGAAAATAATTTGGTTAGGGAATTGCTTTCGAGGTCGGGAGAATTGTGGATCTGACAGTACAACTCAGTTATGTTATAGAACGTCGAGATCTGCGAGCGGTGGCTCTCTCGAGACGAATTAGGAGAGTGCGAGCCGATCGACGGCGCTGGCTACGGGCCGGACTGACGGTAACTTCGAACGGCGTCTCCGTTACCAGTGTCGTTTTATTATGAACTGATGATATGGCCAGTAAACACCTATGGGGCGACTCTTTTCACGAGATTCAGAGACGACATTCGAACGAAGCGAGACGCCGCAAGTCGTCTGTCTCGACGACGAGCACGCGGAGGAGGTCCTCGGAGCCCTCCAGTCTGAGACCGCACAGTCTGCGTTTCGAGCCCTGAACCGCGAACCGATGGCCGCGGCGGAACTCGCGGCCGAACTCGAGGTGTCGGTCCAGACGATCGGCTACCATCTCGAGAAGTTGGTCGACGCGAACCTGATCGAACAGCACGAGACGGTCTACTCCGAGAAGGGGCGCGAGATGGCCGTCTACGGTCCGGCGACGGAACCGACCATGCTGTTTTTCGGCACGTCGGACGACCGGCGAGCGCTCGAGTCGGCGTTCAGGGAGTACGCCTCGATGCTCGGACTCGGGGCCGTCGCACTCGCGATTCGGGGGGTGCTATGGCCGTTGAAACCCCTCCTCGATTGGCTGTAGCGGCTGGCGGAAATCCATCGTCGGCGGCGTTCAGTTACGCGGATTCCGCGTCCTCGACGAGCGTGGACTCGTCGAACTCCCCGGGCATCGTTCCCGTGCGAGCGAAGACGTACAGCGCCGTCTTCGCGATTGCACCGAGCGTGTAGCCGGCGAGCATGCCGACCCCGATGAGCAACCCGCCGCCGAGAACGGCGACCAGAAGCGCGGATTCGCCGGGGACGACGAAGTACAGTACGACGCCGAATACCAGCCCCGGAACGAACAACAGGGCTGTGACGAACCCAACGCCGAACTCCGATCCGAGCGTCTCGCCCCACGTGTCGCGGATGATCCGGCCGCTCTCTTGGATCATCGTGGTCGGCCCGGCGTCCTCGAGGACGACGACCGGGATGACGAAGTACGTCAGCGCGAGCCACCCGGTGTTGAGCAGCGCCGCGACGATGACGCCGACGATCTCGCTGGATTCCTCGAGCGCCTGCAACGCGACGCCCACGAACGCGCTCAAAATCGACCAGACCAAAAGCGCCCAGATGTGGCCGGCGGCGGCCCGGAACGCGGCGCTCACCGACGGCGTCCGACCGGCGAACGTTTCCCTGCTCGCCCAGACGAGCGCGGCGATGCTGAAGGAAACGAGGAACATCGACCCGGCGTACGCGCCTATCAGCAGCGCGACCACGAGGGCGAGCGACTCCGAGCCGCCCAGTGCGACGAAGCCGCCGAAGACGGTCGCGACGTACGCGACGGTTGCGAGGCCGCCCACGAGCGGGTAGACGGTCAACCCCGGGTTCGCACGAAGCACCGCGACGCTGCCGCCGGCGAGTTGAAAACCGGTCCCGAGGCGCTCGCGCAGACTCATCCGCCGATCACCACCGTTGTGGACGGCGCTCTCGCCGATCGCTCGACTATCGTCTCCGCTGGCACTCGAGTCGGCCTCGCACTCGAGTGAATCCGTTCAGTCGGTCGCCAGTGTCCGAATCCCGGCTTCCGCCACCGTCTGAGCGTTCGAGCCATACACGCCTATTTGTCGGGGGAAAAGAAAAACTAGCCGAACGGTTCGAAACGCTTCGAACACACGGCGTCGCTCGATCTCGCCGACTCGCGGGTCATTTTCGAGCGCCAGCGCCGCCGATTCAGGCCTCGTTCTCGAGCGCCAGCGCCGCCAGCATCGCCTCGAGCTGCAATCGCTCGTTCGCACCCTCCGTGATGCGATAGTCGACCTCGCCGAGTCGCTCTAGCAGTCGGACGGTGGCGTCCTCCGAGAGGTCGAACTCCCAGGCCGAGCGGTGAAGCTGATCGATGACATCGCCGCCCGCGAGGCCGCGGTCCATCAACAGCGTCTCGAGCGTCGAGCGGGCGGCGGTGAAGTCGCCGTCGATGGCCTGCTCGACCATCTGCTCGACCTCCTCGGGGCGGGCCGTCGCCGTGATCGCGAAGACGCTTTCCTCGTCCACGGTGTCGCCCATCACCGCCGCGGCCTGCAGACCGTTGATCGCCTTTCGCATGTCCCCCGCGGCGGCGTAGACCAGCGCGTCGACCCCATCGTCGGTCACGTCGATGTCCTCGTTTTCGGCGATTTCGCGCACCTGCTCCTCGATCGCAGATTCGGAGAGTTCCGTGAACCGAAACACCGCACAGCGCGACTGAATCGGGTCGATGATCTGACTCGAGTAGTTACACGAGAGGATAAAGCGGGTGTTGTGCGAGAACTGCTCCATCGTCCGGCGAAGTGCGGACTGGGCGTCGGAGGTCAGTGCGTCGGCCTCGTCCAGGAAGATGATCCGGTAGTCGTAGCCGCCGAAACTCGAGCGGGCGAAGTTCTTGATCCGATCGCGGACGACGTCGATCCCGCGCTGGTCGGAGGCGTTCAGCTCGAGGAAGTTCTCTCGCCAGTCTTCTCCGTAGATTTCGCGGGCTACAGCCTGTGACGCGGTGGTATTATGCATGACAGTTGGAACATTACCTGCAACGTAATTTCGGGTTCCTGGAACCGTGAGATCGTAGACGCGACGCTCGTCCTGAACGTGTTCAACAGTCGTGACTCGATCGAAGTAGAGTGTCCCGCGAGAAAGTCGGTCAAGCACAACTAATTGCTCGATACTCTCCATCGAACACATTTCTGAAACGGTTTCGAGAATCCCATCAGAAACGGTCTCGAATGCCGTTTCGTTTCGCTGTCCTGTTGACTGCTCTTTCGTTCCGTTGAATTTCGTCGCCTCGGTTCGCCGGATTGGCGACCATCGCCGCCGTCGCTCACAGAATCGTGCCGTGTTTCTTGCTCGGGAGGGATTTCTCGACATCCGCGTAGAACTCGAAGCGGTTCTCGAGTTCCGTCCGGAGCGTGCTCGGGGGAACGATCTCGTCGATGACGACGTCGCTCGCCATGCGGTGGATGTCGATGTCCTCGCGGTAAGCTTCGCGAAGTTCTCGCTCGAGGGCCTCGCGCTCGTCGGGGTCCTCGACCGCGGCGAGCTTTCGGGCGTACACCGCGTTGATCGCCGCTTCGGGGCCCATGATCGCGATCTCTCCGGAGGGGAGACCGATGACGCTCTCGGGATCGTAGGCCGGCCCGCCCATCGCGTAGATCCCCGCCCCGTAGGCTTTCCTGACGATGACCGTCTGCTGTGGGACCGTCGCCGAGGCGGTCGCGTAGATCAGCTTCTTTCCTTTCTCGAGGACTCCCTCTTTCTCGACCTGCGACCCGGCCATGAATCCCGGCGTATCACAGAGGTACAGCAGGGGGACGTTGAACGCGTCCGCAGTCCAGATGAACCGAGCAGCCTTCTCGGCCGCGTCCGGGAAGATCGCTCCCGCGCGTCGCGCCGGCTGGTTTGCGACGATGCCGACCGGTCTGCCGTCGATCCGGGCGAACGCCGTGACGATCTCGTCGCCGTACTCCGATCCGATCTCGAGCACCGAGTCCGCGTCGACGACGCGCTCGATCACCGCGTTCACGTCGTAACTCGCGTTCGGCCGCTCGGGAACCACCGCGTCGATCCCCGCCGGCGAGGACGCCGGCGACCGACCCTCGACTCGAGGCGGCGTCTCGTCTGCGTTGCTCGGTAGATACGAGAGCAGTTTGGCGACGAGTTCGCGGGCGTGTTCCTCGTCTCGAGCGACGAGATCCGCCGAGCCCGATTCCCGCGCGTGGACGGCCGGGCCGCCGAGTTCCTGTAAGTCGATCTCCTCGCCGGTGACCATCTGTACCATCCGCGGGGAGGCGATGGCCATCGCGGACATTCCCTCGACCATCACGGTAAAATCGGCGAAGACGGGCGTGTAGGCTGCACCGGCGATACAGGGACCATAGAGCACGCAGATCTGCGGGACCCGACCCGAGAGCATCGAGTGGTTGTAGTAGTACTTGCCGATCCCCTCCCGGTTGGCGAAGAAGCCTGTCTGCTGGTCGATTCGACCGCCCGAGGAATCCATCAGGTACAGTACGGGGTTGCCGGTTTTTAGCGCCCGCTGTTGCATCCGGAGGAACTTCTCGACTCCCTTCTCGGCCATGCTGCCTCGTTTGACGGTGTAGTCGTTGGCCATGACGTGGACGTCCCGGCCCTCGAACGTTGCCGCTCCGGTGATGAGCCCGTCGGCCGGCAGCCTGTCGTCGCTTTCTCCCGAATCGTCAGTCTCGACGCCGTCGGGGTGCCACTCGTCGAACGCGGCGAACTTGCCGTCTTCGAACAGGAATTCGTCGTCCGGGCCCGAAAACCAGTACTCGAGGCGGTCCCGGACGAACAACTTTCCTTCCGACGAAAGCTGTTCTCTGTACTTCCGTGGACCGCCCTCGAGGATATCCTCGATTTCCGCCCACAGGCGTTCTTCGCGGTCGGTCGGTTCAGTCGGGTCCGACGCTCGATCCGCCGTCGCACCCGACGCGGCCGGGTTTGCCGCGTGAGTGCTTTGGTCCTCGCTCGCGGCGCTCGAAGACGCTGGCGTCGCATCCGAACTCGAGTCGGCCTCGCGGACGACCGTCGGCTCGGCTTCCTCGCCCACGTAGACCTCGATGTCGACGCCGACGTGTTCGGCCAGCGCCGTCGCAATGGCCGTCGCTTCCGCCTCGCTCGCTCCGTCGGCGATACGAACGTGCATGACAAAGCCTGCGACCGATATCTTGAAACCGTTTTCCCTTTTGCCGGTTTAATAATTAAAGAAATAAATTCGCGGGGACGAATACGAGACGAGCCCAAACTCCCTGTATTCCCGATACGTTTCGGCTCGTCTCTAAGTCCACGACACGGCAGACGAGGACAAACCTTCGCCCACGCTGAGAGTCTGTCGAACCGAAAAATCACGATCTCGAAGCGTCCGTCTCGACGCGGTCTGTCACGGTTGACCTGCGACTTAATTCTCCGAAATACACGTGAACGGAACATTATACTCGGTGTGGTAGTGGCGGCGAAAATGGGGTCTAAACGCTCTATAACGCGGAATTAGAGCATTCAATACGACTGAATGTCGGCGGCCACAATACCTTAATACATACGTTCATAGTTACATACTATATGGGTACTCTCGTCGTTGAGCACAACGGAGATGGCGACCTCCGTCGCAGACGAACCAGTCCGCTGGGGCGACGAGGAGCACAAACACCCGCTTGAGAGATGAATTGGTCATGTTATCTATAATCGGTGATATGTTCGGTGGCGGCAACGACGATAGCTCGGGAGGCGGCGGTGACGGCCTGATGGGCGACGACAGCCTCTCGAGCAGTTCGAGCGGTGGGCTCTCCGGCGGTTCGGACGGTGGACTCTCCGGCGGTTCGGGCGGTGGACTGATGCCCGACTCGAGTTCCGGTGGAGGGATGGACGGCGGCAGCATGGACGGCGGCGACGACCTCCTCGGGGGCGGCGATTCGATGGGTGGCGACGGTATGATGGGCGGCGACGACGTGATGGGTGGTGGTGACATGATGGGCGGCGGCGACGCGATGGGCGGGGAGATGTCCTTCGACGAGATGGACGACGGCGGCGACGACGACGGGGCCTCGAGCGAGATCGAAGCGCGGGTCGAAGAGATGGAAAACGATGTCGGTTCGCTCTCCTCGACGGTCAACACGGTACAAAGCGAGAACGAGAAGATTAGCGAGTCGCTCGAGGATATCGAAGAGAACATCCGGAAACTGCTGGAAGTCTACGAGATGGTAACCCAGGGCGTAAACCCGTTCGTCGAGGGCGATTCGCTGAGCGATTCGTTCGACGACGGCGGAGGCGCACAGGGAACCGGCGATTTCGGCGGGAACAGCCTGTTCGACGGCGACGACGAAGACGAAGCGGACGTCGACGAAGACGTGTCGGAAGCGGATGCGGAGGACTTCCTCGATGAGGACGTGATTGCGGACGATACGGACGACGGATTCGGCGACGAGTTCGACGACGCCGACGACTTCGGCGACGAAACAGATTCGGATGACGAGGTCGGCGGCGGTGACCTTTCGTTCGACGAACTCAAAGACGAATACGAGTCGGGTTCGGCTGAGTGGGACGACGACGGCCAGGCGGAGGATTCGGCCGACGACCTCGCGGGCGCAGCCGATGACTCCGATTTGGACACTGGCGACGCTTCGGAGGCCGACACGGCCAGCGCGGCCGACGTTTTCGGAGCGGACGATACGACGGGACCGTCGTCCGGATCCGATGACTCGACCGCGAGCGGCATTGAGAGCGCCTGGAACGACGGCGGGCGACCGTACCTCGAGTCGCTCCCCTCGGAGTACGACACGGAGTTCCTCGTCATGGAGTGGTTGGACTACCTCGTCGAGGAGGTCGGCCTCGACGGCGCGGCGGAGACGGTTCGGTTCTACGGGTCGATTCGCTGGGTCGACGACCCCGTCGAGGAGTACTTGCAGACGATGCTCAACGGCTTCGGAGGCGGCCCCGACCTCGAGGATCCACAGCCCAACTCCTCGCTCGGCATCGACCACCGGCGAAGCCTGTGGTGGATCAGTCAGGCCGCCTCGCCGAAGAAGAAACGACGCACGTTCGGCGAGTGGGTCCGCGAGGAAGGCATCCCGACGAGTCGACTCGAGACCGAACTCGACGCCGAGGCCATCGAGAAACGAATGGCGGACGCGGAAGCCGACGCCGAGGCCGACTCGCCTGTCGCCGAAGCCGAGTCGACGCCCCCAACCGGCGTGGCAGGCTCGAGCGAGGATGCGGCTTCGAACCAGATGTCGCCGGCGACCGAGGAAGGTGACGCAGACGGTACCGGAACGGAACTGACGTTCGTGAGTTACGTCGGTGTCGGCGGCGAGGACGGGTCGTTCGATCCGTCCTCGAACGGCCTGATCGTCGACGCCGAACCGGACCGACCCTCGGCCGATGACGAGACTAACTCGGCCGATGACGAGACCAACTCGCTCGGTGAGGTGACCAGTTCCGCCGATGGCGCGACTCATCCCGAGGCGGACCGTTCGGACGATGGCTCCGCACTCGAGCGCGATGATGCGGCCGACGACATCGACCCGGTCGCGAGGCAGTCCGAGGGTCTCGAGCGCGAGACGAACTCGGGGATCGACGACTCTCTCGAGTCAACCGAGACAGACGAACGGGCGGTCGCCGCGGCCGCGGTCACTGCCGAGACGACGGCGGCCGACTCCGGCGAATCGGCGACCGTTGAACCAACGGTCGTCGGCGCGGATCCGGCCGTCGAATTCGACGGCGACCTCGTACATGATGATGCCGCCGGCGAGATGCTGGCCGACGACGGTCGGGCGGCGGACACACCGGAAACGGATACGACAGGCGTGGAACCAACCGACTCGGACGCGGTTGGTACAGAACCGGCCGACCCGGAACCGATCGACGCTGCCCGTCAGGACGAATCCGAGTCCGAGGACGAGCAAGCGTCCGAGGATTTCGCCTGGGAAACCCCCGAACCCACACCACAGGACGATTCGGCTGACGACCACGAACCCACACCACAGGGCGATTCGGCCGACGACTCCGAGTCGACCCAGCAGGGCGTCGATTGGGTTTCGGCCGAGACGGACTCGGCGTCGACCGACAGCGAGGACGTAGACGAGTCGATTGGAGGTGGGGACGAGCCAGAGCGTGACGATGCTGGAGAAGCGGACGACGATATCGACGGGTCGGACGACGACAGTGGCGAAGTGGACGACGGCACCGACAAAGCAGACACCGATACCGACGAAGACATAGGCTGGCTCGTCGAGTCGGACGACGACGGGGACGACGATCCGGACGACCTGTGGGGCGGATCGGCCGACGATTCGACCGACGACGGCGCGATATGGGACGATGGAAGCGACGATTCCGGACAGGACGACGGGTTCTGGACGCCATCGAACGAATCGGGAAACGGCCCTGAGACGTCCGAATCGGAGGGCGAGCCGCACGCCGGAAACGCGTCGGACGCGACGCCTCAGGGCGTCGACACCGACGGCGGACGGGCGATGTGGGACGACGCGGCTGACTCCTCGAGTAGCGCTCATGGCTCCCGGGAGACCCACCGCGACGTGATGCTCGAGGAGCGCGACGGCGTCGTCGTCGACGAGGAGACGGAGGGTGAAGACGAATGAGTCAGATGAATAACATATTCTCGATCGGACTCGACGACCGCGACCGACTGAACAAGGAACTCGGTGGCGGCATTCCGACCGGGAGCATCGTGCTCATGGAGGGCGATTACGGTGCCGGCAAGAGCGCGATTTCCCAGCGCTTTGCCTACGGCCTCTGTGAGACCGGCAAGTCGGTCTCCTTTCTCTCGACGGAACTCGAGGTGCAGGGCTTCGTCAAGCAGATGCACTCGCTGAACTACAACGTCGAGGAACACCTCCTGTTCGAGAACATGCTGTTTCTCCACGGCGACTTAGACAGCGGGAGCGTCCTGACAGCGAGCGACGACGAGCAGAATCGACAGGACCTGCTGACGGATCTGATGGACGAAGAGACGATCTGGACGGCCGACATTGTGGTCATCGACACGTTCGACGCGATCTTGCGGAACGATCCGAAGTTCGAGGCACTCGTCAGACAGAACGAGGAACGCCAGGCCGCACTCGAGATCATCTCCTTTCTCCGGGACATCATCTCGCAGGGGAAAGTCGTCGTGTTGACCGTCGACCCCTCGACCGTCGGTGAGGAGGCGATCGGCCCGTTCCGATCGATCGCTGACGTTTTCATCGAACTCGAGATGATCGAGGTGGGCAACGACATCCGTCGACAGCTGTTCATCAAGCGCTTTGCGGGGATGGGCGAACAGGTCGGTGACCGGATCGGGTACTCGGTCCGATCCGGCACGGGAATCGTAATCGAGAACCGGAGCGTCGCCTAACCCTCGCAATGACAGAGCTGGGAACACCGAAACCGTCGGACGAGTTACGAGAACTCGCCGCCCGTCGGCCACACCTCCGAAATCATTTGAAGAAGTTCCGCCAGATAACCGGCGAATTTCCGATTCTCATCGACGAGCCCCCTTTCTCGTTCTGAGACTCGAGAGATAAGAGTTTCGGAATCCGTAGCTCACAACGCTCGAAAACAGGTAATTCGTCGGAAGTGGTATGAATTATCAAAACATTCAAATTAGTATCGATCTCCGTGTCGACGATCCGCTCGGTTCGCCCCGCAGAGAGTAAAGTACACAACGATCACGCACCCCATCTCGAGTATGCACGTCGCCGTCGGGAGTATGAACCCAGTCAAGCAACGCGCCGTCGAACGAACGCTCGCGGAGTTCGACGCGGAGATCGTTCCCGTCGGCGTCGACTCGGGTGTGAGCGAACAACCCTCGTCCGTCGAGGAGACCGTCACCGGTGCGAAAAAACGCGCTCGAGGCGCGCTCGAGGCGACCGACGCGGACTACGGCGTGGGTCTCGAGGGCGGCGTGACGCGATTCGAGTACGCACCCGGCGTGCGACTCGTCATGTGGGCCTGCGTCACCGACGGGGAGCACCTTGAGGTCGCCAGCGGCCCGTCGCTTCGGCTTCCGGACTCTGTCGGCGCTCGTCTCGACGCCGGGGCGGAACTCGGTCCGATCATGGATGACCGACTCGGGACGGAAAACGTCGCCGAAGCCGAGGGCGCCGCCGGCGCGCTCACCGGCGGTCTGACGTCTCGAGCGCGGGCGCTTTCCGAAGCGGTCGCGTGTGCGTTCGGTCCGTTCGTCACGACACGCTACGAAGTCGAGTGAATCGATCGCCGTTAGCCGCGTCTTTCCTCGACGATCGGTCGCGTTTTCTGAGTGTCGTCCGCTCGGATGTATTAACCGGCCGTACCAACGAGGCCTTTCCACCGGAGTATCGATCCATTACCAACCCCGAAAACCGCCCGACTGCGACTCATTAACCGCACGTACCAAACCCCCTAAGGTCGGTGCGGTCGTCCGCACGGGTATGAGCACTGCAATGGCCGCCGACCTCACGAGCAAACAGCGCCAAATCCTGCAGTACCTCCGCGAGAACGCCGCAACGAAGACGTACTTTAAGTCGCGACTGATCGGCAAGGAACTCGGGATGACTGCCAAGGAGGTCGGCTCGAACATCACCGCGCTCCAGAACAGCGAGTACGACATCGACATCGAGAAGTGGGGCTACTCCTCGAGTACGACCTGGAAAGTGGACGTTTGAACGGTCGATATCCCCGCGTTCGCGACTCGAGTTCTTCGCGCCGATCGGCGGGTATCACCACCGCAGCCGCTTCGATCGAATGCTGTCACGCCGCTCGAGCGCTCTGTCGCCTCCCGGTCGCGTCCGGTCACCGAACGTGAGTATTACATCTCGAAACCGCTGCTTACGGCGCGAAACTTTGGTTTTCCGACTCCGAATGGCACTTCACTCGCCGGCCCGATAGTGGAGACGATGCAGGCGATCCTCTTCGACATGGACGGCGTCATCCTCGAGGGGCCACGAACCGACCCGCAGGTCTACGCGAACGCGACCGACCACGCCCTCTCCGAACTCGGGATCGAGCCGACGGACCGCGAGCGCGAGGCGTTTCGAGAATTTGATCCCAACGGCATCAGCGAGCGTGCGGCCGCACACGGGTTCGACGCCGACGAATTCTGGAAACTACGAGACGACCGCGCGTCCGAGCTCACCCACGAGCGGGTTCGGTCCGGCGACCGCGCGGTCTACGACGACGCCGAGACGCTGTCCGAGCTCGCCGACCGGACGACGACCGCTCTGGTGACGAACAACCGCCACAGGACGGCGGAGTTCGTCGACGACTACTTCGAGTTCGGGTTCGAGACCGTCCGCGGGCGCGACCCGTCGATGGCCGGCTACCGGCGACGGAAACCGAACCCCGCCTACCTCGAGGAAACGCTCGACCGACTCGGCGTCGACGGCGGCCTCTACGTCGGCGACTCCGGCGTCGACATCGTCGCCGGGCAGAACGCGTCGCTCGAGACCGCGTTCGTTCGACGCCCGCACAATCGCTTGGTCGACCTCCCCGCCGAACCAGAGTACGAACTCGAATCGCTCACCGAACTGCTTGAGGTACTCGAGACCGGCGACTCACGCTGATTTCACTGGTCAGTTTCGGTCCGTCGCGGGGCTACCCGCCAGTGTGTACAAACTCGGTCGGACGATTAGCCGTCGTAGGTGAGCAGTTCGTCAGACTCGCGCGCGAGCGCCGTCGCCCGGTCGCCAAAGGAATCGGCGTGTCGGATCAACAGTAACAGGACCGTCGTGGGCCGTTCGACGCTGTAGCCGTCCTCGCGCGATAAGAGCCCCGCCGACTCGAGTTTGCCGGCGTACTTGCTCACGGTGGGCGCAGAGACCTCGAGGGAGTCGGCGAGATCGCCCGCGCTCGCGTCCGGGTCGCGAAGCAGTTCGATCAACATTCCACGAGGGGTCGTCCGGCGCAAGTAGCCGAGGGCGTTCTTCTCGAACTCGTCGAACCGACCCGCGAGCACGAACCGCTTGTAGTCGCCGTCGCTGTAGCGTTCGACGGCGTCGCGTTCCTCGAGCCGTCTGAGGTGGTGTTGGGTCTCGCCGGTCCCGAGCTGGAGGTCGTCACGGATCTTCGAAAAGTGCGCCCCGGGGGTCGTCGAGAGGTAGCCGGCGATCGCGTCGCGGGTTTTGCTTTCGCCGGTGTCGGCGTTCGCGGAGTCCGAGAATCCGGCCAATGGCGAGGCGGCGCCGACGGCAGCGAATCGACGCAGGGTCGATCGCTTCTCCTCGTCGACACCCTCGGGTGCTGTCATAACAATCTACAGTTCGAGACGGGCCGAACGGTAAAACGCGTTTCGCTCCGCGTCGTTCACTGCGGGCTAGGAGTCGGTCTCCGTCTTGGTCTCGGACTCGGTCTCCGTCTGAGTCTGTCCCTCCCCGCCCTCGAAGGACTGATCCATCTCCTCGATAACGTCGTCCGGATCGCTGATCGTTCCGGCGTCTTTCCCTTCCTTGATCGCCTGTGCCTGTTTTTCCATCTCCTCTAGGTCCATCTCGGCTTCTTCGTCGATCTCGCCGATGATCTCGGCGATGTCGTCGAGGCCGATCAGTTCACGGGTCTCTTCGTCGAACTCGAGGCTGTCGAGTTCGGTGCCGTCGGACTCGACGTCGCTGCCGGTGAGATGTTTGCCGTCATTCGCCGACACCTTAGCGGAATATGTCTGAATCAATTGACGAGACCTCTGACGAGAGCGAGCCGAATAATGCAAATCTTGGCGAAAATACCGAGGACAAAGACATGCCTGAAACAGAGCCGGAACACCCCGAAGAGGTTACTGGGGGAGACCCGGCCGAATCGGCCGAGCCCAATGCCGTAGAGAATGGGCCGTTAACGAATCTGAACGACGAAGAGACGGATCGCTTGATGGATCAATACATCCACTATGGGGAGGTAGCAATCGAGACTGCGAATCAGCGGGTTCAGATGAACCGATTTTTCGGCTTGATTTTGACGTCGATACTAGCCGGACTCTTCGCTCTCGCCCGAGGAAATTTGACGACTACGAGTGCTGCAATCGTTCTATTCGCCTCTGGATTTGGAAGTCTGATCTGTTACTTTTGGTATCAAAGTTTACAGTCGTATCGCCGGCTGAACAAGGCCCGATATGCTATTCTCAACCAAATCGAGTCTGCCCTTCCTGTCCGAATGTATCTTGATGAATGGCGATACCTCAAGCGGGAAAAGCCCGATCCGGAAATCGTTGAGCCCCGACCTGATGACGACCCAGATCACCGCTCGCATACAATTGTGGAACAGTGGTTTGTCCGTCTCCTTGCCGCTGGATATCTTACTGTCGGAGGATACGCTGGCGGGTTCATTCTAACTCCTTTGCTCACGGGTGCAGGCTATTCTCTGCCGTCTCCGACGGCAGTCGGGCTAATAACCGGTGCGACCGTTATGGCTGGTTCGATAGGGCTATTCTGGATTCGGAGCTGATGACACCTACTATGAAACGATTCGATATTGGAGACACGGTCCGAATCGATATCCCGGACGTGACAGATCCAGATCACGAGCGTCTCCATGGACGTCGAGGAACAATCGTTGAGATCCTCTCAGACGATGCAGGAACTGTGACTGGTGATCAACGAGAAGGCTATCTTTTCCGGGTTGAAATCGCCAATGGTGACACCGTTGACGTCCGCTGGCGGGATCTTCGGCCAGTTTGATTGGCTATTGTCTGGTGCCACCTCTGTAGTCTAAGTTCACTAAACACTAAGTTAGCGTACTGAATACATCTCGGCATTACGATGCTCTCGCTTCCTCCGCTTGTCGATAACGCCAATAGAACACTAGAAGACGCTTACAAGCGGATTATTCCCCAGATCGAGGAAGGCCGTATCGCAACTGGCTACTTTTATCTCTCAGGATTCGACCTCTACCGGGAAGACCTTGAAAATCTGGCTGACCCCGATGAGCTCGGCCACGCTCCGCTTCGGATTTTGATGGGTCGTCAGACGAATAGGGGAACTGCTGACGAAATCGGTGAGGGGCAGAATCTCAAAGAGGAGCTCAAAAGAGAGGTGAGAGAAAGCATCTCGGAGGAGCATCGGCGATTTCCCGCTTCACACTCCTAGTTCTGACGGTCGAAGACGACGCTGTCCAGCGATTCACCAGAGCCAAAATGAGAGTTACTCGAGCAGCCCGATCAAACGCTGTGGAACTCTCGCTTGTTGCAGGTTGGATTACCACCCGCCTTTGTCAGTTGTTACAGCGATGAACATGCTGATCTCCAAATCACTCTGTTTACTATTGACTCGAATCTCTCTTGAATCACCTAGTGGTATCGATTCGTTTGGGAGGAGAACTCACATCACTTTGGATCGTCAGGCTTGCTGAGTCGAGCACGATTAATCTGCACGAGCTTCTTCCGCCCACTATGCTCAATCTCGACGAAGCCAATTGCCTCGAGGTCATCAACAGCCGCCGAAATGCTTCGATGCGGATGATCCGTCGCTCGGCTCAAATCCCGAATTCCGAACGCTGTATAGGGATTATCGACAAGCAATGTGAGAATCTCCCCAGTGGTCCATCTTTACCGAAGTCGCATGGAGAACGATAGGGATAGTAGAGAAGTAAAACTTTCTACGATCGAATATCCTATCCGGGAACGAATAGCGGTGGAAGGACTGTAACACTGCGGAGGATCAAAAGTGAAATTCGAGGAAGAAGACGAGAGAGAGACGGTTTCGACGATGATTATTTAAGCGGATGCATCTCGAGACGCCCTCCCGCCAGCGTCCTCGAGTCGCACCTCTCGAACGTACTCGAGGAAGTTCTCGAAGACCAATTTCGCCTGACAGGCCTGCTGGTAGTTCTCGTCCGTGATTTCCTCGAGGACGGACTCGCGGCGGTCGTCGGAGAGGTCCTTTCGCTCTACGAGTTCGCGGGCGGTTTGCTGGTCGTACTCGGGGTGGAACTGGACGCCGAAGACCCGGTCCTTGCGAAAGCCGTGGTTCGAGTAGTCGTTCTCGGCCAGCGAGTCGGCACCCGGCGGCAGTTCGGCGACTTCGTCGGAGTGGCTCGTGAAGGCGGTGAACTCGGCGTCGATACCCTCGAAGAGCCGCGAGGAGCCGGTGTGTTCGATCTCGCTATAGCCGATCTCGTAGGCGCCCATATCCGCGATGGTGCCCCCGAGCACGTCCGCGAGGAGCTGGTGGCCCCAACAGATCCCGAGGAAGGGGACGCCGGCGTCGATCGCGTCGCCGACCCACTCTTTGACGGGACCGATCCACTCCTCATCCCAGTAGACCGAGGTCCGAGAGCCGGTGACGACCGCGCCGTCGAACGCGACGGTGTCGGGGATCTCGCCATTGCAGACGTCGAACTCGACAAGTGAGGCCTCGAGTTCGCGTCGGAAGTTTCGCGTCGTGTTCGCGTCCTCCTGTGCGGCGTTGAGGACGGCGATTCGGAGCTGACTCATTACCGGGTATAGACGGTTCGTCGCAAAAGTGCCTTGCGCCCGCTAGGGGTTGTCGAGACCGAATCGCGGGAGGCGAGCCTCGAGCATCGTCGAGAATAGCCTCGAGGGCCTCGGTGAGAAAGGAAACTGCAAGATGTGGGTTCGGAGAAGACGTGATGAAACCCGTGTCTCACGAAGTGAACTCCGATACAGGTTGCCTCGACCGACGAACGGTGAAAATTCGACTACTTCAGCGCGCCTCTCGCGATGAGTGGTATCTCGACACAGGCGGGGCGTTGAAATACTTAAATTCGGTTTTGAGCCTACGTTCGACCTAATACACGGGAATGTCTACTCAGAGGTACAATGGTAATCGTCTCCGCGTTCAAAGATGGATACGTCGCCCTCCGAGCGAATCCGGTCCTTCTTGTCGCTGGTCTCCTCATCGGAGCGGGAGGACAGCTACAGTACGTCAATAGTCTGATCGACTCACCCCTGCTTTCGGCAGGCGCGTCACTCGCCTATCTGATCGTCGTTCCGTTCGCTCTCGGCGGCTTCATCGCCAGTGCTCAGGCTGCAATCGAAGGGAAGGAGACATCACTAGGCCAGTTTGTCGCTGGGGGACGATCCTACTACGTACGTCTGTTACTTGGGACAGTTCTGTTCGTACTGGTCGTGGGAGTCACCGCGATCGGATTCGGGTTCGTCAGTTTTATCCTCGGTATCGGCTCTCTGGTACTCGTTGTGATCCACGAGATGGCCGCTGTCATCGCGGGCGTCGGTTCCATACTCGTCTGGTTGTTGCTCGTCCTCGTCGTGATAGTGTTCGTGCAGTTCTACGATGCTGCAATCGTCGTCGAAAACGAGAACGTTATCGATTCGTTTCGGAGAAGTATTCACCTCGTTCGCTCGAATCTGAAAAGCGTTCTTGGATTCTCGCTAGTGTGGCTCGTCCTGCTCGAGACGCGAGTGACTGGCGCGGGAAACTGAATCAGTATCTGAAATAGCGAAAACAACCATATTGTTGTTATAGGAGAGTTCTAAATAGGTCAAATATAATTGATTTATTATGGCTATTTCGATCTCGACAAACAAAATAGCACAAGATCACGGGAGGAGGTGTATATGGCTAGTTTTAGCCTTGACTAGTGTCTGTTCGAGTCGTCGTGACGGATCGAACTGCTCGTAATTGGACATCAGGGACGAACGTGAATACAGTACCCGAAACGCCCCTATACGTGTGCTTTCTAACGTTCAGTCGCTCGGGACGAATAACGAGAGCAACGTTGACTAGCCCGACCGCATATTAGTCATAACTCGTATGTGAGTCGTATAGTAACAGATAATATATCTATCCAACGATCGTTGATACCGATCGACGGAAATCAGCCTACCGTAGCCGTTCGATCGGTCACTGGCCGTACCGATACTTGATTCGGATCGTATCGGCCGACTCCTCCGCCTCGCGCAGGAGCGTCCGCTGGTAGGACTCGTTCTTGAGCCGGCCGGTCGGCACGGCGATACCGAGACAGGCCTTGAGAGTTCCCTCGACGACGATCGGAACCGCGAGCAAGCCCATTCCGTCGACCTGCTGGTCCCAATCGACCGCGTACCCCTGCTCTCGAATGTCCGCGAGTTCCGCGAGCAGCGTCTCCCTGTCCGTGATCGTCTGTTCGGTGACCTGCGGGAGGCCGCGCGTCTCGAGAACCTCCTCGAGACGCTCCTCGGACATGTGAGCGAGAATCGTCTTCCCGGGTGCGTGCGCGTGCGACGGGAACGTCATCCCCGGATAGATACCTAACTCGAGGGACTGATCTTCGAACTCCTCGTGGAGGATCACGGACCGACCGGCCTCTTCGATCACGAGCGTCACGAGCTCGCCGGTCGCCTCGGTCAGGCGCTTGAGTTCGAGTTTCGAGACCTGATAGATCCGGCTTCGGTACTTGATCCGCGACCCCGTCGAGAGGAACTTGTAACTGAGCGAGTACTCGCCGCCCCGATTGACGACGTAGCCGGTCGACTCGAGGGTCCGCAGGTAGACGTGCGCGGTGCTTTTCGGGATCTCCATTCGCGAGGCGATTTCCGACGGGCCCGCGCCGTTGGTTTCCCAGAGCAACCGGATGACGTCGAAGGCCCGCTGGACCGACGTGAGCGAGGGTGTTGCACTTGGCATGAAACCACCAAGCACGTTGTTCCTGTTAAGCCGTTCGGTTATATTAGACGAATCGTCGGTTCGGGGCGAAACGACTCGTCTCGACGAGTCCGACGGAGAATTGTAGGACGAATAACTAGAGAACGTCCAATCAAGATAGACGGATCTCCGCAATCAACACAGAGTATAAACGCTCGACAAGCTCTTCGACCGAATTTTCGCGGACAAGACGGACGATGAGAAGGCAGAGATTCAGAAGCGGTATGCCCGGTCACAGGACCTCGCGGAAGCGCAGACCCGAATCGATCGCGTTGCGTTGGATATCATTGAACACTTCGAGAACGATGTTCCGTCGCCGTTCAAGGGACTAGTCGTCACCACCAGCAAGGAATCGTCAATCCGATACAAGGAAACTCTCGACAACTTCAATGGGCCGGAATCGAGGGTTATTGTCTCGGAGGGACACAACGACCCCGAACACATCAAGGAGTGGACACCCAGCGACTCCGAGAAGAGCCGATACAAGGAGTCCTTCGTCGACCCGAACGGTGAAGTCGAACTGCTCATCGTCTGCGACATGCTTTTGACTGGATTCGACGCGCCAGTCGCACAAGTAATGTATCTCGATAAGCCTCTCCGTGAGCACAGCCTGCTACAGGCAATCGCTCGCGTCAACCGTCCGTTCGAGGAGAAAACCCATGGGCTCGTCGTCGACTACTACGGCGTCTCCGACGAACTGAAGGAAGCACTCACAATGTTCAGTTCGAAGGATGTCGAGCGGGCGATGGTTCCGGTCGAGGACAAGCAGCCAGAGCTAGAGGCAGCCCATAACAAGGCGATCTCGTTCTTCGACGATCTCGATAATGTAGAGCAGTGCGTCCAATCGCTCGAACCAGATGATCGTCGGATCGAGTTCAAGAATGCGTTTAAGCGATTCTCTCAGCTGATGGACGTTGTCCTACCGGACCCAATGGCGAACCCGTACCGAGAGGATCTCAGGCGGCTCAGTACGGTTTATGGGAAGTCCAAAGAACGCTACCGCGATGAGACGATGAACCTCGAAGGAGCTGGGGCAAAAGTCCGCGACCTCATTCAAGATCACATCACGTCACGCGGGATCGAGGTTCTGAACGATGAGCCAGTATCGATCATGGAAGAGGTCGAGTTTGATGCGAAACTGGAAGACTTAGAAAACGACGAAGCTCGTGCAAGTGAGATGCAAAATGCGGTCAAGCACGAGATCAACATCCGATTCGACGAAGACCCAGTGCAGTATGGTTCTCTCAGGGATCGACTCGAAGAACTCATCGAGAAGTACCAAGGCCTCGCCGTCGCCGACCTCGCGGTAGGCCTCGAGGATCTCCTCGCGGAGGGCCTCGGGGAACGGCGTCTCGAGGATGAGTTCCTGAGCGCGGTCGGCCGCGGTCGCGAGCGCGCTCGAGTCGTCGGTGTCGACGTCGACGACGTCGAAGAGTTCGTCGTCGATGTCGGCGTTTTCGATAAACGATCGGTAGGTACCTGCCGTGACGACGAATCCCGGTGGGACCGGCAAGCCCGCCCCCGTGAGTTCACCGAGAGAAGCACCTTTGCCGCCGACCGTCTCGAGGTCGTCGGCGCTGATCTCGTCCAGCCAGAGTACAGCCATCTCTATATGCGTGGACAGCAGGTCCGATAAAGAAGGTTGCGAACATACTTCACAGAGACTACTCGGGCCCGAATGAGTATCTCCGCGGCCTGCTGGTTTCTCCGCTTCGACAGTGGTCGGTCGGCCCCGGACGGGACTGGTTCGATCGTTGAACAGTATCCCACAGCGATTATGCAACTCGAGTTACTGGTCAGACCATGGAACTCTCCAACGCTGCGAAGTGGACGCTATTCAATCGGGCGCTCACGGCGGGCGCGATGCTTCTCGGAACTGGATTGGCCCTCCTCGGCTTCGTCCTCGGCTTCTGGGGATCGATCGAAACGCTGGTCGTCGACCGCAACGTACAGCTCGCAGTCGAGAACGCGAACCCGATCGTCACCCTCGCGCTCGCGGGGCTTGGATTTCTCGTCTGGCAGATGGGAAAAACGTACGCGCTGTTCTGGTCGCTCCCTCGAGCGTCCGGCCGAGCCGCCGCAAAGCGCTTCGACCATGGCCGACTCAAGAGCGAGGTCGTCGAGGCGCTCGACGAGCGACTGGCTGAGATGGAAGAAGACGTCGCAGAAACCCGCCGGAGCGTCCAGGAACTGAAACGGTCCGAACACGCGGCCGCCTTCGACGAGGAGGACGCCCTCGAGTCGACGCCCGTCCAGCAGTCAGAGTCGACTTCCGATTCAGCGATGACCGCCCAGCAATCGGCGGTGACAACCCCTTCGGAGACGACCGGCGGGCAATCGGCGACGGATCGGTCGGAAGCGACCGGTCGGCCACAGTCCCACTCGGCCGAGCGCTCTGCATCCGAATCCGGTAAATCGGCCGAATCCGGGTTCGAGTTTTCGTCTCCTGACGGTTCGAACTCCGAACGGACCGGCGAGCAGGCTCCGGACGACTCACACTCACAGGACCCACAGCCGACGGCCAAGAGCGAGGGCGAAGCGCCGTCGTCTCCCGCCGAGACGGATCGACGGGATGTGACCAACGCGGACGACCAGAACGCGCCATCGGAGTCGGACGAGCCCCGAAACTGATCGCAGTTCAATCAGCGACGACGCCACCGCCCGCCGTCGTTTCCGCCCTTCGAAACGCACAGATCGTTTCTCGTCGCCGCGATACTTAGGCCTCGAGGATGTCGTCTTCCTCGATGTCGGGAACGGTGATCGTTCCGTCCAGCGCGGTAACGCCCCGGCCACCGACACGCACGCCGTCCTCGAGGCGGACTCGGACTAGCCCCGGCCGGTCGACGTAGTGGCCCTGCTCGAGGCGTAGTTCCTCGGGGAGGTCGTCGTCGAACGCGCCGAACCGATCGAGATAGGCCGCGGCGGCGCCGCTCGCAGTGCCCGTAACGGGATCCTCGGAGACGCCCGCGCTGGGTGCGAACATCCGTCCGTGCAGCGTCGAGTCGCGGCCGAGCGCGTCGAAGGTAAAGCAGTAGACGCCCGTTGCGTCGACCGAATCGGCGAGTTTCTCGACAGCGTTCATGTCCGGGTCGGCGTCGCCGAGGTCAGAGAGGTAGGTGATCGGCACGATCAAGAACGGCAGGCCGGTCGAGGAAACCGCGAGCGGAATGTCGTCGCTGGCCCCCTCGAGCGCGGCCTGGCTTACCCCCAGCGCGTCGGCGACGCGATCGTAACCGACGTCGGCCTCGCGAACTCGGGGCTCGCCCTGGGTCATCCAGACTGTACCGTCGTTCTCGACCTCGATCTCGAGGACGCCGACGTTCGTCTCGAGGGCGGTCGTTCCGGGCTCAAGCCCGTCGTCGTGGAGGTGTGCGAAGGAGCCGATCGTCGCGTGGCCACAGAGGTCGACCTCCTGCGTTGGGGTGAAATAGCGCACGCGGCGGTCGGCGTCCGGATCGTCGCTCGAACGCAGGAAGGCCGTCTCGCTGACGGCCATCTCGGCGGCGATCGACTGCATCTGCGCGGCCGAGAGGCCGTCTGCGTCCGGCACGACGCCGGCGGGATTGCCGGAAAGCGGTTCGTCGGTGAAGGCGTCGACCTGGACGATCCGAATCGTCTCCATACGAAGTCGGTAGGGCAGGCGGCGTATCAATCCACCGCCGTCGCCACGATACCGGCACTCGATCACGCCGGTCGCCGCTACCGACTCACCTACGGGCCGTCGATACCACTGCGAGTACGGTTCCTCGTCGAGGTGTCATCGATAGCGAACCAATCATGTTTCGTTGGGTACATTTACTACGAGCGGTTTGAGTTGTAACTAACATAGGATGGACTGAAACAATACACAATCGGTCACGAATTTGTGACCGTCCTGGCGTACTAATTTCCTTTCGGGTTGTCTGTACCCAATACCGTTATTGATTGATAAGGAACACGCCTTTGTCGCTGGGGAATTAGAAGCTGAACTTCACCAGAACGAACATATAAACAAGGACAAAATAAATTCCCTCGCCGGAGACGTATTGATTGCCGCCGTTGCGAAAGAGACGGGCGCAACGGTTGTCACACAGAACACGGACGACTTCCAGCTATTCGACGGCGTGACCGTAGAGTCGTACTAATATCTACCTACATCTCTAAATAAAGAGAGAGTGCTACTGACTACTGGTAAAACAATCTTAGAGTGATATATCCGAGAAACCACCTCGATCGTCTGGAGCAGCCACCTTCGTTTCCACGCCATCGAGCAGATCCCTCTAGATTCGCCGTGTACTCTCGGTGGCTCTGTTGAAATCAGACGCGGCTACCAAATTTTGAGAGGATCAACCAGAATTCGTCAAGTCTGTCTACCCGTTCCCGATCGCCGTCGTTCGCTCTCGAGTCACCGGTTCCGGGTCGGCGCTCCCGACCAACTCGCCGACCTCGCGGGTGGTCGGCTGTCGGGTGGCGTCTTTCTCGAGGACGAAGTCGCCGACGACGAGCAGGTCGAGTCCCATCCCGTAGAAGTCCTTGATCGCCTCGATCGGTTCCTCGACGATCGGCTCGCCGTTGTCGTTGAAGGAGGTGTTCAGGACGACGGGCACGCCGGTGCGCTCGCCGAAGGCTTTGATCAGCCGATAATACCGCTCGTGTTGGTCCTCACGGACCGTCTGGGGACGGGTGGAGTTGTCGGCGGGGTGGACGACCGCCTCGAGCTCGCTCGCTTTCGCGGGGTCGACGTCGAAGGCCTCGATCATGAACGGCGACGGGCGACCGTCGACCAGGTACTCCGAAGCGACGTCCTCGAGCATCGACGGCGCGAACGGCCGCCACCCCTCGCGGTGTTTGACGAACCGGTTGACCCGGTCGCGCGAGTCTGCCGTGCGCGGGTCCGCCAGGATGCTGCGAGAGCCGAGCGCGCGCGGGCCGAGTTCCGACCGGCCCTGGAACCAGCCCACGAGCGCGCCGTCGGCGAGGCGGTCGGCGACGTACTGCTCGACGTTCGCGGGCTCGGCGTAGGTGAGTTTCGATGTTTCGAGGATCTCCTCTATAGTCTCCGTCTTGTAGGACGAGCCGAAGTACACCGTCGACAGGTCGTCGACGGTCTCGGGCGGCCGTCCGACCCAGCCCGCACCCAGCGCCAGCCCCGCGTCGTTGGCGACCGGCTGGACGAAGAGGTCGTCGACGCAGGCGGCCTCCCGAACGCGCTTGTTGAGCTTGCAGTTGAGTACGACGCCACCGGCGAGCGCGACGTTGTGCGAACCGACGGTGTCGGTGTGGGCTTCGACGATGTCGAGGACGATCTCCTCGAGCAGTTTCTGGGCCGTGTGGGCGAAGTCTTTCTCCCACTGGTCGAACTCGTCGGTGTCTTCCTTTGGCGGGCGGTCGAAGACCTCCGTGAGCAACTCGAGGCCGTGGCCGGTTCCCCAGCGCTTGGTGAGTTCGGTGACGTCGTAGGACGCACCCACGTCGATCAGGTTCCGCAGGTGTCGTTCGATCTCCGGGTTTTCCGTTCCGTAGGGGGCAAGCCCCATGACCTTCCCTTCGCCGTTGAACATCCGGTAGCCGAGGTACTCGGTGACGATCGCAAAGAACAGCCCGAGGCTGTTGGGGTGTTCGTAGGTTCTGACGCGCTCGAGGCCGTTTCGATCGCCCCGCCAGACGACGGTCGAGTCGTACTCACCTTTCGCGTCGATCGTGAGGACGAGTGCGTCGTCGAATCCGGAGGGGTGAAACGCGCTGGCGGCGTGACAGCGGTGGTGCGCGAGCCGCTCGATCGGCGGCACCGAGGAGCCGATCAACTCGAGGCGGGACTCGACCTGTCGCGTCGGAAAGAACTGGCTCTGGACTTCCGTCACGAGCGTTTGCTCGAGCGCGGAGAGCTTGCGCGGGAGGGTCGGCGCGCGGACGGCGTCGGTGAGGTAGTGCGAACGGATACGCGAGCGGAGGCTGGGGTCGTAGGGGAGGCGGATCTCGTCTATGTCGCCGAGCTCTATGTCTCGATAGTCGAGACAGGCGTTGATCGCGTTCGTCGGGAACGTGTTGGGGGCGTGTTTCTCGCGGGTGAGTCGCTCCTCCTCGATCCCGAAGACGGGCGTTCCGTCGTCGAAGAGGACGGCACTGGGGTCGTGCTGTCCATACAGACCAATTGCAGGTTTGAACGCTAGCGTGTAGCCGTTCATGATCTCACGGAATCTATCTAGCACCGATAATATGGACGTGTTAAACGATCGGTGAGACTTCCTCGGGGTCGAAATCGACCGAACCGATCAGCTGGGATCGCCGCCCGGGTCGAAACGGGACGGTTTGGGGGAGACCTAATCGCCCGCGAGCCGACAGCCGTCGGAGACGCCGTGATCAGGACTGGAGACGGTGCCCAGATTGGTTTCCATCGGCGATTCCGATTGGAAACAGAGGTTCGTTCGCGAGGTGAAATCGTCTTATCGGCCGCATAGTGAACCACCCAGGGAAGAAACCGTCGAACGAATGTACGAAACGATGTCGTCACCGATCGCGCTCGAGTCTCCCGCGGGGCGGTCCGCCGGTTCCTCGAGTCCGGACACGGCCTGCAGAGACGGACCGACGAGCGCCGAATCGGCGCGTGCGATCTCGCCGCAAGGGACGGTGGGCGCACCGAACGTTCTGGCGATCGCGAATCGATAGGGGGCAACGGATGTCTTCTAGCGGTCGCCAGTCGAACTCGCGGACTCGCTCGATGCAAAGTGGCGTACAGATACTGCTGGTCGTCGCCGGCATCGCCCTGTTAGTCGCGGGTGTCGCGCTCACGGCCAGCGGCGTCTCGATCGACGACGCGGTCGAGACCGCCGCCGACCGGCTCGGCGACTCCCAGCCGACCGACGAGGGAACTGACGGCGGCAACGGGGGTGACGACGGCGGCGCGGTCGAACCGCAACCGGAAGACGGCTCCGAGAGCGACGCCGACGACGGCGGGGGTGACGACGGAAATGGGGACGGAAACGACGCCGCTGACGGCTCCGACGCGGGCGACGACTCCGACGGACAGGATCAGTCCGACGGGGACTCGAGCGGCGATACCGACTCGAGCGGAGACGACGGTTCGAGCGGCGATGACTCCGACGGACAGGATCAGTCCGACGACGACTCGAGCGGTGACGACGGTGGCGAGTCGGACGAATCGTACACGCTCACCACGGCCGTCGAGTCCGAGGACGGCGACGATTTGACCGACGCCACGGTCACGGTCGAGGCTGCCTCTGGCGGAAGCGGGGAAACGACGACCGGCGACGACGGATCGGCGGTCTTCGCCGTCGATGACGGCGGCGAGTACACGGTGACGGCGAACGCGGACGGCTACGAGGAGGCCGAAACCGATGTCGAGATCGACGGCGGCGACGAGGAAGTCACCCTCGAGCTGTCGTCGACCGGTGATGACGGTGATCAGAACGACGGCGGCAACCAGAGCGACGACTCGAGCGGTGGGCCCTACACGCTGACGACTGTCGTCGAGGACGAGAACGGCCAGGCGCTCGAGAACGCCGAAGTCGAAGTTGGAGACGCCGACGGCGGGTTCTTCAGTTCCTTTGACGGCGACCAGCAGACCGTCGACGACGACGGTGAGGCCGAGTTCGAACGCGAGAACGGCGAGTACACGGTGACGGCGAACGCGGACGGCTACGAGGAGACCGAGACCGACATTGAGATCGACGGCGGCGACGAGGAAGTCACGTTCGAACTCGAGGAGAACTGACCGGACCGCACTCGGTGACGCATTCGATTTCTGCTACTCGGTCGGTGACGCATCCATCTCAGATCGGAGACGCTGTCTCCGAACCGCGAACACGGGAAGCGGGCCGCTCGTGAATCGAAGGCACTTCGAGACCGAGTCAGCTCACGTTCGCGGACTCGAACGCGTAGTACCCGATCCCGATCGAGATGACGATCCACACGATCAGAACGACGGGCATGAACGCCGGCTGGACGAAAAACGGCGCGTCCGCGGGAGGACTGATGACCGGTCCGGTCGGTTCGGCGACGGTGGTAGCACCGTAAAGGAGCGCTTCGGGCGGCACCAGAACCGAGACGAACTGGTAAAGGAGAGGGGATTCGCCGAACCCGAGGACGCCGGTGTGTACCGTGCGGACGAGACCGCCGGGCGATGCGAGGAACGTGCCGATGTTGAGGACGAAGTACAGCCCGAACCCGGCGGCCGCCGCGCGGGCTTTGCTCGCGACGGCAGCGGAGATGCCGATCGCAAGCGCGACGTAGACGACGGCATACAGGGTCAACAGCCCGAGCATGACGAGAAACGGGACGACCGGGATGAGCGGATAGAAGAGCGCGAGCAAGACGGTTACTCCGAGCGTTGCGCTCGCGAGACCGAGGCCGATCACGAGACACCGACTGAGGAATTTGCCGACGACGATATCGCGGCGCGTGTTTGGCAGTCCGAGCACGAACTTCAGGCTCCCCGTCTCGCGTTCGCCCGCGATAGCGAGGTAGGCCGCGACGAACGCGACGATCGGGACCAGGAACGAACCGAGTATGACGAGACCGTTCAGGACGCCCACGACGCCCGCTCGAGGGGTCTCGAAATACGGGATCTGGCTGGTCTGGAAGTACACGAACAGGCCGGAGAAGCCGGTCAAGATAGAAACGACGAGCCACATCACCTTCGACCGGCGGACGTCGAGGAAGTCCTTCCGGGCGACTTCGACGACGCTCATGCCGTCACCTCGGCCGCGGGAGTGGTCTCCTCGTCGGGGGCGTCGCCCTCGCCCGTGTACCTGTTGAAAAGCTCCTCCAGGGACGGCTCCTCGGAAACGATATCAGTTATCGTCGCCCGGTCGTCGATGTACCTGACGACCCGCGGTTTGACGGTCGTCGCCCGACAGTCGACGCGGATCTCGGAGCCGTCGATCCGAACGTTCGTGACGCCGTCTAGATCCTCGAGGCCGAACTCGTCCGGCACCGATCGAACCACCAGGGTGATCCGCGACGAACTCGTGATCTCGTTGCGCAGCGCCTCGATTTCGTCGACGGCGACCAGCCGCCCGTCGTTCATGATTCCGACGCGATCACAGACCGCCTCGACCTCCGGCAACACGTGACTCGAGAAGAACACCGTCGTGCCGGTAGCGGCTTCCTCTCGGATGATCGCGCGCATCTCTTGCATCCCCGTCGGATCGAGGCCCGACGACGGTTCGTCCAGAACGAGGAGGTCCGGATCGCCGACTAGGGCCATGCCGAACGCGAGGCGTTGGCACATCCCCTTCGAGAATCCGCCGACGCGGCGATCGGCGACATCGCCGATGCCGACTCGCTCGAGAACCGCGTCGGGGTCGTCGTCCGCGCGTTTCGTTCGGGCGACCCAGTCGACGTGCTCGCGGGCACTCAGCCGGTCGTACAGACTGTACCCTTCCGGAAGGACGCCGATTCGGGCGCGAGCCTGTGCGAACTCGCTTCCCTGGACGTCCTGTCCGAGGACGGTCACGCTGCCAGCGGTCGGGGCGGCGAACCCGAGGAGGACGTTGATCGTCGTCGATTTCCCGGCGCCGTTCGGCCCGAGGAACCCGAAAATCTCGCCCGACTCGATCCGGAGGTCGAGGTCGTCGACTGCAAGGACGTCACCGGGGAACTCCTTGTTGAGGCCGTCGATGTCGATAGGGACCATACCGATACGCGTTTTGTATCCAACAAATTTGTTACGGAACGCTATCAGGAACTCGATCGCGACCCCCTGGCCGACGGAGAACCGGCGGTGGCGTTTCGACGTGATCTCGCCGAAATCTCACCGCCACGTAAGCTCGCAGACTCGAGGCCTTCGATCCGACGAGTAGGTGTCTGTATCGACGACGAAGCATCCGCAGACGACTGTGCTCACCCGAGTCGATCTGCAAAAAGCGGTTACTCGACCGTGACGCTCTTGGCGAGGTTGCGCGGCTTGTCGATCGGTCGTTCGAGTAACTTCGCGGCGTGATAGGAGACGAGTTGTAACTGGACGTTCGCGAGCAGGCCCGCCCAGACGGGGTGTGTGTCGGGGACCGAGAGGTTGGTGTCTGCCGCGTCGGCCAGGGAGTGATCGTCGGGGCCGACCGCGATGATCGGCGCGCCGCGCGAGCGGGCTTCGATCGCGTTCGTCTTCGTCTTCTCGTCGCCCCTGCCGGAGTAGACGGCGAAGATCGGCGTCTCGTCGGTGACGAGCGCGAGCGGCCCGTGTTTGAGCTGGCCCGACGCGAAGCCTTCGGCGTGTTCGTAGGTAATCTCCTTGAACTTCAGCGCGCCCTCGAGTGCGACCGAGTGGCCGAGGCCGTGGCCGATGAAGAAGTATGACTGGCTGTCGAGTCGTTCCCGGGCGACGGCTTCGGCCTGGCTCGATTCGAGCACTTCCTCGACGTGCTCGGGGAGATCCTGTAGCGACTCGAGGAGGGTCGCTTTGTCGGCCGCCGGCTCTCCGCCGGGGACGTCGCTCGCGATCTGCTGGGTGAGCAACGCGAGCGTGACCGCCTGCGAGGAGTACGTCTTCGTCGCTGCGACGCCGACCTCCGGGCCGGCGCGAATGTAAACCGCGTCGTCGGCGGTTCGAGCGGCGGTCGAGCCGACGACGTTGGTCACCGCGAGCGAGCGAGCGCCTCGGCTGGTCGCTTCGCGGACGGCCTCGAGGGTGTCTGCGGTTTCCCCACTCTGGGTGACGGCGACGACGAGCGTGTTCTCGTCGACCGGCCCGGTCGTCGATTCGTACTCGCTCGCTCGGAGTACTTCAGTTCGGATGCCGGCCGACCGGAGCAACTGGCCGCCGTACATCGCGGCGTGATAAGACGTTCCACAGGCGACGAACTGGACGGCGTCGACGTCGCTGAACGTCCCCTCCGTCAGGTTCTCGAAGGAGACCTCGCCGTCGCTCGCTCTGCCCTCGATCGTGTTCGACAGGGAGGTCGGCTGGTTGTAGATCTCCTTTAGCATGTAGTGGTCGAACTCGCCTTTCCCCGCGTCCTCTGGGTCCCAGTCGACGGTGTCGCTCGAGCGCTCGACGGGCGTCCCGTCGAGGTCCGTGATCTGGTAGGAGTCCGGTTCGAGCACGACGAGGTCGCCTTCCTCCAGGTAGATCACCTCGTCGGTGTAATCGAGGAAGGCCGGGACGTCGCTGGCGAGGAACCACTCGTCGTCGTCGAGTCCGAGCACGAGCGGCGATCCCTTTCGGGCGGCGTAGACCGCCTCCTCCCCGTCGACGATGGCGGCGATCGCGTAACTGCCCTCGAGCGTCGAAACGGTCTTTCGGACGGCCGTTTCGGTGTCGCCGGTTTCCGCTCGGTACTCGTCGATCAGGTGCGGGATGACTTCCGTGTCAGTGTCGCTTTCGAACTCGTGACCCTTCGATCGGAGGTCGGCTTTGAGTTCGTCGTAGTTGTCGATCACGCCGTTGTGAACGACGGCGACGTCACCGACCGTATCAGTGTGGGGGTGTGCGTTCTCGTCGGTCGGCGGCCCGTGGGTGCTCCAGCGGGTGTGGCCGATGCCCATGTTCCCGTTCGGGTGGGCCTCGAGTTGGGACTTGAGCTCGGATACCTCGCCCGAGCACTTGTGTACCTTGACGCCGGAGCCGTTCTGGACGGCGATGCCGGCGGAGTCGTACCCGCGGTACTCGAGGTTCTCGAGGCCGGTGAGCAGCGTTTCGGCGGCGTCTCCGTGGCCGATCCGGGCGATGATCCCACACATCAACGAGACACCCCGTCGATCGACGACGACCCGACCGTCCCTCGGAGCGTCTCGCGGGTCGGGAGCGCCACTGACCGGCAGTCGGAGACGCCCTCACTGGTGAGAGAGGCCCGGACCGTTCGGTTCGACGACGTCGCTTCGAATAGACTGGTAGTTCGTATCATAGTTGTCTCGTACCCGTTTACGGCGTCCGCAGCGGGACGGCTCAGGTATCTACTTGCACCTCTGCTCGTTCGGGCATTACTATACCGCGGATAAGTCGCCACCTATCGTTTGTATAAGCTAGCATCCATCCAGAATATCTCATATAAATAACAGATAGTTACTGTTTTCCCCGGAAAATAGCAACTATTGTTTGATTTCTGTGGGTGTTGGCGTCAGACGATGTTTCAACGCTCGAAAAATAGTTGCGCCCAAACGGTTGGTCTGTCCTTTTTGCTCTGGATCTCTCTCGACTGAGGTCTCATAACCATCCGTTCCGTTCGATTGCATTCTCCGCGTTCGTTGTGTTCTCTGTTTCCGTTTGGTGGCGACTGTTGTGGTTCGAAAGGGACGGGACCGTCCTGGCTGGAGTACACCATTGTTCGCTCGGGTTGTGCCGGCGTCCACTGGTGACTCCCCAGTTGGCAAGCTGGAATGCATCGGCGTCACCGGTAGAGTCCCGTCGATCTCCGACGAGGGTTTCGGGTCGAATTTGGGTCTCAGTTCGGTCGAAGTCCCACAGGAGTCTGGTCGGAGTTCGGACAATTCTTTTTGAAGTAACTGGGGCAGTGTGGGCTATGCGCCAATACAGCGCAATACTGATCGGAACCATCGTTGTGGTCAGCACGATGCTGGCCGGAACGGCGGGTGCAGCCGGCGCGGCGAACGCGTCGGCCGCGACAGCACAGGAACACGACCACGCGGCGGTTTCGTTCGACACACAGACGTCGGGCGGCTCGACCGTCGTCGTCGACGAGGTAACGATCCCCGACGGCGGCTTCGTGACGATCCACGATAGTTCGCTGGACGACGGCGAAACACTCGGTAGCGTCGTCGGTTCGAGCGCGTATCTCGAGGCCGGCACGCACGAAGATGTCACCGTGGAACTGGAAACGCGGCTCTCGGATGACGAGACGCTGTCCGCGATGGCACATCAAGATACTGACGACGATCGCGTGTACTCGTTCGTCTCGAGCAACGGCGAAGCGGACGGACCGTACACCGACGGTGGTGACATCGTGATGGAGAGCGCTGCAGTAACCGTTTCGGCCGACCTCGAGATGAGCGAACAGTCGACGACCGGCAACAGCGTCGTCGTCGACCGTGTCGAACTCTCGGAGGGCGGCTTCGTGACGGTCCACGACAGCACCGTCGCGGACGGCGCGGTCTTCGACAGCATCCGCGGAACGAGCGATTACCTCGAGGCCGGCGTTCACGAGAACGTCCGCGTTCACCTCAACGAGTCGCTTACCGGCGATGAGACGGTGTACCCGATGGCACATCGAGACTCCAACGACAACGAAATGTACGACTTCCCCGCCAGTGAGGGCGCTGACGACGGACCGTACGCGAACGGAAACGGTGACCCGGTGATGGCCCCGACCGACGTGATGGTGAGCCACGAGGCCACCGTTTCGTTCGCGGCCCAATCTTCGGGTGGTAACTCCGTCGTCGTCGACGAAGTTTTCGTCCCGGAGGGCGGTTTCGTGACGATGCACGACAGTACGATCGAAGACGGCGCGGTCTTCGAGAGCGTCCGCGGGACGAGCGAGTATCTCGAGGCAGGACTCCATCGCGATGTTGTGGTCCACCTCGAAGATGAACTCGCGGACGACGACACGCTATTCGGAATGGCACATCAGGATACGAACGACAACGCTACGTACGACTTCCCCACCAGCGAGGGCGCGGAGGACGGACCGTACACCACCGACGGCGACATCGTGATGGACGGCGGTGACGTGGCGGTCTCGGCCGCCGTCTCCGCCTCGGCGCAGGTTTCGGACGGGACGACGGTAACCGTTGACAGAGTCGATCTCTCCGAGGGTGGGTTCGTGACGGCTCACGATGCGAGCCTCTTCGGTGGCGACGTCTTCGGCAGCGTTGCCGGGACGAGCGAGTACCTCGAGGCTGGCACGCACGAGAACGTCGAAATCACGCTCGACGAGCGGCTGACAGCGAGTCAGACGCTCGTTCCGATGGCACATCGCGATTCCAACGGAAACGAGATGTACGACTTCCCAGCCAGCGAGGGCGCTGACGATGGCCCGTACACCGCGAACGGTGAGGCTGTCGTCGACACGGCCAAGCTAACCGTTCCGGCGACCGTCGACGCGACCGACCAACGAAGCGACGGCGAGGTGGTCACCGTCGACTCCGTGACGCTCCACGATGGTGGATTCGTCACGGTTCACGACAGCACGCTCGCGGATGGCGCAGTCCTCGACAGCGTCCGTGGCACGAGCGAATACCTCGAGGTCGGCACGCACGAGAACGTCGAAATCACGCTCGAGGAGTCGTTGTCAACTGATGATGATGTCTTCGCCATGGCCCATCGGGATACCGACGACGACGAATCGTACGACTTCCTCGAGAGCGAGGGAACAACGGACGGCCCCTACGTGGCTGCGAACGGACCGATCATGGCGATGGCCAACGTTACGGTCGACAGTGACGAGATGGATGGAACGCACGATGAGATGGACGGGATGGACAACGAGACGGACGACGAAATGGGTGGGATGGAAAACGAGTCGATGACCGATGAATCTGAAAACACGGAGATGGACGGTGACGATAGCGTTCCTGGCTTCGGAATCGCTGTGGCACTCGCCGCCCTGCTCGGTGCAGTAGCGATTGCCCGACGTAACGACTGAAACGACGCTGGGCTCGACTACTCACCGATTCCGTCGATCAACCCCATCGACGAAGCCAACGCACTTACGCACTCGAGCAATGAGAGCCACGTATGGCCGCAGACCTCGAGGAGAAGACTGACCGGTACGGTGAACTGCTGTCTACCGCTCTCTCGGAAGCGACCGTCGCACCCCCCGAGGGGTCGCCGATGGCCGACGCCGCCGACGAGTGCTACGAGATGGCCGAGTCCTACCTCGAGGACGGGACCCACTTTCGCGAGCAGGGCGACCTCGTGAACGCGCTCGCGTCGTTTTCCTACGGCCACGCGTGGCTCGACGCCGGCGCTCGAGTCGGGCTGTTCGACGTGCCCACCGAGGGCCACCTTTTTACCGTCTAGTCGACAATTTTCGCCCGACCGCACCGGTCGCGATGACCGACAACGTTTTATCTACGTGGCTGACTGTCAGCGCCGAATCGATCACGATAGATAACCATGTAGACGAAACGTATATAACTAATTTGGGTGTCAGTTTATAAGGTAGGCAAAAGCTTTTTAAACTCTTCGGCCTTACACTATGTTAGCTGCGACGACCGGGTTTCTTCTGGTTCCCCCACCCGGGAGTCCCACGTAACCAACTCGAAACACCATGACAGATTCAACGATTCGAACGTACTCACGTGAGAGTGAGACCGAAGCTGAGACGAGCACGGAGGCGGAGGAAACAGAGCGCTGTCCGGAGTGTGGTGGTCGGGTCGTCTCCGACGCCGAGCACGCCGAGACGGTCTGTGAGGACTGTGGCCTCGTCGTCGAGGAAGACGAGATCGACCGCGGCCCCGAGTGGCGCGCGTTCGACGCCGCCGAGAAAGACGAGAAGTCCCGCGTCGGCGCCCCGACCACGAACATGATGCACGACCAGGGGCTATCGACGAACATCGGTTGGCAGGACAAAGACGCCTACGGCAACTCGCTGAGTTCCCGCCAGCGCCAGAAGATGCAGCGGCTTCGCACCTGGAACGAGCGCTTCCGAACCCGTGACTCCAAGGAGCGCAACCTCAAGCAGGCGCTGGGCGAGATCGACCGGATGGCGAGCGCGATCGGCCTCCCCGAAAACGTCCGCGAGACGGCGTCGGTCATCTACCGGCGCGCCTTAGAGGAGGACCTGCTCCCCGGCCGTTCGATCGAGGGGGTCGCGACCGCCTCGCTGTACGCGGCCGCCCGGCAGGCCGGCACGCCGCGAAGCCTCGACGAGATCTCGGCAGTCAGCCGGGTCGAGAAGATGGAACTCACCCGAACCTACCGCTATATCATCCGGGAGCTCGGACTCGAGGTCCAGCCGGCCGATCCCGAACAGTACGTCCCCCGCTTCGCCAGCGGCCTCGACCTCTCGGAGGAGACCGAGCGGATGGCTCGAGAACTGCTCGACGCCGCCCGCGAGGAGGGCGTCCACAGCGGCAAATCGCCCGTCGGCCTCGCCGCCGCGTCGGTCTACGCCGCGGCGCTGCTGACCAACGAGAAGGTCACCCAGAACGAGGTCAGCGAGGTCGCGAACATCTCGGAAGTGACGATTCGAAACCGTTACAAGGAACTGCTCGAGGCCTCGGACACGGCGACGCCAGCCTAACGCGACCGATAGACTCCGCGCGGCGGTCGCTCCGTCTGTCAGTACACTGTCTCGGTGACCCACGAGTGGAACGTCGGTCGGTCGACACGATCGAGGAAGCTTTTTCACCTGCGGTGTGCAATACCGTACCATGGACGAGACGTCGATCCAACTGTTGTGTCCCGAGTGTACCAAAGATTGGCAGCGGTCGCCGGCCGAACTCCCCGAATCGACTGAACTCTTTCATTGCCCGAACTGTCACGCCTCGAGGCTGACCTCCGAATTCGCGCGAACGGACCGCGACCTCCGGACGCTCAAACAACTCGGATAAGCCGACGTTTCGAACGGTGTCGTGTGAGTTCGGCTCTCGAAACGACGGGCCACAGCCCGAAACGACGGTTTGTCGCGGGAACCGTTCTCGCGAGTCGGCGGCTCCGACCGGTGCCGTTGGACGCAGTAAGCATCTTCTTACTGACCCCGCATCGACCGTTGTCGGGAGTTTCGGCGAATTCGACCCGATGTGTTCGTCGTCTCTCGTGGAAACAGGCAACTACAGGGATCTGCTTCGCGTGTTAACGCTTCTCAAGATAATAATATAACCCTGCAGTGGATACAATTGCATGGTTATGAAGAAACAGGAGCTCATTCACCTTCACGGTCTTCTCGCCGAAGTATCGAACCAGTGTGCCGCGTGGGATGACTGTCAGATTAACCTCGAAGAGTACGAGTCGCTCGGCATTCGGCCGACATCGATTCACAAATTCACTTTTTTGCACAACCTACGACGATATCTCTGTGTATCGACGGTGGAACCGCGACGCTCACAACGTCCGGCTCAAGAGCTGAAAGCAGTTCTTCGTAATCCTCAAAAGCGTTCTCAGCTGGTAGTCCGAACGTATCGGCGAAGGTGAGACGGTTCTCTTCAACGATGTCCGCACAGCCTATGAGAGTACAGCGGTCGTCGGATTCGAACGCTTCACCATGCCGATACCCCATAGCAAACCCGTCTACGGTTGGATTGTCTGGATCAGGACCTGTTCCGATAACTGCGACTGTGTAGCTACTCATGTACGTCACTTTTTGTTGTGTCATACCACACTATATGTATTTCCCTCCGATCTGGCGTCCTGTGTCTTGACGAATCGACCACCGATAAGTTGCCAACTATTCAGTGAGAATAATCTGCTATCGGTATTATTATCCAGTGCGTATACAATCGTCTATTTGCAATGCCAGACGTAGCTACTCTTACACCGACACATGGGACTTCACTGACGAATATCAGATCGACCGCGACCATGGCGAGTGGCACTCTGGCGTTAATGAGGATCTCGAACCCGTTGGCCGCAAAGGGGCAGTCTACAAGGCGGCGTATCACAACGGTCGTGCACTGCTCGAGTGTATTGCGGCACTAAAACGTCTATAAGTGATTATCGAGAGTTTCGGCTGCTGAGAAAGAGATCGAGTCGTTATCGAAAAGACCGGGGGTGCGCCACGGTCAAGATGGATCGAAAATATAACTTCCTCAATCTCTGATGACTAAAGCGATTTAGATCCCATATAGCCCCGATGATGGTTAAACGTCAGAAGATAGTAATTGAATGTGAATGTAACTCACATAATTTTGATTTCTTCGTGCAGATGTTATCTATCCAGCACTACTTTTCGATCACAGTATCGCCTAAATTCCCTCTACAATACGCGTAAGATGCCCAATACGGTATCTCTGTATCTTCCGACCTGAATGCAGTCGTGTGCAAGCTATCGGAAAGATACTCACGATAACGCACAATAGTGAAATATTTTCTACCTGTGTGAATCGACCCTACTGTAGAGGTCAGAATATAACCAATACGTCACGAAAACTACGTCGAACGGTCAATCCGCGATCGCTTCGCTCGGCTCTGCCTCGACGCCCGCCCGCTGGATCCAGAGGTCGCCGAACAGTTCGTCCTGCTCGAGCACCACGGCCCCACGGTGGGCCAGAAATAGCAGTGCGAGGTAGGTCATGACTCGAGAGCCGCCGGTCTCGTCGATTTCGGCGTAGAGAACTTCCTCCCGGCCGTTTTCGTACTGGGTCTCGAGCACGCTCTCGACGTCTTCGATCACGTCCTCGATGTCCTCCTCGTGAGTGGTGTGAGTCACGTCGCCCGCGGTCGGTTCGTCGTCGACGCGGAAGTCGTCGCCCGAGTGGTAGCTCAGCTCCTGCATCCCGCGGCCGTAGCCGCTCGGCGAGTCGCTGGTGTCGTAGCTTCGTGATTCTTTCCACCAAGTCCCACGCTCTGCGTCGCGAAGCTCCCGAACCAGTTCGTCGAGGGTTTCCGGCTTGCCGCGGGCCGATTTGCGCTCGAGGCGACGGTCCATCTCGGCCTCGAGACTCTCGATGGGGTCGAAGCCGGGCTCGTGATCCTCGACGGGTCCCTCGTCGGCGAAGGGGGCCTCCCACGGCGGCAGTTCTTCCTCCTCGGGCTCGTCGGGCGCGAACAGTTCGTCGCTTTTCATCCGCAGGAGGACGCTCGCGTAGAACAGCGCCCGACCCGACGTTCGCAGGTCCGCCTCGTCTAACACCTCGAGGAACTTGTCGGTCACCCGAACGACGTCGATATCCCACGGGTCGATCTCGCCGTCCTTGGCGAGCTGGACGAGCAGTTCGACGGGTTCGACTTCCTCCTCGTCGTCGGAGTCCACACCGCCCTCGACGGCGGCGGATGTATCGACCGCGGCGCTCTCGCCGTCATCGGATCCGTCCGCCCCCGCCTCGCTGAAGGAGAACACGTCGTCTCCGGGGCCGCTCGAGCGATCGCGGTCCTCGTGACCAGCGATCTGCAGCGGGATGTCGTCGGTCGATTCGGACTCGCCGTCACGTCCTTCGTCCCCCTCAGTCATCCGCCGGCACCCCCTCGCTGCTCAGGTCGATGCCGGTCACCGCGCTCACGTTGTCCTGTTGCATCGTCACACCGATCGCCCGCTCGGAGCGATCGAGCATCGCCGAGCGGTGGGAGACGACGACGAACTGGGCGTCGCCCGCGAGTTCGTCGACCATCTGGCCGACGCGTTCCGCGTTGACCGCGTCGAGGAAGGCGTCGATCTCGTCGAGCGCGTAGAACGGCGCCGGGTTGTGCCGCTGGATCGCGAAGATAAAGGCCAGCGCGGTCAGGGACTTCTCCCCGCCAGACATCGCGTCCAGACGCTGGATCGGCTTATCGCCCGGTTGGGCCTTCATCGTCAGCCCGTCCTCGAACGGGTCCTCCTCGTTCTCGAGGTGCAGGGAGCCGGTCCCCTCCGAGAGCTTCTCGAAGATGTCCGTAAAGTGCTCGGCGATCGACTCGTAGGCGTCCATGAACGTCTGTTTCTTCTGGGATTCGTACTGCTCGATCCGCTCGCGGATGCCGTCCGCCTCCTCGACCAAGGTGTCTCTGCCCTCCTCGATGTCCTCGAGGTCGCTGCGAACCTCGTCGTACTCGTCGATCGCGAGCATGTTCACAGGCTCGAGTGCCTCCATGTCTGCCTCGAGCAACTCGATCATCTCGAGGACGGTCTCGTGGTCTGGAACGTCCTCGGGATCGTAGTCGCCGACCTCCTCCTCGAGTGCTTCGAGTTCCCACTCGAGATCGTCCGCCCGCTCGCGGTTGTCCTCGAGTTTGCTCTCGACGGTGTTGACCCGATCCTGTTGCTGGTCGCGAGCCGTTTTGGCATCGCCGAGTTCGTCTTTGAGTTCCCGACGGTCCGCTTTGAGCTCAGTGAGTTCTTCCTCGAGTTCCTCGACCGCCTCGCGTTTGTCCGCGAGAACGTCGCGTTTGTCCTCGATCGAGTCCTCGAACGACTCGATCTGCTCCTCGTGGTCGGCCTTGCGGTTCTGGGCCGCCTCGATGTCGTCGTGGAGGTCCTCGATTGCGTCTTCGGCGTACTGCTTCTCGAGTTCGAGTTCGTTGAGCGTGCCGTCGAGGTCGTCGATCTTGTCCTCGCGCTCGTCGATCTCCTCGTTCAGCTCGTCGATTTGGGCGGTGAGTTCCGGGATCTTCGAATCCGCGAGTTCGGCCTCGAGGTCGTCGATGTCGGCTTCGATCGCCTCGATTTCTGCTTGCTTGTCCTCGATGTTGCCCGAGATCTCGGTCATCCGCTCGTCGACGGACTCGCGTTCCTCGCGTAGCTCCTCGAGTTCGTCCTCGAGCCGGTCGATATCGTCCTCGAGATCCTCTCGACTCTCCTCGATCCCCTCGAGTTTCGACTCGATCGAGCGCACCTCGTCGGCGGCGTCGGTCTGGCGGTCCCGCGCGTCGTCGAGTCGATCCTCGACGCCGCGCAGTTCCTCGCGAACCGACTCGCGTTCGTCCTGCAGTTCGGTTATCTCCGTCGCGACGCGCTCGAGTTGACCCTTGCCGCCGCCCGAGAAGGAGTAGCGCGAACCCTTTCGGGAACCGCCGGTCATCGCGCCGCTTTTCTCGACCAAGTCGCCGTCGAGGGTGACCATCCGGTAGTCGCCCATGTACGAGCGGGCCGTCTCGATGTCTTCGACGACGAGCGTGTCGCCGAGGACGTACGAAAAGATGCCGGCGTACTGGTCGTCGAAGTCGACGAGGTCGTACGCGAAGCCGACGATTCCCGGATCCGAGGGCGCACTCGGAAGGTTTCGCTCGCGCATCTTCGTGATCGGGAGGAACGTCGCCCGGCCCGCGTTGCGCGATTTCAGGTACTCGATACACTGCTGTCCGATCACGTCGTCGTCGACGACCACGTTCGCGAGCCGACCGCCTGCCGCGGTTTCACAGGCCGTCGCGTACTCGCCCGGAACGGTGCCAAGCTGGGCGACCGCCCCGTGCAAGCCGTCGATTCCCGAATTGAGGATCGTCGTGACGGCGCGGCCGAACGACGAGTCGCCGCTCTCGCCCGCGTTGGCCTCGAGTTCCGCGTACTCGGCCTGTTTGGCCTGAATGTCGTCGTCGAGATCATCGAGATCGTCCTGCAAGCGTCGTTTCTCACCTTTGAGATCCTCGACGACGCCGTCGATGCTCTGACGGTTCTTTTCGGCCTTCTCGAGTTCGCGTTCGAGGTCCGAGCGCTGGCTCTCGAGTTCGGGGAGTTTCGCTTCGGTCTCCTCGATCGTCTCCTCTTTCTCGCTGATGGCGTTCGAGCGCCGACGCGCCTCGTCGAGCAGGCGATCCTGCTCGCGCTGGAGGTCGTTCTTCTCGGTTTTTTCAGTCTCGAGCGTTTCCTTTCGCTCCTGGAGTTCGGCTTTGACCTCGTCGTACTCCGTGTCGACGGCGTCGATCTCGGCCTGTAGCTCCTCGCGTTCGGCCTCGCGTTCCTGAATTTCGGACTTGAGCGAGGCCTTCTCGAGTTTGTGCTCGCGCATCTCGCTCGTCAAGTCCTCGACCTGTTCCTGTTTGCGGTCGATCTGGACGAACGCCTCGCGGCGATCGGACTCGGCGGACTCGATCTGTTCCTCGCTGGATTCGATCTTGTCCTCGAGTCGGGAGATGTCGCCTTTGACCTCCTCGATCTCGCTTTTGATGCGCAACTGCTCGTCCTCGCCCTTGCGCTCGATCTCGGCGTTCAAATCCTCGAGATCTTCGTTTAGGCGGACGACTTTTCCCTGTCGCTCGTCGAGTTCGCGCTGGAGATCCTCGAGGTCGTCTTCGAGTCCCTCGACCCGCTCCTCGACGGTCTCGAGTTCCTCGCGTTTCTCCTCGAGTTCGCTCGCCTTCCGGTAGCCCTCGTACTCCTCTTTCTCGCGGCGGAGCCGTCGGTAGCGCAGCGCTGTCTGGCGTTCGTCCTCGAGCTGGGCCAATCGCTCGCGTTTCTCCTCGATCCGGAGTTCAGCCTCGTCGATCCGCTCCTGAACGACCTCGAGTTCCTCGAAGGCGTCTTCCTTTTTCGCGTCGAACTCGGCGACGCCGGCGATCTCGTCGATGATCCCCCGCCGGTTGTAGGGGGTCATGTTGATGATCTCGGTCACGTCTCCCTGCATGACCACGTTGTACCCCTCTGGGGTCACGCCGGCCTGTGCGAGTAAGTCCTGAATGTCCGAGAGGTTAACCGAGCGGTCGTTCAGGTAGTAATACGAGTAGTAGTTGTCCTCGGTTTCCTTGACGCGCCGGCGGATCCGAACCTCCTCGCAATCGCCGACGTCGTCGCTTCCCGCCGCGTTGACCACCTGCGAGCGCTCGAGGGTGCCATCCGAGTTGTCCAGAACGACCTCGACGGTCGCCTCGCGCGGCCCGCCGCTGTTGTCGCCGTCGTCGTGGCCGGGGTTGTAGATCAGGTCAGTGAGCTTCTCGGCGCGGATCCCGCGGGTTCGAGCGAGCCCGAGCGCGAACAGAACGGCGTCGATGATGTTCGATTTCCCGGAGCCGTTCGGGCCGGTGATAACGGTAAAGTCCTCGTAAAACGGAATTTTCGTCTTGCGGCCGAAGCTCTTGAACCCATCCAGAACGAGCGCCTTGATGTACATCGTCTTGTGAGACCTCCGTCAGTTGACCGCTCCCGGCGACCGGACACGCGACTGTCAACCGATCGCTGGGACGATCGGTCGCGCCACGAAATCACAGCACGCGAGCGGTCGCGGGAACCTGCTGTTATGCGACAATAATGTCGTCGGTCCCTGAGTCTTCCGCTTCGTCCTCGCTCGAATCGGCCGTCTCCTCCTCGAGGTCGCCTTCGGTCGCCTGATCCGAGCCGGCGTCGGCGTCGGCTTCGGCGTCGATCATCTCCGTCGATGATTCCGATGAACCCGAGCGTCTCGAGGCCGCTCGCGTCGGCGTCTCCGTGTCCAGTTCGGCCTCGAGAATACGGATGCGCTCTTTCGATTCGACCAGTTCCTCGGTGAGCCCTTCGACCGTCGACTCGAGTTCCGCAACCGTCGATTCCAGCTTCTCGACGCGGTTTTTCGACATACCAACTAGCGGTCGGTCCGGACACATAAACGTACGTCAGACAATGATATTCTTTTTGTTAAGTAACTCGAGCGCGCGTGAATTGAGCGCGTTCTGCACTCGGATTCGCTACCCGGACACACGGGGATCTACAGAGAAAGCAAGGCGAGTGCCTTGGGGTCGTCCGAAAGACGTAGTCTTTCGGGATCAAGCGAACCCTTCGGGTTCGCGGACCTCGCGGGATCTCCGATCCCGCTTAGTGACGAGACGCCAAGGCGTCTCGAACCACTTGACACCGAGGCGGTTCACTTGCTCGCTACTCCGCTGCACTGATACGGCATACCTATATACACCAGCCAATAGGAATATCCACTACGAGTAGTGGAAGGATGGACGAGAACACGCAACTATTGGCACTTTCAGTATTCTTCGTGGCGATAGGGTTCTTCGGTTCGATTCTACTGGACGGTTGGGCCGGTATTCTACTGGTTGTGATTGCAGTCACGAGTTTTTTCATCGCTTCGACGATTGGTCTGCGATTTCTCGCAACCGCGGGAATCCCCAGACGAGATACAGTATGCAGGGAGTGCCTCGAGCCCACCGACTCGTAGCAGTCTCTCGAAATTCCGTTCAACCCGTTGGACTGACGATCGAGATTCACAGGCCAAACTCGAGCCCGCTGTAGACCGAAATCACAGGGACATGAGCACAATAGCGAGCAGTGCAAACCCGATACCCGCCACTTTTCGAGCCGTGAGCGATTCCTCGAGGAAGACGATACCGATGACGGAACTCAGGGCGATGAAGAGCCCGTAGATGGGGACGACGACGCTGACGGGGCCGAGCTCGAGCGCGCGGTAGTACGCCAGGAGGCCGACTGCCAGCGTGATTCCCCACCCGGCGATATAGGGCGTCTTCGGATGGTTCAGGTACGGCCGGACCGGAATTTCCCTGTAGACTAACACGCCGCCGACGAACACGAGCATGACGAAGTTCGAGAGGAAGACGGCCATCGTGCTCGGGATCGACTCCATCGCTATTTTCATCACCGGCGCGACTAGGCTGTACGCGACGAACGCGACGAACGACAGGGCGAGATAGCGACGAGACACTACCGTTCACCCGCGCTCAGGTAGATCGCGACGATCGCACAGGCGATTCCCGCACCGCGAGTCACCGAGAGCGTCTCGTCCAGAAAGACGATCCCCAGCACGGAGCTCCCGACGATGAACATGCCGTAAATCGGCACAACGACGCTGACGGGACCGGCCTCGAGCGCCGACGTGTACGCGAGAATGCCGATCGTGAGGAACAGTCCGCCGACGTAAATATACGCGGCGTCCGGTGAGACCGCGTAGGACGGGTCGGCGGCGTCCGTCAGGAACAACACGACCGTCGCGATCACGAGAAACACGATCGTTGCGAGAAAGAGCCCCACCGCGGCCGGCACTTCCTGCGTCGCGATACTCGTGAGCGGGGCGACGGCCGAGTACGCCAAAACGGCGAGGACGACCCACAGCAGATACTCCATGTGGTCAGTGGTTTCGGGGGGAGTATATCTGTTGTTGCCATCCCGTTCGACTGCCGGTTCGTCGCGGGAGTGCCAACGGGTGGCCCGATCTCGTAACTCGACCGAAATCGTACGTTCTCGAGCGCGCCGCGGCGAGTACGTCACTCCAGTGTTCACACGGTATCTGGTTCGTGAGCGTAAAACCAACGTTTTATCAGTAATTCCCGTCGTTTATACGGTAATGAGCTCGAACGTATTTCTCGTGTCGTCCGATTCTGAACCATTTGCGCGAACGGTTCTCTCGGAAGTCGATCTGACCGACTATCCCGACCGCCCCGAGGAGCTAGCCGAGTCGGAGTCGGCTCGATTCTGGGGCGTCGAAGCGGACTCGAGCGCGGAGACGTACTTCGAGAAAATGGACGAAGGCGATCTCCTGTTGTTCTATCGTGAGGGCGAATACGTCGGAACCGGACGCATCGGAACGACGTTCGTGGACGACGAGGAGTGGGCGAGTGCGACCGTCTGGGACGATAGCCCCCGCACGCTGATCTACACGATCGAAGACTTCACGGCGACATCGGTGCCGAAAGCGGCTGTGAATACGATCTTCGAGTACTCCGACGGTTACAATCCGAACGGCCTGATCCGGGTTGCGGACAATCGAGTCGACAACACCCTCGAGGCGATCGAACTCGCAGTCCAGCAGTACGACTAGGGACGGTCGATTCTGCACCGGCCGACGCTCTCGGCGATGGCCCCGGTATCATCGGATTTATTCGACTCCCGTTCGCACGTCGATCAATGACTGTCGTCCTCGCCGGGGTCGGCGCCGATACCACGAACCTCGGCGCCCTCGGGGCGCTTACCGACGACGGGCGCTTCGATTACGTGCCGATTCCCGAAAAAACGCGCCACACGAGCGAATCCGAAACGCTCGGGTCGTGGCCCCTCCGCACTCGAGACGGCGTCGCGGCCGATCTCGCGAGTACGATCTCGCCGCGGCCGATCGCCGACGGGGAGACGCGAATCTCCGGGGCCGACCTCGCCGAGTGGCCGCTCCACCGCGATCCAAACTTCGACGCACTGGCCTACGGCGAACACCGGAACGGCTACGTCTCCCGTCTTCGCGCCCTCGAGCCCGGCGATGTCGTCGGATTTTACGCCGGGCTCCGTCGACCGGACGGCGACCGGGCACACCGGTATCTTCTCGGCTACTTCACGGTCGATGCGGTCGACGTCCTCGAGCCGGACGCGTCCGCCGACCGGCGGCGAGCCGTCCTCGAGACTCACTCGGAAAACGCCCACGCGAAGCGGGCGCGCGACGGAGTTCCCTACCTCCCGGATAAGACGATCGCGCTGATCGACGGCCGCGGACCCGGCGGCTTGTTCGATCGCCACCCGATTCGACTTAGCGAATACTACGTCAAACCCGGCAACGAACGGGCACAGTACTACTTGCGCGAGGCGGTCGCGGACGCGTTCGCGGTCACGGCCGGCGGGGAGAACATGATGTACAAGCCGGCCTACCGCTGTTCGATCTCCGGCGAGTCGTTCCGCGAGCTCGTCGGGATTCCGGGTGAACGCTCGAGCGAACACGGCCACATCGCGGACCACGGGTGAGTCGGCGCGTCGCGGATCTCGCGTCACCCTTTTCCACCGATCGGAATCCGGGCCGCGCGATCCGGCGACGCGTCGATCGGTCGGTTTCATGATGAAAGCCGACGAACGGACGAGACAGTGAGCGACGATACGGATTCAGACGACGGAACGAATCGGCGACACGACCGCGTTCGCGTCCACGCCACCCCCGGGTCGGGGAACTCGCTCTCTCATTGGACGAGCGCTCGGAACCCGCTGCAGGTCGCGATCAATTACCTCGTGATCTGGCTCGTTCGCATCTCTCCGAGCCTGCGGCTCAAGCGCTGGCTGATGCGCCGAATCGGCGTGCGCGTCGGTGACGGCGTCTCGTGGGGACTCGAGGCGACGCCAGACGTCTTCTGGCCCGAGCTGATCACCGTCGAGGATCGGGCTATCGTCGGCTACGACGCGACGATCCTCTGTCACGAGTTTCTCCAGGACGAGTATCGAACCGGCGAGGTCGTTGTGGGCGAGCGGGCGATGATCGGTGCCGGTGCGATCGTCTTGCCCGGCGTCGAAATCGGCGCCGACGCGCGCGTGGCGGCGAACTCGCTCGTCACTCGAGACGTGGCTCCCGGGGAGACGGTCGCGGGCGTTCCCGCCCGGCAGATGGGGGGCGACTCGAGCGGCGCCACCGAGTAAGAGCGATCGAAGTGCCCTGCTCGAGTAGGGTGCAGATCGCTGGTCGAGTGCGGAGAGTGTAAACTGGGAGAAGAAAACTACAGCGACGACCACGACGTCCGGGCGCGGTTCCAAGAGGTGATGTCGGCCATCCAGCGGGCGGCGATGAACTTCTTGAGGTTCTTCGCTGGGAAGCCGCCGAACGTATCGAACGGCAACATTTTGACGTCGTGGGCAACCGCCTCATCACCGACCGAGATGACGGTCCCTTTGTCGTCGTACTCCCAGGTTTTCAGCGGTCGGTTCTCGATCGCTCGAGGGATGTTCTCGCCGACGACCTCCGCGGCTTGCCAGGCGGCCTGGGCCGTCGGTGGTGCGGGCTGGTCGCCCTGGTCGATGATGGCCGAGTCGCCGATCGCGAAGACGCGCTCGTCGGAGGTCTGGAAGTTCGCCTCGGTGGTGACGCGGTTGTGCTCGTTATCGAGGTTGGTGTCGTCGAGCGCGTCTCGGCCGGTGATACCGCCGGTCCAGACGAAGGTGTCGAACTCGAGGGGCTCGCCCTCGTCGAAATGGATGACGCCGTCTTCGGCTTCGGTGATCGGGTCGTCGGTGTGGATCTCGACGCCGGCGTCCTCGAGGAGGTCGCGCAGGGCCTGCTGGATCTCCGGATCGTTGCCGGGGAAGATCTCCTCGAGCGCCTCGACGAGGTGGATGTCGATCGGCGCGCGGTGGATGTCGCGGAACTCGGCGATTTCGCCCGCCGTCTGGATTCCCGACAGTCCCGCGCCGCCGACGACGATTTGTGCGGGTTCGCCGCGAGTCGCTTCCTCGCTGGCGGTCTTGATCGATTCGTGGATCTCGAGTGCGTCGTCGAGGCTCTTGAGAGTCAGCGAGTGCTCGTCGAGGCCCGGAATGCCGTAGTAGGCGGTCTGGCTGCCCAGACCAACCATCAGGTAGTCGTACTCGATCTCCTCGCCCTCCGCGAGCGAGACGAGTCGGTCGTCGGTGTCGATGCCGGTGACTTCGTCCTGAATGAACTGCGTCGAGCGATCGGCGATCTCGCCGACCGGAATCGTGATGTCGGATCGAACGTTCGGATCGCGAATCACGCGGTGGGCTTCGTGGAGAACGAGGTGGTAGTTGACGTCGGCGATCCACGTGAGCGACGCGTCGGCATCGAGTTCCGACTGGAGTTTCTTGACGGCGCCGGCGCCGGCGTAGCCAGCACCGAGTACGACTACATTGTCAGTCATACTCAGTAGTGGTGTGTACACCGATACAAAGGTGTTGAAACACACACTACCGTGTTTGGTGTTAACGCACGAGACTCTCGAACGACCGTCTGCCCCGGATGTGCTTCCGAACTGCACTCTTGAGCCTCAATAGCACCAGACACACGCCGGCGGGAGATCAGAGTATCCGCTTGCCGAACGCGCTCGCGGTCAGTTCGGCGGCCAGCGTCGCCGTCTCGTTCGCCTCGTCGAGGATTGGATTTACCTCGACGACGTCCATCGACCGGAGGACGCCCGTTTCGGCGTGACGGGTCGAGACGGCCTCGAGCGCCGAGTGCGCTTCGCGGTACGTGACCCCGCCACGGACGGGCGTGCCGACGCCGGGGGCGGTTTTTGGATCGAGCCAGTCCAAGTCGAGACTTACGTGGATGCCGTCGGTTCCGGTCGTCGCGACGTCGAGAGCCTCCTCGACGACGGTTGTGATCCCCCGAGAGTCGATGTCGGACATGGTAAACGACGTGATGTCGCTCTCTCGAATGCGTTCGCGCTCCCGGTCGTCGATGCTCCGAAGGCCGACGTACGCGACCGACTCCTCGCGGACGCGGGGCGCGCGGGCCCAGTCCATCTCGTCGAAGGTGCCGCGCCCGAGCGCCGCACCGAGTGGCATCCCGTGAACGTTTCCGCTCGGCGACGTTTCGGGGGTGTTGAGGTCCGCGTGGGCGTCGAACCAGACGACGCCCAGGTCGGCGTCACGAGCCGAGCCGTTCATCGAGCCGATTGCAATCGAGTGGTCGCCGCCGAGGACGAGCGGAAAGACGTCCTCCCGAATCGTCTCGTCGACTTCGCGAGCGAGCCGTCTCGAGACGTCTTCGATCTCACGCAGGAACTTCGCGTCTCCCTGATCGGGTTGGTCCGCCTCCGGATCCCGTTCCTCCGCGCGCGGCATCTGCAGATCCCCGGCGTCAGTCACCGCGAGGCCGGCGCTCTCGAGTCGCTCGGCGATGCCGGCGTACCTGATCGCCGACGGGCCCATGTCGACGCCGCGACGGTTCGCCCCGTAGTCCATCGGCGCACCGATAATGCGAACTGTCCGGTCCATACTCGAGCGTGTACTGCCAGTCGTTTGGTGGTGTCGATCGGCGGAGAACGGCTGTCGACAGGTTTAGGGTTAGACGCCTCTAAACCTGAGACATGATGCTGAGCGACGTGATGGAAGACTACCTCAAAGCCATCTACCAGCTTCAGCGCGATCAGGACGATCGCATCAAAACGTCCGAGATCGCGTCCGAACTCGACGTCACGTCGCCGACGGTGACGAGCATGCTCGAGAAACTCGAGGAGCGCGGGCTCGTCGATCGCGAGAAGTATCGCGGCGTCACCCTGACAGCCGAGGGTCAGACGGTCGCACTCGAGGTCGTTCGCCACCACAGGCTCCTCGAGTCGTACCTGACCGAACACCTCGATTACGACTGGTCGGAGGTCCACGCCGAGGCGGACCGACTCGAACACCACATCAGCGAGGCTTTCGAGCGTCGGGTCGCGGCCGCACTCGACGAACCCGACGTGGATCCCCACGGCTCTCCGATTCCGGGTGCTGACCTCGAGCCGCCGGCGGCGCCCGAGGGAGACGCTGTCTCCGAGTTCGACCGGGGCGATGTCGTCGTCGTCGAGGAAGTCGCGGACCGTGACCCTGACATCCTCTCGTATCTCGCGGATCGCGGCGTCGAACCCGGCGTCGAACTCGAGATTCTCGAAGTCGCTCCCTTCGGAATGGTGACCGCACGCGCCGAGGGTCACGACGAGACGGTGTCGCTTCCCGAGGGCGTCGCTCACCACGTTCGCGTCGCTCCCCTCCCCGGCATCGAGCCGTAGCGTCCGCTGTCGACTCCTCCCAAAGAAAGGAAACGCCTTACTACTCACGGAAACCACAACGAAACGGAGACGAACGCCCGGCTCACCCGCCGGGTTTAAGGAAATCAATTACGTAAGATTCCATATGTCATCAATCGAACTCACTCCGAGCCAGAAGAAAATACTTCGGAATCGAGGCTGAAGGAGAAAAAAAGCCCTTCTCCCAAGAATTTTCTCCTCGGCGTGGAATGAAAGCAGCGACGTAGTTCCTCCGGGAGCTCAAAGGGAAACATCGCGTCGCAGACACGGAATTCCCCGTCGGTGGGGTGAACTCATTTAGTCCCCGTCAAACCCATGACTTTCAATCTGTGATGTCCCGCTGGTGAGCCGCGACTGTGAAACCAGGCCGATGCCGAGGACAATCCACAGGAAGATGATACCCCATTCGAAGGGCCACTGAAGCGCGGAGGGGGCACCTGGCATGTACATTGCGGTGAATCCGAGCGTCAGTCCGAGTCCGAGGGTACCAATCGCTTTCCCGCCTGGAACCTTCAAAGGTCGATTCATTTCGGGTTCGCGGACGCGCAACACGAGGAAGGAGATGACGACCATCACCCATGCAAAGACGATACCCAATCCGCCAGCGTTGACGACCCAGATGAGCATCTGCTCGCCGAATAGCGGCGAAAGTGCTGACAGGCCGCCGATGAGTGCAAGTGCCTCGAGGGAGTGTTGGTTTCGGGGTCGACTGTCGCAAGGGTCTCCGGCAGCATACCAGATTCGGCCAGCGCGTAGATGGCGCGGCTTCCACCGAGCAGGAACGAGTTCCAGCTGGTGAGGATCCCGGCGATGCCTGCTAGTGCCATGATCTTCCCGATGGTAGCGCTACTGAACAGTGCCTCCATGGCGGCGGCTGCGGGAAGCGGACTCTCAACGAGCACCGAACCCGGCAGCGCTCTCCCGGACGCCCATATGACGAGGATGTAAAACAATGCAGCGACCGACACGGAGGCGATGATCAGAAGACCAATCGTCCGTTCGGAGACGTTGGCTTCCCCGGCGGCTTGGGGGATAACGTCGAATCCGACGAACATGAACGGCGTCATGATCGCGACGGTGAGCACACCGGCCATCCCGGAGTCGGCAAAAGGTGGTGTCGACGTTGAGTGACCGTTAGCCACCGCACCAATGGCTAGCGTAAGGCCCGCGAACCCGATGACCAGTGTAAGGATCGTCTGGAACTGTGCTGCTGGCTGGACTCCCTTGTAGTTCAAGTACGTCATGACGATCGCACCGACACCGCCGACGAGAACCCATGTCCCGTAGACGGTCTGGCCGGCGATCGACCAGAGTGGAATCGCGTTGAAGCCAGGCACGACGTACGCTAGCGCTGACGGGAAAGCAACAACCTCAAAGATAACGACGCCGACGTACCCAAGGATTAGCGACCAAGTGCAAATGAACGATCCGATGGGACCCAATGCGCGCATGCTGTAAACGTGTTCACCACCTACGAACGGCATCGATGACGCGAGTTCACCGTAGATGAGTCCCACAACGGCAACCATGAACGTTCCGAGTATAAATGCTAGGACCGATCCGGCAACGCCCCCTTCGTTGATCCAGTACCCTGACTGGATAATCCATCCCCAGCCGATCATCGCACCGAACGCCAATACGAACACGTCACGCTTCGTAAGAACACGCGAGAATTTTCCATTTGGCTCTGTGTTAGCCATACTCATTCATTTAGGAACACCCACTTATGTCTTACTGAGTTCGAAAATATGGTCTACTTATAGGATTTAGTCTAACTATCCGTGTTTGCATCGCAAATCACCTCGCTCGTGATCTGTTCTTCCAAATCGTCGAGTTGCTGCTCTACAGTGCTCATAATCGCCGAATGTGGATTTCGTGAACGTCCCGTCGATCGTGGAGTCTGGAACGTCCCACGGAAAGCGGGGAGTCAGGGCGGTGTCGTCTCCGAGAGTACGACGTTCGTGTCGAATCCGTCGATGGCATCGAGAGACGACCCCAAACGGGGACGTTTTCGTCGCATCTCACGACATCGATAGGTATCTCGGGGACGCCGTCCGTCTTCGTACGTCGGTACGCTCCCGGATCGGTTATCCTGGTCCGTGCGGGAAGATTCCAGGAAGAACCCGCTTACTCGAGGGTAATCCGCGCATGCTATAAAAGCCTTCGCAAAGATCAGGGCGGTTCGACCCGAACGGCCCGTATGCGACTCACGCCAGCCGCCGTCGTCGAACAGCGCGACTGGGTAGCGACACGCTCTGCAACCGTCGTCTCGACGATAAACGACGTTCGCGCCGAACTCGGCGAACAGTTCGAGACCGACGTGGATCCGGTCACAGAGACGCAGTACCGAGCCGAAGTCGACGCGGTGTTTGCCGACGGCGACCTCGCGGTCAACGTCGCGGCGTTAGTCGCCATCCTCCGCGACCTCGACGTCGCGGACGACTACCCCGGTTTCGTCGTCGACGAGATCCTCGGGCGCGAACTGGCCGCTACGATCGCTGGCACCCAACCCCTCCGGACGTTGGGCGAAGCGACCTTTCACTACGCGGACGTTCACGTTCACGGCTCGAGCGAGGACAACGCGGGCGTCGACGACCTCGAGGCGGCTCTGGCCGCGGGCTTTCAGGAGCGCCTTCCGGGCTGGGACTGGACCGAGCGCGACAGCCCGTTCGCCGTCGATCCCGAGTGAGTACCGGGCCCGGGGCTCGCCTGCGTGGCGGTGGGAGAGTCGCCGGTTGCGGGGCGTCGATGGCGGGGCGTCGGTTGTTGGGCGTCAGTTGCGGGGTCGTCTCCAGTGATCGGTTCGGCTGCGGTCGATTCCGCCGCAGGTTCCGCGCCGTGTCGGGCCGTTTTTATCCGACCGGCGGCTAGTCCGTCCAGTGACCGCCTCCGATTACACGGGTCCCGTCACCCTCGAGCAGCCCGCCCTCGAGGCGGCGCGCGAAACCGTCGCCGACGGCATCGATCGCGATGCGCTGGTGACCGTCTTCGGCCGGTGTACCGTCGAGTACGACGGCCGGGCCGCGAGCCAGCTCGAGGCGGGGGATCGACACGTCATGTGCAAACCGGACGGCACGACGCTGGTCCACACCGACGAGGGCCAGCAGCCGGTCAACTGGCAGCCGCCGGGGTGTAGCCACGAGGTGTTTTGCGAGAACGACGCGCTGTTTCTCGAGAGCCACCGCTCGACCCCTGAAGAGCGGCTGCTGGTCGGGTTCGAGCGCGTGGCCCAGGTGTCGTTGTTTCCGATCTCCGACTCGAGCGACCTCACCCTCGTCGGGACCGAGGAGGACCTCCGCCAGCGGATCCTCGAGGATCCCGGCCTGCTCGAGCCCGGCTTTCGGCCGCTGGCGACCGAGCGCGACACGCCCGCGGGTGCGATCGACATCTACGGCGAGGATTCGGTCGGTCGCGCAGTCGTCGTGGAACTCAAGCGACGCCGCGTCGGCCCCGACGCGGTGAGCCAATTGCGGCGGTACGTCGACGCGCTCGAGCGCGATCTACACGCCGACGCATCGATTCGCGGGATTCTGGTCGCGCCGTCAGTGACGGATCGGGCGCACGGGCTGCTCGGCGAGCACGGCCTCGAGTTCGTCTCGCTCGAGCCAGTCGGAGAGCGTTGATACTCGAGTAGAAGCCGATTTCGGCCGAGAGCGCTGGATCCGACGGGGCGCTCGAAGCTGACATCGCTCGAGGAGGACTCCGCTCGACGCTGACACCGCCCGAAGAGAATTCCTCGAGCCGACAACATCAGTCGATCCGGTACCATCACTCGAGCCGACAACACGAATCGCCACGTCCTCCCCAGCCGACTCACTCGTTCGCTGTCGCGCGATGCAACGCGTCGCGCGCCGCTCACTCGTTCATCCCTCGCACGGCTTTCGATCGCGGTTCGCTTCGCTCACCGCGATCCAGCGCGCGCCGCCGCAGGGCACTTTGCCAGATGTCGATACAAGCGAGGGTGATCAAGGCAGGGTTGATCAGATGGTGGTCAGAAGCGTCTCTCCAGTTCTGCGAGGCGAATCAGTTCGAAGCGGCTCACTCCTCGAGCAACCGCTTCAACCGATCCAGTTCTGTCAGCGCCTCGACCGGCGTGAGGTGTGCCAGATCGAGCGCGCGGAGTTCGGCCGCGACATCGGTCGGCACGTCCCCGCCGTCCGCGGTCGCCGTCGTCGCGCCGTCGGTCGCGCTGGACGCATCGGTAGTTGCAGTGGTCGCGTCGTTGCCCGCAGCCATCGCGTCGTCAGTTGCGGCCGTTTCACCGTCGCCCGCTCCCACACGTTCGGTCGCGGACTCGGCGCCCGCCTCAGCGACCAGCTTTCGCGAGCGCTCGACGACGGGTTCGGGGACGCCGGCGGCGGTCGCGACGGAGACGCCGTAGGAGCCGTCGGCCGCGCCGGGGGCGATGTCGTGGTGGAAGACGACCTCGCCGTCTTCTTGGGTCGTCTCGAAGTGCAGCGTGAAGGCGGCCTCGAGGTCGTCCGCCAATGCGGTCAGCGGGTGGTGGTGGGTCGCAAACAGCGTCGTCGCGCCGACCTCGTCGTGGAGGTGTTCGGTGATCGCCTGCGCGATGGCGAGCCCGTCTGCCGTGGAGGTTCCCCGGCCGACTTCGTCGAGCAGGACGAGCGAGCGCTCGTCGGCCTCCGCGAGGATCGTCGCGAGTTCGTCCATCTCGACCATGAACGTCGAGCGCCCGCCGGCGATGTCGTCGCTCGCGCCGACGCGGGTGAAGATCCGCTCGAGGGGCGTCAGCCGAACGGAGCGGGCAGGGACGAAACTCCCGACCTGTGCGAGCAGCGCGATCTGGGCGACCTGTCGCATGTAGGTCGACTTCCCGGACATGTTCGGCCCGGTGATGATCCCGAGTCGACGGTCGTCAGTGAAGCGGGCCCCATTCGGGACGAACGACTCCTGGGTTCGCTCGACGACGGGGTGTCTGCCGCCCTCGATCTCGAGGATCTGCTCGTTCCCGCGCTCGAGAAGTTCGGGTCGACAGTAGTCGTACTGAGCCGCAACGGTCGAAAGAGAGACGAGCGCGTCGAGGGTTGCGACAGCCTCCGCGAGCCCTTGGACGCGTTCGACTTCGTCGGCGATTTCGCGTCGAATCTCGCAAAAGAGCTCGTACTCGCGCTCGTCGGCGCGCTCTTCGGCCCCGACGATCTCGTCCTCCCGGTTCTTGAGTTCCGGCGTGACGAACCGTTCGGAGTTCTTCAGCGTCTGTCTGCGCTGGTAGTTCTCCGGCACTGACTCGAGGTTCGGATTCGTCACCTCGATGTAGTAACCGTGGACGGAGTTGTAGCCGACCGACAGCGAGTCGATGCCGGTCCGCTCGCGTTCGTGCTCCTCGAGGTCGTCGATCCACCGCTTGCCGTCCCGGGCGGTCTCCCGGAGTTCGTCGAGGTCGTCGTCGTATCCCTCGGCGATGACGCCGCCCTCGGTGATCTCGATCGGCGGATCGGCGACGACGCCGTCCTCGATCAGTTTTCGAACGTCTGCGAGCGGATCGAGGTTCGCGTGCAGCGTCTCGAGTCTGTCGCACTCGCTGCGGACGCCCTCGAGCCGGTCGCGAAGTTTGGGAACGACCGCGAGCGTGTCCCGCAATGAGCGCAGATCACGCGCGTTCGCACGCTCGCGGGAGATCCGTCCGATGAGCCGCTCGAGATCGTATACATCCCTGAGCAGGTCCGTCAGTTCCTCTCTGGTCCGGACGTCGTCTGTCAGCGCCTCGACGGCGTCCAGGCGCGCGTCGATCCGGGCGGGCTCGAGCAACGGTCGCCGAAGCCAATCTCTGAGCTTCCGCCCGCCCAGCGCACTCGAGGTCTCGTCGAGGACGCCGAACAGCGTCGCCTCCTCCCGGCCGTAGACGGCTCTGGGTGCGAACAGTTCGAGACTACGTAACGCGACGGCATCGAGCAGGAGGTACTCCCGCGGGTCGTACCGGGTGAGGTGGGTCAAATACTCGAGTCGCGTCGTCTGGGTTCCGGTTTCGATCATCCCGTCGGAGTCGGCGTCTTCTTCGACGCCCCCTCGAGCGTACTCCGCGTAGGCGAGCAAAGCCCCGCAGGCTCGGAGCTCAGCGGCATCAGCAAGCATCGAGTCCGGATCACCGAAATACGCCGCGAACAGGTCGCCGGCGCGCTCGCGCCCGAAGACGGATTCGTCGAAGGGCGTTACAAGGCAATCTTCCGGCGCGAGCGCACCGTCTGCCGCCGGGCCGACGATGGCTTCGGCGGGGTCGAACCGACTCATCTCGTCGGCGATGGCGTCGCTCGAGGTCGAACTCGTCGCGAGGAAATCGCCGGTCGAGACATCGAGTAGCGCGAGTCCGCGCGTGTCGTCGGTGCGAGCCAGCGCCGCGACGAAGTTGTTGTCGTCGCTCGCGAGCAGTTCGTCCTCGGTGAGCGTCCCGGGGGTGATGACGCGGGTGACGGCGCGTTCGACCACGCCGGGCGACTCGCCCGGCTCTTCGACCTGGTCTGCGACCGCGACGCGGTAGCCCGCCTCGAGTAGGTCGTCGATGTACGACGCCGCGTTGTCGACCGGAATGCCGGTCATCGGGTACTCTCCCGTCGAGTCCTCACGGCTCGTTAGCGTCAACTCGAGGAGACGGGCGGTCCGCTCGGCCGCGCCGCAAAAGGTCTCGTAGAAGTCGCCGACCTGAAAGAGGACGATCGCGTCGTCGTAGCGCGCACAGAGGTCGTGGTACTGGCCCATCATGGGCGTCAGTTCCTCGCGCCGGCCGGCCATTTCGGGTGGAGGGCCACAGGCCGAGTCCATACCCAGTACCGACCGCCGGACGCTGAAATAGCTTGCTGGATCGACTGGACGCGACCGCTCTCGAGGCCCAAACGGCGGAAAAAGGTATTACAGTTGGCTCGCCAGTAGGTGATGAGACCGTATGGACTGGCCGAACTCGAGCGGAACGGTCGTGGTCCTCGCCGCGCTGGTGGTCTGTGCGATCGTCGCGACAGCGACGGCACCGGCTCTCGCCTCCGCGCCGGCAGACCGTTCGCTCGAGGGAAGCGGGTCGATCGAGACCGTCGTGATCGGTCTCGCGTCCGATACCGTCTCGGCCGAAATCACCTCGATCGACGGCGACTCGAGCGGTAGTATCGACAATACGACCGAGACCGTCGACGATACGGCCGGTAGCACCAGCGAGACGGTCGACGAGACGACAGACGGCCTCGACGAGGCTGACGACTCGGATAGCGACGTCACGAACGGCGACGATGGAACGATCGACGACGAAACCGATGCGACAGCGACCGTCTCGAACGCGACGAGCGAGTCGACCGAGCTCGGGAACACTACTGACGATCTCGAGAACGCCACGAATACCCTCGAGAACGGTACCGACGACCTCGATGAGACCGCGAGGGGTATCGAAAACACCTCGGAAGGCCCCGAAAACGCGACTGACAGCGTCAAAAACGCGACCGAGGACCTCGGAACCACTCCCGACGAACTCGAGGAGGCGACCGACGAACCTGCCAACAGAACCGGTTCGGTCCTCGAGAAACCGGTCGGCTCTACGACCGACGCGCTCGCAGAGACGGCGTCGGGGGCCGCCTCGAGCGTTTCGAAGACCGTCTCGAGCGTTACGATGGCCGATCCGACCGACCTCTCGTCGGCGGTCGTCGCGACGGTCGACGACGAGTCGCCGGTCGGAAAGGCCCTCGCTGGCGAGGAGCCGACACCGCGGGGACCGGCCGAGACCGCGACCGATGCGGTCCTCGTCGGAATGCTGGGGGCCGTGTCCGCGCCGGCCGCCGCGGCTGGCGGAGCCGGCGCTGCCGGTGGAATCGGCGCGGCATTATTTCTAACTTCTACTATAGGTGCGCGCGTCAACTTCGACACAGGCACGGAATAGATAGTTTCCCGTGCATCACCCGTGAGCAGGCGTGCACAAACAGCTACACTTCAGATTAGTCTCTGAATCGTAAAGTGATCAACGCGGTTGAGAAACTACAACATCGTGTGAAAGGACGAATATGTGTGCGTCCCAAGGAGATTCAGGCCACTCTTGTAAGTACGCGCTCCCGAACCACGAGCAGACACGGAAGTACCGTCACGCACGCGATGAACGCGTAGACGATACTCAACCCTGTGACGATGCCAAATCGTTGGAGCGGGGGTGACAGCGCCAGTGCGAGCACCCCAAAGCCTGCCGCAGTCGTCACCGCACTTCCGAGCAACGCACCACCAGTTCCTTCGAGTGCTGTTGCCAGCGTTTCGGCGAGCGAATCGTGGCGAGCGCGTTCATCTACGAACCGCTCACTGACGTGAATGCTGTAATCCACACCGAGACCAATCGCCAGACTCGTGATCACGACGGTCTCGCTGTTGAATGGGATATTGAGCACGGACATGGTGCCGAGCAACCACGCGAGTGCGATTAGGACGGGTGCGAGCGTCACGACACCCAGCCCCGGCGCGCGGTATCGCCACCAGTACATACTGATAAGAAGGGCAAGAATGACCCCAAGGGTGATAGCGAATCCTTCGACGAGCGTTTCGAACAGAGCACTTTGGACGACCGCAGTGATAACCGGACCACCCGTTGCAGTAGCTCGTACTGGGGCGTCCTGTTCAATGGTCGAGGAGATGTTTCGTACGTCCCTTGCGACCGACTGAGCCGAGGCGTCCCCCTGCACGCCGACAGTTAGCCGTGCAGATTCGTATGACCCATTCTCGGCACGATAGAGAGCCGACGATGCTTGTTCGGGAGCAACATTGAACATCAAGTCATAGACTGCTGCGACGTCTCTGTTTGGGAGACCATCACCATCCGTGTCACGGACTGCGATTGCATCTGCAACCGTTTGATTTTCTGAGGCGACAGCACGAAGCACAGATGTTGGACCTTCGATAGCTGCTCTTCCATCGGAACCGACGACGACTGTCCCGCTGCTGTTCGTATTGCTGATCACATCGTTGGTCGCGGTAAGGAGTGCTGGCGCGGTCACGTTCCCACGTATCAATATCTGGCCTTCTGATTCCTCTCCACGTTGGTGGAAATTATCGCTGAGGTATGCAAGGTTCTCACTCACCTCATACTCACTGGGTGCGAACGGTTCCGGGAGAGACCCCATCCACGACGGTGCATCCTGCGGGATGAAATCAGCTTGGTTGAACTCGGTGTCGATATTCGTCGCGCCGTACGCCCCTGCGGAGGCGACGAGTAACGAAAGAACAATGACCACGATGGGGGCTCGCCGGGCAAGCGTCGCAGTACCCGAAAGAACACGGTTCAGCCGCCCCGAACCAACGCCGACAGCGGGGGTATGCCGGTCGCGGCCACGGCGGTCGAAAAACCGTTCGAGTTCGAGTTTGACGGCTGGTACAAGCGCGGCGAAAACGACGAAGATGGCGACGATTCCCACACCGCTCAGGATGGCGAAATCCTGAATTGAGCCCAGCGGACTGACGTAGTTCGATAGGAACCCGACAGCCGTCGAGAACGCGGCAGTAGCGAGAGCGAGAACGACCCCAGCGATTCCGAGACGCATCGCTGTCGTGGGATCTCGTCGACTGACGTTCTCATCGTCGGTGTCGAGCGCTCCCTCTCGGGCTTCGCGGTAGCGCATGACGACATGAAGCGAGTAATCGATACTAAGGCCGATAAGCAAGAACGGAACGGCGATCAGGGTCGAATTCGATGGAATCCCGAGCCACCCCTGTATGCCAGCGTACCACACCAGCACGACGGCCACGCCGAATATACTCACGAGAACGTCGATGAGGTCCCGGTAGGCGATCGTGAGGACGGTGAGCAAGAGAACGATTGCGACGGGCGTAATGATGATGAACGTGTCGCCGATGGCCTGCGAGGATTCCGCATCGATGAGACCCTGCCCGAACACGAACGCATCGTCGAAGCGCTTCTCGATAAGAGAGCTGATAACCAGCTGTGCATCGTTCACCGATTCGGTTGTTGTAGTCGAACTGCTTGGACTCTGCTGAAAGACGAGAGTCGTTCTCGCGTCTGCACTCGTCATCCCTGGTTCGTAATCCGTCGGCAAAAATTGAGTTGGCTCGTTGCCGGGAACAGACGCGTCTGGGTCGAGGATTCGGCTGAGATACGTTTCCACTTCCTCGTCGATGCTGGATTCAAGTGCTGTGATCTGCTGGTTAAGTGTCGGTGCTGATGACTGACCCTGTCTTGCCATCGATGTATTGTTTCCAGAATCATTGGCGATAGCCGACGAACCCCTACTCTGTTGGTGTGCGTACGCAACGTTGGCAACTATATTCTCAATGCCGACCATCCCCGTTCCGTCACGAAGTGTCGCATTGACCGATTCGTTTTCTCGAAGCTCCTGCTGAAGACGGAGACTTTTAAGTAACGATTCGCGGGTGAGAACGTTACCTCCCTCGTCCCTGATAACGACCTGTGAAACAACTGCATCGTCCGTCTCATACGTTGCTTCGATACGGTCAAGCGCCGCCTGTTCCGGAGAATCGATGCCGGCTTGGCCAATCTGACCTTCCCCAGTTGTGCCGACAATCGCGCCAGCCCCAACGACGGCACTGATAACGAGCAACAGTGCAATTACCAATCTGCTCCGCGATGCGACGAGATCTGCGTACTCAAAAGTAGGGCTTCGCTTCATCGATTACTGACACCCCCGGCTATGCCAGGGAATACAATGTCTAATTGACTGCGTTCTGTATCGGACGTGTCCATATGCGCACTCCGATGGGGATTGATAAGGAGCGATGGAAGTGTCCCAAGATGTGGGAGAACCAGTCGTAGCTTTGAACGTTCCTACTGGAGTAGCGACCGTCGACGACAGACCGGATTCTACGTCTGGTTGAGCCCATAAATCATTACGACGAATCCAATGCTGATGATCACACTCTCGAGAGTCATCCCGGTGATAGTGGATGCTCCACCGATGTGATGGAAGACTCCGACGAGAAACGTTCCAAATGTGATGACTGCTAATCCTATCGCGAAAAACTGGAGGCCCGCGATTCGCGTGCGATTGTATGCTCTGTACGCCATCAGAGACACAATTCCTCCGAGAATGAGGGCAGTGATCTTCACGACGCCGAGTAACACGATAGAGAGGTTCATTTTGATTCCTCCTTCATTGCAGACCAGAACGTTGCCATGCGGTCTTCTGGGTCTTCTTTGGGTCGGGATACCTCTATCGTGAACTCGTCATCGGTGACGCTAATTGAGATGTCAGTAAAATCGCGTTCGTAGAGAGTCACGTTGGGTCCGTCACGTCGAACCTCGGTGTATTCACGGACGAGCATCGATTCACGGAGCAAGTCGAGCTTCCGGTACACCGTCGAGCTCGAGAGACCGCACTCCTCACAGAGTTCACTGGCAGATTTCGGTTCGGTCAGTAGCGTGAGTATGGTTCGACATTTATCGTCGTCGAGGGATTTCAACACCGTCGGGAGGTCGGGTTCGTCGAGTTCCTCGGACGACCATCGATCCATTTCAGTAGATGAATTTCGGAATGAATTCTTCGACGGAATTAGTGATAGCCGATTCGGATCAACATTTTCGGGTCGCATCTCGAGACCGAGTTCCTGCGAGATGTACCGATACGTTCGACCGATTTCTTTTCGTTCGACGCGTGAGACTTCCGAAATTTCCTCGAGACTGCGCGGGATGCCCTCCTTTCGGCAGGCGGCATACAGCGCAGACGTCGCGACGCCCTCGATGGAGCGTCCGCGAATGAGGTCTTCTTTGAGTGCGCGGCGATAGATGACCGACGCGACCTCGCGCACGGATCGCGGCACGCCGAGTGCCGAGGCCATGCGGTCTATCTCGCTGAGCGCGAACTGGAGATTACGTTCGCCGGCGTCTTTGGTACGGATGCGCTCTTGCCACTTGCGCAGTCGGTGCATCTGACTGCGCTTTTTCGACGAAATCGAGCGTCCGTAGGCGTCCTTGTCTTTCCAGTCGATCGTCGTCGTCAGTCCCTTGTCGTGCATCGTCTGGGTCGTCGCGCGCGCGACGCGGGACTTCTGTTGCCGTTCCTGGTGGTTGAACGCCCGCCACTCAGGGCCGGGATCGATTTTTTCCTCTTCCACGACGAGCCCACAGTCTTGACAGATGAGCTCACCCCGGTCGGAATCCTTCACGAGATTATCCGATTCACACTCGGGGCAGGCACGTACCCCTTCTTGTTCCTCGGTCTCGTCCGTCTCACGTGTTCGCTCCCGCTGGCGGGTGGACCGTGTCATCGCACTTTTATAGTAGTATCACGGACGTATATAAATCCTTGGTAAGGGTTTTTTCCGTTGGAGCCAAAGCGCCGATATCAGTCGAGAGACGTACTGACGGGCGGAGTTTGTCACTCAAAACCAGAAAGACTTTATTCGGATCCGGCCGAGTTCGCACGAATGCCGGTCATCGAGTGCAACGTCGATCGAGCCCGCGAACGGCTCGAGGACGCGAACGTCACCATCGAGTCTGGAAACACGGACCACGAACGCTGGCGGGCGAGTCGCGGCGACGCGACGGGGATCGCCTACGACGACAAAGTCGTCGTCCAGGGCTCGAACCCGCAGGACCTCGAGGCGCTGCTGCGCGAGGGCGGCGGTCGCGCGCACGTCTATTTCGACGGCGGGGCACGCGGCAATCCGGGCCCCGCGGGAATCGGGTGGGTGATCGTCACGAGCGACGGTATCGTCGCCGAGGGCAACGACACGATCGGGCACGCGACGAACAATCAGGCCGAGTACGAGGCGCTCATCGCGGCACTCGAGGCGGCCCGCGACTACCAGTACGACGAGGTCCACGTCCGCGGGGACTCCGAACTGATCGTCAAGCAAGTTCGCGGCGAGTACGACACGAACAATCCGGAACTCAGAGAGCGCCGCGTAACCGCACTCGAGTTACTCACGGGCTTCGGAGAGTGGACCATCGAGCACGTCCCTCGAGAGGCCAACGAACGGGCAGACGACCTCGCGAACGAGGCGCTCGACGAGGCCTGAGCGCTCGCGCCCCCCGCCGAAACGAACCCGCGAAGGCACACCGGGAACGCACGACTGAAAAGTCAGCCGCTCCTTTTCTCGAGTATCCACATGCCTACTCCCAACGAAGAGTCGGCCACCGGGCCCGACGCCGAGAGCGCCGGAGACGAAGCCGAGTCGACTTCCCGAGAAACGGCCGCAGAGGCCGGCGAATCGCTTCCGAGGGAAGCGATCGACGACGCCGAACGGCTCACCAGACTCGCGCGAAACGCCATCGACGACGAGGAAACAGCCGCCTACGAAGCCGAGCGCGAGACGCTGCTCGAGGACCACGAGTACACCGCGCGGGTCAGAACGGAAGACGACGACGTGCTCGTCCTCCACCCCAAGGAGTGGCACGACGAGGACGCGGGCGTCATCAGAACGGACCGGATCGACGATCTCGAGCGCGCCGTCGAAATCCCGCTCGAGGGGGCTGGCGACCCGGACGACTGGGAGGCGGTCGACGCGGCGAATCGCGCGCTCGTCGAGGACGTTCGGGCCGCTCACGGCGAGGTCCACGGCGACAACGCCGCGCTGCTGGCGGATTTCATGGGGAACCACTACGCGAAGCCGATCGAGTCGGCGACGGTCGCGGAGCTCTCGGAGTTCCGGACGGAGTACGTCGTAAGAAATGCGTGGCCGTCGGACGAGCAACGCGACGCGCTCGAGCGCTCGATCGAACTCGTCTTCGAGACGGCCGGCGAACCGGTGCCCGAATACCGGTCCGAGTGATCGTTGTCAGTTCGTCGCGACGTGACACCGACAGAATCGTCGTACTGGGTTTTAGTAGCTGTCTTCGACGATATCGGTGATCTCGTCAGCTCGGTCGCCGTCCGTAACGACCTTCGAGAGCGTCCAGTTGATGCCGTCGAGGACGGCGTCGTAGCCGTCGTCGGTCAGCGAGTACTCGTTCGTTCGCTTGTCGAGTTCGCTCTTCTCGACGAGACCGAGTTCGACGAGTTCGTCGAGGTTCGGGTAGAGACGCCCGTGGTTGACTTCGGTTCCGTAGTAATCCTCGAGTTCCCGTTATATTTTTGCCAAGAATCGGCCACGCGACGGGGATGAAGTCTCGAGCGGACAGCGATATCACGCCACACGTGTAAGAATCCTATCTATTTCTTCCCGACGGTCCGACGGCAGTGACACTAAAATGAATTCCCGCAGACGTACACGACGAGCGACATGGAACGGATCGACATCACCGGCGGATTCAGCATTCACGACTACCGGGCGAAACTGAAACTCTTACACGACGACGGAGAGACGCGAACGCTCGAGAACCGCGCGGAGCTGGGCTGTCCCGCCTGCGGACGGGCGTTCGGTCGGCTGTTCGTCACCGAAAACGCGACGGCGTCGTTCGATACACCACCCGAGCGGCCGTTCTGTCTCGCCAGAACGGAGGCGAAACTGCTGTTGATGGCACACTGAATTGGGGGACCCAGCGGCGCTCGACGACTGTCGGTGAAGCCTACTCGAGCGTCTGGGGGACCCACGTCCGGTTCGGATCGTCGGTTTCCGCCATCCACTCGACCAGTCGGGTGCTCATCTCCAGTCGAATCTCTTCGTACGCCGGATGCTCGATCAGGTTCTGCAGTTCCGCCGGGTCCGCCTCGAGGTCGTACAGTTCGTTTACGTCGGGGCCGTTGTAGACGAACTTGTATCGGTCCGTGCGGACCATCCGCTGGGTATAGAGGCCGAACTCGTCGCCGTGGTACTGAGCGAACACCGAATCCGGCCACTCCGCGCGGTGGGCTCGCCCGCGTCCGGGCTTGCGGTCGCCCTCGAGAAGCGGGACGAGGCTTCGAGCATGGAACGAGTCGGGAACGGGTACGTCTCCGATCTCGAGAAACGTCGCCGCCAGATCGTGGAGCACGACTGGGTCCTGACAGACCGACCCCGGTTCGACCACGCCCGGCCAGCGGACCTGCAACGGGATGTGGTAGGTGTCGTCGTACATCAGCGGCCCCTTGTTGAACTGCCGGTGTGACCCCGCGAAATCGCCGTGATCGGACGTGTGAACCACCACCGTCTCCTCGGCCAGTCCCGTCCGCTCGAGCGTCTCGAGAATCCGCTCGAGCTGGTCGTCGATCAGGCTGACGAACCCCCAGTACTTCGCGATGGCCTCGGCCCACAGCTCCCAGTCGAAGCCGGCGACGCCACGGTACTCGAGGTACTGTTTCTGAACCCGCGGCTTCCCGTCGTAGGTCTCGGCGTAGCTCGCCGGCGGTTCGATTTCCGCGGGATCGTACATCGAGGCGTAGGGCTCGGGGACGACGTAGGGATGGTGCGGGCCGTAGAAGTCGGCACGATGAAAGAAGGGCCGGTCGTCGTCGGCTTCGGTCCCAGCGTGTTCTTGCTCGCCGCTGCCGTCCTCGTCCGCGTGAGCTTCGATCGCTTCGATCGTCCGCTCCGCGAGAAACCAGGCGCGCGTGTCCTCGACGTTGACCGGCGTCTTCGCGGCCACGAACGCTCCCTCGCTATCGTCGTGTGGGTCGTCGCCGGTGTAGATGGGGTCCTCGAGTTCGACGTCGTCTTTTGGAACGCCGCGTTCGTCGCGGTAGGCCCGAAACGCCTCGTCGATGTCGTCGTGGTGTCTGTCGCTGCCGCCGAGGTACGAGAACCCGAAATCGTCGGGCGTCGAGTCGCGCCCGACGTGCCACTTTCCGGTGTAGGTCAGTTCGTAGCCCGCATCCGCGAGCAGTTCCGAGAAGGTCGGCAGTTCAGTCGGCAGGTTCGGCTGGATGGCGTCCGCTTCGTGGCAGTTGTTGAGCATCCCGTGGGCGTGGGGAAAGAGTCCGGTCAGCAGCGACGCACGCGCGCTCGAACAGATGCTGATCGGCGTGAACGCCCGCTCGAAGCGCATTCCCTCGCTCGAGAGTCGGTCCATCGTCGGCGTCTCGACCGGCGGTCCGTCGGGCGCGCTACAGTCATAGCGCTCTTGATCGGTGAGGACGAGCAAGACGTTTGGCGGTGTCTCGGCCATCCGATCGGCTACACCGCACGACCAGTTAACGCTTGCACCGGGTCGACTCGAGGACGGGTACGTGACCGGTTTCGTTCGGTCTCGCGGGCACTCGATCGCAGCTGCTGTACCCGGCCACCGTTTCAGTGGTGTGCCTGCACCGCGTAGAGATCGGCGTACTCCCCGTCGTTTTCGACGAGTTCGTCGTGCGAGCCGACTTCCGTGACGACGCCGTCGTCGAGCGTGTAGATGCGGTCCGCGTTCTGGACCGTCGAGAGGCGGTGGGCGACGGTGACGACGATGTACTCTCGATCCATCGTCTCGAAGCCGCGCTGTACCTCCCGTTCTAGGTTCGTGTCCAGATCGCTCGTCGCCTCGTCCAAGAGCAACACGTCGACGTCGTCTATGAGGGCTCGAGCGATGGCGACGCGCTGTTTTTGGCCGCCCGAGAGGCGGACCCCGTCGTCGCCGACGGCCGTGTCGTAGCCGTTCGGGAGGTCCTCGAGGAACTCGTCCACCCGCGCGAGTTCGCAGACTCGATCGAGCTCGGCTTCCGTGGCGTCCCTGTCGGCGATCGTCAGGTTGTACCGGAGCGTGTCGTCGAAGATGTACGGGTCCTGGCTGACGACCGCGATCCGGTCGCGCCAGGCCGAAATATCCATCTCCTCGATCGGGTCGCCGTTCGCCCTGATCTCGCCGTCGGTGGGTTCGTACATGCGCGAGAGTAGGGAGACGACGGTCGACTTTCCGGCCCCGGACTGGCCGACGAACGCCACGAACTCCCCTCGCTCGACGGTGAAGTCCACTTCTTTCAGCACGTCCGTCTCGCCGTCGTAAGAAAAGGTGACGTCCGAGGCGGTGATCGACTCGACCCGGTCGGGAACCGCGCGTGTGGCGGTGTCAGGTTCGGCGTTATCGGCGAGATCGCGAGTGAACTGGCGGGTCCGAACCAGATGGGGGAGATCGTGGCCGATCCGGTAGAACAGTTCGTTCGCCCGGCTCGCTTTCGGCCCTAGTCTGAACATCGCGAACAGAAAGAGCCCGAGCGAGCTGAGCGTCAGGTCGACGTATGTGAGCGAGACGTAAATGAGCGCGAACACGGACACCGCGACGGTTAGCTGATAGAAGTTGTTGATCGCGGCCTGGTTTCGCCGGAGCTTGATTCGCGCGTTCGTGTACTGTTCGACCGAGTCGACGAAATCCACGTACAACTCGTCGACGAGCCCGAATATTCGACTCTCTCGCATCCCCTGAACGCCGGCCTGGGCGGTTTGTTGGCGCCGCTCGTTCGCGTCCGCGACCCTGTCGCCGATGTCGCCGTCCGGCTCGACGACGACACGCAGTAACAGCGTCACGCCCCCGAGGACGACGACGGTGAGCGCCGTCAAACGCGGCGAGATGACGAACGCGATGAGTCCGTAGACGGCCCCCAGAAACGACTGCTCGAGAAACAACACCAGCCGCCGAATAACCTGGCCCGCGTGAAACGTCTGGGTGATGATCGCGTTCAGCGTGTCGTCGGACCCGACGTCGTCTACGTACGCGATCTCGGCCTCGAACGCGTTCGCGAACGCCTCCGTCTGGAGGTCTCGTATGTAGGACATCCGGAGGATTTCGCGGAGCCACGCCACGAGAAAACTCGCCGCGAACCGTACCGTCATGACGACTGCGACGCCGAGCACCGCCGTCCCCAGCGTCAGCGGAACGTTTACGGTCTGATACGCCGTCGCGAACGCGCCGAGGTTTCCGCTCTGTCCGGGCTGGCCGCCGGACTGGACCAGCTCGATGATCGGCAACAAGAAGCTCAACCCCACTCCTTCAAGCACGGCGGCGACGATTCCGACGCCCACGATCAGTGCCGTGAGTCGCGGGTCGTACTTGAGAACGCTGATCAGGGCGTCGATCTTCTCTCGTCTCGACGCGGTCGGCGTATCGACATCTGCTACCATTGTCTCGAGGGGATAGTTCGTACAACATCTCTTCCGAGAGTGGCGTATAAATCCATCTATTTCAGAGTTTACCCACTATTATCGGCCGAACGTTATTGTTTAGGCCGGCCGAATGATATGCCAAGTGTGTTTCACCGTCCGTTTTCGCGACCGGTTCGGTTCGAAACCCCCGATACGAGTAGCGAGAGCGGAAAACCAATTCTCTCGTACGATCTCCTCTGCCTCCACAACTTCCAGAGGAAGGACCCAGACGAAGACATATCGCTTGATAACTTGGACTTGATCCAGAGCTTTACACACTATGATGACGAGCGGTGGTTCGTCATCATTCATGTTGCAATCGAAGCAGCTGCTGGCCCTGCAGTAAATGCGTGTCCAGTCGCACAACAGGCAGTTATTGACGATGAGCCGGAATTATTACAGGAGACGCTGGACACGATAGCAAGATCGATCATCGACGTAACCGACATCATGGAGCAGATGACCGAAGGCAACGATACGTCGGTATTTGCAAATGAGTATCGACCCTACTACGACGGCTTCGATGAAATCTACTTCGAAGGTGTAGATGAGTTAGAGGGGACGCCGCAAACGCTACGTGGTGGATCTGGTGCACAGAGCTCCATACTTCCCTCGATCGATGCGACGCTCGGAATAAAACATGACGCGACGGAGATGACCGAGAAACTCGGAGATATGCGGAGTTATATGCCGCCGTTGCACAGGTCCACTATCGAGACGCTCGACAGTGGTCCCGACATCGTCGAGTATGTGACTGAGCAAGATCGGGACGACCTCTGGGAGACCTATAACAGGTGTGTGAGTAACCTCGAGGAATTCAGAGATGTTCACTTTGGGCAGGTGATCCAGTATATCCGTGAGGAGACCGGAGACACCGAAGGAACTGGAGGGACGGATTATATGTCCTATCTCCGGAAGATGGAAGAAGAGACAAGAGAGTCTCGTGTGAGTGAGAACCTATAGAACAGATACTCCAGATCGATCCCGCTTCCGTACGGCGTCCGGCGGTGACAGTCATCAATGACTCGCTGTCAGCGCCGTCCGTTCTCGGAAAGACGCGAACGACAAGTACGCAGTTGAGCGGCCGAGGGCGTGCGCTACTCACTCGCCGTTTGGCTCATCGTAGAGGCTCACTTGGATGAAGTCGAGCGCGTCCCACACCTGGTCGATTCGTGGTTCCGCCAGTAACGTGATGAAAGAGTGTATCATCCCGTTGGAATTTTTATGTGAAGCCTCGACGCCGGCTTCTTCAAGACGATTGGCATATTCGACGCCCTCGTCATGAAGCGGATCAAAGGTACAAGTAATGACGGTCGCCGGTGGAAGGTCTGCTACCGATCGCGCTTGGAGCGGTGATGTATACGGAGTCATTCCGTGAAGTTCGTTGTCGAGGTAGAGATCTCAGGACCACTCGAGATCAGGTTCGGTAAGGAAAAAGTCGGTATTCGGTTCGCTTTCCGTGTCAAAATCGAATTTGAAAGTCGTCGTCGGATAGATCAGGACCTGGTGATCAATCGATGGGCCGCCTTTGTCACGAGCCAAGTGAGCGACTGATGCGGCCAGGTTCCCACCAGCGCTATCGCCGGCGACGATCAGCCTATCGGGTCCGCACCGAGCCGTTCGGCGGACTCCGCGGCCCACTCCGTTGCGATGTAGCAGTCTTCGACGGCTGCCGGGAACGGATGCTCCGGAGCACGTCGGTAGTCCACGGAAACGACGACGGCATCGAGCACATCACAGAGGGCATGACAGGTCGGATCGTACGACTCGATATCGCCCAAAATAAACCCACCGCCATGCATCCAGACGACGAGCGGCCGCGCGCCGGTCCCCGTCGGTTCGTAGATTTGGACCGGAATATCGCCGTCCAGTCCGGAAATAGTTGGATTACGCACGTCACCGACGTCAGAAATCGTTTCTTCGATTTCGAGATACTGTTTGTACCCCTGTCGCGCTTGCTCGACCGTGAGCGAATTGATGGGAGGTATCTCAGCGGTCACGGCTTGCATGGTGGCATCTGGATTGTCCATGCCCTGTCATGACATCTCACAGAATAAAAGTAATAATTATAGAATTCATATGGTTATGCCTTGATTTCATAGGGGCGAGGTTTGGTCGGGGGTGCAGCGATACACAGCAGGTCCAACAGGAACTACTGGCAACTGTCAGGGCTACTGCAGAACTAAGAGGCAACCGATCGCGACACTGGCCTCCGATCCGTAGACAATGCCCCGATACGACGAACGACGAAAGCAGACGCTGTGAGGCGTCCCGTCTCTGCATCGTACTCGTTTCTTCCGAGCGGAAGCCAGCGGCCATCCACGCCGATCAGCCTTTTGCGATCACAAGCTATATGTGTCTTCTCTACGATAAGTGGAACATGAATCCAGAAGATGGTAATGGCCTATCATTAGCTAGCCGAACCGAACGAGTAAGCCGATCTCCGATCCGAGAAATGTTTGATCTCGCTCATGAGTATCGCGATCAAGACCTCGTCCATATGGAGATCGGGGAACCAGACTTCGATACACCGGACCACATTATAGACGCTGCAGTGGAAGCGACCCAAAACGGGGCAACCCACTATACGTCAAGCACTGGGATTTCTGAACTCCGAAACGCCATCGCCGATGACCTCGATTACGAGTACGATCCGGACTCCGAGATCATTGTTACGGCAGGGGCCGTCGAGGCGCTGGCGCTCGCGTGTATAACCGTCGCGGATCCCAGTGACGAAGTCATCGTTCCGACTCCCGCTTGGCCGAACTACCAGATACAAGGGATCATGACCGATGCCAACGTGGTCAACGTCCCTCTCTGTGAAGAGGAAGGATTCGCGCTGGACACCGAACTCTTGGTCGACCAGATGTCCGATGAGACCGCCGCGATTCTTCTCACTTCCCCGTCGAATCCGACCGGGCAGATACTCGACCCGTCCGCGACAGCAGAGATCGTCGAAGCCGCTGCCGAACACGATGCGTACGTTATCGCAGACGAGGTATACAAGGACATTGTTTACGATCAACAGTTTCAGTCGGTCGCTAGCAACACAGCGCATCCGGAACATGTAATCACTGTCGGGTCTTGTTCTAAGACATACTCGATGACTGGATGGCGTGTCGGCTGGTTCGCGGCCAATGAAAGAGTCGCCGATGCAGCGCTCGAGTTCCACGAGAGCATCGTGACCTGTGCTCCTGCTCCATCTCAGCAAGCGGCTGTCGAAGCACTCACAGGAGATCAGGAGCCAATTCAGTCGATGCTATCGGCCTTCGATGACCGACGAGAATACGTCGTCAACCGCGTCGAGGATCTCCCGGGGATCTCGTGTCCGGAACCTGACGGGGCGTTCTATGCGTTCCTCGATTGCTCGGAACTCGGTGTCGAGAGCACGACGATCGCCAGAGAATTACTCGAGGAGCACGGTGTGGTAGTTGTTCCAGGTGTCGGCTTCGGGGACACGCTCGACGAGTATATTCGTATTAGCTTCGCGAACAGTCTCGACCGCCTTGAGCTCGGATTCGATAGAATCGAGGAGTACGTGGAGCTGAACGGCTCTGTCTGAGGCGGGGCCGTTAGGGACTTTCCCTCGCTCCGTCAGTACGTGCGATATCGCTGGTATCAAAACCGGATAGTTTTCCCCTCGTTAGTCGAATCGGGCGACATCGCTCCGAGGACGTTACTGACTCCTCCAACATGCGCCTCGGCAACAGGAGTGCCCCTTCCGGAGTCAACGGCACCAGCCGTAAGCGAGACGTTCACAGCGGTCCGCTAGGCGGAGGAACTCCTTCAGGGCCGATGTTCGCAGGGATAATGAGAAGGCGAGCGAGATTAACAAACTGCTCGTACGGATACCAGATTCAATCTTGACCGTTCAGGTTAATATCGCTGATCTCGATGATCCGCTCGTCCCCTTCTAGCTCTTCTTTGACTTCGTCGGGGACAGGGCCATCAACGTTGTAGACGGTCAGGGCCTTCCCGCCGATGGTTTCGCGAGCGTTGAACATGCCGGCGATGTTGATGTCATACTCACCCATAACGGAGCCGATGAAACCGATAACACCGGGCTCATCGGTGTTTCGCGCGACGATCATTTGACCGTGTGGAATGGCGTCGACTCGGTAGCCGTCTACGCGAACAATGCGAGGATCATCGTCCATAAACAACGTCCCGTCGACCGAAATTCCGTTATCGTCGTTACTGACGCTCACGGAGACCAAGCTCTGGAAGTCCTCGGCCTGGGGGGTCTTGGATTCGGTGACGTCGACACCACGGTCATCGGCGATCTGAGACGCGTTGACGGCGTTGACCTGCCACTGGACCGGCTCAAAGATGCCCTTGAGCGCGCTCGCGGTGACGAACTCGACGTCCTCGCCGGCGATGTCGCCCTCGTAGACGACCTCGATGTCCTCGACGCGGCCTTCGAGCAGTTGGGCGGCAACTTTGCCCGCGGTCTCAGCGATTTCGATGTAGGGCTCAACGCGGGGGAACGCGCTCTCGTCGATCGACGGGGCGTTGAGGGCGTTGGTGACCGGATGGCTTGCTAAGGCAGCATTGATCTGTTCGGCCGTCGAGGTGGCGACGTTCTCCTGAGCGGCCTCCGTCGACGCACCCAGATGGGGCGTGATGATAGTATCGTCGTGTTCGAGCAGCGGCGAGTCAGCGGGCAGCGGTTCCTCGGCGAAGACGTCGATCGCCGCGCCGGCCAGCGTCCCGTCTTCGACTTTCGCCGCGAGAGCGTCCTCGTCGACGACGCCGCCGCGAGCGCAGTTGATCAGGTAGCCATCGCCGAGCAAGTCGAGTTCGTCCTCGCTGATCAGCCCCTCCGTCTCCGGCGTAAGCGGCGTGTGGACGGTTAGGAAGTCTGCCTGCACCAGGCTCGCCTTGAGGTCGACGAGTTCGGCGCCGATGCGGTCGGCGCGCTCCTCGCTGATGTAGGGGTCGTAGGCGACGACGTCCATGCCAAGCGAGTTGAGCTTCTTGGCGACCTCCTGGCCGACGCGGCCGAGGCCGACGACGCCCAGCGTCTTGTTGTTGAGTTCCGCACCGAGATAGTCACTTTTCGCCCATTCGCCGTTTTTCAGTCTAATGTGAGCCTGAGGAATCGACCGGGCAGCTGCGAACGTCATCGCGACGGTGTGCTCGGCGGCGGCACGGACGTTCCCTTCGGGAGCGTTGGCAACGATGACGCCGTGATCGGTCGCGGCGTTGATGTCGATGTTATCGACGCCGATACCAGCACGACCGACGATGACCAGCTCTTCGGCGGCCTCGAGGACCGTCTCGGTGACCTCGGTCCCGGAGCGAACGATGAGTCCGTCGGCGTCCGAGACCGCGTCGAGGAGAGCCTCACCCTCGAGTTCGTAGCCCGTCTCGACATCATGGCCAGCTTCTTTGAGCACGTCTAAACCCGCATCTGCGATCGGATCCGTAACTAGGACCTGCATGCATGGGAAACACTCACCTGGAGAATCAAAAACCTTTCCGCTATCCAGAACGAGAACGAAGCGCCTGTGTGTTCGTCCGAGCTTGTGGCACGTGCAAGTTCACCACGTTCGCGAGACACTCGCTACATCCGGTGACAGCTTTCCCATTTGGGCTCGGCATTGGAGATAGGCTACTATCACCTCCGTCCATCATAGTGCCGTCATAAAATATTTCTTCTCGACGTGGCAGAGCGTGTGCAGAGTACGGGTCTCGACCGGTAGATATTAACCGTGGTTGTATGGTGCTACGTGAGGTTCGCTCTACGGCCGTAGGACGGAACAGACTCGAGATGCCGTGAGGAATCACTGAGTAGCGCCTCGTCATCTACGGTAGCTGCAGTCGCGGCATCAATTGAGGAGAAAAAAACACTTATGCTATTCTCTTGAGACGGTATGATTGCGATGGCAGAAAACCCGGAAGAGAGGGAATTTACCCTCTACGACCTTCGTGTAGAGTGTATCGAAATCAACGGCGAGGCGGAAGCAAACTACAATGTCGGCGACTATTTTGAAGTTCACGGAGAAGATCTCGTGTTTCCGGACGGCCAGCCGTTTTCAATGTATGCCCTCTCGTCTCTTCTCCCTCTCCTCCCTGCCAAACAACGAGAAACCGATCCGAACGGTTCAGAGTCGGAACGCACCAGAACTCCGCGTTCGCCCTCCACTGCGTTCTCGATTATGCGAGAACTGTTTCGAACGACTCGCTCGAAACCTCGGCCGTAACTACTGCGACCGAATTCTTCGCCGAAGACCGGGAGTATCCCGTCGAATACGAGCCGCTCGGCTGGGACTTTCTCTCCCCATCGCTCACCGAAGCGGATCTCATGCGGCGCGTGTACGACCGCCCGGCGTTTGTCGACTGGGTCGAACGGTTTCTCCCTGACCTCACCGACGCACCCGGGCGAACGATCCTCGATCCTATCGACGTGGAGTCGGATCCCGACGAGGAAATCGCCCTCCATTTCGTCGGATTGAACGTCTCGAAAGCGTGGTCGCTGGCTGGAATCGCAGATGCCCTTCCCGGGCACGAGTATGCCCCCATCCTCGAGCGAAGCGCGAAAAGACACGCCGAGCGCGGGCTAGCTCAGGCGTTTACCGACGCCTACGCTGGATCACACTGGCTTTCCTCGTTCGTACTCTACCTCCTGACGAGAGACGAGGGCGGGATCGCGCCGGAGTGATACGCGGGGCAGCGGTTCGTGAGAGGGGCCGAAGCGATCGAAACGCACACGTAAAACGGCCCGAAACAGGCTTCGTATGACCGAAGACGATCCGCCCGACTGGGACTTCAAAGACCGCGACATCGCGATTCTCTGCGAACTCGCCGACGACCCGCAGCTCTCCTCTCGAGAGCTAACCGAGGTGCTCGAGTCAGAGTACGACATCGAGGTTTCCCACGTCACCGTCAGCGAATCGATCCGGCGAATGCGCGACGAGGGCGTCTTTCGAGAAGCGATCATCCCCAACGAGGAGTACTACATCTTCGCGCTGTTCGAGTTCAAGTTCAACACCGAACACTTCGCCGAGAGGTGGCAGGCGGCGATGGAGCACATCCGCGAGGACAAACACACGCTGTTTTTCTTCCTCTCGGACGGCGAGTACCAGTGGAAGACCGTGATGATGTTTCGCGATCGCCAGGAGGTCTCCCGGTGGATCCACGAGTGTTACAAGGAGTACGGCGGCGTTATCGCCAACATCCGCAACTCGGCGGTCCACAACGTCCTCAAGTTCCAGACCGACCCGCGAATCTACGAGGATCTCGAGGAGACGTCGGACTGACCGCGTCTCGTTCGTGGGAAATTTGACACTCTCGTTTGGTGAAAATTCGACACGGTAGTACGGCGCGGCCCCAGTCGGCTATCACCAGTTTTCTCGAAGCCCCTAGAGCGGTTCCTCGCCGTCGACGATCCGCTTTGCTCGAGCGGCCAGTGCGGGCACGCGCCCCTCCATCTTCGGGTACATCGGATCGTCGCTGTTGCCCTCGAGGTAGCGCCGGAAGAACATCTCGCCGAGGCCCGCGAGTTTGTACACCGCGAGCGCGCGGTAGAACCGTTCGTGTTCGAACGTATAGCCCGTCCGGGACTCCCAGCGATCGACCAGTTCGCGGCGGCTCGGATATCCCTCTCTCTCCATAAACCGGGTCGTCAGCTCCGGAATCGACGGCTCCGGATCCTTCGAATCGCGCCAGTAAGAAAGCATCCAGCCCAGATCGGCGCGCGGATCGCCGAGGGTGGCCATCTCCCAGTCGAAGACGCCGATCAACTCCGGGGTCTCGCCCGGGCCGAACATCACGTTGTCGAGTTTGTAGTCGCCGTGGACGAGCGTGTGCGGATGGTCGTCGGGGACGTTCTCTTGCAGCCACTCCCCGACATCGTACAGATCCGGTACTTCGCGCTCATCGGCGGTGACCTCGAACGCCCACATGAGTTGCTGGCCCCAGCGGTCGACCTGGCGCTGGGTATAGCCGGTCGGGCGGCCGAACTCGCCGAGTCCGACCGATTTGTAATCCAGCTCGTGGATCGTCGCCAGCGTGTCGACCAGTTCCTCGCCGATCCGCGCTCGAGCGTCGGGAGCCGCGAAGCGCTCCGGTTCGTCCTCCCGGAGGACGTCACCCTCGAGGCGGTCCATCACGTAGAAGTCGCTCCCGATGACGTCGTGGTCTTCGCACGCGAAGAGCGGCTCTGGGACGGGAATGTCAGTATAGGCGACGGCGTTGGTCACCCGGTACTCCCGGAGCACGTCGTGGGCCGTCTCCGCGACGTCGCCCGGCGGCGGTCGGCGGACGACCAGTTCCCGATCGCCCCAGGTGACGAACAGGGTCTCGTTGGAGTGGCCCTCGAGGTGTCGGCGGACGTCGTACGTCTCGGCCGGTCCGAGGTGGTCGGTCAGAAACGACGCCAGCGCGTCCTCGTCGACGAGGCGCTCGCGGTACTCGTCACTCATGGCTTCCACGGGATAGATCGAGAGGGGGGGAGCGGTCGAAAGCACCCGCTGGTCGCGTCGATACGGTTCGGCATTGTTGTGTCTACCAGTCTCACGGTGCTTAACGAAAATAGTTTCGACGAATGCTGTATCTTACAATGTTCTCGAGCCGTCGTCGACGATCTCGAGCACCTCGCGAGGATCCTCGATCCGGTACGAGACCGCCGGTCCGTCGTCCGCGCCGAAGGCCACGCCGTGTAGGCCCGCATCCGCAGCCCCCTTTACGTCGTGTTCGTATCTGTCGCCGACCATGAGCGACCGACTCGGAGTTACCCCCGCTTTCTCGAGTGCGGTTTCGAACATCGTCGGATCGGGTTTGGTCCGCCCGACCTCTTCGGAGGTCGTGATCGAATCGAATGCCGATCGGACGCCGAAGCGCTCGAGCATTCGTTTCCCCTCCGCGTCGTCGATGTCGCTGATGACGCCGACGTGAACGTCGCGCGCCGCGAGTCGACGGATGGTTTCCGGCGCGCCGGTAACGGGTTTGATGGCATCGTCTGCGGCCGCTTCGAAGGCCGGTTTCCAGTCCTCGCGGGGAACCTCCGTCCCGACGAGCGTTTCGACGGCGATCGCGTAGCCCGCTCGAGCCGGCCGAAACTCCGTGCCGTCGCGCTCCCGGAAGTACTCGCCGAGTACGGAGCGCCACGTCTCGAGCGCCCGCTCCCGACTCGTCTCGAGGTCGTACCGCTCGAGGAGTTCGTCGACGAACGCGACGTGGGCTGTCCGAACCGACTCGAGGTCGAGGATGACGCCGCCGATGTCCCAGAAGACGGCTTCCCACTGGCTTCGGTCGTACGAGCGCTCGCTCGTCGAATCGCGTTCGGTCCCGACAGCGTCCTCGGATTGTGCTGCCCGTGTGTCTCTCATTCGTTTTTCGCGGACGACCGTTCGCGGGTCAGTTTCGGCTTGGTCGCCGGGTATCGACGATGCAGTTTCGAGCGCGTACACGCTTGCCCGCCTCGGTAGCCGCTCCTCCGCGTCTGTCTACAGGTGTCAATGGCGACGAGACACTTAACGATACGCTTCCCATACCCATCTTTATTACCAACGTCTCCGTATTCTGGGTTGTACCTAACAATGGTAAGGAAATCATCGCACGCGCTGTCGATCTCCGTCGGTGAGACCGAATGAGTACCGATCAGTTTAGCGTCGACGGCGATACGGCCGTCGTCACGGGCGCCTCGAGCGGGATCGGGAGGGCGATCGCGGAGTCGTTCGCGGCCGACGGCGTCGACGTCGTCGTCTGTTCGCGCGAACAGGACAACGTCGACCCCGTCGCTGAGGGCATCCGCGAGAGCGACCGGCCGGGAGCCGCCGTCGCCGTCGAGTGCGACGTGACCGACCGCGACGCCGTCGACGCGCTCGTCGAGACGACCGTCGCGGAGTTCGGCAGCCTCGACGTGCTGGTGAACAACGCCGGGGCGTCGTTCATGGCCGGCTTCGACGACATCAGTCCGAACGGCTGGGAGACCATCGTCGACATCAACGTCAACGGGACCTACCACTGCACCCACGCCGCCGCCGACCACCTCAAAGCGGGCGGCGGAGCGGTCATCAACCTCGCGAGCGTCGCCGGCCAGCAGGGATCGGCCTACATGAGCCACTACGGCGCGGCGAAGGCGGCCGTGATAAACCTCACTACATCGCTCGCCGCCGAGTGGGCGAGCGACGACGTTCGAGTGAACTGCATCGCCCCCGGCTTCGTCGCCACGCCCGGCGTCGAGAGTCAGATGGGCGTCTCCGCGGACGCGATCGACCGCTCGGACGTGGATCGACAGATCGGAACCGTCGAGGAAATCGCGGACATCGCGCAGTTCCTCGCGAGTCCCGCCTCGTCGTACATGGTCGGGGAAACGATCGCCGCCAAGGGCGTCCCTCGAGTCGAGGAGACGCCTGACGTATGAGTTCTCGAGGCGTGGGTGGGACGACGGATCATCGCGAAAACCAGACGACGACCGCTCGAGACGTCCACCTGCCGGTCGCCGCACAGCCGAGCGTCGACGCGCTCGTCGAGTACGCGCAGGTGGCCGAAGCCGCCGGCTACGACTTCGCGTGGCTGCCCGAAACGTGGGGTCGGGACGCGGTGACGGTATTGACGGCCATCGCCGAACGAACCGAGACGATCGGGATCGGCTCGAGCATCGTCAACACCTACTCGCGCTCGCCCGCCCTGCTCGGGCAGACCGCGGCCACGTTACAGGAGGTCGCGGACGGGCGTTTTCGCCTCGGAATCGGGCCGAGCGGCCCCATCGTGATCGAAAACTGGCACGGCGTCGAGTTCGACGATCCGCTCCGACGCACTCGAGAGTACGTCGAGGTGATTCGGCGGGTGCTCTCGGGCGATCCCGTCGAGTACGACGGCGACCAGTTCTCGCTCTCGGGGTTCAAACTCCGGAGCGAGCCGCCGGCGCAGACGCCACCGGTCGACGTGACCGGCATGGGGCCGAAGGCCGTCGAACTAGCCGGCCGCTTCGCCGACGGCTGGCACGCGATCATGTTCACGGCCGACGGAATGGCAGACGGGCTCGAGGACCTGCGCCGGGGCGCCGAACTCGGCGATCGGTCGCCCGAGGACGTTCGCGTGACGGTCGGCGTGACCTGCTGTGTACTCGAGGACGCCGCGCGGGCGCAGGAACTCGCCCGCCAGCACGCGGCCTTTTATATCGGCGGCATGGGGACGTACTACCGCGATTCACTCGTCCGACAGGGCTACGAGCAGGCCGAGACGATCCACGACGCCTGGCAGGAGGGCGACCGCGAGCGGGCGACCGCCGCTCTCGACGACGACCTTCTGGATGACCTCTGTGCCGCGGGCAGTCTCGAGACGGCTCGAGAGAACCTGAAAGCGTTCGAGTCGCTCGAGGGCGTCGACGCCGTCGCGGTGAGTTTCCCCCGCGGCGCGAACGAGGACGAAATACGAGAGACGCTGTCGGCGCTGGCTCCCGCGGACGACTCGTCGTGACGGCGTTCGGTGGGAGCTCTCCCGTCAGGTCTGGTCGCTCCGGTCGTGAACCCAACGCGAGCGACCACTTTTAACTGGAAATAGGCGCTAAGTCCCCGTCCTCAAGGAGCAACGCAGGAGCGAAGCGACCGAGTAGCACAGTAGGAAGGGGATACAGCGCCGCACAATTCTCAAACACCCACGACACTCTGCCCACAGGCCCACCCCTACCTTTAGGTATATCCAAAGTCTATACCTCGCTGATGGATAGATTTGAAATCGAAGGCGAAGAAGTCCTTGACGGGACTGCAAAACCGTCGGGGAATAGTGCCCACGTCATCGTCCCAAAACGCTGGCGCGGAGCCGACGTGAAAGTCGTCCGCGTCTCCGAACCCACTTCAGACGAGTAGACCATGCAGTACAACTACAAGTATCGATTCGACCCGCCGGAAGCCCTCACCGAGACGCTTCTAGATCACGTCGATACTTGTAGACAACTGTACAACCACGTCCTCTACCTGCTCAACGAGACAGACGACATTCCCGCCCGCTACGAGGTTCAGGGACAACTCCCCGACCTCAAAACGTGGTGGGACGACCTCGGAGACGTTCACTCGAAAGTCCTTCAGATGGTCGTCAAGCGCGTCTACGACAACCTCTCCACGCTCAAAGCACAGAAGGAGAACGGACGCGCTGTTGGGATGCTCAAGTGGAAACCGCCTCGGGAGTATCGGTCGCTCACCTACAACCAGTCCGGCTTCAAACTCAAGAATACGAGTGGTCGGCTTGTCTTGTGGTTGAGCAAAATCGGTGAGATACCGATTCACCTCCACCGAGACATCCCCGAGAATGCGACCATCAAACAGGTCACGGTCAAACGAGAACCCACGGGCGAGTGGTATGCCACGTTCGGCATCGACGTAGAGGAAGCCACGCCTGAAAAACCAGAGACGCCCGAGAAGGTCGTTGGTATCGACGTGGGGATTCTCAAGTACGCCCACGACACCGATGGGTACGCCATCGAAAGTCTCGACTTCGGCGACGAGCGCGAACGACTCGAACGCGCACAACGCGACCTCTCGCGGAAGGAACACGGCTCTGCGAATTGGGAGAAACAACGGCAGGTCGTGGCCGAACGACACGCCAATCTCAAGCGAAAGCGACGAGACTTCCTCCACAAGTTGTCGAACTACTACGCCACCGAGTACGACTTGGTGGCTGTTGAGGACTTGGATGCGAAGGGGGTGGTCGAACTCCCCGGTAACTCACGGAATCGAGCAGGCGCGGCGTGGGGGACATTCCTCCGGATGCTCGAATACAAGTGCGAACGTGAGGGAACGCACTTCGTCTCGGTTGACCCGAAAGATACGACGAAGGAGTGCGCGTCCTGTGGTGTCAAGACGGACAAGCCACTGTGGGTTCGTGAACACTCGTGTCCGGCGTGTGGGTTTGAAGCGGATAGGGACGCGAATGCGGCGTGGAATATTCTTTCTCGCGGTCTCGAGGATGTAGGAGTGGTTTACTCCGAATCAACGTCCTCAGAATCGGAAGATTCTGATGGGCTGCGAAAATCGCTAAGCGATTTTCGAACGCCTGTGGAGACTGCGCTCCCTGTGGACACCGTTGTGTCTGCAAAGCGCGTCGTGGAAACAGGAAGCCCCACCCTACTCGCTCCCGGCTAACGCCGTTCGCTCTGTGAGGGTGGGGTAGTTCACCACCCGCATCGCTGTACGTTGCGTTCGATCCACTATGGACATCACCGTCGAAGGCGAGCAGGTCGTCGTCGGTCACGAGGGCACCGACTACCGATTCGACGTGATCGGCGAGAACGAACTCGAGTTCGCGGCGACCGGCGACGCCGCCGCGGCCGCGCCCGAGGGCGTGATCGAATCGCTCGAGTCGAAGGGCTACATCGTCAGGCCGTGATCTCGAGCCCGTCTAAATGGGTGCGAAAGCCCGCTCGCTAGGATCGTCTGCTTATCGCTCGAGGACGTACAGCGCGAAAAAGGCGATCGCCGAACCGGTTTCCGCGATTTTCGTCGAGAGTGCGGTGAGGTCGTTTCGAAGGTGTGAAACGAGGATCTGCCCCGTGGACTCGTCGCTGCCGTGAGCGTGTTCGTTCTCGTCGTCAGCGTGGGTGTGGCCATCTGTGCCATCGTCGTGGCTGTGTCCGTCCGTGTCGTCAGCGTGACTGTGATCGACCGCACCATCGTCGTGACTGTGATTAGTCGTGGTATCGTCGTGGCTGTGATTTTCTGAGCCGCCGTCGTGTCCGTGCATATCGACGCCGGTCGCCGTCTCGAAATAGCCCAGCGCGTGGACGTCCACGTAGGCCACCAGGTGCAAGACCATGAGGACGCCACCCGCCAGATAGATAGTCGGGATGGCGACTCCTCGAGCGAGTGCGACGAGGAAGAACCCGACGACGACCGCGCTGATCAGGAAGAGGGCGGAAACGGCGGTCACCGCGCCGTCGGGAACCGACCCGAGCACCCCGGCGAGTCCGACGCCGAAGTGTAGAAACGCCGAATAGCCCGCGAGAACGACCGCAACACCGAGGAGAACTGACTTTCGGTCCATCGTTTCGACACCAGACGGCTCCGGGCTAAACTGGTTGTGGTTCGAACGCCGAAACGCCGGGGTCGGAAGCGCGGTTCGATTGGTGGCGTGTACCCACTTTTGCTATCGGCGGATCCGTTCTCGAGGACTCGAGCAGCCAGCGACTCGACGGTCACCTCTCCGAAGCGACCCGGTGTCTGATCCGCCCACTGCTCGCGGACAGGTCGACAGACGGCCCCGGCGACGCCACTTTCCGAAGCCGACAGCTACAAACCGACGATCGACCCAGACTTTGGTATGCCCGGGAAAGTAGGTCCGGCCGATCTGCTCGAGCACGTGTTCGGACGGACGGGAGCAGCCGACGAAACCGTCCTGCAGGGGCCGGCGGACGGCGAGGACGCCGCCGCGATCGACTGGCCGGGCGGCCAGCTCGTCGTGAGTTCCGATCCGATCTCGCTCGCGGCCTCGAAGGTCGGGACCCTCGGCGTCCACGTCGCGTGTAACGATGTCGCCGCCTCGGGTGCCGATCCGCGGTGGCTCACGGCGGTCGTACTGCTTCCCGAGGGTCTCGACCTCGAGCCGATAAGCGCCGACCTCGACGCCGCCGCACGCGAGGTCGGCGCGTCGATCGTCGGCGGCCACTCGGAGTACGTCGACGCGCTCGAGCGCCCGCTCGTCTCGCTGACGGCGATGGGGGCGACTGAGTCGTTCGTCCCGACCGGCGGAGCGAACCCCGGCGACGCGGTCGTCCTGACCGGCGCTGCGGGCCTCGAGGGAACCGCGATCCTCGCGGCTGACTTCGGGGACGACCTCGACGTGGATCCGACGATCTGCGAGCGAGCCGAGACGTTCCTCGAGGAGATCAGCGTCGTCCCCGCCGCGCGTCTCGTTCGCGAGCACGCGACGGCGATGCACGACCCGACCGAGGGCGGCGTCGCCGCCGGATTACTCGAGATCGCCAGAGCGTCGGACTGTCGACTCGAGATCGATCGAGACGCCGTCCCGGTTCGCGAGGAGACGACCGCACTCTGTGAAGCCGCGGGCGTCGACCCGCTGTGTATCTTCGGGTCGGGCGCGCTACTCGCGACGATACCCGAGGACAGCCTCGAATCCACGCTCGAGTCGGCGGCCGCCAACGGGATCGAGGCGACGGCGATCGGAACCGTCCGCGACGCCGCGACCGACCCCGAACTCCGACTCGGCGACGAGGCGATCACCGACCCGGTCGAAGACGACCTCTACCCGCTCTGGTCGGCGGTCGACGCGGCGGAGTGATCTCGCCGCTCGCTCGAGGGATGCGCGGTTCCGACGATGGCGTTCGTCAGCAATTTTCCGGGATCGACAACGACGTCGGCTCCGGCTTTTTCGAGGGCGTCCGTATTTCCAGTTTCCGTACACACGACGATCCGCGCGTCCGTCAGTTCTCGCGCGGCGAGCACGGCGTAGGTGTTCCGCGCGTCGTCAGTCGTCGCGACGAGAACGGCCGTCGCCGCGTCTACCTGTGCCTCCCGGAGCGTCTCCTCGTCGGCTGGATCACCAACGACGACATCGATCGCTCGACTCTCGAGTCGGCTGGTCAGCGTCTTGTCGTCGGTGACCACACTCACGTCGGCGTGCTTCTCGAGGCCGTCGACGAGCGATTCGGTCAGGTCGTCGTAGCCGAGCACGACGATTCGCTCGCGTCCGTCTTTCTGAGCCGCTTCTTTCGCTCGTCGGCCGGTTCGGGAGAGGCGGCTCTCGATCTCGGGTCCGATGAGCGAGCCCACGGTTAGCCCGACGGTCGTCGGGCCGAGCACGATGAGCGAAACCGCGAACAGCCGCGCCCCCTCCGTGAGCGGATGAACGTCGCCGTAGCCGACCGTGCTGGCGGTGACGAACGTGAAGTAAACGGCGTCGAGGACGGTGTCGAGCTCGGCGAATCCCGCTCGGAGCGCGTAGGCGCCGGCGGTGCCGTAGGAGAAAACGCCGACGATCGCGATCAGCGACCCCATCTGAGTCGCGGTGAGCGACGTCGATCTGGTGAACCGGTCGCTGGTGAGCACGAGGACGATCAGCCGCCCAGCGAGAGGACGACGAGGGGGATCGAGAGCAGCCGCGACTGGACGACCCCGTGGATTCCAGAGAGGAGGACGAGCGCGGCGGAAACGACGTACGCGAGCCGAAAGCCGCGATACATCCCCCAGGCGCTAACGAGCAATGCGAACCCGAGAACGGTCCCGCTGAACTCCGAAACCGCCTGCAGATCGCCCCAGAGCCCGCCCGCCTGAACGGCCGGTTCGGTGACGATGGCGACGACGCCGGTCGCGATCGAATCGAGGGCGATCGCCGTGACGATCCAGACCGCGACTCGACCCCGCGGATGGCGGGAACGTAAACGTTCGAGCATGGGCGTTCGACCACGCCGACGGCGATAAACGACCGCCGTTCCGAGCCGAGCCAACCCTCGCTGGTTCGGCGGCTTCGAACCGTGAAAGTAAAACCGGGGGACGGTCACCTTCCACGTAGATGGTAGACCGCGGGTTCGCGTTGGAATCGCGCCTCCGCCGACGGGAGGCAGACGACCTGAAACGGACGCTTTCACCTGTCGATAGCGTTTCCGAGCGGAGTTACTTCGCAGCGCCGTCCGGTGGCGAGTTGCCAGTTCTCGAGTCCGAGGAGGCGCTGGTGTTCGCCTCGAATAACTATCTTGGGCTCACGGACGACCAGCGCGTGCAGGACGCGGCGAGACAGGCCGCGGCGACCGTCGGCACCGGCTCGGCTGCCAGCCGACTGGTGACCGGCGACACGCTCGTCCACCACGACTTAGAGCGCCTGCTCGCGGAGACCAAACGCACGGATCGCGCGCTGACCTTTTCGTCGGGGTACGCCGCGAACGTGGGGACGATCACCGCGCTCGATCCGGACGTGATCTTCTCCGACGAGTTGAACCACGCCAGCATCGTCGACGCGACCCGCCTCACCGACGCCGAGGTCGTGATCTACGATCACTGCGATGCGGACGATTTGCGGGCCAAGATGACCGAACGCGCCGAGCGGGCCGAACCGGCGGAGCCGAACGGCGCGGACGATCCCGCGGACGAATCCTGGCTCGTCGTGACCGATTCGGTCTTCAGCATGGACGGCACCGTCGCGCCGCTCGAGGCGATCTGTCGGGCCGCCGAGGAAGTCGGTGCGTGGGTGATGGTCGACGAGGCCCACGCGACGGGGCTGTACGCCGACGGCGGTGGCATCGTCCAGTCGGAATCCCTCGAAGATCGCATCCACGTCCAGATGGGGACCCTCTCGAAGGCGCTGGCCAGCCAGGGCGGGTACGTCGCCGGCAGCGACGCGCTCATCGAACTCCTGATCAACGAAGCTCGATCGTTCGTGTACTCGACGGGGCTTTCTCCGCCCGCGGCCGGCTCGGCGAGCGAAGCGCTCCACATCGCCCGCCATGGCGACGTTCGAGAACGGCTCTGGGAGAACGTCGCCCACCTTCGAGACGGCCTCGAGGCCCTCGACCTCGAGGTTTTGGGCGACTCGCAGGTCCTCCCCGTCATCATCGGCGACCGCCGGGACGCGCTCGATCTGGCGGCGGGCCTGCGCGAGCGCGGCATCGTCGCGCCCGCGATCAGGCCGCCGACCGTCCCCGATGGAACCAGCCGGATTCGCATCGCCCCGAGCGCGTCACACGATGAAGCGGACATCGTCGACTGTCTCGAGGCGTTCCAGATCGTCGGAGAGAAAGTCGGATTGCTGTGACCACGTTCGAATACAGACACGTTTACAAATGATTCTCGAACAGACATGATCCTCGAACACGACCACGACCGGCTCGCAATCGTCGGCACGGACACGGGCGTCGGCAAGACGGCCGTCACGGCGGCCGTCGTACGCGCGCTTCGAACCGAGGGGATCGACGCTCGAGCGGTCAAACCCGCCCAGACGGGCCATCCGCCGGACGACGACGCCGGGTTCATCGAAGCCGCTTGCGAGGACGCTGTCGCGGTCGCTCGCGAGGATTCTCCCGCGGCGACCTGTTTCGAATATCTCGAGGAGCCTCTCGCGCCGCGGGTCGCCGCCGAGCGCGCGGGCGTCGAACTCTCCTACGACGAACTGCGCGACCGCTGTGAAGAGGCCCTCGAGGCGGCCGAGGTCGGCGTGCTCGAGGGAATCGGCGGACTGTACGTGCCGCTCGCGGGGGGCCGAAACGTCATCGATCTGGTGGCGGACCTCGCGTGCCCGGCGGTCGTCGTCGCTCGCTCGGGACTCGGAACGCTCAATCACACCGCGCTCACCGTCGAGGCGCTCGAGCGCCGCGGCGTCGCCGTTCGATCGATCGTCTGTAACAAGTTCCGGGGGGAGACGACCGCCGAGCGGACGAACGTGGCGGAACTCGAGCGTATGACGGGCCACGCGGTCGAGACGGTTCCACAGCTTTCGGGTGAGACGCCTCGAGAACTCGCGCTCGGTGTCGGTCGGTCGCTGTCGATTACCGTCGGGTCGAGTTCGGCGACCGACGACGGATAACTCACAGAGACAGATAGCGGTTGCCGAGCGGCTCACATCGGCGGCGTGAGCCGAGTGTTCGAGCGCGATTCGTCGGCTCCTTCCTCGGAGTCGTCGTTCTCCGTCTCCGGGTCGGCGACCGGCACCGACGAGTCGCCCTGTTCTGCAACGAGTTTCGTGGCGAGTTCGGACTTCCGGTGTTCGACCTCGAGGTGAATCGTTAGCCGCGTTTCTTTTTCGAACGCGGTGCCACAGATTGGACAGGTCTGATTCGTGGGAGTCATTCGACAGGAAGTCACGCGAGGCAAGCCGATTCGTGGCAGTTCTCGCTCGATTAATGCATTCATCCCAACGGTAGATCCGTGAGAAAAGAAATCGAGTGCACTGATGTCCAGCTCAGATTTGGTCAAGCCGTTTATCACACCCTCCGCAGGGTTAGCTGGTGTCGATGGTGTTTTTTCAATCTCAATATCTCCCGTCTCCTCATCAAAGACAATGACATCTGTGAACGTACCACCAATATCCACGCCAGAGCGTTTCATGTTATCACCACACTCTCTTAGTATCGGACGGTGTATATTAAACTTCCGAACACATAGTGACAGTCTAAGAAATAGTCCTAAGATGATAGCTGATCCAATATTAGACCGGATACCAGAACTATACGTATGACCATTCTATTCAATTCCCAATTTATATATCTAGATAGACTCTAAATTTAATTAAAATATTATAAAATTTTATATATAATTAATGAGGTCTTCTTTGGGTTAATAGTTAAATCATCGACATTATTTATTATCTACAACGGCAACTGAGCCGAATAGTACAAGATGTGTTGTATTGACACTCATTGCACATCTGATGGTGTAATCGTTATGCAACAAGTGCGTCAATCGGTCTAGTTGTTACTAGAAGGCGCGTATTGTTCAATAGCGTCGCAGATAATGTCCATTCCTGCAGTGGCCTGTTCTTGTGTAAGCACGAGTGGCGGAAGCAGTCGGAGTACGTTACCGCGTCGGCCGGCAGACCATATTAGTACACCACGCTTGTAACACTCTTCTTGAATATCTTTGACGAGTTGTTTTCCGGTCCGATCCTCGCTGTCAGCGAACTCAGCGCCGACAAACAGACCTCGACCGCGCACGTCGACGAGGCGCTCATTTACGTCAGCGGACTCACAAATCCGATTGCGAATATAGCTTCCCATTTCCTGAGCATGGGCAAGCAAGTCGTTGTTACGGATGTACTCGATAGCCCGGATCCCGCCGACCATTGCTGGGGCGTTACCACGATAGGTACCGACGTGTCCACCAGCCTCCCAAGTGTCTAGATCCTCGTGGTACATCGTCCCTGACAGTGGGAGACCAATGCCGCCGATTGCCTTGGCCATCGGCATGACATCCGGCGTAACGTCGTAGTGGTCGCTTGCGAACCACTTGCCAGTACGGCCGAAGCCGGTCTGGATCTCGTCTACGACCAACGGGATATCGTTGTTCTCGGCGATCTCCTTCAGACCCGGCAGGAAGCCTTCCGGCGGGGTGACGATACCACCTTCACCCTGGATTGGCTCTACCCAGATCCCTGCGGGGTTTGTAAACCCACTGTAGGGGTCTTCAAGAAGTTCCCGAACGTTGGATAGTGCTTGATCACTGGCTTCTTGGGGATCTAACCCTTGCTCATGTGCATAGGGGTAAGGTAAGTGGTGGACGTTTGGAAGCATCGGCCCATAGTCCTCTTTATACTTTTTACCCGCCGTGAGACTAAGTGCGCCAGCGCTGCCACCGTGGTACGCACCGCGGAATGCGATGAGACCGTTGCCACCGGTATTGTACTTGGCCAGCTTGATCGTCCCCTCAATGGCGTCACTACCGGTCGGACCACCAAAGATGACGCGGTTGTTGTCAGGGAACGCGCCTGGTGCGATATCGTTCAACGCCTCGATGAGGTCCAGCCGTGCTTCGGTCGGGAAGTCGATCGTATGTGCAACCTTTTCGGTCTGCTTCTGAACTGCCTCCATCACATACGGGTTTGAATGACCGACGTTCAGGACGCCGATACCAGCGAAGAAATCGAGGAATGTATTTCCATCGGCATCGCGGATCGTCGCACCTTTTGCTTCCTCGATCGCGATGGGGATGACCTTTGGATACGCTATTGCACTGCTGTCGATGCGTCGCTGCCGCTCAAGGAGCTTCTTTGATTCCGGCCCCGGAATTGATGTCACAATCTCCGGTTCCTGTGTGAAGTGCAGGTCGTCGAGCGTATGTCCTACAACCATAGTAGTATTTAATTCTACTAAGTACTAAAAGTTTGCATTGTATCCAATATGCTTATTTCTCCCTATACTATGTTTCACCCGCGGATCTAGCCAGTCCGAACCGAGCGCCTCACTCACCGCTGACCTCAACTTTGGAGTGGAACAAATTCGTCGTCCATCCTATAATTTGATTCCTGAAGAATACGCGGAAGGTGCCCGAGAATCAGGCCGCTTATACAAAGAATTAGTCAGAGAACTTCGGGAGCAAGAGGGAGTGATTGAAAACCCAACCGTATGAGTTTCGAAGTCTCGACAGCCGGCACAGCATGAGCCCGTGAGATCATCTCATTGTTGCTGACGACTCGGCGAAATTCTTCGTGGGATTGCGTCCCTGCTGGCGCCGTGTCGCCAGCAGGGACAAGATCGTCTCGTGAACGAACATACCTTGATCGTTACGGAGTGTTCCGATGATTTTCCGGAGAACGACTGGTTCACGAAGTGCGTTCTCAGCTGCGTTGTTCGTCGGTAAGCCAGCGGTCGATTCCTCCTTCGATGAGTGGTGTTACCACTGATCGTCGATTACTGACCGCTCAACGAACGATCTAAGCCCGTTCTGGCATGGTCGGTGCATCTGTTGCTCTCACGAAGGCTCAGGTCGGTCTCCAGTCGTGGCTGGAGACCGACGAACATCTGTTTGAGATACCGCTAATCCGTATCTCCCTCCTCGTGGCCACTAGCAACGTTCTCGGCTTCCCGGAGAAGATGTGCCCAGAACCGCTGAAGATTACTGCTGAACGCTCGATACGTCGTCCACCCACCGCAGATGACCGTTCCTGTGAAGTCCTCGCAGAGGACTGTGGGGACATCACTTCCACGACTCTCTCTTACGACGTACAGCGTGTGTTCTCTCGTCCGAAACATCCAGATTCACGCTTCTCACCCTCACATTTGATACCCACTTCGTCGACGTGAACAATCTCTGCTTGCTGAATCTGTCTCGAATCTGCTCGTATTCGCAGCGGCCAGCGCGCGCAGCGCTCTCGGTCGCGTGCCCCGTGGACGCACCTAAGAGTTCTAACCCGTACAGTTACTTGAAGTGATCAGCGATTTTTGGTAGGGAAGGCGGTGATCGTACCGAGACAGTGCTGCTTGGGCGATGATGTTCACCCGGACTGCCCCTCATCGGAGCAGTCGGGGTGTGTAGCAACGTTTCTGTTCCACAAGAGTCGCACTGGTTAGCAGTGGCGGTTGTACTGGGTGACTTCAGGATGTAGGGGATCAGGCACCGACTCGTCGGAGTGTTCGCCATACTCGGGACAACAGCCACGGGTGACTTCGATCTCTTCGTCGGGATCAGCTGTTACACGCCACTCTGGATTATGACGTTCTTCTGTTCGGGAGTGCCGCCGTTGGTTCGAACATTCTCGTCCTGCGAGGTCGGGACTGACGAGCCCCCGACAGTCGCTTACTGAGCGGTGTATGTGGATTTTCGTATTTATGGAGACATGTTTCGAGTTCTTCTATCTGCTCATCCTTCTGATCAAGTTACTCTTGTAACTGATCGGTTTGTTATCCTTCTGTTTGTTTTCTTGCTCAGTTCTTCGTTCCGCTGCTCAAGCTGAAGCAACCGAGAAAAGAACCCTTCTTTCGTCTTGCATTTGCTCGGACGCCTGCTGTGCGCGTTCGTTTCTGAGGTCGACTCCCCAATTATATATATCGACGATGTCCTCGCCGAGCGCTTCCCGAAATGCTTCCGTTCCGTACGAATCGTGGCCGATTACGATATCAACTTCTTCGAACATGTTCTGTTCACGCATCTGTTGGACGAGTGTCGGCCCATTACCACCCGGGAACGGACAGAAGATTGCATCGATTCCGTCGGTATTGATCGACTGGAGTTCCGGCACGAAGTCATTGGTACTCATTGGAACCACAGCGTCTGACACCAGTTCCATATCGTAGTTACTGGCTTGCTGATCAAGGAAATCAACTGCTGATCGCCCCATTGAATAATCAGCAGCTATGACACTAATACCGGACACGTCCTGTTGGTTGAGGAACTCAACCATCCCCGTCATTTTTTGCTCCAGGTTCCCCGTCATTCGGAACGTATACTCGTTTCCTGATTCGACGACCTCCGCAGCGACAGAAATGGCCGTCATGAACGGGACTTCTTCGCTCTCGGCGTGATTGCTGAGCGCTGTTGAGACGTCGCTCGAGAACGTTCCGGTGACAGCTGGAACACCGTTATCGAGGAGGTCACGCGTGACCGTAATCGCAGCTTCCGGGTCACCCTCTCCGTCTTGTTTCTCGAGCATGACTTCTTCGGATGCGTCATCTGCGAAGTCGCCGATTGCAATCTCCGCGGCTTGGAGGGCCCGTTCTCCGTTCGTTGCGAGTGGGCCCGACTGGGGGGATGGCATCCCGATCGCGCGTTCGTACTCGCTTTCGTTAAAGGCCCCACCGATACAGCCGGCCAGGGCACTAACGCTAGCGAAAGCTGCCGCTTCGACGAATCGACGTCTGCTACCGTACCTCATACTGCTTCAGTCTTAATCCATCCTAATAAATATTACCTTGTGAGAAATCCATGCGTAGATATGAGTATGAGCTATCCGATTGCTGCAGTAGAATGACCATGCGTACGTTGAACAACACGGTACAGCGCCAGACTCCTCATCCCGATCAACGTTCTCATTCCCTCTAGTCAATGTGATTACGAAGACGATGTATGCCGAATCTAACATCTGACCTATGTTTCTGGCGTGGAGATAACCTACCTAGCGATTTCCGAATGAGATTTCCAGTTTTCAAGCGAGTTCCAGTAGGTTCAAGCCGTAGAGGTGCATTCGTCGATCGTCGAATATATTGTGATATCGGTGATACTGTCTCTAATTCAATTATAGTGTCTATAGAGTGATTTAGAACGCCTGGCGGGCTCGATGAAAAAACAGTTATTGTTTATTATGTTATTTATTGTTGTACTCAATAACGGACAAACAGCGGGTGCGTTCATTCGAACCGTTCAGACCGAGCGGGTGTCCGCGGGATGTCGGTAGCCCGTCGAACGCATTGCAGTTCCAACGCGTTCAGTTGTCGAACGTATCGCGCGTATCCCATTATCGTCCGTATAAGGAAACCCTCGGTGTGCACACCGAGAGTCAATGCAAACGATCGTTCTCGCTGCGGGGCAGGGCACTCGAATGCGGCCGCTTACGGAATCGCTGCCGAAGCCGATGCTGCCGGTCGCCGACGGCTCCTTGGTCGAACACAACATGCGGGCGGCGGTGGCTGCGGGCACAGACGAGTTGATTCTCGTGGTCGGCTACGAGGGTGAGACGGTCCGCGATGCGTTCGGCGACACGTTCGAGGGCGTTCCGGTCCGGTACGCGGCACAAGATTCCCAGGAGGGGACCGCTGACGCGCTCCGGGCCGCGAGTACGCACGTCGACGGACCGTTCGCCGTCTTGAACGGCGATATCGTCTACCGGCGGGAAAGCCTCGCTGCGCTGTTCGAGGCGGCCCCGAGCGTCGGCTCGACGCGCGTTTCGAACCCCTCCAACTACGGCATTCTCGACGTCGTCGACGGCACCGTGACCGGAATCGTCGAAAAGCCTGCCGACCCGCCGGGGAACCTCGCGAACGCCGGCGCGTACGTCTTCCCCGAGCGGGCGCTCGAGCATCTCGACGTTCCCAAGAGCGAACGCGGCGAGTTCGAGATCACCGACATCCTCGCTCGAGTGATCGACGATGTCGCGGTCAGTCACGTCGAACTCGACGACTGGCTCGACGTCGGCCGCCCCTGGGAGCTGCTCGAGGCAAACGAGTGGAGACTGGGACAGCTCGAGACAGCGGTCAACGGGACGGTCAGCCCGGACGCCGAGCTTTCCGGTACGGTCGTCGTCGAGGAGGGTGCGACCGTGCGATCCGGAGTCGTAATCGAGGGGCCGGCGCTGATCCGATCCGGCGCGACCGTCGGGCCGAACGCGTACGTTCGCGGGGCCACGCTGATCGACGAGGGTGCGTCCGTCGGCCACGCCGTCGAGATCAAAAACAGCGCTCTGATGGCGGGCGCGAGCGTCAACCACCTCTCGTACGTCGGCGACAGCGTCGTCGGCCGCGACGCGAACCTCGGTGCCGGAACGACGGTCGCGAACCTCAGACACGACGAGCGCCCGGTGACGATGACGGTATCGGGCGATCCGGTCTCGACCGACCGCCGGAAGTTCGGCGTCGTCCTCGGCGACAGAGTCAAGACGGGGATCAACACCAGTCTGAACGCCGGCGTCTCGCTCTCGGAGGGGGCGACGACGACCCCTGGCGAAACCGTCACGTTCGATCGATAGCAGGTCGGTATCCGCCGAGGGACGTACCTCGATAGGAAGCACTCGAGACCGCTTTTTGTATCCGACTCGAATCCGGCGACGCGTCTGCCGTTCGCCGATTCGGGCTCCTTAGTACCATCATAGTAAACCGCCGATAGACGAACGATCACGCCATGTTCGGAACGAGCGGAATACGAGGAGTCGTCGGAGACGATGTCACGGCCACCCTCGCGCTGGCTGTCGGCCGCGCCGTCGCTTCGGAGGGGTACGACCGCGTCGTCGTCGGCCGAGACGCTCGAGCGAGCGGCGACGTACTGTGTGACGCGCTCACCGCCGGGCTTCGAGAGTGCGGGACGAACGTGCTCGAGGCAGGCGTCGCGCCGACGCCGACGGTCGCCAGAGCAGTCGACTGGCTCGAGGCGGACGCCGGCGTTGTCGTCACGGCCTCGCACAACCCGAAGACGGACAACGGCATCAAACTCTGGTCGGCGGACGGCTCCGCGTTCGATCCCGACCAGTGTGCGGCCGTCTCGAGGCGGATCGAGACCGAATCCTACGACGTGGGCGGGTGGGACGAGTACGGCTCGCTCGAGTCCGCTGGGGACGTCCTCGAGCGACACGAATCGGCGCTGCTCGAGAGCGTGTCGATCGAGGACCCGCCGAGCGTCGTCGTCGATGTCGGCAACGGGACCGGGGCAATCACCGCTCGAGCGCTCGCGAGCGCGGGCTGTGACGTCGAGACGTTGAACGGCCAGCAGGACGGCAGTTTCCCGGGTCGGCCGAGCGAGCCGACCGCGGAGACGCTCTCGACGCTCTCCGCACTCGTCGAAACGACGGACGCGCGGCTCGGAATCGCTCACGACGGCGACGCAGACCGAATGGTCGCCGTCGACGAGACGGGGTCGTTCGTCCCCAAAGACGTGCTGTTGGCGCTCTTCGCGCGCCGCGCCGCCACTGGCACCGACGGCGCGCGCGTCGCCGCCCCCGTCGACACGAGTTTGGCCGTCGACGACGCCCTCGAGGGCGTCGGCGCGTCGGTGACCAGAACGCGGGTCGCGACGTGTTCGTCGCCGAACGGGCGGCTCGAGACGACGTGGTCTTCGGCGGCGAGCCGAGCGGCGCGTGGATCTGGCCGGACAAAGCGATGTGTCCGGACGGCCCGCTCGCGGCCTGCAAACTCGTCGAGTTCGTCGCCGACCAGGGGCCGCTGTCGTCGCTCGTCGACAGCGTCGAGACGTATCCGATCCAGCGGACCGCCATCGAAACCGATCGGAAAGAAGACGTGATGGAGCGCGTTCGCGACCGCGTCCGCGAGCGCTACGACGAGGTCGACACGCTCGACGGCGTCTACGTCGACGCTGACGACGGCTGGATTCTCCTCAGAGCCAGCGGGACGGAACCGCTCGTTCGGGTCACGGCCGAAGCCCGATCCGACGCTCGAGCCCGGGCGCTGTTCGAGGACGGCGTCGCCCTCGTCGAGGACGCGGTTTCCTCGGTCAGTGACTCCGACGCTACTCGCGGGGTCACCTCGACCGACGGGGCGGCCCACTGAGGACTTTCAGTCTCACCTGCCTGTGAGAAGACGTTGGACAGTTGTACCGAGCCGATGTCATCGGCTCTGACAGTCACGACTCGTGGCCGTTCGATCGATATTTCGGGCCGTCTCCGCGGTCTGTGCGCGTTTAACGGAGTGATAATGAAGTGACCGACTTCCCAGTCTCAAACCGAGACGGCACTTCGAACCGAGTCCCCGTGTCTCGGGTTGGCGCTGGGACGAAGCCGCTGTGTGCGAACTATGAGCGAAGTATGACTAGAGAGTCAGACCAAGACGACGGTGCATCGACCGAGAACGAGGCGACGAGCGGCCTCGACACGCTGCTCATCGGTATCGACGCCGGTTGCATCCCGGTTTTCGACCGCCTCTCGGATGCGGATCTTATCCCGACTATCGACCGGCTCTGTGCGGACGGCGTTCGAGCGCCCCTCGAGTCCCAGATCCCGCCCTGGACGCCGAGCGCGTGGCCGTCGATCTACACCGGCGTCAATCCCGGCCAACACGGCGTCGTCGGCTTCGTCGGCTACGACGGCTACGACTACCACGTCTCGAGCAACGAAGACGTCCGCGAACACACGATCTGGGACCTGTTGGATCGACACGGCCGCTCGAGCGTGATCGTCAACGCGCCGGTCACCCACCCGCCGGACGAGTTCGACGGCGCGGTCATCCCCGGATTTCTCGGGCCGGAAGACCCGCCGTGTCACCCGACGGGTGTACTCGAGGATGTCCGCGAGGAGATCGGCGACTATCGAGTGTATCCGAACTACACTCGCGACGACGAGACGATCTCTGACGGCGAAAAGATCGCGGAGTACCTCAACCTCGTCGAGATGCGCGGGGACGCGTTTCGCTACCTCGTCGACGAGTTCGATCCCGACTTCGGATTCCTCCAGTTCCAGAAGACGGACACGGTCTTTCACGAGTTCGAAGGCGAGCAGTCGAAAGTCGACGCGGTGTACGAGCGGACCGACGAACAGATCGCGAAGACGCTCGAGGCCTGTGACCCGGACCGGGTCTTTCTCGTGAGCGATCACGGGATGGGACCCTACGAAGGCCACGAGTTCCGACTCAACGAGTTCCTCCGCGACGAGGGCTACATCGAGACCATGACCGGCGGGAAGGGGATGCCGTCCTGGACACCGATGCGGCGTCGACTCCGCGAGGGCGAAGACGTCGAAACCTGGGAACCCGGCGCGGCCGCCCGCGCCGCGTCCGTCGCCGCCCAGTTCGGCGTGACCGCGACTCGCATCAGGGAGGCCCTCGAGCGGGTCGGCCTCGCCGACATCGCGATCAAGTACGCGCCAGGCGGCGTCTCTCGAACCGCGAACGAACAGGTCGACTTCGCGGAATCGAGGGCCTACCTCCGGGCTCGCACCGAACTCGGCGTCAGGATCAACCTCGAGGGGCGCGAACCGAACGGCGTCGTCCCGCCCTCGCAGTACGAACCGCTCCGCGAGGAACTGATCGACGCGCTCGAGGACGTCGAGACGCCCGACGGGGAGCCGGTTTTCGAAACGGTCGCACCTCGAGAGGAGTACTTCCACGGTGACTGCGTCGAGGAGACCGTCGACATCGTCACGATACCCGCGGACTTCGAACACGCGCTGACCGAGCAGTTGGGCGGGGACGGCTACTTCGGCCCCGTCGAGCCCTGGAATCACAAACTCGACGGTATCTTCGCCGCCACCGGTGCCGGCATCGACGACGAGGCGACGATCGACCGGGCTCACCTCTACGACGTCGCACCGACAGTGCTGGCGGCGATGGGGGTTCCACACAGCGACCGGATGGACGGGGACGTCGTGTCGGTCGTCGACCCGATCGAACCCGTCTCGTACCCCGACTACTCGGAGACGGAATCCCTAGATCGACCCGCGACGGACGACGATGTGACAGAACGCCTCGCGGACCTCGGTTACATGGACTAACGCCATCAGTTTTGCCGGCTGAACGTCAGTTTCGCCTACTGAAACAGTCTTATCGCATCTATAGATATGCTCGATCCATGGGCAGGCGGAACCGGGCAGGGATCTGAATGGGATTCATTTCCGAGGTGCACGTCGTCCACGACGACTTGCTGTTAGTGCCAACGATAAAGCGACATCCGGAGGCGACGATCAAGTACAAGTACGACACCGTCGTCGACGGCTCGAGATTCTATTTCGTTTCGGTGTTCGCCGAGGACTACGCCGCGCTCGAGGAGACGATGGACGCAGACGGGACGGTTGGGGCGTCCGATCGCATCGCCACGTTCGAAAACCGAGTAATCTATCGCGTTACGGCCGACACGAGCCGTGATATCGTACCCGACACGTGTATCAAGCGCGGCATCTACGTCTTCTCGATCGTCAGCGGCGATCCCGGCTGGATCGTTCGAGTTCACCTCCCAGAACGGTCCGCGCTGTCCGACTTTCAGGAGTACTGCCGAGAGCACAACGTCTCTTTCTGGATCAAACAGCTCTACGAATCGACGGCCTCGACCGGGGAGTCTTACATTCTCACCGAACAGCAACGCGAAATCCTCTCGATCGCGTACTTCTCCGGCTACTATAACATTCCCAGATCCGTTTCGCAAGACTACCTTGCCGAGCGACTCGGGATTTCGAACTCCGCGGTGTCACAGCGCCTTCGACGTGCGATCGCACAGTTGCTACGGGTCGTTCTCGAGGAGCGCCAGCAACCGCGCCCCTAGAAGCGGGTTTTCGTCGGCCGTCAGATCGCTATTCAGACTATTGGACGATTCCTGCGTGAGTTCTGGATCCAATGAGAACGGACTGCCTGACGACCAGTTCTAACTGTCCCGTGCTCTCCTCGAGCATGGGCTACGGTAATAAACATCACATTATCTTCCAGATTTCGGTGTAAGAAACCGTTTCACAGAGCACTACTGTCAACCGTTCTTGTCACTCCCACATTATTTAGAACTTAAATGCTGGATATCCGAATCCACAGATACTGGGACCGTTGTTACTCTTGTTGAAGTGAACATCAATGGCGAAACGAAGCGGTTACCAATTTTCGAACCACGAAAAAACATCGACCCACACCTCACACACTGACGGTACGGAACCGGCTGCACAGAAACCACCAACGAACCAATCCAGGCGGTCCTTCCTTCGCGCCAGCGCGATCGCGGGAATCGCGTCACTGGGGGCGCTCACGGCAGCCAGCGGGTCCGCGAGCGCGTTTCACGAGGGGTACGACGACGTCGTAAACGTCGTCGACGCTGGAGCCGATCCGACCGGTTCGGAGTCGATAACCCCCGTTCTCGAGGACATCCGGGCGGACAACACCGCGTTCGAATTTCCGGAAGGCGAGTACTACATGGACGAGCAGTTCCGGTTTACGAACTACGAAAATATCGGATTTTTCGGCCACGACGCGACGATTATTCCGGCAAACTTCTACGACTTCCACGGGCCGCAGTTCCGACTGTTTCGGCTCGGGACGTATCTCAACCCGGGGAAACGGCTCCGGTTCGAGGGATTCGAGAGATACTCGAGCCAAAAGAAGAATGGCGACAAAGACACCCCAGATCATTCCAATAAATCCTCCAGTAGCTATTAGCAACAGCGACAGAGAAAGTACCATCCGAAGTGCGAGTGATTGTTCAATTGATCTATGCATTAGTTTCTGTAATCTTTCGGAGGTACTTTTTTGTACCGATTAGAAACGATTAGCGACTCGACCGACGGTTATTGGACAAAAGACTCCGTTTTACTGCTCTCTGCTATAATCGCACAATACTCAAATATAACTATTATTACATTCCCAACCCCTCAAAGTTGCAAAACTCGCCGATACAACAACGCGAGCTGTGCTCAATGCACACTGAGTTGCTTAAACTACTCC
>NZ_JMIP02000024.1 GCF_000691505.1 Halostagnicola sp. A56
TCCTTTCGGGCGACCTTCTCTGTTGGGCCTGTTGAAATCCTCTGTTCAGATTCTTTCACCTGTAAAAACCACGCCCATTACATCTGCTCGTCGTACAGTTGGTTCGCACGGATAATAACGTACAGAAGAACGATCCCGCTGCCGACTGCAAGGAGAAACTGCGTTGTGAGCGAGAATATGACCTGTAATACTGTGAATTCCACGACGAATTCGGTTATTTTCAGGACTAAGATTGGAATCAAAGCGACTGCAACAACGGCGCCGATAAGCTTGGCCAGAGAGAGGGCTTCGTCGAGGATTTGACCTGTATCGAGTGCTCCCGATTGGGACGTAAAGAACGGCTTTGGAGGTGACATCATTTAGGAGTGATTACGCATCGTATATCTCCTCTGTGATCTATTCTAGACAATTTTCCGGTCATTCATAAAATTTCCATAATGGTCGAACTCCGGACTTTTCTTTTATTTAGCAAGCCAATAGTGGTTCCTTCTACGGACAGAAACACATCTAAGTTGCAAATTACTCCGAGCTGACTGGCTTGAGGAAGATCCACAAGAGATTGCTAGTCTATACCGAGACGGAGAATTGAATACACTTGATCTCGTTCGTCGATACGGCGTTATTCTGGATTGGGCCAACGGTGAATTGCTGGAACAGACAACAGCCCAGTACCGGGATATGCTGCACGAGCGGGCTAGGTCTGAGTGGGCATAGCAGAGATTAGTATCTTCTGTTGTGTTGAATGGCGGTCTAATAGGTAGATATCATGGACTAGATGGTTGAAGTTGAAAAACTCAACTCTGTCCATAGAGATCGATCCCTTCGACGTTATTGAGCAGTGTCGTGACCTGGCTAATCTTGATATTCGCCATCACTAACATAGAATTACTTTGTAATCCACTCTAACTACCACTCACCATCTATTCAACACAGGGGTTTTTTAGTGTGGTGAACTGCTGGCCATGCTAATTAGCTGTTACTCTCATCCTGTACTCGCGTCGAGATTCCCGTGTTGTTTGCTTTGCTGAATTAATCGTAGTGCTGGCAGATTCAGTACTATCGTCAGTTGCAGCAGCAGTCCGAGAATGAATAACTCCACGAGGAAAGGAAAATTCGCAGTGATATAACTAACTGAGGCGTCAAGTGGAGTTGTTGTTTGACCGTTTACTGTAATAGGAAATAAGAAAAAACCGACGCTTATAACAAACGTAGATATGAATTTGAGCGATGATTTCACCCCTATTACTCTAGTATCTACATCACTAATACTCAATTCATCCTTCTTTGTTGGATCATCTGTTAACCCATCTCCATCTGACCAGACATCCTTGTCAAACATGGCCAAGAGAATCAATACCACAGGTAGTAATAAAGGTACTGATTCTCTTTATGTGATCGACAAAGGAACCTATACTTGGTAGCTCTGCAGTTCACTTAGCGTGTTCCGTCAATTGCTTGGTCCATTTTGTGGCGTCAAAGTGATGAAATATAGCACATAACCCCGCTAGTAAAGCTTAGATCCTCGCCTAACCCATATTGGTACTTGTTCCTAAGTGTAGAATCATCAGGATGGGTTTCCCATGAGTGAACCAGTAGTGTTCGCCCTATTATCAACTACAAACGTATGGTTGTAAATCGGTTACAAAAATATTACATTTGTATGCTTGTAATAGAAATGAGCATGAGGAGGAGAAGATCGAATTTCCGAAAAACGGACCGAGCCGCTGTTCGATTTCGTCGATATCGCTCTGTTCGACTCCATCGAATCGATTCTTCAAAAAGTTCGGATCCATGACGTGGACGTCGGCGTCCATCTCGTAGAAGACCTCCGGATCGATGGATGCGTCGTTCGAGAGTGTGATCATGTCGCTCGTGTCCACGTCGACGCCCGGAATTTCGTCGTAGTACTGGGTGTGGTATCGATTGACAAGCCAGGCACTCGTCGGTGGATCCTGGCCGAGCGCGATGCCCATGTCCGCCCAGCTCCCGTTGTTCGCGGCCCACGTCTCGGGGACCGAGTCGAACGACACCTCTCCGACCGGTTCCATCGTTACGCTGTAGGATTCCCCATCCGCTGGCTCGTCTCCCGAGCTGGAATCGTCGATACAGCCGGCGAAGAGCCCGGCGCTCGCGACTGCGCCGCCATACGCAACACATTCACGCCGACTCAGTGTCCCATCCGCTTCGGTTGATCGCTCCATATGTTTAGGCCTGCCTAAAATATTAAAGAGGTTTCGATCCAGAACCCGCGGCCGAGATATTTTGCGAGCGACGCTGTTCGATCGGACTCGCTCCGACGATGATTCCGAGACGAATGTTCTATTTGTTCGGAGAGCTCGATGCGGTCCTCGATCGCCATCAAGTTCTTGCGGGTCGGCTTGACATCTTTGGCCATGTTGTGGAAGGCTTGCGCTCCCAGTCAGATAACTGTTTACAGTTTGGTCGTCGTGGGTCACGCGGAGTCCCCGAGGCGAAAGCCGCCCGGCGGGACGAGGGTTGTCACGAGAGAAACGCGTACAAAAGGAGCCCGAAGGCGAGGTGTTGGACCATCGTCTCCTCGACGGTCGAGCGGACCTGTTTCTCGTTCGCGACGGCGTACTCTTTGGTTCGGATTTCCGAGCGCATCGAGAGGACGTCGTCTTCCTCGAGTGCGTGGAGCCGGGGGTAGACGGTTCCCGGACTCAGTTCCGTTTCGAAGAGCCGGTTCAGGTCCGTGAGCAGCTCTTTCCCGTGTGTTTCACCGTGTAACGAGATGAGAACGAGCAGTACCTCGTCGAGGTTCTCCTTGACCAGTGTGTCCTCGAAGTGAACGTCGTTGGTCTGGAGAACGTCGTTGACCTGCGCCATGAGTTCCTCGAACTCGTGTTCGATGTCGACCGGTTCCTCGCGCTCGTTTACCGGCGTTTCGTACGATTCCGACGTCCGTTTCGTAGCAATCACTTTCGATAGTTTCGCGAGAAGTGACGTGCTTTCTGGTCGTGTTCGCACGCTGTCCGAACAATTCGAAAGCGGTGACGACGTTTTTGAAAATCTCAGGACAGTGGGCCATCGCCCCGAAAAATGCGGAATCGCCGTACCATCCGGATTCTGCGTCTTCGATAAGTTCCGCTGCTTCTCGATCGTCTACCTCATCGGAATCAAGGGCTGTTGGTCGTGATGACATAGAACAAACTACTGTGTCGGCCATGTTATAGTTTATCACTATCCTCACGATAACTATCCTCAACGAAGGGCTGAAGAGATCTCCCTCCGAAGTTACAGAAACAGTCACAAACGGCGAGTAATATAAGATGGTGGCGATTGACAATACAAACGACAGATGACGGCAGATGGATCCAAAGATTCGTCCGAACCACCATCGCTCGCACCAAAGAAAATCACGAACCGGTTTGCTAATTTAGAGATCGGCGATACGATTTCGGTGAACAACCGGGACCTCACGTATGAAGTGATCGATACGGACAACTACTCGATCATCGCCGAGGATGCGGACAGCCATCAAGTAACCATCTCTCAGAACCTCCAATCGGGTGGCTGGACTATTAACGAACAGGTCTTCCACATTGAGACAAATCGTGACTGAGCCCGTTATTTACTGCTGTTGAAGATACAGCTGAAATTCTAATTTGTTCTTATCGTCACCGACGGCGTCGGAATACACCTTCTGGAGTGACGTTGAAAGCGACGGTTCCGCGAGTTCCGAGTCATCACAGAGACGATCCGCAAATCGCTGAACCCGATTCGCGTCAGTACCCGGCGACCGAAGCACGGCTCCGTCGCAATCGGCGAGCGAAAGCGATTCGATCCTTTCGACGACTGAATCGAACTCGTCAGATTCACCTACGAAGACGCTCCTGAACTCTTTCGTCTCGTGAGTGAGAACGTCATTGGACCGGGAATTGGCCACATTCTCGTCACTGTCTCGATCAGCAATCGTCTCTTTAATGGTCGTCAAAATTTTTATGAAGACGAAGATATAGATACCGCGATCAAGAAATCACTTGAAACAGTGAAGACAGATATTCGCTTTGTCCTCGTGAAATATTATGGCATTCTGACGACGCTTCTCGAGCACATCGATACAGAGGTACCTGACTGGATGTTACGGTTCGACCAGATGCTTGAGATGGGTTCAATGCGTTATAATCGAATCAAACTGATGTCTATGGGAGTGGATCGGTCAGTAGCAGTGAACCTCTATATACCGGACAAAGTGGAGGACGTCGTCAACTATCTACAGGAGAATCGCAGTTCTATAGCGCCATTCTATCAGCGACACCTTGAGAATCAAGGTATCTTCTGAAGCGATTAAAGGTGCACAAGTGAGAGGGACCGGACTTCTCGTTTGGTCTGCCGCAGCGACTCTACCATTTGAGGACAATCACTATTCGAAGCTTAGGATGACTGAAGCCGACCAGTCAGAAACCTAATTTACAACAATCGAGGTTGTATTCTCTGAAAGCAGACGGAGTCATCGTTCTGTTCATTTTGTCCGTAGTGACGATTCCGTTCCTCGTATCTCTGCCGCTATTCGTTCTCGTCGGCGTTGTCCCGGGTAATCCTGTAGAGATGGTGGGATTTCCCGTTGTTGGGGCGGTTGGCGTAGTCGTAGTCGCCGTTCCGTTTCTGCTGTTGTTATTCAAATTCTGGTTCGCACCTGAGGCCTGTGTCGTCGGCCGATATGGCCCCGTCGAAGCACTTCGAGTTAGCTGGCGAATCACGACGAACTACCGCAGCAAATTCGCGCTCATCCTCGTCATCGCCGTTGGAAGTGCAATCAGCCTCTATCTCTCAGCACACCTCCCCGATATGGGGGCGAAACTGGCTTTTCACCCCGCTTTGCGCATGATTTCAGCGAGTTTCGGTGAATTCCTCTCTATCGTATGGGCGAGCGCCTACGCGCACATCTACGTGCAAGGAGTCGTTTCGTGATTCAGGTTCGAGAAGCGAGCGAGTCGTCGAGATCGTCTGGGGTGATACTCGCAGACCGACTCACCGAAAGCCACACGGTGGGATTTGAACAACTCTCAGAGAAGGGTGTTGACATCCACGAAAACCAGTCTATCACACGGACAGATTTCCACGAGTTCACCGATGAGTATGATCTCGTCGTTGATGCAACCGGTCAGCCATCACTCTCTAGTAAAGCGCTCGGAACAACCAACGAGTATTCAGGATATATGGTAGCGCTTAACAGTGATGTCGAAGGGGACTTCACCGAGTTGTACCCGAACAGCCGGATAATTCTGGAGAACTATACAGGGTACTCGTGGGCATTCCCGAAGACATCGCAACGAGCCAACGTTGGTATCGGCTGGACGGTCAGTGACCGGCCTAATGATTATATGAAGGCATTGAGGGAAGCCTGTGAGCGGAATGGGTGGCCAGTCCCGTCGCAGGAACGGACGAACGTCGCAATCATTCCCGAGGGACCAAGCCTTGATCCCGACAGAACCCATCTACCGGAGCATTCAGTCGTACGAGTGGGTGATGCTGCAGGTATAGCAAACCGACTCACCGGAAAGGGGATCTCACAGGCCGTTGAATCGGGATTCTTGGCCGCAGAGCTGGCTAACAGAAGCCAATTACACAATTATCCTGATAGATTATATCAGAGGATGAAAACGGAGTACATTTTCGCCACAGTTGTGAGATACTTTCTTGAAACTAATCGACGAGGCGGCACAGATTTTCACTGGAGTTGGAGCTGACCAACATCGTGCGAAACAGTTAGCGAAGGTCTTGAAATTGGCCCGGAAATCCAACGCACATATGTTCTTGATAGGTCAGGATGGGAAGGACATCGACAAGGCATTACGGGCTCTGTGTACAGTCTTTGTGCATAAATCGGCTCTCACGCAGGCTAAGATATTCAAGACAATCAAAGACCGGCAAGGAGAAGACCTCATGGGCCGGTTAGATGGTGTTCCACCGACAGATATCCACTTTAAGACGTACGATGAAGGCAAATTCATCTTTGATGACGAGGATAAAGACGAAGATGACTTTGCGTCCAAGGAAGAGTTTGAGAACTTCAAGCAGGAGAAAGAGGACGAGAAACTTGCTGCCGTCTATGCTTTCACAGACCGCTCCATGTCTGATATGGTTGCGTTTAGTGATTACACGAGCAAGTCTACTGTTCGTGAGAAAATCAAGCAGCACAAAGACGAACTGCTCGATGAGGATGCTGACTTGATTGATGATAATAAGCTCAAGACTCTCCAGAATATGAGGTGAAATAGTCGGAATTTTCCCTATTTTTCTTTTTTGTCGCTCGCTCTCACACGTGCTCGATGGAGAGGAACTATTCATATATCATCGACAAGTTGACAATAGTCGCTCTGAATTCGTTTTTTATGCCCTCTGAAACGATTCTGCTGCTTCGTTCGATTCGCCGCTGGATATTGCTAAGTACGGCCCTACTCGGAATCGGAGTAGTCATCCTCACAGGCTTAATGCAGGAGAATCTTCGAATCGTTTCGAGTTGGATTGGTGGGGCAATCGCACTCGCCGCTGCTGGACAATTTGTGCGAACATATATTCCTGGTCTAGCGAACGACCGTCCATCAGCAGAGTGAGCAAGTGAGTTCCGCGAATAGGATGGTAAAAAGCGACGCTGTTGAATCAGTAGCGGCTACCAAATTTTGAGAGGGTCTGGTCGGTGTACTGTTATCAATCAGACTCCGATGACTCCAGACCGTAATCCGCTGGATCGTACTCGTCACCTATGGACAGTACCAACAGTATGCCAAACCCGACAACTGAGAGATAGAAGGGGTCCAGTTGAATTGGCCCCACAGTGATTAGATCGGTTCCAGGCCTAGAGAACACGACTGTCACTAGTAAGCCGCAAAACCCGATAACGGGATGGTGGTAGTGATGTATTTTCGTCCATATCCGAAGCCACTTCCCCATACCGTCCTTATGATCGCTATTACTATGTTCTCTTGGGCGTTCAGTTCGCATCTGTAGTGGGCGTGTCTCTCACGCTAAAATACATCTGAAGAAGTTGCTTTCAAATGCGCCTGAACACCGATACTGAACGGCGATGCGTGCGCGTATTTACTGCCGTGTAGCTTATGTGTCTCTATTTACTAGTTCAACTATGATAGGCAATATAAATCCTACCACGAGGATGGGAGACCTTGCCGTCGATTTAGATAACGAATCAGTCGACTACTCTAATGCAGATACGGAAACCAAATACACTGGTCCTGTGACCATGAATGTTTCAGTCGGGCAAACAATCACAGTATCACAGTATACTGAGGAAACACCACTCAACGCATCAGAATTACAAGACGGCGTGGTGATGGACGACGGACATGGTAACGATGTGGAAATCAGCATGGAAACTACATCCGAGGAGGAGCCGAACGATGATGACGGCTTACCAACAGACGAGAACGAAACCACACACGAGGTCGACGTGGACGTTTCTAACGCTGATGGTGTTGTAGATGGTGCATCGGTTACGATTGATGGAGAGACGGCTGAGACGGATTCAGAGGGTCTTGTGACGTTCGAATCTATCGAAGATGGTAATCACACTGTGAGCATTGAAATTGGAGAGAAAACTGTTGAGGAGACCGTGGACATCACAGACGATGGAACTGTAACTGTGGATACGAGCGAGGAGACCGTAGACTTCGAGGAGGAGACTAAAGCTGGTGGTGGCGGTGGGTCTGGAGAGGGTGGAGCAGGAATTGTGTTTGCTATTATCCTCTTCTTCACATTCGTCGTATTATTTGTTAAGGCGGCCATCGTAGCTGCTTTCATCGAACTCATCTCATAGTATTTTAACCCGTTCGTCGTTGAATCTTTGTTCTTTGAATGTATATTTATTATTGTATGTTTAGGATATTGAAGATTTCTCATCGACGAGAACGATTTATTTGCTGGTGAAGCCTGCGAATGGGAGCTGGAGTCACCGGAGTTAGCAGTCTTCGCTTAGGCAGGGTAGAGCAGTATTTTCACCCGGATTCTTTCATTTGAAAACACAGTTCTTGATATGAGTGTATCGGATGTCGTAGACTCTCTTTGTCAGGAGTGGCGTAAGGAAGCTGGTGAACTGGAGGATAGACCTGAGGAAATTAAAGAACAGCAAGACAGCTTCTACAAAGGGAGTTGGGATGCTGCCCGTGAACGCGCAGAACCAGATATAAAACGGAAAGCCATAGAGGACTGTATTGAGGATCTCGAAGAGAGTAGCTCGATAGATGAGTTCTTAGAATCGTTAGCGGATTGGCGGAAGGAGGCAAACGAACTGGATAAGAGAATCTTGGACTCGAACGAAGGGTTTAGAAAATCCACACGACGACGGCAGTTAGAGGCTTGAATTGACGAATTCGAGGAGGCGTTCCCCGACGATAATTTTGATGAGTGCTACCGATGCGGATCTCTACAAGTGCCGGTTAGTGATAAAAGACGTAGTGAGGGGTACCGGTGGGAGTGTGAAGAGTGCGGATATTAGCGTACTATGTGCGAACCTTGATGATCTGTATCCGGCGCTTCTGGGCATATTCCTGTGTGACAGGGGAGAATCCAGACGCATTATCTGGAACGAAGCGGTCTACGGGTGCAAGCCGCTCAAAATACTGTTGGACTCTGGTGTGAACGGAACCGACTGCCTCTCATCTATGGTGATTCCGCTATCTAACGTTCGCATCGCAAGGCCAGCTTCACCTGTCGTCACCGATTCTCTGTAGGCTCATATTCCACTTTGTTCCGTAGGAGGTTCTATATGAGACTCGCATTGGAATCGTTCCTCAACCTAGTTACCACTCGGAATTACGCTGCCCTGTTGACTCCAAGCTCCAGAAGAGGGAATTTATCCTCCACGTACTAATTCTCGAGCGTCTAGATCGCCATTGAGGTACTGTTCCCCTTCTCGGGTTATGTCGTAGACACCGTTACCGAGGTGGACAAGAAGCCCGTAGGCTACTAGCGTTTTGCAGCGAGCGTTGATGTGTTGGCGAGAAAAGCGAACGCGACCGCTATCTGCCATTTCCTTGGGAGTGTCGGGGCCCTTTTCAGCGAGATGTTCCAGAATTCGATCATCAGCGCGAGACATCCAGTCAGCATCACTGGCGGTGATGAAGAGAGGTTTTCAGAGAAATCAGTGGTGGGAACTCGGTTCTGTTCTGAAAAGAACCGAATCGTAGATTGTCAAACACTCAGTACAGGAAAAGCAGGTCTCGACTTACTCTCAATCGGAATACCCAGACACTAATTTGTCAAGTCAACGATCGTTGAATACGCCGCACCGGAAACGTGGTGTTCAGTCACGGCAACACGGCGAAGATCATCGTTGGTTGTGGTCTCAACACGATATCCCGTCTCCACGAGATCGTCCGTGCAACCTCCGAGCCAGTTCGAGTCATCAGCAGCGACAATGAGGAGATCCAGCCGGTCTTGGGAATCTTCGTATGCTGCATGCGCCAATTCGACCGTTCCACAACTACTCGAACCATACTGGACTGTTCCTCGGACGATAACGGTATCGCCGTCAACGGTTACATCCGGCGGATCCTCGACTCGCAACTCTGCTTTCACTTCCTCAAACTCCGTGTCAAGTCCGATTCCCGGCACCCGGTCGAGACAGCCAGCAATGGAAGGAGCCAATGCGATTCCAATACCTTCGAGAGCTGTACGACGTTTCATGTCAATGGATGTAGCTCGAATAGTGATGTATCTTCTCCAAAACTAAACAGCGGTCTCAGACTACACCTCGCTCAGCTCGCATACTTACTTATCGGTCAGTTCACTGAAAGGGCGGGTGTGATCAAGACCGTAGGAAGTATTATATGATTCTCAGTCGATATTGCTATTGGTTGTTCCCAAGTGGGAGTTCAAATTGTTTGTTTTCGCTAACCCTGTTGAGAACGATGCTGGTGTTTGATTGGCGGATATCTGGGTCTGTGATCAGCGTTTTAATCTGGTCGTTCATATCAGGCAACTCTTCGTCGGACAAAGTAAACGTATTCGTGGCAGATACAAAGTATTTGTGAACTAAATTAACTGTTCGTGTGGGTCGTTTTACTGTAGGGTGAATTACCCCAGAGTAAATTACTTGCCGCTGCATCGTATACTGTGACGTATGAGCACCGATTTCGGAGCGACTGACGGGGACGAGACTGCGCCACGGCCCAACGGGTCGTAGCTGTCCGTTACGGCTACGCCAATATTGGTTAAGTCTCCGTCCTGCTTACCGAGATCCGTCCGGTTCGGGTCCATATCGGGCTGATCCACAGCGCTGGCATTCCCACATTGACTGTCCATCCCACTCATCAGCAGGAACCTCTTCGAACTCGAGAAATCGATGAACAGTCTCGCAATCGCATGGTCGACACTCGAGGTGTGTCTTGTTTGGACGTTCACACCGATCACCCGAGATCGGGGACTCCGAATCGGATCGATGGAGGCCAATCGCTGGCACCAGCCAGACATCGTCATCTGCGTCCTCGAGGGTGGTCACAAGACAGTCTTCAGTCCAGATTGGACTCCCAGTCTCATCATAGAAGTACGTCGCATGCTCGGCGCCGTGATGTGACTCTCCCCACACTGTCCGTTCACGAGCTGTCGAGAGCAGTTGTGTACCATTCTCAGACGTGACTCGAGTCGTCCTCAGATATGTTTTACCGTGGAATACATAGTCACTATACGCACATTTTGAGAGTGATCTAAGACATAGCAGTGAGTAGAACTGCGTTTCGAAGTTGCTTTGTCATTCGAAAGAAGTGCCTTGGCTATGCAGGGTGAGTCGAAAAAGAGTTCGATCCCGACGCCGAAGTCGACGGCGTCCGTTCGGTCCCCGCCGACCGTTTCACACGCCAGTATCGTCACCATCGGCCGCACTCGTTTCCCCCCCGAGAGCGTCACGTGGCGAACTTCCGAACTGAGCGTCTCCGGATCGAGACCGTCGACGACCTCGACGAGACGCTCCTCGACTAGCGCCCGGCGGCGCTCGAGAAGTTCCATTACCAGCGCTTCGAACGGGGGAAAAAAGTACGTGACGGTTACGGCCGAAGCTGTTCGGTCCCTCGAGACGGCGCGGACGGGTTCGAAATCAGCGAAACGACGAAAATAGCGCTACTAATCCATGTTACTGGAACTGCTCGGTCAGCGCCGGTACGACGTCGAAGAGGTCGTCGTGGATCGCGTAGTCTGCGATGTCCATGATCGGCGCGTTCGGGTCCGTGTTGATCGCCACGATGGTATCGGAGCCTTTCATCCCGGCGACGTGCTGGACTGCCCCCGAGATCCCGATGGCGATGTAGACGTCAGGCGTGACGACCTTGCCCGACTGACCGACCTGCCGGTTTTTGGGGAGCCAACCGTTGTCGACGATCGGTCGCGACGACGACAGCGTCGCGTCGAGCGCGTCGGCCAACTCACGGATGATATCCAGATTTTCTTCCTCTTCGATCCCGCGTCCGATCGAAACCAGCACGTCCGCCTCGCTGATGTCGACATCGCCGCCGCCGACCTCCTCGAAGCCGGTCACGCTCGAGCCGATGGCGTCCTCGTCTATCTCTACGTCGAAGGCCTCGATTTCGGCATCGCCGGTGCCTTCCGCAGTCGGCCACTCGGCGCTGCGGATGGTGACGAGCGCCGATTCGGCGTCGACCTCCACCGTGGTTTCGACCTTGCCGCCGTACATCTCGCGGTTGGCTATCAGGGTCTGGCCGTCGGCCTCGAGGCCGACTGCGTCCGTGACGATCGGAAGGTCGAGTTCGTCCGCAACAGCAGGAGCGTAGTCGAGGCCGTTGACGCTGTTGGGCGCGAGCACGTACTGCGGGGCGATCGCATCGTAAAGTTGCGTGATCGCCTGCGTGTAGACGTCGTGGTTGAACTCCTCGCCGTGGGAAACGGTGTGGATCGCGTCGACGCCCTCGCGGTTCGCTTTCTCGGCAAAGTCGTCGACGGGGCCGCTGATGATCGCCAGATGGAGGTTGCCGCCGGTAACGTCTGCGAGTTCGCGTCCGGCGGTGACGAGTTCGTAGCTGACGTCTCGGAGTTCACCGCGGCGGTGGTCGGCGACAGCGAGCACGTCCGTCATTGTGCCACCCCTTTCTCGCGGAGCAACTCAGCGAGTTGTCCGGCCGTGTCGTCGGCACCGCCCTCCCAGACGGTTACGTCGCTCTCGGTCTCGGGTTCGTACATCTCACTGAGCTCGAGGTCGCCTTCAACGGCACTGGCGTCGACGCCGAGATCGGCCAGCGTCTGCACGTCGAGATCCTTGCGCTGGGCCTGGCGAATGCCGCGTAGACTGGCATAGCGCGGTTCGTTGATCCCCGTCTGGATCGTCAGCACCGCCGGCAAGTCGATGTCGGTGAGCTCTTCGACGCCGCCCTCGAGTTCGCGTCGCACAGAGGCGACGCCATCCTCGAGGTCGTGTTCGAGGCCGTTGACGACCGCGCCCCACTGGAAGTCGACGGCACTGGCGAGCGAAACGCCTGTGGCGCCGAAGCTGTCGTCGCCGGATTGAACACCAGAGAGGACGAGATCGGGTTCTTCGGCTTCGACGACGGCTTTGAGGAGCTCCGTTTTCGCGCCCACGTCGAGCAGGTCGACCCCCTCGAGGGCGTCGTCCCAGACGCGGATGGCGCGATCGGCGCCTTTCGCGAGCGCCTGGCGGATGGTCTGCTCGCAGTCTTCGGGGCCAATGGTGACGGTGACGACCTCGTCGGCGAGGCCGGCTTCCTGGAGTTGGACGGCCTCCTCGACGGCGTAGTCGTCCCACTCATTGAGATCGGCACCGAGGTACTGGTCGGCGATCGCCGTTCCCTCGATCTCGAACTCGTCTTCGACGGTCGCGACCTCCGTAACCGGGACCAGAACGCACAGCCCGTTGCTCATGCGGAACTCTCCTCTTTCGGTTCGAATCGGTAGAAGACGCGTTCGTGATCGGTCGGGCCGTCGATTTCGACGATTTTCAACGAGACGGGATCGCCGATCTCGAGATCGTCGTACGCGGCGTCGTCGATTCTCGCCGAGAGCATGACCGGACCGAGATCGACAGCAGCGACGACGTACGGGACGTCGTGTTCGCTCAAACCAAGCGGGAGACCGCCGCGGACCTCCGAGAACGCGAACAGTTCGCCCTCGTGGGGAAGATTCACGTACTCGAGGTCGTCGCTCGTACACTCCGGACACACGATCCGCGGCGGGAAGTGAATCTCTCCGCAGTCGGTACACTGTGTCGTCGTGAGCCTGTCATCGTCGAGGTTCTCGTAGAACTCGGCGATCTGCGTGTGCTCGTCGGTCTGGAGTTCGTAGAAGTCGAGCAATCGCGGTAGCTCGACGTCGTCCGGGACCGAGACAATTTCTCTGTCGGATTTTATGGTGATGAGCGGTGGGCCGCTGAAGGCTTCGTCCGCTTTGAGCGGGATGCGTAACTGGTCCCAGTAGAATCGTCATATAGGCCGCTACGAATTTTATTATTACTCTCCGGTCGGTAGAAGTAGCAACACGATCGCTGCAAGGGCGTCGAGTCGGCGACGCGGTCGCCGACGATGATTCCGTCCGCCCTACAGCGTCGCTTTTCTCAACACCATGTCCACAGTGTCACCCACACTAGCAGACGATCACGTCTCGGCGCAGCGGGCTTTCGACCGACTCGTTTGGCACAACCCTCGCGTGTGTAACGGCTGTTTCGAGCACGTCCGGGAGGTCCAAGAAGGAACCTTCAGCGGCGGCGTTTACGACCACGCTGTCGAAGAACGGAAGCGAACACCACAGGCCACCCTCGAGCAGGGAATCGTCGATCACGACGAGTACGGTGAGAAGACGTCCACGCCACCGATGACGACCTGTCGGACCTGTGCTCGGATCGGCTGCTGGGCTGACGACGACACTCTATCGAAGATTCAGGCGCTTCGCCTCATCGGCCCACTCGCACACCGCCTTCGCGAGCAGGGTCTCGAGTTCGACAAGTCGGTTCTTCGGAGAGCCGTGCGCCTGTTCAAAGAGCGTGACGACGTCCAGGGCTACGACACCGAAATTTTCCGTCGATCAGTGAAGCTCGCAGTTCTTCGGGGTAATTCCCATGACCGATAATCGGACCGCAACGCGACTGATAAAGACGGCCATCGCCGGCGTTATATCCCTAAGCCAGACGCTATTCTTTCGGACTCGGACGTGAGATATTTATTGGAAGACGATATTTGTCAGTTCCCCTTGGTAGAGATCGAGAGCTCACCCTTCGATCCGGCGAGATCTAGCTGTTGTCATTCTTGCAGCAGTCAATCAGACGTCCATCTGGTAGACGTGCAAGGATAACGACAATGCTGTCTGCAACGATACTAACACATATCGGCTACATACGCACAACCGAAAGTAGCTTGAGAGCATTGCTAGCCGTCTTCTCCAAGAGTTAATGATGGCGATTCTCGAACTTCACCGGTTGAGGGTTGTCTCTATCGACTACGTCTATAACCCCTTCCACGAAACATACGCCTGTGAAGAAGGTGAATTCTGCCGTATGCACGCTAAAAACGGAACAACGGCATGCCATCGGTACTGCACGGCGTGTCTCATCTCGAACGGAAAGCCAGTGATGTTGGCAATAATGTACGTCCGTAGTGATGAGAAAGTGGCAGATGCGGTCAAGCGCGTCCTCGACCGCGTCGAAGCCTGTTCCTTCGAGATAAACTGCTCTTGGCTGATCGTAGCTTCTACAACGAACGTATTCTGACAGGCGTCAACAAACCTGCTGGTTGATCAAATATTGTACTTCCCACATAATCTTGAATCGCGCACTCAGTCTCGTTGCGCGTCGAGATGATGGATCTCATGCTTAGCCTACAGGATGAATTCGATACATCCTATATCTTCATCTCCCACGATCTCTCGAACGCGAGATACTTCTCCGCCCACGGTGGCGGGAAGATCGGCGTAATGTACCTCGGAGAACTCGTTGAAGTCGGGCCCGCTGAGGATATGATCAACGACCCGAAACACCCCTACACGAACGTACTACGTTGGGCTACGCCCGACTTGGCACTGCGCGAAACCGGGGATCCACCAATGCGAAAAATCGATGTTCCTGACCCGGTGGACCCGCCGAGTGGCTGCCGATTCCACACACGCTGCCCGAAGGCGACTGAAGCCTGTCGTCGGGAAACCCCATCCGGCTATCAACACGGAGAGCAGACAGTCGCTTGTTTCCGCGAAGATGAGGATCACGAGTACTGGGACTCCCCTGAACTCACTGACTAGCCTCAGACCGCCCGTTCGTTTTTCACTGTGGCGCTAATCTGCCTGACGTTCGTTGTCCGTTCATCGGAACACAGGACACGGTGAAAAAGCTTATTCGGATGACGGACGCAGATGAGTCACATGTCTTGGAAGGAATCGTTTTGGGCGGTTGTCCGTGACTATCAGACGCAGTTAGGAATGCTCTGGATGTTTCTGGTGTTCATGCTGATGCTCACCGCCATCACACTTCTGTTCGGTGAGCGTGGAACGGAATCATATACGCTTGCGATAGTCAATCTCGTGATCGTACTCGGATTCGGATCAATTGTCAGCATTGTATAAACTTAGTCATAAGGCTAGCCTCTGCAGCAACTGATGCCCCAACAATCACTTCAGCGAATCCTACAATCGTAGCTATTGCTGCAGTTTTTGGTTCAGGGATACCAAGCACTGACATGATTGGTACGAGAGGAGTTGCGATAACTTCGAAAGCAACTGTGTATGCGTTTAATGTAAGCGCAAATAGACCGATGACAAGAACAGTGCCAGTAAGAGTTGCAGTAAGCTTGAGTCCGTCTTTTAGCCCTTCTAGGGTAGCTTTTGTGATTGTAGGTCCTTCCTTTGAATCCTCTACCGCACTAACAGATGCTAAATGGAGGTATTCTAAAGGTGAACCAGAGAACTCTTGCTCTGGTTTTGGGTCGGCAATGTATTCTTCTGGAATTTGGTTCAGGGGAGGGATTCGAATGACCACTACAGCTGTAATTATGGTGCATACAAGATATGCTACAATGACTGGGAAGAAATAGGGTAAAATACCAAGTATCCCGGCGATAACTGCGAGGGTTCCTACGCTCGCAGTAGCGAAGCAAGTACAGAGAATAAATACCTCGCGTTTATGATACCTACCTTGGTCAAAAAGCTTTCGTGTGAGATAATAGCCGACACTAAATGAACCAAACCAGGAAGCAGCAGTATCTAATGCTCCACGTCCTGGTAAAACCCAAAGCAAAAATTGTAGACATAGCTGAATTATCCTGCACAAAAAAGGAACCAGCCTGTATCAGTCCAAATACCACTACTAATGCAGCGATAGTCTTCTGATATTTTCTCTGGACCATACTACCAGTGTATAAACACAGTCACAAATCTTCTTCTTCGACTAGATGTATACCCTTTACTGACAGTTCCTCAATCCAACTGCCGTGGCCGGGAGGGCGACTCGAGTACTACGAGAGTCGCACGACTCGGGGGAGGGCAGGCGGTTCATACCTCTAAAACCACGAGTGAGCCCGAAGGGCGAACGAGTGGGCCGACGACTGATGTGGAGACCCTTCGGGTCGAACGGAAGGAGGAGTGCTTTTCATCAAAGCTAAGCGGGATCGAAGATCCCGCGAAGTCCAAAAGAGTGCTTTGCACTCTTTTGAGGATTTTGCCGAGGGCGCGGCTCGCCGCGCCCGCAGCGCAAAAGTTTGGTGTAAAAGTTTGTCTCTAGTCCATCCCGATGTACGTCTTCGTGTCGGCCACGCCCTCGAGCCCCTGTACGTCCGAGGAGGCCGTCTGTAACACGTCGTAGACATCGGGAACGTCGACTTCGACGATGATGTCGTAGGTGCCGGCGACGATGTGGGCCTCCGCGACCTGCTCGAGCGCTCTGATGTCCTCGAGCAGCCGCTCGGATTTCCCGGCGGCCGTCTTTACCATGATGAAGGCGTGGACCATTGCTCGATAGTGTGGTACTCTCTGGCACGACTAAAACCTTTCCCGAAAATCGACCGTGGCGCTACAGCGAAACGTACGTGATTAGATCGTCGATCACGGTATGAATGAAGTCCTCGGAAACGCGAGCGACTGCTCGGTCGATGTCGCGCTCCCGTAACGAAACGACAGCTCAGGGTGAGACGAACGATTCTCGCTCGAGCGTCCCAGCTTCGAATGCGCTCTCATCCTTCTGATCAAGTTACTCTTGTAACTGATCGGTTTGTTATCCTTCTGTTTGTTTTCTTGCTCAGTTCTTCGTTCCGCTGCTCAAGCTGAAGCAACCGAGAAAAGAACCCTTCTTTGGTGAAATCGTCTGTGTTCATAGACCCCACTAACCAGCTATGACAGCAGAGGCAATGAGATGGGTTCTACAGCGGATCCCATCCCTGTAAATCATATCCGTTGTCTGCAGACTATTCATATCGCGTCCGTTGGACGCTTTCTACGAAACAATACTGAAACCATCTCGGGCTAAACACATGCACCCAACCTAACAAGAGCCGATTTCAATCTAACCCTGGTGGTGTCGCATATCCGTAATCAGCAGTTAGAATTGATCCTGTTGCTGATTTCGAATCTTCTGAAGCGAATAGTACGTAGTACGCAACATAATCTTCGAGAGAAGGTTCGATATCCAGTAAGTGTGCCGAGCGTTCGAAGACCAAGTTGGTTTCTCCACCAAGCTCGGAAATTCCCTGCAACTGGGTTGGAGCAAACCCTGGAGCCACACCGTTAACCCGGATTTCGGGGGCGAGTTCGTATGAATTTGAGTCACTTCCTGTTGATTCCTTAAAGAAGTTCTCTCGTGATGTCGTTGGGAAGAAATATTATGAATTATTTAAAAATATATAATAAATCGTAGGATAAGTCCCACTTGAAGTCCCTGAGTATTGAGGAAACTATTGGCTGTGGCTAATGGCACCGTCTAGTTTAGTACCTCCACCGGTGTCTGCCCGTCGAGTGACTGGTGCGGTCATTGTTTTGATGGGGTTTCGCTCGATGTAGTCGACCCGACCGCTCAAACCTACTCGAGTGAGGACGGTCAGATAGCCGTAGCTATCGACGAGAATCCAGCCGCGGAGAGATCATGTTTCCTGGTCAACCGATGGAGAAACGCAGCAGCTGAATCGGTGCCTTGCCGTTCGAAGACTGCGATATCTAGAATTAGTCGCGAGTCGAGGTCTGTTGCAGCGTATACCCAAGACCAGTTGCCGTTGATCTTGATAGCAGTCTTACCGATCGTGACCCGCGACGACGACGCCGTCGGTGGGTCTGTCACGCTGTCAGACAGCCAATGCATCCAGTGACAGATCGCTTGATGAGACCGTCGTACGCCGATTAGGTAAAGAATCGCTTGTGTCTCTCCAAGCGAACAGCTGGTCGCGTAGAGCTGGACGGGGAATACCCTGCCGGGCGTCGCCGTCCGCTCACGCTCTCAAGCTTCATCAAATTCCGCCGCATAAGACTCGTTGACCAGGTCTGCGAGCTGATAACCAACCCAACTCTACGATCTGCTCGCTTCTTGAACCGCGCTAACTAGACAGTGCCCCACCAACAATCCTTTAACCATGAGTGATAGTTATTTTAACCAGTACTATAAATACTAACTTCTACAGATGAGCGTCCACAGTTGCTTTTGTTCCTTGGGATCGAACGCTTCAATCCCATCCCCTGACACATAGATCGCATTGTTTGAGACTGCTGGTACAGCAGATTCCCCAGTAGTATATTCCCATATAATTTCTTCTCCGTTAATATCGATTCCATAATATTTGCCATCTAACGTCCCAACATAGGTGGTGTCTGATATGACAACAGGTATGGTTGGCTCACTATCTAGCCTAATTGACCATGCTTTTTCTGGTTTACTGTTAGGACCACTGTTCGGTGCAACAGCGGTATTCGCTGCATCGTAGTGCGCCATCGGCCAACTCCCGTATTCGCTAGCAACTTCCTCGCCTTTTGGACCATCCCCATCCGTTTCGCTCCCGTCATTCTCGGTATCACTCGCACAGCCAGCGAACGTCGCGGCTCCCGCCGTCGCCCCGACACAGGCCGTCAACCAGCGACGCCGAGTTGCCATCTGTCTATCAAACATAATGTTTCTCTAGTTTAACCTATCTAAAATAATCTTTCCGATTTCTATCGTACAATTTGAACTCGAGCGGCTGATAGAAGCAGTACGGAAATCCAGTGAATCGTGTGGTGGATCGGTTTGCTAGCCACGTACTCTTTAAATCGGGATGAAAGTAATTACCGTTTTCGGTGATCGTGACCAACAGATACGCCCGGTCGCGTTTGCCAAACAATTTGATAGATCACCGCATGCCGCACGGAAACCAGCGGCACGCGGCTCAACTTAAACAGTTTTCTTGGTTTGATCGATACAGACTACTGTGGCGACCATCTCCCGCTGCATTTTCAGTTCCTCGCGGAACGTTTCTTGCTCCTCAGCATCAGATTGGGCGACTGTACGACGTGGATTTTGACGGCCCAATGGCACTTATTTGAGCAACCGCCAGCAACTCGGAATCGAGTACTCGGCATCGTGGCCGCGTCGAGATACTGCTGGACGAGCGCCGGCGCGTCAACCCCAACTTCTTCGGGTGGGTCGTGGACAGGTTCTTCGAATTCTTGTTACTCTTTTTCTGAGAACTTTCGCTTTCTCCCAGATCGGTAAGCATCAGTAACGGCCTACTCAAGCGACTCGACACTGACGAGTCGCTTGAGCCAACTGTAGATTGTTCGCCGGCCGGTGTTATGCCACTCGGCTAGTTCAGTCTGCGTAACGCCGTTTTTGTACGCAGTTGCCGCTAACAGCCGCTGTGTCGGCTTCTTTCCCTCGACGTTGTCGAGTGCATCGTGAAGTTCTTCGATGGAGATCTCGTCGAGATGATCCACTAGAAGCTACAACAATCAATGGGCAGAGAATTCTAACGGTGGTCGCTCAGAAGATACCGGAGATAGAGTGTTCAAAGTCCACGATCTGTTCCAAGAATTCCTCTACGAGCAACTCGATAGCCCAGAAAACCTCCACCGAGCAGCGTTCCAATACTACGCAGAGAGGCTCTACGATGAGGTTGAGGGAAGTGAAGCACCCATACTGGGGGGATTTGTGTACGGATTGCTTGGGAATGCCCACTTGCAAGAGATTTATGACGGTGACCCGGCGGTCGAACAATTTCGTGAGGAAGTCGACCGACTGGAGTTTGAGCCTCACGAACGCCTTCAGTTCATATTCGGATACGCTCCATACGCACCTACACCTGAGGACCAATCCGCTACACTGCTCGCTCTGGAGTTAGATGACTATACGGAATGGATTCGTGGTCTGGAACCAGAAGATGACGGGGAAGAGCTAAAATTCGAGTTCGTCGGAGTGCTGTTCGATTTGATGCGGGCCACAGTCCGACCCAATACCGATGTCGAATTCGAGGATTCATCTGTGGAGATCTATACAGCGAACGCCTATCCGGGGTGGTTCCAACAGTTCCGATTTCGCAACTACCAATCGTGAACGCTGAAATCTGTAACTCAGCGGCAAATATGTTTCCGTGGGTGCCAGCGCTCACTCCAACTGCGTGGGGTACCCTCTCTCTTTCCCAATGTGTCCCTTGTCGTTCGCATCGAGAGCTGTGTCTTCTCACACTCCCAACAGTTATGTCGAATGACATTGTAGGGTAATGCACGCCAGGTCTGTGTGGGCCTTCCGCCCCCAGTCATCCCCACCTGGCGGCTTTCATTTATCACTGTGAGCGGTGCCTTGAGTCGTAGCTTCTGATAGTAAGGCAAAACGTTCATTAGGGTGACTTAGCTAGAATTACCTGCGCTCGGGGAGAGTGTAGGGGGCGTCTGTTGTTGCCAACAGACCGATTGACACACCACATCACTACGTCTTCCCGGACGCAACTCAACGACACGCTCCATCCTACTCGGCCTTTTGTGCAGGATTTTAAATACAAAGCCGCGGCCAGACCCCACCATGTCCGCAGCACGACGTGACGACAACCTCCTGATCGCAGTCGCATTGGCTTGTTTCTCGGTCCAGTTCGAAATTGCCCCTTCGAAGTTAACCTCGATGGCGCTGATGACATTGATCTCAACGCAGTTATGACTGACTTCGACGCTGGCGACTACGAGTTCGAGTTTAACCACACGGACTCGGTGGCAAGCGACAACGCGACAATCGAAGTTAGTGACAGCGAAGCAGATCACAGCATCGACGCCCCAGTTGTGACCGAAGGCGACAGTGAGAACATCACCGTCGGTCTCCAAGATACCGACTCTGCGGCCGTGCAGGTCGGTGACTTCGAAGAGAACAACTACGAAGTTGGCTTCATCGTCGAGGACACCGAAGGTGACTACGACGAAGTCAACATCACGATGAACTCCTACAAGGCCGGTGGCGGTCACCTGCCTGACTCGGCAACTGGTAACTTCGATGAGTTCGCCGCAGCCTGGAGTACTGACCAGGAGGACGTTACACTCACTCCCGGCTACGTGAACATGACTGACGGAGATGAGATCTTCGTCACTGACGCGTTCGCTGAAGAACTCGGTTACAACAGCGCTTCGGATCTCGACTCGAGTGGAGACCTCAGTGCTGACGTCACTACGTACGGTGACGGAATCGCTGTCGACAAGACGTTCGATAGTCCATTGGCCGCAA
>NZ_JMIP02000025.1 GCF_000691505.1 Halostagnicola sp. A56
TTAGGACTATCATTCGTCGAGTAACTTGGTTGTGTTACCTTGCCCGCTGTGACTTCTAGCTATTCGTACACTGGTGGCGATCGCGGCTGGACTGGTGATGTTCCGAAGATGCGCCTCTCTATCGAGAAACTCTCGAGTCTCGGGTGGGAACCAGCAATGTCGAGCCATGATGCGGTTCGCCGAGGGACACAAGATCTGGTCGACGAATTAACCTCGAATACTCAATTGGCTTCTGACTATGCTCGAGATTTCCTCAACTCTCGGAAGCGGTAGTGAACCGCCTCGAGGTCAAGCCCTGAGGCACTCGGCCTACTCCGCCTGTAGAAACCCTTTATTTTCGTTAATGATATTGAGACAGAGTATCTTGAGAAAGATGATTTGATAGAGCAGTTGACTTCTGATTTCTTTGCGATACTATTTCAGGAAGTAAGAGATACAGATAATCATCGACCAGATTCCAGAGTTCGGGAGTTCTTTATCGACTACCTGCTTGTTGGCATATACTTGTATCGTGATGATGACGAGATGTTATCTTTGGTCTTTGAGAATGTCGTTGAATTCTATGACCGGACAGTAAGCAGTGGGGAGGAAGAGGGTGCTCGATGGATCTATAGGTATCTGAAACTCGCTGGTTGTATTCTTGATCAGTATGAAGACTTAATTGAGGCCCAAAAACTGGTTGAGGACCGGCTGATTTCAGATTTCTATGAGCCGTCAGCTCATATGAGTCAAGCATTGATCCCAAAGACCGCTGAATTAGGCTATCCAACTGATCTACATCATAATCTTCCCACTCTCTCGGCTGATCAGGTCTGGGGGCCTCACCTTCAGGAAGCTGTCAAAAGCGAGTTCTACGAGGATATCGGTGAGAAGTGTATTCAGTATCATGATGAGTTGAAGGAGAAAAGTGAGATGGATGATGCGAAGTGATTTTTAGTATTTGTATAGAACGGTACTCGATGGAGGGGACATTATTGGGGAATCGTGGCGATGTCCACTATTAGTTATGCGGTACATGAGTGCAACGACGGATGTGATGACCGTAGCTACTGCTATTCCTCCTGTAGCTCTCTGTAATCCTCAGCCAGCTGTGCAAATCGTTCGTCGGCCTCTTCGCTAAGTTGCTCTAGTTCTTCGATTTCCTCCTCTGCTTGTTGTTCCATAACTTCGATAGTATCCTCAAAGAATTGCTCTACGTCAGGCCAATTATCAATCACCCACTTAGTCGGGTCAAAGTATGGCTTGGTAATGTGGCCAAAATGCTGTTCGAAATCACGGTCATCGTCTTCTCGATGAAGGTCATCGACCATGACAACGAGAGACTTGGTCCGTTCTAATTTTGATGTCCGTGCTTGTAACGGTAAGACGTTCTCATGCTGTGCATAGTGCCGCAGACCCAGAACTGTTCTCGATGACTCTTTCCTCATATATTCGTTTTTCACCTGCTGCAAATCCTCCCCAAACGATTGACCAACCCCGTTTTGAAGCGTCCTTTGCTGTTGGAGAAGAGTGTAGAGGCCTGAAAGATAGTGGTGGAGTCTCCGTTCAACTTCAAAAACATAGCCTTGTGTCTCGAGTTGCTGAGTCCGTTCTGTTGCGTGCGAGATTTCCTGTCTGTGGATATCTTTCAAATCGTGGTAATCATTCAGTAGTGTGGTCGACGACGTCTCGAGTCAGCTGGACTTTCTCGAGCGCCCGACCCAGTACATCACGAAACAGGAGGACTCCGTCAAAGTCGCCAGGACGATTCGAAAACTCGTCGAGTTCGAACGCCACGACCTGATCAACGGCAGATCGAAGTCCGGCTTCGATATGGTCGTCTGTCGGAACATCCTCATCTACATCAACGACGAGCACAAGACGCCGATTTTCGAGACGATCCGAGACTCGCTCGTCGACGGCGGCTACATGGTCATCGGCAAATCCGAGACGATCCCGATCGGAATGCGAACGGAATTCGACTCGGTGAACGCGGGCGATAAGACCTACCAGTATCCCGGCGACGCGGAATCGTAATCTCCTCCCAGCGACCAGCATCGTAACTTCCACCCACCGACGCGGAAGCGTATTCGGCTCGTATTATCCTGTTGCTACTCTGGGAAACGGGCGCGCGTACGGGCGCGGTTCGTGGACTTGATCTCCAAGATCTCGATCTCGATGGATCGCACCCTCGCCTTTCTGGTCCGGCAATTCACTTCGTCCACCGTCCGGAGACGGGTACGCCACTCAAAAATCAGGACAAAGGAACTCGCTGGAACCGAATTAGTGAGATCGCGGCTCGGTACATCTCCGATTACATCGAGTACCATCGTGACGATGTGACCGATGATCACGGGCGCGAACCCCTGCTTACGTCTAGGTACGGTCGTCTGTCTGGCAACGCGATTCGAAAGTCACTGTATAGGGTCACTCGACCCTGTTGGCGCGGCGAACCGTGTCCTCACGATCGCGATCCCGAAGAGTGCGACGCCACCGAGCTCGATCAGGCGAGCAAGTGCCCGTCGTCCCGATCTCCACACGATGTCCGCAGTGGTCGGGTAACCTATTATCGTCGAGAGGATGCGCCACGGCGAATCGTCAGAGACCGGCTCAACGCGAGCGAGGATATTCTCGATCGCCACTACGACCGCCGCTCTGATCGCGAACAGGCTGACCAGCGCAGCAAATTCCTCCCTGATCTCTAAACCCATGAATGACACAAAGAGCGTCGCAATCCGCTGGATCATCGCTACCCATCGTGCCCGTGAGAACGCCGAGCATCGGCGAGGCGGTCGAACGGACCGCGATGGGTTCGAATCAGGGAGCAGCTTGCTGCGACCGTGGTTCGAATCCCGTCGTGCCTTTTAGAAACTAATCGCCGGTAATTCTACCTATTCGTAAGCGTCGAGTTGGCTATGGTAGACATTCGGAAGATATTTGTTTCGATATATGGACCTCTCGAGATACGTGCCGTTTCCTCCGTCTGCTATCGTTTTCCATTGTTCTCGACAGCACACCGAATCGACCGACTTCGTTCCTGTTGTGGAAGCGAACGTCCTCGAGACTCGCCCCCCAGCGGTTTTATTCTATCACATACAGACATCTGCTACAGTAATTCATAGTGATTATTCGGTGGATTGTGATTTCTACAGAACCCACAGAGGGCACCATGTACAGAAATCTGTTACAGAGATTTGTTACAGATACCTACTCCAGATAGCTACCACAGCTATCTGGCAGGGGAACCGGAGAACACAATCTGATGCAGGGCCCCGCGCCACTGGCGAGCGCTTTTACACGGCTTGGTGCAACGCCACACCCTCTCGAGTAGGGTTCTACGCACGCAAACCTTGGGGTCGAGGCCGGAGGAACCACCTCCAAGACCACACGGATGATCGACCAACTACAGGATGTCCTACTGGTCTTCGCTCCCCATTTCGGCGGATCGCTGCTCGAGTTTCTGATCAATAATGGTGACAGAGCGTTCCACATCCGACGCACTGACCTCATCACCGTTGTCCAGAAGCTTCTCGCGATACGAGTGGAGCGTCACCGACAGCCGGAGAGCATCGGATCGAGGAATCTCTACATTTCGACCTTCCCCGTCCGAACCATCGATACTGCCTCGTAAGTCGAGAAGTCGATGGGCTTCCCGGAGTTCGTCTTTCTTCATGGCAGATTTAGCCATGCGTTCTACGGCGAACAGATATGCATCGATATCGTGTTTCTCCCGATCTAACCGAATTGGATCGGTTAATTCATCGAGTCGGTTCAACGCCCCATGCACCGTTTTGTATATCTTTCCGTTCTCCATTCCTCTTTTCACCCACCTTCGATAATTCTAATATGGCTACCACCAATAACGTTAGTATTTCTGAAGGTTTGACCTATACTCGAGTCAGAGACCGATCAGGACCAACCCTGCTTTCGTGAGTGTCGATTCTATCGGACTCAAGAGCGAAGACATTCAGGTCGAGAGAGGTGGATAGAGATGTTTTCTTGCGCTCTTACGTACGTTGTTGATTTCAGAACGTTGCGTTGGCAGAATGCTGATGAATCTCGCTCCAATTTTCGAGCTTCGGTTTGACACCTCATTGCATTCTTTTCCAACTCTTTTGCGAGTGTCTCGAAGTCACTCCCATTTACTTCGATTAAATCAAACTATGTCTAATAATCAAACCACAATTCGCCTTACATCCGAAGAGTTAGATGCTCTACGTAAGGCCACAGCGGAGAGGTTCGGTGAGGGTCGGCGAGTACCACGAGGCGTCATGGTCAGACTACTGAGCGAGGATTATATCAATGAGTGAGCAAGTGTTCTCAAATCGGCTGGATTCAAACACAAGTACCGTTCGGGTAAATCTGCAACACCATGAGTACCAAATCTTGCAAGAGTGTTTCGAGCAAGCGGGTAAACCTCAACCAGATACTCGCCTCTCTCACAACTCGGCTTTCAAAGATTGGTGCCGTCATGCGGTTTTGCATGGACAGGTAGATCCTACCTCTTTCGAGGTAGAAGCGGTTGATTGGGAGAGTAGTTCATATTGGCCGGGGGATGTCGTATTTACCCCATCGGAAGTATCAAGCCTCAAAGAAGTTACACCTGAAGTCGATAGATTCCGGTCCAACGGTAAGCTCGCTCGAGCCTTCCGTGAGGTCCTTTCTGAGTTTTTGGAAGGTGTCCAGTATGAGTGAGTCGTTCGAGTTGTCGGACGATACACTGGACAAACTCACCGCAGTCAAGCGGTCTACCAGATTGCCTGACGATGCCTCGCCGGAGAAGGTAATCCGCGTAATGGCAAACGCTCTGTTTCCGATGGCAGTAGTTCTTCGTATTCTTTTGGATCCTCGTGAAGATCAAATATCTGCTCATTGAGAATTTTACCAGATGTGATATCTCGTTCTAGTATCGCTTTCCACCGCGTTCCTCGGGCTGCGAATCGGCGGGCTCCTTCGTGTTCGTCCTCGCCGGTTGCACTCGAGTAGACGAAATCGTCTTCCCCTCGTTCCAGAAGCCCGTTTTCGGTTACGAGCGGAGTACCGGGCAACTCGTCGTTCGAGAGACCAGCGTATTCGAGGATTGTCGGGACGATATCGAGCGTACTCACGGGGGTCTCAACCGTCTCACCGATCGGTTCACCAGGTGGGGACACCAACAGCGGCACGTGAAGTAGTGACTCGTGAAGGTGTCGCGGGTGCGTGAAATAGCCGTGTTCGCCGAACGCATCTCCGTGATCTGCTGTAATTATGACAAGACTTGCCTTCAAAAGGTTACGTTCTTTCAATCCGTTAAAGAATATCCTTAGCTGATCGTCAAGATATCGAATTTCTCCGTCATACAAGTTGATCAATAGCTGTCGCTCGGTTTCAGTAATCTTCTCTTCGAGTATTTCGATTGTAGTATCACCGTTCACCTCGGGCCATTGGCGTGTATCTCCATGCTTTATACGCGTTTCAAAAAATCTCGTAAAACAGTTTCGACTAACTCGAAGCGATCTATACGAGTGGTGATTTATACTATCGGTGTACTGCAGGTCAGCGCAGGTACCGTAATAGAACGAATGCTCTTATTACGGTCATTGTTGGTGGCTGAAATCGGCGCCAGCGGTGACCGCAAAGTCGACTCCAGAACGACTCGGATCGGCGACTGACCTTCGCTCAAAGAATTTCATGTTACGTCGAAACCACTAGGAGGCTCTTCACCAACAATGTGCTTCACAGGAGGGATACGCGGTCATTACACCGACCAGTAGGTATGCTGACCATAGGAAATTCCAATGGAGCATCGTACACTACACTGCGCTAGGAATGATGGACCCACTGCCCACTTCGGTCCCGAGGAATAGCGGTCCGGCATCATAATAGAACAGTGCCTCAGAGGGACCGAAAAACACGAGCCCAGTCGAAAGGCTGGTTGAAAACAGCATTGCGAAAAAACGAAAACGCAGGATCTTCGTCTTCGCCGCCGGGTTTGAGAACGCGGAGTTCTGGTGCGTTCCGACTCTGAACGGACGGTCTTGTGTGAGAAATTCGGATTCGACGAGGGAGACGATTTTCTGTTCCAGCGGTTCGATAACTTCCCGCCAGGCAGCCGCTTGGCCGCTATTCCACAGGTGCAGTTCCGCCGCAAGATGTAGCAACCACGCCCAGCCGTACGGTTTTTCGAAGGATTCGTTCGCCTCGAAACAGTCGACCTCTCGAGCGACGTTGTCGGCGGTAACTCGAGCGTCGATGCTCGCCGTGATCTCGGCCGCCGCTGGATGATCGTCGAACAGCCGAAGCTGACGGAGCAACGCCCAGTGGCTATGGACCGACGAGTGCCAGTCGTAGCAGCCGTAGAAAACGGGATGGCGGTCTCTCGGCCGTTCGGGCCCCTTCGGGGACTCCACCGACCGAACGAAGTGGGGAAATTCTGTTTCGATCGAATCGAGCGGATGCTGTGAGAGCGTTGCTGCAAACTCCGGCCCGATCCAATCGCTTTTTCCCGAAAGAATCCACTCCGTTTCGACGTTCGTAATCGGGCCCATCTCTCGACGAATTTCATCTTTTTCGCCTGCATCCAGTTTTCGCTGTTTCGGTCGTCTGTTTTTGACTCAGCGACGCCTCGAGTGCCAGCCGACGCGGAACAGTGAACAGAGAAATGAATTAGATGCCGAACAGGGTCGATTCCTGTTGAAATAGAAAAATAAATCCAGCGCGTATACATCATATATTAGTAGTGTATAATTCAGTAGCCGCCCTTTGTATCGGCGTCATAGTTGGATTTGCGTTACTCATCTACGAGTTTGTCTTGACATCATATATTGAGGATCGCATCGATGAACGTGGTACAACCGTTTTACATATATTGGGTACAGGTGGCGGATCAGGAGTGATGATCTGGCTCACGGACACCTACCTCTCGTCGTTCGTGTATGGACTCGTCGGACTCGTACTCGTGGTTGTCACAGTTACACTCGCCCGCCGTCTGACCGAGTACCGCTGACCGCGGCTCACCCTCGAGTTGACGGCCGTTTGTCTCATCGCGAACATTCTATGTTGCTTGGTGATTATTCCGAGTCGGTGAGCAGATTCGAGAGAACCATCTGACCGAAAAAACTGTATTTATCGATGGTGATATTGGGTGTACAGTTAGCATCTATAGTGTGCGCGTATTTCACGCTAACATAGACCTGAAAATAGAATTTCAACAGAGCTTCAACCTATCACTACATCTACTCTCCGATATTGATCAATCCGAGAGAGCCTTCAATACAACGTCGGTTCCACGCATAAGTCGATGTTCGAGGTAACTCCCCTCACTGTGACCGTCGCCCGTGTGTCGGGACTCGGTAACGCCAAGGAATGACTGCTCTTTGAGAAGCCGATAGACACGGTCTCGGCTCAATTGATCGCTCCCTGCAGCAGTTGCAATACTTTGATAGACCTGATAAATCTCATGTGTGGAGAACGCATTCCCTTCCCGGTTCTCTGTGAGTTTCGCTAACGCCCGCAAAAGATACGTAACATGAGGTGTGGACCCTGAAACGAGTTCTTGAAACCGTTGAACTTCGGCTTTTTGCTGGCCACGTTCCACATGCTCTTCGGTCACGTGAGTGTCGTTCTCGCGCTCAGCCAATTCACCAGCCTTCTGTAGGATATTGATTGCTTTTCGTGCATCCCCATGTTCTCGAGCTGCGAGTGCTGCAACTTTCGGAATGACACCATCTTTGAGAACGTCCTGTTTGAAGGCGTCACGGCGGTTCTCGAGAATAGTGCGTAATTGGTCAGCATCATATGGCTGGAAAATGATGTTTTCATCTTGAAGGCTTGAATCAATACGCTCACTGAGCCGATCTCGGAACTCAATTTTGTTACTGATAGAGATGACTCCAAGATAGCAATCAGTCTTCCTAGTTTCCTCTGCTCAAGAGAGTTGCATAAGCACATCGTCTTCACGAAGTATATCAATCTCATCAAGGAGAATAATACACACATCACGGGTCTTGAGAAGATCCCAGGGATAGCGGTAGTATTCGTTTGCGCCAATTCCTTGATCTGGAATATTCGGTGCAGACTCAGTTTGATCTGCAAGTTGAGTCGTTATTTCACGAGCAACGCGCGTCTCTGTAGGAATTGCGACGGTGGCTGTTGTTGGGTTCATCGCCAACGGAACTCTTCCTTCGCTTGCTAGACAAGTCTTTAACCGATTATCTCGCTCTACAAAATCTGCGGCGAAAAATGGCACAAGCAGCCTGTCTACTGCAGAGCGAGCGGCGTACCTCCGTCGCAAACATCCAGAATGGGATGAGGAGAGAGTCCAGCGGGTGATACAAGCCCTTAACACGACTCCCTCAAAAAGGGGGACTAATGGCAGAGACAGAGCAGATGGATCAAACCGATAGCGATCCAGAAGCGATCTATACTGCGATTCGAACCGAAGCCGAAAAGGTACTCGTTGGTAACGACACAGCGATTGAGCATCTCACGATTGCATTATTGACTCGTGGCCATCTTCTTCTCGAGGGAGTACCCGGCGTTGGTAAAACTACTATTGCAAATCTGTTTGCAAGCAGCACGGACCTCGACTATCAACGAATCCAGATGACGCCTGATGTTCTCCCAGCGGACATTACTGGAACGCATATCTATCGTGAAAACCGGGGCGAATTCGAACTTCAACGTGGCCCGATCTTTGCAAACGTTGTCGTTGCAGATGAGATCAATCGAGCGACTCCAAAAACACAAAGCGCACTCCTCGAGGCGATGCAAGAACGACAGGTCACTATCGAGGGTGAAACACTCCCGCTACCAGACCCCTTCATTGTCGTTGCAACCCAGAATCCAATTGAGATGGAAGGCGTGTTCGAACTACCGGAAGCACAGCGGGATCGATTTCAATTCAAATTTCCTGTTGATGTTCCTGCGCGAACTGATGAGAAAGAATTGCTCGAGCGGTTCGATGAGAACCCTGGGCTTGGCCCTGACGACATCACACAGGCGGTTACGATCCCCGAGATCATCGATGCACGGTCGAAAGCAATGGATGTCTACACAGCAGAGCCCGTTAAACAGTATATCTTAGACCTTGTCGAAGCGACTCGCGAGCACCCACAGATCATTCACGGGGCATCACCACGCGCAAGCATCACATTTCTTGATGGTGTGAAGGCTCGGGCAGCTATTTACGGACGTGATTATGCAATTCCCGGTGATGTGAAAGAACTCGCGAAATCAGTCCTCTCACACCGTCTCATCTTGAATACAGATGCCGAATTAAATGATATCAGACCTGAAACGATTATTGAAGAAGTGGTCAACAGCGTTGAACTCCCAGATACTGATGCGGCCGAAATCCGCGAGCTAAGATCAGAGACAAAAAGCTAGCTCGAGTCACTCGCCATCAATTCTTTGAATATATCAGATCCTAAAAATGACCAAATCGGAGCAATAAGTATTAATGGCCCTATTAGTCAGACGACTAAAGAGGAGTTTCGAGAGAAGTATGTTGGGCCAGTAATCAATGCAGCTGATGAGATAGAACTTCGGTTATCCATTGAAGACGACAACTAGATATACGATCGCATCACAGACTGCATCTCTGACCTTGAGCATCTTCTGTCCTAGATTGCCTCCTCGTTCAAAGTTAGTAATTGGACAACAAGTCAAAGACACAGCACAAGAAATACTTGTGTGCGTGGAGGTGCTCAGAGCCACAGCTCTCACATACATCGTTTGTTCACTCGATTTGGGTACGGCGGTTGTACGTATTGTCTAAGACCGATAACTTAAACATCCTTGCTCTACTTCTCGATTCCGTCGTTAATTCTGTATGATCTCGAGCGGTTCGTAGGTGTTTCGCGGATCGTACAGGACGACTGGCACGACCCCTGCGGTCAGCAGGAAATCGTACCGGTTGAGTAGAACGCAAGCACTGCCACCAAGCATTCAAATAGGTGTTTTGACGACGAACACATCACGTGTTATGAGCATTGCCGTCTATGTTGATGCCCGTTTAGCTGATGTGAATTCTGAACTGTAGTTCAACGAGATGTCGTCACTCCACAGAACCTATTCGATATGAGTCGATTAGGTTCCGGATGGCGGCCCGCTCGCCAAGATTGACGAGGCCAGTATCAACGATATATTTGAGGCTGGTGAGGACCCAATCTACTACTGCCGACAACCATGATTGATCATATAGGAATTATCCCTAATAGAATGAATGCATGCGTCACGCCAGCGGCTACAGGAATTAACACTATGGTTCTAAGCACAAAGAGGACAACAAGATCGAGGAAGCGTATTGGTATATCATCAAACATTTCCATCATCATGGGTGCAGGAGCGGCAAAGAAAATCGCTTGGGATGCTACAAGAATTGTAACATAAAACTTAGTCATAAGGCTAGCCTCTGCAGCAACTGATGCCCCAACAATCACTTCAGCGAATCCTACAATCGTAGCTATTGCTGCAGTTTTTGGTTCAGGGATACCAAGCACTGACTGGTCACGGGTTGCCTGTTCGACCGCTGCTTGGTCTGTGAGCAAGAAACAATTGTAGTTACTGACGCTGCGCTGGATCACGGACTGTTTAAAAATGTTGTCGGGATGGGTCGTGTATTTTTGCACCACGACGACGAATTCTTCGATCGTATCGATGATGACTAGCCCGTATCCTTGATCACTGAGGAACGATCGGAGCTGGGTAAATTCGTCCGGAGGGACTTCGAAGCGATAATGCTGGTTGTTGTAGTAGTGCTTGAGGCGATCGAACACCTCCTCGTTGTCAAAATAATGCTTGAACAGATACCTCTCATCGACCTCAAAGACGTTGACCCGTTCCTCGCCGCCTCGGTAGAATGCCGCCATTCCGTATGGTAATAGATACCATGAATAATTGAGTGTTCTCCCCTCATCAAGCAGTATCCCTCAAACCAATTCATCACACTTCCAGCGGATCGATTTGGTATTTCTCATCGACGAGAACGATTTATTTGCTGGTGAAGCCTGCGAATGGGAGCTGGAGTCACCGGAGTTAGCAGTCTTCGCTTAGGCAGGGTAGAGCAGTATTTTCACCCGGATTCTTTCATTTGAAAGGCGTCCGTTTTTGCTTCACGCTGCAGCTCACGGTTTTCGTTCGGAATGAGATTGAGTAGTCGATCGGGGACGAGACGTTCAGCCAGTCCCGGAATCCGGAACAGATAGGCGAGTTTGATCAGTCGATCCGTGGTGATCCCTGCTTTGTAGAGGTACTCCGAGATGCCTGTATCGAGAGTGAGATATCCCTCCTGCTCGAGCCAGGAGTTGACGTTGAAAACCGTCTCAATCTCGGTCGAACCGTGATCACTCATCAACACCAGGTTACAATCACCTTCGAGGAAGTCGCCGACGTGTTCGTCGACGATCTGCCATCCGCGTAGGGTGGCTTCGTCGTCCCAGAGGAAGTGGTGGAGAGAGTTGAGGTAAAACGTCGTGATCTGCAGGAAGGAGACACCGTGTTCTTCAGCCAGGTCTTTCCCGACAGTAAACCGCGAATCGATGAGATCGAGAATCTCCTCGATCGCCTCATCTCTATTCACGGAGAGTCGATTACGTTTCGTGACCGAATAGTCGTAGTCCGCTTCCAGTTTGTCTTCGAGCGATAGCTCTGCACTCGTCAAGGAAATCGGACTCAAATCCGAGATTGACTGACCTGTGCTGTACTGCCAAAATAGCCAGAGCATGAAATCAGAGTCAAATGAGATCTCACTTAGTCTCCCACCCGCGGGCTCGGCAGCTTGAATCTCTTCGAACACTTGTTGATATGTTGGCATTGAACCACGAACCAATACCGTCTCTGGAGTCGTCGTGAGCAGATCCGCTGTCTTTTCAGAAATTGGCTGAGCTGTGATGCGTTGACTTTGCCCGGGATCGTACACTTCAATCTCTTCCCCAAGCGATTCTTTGCGGAATCGAGCCCCTGTTAACTGCCCACAGAGCGCTAATGCCCTTTCATCGCAATCTTGATTGATGGAATCGAACGGGAGTCGTTCAAACCCAGTTCGACCAATATCTGGGTACTCAACGTCCGAAAATGGCTGTAATTTGACTAGATCCCCGAGTATTTTTTCAGCTGAAGCATCACGGGCTCTGCAAGCCTGGAATACCAATTGTCCGTGAAACTCAGTGGGAGATGAACTCCGAGATTTCCGATCTTCAAAGCGAGATCGAGCAACTGAGCAGCGGAGCGACATCGCACGGAGAGTGGCAGCAAGTCGAAGAACTCGAGAGTCAGATTTCGAGTCTGAAAGACGAACGAAAGGAACTGCAGAACGCCGAGGAGATCACAGATTTCGACTCCGAGTTAGTGGCCGATGTCGCTCAGGCTGACCTCGAGGCCCAACGTGAGGAAGCCGAGCAAATCGAATCAATCTACGCCGAACTGGAGGAGAAAGGTCTGGACGTCGAGACACCGTCGAATTCGGCGGGCGCAGACATGGCGTCGTTGCAGCAGGATCTGGATACATCGAGTAGCGAAATAGACGCGGAGGAGGTCGATGCGATTCTCGGCAACAATGCCGAATCCTCCTCTGAAGGTGGACAACAGAGTCAACACGAGACCCTGCGGAAAATCCTCGAGGAGATCAAGAGCACCCGGAACGCGCTCGAAACGCTTCGGTTGCGTGTGGACATGGATCTCAACAGCCGAGAGTTCAACAAAATCATGGATAACAGAGCCGAGGCGGTCGTGGAGGAGCAAATCGGATGAACATCTACAATCTTGAGTTCGAAGGTGAAGAGATTGGCCCGATTGATGTGTCTGCAAGTCCTGATGTGGCCGAACAGTCCATACTGCAAAGTCAAGGCTCTGCAGAGACGGTCACGGGGCCAACAAAGAGCATTGGCTTCACGATTACAATCGACGGGGCTAATGGGCGACTGCGGGCCGTCGAGGCACAAGAACTACTCTCTGACCCAGCGTTCAGTCCAGTGTCAGTTAGTATCCCCGCACAACCGGATTTGGGAGGGTATTACGCGGCATCGAGTGTTGACAGAGACGTCACGTTATCACAACCTAAGGGAGATGACCATCATTCTGTGCCAGTCACGCTCTCTCGAGTTGGATCACAGGGCTCTGTCTTCAGGGCTATCGAAATCAACGAAAGAGAGGCAGACCATGAGTTTGGGAACAGCCTCGAGGCGTACATTTCGATTCCAGCAGAGGCTTCGAAGGCCCGCTGGTTCACTCCTGAAACGGGGCAAGCCGTTCCGGCGTCATCTATGGAAACAGTTGAAACAGCAATCGGCGCTGTTGACCGGTATGCTATCGAAAATGGCGATACACTCATCTATGAAGTTGAGTATGCAGATGACGACATAGGCGATTGTCGCGTTGTTGATGGGGACTCGCTCGTCTTCGACCCGATGCATAATTTTGAGGATACACTAATCCTCGACAACGGTCTGATCCGATTCTATTGCGACGTGTCCGACGGTTCGATCGAGGCCGAGAAGTGGGACAGCGCCCAGGAGTGGACGACGGTCGGCCGACGTACGATCAGGGTGAGACATTCAATTCCATCATTATCTTCTTTAAGTCAGATGATTTTCAAGAAGTCGGCATCCGAAGCGTGTGGGAGAAGATAGATGAGAGGTTAGATGAACTCGAGGGAGACTTCGAATTGGAGGATGAAATGAGTGATACCCCGTATTCACGCATCTATCGCCGGCCGGATGGGAGACCAAATGATCGATTCCTCTCTATCCACGTGATCGATGTCAGCGCCCAACAACATCATCAGGTGAGTGCAGAAACCGTTAGCTAATCCCCTCAAAAAGATTGGTGTGTATACTCCTTTATATGGCTATTAACCTTGGGTCCTTTCCAAACATAGGAGATTCTCTAATACGGGACAACACCGGTCACCTATCTGCTGTTCTAGTCCTATTGCGGCGTCAAGATACTCGGTCGTGAGCTTCGAATACGCGATTGACTTCATCCGCAAATGAGGTGGAGATTCACCGCCACAGTCAGTCTCATCTTCAGCAGCGTGGTAGAAATGCCGCGCGACGAACGAACCCAACGAACGCGAGTAAAAATAACCACTCATACGCATTTTCAATAGAATGAATTTCTCGAGGGGAAAGAAAACCAATACTCGTAATGAATATTAGTGCAATAAAACCAATAATGAATTTAGGAAACCTCTGCCAGAGTTCTCGCCACTGTATTCTATTTGCACTCTTCCCCTCAGTGAGCATCTGTTTCCGCGCATAATATATAGTATATATAACCGTTATGAGACCAATGAGAGAGTTACGTGTTAATTTTGTAAGTGTTGCCCATTGCCCAGCAGTATCAGAGTGAGTAAACCCAGCTGCGACAGCTGGCCCAGTACTGAACATACTAACTCCCGCCCACATTCCGAAGACCTGTGCAGGAAGGTTAAGAATTTGTCCTATGATCGGATAAAATATCAAGGTGATGGAGTCAAATAGTAGCACAGTCGCCGCCGCATATGCAATGTGTTCTTCTTTTGCTTTAATACTTCCAGCGACGGCGACAACCGCTGAGACGCCACAAATACTCGCGCCTGCTGCGAGCAGTGTAGCAAATTTTGATTCGAAATCAAACAGCAATCTCGATAATAATTCTATGGACAGAATTGTCAATATTGAGAATGAAATAACAGATATAATTACAAATACACCTCTGTCAATAATTTGATCGAGTGTAAGAGAGACGCCCATAAGAACAATGTGTTCTTCGTTCACCTGATTACTATTACCTTTTTCGGCCAGCTTTCCAGCCGATCGAAGAATATCCAGCGCCCGACGCGCATCGCCGTGATCTCGAGCGGCGAGCGCAGATGCTAATTCGATCACTCCTTCCTCGAGAACGCCTTCTTTGAAGGCGTCTTTCCGCCGCTCGAGGATCGCCTGCAGTTGCGTGGCATTATACGGTGGGAAAATTATCGGATCGTCCTGAAAACTCGAGGCGACACGTTCGTCAGGGCCATCCGTGTAATCCGTCTTATTGCTAATCGCAACGACCGAGATGTAACAGCCCGTCTTCCCTGCCTCCTCTGATCTCGAAAGCTTCGATAGGATCTCCGCGGTGTCATCCCCAAGCTTGTCAATCTCGTCTAAAATAACGATCATCGAATCCGATTTATGTAACAGCCCATCACTCCCCCACAGTGAGTCGTAGTATCGACTCGTACCGACTCCTTCTTTTGGGATGTAGCGGTCAGGGTCGATCGAATCGCGCACCTCGAAGGCCATCTTTCGAGCTGCTCGCGTTTCCGTGTTGTACTGATCGCAGTCGACGTAGGCCGCTGTTAGCTCGGTCTCCTGTATCTGTGCGATTCCTCGAGCACGGCCAGTGACGTGTTTAGCGACGAGAGATTTGCCCGTTCCTGTCTTTCCGAACAGAAAGCCGCTCTCCGGTGGATTTCCGAACGCTGCTGGTTTTAACAGCGTTTCGACGGTTTCGATTTCGTGGTCCCGACCCACAATTCGATCCTTCTGAGGGACGTGTTGCGGGCGAAGAAGCTGTCTCCGTCGGAAAATCGACAATGCTTCGTCCGCCATTGGATCATCTTGGAGGTCTTCGATGGAGGGTGTTGGTATCGGATCTGTTCCCATTAACGTTAAATCTTTTTCAATATCTAATAAAACTAACGAACCTTGTTTTCAGTGAAAATGCGAATATCTCGCAGTAAAACGTGGATCGCTCATAACGGACTCAACGCATAGAAGCCACCTTCGATGTATTTTTGCATTGGAACTTTCATGAGAATCTCCACCAACAATCGACAAGAATCTTTTTGCTAGTTGGGAAAATTGTCGTCAATTCTGACGTTCGATGAGGTGCTGACACCCGCGAAGGAGGGGGTTCCTGTCCGTTCTTTCGTATCGTATTGGCTGGACAGAACTTCATTTACCCTCCTGTCCGATATTGTTGCTCCTCTGGTCAACGAGTCCGGCGGCTCGTCCAGATGATTCTGTGTTGCTTCCAAATTCGGCTGGCTGAGAACCCTGCAATATGTGGACGAGCCTGTCAGGCAGACATGTCCCGAATTCTCATAATGGGTTATTTCGGGATCCTAAGGGGCTATAACATGGCATGTGGTAGATGTGGTCCTTAGGGGAGCGCCAGATGTTCAGGCCCTCAGACTATCGATTCCCTGAAAGGTGAGGAAGTTAGGAAGCTGAAGCAAACAACGGTGATCCTGAGATTGAGCGGATCAACCTTCGAATTTCCCAGTCATTCCGCGAAGTCATCGATGAGACGTGGCGCGAGCGCGGATTCAACAGCCGTAGTGAGTTTATCCGTTACGCACTGCGAGAGTCAGTGAATCATCCGGAGGGGAGCATATAATCGAACTCAGCAGTTTTGAGTCGGGGTTCTGTCCCTGGACGAACAGTCGCTCCAAGATAAAACGCGAGCGGAGCAGCGTGGAACAGGTTTCGATACTTGGGTGGAATCGTTATTTGGACCTCGTTCTCTGGTTGGTCAATCCCTTCTGGAATGTGCAGTTCGTCACCCAGTTCGATGAGTGGTGGATGTCCCCTGAGTGTCGGCCAAGCACGTTCTGCACTCGTCGTTTTAAGCGCCGATGGAAACGCCGAGACCGCTTTCATCAGCGAATCGATGTCGGGTGTAGTGGTAATAGTCTCTGCGGGATGCTCGTGAAGTGACCTCATTCCCAGCTTAACTGGTGCTTCGCTCCTGAGAGATATACGAATTGACTTTAGCCCTACTTCGATCGTTGCTGGGCAGTCGACTTGTACATATAGTCGAATTGGTCCACTGAGGCCAACGAATCGCGTTTCAGTGTCGAGATCTACAATATCTCCAGCATCAAGATTCTCTTGTGCTCGGCCTGTTTCGTCGTGGGTGGTAACAGAGTAAAGTTGGTCGAAGAAGAGTTAGTCGCGTTCTTCGAACCGGCCAAGCACGGTATTTGTTTCCATAGGAGTCGTTTCGCCCGAGGGAAATAAAATCGTTCGGTGTGCTCGAGACGAGTCGGGATCCAATGGCAGGGGTGATTCGATCGCGAGCGTGGACGGTGTTTCACACCCTATTCGAAGGTGCGTTTCTAATTACGAAGTGGTTGTTCTCATTCTCAAAATAGATTCTGCTAAAAGAGAACGCAGAGGTTCATTCGGAAATCACAGGCGAGCGTGAAACCGTATTCGAGCATCCAATGTGGCCAATATTTTACGCCTGTACAATCGTAATAGATGAGGGTTCGACGAGTGACGGATGGTCGTGACACAATAGCATAGAATAGCGAATACTTGGCGTATAGTTCCGGCAGCCGTCGGTTAGAACAGTTAGTACGGACACGCAGATATCAGCTAGTCAACATCCACCACACAGTATTCTGTGTATGAATGCTATCGTTCTATAATAGAGAATACTATTTTCTAAATAGTGTTCTAACTCAACAGAACACAGTTCAGGCGGCGGAATCGAGGGATTGAGTTCGAGAGCGGCCTCGAGAGGGACACACCGCGAGCGTAGAGTGGTTCAAGAACTGTTCAGCCATCCGAATTATGGTCTAACTCAGAATCATCTTTTGTCTGACGAAGATTTATATAGTTTCCATTATAACCATATCCGCAATGAATCATTCTACGAGGTTTGGAGAAGGTTACTTCGATAAACCGAGTAATGACTCAGTCGCTCACTGAGACCGTTGTTCTTCTCGATATCGTTGTTGTTCACACTCTATACTTGCTATAAACGGTTTTATCCATATTTCTCCTACCCCACCTCTCACCTATTTACACTTCGATGACGGGGGGAGGGTATTCAACACTCGGGACAAACGCAGGTAATTCTAATGGTACTCAATGGAGATGTGAGCACCGATCTCAACTCTGTGCGAAACCTGAACTCGTCGATCACGAAAATCGGGTCAAGTCCCTATAGGATTGGATTCGAGTTTACACATCGAAGACGGGGGGTGTCCCCGAGAGAACCTTCTGAAACCGCCCGCAAAATCACTGATTGTGAAACTCCTTCAACTGGGCGTTGACAACGGACTGAAGGAGATCCTCCTGATTGGCAATCGCTTCCAGACGAGTATCGTCGACGATTCGACTCATCATCGCTTCGGGGTCTCCCGTGAACGTGAACTCCATGTACATTCCACCACCACGGCCTCGACTCTTCCGGGACGTCGAGATGAGGCCATACGTAGAGAGTTCTTTGACGTACTTGACATAGGTCTCCCGTGTCATCTGGTCAGCATCGATTTCTTCGGTAATCCACTGGTAGACCTTGAAACCGACCGGGCTCGGAACGGAACTCCCGGACCAATTGGAGAAATGGGCGACTGAAGCGGTCGCGTAGAGAGATATCTTCTTCTGGGTGGTCAGTCCCTCGATCAGCTTCAGTGAGCGGTCCTTATCGATTTCCTCCTGGGATTCGCGGACGTGTTCTTCGCGAACTTTCTCATCACCACGTTCATCCGCGAGGTCACCGGCACCGCGGAATAGGTCGATTGCCTTTCTCGGCTGGCACACGCAGCATACACGCGTTCGCCAACACTCGCAGCGACGAACTGTTCCGGAGTCAGGAAATACGTCAGTAGCCCTGCGAAGATTCCAGTCGCACCAAGTACAATGAATATCTGACGTGAACTCGGGAAGAGCCCACTACAGAGAAGTCCAATGGCTCCAACGATGAAGAGACCGTACGCCGTCTTTCGATAGTGTGACTGTCTCGAGCGAGTATACTCGTTCCGAAGTCGTTCGTTCTCAGCCTGGAGAATCTCGAGTTGTGCCTCGAGTTCGAGACGATCTTCAGGGGAAACTGACTGGTTGACAGGTTCGTCATTACGCTCCGTATCGGTTGTGGCGGCTTGTTCACTCATCTGTTGATTGTGGTGTTTCCGTGTCCGTTTTGTCGTTAGATTCACTTCCCGGGACGATTCCAAGCGAAACGAGTACGTGTCGATGACCGAGATAGAGCCCGATCGATAGCGTTCCAATACCGAGTCCAGCAGTAAGCCACAGTGAACCAGTTTGGTACCCAACCCAGCTACTGCCAAACAAGATAATTAGTGCGATGATACTGACTACTGTTGCTTCAACTCCAGCTTTGATTCGAATAACAGATAGGACGATAAGGGCAAAAAACGCACTTTCGATCAAAAGGAACGTATTCTGTGGGATCCCATCCGGATAGACAACAAGAACCAATAAATGCCCGACAGCGAGGCGAACTACTCGTGTGGAGAGTTTCGTGAGGAATGCCGCTCCGACTCAACGCGCGTTGATCAAGCACAGAGAACAGAAACCGTTACAGAAGTCCCACAACGCTCGAATGAACGAGGACTACAACCAGCACTGGATGAGTGAAACCGGCTTCTCGCAGCTGAAGGAAGACGACGGCGAGAAGCTCCGCTCCCGAAGCTGGCACGGCCAGTTCCGGGAGCTGACACGGAAGTGCATCGTGCGTAACCTGACGCAGGCGGCGAGTTAAGGGTTCGCCGCCTGCTCCCCCTTCTCCGGATGTATCCGGAAGAGGCATTGCCGTCGTCACTGGACCAATGGAGCAAGATACGATAGTTTTGACGCTTCAGCAGCCACCGTGAGTAGTGATTACTGCATCTTCTGAGTTCAAAAACTCGTCTCCGACGCTTTGATCCTGTGGAAATTGACCCTATCCAGACGCCGTCTTGCATTCAACAAGGCAACAGAACAGCAAGAGTAGTATATATTACAGTCAAAATATGAGCGAGTATCCCAGATGACCGATTATATCGACACATATCGTGAATCGACTGCGTTTGGAAATAACGGAGCTAGAGCGCTTCAGAGCGAGGTTGTTTAAGGATACGAGTAGAAATATCGAGATTCACAATATGTATATACCCCTATTGTGATTATATAATATGGTCAATAATACGTCTTCCGGCCGTCAACTCAAAACTCTCAAGACTGCTTTTGAACTGATTGACATTATCCAGCAGCAAAACGGTATGTCGATTGAATCTCTTGCAAAAGAGATGGACTTAGCATACAATGGTAACGATTCTGCTTGTCGCTGGACTTCTCTTCGGGTTGTTCTCCGTTGAGGTCTCGGCGCAAGAGGGCAATGAGACAAATGAGGTAGAGGATTATGAATACGAATTTTCAGACTCTGTGAGATTGGTCGATTACTACGAGACTGATGATGGAAAGTTTGAAGCTGTGTTCGAGGCGGATAGACCGACCTCTGGTACGTATACTGAACTGACTGGAGGGCAGGGAGAATACCACGATTTCAGTCTTGAAGAGGGGAGGAATACGATTGAAATTGATGTTGACGAAGCACCTAAATATAGTTTCAGTGTAGACGGACGCTGGACCCATGTTGGTACAACGGAATCAGTGGTAGAGGGACCGCCATCTGGAGAAGAATGGAGTCCAGTATACATTGTCTCTGGTGTTTTGTTTTCGTTCGGGAGTATTGTCGCTGCGGGGCTTCTCCTGTTCAATTTCATCGACAAAATCACAGGCGGTAAACAGGTGTTCGGAGCATGAGTGATGAGACTTACCAACAGGACGATTCAAAAGAGAATCCAAACAAGACGAAGGATGAGTCAACGGAGAAACCATACAAGACCAATCGTCGCCACCAAACGGAAACAGAGAACACAACGAACGCGGAGAATGCAATCGAACGGAACGGATGGTTATGAGACCTCAGTCGAGAGAGATCCAGAGCAAAAAGGACAGACCAACCGTTTGGGCGAGGTTGATCGCCATCTGGGTCCGCCAAACGAGTAGCGGCACGTTCGACTGGTCGTGCCACCACGCCGAAAGGGTCGGGTCAACCAGATAGTAAAACAGCACGAGCCCGTTCTCGAGTACCAGAAACAGGGCGAAGACGAGGAGGCCGAGCGTGTGCTTCGATCTGAACGTGAGGTAGTTGCGCCCCCAGATGTAGCCAAGCCCGAGCAACAACACGACGTTGAGGACAGTCGCGGCCTTCGCCAGGATAATCCAGGTACTCATCTATTCCTCAGTTCGAAACGGGGTACGATATATTCTTTCCCAAATTCGTCCATAATCACTCCACCTCGTCCATAATCACTCCACCTTCTCGATGATTCGTTCGACGGTCTCCCAGTGTCGACGCGTGCGATCCGTCGGGAGCGACTACAAGCAGATCGGAGACCGATACGAAGAATTGCGCGATATTGCCTACCCCAGGATCTACGACAAACACAAGGATTTAGCAAGGAATGAAGGTGTGAGATTCCAGATGTACTTCAAAAGCACATTTTTAGAAAGCATTGGAAAATCAGCACTCTATAGAGGCAAGTACTCGGAGGCGAGATACTATCTTCTTCGAGCGTTGTTATACAGGCCTTGGTCACCCAGTATACTTGTTCGACTAGCTGCGTCTCTGGGGGGAGATCGAACCTACAAGGCAGCTAAAGACATCCGTAATCTACTGAGATGATTCTCACCGTCGTAGTACAATTATCGCCAGCGTACAGAACTGCTATAGTGTCGAAAATCGGTGCTGATAATACGAGAAAACTTGTACATGCAGCCAGTGGTTGACCGTGTCCAAGAGATATAACTTATCGTCTTTGATTTCACTGATTCAGAATCCGTCACGGATTTCAGAAGCTGCAGGTCTCCTGGTCGAAGATATTCGAAACGCGCCCTTATCAACCTACTCTTAGCCGAAAAAATGTTAGATCCAGGTGATCAGCTCGTCTTCGATGAATCAAAGGTACCAGCTGAGGCGGACCAGCCATACGATTCATCTGAACACTTCTGGCGGTGTGAGATTACTGGCAAAACCGGCCGAAGCGATGGTGTCAAATGGCTCCATAATGGTGAAGAGTATTCGTTCTCAGGTCTTTCCCAGACGATTCTCGAGCAAGTCTCAGAGCACACAGGACCCGTAACTGGGCCGGATTATTGGCGACATCCCGGCTTTGACAATAAGCGATTAGCTGACCTACGAACCGAGATGCAATCAGGAGAACTTGCATTTGAGGAACAGACTACGGACTAATGAGCCAGTCAGTTCCATCCCCGCTGTTCGATTCCGATAGTTCAGAGAGTGTTGATCTAACGCTAAACGAGTACGAGTCAACAGATCCGTTGGATCTCAGTGAACGGGATCTTCGGATGATTGAATCAGAAGTGAACGAGGGAGCGGAACTCGCTTCGTTGACGGAGCCTGGAAATCGACACCATAATCGGACAAATCATCTGGTGTTCGTCTTGCTAACCGCCGAGTCACACGGACTAACGCGAATTCATCCGGAACCTTATACCTGCGAGTGCGGTGAAACGTTGACTGCCGAAGTACTCGACGAAGGGGATGAGTCGAAGTCATCCTGGCCGAATTGCAAATCATGGCGTGATGGTGGTCGAAAGAAGTGCTCCGTCTGTGACGAATATCCCTCCATCGGTCGCGATCAGCACATCCGCGCACGAGGGTACGAACCGACACCGAAAGACGATATCAAGAACGTCACACAACATCAGCGGGAAGAAGCACTCGAAGAACACGACGGACAGTGTATCGCGTGCAGTAACGATGCGGAGTATGTGAAACGGATGGTACCGCCGAGGTACGGCGACTCTCGGGAGCTGAAAAACCTCGCCCCGCTCTGCGATCATCACTACGAAGATTTTGGCCACATGTTTGCCGACCTACTTCAGCCGGCGGAATGGTACCAGATTCATAGCATTTCGTGGCGTGAGGTAGCCGAATCAATGCGGGACCAGTATGCCGACCAAGGAGCGGACTCCTTCGTCAAGACGTTGGACGAACTTCTCGACCGCGGGCAGCCTGATAACCCCTATCCATATATTGATGGCTGAGGTCTAACATCTGCGCTAAAGCATTAGTGCGGTAGTTCTACTCGGGAAGGACAGTATCACTCCCCGAGAACTTCATCGACGGATGGAACCAATTCAGACTGATAGCCAGCAGACGTAAGGAACTCCTGGATGTGCTCATACTCCTGCTCCTCCTCTAGAGAGTTTGTCAGTAGTAGTTCCTCGATCACCTGCTCACCGTCATCACAAAGAGCTACAGATTGGGAGAGAGGAGTGTCCTCAAGTGGATCTCGTCGCTCATCAACCACGATCGGCTGCCACCCGCCCTGGTACTGGTATCGGTAGAGGGTGATAGTGCGGACGGTGTCATCGTCGACGAAGAAGCTTGTTTGTTCACGGCGTGGAGCAATAGCGAATTTCCCGCCATTAATCCCCTATGCCAATAAGTCGAACTCGTGAAATTCTGCAGGAACGGGACCGTCAACGACGTGAGTAATGACTCCCGGCCAAGTGAATCCGTAGATTCGCTCGAAGAAGTTAACCGACTGGCTTTTTCGAAAAGGTTGCTGAAAAATACGCTCATCTTAGGGATGTAGGGCCGATGGAATAACTACTGAATTAGCGCTACGCCTGGTTTCCGTTCATCAGTGGGTCCAGCTTTACTGATGAATACTGTCCAGCGCTCGCCGGGTCATCGCTCCATCGACATTCAGATATTGACGTGCAGTCGTGATGTCCTCCCAACCGAACATTGCTCGGAGTGCGGGGAGATCCAAGCCTCTTCCTGCATGGTACGACGCTGCTGTGGCACGTAGTCCGTGTAACGAGGTTGCGTCGTCGGACAGTTCTGGAGACAGTTCAAGGGCAGTCTCCAGCCGTCGTTGTAAGGTCGAGAACGAATATGGCCAACCGCCATGTTCGTTAAGTAGTAACTCAATCGCGATTCGGACTCGATACGAAAAATGGTACGGCACTGTTCGAGACGCGGCCTCTGTTTTCGGGAGCCAATAGCGATCTGCAAAGCTTTGGAAGTCCTTCTTGGGATTGTGGTCCATTCGTTGTTTCACTGCTTGCCGACAGTAGCCACAGATACCACCGTCACGTCCCTTTGTACAATCTTCTTGTTTAGGAATTTGAATCATCTGACGCTCTGGGTCAATCCACGACGTAGACAGGTGCGTCGTTTCCCCTGGCCGGAGTCCCAAACGTCCCCCGAGGAGGATAGCCGCTCGTGTCTCTAGACGTCTTTGGGTATCTGATATCCGCCCGGCTCCTTCTAACAATAGTTCGAACTCGCGTTCGCTAAGAGCCCTTTCTCGTGTTGCTTCCATACCTATCGCTGTCTGTCGATACAAAGATAATCTGTATCTTCTCCGAGTGCCAAGGAGTATAAAACGACATACCACCACACACTCAACTCAGGATTATGTCTAAACCCGACATCGAGGTTCTGGACGACAGTGACGCTTATCCTTACGCTTCCCACATCCGAGTTGATGAGAGAGAAATCCAGCTCGGAGACCTCCTACTGGTCTTTGAATCCGGTGAAAGCCAGTCGGTTAACTTCTTCGAGCGAATCTACGGATTCACTTGGCCGGGAGTCATTACTCACGTCGTTGACGGTCCCGTTCCTGCAGAATCGAAAGACCGTCCTGACCGGTGGTCTGTTGAATCCGGACCGCTTGGTTACCTGCTGGATCTTGGTTGATCGCGATTATTTCTTCGTTAGTGAGGACATCGAGAGTTTCATCGGACATGTTTCGAATGTCATTCCCAGCTATGAGCGGAGAAGCCATCAGTGCCCACATACCAAAGTGTGTTCGGTCCTCCACGTCGTTTAGGTTAGGATACTCTGGAAGATCAACGCCGATCACAAGCATGTCTGCATCATTCCAGCGACCGGGGCCAGCGTATTCAGCAAGCGGTTCGTTCTGGTCAATGATATCGATAATGCCATTTCCCCATAGGTCCTCCTGGGCGCTCCAGAGAGGCTTAATATCGCCGGTCGTCCGCCAGAGGTTGCCACCTACTTCTGGCGCCCACATCCACGGATCGTTATCTCCCCACTCACAGATACTGAGAAGAATATCCCGATCGGTGGCTTCAAGCGCATTGTGCATTCTCGTATAGCGTTCAATCGCCGACAGGCCATAATGGTCTCCGCAGTTATCGTATTTAAGGAAGTCAACTCCCCAGTCAGCGAACGATTGTGCATCCTTTGCTTCGTAACCGAGGCTGCCGGGAAGCCCTTCACATGTTGTCGTCCCTGCTGACTGATAGATTCCGAGTTTTAGCCCCCTCTTTGCGTTCTGTAAGTCAGAAAAATCCCGCTCAACCACAACGGAGAGATTTTCATAGAGGTGAGCTAACTCTCCACTCGAATCTTCGATCTCCGCAGCTAGTACATTTAACTCTCGAGCGAGATTGCGTGCTCGTTCGTCATCGCCCGCCGCAACAGCATCGTCGTATTCCTCGCGCGTTTCGTTATACTCCGAGAGATGAGTAGCATACTGCTGTTGTTCTTGCCCAGATTCGTTGAAGAGTTCCGACGGTGAATTATTCCCTTCTGCAGTTGCATCGGTTCCTTCTGAGCTCTCCTCAACGTCAACGTACTGTTCAAACTGCTCTTCGTACTCCTCATCAACGAATTCTTGTGCGAGTTCGTATTGGCCATCAGAGAGTGCAATGCTACTGTCTTCAAGACGGTTGGAAAGTTGATTTTCAAGCCATGACGCAGTACTCCCGGCATCGACTTCATCATCGTATTCGTCTGGGTTTTGATGAGGAACTGACTCGTTAGCACTACTCCCAGATACAGTCGTCGACAGACTATGTTCTGGGCCGGTAGCAGAAACAGCGTTCACACCAAGACTAGCACAGAGAAGCACACTGAGAACCAAAATTAGAGACAGAACAGCACGTCTAATCTGATCGAAGATTATATGAGATCCTTTCTAATTCGCCGGAAGATAAGCACTACAGCTGTTGAAATGGCGATAGTATAAACCAAACCCAAAATCATGCCGAGGAGCCAGCACCCCCCACCATCACAAATTTGTAGGGACAAATCATTTATAACAAGGTCCAAAGTCCAGAGTGAGAGTGTCATCGGGGCTCTACGGACGGGTTCTACTCCCCAGATTAGACCGATGCTTGTGATGAAGAAGGGAATATCAACGGATATATTAATTTTCCCATTCATCTTTGGATACATACTTTTGGAAATGGCTTACTGTATATATGTTTCTGCAACTGCACTTTGGTTCGCTCCTGTAGTGTGCATGTGCGTCACGCCCAAATACCGCTGAATAAAATGGTTTTGACAGAACAGAATAAAACAAGTCCACCTAGACGAGTAAGAGGAGCAGAATCGTCAGAATCGCCGTCAGCACTCGCCGTCAGTGTTCGTACTCATTGGTCTTGTTCGTCCGAAGTTCGCACATCGTAATAAGCCCCACGAAACAGTACGATTCTCGAAATCGAATTTCGAATTTCGAACCTACTCGATTTCGACCTCGCTCGAACACACTCGAGTAACGGGCGGCGCGCTCACGCACGGTAAGCGAACATGAACTGTGCAGAAGGGTGTGCGAGGTCCTCTGTCACGGGAACCGACGCGAAGCGTCGCGGAACAGCGAACGGCGAAGTCTTTCGAAACGGCCTGCCGTTTCGTGACTGAGCGGAGATTCGCGATGCCCGCGAACGGGATGCGTTCACTTGATGTCGAGAGATCGGCGGTCTCTCGAACCACCGTGGGCCTGTGAGCGAGGGAGTCGGCTGGGGAGAGTGTAGAAATCGGCTCTGTTGAAACCATCAGCGGCTAACAAATTTCGAGAGAGACCAGTAAGTACAGGTGGCTTAGTTATCAGTCTGTTGTTCACCAGTTATTTCGTTGCACAGTGAATTGACCCTGCTCTCGATTTCATCGCGGATCTCTCGTACCGTCTCGAGATCCTTTCCGTGGGGGTCAGCAAGTCCCCAATCACGGTTTTCACCACTCCATGTGGCTGGACAGACTCCTTCTGCAGAACACCCCATTGTAATTACGTATTCACAGTCTTGGAGATCGGCGTGTGTGATCTCTCGAGGCGTTCGAGTACGGAGGTCGATATCTTTCTCTTGCATAACCTCGACCACTTCATCGTGGACGGAATCGGCTGGCTGCGTGCCACCAGTTGTGATCTCGATGGACTCGGCTAACTCCCGGACGTTCCGCTCGCGCTCAGCGAAAGCAGACGCCATCTGCGAACGTCCAGCGTTCTGTACACAGACGAACGCGATACGTGTCGTGTCCTTACTCATGATGTATTTGCCGTTGATTAGTCGTCGTCTGAGACGATTGTCTTAGTCGAATCAACTATCTTCCCCGTCTCAAAGCCGTCCCAATCGAACGCACGCTGGAAGTACAGTGCCACATGGACGAGTGCGAGCAGGACAGGGACTTCGATGAGCGGGCCAACGACGGTCGTCCGCGTGGGTTATTTCGTGGTCTCGAACGACGCGGAGTCGATTCACGACCTGATCCTGAATCGGCCCCCATCCCTCGAATTGTTGTTCGAGAGCCCCTTCGTCGATGTTTTCGAGACCGCGGGTATAGAACGCTGCCTCGAGATACTCAAGGGTGAGAGCGTAGTTGAGGATATCAATATCGCTCCCGAAATCATCGGGAACTGCTTCGGGTGGTTGCTCTTCTTGAGTGTCTCCTGACATACCGTTGTCTCCGCTGTTCTGCTTGTCTTCGGACGCCGCCGCTGTGCCGACAGCACCTGTCATCAGTGCTCCAGCGAGTCCACCGAGGACAGGTCGCCGACCGAGGTCAAAGCGGTTAGGGGTATCGTTAGTCATATTATGGGAGTATCCCATCTCATATACCCTAAGTCGCTGCTAAGTACCGAGTAATTGTTTCTGCGAATAACGTGTATTTCTTCCGTGAACTTTCTGCATGTACTATCAGATATAGCATACAAAGAACGACTCAGTAGGAGTTGTGTGTAAGTCGTATGTAATATATGGGTTCTATATTATCGATTCCTGTGCAATTTCTTCATCGATGTGAAACGGTTGTGGGTCGAATTGTTCAGCGAACGTGATTATATTCTCTTTACTGACTGTATAGTTGTCTGTTTTGTATATTTCTCCGACTTCCAAATCCTCATAGTAGCGTACCATAACAGGAAAATCAGTATATGGGTATTAATACATTTGGAATTATTAGTTAGTATGTTATATAATCATAATGCCGATAACGTATAAATATATTGGGGTATAGTTGCGATTGTATACGCCTAATGAATAGGTGATGATAATTACCATAGCCACTATCTATTACGTAATATATTTGTAGTAGTAATATTGTGTTCTTTGACCAGATATAGATGGTATACTACTAACAAAACGTCAATATAGACTGCTAACTACTGTTATAATCGTATAAACAAGTTGGATATGAGTAATAAAATAAAATCTATTGATCACTCCATTATTAATGTGACTGGAATGCTGGAGTTTAGTAAGACTGATTGAGAAACACTCCCAAATAATACTTTTCCTGTTGGTGTTCGCTTACGAACAATTCCGTTTGGCTCGAGAGCAACGAATCTCACCGTGTCGAAAACGTAAGCGACGAGCGTACCGTCGGACTTGACGTTTTTTCGCCGGGGCGCGGCTTTGATTTCTGGACAAATAGAGAGCAGTAGTTCTACCGCTTCGTGCAGTTTAATCACAGTTACTGCCACAATCAGTTAGCATTACTTATGATGCTACTGTAGACGAACTGTACCATACGAAGAGGGTGTCATAGCTGTACTTCCGAGGACCTGGACAAGATGATCGAACAGCCGCTGAATGAACGGTTGGATACGGTTCCAGAACTCCCAGATCGTGCTCAACACAGGCGTCTCATCTGCAAATCCGCAGATGAGACGCCCGAGAACCGACTCGAAACAGTCCTCAAGTTCTCTGAACTGGAACTTCGTTTTGGCGGTACACACCAGCAGCCCACGCATCATCTGCGAACGAGGATACTTTGGCTCACGACCTGGCCCAGTATCCATACACTCATCGAGAACTGACAGGTCAAGCGCCGCGAGGACGCGGCGCTTTGCCGACCGAAGGATGTTTGTGACAGGTACGTCGTCTAGTACATCGGCTGGTGAAGGCATTTGAGGGGACACACTTCCACCGACAGAATAATCGATAGCCAGCGACGAGTTTGATCAGTCAGCGAATTACCGAACAGGCTCCATACCTTAGCTAAGGCGTTCTCTGATCGAAAAACAACTACCGAAGCTAAACCTCGGAAGTACAGCTATGCTGCGGTTCGTGTTATTCGCCGCTGTTTTCGTTTAACTCCTTGAGTTCCCGGCGATCGGGTTGTTCGGTGTTAACCAACAAAAACTCTCTAGTATTATAAACTGTTGGTTAATATAACTCATAACTCAAAAGCGGGTTGCTCCTTGAAGGTGGGCAGTTCACTTACCCCGGCTAATTAGTGAACTATCTAGAAGCCATACCCTTTGGAGTCTCACCAATAGTGAAAATTTCCGGTTACAGTTTGGCGGATATTACGTTGTCCTTACCCAGTCTTCATGTGGTTCATAGGCCTCTCCCTTCTGATACAACTTGTCGATTTCATGTTCTACTTTTCCTGGGTCCATTCCAAGTACCTCTGCTCGGTCTATAACAACCTGCAGTGGAGCACCTTTCTCGTACTCTGTTTCAATCTTTGAAATCAACTGCTTCACGTTCTCTACTCGATCATAATGTGTATTTGACGTTCCTGATTCAACAAGCTCAATATCTGTTTCTTCTATTTCTGGATCAATACCTATATCTCTAAAACACGAACGAGCCAGTTTGACGACTCGCTCTGCATTGCTAAGCCGAGCAACCCAATGAAGGTGACTGAAATAACGGAGTATTGAATGCCAAACTGGTTCCCCTGGATGTAGTTCCTCATGAAGTGAAAGCTGAGTATAGCGAGGACCCAGCTCACACTTTGGATTTGGCCAGCTCGAGTAACCTCGTTTGAGTCGTGATACGCTTCACGGAACTGTTGATAGGCAGGGTACCTGCCGGTTCCACGTCTTGAATCGATCCAGCGGAGTATCCAGCCCGTTAGCGTCATCGAGAACGGGCAGTCTCTAGCAGTTGAAGCACATACTCATGGGTCGTATCGTCGCCTGTGGCGACTTCGATCTTCCCTTCCTCGTAAATGACATTGACCGGGTCGCCCCAAGGCGTTTCGAGAATGAAGTCTGCCTCAAGAAGTGAGGATTCGTGAGCCACGTCCTCAAGCCCAATGCCACGCTCCTCGCGTAACTCAGCCAACGGTTTCCGCTGCCCACGAAAGCGAATAACTACAGAGCCGATCCACGTCGCGTCATCCAACAATTTCCAAATTGCATTCGAAGAGTCGGCGAGATCGCGAAAGCTATACGAACAGAATCTGGATGCAGTTATCATTTCGACCCCGAATAAATTCCATGAAACAGCAGCTACAGGGGCGCTCACGGCTGGCCACGATGTTCTGCTCGAAAAGCCGCTCGCACATAATTTAGAGAGTGCGGAGAACATCGCTGAAGTGGCAAACCGAACAGGTAACATCTGCATGGTTGGATATCATCACCGCTACCGGAACGTCTGTCAGGTCGCTAAATCCTACGTTGAAGACGGGTATCTGGGTAAAATCACTCATGTCGATGCCCAATTCATTCGACGGCGCGGCGTTCCCGGCCGCGGTACGTGGTATACGTCACAGGATATCGCAGGAGGTGGTGCGCTTATCGATGTCGGTGCACACTTGCTCAATTTGCTCTATTTCTGGACTGATTGGCCGACGATCACTGATGTGATGGCGACATCCCGCTCGGACTTCGGGCAGCACGACGACTACTCGTACCTCCACATGTGGGGCGAGGACGACCAAGGGAAGATGTACGATGTTGAGGATTTTGTCACGGCGTTTTGCGAGTTTGACTCTGGGATGACTGCGAACATTCAGGTCGCGTGGGCAGCCAACATGGAGTCTTCTCACAGTTATCGCATTCAAGGAACAGAAGCAGGGATGACGGTCGACATTACAAATACTTTGCAAGAAGTTGAGCCAAAAGTCGATCAGCGAAATGATCTCAAACTGTACGAGACGCGGTCTGGTCGCCGTGATCATTTCGTGAATAGCGAAGTTATCGTATCGTCGAACGATCCATACCGAGACGAGTTGGAAACGTTTCTCGACGCGGTTAGGTCCGATAAGCGACCGGAAATGACAAACGTAGAACAAGCGCTTGACGTGCAACGCGCTATTGACCAAATCTATCAAGCGAGCCAATAACTACTGTTTTAGTACTGCGTTGATTCCGCACTGAACGAATCCATATCCGGAGGTGGCCATACTTAACTATCCGTGGATACTGATACCGAGTATGCCAGAGGAAACCCCCGGGGGCCGCGGAAAGACGATCCAATCCGTAGAGTCTGCGCTGGATGTCGTCGAAGTTATTCGCCAGAAGGAGCGGGCGGGTGTCACGGAAATAGCGAACGAGCTCGATCGCTCTAAGAGTACTGTCCATCACTACGTGACGACGTTAGTCAAACACGACTATCTCGACAAGGTCGACGGGGAGTATCAACTCAGTCTACGATTTCTCACGCTCGGCGGTCAGGTTCGCGAACGCGAGCGGCTGTATCATCTCGGAAAGGACGATGTCGAAGAACTCGCACAGGAAACCGGGGAACAAACCCGGCTCATCGTCGAACGCAATGGGTCCGGCATTACGCTCTATGAGTTCTCTGAGAAATCAATAACATATAAATCAGCAATTTCACCGAGTTCACACACAAGAGAAGCAATTCCTTCGTTATTGAGCGGATTTTATCCTGATATATTCGCAGCAAACGGATATCGCTACACCAGAGGTACAATTGCGGATCAATTATCAGAATATCGAACAGCGGCCTTTCACTCGAACCCGTATGTTTCACGAGCATATGGCTTCGACAGCGGATTTGATACCTTTGAAGACGACTTACTCTTGGGACAAAACCGGCTCTTGGCACTAGCTCAGACCGCTTTAAACAAATTCTTTTTCAAGAAGGGTGACTTTTACGCACGGGCCGAAGAGATAAATGAACGATCCCTATCCTGGTTGGACTCTCGGGATGATGATCGTTTTTTCTTATGGAACCACTATATGGATCCTCACGGACCATATAATCCGCCATCAAAGTATAATTACGCGGATCAAGAACTATCGAATGATGAAGCACAAACACTTTATCAGAAAACAATTGACCATCCTGAGAAGATTACTGAAACCATGGAACGATCATCGGCAAGTAGAGACGAACAATCAACCGAACTAGTCGTCGAAATCGTCGACACTCTGGAAGCATGTGGTCTCGATCCTGATTCCTACCAGCTGTACGATTACGTCGACATCGAGGCACTCGAGCAAGTGTGCGCTACCTCGAGTGGGGATCCTGAACTCAGATTCACCATTGAAGGTATTCGGATTGCTGTGACACCGGATACCGTCACTGTTCTACTCGATGAATCTAATACTACACCGGAGTAAGTCTTCATCAGTACCCAATCACGCCAGTAGTTCACGCCTATTGTCGCTACCTACAATTGTCCTCCTCAGATTTTCGAGGAAGTACATACTGTACAGTTGTCTCCTGTCAGAGATAACATAAACGAAACCACTCGAGGGTAATCAATTAGCCTCGAGCGATTACTTAGAGGTCAGGTGAACCAACCTGGCAGCCACACGGCGAGCAGATGTGCTCGGTTGGCCCACGGCTTGTGACTCGAGTAACCGGCGTGTCACACCGTGGACAGCGGGGCAAAAACGACGGCTCGCGCTCGTCTTCTGTTGGTGGCTGGTCGCTCATCGACACCCCACTCGCAGTTTCTTGGGTGCACCGGCTAGTTGATAACGGTACGGCCGTCGTGCGAGATGTTTATATCTCGGTAGAATTAACGCAAACATGGTTTCGAACCCATCGAGGGGTTAGAAACCGCGCCTCGGGTGCTGTCACACCCGGGGCATTTCAGCGCATGCCCCTTGGCGACTGGTTGAAGCGCAGTTTCCATCTTGATTGTTGTCTGGTAGTCACTTATACTATTGGGATTCCAACCGGTAGAAACAGAGCACAACTATCTCCTTCGTACTGACTGCCCCCGATTCTGGCTCCGCTGAAACCCATTCATCGACTAGTGGTCTCCGATCTGCAGTTCCTCAATCGCAGTACACGGTTCCACATCATACTCAATGAGCCGGTCAGCGGCTAACTGCCATGCGTACTCGCTCAACTCGAGATCTGCCTCTTCGAACTGGACGGAAAACCGAGTCAACGCCACTGCGATCAGGAGATCATCGTCTCGTTCTCCGGACATAGGGGTGTCTGGCCGTGGCCTCCTATATAAACTGTCGGACGCACGAATCGAGTCTGAGTGGAATGGAACATGTCTCTGAAAGATGCGTCCGGGAAGAGTGGCGATATGGTGATCATCGGTTTGTTGGCAACAACAGATTCCCTCCATTCTCCCCCTGTAGTGTATCCTCACCGAGTTAGACAGCGCTACTCAGGTGGAAAGTTGATGACACTGAGTTGTTGCAATAGACTGAGATTATCTGGCAGAAACCATCGTTCAGTGATCAGCCCGTCCTCGATACAGGCGAAGAACATTTGATCCACCTCGATCTAGTTTCCGGTAGGTTTGATCCCCGCGAGTTCCCCCTCATGCAACGTCGAGCTACTGCCGTTCATTGTCAACGAACTCGGAATCATTCGTGAAACCAAAGCTCACCAAAAGCCAACAGTAGAACAACACGAGCCGAAAGAGGCACAGTTCGTCCGGTCGGCAAGCGAATACAGAACGCAAAATGCCAATTTATCGACGGACAGTAATTCGTTCGTCAAACCAGCGGTTACCGAAGAGTCGATCGAACATGCATGGTTTGGAGAGCAGATTCCGCTTGGTGCATCAAAAGCGTCGATAGAAGCGTACAAAAGCCAACTAACCCGTGATTCACTGCGTGAATCGATCGAAATCCTCATCGTTTGCAATGATGCACGGATGACCGACGAACACGATTTTCTTGACCAAACCTATGGAAACCGTGAAATGCTTCCGTTCGATATCGACTCTGAATTCGGAGTCAGTTCGGATCGTCTCGCAGAGTTGTTGACCGAAGGCGGGTACGACTTCGTCCACTACATCGGCCATGCTACTGAGGATGGCATCAAATGTCTTGACGGCGACCTCGACGTAAGAACGCTCGATTCTGTCGATGTCGGCGTCTTCTTCCTGAACGCTTGTCGCTCTTATGAGCAGGGACTTGCACTCACGCAACGCGGTGCATACGGAGGAGTGAGTACGTACAACGACGTTATAAACGAACATGCCGTCGAAACGGGGGAAATGATGGCCCGATTACTCAATCGAGGATTTTCGCTTCGAGGTGCACTCGAGATCACCAGAGAGAATTCGACACTCGGCGACGAATATCTTATCGTTGGCGATGGGTCAGTAGACATCGCACAAACCGAAGGTGGGGAGATTTGTGCGAACTTTCTTTGGAATTCTCATTAGTCTTCTTATAGTTTCCACTTTCTTATAGAGATGTGGGTGTCAGTTACAACCTGCTCAAACGACCCGTCGATGTCAAGTCGCTCGAGTCAGTTCTAGATCGTTCGTCGCTAAACATCGTACCACTCGTCTGGTTCTGTCTACGTGACACCGGTTTTGTACGCTATTGTCGCTAATAGCCGTTGTATCTGCTTCTTTACGTCTGCATTGTCAAGAGCATCTTGCAAGTAGTGTCAGCCTTTGACACCTCCCTTCTTCATCCATACGTGGGGACTTGCCAGACTTTCATCCTATAAGCGCCCTCTAAACAATTAACTTCGAACAGATTCGAATATCTATGCACAATTCTGTCAACGGAAGAAGAACGCTCTGGGATCCAGAACTCTTCGTGGAGGTCACGGTCGTCTCTGGCTGTTTCGACCGGGATCCCGAGTTCCTCGGCGACTTCCTCGGTTTCCTCCTCGAACCGATCGTTAGCCCGCTTGAGGAACAACAACCCGAAAATGTAGTTCTTGTAGTCCGCCGAGTCGATGCTTCCACGGAGTTTGTCCGCAGCCGCCCACAGGTGCTTTTCGAGAGTAGGAAGTGTGAGTAGATTCGGTTCCGTGCCAGGTAGCGTCGCCTGGTCCTTTTCAGCCATGACTCAAGCAAGAGTTCCGCTCATAATAATAGCACCGTCCTGATGATCGACGTACCGTATTCGCTTCCATCGTTTAGCCGCTTAGCGATTGCGTAGAAGTGTTCTGTCGACTTCTAACCGAAGATCGAACACAGTACAGACCGGTAGAATTCAACGTAGGTTTCATCCGGGACGAATTATGTTCTGAGCCAGTGACTATTGGCTGGCCCATAGGACACATCAGCAGATTACAGAATATAAGCCAGAAGAATGGTCTCAAATATGTAATTGATAAAACCTATCCAAGTGATGTTTCAGTTATGATTATAAACTGGTGAACAAGGACGCTATATTTCCCACTCTAATATCGTTGGACGTTACGCAGTGTTTTGTCTCTGTCGAGAAACTGTAAGATGCCCTTGGCGATATGGAGGGGGGTGAATATGACACAGTATCCACTATAGTATACATTAGAAATAACCACTCAATTTTGAATGATAGTGGTCGCTATTATCAGTTCAGTGAACTATTCAAAGAATCGATTTCTGGGAGCTGTTTACAGTTGTCACCAGTACTCCTCAACGGGATTTAGGCCAGAAGGCTTTGGTGAATCGCCATACTGCAGTAGGTCTGAGCGGTTTTAGAGGACCTGTGGCAGTGTCCGATTTATCCGCTATCATTGATTCCTTCGGGTTGTGGCTAAATCGTCCCAAAATACACCACAAGTCACCGGATCTCACCCCGGAAGTCGACGCCATCTAGTGGTTCACCAAAGCCGGCCAGAAGAGTATGCGGGTAGCGTGACGGCCGACGCTTAGAAGTACGGCGCTCCATCTAGCACAACGATCACCTCATCTTCGAACTCGGTGATCGCGCCCAAGAGACACGTTCAGTCGCGTTGTCCGGACAGTTCGATGGCCGGCCGCATTCCTAGCGAAAACCACGCGGAACGCGGCTCAGTCTGGACTGGTTTCTATTGCTGCTATTGTCGTTATGTCGGCTTCTTCCATCTACATTGTCGAGAGTATCTTGTAATTCCTTGACGGCGATATCGTCGAGATCATCCACTAACTCCTGCAACTATTTTGGGCAAAAAAAACACCATTACCGACTTCCCGACTGGAAAGACGAGTTCCCTGTCTTCTCGGAAGTCAACTCGAAGGCTCTGCAACGAACCATCACACGGTTCTACCAGAACCTCGACAGTCTCTCCGGGCAGAAACAGAACGGGAACAAGGTGGGGAAGCTCAAGTGGAAGTCACCGAGGGAGTTCAAGAGTATGACATACTCGCAGTCCGGCTTCGAACTCAAAAACACGAGTGGCCGACACGCGATACTCTGGCTCTCCAAAATCGGTGACATCAAAATCCGCTCCCACCGCGAGATCCCTGACGAAGCGGACATCAAAGAAGTCACGGTCAAAAAAGAGACGACCGGTGACTGGTTCGTCTCGTTCGGTCTCGAAACCGACGATGCTGACTTACCCGAGAAACCTGCACTGGACAAGTTAGATTCAAGCAATAGCGTGGGTATCGACCTCGGAATCCTCACCTACGTCCACACCAGCGACGGCAAGACGGTGGACTGGCTCGACCTCGAAGACGAGTAACCCTGTTGAGAACGATGCTGGTGTTTGATTGGCGGATATCTGGGTCTGTGATCAGCGTTTTAATCTGGTCGTTCATATCATCTGTATCGTGGAATTTGCCGATCGCCACGATATCGTAATCACCCGTGACTTCGTAGACTGAGACGATTTGGTCATGATCTTGAATGGTCTCGGTGATTCCGGTGAGGGCGCTTCCTTTGACTTTCAACTGCATGATCGCTGTGACATCATACCCAACCTTATTGTAGTCAATTTTTGGTGTGTAGCCGTCGATCACACCAGATTCTTCCAGTTCGGAAAGATGGTTAGATACTGTGGTGACGGAAACATCCATCTCTTCGGCGAGACTACGAAGGCTTGCTCGTCCATTATTGAGGAGGCAGTTCACCAGTTCGGTATCGAGATTGTTGTATGCCATTGTGTACCTGGTGCCAATCAGAGTACTATATGCTTCCGGAACGCAGACCTTGCGAGGGGATTCTTCGATGAATGTGTTCGAAAAAGTGTAGAACGTTGAGGGTGAAGAGCAGCCTCAAGCTTTCATCTGGCTTGAGCCCGCTGATGAGTTGGAAGTGTTGGTTTGATAGTGGTTCGCTGGAGAGAAGTTATCACCCTTCGGGATCCGGATGGTGAGATAATCAATCAAGATAGTCTCGGGGATGACGATACCGAGGTCGCATTTGAGATCCTCGGCAGATATGAAGACGATATCGCCACTGGCGAGTACAAACTCGTTGCCCTCGAGAGTCGCGAAAGCGACGACCCGATCGACTCGACGACGATCACGCTTGATGCAGAGTGCACAATCACCGACGTGCTCTGGGCGGCCGAGAACCCGGATATGGACTGGGACAAGAATTCGCCAGTCTGGGATGAATACGCCGCAGTTGTTATAAAGAACGAGGGAACGATTCCCTCCTTACTCACTGAACTTCGGTGGAAAGGTGCACCAGCCGCCAAGTTAGGCCGCGACGATACAGTCTCGTATCACCATGAGACGCGGTTACCGCCCGGAGAGACGACTGCTTATTCGTTTGGCCAAATCTACCAGACGAGTGGTGCGGGAGGGTCGCTAGACTGCAGCGAATTAGGCACAGAACCGATGACAGTGACAGCTGTCGTCCAGGTAGGACCAGATCCGTCGTATACTCAGCAAATCGAATACGGTGGTGACCAGTCGTGTGACCTTACGATTGTGGAGGGCAGTCCAACTGACTCGGATTCTACTGGCGGTGAGAACTAAATGCCATGGATGCAGGACCAAGTCGAAGATGGGATTCAAAACGTTATTGAGAGGTTCACCGACGCAATTCTTGGGCTGGTAAACGAGATCTACGGAGCGCTTTTGGAGCCCGTTGTCGGTGTTCCAGCACCGGAATCGGACTCTCAGTATATCGTTGTTGGAACTCCAGATGGGGAGCCATGGGCAAGTCTGTATCAGGATGTGTATCTGGCGTATATTATGCCTCTGGCGATTATGATGGTAATTATCTCGTTCGCGTTCATCGGGCTCCGTGCAGGGTCGATGAGTGACTATCGCCGAAAGCGACTCCTGAGACGGCTCGGAATCGTGTTCATGGGAACGTTCGTTTGGTTCCCGTTGGTCTCAATCCCGCTGCAATTCGTCGACGCAATTGGGACGACGATCGCGCCAATCGAAGATATGTCTGCGGGTCTTGGTGAACTTATTCAAGCAACTCTTGGAGGGACATTTGTAATCCTCGCGATGGTTGTCATCTCGAATTTCTTCTTAGTCGTTGCTGGACTCGTTGTTGCGCTCCGCTGGATCGGCATATTCGTGCTGACGGTCACTATGCCGCTTCTGGGGGTTCTCTGGGCACTTGAAGTCTGGCCATTCACACCAGCAGCAAACATGGCTCGTCGAGCAGCGGGGATTTATCCTGGTCTCATCCTTGCTGGGATTCCGGCGGCGCTGCTCTTCCGCATTGGGTGGGAAGTCGGTGGGATTCAGACACTTGGCCAAAATGAGCTGTTCGCACTATTTATTGGGCTGACGCTGATCCCTGCCGCGGTTCTCGCGATGGTGATGACCGTCTATTGGAGTAGCCCTGCAGTTCGCACCATTGCCCAAAACAGCGTCACCGCTGCGAACCCATCGTCGGCCGCTGCCGGTGCTCACAAAGCAAAAGCTGCGTCTGGAAAGACCGTGCGTGGCGCTCGAAACGTCCACCGGGGCTACGCCAACGGGAAGTACGGACCGATGGCCAAAGACGGACAGACGAAACTCGGGGGCGGGAACTCGAGAGCGTACAAGCTCGGCGAATCTGCGAACTCGACGAAATCCCATGCACGCCAGTATAACAACCTCCGCAAATCGGATACGGGCCGGATGCGCGATAAAGCCAAAGACGATGCCAAACAGGTCACCCGAAAAACGTCGACCAAAGCCAAGCAAGGACTCAGAAACACGAAAGAAAAGGTCTCAAGGTGGTAATCGTTATGAGTTCAAATATAGCCGATAGCGAGTACAACGCACGGAAAATCCACCAGTCGTTAGGTGGTACGACAGCCTTCTTCCAAGGCTACACGATTGGCGAACTCATGTTGTTTCTCACAGTCGCGTTCGTCACCGTCATCGCAGCGACGTTCGTTCCCTCCGCACTCACGATCCCAATCCTCGGATTCGGGTGTATGCTCACGATCCTCCTCTTTTTGCTCCATAAAGTCAAACCAGACTACCTCTGGCTCACTGAGTGGCTCGTCGTTCGATTCGGCTGGGCGCTCAAAAACAAGGAATACACGCACGGTGGGGAGGACAACAGCGAAGTACGCTATCTGACCCGCCTCAATCGCGTGTATCCCCACGCCATCGAACGAACCGACGGCGCACTCGTTGGGGCGATGAAAGTCGAGCCGGCGAACATGGCCCTCGAGGACGACGATGCCTGGGCAAAAGCTGTCCAGTCACTCTCGGAGTTCGTGAATTCGACTGTCGACTTCCCCGTGAAGGTCTACATCACCAGCCGCGAGGTTGATCAGGATAACGTCGTTCGCGAACACCAGAATCGGCTTGGCGACGCCGACGTTCGCTCACGCCCAGTTCTCAAACGCCTGCTCGAGGAGTACGTCGCTTCCAACACGAACGAAAACGGGGATGTGGACTCTCAAACGACGACAGTTCGGGAGTATTATCTCATCACCGCAGTGACCGACAGCGACATCGAGCAGTTCGACGAAACCGGAGATAGTGTTCTGGCCTACCTCGCTGAAATGCCCGTTCTCGGACGAGTGTTCGGTCGGTTTCAGTCTGACGGTCTGAGCGATTCCAGACGCGACCAACTCAAAGAAGAGAAGCTCGAGTCGCGACTCGCCCAGCTTCGGCGTGGTGGCTCGTCACTCTATCGATGTTCGATCAGCCCCGTCGACGCATACGACCTCGCTCGGATCACCAAGGAATACTGGACGTGCCAGCCAGAGGAGTATGACGATATCTCGAGCGCCCTTGGGACGTTTCCAGTCGTCTCTCACGGGATCAGCGACGGTGTGCCAGCAACACCGGATCCAGAGGATGTCATCGGCGCGATGGACGACTCGAGTGCGACCCAACGGAAGGCGGACACCAGCAGTGAGAAAGCTGAGGACTGGGAGTACTCCCTCGAGGATCTTGGTTCAGACGAAACTGAGGAGGGAGACGATACCTCATCAGTATCCGAAGAAGACCGTCTCCCGGATACGTCGACGATGCATCAGTCGGTTATCGCGCCGTCGACGATCGACTGGGAGACGACTTATGCCGTGATCAACGACGAGACGTTCGTCCGCACCTTCTGGATCGAACAGTTTCCTGAAGAACCATCGGATGGACTCCTCGAGCGATTGCTCCTCGAGACAGAGCTCAAGACGGATATCAGCATCCACCTTGATCCGTTCGATAGCCAATCGGCGCAGGACATGATGGCCGACTGGATTTCAGATCTGAAGATCAACCAGCACGATTCGAACAGCCTCAGAGCCGAAGACCTGCAAGAGGACATCGACCAGGCGAAGTATATGCGCTCGCTCGTTCGGGCGAACAAAGCCTCGTTCTATCGGGGCGGCGTATTCATTCGTCTCGCTGCCGAGAGTCAGCAAAAACTCGAGAATCAGACGACTCGGCTACGGTCGATCATCAAAGACGCACCAGCCAACTGTACGCTGAAAGTCGCGAGTCGATGGCAAGAGCGAGGACTCGCAACCGTCTCACCGCTCGGACGGAACGAACTCGGTCGCGATCGAATGTCGACGCTGACGAACCAGGCCATCGGGGCCATGTTCCCCTTCTCGTCGAACTACCAGATGATGGACGACGGCATCGAATACGGCTATCACGGCCACAACGGCTCCCCGATTCGAATCAATCCCTGGGAGCTCGAGACCGGTCATAGCGAACTCGTCGTTGGAATGCCCGGAGCTGGAAAGACGTTCGGCGGGATTCTGCGCCATCTTCGGATGATGAAACGGCGTAACGATACGATGCTCGTACTCATCGATCCCGTTGGGGGCTTTCGCGGGATTGCTGACGCGCTGAATGCGAAGACGATCACCGTCGGTGGCGATACGAAACTAAATCCACTCGAGATCCGCGAAACACCACAGCACGTTCTCGACTCGAATGACGGCGTCTCTCCCCTCTCGGCGAAGAAAGACGAGGTCTCCGCCGTTCTCGAGAACTTCCTCGAGGCGCGTGATATCGAACTGGGGACGGAGACGGGCGTCCTCTCGTACGTGATCGACGAAGCCTATCGGCAGGCTGGCATCGTCGAAGACAACGTCTTGACGCACACGTCGGAGAACTCACCGACGATGCAGGACGTCCACCGGATCCTCTGTGATATCGCTGAAAACCCAGATGCACACAACATCGCAGAATCCGAATCCGCTCGTGAGCGTGCTGCCCAATATGCCGATGAACTCGCAATTGCCTTCCAGCCGTTCCGCGAGGGTGGCTCCTACGAAAACCTCTCTCACCACTCGGAGATCGATATCCTCGAGGGTGATAACAAGGTCGTCTACATTGACCTGGGTCAGATCGAGGGCAGTGCCTCGGGTATCGATCGCCAGACGTTCCTGATGCAACTGCTGCTATCGACGATCTACCAGCAGGCGAAAAACACCCAACGTAACGTCGAACTCGCGATCGACGAAGCGCACTATCTCTTCGACGATCAGGCGAATCTGGACTTCCTCGAGACGGCATTTCGTCACCAGCGCCATGCTGGGCTTCGAATGGTACTGCTCTCGCAGACCGCCCAGGAGTTCTACGAAACTGAGCAAGCCGAGAAGATCATTGGGATGTGCCCGATCAAGGTCTTCCACAAACTGCCCGAACTCGACGACTCAACGGCAGATAAAATCGGGCTCACCAGAGAACAGCGCCAGTACGTCAGGGGTGCCGACGCCGGGAAGGAAGACCTTGGCTACAGTCAAGCACTCGTTCGCGTCGAAGAACACGGCACGTACCCTCTGCATGTAGTCGCAGATGACTTCGAGAAGCGTGTTATCGATTACGAACCAGAGGATCAGGCCTTCCTCGAGCAGGCAATTAGCGACGAACCTGCGGAATTGCTTGCCTTCGAGGAGTTCGTCGAGACCGAAGCACGGCAAAACGCGCTTGCGACCCGCCTCAACATCACCGCCGAGACGGCGAGTCAACTTCTTGATGAGGACCTCACGAAAGCGGAGGTCCTCGATGCAGTCGTCGAACAGGCTCTCGAATTGGATACAGACACCGAAGAGGCACCGATCCAGACTGACGGTGGAACTGAACAGCGAACAACTGGACCCAAATATGACAGCTAAGACCATGACTACGTTCGATCGTTTCACAAAAATGCTCGGTTCATCGCCCCAGTACGAAGCGACGCAACTCGAGTTTGAAGAGCAGGACTCGTTCGTTCAACACCAATCGGACACACCAGGCACGCTCTTGCGGATTCGCCCCTACAAAGAGAATGACGGCGTCGTGGATGGGGCAGGCGTCCTCCAGTCAGTTCACGACGTGACGACGAACTTCCGCGGGAAGAATACGAGTGATCACCACTCCTTTGAAGTCTGGTTCGACCAAGGGAAGATCAAATTCTACATGCATGCTGCTACCGAGGCAGCCGCCGACAAATTCCGCCGTCGCGTTGGCAATAACTACGCCAACAGCGAGATTTTCCCTGTCGAGGAGGGACACGCATTCCCGGTTATCGATTCTGACGAGTATATCGCCGGCGCGTGGCTCGAGATGGAGAAAATTCCCTACTATCCGATCCGCCATCACAACAGCGAAGGCTTCGAGACGGATCCGTACGGCGAAATCACGAGCGAGATGCTCTCACTCGACGACAGTACAGTCGTCACGCAGGTCGTCTTTCGACCTGCGAAACAGTCGTGGACCGAGGGTGACCGATTCAAGCATAACAGCGTCGACGAACTCGCGCACGCACTTCGGCAGGGTACCTCGGTTGGGTGGCTCAACCCTCGAACCCGACCGGCGAGCGAGAAGGACAAACAGGCCGCCAAAACGATCGAACAGCAACGGGGTCAACAGGCGTTCCACGTGAACATCCGAGTTCTCGCTGCGTCCTCAGAGAAGAACGAAACCGAGGCTCGAGCCCGCGGTGTCGCGGGGATGTTCAGAAAGTACTACAACGCGATTACGGAACAGGGACTCGACGATAACCCTGTCTGGCATCGCAAAGAACGGAAACGAGCTGAACGACTTCGGCGATTCCTCTATCGGATGCGCGATCGCGAGTGGATCGATCGCCGTATGATCATGACTGTCGACGAACTCGCCGGCGTCGCACACATCCCTAATGCAGAGATTGAGACTCCGAAGATCGACTGGCGATACACCCAACGTGGCGATCGGCTCCCGTCGGATGGATCTCAACACCAATCTGACGAATCGCCGGTTGATGGGCAGACACCAGCTGTACCAGATGAGACGGCAGTCACTTTTGATGGCTCTCCTCGAGAGCAGGAGGGATTCGATGGTATTTGATCGGTTCTTCGGACCCGGTGAGGAGTCTTCGGGTAGTGATAGTGAGCACGAACCAGTCGATGGTGCGTCCGATGGAGAGATATCCTCCACAGGTAGTGACGACCAACTCGGCGAATCTGCGAACTCGACGAAATCCCATGCGCGCCAGTATAACAACCTCAGGAAATCTGACACGGGCAGAATGCGCGATAAAGCCAAAGCTGATGCCAAACAGGTCACCCGCAAAACGTCGACCAAAGCCAAGCAAGGGCTCAGAAACACCAAAGAAAAGGTCTCGAGGTGGTGATCTATATGAGCTCAAATACAGCCGATAGCGAGTACAATGCCCGAAAAATTCACCAATCGCTAGGCGGCACGACAGCCTTCTTCCAGGGCTACACGATTGGGGAACTCATGCTGTTTCTCACAGTCGCGTTCGTCACCGTCATCGCAGCAACGTTTGTTCCATCCGCACTCACGATCCCAATCCTCGGATTCGGGTGTATGTGTACGATCCTCCTCTTTTTCCTCCATAAAGTCAAACCAGACTATCTCTGGCTTACTGAGTGGCTCGTCGCTCGATTTGGCTGGGCGGTCAAAAATAAGGAGTACACGCACGGTGGGGAGGACAACAGCGAAGTCCGGTATTTGACCCGCCTCAGCCGCGTGTATCCCCACGCCATCGAACGAACCGATGGCGCACTCGTCGGCGCGATGAAAGTCGAGCCGGCGAATATGGCCCTCGAGGACGACGACGCCTGGGCAAAAGCCGTCCAGTCACTTTCGGAGTTCGTGAATTCGACTGTCGACTTCCCCGTGAAGGTCTATATCACTAGCCGCGAGGTGGATCAAGACGACGTCGTTCGCGAACACCAGCACCGGCTTGGCGACGCCGACGTTCGCTCACGCCCAGTTCTCAAACGCCTTCTCGAGGAGTACGCCGCTTCCAACACGAACGAAAACGGGGATATAGACTCTGAAACGACCACCGTTCGAGAGTATTATCTCATCACGTCAGTAACCGATAGTGACATCGAACAGTTCGACGAAACCGGAGATAGTGTTCTGGCCTACCTCGCTGATATGCCCGTTCTCGGTCGATTGTTCGGTCGGTTTCAGTCTGACGGGCTGAGCGAATCCAGACGCGACCAACTCAAAGAAGAGAAGCTCGAGTCGCGACTCGCCCAGCTTCGGCGTGGTGGCTCGTCGCTCTATCGGTGTTCGATTAGCCCCGTCGATGCATACGACCTCGCTCGGATCACCAAGGAGTACTGGACGTGCCAGCCAGAGGAGTACGACAATATCACGAACGCGCTCGGAACGTTCCCGGTTGTCTCCCACGGGATTAGCGACGGTGTGCCAACCACACCGGATCCAGAGGATGTCGTTGGTGCGATGAACGACATAAGTGAAGAAGCAGAGGACTGGGAATACTCCCTCGAGGATCTCGACTCGGACGAAACTGAGGAGGGAGACGATGTCTCATCAGTGTCCGAAGAAGACCGTCTTCCGGATACGTCGACGATGCATCAGTCGGTTATCGCGCCGTCGACGATCGACTGGGAGACGACCTACGCTGTAATCAACGACGAGACGTACGTCCGCACCTTCTGGATCGAACAGTTCCCCGAAGAGCCATCGGATGGACTCCTCGAGCGATTGCTCCTCGAGACAGATCTCAAGACGGATATCAGCATCCACCTCGATCCGTTCGATAGCCAATCGGCGCAGGACATGATGGCCGACTGGATTTCGGATCTGAAGATCAACCAGCACGATTCGAACAGCCTCAGAGCCGAAGACCTGCAAGAGGACATCGACTCTCTGGATCGCCGATTATTGCCATACTCGCTGGGAAAATCAATCCAGCCCCGTGTTTGCGACAGAACCAGGCGATCGTATTTGTGGCGGTAACATTGACCTCGTGAGCTAAATCAGCGTTCTCCTCACAATCATCAACACCGCTAAGCGCAGCCAGATGCATGACGATATCAGCACCCGCAAGCGTGTCTTCTAATTGATCCTGATTACGAATGTCGACGTGCTGTACAGGAACATCACCGATTTGACGGATTGTTCCGCGGTAGAAATTATCAATAGCCGTAATTGACCACTCTGGATGTTCCGCTTGTAGGCGATCCACAACACGGCTTCCAATATATCCTGCTGCACCAGTCACTGCGATTGTCACGGTCTTGTTAGTCGTCATTACTGGTTCCTTGGATCGTTGCTTGAACGCTATCGATTTCAGTACTTTGTTCGAGATTCGATGCGGAAGCAAACCGTGTCGCTAGATCTCGGACACCTTTCCGGAGCGTGGATTCATAGAGGAGTTGAAGAGAACCTTCACAGATAGATTAGACTCAGAGGATGAGTTAACAACTAACTTCGAGCTCTCAAGAGTATATCAGCAATCTTGGGCAGAGGATGGAAACGAGGATATAATTAAAGAGAATGTCACATCCCTGTCAAAGCAGCTACATCCAGTACAAAAGACCGATAAGGGGTTGTTATTCCACAGTACGGACTCCGAAGTACTCGTGGCCCACTACCATGCTAGTGAGGGATGGGTGAAGGATTCAAACGAACTGATCAGTGGAGATCGTGTCGACAAAGATAGCGTCATCAGCATGTTTGCATTAGAGCCATCAGCTGATGGTGGTGATTCAGCTGTGGACGCTGACTACTATACGGAGTCGACAACGTTTATGCAGATTTTCGGAGTCCTCTCAGACGATGTACTTCGGGAGATTCCTGAACGGGAGGTATACATCAACGGAAATCCGCTCTACGACGACAGATATACTGTGAGGTACTCTTTTGCACGAGATCAATGTTTGGCCATGATCGAAGACAGTTCCCTATTTCTCAACGCGGATTCGGACTCGTTCTTGATTGAGAAATCACTCGAAGGCGAACCTCATATGCTTCGAAGTGAGTTCCTGGGGCAACACGAACGTCGTGGAGTCGCTCTGGCCGATCTCGGTCAGGGTGTCCATCCCTTTGTCGATAACCGCTCGCTCGCCCATCGATTCAGCCGACCGGGCGCGAAGGACCGTCGAAATCGAGTCACCCTGGGCCTCGAGGATCTGACTCTGTTTTTCACCCTGCGCGCGGATGATCTCGGATTGTTTGTCACCTTCGGCCTTCTCGACGGCGCTGCGGCGTTCACCCTGGGCCTCGAGGATCATGGCGCGGCGTTTTCGCTCGGCAGAGGTCTGTTGTTCCATCGCGCGCTGGACATCTTTGGACGGGTTGACCTCGCGGACCTCGACGCTCTCGACGCGGATCCCCCACTCGTCGGTGGGCTCGTCGAGTTCCTTGCGAATCTTCGCGTTGATCTCCTGACGTTTGTTGAGCGTGTCGTCGAGTTCCATGTCACCCAAAACGGCACGGAGGGTGGTCTGAGCCAGATTCGAGACCGCCTTCTTGTAGTCGTCGATTCTCACTAACTCCTATTGAAAATCATTCATTCAATCCACATATAAATAAAAATCATTGAATACGGGATTCCCGAAATCTCTGCCATATAATTATCATCATAACATATAATTTTTTATGGTTTGTCCTACACTATCTCTGTATATCATATGCCCAGTTGTTATCCCACTACTGACTAACACATAGACTAGAAAACCTTCAGTCTCGTTTTAGTCCATTAATTTCCCTCGATAAGTTCGGAAACGGTATTGAGAAGGATGGGCCTGCACTGCTCATACTCGTGCAAGAATCTCGAGTAGCAACATCAGCAGGAAAGTCCTTCTCGTCGTATCGCAGCACGGAACCGCGATTCATTCGTGAGTCGGCTATTGGAACATCTCGATGAGTTCAGGAACCACGTCAAAGAGATCGTCGAGATTCGGTGACATCGAACCAGCAATCGAACGGATTCAATCACTCCTCGATTAAACTCCGATAATCATTGGATACGACAGTTAGTATTAAACGGTGCCGCGCACCCAGAACAGAACTAAACAGATCAGATTGCCAGAGAGTTCCCGTTCACCCTGAGCCATTCACGGCGCTCTTCATAGTCGGGAATAAGAGCACCAACCGTATTCCAGAACGCACCGGAGTGTTCAGCATGCACTGCGTGGGCCAATTCGTGAACGAGAACGTAATCCTGGATCCGAACAGGTGCCAAGATTAACCGCCAGTTGAGTCGAACGGTTCCGTTGTCGTACTCACCCCATCGGCCGTCGATTTCTCCGACCCATACTGGCACATTTTCGAACCCCAACCGTGATTCAAAGCGTGACACTCGGCCTGGGAGTTCCTCCTCCGCACGCTGGATAAACCAGTCGACGACCGCTTGATGCTTTCGACGAACGCTCACGTCGTCTACGTCTCCGTCAAAGCGGTGGACGCGAAGGATGAACGCCTGCTCATCGAACGACAACGTTGGTTCAGGGACATCCGCCTCAACGAGCTCCAACGGATACTGTCGCCCCCGGTACTGGAGCTTCTCCCCACTCATGTACTCCTTCGAATACGGGGGTCCTTCCTGCTCTTTTAGCCCGTAGAGTTTCTGAAGTAACCACTCTTGGCGGGACTCGAGTACCTCCTCTACTTCCGCTATCGTCGCAGTCATCGGAGCTGTAACGGTCAGTTCAAGTGATTTGTCGATCGACAGTTCCATGGTCTCCCGCTTTTCGGACCAATCGATCGTGTAGGGAACGACCGTCTGACCGATATGATACCGGCGCTGGAGGCGTTTACTCATTGATAATGATTTCGTGCGAGCTCGATGACCCGATTGGTTAGCTCTCGGCGCTCGTCACCCGAGATGTCGATCTCGGACCGATACAACTCTCCCGTCACTTCCTTCCGCATCCGGTTCTGCAGCTGCGTTTTCTCCTTCCATTCAACCTTCGTCACGAACTCCTCAACGGTTCCTACCGACGAAACTGGCGGGATCTACCGGCTATCCGACCGCGGACGAGCGTATCTCGCTGGGGAGCTAGCTGTCGAGGAACTCGAGAAAGATGAACAGTAAATTTGCGTGATCTAACCCCTCCCATAGATTCGCATGAGCAATTTAGGTTCCGGGGAAATCATGAGCATAAAACATATTCGTATCAACTGAGAAGCCACGCGTACTACCAATGCTCTACTGGTTACGATCCCGCCCCTTCGGCCAGCAAATACTGCTCCTCGCGATGATCTGTGATCCGATCGGCTTCGCGACGGGGTACCTCCTCGAACCCTCGCTCGGCCTCGAGCCGATCATGGGCGGCGTGTATGGACTCGTCGCGGCAAGCCTCCCAGTTTCGTTCTGGATTCTCACCCAGCAGAACTGACGCGATCCGGCACTCGAGACGAGGCTGGCGATGGACTCGAGAGACCACCCGACGGACTCGAGAGACCACCCGACGGACTCGAGGTGTCGATGTTCACTGGCGAGCGTTGATGATCTGCTGGCGGTCTTCTGGATCCCAAAACTGACGATTGCGATCGCCTTTGTCCTCGGGGAGGAACTCTTCTGCGCGCTGTGTGTTCGCCGGATTCGTGTCTAACAGTTCGTCGCGGACGCAAAAGGAGAGAAACGCGCGCACGTAGTTGAAGTATGTGTTCGCCGTCGACGCTGCCAACTCTTGGTCGATGGCACGCTCGCGAAGATACATCCCGTACTCCCGGAGCATATTCGTCTCGAGTGCGTCGACTCGCTGTACCCCCTCTTGATCACAGAAGTTCGCGAACTCGTTCAGTGGCGATCGCATCGTCGACCGGGAGCCGCCCGAGTCCAGCGAGCCGAGATAGCGCGACACCGCCTCCTCGACGGACTTCCCCCCGCGATCAGCCCGGCGATCAGTGGATTCAGACATTCACTTGTGGGGTACAGTGTCGACCCACATAAAATCACTTGGTTAAACTGGTGTTTAACAAAGTGGATCGTATAGGGGCGATACTGCAGGATATCTGAGGGTAGAAGCCATTTACTCCCGGATATGCAGAATATAAATTCTATATCGCGATATAGAATGGGTTCCTTGCAAGTTGAGACTACAGTGGGTTCAGCGGGGCTGTGATGCGTGGTTTCGGACGAATCGACGAGCGGAATCTGCTTTAGATCCTTCCCCTTGCAGCGATCGTGTTGCTACTTCTACCGACCGGAGAGTAATAATAAAATTCGTAGCGGCCTATATGACGATTCTACTGGGACCAGTTACGCATCCCGCTCAAAGCGGACGAAGCCTTCAGCGGCCCACCGCTCATCACCATAAATATCGATTTGGTACCACGTCTGTTGATACGCCTGCGTTGATTGGATGACTTCACCCGATGTCCCATCAGGATACTCTTGCCGCCCGTCGAAATCCAGATTATCGTACGTAGGGACGTCACCCGAGTCATTCCATAGTGAGACGATATCACCTGAGTCAATCTCATCACTCGCTGCAGAAGCACTACCAACAACAGCGAGTGATGCCACTCCTGCAGCGACAGCTCCTCCAGACGCTTTGATAACTTTTCGTCGAGTCGGATCGCTGTTTTCATTCCCAGGCATTGCGATTTCTGCTTCCATGTACATGTTAATAATCCTTAACATTAGTCGCGCAAAATCTAATTTCGTTTCCTTTGTTACAGGGTGCATCCGAATCTAGCTTGGTTCGTTGGGGATTCCGTCTTTTAGTTTATTCAACAATCGTATTTCTGGCCGCTAAACTCGTAACTTCGACTTTTTATCCAAGTGGTAGGAATCGGGTGCTAATAGCACTACACGAGTGGATTGAGCCGTTCATCTACGTTTTTTCTACCTTCTCTTTTGGTCTTCTTGTGGCCGTAATAGTGCTGGTTCAGAACACTTTCCTGTCATTCAGTAATTTGATTATAGTGCCACTCGCGGTGATTCCATCCCTCATACTCGCAGGTGCATATAGTAGGAAAAGAAGTGCCGAGTATGAACGTATGCGAGACGCAAAAGCAGAGAAAATAAGATTTCGAATACTTTGGAATTTGTTTATCGAAGAAGCATGGGGCTCTGGAATGGACGAAGACCAACTCAATCACGGGCTCTGCAAGCCTGGAATACCAATTGTCCGTGAAACTCAGTGGGAGATGAACTCATTCCTCCACCTCAATTGCGATCAACTCTTCTCCCATATTTTGTGCCTGCTCATTTGAGAGTTCCCCTGGACGCTGATGATCTACATCAGATACGTCGATTAGGTAGAGCCAGGGGTTTGGGCCACCACCGATGTCGTTGTCCTTCTGGACGCTCAAAACGGGCGTAATTAGCTCCTCAATACCGTCTTCACGAGTGTAGAACCCATTATCGTTTGGATACGAGCTGAGTGAACTCCCCAGAGGACCATCCACCTTGAACTCTATACCTTGGTTGCTCGACACGAGCTGAATATCGACTCCATCAACTCGTCCCATCGGTTGTAAAACAACTGCGATAACTTCCTCTCCGATTTGGCTAAGTCGCAGGACGCCTTCTTCGGATTCTTTTATCAAAATTTGTATGGTTTTAGTAATTAAATAGGTTTCGCCAGAGAATTTGTGGATATAATACAGTAGAAGTTAGAATGAAACTCTTATTGGAGTGCTCACAAGCAAAATAGAGTCAATCAATTATTCTCTCACTTACCAACAACCAAACTACCGATACACACCATCATCGTCCTGTCGCAAGGTTATCGCACTTTCTTCAATAGACACTGAATCCGCAGCGAGCAAACTAAACTGCCGATTAGCGATATCCATCACCTCCTCCGTTTCATCCTCATTCGTTCCCGTCACAGAGACCTCAATACCTGATGGAGTCTGTTTGATAGTGACCTCAGGTTCGTCATCATCCGCTTTGAACAATCCAAACATGACACTCCAATATGGAACGTAGAACAACTTATACGGGTGAAAATATTCCCCGGCTCCAACTCACGAAACATATTCATATCTTTATTGCGCAGTAACACGACGAACCTAGTGGAATCGCCCCGCGGTCTCGAAAACATCGACGAAGGGGCTCTCGAACAACAATTCGAGGGATGGGGGCCGATTCAGGATCAGGTCGTGAATCGACTCCGCGTCGTTCGAGACCACGAAATAACCCACGCGGAAGTCCTTAGCCAGACAGTGGGGCAATTAGGTGGCGAACCTGCCCAGAGTCCCGAGTTCGACTTCGGGACAGCTGTTCAAGACCCAGCAGAGTTCATCGCCACTGGTGCCATGCTCGAGGATATTGGTGTCTCGGCGTACGCCGGCGCAGCACCGTATATCGATGCGTCTGAACTTGTGCCACCGGCACTCAGTATCCATAGCGTGGAAGCGCGACACGCCTCGTACCTCCGAGAGCTCAACGGCGAAATCGGGTTCCCCGAGGCGTTCGATGATCCGCGCTCCCGCTCGGAAGTCTTAGAGTTGGCGAGCGGATTCATCGTCGAATAGAAACCGGATTCGCCCACCAACTGCAGTATCTTTTGCGGTCAGAGTGTTCAAATAGTACAGTTGACTGGAACCCCTGATCCCCTCATCCCCTCCCACCCCTGATCAAATACTATAGTCGCCGAGAACATTCGGAATTGCAAGTAGTCTTTTTAGGATACCAAACAGTTCTCGGGAATATGATCGCCGATCCACGGGTGTTCGACGATGAGTTCGTCCCACCCGATTTGCTCCACCGGGAGAACGAGATTGAACAGCTTCTTCGTCGGTTTACCACTCGACACCCGGCAGATAAAGACACCTGAAGGTTGGCGAGAAACCAACCCATCTATCTTAGCGGACTGATAGTAGGGCACCTGGAGTCGCAAACGGAACTCTCAAGAAAGCTGGCTGAATTGTAAAAACAATCGATCCGTGCGACCAGTCGTGCAGTACCTGCAGAACAATGGACATGAGAAGCTAGCAGCACAGCTCTCGGGAATGTAGAAATTAGGTGCATTTCCTGTTCCCACGTCCGTCTTCCACGCCCCTTGGTTTGCACCGCCGGGCTTGCGGGCCATGGTCACACAGGCTCCACGCAGCACCTCTGCGCTCATCTGAATGTATGCCAAGGACGCATAAATAGCTGTTATATGCCAGACCGGTCGTGTTTAGTTACGGTTGAAGGATGGGCGAGGTGATTTCAGTTGGTCTATGGCGAAAGTCGCTCGCTTCAGTGGTCGTAGCGACTGGATTGAATTAGACATTGTGGAGCGAGAGCGAACACCGCCCCAGCTGACGAAGGTCGGTATTCGTCTTCATCGTGCATAATTGTCATTCTTGAATACTATATGAAATATTGGGGGAGTTCCGCGTCAAACGGTCGCAGAAAGCCGTCCACGACTGGGTGCAGAAAGCCGATCTACAGCCCGCCAATAGCGCGAGTTCGGATCACGTCGCACTCAACGAGATGGTGATCCGAATTAACAACCAACAGTTCTGGCTGTACGCTGCTGTCGATCCCGAAACGAGCGAATTCCTGATTCACCTCTTTGCAACAGCCACGACAACATTGACCTAACGGCTTTTGTGAGAACTTCGTGTGAAACACAACGTCGATGACGCCGTGTTCTCGTTGATCGAGCACACCATCTAGCTCGCAAAGAACGGAAACGAGCTGAACGACTTCGGCGATTCCTCTATCGAATGCGCGATCGCGAGTGGATCGACCGTCGTATGATCATGACTGTCGACGAACTCGCCGGCGTCGCACACATCCCCAACGCGGAGATTGAAACCCCAAAGATCGACTGGCGTTACACTCAGCGGGGTGACCGGCTTCCATCGGATGGGTCTCAATACACAACTGATGATCCGCTGATTGAGGAGCAGACACCAGAAGCTCCAGATCAGGCAGCAGTCACACTTGATGGCTCTTCTCGAGAGCCGGAGGGATTCGATGGTATTTGATCGGTTCTTCGGACACGGTGGAGAGGACTCGAGTGATGACCAAAGTAGTGAGTCCACATCAGGCGATGAAGCATCCGGTGACGACCAGACAGAGAACACGAAGAGCACTCGGTTGTCGTCTGCCCAGCAATCAGCCGCTGGTGAGCAATACCAGCTCGCTGACCAGGACACAACCCGTGTTGGTGGAAAACCGATCCTCACGGAAACAGCCAACGAAGGCACGGTTGCAGGCTCGTACGTTCGAGAGATGTTCGAAGCCGGGATGTACAACGCACCTGCCCCACTCTGGGTTGGCTACACAGAAGATCCACAGACTGGCTTTCGTGAGGCTCCGCTTCGGTTTGACTCCCTCTTTCGGCACAATTGGATTGCAGGGACGACTGGCTACGGAAAGACGACTCAACTCCTGAATATGATGGTCCAGTGGGCGTATTCGGGATACGGCTTCACGTATTTCGATCCGAAAGGCCAAGACTCTCGTGAACTCCTCCGGATGCTCCCCAAACACCGCCTCGAGGACGTAGTGTGGATCGAGCCTGGATCGACCACCCACGACAACACGGTCGGGATGAATTTCCTCGAGGTACCCGAGTGCGAGACGACCGAAGAACTCGAGAACGAGATCGAAAACCGGGTCGAGAATCTGAAAGCGGTCTTCGATACGTCCGACTACTGGGGCATCAACATGGAGGCGATCACCGAGTCGATGGCTCGAGCGATGATGAAGTCCGAAAAGCCGTTTTCGATCATTGATATGTACTTCATCCTGCTCAACGCCGATCGTCGCGAAGATTTCGCTCGGAAATCCTCGCCCACGATATTCGAAATCCACTTTCAATAGCACGGGGGCATGCAGAAATCGCCCAGGAAGACCACGACATTCCAGAATTAGAGCAGATTATCGTATCGCTCGAGCGAATCGATTCGCTCGTCGAAGACGTAACTTCCCTCACAAGGGATGGCGAGGCAATCACTACCCTGGAACCGGTTGTTATCGAGGGTTGCGCTACCGAGGCGTGGCGGAACGTGAGTACTGCAAATGCCGAGTTACGCATCGACGCGGTGACTGGGATAGTCGAAGCCGACGAAAGTCATATGCACGGACTTTTCGAGAACCTGTTCAGTAATGCGGTCGAACACGCCGGAGACGATGTCACCATCCACATCGGTCGATTGAGAGAGGGCCTGTATATCGAGGATACCGGTGTAGGAATTCCGGAGTCAATTTATGATCGTATTTTCGAGTACGGATATACGACGAGTGATGGGGGGACCGGTTATGGGCTCTCGATCGTCCAGCAAATCGTCAACGGACACGAGTGGGAAATCAGCGTGACCGAAAGCGATGCCGGTGGCGCTCGCTTCGAAATCACAGGGATGGAGTTCGTCGACGCAGCTGACTGAGACGTTTTGTACGGGTTCAATCGTCGTTACTCGTCGTCGTTTCGTCCTCACCACGCGCGAAACTCGTCGCAGTGGTGGGTCTTCAGCGGTACCAGCGGATAGCCCTTCGATGCGTTCTTTCGGCTCTTGCCCGTATAAGTCGACGAGTTCGTTGCAACATTTCGGCCCGTATCCTCGAGCACCTCGAGGATACGGAAGTCGGTTGGTTGCCGTAGTTTCAATGCTAATCTCCCTATGCTACAAACCATTTCCACAGGCAACCGATGTTTTTGTTCCGTCTCAATGTGGATGAAACCCCCCAATCGTGACACGTAGTTAATAGCCGTTCAAAGATACGGAAGTTCGACAGAGATTCGCCAGTCGATGACTCTGAGTCCGACCTCGATGAAAATGTGAGTGATGATCAAAACGAATCCACTCCCGGAAATCAGACTCCAAACTCGAGCGAAGAAACACCGCCAGTGGACGATCAAAACTCGAGCAATGAGAGTAACGCCGATACCAACAATTCCACGGACGGTCCGATAGAACCGAACTTGAGCGATGATACTGGGCTGGATCCAGATTCGACTGACTCGACACCACTGTCTGTTGTCCCACTCGTCGGAGGAATGGTCCTCTTCACTACGGTTTACCTACGAATTTCCAGGGGGGAGTGAATCGCCTTAGATAGTTGCCTCGTCCGGCGATTAAGGCTGTAATATACAAACAAACACCCATCGATAAATATCGGGGCCCATTGGCCATCTCTTATAAAAACAACTCTCTCTAGTAATATCTATCCAAAACACATTTATTAATAGCACAAATAATAGATTTGAGGACCTAATCAACCAAGATCCAGCAGGTAACCAAGCGGTCCGGATTCAACAGACCACCGGTCAGGACGGTCTTTCGCGCTCAGTCTGGTCGAAAGAGCTCGCAAACGGTGATCGAGCAGTAGGATTATTGAATCGTAGTGACAGGAGGGCAACAATCACAACCAGTGCTCAGGCAGTCGGACTTGATGAGGCGCCATGCTATGTTGCTCGCGATCTCTGGAACGGGACTAACTGGCAGACTGCCGGTCTAATTAGTGCATCGGTTCCATCACACGGTCTCGCAGTATTCCGTATCAGTGGTGGAAGCCCGAATAATAATAGGCCCTTCGCAGTAGTATCACTCAGTAAGAACGGGGAAACAATTGCTCCAGGTGAGGAAATCTCTCAAACGTTGAGATTTGCCAATTATTCCCCAACTGCCATCGATCGTGCTTATGTTACTTTTAACTCACCTAATGGCTGGGAATCCGAACCTGTCTACGACTTGAATCTGAAGACCATTCCCTTGTTTTCTCAAACATCAAGGCCGACTCTATTGAGGAGGTGAATGCAATACTTCAGATGTTGTTTGACCAAGCTTCGGATGAGGACCTTCCAAGAAGCAGGAGATATCTGACCGCCGCTGGACTCTTGGCTGGTATCAGTCATGCATCGGATGACACTGCATCAGACTCACTGTCAGGTATAGTAAGGCAGAGCTCCTTCAGGGGCATCGAGGGTTTCATCCAAGACCAGCTTGACTCGGGTGAGACAGCCGAGGCCTTCAGAGGGTCGTTAAATGCTCTCTTCGATGATGTGGGTACTGAAACTAGTACTGCCAGCTTAGTGGATGGCGAATTTGATTACGATAGTTTCAGTCGATTGGTGGAGATGATCGGCGAAGCCGGCGAGGGGCTTGGATTATCTGCTGGTGATCTTAGCGAACTTGATGAGGAGGGGTATCGGAGTGTCATCACCATTGGAGTTGATCAACGTATCGACGGTAATCTCACCCGTGAGGCAGAAACCGGACGAGGACCTTCTGATATTCGCCTACGGAATGATGAAGGGGATGTCATCTACATCGGCGAGTGTAAATACTGGAATGAGGGGAATTCTGGCGTGAAATCGAATCTCGAGAAACCTCTCGAACAACTTGCGACGTACGATCAGGGTGAGACATTCAATTCCATCATTATCTTCTTTAAGTCAGATGATTTTCAAGAAGTCGGCATCCGAAGCGTGATCTATCATTATACCTTGTGTGTCACAGACACACAAATGAAGTGATATCATGGAAGAAGAAGACATAGATAATTCCAGTGAGACAGCAAATGGAGTCGACAAGAACGATTCCATTCAATCACCGGTAACACGCCGATCAATGATGAAGGGATCAGCAATGGGTGCAAGTTGTTTTTTAGCAAATCCGACGATTGCCGCCACCGACGACACCACTAAAAGTGTGAATCCCGACAAGACATTGGCAGAAACACCACCAATGGGATGGAACAGTTGGAATACGTTCTACTGCGATATCAATGCGGGGTTGATCAAGGAGACCGCTGATGCGATGGTGGAAAGCGGGATGAAAGAAGTGGGTTACGAGTATATCTGTATTGACGATTGCTGGATGGCACCCGAACGTGATGCGACTGGGAATCTTCAGGCGGATCCTGAAACATTTCCGAATGGGATCAGTGCTGTTGCTGATTATATTCACGAGAGGGGGCTAAAACTCGGAATCTATCAGTCAGCAGGGACAAGTGGAGAGCGCATTGATGGAGATGGTTTAACGTTCGTTCGTCGGTCACAAGTCCAGTCCACCAGTAGTGTGGAGACTCATCTTGACCCGGGAGGTTTCCATCTACGAATTCTTTGAATTCGGCTTCTATTGGACGTTCACGAGCGTCTGCACTCATTGTTCATCACCTCCATCAGAACCACTGTCTCTACGTTCAGGAATCTGATACTGTCCTTCCCGGAGGTCGTGGTCTTCTTCGTCTCGTTTCCGTTCAGTATCCTCAATGTGTTCTCGAACCGGTGAATTCGGAAGTTCGCCTTCGGCAAGTGTCTCTCGCTCAAAGTCCCGAATCATACGGTTTGTCTCTCGAGCGGCATCCTCTGTGGCGTAATCCTTCCGACGTGAATCTGTTTCAACGGCAGCTTGGTACTTGCCGTCTCGGTCTTCTATAACCTTCTCCAGTTTGTCTTCGTGGACACGTAGCTCGTACATAGACATATTACCGATATCTGGTGCAACAGCAACGTTCTCATCTTTATAGTATGCTATAGCTTCATAAAAATTACCGTTGAAGTTGAGAGCAGATGTGTTCGTTTTTTCGCCCATATATCTCGGAGCCTCTGAGTCGTACAGATACACATCTAAGTCGCTCCAGTCTCGTTCTGAAAGTTCAAAACCTTGCTCGAGCCGATCGAACTGTCGCTTTCAGTTTGGATGGATTTGAATCATCTGTACACAGGACCATGTGCGTGTTTCTCCTTGGTTTGACGATCACTGATTCGACGGCGGTGGCAAATGGATCTGTCTGGATACGTGTCTTGTAGACTATTTGTTTTTCATAAAAGGGCCTGAGCTGGCGTGCGAATTCGTCTTCCCTGCTTGTGAGTACTGCCAGCGCACTATCCGGACTTGTTGATACCCCTCTTTGGGACCTCGATTCTAACTCTGTGAATTCAGTCGTTCTGGTGTCGAGTCCAGTTTGGGTGCTTCGCTGGGATCGTGTTGTGACTGCGAGTTCTGACGGTTCTAATTCAAGCAGTTCGCGCCGGATTCTCGTGTATGCTTCTACTCCTGTAGTTGGTTGGATTCGACTCGTAATCCCGCCATTGCCAACTGATATGTATCCCAATGGATCACCGAGTTGCTGTGCACTTGCTGCGATTGTAAGCCCAATTTCCCGAAGATAATCGAGTTTTGTCTCGCCTACCGGGCCCATTGCGAGGTGGTCTCGGTGGTCAATGACAATCATCGTCGGTCGGTCTGTCTCTGCTTTGTAGGTTCTCACGTGCGGCGTTGCCAATCGAGCCGTTGCCTTCCAATCGATTTGACCTGCACTGTCACCGGCAGTATATTCGCGGAGCTCCGCTAGTTCGAGTCCGGATCCAACTCGACCTGTCTCGTGCTCTCCCTGTACGAGTGAGACACGGGTTCCCCCAGCGCCGATATGAATATTTCGGGGGGTTGGTGGCTCGACTATCACAGTTGCCGATGATTCGTGGGATATTGTTTCCGAAAAAAGTCCATTCGAGGCAGTGAGTCTCGCCGGTCGAAACTGGTGGGCGCCAGCAACCGGCCACTGAACGGTGGTCGTCTGTGTCTTGTGTACTGTATCACCTTCAATTGTCAGCTGTAGTGGCTCATCGATGACTGCAGCAGGTGGAACTCCGTTCGCCAGGACCAAATATAATTTAGTTGATTCCTCGAGTTTCGCACCAAGAGTAACTGTCGACGATTTTCCAGTTGTGGTGCTGGTTTTCGAGGATGATTGGGTCATTGAGATCGTCTGCAGTGCGTTTGTGAGTTCGTGAACGAATAGATACTGTCGAGTTAGCATCCACACGCCAACTAAGGCTGAACCTGCGAATAGTACGGGTCTCGCAAAGACGGCGCCGAGGGCTGCTAGAGTCACGACAAGAATATAATACCCCCATGCTTGACGCGTCAAACGCATACCTGACAGATTCCCCGGTCACATGTTGAACCTGTTGGTTATCTCTCGACGTGACCAGACACCTTTTTGGTTTGTGGCGCAAATCTGTGGCTGTGACCACCAAATCTAGACGTGCTGTTCTGTCTCTAATTTTGGTTCTCAGTGTGCTTCTCTGTGCTAGTCTTGGTGTGAACGTGATAGATAATCATGCGGTATTCCACATTGTGGACAATATCTCAAATCTTCTTCCTCTGGTACAAACTGATGGCTACAATTTTCACAAGTAATTGCTAAGGTTGCGGTAGCATTCGCTTCAAGTGTCGCAGTTGCTCTATCAGACCATTCTGATGGATACCGCTGAGAGATATGCTGAGAGCAATTATCTTCATATGCTTTCACTAGCTCCCGTTTGTGGAGTCGTGCCAGTACACCTAACCCGTTAGAACACATATTTCGAAGTTGAACGTCATCATCCTGACCAAGATAGACTCGCCAATCATGGGCGTAGTCACCCCTGAGGTCCCGTATTTTTTCTAATTGGCATATATCCTCACTCCCAAGGATATCTACACTCTCAATATCTAAATGACGCCATTCTGTTTGTCGAGACCTCTCCAACTTCATTCTACAGTATGTTTCAAAAAAAGCGGATTGGCGAAGAAGAGTGAGTTCGAGGTTATCATTCTCAAACCCTCTTTTTGAAAACTGTATCTCTGAACGGAGCATTGGTAGATACGGCCCATCAACAATATTAGTTTCTTCACCGAGTATTTTGAAAACAACATACTCAAATGTAGAGAACATTTCGTCCGAAAACTGCACATATGTGCCAGACGTTTCAGACGAGTTCTCAGTTTCTACAACCGTTTGGAAGGTGACGAAATCATCGCCCTGAAGGTCCTCTTCGTCAACTTCAGCAGTAATAATGTTATCCTCATGGCTGACAGACACATCATCAGAATCAGCGTTGGTAACTTGCACATCAATTTCTGAAGTTTCGTATCCAGACGTGTCTTCAAATTGGATTTCAACAGTTCCGTCCGAGGTGACCATGCTGCCCCGGTGTTCGGTCTCGTAGAGACTGACATCGCCATCTGAATCTCCTAAGGGTGTAGGGTTATCAGCATGGATACGTGGAACATTATCTGTGTCTGAAAGTATTAATCCACCAGTCAATGTTTCATTGTTGCTGGTTTCAATTTCCATCTGCTGGTCAGGGTCAGTGACATTAGCACCTGTCCGCATTTCGAAGTATAAGACTCCCTCGAATGGGGAGCCGAACACGCTGATACGGCCGTTTTCTGTACGCTCACCACTGATCCAAAGAAATTCGATAGCCTCTGGGATGCCATTATGGCTATCAACGAAAACTTCCACGCGCTGAATCAGTGGCTCAAATCCGATCCGTCGACGAAGGGGAATACCCGTCGAGAAGATATACACGCCTGGCGCGGACCAAACGACGATGTTACCGGGCGACCTCGCCAGAAGCTTGAGTACGCGAAAGTCCTCGAATTCACGTCTCGTGGCTATCCGCATCTGCACGTCCTCTATTTCGATCCTCCGGCTCGCGACACGGACGACATGCCGTGGCTTTGTGACAAAGCCGAACTCTCCTACCAGTGGAACAAGGACACCGAAACACGAACTGGCCAGGGGAGTATCGTCGACGCGTACCCGCTCGTCTATCGCGACGATCTCGATGACCTCGAGGACGTTGAGTTCAATACTGACGAGGGATTCGTTAGCTGGTATCGCTACGGTGATCACGACCATTCCGAGGAGTGGGTCGACGAGCGTGTTCGCTTCCACCAGGAGCAAGGACAGATCGATTTCGACGGCGATGACGATAACCCGCTGCAAAAGACCGCTGGCTCCTATATTGGGAAGTATCTGAGTGAAACCTATGCGCTATTGCGGGATTTCGATAGCCTTGATGACCCTGATTTCCAAGGATCAATCGAGTCTCCTTCAAAATCAGCTTGGTGGAAACTCGCGCTCTATTGGTGTACTCAGCGCCGCTTCTGGTCTCCTTCACGGACAATTCGACGTGATATCGAACTTGATGACGACCGTGCAGATATTCGCCGGGGCGTAGCGGACGCAACACGGACGTCGATGCTTCACTATGCCGAAGCGTTCGACGACGAGCATCCGCTGTATCCTCCCTTTGACTCCGATCGAACTGAGTCGATGCTTCACCGTTTGCTTCGCGATCTCCTTGCCGAGCGAGAGCTCGAGGCGACGAACGCCTCAACAAGTTCGACGACACTTGCTCAGGTAGAGTATCTCGGGGCATACCATTTCGATGACTTACCTTCAGCTACAACACAGCGCCTTTCTCCCGTAGAATGATTCATTGCGGATATGGTTATAATGGAAACTATATAAATCTTCGTCAGACAAAAGATGATTCTGAGTTAGACCATAATTCGGATGGCTGAACAGTTCTTGAGTCGTTTCTCATCGTTTTTTGGCTGTTTTGACTATCTTTACTTTTTGTCCCTCTCCTCTACGGGAGGTTTTACACATCGATGTCGGGGGGAGGGAGGGGTCTGGTCCAATTCGAGCGATGACAGCACACGTTCGACAGCTCGGACCAGCTGCGTTTCGTAGTACGAGGCACCGTAGGTCTCGATCTCTTTGTGGGCGAGTGCGACACGGTCATGCGAGGACTTCCTGTCATCGATGACTAATAATGGATATAGCATCGTCGATCATCGATCAGCAATCCGTAACGTAACTTCCACGGAAAATATATTGCTTCGTTATGAGATGGTATTCTTATGTGGATATCTGATCTCCTGAACTCGGTACCTGGGAGAGTTCTCACTATCTACGAGCGATCCTCTGGATACGTGCCTACCGACTCGTCCAATCAAATTGTTAAATTCAAAATCTGTCAGTTCATCCGAGCCACGGTTTGCGCTGACTAAAAATATCTTCTCTGCAGATAGGTTAACTCCTTGCATCAAAGTTGGTGTAGTCACAATAGTATCGAGCGATGCAGAATTGTCGTAGATCTGCTCTATCTCTTCTCTTGCAATCTTTGGTACCATACCATGATGGTACGCGATTCCTTTATTGAGGCAGCGTATCAGGGAGTATTTCTTGTGAATCGACTCGGTGAGAAAGTCCACCAAATCGTCGATTTCAGCAGTAGTCGTCTGTTCCTCTCTGGACTCTGCGATGCGAACTGCCCTCTTTTCCGCAAAGTCCTTTCTCGCGGCGTAAATCAGATTTTTACTGTCCTTGCCGTAGGTCTCGATGATTTTTGGGAGTGATTCTGTTTTGTTCCCTTTGAAATCACTATAATTCAGATTCCCGGGTTATCTGCCGAGGATCTCAAACGCGACCTCGGTATCGTCATCCCCGAGACTATCTTGATTGATTATCTCACCATCCGGATCCCGAAGGGTGATAACTTCGGTCGAACTCTCCCCAGTCACTTCGACCTCGAGCTTCTTGTCGTTCATCTCGACGTTCGCGAAGACCTCACTGTCTTCGGTGTTGAGTCCAGAGCCGTCCTCTGTACTATTGTTGGAGGGCTCTGAATCTGAGTCCGACGTACAGCCTGCAAGACCGGCGGTACTGAGTCCAATGGTAGCAAGGACTGATCGACGGGCGATACGACTCTCGTGAGTAGGGGTGTTATCGGTCATTGTTGTCTGTAAGTCCAAGGAACGTGCCGTCAGACAGGTAGTCAAACCCGTAGACGGCCAAGGAAACTGGCAGGAACCACAAGAGCGTCACAAGCGCTAGCTGGACGAGCTGGGCGAACTTCGGATACTTCGGTGGAATCTTTGCTCGGTCGTCGGCCTCAGCGTACATCGTCTCCGCATCCCACCAGTCTGCGGCTACGTACGTTCCATCAACGAGTAACGATGGCCGCTCCTCGAGATGGAGATGAGCCATGCCACTGGCGTTAAGGGGAGCCGACTGGTTGCCAACTTCCACCCGCCCACTGGTCACTGGTTCGCCAGTTGCGTTTTCGGTGACTGTTGCTTCGACGACCGCTCCCGAAGAATTGGCCTCAAGCACGGTCAGTTCGAGATTCGTTTCGCGAACGGTGCCTTCCTCCTCGAGCGAGACTGATTGTGACTGTCCACGAACGATTCCGTGAACGGTCACTGTGTCAAACGAGCCTGCTGGGAGGGCTTCCGGCTGCAGTGCAACGGACGTCGCGTTTACGTACTGATCGACTGGGGTAACGTCGATCTCGTCACCGAGGGACGGCCCCTCGTGTTCACTCCCCCAGGCTGCTTCGATCTCGAGTGGTGGTTTGACAGTATCGGTCACACCACCCGATACGTCTGGTTCTGCCTGCATGGGGACCGCGTAGAGCTGTGCCGGACGAACGGTGGAGTTCGCTCGAGTTGCGCCTGATTCGGTGCGTGAGACCATCGTGTGCCAGCCGTCTGCGCCTGCGGAATAGAACCGCCAATTCCCGCGAACCTGTGTCTCGTCGTCGATATCGATTCCTGACCAGACGGTACCTGGATAAACGACTGCACCAGTTCGGCTTTCGTCGGTTTCGAACGCCGTCTGGTTTCCATCGGCAGTGTCGACTCGGTTGACAGTGGTCTCGAGCGAGTCAGTTACTGTGAGCTGTTCGGAGGGGTGGTTGATTGCTGTCTCCCACGAGCCCTCACAGGAGTCCGTGCTTTGATTATACTCGTCACACGTCCGTTCCTCCTGACGAAGTTGAGCGGAGATTTCCGCTTCAACTGTCAGTGTTGGGCCTCCTGACAGGCCACTGTACTCGAGGGTCGACCGGTGGCTTGTGTTTGAATCGACTGTTTGCCCGTCGGCCTGGAGGTCGACACTCTCGAGGGAGGTCTCCTCGAGCGACCATTCCTCGCGTACTGGTCCGCTCTTGCTGTCGTCCGGCACCTCAACTCGGTAATCGGAGATCGCGAGGACCTCGCCATCTGGTGCAATATACGTCGTCGATTCATTCCCCGATTGGAGGACCGTCGACGGATTGACTGTGAAGATAGTGGCGTGCGCATCTTTGATGAAGCGTCCATCCTCGAGGGCTGCTGCCTCAGGGTGGACCGATGTGTCTTCATCACCAGCGGCGTAGTCGTCTAAGTCGCCACTATTCCAGCGTTCGACGTCCTCGATCGGTTCGTCGAAGAGGTAGTCCGTCGACTTCGAGAGGCGCTGGGAGAACGCCGCAGGTGAGGACGCGTTCTCGGTGAAATCAGTGCTCGAGAGGTTTTCGACGGCTGGTGTATCGCCAATTGCCGGGCCAGATTGGAATTCGACTTCCCGGGGCTATCTAACAACCGAAGAAGTAGAAGCAAAAGAATGGGGACTCGAGATGGTGTCTGGTGAAATTACCACGGATCAGTATTACGCAAGCGAAACACCACCCGCACAAATCAACCGGATCGAAGATAACAGGGCTGTCGACCTGAATACATTTTCCGCTGGTACTGAAACCTATCTCAATAATAGTTTCTCGGATGACCCTCCGTCAGTCGTTGCCCATCGCAGCTGTATTGAAATACTCCGGTCAGGTTATGGAGCCTGGAAATTGACCTACAATCCGGATAAGGCGCTAAACCAAGATTACAATCGAGTGTATGATTCAGGCTGCGTGCACTGTTAGACATTTTCATGTAATAAACATAATTATAACCGAGATCTCTTATTAATTCTAAATTCTATTGGGGAATGCTGGACGGCCTATCATCAAATGTGTCTGTATTTCTGCGTCAAATGTAACCATGTTTTATACTCTATCCAATATTTAATCACATATGGGAGACGGAAGACGTCTCACGACAGACCGTTATTTTGGGGACCTGGACACTCGTCTCGAGAATCTCGAATCCGCTCTTGAGTACATTGCCGAGAAGAATCCATCTGAGGAGGAGCTAACAGAGTGGGTTTTGGAGACAACAAACGCTCAGAACCAAGCCGGCGTTGAGCGTCGATTTGGTTTTCTCGAAACAATCGATCTCTTAGAGACGAACTCTGGACAGTATATACTGACCGAGCAAGCCGAAGAATTCTCACAGACAGGTAATACTCGAGTCATTTTCGATGGACTCCGAAAGAATGTAAAAGGATTCGAGCGCCTTCTCGACCCTTGACGACTTCTCCACCAACATTATGGAATCGAATTCACCGACCATCAGCGACTTCCTCGAGACGACGGTGGATAGCTTTCAGTTAGAAGAAACCTGTTGTTTCGTTAGCGATTTGGAACCAAGCGAAGAAGGCAAATCCAAGCACACCGGCTATCACTGTGATCATGAGTGTTTTGAAAGTCATATATTATCCAAGGATCATAGATTCGAGATAGACCTCCGTAGGTTCTTGATCTGGTCGAAGTTAGTTGACTATCCCGAGGAGAGGCCGTCGCTACGAGCCGATCGGGGGGTGGCGACCCATTGAATCGGATTCCTGACGAGGATCTCTTAGAAGCCATTCGGGAGTTGAACAAGAAAACGCGTAAGACCCCACCAACGAGGGATCAAATGGACGAGTTCGGGGAATATTATGGCCGGTCGTATACCCTGAGATTTGGTAGTTGGAATGAAGCAGTTTCAGCTGCTGGATTAGAGCCCAGAGAGCCGATAGACTCAGACTTCTTGGATGAGCCTGAATCTTGTCCACTCTGTAAGCGAAACGAACCGGAGTTAGATTTCCATCACTGGCGGTATGGGGATGAGAAGCAGGGTTGCTATCTTTGTCGCAATTGCCATGATTCGATTCACGAAGACGAAGCACAACCATCGGTGAACTCCGACTGGTTAATAAAAGCGGTTGAGAACCTCGTTAACGACCACCTTGAGTACCATGGCGATTTGGATACACACGAGATCCTAAGCCGATACAATGTGACTTCACCGAACCTCGTTGAGTATGCCATCCAACAAATAGAATCAGAGGACGATCAATATGACTAACGATGAATTCGACGAACTAGAATACCTCAGAAGGGAGAAGCGCCACCTCGAGAACTATATCGAAATGCATCGATAAATATCGGGGCCCATTGGCCATCTCTTATAAAAACAACTCTCTCTAGTAATATCTATCCAAAACACATTTATTAATAGCACAAATAATAGATTTGAGGACCTAATCAAATGTCTAAGTCTATTGGCGATGACGAGACTGTCATCATGGAGGTGCTAGCAAATCCACGGCGATGGATGTTCTTACAAGCGCTAGGCTCGCGAGACGACCCTGTGTATTTGAGTCACCTAGTTGATGAGGTAATGAAATTAGAAGACGGTGACTGGGACGATTGCACCAAATATCGAAATAGTGTCCGTGTCTCGCTTCGTCAGAACCACATCAAAATCTTAGAAGAGGAGAACATCATCGATTACAATGAGGAGGAAGACTGTATCGAGCGCGGTGATGAGTTTTATAGGATCAAACCAATATTGGACTCACTTACGGAGGACAACTCTCAACCGAAGCCGGAACCGCCCGACAGCCCTGTCTCTCTGGAATACTCGGAACCTGAATTGCCAAATGAGGATCAACACAATCAGCACGATCTTAAGTCACTACTCATACTCTGTTCCATTCTCGTGGCCCTTGTTGTGATTGCCTGTACTGCCATCATTTATTTCGCCATATAGTGTCCAAACCAACACTTCCATAATGTCTAGTTTATCGAAAAATCGTTAATGCCTGTGTTATAATCTACGGTGAGATTGACATCCTCCTACAGCTAGAGCTGTGATATCCCCTACTAGAGGTTGAGTCTACAGAGATAGAGGGAAGATGACCTCCTCGAGAACCTGGATCACGAAGAGCAACTTCGAGAAATCCGAGAAAACGAGGACAAGATCTTCTACGATAAGCGGCTCTCTCTCAATCAAGGCCACTACTTCACTAAATCCCCGGATGAACTAGCCCGTCTACTCGCAAAGGAATCTCACCACCTACGGGAGCTTCTAGAGGAGTATGGATATGAGTTTGAACCGTCAATTGAGCTGTTATCCCCTGCAGAGCCTTATGGGGGTATTGGAGAGGCAACAAAGGACATCCAAGATCGACTTGAGCAGACTGACGAGATTCAGGGATGGCCCACGGAGGGGGTAGCAAGATCCATCGTTCGGGATTGGACAAAGGCCCTTAGACGAGCTAATCTTATCCGGGGCGATATCTCTTCAACAGATCAAGTAAAGTGTGAGCAGATCGTCCACCTGTACGAAGAAAACGCTGATAGACTCGAGTCGATCGCAGAGTCGGTCAAATCTGGAACGATTGAAAACTCAGACCTCACAGCAGGGCAAGTACTCTTCATGAACGTCGATTCCAAGGACGGATCCGCTGGCAGCGGCCGCATCGAAAAAGAGCAACATCGCGGTGGTGACGAGCAGCGCCGGCACCGCGACGTACATCATCGCCCGTGAGAGGTTGATGAGTTCCCACTGGAAGTAAAGCGTCTTGAAGTGTTCGCGAGTGATGCCGAACAGCTTCAGCGACTCGAGTAACTTATCGTAGGCATCGCTCGCGTCGTCGGTGAACGAGTCGGCGTGTGATTCCTTGATCCGGCGCGCGCGGAAAATTTTCCACGAGTAGTTGTAATCGAGCGCTGACTTCACGACGGCGTACGTTCCGAACTGTGCGTCCTCGAGATCGTTTCGGATGGAATCTGCGTGCGTCGTCAGGTTGTCGACGAAGTCGTCGACCCGCTCGACGAGTTCCTCGTCACGGCTATCCGAAACAGCGTCGCGAAACTCCTCAGCGCGCTTCGAGGAGGCCGTGACTATCGCCTGGAGGAACGACGACGGTTCCGGCGGACTCACCGGCGAATCGATCGACGACTCGACGTTCTTGCGAAACTCCATCGATCCCTCGAGCCGTTCGCGTTGGTCTGCGACGGCCCCGAGTTCCTGAGAGAGGACCAGCGAGTTGATCGAGACGACGAGCGTGACGCCGGTGATCAAGGCGGTGACGAGCGCCTGAAACAGCGTCTCGACGGGGTCAGACGCCTCGATGAGCGTTCTGAGCGAGACGGGACTAAGCAGGTTTGCGACGAGCAATCCGACGAAGACGAACAGCATGAGACCGGCGGTGACGAGCCATCGGTTGGCGTTCAAGAGCAACGTATACTTCCACGTCGAGTCGACGCTTCGCTCGGCCATGGTGTCGCTCGGCTGCGAATTGTCGTCGCTCATCGGTGTACTCCAGTAGTCGACGACGGTGTGGAAATAGCTATTGATCGGGTTAGCCGCCGTCGATTGGAACGTTCGTCGACGACGATATATGGAGTCTGTATCTTCGGCAGTGTGTGTCGATTGTGCCCAATTAAATGTAGTCGACCAAATCTCATTGTGTGCTCCACGTTCAGATTCATTTAAGTCACCAACAAAAACCTGCCATGGAGTATCATAATGCCCTGATACAGCAGTTATAGCGTTACTCGTGGCTTCATCTTCTCCAATTCCGTTGTATCGGTCTTCTATGGCAGATTTTTCGCCTTCCTCGTATGCTGACCACTGTGTATCATCAAAACGTTCATCCTCAACTAAGTCACCCTCAGCATCTTGCCATGTCTGTTGAATTTGTCCGTGTTGAGAATACGCAGCTTCCTCCATTTCGAGGGCTGTATTAGCCTCATCTGGGTCGTTTATCCAATCGGATACAACACAGTATGCGTCAACTGTTATTGATGAAGCTACGAACCAATTGGTACTCTCACATATCCCACCTCCGTCGTCGGAATCCTCTTGAGCCGCCACTACTCCATTATTCGTGTTAATTTGATTGTTGGAATCAGCGATACCTCCTAAGCTCGTTAACGGCATAGTGAATACACTAGAGACTAGCATAAATGCTAGTACTATACCCCCTAGCCGTCTTGTGATTTTTGTATATCTCATAAATTTAAAAGTCACCTCTAAAAGTTCACATCAGTGTCTGTGCAGCCTGATGCCCGATAACTCCTGCACCTATCAAAGCACAACCACCGAGAAACACGCCTGCTGAGTCAGGGATAGCCCCTGTCCAGTCGAGACCTGCCATTTGAATACCTAACGCTGCTGTACTAACCGCACCTGCTGCCTTTGAAGCAGCACTTGTAATTTCACTCATAGTGCATTTAATATATATGAGATTAAAGAACTAATATCTATCCCAATCAGGAATGTAATATTAACTAACAGGGGAACTCGGATGACATCGTGTAGAAAACTAAAACGGACGTGATAGCGGGATAGCGTGTCTAATAGCTCGAGTAACGGAATAGCTATCAGCATAGTTTCCATAACCTATGAGAATATGTTATGGGGCTGCGGAACCTGCGGAAATAGTGGTGTGTCCTCCGGAACCTCCGGAAACGGTGGTGTCCCCCAAGTAGCAGAATTGAGTCTAGTGAATCGTCATATGGCGTCAGGTTAGACCCTCATAGTGACGCTTCGACTGAATCCAAGCGCTTCACCATCAGAGATTCGACGGAAACCAAAGCCAGAATTATCCAAGAGTAGTACATTGAGCTGTCTGATATAGAGTCGGAAGTCAATGATGAGTTGGAAGTGTTGGTTTGATAGTGGTTCACTAGAGAGACTATTGTAACATGACTACACCAACCGAGTCAATTACCATCGAAAACGTGGTTGGGTCAACAGGTATCGATCAAGAAGTCGATCTCGAACAGTTAGGTGAAGATCTTACTGGAGTCAAATACGATCCTGAACAATTTCCTGGACTAGTGTATCGAACACAAGATCCAAAAGCTACTGCACTCATTTTCCGGTCTGGAAAAATCGTCTGTACTGGTGCAAATAGCGAAGAAGAAGTCACCGCTACTCCAGATCTCATGCACTGTATTTCTTAAATCAGAAAAGAATATGAAAGAGTTCTCTCGCACTACAAGACAGTATTCGGCTATCAATGAAAAGTATTTTGTTTCATTTGTTAATCGAATATCATGATCGTAGAGGTCGACTAACTTCCAACAGCGGTTCGAATAAAGGGCCATGGTGAATCGCCAGACGTAGCTTGATTTCACTGTTTCAGAGATCGCTTGATGTTGTGAACTATACACATCAAGATGAGTTTACGAAATTCACCATACCAAGTTCGCGCACGCACGACGTCGCCGAGCGTGCGCTTGATCGTCGAGAAAACGGTCTCACACATCGCTCGTTGACGGTAGCGAGGCCCATCGATCCGCGCGTTGTGCGCGTGATCGATGGGCCGGAATCCACGATGTTTGATCAGCGGTCTCACGCCATTTTGCGGAGTTTCTCGCGTAATTCTCTCCAGCCGTAGCCTTTGTCGGCGGCGAGGCTGGCGAGGTCACCCGCATTGCGGCGAGCGACCTGCCAGCCGAGCTGTGTGTCGTGGCGTTTCTTGGTCGTACAGTGAACGTCCAGAATCGCTTGGCTTTCTGTGTCGACGAGAGCTGTTGCTTTGAGCGTCTGAACCCGGTAATTCGTCCGGCGACAGTAGTGTTTGCTCGCGTTTTCACGGTCAAAAGCATCGCGTCAATAGCGGCGTGACCGCTCGTGTCGTGCAGCTGCGCCGACAGGTGCAGCAGTACTCACCAGAGTGCTGTCTTGATTCTGTCAAGCCCCTTTACTAGCGTCGAGTGATCGGGAAGATCGGCCGCGTTGAGGCCGATATCCTTGAGTATCTGTGGCATCTCGCTCAACAGATCCAACGCTTCTCGGTAGGACTTCTTCAGGTAAACCCGCAGACAGTGCAGCGACACCACCGCATACTCGGCCACCAACAGCATTTTGAGCTAACTGAACGACTTTGCTCGTGAAACGGGAGATCTTCGACATAGGCATCGGTGGTTTCCCGCTTCATCTCCCTAGTTCTGACGGTCGAAGCCGCCGCAGTCCAGCGATTCACCAGAGCCGAATAAAGCGTCCTAAATTCAGTATCTGATCCGGATTTTAGAAGGGGATCCGAATACTTTTTATTGGCTATACACTTTATCATAGGTATGTTCCGAGTATTACTCCCAGTTGATTCCAACGAAGAACGTGCACTTGCATCCGCTAAAACAGTTACTTCATTGCCAAAAACATCAGAAGAGATTCAGGTAACCTTACTAAATGTCCAAGAAAAGCTTGAAAAATCCGATGGAGAAGGACATGCAACTTCTGAAGATTGGTACGATGAATCAGACTTACCATTAAGTGTTGAAAAATTAAAAGGTTTTTTCAATGAAACGGGGACTCGAGTCAGACAACGAACGAAGATGGTGAAGCGAGCTTCGAAGCGACCACGGAGACCGAACAGCAGGTCGATAGCATTCAGTTCACGTTCACCGAACAGGACAACCAGAACGAAGGTATCGAATACGGCGTGCAGTTCGAAGCCGATGAGATCCACACGTTCAGTGTTGAAGACGACACCCTTGATGGAGCTCCGTACGTGAATATTGCAGTGAATGCGAAAGACCAGTACGGGAACGATGTCAACTTCGATGTCCAGGTAGAGGTCTCCGGCTTCGACGACCTCACGGAGCCATGTTCGGGTTCCAACACGTGCACCGAAACTAGCTCGCCTATCAAATTCGAAACCGGTGCTCTTCAGGATTCGGGAACGGCCGAGTTCACCGAGACCAATTCCGGGATGACGGATTCACTAGAAATCACCATTGAGCGGGTATAATGATCGCGAGTGCACGTTCAGCGAGATTGATCAAGTTCGAAAACGAGCAGAGAGATTCGAGTTAAACATAGAAAAAATGACCAACAACGAGTTGGTAGCTGCTGTCAGTCGCGAGAAGAGTATCCCTCAAGACCTCCGGCAAATCTTTGCCGAAGGCTACGATTTGGTCTTCGTCGCATTGGGGACCAAGTATCTGATTGCTGCTCAGGAGGCTTTGACGTCGTTGTCGGAAGAGACGGCTGCATTTGCATTCGCGTCTAAGGGGAGCAGAGAGTACATTGGAGACTGCTATTGGATTCCCGCAACCGAAACTGAGCGGGGTCAACTCGGGACAACGTGGCTTGAACTACGAGGGAGAGAATTACTCACCTTAGCACAGAATATCAGAAACGATGAGCATTTTGAACAATTGAGAGACGCGCCTGAAAAGGCGAAGAAACTGGTGGACTTCGCGAACGTGATCGTCACCCTCCCGCTCTGCTAGTTCGCCAGCAACGCGTATCAAATCAATTGCTTTTCGAGCATCGCCATGGGTTTGTCTGGCTCTTGTTTATCTCGTCGACCAACGAGCATATCAAGCTCGTCAAGAACGAACACTGCAGAATCGAAGTTTTCTTGAGAAGATCCCAGGGATAGCGGTAGTATTCGTTTGCGCCAATTCCTTGATCTGGAATATTCGGTGCAGACTCAGTTTGATCTGCAAGTTGAGTCGTTATTTCACGAGCAACGCGCGTCTCTGTATCAGCGTCCGAACAATCGACGTAGATGTTACTAAATTGAATATTGTTCACGGTTGCCCGTTCTCGGGCACGCTGTGTAACATGACGTGCAACAAGTGATTTTCCCGTTCCCGTTTTCCCGTAGATAACGATGTTCGAGGGTAGGCCACCAGCTATTGCTTGACCGAGTGCTTGCCCGACATTTTGTAGTTCAGTGTCTCGACCGACAATGCGATCACGATCTGGGACATGGCCAACGCGTAAGAGCTCGCGTCGAGAGAAAATATTACCTGTTGCAAAGAGGTCATCGTCAGAGAAATTGCTGAGATTGGGGTTCGCCATAGTTGACGTGTCTCAGTGTGGGGAGCATAAAACTATGAACCAGAAACCGAGTGAAAACAGGCATTTATTGGTTGTTGACCGGTACATGATTCGATTCATTTGAGGTGGTGGCTATACACTCACCCCAGACACCGAGTGAAATAGGGCGCAATAGTATTACTACGCCACAGATTCCCTATATAAATTAGAAGAAATTATAGACAGATTGTGTCTATTTGGGCGTATAACGGTGATTTTACTTGTATATATAGATATATAATAATGAGGGAGCCCTCCGAAACGATAGCAACTACCACTCTTCGTTGTGAGGAAACTATAGTCATGATCTAGTGGAAATTTCGGGAGTAAACATGATCCAATTTCACTCGTTGCGAGGGGTGTGGGTGTCTCCAGTATAGCTAAAAAATCTCAATGATATCATGGCCACAGTATGGGCTGAGGCCTTAATTTTATTCGGTGTCAGAGGTGGTCTTGTCGAACATCACTCGTTGAGCGGGGTGACATAAACTCAGTTGATGTCTAGTACTCAATCTTCTGCTTAGTTTGGATGAATTCTCGAGGGTTTGTATCATTTCCACAGGCACCGTCTAGTTAGTGCGGTTTGAGAAGCGAGCAGATCGTAAAGCTAGCTTGGCTATGACGCTCGCAGATCTGCTCAGAGTGTCTGATTTCATCTTCCATAGATACGATCTGATATTACGAAAACAATTGTAGAGATAATATATAATAGTTGCCCCAATTTCCAAAACAGAAATATTATATAAATATATTTCTTCAGATATACTTTCGTTCAGTACTACCCAAAAAAGGAGCGAGAATTATTGTGAAGAGACGATCGGCGTTGTCGTTACGGGAGCTATTGGATTGACGTTCATTTCGATGACGACACCGCAACCGTCGTTTTCGATCCCAATCCAACCCATGTACGCGATAATTATCGCACCCACGACCGCAGCAACAGGACCTGCGAGAACTCCTGCGGAAATGACTCCCTTTTCGACGAGAAGGCCATAAACCGCTGCACCAGCACCGCCGATTTCAATCAATCCTCTTACATCTTTTATAACACCATCAGAGATCCATAATTTCACCTCTTTATTAACTCCGAATACCTCGTTATCGATGTCATAGTCGTTCTTATTGCATGGCATTATTCATCACCTCCAGCGATCTTGGACGGACTCGCTTGAATGTCAACGACTTTTGATTCGGTCTGATCGTTAGATGCTGTACTTATCCCTTCAGACGCGTTCCCCTCGAGGCTGACATGACCGTTTTCGATTGCTTGATTGAATTCTTCAACAGTTACTTCAACTACTATGTCTCCATCTTTCACAGAAACTGGAAAGGTTAAAAGATCAGCACCTTTTCTGGAAAGACACTCACCAGATTCAATATCGAATTCCCAACCATGCCATGGGCAGTTTAAGATAGAATCTGTTCGTCCCCAGGAAAAAGTTGTTTTTAGGGTCTCTTGGTCAAAGCACGCTTTTCGTGTACCAGTAAGAGGCCCCTCACAAATCGGCCCACCCTGATGGGTACACCAATTCAGATGTGCATAGTAGTCTCCCTCCTGGTTGAATATGGCAACCTCTCGGCCTTTTATCTGAACTACAAGACGCTCTCCAGGTTCGAGTTCATCCTCTGACGCTACTATGTGTTCGCTCATGATTAGATATCTAGATCAAATAATTCTGCAGCATTTCCGGAGAGGACTTTCTTGCGACCTTCCTTAGGTACGTTACTCTGCAAATGTTTATCTAGTGCACTTTGGCTCGCGGATATATCCATCGTACTCGAGAGTTGGTTCACCGTAATTCATCCACTGTCTAAACTCTCGAATCTTCGGGATGTACTGATTGGCAGTTGCCTCAGTCTTGTCATTTCTCACACGTTTTAAAACTTGGCGAAAGTCGGAATCCTTCATTATTTGTCACCCCTCTTCCAGTAGTGATTCCCATCGTGGTTAGTGTCACTTCTTTGAACTTGTCCAGTTGTCTCAGCAAGCTCCTTGAGAGTATCCTCAACCTCACCCATATTTGCCCCGAGTTTTTGTGCAACCTCTTGTGGAGTCATAACGTCCAACTCGTCGGGATCCTCAGGTTTCGGAATCTCATCAACCACTCCAATAGGGTGAGGTAATTCGGAATCCGCTGGCAGTATCTCATAGATTGCCTTCTGCAAGTCGTAGGACGCTTCCGCACTCTCCACTTCCTCGAGTGCCGTCAACCGATCTTCCAAGTCGTCGATCCCTGTCTGGATACCTTGGAGTGTAGTAAGTACCTCACCGGAGAAGGCACCGTCTGTCGAATCAGGTGCTTGCTGTCTATCAATCTCGGTGCGTCCATCAATCTGATTCTTAACTGAGAGTCGAATCAGGTGACTCACTGAGTCAACTTCAGGGGTGTCTTCGACATACTCATCCCACTTATCAGCCGTGGAATCGGGCACCTTTACTGTCTCCGCTTGTAATGCACATTCGTCGGCTAACACAGCAACCTCGAACGGATAGAGTTGCTCGCCGAACGATGTCGTAAATGGGACGACAATTGTCGTCGGTGCGTTTTCGTTTCCGATATCATTTTGCACGACCAGACACGGCCGCGTTCCGCGTTGTTCAGATCCTCGCGTCGGATCTAACTCGACGATGACGATGTCACCACGACGTACGTGCATCTACTCCCACTCCGGCGCATCGCCGAGATACGCGTTCGCTTCGTGTGACGTGCCTTCCATCTCGTTGGTCAACTCGCGAGCCTGTTCGGCCCGACGACGATACCCTTCGGCAAGTTCGTCCCGGGAGACTGGTTTCTCGATTACAATCTTTCCGGATTCTTCCCGGATCTCGACTTCATCGCCACCGTCGATTCCAAACGATTCTCGAAGATCCTTTGGGAGCGTAACCTGCCCTCGTTCTCCGACACGCCGCGTGTCCGTGTCACTCATACCTATTCATACCATATCCATATCTATAACTGTGTCGGGAAGGAGTTTTGTCTTCGAATTTTCACTCTGTCCCGTCTACTGCTCATTCCAATTGTTGCTCGAGCCCGGCCCAAATGGATGACTTCTAAGGTAGTTCCCACGACACTACTGGTATGGGACGAGTCCAATTCCGATGACCAACCGAACGAGTATCGAGGCAAAATAACGTTCGACGGCAGCAGTTCTACCAGCGAACTTCTCGAGAACCTCCAAAAAATGAAGTCGGAGGAATCGTGATAGAACTGCTAAGCGATGGTTGACCAAACGATTTATCTATACCTAATTAGGACTCTCATATATGGCGCTCGACGAGGTCCTCAGTAGTGGTTACTGGCCGTCAAGCTGCGTTTTCTTCTTTAGATGGCTAACGCTGGTGTTAGCGGCTGTGATTACCTCGCCACTGATTACGAGAGGTACTGTTGGGTGATATCCCCCCGGCGTAAACACGTAAACGGAGAGGGAATGAATTTTGTAACGCGTGAGGAAATATTACAGCTGTCGAAGATTTTTAGTATTCAGTCATCTTGCTGTACTCTCGCTTTCGAATACTGTCTGTGTTCTCGACATATCTGGTGTGACTTGCGCTCGTCGGCATACCTCCGAGAGTTTTAGCCACCAGTCTCTATCTTGTAGGATGGGTAATTCGGGATCGGGTTTTCCAACAGACTCGATCAATTCTTTTCTAACCATTACAGAGGAATATCCGCCTACATAACCACCTTTTAGAAGATAACGCGTCATGTCCCCAGAAGTGGTAGGTGATTTTGTCTCGATCGTCTCTCCATCCTCATCGACAAATTGTTGTCCCGTATACGTAAGACCAATTGACGAATCGCCACTGAGTGATGACACTTGTTTTTCTAGTTTACTAGGCAACCAGCGGTCATCATCATCGAGGAAGGCAATATACTTCCCTTTAGCTTGGCTTATTCCCCAGTTCCGGGCTACGTTTGCTCCCCTGTTTTCTTTGAATCTGTGACTTTCTATCCGGTCATCACCAATTTCACGGACGACATCATCAATCGGTTGTAGTGAGGCATCATCGATAACAAGACACCATAACAGTTGAGCTTCGCCGCTCGATCAGCGATGTAGTGGAACCAGTCGTCGCCGTCAGTGAGACGAGGAGCCTGTGACTCCTCAAACTTGTACTTCGAGGCGTGGGAATCGACCTTTGTCCGCATCAAGAAATCGAATGGGATACTGTTGATCAGCCCAAGTGCGACGAAAAGCCCCTTATCAGAGAAAACACGGTTGTAAGCACTGTGCATTGGGAGTTCCGAAAGATCGTCCTTGGTAGGGTTTGCTTCGAATGGCCGAACCGTGTACAGCGTATGGACGACGACTCCACCCGGTGGGATTACAGCCGCAATGAGCGTCCGTTCGTCGGTTGCACGAGCGACCTCACGAAGTACAAGCCGGTACTCGGAACTATGGAGACGGATGTCCTCCAAAGAAAGTTCGGGGCGGTCGAATTCCTCTGTTAGCAACCGATTGACGAACCGCTTCTGCGAACTTGCCGGGAGATGGCGGAACTCAGGGTCATCAGCGAACTCGTTGTAGATAGCCTTCTTCAGGCTGATCGCATCGTCCCGAGCACGGAAGTTCTTCTCTCGAACGCGACGCTTGGCGCTCAGCTCCTCGTTATCCTCATCGACACTCCACAAAGAGATGGGTTCGAGGTCGTCGACATAAGTCGACTCATAACAGAATTGATGGATGTTCTTTCCCTGATAGACCGGATAGTCCCCTTTGGATTCGTCTTCGATGAATCTATCCCGATCTCGGCCTCGATCCAGTTCCTTGTACAAGACCGTACGCCAAGCACCTTCAATTTCAGTCGCTAATGGTGGTGTCTGGAGAATTTTATTCAGCACTGCGACCTCCTGCTGGTCCTCGATGTTGGGGAAAATTCGAGCTTCAGGAGAATACTCTTTGAGGATTCGTGCTGGAATTTCTAGAGCTACATCGTCAATTGACCCGGTAATGGGACTCGCTGACCCCTTCTTTATTTTGCTGAGTTTTCTATCAGGAATTTTTATTTGCACGATGTCCGTGACGTTCACATTACTCACACTCCTTCTCGACATGAAAAATTCAGACGCGAAATTTGTTATACTAATGGGTTTAATTGCCTATGGATTCGGTGTGGCCACGACACGAGTTACATTTGGTCCTGTGAAAATGTTGATTACTAACGTATGGAGCGCTATAGTGTGAACCGTCGTCAACGACCACGGGTCAGGTGACCCGTGGAATCCTACCTTGCATCTTTGAAGTCAAGTGATTTGAGAACCCCTTTTCTCCCGTCATCAATAACAGGTTTTGCGTCCTGGACGACCCCGAGACACGCGATCTACTCAGCCTGTAGATCTGGATGAATTCATTCGAAGTGACCGACGAATTTCTCGTACTACCCGATTGCGTGATCTCAGTGGCGACTTCGAGGATTCGATAGGTACATAAATATTAGGTATTTATGTTGTATATATGAATTTTAATCAGAGGTATATTTTTATAACTACTTTGTTTAAAAATACATCAATTTTAAATCATTATTTGATAAAATAGTGTGGAATGTCATATCTCTGTTTAAGGGGTGTGGCTGACGACCTTAACTGGTTGTGATTGACATTCCATAATAAACTTATTTTCCCTTATTAATAAGATCTTTGTTTAACGCTCTTCTGTAGGAGATTGTTGATACTGCTCAGCTATCACTGTAGAATCGAAGAGAGCAAAGACACCGTGTCAGCGGTGTCCATTCGGTATGATTCGGCTCGAAGTGTTTGGATTGGAATCGGTCGCAGCGGACCTGTTAGAGCAGGTTCGATGGTGTAACGGTGTTACGTGCCCTCGCTGGCGTTCTGACTGGACGGTCAAAAGCGGCAGCTATGGGTCTTTCAGCGTTATCTCTGTAAGAATTGCGACCGCACGTTCAACGATAAGATCGAGACGATTTTCGCTCTTTCGAAAGTTGCGCTCAGAAAGTAGCTGTTCTCGATTTACGCGTTCCTCCAGTTTAACACGAGGCTTCATCAACTTCAGCTAGAGATCGATGCTTAGACTGTTACTCCGAGAATTATAAGATAAATCTCTTGTCTTGAGTTAATTGATGCACCAACTTCCCCATACTTTAGAACTAAATCACAACTGTCGCTGGAAAGCTAACCGTTGTTATACTTAACTCATAGGGACCGTTGGATTAGTGTGGAGATTAACTTCTTCTAGAAGATAGATGGTCCACATTGGACAGTTCATCGCGACCGATGGACATTGAGGCCCAAACGCCAAAAGTAAGATCAGAACTCTTTGCGACCTCATCTGATATAAATCACATCTTCAAGTTATCGAATAAACTGTTAGATGTCGACATCCTGTTCTTCGTAGAACTGTTCAGCACCAGGATGGATGGATACGTCGATATCGACTCCCTTGGTGACGTAATCCATATCCTGCCAGTTTCCGGTAAGATCTTGATATTCTGCCATTGCATCGGCATGTTCCCACACAGCATTCATCAGTCGGTTTATCGGCTCTTCATCCTGGTCCATCGTCGTGTAGAAGTTATAGAGCGTATCGATCCACCACTCTTCAGACCGATCACCGTAGATTGGACCATCCATATCACTCGGAACATGAGTCTGGACTTCGTGAACCCCCCAACTGTGATCACACAGTCGCACTGATGGCGAAACTTGACTAAACTCTCCGAACGCTTCTCCATGATCGCTTGTAACAATAATAAGCGTGTTGTTGTATTGATTGTACTCTTTTAAATTTTCAAGCAGTGTGCTAACCGCAGCATCAACCTGTTTAATACACTCATCATACAGATGCTCTAACGCAGTAAGTGCCCACCATCCTCCTCCTTCAGATAATATCTGTTGTGACATTGTTGACTCAAAATAACCAATAAGTGAACGGAGTTGTTCGTCCTCATGAATTTCAAACTCCGGTTGTGCGACGTACGGATAATGAGCATCCATCAGATTGATGCATGCCGCCCATGGCCCATCTTGGGCTTCTTGCCACTCAAAAAATTCGGATAGGTATACTTCAGCTCGCTCGGCCTGTGGATCTTGTGAACCTATCTTTGCCAATTTATACTGAATGCCATTGAGCAAAGATTGAACTGGTTCTTGGTGATTGAGAGCCTTCTTGATGAATTTTGATGTTGACACTTCTTCTTCAAAATCCTGTAATGTAAGACCTGATTCTGGGTAAGTGAAGCGCTTCCTGAGGAAGGGCGATCGGATTCAACTACGATCTCACCCTTCAATGTCCAGTTTGAGTTCCAGCTTGAGTTAGTGAGACAGCTACATTTTGAAGATAAGCTATCCCGGTTCCAGAGCTTCTTTGCGTTTCAGGAGCTTGATGATGCTATTGAATTTGGTCAGGCCCATAGGGGTGGGGATGTGGATATCGTTGAGGTGGAGTGCGAGGATTTTGAAGTAAGAGATATGGATTTGGTAGGGGGGAGCTGGTTTGGTAACATCATTTCTAAGGGCCGAGATTACTGGGCTGGAAACGCTGGTTCTGATGGATCGACGTGGGAGGTGGTGATGGATCCACCTGTCGAGATTATTGATACGGTTGATGATCCGGTTTAGTTCCAAAATTTTCCGACAGCCTATCTATTGTCATTGTGTGTTCCGCTTCTGCCGCCATTATCTCCGCGAGCTCTCCGATCTCCTCTAGAATCTCAGATGCCATGTAAGGTCCAACAGTTTCTACAACTTCTATTTCAGCTTGCTCTCGCTTGGTCAGCTTATCTTTGTTCCAACGATTTTTAGCACACTTCGACGGGTATTATGTTTCGACATTGCATATAGTTATTGCCTTTGGATGGTATTATAATTAACTAAATTTGAATTACATAATGTAAAATCACTATATAGATATCTATTCGCAGTGAGACGGTCTAAAACCACTTTTCGACGTTGTTTCGGTCGCTGTAGTTGAGGTGATCACGCCATTCGTGGCGAGTGAGGGCAGTCAGGTAGCCGCCAGTATCGACGAGAAACACTGTCTCGTCCATTTCGTGTTTCTCGGTGACTTAATGGAGAATCGGCGCCGCAGGACTGACTCTGTGGCGCCTGTACACGTCGGTTTCAAGGAATAGCTTCGATTCTGTGTCGATTGCGGCGTACAACTACTTTTCTCGCCATCTACCTTAACCTGTTTCCTCTGAGCAGATTGGCGAGCCCCATAACACTTTTTTTCCATCATCTACTTATTTATACGACTCGCATATAGTTAGTGTTACTAAAGACCATGAATATTATCTTCATTAATACATAATTATCCAACACCATCGCGAATATAGTTATGATCAATAAATGGATACGCTTCTTCGGATTAGCGGTGGTTTGAGCCCAAAATCGGCGGATTTTGACGATTCACGATGCCGCACATAATTAACATATGTTATAGTTCAGGAATAAACATGGATGCATTTCCCAGAGGGACGTAATATACTGGTGCAGATAGTATTCGATGAAAAGTATACTGAATTAATATCGCGCGCTATCTACTACCGCTTAATGATGAACGCTCTCCGGAAGTACGGCGGGGGTCGAACAGAGGTGGCGCTGTGAAAGCGTAGCAGACATGGGTGCTGTTGACGCATCAGTCTATATGTTCCCAATTGAAGTCTTCTGCCAGAATGCGAGTGCCGTGAGAGCCTCGAGTGATCGCGCTGCCGATCTGAATCAGTGATCAAGCATGAAGGACCTCGAGTGTATCAACGACATCGCTGTAAAAATCGTGGACGCTCGTTCAACGACGATACGAAGATGGTCTTCGCACACGCGAGGATTGGCTTCTATAAGCTGTTGTTCACGTTCTACTCGTTACTCCGGTTCACGATGATTATCCGCCAGTTAGACGGTGAACTTGATGTTTCGTGTTGTTCGCTTCACCGTCGTGTCGAACATTTCGACGAAGCCCTCGGCTCGCCTCGGGACGATCTAGTTGGTTCAGTTGAAATTAATAAGTTCTACGTCCAGTGTTTAATTTTCTGGCTACCTGTTCGCAAGAGACGAATAACAGTTATTTGTTTACGAATTCTAAACCATGATATGGAATCCTCAGACAATGAGAATAGGACGCATGTTAAGACTGTTCGTACCACGTTTAGAATTCTCGAGGCACTGAAATCGCTTGATGGGTCTACGACGACGGAGATAGCCAACTACCTTAATCTTCCAAAGAGCAGTGCATACAATCACCTCCAGACGCTTGAGTACGAGGGATATGTCGTGAAAAACGGACAGACGTACGAACTCGGCCTACAACTGCTCGATCTGGGTGCGTTCGCCCGACAGAAACAGATTCTGTTCGATGTTGCACAACCCGAAATCGAAAAAGTCGCAGAGGAGACAGGAGAACTTGTCAATCTACTTGTTGAAGAGAACGGTCGTGGTATTTTCCTCTTGCGCGAACAAGGAAGTAACGCCGTGAACATTGATTCCTACATGGGACAGTCCGTCCATCTTCACACAACTGCATTAGGCAAAACGGTGCTCGCATATCTCCCAGAAGAACGACTAACAGAGATAATTGAGCGCCATGGACTACCGAAAAAGACTGAGAACACAATCACCGATCGCAATCACTTAGAAGATGAACTCAAAGAAATCCGAACAGAGGGTATCGCTTATGATATCGAAGAACGAATTGCCCTTCTCCGCGAGCTTTTCGACGCTCCACTCGATGTTCTCGTAGCCGTCCTGTACGAGATCTGTTTCGATATCGCGCATCGTAACTTCGTAGCCGCCGATCGCGGCGACCTCCGCGATGCCGTGTCCCATGCTTCCCGCGCCGAGAACCGCGACTCGTCTCACCGTGTCAATCGTCATCACGTAAATCTGCGTGTTTCGATCCCATATATCTTTGGAACCTCTGTATAGAACGCCTGTGTTTCGCCGTCTAGTGGGAGAGTTACGCCGACCGATTGATCTCGAACGCTGGAGGCTCCGGAGACAGTCCATCCGGTTGGTGATTTCGTGTAAATCTCCGTCTAAGATACTTAGAAACTGGGCTGGGTACTGTGCCGGGGCGTATTCTTCAGGAACAATCCTGTAATAAACGATGCACCGGCATCGAATTACAACCATACTATTGTAAAATACTCTATCTTCGGAGAGACGATTACGCTACTCGAGGCGGATAAACGGCTTGGGGAGGAAGACGAAGTCGAAATTACGTTAGCTCACTCTGGAGAATCGTTCGCCGTTCCTCCGAACCTCTACGTTATTGGAACGATGAACACGGCAGACCGATCGATTGCACTCGTAGACGCAGCTCTCCGACGACGATTCCGGTTCATTTCGTTCCCACCAAACTACACCGCTCTCATCGACTACTACGATGACTTCGAAGACTTAGAGGACGTTCGGGAGACGGCTCAAACTGATTCGAATCCTTACCGAAGTTTGGTTGCCCTTTCGATCTTGGCTCTTCGTGAACTCAATGACCAGATCGTAGATACGCCGGATCTCGGGAAAGGAAAGCAGATTGGTCACTCATACCTAATGGGTCCTGAGAACGTCTCAGAGGTTCTAGACGCCTGGAGGTACGAGATCCTGCCGCTACTCGAGGAGTACTACTTCGGGCAGTTTGATCGGATTCGAGAGGAACTCTTCAGAGGCAGTGGCGATCGGTTATTCCACTGGGAGATGGAAGAGATCGCAGATTTCACAGCGGATGATCTCCGTCGAACTCTCGCTAACCTCGGGGGAATCCCTCTCGCAGAACCAGAAACAGAGACGGAAGAAGATACGCAGAACACACTCAACCTAACTTATTATTGGGGACGCAACTACTTAAATCTTTGGGTAGTTTGCTACTTGCATCCATCCGTATACCTATGGATTAAAATGCAAGACGACAACAATAGAGAGTTTAATATTGCCGGTAGCATTGCTTTTACAATTATATACTTTGCGCTTGTAGTAATGGTGGTTTTGGTATGATGTTGATGGTAACTTTAATAATTATATTTGTTGGCGGGGCACTATTATTGATGAATACATGAGCGAGGCAGTTGATAGGCTCACTGTGGAAAGTGGCAAATATTTAGGGAAAGTGGCTGGCGATACAATACCCCGAAGTGAGGTGGTTGAGCAAGCCAAGGCAGAGGGATATGTGACAAGTGCGGGTAATCTTGACAGAGAGGGACGTGAGTTGATTAACGACTTGCCAGAGACGGTTGAGATACCACGACAAGGCAATCTGTTTGGTGAGCTTTGGCCAGACAACTCGAGCAACGACTTAATTACCCAACCGGATAACACGGTTGACTCATTTGTACAATGGTTGGATAAAAAGAGAAAACAAAACATTGTACCATACACGGACGGAGCTGCTGGCGGTCTTCTGGATCCCAAAACTGGCGGTTACGATCGCCTTTGTCCTCGGGAAGAAACTCTTCTGCACGCTGGGTATTCGCTGGGTTCGTGTCTAACAGCTCGTCGCGGACGCAAAAGGAAAGAAACGCGCGCACGTAGTTGAAATATGTATTCGCCGTCGACGCTGCCAGCTCTTGGTCAATGGCACGTTCGCGAAGGTACATCCCGTACTCGCGGAGCGTGTTCGTCTCGAGTGCGTCGACTCGCTCTATCCCCTCTTCATCACAGAACGTAGCGAACTCGTTCAGCGGCGACCGCATCGTTGACCGGGAACCGCCCGAGTCGAGCGAGCCGAGATAGCGCGAAACCGCCTCCTCGACGGTCTTCCCCCCGCGAGCAGCCCGGCGATCAGTGGATTCAGACATTCACTTGTGGGGTACAGTGTCGACTCACATAAATTCACTTGGTTAAACTGGTGTTTAACGAAGTGAGTCTCAAAAACTCGCTACTACAAGATGTCTGAAGGTAGAGACGTTCTACTCCAAAAATAGACTTTTATAAACCGTAGCTCGCGATATAGAATTCCCCTACTGGAAGTTGCACAGTTTCGGAGGATAGCCCAGTTTCAGATCGAATTATTATATAAAATTCTGGTATAGATAGTTGAGGGCAATCCCCACAGTTACCAAATATCCGAGTATGGCGAGTATATTTCGGGTCATAGTATTAGAATATTCTTCCATGATAGATTCATCATTCGCAATTCGAATAATCATATACCCAAAATATGGCAGTCCAATGATGGCGAAGGTTGCAGCAATTATAATCGTATCTATTGCACTAGCTCCTAAAACAACAGGAACGACTGCAGTCAGCCATCCGATGATTAGGAGGCCTATCGCTGTGATCTTTACTGGGCTCAGGCCAAATGCAGTAGTATCATCAGTCTCCATACCCGATGGGAGGCCAACACCATCAACGAACAGTGTAGCTCCAGCTAAAGCATTTACAATGACAGAAGAGATACCTGCTGCGAGCAGACCAATACCAAATAACATTGATGCATGTTGCCCAGCTAGTGGTTCAAGTTGTCTAGCCATATCGGCCATGGTGCTTGGGATAATTCCTGCTGTATTTAGCACAGCTGCAGAGGTAATATAGATAATAGCGTAAAGCAATCCAGTAACCACCATTGCAGATACGATATCAAATATTGCATCCCCGAGGTCTCTTCTGGAATAGTCTTTTTCTCTGACAAGGTAGTTCTGGTATAGCCCCCCATAGAGACTGAAATATATTGACATCATCGCAACCGCTAGAAATAAACTCTCAAGACTGGGAAAACTTGGTGTCAATCCAGTTTCGCCATTCAATGTGCACAGTGTGGGGCGATCTATCCAGCGCTCCGACTCCCTGGTGGAAAGCTAACTCGAGCAGGAAATAGATCAGTTTGTTGCTGTGGGAACGGCTCGTTTGTTGAACTGAACGATAACTGAGCAGTGCATATGCATACTGCCTAACTGTACCTGAAGACAAACGTCCCTCGAGGATGTGGCAATAGTCAACGCACCCTACATCTGGAACGGTAACCAAGAACGGGACGCACCTATCCGATCCCATCTGGATCAGCAGACTGGAAGTCCACAAACAACCCCACTCATAGATGCGAGTAGCGTCTCAGATCATACGAGTAGACGATTCCCTCGAGAGCAAGTGCAAGTGAATGTCGGGATCGTAGTTACTGGAATAAGCCTAGGTCTGTGAGTCTTGTTTCAACGGCGTTCGTTGTGTGGGCTACTGCATCGGTGGTCTTTGCACCAGTGATAACGGCTCTTCCACTGCCAAACAGGAGTGCGACCGCCGATGGGTCCTCAAGACGGTACACTAATCCCGGAAACTGCTCTGGCTCATACTCGACGTCTTCGAGACCAAGCCCGATGGCGGTCGCGTTAAGATTAAACCGGGTGCCGAAGTCGACGCTTGCGACGATGTTTTGAATTTCGATGGTAGGTGTCTCAGTGACTTCGATGCCGAGCTCTCGCAGAGTCTCGGAGACAATGGAAAGTGATTCTCGGACTTCTTCTTCGCTATTTGGAACAATCATGAATTGGGTGGTCCATAGAACTCTTGCTGTTTTCTCTAGATTATGTCACGGTCAGCAAGCTCTGTGATCATCTCGTCGTCATACCCGAATTCAGTGAGGATTTCTTTGGTGTGCTCGCCAAGTAGCGGCGGGTGTCGCTCAATTACGGTCGGCGTCCGTGAGAAGTGCATTGGACTCCCTGCCATTTCCATGGATCCGATAGTGGGGAGGTCGACGGTCTGATGCATATTCCGTGCCTGAACTTGTGGATTTTCGAATACGTCTTCCATGTCGCGGACGCGACTGGCCGGGACGCCGGCGTCCTCCATCCGTGCGACAGCCTCGGCGGTTGAATACTGTGCGAACTCCTCGTCTAGAATTTGATCAAGCTCCACGCGATTCTCGACACGATCAGCATTGACTTCGAAACGCTCATCGTTAGTTAGGTCCTCGCGGTCAAGAGCGTGACAGAATTTCGGCCAGATATTCTCAGAAGCAGAGATCTCGGTTATAATTATGTTTATTACATGAAAATGTCTAACAGTGCATCATCCATAGACAAATCATTAACTACTTCTTGGAATTTCGCTCAAGTGCCTTACTACTGTTTACGTAGTACTTCCTTTGATTGAGCTTCTTCATGCGACCCTCCACATCTCTCTCCCGAAATCACTGGTCGGTTTGCACCCTTAGCTAACACAGGCCCTCAATCTACCTCCCAACTATACGAAAGTATTATACCGTGATATGTTCACCTCACAAACAATCGAGCTGTCAGAATGAGCAACACAGACTCTCCCAAAGATCCGTGGAAGGCGCACACACAAATTGATCGGGAGACTTTCCTCAAGCACATCTTCAAATGCGCAGAATGGGAGAAAGGCAGACTCGGAATCTCCGTCTATTGTGTAAAAAAAGATCCGATGATCCAAGCGAGAACTGTCCCGGACATCACAGCGGCAACAATTCGTTGTTCACGGTTGAAACCAGTAGTGGTATTTCTGTCCTTCGGTTCTGGAATATCTGCGTAATCAAGTGGATAGAGCGCGAAAATGGAAATAGCACCGAGTAGGTATAGAGCAGTTGCGGGGGGTGCCATGTACAGTGCCCATTGAACCCAAGTTACGGGACCAACAAGCGAATGAATAAGTTCAGCAGTGACAACAGCCATTCCACCGCCGGTCATGAGACCGACGGATGCAAGCGGGTTAACTTGACCAAGAATCAAAAAGGCTGTTTGTGAAAAGTCAGAATTGAAGGATAGATCAAATGAAGTTCGGAGACGACGCACGACAGGGATCAGAGCTACGGTCCGGGCTGCAGCAGAAGGCATAAAGACAGCCAGAGGGAGAAGTGTCGTTGTTAACGAACGAAGTGCACGTGTAGGCGAGTCTTCCGATCCAAGGAGATGGTCTGCGAGTCGAGCGTCTAGATTAACTTCAGAAATTGTGTTCCCCAGCAAAAAGAGCAAGAGTAGGAAGAAAACAAGTGAAGAAGAAAACCCGGACGCAGCGGCCTGAATGGAGTTCGTAACCCCGAGTGCGGAATCAAGTTCGCTTGTTCGAAGTTCTGACGAGAGCGAAGTAAGTTGCGAGGACTGTGGATTGATCCTCGAGGAAGAGACAATTGATCGAGGGCCAGAATGGCGAGCGTTCAATCACTCAGAGCGTAACCGAACCCGCGTACTCAAAACTCCTCTATCAGTTATCGCGAGCGAGTAATACAAACGAAATCGAGGGACAAGTCTCAGTTGCAGCACTGACAAACGACCCAAAATTCATGGAGGACATCGACGGTCGTGCCGAGAGTTCGTTTAATCCACGGGATATCTATTTCCCTGATTACGACGCTAACCAGCTCCGCCAGATACTCGAGAACCGTCGTGACGCCTTCCGGTCCGATACCTTAACTGACGACGTACTACCGCTCGTGTCGGCATTCGCAGCCCAAAGCCATGGAGACGCACGAAAGGCAATCGACCTATTCCGCGGTGCCGGTGACCTCGCGGATGAACGTGGTGATGAGAAAGTTCGCGAAGAACACGTCCGCGAATCCCAGGAGGAAATCGATAAGGACCGCTCACTGAAGCTGATCGAGGGACTGACCACCCAGTCGATGAGTTCGAAGACGGTTCCAGAGTGACGTGCTGCTTTCCTCCGAAACAGCGTGGGTCCAATACGAGTTACTCGAAGTTGCTCACTCGAGTCTCTAGTTTCGTCAGAAGCAAAGAAAAAGTAGACACCACGGTCAGGCCAGTCCATGTGCCCAGTGCAATCCTCGAGCTTCTGTTTTCCTCCAACTTGATCCTCGAGATCGCCTATTAGCTGATAGAATCGATCAAGGTCTTCTCCTCGTCTCATAGGTATAGTTTTCTTAGGTGACTATACAAAGAGTTTCATGCTAAGGCTCTCTTGCTTGCAGTAATAGCGACGATGGTAATGAACGTCCTTGTCATATCTCCGTGCTCTGGAAGCAAGCGATACGATCCAATAGCGGACTACAAACGGGTCGACGAAGACTCAAGGGAAACATTGATCGAAAGTTCCCTGATTCTGTTGCCTCTGCTGCTAAGATGTACACGAGGCGTGAGCATGAGCATATTCAATCGTTCACGGAAAGAAATTTGACGGTTGAACATCCGATATCCGTTCGTCCCTCCTCGAACTCGAACTGTAGAAACACAACTTCGGTAGTTCGACAACTCTCGAGCGGATACTCGAGTGATTAGAGAATAGGTCACGTTCGCTACGGCCGCAGGATCCGTGTTTGCTCCCACCCAAGGAAATCGTGAAAGGAGCCGTTGGGCCGCCAGAATTGTAGTCAACGGTCAGTGATAATCAATCGTCTATGCCTTTGCGGCGTCTCTTTTCTCGTTCGATCGCCGCTTCGATGTAAACACACGTCCAACTACTCTCCAATACAGCCACGAGCGTGTAGAATATTATCGTATCCTAACTAATTGCCTCTATTTATCCATTTCAATATAGTTCGGTACCCCCGCAGTGTATACAATCTAATTATTGCAATTGATTCTCGGCATCAATTTCCCCATCAAGGTATAGCATACCCCACTTCGTAATCTCATACATATCGTGGTGAATTGGTGAAATAAGTCCAGCAGATGCAAGAATATCACACCTCTCGCGAATACGAGCTTTTGAGGCACGAAATACTGCCCTTGAACTCATTACAGATACAGACGACCACGATTCCTCTCTCAGATGCTCGAGGATACGATCGTCGAGTTGCTCCATCCAAGCGGCTGACCGACGTTGGTTCACGACATGTCACCTAAGTCGAGTTAGATACATTACCTGTAGCTGAGCTATCTTTATTATTGTTCCGACAGACAGCGGTCCAGGTTTCTGTATCGAGATCGCCGGCGAGGTAGGCCTCTCCTTGGTCAGTGATAATGTAAACCCCATTCCCGAGATGTTTGAGAAGCCCTTTTTCAGAGAGTTTTCGGCATCTTCGGGCAATGTTATAACTACCGGATTCGACACTCATCATAATTGATTCATCTTTCGAATCAACTGATATTGGATCAGTTTCTTCAACCTTGAATTTGACTTCTCGAGTATATCCATCCGCTTGGGGAATCCGACGAATGGTACGCACCCCTCTGGCCCGAACAGGGCGACTCACAGCCTTTGTTCCCTGGACTGGTGTTGCTCCGAGAGACAGGATACCTCCCATCGCAACAGTTCCGAACAGTTTCAGTGCGTTACGACGACTGCTATTTCCTATTGGCATAGCCAACAGTCACATGTTCTAATTATTAAATTTTTATATTATTACAAATATAGATTGTAGCTAGAATTGATATCTATATAGTCCATTTTTAAATTATAACTTATCTTATATATGGTCGCATAATGAGAGTGTTACGAGCCAGTTTATCAATCAATAACGGTATTGGGTACAGACAACCCGAAAGGAAATTAATAGTCTTTTTCTCTGACAAGGTAGTTCTGGTATAGCCCCCCATAGAGACTGAAATATATTGACATCATCGCAACCGCTAGAAATAAACTCTCAAGACTGGGAAAACTTGGTGTCAATCCAGTTGTTGTCTTTGCAGGGGAGAAGCCGACAATAGCAAGGGTGCCCGCAAAACCAATTAGCATTACAGCAATAAGAATAAGTATTAAACTCTCAAGTCTATCATAAAGCTCAGGAAGCACGAGAAGGAGGATGGCTAATGCAACGACGATTGTTCCCCAGACCGGTATGCTTCCGAACCCAAAGATTGCTTGAAGAGCTAATATTGTGCCGAGAATATTTCCAGTTTCGTACCCAATAGATGTTGCAAATGCGAATATACCACCAGATATGCCAAATATAGGTCCATACTTATTCCTGACTAAAGACCTTCTATGACCTACACCTTTCTGCATTTGCTCTATTTCCATCATCTCTTTACTGGTGAGTTGTGTTGGACGCCAGTATGGCTGAATAATTCTATCACGTCGACCGAAGTGGCGGATTAGAAGTCGGATCAATCATGGATTTAGAATGGCCCACACAGTTATCTGATGATCTTATTACGAAGGGTCCAGAGGGGCATGAAGATGTTCTTCGGGAGTTGTACCCGAAGGGCTTGTCGAGGCACGGTGCAAGGTATGCTCAATCCGTATTGGTCGGGAGGGATGATTTCGAAGCAGAGGGTGGCTGGGATCTGATAGCTGGTCGTTTAGTCGTTGAAATACTGAGGAAGGGCGATCGGATTCAACTACGATCTCACCCTTCAATGTCCAGTTTGAGTTCCAGCTTGAGTTAGTGAGACAGCTACATTTTGAAGATAAGCTATCCCGGTTCCAGAGCTTCTTTCAAACCCGATATGATGTGATAGCGGGATGGGATAGCCAGGAGATTCCGGCGGGCTCATAACCCGCAGACCGGTAGTTCAAATCTACCTCCCGCTATTTTTCGAGGCGAACAACAACGAGAAGCGAAGTGACGAGTATTGTGACCCTCGAGAATCGTATAGAGTAGATTTGAACAACGCGAAGACCGTCGTTTCACTCCGGTCTTCTCTCGTTCAAATCTACCTCCCGCTATGTTTTGCGACGAGCAAACCCGCGAGCGGTATCCATAGCACGAGTAGTTTGAACCAGCGGAGTCGCAGTTCCGAGCGAAGCGAGCACGACCGTCTCCTCGAGGTTCAAAGCCACTTTCCGACACGATTGCTATTTTCCCCTGCATTCGTGGAAGAGGCTATCAAAAAGCGTTGTATCGGTATCGGACCGAACCGCGCGTGAGGGATGGTGTCGATGAACGAGATTGTCCGTTCGAATCCGGTTATGGCTGTGTATGGGCTAATATGGGCACTAATACACAGAAAACTTCAAGAAAGTTCTCTCGGGTTTCTCATAGAGACCGTGGACAGACTCAGTAACTATCGGTCTCGAATGCGAAGATCTACACAATAGAGTCGCCGAAGCGATCGGTAATGAGAACTTATTTATACCCGCACAGAGGTACGTGTGTTGTAGTATAACATGAACGATTATACCCTATATGAATGGCGTAATTATGCTGGATGAATTGGCCAACTGCACGATGAAATTCAGATAGGGTATAGAAGTTAAAACTGAATTGGAGAAATAACAGATGACCTCACAAACTAATTCACGTGAACCGACGCTCGACCGACGCCGCGTTCTCAGCGGAATTGCAGCCACAGGAATCGCCAGCTCAATTTTCATAAATCTGTACCATCATGAGCTTGATTATGGGAAGGATGCTTTGATGACGTGTTCTCAATTACGTCTAATAGCTTGACTTGAGGTATTGACGCAAACAGGAACACAGTCTCAAATCGCCATAGAGGTAGCTTCGAGTTCCCTTGGCATGTACAGATGAAGGTCCGCACGTTCGCTTGCAAGCGTTTCCAACTCCTCGCTGAAACGTAACTATAGATGTCTGTTACAGAGAGCTGTTACAGATGATAGGTGGTCAGAAGCTACAATTTAAGATTGGAATGCGAGTATGACCTCGAGTGAAATACCTCCCAGTGACCAACTGATTACATTCAATTAACGATAGACGATCGCGAACTCCTCACATCATTCGATCGAGATAGCATAGCTGAATTAAATAACAATGTTGAGTTTGAAGTTGAGTCAATAGAGCTCAATAGTAGCGGAGAATTCTCCGGGGCGTATGATGCAAATGAGGCAGGTCAATACGTCGCGTTTGTGGCAACAACCGACGAAGACGGTAACGGATTCACCGTTGACGACGATAGCAATCTCGAGGTAACCGGTGAAACAACGATTCTCGGTGTCAATGGCTTCATGGTACATGATGAATCCTCAAACGTAGAGGATCCATCGTCAGCAGAACCAGGAGAAACGCTTGCCTTTGAGGCCGACAACATCGATACAGATGGGAGCGTTGAACATGGGATCGCACTATATCATGAAGACACCTTCCTTGATCAAGAAACAATAATCAAGGTTACAGAAGAACCAGACAGTAATAACTTCTCGGAAGACGCTATTCAACTCGAGTCCACTCTCACGGGAGTTGATGGGGTTACAGCGATCGACAATGACTCGAGTCTAATGGGATTCACGCAAGACTTGGAGAATCATACTGGTCAAGTCGATTTCGAGTCAGTGCTTGGACTCGTGAGGCATCATCGATAACAAGAATTTCAAAATCACTGAATGTTTGATTCGTTATGCTATTGAGTGCGGATTTAAGTTTGGTTGGTCGATTATAAGTAGGAACAATAACACTGACTGAGGCTTTGTGAGGTGGCATTGTGCTTAGATTGGACTAATAGTGACATTGTTACAGCTACTAATATAGATCCATGGTCTATTACGGGATGAGCGTCTCAATCAAGATACTATAAGGGGATAGGGGTTAGCACTTCACGTATGGCAGAGAAGAACCTTTATGGCGGAATCTCAGTTCTCATACTGCTATCTCTGGCAGTTATCAGCACGGCTCTGACGAGCGGGGAAATTTTTCTCTATCTTGCTATCGGACTTTATGTCACTTTCGTCTTAACACTCCATTTGATCCTGAATGGCTTTGAACTGCGGCTCCCTAGTAAACATCAGTTTTCGATATTCAATTGTTCATGAGTTACATTTAGGAAGGGTGTTATCGATAAATGCAGGACTGCGGGCCCTCCGACCCCACTCTTATCTTAAACTTATCTTATTACTTCGGTAATTTAGGACCTCTAGAGAAGTCTTTTCCAACAGAAATGATGGCTAATGCAGCGCTGAAGTGCTGAGAGGCAAGAAAACTGGTCCTGTCTCGAGTCGACAAAAGACGATCCCCCCACAAATCTAATTGCTACTCAATCAGTCGCTACCGACGGGGATCAGTGATGGCGATCAATCACTCTTCTGGCGGTACTGAATAGGAGCCGCTGAGTGTCTATCGAAGACGTTCTCGAAATTATTCGATCACCACAGACTCGCCACAAACGGGGCAAACGGATCCATTATCTGTATTCTCAATTTCAGACTGTGCGCCCGTCCATCCGCAAGTTGGACACTGGATTGGATCGGATCCAGACACAGGACACTGGAAGCATTCGTCGCCGGATTCCCCTCTAGACCCGAGTGTCGTCAGTATCGCCGCAACATCACGTGAATCGACGTATTCCCGGATACGTTCAAGCATTTCCTCCTGAGAGGTGACGCTCTCTCGTCCAACATCGAGATTCTCAAAGAGTACATCCCGGTAACTGTCCTCTATCGGATTCACATACCGTTGCATCGACAGATGAAGCGGGATATCGTCGACAGAAACAAGCGCACGACGGGGAACGCGAAGTGTTCCAAGTTCTCGTGACTCAGCCTCCACCGCCTCCTCGGACGAACCATCTGCGATGATCCCGATATCACGCAGCACAGTCCGCACGGTACAACTATCGACGAAGTTCGACTGGACAGACTGCTTGAACGCATTCACCTCCTCATTGTCGAGTTCCGCTTCATGAATATCTTCACGTAGTTGGTCCTGATACGTCTCCTCGGCCTCTTCATGCAGCTGCACTATCGCATCGATCAACCCGTCAACATTCGTTCCAGCATCGGTGAGGGCCCCCGCAATCGATTCTTCCTGAAGCGACTCCAGTTCCTCACGGATCCGGTCCGATTCGGAGACCACTGCCTTCGAGACCGGTATGGGTAGTTCACCGAGCGCAAGCTCACCGCCCTCGAAGGACTGGGATCCGAGGCGGAGCAGTTCTGCACAGTAAAACGACAGTAGCCACGACAATGCTGCGGGTGCACTGGTTGCAACCCCCATGGTCTCAGCCATGGCCTCGTTCAGGTTCCAGTTCACCCAGTAGCCCAACCGGCCATCACTACGGATCGTATCATAGTAAACGTCCGCGACGGCTGCTATCGAGTTCCGCTGGGACTCAGTCGTGGTCGCGATGTCCTGATACTGTTCTTCCGAGAGCGTGCCCTCACAGTATCGACGGAACGCCCAGCCAGTCAGCACGAATGTCAGCACGGAGACTTCGGATTCAATGGTTCTTCCGAGTTCGGCTTTCCGTTCTAAGAATTCCCCCTCACTATCTGATCCATCAACACCCCCTTGGCGACGTGGTGAGATGATATCATAGTGATGGATGTCAGTCAGCTTCGAGATGATCTCCGAGTACGTTTCCCCGTCGGTGGCTTCGATCGCTGTTTTGAGTGACTCTTGCACGCGATCAAATGTTACTCTCCAAAACGACCAAGCTGTCTCAAGTGCGTCGGGAGAATTGCTTGCCTGCAGTTCGTCAACGCTTTTACTAATGATAAGACTGTACCGCCGCACGAAGAATTCTCTCGATGTTTTTTGACTTATAAACCGGATTGTAGTCTTGAGCTGGAGAATTGGTGTGAATGCTGTCGTGACTTCTCCAACCTCTCTACCAGTAAGCGATTGAAGCGTACTTGCTGGGTTATCTAAGTAGGGTCCCGCAGCCACGATCTGGGCCTCTGGGTAAAACTCAGTCAAAGACTCAATGATACTCTCAAACAGAACCCCTCGCTGATCGTCTTCTACGTTCTGCACTTCGTCAAGGAATACCAGACTTGGATCAATCTGATATCGAGTCTCTGGATCGATGAGCCGTGAGCATCGTTCAGGCGTAACCACTAAGAATGAATCAGGCTCGGTCTCATCGGGACTATCAAGACCTGGATCATCGAAATACGCACCAGTCCGGACTTCAACATCCTCGTGTCTATTTGATAACTTTCTGCTAACCTCAGAGATCAATGCACGATTTGGAACCACATAGATCGCCTCAAAGCTCCTGACCTATCAAGAACATATGTGCGTTGGATTTCCGGGCCAATTTCAAGACCTTCGCTAACTGTTTCGCACGATGTTGGTCAGCTCCAACTCCAGTGAAAATCTGTGCCGCCTCGTCGATTATCATCACAAACGGCGGGAGGTCTTCTCCAGCCTGCATCTTCTCTCGTCGTTCTTCAAGGATATTGACCAACCGAGAGTAGCGGGTAATCTCCATATCAATGTCGTCAGACTTCATATTAGCCGCTGTGATGACCTCTTGGTCACGGTAGATGAAGTAGAATACTTCCAACATGAGGGCTGAGAAGTCTGTTTTCCCATGTCCCATTGCTCCGAACACGTAGGCCAAGAACACGGGTTGAGATTCAACCGCCTTCACTAACTTCATCAACGCTTTGAACCCACTGGCGTCAGTCTCATAACCCACAATCCCACTCTGATAAGACAAATTATTCTAACTGATCCAGTAGTGTCAGCCTTTGACACCTCCCTTCTTCATCCATACGTGGGGACTTGCCAGACTTTCATCCTATAAGCGCCCTCTAAACAATTAACTTCGAACAGATTCGAATATCTATGCACAATTCTGTCAACGGAAGAAGAAACACTTAATGTGGATTGTACACAATAGTGTCTTGTTGGCAATCGCCAACACCAGCAGTCTGGTCATCCTCCCAAATGTGACCATGAACTGCCGAACATTACGCAAACCGGCGCGTACAGATTGCGCCGATATTTGCGTTTTAAGTGATTACACTTCAATTGCTGTAAGAAACCACGATAGAGGATTGGATTTGGCTAACTCATAACACGCTTAATATTGTAGACAGTATACATCAAAGGGAACTGTCTAGTTCTGCACCTCCTCGATCGGCGTCTTTCCGTCCAGAGCTTGGTGCGGTCTTTGATGGTTGTAGTAATGCATAAGCTGTTCAAGCCACTCGCGGACGCTCGCCCGACTGCCCACCCACGAATTATGGAAGCGGTCGATCCGCATTTTGAGGGTGTGAAACCACTTTTCGATGAGGTTTCGCTCGGTGTAGTTGACCCGACCGCTCAATCCTAATCGAGCAAGGGCAGTCCGATAGCCGAACTGGTCGACGAGAAATACGGTGTCGGAGAGATCGTATTTCTCGTCGAGTCGATGCAGAAACGCAGCTGCCGGATCGGTGCCATGCCGACCAAACAACGCGACATCGAGAATCAGCTTCGTCTCGGTGTCTATTGCAGCGTACAACCAAGACCACTCGCCGTTGATTTTGACAGCAGTCTCGTCAACTGCGACCCTTGACGGCTTCGCCGTCGGCGGGTCGCACCCGCTGTCAGCCAGCCGATGTACCCAATTCCAGACCGCTCCATGTGAGCGTTCAACGCCTAATTCAGCTAAAATCGTTGTTGTCTCTCGAAGAGAACAACCTGTTTCGTGGAGGCGGACGGCGAACGCCCTGATGGGCGTCGCCGTCCGCTCGTTCTCCCAAGATTCTTCTAAATCCGCCGCATAGCTCTCACTGAGCAGGTCTGCGAGCATCTTTGGACAAGAAACTCAACGACCTGCTCACTTCTCAAACTGACTCAACTAGACAGTGCCCATCAAAGTCATTATCTAGTGGACCGAGTTGCCCGTTTTAATCGATGGTAAGTTGGAATGGAACGATGGCATTGGCCCATTGCCAATAAATTGAGGTATATGTAGATTAAGTATCAAGTACCCAATCAATTTCAACTAGTTAGTTTGTAATGAAGAATTAGGTAACCGGTCTTCTCCTATCCAAAACCTACGGACCTACCTGAGTGTGTGTCCCCCCAGCTACTATTCCTGCCTGCCCGAGCAGCAGCACGAGCGTGAACAGCGCGCCGAGTAGTCGTGGGTGCGATGCGAGGAAGTCTTTCGTGGCTTCTGTTGTGGACATTGCATTCCAATAGTAGTTTCCATTGGTAATAAATTTATCTTATATACCCATAGATGTTTTATGTTAAATGTGTAACTAAGAATATAAGATCAGGTCGTCTCGAGGAGAGAATTGGCAGCAGGCGGCCGATTTCCGGTGAATTTGTCGAGTTAGCAGGAGTGAACATATGTCGCTTAGGCCCATTCAACAACTGGAGGACGATTATTTCGATGATTTTGGAGTTGTCGCTCGGGACAATCCGGATGATATCATCGAATTTCTCGAAGATATTTACGAGCACATAGAACAGGGTACGCTGCAAGAGGGTGGATACGAATACGAGGACTATCTCACTAGATTCGCTAGCGATACGTTTTGGCACACTATAGACGACCTGCTAAGTGCAGATTCTATTGAAACGGATGCCGACCCAGATGATATCAGATTTGGCCTGTTCGTCTTGATGGTCAAGCGTTCAATACTCCCAAATCCCTCTGATTTTAACACCCTTTCAGAGCTTGATGAAGAGTACAGAGACTCTGTACCCGATAGACCAACAAAGCCGTATTTCCGCTCATTACTGTATCGCTACGGGTATGAGCGTGAGCATCGAAAGACAGGGCTTCAGTTAGCACACGAAGCGGTAGCTGCGCAAATTGAGAATCCATCTATTTACGACAACTTCGCAGCTCAGATAGTCGAAGTCGACGAGCAATTTGGAATCGAATCCCTCGATTTAGACATTGGCGATAGTGATGTTAGCGAACTCGCATTAGAAGGAATATGAACCACTAGTTCGATTATTGATATATGCAAGGGGGATATCCGTCGGACTGGGACACCCGACGGAAGACGGTCTACAAACGAGATAATTATACTTGCCAAAATTGCGGTGCTAAAGGTGGACCCTCTGGAAATGCAGAATTGCATGCTCATCATATTGTCCCGAAGAGTAAGGGAGGAACACACAAGCTAACCAATATAAAAACAATGTGTCGTGGATGTCACAGTGCTATACATAATAACCAACTAGCTCCCTCATCATCACCATCAAGACCAAAGGAACAAGCAACGTCACCGCTAACAAAAACAACCTCCTCTCAATATACATATACAGGCAGAGCGAAACCAGAACCACCTAATTTGGTTTCAGCAATATTGACTGATTTGACTAACTTAACAATCTTCTTCCGCAAGGTCATTGGCAATCAATCGGCTCGTTATCAAGCTGTTCGATTCCGTTTTGCGGGTCGGTTTCAGTATGGACCGTGATCTTCTCACTTAGTTTCTCAAGGTACTTTGCTACAAGATCGCTGAACATCGGATCGTCGTCAACGTGCAGGACGTGAATAGGGGTTTCTCTGGGAATCACGCTCATATGCCCGTGAAGTCTCATCAGGATAGGATAAGGTTTTGGTACGAGATTGGTACGACCCACCACTTTCAACGGGCTTCTGGTCCGTACTTTCTAAGATGAGCGATACTGACGGTCCTGAGAAGGTGGAGTACTACATTTTAAGCTCTAAGTATCGGTCGCGTGCACTTGAGCAGCTTGCTGGAACAGTTCGAGCTACGCCAAAAGAGATTGCAGATAGCGTCAATGTCCATCGATCACACATTTCCCGAGCGCTGGCGGAACTCCGGGAGAAAGACGTGGTTGAGCTGCGGGTTCCTGAAGGGCGGACTGTCGGGCGATACTATGGTCTCACGGAGAGGGGGAAAAAGGCATGGCCGGAGATAAAACACCAGATTCGAAGTGTCGAATGGATTATTGAGGATCCGTCAACTCCGGCTACGTGTTCGGTTGTTAAGTTAGCCAGGGACAAGTTCGGAGAAGAGTTGCGGTGCCCGAATTCAGTCCGACTGCTACTCTCACCCGATGAGAAGTTCAGGGGCGAAGAAGAGGGCAACGAGAAGCCCCACCTGTACGAAAATTGCTGTGAGTCGCAGAACACCAGCCGCTCGTCCTCGGGATTTCGGAAGGGACTCAGCGATTCCGGACAAGGCAGTCCCAACTATCGCAAATAGCACCCAACTGCCCACTGTCGAATTTCCCATAATCACGTAATATACATAGATACCCGAGAGAAGGAATGCTCCACAGAGCTGAACCAGTGCAAAGAGACCGCCAGAAGGCTCGCTAAATACGGTTTCGTCGATGGAGGACATGTGTGAATAGGTGCCCCTCGAAAGGATAAGTATTTGTGGCATTTCCTCGCCATCTACAGGGATATTCTATCGCGCCTAGTGAACGGTGCCGACGACTCTACTCGGTTCGCATCTGTAGTGTGTGTATTTCACGCTCAGATAGATCTGGATAATAGAATTTCAACAGTGATATACTCGAGTTGTATGACACGAATTGCTACTGCATCTTGACCGCCATTCAATGCTAATCTCCCTATGCTACAAACCATTTCCACAGGCAACCGATGTTTTTGTTCCGTCTCAATGTGGATGAAACCCCCCAATCGTGACACGTAGTTAATAGCCGTTCAAAGATACGGAAGTTCGACAGAGGAAACAAGGCGAGTGTCTCGGGGTCGTACGGAAATCGAAGATCTCCGTGATGACGAGAATCGGAGATTCGCGAACTACTTGACCCCGAGGCCGTTCACACAACGCTATGTCAATCACTTTTTAGACCAATCACGAGCGGCTTGCCTCCTTGAACAAAAAATATGGGATGGTGAGTCTGGTCGAACTCGTGTTGATGATCGCTATCGTTGCGACCATGTCTGGGCTTCGATGGGTGAGCCCTAGTAACTTAGAAATGACTTCTCACCGATGGAGCTGGAAATTGGTCGAGGAATTATCAATTACTGTTGAAGTTCTGCAAGTGATTCGAAGAATCGGTCACTGAGAGCGCTTATCTCTATCGAAGAGCAATTTACTATAAACGTAGAATGATTTCTGTAGGAGCGTTGTTCTATGAAATTTACTGAGCCCATAGAGCGTCAATCAACAAACAGAGATTGAGTGAGATCACGTATCAATAGGCACCGAACTGTGAGATTGATCAATCCAAACCCGAACAGGATGAAGAACGCTCTTTTGAAGCAGATTATTGGTTGATAAACCGTCACTGGGGAAGCATAGCAGCAAGGTGACGTTCACGTCACCGGAGATGTTCCGACTGGAAGGGGAGAAGTGGGAGCGGGAAACAGTTACGTCTCTATGTCCAACAATCCGCTCCGTTCTATTAGAATCCGCTATTCATAATAAATCTATTGGAACATAAGAGAATGAAATGTGGGAACAATTAGGAAGCTATGACCATCGATGAAAAATCCAAAGAAATCCTCACTGAATTCGGGTATGACGACGAGATGATCACAGAGCTTGCTGACCGTGACATAATCTAGAGAAAACAGCAAGAGTTCTATGGACCACCCAATTCATGATTGTTCACCCGGTCAGCGGAAGACGAGGACGTGGGCAAATTGTAGTAGTCTGCGGACTCCTCCGACATCGAAGTCGTTGAGCGGATTTTGTTCATCCTTGACCGTCTTGATGGTAAACTCTGAGGAAGCCGAAACAGCTGACGAGTGGCTCAAATCGTTCAGCTTTGCCTGCAATTAGCTTATCTCGAGACGGTGTACTATGCCCTTATGGCTTCGAGTTGACGTTAGTAGTTTAGATGGACTGTTTTCGTGGTCGTGAAGAAATTAAGCCCCGCGTCACCCTGTTCCCGATACGTATTCGTTGAAGAGTTCTTGTAGCCTCCGAATGGAACATGTAACTCGAGTCCAGTTGTCTTCTCGTTAACCTTAGCGACACCTGCCTCGATGTCGTCAATAAACTGGTTTGCTTCTGTGAGATTCTGCGTGACAATACTTGAAGAGAGGCCGAACTGAACATCATTTGCGACTGTAAGAAAAGGGTTACCGCTGATTGCTAAGAATCTTGGCCTTGAGCTTTGCTTGAGCCTCGGCCACGTCTTGCGAATTTTGTTCAACCGTTTTGCCTTGCATATTCTCACGGAGGGAGACGGCAATCACTTTATCAAGGGGATCGTCTCTCCCAAGCTCTGGGTGAGTGGTGCGATACTTCTTGAGCAAGGACATTGTAGTGTTTGACAATTGCTCAGTTTCCGTTTGAGAAAGTGCAAATTCATCCATTACTTACCACGACTGTTGCCATTGATCCACTCCCGAAGTGCATCCTGCTTTGCCTCTGCTTCCGCTTTCTCCTGCTTTAGTTTGCTCAACTCGTCCGCATCACCGTTCTCAATCAGGTGCGCGTTTGCCATTACGCGGATTACCTTCTCCGGCGAGGCATCGTCAGGCAATCTGGTAGACCGCTTGACTGCGGTGAGTTTGTCCAGTGTATCACTTACCCGGAGAAAAGGAAAAGAAACAGTAGAACGAAATATCCCCAAAATACTAGAGAGGCGCCCCGATCTTCAGTTTGCTTTCGTGGGAAAGCAACATAAATCACTCCATCTTCCATCAAAATTCGAGGGCCGCGTTACGATTATCGGATCGGTTGAACCTAGCGAAATACCCAAGTACTACAGGGGAGCAGATTTCCTTGTCCATCCCTCGCTTACAGAGGGAGTTCCTCGGGCAGTGCTCGAGGCGCTTGCATGTGGGTTGCCTGTCGTGGCCCGTGACGTTGGAGACATTTCGTACGTGACTGAAAATACCTTCCAGATGGAATCTGATTTTGTAGAAACAGTATGTGAATTTGAGTCACTTCCTGTTGATTCCTTAAAGAAGTTCTCTCGTGATGTCGTTGGGAAGAAATATTATGAATTAACAATTTCGGGCAAACAAAACACCTGAGGGTGAAATCCAACAAATCGAATAGGGCCGGGTAATTCTCCTGAGCAAAGGGAAACTGACCTCGGATGATTCAGGATTTGAGGCTGTGTGTGAGGCACTCGACGGGCGAGTCGAGGTACATGGCCCAATAAAGGAGATCGTCGTCGTAAGCCTGGAGGACGAGCCCGACGCTGTCGAAGTTCGATATCACACCGATGGGGATTCGATTCACGCTCGTGACGGACGAATCTCTCGAACACTCGTCGATCGATATATCGAACGCCACGTTCACCAGCTTGAACAGCGGGCCCGCGAGTGGTATCTTCGGGCTGGAAGTTCTCTTCTCTTATTCGGCTTCTTGCCCCAGATTGCTGCGTCTCTCTTGTGATATCTGCTCTCGATAGCGTACACGAGGGACCATCCCTCGGTGATGAGATCGACGTTACCCCAGTCGATCAGTACGTGAACGCGACGTCCGTTGCACTGCAGTCGGAATCCCTCGCAGCAGATTCGTTCGACTCAGTGACCGTTCACGGGATCGTTCGTGGCCAGTCAGACACAGTCTCGCTCGAGGAGGAAGGCATCGTTCACGAAACGAATCTCGAACTGACCGTGCTCGAGGCCAATTCTTCGGGGGCGGTCGTCGAAGCAGCAGTTACCGAAACCGCAACTGGCGAGCCAGTGACGACTGGGCGCGTCGAAGTCGGCAACCAGTTGGCTTCCGTCAACGCCAGTGGCATGGCTCGCCTCCATCTCGAGGAGCGGCCATCGCTACTCGTTGATGGGAGGTACGTTGCTGCAGATTGGTGGGATGCGGAGACGATGTATGCCGCAGCCGAAGACAGAGCGAAGATTCCACCGACGTATCCGAAGTTCGCCCAGCTCGTCCAACTTGCGCTCGTGACGCTCTTGTGGTTCCTGCCAGTTGCCCTGGCCGTCTACGGGTTTGACTACCTGTCTGGCGGCACGTTCCTTGGATTTACAGACAACAATGACCGATAACACCCCTACTCACGAGAGTCGTATCGCCCGCCGATCAGTGCTTGCGACCATCGGACTCAGTACTGTCGGGCTCGCAGGCTGCACGTCGAACACAGATTCAGAGTCCCCGAACAATAGTACAGAGGACGGCTCTGGCCTCGACACCGAAGACAGCGAGGTCTTCGCGAACGTCGAAATGAACGACAAGAAACTCGAGGTCGCAGTAACTGAAGAGAGCGCAACCGAAGTCATCACCCTCCGGGATCCGGACGATGAGATAGTTGATCAAGCCAGTCTCGAGGGCGACACCGAAGTTGGATTTGAGATCCTCGGCAGATATGAAGACGATATCGCCACTGGCGAGTACGAACTCACTGCCCTCGAGAATTCCGAGAGTAATAATCCAATTGACTCGACGATAATCACACTCGATGCAGCGTGCACGATCACCGACGTGCTCTGGGCGGCCGAGAATCCGGATATGGACTGGGACAAGAATTCGCCAGTCTGGGATGAATACGCCGCAGTTGTTATAAAGAACAAGGGGACGATTCCCTCCTTACTCACTGAACTTCGGTGGAAAGGTGCACCAGCCGCCAAGTTAGGCCGCGACGATACAGTCTCGTATCACCATGAGACGCGGTTACCGCCCGGAGAGACGACTGCTTATTCGTTTGGCCAAATCTACCAGACGAGTGGTGCGGGAGGGTCGCTAGACTGCAGCGAGTTAGGAACAGAACCGATGACAGTGACAGCTGTCGTCCAGGTAGGACCAGATCCGTCGTAGATGCCGAATTAAATGATATCAGACCTGAAACGATTATTGAAGAAGTGGTCAACAGCGTTGAACTCCCAGATACTGATGCGGCCGAAATCCGCGAGCTAAGATCAGAGACAAAAAGCTAGCTCGAGTCACTCGCCATCAATTCTTTGTATCGATGTTGTATTCACACGTAACTAGCCAGTCCGATCGTTCACCCCCACGGTTGATGGTGAGACGTACTGGTTGATCAAGTCCAATTGCGAATCCAACAGCGAGAAAAGAACTGATGGGGTGGTCGAACCGATCGACTGCCCCGTATGCGCTCTCTGTAATCGCGACCGTGATTCGGTGATTCTCTGTATCGATATCTGGCTCTGCGCGCGTTGCCAGTTCGAAACCATCAACAAGGCCATCACAGAGTTGGACCGCGAGGTTATTTGGCCGTGTACTAAGCTCTCCGGAGACCGTCTGTTCGAAGTCTTTGAAGAGCGCACCACCAGTTGTCTCAACGAGAAGCCCGCGTGTCTCCGATTCGAGGACGAGTGGACCTCGGTGTTCATCAGGAAGCGAGTAATCGGCGTCAAGCGGGACAAATAGTTGCGTTGCTTCACCCTCCTCGCGTGGGATATACACGGATTCTCCTTGGAGTCCCAATTCTTCGGCAATTGTTGTTTCTCGGCTGGCACACGCAGCATACACGCGTTCGCCAACACTCGCAGCGACGAACTGTTCCGGAGTCAGGAAATACGTCAGTAGCCCTGCGAAGATTCCAGTCGCACCAAGTACAATGAATATCTGAATCGGCGTTTTATCTTGCGACGTGGGAAGGAACAGGAACCCGGCCAGCTCAATATCAGCGGAATCCATCGTACTTCCAGTGGAAGCGTGTTGAAACGCTTGCGCGCGAACACAGGCTCAAGAAATGTATAAAGCGCTATCCGCGATATTTGCTTTGGACAACAGAAGTTGAGACTGATACTCTCAATGCACGGTACTCTATCGTTTCATCCCAGCGGGAACGATCTGCAAGTATAGTTCGCGCTGGAGATCGAGAGCGGCTACAAGAGTATCAAGCGATTCATGGCGGCGACGACATCGAAGAATTTCGTACTGCGGTTCTTCTACTTCGCGTTCGCGTGTCTGCTGTACTCGATTTGGCGAGCAGTCGATCTACTCGTACAGGTGGAACTGACCGGAGAGTACGAGCATTCGCCCATTGTGACAGCCGACAATACGCTTACCCTGTTGAAGAAGGAAACCGGAATCGGGTAGAGAAGCACTCATTCTAGGTTAGCGTGGCGTCTGAGTGGCTACACTGTTCGTGGCCGCGAAAATACTCCGAACTAGTTTTCATCTCAACAAGAATACTCGTTGGGAGAAGGATCTAAAGCAGATTCCGCTCGTCGATTCGTCCGAAACCACGCATCACAGCCCCGCTGAACCCACATTGTTTTTCTCCGAACGGCTCTAAAGGACTATTGCTTAGAATGTGAAAACACTGCGTTAGGACTCCTACCGCCACTATAGAATTGGGCTGTGTTGGAAACGGCTCTATCCGACTCCGAAAAAACTACAACAACACTACAACACTTATTACTATTATTTAATAATAATACAGTTAGTAGGTAGTATAGTAGTATACTACTACGTATAGTATAGGTGCTTTTCACTATATTAGCAGTGGCTCGGATGAGACCAAGCTCTATCCAACTACAGATTCAATTGATTATCCCATGTGAGTCAGACTCATGCCTTTTCTGAAAGTGTTGATTTCAGGCATTTGAGTCAATATGAACATGTGTTGAGTAGGTCTTAGGGCCGTTCGGAGAAAATCGATTGAGAAAAATCACGAATCTGCCGACCGAGTCACGACGGTTGGAACGTCTCGAGCGAGAAACTACTCGCAAAATCAACGCGTGGTCGTCGGCTGACTTGAGTAGAGTTGATTATTTCGACGAGTGTTCCGGGAAGTAACCACTGGACAAGTGGCAGAAAATTATAAGTACCATTGGTTATCTCTATTAGATGGCATGTCGCGTAAGACTGACAATCTTAATCGACGAAACGTTCTCAAACGAACAGGGTACGGGGTTCTCGGCTCGAGCATCGCACTTTCATCAGTTGGCGCTGCCAGCTCGGGTGAAAGCGATGATGGCGCTGACTACGATCTCACCGAGAAAGAAAAAGAGCGCCTCCTCGCAGAGTTAGAGAGTATTGCGGAAAAAGAGTTAAAAGAGGACGCCGAAAAAGAACCGTTCTTGATTGAGAAATCACTCGAAGGCGAACCTCATATGCTGGAATACAATTTTGAAGGAGGGTGGTTCGGACTTACACGGAGCGAAGATGTTTCGAAATTTGAACGCGATGTCATTCAATTCAAGCACGGATGGCTGACAGCTAGCCGCATCTACCGGAACCTTGTCGGTAATGAAACAGCGTACACAGAACACAGCTCAAGGGTCGAGTTGTCCGAGTCCAATGTACAGAAATTCGAAGGAGAAGCCGACAACGGAGACGTGGTGTTCGCAAAACATAACGATGAAGGAGTTATCAGTCAGGAATTCGCGAATGATATTCTCCGTGCTGTTGTCGGTACTGAACACTATCGCCTCTATTTCGCGTCTCACCAAACAGTATCTGAAAGCAAGAATCTACGACTTGAATCTGAAGACCATTCCCTTGTTTGGATATCGGATGTTCAACCGTCAAATTTCTTTCCGTGAACGTTGTGGAACGAATCGAATCCGACCGTGTGCCGAATTCGAACGCTTCCGATCGCTGACGAACCGCGCTTTCCCCACAAGCGCTGTCCGGACAGGTCAGTGCACGCGTCCGACTTCTGCGGCTGATGTGGAAAAACACGTCAGGCAAGCACTCGACGCTCGAGGTTTTTTACGAATACGTTATATCCGACTATATCTGGCGGAATGAACGATCTTAATACGGATTAAGTGACTTTGTATTTGAGTTCTCGAGAATACGTACAATTACGCACTCGTGTTTGAAGTGGGTGGGCAAATATTGTTAGACACGGGTATCTTTACACTGATTGTGCGTATAATTCTCTCTGTGATGACCAAGCGTTTTTCATTCATCGGATCGAGAGTGACCGAAAATGAGTGAGATCGTCCCGGGAGAACTCGAGCCGGCCGACGAACCGGTCGTGATAAACGAAGGGCGGGAAACGACGGCCGTAACCGTCGAGAACACCGGCGATCGACCGGTGCAAGTCGGTTCTCTAATCAGATCATTGGACGGCCAAACGATTAATTTCTGTTCCGGTCCCTCTATGAAGATCGATATCAACAATCTTAGGTTGGGAACTCTACTCTGTGAGTCGACGGTCTCCGTCGCTATCCGCGATCTCGTTCATCAGGTCCGGGAAGTCAACGTCGTGAATTTCGAACTCCTCAATCTCGTAGATGGAGTTCTCGAGTGCCTCTTCATACTCCATACGTACTTCTGCGTAGTGTTGAGCAGCTTCCTCCAGTTCTTTGGTAGAGTCCGCGTCTGGAGCGAACATTCTGAAGACATGAGCGGCAAACGAGTACCACGCAGCGACGAAGAATGGATTATCTGCTTGCTCCAGACTGTCACCGCACTCGTGGATGAATTCCAGTAAACGGTCAGATTCTGATATCATCGCAGTGAACGCCGAGTTTGCCAGCTCCATCATCTCACTGTAGAGTTCTGACTGCATTCGGATGGATAGATGATAATGACGTAACTCACGGTTCCGATGATGCCTCCAAATACGAGCAGTGGTATCTGAGAAATCCCGTATTTGAGTAACTCAGTCCGTATTGGACCCATCAATACTGCTACCACCAAGCCAGCTAAAATCGGTTTGAAATATCTCCGTGTATACGGGTAGTACCGTTCCAAACTCCATAGCTCGAGGATACGGAACAGATTGACTAGGGCGAGTGTGAGAGCGGACGCAATTGCTGCTCCCGTGAAGCCGTACCTAGTGATCATAATGTAATTCGCGACTACGTTCGCGATCCCGAGGAACCAGCGGTTGAACATTACGACATACTGGTGGTTGCTCATCATAAGCATATATCCGCTCGGTCCGACTGCGCTGCGGGTTACCTGACCTACGACGAATAACGACAATATGACCGATCCATGAGCAAATTCGGATCCGAAGAGCGCTAACACTTCAAATCGGAATGTATATAAAAGTATTGCGGGCAACAAACACAGCGTAAAACTCCATCGATACACTGGGCTTCTTTGGTCGGCTCTGCKYKCTCGTCGCCGAAGTCGAGACTTTCGATGGCGTACCCATCGGTGTCGTGGGCGTACTTGAGAATCCCCACGTCGATACCAACGACCTTCTCGGGCGTCTCTGGTTTTTCAGGCGTGGCTTCCTCTACGTCGATGCCGAACGTGGCATACCACTCGCCCGTGGGTTCTCGTTTGACCGTGACCTGTTTGATGGTCGCATTCTCGGGGATGTCTCGGTGGAGGTGAATCGGTATCTCACCGATTTTGCTCAACCACAAGACAAGCCGACCACTCGTATTCTTGAGTTTGAAGCCGGACTGGTTGTAGGTGAGCGACCGATACTCCCGAGGCGGTTTCCACTTGAGCATCCCAACAGCGCGTCCGTTCTCCTTCTGTGCTTTGAGCGTGGAGAGGTTGTCGTAGACGCGCTTGACGACCATCTGAAGGACTTTCGAGTGAACGTCTCCGAGGTCGTCCCACCACGTTTTGAGGTCGGGGAGTTGTCCCTGAACCTCGTAGCGGGCGGGAATGTCGTCTCGAAGTTATACCTAGTGTCTATATCGGAGAATATACCGCGATTTTCAAATCCAATGATATTCTGAATCTCAGACTCTTCCAAGGCATGTACTCGCAAATCCTTCCCAGCGGCGGCATTGAAGAACGGACCAGGAAGCAGCTGTGAAACATAACCACCGTCTCTGACGATATCATAGACTCGCTCAAAGAACAGTAGGGACAGGTCGTTCGTCCGTGCAACCTGTTGTCCTTCTACGCTTGGCGTCTGGTACTCGTATTCTCCACTCTGGTTGATATAGGTCGCTTGCCGTTCCTTGTCATGCTGGAACTTCTCCCATTCGGCAGCGATTTCAGGGTTCTCTAAGAGCTCCTCCACCTTCTTGTCCTTTTCACCAGGTGGGTGGCTACGAAACTCAGTATCGTACTTTGGGAAGAAGTCCGTCCGGTATGGCTTCAGCTCATCCCACGGTGGGTTCCCAATGATGACATCAAAGCCGCCTTCACGATAGACTGTCGCGAACTCGAGCACCCAATGAAACGGTGAGAACTCCTCTAATTCCTCAAGAGAAACATCCTCGTCGACAAGTTCGTTGAACTGATCGCGGATCTTCTCATTAAGCTCCTCGCTGTGGGTGTCGATTTTTCGCTCAGCCATTTTACGAGCATTCTTACATCCCGAAGATTCGAGAGTTTAGACAGTGGATGAATTACGGTGAACCAACTCTCGAGTACGATGGATATATCCGCGAGCCAAAGGTCTTCGAAGAGGCAGACGCAATCGATATTGAAGACTGGTTAGCCGAGTTGGATGAACGGTACACTAATGCATCAAGTGTTGGCAAAGGCGATGCCGCATTAGTGTCGGCATACACCGAGTTGAACAAACTGATTCAAGCTGGCAGGATTGATGCACAAGGTTGGGTGCGCGAGACTCCGGCAGACAGAGCGAGCTATACGCCCAATGATAAATCGACAGTAAAAAGCCGTAAATCTAAAGAGGATCTACACTACCTCAAGCCTGAGCAAGTTCAGCAATCGGCTTCTGACCGAAGTTGCAGAGACAAAGCAGTTCTTCCGAGTCGGGATCATCGAAATAATCGAAGTTGATCCTTTTACCCGTGACAGAACGGGCCCGAAGACGAGACCATCGGAACGAATGAATTTGTAACAATATATCAGATGAAGAACGATTAGAGCCATGGACACTAAGTAGATAGAGTACCTGTAATGTTTATAGTGTTATGACTGACCACATTGACCAAGGAATTGTAAAGTCTGATCAGACCCTATTTACAATTATCGAAGCTCTTGATCATCTTGGACAAGCTGGTGTAACTGACTTAGCGAACTATACGGGTAAATCAAAAAGTTCAGTACATAAACATCTAAAAACGCTGGATAAAGGCCATTATGTAGTGAAAGACCGAGGTCAGTATAGACTTAGCTTTAAGTTTCTCCATTTTGGAGGATCAGTTAGAAGCAACTGTAGTATTTGTGATAAGTTTTCGCGAGTCGGAGTTTGTACGCAATCTGCAGTTCGAGCGAGCTGATCTCGATCTGTCCCTCGTCGAATGTGACGGTGAGTGGGTTCGAAAGCGCCTCGCGTTCGACATCGTTTGAGACGAACCACGTCTCGAAGTTCGGATACATCTCACCATCCTCGGCAATTCGAATGCGGCTCCCGTCGCTCAACATTGAATACATCTCATCAAGTGGCATTGCCATTCCCCAGTAGCCCCGGTCTTTGAGTTCGGCAACCAACTGCTTGGTTTCCGTTTCGGACAGCGACTCCAGAATTACATCGATGTCTTCTGTTGACCGAGATCGACCAGTGAGGATTGCGACATACCCACTGACAATGACGTAATTAACGTCGCAAGCGTTGAGGATCTGTGTAAATGCTAATACGTCTTTGTCGAGTTCTGAAAGCTCACGTGATACCGTGAGTTCATTTTCACTGAGTTCCATCAGTTCCCTCCATGGAACACGAATAAACAGGCCGGTGCCTCAGTTGCATACGTTCCATCCCGATGATCTTCTCGGCCTGCTCGGTTTCGTAGAACTCCTGGGCGGTCTGCGAGAGCAGTACCATTCGAAGCCCAGCATGGCGCTGGTGACGAAATGCCGTCTCGAGGAAATCGAGGTTGGCCTGATCGTCGAAGAGATAGTGGGCTTCGTCGATTGCGAGTTCCACATTGCGTTGGGTGTTTTTCGCCTGCTGGTAGATCGTCGACAGCAGCAACTGCATCAGGAACGTCTGGCGATCGATCCCTGAGGCACTGCCCTCGATCTGACCCAGATCGATATAGACGACCTTGTTGTCACCCTCAAGGATATCGATCTCCGAGTGGTGAGAGAGATTTTCGTAGGAGCCACCCTCACGGAACGGCTGAAAGGCGATCGCGAGTTCGTCGGCATACTGGGCAGCACGTTCGCGAGCGGATTCGGACTCTGCAATGTTGTGGTCATCTGGGTTTTCGGCGATATCACAGAGGATCCGATGGACGTCCTGCATCGTCGGTGAGTTCTCCGACGTGTGCGTCGAGACGTCATCCTCGACGATTCCAGCCTGCCGATAGGCTTCGTCGATCACATACGACAGGACGCCCGTCTCCGTCCCCAGTTCGATATCACGCGCCTCGAGGAAGTTTTCGAGCACGGCGGAGACCTCGTCTTTCTTCGCCGACAGTGGAGAGACGCCGTCACTCGAGTCGAGAACGTGCTGTGGTGTCTCGCGGATCTCGAGTGGGTTCAGTTTCGTGTCGCCACCGACAGTGATCGTCTTGGCATTCAGCGCGTCGGCGATCCCGCGGAAGCCACCAACGGGGTCGACAAGCACGAGCATCGTGTCGTTACGCCGTTTCATCATCCGCAGATGGCGCAAGATCCCGCCGAACGTCTTCCCCGCACCGGGCATTCCAACGACGAGTTCGCTGTGACCAGTCTCGAGCTCCCAGGGATTGATTCGAATCGGTGAGCCGTTGTGGCCGTGATAGCCGTATTCGATGCCGTCGTCCATCATCTGGTAGTTCGACGAGAACGGGAACATCGCACCGATGGCCTGGTTCGTCAGCGTCGACATTCGGTCACGACCGAGTTCGTTCCGTCCGAGCGGTGAGACAGTCGCGAGTCCTCGCTCTTGCCATCGACTCGCGACTTTCAGCGTACAGTTGGCTGGTGCGTCTTTGATGATCGAGCGTAACCGAGTTGTTTGATTCTCAAGTTCTTGCTGGCTCTCGGCAGCGAGGCGGATAAATACGCCGCCGCGATAGAACGAGGCTTTGTTCGCCCGAACGAGCGACCGCATGTACTTCGCCTGGTCGATGTCCTCTTGGAGATCTTCGGCTCTGAGACTGTTCGAATCGTGCTGGTTGATCTTTAGATCCGAGATCCAGTCGGCCATCATATCTTGCGCCGACTGGCTATCGAACGGATCGAGGTGGATGCTGATATCCGTCTTGAGTTCGGTCTCGAGGAGCAATCGCTCGAGGAGTCCATCCGATGGCTCTTCGGGGAACTGTTCGATCCAGAAGGTGCGGACGAACGTTTCGTCGTTGATCACGGCGTAGGTCGTCTCCCAATCAATCGTCGATGGGGCGATAACCGACTGGTGCATCGTCGACGTGTCCGGAAGACGGTCTTCTGCGGGCACTGATGAGACATCGTCTCCCTCCTCAGTTTCGTCCGAGTCGAGATCCTCAAGGGAGTATTCCCAGTCCTCTGCTTCTTCACTTCTGTCGTCCATCGCACCAACGACATCCTCAGGATCTGGCGTGGCTGGCACACCGTCGCTGATCCCATGAGAGACAACCGGGAACGTCCCGAGCGCGCTCGAGATATCGTCGTACTCCTCTGGCTGGCACGTCCAGTACTCCTTCGTGATCCGTGCAAGGTCGTATGCGTCGACGGGGTTGATCGAACATCGATAGAGCGACGAGCCACCGCGCCGAAGCTGGGAGAGTCGCGACTCGAGCTTCTCTTCTTTGAATTGGTCACGTTTGGATTCGCTCAGCCCATCAGACTGAAACCGACCGAACAATCGACCGAGAATGGGCATTTCAGGCTGGTGATGTCGGGGCTCGGGTTTGGGATTATCGTTCTCGCGCTCATCTCACCCGAACTCATCGACAACATTGGAAGTCAGATGGGATTTGACTTCTCCAGTTGTGTGCAGCCCTTCTGAGACCTGCCACAATTGAAACTGACATTCCCTCACTTCCTGTCGATGGCTACACTCCGCCCGGTGATCGTCGTCGTCCTCCTCGTTATGAGTAGCCTCGCCATCGGACTGATGGGCACCGCAGCAGCCAACTCATCAGATGCGACCTCGAGTACAGCTCTCCCTGCGGACGGCCCTGATTACGGCGTCAACGAGTCGCGGTTTCAGCTGCTGTGGTCGGAAGACATGGATCAGGAGAACCTCTCGAGCACTGATTTCACCGAGAACGCGTCCTCACCTGCGGCGTTCTCCCAGCGCCTCTCGAAGTCGACGGACTACCTCTTCGACGAACCGATCGAGGACGTCGAACGCTGGAATAGTGGCGACTTCGACGACTAGTGACTCTTGAAGTCTCTCGGCAGTAGAAACATTCTCTAATTCTTCTTTTTGATCAATTTTCCCAAAAAGACTACGGTCCCACCCATCCCGTGGGAGAGGACTAGTGATTCGAGTTGAACTAAGCCGCTTATTATATGGTTCAGCTGTATACGCCTGAAGTTCACCAGGTGGTATCGCTAAGTGAACATCACAGTCAACAAGTGTTTCATGCTCTGTAACGTCTTTTGCTTCTTGAGTGGTTGATTCGGACATTGTCTTGTCTTTTATTGGTTATACTGTGGACTGTACCATTCTTTGCCAGAGGTCGAACTGAGTATTTCCAGCATTGGCTGATCCCACAGGTAGTTTAGGGAGAGCAGAGTATATATAACTTTGCAAACTATCTGTATATAAATAAATAAATAAAATCATATACTTTCATCTAATGTGAAGAATTACTCGATAGCCAGTTGGACGAGTTAGTTCGGGATGGATTTGCATATGAACTTAATAATATCCAAGTCCGCCAGCGTTCTGAAGAACAGCTTAAACGCATCGCTTCCGAATCAATTGCTGAGGAAGCTAATGCTGCTGTCCCTGCGGCAGCAGTAGATGTTGATGAACGAACGGATTTTCAACCGTCTTTTCGCCTGCCTGAATCAATAGTAGACCAGTTACCCGGTCGTGGGATGGGAGAAGAATTCGGTGAGGCGCTCGTTGGCTGGTATACGAGTCCATATACTTCTGTGGTTAACAGAATAGATGTCAAACAAGAGATTCTGAATTATATCCTTCACGGAGAAGAACCGTCAAAGGACGTTTCTCGAACTATTTGTACTGGGTATGAATCCCAGCGACTGTATAATTTACCTGACTTTGGAAATACCGCCTATCAGCTATGAGAGCGTTCGACATCGCAATAAAATGCCAGCGATACGCCCCCAGACATTTCCGTAACGGAAAGATTGCAGCGTTTCGAGCACCGATTTTGGCTATGTCCTCAATATCTCCAGAGTAGATCCAGTAATGGTTAGTCCCGATATCTGTTTCCTGCTCCAAGGATAGTACTACAGTCCGATTGATTTCTTTGACCGACTTTCCTATAGCCTCTGTTCGATCGTTATCTGGGTAAGTCTGCTTAAAGACATTTTTCAAGGATTGAAGCCACATCGATGTCTGCGCTTGATTCTCAGTATGAACAAATGTAGATCGCGACAGCTGTCCAAGAGACTCACAGAGCGGTCCAAGATACTTCTGACTGGTGTACTCTTCACTCGCACTTTGGATAAGGAATTCAAACTGATCATTAAGTTCCCTCATGAAGTCGTCATCGACCGGTGATTGCAGTTTCTCAAGATACTCTACGCCGATGCTTTCTAATGATTGGATACACTTCACGACAAGTTCATGGTCATTAGTCTCCTCCCAAATTCCTTTTTTCGTCCTCTCTTGGTTCCGTTGGATTATGATCCTCACTCATTTTCTAACTACTTGATTGATCCGACAATAGATAAAGACAAATAATTGTTAGAAGAGAAATAATGTATTATTGTATGATTGGGGAATTCATCATATACGGGGTGCTTGCGAGACACTATATGTGGCGGATACAGATGTCCGCGAACACGGTCCTCGAGGACATCTCGTTCACAGTTGGATACAATTTAAAATCTGATTATCCGATCCCACATGATCTGTAGAGTCAAAACTGGAGATCGAGGATATTCCGGTTCGGTCAGTATAGGTACTAAATGAACGAGTGCTAGTTACAGTCTATCTCCGTAGACTGAATCAAGGCGAGTGTACACTGCTGCAAATACGGTAAAGACAACAATGACTCCGATACCGACACCAATCCATGCCCCGTATGGTACACCGAATTCTAACAGAATAATAGCAATCCATTCTCCGGAAAATGTCATTGCCATGATAACGCTGAGTCCGGGGCTAAAACTCAAAATGAAATTCCGTTCAATGATGTTCTATTCCATACGAAACAACTCTCGTAGAAGAGCATAGATTTTCTCCCATCGCTCGTATACTGGGGAACATTTCTGATCTCCCCATCGCTTTGCTCCCACTTGCTTACAATCATCTGGAAAGCTTCGTTGTTACCATCCTCGTCGAAGCTGACGTCCCATCCAGATGCAGATTCGTACTCTATATCGGCGAGTCCGTCACGAACACTTTGAGTGTCGGCGGAATCCTGTTCGTCAATGACCTGTGCTAGCATCCGAACCGCATCATAGTTGGGTAGGCTGAGTGCGTCCATCCGAACATCGTATTCGTCTTGCATTTGCTCGGACGCCTGCTGTGCGCGTTCGTTTCTGAGGTCGACTCCCCAATTATATATATCGACGATGTCCTCGCCGAGCGCTTCCCGAAATGCTTCCGTTCCGTACGAATCGTGGCCGATTACGATATCAACTTCTTCGAACATGCGAGCACGTAACTTTGGTTGTAAACGGTCTCATTCGTTGCGTTTCTTACTACGAGAATATCGAACGTTGCGCTCTCGTTTCCGTGATTTTCGAGATACAAGGAGTGATCCGAGGACGGTTGGTCCAAAGGGGAAGTCCCGAGACAGCCAACTGTGAGAACTAGTCCGACGAAAGCACAGCACGCCAGCAGCAAGCGTTTCCGCATAACGATATTCTGTAATGGAGGGCCTGAATACTTTCTGTTGAGTATGCACGCTCTACTCTGCAATCACCTCTCAGGGACTGACCGCTCAGAACAACTCAGGTATTTGGAATAAGAGGAATCCAACAACACCCAAAACGACGGTCCAGAATGATAGATTTCCGATTTCGAAGTCGGATGGGGAGCGGGTGAGTACCTCGTGTACTGACGCGATTATCATTCCAACTCCGACGATACCAGCTAAGATAATTGGTAGTCTTGTACTCCCTTCAATAATAGCTGGAACCGACCAGATCGCGAAGGTTGCCCCATAGGCTGCCATACATATGTGAAATATGTAAAATCGCTCCATGAATCAGTGGTAGCCTGTATTTTACATAAATTTGAAGGTTTCTGTGTGAATGCTATGTCAACATACAACCACAATCCTTCTCCGTCTGATGGATGTCGCTTAAGCACTTAATCCTGAAAATTGAATAGTTGTCATCCTGTGAACGAGGAGTTGATTCAGAGTGAAATATATAGCTTCAATACGCTTATTGAAATTACGAAAGAGCGTCTTTGGGCGCTCCAAGGCCGATCACCCATGTCTAGTGGTTCCTTCTTGGCGACAGGACGCGCACCCCATACGAGTTATGTGACCCGCTGCCGTTCCCTTGAACGCCTGTCCTTGTGCACGTCTCCGGCGGTTTAGCTCCATCACTTACTTTTTCAACTATCTCTTTTGCTAAGGTGCGGAGTCAAGTAACTAATTACGGTGGTATTCGAGAAGCAAACTTTAATATCTTCCTCCCTTTGATACCAGGACCATCGCCATCACCGATCTCATATCGAGATTAACAGTACCACTAACGATAATTCCTTCTATAGGTGTTTCTGACTTCATTGGTTCTTAATCTGCACCATGGAATGGGACGTAATCACAATTAAAACATTCCCATGCTCCTTGATTACAACCCAAAACACCATCACATTCTGGACACTGGTACTCTTGGTGTGGCACCCGAGGTCAGTATAGACTTAGCTTTAAGTTTCTCCATTTTGGAGGATCAGTTAGAAGCAACTGTAGTATTTGTGATAAGTCCAAAGAGACCGTTAAAAAATTAGGAGAAGAGACAGGTTGCCTTACTGCTTTTGCAGTCAAAGAAAATAATAGAGGTTATTTTACTCATGTATACAATGACCAGTATGGACTTTCTGATGTTTCGCCACTTGGACAGGAATTCTTTCTCCATCAGAACGCTTCTGGGCAGGCAATCTTAGCACTGCTATCGGATGAAAAAACCGAAAAGATAATAAATGATACAGGGCTTGAAACAGTGACTGAGTATACAATTGATAATCGTGATGACCTCATAGGAAAGATAAATAGAGTAAGAGAGAAGGGGTATGCTATCGGTGTTGAAGAGAGAATTGAGCGTGTCGCTTCCATTGGTGTGAATATATCAGATCCTAAAAATGACCAAATCGGAGCAATAAGTATTAATGGCCCTATTAGTCAGACGACTAAAGAGGAGTTTCGAGAGAAGTATGTTGGGCCAGTAATCAATGCAGCTGATGAGATAGAACTTCGGTTATCCATTGAAGATTCGTATAGCTTTTCGAGACTCTCGAAGGTTGTTGCGTCGTACTGTTCCTGAAACGACTCTCTCGCCGCTGTGTCTGCGTCTACTCCAAGAACTTCGTGACCAAGTTTCTCGAGTATTTTCACGTGGTTCGCACCATGGGCACCTAGTCCAACCAGACCGACCGTCAGCGTCATATTCTTCATGCTTGCTAAACTCTCTCACCTTCATTTGATAAACTTCTTACGATCGACCGATTACAGGACTCACCAGGACGGGATCGATCCTGTCTACTCTTCAAATTAATTATACACACGTATGATTGTAAAACAATCTTTTGGTCTATATGTTTTGTTTAACATGGTCAAACAAATTTCCTTACAATAGAGCCGACGAGTTCAGAGATTCAACCTATGTAGCAAATTTTGATTCGAAATCAAACAGCAATCTCGATAATAATTCTATGGACAGAATTGTCAATATTGAGAATGAAATAACAGATATAATTACAAATACACCTCTGTCAATAATTTGATCGAGTGTAAGAGAGACGCCCATAAGAACAATCCCTGAACCAAGCCAAATTTTATGCGTCTGAATGCCCTTACTTGCCCACTCTGGTATTCCAATAGTATTTGTGAGTATAACACCTATGAAAATTGCGATTAGGAGTTCGTCAGCACCGGGTATTTGGTGGGCGAGGGCCCAAGAGCCAACTGCACCAACAGATAGGATAGCGATGCCAGCCAGAGTCTCTATGTGGGGATTGTATTTATATAGGGAAACCATATTATTTCGGTATTTTCAACCCAAAAGCATGTGTGAGTGAGATAATTACCATTCCCCAAACTACACTTTTCCAATCAGAGTCCACGGTTCTAAGACACGTTTCAGCCGGACAGAATTGTTTGCGACATCACTCTTTTTCGTATGAGTCAAGTCTACTATTCTCAACATCAACTTCCCAATTGATTGTGATTTCGTCGCCAGCAAAATAACCGGTGCACCCCGAAAGAGAAGCGGCGATACTACAGCCGTCCCAGGAGAGAGCATTGCGGCGGCTCGAATAGTTACTTCCGTCCATATTCGATTTGGTTCATCATCCTACAAATCCTTTTTCGAGATCAATCATGGGATCTATAATGGTGTATGAATCATATGTTTGACTACTGGATATTCTCTCGTCTCTTGAGTTCGTATGTTAGCACTCGCTCGGTTTGAGTGAGACGTAAAAATAACAACTCACCAATTTTCGTCTGTTACTAAAACAGTTGGCCCTACGTAACGACAATAGAAGTGGATTTGAATCACCACCTCCGAAGCTTGGAGAGCACAACCGAACCGTTTTCCAAGAACTAGGTTATAATAAGGAAAAGCTAGCTGAACTCGCAGAACGTGGCGTATTTGGTGATAAATGATCCAAACCTAACTTAGATACCTTCGTAAACAGCCGCACCGTTACATTAAACAAGCTCTATAAGCTACAGAACATGTCTACATTCACTAACCAATGAGATTATATAATAGTACACAGGTCAACATTTTCTATCTAACCGCTTCGACGATCAGTTCGGCGATATCGACGATCTCAATGTCGTCCTCGAATCCGCCGGTTTTGCGGCCGTCCTCGTACATCGTCATGCACATCGGACAGGCGACGACGAATTTTTCGACGCCCGAGCCGGCGGCGGTGTCCTCGAGGGCTTCGCGAAGGCGTTCTTCGCTGGGTTTGGGCTCTTCTTCGAAGTCCATCCAGAGACCGCCGCCGCCCCCACCGCAACAGAACGAGTTCGAGCGGTTGCGCGGCATCTCTTCAAGTTCGCAGCCCGTCGCGCGGATGAGTTCGCGCGGGGCTTCGTACTCGTCGTTGTACCGGCCCAGATGGCACGGATCGTGATAGGTGACCGTGTACTCGAGTCTACTTTTTCTTTGCTTCTGACGAAACTAGAGACTCGAGTGAGCAACTTCGAGTAACTCGTATTGGACCCACGCTGTTTCGGAGGAAAGCAGCACGTCACTCTGGAACCGTCTTCGAACTCATCGAGGAGCGATGAGCGGGACGTACGAAGATGGTGGTAATCATCGAGGCTCTGTATTTCGAAAACGAGTCGGTGAAGCAATTATCGACCGCGCCGGATACCAAGAAGAATATCCTGAGTGGGGAAATGGCTCGAGCGCTTACTTAGAGGTCAGGTGAGCCGACCTGACAGCCACACGGCGAGCAGATGTGCTCGGTTGGCCCACGGCTTGTGACTCGAGTAACCGGCGTGTCACACCGCGGACAGCGCGGCAGAAACGACGGTTTGCGCTCGTCTTCTGCTGGTGGCTGGTCGCTCATCGACACCCCACGCGTAGTTTTTTCGGTGCGCCGGCTAGTTGATAGCGGTACGGCCGTCGTGCGAGACGTTTATATCTCGGTAGAATCAACGCAAACATGGTTTCAACCCATTCGGGTTAGAAACCGCGCCTCGGGTGGGGCAACACCCGGGGCATTTCGGCGCATGCCCCTTGGCGACTGATTGAAGCGCAGTTTCCATCTTGATTGTTGTCGGGTAGTCACTTATACTATTGGGATTCCGACGGGCAGAAACAGAGCAGAATCATCTCCTTCGTACTGACTGCCCCCGATTCTGGTTCTGCTGAAAACTCATTTACCGACTAGTGGTCTCCGATCTGCAGTTCCTCAATAGCAGTAGCCGGTTCCACATCATACTCAATGAGCCGGTCAGCGGCTAACTGCCATGCATATTCACTCAACTCGAGATCTGCCTCTTCGAACTGGGCGGAAAACCGAGTCAGTGCCACTGCGATCAGGAGATCGTCGTCTCGTTCTCCGGACATGGAGGTGTCTGGCCGCGGCTTCCTATATAAACTGTCGGACGCAAAAATTCGAGTCTACGTGGGATGGAACGTGCCTCTGAAAGATGCGTCCGGGAAGAAGTGGCGATATGTTGATCATCGATCTGTTGGCAACAACTGAGGTCAGGCAGGTGGATTTCTCATGCACGCCGGGTTGCGAAATCAACTCCTGAGCTAAATTTTGAACGTGGCTATGCAGGATGGATGTAACTAGCCGACTTCTGTTTGATTAGAGTGAAACATATCTGATGACTAAACAAATCGCTCATCCACCGCAGATATACTGGTCTGTTCCGTCTTCGCGTCCGCTGATTCAGCTGTGTCGTCTCGGTCCAGCGGCTCGGTCGTTGATTCTCGAGTTCCCGGTGGAGTAGCAGTGGAACCGTTCGACGCACTATTGTCGGAGGCGTGTGAAGTTTCATCATCGACCGCGTTCGAGTCAGCCGTGTATGAACTCGTCTCCGATCCACTAGTCGTTTCTTCTGTTTCGGTGGTCGTGTTTGATCTAGCGGTCGGATCGAGTTCCGCCTGGTGTTGGGGACTCGAGGTCTCGCCGGAAGAGTGCTCGTCTCCCGTGTCCGTATCGTGATCTCGATCGAACTCCTCGACCGATTCGACGAGTGATCGGAGCTCGTCGAGGCGCGTTTCGATCCGCTTTTCGTTCTCTTCGATGAATTTGTTCGCGAGTTGTGCGAGGACTCGATACTGAGTATCGGTCACTTCGCAGTTGATGTACTCGACGTCGCAGGGAACGCTGTACTTCGAGGACGTGCTCTCGAGTTCCTTGCTCACGAACTTCGCGCTCGCGGTCTTTCCCGTTCCTGTCTTGCCGTAGATCAGAATGTTCGACGGGGTTTCGCCGCGTAGCGCAGCGACGAGAATAGTCGCCATCTTGTTGATCTGATCGCTGCGATGGGGAAGTTCGTGTGGCGCGCCGCATTGGATAAGAAGCCAAGAGAAACCGAAACGATTGAGCGCCAGCTTCAAAATACAGGCCAGCTCGTGTTCTATGGACCTCCAGGGACTGGGAAAACATACACTGCCCAGCGTTTCGCTCGTTGGTGGCTCAATCAGCAGCCAGGACATGCACCTTCATCAAATCAGCTTGAGACCGTTACATTCCATCCTTCGTTCTCATACGAAGACTTCCTCGAGGGATTGACTGCCGAGGCGGATGAGGGAGCGGTCGAATACAACATCAAAGATGGCGTATTCAAACGGATCTGTAACCGAGCGGAGCAAGCGTATCACCACGCCCAACAAAACGAGGATGTCGATGAGCCGCCCCGCTTTGTATTGATAATCGACGAAATCAACCGCGGAAACCTCGCTCAGATCTTCGGAGAGACGATTACGCTACTCGAGGCGGATAAACGGCTTGGGGAGGAAGACGAAGTCGAAATTACGTTAGCTCACTCTGGAGAATCGTTCGCTTTAATTCTACTAAGTACTAAAAGTTTGCATTGTATCCAATATGCTTATTTCTCCCTATACTATGTTTCACCCGCGGATCTAGCCAGTCCGAACCGAGCGCCTCACTCACCGCTGACCTCAACTTTGGAGTGGAACAAATTCGTCGTCCATGTCTCGATAGCTGACCCTGTTCTAGTTTCGCGTCCGCCTTTCACGGGATCATGTACGGTCGGTCATTGTGAGTAGTCAATTCCCTCAAGACGTGTTATCTATTACTGTAGATTCCTTTTTGTATTGTTCACGACTTCCTTCGTTTTCTACAGGGGAGACAAGGCGAGTACCTTGGGGTCAAGCCCCGAGGCCGTTCACAAGACGTTGAGTGATTTGCGATGCAAACACGGATAGTTAGACTAAATCCTATAAGTAGACCATATTTTCGAACTCAGTAAGACATAAGTGGGTTCTCTATCTAATCATTTTCGATAAATTTGCAGTTCTCATTGACCGACTGTTTCAGACGAGAATATATCTGAAGAATAGGGTTTCAACAGAGCCTCGTATTCGGCTTTGTCGTGCATTCCCCACCTCAGTTCCAGTTTGACACTCAGAGTAATAGTGCCAGTCATCAATCCGTTGATTGGCCGGGTTGCTTCTCGATAGCCTTTTGAATGAGTTCCATTCGACTTGTCCAATTGTTGTCTTCTCCCGCCTCCCTAGCGTTCTGTCGTATTTTCAGCCAATCGTCAGATTCGAGCTTGCTGATACGGTTTACTGCATCAACGAGCGATGAATGGGATTCAGGCTCAAAAAAGAATCCAGTTTGCTCCGCTGAAAGTACGTTTCGATGAGCCTGAATATCCGTGCAAAGTATCGGCAGCTCCATTGCAAGATATTCGAATAGTCTTTTCAGACTCGAAATCTGACTCTCGAGTTCTTCGACTTGCTGCCACTCTCCGTGCGATGTCGCTCCGCTGCTCAGTTGCTCGATCTCGCTTTGAAGATCGGAAATCTCGCTATCGATCTGGCTGATCCCTTCCTCGGCGATCTGTTCTGTCTCGAGGCTTTCGACGATTCCCTCGCTGAAGCCGCTGCCAAAGTTCTTGCCGGCGTTCGCTCCTGCCTCTTCGAAGGCCGCTTGATCGCCAGTAAGGTCTTCAGGATTAGGACTCTCGATGTCGCCGGATGGCATATCATCTGGAAGGTAATCGCTCTTATCTTGCTCCTCCCCTCCCGAGCCAGACCCACTCTCAGCTGCGAAATCAACTTCTTCAGCTTCGAAGTCAATCTCCCACTTATCAGGGAGGATTTTGTTGATCTTGCCAACCATCCAGTTCAGCAAGTCGATAACAGCATTAACGCCGTCCTCCGTATGCCCTTGAATATTCAGGAAGTTCGTCTGCCAAGCCGCTGCTAACCCAATGACTGCAGCAATAACGAGGCCGACCGGCCCTAATAGAGTGGTCCACAGCGTCCCGAACGCTCCGGCCGCCATTGACGCTCCACTCGCCATCGCGGGCAACATAGTCAGTATTGTTCCGATCAGAACCAACAATGGTCCGAGTGCGGCCGCCAACCCACCGACCACAATTATTGCCTTTTGTTGCCCTTCATTTAATCCTTGGAAGCGCTCAGCAGCTCCTTTGGCATATCCCGTGAGCGAAGTCAACATTGGGAGAAGCTGAGATCCGATGCTGATGCCGACATCTTCGATATTCGATCGGGCTATTTTCATCTCAGCGTTGAGCGTCTGTCGCTGAGTTTGTTCGAAGTACTTCCGGTCGGSWKTGTCCTGAGGCGACTCGAGTCGCAGGCTACCGAACGTGGCAGACGGAGTTCGACCGGCATGTGAAAGAAGGCGAGACAGCGATCTGGATCTGGGCGCCGATCATCGCCAAGCAGTGTCCCGAGTGTGAGAACTCGCCGTCGTACCACGAGCGAAGTGAGTGTGACTACGACGAGACGCTGCCCGAAGCGTGGTCGAAGGGCTTGGTTGGCTTTCGACCCGCACCCGTCTTCGATATTTCTCAGACTGAAGGAGAGCCACTCCCGGAACTCGAGACCGACGCAATGGGGGATGCGGACGAACTGGTGCCAGCGCTGCTCGAGGGCTCGAAAGCACTGAAGGTTGATGTCGAGGTTATATCGAAATCAGCGTGGACGCACGGCGACGCAAAGGGCGTGTGTCAGTATCGATCTCCTGCAGAACAGCCACTCGTCGAAGTACAAAATCTGGAGAATAGTGCAGCTCTTGCTGTCACACTCGTTCACGAGTACGCTCATGCACTCTTACACGGTGACGTCGACGAGATTGAGCGCTCGAAACGCGAACTCGAGGCAGAAGCTGTGGGCTACATCGTCGGGCGGTACTTCGAGCTGGATACGAGTGGATCGGCGTTTTATCTTGCGACGTGGGAAGGCGACAAGCCAGAAGCGATTCTCGACCGCCTCGAACGGATTAGTTCGACAACGGCAGAAATTATTGACGTCGCTCAAAGGGAGATGGCCAAAACAAGCTGGAGAGAACTCGGATATTGAAATTGTATATCTGTCCTCCAGGAAAGATATATGGGTTCATCCTGGTCAATGTTAGAGAGAGTTTGTCGGGTGACGTGAGGGGTGTTTTCGGCAGCTTGGCGGTAGCTCATCCCGTTCTCAATCAATTCTAACGCTTCAACAATGTCCAGATAACCAGTTTCGCCTTCGTCGTAGTCTGGGTCAAGATTCGGTTTGAGATATCCATCTTGTCTTGTGAACCCCTTTGGGACGTTCCCAAGCCATTTGCCTTCTTCCCGGGCACGTCGTTGTCCCGAACGTGTACGTCGGATTAGTGCCCGTCGTTCTTCCGCCGCTACCGAAGCAATAATATCTGCCACAAGCCGTCCAGTCCCGTCTGGACGGATTTCTCGAACACTTCCATTGGTTACATGGATAGTGACTCCAGCGTCCTCACAGGCGTCGAAGAAACGTTGTGCGAGAAGACCTTTACGAGCTATCCGGGAGACCTCCCAGACAACTACGTTGTCTATTGCACCGTTTTTGATGTCTTCTATGAGAGTTAGGAATTTGTCCCGGTCTTCACTTGCTCCCGATGCTTGTTCAGGATAAACTTCTACGCCTCCAATTGAAAGGTCGTGACGGTCAAGCCATTCTTTGATATCTTTCCTTTCTTCACTTTCCACTGCTTCCTTACGCATGTATCCTCTATGGCCTAAACTGGACTCAAAATCAAACTCCACTTCTTCAGATGGGATTTTTCCCATAGCCTCGAGCTTCGCTTGTTCCTTCAGTTTCTCCTTATTGTCATTCATATCTTATGTTATTGATATGAATCCCTATTGGTGTACCCCTCGAGACCTCTATGCTGTGCGCCGCTCACCGCTGTTGGCAAGATAACTCTTCTACTGTAGACCTCCTGAATCCCCACACTGGCTAGAATAACCAATTCATCTATTCTCGGATGGGACTGAACCCCAATTTGCTGTACTTATCGAGGCAGGGGTTCCAATAGCGTTGTCGTCCCGGTCTTGGAAGTCTTCGAAAGTGTGTTTAACAGTGTGTTCTTCGAAGTCTTCCAGAGACTTTGGAAGCGTATCTCGAAGTGTTCAAAGAAAAGTGTCTCAAAACTCACGCTGCTGGAGACGGAAGCTGCTGTAATTCATGACGAGGAATCTCCTATATTACATCTGGAACTGGCTGGAAACCTACACCCTCCTACGGCGATTTCGCCAAAGATTATTACATAATCAATCAATTGAATACGGATGTTGATTATGTCTCCAATAGTATTGTCAATGACATCATCCAATATCATCCAGTAGTCGAAGATGGTGAAACCATGACGACCGTCGAAGATCTTGTATCGAAATCAATGGTAAGCTATCAAAAACCAGAAGGGCCGTATTTCAATAAGATCAATGAATTTAGAGACCTTCCAACCCTAAGCGATTTCAGGCAAAAAATGAGGGCTGATGGGGTAGCTGCCTCGAGTGAGGAACTAAATCGTGAGTTCAATAAAATACGAAATGAGATCTTGATTTCTGAGACGGAAAATTGGAATATATATGAGAGCATCATTCTTTTTGCTAGCAATTTTGTGCCCGGGGTATCACAAATACACCGCAGATAGCCACCTTCCTCCTGCTGTTTTTCAGTCCAGCGATCAGTTGGAGGACCTTCGAAATTCTCAACCAGATTAGACTCGATTACTGAAATACCGACAATCTGGTGCTGCTCCTGCAAGAGATGGAGGACGAGATCACCTATTTCTGCCTTACGCATTGCCTCATATCGTTTGCCACCCCCTTTGTCCCTGCTTGGGCTCATGAGAGCCTTTCCTAACTCGTATTGGCCGTCTTGCTTATATGGCCGACCAGCGATTTGGGTCTTTTCGATCCAAATAGTGGGATTCGATTGGTGGGCTTCGAGGTAGGCCTCGATGCTTCCATATTCTTTCTTGATAGCCTCTAAACCCCGGTCATGAAGCGGAATAAAGCTGATCGGGTAATTCTGGTCATATCCAGCATAAGAATGGAGCTCTTTGCTGCTTATTTCGACCTCAAAGGCTTTCTCTAAGAAGATTAGATATTCGTATGGATCGGTCGCATCATCACTCCCCGCTGACTGCTCCTCATAGTCCGGCCAGACATCCCTTGCTAATTCTGAGTTCTGCACCCAAATTAAAAATTTGTCCTGTTTACGTCAGTACGTGTGTAATCCAACAGCAGCCTTCGATCTCAGAGACCCAAATAATAGATTTGTCGAGCATAACTGCTTACCAGACGGATCCAAGAGCTACAGCTGCAGGCATTAGTGAGTTGAGACAATAGGCTGAGGGTCCCTATAGTAGGGGTGATTCTGAAGGAATACCTACACTTCCAACAATTGAACGTATAAAAATTAATATAGTCTACTGCAAACGAGTTACGTGCGCCGGGAGGAAATTCCTGCGCTGGGACGCTAGGTTATTAACCTCTGGCGCATCTCTTCAGGGTAACGTACCAACGGTTTCTACAGGCGGAGTAGGCCGAGTGCCTCAGGGCTTGACCTCGAGGCGGTTCAGAGCGACGAGCCACCGCGCCGAAGCTGGGAGAGTCGCGACTCGAGCTTCTCTTCTTTGAATTGGTCACGTTTGGATTCGCTCAGCCCATCAGACTGAAACCGACCGAACAATCGACCGAGAATGGGCATTTCAGCGAGGTACGCTAGAACACTATCTCCGGTTTCGTCGAACTGCTCGATGTCGCTGTCGGTCACTGACGTGATGAGGTAGTACTCTCGAACTGTGGTCGTTTCAGAGTCTATATCCCCATTTTCGTTTGTATTGGATGCGACGTACTCCTCGAGAAGGCGTTTGAGAACTGGGCGTGAGCGAACATCAGCATCGCCAAGCCGGTGCTGGTGTTCGCGAACGACGTCGTCTTGATCAACCTCGCGACTAGTGATATAGACCTTCACGGGGAAGTCGACAGTCGAATTCACAAACTCCGAGAGTGACTGGACGGCTTTTGCCCAAGCGTCGTCGTCCTCGAGGGCCATGTTCGCCGGTTCGACTTTCATGGCCCCGACGAGTGCGCCGTCGGTTCGTTCGACCGCGTGGGGATACACCCGACTGAGGCGAGTCAGATAGCGAACTTCGCTGTTGTCCTCCCCACCATGTGTGTACTCCTTGTTTTTGAGCGCCCAGCCGAATCGAGCGACGAGCCACTCGGTGAGCCAGAGATAATCGGGCTTCACTTTATGGAGCAGGAAGAGGAGGATCGTACACATACATCCGAATCCGAGGATCGGAATCGTGAGTGCAGAGGGAACAAACGTCGCTGCGATGACGGTGACGAACGCAACTGTGAGAAACAGCATGAGTTCGCCAATCGTGTAGCCCTGGAAGAACGCTGTCGTGCCGCCTAGCGATTGATGGATTTTTCGTGCGTTGTACTCGCTGTCCGCTGTATTCGAACTCATATAGATCACCACCTCGAGACCTTTTCTTTCGTGTTTCTGAGTCCTTACTTGGCTTTGGCCGATGTTTTGCGTGTGACCTGTTTGGCGTCGTCTTTGGCTTTATCGCGCATCCGGCCCGTGTCGACAAACGCAGCGGTCCTCAAATACACCTGAATTCTACTATTCTTTAAATGGGATAGATGGTACCCTAAGCGCTAACTCGGTAAGTCGGTAGCCGAACGAAAGGCTTAGGAGAATTATCTCTGGATCCCCCACGACTGTTTTATTGTGATCGTGAATACGGTCGGGGTAAAACCCACTGAGCTCACGCTACGTAGGTCGAAGTGACGGAGTCATCCAAAAGATGACTCTCTGCGATATAGTATGAAGTATGAAAAGGGGCGGCGAATCGGATTTCCCAGAGGGTCTCCCACTCCAGTACTGACCGAAACGCAGGCGGGCTTATCTTCCGTGTTCGGGATGGGTACGGGAGGAACCCCGCCGCTATGGCCGCCTTAACGCCAACCAACGGAATCGAACCGCTGCACCAATTATGGTGACACCAGTCTCGGTGGTCTCCGTGTGCCGACGAGGTCGGCGGTTCGCTCGAGGTCGGAGCGAAGATACAACTGTTCGACCTCGTCTTCGGTGAAGTAGGTGATACTCCGGAGTTCGTCGCCGACCGCGGTTCGACAGACGCTCAGGAGTTCGTCGACCAGTTCCTGATCAATGCTACCAGTGCTCATAGGCTAAGCATTGGGACGATCGGATAATAGCGTGACGGTGACGGAAGGATCTAATTCGGGTACTACGTCTCGAGCCGACAGCAGTGCTGGACGACAATTACGTGATTTCTTCGAGTAATTCAAAGCCGTCTTTGAACGTGATTTGGCCAGCAAAGCCGTGGGCTTCAATCGCGGTAACGACGCCGTTCCCAGCATCGACATCAGTCGTGAGGACACAAACAGCGGACGCCGTTCCGGTGTCCAAAAGATGAGCTGTGACACCGCCAAGGGCGGTATCTGCCTTCTCGATGGAATCCTCCGAACGGTTGGATTGCTGTGCGATGTAGTTGCGTACAGTATCCATAACACGCGAGACGGTTGGATTCGTATACGTCAATTCGTCAGCTACTGTTACCCAGCCAGTCTCAATCGCGCCGTTGATCGGTGTCTGTCCGGGTGTACTTCGATCCCCGCGTTGGGGATGTGTGCGACGCCGGCGAGTTCGTCGACAGTCATGATCATACGACGGTCGATCCACTCGCGATCGCGCATTCGATAGAGGAATCGCCGAAGTCGTTCAGCTCGTTTCCGTTCTTTGCGATGCCAGACCGGATTATCGTCGAGTCCCTGCTCTGTGATCGCGTTGTAGTACTTCCTGAACATCCCTGCGACACCGCGAGCTCGAGCCTCGGCTTCGTCCTGTTCACTCGAGGCCGCTAATACGCGAATATTCACGTGGAACGCCTGTTGACCACGTTGCTGTTCGATTGTTTTCGCAGCCTGCTTGTCCTTCTCGCTCGCCGGTCGGGTTCGAGGGTTGAGCCACCCCACAGAGGTTCCCTGCCGAAGTGCGTGCGCGAGTTCGTCGACGCTGTTGTGCTTGAATCGGTCACCCTCGGTCCACGACTGTTTCGCCGGTCGAAAGACAACCTGCGTGATGACTGTACTATCGTCGAGCGAGAGCATTTCGCTGGTGATTTCGCCGTAGGGATCCGTCTCGAAGCCTTCGCTATTGTGATGGCGGATCGGGTAGTAGGGGATTTTCTCCATCTCGAGCCAGGCGCCGGCGACGTACTCGTCAGAATCGATAACCGGGAATGCGTACCCTTCCTCGACAGGGAAGATTTCGCTATTCGCGTAGTTGTTCCCGACGCGACGACGGAATTTGTCGGCGGCTGCCTCCGTAGCAGCGTGCATATAGAAGGTGATCTTGCCCTGGTCGAACCAGACCTCGAACGAATGGTGGTCGCTGGTATTTTTCCCACGGAAGTTCGTCGTCACGTCGTGAACTGACTGGAGGACACCTGCTCCATCCACGACACCGTCGTTCTCTTTGTAGGGTCGAATCCGGAGGAGCGTACCTGGGGTGTCCGACTGGTGTTGGATGAACGAATCGTTGTCTTCGAACTCGAGTTGTGTCGCCTCGTACTGGGGCGACGAATCGAGCAGTTGCGTGAAACGATCGAACGTAGTCATGATCTTAGCTGTCATATTCGGGTTCAATTGTTCGCTGTTCGGTTCCACCGTCAGTCTGGATCGGTGCCTCTTCGGTGTCTGGATCCGATTCGAGAACCTGTTCGACGACTGCATCGAGGACCTCCGCTTTCGTGAGATCCTCATCAAGGAGTTGACTCGCCGTTTCGGCGCTAATATTAAGGCGGGTCGCAAGCGCGTTTCGCTGTGCTTCGGTCTCGACGAACTCTTCGAAGGCAAGCAACTCCGCAGGTTCGTCGCTTATCGCCTGCTCGAGGAAGGCCTGGTCCGCAGGTTCGTAGTCGATGACGCGTTTCTCGAAGTCGTCTGCAACCACGTGCAGGGGATACGTTCCGTGTTCTTCGACACGAACGAGTGCCTGACTATAGCCGAGGTCTTCTTTCCCGGCGTCGGCTCCTCTGACATACTGGCGCTGTTCTTTCGTCAGCCCAATTTTGTCTGCCGTTGAGTCGTCGAGTTCGGGCAGTTTGTGGAAGACTTTGATCGGACACATGCCGATGATCTTCTCGGCCTGCTCAGTTTCGTAGAACTCCTGAGCGGTCTGCGAGAGCAATACCATTCGAAGGCCAGCGTGGCGCTGGTGACGAAATGCCGTCTCGAGGAAATCGAGGTTGGCCTGATCGTCGAAGAGATAGTGGGCTTCGTCGATCGCGAGTTCGACGTTCCGCTGTGTGTTTTTCGCCTGCTGGTAGATCGTCGACAACAACAGTTGCATCAAGAACGTCTGGCGATCGATTCCTGAAGCACTGCCCTCGATCTGACCCAGATCAATATAGACTACCTTGTTGTCACCCTCGAGGATATCGATCTCCGAATGGTGAGAGAGATTTTCGTAGGACCCACCCTCACGGAACGGCTGGAAGGAAATTGCGAGTTCGTCGGCATACTGGGCAGCACGCTCGCGAGCGGATTCGGATTCTGCAATGTTGTGCTCATCTGGGTTTTCGGCGATATCACAGAGGATCCGGTGGACATCCTGCATCGTCGGTGAGTTCGCCGACGTGTGCGTCGAGACGTCGTCCTCGACGATTCCAGCCTGCCGATAGGCTTCGTCGATCACATACGAGAGCACGCCCGTCTCCGTCCCCAGGTCGATATCACGCGCCTCGAGGAAGTTCTCGAGCACGGCGGAGACCTCGTCTTTCTTCGCTGAGAGGGGAGAGACGCCGTCACTCGAGGCGAGAACGTGCTGTGGTGTCTCGCGGATCTCGAGTGGGTTTAGTTTCGTGTCACCCCCAACGGTGATCGTCTTCGCGTTCAGCGCGTCGGCGATTCCTCGGAAGCCGCCAACTGGGTCAATAAGCACGAGCATTGTGTCGTTGCGCCGTTTCATCATCCGCAGATGGCGCAGGATCCCGCCGAACGTCTTTCCGGCCCCAGGCATTCCGACGACGAGTTCGCTGTGGCCGGTCTCGAGCTCCCACGGGTTGATCCGAATCGGCGAGCCATTATGGCCGTGATAGCCGTATTCGATGCCGTCGTCCATCATCTGGTAGTTCGACGAGAAGGGGAACATCGCCCCAATGGCTTGGTTCGTCAGCGTCGACATTCGATCGCGACCGAGTTCGTTCCGTCCGAGCGGTGAGACGGTCGCGAGCCCTCTCTCTTGCCATCGGCTCGCGACTTTCAGGGTACAGTTCGCTGGTGCGTCTTTGATGATCGAGCGTAGTCGAGTCGTTTGATTTTCGAGTTCTTGCTGGCTCTCGGCAGCGAGGCGGATGAATACGCCACCCCGATAGAACGAGGCTTTGTTCGCCCGAACGAGCGACCGCATATACTTCGCCTGGTCGATGTCCTCTTGCAGGTCTTCGGCTCTGAGGCTGTTCGAATCGTGCTGGTTGATCTTCAGATCCGAAATCCAGTCGGCCATCATGTCCTGCGCCGATTGGCTATCGAACGGATCGAGGTGGATGCTGCTGCTGGACGAGCGCCGGCGTCCATGCCAGCGCGTCGAGCCCAGTTTCTTCAGGAGATTGGTGGACTAATTCTTCGAACTCTTACTGATATTTTTCTGAGGCTTTTCGCTTTCTCCCAGATCGATGAGCATCAGTAAAAGCCTGCTCAAGCGACTCGTCAGTGTCGAGTCGCTTGAGCCAACTGTAGATTGTTCGCCGGCCGGTATTATGCCACTCGGCTAGTTCGGTCTGTGTAACACCGTTTTTGTACTCAATTGCCGCTAACAGCCGCTGTGTCGGCTTCCTTCACTCGACGCTGTCGAGTGCGCCGTGAAGTTCTTCAACGGAGATCTCGTCGAGATGATCCATTAGAAGGAGTAACAATCTATGGGTCGAAAGTTCTAACGGTTACTATATTTATTCCCGTCCGCAGGAAACATGTTGGAATGTTGGTGGTTTGTGGGAATCCAAACGCAGAATCTGTGTGGTCTACCGGCAGGGGTAGGAGTTGAGACTGGTCTTCTCAAGAACGTCTTCAGACACATCTGCTCTATCTGAGACCATCTTTTCAGGCATATCTCGTCTCAGAAAGTGTGTAATGGAGCCACGCCGAATGGCGTGTGGACTCACGCTATCGTCACACTTGTGGGATGTTTTGGCGTCTGATTGACTGTTGCAATCTGGTGTAGTACACTTGTCTCCTCGAAAGGATGGACAGGTCAGAGTATAGCACCAGCGTCTCATTGTGTTCCTATGAACCCGTCCTTGTTTGGAGGAAAACAAGGGTTCTCTGTCGTATTTGTCGGTGTTGTTAACACGATGATGCTCTAGGTAATCATCTACAATAGCGCAGGTTTCATTACTCAATGCAACTGGTCGTTCTCCAGACGGGCCGTTCTTGAGTTGGGTTCCGTCCCGTTCTCTGAAGTAGAGGAACCGATTATCCAGATTTCTGGGTTCTGTTTGATGTTCCGGTAAAGTGTATTCTGCTTAATTGGATCAACAGTCGGATTTCTCCTGAGAATCGATTCCGGTATCTCGATGTTCTGTAACGTAGACTCAAGCGCATCTTCAGCAGCTATAACATCCTCTTCACTTAGCCCCTTCTCTCGTAGATACGATGAGACACTATCGGGATTCCTGAGATGCCGTCCACGAAGTAATATTGATGTGTACCTGACTGCACTGTCCTCCTCCTGGCTTATATCCGTTTTTCTGAGTGTTTTGACAAGCTTTTTTGAATCCTTCGTCGCTTTACTTGTCGCGGATTCGATTTCCTTCTTCTCATTATTTTTTAATTTCTCGTCAGCCCATTCCTTCCCCTGCCGAAATTGTTCAAAGAGACAGATTAGAGCTATCAAAAACCCGCTTACAGCCGTCAAATCTGATACAGAGATCCAAGAAACTTTCCCGAAGAGATCAAAAATGGTGGTCAGAAATGGACGCCAAAGTAGTCTGGTTGGTCAACCAAGAAATTCATGCAGTTTACCCCGTTCCACGCGAAAATCACGCGTCATGTGGTAGGCCGTCGAAATGTCTGGAAAACATGATTGGACGTGTCTATCGGGGCGGCGATCACCGTCCTCGGTGATCGCTTTTTCTCTCGGTTCAAGAATATATGGCTTTCAGACTCGAAAAATATAATTCTAATATGTGTTTAAATTTCGAAAACATATGGATGTTGTGTTAGATGATACGTCAAACTTTCTGATGTCGCCCGTTACAGGTCCAGCGTCTAATGATGATAGATCCAGCTAATTAAATTATCCAAATCGGCGGATCATCTCTATCCTATCCGAACCGCTACGACAAGTCAATCCAGAACTGAGTCGAGGGGAAAAGCGAAGCCGAATCTACTCGCTGCTGGAGCGAGTCGGAATGAATCCGCCAGCGGACTTCGCGGAACGCTATCCCCATCAGCTGTCTGGCGGCGAAAAGCAACGTGTCGCCCTCTGTCGCGCGCTCCTTATGAACCCTGACGTTATTCTTGCCGACGAGGCGATCAGCGCGCTTGATGTCTCGTTGCGCGTCGAGATGATGGATCTCATGCTTAGCCTACAGGATGAATTCGATACATCCTATATCTTCATCTCCCACGATCTCTCGAACGCGAGATACTTCTCCGCCCACGGTGGCGGGAAGATCGGCGTAATGTACCTCGGAGAACTCGCTTCCTTCCGCATCCGGTTCTGCAGCTGCGTTTTCTCCTTCCATTCAACCTTCGTCACGAACTCCTCAACGGTTCCTACCAAATCAGCGGTGAGCGCAATGAGATTTTCCTCGCCAGCGTCGTGCTCATCCAGTACATCTTCAATGGCGTGGTAGAACGAGAGATCGGTCTCGTCACGAAGCCCTTTGTTTCGTGCCTGCTTGTCGCGGGACCGAATCTCATCCATCAATGCCCGAAGCTCCTCGATGGTCTCACGCTCGTTGTATCGCCCTTCTCGGTACTTCTCGATGAGTTCTTCGAGTCGATCCCTGAGAGAACCATACTGCACTGGGTCTTCGTCGAATCGGATGTTGATCTCGTGCTTGACCGCATTTTGCATCTCACTTGCACGAGCTTCGTCGTTTTCTCGTCAAGCGGATTTCGACTACTGCAGATTCTGACTACCAACAGATTTCATAGCGCTGCTCGGTTAAGTTACGAACGACACGAAACGTTCACGACTTTGTCTCATCTAATATCACACCTCAAAATATCTGGGGATACTATCAGATTGTATGGGAGTAAACGATAACTCCGGTTGTACCCGATTCGACATCGGTTCAATTACGACTATAAGAAACTATATCGTACTCTATTCATCGTGTTCAGATAAGCTGATTCCATGCGAAGCTGAACGATCTCAGCCAATCGTCGGCTGTTTCTGCTTCGGCGTTGCTAAAGCAGTTTGAGAAACAGATAGTTCTCCGTTTTACTTCTCTGAAGACACGTTCGACAGCATTCCGATTTCCATGTTTTTCGTATCTGAAATCGAAGGGCGAGAAGATTCTTGGAAGTCAAAACCACCTTGCTGCCATTTATATAATATATGCGTCGGAACTTAAAAAGGAACTGCCATATCATCTGCCATAGGTTTTGAAATACTCTGCACCCAGACTAAACCACAAAAATTTTTAGGACAGGGTGTGTTTGAGCAAGTACCCGAAAATGGCCTATCAACCTGCACACACAGCAGATATATTAGCGCGACGGGGTGGGCCTAAAGGGCCAAATGGCAGAAAACTTAGTATATAAAAAAACTGATGTGACAATTAACAAAGCTGACATATTGTATAATTGATATATTAGGATATTAGTATGTGTATAAGGAGATACTACCGGCAATATTTGACTCTAATTCCAACTGAGCCAGAATATTAATGGGGCCAACTATATATATGCCATAACTTATGAGTGACTTATATGGATGCAACCATGGTGAAAGTGAAATATGTAACTAGAATTGGTTACATGGAGAACCTCTCGAGCACTGATTTCACCGAGAACGCGTCCTCACCTGCGGCGTTCTCCCAGCGCCTCTCGAAGTCGACGGACTACCTCTTCGACGAACCGATCGAGGACGTCGAACGCTGGAATAGTGGCGACTTCGACGACTATGCTGCTGGTGATGAAGACACATCGGTCCACCCCGAGGTAGCAGCCCTCGAGGATGGACGCTTCATCAAAGACGCCCACGCCACTATCTTCACAGTCAATCCGTCGACGGTCCTCCAGTCGGGGACTGAATCGACGACGTATATTGCACCAGAGGGCGAGGTCCTCGCGTTCTCCGATTACCGAGTTAAGGTGCCGGACGACAGCAAGAGCGGATCAGTACGCGAGGAATGGTCGCTCGAGGAGGCTACCCTCGAGAGTGTCGACCTCCAGGCCGACGGGCAAACAGTCGATTCAAACACAAGCCACCGGTCGACCCTTGAGTACAGCGGCCTGTCAGGCGATCCAACGCTAGCAGTTGAAGCAAAAATCTCCGCTCAACTTCGTCAGGAGGAACGTACATGTGACGAGTATAATCAGAGCACGGACTCCTGTGAGAGCTCGTGGGAGACGGAGATCAACCACCCATCCGAACAGCTCACAGTAACTGACTCGCTTGAGACCACTGTCAACCAAGTCGACACCGCCGATGGAAATCAGACCGCGTTCGAAGCCGATGATAACCGCACCGGTGCAGTCGTTCACCCAGGCACCGTCTGGTCAGGGATCGATATCGACGACAACATACAGGTTCGCGGGAACTGGCGCTTCTATTCTGCAGGCGCAGACGGCTGGCACACGATGGTCTCACGTACCGAATCAGGCGCGACTCGAGAGAATTCCACCGTTCGTCCGGCACAGCTCTATGCGGTCCCAATGCAGGCGGAACCAGACGTGGCGGGTGGCTCGACCGATACTGTCGAACCACCGCTCGAGATCGAAGCAGCCTGGGGGAGTGAACACGAGGGACCATCCCTCGGTGCCCGATAGCGTAGAAATATTCCCAATTCGATAGCCCTATGATGAAAATGAACGTAAATTAATTACCTGTGGACATCACTACTGGGCAATCAGAATTTAGTAGTATTGACTGATTCACACTACCGAAGATAGCTTTTCCCGCAGGAGATCGTTTACGACCTGCCACAACAATATACCGTGCATTTTGCTCATCAGCATAGTTAATAATTTCATCTGCAGGATCACCCATTAATCCAATAGCTTCAAACTGGCTGCTGAGGGGCTCTGCAGCCTCTTCTGCGATATCTGATGCAACATTTTTTACAGATTCCAAGTCTATTGAATCCCCCTTTTTTGCTTTTGTCCTTCCCAAATCAACGAATTCTGACGTAGACAAAACATGGATAATATGAATTGTGGAAGCCGGTGTTCTGTCGTACGTTTTGAAAAACGAACCAGAGAGTGTGTCTGTTCGACGAGTCTAACCCGATCATCGGGGAAGGCGGAGGGAAACCGATATGACCGCAGTGCTTTGCACCAGGGTCACCGTGTTCAAGCGCGGGGAGTCGAGCGGACACGACCCGAAACCGGACGATCTACGCATGAGCAGGGCGAAGCGTGCCGAAAGGCACGTGGAGGCCCGTTAGAGTTGGTGTCCTACAATACCCTCTCGTGACTTATGTGTAGGGGTGAAAGGCCCATCGAGTCCGGAAACAGCTGGTTCCAACCGAAACATGTCGAAGCATGACCTTCACCGAGGTAGTTCGTGGGGTAGAGCGACGGATTGGGAGACCGGCCTCCGAGAGGAGTTCGCCTCCCTGTCCAACTCCGAACCTACGAACGCTGTTGACGTGAGGAGACCGGTGCGCGGGGTAAGCCTGTGTACCGTAAGGGAGACAACCCAGAGCTGGGTTAAGGTCCCCAAGTGTGGACTAAGTGCGATCGAAAGTGGTGCCGAGCCCTAGACAGCCGGGAGGTGAGCTTAGAAGCAGCTACCCAATATGGGAAATATTATGGAAAAATATCCGAGTGCTATAATTTCCGTTGTGAGAAATCCAAGTGGCCAGTAAGTAAAGTGGCTGAGGGTGCGCTTTTCCCATGTTCTTATATCATCTTTAGAACTCGCTCCGCTCGGAAGTAGAAGTGGTATAGCGGCAACGGACAGGATCAAGATATAGGAGGCGACCAAGAGGCTTAGGTTGCGGTAGTCTACAGGATCAGAGTTGGTAATAGTATAAATAGCACCTCCATTTTGTTGTGTTATTTCAATGTGTAGAATTAAGCTCAATATTCCGACTATAACCGCTATTAGAGCAAAAAGTAGAGACAGTAGAGATGAAGTGACAAGACACTTTTTTTCGTATTGATACTTTTGAGTTGAACCTTATGTTGTTGTCAAGACTGATTAAAAGCATTTTTTTCAACTCCGTCTTAGTCAATCCATTATTTTCACGTATCTCTTTCACATTCTGAGCCTGGATACCGTGAGCAACTACATGATTACTGCTTCCAAGAAGCGCGAATCCGATAGATGTTATAAAAAATACAATCCCAATGTTGATAACAAAGTAATCATCATCACCTTCTGAAAGAGAAATATCTGGCTGTTCTCCATCCGCATAATCTATTGTGACTACACCGTCTTCTTCGACTTCTTCTATACTATCATTTTGCGCTGCTACTCCACTAACACCGACTCCTACAACAAGAGACGATATCATGGCGAATGCCATCAGGAACGTCACTACCTTATTATTTGTATTAAACATACAATAAATAATATACTTTCCAAGAACAAACATCTATGGTCGAAAAGAAAGTGTGTTAGACTACGCTACCGACGTAACTTCTCCAACCGCCAGCAAATACACCAAGACAACCAGACCAACGATAACTAGCCCAAACACTGCAATTAGACCATATAGCCACCAGTCTGTATTATCATCATCACCACCACCCGGGATATCAGTATTGTCAAACGCTTCCTGAATAGCCTGCTGTGCGTTGATTCGGTCCTCGATTCCAGTACCAGTGAACTCTGTGTTCATACCTTCCTGCGTGACAACAACATTAGACTCATCACCATTCGCATCATACGCTTGTGTGAGTTCCCACCCATCACTTAACGTAACACGTTCCACTATCTCTTCGACGATCAGGCCAACCTCGATTTCCTCGAGACGGCATTTCGTCACCAGCGCCATGCTGGGCTTCGAATGGTACTGCTCTCGCAGACCGCCCAGGAGTTCTACGAAACCGAGCAGGCCGAGAAGATCATCGGGATGTGCCCGATCAAAGTCTTCCACAAACTGCCCGAACTCGACGACTCAACGGCAGACAAAATTGGGCTCACCAGAGAACAGCGCCAGTACGTCAGAGGTGCTGACGCCGGGAAAGAAGACCTCGGCTATAGTCAAGCACTCGTTCGTGTCGAAGAACACGGAACGTATCCTCTCCATGTAGTTGCAGACGACTTCGAGAAGCGTGTTATCGATTACGAACCAGAGGATCAGGCCTTCCTCGAGCAGGCGATAAGCGACGAACCTGCGGAACTGCTCGCCTTCGAAGAGTTCGTTGAGGCCGAAGCACAGCAAAATGCACTTGCGACCCGCCTCAACATCAGCGCCGACACGGCGAGTCAACTCCTTGATGAGGATCTCACGAAAGCAGAGGTCCTCGATGCAGTCGTCGAACAGGCTCTCGAATCGGATGTAGACACCGACGAGGCACCGATTCAGACTGACGGTGGAATCGAACAGCGAACAATCGAACCTGAATATGACAGCTAAGACCATGACTACGCTCAATCGTTTCACAAAGATTCTCGATTCGTCGCCCCAGTACGAGGCGACGCAACTCGAATTCGAAGAGCAGGACTCGTTCGTCCAACACCAATCGGACACACCAGGTACACTTCTGCGGATTCGCCCCTACAAAGAGAACGATGGTGTCGTGGATGGGGCAGGTGTCCTCCAATCAGTCCACGACGTGACGACGAACTTCCGCGGGAAGAATACGAGTGATCACCACTCGTTCGAAGTCTGGTTCGACCAAGGGAAGATCACCTTCTATATGCACGCTGCTACGGAGGCAGCAGCCGACAAATTCCGCCGTCGTGTCGGCAATAACTACGCGAATAGCGAAATCTTCGCTGTCGAGGAGGGATATGCGTTCCCGGTTATCGACTCTGATGAGTACGTCGCCGGCGCGTGGCTCGAGATGGAGAAAATCCCCTACTACCCGATCCGCCATCACAATAGCGAAGGCTTCGAGACGGACCCATACGGCGAAATCACCAGCGAGATGCTCTCGCTCGACGATAGTACAGTCATCACGCAGGTTGTCTTTCGACCGGCGAAACAATCGTGGACCGAGGGTGATCGGTTCAAGCACAACAGCGTCGACGAACTCGCACACGCACTTCGACAGGGAACCTCTGTGGGATGGCTCAACCCTCGAACCCGACCGGCAAGCGAGAAGGACAAGCAGGCCGCCAAAACAATCGAACAGCAACGCGGCCAACAGGCGTTCCACGTGAATATTCGCGTATTAGCGGCCTCGAGTGAACAGGCCGAAGCCGAAGCTCGAGCCCGCGGTGTCGCAGGGATGTTCAGAAAGTACTACAACGCGATCACAGAGCAGGGACTCGACGATAACCCGATCTGGCATCGCAAAGAACGGAAGCGGGCCGAACAGCTTCGACGGTTCCTCTATCGGATGCGCGATCGCGAATGGATCGATCGGCGCATGATTATGACTGTCGACGAACTCGCCGGCGTCGCACACATCCCCAACGCGGAGATTGAGACACCAAAGATTGACTGGCGATACACTCAACGTGGCGATCGGCTCCCGTCGGATGGGTCTCAACACCAATCTGACGAATCGCCGGTTGATGGGCAGACACCAGCTGTGCCGGAGAAGACGGCAGTCACCACTGATGGCTCTCCTCGAGAGCAGGAGGGATTCGATGGTATTTGATCGATTCTTCGGATCCGGTGAGGAGCCCTCGAGTAGCGATAGTGAGCACGAACCAGTCGATGATGCGGCTGGTGAGGAAATCCCCTCCACAAGTAGTGACGACCAGACAGAAACCAAGAACACTGGTGCTGAGTCGTCTTCTGATCAGCAACCAAATTCCGACAGGGAACAATACCAGATTGTCGATCAAAACACGACTCGCGTCGGTGGCAAACCGATCCTCACGGACACGGCCAACGAAGGCACGGTTGCAGGCCCGTACGTTCGAGAGATGTTCGAAGCAGGGATGTACAACGCACCTGCCCCACTCTGGGTTGGCTACACGGAAGATCCGCAGACTGGCTTTCGTGAGGCCCCGCTCCGGTTCGACTCGCTCTTCCGGCACAACTGGATCGCAGGGACGACTGGCTACGGAAAGACGACTCAACTCCTGAATATGATGGTCCAGTGGGCGTATTCGGGATACGGCTTCACGTATTTCGATCCGAAAGGTCAAGACTCTCGTGAACTCCTCCGGATGCTCCCCAAACACCGCCTCGAGGACGTGGTCTGGATTGAGCCCGGGTCGACCACCCACGAAAATACGGTCGGGATGAATTTCCTCGAGGTACCTGAGTGCGAGACGGCCGAAGAACTCGAGAACGAGATCGAAAACCGGGTCGAGAACCTGAAAGCGGTCTTCGATACGTCCGACTACTGGGGCATCAACATGGAGGCGATCACCGAGTCGATGGCTCGAGCGATGATGAAGTCCGAAAAGCCGTTTTCGATCATCGATATGTACTTCATCCTGCTCAACGCCGATCGACGCGAAGACTTCGCGCTCGACGTCGAAGATCCCTATATCCGTGAGTTCTGCCTCGAAATCGCGGAGATGGAAGAGGAGACGGTTCGGCCGCTTTTGAAACGGATCAAATCCTGGGTCGAGAACTCGGTGATCCGGCGGATAAAGTGTGAGCAGATCGTCCACCTGTACGAAGAAAACGCTGATAGACTCGAGTCGATCGCAGAGTCGGTCAAATCTGGAACGATTGAAAACTCAGACCTCACAGCAGGGCAAGTACTCTTCATTGCCTCACTTCGGGATTTACAGGAAGAGAGTGGCATCAATCCGAACATCAACCATGTGAAGTTTAGACAGTTACTGAGAGGAGTCCATAAGGGTCAAGATGGTGATGAACTCGCCGCATTGGATAAGAAGCCAAGAGAAACCGAAACGATTGAGCGCCAGCTTCAAAATACAGGCCAGCTCGTGTTCTATGGACCTCCAGGGACTGGGAAAACATACACTGCCCAGCGTTTCGCTCGTTGGTGGCTCAATCAGCAGCCAGGACGCTAGCGCTTGGCTATGCAATCCAGAGGATTGATCGGCAGAACTGGTGTGAGAGCTGAAGCTAAAGCGTTGAAACGTCCTAAGTCTATAAACTGCGTCCCTTCATCTCGGTGATCTTGGTCTCGGAGATTTTGTATTCAAACGTTGCGATGACCACTCATGACGCCGTGTTCCTCATTGATGAATCGCACTCGTTACAAGATGCGTGTCAGCATCACGGCTTAGATTTCAGATAAGAGAAATATGGAAATTAGAATGCTATTGAACGTGTATTTCGAGAGATAAAACGAAGAACCATCTGTTTCTCAAACTGTTTCAGCAGCGCCGAACCCCAGCGCAACTGTTTCGGTTTCTGGGACGTTCCACTTCGACGCCGATTCAGGCGTTGTTCATGCGCTGACTCGATCGGTTCCCACAGCGCTGGCACTCGGCCACGCGATACGGTTCGCGAGAGAACTGCGCGTTTTCCTGTTTGAGACTCTCGGTTCGAATCTGCACATTCACTTCGTGAAGCGTGTCGAGTTCGCATTCGTCACAGTGTTCGGTTATGCCGTTGAATGAGTTGTCTGTTGTTGCCATTGAAACTCCGTAAGATTAGGGGTATCATAAAGCCGCGTTCCATTACGGGTATTGAGTCGAGAAAATCGCAAGACGGGAGCGGGGTATTCGAAACGGGGCGACGAGAGCGCTCGAGATTGTTTAGAACCGGATTTAATAACCTGTTAACTGGATTCGTTCTTTACAGCCCTTCTCGCGGTCGTAGTGACTTCTGTTCAAGTCACAGAAATCACGAACTCAGTTTCCGAAGCGAGGTCGCTCATTATCACACTTATCGGAGGAATACTCGTTTCATTTGGCGGTTTCAGTCTTATGCTGCCTGATAAGGAAAGTGGATACTCGAAACCGATTCGGATTGGAGGTCTAATACTAATTGGTGCTCTCCTCTTATTGGCCTCTATCATAGATGTTCCGTACCTCAGCGGAATTTGACAGGTTACTGAGGCACGCTATGATGTGCCCAGTTTCTTCGCCTTTTCAGGCGCGTCTCTCAATTGTTCAAAATGCTCATCGTTTCTGATATTCTGTGCTAAGGTGAGTAATTCTCTCCCTCGTAGTTCAAGCCACGTTGTCCCGAGTTGACCCCGCTCAGTTTCGGTTGCCAAGTACAGAGAATAAATACCTCGCGTTTATGATACCTACCTTGGTCAAAAAGCTTTCGTGTGAGATAATAGCCGACACTAAATGAACCAAACCAGGAAGCAGCAGTATCTAATGCTCCACGTCCTGGTAAATGAAAAAGAGGTCTCATTACTGGTCTTGCAAATGTGCCTATAAATTTTAGACCTCCAAATTCAGATATATAATTCACAAATACTGCACCAATGGGGATTACAACTACCACAAGAGGCATAATACTACCCCATAAGAGTCCAGCTGTATCTGGGGATAGAAACCAGTCCGGTCCAATCCCTAGGAATATCAAGAACCCGATTGGTATAGAGATAAAACGTAAAATTGTGAAAATAGGAGATGTGCTCCAAAACTCAAGATCAAATTTCTTAAATAGCTCTAATAGTACTCAAATATATCTATTTTTATGATGTTCACTATTCTTTGAATTATTTTATTTTTTGCTGGTTACTTCCCTGTCGTTTATTGTGTGGCCGTTCCTCGGCTTCAGTAGTCGTGGACGACAGCCGATCCTGCGGCCCCGACGACGTGGGGTCGAGAGTGGATCGTTGGATCCACGAAACCCCCACATGGTGATCGAGAATGCGTGAGGAACGACCAGAAAGCACGTCACTTCTCGCGAAACTATCGAAAGTGATTGCTACGAAACGGACGTCGGAATCGTACGAAACGCCGGTAAACGAGCGCGAGGAACCGGTCGACATCGAACACGAGTTCGAGGAACTCATGGCGCAGGTCAACGACGTCGACGGCGAGTTCTCACACTCGGGACACTGCTTGGCGATGATCGGCGCCCAGATCCAGATCGCTGTCTCGCCTTCTTTCACATGCCGGTCGAACTCCGTCTGCCACGTTCGGTAGCCTGCGACTCGAGTCGCCTCAGGACACTGGCGAGTAATGAGGAGTGTGTTCCGGTAGGAGTAATCGTGGAAGTGACTCTGGACGTCGAGCCACTTCTGGAACTGATCGCTCGAGACTACCTCGTCGACCTGCTCGACAAAGTCTTCCGCCCAGGTTTCCATCGTGCTATGCATCTCGTCTCGTATCCGACTCATCGAAGGATACCACTGAGCTGTCGCTCGAAGTCATTGTTCTCGACGAGGGATGCACCATTCAGCGAACGCCCCTCAGCCTTCCAGGGGTGACAAACATCTCAGTTCGGACCAAATCGGACTGTTGACTGTCAGAATTCAGTCCTTGTCTTCTCTACAGGTTGTCGAGGGGAATTCCTCGAGGCTTGCTCTCGAGGCGATTTGCCAAATCAGAAATCATGGATCACCAGTACTTCTATACACCTATTTGATGTTGCTCAATCCATCTACGATGACTGAGCAGAGTCGTCCAGATGAGATCGCCATTCAATGTGGAGGGGGTCTCCCGAACATCGAACGCCGAACAACTCTACGCCGTATGTTGGTTTCTATTTAACTCTGTTCGAAAAACGTTCAAGAAGAAAGATAGAGCGTTCGGTAGGTTCCAAAACCAAGTGACTGAATCGGTTTGGTCGAGATTGTAGGAGTAGATTGATATGAGATTCGTGAATAGGGAGAGGTATGCAGAGGAGGGGCTATCTGGGTGGGATTGTAGTAGCAGGAGCAATTGGAATCGCAGGTTGCGCTGCTAACAGTGACGATACTGGAAATGGAAATAATGAATCTAAAGACGACACGGATGAAGGAAATGGAGGAGTTGAAATTGAGTACACAATCTCTGAGCCTCAGACGCACGACAAAATACCAGAAGAAGTGATAGAACATTTGTCAACATACAGCAGTCGAATTCCGCTAGCCTCGACGCTCTGGGTCATAGAGTGATTGATTTTCGTGAAAGCAAAATATTTGTATTTCTGCTATCGTATCCGATTTGAATCTCTCCTTCCGGTCTGGTGAGGGGTGCCGAGTCGCTTGAGAAACGTCTCCTCCGACGTTTTGGCAATCGGTTTTGGGATGTAATCCGTTGCACCTGCCTTGATCGTATTGTTGATTACCTTGTCTGATTCGTTTTCAGCAAAGAGAATGAACCGTAATGTCGGCTCATAGTTGGTAACTACTTGGAGGAACTCGATATTCTGCTGAGAGATCCTCAAATCGCTCAGGAGACAGTCGAAATCCTCCTCTTTTATTCTCGCCACAGCTTCGGAGATTGTTTGATGTCTTGAAGCTTTTCTTTTTGTTGTGTTTCTTGACGGATATTTGTGTCTAAATCCGACAAGAAATTTCCTATTCGAGTTTGTTTCTCGATTGAGGGAACAGGGATACGAAGGGTTGTTAGATCTGAAGTAGATAGGCCAGGAATTGACGTTCCTTGTGCCAATATCGACAGTAGTTCCTGTTTGGTTTGCATCCAATAGTAAAGATAGTGCTCATTTATAGACCCACCTGGTCTTAGTGCCTTTAGTTGTCGGCTGATTGAGGCGCGTTTATTAGCGAATGTGGTCTTCCCACACCCAGATCCCTTCACTGTCACTAAAGTATCTCCTGGTTCACAGAACTTGGACGGCTCATCTGTGAATTTGGTCACAGAAAAACCAAATTCCGCTGTTTTCATTCCCAGGCATTGCGATTTCTGCTTCCATGTACATGTTAATAATCCTTATTTCTAGAAGATTATACAGTGATGAATGAGACGATATTATGGGACGGGCCCCGATCAATTAATAGAATACAATGACTGACGTGCATCGGATGCCGACGGCCGTGAACGAAGAACACCAGCAGCATCTAATCGCTCCAGAGCATATCGAACTGTCCTATCAGGAAGAGTAGTCCGATCACGCAACTCAGCCTGTGTCATCTCTCCGCCTTCCTGAAGAATGAGATAAACGAGTTTCGCACTTGGAGGTAAATCGGCGACATCGTCGTTGGAGATCTGTATTGACATAGTAACTATGGAGAGAGTCGCGTGGCTGATCGACCGGCGAGCAGCGGACCGAGGCCGGCACCGATCAGCGCCGATCGTCGGGAGTTACCCCGGGCCATTTGGGGGAGCACCCCGACCAGAAGGCGTGAACTCGAGGTCGAACACTTCACGAGCCCAGGCCAGCCAGTCGGCGGTTCCCCCTGATTCTTCGATTATCGACCGGAAGCGGCGCGCTGCGGCTACTTTCAAACCTGCATTATTAGATAGTACCTCTAGTGCAGCTGTGAAAGTAGCAGGATCCGACGCGTAGGTGACGCCAGCGTGTTGCTCGTACTTCTCCCCCTCGAGCAGGCCGACGGCTTCGAGATTGTTGACGTACCGAGAGACGGTCGCGTACGTGACGTCCATCCCGCTGAGAGTCGCAAGTCGGTGGAACGCTCGCTTGTTCATCGCGATGGATCCGTCATCGCGTTCGTCGACGAGAGACGCGGGCCGGAATCCATCGGGGCCGTTGCCCTCGAGGACAGCTTCGGTATGCCGGAGCAGGTTGATCGCCCCCTCCGAAACGGGCATGAGTGCCTCGAGCGGGTCAGCGAGTTCCTCGAAGGTTGCGACCTCGTCGACGGGCAAATTCGTCGGGACGTTCGTCAGTAGATAGGCGTGCTTCTCACCGCGATCAGCGAGCAGGGGCCGGACTCGGTGGACGGCCTGGACGAGTTCAGACTCGCGGCTCTCGCGAAACAGTGAGCCGACCAATGCCGTATAGTGCTTCGTCGGAACAGCCCGGCCACGCCCGTTCTCGTCTTCGTAGTGGAGTTTCCGGTAGACAGGTGGGTATTCAGCGTCGGCTCTCGTCGAGTGTTCCACACCGCCGACGTCGATGTCGTGACCCATCGCGAGCAGCTCGGCATCGCGCTCGAGGTCGCCGACATCTGGGTGGGGAGCGCCGATACAGACGACGGCGTCGCAGTCATTTCGATTCAACCCACGAGTCGCATGGTAGTGGAGGACCTCGGCGTTCTCGGGGAAGTCGAATTCGGGAATGAGATTCCCTTTACAGATGAACAGTGGTTTCTCGTGAACGGCTCCGACGGTGTTGATCGTCCGTTGGATCCGCTTGGCGAGCACACGTTCTTCGTCGACGGCCTGGTCGATCGTGCCGGCGTGGTACTGGCCGTCGAGCACCTGGGTGACCTCGAGGCCAGGCATCTCGAGGGGGTCGTCACCGGAGACGAGGACGTCGTCGCGATCGATTCCGAACAGCGTCGCGACCTTCTCGGGGTTGGCCGTTGCGTCCAGGACGATCGTCGAGTCGGGATCCGGCAGCGTCGACGGGAGTGGGAGCTCTCGGTAAGCGAGCCCGGTCGCGACATCCGCTCTGTCGTGTTTCACCCACGCCGATGCACGGGCGATTTCGCCATCGCGACGGGTGACCGTGTGCTCGTATTCGTGCCAGTCGCAGGTATCGGAGCTGCAACAGTGCGCGCCGTTATCGAATTCAACATCGGACCGGCACCACGGGCAGTGCTCGAGCAGCGGCGGGACGGCAATCGCTTTCATCACGGTTTCCTCGTCGAGGCCAGCTCGGACAGTCGCAGCGAGGAGTGGGTCGATCGATAGCGGTGTCCCTTCCCATCGGTCGGCACGCATCCGTTCAAGGACCGTCTCGCCGAAATTGACCTTGATCTCCGCGAGTGTTTCAGCGGGGATCTCCTCACGAACGTATTTGTCGCCCTCCTGCCCGACGGTTTTGTAGAACGTTTCCCAGTCGAGTACTGGCGGCTCGAGATCAGCAATCGCCTCTGAGCCGTCGACATCGGTGAGGACATCGACAACATCGCGAGCGAACTGAGCGAGTCGTCGGTAGTTTTCAGAGAATTAAAACGAGAAACCGTTTGGATCGCTTTGATTCTGAACTCATCTGATCATGAACCGCTTCAGCTAATGGTTAAACCAGTTCTACTGCCCTTTCTGATAGTTATCGATTTGGGCGGAGTGACGTGGCGAAGCTAATTACCCCTCAAAGGTATTAATAAGCGATTCGTGACGATGATGAAACTCATCTGTCGATTGTAGTCTATAAAAATTCGGTATGGGTCGCCAGTGAACAATTCAGACTCGGGTGCCTGTCGGTTCCGGAGCGGTCCGGCGGTGCTTTGCCCACGAACCGATCGCGCCGCCCAGAGCGCCGGGGATGGCGTAGAAAGCGAGCATCAGCAGGCCGAGTACGAGCAGGCTGAACGATGCGACGAGGCCTGCAAAGAGCAGGGTCGTCAACGTCACAAGGGCTAACAGGACCAGCGATCCGAAGACGGTGGCGATACCGCCGTGGGTTGCACCGGAACTGATTGTCCCGCCAGAGAGGTATCCGGCGGTGAGGCCGCCGAGTAGTCCGATTCCTCCCCAGTACAGGAGCACGACTGATGCTTCCGATCCGACATAGATGAGGCCAGTAATGAACCCTAACGCGAGGGTCATGACGAATCCAGTTATGACTGCTGTCCAGTTAATGTACATGATCAATTATTACTATGCTATCAATGGGTATAAACCCTATTTCAGAAAAATTAGATAGTAAAATTAAAATGACTGGCTATATTCATAGACTCATTAGATTTTTCGATCACGTTGGACACGCCTACGAATAACAGATGCCGACGCAGGAGGTTCTCGATTCCCTCATCGAGAGTGGCCTCCACGAGATCAGGCGCGAGAGATCCGGGCTGTTACTGTCGGGGTTTTCCGCCGGTCTCGACATCGGATTCGGGCCGCTGTTGATGGCGGTCGTCCTCACGCTTTCGCAGGGTTCCTACGGCGATCTCACGACCGAACTGCTGCTGGCGAGCGTCTACTCCGTCGGCTTTCTGTTCGTGATCCTGGGCCGCTCGGAACTGTTCACCGAGCACACGACGTTGGCCGTCGTTCCGGTTCTCGACAGACAGGCGTCGATCGGACAGTTGATGCGACTCTGGGGGCTGGTCTACATCGGAAATATCATCGGCGGGCTCTTGTTTACGTTGCTCGCCGTCGTCTTGATGCCGGGGCTCGGCGTCGTCTCGCCGGAATCGTTCGAACTGATCGCGACCAAACTCGTCTCCCACCAGTTACACTGGCTGTTCGTCGCCGGAGTCTTCGCGGGCTGGTTGATGGGGCTGCTGGCGTGGTTGATTACCGCTGCGCAGGGAACCTTGAGTCGAGTGGCCATCATCTGGATCGTCACCGCCACGATCGGAATTCTTCACCTCCCACACTCCATCGCGGGCAACGTCGAGGTGCTGTTCGGCCTGTTCATCTCCCCGTCGATCACACCGTTGAATTACCTCGCGTTTCTCTCCCTTTCGACGATCGGGAACGCGTTTGGCGGCGCGATATTCGTCGCCGTTCTCAAGTACGGCCACGTCGTTCGCGGGGCATGGTCAGAAGCGAAGACCAGGTCGAGGACATCGAAGCGCTCGGGGCCGAACCCGTGGTCGCGGACCTGACGGCGGATATCGGTCACGCCGTGGAGGACGACTGGATGCGTCCAGTTGATGAGCGCATCATGGAAACGATGCGGGATGAGGGAAATCTCACCCCACAAGCTGTGGAAAATTTCGATGTCTGCTCGCGTAGTCACGCCAGTGTCCGTCTTTCTAAACTCAACAAATACGGGTTAGTCGATCGGATTGCACAAGGTCTCTACCGGCTCAATGAACACGGGCGTGCCTTCCTCGACGAAGATCTCGATGCGAGTGAACTCGAACCTGCCGCAGATTCCGAATAAGATCTCTGGTTGGGGTACGTACTCAGGAGGCAATTACTCCGTGGTGAACACAGGCTCTATATCTCGTACTGTCTTGTGATGATCTGACCAGCATTCCATGTGAAAGACTGGGTGTACTAACACTATTGGGGTCTCTATAGTGGGTTCCAATTATGCACATGGTGTTCTCGATCTCGTGTGTATATTCGGGAAACCGGATTTGCCGGCGTACAACCCCAAGGGAATAGACCAATGATGTCTGAGAATGAGTGATTGTGTCAAAAACAGCGCTAACACTGGGGGAGGCTATTAGCATCATTTCCGATTGCATCGCATATTGGAGAACCTATCCAATCTACTATCCCAAATACTATCGCAGATATAATCACTAATGAGATAATTACAACGATCGTTACGAGAATTATGTAAACACGTCGTCGATCGTATCGAGTACGGCGTCGATGTACCGAACGTATCGCTGGAGGTGCTTTTCACGGCGCTGGCGGCCGAGTTCGTAGCTCACCCACTGGGTGATGAGCTCGACGAACGTCTCTTCGGTCTGCGTAAACGGCGCGGACCGCGGCGACGTATCTTCGAAACAGAGCGTTCCGTATCGTTCGTCGTCGACGATCACTTCGCCGCCGAGATAGCAGTCTAACTCCCACCGATCGTAGACCTGATCGTCAATCGCGTCCGTCGCGTCGACCGTCGAAATGTCGGCAAATCCGAACAGGCCATCGGTCTCGAGCACCCGCTGACAGTACGTCTCCGACAGCGGCGCGACCGATCCCGGATAGATAGTCTTGCTCTCGCCGCTGGCGTGTGTCACCTCGAAGCGATCCGACTCCAGATCGGTCTTGGCAAGGTAACCGACCTCGAGGCCGAGCCGTTCGCGCCCGATCTCGAGCATCCGATCGACCTTCTCGTCGAACGACCGGCGTTGGTCCGACGCGATGGCGTACAGCCGATGCAGCGTTTCGGTGTTGTGCTCGCGTTCTCGTTCGATCGCCTTCTGCTCTGAGATATCCTGGAAGTAGACCGACAACCCCGTCTCGGAGGGGTGGGCGTTGATCTCGAACCAGCGCTCGAGGGGAGCCGGATAGTAGAATTCGAACGACGTCGGCCGGTCCGTCTCGAGTCGGGACTCGAGATGGTCCCACGATTCACGGTAGTTAGTACCAGGGAATATTCCTTGGTGCTATCCACGACAATACCGGAGGAGCGATGGATCGTAGAATTGCGCCGGTGTGAATATGGCGACAACGGAAACGTCGCTTTGCTCTGGAACTGACACAGCAGCCTTCGATGATCTGTACCGCGGTGGCAAACTTCACGAGATCACCGTTGTCTCTCAGTCTCTCGGCACTCAAATGCCATTAGAACTATTTACACAACATGTTCTACCTCAAATCCTCTCTTTAGTTACGCTCGAGAAACAACAACTTATTCTGCACTATATTGTGATAACAATATGAATGAAGCCTATTAGCCTCATTTCTTACATATATACTGGCCATAAACGAACAAATAAAAAACAGGATGGTTCGAATTCGATGCCGCTGTCTCCCCATATTTATGCTGACTCGCTGTTAGTCGATACGTGCTGTATACAGCGGAGTGTCCATCTGAACGGAACGCATCGATTCGAACTAGATCCCTGTCGAATCTCCGTCTTAATCGATGCTCTCAGATCGAACTACTGGGAATCTACTTTTAAATTTATCCGCGAAAAAATTCGTGGCCGCCGTCTCTTCGCGTCAGTGCGACGTGAACCGGTTTCGACCGGCGACTCACTCCGAAACGATGGGGTTGGTCGACACGGGGCATCGATTGACAGCAATAAAGACGCTTGCGGGTCGTGGAATCGACCGGGCCGACGGTCAGAACTCCTCGGCGATGGCTCGGATCTSWCGTGGATCGAGTCCGGCCGTCGGTTCGTCCAAGAACAGGACAGCAGGGTCGTGGAGGATGGCCTGAATGAACCCCATCTTCTGTCGCATGCCTCTCGAGAAGTCCGCGATTTTGGTCTGAGCGTCCTCGCGGAGATCGAGACGGTCGAGTAACGATGTGATTCGCTCGGACGCCGGGGATGCTGAAAGATCCCGTAAGCCAGCCGCGAGGTCAAGTTGCTCGAACGCGGTGAGTTCAGAGTAGAGTGGCGGTACTTCCGGGAGATAACCGATCTGACGCGTTACCGCCGTTCGGTTGGCAATCGGTGTTCCATTGATAGTGGCAGTGCCACTTGTCGGTTGGGCGAGTGTCGTCAGTATTCGCATTGTCGTCGTTTTTCCGGCCCCGTTCGGTCCGAGAAACCCGTAGACGACTCCGTCTGGGACGCTGAGGTCGAGTGACTCGATAGCGACCGTCTGTCCGTAGTGTTTCGTCAAGCCAGTCGCCTCTATCATTAGTAAGTAATTGTGAACGTGTTCGGTAAATCCATCGCCTATAGTGGACCAGACCAACGCGAGGAAAACAGATAATTCTACTCGTCTCGAGTCGTCGCCTCGAGCAACATGACCACTCCTCCGAGCAAAGTCACGGTTCGCAGGAAGTTGAACTTGTTCGCCTGCCGTTACTCGCCTTCCATGAGCCAGCAGTCGCGGATCGACGGCGTCGTCCCAGGAGTACATCTATCGCGTGTCCAATGTGACGGAGCATGGGACTTCGAATAGCGGATCCAGGGGGATTAGGAGCGACCTGCTGACCTGCTAGGTCGTTTACCGTTTCGATCCCCGAATCACGTGGTGCCACTAAACCGCTTTGTACGCTATGAGCATGAAACAACCCGGCGATATCGACATCAAGGGGATTCTCTTCGAATTCCCCTTCTCCGTTCACCATCTGCATCGCCATTGATGTGTGAGTGTACGCGATATCCGCATTGCCAGCGTTCAGCTGAAACATCCCCTGCTGAGCACCGTCAGCCGGTCGGGCATCAATACGAAGGCCGTCGACTTGTTCATTGACGACTGTGGCAAGGGCCTGCGACATCTGGTAGATTGTCGTTTCTTCGGCGGCAGTTACCATTCGAATCTCGGTCTGATCTCCGCCCCCGCCACCGAGACAGCCGGCTGCAAGTGCTGTTCCTGCCACTGTCATCGTCTTCAAGGCATCTCGGCGTGTACTAACTTGCGCCATGGTACCATAGTATCGGGAGTAGTATAAAAACCATTGGGTAAATATAGTAACTTTGACACATATCATGGCCCATGACAATTATTTCTATATGCTTAAAATGTAGAAATAAAGTGCGAATGCCAAGAGAAAAAGATATGAGACAATAATTTTCTCTCTTCTGTAAGAGATTGTTCTGAAGAGTACCCGGCCTCGAAAATCCGGTCGAAGTCTGCAGGTGGGATTCCGGGGCCATCGTCCTCGACTGCGAAGCCCGATTCTATCGGTTCGACCCAGACGGTGACGTCCGACCCCCCGTGTTCGATCGCGTTCCCAAACAGATTCTCGAGTAGTTGCCGGAATCGGTCACCATCTGCCTCCACGGCCAGCGAGTCGCCATCATCGACGCAGATTAGTTCGCCTCCCGTTGTGGTATCACCGTCAGCGATAGCCCAGGCATCTTCGACGGTGTCCCAAAAGGAGACGAGTTCGGTTTCACCGATGTCCCGTCCTCGCCGTGTAAGCCACAACACGTCGTCGATGAGCCGCTCCATTCGGTCGTGTGCCTCCGCAACTGCCTGGAGGTGCTCGCTGTCGCGTTCCGTTCGAGCGAGTTCGAGGTATCCGTTGGCCAACTGCAACGGGTTTCGAAGGTCGTGGGAGACGACGCTGGCGAACTCGTCGAACTTGTCACGTTCCCGCTTGAGCGTTTGCTCGCGTGCTTTCGGGAAACGCGGCCGAAAACCGGCCGTAGTTCTCCTTCACGCGATCGAGATCCATCACGTAAAGCGGCGTGTCGTACTCGGCGGCGAGCGACTCGAGTCGCTCGAGATTCCAGTCTACGAGCCGGCGAACGGCCGGCGAGTCCGCGAAATCACTCATTATCAACTGGAAGTGACCGGGAGGATTCAAGCGTTTGGGTTCGTCCGCTCGCCGAGAAGCGGGTGGACCACCTGAATCGATACCGTCTACTCCCTCAGGTTCGGTGTCGCAGGCAGATCCGATCCACTCCGTGTTGGTTCATCGTCAGCCCGCCTGTCTCCGCTTGCCAATAAGGTGAATGTGTCAGATACAAGAGTACAAGGATACAAGAATACAAGCGTACAGCCCATATCAATAATATTTCGGATACACTCTTGATGATCCGGCTCGTTGGTTCCCGTATGTCGATCGCGTCGACGACGGCCGTCTCGTTATTAGTCACGAGATCCGTGGGAACCGACGCGAGAAGCAAGGTGAGAAACACGGCGTAGATCGTCGTCACGATGAGGACGGAGCCGATAACGGCTCGAGGAAGGTTCTTTCCGGGGTTTTTGATCTCTTCGGCAACAGACGTGATCTGAACGAAGCCAAGATAGGAGACGAAGATAACCCCGGTAACGGGCAACACTTCGCCGGTCGTTCCCGCCGGTGCAATCGGTTTCAGCGAGTCGATGTCGGCGTTAAAGATCGCGACGGCAGAGAACGCTCCCAGGATCGCCAGAAGCACCGAGACGATGATGATCTGGAGCGTTCCGGTCTCTTTCGCGCCAGCGTAGTTGATACCGATGAACACCAGCGCACCCACGAGTCCGATTACCTGCGCGGGCATGAGAGTTATCGGGCCGACGCCGACCGCGCTCATTCCGAGGAAGTCATTGACGTACTCGCCGAGTCCGAACATGTAGAACGCGGAGGCGAATGCGAGTCCAATCCAGTTCGCCCAGCCAGCGATCGACCCGAACAGCGGGCCGAGCGCCCGGTTGACGTAAAATTCCGTACACGTATCTTGATTATCACGAAGACTGAACTGAAAGGGAGGGTGCACAAGCAAGCCCAATAGCTACGGGAGAAATCGAGAAATCTGTAACATGGTCAAGATTTCGACCGTCGTAATCGTTCTCGCTATCGTCTTTGGGATCGGACTGATTCCAATCCCAATCCCCGGCATCGGACCGCTTGTCGGCCTTTCGGGGATCATCATCGGAATTATCCTTCGCGTGCTCGGCCACTAACGAGCGTGCGTTGAGTCCGATCCAACGGGTGGACTCGTCTTCGAAACTCAGACCCGATTGAGACTCCTTGAGTGGAATCGAGGGAAAAAGGAGTTCACCAGTAACCGTTTCGAATGGTCGTCGATCGCTGCTATCGAATTTCGAACCCACGATCAGCTAAACTCTCGAGCGTCTCGGACGAGTCGCTCTTTAAGGCTGAGAAGGACCTCTCGAGCCACGGGAGCGCCGTCGTATAGCCACAACAGCGTCTCCGAGGTGAAAGAGTCGGTCAACGAGCAAACCGCCGAGGTGAAGCGATCGATGAGCGAACAGACCTCGGAGGTCAAAGAGACCGTGAGCAAGCAGACCGCAGACGTCAAAGAGAGCGTCAAGAAACAGACCTCGGAGGTCAAAGAGACGGTGAGCAAACAGACCGAAAGCAGTGAAGAGCAAAACTCCACCAGCGGTGACGCTCGATCTGAGACCACCGACGGCGACGGGACGCCGGATCAGAGCGACTGATTCGCGTCGAGACTCGAAACGGGCGAATCTCGAGAAACGACGGTTTTGTACGGCATATTCCAGAACCCGTATCGACACGCGTACCTACACGTAATCGAACCACTCGTCGTACTCGTCGGTTCGGCGCTCGACGACTTCGAAGAACTTCGACTGAAGCTCTTCGGTCACCGGACCGCGAGTGCCGTCGCCGATGACGACGTTGTCGACTTTCCGAATGGGGGTCACTTCCGCAGCAGAGCCAGTAAAGAACAGTTCGTCCGCCGTGTTGAGTTCACCGCGTGAGATCGAGACGGTGTCGTGGACGGTGTAACCGAGGTCTTCAGCGAGCGTGATGACTGTATCGCGCGTGATGCCGTCGAGAATCGATTCGGACAGACCCGGCGTGTAGAGCAGCAGGCTGAGAACGAACGTTACCCACTCCGATCCCGGCTGGAACGGGACAGTGAGGAGACTAAACGCTGTATTCGAGAGAACCGCGGCGATACCGAGAAGCGCGACAATTACCAACGCACGGCCTCGAGACATCTGCCCGACTGGCGACTCGAGCGTGTCAGTCTGACTTGTCGTTTCGACCATAGACGACATGTCGAACCGTTCGTAAATATGTATTCTCTGAACGGATTTTAAGTCTGTCGTCTGTCATATCCGGAATAGCTATCCGAATCGCGACCGATCGCAGACGCATGGCCGACATGACTCGGACCGTTCCGGACGACGCGTACGCGGCCCTCGGTGACGAAACGCGACTCGAGATTCTGTTCGAACTCGCCGACCACTACGAAGCGGCCTGGTCGGCCGGTTGGCTCTCCTTTTCGACCCTCTGCGATCGAGTCGGTGTCGACGATACGAGCCGATTCAACTACCACCTCCAGACGCTACGAGTTCGAAATCCCGAGTCGCTCGGCAAGGTAGTCTTGCGAAACGGATCTGGGAATGTTATAGTAGCCGGAGAAGTACGCGATCGAGAGGATTTCGCGTTGCTGTTCGGTGAGAATGTAAGACTCCCCGGTCGAGGCCGTCGATTCGTAGAGCTGTTTGATCCAGAAAGAGACGTTGTGCTCTCGGCAGTACTCCTGAAAGTCGGACAGCGCGGACCGTTCTGGGAGGTGAACTCGAACGATCCAGCCGGGATCGCCGCTGACGATCGAGAAGACGTAGATGCCGCGCTTGATACACGTGTCGGGTACGATATCACGGCTCGTGTCGGCCGTAACGCGATAGATTACTCGGTTTTCGAACGTGGCGATGCGATCGGACGCCCCAACCGTCCCGTCTGCGTCCATCGTCTCCTCGAGCGCGGCGTAGTCCTCGGCGAACACCGAAACGAAATAGAATCTCGAAGGTGAAGCCAGCGACGTAACCCGTAACAACCGCGCTTGCTGTGAACAGCCCGACGGCGAGCGGAACCAACAGCAAGCTTCCGGGCGAGAGAAACCCGTATCCGACGATACCAACGAGTAAGACTGTCAGCGGAGCGAGAACCAGACAGGCGGATAGAAACTCAGTGAGCAACATCCCGACGGTGGCCGTTCGGATTGAGACGGTCGTCAGGACGAACGATTTCGCTCTCGGGGTTCGCCAGTGTAAGAGCGCCCGCTGCGCGAGAAACCAGACAGCGAATATCCACAGCGCACTCACACCCACCCGAACTGAACCGGGGACAGAGAGCGGACCTGAGAGTGATCGCAAGAGGAGCGCATAGAGGATTCCCATCCCGCCAAACCAGATCGCCATTCCGACGGCGGAAATTCCAAGCAAATAGAACCGGTACCGATTCCGCCGAAGTCCACGAATCGTTCGGCGGGTTCCGACAATCCCCAACTGAACGCCATGATGCAGCCAATTCGGTTCAGTCATTTGCTGCTTGCTCTGTGTTGGGTTCCTCACTCGTTAGCTCGAGGAATGCCGCTTCGAGTGTCTGGTGGTCTCCGGTTTCGGCGCGATGTGTGAGATCGCTCGGTGTCGAGTCCCATGGTTACGTTCGCGAGGGTTCCGAAGTCCGTACCGTCGGTGCCGACGATAGATTTATCTATAAGATTTCTAGCAAGTATTTCTCCCATACCGGTTCATTTTCCGCGAAGCGTATTAAATGTAATGAGAGAGTGTCTGTCAGTTCAGCGACGTTCAGCGGCGTTCGGATCGGTTTTTTCTACACACTGATGGCGTACTGCTCCCGGCGTCGGGCGAAACCATCGAGCGTCGATCATACCATCACTTCTCAAACGTATATGGCATAAGTTATTTTGTCGGCGGCGCTCCACTTCGTTCGATCGTACCAGTACGGTGAATTCGACAGGGGAAGCAATCGATAGTTTCCGACGGGGATTTGATGTCCAAAGCGAAATCTAGCCAGCCATTACGATCGAATACTGATGCTCGAGGGGAGAAAGTTACTGAATCGATAATCGTCTCGGAAGGCTTTTAAATTCGAGCCATCTGCTCATCGGCCCGATGATGCTTATCCTCTCGGCGCTGGCCTTTTACCCGTTGATTCGGACGTTCTGGCTGTCGCTCCAGAGCGACGATCTCTACGGTTCGCATCCCATCGGTGAGTTCCGGGGAATCGACGGCTACGTCCAGATACTCTCCGGCGAAATGGATACCGTTCTCAGTGATCCGTTCATCAGCCTGAGCGATCCGTTCTCGAGCGCGCTGGTAGTGACGCTGCTTATCACGCTTATCAGCGTCTCGATTGGGACGCTCCTCGGGCTCGGGATGGCGCTCATCCTCAACAAGGAGTTCCGCGGTCGGACGTTCGCTCGGATGATAGTCATCCTCCCGTGGTCGATCCCGATCGTGATCCAGGGGATGATGTTTTATCTGTTGTTCCAGCCGAGACTGAGCCCGTTCGTCGATATCTTCCACACGATGGGGCTGTTCTCTGCGAATCCGCTGACGAGCCCCCGTGACTCGACGATAATCGTGATACTCATCGATATCTGGCGGAAGGTTCCGTTCATTGCGCTCATTATTCTGGCGGGGCTGGCGAGCGTCAACCAGAGCCTCTACGACGTGGCGAAAGTCGCCGGCGCCTCGAAGTGGCAGCAGTTCAGACTGATCTGGTCCCATATTGTTCTTATTGAACAATATAGGAACGTCCGGAATATTTAGATCGCTGTTCGGAAATCGTTTTCGGTTGATTTAATTGAAAACATCACCTTTCTGCTCCCAAAGCTCTCCTATGTACAATAATAAATAGTAAATATGGTGTATATTGGATTGGTATCCTGATATATGCCTAGATATTATCCATAATGGCTAATCTCGTATACGATTGTAATATATCTCATTATATAATATTGTGCATAATATAAATTACTATGTCCTTCCTCTCTGGACCGTAAAAATCTGATCGAACCACCATCCGTTGCGCGAGCGAAACTAGTATCAAAAGGAGGTTTTGGAATACAATATCACACATAGTTTCCTATTGGGCGGCGATATCCAAATGCATATTACATTGTAAAGGGAGCTAGTCTGACTCGACTCGAGACGACGCACGTCCTCCCGGTCGAACCGCGTGAATTCCTTTCGCCACTCGATCCGCGTCGCGTCGATGCCGAGTTCGTCGGTCAACTGCGACCCGCTAACGCTTCGACGATCCGCATCAGAGATCTTGTACTCGCTCCCATCACCGGTCATAATAACGATTTTTCAATTCTCTTTTGAGTATATAAATCCACTTGTTATTCCGGGCAGACGGGGTTTCTGGAGGCGGGACTGACGGCTCTGAACGGAGCGATTCAACACAAACAGATTCGCGTTACTGATCCTCAGTCAGTCGTTTTGCTTCCGTCTCGAGGTCGTCCATGAGGTCGAACTGCTCGTCCGCGACGTCGGCGATTTCTTCGGACTTATCAGACACTTCCTCAGTCTGACGTTTCGCCTCTTCTGTCATACTTGCGACTTCCTCGATGCTCGCCGCTTGATCGTCGGTCGCCTCCGCGACCTGATTGATTCCCTCGGAAGTGTCGCTGACCAGATCCTCGATACGCGAGAGGTTGTCGACCGTCTCCTGGACCATCTGGACGCTCTCGTCCAGTTCCTCGATCGCCGTCTCGAGACTCGTCGCGGTGTGTTCGGTGTCCTCTTGGATCTGCGTGACCGTGCGTTCGATGTTCTTCGCTTCCGTTTTGGAGTTTTCGGCCAGCGACTTCACCTCGTTCGCGACCACCGCGAACCGATCCCGCTCGACGAGGTCCTCGAGGACGGCGTAGCGATTTTGCGCGACTGTCGCTCGGATACCGACGCGGTCGTCGGTTTCGATCGGCGTGCCGCGGGTCCGGATCGACCAGTTGATCGAAATCGGCTGGAAGGGCCTGCTGGTCCTTTCGTTCGCGAACCTGTTGCTCACCGCGATTATCGTGGGGCTGATAGCATGATTGGGATACTCAAATCGATGGCAACGACGATGAAACACGCGCTGGATGGCTCTACGTTCACCGTGGAGTATCCCGAAACTGCGCCGGATGTCTCGCCGCGGTTTCGCGGCGTCCACAAGTTCAGTCAGGAACGCTGTATCTGGTGTCGCCAGTGTGAGAACGTCTGTCCAAACGATACGATTCAGATCGTGATGGACGACAAGCGAAACGGCGAACAGTACAACCTCCACATCGGCCAGTGTATCTACTGTCGACTCTGCGAGGAGGTCTGTCCCGTCGACGCGATTTTGCTCACCCAGAACTTCGAGTACGACCGTTGTGACGAGCTGCACGATCGTTCGCTGCGTGGGAAATAGCCGCTCGAGATTCGGCCCTGTTAATCCGCTCATAGAAACCGCCTACTTTCGGTTACAAGCCGGATAACTACAACCTATCCCGGCCGAGAGGTCGGTATGATCACCTGTACGAACTGCGAGACCGCCCAGTTTCTCCAGATCACGCAGAGTCGGGTGTACTTCGAAGACGGCGAGATGATCAACGAAATCACCGAACACTACGAATGTACGCTCTGTGAATCGACGGGACAGTACATTTACGACGAGGACCACGACGAAGCGAGCGTCACAGGCGACGTCGAACTCACCAGAGAGCGACCGAAGTACGCGTAAAAACTCGCGCCGAGTTCGACTCGTCTCTCTCGGGGTTGGAATCGGTTCGTCTCGCTCGGTGATCTTCTGGCGTTCACCGTTTTTCGTTTCGCTCGTTCGATTCTGACGATGCGTTCCGATCGTTCGCGTTCGTCGTCGTGTCCGCGTTCGTCGTCTAAACGAAACCGGGGGACAGCAAAACGGTAGTGACGATTCGCTGACCCAGCAAATCGTCGACTGTGAATTCCACCCAATACTCCGATCGCCAGAATCAGTAACGAGACAATCTCGAGAACGGCTCGGTGCCAGTAAAAATCGAAAGAAGGTGAATTACTACGGGTTTTCGAGGAGTATCTTCGGAAAGCGATCTCGCGCCACCTCGACGGGTCGTACTTGTTCCTGAATACCCGGACAAGGGTCGTGTGAATATTATGCAATTCGAGGAGTCGATCTCAAACGCATTTATCCGGGGGAGTCGCCGGCCCGGCGAAATACGACGCGATCAAACCACCGTGACGGCGTCGACCGTGAGAATACCACCAGTTATATTATTTGCTGCAACTATTACTCAGGGCGAAAAAGCGGCGAATCGGAAGAGTGCACCCTCGAGACGCCACGCGACCCGATATAAAGGAAGGTGACAGTCGTCGCACAAACCGGAGAGACGGGGTGCGGGCACCAACCTTTATAAACCTTAAATACGTCTTTTTAAGCGACTTATGACGGATCCGAAGGACACCATCAATATCGAAAACGTGGTGGCGTCGACCGGCATCGGACAGGAACTCGACCTCCAGAGCGTCGCGATGGACCTCGAGGGGGCCGACTACGACCCCGAGCAGTTTCCCGGTCTCGTCTACCGAACGCAAAACCCCAAGTCCGCCGCGTTGATCTTTCGCTCGGGCAAGATCGTCTGTACCGGCGCGAAAAGCACCGACGACGTCCACGAAAGCCTTCGCATCGTCTTCGATAAACTTCGTGAACTCCAGATTCAGGTGAACGAGGATCCGGAAATCGTCGTCCAGAACATCGTTACCTCGGCCGACCTCGGGCGAAATCTCAACCTGAACGCGATCGCGATCGGTCTCGGCCTCGAGAACATCGAGTACGAACCCGAACAGTTCCCTGGACTCGTCTACCGACTCGACGATCCGGATGTCGTGGCGCTTCGTGCGGCTGAGGGTGACTTGACTCAGCGCTTGGATCCTGACAGTCAAAACTCTGCGATGACTGATATTGCAGATGCCTTTAACGGGATGATGGACGATATCGAGGGGGCGTTCACTCGAATTCAATCATTCGCCGACGACGTTGCCGCTTCGAGCAAGCAAGTCACGACCGGAACGCAAGAGACAGAGAACGCGAGCCAGCAGGTGAGCGAATCCATCGAAGAAATCTCTGCAGACGCCGAGTCACAGTCGGGTAATTTACGCGAGGTCGCAAACGAGATGCAGAGCCTTTCCGGAACGGTTGAAGAGATCGCGGCCTCTGCGGACGAAGTCGCGGACAAGTCTCGGAGTTCCACCCAACTCGGTCGTGAAAGCCGAGAAGCCGCTTCGGACGCGATGGAGGAGATGCATATGATCGAATCGAAATCCGCGGAGACAATTGAGGAAATCGCGTCACTCGCGGATGAAATAGACGAGATCGGAGAGATCGTTGAACTGATCACTGACGTAACAACAATCTATCTTCACGACAGAGACGATTTCCGTCGAAGAATCAAGCAGTTGGAAATCACTGACGACGAATTTTTAGATGCAAGTCAGACAGATATCCACACAGCGATAGCAGAACTAGCCCTCGACAACCCAGACCTCCTATTACGCAAACTGAAACAGGTCCAAGAGGAACGGAACCGAGAGAAGTACTGGTCTGATGATGAGTGGCCCGGAGAATAACTATGGTTTTATTGAATGTTGTAATTTGATGGTCATCTGTTTACACCCTGTAAACAGAGTGGGGTTACTTATATAGGGTAGTAGATGTAAACTAGAAATGGAAAATATGTCTAAAACTCTGGAAAACTTAGCAACATATATCCGAAAAAGTACCGCTGACCAAGAACAAGAACATCAAAGGAAAGATATCAAAGAATGGCTTGACCGTCACGTGGTCAGTCGTGTACGACGAGAGGACAAACACCGAGACATCTGCCTCAGCAAGCGCTGTCGCAACCGTCGCCAGGAATCCAACGAGTTCGAATGGCAGATCCATCTCGAACGTCAGGCGTTTCCACCCGGACTCGACCGCACTGGCATCGACACTGCCAACATCATCGTGTTCGACGACCACTGTCGTCTCAGTTTCGTCCTCAACGGTTGCAAACGCAGCAGGATGGCTATGATCGGTCCGGCAGACTGCATATGTTTCCTCCGATATCCTGACTGTACTTCCCTGAAGAAATTCGGTCGGATCCATACAGACGATAATTGCTCGGCGAGTGATAAGAGTGTGCCACCATCGGTCGACCCTTTGTTGCTAGCTTCGACCGGTCTTTCGGATCAAATAGAACTTGCTCCCTCTGAGATTTAAGAAAAGTTTGTCTGTCTGAAAACTCGGTTAAAATCGATTATCTATGGAGACGGTTGCGTTCGCGGAGGTCGTCGACCGGAAGGAATATTACGAGTAATCCCGACTCGCGTCCTGTCGGTCGTACTTAGTCTATTCTACGTTTCGAGAGGAGCTGACGGGATACCAGTTCTCCGAAGTGTTCACTCTCGCTCTCGACGATAGCACTACCGCCTCCGGTGATATTGTTATCAAAATACAATTCTATAATCCGTCTAAGATGGAGATGGTACGTTTTCCCGCCGATTAGACGCTTAAAACTCAAAATTTGAGGCACGAGCAGAGTTGCTTCACCAAATACTGTAATAATCCACTTAATACTATTATATATTTTAATATTTTAGTAGTATGGCTATTAATGGGAAGAATATGTGCTTGATGGTCGATATTGGTGATAATCCATATAATTTGAATGTTGTGATATTGTAATCTATCCACAATACAAAAACTGGTCGTTCGTGTGCTCTCTTTGGCTCGTCTCGAGAATCCGTCGGCCATCAGTTCGAAACCCAATGGCGGTTCGGTCGATCTATACATTCATATGCATGTAAACTATTCGGCCGTCTGTCCGTTCCAATAGGGACAGTGTCTCTCAGCAGACACCATGCGTTCTACGATGTGGGACGATCAGGAGTGTTGAATGTTCAGTTCGATAATATTCGCGACGCCGAGTGCCTGATCGGGCAGTTCCTCCCGAAACCGCTCTCCCTGCATTCGATGCGTCGGACCGGCGACGCTAATCGCACCGAGCGACCGTCGAGGAGCGGCTGTCGGTCGTCGGTGGCGTCGCACGGTAGTCGTAGAACAGTTCGTTTTCGTCTTCATCGACGACGACGAACTCGTAGGCGGTGTTTTGTTCCTCGCTGGGGTGTGAGAATTTGTGCATTTCGACGATCGGTATGAGCGTCGATCCGAGCACGGTTACCGCGACGAGGACGAGAATAAATCCTCCAACCCAGGCCTTCCTCGCAAGTTCTCGATTCGGCAGTATTTCTCGATCCGAAAGCGCGAGCAGGACGAGCGTACCGAGGAGGAACCCGACGAAGAACACGGGGAAGATTATGTTCCGAAAGTCCGAGAGCAACTCTAACATTGGTCTATCTCTATTGTTAATCAATCCGAAATGTCCGTATAGTAGTTCCGTACGTTTATTACTCGATACCGTTCTCTCTCACCAGATCGAATATGCACACCTAGTCGCGGCCTCAAGTTCTTCTATTCCTAGATAGCACACACAATATTGTTATATTCGAAAAATGCTGCTAAGTGTTCACTCGATGATTGATCTGCGAGGCAATCAGCACTATAGCAACCACGGTTGCGCTATGAACCAGGCCCTATCGGGCGTCATGATCCAAATAATAAGATTTCCCATAACTCACAGCCAAATTCGGACGGGGGAGATCGAATCCGCCCGTCTCACAATTAACGCTTCGATAGGAGTCAAATCCTCGAGAAAACGCACATCATAGTGCTGGTATAGCGACTTCCACCACTCGGTCCATTTCTCACTGTCAGCCGATGGGTCCGCGAGGAATCATATAAATAAAATGGTATTTTACATATTATGAGAATCCATCGAGACGGTCTGTTGTGCTTCACCGCGAAAGCGATGAAAAGATAGGGACTGCCGCGGCCGATAATTTCGATCATCGTCCTAATACACACAATATGTCATTGTACATCGGGTAGTCGTACGAGAATGCGCCCATATTTGGTTGTTTGTAAACAGTTAGCATTATATTGTTCACTACCATGGCTATGAATCGTACATTGAGCAATGATCCAATTGAAATCTGCTAATTTAGAGGACGAACGGTCAGACAGTGCCGTGGTGATCGACGATGGTTCATAAAAAAGAGGAGCACAAAAAAGACTGCTACGGCGACGAAGTCCGCGAACACATCCTCGAGTTCGCCGACGAAGGCTTCGAGTCGATTCCGGAAGACGAGCGAGACAAGTGGTTCACCCGGTTCAAGTCTAACCGAATTTCGGTGACCGAACTATCTCCTTCTTCAGTTCCGATTTCGAAGGAGATCTCTTCTTCTTCGTCAGGATCGATAACAACGTAATTTTCACCAACGTCACTCCACTCGCCGGAATCTCCATCGTACCACGAAAGTGTGGGTGTTCCAGTGAAGTACTGAAAACCATCGTTACTGATCGTCGCGTTGACGATCAGGTTTTCTCCTTCAGCAGGGTCATTGATGTTGGTTATTTCCGACTCGAGAACGGGTTCACCGAAATTTCGGTAGGTGATCTCCTCACCATTTTGAGCGTCAACGATGGGGATCCCTTCAGTTGCCTCCGCTGCTCTGGTCTGAAGCGTTCCAGTATTTGGATTGATTTCGATCGGCGTCGATGAATCTTCGGTGATTAAATCGGGTGACTCGCCATCTGAATACACAATATGCTCTTCCGAATCTCTCACTTCAATAGGTTCGCCATTGTACTGGCGACTGCCGGCACCGAATCTCCGTTTTGATTCGCTTCGACGGCCGTTTGATTGGCGTTGGCGGTGACATCGGGAATTAGTTATGCCAGTCCCGTCGCTGTCGCGACACGGTTCTGCGGAGAAAATCGGACGGTAACGAAGCGATACGGGTTTGTCGTGTTTCGGGGGTCGTCTCAGATCATCCTATGCGACGTTGAAGCCGCGATCTCGAAGGAAATCCTCGATTCGGCCCGAGTGATTCCCTTGTAGTTCAATCTGGCTGTCTTCGACTGTGCCGCCACAGGCGAATTTCGATTTGAGATCCGACGACAGACTGTCGAGGTCGACGTCTTTCGGATCGAATCCCTGGATGATCGTTACCTCCTTACCGTATCTGAACCTCGGAGGATGGTTTTGATGTGTGCCTTCAGTCCAATAAGTTAGTAAAAGAAATAAAGAATGGTGTGCCAATATGCATTTTTAATATAATAAGGACGTTTCTGCAGGATGCGCGGGATATAGTTACGGCTCTTACCGACCGATGCAGGCAGTCAAGAACCGGACCCAGTTGTTGTCCAATATAATATTGAATGAATTGTGACCGACCATCTGGAGGATGAATAGCAATCTTTAATATTTTTCCCACTTAACTTACTACATGAGCGTTGTTAGCGTCTCAATGCCTGAGGAACTACTTGAACGCATCGACCAGTTCGCAGACGACCACGATTATACTGGTCGCAGTGAGGTACTCCGAGAAGCAAGTCGGGATCTACTTAACGAATTTGACGACCAGAAACTCGAAGATCGTGAATTGATGGGTGTCGTAACAGTTGTTCCCGAGAATCTCTCCGGAGGTCGGCTTGTCTGCCATGCACGGGCCTACGGCCTCGCCTGATAAGAATATTGTGTGACTGTCTCGGCTTTCGAAGAATCGTCTCCAGCGCCAGCGGTATCGTCGCCGATCGGCCGATCGAATTATCCAAGAACCAAAAGGATACCGACGATACATCTAATACACTCGAAGACAACCCATACATATGCCGATCGACATCGAGACGTTCGAATCCTCCGGCGAGGATCGCCTCACTGCTGGTGGCGAGACGAACGCTGAACGGGTTATGCACTTTCTTGCGACGAACCCCGATAAAGCGTTCACGCAGAGTGAAATACGCGATTCGACCGGCGTCAAAGCCGGTAGCATCAGCGTCGTCAGATTCCTGAATTCGAACGAAGCCTTCGATCGAAGAACCGTCGAAGTAAATGCCGTCGGTGAACGCCTTCTCGGCCTGTCGGGCCGGAACGGAGACGTTCTTGACCGTTCCGAGAATGTCGGTAAACTGGAGTCGAAGGAAGTCGACATCCTTCTCTTCGATCTCCTCTAGTACCTCCTGTTCCGTAGATGTGATGTTTCCGCTTGTCATCTTTCTCGTCGTGCTATCCGAGGATCCCTACTACTAAAACCCTACTGTATCGAGCAAATCTTCTCCTGCTCCGAGGAAACTGGATATTCGTAAAGTTCTAATGTGATGGGCGCGTGGGTCGATGTGATGACGTACGAAAATCTCGATGCAAAGTTGGTGAATGCGTTGCTCGGCGACGGCCGGGCGAGTCTTCGGAGTCTCGCCGAGGAGCTCGACGTCTCCGTAACGACCGTCTCGAATCACCTCTCGGATCTCGAAGAACAGGACGCTTTTATACCCCCATACTGTGTAAATACACAACCTAATCCAGATATGCCCTTTAAGTATGAGTAAACGAAGTCCTGGCTTCCTCTGGGAGCCCGAGAGAAAACTGGTCGACGCGTATCGGGTGTCAACGACAGCTTTTGACAAACCTAATAGAACAGATTTGGATGAGGTCAGAGACCCCTCGGAGGCAAAATCGCGTTTGAAGACCGAGATCGCATCGCCGGAGGAACTCCGCGAAATACTCGAGATAATATACCAAGATCTCGAACGAATTGAGGCATACCACTGTCGCGTTCGCGAACAGCCTGGTGGCCGCTGGACCTGGAGCGATCAAGTTCTCCCAAAAGTCCAACGTGAGGTGGAACAACTATCGCTCCTATTCAATCGGTGGGAACAGGAATCTCAACGTAAAGGCCGCAATAATGTTCGAGGAGTCGTATCGCTCGACGAACGATGACAGGAAATCTTATTCACCGAGATTTCGCAGGTCCTGAGCGAACGCTGTCGCCGATGCGGGAATGGCACAGAGGGTTTAGAAACACATGGTAGACGAATCCAAAAACATCGAACTCACAGAAGACGACCTCGAAAACAAATCGAAAGGCCAGCTCATCAAGATGGCCGGCCAGCTCCGAGATCGGCGAAACGATCTCAACCAGATGGCCTCCGAGCGGGCATCCAGCCGCGACGACTTAAACGCGAAGACACGCGAGAAGGTCGACGAGGCACAGGAACACCGCGAAAAACGCGACGAGCTCAACGAGCAGGTTCAAGAGCACAAGGAGAGCCGCAACGAGCTCAATGCAGAAGCGAACAAGCTCTTCGACCGCGTCGAGAAGCTCAAATCGGACATGGAACTCGACGAGGGAAAGGACCTCGAAGAGCTCGAAGAGCGGTCGCTGATCGACAGTAGCGACGACGGAGCAGAACAGACGGACTCGAGCGATGTGGAATCGATCGTCGAATAGCAAGGCGAACATGATTGGGTTCACACTAGCTAAATTTCTGTTGTAGATCCCGAAATACGGATCGAATATAATTTATAGAGCATACCGATGACGCCAACGCTTCCGAAGAGCAAGAATCCGAGAATACCAATGGAAGAAAACCCCTGAGAGAGGAGTAACGCGCAGGCTGCAATCCAGACTGCCGACAAAAACAGCATAGTCCAATCAGACAAACCAAAGACATCCGTTGACGATTGATCCATCCAGTTAGCGAGTCTCGTTCCGAAATAGAACGTCAATAGTAACATGCCAAGGACGACATCTTCAATCCAGTTTCCGGTGGGTTCGCCCTGTAGAGCGCTCTCTATCCCTGGCTGCATTACTATCCCAGCCGTCGCTATGAGGAGAATTCCCCAAATGACGTTCTTTCGTTGATATAGAGAGTGTCCGGCTACGCGCTCGCTCTCCCGGTGCTTGTGACGGGTTAGTTTCCTTGAATCGGATTGAACGCGCCGTTAATATCCCACTCGTGGAGACAGTGCGGGTTTCCGACTTGTTTTTCGCCGTTTTCGGTTGCAAGCTGCCAGGCTTCAAGCGTTTCGTCCCACCGTTCACCGCGACCACACCGTTCACAGACGCGGGCGGTCGGAGTTCGAAGTTCGACGCTCATTGGCGGGTATGCGAACTGGACACATATAACCGTGACTGTGTTCGGCAAACGCTGCATGTATCGGCGAAAAATCGTGAAGAATTCAGCGAGTACCATCGAGACAGAGCCACTATTGGAATATCGTAAATTCGAAGAAACCGAACAGGTTTCGAGCGCCGTCCGAGTCGCCGAACCGGATCGATCGTCAATCCCACTCCGATTCGAGCGGTCAGTAAACCTTCCCCATCAACGAAACCTAACACAATGCCAACAGCTTCGACCCCACAAGGGTCCGTCTGAAACTAGAATTTAAAGCTGCCAAGTGCATTTTGGTAAGATCGGCTTCGACCCCACAAGGGTCCGTCTGAAACCATGGCCGATTAGACCACGTACACAGCTCTATAGGCTATTCACACTTCATCGTTTCCGTCGACCTGCGATAACCTCTGAACCCCCGGAGGTCGATGGAACAACTGGGGCGGTCAGAGGAACTGATCGTCAGCGGCGGGATCGTCGCCGAAAACAGTTCTTTCGACCATCTTTTCGGAGGAGACGGTATATATGATCGTTGATTCTCCGTGTTTGAGCAGTTCGTCGACGCCGGATCGGATCTTTTGGAGGTCGCCTTTGGTCACGTCCCCTTCGAGCACGGAGTTTTGCACGTGTGTGAGATACCGGCGGAGGAACTTCAGCATCACGAGATCACCGACGAGATACTGCTGCGGAGCGAACGCGACTCGCCGGCGTCGGTCTTTCTCGAGCCATCAACCGAGGGAGAGTATTAAACACGAAAGATAATTTCGTTTTAGACCGTTCGGCAAACGGATCGTTTCGATCGATCGCGGCTGAAATCCGGAATCGGGTGTATTCGCCTTGTTTGCGAACGTTTCGTGCTCGAGTATTCCCGAGTCTTTATGACGAATCGAGCCCTGAAACCGTAGCAATGGAAACAACACTTACCGACACACTCGAGACGCGGTCCGACTCGGAGCCGCTCAGTGTCAAAGTGGTTCGAAAAGTCGCTCGAATGGAAGGGGTCGATCCAACGGAACTCGACGCCCCGCTGTATGATGAGCGGAAGCAGAGCAGAATCGTCTTTCTCATACAGACTGGTGCCCGATTCTGATTCTGCTAATTGGGGACACACCACCGTTTCCGGAGGTTCCGGAGGACACACCACTATTTCCGCAGGTTCCGCAGCTCCATATTATATTCTCATAGGTTATGGGTATATGCTACTATCCCATTACTCGAGGTCTCGAGCATCGAGTTCGCCAGCGAAATAGTGTTCTCCCTCCCGGGTAATATCGTAGACACCGTTTCCAAGGTGAACAAGAAGTCCATATCCGACGAGTTTCTTACACCGGGTGTTGATGTGTTGCCGGGAGAAGCGCACACGGTCGCTGTCAGCCATCTCTTTGGGCGTATCAGGGCCATTACAGCGAGATGTTCGAGAATCCGATCATCGGCGCGTGACATCCAGTCAGCATCAAAGCGCATACTCACTGCTGCTTGCGTCGACACTATCCACGATGCGCTCCGTCAGCCATAGAATCTTATCGCTTCCGCAATTAACTTCAAACCTTTAACCATCGCAAATTCTAAGTCTAGATCGACTCAATGGAACGATCATCGGCAAGTAGAGACGAACAATCAACCGAACTAGTCGTCGAAATCGTCGGTAGAATTAGCTAGCATTGCTTCGTGAGATACTGGATTCCCTCTCTCAGTGTCATTCTCTCTTACTGTGGACTTAGTTCCTCTTCAGTTAACTATATTGATATCTGCTTTTGTCGGTTATGACCCAGCACAACTCGCGAACTGCCACCTAAGAAGTACAAACGTCAAGCGTGCTGTGGGCTAAGTAGATCAACGTCGTATGATGATCTACTATGGCCAATGCTCACGCACTGGAGCCACATCAGAACTACCTAGCAAAACTTATAGTGGGGAACATCGAATGATGAATTATGCTAGGTGAGCCATTTAGCGCCAGATATATTTTGTCCCGAATATATGAAGAACTTACATGGAATTGGATGAAGCTTGACTCTGATTGGAAAAGTGTAGTTTGGGGAATGGTAATTATCTGTCCGTCTCACCGTTCAGAAAGTCAGACAACGTCGTTTCGTCGCCGTTATATTCGAACTCACCAGTCACCTCGAGTTCCTCGCTGAAGTTCCCGATTTCAACGCCATCCTCGCTATCAATCTTGACGTTCATGTTCTCCTCGTGGTCGGCCTGTGAGATGATAGTTGCTTGGGTGTCCGCCGATTCGTTTATTTCGGGAATTACAACCGACACATCGAGTTCCGGAACGTCACTGGAACTCGTTTTGTAGGTGACCTCACCCTCTTGTGTGTCACCGGGATCAACATTGAGATCATCAGTTTCGATAGTTTCGTTTCCGACGATGAACTCCACGGTCATGTCTTCTACGGGAACGTCACCTATGCGCTCGAATTCGGCCCCAATTTGCAAGTCATCTCCCGCGACTGTGGTTGGCGCCCCGATCGCACTTATCGTGACATCAGCCGCTTCGATTTCTATGTCTTGGCTGTCTCGGCTATCTCCGAATTCTCTAGAATCATCGGCATCTAACCGAATTTCGGTGACCGAACTATCTCCTTCTTCAGTATCGAAGATATGTCTGCGGGTCTTGGTGAACTTATTCAAGCAACTCTTGGAGGGACATTTGTAATCCTCGCGATGGTTGTCATCTCAAATTTCTTCTTAGTCGTTGCTGGACTCGTTGTTGCGCTCCGCTGGATCGGCATATTCGTGCTAACGGTCACTATGCCGCTTCTAGGAGTCCTTTGGGCACTTGAAGTCTGGCCATTCACTCCAGCAGCAAACATGGCTCGTCGAGCAGCGGGGATTTATCCTGGTCTCATCCTTGCTGGGATTCCGGCGGCGTTGCTCTTCCGAATTGGGTGGGAAGTTGGTGGGATTCAGACACTTGGCCAAAATGAGCTGTTCGCACTATTTATTGGGTTGACGCTGATCCCTGCAGCGGTTCTCGCGATGGTGATGACCGTCTACTGGAGTAGCCCTGCCGTCCGAACGATCGCACAGAACAGCGTCACCGCTGCAAACCCGGCATCGGCCGCCGCCGGTGCTCGCAAGGCAAAAGCCGCGTCTGGAAAGACCGTGCGCGGCGCTCGAAACGTCCACCGGGGCTACGCCAACGGGAAGTTCGGTCCAATGACCAAAGACGGGCAGACGAAACTCGGGGGCGGGAACTCGAAAGCGTACAAACTCGGCGAATCTGCGAACTCGACGAAATCCCATGCGCGCCAGTATAACAACCTCAGGAAATCTGACACGGGCAGAATGCGCGATAAAGCCAAAGCTGATGCCAAACAGGTCACCCGCAAAACGTCGACCAAAGCCAAGCAAGATATGCGGGTTAAGGTGCCTATCACGGACGAATTAGAAACTGAAGCAAAAGGCCGTATGGATAGTCCAGACTTTCGTGGCGAGCGTGATAATAATGTAGCAGCGATTGATGCATGGCGAGGGAAGATGGTTGAAATAGCTGCTGAAAGAGAGTTGTTCCCTATCTATGAGGAGTACTATGACTGGTCTGAATATGAGGGCTATGAGTATGACTATACAATAGAAAATGAGTTCCAACAACACCGCATAGAAATCAAAGCACGGGATACGGTTCGATTATTCGCAAAAGGGATGTTCTCTGATGATGCAGACCTTCCTGTACGAATGCGTGATGGAGAACTACACGCAGACCGCTACCTTATGGCGATTATCCATGAAAGGGATTATATTGAGTTCGTGGGTCTGGCGACGAGAGAACAGGTTGAACGTGCTGACTGGGCTAATTGGACTGAATACCCAAGCAAGGAGATTCCTCGTCATGAATTACAGCAGCTTCCGTCTCCAGCAGCGTGAGTTTTGAGACACTTTTCTTTGAACACTTCGAGATACGCTTCCCGACGCGTCGATCGCAGTGTGATTTTCGTCCGGCGTAACCGGACACAGACGAGAGATTCCGTCCACTTTCGGCCAATCTCTTACAGAAGTACGATCGTAAACTATTCCTCTGTGTTCGAGTAGCACGCGAGTATCTGTGGATATCCTCGGTTCTGAGAGCCCGAGATGGGCGATCACGAATGTATTCGGTAATGCCGGACAGAGTTCGCCCCAGTGATCGATTTTTCGTCGGTACAACCGTGCAACTCGGTCACAAACTGAATACTGAGAGACTGCTGCGGTCCGTCGTCCGGAGCTATCGAACACGACTCGAAAATCGACGATCGAACGATCTACCGGCCAAACCGCACCGGAATGCGTTCAGATCATTCGATAGACTTCGTCCATCCACTGGTCGCTTCCGTCGTCGACGGTGATCCCGCCTTCGATTTCGGTCGCGTCTTCGATCTTCATGCCTTCGAGCTTGTCGACGATTTCGTCCATCTTGCCGTCGAGTTCGTCGACGAACTCGACCGTCCGCTCGGTCTTGATCGCGCCCTGGCTCGAGGGCTCGATGAGGTTTTCCTCCTCGAGGACTCGAAGCGAGTAGCGAACTTTGTGATGTGGATATCCGGTTTCGTTCGACATCTTGACGATCCCGATCGGTTCGTTTTCGATAACCATCTTCAGGACCTGCAGATGTCGTTCCAGCATATCGACTTCCTTCTCAAGTCGGTCTATCATGGCATTTGTTAACTTGTCTTTCCGCCTTTTAAAAGTTACTCTCCGAAACCGACTGAAACGTGTTCACTCGCCGATGGGTATTGGGAGACGACGAATATGTCGATATCACTTGTCCGATCCGCGTCACCGCGAGCGACACTTCCAAACAACATGACTGCTGCACGATCACCGATACGATCGAGAAGCCGGTTCCGAACAGCTCGCACTGGGTCATGGAACTCGGATTGGGGAATTGTAGTAACCGGATCATCACTGCGAACGAATCTCTCCGGGTTAATCCGTACCGCATTTGACCTCCCGTCGCGATCAACGTGAACGATACCGAGGGATTCGAGAGAGAGGACAGCGGCATTTACGTTCGACATTCCTCGTTCCGTCAGTCGGTGAAGTTCCCTGTTCGAGAAGGTCATATCTGGATTCTCAGCGAGTACGTGAAGAATGTCAGCCTTGTTGAAGCGTTAGAATTGATTGAGAACGGGATGAGCTACCGCCAAGCTGCCGAAAACACCCCTCACGTCACCCGACAAACTCTCTCTAACATTGACCAGGATGAAGGAAAACGTGGGTGGTATACTGAGCAAGAAGCAGAAGACGACCGTATTCAAAATGCCCTTTGTGAGATAGATAGCTGATTCAAACTGGTCAATTTAGAGTAGAACCACAGTATAGTACTTCTCACCAGAGTAATCCTCCCATCCTTTGAACTGCTCATCTAAATGTCCTTCAACATCAGGTATAGCCGTTAAATCATCTTGTTCAGAAATCCAACCGTCCAATATCTCTCTTGGCTTGTTCTCATCTGGAACTGTGATTACCAACACCACTTCATTTATCTCTATGTCACCAATCGAAACGCCATTGTTACGTCTCCAAATCAAACGTCTCGAATCGTTCTAGTGTATTCTTCAAAGTCCTCCGCCCTCTTTTCGGCGTACTTTTTGAAGATCTGATCTGTGGAGAACCTCACTTCAACATCTTGATCTGAGAGTCGTTCCAGCATATTACTGAAGAACTCCGCTGGGGGATACTTGCTCGATGGGGGTCTATTCGTCCACTGAGAGTACGTTTTTACGGTCTTATTTACCGCGTCACTAGCTAGGAGGACACGCTCAGGCATAGATAAATCCACGAGTTGTCCGGTTGTTTTCACATGAACCCTCCCATGCTGGGAAATATCCATCTCGATAAACTCTCCGTGGTATTCGAACTTACCACTGATTGATTGGAAGTGCTGACCGGTTAGCAGGCCGAGCAATATGGGTGGAGAGGAAGATAAATCAATACTCTCAGACACCTGCGCCGATTTGCCAAACATATCTCTTTGCCCACTGAGCTCTGCACTCGTCAAGGAAATCGGACTCAAATCCGAGATTGACTGACCTGTGCTGTACTGCCAAAATAGCCAGAGCATGAAATCAGAGTCAAATGAGATCTCACTTAGTCTCCCACCCGCGGAAATACCCTCAATTTGTATTTTCAAAGACAGAAATTAACGACATGTTGGATAGTGGGAAGTGGCCTTCAAAAGAAGCTCAGAAGCGATCTGATTTTCCAGACAATCCCAGCACTGATGGGAAGCTCGGTGAGCTGATTCTCTTTCTGTTCGTTGATGCAGTTCTTGAGATACCAATGGTCAGTCACAAGCTATTCTGGACTCAGGAGCCAGTTCAAGAGGTCAAGGGGTCTGACGGATTGTTCTATGGGATGCACGATGGCGAAGAATCGCTGGCACTGGGTGAATCAAAAATTCAGAAAAGGCGTAGTGATGCTCTACGAAATTCACTTGATAGCATCAACAGATTCCACGATCCAACTGGTGATACGAAAACCAGGCACGAACTGGTCCGTCTGAAACTTGCATCGTCTCTGGCGTCCAGCGCTTCGACTTCTTGCTTCGACCCCACAAGGGTCCGTCTGAAACACTTTACGCTCGACTGGGTGGGATCGGACGTACAACTGCTTCGACCCCACAAGGGTCCGTCTGAAACAACGACTCGACTGGTTCCTCGAGCACATCGGCGAGTCGCTTCGACCCCACAAGGGTCCGTCTGAAACGCGTACTCGCGAGCCGTATCGGCGCGCAGGCCGTCGAGCTTCGACCCCACAAGGGTCCGTCTGAAACCAGCGGTTCGATCCCCACGCGTCGCGACAGTCGGCGCTTCGACCCCACAAGGGTCCGTCTGAAACCCCGGACTTCTCGGCGACGTGGGTGCTAAATCACGCTTCGACCCCACAAGGGTCCGTCTGAAACTATTTCCTCGCTCATTCGGTCGGCGAACTTGTCCGCGCTTCGACCCCACAAGGGTCCGTCTGAAACCTGCAGACATCACAATTCAGCAGGCACACTAAAATGGGCTTCGACCCCACAAGGGTCCGTCTGAAACGCGGTGACGCCGCGGGTGATGCGCCGGCCTTCGAGGACGCTTCGACCCCACAAGGGTCCGTCTGAAACCATCTGATTCGTCACCGTCGTCTGCGCTGTAGGTCACGCTTCGACCCCACAAGGGTCCGTCTGAAACCACGCAAGCAGACAGCACCTACCTCGACTCCGTCGAGCTTCGACCCCACAAGGGTCCGTCTGAAACTCGTCAACGAGATCGAGTCGACGTCGGAGACGATCGAGCTTCGACCCCACAAGGGTCCGTCTGAAACCTGGGGAGTATCTTGCCACAATCGCATTACTCAATTGGGCTTCGACCCCACAAGGGTCCGTCTGAAACAATTGGGACCAGCAGACGCTTCCCGCAAACTATCAAGCCCCACAATTAACAAAGATACCGCTTTCGTGCCAACTTCAGAATATCTGAATTTTCCTGCCATAGATCTTCAATCACAACAAGAAATTCAAGAATGGGACTATGAAGGTGCAATTACAGCATGGAAACCGGTAGTTGCAGGGGATCTATTGTATGTGTGGGGGTCAGAAAACCCACAAGATGGTTTAACATTACATGCTGTAGACCCAAAAGACGGTGACGTAGAATGGACTTTTGATACTAGTGGTGCGGAGGATCCTGGAGTCCCAGTTATTCTAGATGGCTTAATCATATTCGCAGATGATGGAGAAAAACAGATTACAGCTCTGAAGGATCAATAGAAGTACAGGTACATGGGGAAAGTGGCAGAAGTCCTCAGATGTCGGAGACGGCGTAGGTTGTCCCGCGACTGGTCCCTGTTGACGTGATCAGGTCGTATTTGTTCTCCAGGGCACTCAGATACCGACCTCGCGTCGTATCTCCTCGTGGATTATGTGAGCGCTCTTCATATGTCGATCGCAGTTCGCTCGCGGATATCTCTCCAGTTCGTTTGATAATATCGTAGAGTAACCGCTTGTGCGTTCCCAGCGAATCGATGTGGCCTTGTCGTTTCTCTTCCATTGCTCCAGTTTCAACGGCGTCGACATCTCCGACTGTGATTTCCGACCGATCGTCGTGCATCACGCGCATGGTCGCTCGCCGAAGGAGGATGATCGCTTCGCGTGCATCCCCAGCTGCTTTGTTCGCGATGTACTCAACGACGTAGCTGTCGATCACTCCCGGCTTCAACCCTGCATCGACTCGAGACCAGAGGATATCTTCGAGCTCATGTTGCTCGTATCGGCGAAGGGGGATCTTCTCACACGCCCGGAACCGGGATTTGACTCGCCCCTCGAATCGCGGATCGCTGAAAAAGTCGTGCTCATCGATCGTAATCATCACCAGGGTCACGTTCGGAAGCTCCGACAGTCCGATCAGCGTGGTTTCGTCATCGAGCACGTCGACCTCATCGACGATCGCGACGATGTGGTCGTCGGAGTCACGAATGCAATCGAGATACCGACTCGTCGATACACCGTCCTTCGGCAAGCGCTTTCCCAAACCTGAATCGTTGACTAAGCCGTGGAGAACATCGGTTTTCGCTGATGCAGACATGCAATTGTGGTATGCATCCTGAACGCCGAACGATTCTTCCTGGAGCTTTCGAACGACGAACTTTGCGAGCGTCGTCTTGCCTGCACCACTCGGTCCGAAGATAAACGAGTGCTCCCCCGAGAGACCGTGGACAAGTGGATTTAGCTCCCCCACGAGTTGATCGATCTGTCCTTCCCGATGCTCGAGATCCTGTGGAACGTAGGCCGTCTCGAGCGCTCGAGCGTTGTTGATCATACAAGTCATCTATCCGGACTATCAATAAATCGTGACCGTCCGGAGTGAAAGTGATTCTACTTTCACTGCGTTACGCGATCGCTTATTAATCTATAGACAAATCATCAGGTGCAATGCCAGACGATTCCGAAAGAAGATTCAGAGAAATCGAGCGCGAGATCTCAGACTTACAAGACGATGTGGGACGAAATGGTTCTCGAAGTTTGAGTGACCAGATCGGCCAACTGGAAGACCAAATCAACAACCTTGAACGAAGAGTGAAAGACATAGAGAGAGCATTTGACGGTCGGTAGTCAGAGCCAGTCGACCTTTTTGCGTTCGCGCTGCTGTGCTTCGGGGCTGTAGCTGCCGCGATAGTGCTCGAGGAAGGTCTCGAGATCGTTCCACCCGCCCCAATCACAGACCAGCAGCGGATCAACGTCGTCCGACGCCAGTGCTGTCGCCCAGGTCCGTCGGAGATCGTGATATCCAAGATGGTTCCAACCAGCGTCCCCCGTCTCATCTCGTAACTGGTCTGCAGCTGCCCGGAGCCATCGTCGCAGTGAGCGCGTCGACGTGATCTCGACGAGTGCCTTCCCTCCTGGAGCGTCACGGTAGTCGTCAATGGTCTCGATCGTCGTTGCGAGGTCGCGCGGGACCGGTGTCTCGCGGAACTTATCGCCTTTCCCGTGCCAAACTCGGAGCATCGTTCCGGCCTCGGTATCAACGATATCGTCTGGCGCAACGTCCAAGACCTCGTGAGAGCGGAGGCCACATCGAGCCCCGAGTTCGAACGCGATCCGCTGCTGGGTTCCATCGGTCGCCTCGAGCAGTTGTTCAACTTCGGTCTGGCTGAGCCAGACTTTCATATCGTCTCGCTTCTCGTGCTGTTGTAGATTCATGTCCGGAATGCCAGCTACCCGGTCAGTTTCGAGGGGAGGTGGTAGTTGTTTCGGTGGTTCACACTACGTTTCCGGTGCCGATCGAGGCGGTCGGTGTCCGACTTTGGGAAACTTCTCGGACACGAATGTATCGGCTGCTGATACTACGCCATACGAGGTTCTTGCAGATCTCCCTGACTGGGCTTCGTGTAGACGACCCACAGGGTCGACACGAGAACGATCGTAACCAGCCCGTGCTCTCCCCCTCGGAACAACCAAATAGCGACCAGCGGACCGAGAGCGAGCCCTGTAATCGTCGGAGCAATCTTCGCGGCTCGAAGCCGCCATCGCGGAACTCCCTCACTCCAGTTGACCGAGACTGCCGGCTGCATGGAATTGGCATGGAATCGAAGATCGTCGGCGACGCCTCGAGCTGCAATCCAGTGGGTCAACTCGTGGAGCACGATCGCGGGCAACAGCAAACAGACGCCGGCCAACTCGAAGAGACTCCAGAGTCTACCAAACATATCGTCTGAACACCTCGAAGATCGCGGCTGTAATGCCGATCACCATGATCCCGATCGCGGTCTGCTGATAGTCTCCTGGAAGCACGCCGAACAGCACACTGCTCAGTAGAATCAACACGACCGTCGGTAGCGCCATGTCGCCCGACTGAATGTACATCCCGATCATGAGTGCGGTGCCGATCAGGAGGCCGACCAACGCTTCCCCCGCAAAGCTGCCCCAGACATCGATGATAATCTCCATCCAGGCTCCGGGTCCCTCTCCGAAGCGTTCTATGGGAATATCTGGACCAACTGTCTCGTTCATCGGATTGGCAGTCATAGGATTTCGAACCCCCTGACGATCTGTGCTAATCCGAGTGCAATCACGATCTGGATGACTCGACCGGCGAGCGACGCGAACCAGCCTGGAGCGCCGATACTGCTGAGCGTTGACGGCAGGAACACAACGACTCCAAGCGCCGACTGCACCATACTCAGCGCTGCGACAGTTGATCCAAGGAGACTGTCTCCACCCTCATCTGGATCAAACTGCCCTGACTCCGCGTCTGAGGCTGTGTCGTTGAACTCTCCTTGAATGCCCGAGTCTGGGCTGTGACCCAGCTGCGGGCCAACTCCAGAGAGTGTTACCATACTAAACGCGAGCGCGAATGCCAGTCCGAGTGTGAGTAGTGGCATGAGTTTCATACGAAACCTCCATCGCCCTGTTCGGCGAATTTAAACAGCACTGCGACAACTCCTGCAAGCATCAACATCGGGTACGGGATCGAGAGCACCCCAAACGCGGTCAGACCGAAGGCCAGAACTGAGACGACCAGACCGCCCGTCCGACTCATCGCCCCTCCGAATAGGGAAGCTGTGCCGACGATCGCGAAGAGGCCAAACGCCTGTAACCACTTCGGATTCAACGGCCAGTTGAAGCTTCCAATTCCACCGACAGGGATTGAATCGGAGATCGTCTCTCCATCCCGATTGATCTCGTATTGGATCACCCAATTCGTTGAGGCGTCGTCGCCCTCGAGTGGGATTGTGTCCTGGAACTCGTTCACATCGATCTCAGAAACCCAATCCTGCAGTACGTTGCTCTCATTGTACTGCTCTACGATCCGATAATCAACTCGGTCCGTGAGATCGTCCTCATCTCGGTAGCTGACCTGAATCTCCTGAGCATCGTCCTCTCCTTGTGTGGATGCATCGAAGACGTAGCCACTGTCTCCAGGGGGACCGATATCGACTTGGCCGGTCTCGAGTGTGATGATGTCATCCGTTACTGGGGTGAACGCGCCCAGAGAGCGGCTTTGGCCATCTCTGTTCTCAACGGAAAGTCGATAGCGTTCACCATTCTCGAGCGTATCCGATTGCTCTCCGTCTGCTCCGAAGTACTCTCCAGCGATATTCCGATATTCAGTGTTCTCCTCACCGATCGGCTTTTGGACGACGAGACGGGTATCGGAATCCGGGAAAGCATCCGTGCGGTCATTTAAGCTGAAGGTGATCAATGACGAATCAGCGTCCGTTGATAGGAGATAGACGGTCTGTTGATAGAGAATCGAATCGATATAGATCGATCGAGTTTCGTATCCCTCAGTGCTGACAGTGATGACGAACTCTTCGTCGGTTGGTAACCCGGAGAAGTCCACCACACCATTGGTCGTCGTTCTGGTTTCGACCTGTTCACTGTCTCCTTCTGGGAAGAATCGAACTTCAACCTCTTCTCCATCTGCACTTTCGATAAGTTCTTCAGTCTGTTCGTCTCGGATCTCGAGCTCATCGGGAGCGTTCTGAATCGAGATCTCGTTGCTCCCTGTCTCAAGGTCATCCAGCGTGACCGATCCATCTTGGACCTCAGCGGAGTCGACAATCTCTCCTGATTCTGTGTCGACGATCTGAACGCCTGTGTCTTCCCCAAGATCGTGCAGCGTGATCTCGAAATCATACCCAGTTGCATCGTACCGGATATCCGTCGAATTGTCGCTGATATCGATATCGCGGTATTCAAACGAGTCGAGTTCACCCTCGATTGCCACATCACTTTTTCTCGTCCAGCCCGATCTCGAGCGGTGTCCCGTCAACACTCAACTGATCGAACGACGTGAACTCTTCGTCGAGACCAGATACCGACGCCTCAGTTGATCCATCCGATGACACAGATCCATGCGGGTAGAGATCGACTGTATTCGAATCTGGGAACGGCTGTTCGGTCGTGAGATCAACATCATCCTCGAGGGTTACTTCAGGACCGTCGCTTGCGTTCAGGTGTGTACCATCGGTCAGAACGTATTCGCTGGTGATTCCATACGCTAGTCCTGCTACACCCAAGAAAAGGATGAGACCTAACGCTATCATGCGGCGGTTCATCGACCATCAACTCCATTGTGACACATGTTTTTTGTATGGTCAATGTCGATTGCCTACATAGTCTAATTAGTTTGGTTTATTTATTATATATTACTCATTTAAGTTATTTAGTGGATGAGATATCCAAAACTCCGAGTTAGAGGATGAAATCCTCTCAAGGAAATACAAACCGAAAACAGCGCCACCTAGGATTATTGGTATGTATACGACCGGCAACTACAGCTCAGAACTATTCGTCTGATTGAAAATCCACAACCCCGAGGCTATTGTCTGTAGCCTTCTCGTAACCAACTGTCAGAAACACAACCCCAAGCGATGCACCGACCAAGACCGCCATGGGGTATGAGTGTGCGTTGACAACCCACTCAAAAAGTAGCCACTGCGGGATTTGGATCGCTGCAAGTAGCGCAAAGCCAGGACAATCCCTGACCCAATGGGCCGATCCGAAATCGATATTTGTATCTCCCCTACCAGAGGCCATGCCTACCTCAATACACTCTGGATTAATGGTTATTCCGGGGGATATCCGCGTGGAGGGGGCATCAAGAAGATTAAACTGATATTACGAGGAACAGCAGCCATGGCCGAGTTGTCTGAAGCAAACTTATCTCGAGGCTCGTTCGCGTTGCTATGTTTGATTTGTGCGTCGTTTCTGATTTCGTCGATTTTCCCCCGGCCGCTCGGGTATCTTGCAGTAGCGGGCTCATTGGTGGCGGTCTGTCTCTGGCTGATCTCAGCTGACAATCTCGAAATTACCGCACCAAAACCCGCGGTGGGCCTCTATGCACTCGTCCTCGGATTGATGGGGATCGGAACAATCCGGAATCCCTCGATGGGTGCAATTGCCCGTCTGGCTGCCTTTATGGCCGTCACAAGCCTCATACTATTCTTGCTCGTGCATGTTGTTGATTTCACCAAATTCTGGCGGTGGTTCGGTCTTGTGTCGGCGTGTCTCGTCATAATCGCGTCTCCGACATTATTTATCGAGCAAATGGCGATCGGGCCAGTGACACTCACCGATTGGACGACGACTACCCCGATCGTGGGGACGAATAATATCACCTCAATATTTGTGAACCCAAACATGCTTGGCCTTGTTTGTGCCTTCGCGATCGTCGGTCTGGTAACGACTCAGCAATTAACGAACCTCACACTCACAATCGTTGCGGTTAACGCCATCGGGCTGATCGCATCCGGTGGCCGGGCAGCACAAGCCGCGACAGTCGCAGGCTTAGGAGTTTACGCGACCGGGTTTGTGTACAACCGATACGCAACAACGCTCGTGACGATGTCCGCACTCGGTGGCATTCTGTATGTCTTCCTGGCACTATTCGGCGCTGTCCCCGGACCGGAACTGCTCGAGACAGTCTCCCTGACCGGTCGCAGACAACTGTGGGTAGCGGCGGCAGACGCGATCGCCAAACAGCCCCTGCTCGGCTATGGTGCAACGGATACAACTGCTGTCTTAAACCAATACCTCGGCGAATCACGATTCGCGGGCTACACCTCACACAACTCGTTCTTCCGAATGGCTTTGTCCGGGGGCGTGTTCGCGGCCGTCGCGTATCTCGGGTTGCATATCTATTCGCTATTTCAGAGCGGCTCGAGCAGCGACGGACTCGCGAGTCACGCAGTCCTGTGGGTTGCAGTTATTGCCCAATTGTTCAACGGCTCGAGTATTTTCGGTCTATCGCCGAGCTCGATCCTCTTTGCGGTTGCGTTAGGATGGGCGCTTAGAACAGTAGTTGAGTAACCGCGCGCTATCCGTTTCCGGTTCCTGCGGACGCTAAGGCACGGAGATAGTCCGTTCCACTCGATCCAAACGCATCGATATCTGAACTGTCGCCGAAATACCAACAAGGCTCCACAAGCGTGTCTGAAACTTGGATACTGTTTTGCACTCTGCTATAGCTATCCGTCACTGACTGTACAATAATGTTCCCTGGCCCACTATCTAACCGCACACCGTTTGTATTTCCAATATCTTGGATATTTTGCACATTTCCGATATATGTTGGACTAGTCCCGTTAACCCAGACAATATAACTCGGAGCTGTCCCCTCGGTAATCTCGTAGCTAACTGAGTAGACATTCACCCGTGTATCTGTGTAAAGGGCTTGCTGCGCCTCGCCGCCGACGTTTACTTGTCCGATTTCCCAAATCCCTTCTTCGAGATAGACTGGAATATCATTAGATGATAGATAGCTCTCTATAACACCAACTCGAGTGAGTGGGTTGCCCGTTCCGGTGACGTTCAGACCCCGTCCGGTGCAGTTGGCCCCAAACCGGATATAGTCCCAATTTGACACCCACGGTCCTCCTGTGGTGCATTCGATAATGCCGGGACCGTTTGAATAGTCGCGGATGAATAGTGATCCAATGTTAAAATGGCCAACAGAGGCGTCGAACCTGATTGCTGGGGTATCTCCTGATGGACCAGCCAATTCAAGATTATCAAGCTTGCAGTATTGGCACGCGTCATCGGCTATGAATAGCGGTTGCGAACTATCGGTATGATTGACATGGCTTCGGGGATGGTATCCACGAATTTCGCATCGGCCGTAGTCTGTTAGCCCACCAGGAGATGAGATGCCATGGGGTAGCAAGATCAAACCCGACCCATTCCCCGTATTATTGATGGCGTCGATTGCGTCTTGTATCGGGGTTGCAGTACTTGACGGGTCGATAGCTGCGACAACGCTTCCGCTCGATATTGCCCGAACCTCAGACGGATACCCGCCATCTAAGCTATCTGTACTGAGCGACGCTAACTCGAGATGGTCATCGGTCTGATACAGATCGTCGACGTAGATTGCACTCAGGGGACTATCTGGTGTCCCGATCGTCCCACTTCCCTGCTGGGCTGCTGCCCGCTGTGTCGCTCCGTACGCTCCTGCCCCAGCGCCGAGTGTTGCAACTCCGAGTGCACTAAGGACGCCCCGTCTCGAGACGTGAGTGTTCTGCTGCGCTTCGAGTTCGTTGACTCGGTTTTCGAGTTGTTCTATTCGTTCCGCCGGTGAGCTCTCTGTCATGATTATGAAATTGTAACTCGTGCTGCTGCCGGGACTCGTTCGTCCTCGAGGCCCGGCCGATCGATACACGCTTCCTCCTGCAATCGCTTGAGATCGTCTGTTGTCATCGTATCCTCCGTTGTTCCTGTTCGCGTCGCGTTCGCTGGATCGGTCCGACAAGCACCCAGATCAGGATGCCAACCAGGAAGATCGGGACGATCCACCACATCAGTGAGCCGACCAACTCGTGGATCGACGAGAAGGGTCCATCACGGAATCCCGACTCCCCTCCGAATTCGTAGATCGGGTAGACGACCGCGTCGATCACGATCGCCAAGATCGCGACGCCGATGATCATGCTGAGTGCTGCAGCAATCCGTCTGAGATGGGAGAACATCTGTTAGAATCCCCCCGTTTGTGAGCGCTGATAGACGGCTGCCGCGACGATCCAGATCACCAGCGAGAGGAGTACGATAAACGGAAACCAGATGGCAGTCATCGTCAGCTGGCCAGCATGTGACGATGGCCCGACACCGAAGCTCTTGATGATCCCGGTTATCGGTCCCATCACCCGCCAAAAGACGAGGATGAGGATTGGAGCGACGAGGAACGTGATCGCCGCGCGTAGCCAGACTGAGAACATTAGGACCACCACTCGCTGTTGTCTGAGTCCGAACCCCAGAAATCGTAGTCGTAAGCGCTATCGAAGTCGAATCCGAGATCCTCTGCCTCTGCGATACCAGTTTCCCACGCGGCGTCCTCCGTCTCGAAGTCGAAGAACCCGTCGCCGGGATCCTCTGGGTCCCACTCTGGGAACGGGACTCGTGGGCGTGTGGGTCGCCCTGATCGAGTTATCGTCTGCTGCATCATCTGCGAGGGTTGTCCCATCGACATATCCATCGCAGTTGGTTGCTCGAGGACACTCGCCGTCGCCGTTGGCTGCGACATCGCGGTCATCGTTGGTTCGTAGACCGCGGTATCGGCTGCCGTAGCAGACGACACTCCGGCGATCATCGAGTCTCCGTACTGCTGATCCATCCCGAGCATTTGCTCGGTCGTAACGTCCGAGGACAGATCTCCAAAGACCTGAGACAGATCCTGTGACCTCGTTGCTGCTGTGGAACCAGCTTCGAGAACTGTTCCGCTGTCGTTCGGTGACGCGAAAACAGTCTGCCTATCTTGCGAGCCAGAGTCTGCACCGACGTCGTCAACGGCAGTTGCCGTCTCCATCTGGTTCGGGGATCCAAATGTTTCCGTAGCCGTTGGATCTCCGAAAACACCTGTCGAAGAGTCTTGCCGTTGTGTCTGCTGCATTTGCTCACGGGCGCGCTGGAGTTCACGCTGATACTCCGCTTGCGAGCTGAACATGTCTTGACTCGCGCGCACTCGCTCAACGGGAGTGGCATCTGGTCCAGGTCCAGCTGGTTCCGAGTCAACCAGTTCCTGGACCATCTGCTCTTCGCGACGACGGAGTGCCTGCTGGTACGCTTCGTCGGACTCGAAGGCTTCTCGTGGCGCTGTCCGTCCTTCTGGAGTTGTGGCTTCTGGATCGGCTGGTCGTTCGCTGTCCGGGAGATCAGATGTTGGTCGCTGTCGCTGGATCGTCAGATCCATCTGGCCGCGATCGGGACCGCGACTGATCATATCTCCTCGAGGCTCGAAATCTAAGCGCCGAATCTGAGAGACGCCTCGAGAGACAGCCGCTGGCGCCGCATATGCTACGAGACCTCCGCCAGCTACACGGGCCGATGAAACAACAGGCTCTTCGGCGAATGCTTCTCCAGCTGCCTGTCCAGTTTCGACAGTCGCTGCTCCTGCATCTTGAGCGCGGCCGCTCCAGTATCCAGCTCCGAATCCAGTATCGAGGACTGTCGATGTGTAATCGAGAGGCTCGCTTTGGAAGTCCTCAAAACCCATCGTCGCAAGCTCGTCGGCTGACTCTTCCTGAAACTCTGCAGCGGCTTTTAACTCGTCTCGAGCAGCGACAAGAGTGTCTCCAGTAGTCAATGCTGCTCCTGCTGGATCAACGGTTGAGGTTCCTGTCTCAACAAACGCTCCGACAGTCTCATCGATATCAGCATCAGTTTCTATCGATCGACCGCTGGTGGTTGAGAGATAAACTGGCTCACTTGGGAGATACTCTTCGACAGTTCCACTGATGGTCTCTGCGCCGGACTGCCACCAATCACTCGCTGATTCGAGCGCTCTTCCGAGGCGTCTCTCTCTTTCCTCATCGATCCGTACACCAAGCTCGCCACTGTCGGTTTCGACAACATTGACCTCGGATCGCTCGACGCCCTCCTCTTCTACCACTTGATCAATAAGGAGATCCTCTTCGGCATCGCGATCGAGGTCTGGAACGAACTGTCCGTCCTGCTCTACGACATCGAATTGGCTCTCATCGATGCTCAGTTCTTCCGCGAACTGGTCGCGTGCAGACTCTCTTTGGAACTCTGTTTCGGCCGCCTCACTGAGCTGGTAATCAACCTCCTCGCCACTAATATCGACGTTTTGGATATCTTCAGGATCGACTGTTCCAGGCTGTTCCTGTGAGTACTGTTCTGCAATATTGGCCCGTGTCTGTTCCTTCTGGTACTCTTCAGTAAACTGGATTTGCGCTTGTCCATCAGACAAGTCAACACCCGCGACATCCTCATATTCGACACCGCTCAATGGATCTTCAGGAGGACCTTCGACGAACGGAATGGCACTTCTCACCCTCCCCGTTATTCTGCTTAATGGGTTTTCGTCCTGCTGAGTGGGGTCGTCGAGTTCCGACTCGAGATCTTCGAGAAATTTCTCTTCTCGAGCCTCTTCGGAGAGGAAGAATTCTAACTCCTCTTCGTCGAGCTCGGAGTAGTCGTAGTCTTCGTAATCCCCCTCCAATTGGACATCGGACCTGTCGACGCCTTGTTCGTCGGCGATCTGTTGGCGCTGCCGATCGATGGCAGCGTCTCGAGCGACATTAGGATCGACATCTGTCTGGATACTTCCAGAGTCAACTGAGACATCGACCGCTCCAGGATCAATCAAGTCGTTGAACTGGTCTTGGGCAACTCGCTGTTGGATTTGTTCGCGACCGCTATCCGAGATTCCCGTTACTTCGAGCTGTCCATACTGTGTGTCGGTCTCGAGGTCATCAACCGAGACGCCAAGATTCTCAGCAATGTCACGTTTGGCTTGATACTCTTGATTTGTCTCACTTACATTTCTTTGAAACTGCTCTTCGGCCTGGACGGTTCGATCGATGATATGGCTATCATTCTGACGGAGTTCTTCGACGTAGGCTTCTGGATTCTCCTCCGCACGCTGATATTCATCCTTGAAGATCTCCTGAGCCTGTCGGATCTCATCTGGCTCAGGGATGGTCATATCGTCCTCGTAATACCTCGCGTATTCGTCAGGGTTGATATTCATCAACTCCTCTGTTGGGTGTTCAGAGGTACCTCCTCCTGACGTGATGATCGGGCGGAACTCGTCCATTTCACTGGGACGAGTAAAATCCCAGATGATGTTAGTAGCCTCAAGATCGCTCATCAGGTAATCCGTTCCAATCTCGTCACGGATTATCTCGAGTTCGCGTTCAGGGATCGGTCGCGCCTGAATCTGATCGCCGGACTCGTCGAGTACGACTTCGTCCTCGCTAATATCGTACTCGTTGGCAACCTGCTCAACCAAGTCTTCCCTCGCTCGCTGAGCGTCGATTTGCGCCGCCTGAGCCTCTGCCCGTTGGCGCTGTTGCATCCGTTGGGATGGTTGCTCTCCGCGTGCACGCTGCCGGGCTCGTTGTTCGTCTGTCGGCATGGCTTACACCCCCAGCAGTGGTTGCATCATCAGCGAGATGGATGTCCCAGCCTCCCCACCGCCACCGAGAGAGGATGCGACACTCGGGCCGAACATACCCAGCACGATCCCACCGACCAGCAGTGCGACGTAGATCAGCGCAGTCCGTTTGTCGCCGTCGAAACGCTCTGCGAGGCGTCCCCGGTCCTCCTGTTTCTTCATCTCCTCGGTCGCGCCCTGCGAGTGATACATCTCGTAGTGTTTCTCGAGGCTGACGACCATCCCGTCAGCATCGGGATTCGTATTCGCCCAGTTGACGTAGACGTCTTCGAACGGTTCTCCGTTCCACCGGCCAAGGGATTTTGCAGCTAATCCGGTCACGGAGTGGACGCCACCGTCAGCGCGAACTTGTGGCGTCGGTCCTTGCGCTGTCGGTGTTGGTCCCTGTTGTTTCGACTGCTTCTGTCGATTCAGTCGCTGGACGTAGACTGCGTCCTCGAGGTCAAGTTTCTCGGCAGTTCGAGCACCGACTGGATCAACCAGCGCGTGGTCGTCTGCAACGCCCCACATTACGCGAGACTGCCCAATGTGGTACGTCTGGAAGCCATCGGGAAGCGTCCACTCTTCACCGTTGTTGGTCTTGACCTTCCCTTCCTCCTTGTCGATCTCGGCTGGCCGGGGGATGACCTCTCGATCGCCGTAGATCGTGTTGACGATGACGTGGGCGTCAGTTTTCTTGAAGAGCGCCTGGAACCCCATCCGAATCATCTTCTGGTAGACTGAGGTCCGCCGCGGCATCTTCGAGAGCGGAACGAAGATGAGAGCGGTCAGGACCGAGCCGAGTGACGAGAGCACAAGCGACCAGGCCGTGTCGGCAACGCTTCCAACGTCGTCGGACTCATCGGTCGGTTCCGAATTCTGGTCGCGATTGCTTTTACTCTCGCTCCTGGACGGCTGGTTGCTCGAGGTCGTGCTTGAGTTCTCGAGTTGTTCGTCGACTTCATCAACAAGTGCTCGAGTCTCTTCGTCGAGATCTTCTCGGTTATGCGTATTTTTATCAGTCATCGTTATCCAAACACCCGTTTGTAGAACCGCTTGCCACTGCTCGAATCGCCTTCGTCACCGTGTTCGTGCTTTGTGACAGCCGTTGCCTCAGTCAGGCTCCGAAGCCCACGGTTTCCTTTCGCAAGGCTCTGCATACCGGATTTGACCGAGAGCGCTTCCCAGACCATCCGTTTTTGCTGTTCTGTGAATCCGGTTTTCACGTTCTCGTCGGTATTGTGAACGCCTTGTGCGATCGCGGCAACCGGACCCTTACAGAGTCGGCCGGGGTTGTGTTCGGCGATTATTTGCTCCGCTCGATTCTCGTTCAGCCAAAAATGCCGATGATGCTCTTCTTCTCCCTCGTTGGCGAGCATGTGGATTCGAGAGAGTTCCGGGCCGAGGATGTCCTCGATTTCCTCGAAGAACTCACTCGAGACTTCCGAATCACTCAGCTTATCGATGAACTCGGCTCGCTGCAGATGCTCGAATGAAGTCTTTGAGGCGGCTTGGCTGGCGTGCCGGCTCGCTGCTTGGTGAGCCTGCATCTCTTCCCGCCGTTTCTGTTCTTGTTCTGGATCGGGTTCGCTCATGGTGTGTATTCGTTGTCGTTAATCTCTGGATCAGTCGGGTAGAAACCGATAACCGCGCCTATTAGGGCAGCTATCGAGAGGATGGCCAGTCCGGCCATCACATATTGTGCCGCTCCAGCAGAGACGATGGTCGTAGGATCGGATCCTTCAGAGACAACCGCGATTGTGTCTCCAGAGACGGCCAAGAGCCCCCAGCAGCTCGAGGCGATCGCACTCGTGAATTCGATCGACTCCTCTTCGATGACGTAGAAGTACGTTGATCCACACGCAAGTGCGAACAAAGCGAGGTAGGCACCAGACCACATCAGTACCCACCTCCGCGACTGATCGATGTCATCGCCCAGATCGCTCCAACGACGACGAAGAGCGTGAGTCCGACAATCCAACTGTCAAAGATGGATAGGAGTTGCCCAACGTCCTGGGTGTCTTCAGTCTGGGTTTCGATGACGTAATCGACAGTAACGCCCTCTCCATCGAGGCCTTCGGTGAGGGTCACGATCCCCTCGCCGTCGAACTCGTAATCCTCTCCGTTGACCAACTCGGTCCCGCTGGAATCCGTGACGGTAATGGATTGGTTGTCGGTCACGTCCTCAGCATGCTCGAGGGGAACCGTCTCGTTGACCGCGAGCGTAATCGACTCGCCCTCGATCTGCTGTTCCTGCGCTGCATCCTCAAATCCGATACCGACGGCTGGGAGAAGCAATGCTAACGTCACGAATACGATCAGTATGGTCCAGGGGGATCCCTTCATGGTTTATATAGGTCTGCTGGCTGGTGAGCACACGAAAAACACGGACAAGGTGTGGCCTATCTTGGTATCACCGCCCTCCTCCGAAGCCACTGGAGCCGAAGAACCGCATGATCGCCTGCGCGGCGATCACCAGCAAGGCGAGCACGAGAAGTCCGAGGGCTGCGACACCAATCGTCTCGAGATCCGTGACGACCGAACTAAATGGCCCATCCGAAACAGTGATCGAGCCATAGATCTCGTTGAGGATGTAGACGATAAGCAGGATCATGACCAGTGCGCCGCCGATCATTCGCACTTCGGCCATGATGGGCATCGTATCGGCTAATTTTTCCTGTGCGTTCGAAGCACTGGCCTTTGCATCATCGTACCGTTCGTTGAACGTTTGTGTATCAATCATGTTACCGTCCTCCGCCGAATCCGCTTGACCCAAAGAAGCGCATAATCGCTTGCGCGGCGATCACCAGCAGTGCGAGCACGAGAAGCCCAAGGGCTGCAACACCGATCGTCTCGAGGTCGCCTACGATTGAGCCGAATGGGCCGGTATAATTCCCATCTGTATCGGTCTCGAACTGAATCGAGTTGTAGACCTCGTTGAGAATGTAGACGATGAGCAGGATCATGACCAGCGCGCCGCCGATCATTCGCACCTCGGCCATGATTGGCATCCGATCTGTTAGGCGATCGGCTTCACGTTCTGCAGCGCCAACTCTGACCGTGGCACGGTCTCGTGACCGCGCAAGTTTGGTTTGGATTCGGTTAGTGAACTGTTGTATGCCGAAGGGCATGCGATCCGCTATATGAGCCGGTTATATCATATTTCGCACCAGTGGCCACTAATCTGGCCACTCAACTGGCCACAAGCGTGGCCACTTAAGCCGCTGTATATGTACGGTTGCACTAGATATCGACAATGAGTGTGACCGAAACTGAACAAATACTGGAGGCCGCGCAAAACTTCGAGCAACGAGAAGTGATCGGTCTGGGCGAGTACACGGTCAATTCGAACGGGCGTGGGTCCGAGACTAAGAAAATGGTCTTAGCGCAGACCTATGTCAGTTGGCACGGCCTCTCATCGGAATCGAAAGTCAGGACGTGGATTGACAGCAAAACCGGCGCGCTAATCGTTCTCCCAAAAGACAATGACTGAGGAAGACTTTGAGCCACGGGCGTACTCGCAGACGCTCAACGAATCGATCGAGCGGATGCATCGGGCGAGGTCGGAACTGAATCAGGCACGTCTCACGAACGGGACTGTCCCGCTCGAGGCGCACGTCCGCTTCGAGGAGACCGTGCTAACTCTCTATTACGAACTGCGGCCGTATGCTCGCCAAGATAATCGGACAAAATCCGACTGGGAGGAGAACAAACTCGATCAACTCCCAGAGATCTGTGGGCGACTCGACCGAAGTGAGAGCGTGAAAACCTCTGGTGGGATGATCCGTGCATCGTCATCTGTCTCGGTCTCTCACGCAGATGTCGATAATCTTCTCAGTGTTAGTGAGACGATGGACGAGATCTCTCACGAACTCGGATTCACAGCTGCAGTCGAGACGGAGACTCCAACCAACGAAGCGACTATGTCCGATCTGAGAGGGCTACTTACCGAGCGAGGACAGTACGAAGCGCTCGAGAACCTTCCAGAAGCCCCGGAGGGGGATGAATAATGTCGTCTGCTGCAGTCCAACACGCGTTCTGGGAAACCGGGATCGATGTCGAGAACGTTTCGACGAGTCCCGAGGGCGAGCGGCCTATCACGACCGATCCCGATCACGAGATCCCCGTTGACAAATCTTTCTCTGGTCCGTTCTTCCAGGAGATCGGTAAACGGAAACTCGAGGGTCGGGACGCGAAGACACTTGTCACGGCTGATCACGCCCAGACCGGCGTTGGCAAATCGAACTGTTGTGACTGTCTGGGCTATATCTGTGACACGACCGACAGTGGCTTTTCGAAAGAGAAGATCGCGATCGACCCGCCTGAATTCTTTGGGCTCTACGGAAAGGTCCCCGCCGAGTCCGCTGTTGTTCTCGAGGAGGGCGAACAACTCGATCCGCGACGGGCGATGAAGAACGAGAACGTCGATGCATCCCACACCTGGGCAAAGGAGCGAGTCCGGGAACTCATTGCATTCGTGAACCTGCCGAGTCCAGAGATGATCGATGGGCGGCTCGAGCTCCTGGCTGACTTCTGGATCAATATCGAGATCCGAGGCCGGGCTCGCATCTATCAGAAGAAGGTCCATCGGACCAAAGGCTACGTCTACTACGAGACGATGCAGGTCTTCGAGTGGCCAAATATGGACAAGTCTGAGACCTTCAAGATGATGGGTCGGCAGAAGCAGGACCACATCGACGATAAGGAGGAAGGAAGCAACTGGATACGAAAATCGAAGGTTGATGAGATGCTCGAGAAGCAACGCAAGGAGATCGAACGCGAAGAACGCGATACCTACATCAGGGCCTTAGTGAACGAGTGTGGCCTGCAGAAGAAGGATATCGCCCCAGCGTTCGACCTCTCTCCGCAACGAGTTGGCCAAATCGCACGAGAATAATGATTTTCGTGCTCACTCACAAAATCGCAGGAAGGGGTCGGGATTCGGCCGCGAAAATAATCAAAAGAGCACTATATGTATTAGTATACACGCATAGCAGTTTGAGAGGGTTGATTGGTTCCGCCACGGGGGTCGCGTGCGGGATCGATTCTGTTCTCTGTTCTGTTTTTGACTCTCGATCAGGGTCGTCGACGTCGAGATCGCGTCGACGATCGAGGCCAATTGAGGTGTCCTCGAGATGAGCCTGCTACACGAGCAGTATGAAGCAGACGGCGACCTCGTTCTCTTCCGCTGTTTGGAGTGTGGATACACGTCCCTCTCCCTCGGTGATACCCACGGCCATATCGAGAAACACCGCGGCTATACACGGTTTAAGATCCAGATTCCGTTCACAGAGACGGCGATGGCAAACGTTGATCAGCTGATGGAGTATACTGAAATCGTCCGAGTGACCGATACGGAGAAGGTCGCGCTCGATCAGCTCGAGGAGGCTGAGCCAAGTTCGAAAGGCGTGTTTGTTCGTCTAATAGACTATGTCCGATAGAGGGGTCAACGTGTACCTTCTCGGGTTTCTCGGCATTCCAGTGATACTCGTCGTCCCTGGTGTCGTCCGAAACTCGGGAACCATCGAACAGGATCCTAACCTTATCTCGATGGTTTGGTATCAACTCGAGGTCATCGGTAGTGCTGTCCCAGAGACGATAGCGTTCTATTACTCGATCGGCGGGTACGCCGCCGTCGTGATCGTTGTGATTCTGTTCTTTGTTTGGTCGTTCTTCTTTGCGCTGCCTATGCTTGATGGACCCAGGTTCAGGTAGCAGGAGTACATCGGCCTCCAACTTTTGAAGTAGTTGTAAGATAGAGAGAAATTCAATGACGGTAAATGCCCCTGAATTTGATCAAGAACTTTCGCACCACTCCGCGATCGAATTAGAGGGCTCTGACTCCGCAGTTTGTCATGCAATCATTTCGGCATATGATGAAGATCCAGATGGGGCGGTGCTAATGACAGAATGCGGGATTGGTCCTTTCGATCAATATGAGACCACTACTCGAATGGAATCGAATGCACGCATGTGCATGGATTGCTGGCCGAAAACAGTTCTTGATTCTCAAACAGAGTAGGACTCCACGTCCGAAATGGTGCCGGCAAGGGGGCTTTCGCGCGTAGCGCGAAACGACCCCGCATATGGTGCGGCGCGATCGGCCCGCGGACCCCGCCCTCGAGGGCTCGAGTCCAACCAGATTTGTCTAAGAAGTCGTGTTACTCAAGCTGGCTTGTAGAAAACGGCACCCAAAATAGTGTTACCACTACGGAGACTGACTCACCGATCCGCAACAGCGCCGACGAATCCGCTTTCGCTCCCGCCGCCGGGAGTCTTCCAGGACAATTGCGCACCGCGGAGCACGGTCGGATCGTTGCCCGACTTCGACCACTTCTCGAGAGCTTCCGCCGCGATCGTCGCGACGTGCTCGAAGCTGTCGGACTTCAACTGGGAGAGAATCGTATCGATCCGCATTCGCTTTGGATCCCCGCTATCGTCGAACTCAAGGTCAGCACCGTTCTCGGCAAGCCACTGTTGGAACGGCGACGACTCGGCGACGTGATCGGCGAGTCCCATCAAGTGCTGCATTCGATCGGCGTAGCTCCCGATCGCGTACTCAGCGCTCTCGACAAGCGCGCGCAATTCCTCGCGGTATTTTCGCGCGCGGAACGAGATATCGCCCTGATCCAGCTCGAGGATGTCGTCGAGATCTTCGATCGCGCGGTAGATCGTCGCGGGGTGCTTGCCCAGCTGGTCGACCAGGGCATCGATCGTCGAGCCGCCATCAGTCGCGACGGTCTCTGTGACCTCCCGCGAAGTCTCACCCATATCGCGCAGCGTCGTTAGCAACAGATGGTCCGACTTCGCCTCGAGGCGCGGCGTCGGATCCTCGTACAGTTCGACCGACTCGTCTCGCGCAACGGCGTCGAAATGGTCGTCCGCAATGTAGACGGCGTTTCCGTCGGGATTGAGCGGAATATCTTCCCAGTGGAGCGCGTTCAGTAGGTTTTCCTCGATTTGCTCGGTCACTTTGTGACGATCGTCCCACGCCCACGCCTCACCGTCGTTCATCGATTTGTTCACCAGCACCTCGACTTTCGGATGGTAGGATGGGTGATCCTTTGAGACTGCGTCCGGATCTTTCAGCTGATAGATCTCGAGTTTGCGCCCGAAGGTGTGGCCAGGAAGCAGTTTACTCGCCGACGTGGGATACAGAAAGAGCCGGTTCTGGTGGTTGATGACTTCCTCGTTGTCGATGTGCAACTCAGCTTTCACGCCCTTGAGATCGGATAGGTAGTGCGCGACTTTCTGGAGCACACCGGCTGACGAGAGTTTTTCCGCCCACTCGCGACGGATTCGAACGTAGCGTTCGTACGCCCACATTCGACTGGCTGAGTGCGGCTGTTCGCGGAAATAACTCGAGTGGATTCGTTCACCTGCATGTTCGAATATAGCAGCGTAGAACTCTGGCAGGAGCTCGAGGCCGCGCTCTGGCTCGATGTTACTTGTGTGGAATTCAACATCGACACCATCGACTTCGCCCACCTGATTCTCCCAGGGAAGATTTACCGGATCGCCGGTCTCCCAATGGCGCATATTCGGAAACCGCGGCGAGATATTGAACGATGCCTTCCGCTCACCGCGACCGCTGCCAATGATATCCCACTCATACAGCCTCTCGGCGTTGATTCCATCCGAGAGTCGTGGAGCAAAACCCGATTTCTGGTATTTGATGACCAGGTGCCAGGGCTCGCCGTCGATCTCGACATCCAGTTCGAGGTGACCCTCAAATGGCGGACCGAGCATAATCGACGAAAGCGCGTCGTAGGGGCCACGGCCCCAATCGGGCCACTTCCATCGCCCCTCCACTTCGTGAGGCGTCGTTTCGACCTGCGCCATCAGGCATCACCGGCGAAATCCGCCAGCGTCGCGTCGGCGTCGTCCTCCTGGTCGTCGACCTCGAGCGGGATCGTGGTCGGATCTGGATGGTGAACCAACTCGACGTCCTCCAGGTCGGCGACGATCGTCTCGGCGAGCAACCGTCGGTGACACCAGCGCGGATCCTTCTCCCAACACACGAGCCAGATATCACGCTCGCGAGCGCGATCGCGTAGTTCATCCACGACCACGGCCGGCCCCGTCCGTGCGATATGCGCGCGGTAGCGTTGCTCGTAGTCGACGGAATCCCAGGCGACAGCCGCCGGAATCGACTCGTCGTTCAGCTTCGCGGCCTTCTCGACGGTCTTGAACGCCTCGAGTAGCGGTTCGGGGGGTGCGACAGCCGGGATATTCCGGTCGACCAGCTGGTCGATAAAGTCTCGAGGGCGTCGAACGACACCGAATACATCGTCGTCGGCCGCTGGTTCGATCGACGACGACGGTGAGAGTCCGGTGAAGTACGTCGTTCGAACGGTCACGCCGGCGCACCTCCCTTCCGCTGAACGCTGTCTGGATCGAAGATTCGAGACCAACTGAACTGGACGTACTCTTCGCTTCGATCTGTTCCAGCGGAGCGCCAGCCGTCCGTTACTACATCGATGAGGTGATCGATCTGGGTCGCCGGAACGACCTTCATCGCGATCAACTCTCGATCGTGGGGTGCGCAAACTGCGAAGAGATAGACCCCCCCAGATTCGAGGAGCTTCTCGTGTTGCCCGCGACGTGGCTGAAACCGGCCCCGTCGCTGTCCCTTCCCGTAGACGACTGACACGCTCTTGATCTCGACTGGAGTGCCCGATTCGAGGACGACGATTCCGACGAATGGAAGACGCTCGCTGGGACCGATCACGCTCTCGCAAATAGCGTCGTAGTATTGAGACTCCGAGTCAGGAACGTAGCGGAGATCGTCGACGTGCTCGAGGACGACCGTCTCGGATCGATCACCTGCTTGCCTCGAAGCAGCGAGCCGGGACTGCTGTCCTGCTCGGCTCATTCTGAGTCACCCGCTACAGCTCGTGTTGAGCTTTCAGAGAGGTGGACTCGCTGTCCACAGAACGGACAAAATCGAGCGGCCGCCGTGAACGACTTCGAACAGGAGTCGCAGGTCTGCGAGTAGCTCACTGCGAACCACCGTCCTCCGACCGATCAGTATCCGTGTCTTGTGTGCAGTAGTTTCCAAGGATCTTCTCGCCGAATCTACCCTCCGCCTCTCGTTTGACCAAGACGAAGGCACCACCATTCTCCTCAATCTCCCACCGATCCTTGTCGAAAGTCAGGACGGGAGACGACGAGAGGTCGATTACGTCAGGAGAGTTGGAAGCCGAGAGATGGGCCAGGAACCGACGGCAGTAGCCGTCTTTGCTGAGGTTCGTCAGGTCTTCCGTGCGCCCCGTGACGGGATTCTCTATCCGCTTCGGCGTCTCGACTACAGTTGTTCCGATGTCCGTCAGGACGCGGTCCTTCATCACCCCGTGGCGGTTCTCTCTTCGGACTACATCATCGCGTTCAGTACCGTCTGCACAGTGATCGCTCACCGTTCTTCACCCCCGTCGGTCGCGACTGCTCGAGACTGTATCGCGGATCGGACCTGAGACGGCAGATCCTCAAGAGTTGAATTGAACCGACCTGGGTCGTTCAACGGATCTGGAAGTGGTACGTGCTTCCCGGTTGCACTGCCGTCACTGAGCCGTTTGTTGGTGTCGCAGGTTGTGCAGCGATGCGCGCGATCGTCTTCGTCTCCGTAGACGCGACCGAACTGTGGGGTAACGTGGGAACCGCACTCGAGACAGCGCTGGTCGTTTCGTTGGGTATCCCAGCGCTGCATTATGTCCACCTCCGAGGGACAGAAACCTCTTTACGGAGAGTTAATATCTTGGTTTTTAGAGTAAGTTTAACGGAGGAATGGGGTCGGAGGGCCCGCAGTCCTGCATTTATCGATAACACCCTTCCTAAATGTAACTCATGAACAATTGAATACATGATTAGTCCTCGTCGTCGTTTTTGATGTCGAGTTTCTCCGTGATCGGGCGACGCCGATCGAGATCCTGTTCGTGATCCGGCTTATCGTAATAACGTCGGATGGTCTCAGGCGAAGCCGCAACTCGCCGAGCGACCTTCACGTAACTCAGACCATTATTCAACTGCCAAGTGATCGAACCCGTTCGCACCGCGTGGGGAGAACGGCTCGAGGGACACTTACTAACGTCAGACCGCTCCGTGAACTCGCAAGTCGGTCGACGGTTTCCATGTGGACACTCAACATCGAGACACGGAATCGTCGCGAGATAACTCCACCCGCGAATAGTCGCCTCCGAAGCACGTCCCTGAAGGGTCGTAAACAACGGCTTGCGCCCGTTCTCATCACGGATCTCCGTTCTCTCACGCGCGATATACAGGTCAAGAACCTCAGCTACGTCCTCCGAAACAACGACATTCCGCTCGTGTTCCGTTCCGTCTTTCAAGCGCGTTGGTGGCCGGTTCCGGAACTTCAGCGTCCTATCCGCCGGATTCCAGTCGTCGAGATCCAACGCACGAACACAGCTGATACGTGGCCCAACGTGCCACAGCACCTCCAGAAGGGCGTGCCTCGAAACCCCACAGTGACGGCGGGAATTCCGATAGAACTCGAGAAGCGAGCGCGCGTCTTGAGCTTCGAGGAGATCGTCGCTCGTTTCTTCATCCTTCGAGAGTTCCGGGATGTTGACCTTCTTCGGGAGCTCGTCGTCGTCGACGACGTCTATCGACACACAGAAATCGAGCAACTGCTTGAGTGCGACCAGCTGCCCTTTCAGCGTCGTCGGTGCGACATCGACATCCTCTCGATGTGCCCGGTATTCGTCCAGGAGCCAGCCATCAAGCTCTGCCATCGACTCAATCTCGTTCTGCTCAGCCCACTCGACAAACCGAGTCAGTCGGTTTCGATAACTTCGAACGGTGTTCTCCGTGTTCTCCGATTTTCGTCGGAGAAGAAACCGGTCGCGTGCCTCTCGCGGAGTGAGATCTCGATCTTTACTCATCGAGACCCCCCGGTTTGATCATTACCCGGCTCGCATTGCCGGTCGGCCTCAGCCTTCGAGAGCCGATCAACGATTTGGTGGAGCGTTCCAAACTTCTCGTCGTCGGAAAGATTTGTCCAGTCCTCAATTGTTCGCATCGCCATTCGACGCGCTTCGGTGACGTGCTCAGTATCGACATCAGACATAGACCACGCCTCAGGTAACCGACCAGGCAGGTCAACGTAGGACCCAATGGGCGTGCCGTCGGAGCGTTCGCATTTGCATTCGACACCGTAGTCAACGCCGCCATCCAGCGACACAAGGATCGGCGATTCACCACAATCCTCGCAGATCAACTGCGGGTTAGTACCGCTCGAGGACTTACCGCTCATCGTCACCGCGTCGATCTCGAGGGTCTCTTCGAGCGTGTCGATCACGCTCTGAATGTCCTCATCAGTGAACAGCGGGATACCGTCCACGAGCTCGCCGTTCTCGTTGAACTCGACAATCTCGACACCTTCAGTCTTATTCCAGACGCCGACGCCCCAGCCGTCGTGCTCTTCGTCGACGATGGTTACGAACTCGTTACCGTGCGCCCAGCCCTCAGCCCCATCGGAGGACTCGCCGTTCATTTCGAACCACCATCTGCGACCGCTTTTTGCGAATCTCGAGGATCCAACTGAACCCACTTGAGAGAGTTCCCACCGATCTCCGGCCGCGCCTGCGCAAGATTCGCGTCTCTGAGATCTTGCAAAGAGCGCTGCACGGTATGAGTGGACCAGCCCGTCTGAACCACGATCTCGTCGACGAACAGAGGATTCGATTCGGAGAGCGCCATCCAGATCTCCGCCCGACTGTTCGGGAACTGCAGGAGGGAAATCGGGACTTGTCCTGGCTCGCCGCTCATCGTTCATCACCGTCGTCGACGTAGAGGTCTTCGAGATCGCCCTGGTCCGCACCGTTTTCCTCGTCAGCGAGGCCCTCGGTGAACGTCTCCACTTCGTCACGGAACAGTCGAAAGAACTCGCGCGTGCTGTCTTCCGAACGCACCTGCGAATGCTGTTTCGTGATCGACGAGACCATCGACTCGAAAATCTGGTCTTCATCCTCGAGCACTTCGATCCCATCGGAGAGCCGCCGGTAGGCGAGCATCTTCTGGAAGCCGCGCGTGTTGACGACGCGCTCGATCTCCTCCTGGGAGAGTTCGTCGACGCCGATCATGCCCGCTCACCCACATTGTCGGCGACAGCGGTCGTCATCTCGCACGCGGCCGCCAAGCGCTCAACGCGCTGGATTAAGAGTCCACGACCGTCGTCGGACAGCGCATACTCGTTCGTGCGCTTGTCGAGTTCGGACTTCTCGACGAGTCCGAGTTCCACGAGCGTATCGAGGTTCGGGTAGAGACGCCCGTGAAGAACGTCGCCGTGCTGTGGCTCGAGCAGTTCCTTGATCGCAAGTCCGTACGGTGTCTCGTCGTCACGCTCGAGCCGGGCGATCGACTCGAGGCAATCACGCTGGAACCCGGTGAGGTTCCCCCACGTGGTGCCACCGTCGCAGAGAACGCGCTGATTAGTCGTAGCCGATTCCGCTGGTCGTTCGGGGCATTCAATACCCCGTGTGTCGTCGTCGTACATGGCTTGCGTACCATCTCTACGCGAGCCGCGCGGACCCGGTGTCCTTAGCACCGGACCGCATTTTCGGAGCGGACCTAACGGACAGTCAGGTCCACGTGGAACTCGCGCTGACCCATAGTCTACACTCAAGTGATATAAATGTACGGCTAACGTACCTCCAGAGAGTTTCAAAATCCGGAAAGGTATTAATAACATCCCTAATAGTACTTGACGACTCAGTTTCAAGAATCTATGTTGAGCATAGTTATAGGGATGAGAAAGCGTGCTGATTGGATGACAAGGTCGGACGATGAAATTCTCGAATTTCTTGCTAAGGAGGGCGCAGGCACCCCCAAGATGATCGGTGACGCAATTGGGAGTAATAGCAACTACATCGGGAGACGATGCCGAACCCTCGAATCGTATGGCCTCGTTAACCGTCCTTCGAGAGGATTCTACACACTTTCCGAGGAAGGAGAACAGTATCTCGAGGGAGAACTGGATGCGGCTCTTCTTAGCAGCGAGTAATCCATTCATGCTTCGATCCCCTCGAGCCCCAACCGCTGGAGCATTGGCTCGAGCCAGCTGGGAACCTCGTTGTCGATTCGCTTCCCGATCTCGTTGAGCGTGAGCACGAGTCCGGCAGTTTCCTCCTGGACTGCGAACACCCAGTGCCGCCCCTGATCGACACGCACATCGATCCGGCGTTTGTTTTTGACTCTCCCCTGTATCTCGATCTCGACTTCGCGGCCGTCCTCGAGTTCGGTTTTCAGCCGCGGTTCGTCGGGATTCGAGTTGCCAATCCTGACTGACATGGATCGACGAAGGAACGAGGACTGATTAAGAGTACACCGGCGATGGGCAGAAAGAGATCAAAACATCTCTACTGCCAAAATTCATACTCGAGAAAGGCTGTACTCCGATGGGCAAAAGATGGGCAGAAGTGGCAGAAGTCCTCAGATGTCGGAGACGGCGTAGGTTGTCCCGCGACTGGTCCCTGTTGACGTGATCAGGTCGTATTTGTTCTCCAGGGCACTCAGATACCGACCTCGCGTCGTATCTCCTCGTGGATTATGTGAGCGCTCTGGAGTCTCCGTCTCGACTGCAGCTGTGAATCCGAGTTCGTGAGAGATCTCGTCCATCGTCTCACTAACACTGAGAAGATTATCGACATCTGCGTGAGAGACCGAGACAGATGACGATGCACGGATCATCCCACCAGAGGTTTTCACGCTCTCACTTCGGTCGAGTCGCCCACAGATCTCTGGGAGTTGATCGAGTTTGTTCTCCTCCCAGTCGGATTTTGTCCGATTATCTTGGCGAGCATACGGCCGCAGTTCGTAATAGAGAGTTAGATACGAGAAAACTTGTACATGCAGCCAGTGGTTGACCGTGTCCAAGAGATATAACTTATCGTCTTTGATTTCACTGATTCAGAATCCGTCACGGATTTCAGAAGCTGCAGGTCTCCTGGTCGAAGATATTCGAAACGCGCCCTTATTGATCAACAAAAAGTACTACCAGCGAAAACACAGCTTCCCCGAGACTGATTTTCTGCAGGAAGACTGGGACAATTTAATTCTCCTCGATGCGTGCAGATACGATATTTTTCGTGAAGAAGCCAGTTTTGAGGACACTGAAATCGAGTCGCGGAGATCTCCGGCAAGTGCTAGCCTTGGTTTCATGAATCACCATTATATTGGGAAAGAACATCACGATACAGTATACGTGACCTCCAATCCTCATGTTGAAAGTATTCCTTCGGGAACCTTCCACCATATAGTTAATTTGCTTGGTTCTGACTGGGACGAAGACTCAGAAACCGTTTTGCCAAGTGTGGTAGTTGACAAGGCAATCGAAACAGCAGAACGATTCCCAAATAAACGACTCATAATACATTTTATGCAACCTCATTTCCCTTTTATTGGAGAGACTGGCGAAAAAATATCCTCTGGTTTTGGCCAAACACTAAGTGAAAGAGAGTCACCTCATCCATGGAAAGAGCAGATGTTGAACAGTAGATATAATAGAGAAACGCTGATTCAAGCATACCGAGAAAATCATCGTCTCGTAGTACCGCATGTGCGAAATCTCCTCCAGAGTATAGATGGGAAAAGTGTAATTACATCAGATCATGCCAATTTGATTGGCGAAAAAGGGTACCCTATTCCAATCCAGATGTATGGCCATCCAACCAGATTCCCACATCCAAATCTATTGACGGTTCCTTGGGTAGAAATAGAAGGTAATCGGCGAACAATACAATCTGAGCCCCCGATTCAGTATGAGCAGCTCGACGAAGGTACTGTTCAATCTCGATTGGAATCGCTCGGATACAGGTAACTCACTCATATCCAAAATCACTACTGATAAACTGCAGAACAAGTCAACTAGTTCTATGGAAGTCCTAGTTCTATCGAACCTATATCCAGATGAGGTCCGTCCTGCGTGTGGTGTGTTTGTTCAATATCAAGTCTCAAAACTTTCTCAACGAGGGCATGAGATAACTGTACTTTCTCCGCATCCGTATGTGCCACCAATACCGGGACTACCTGAGCAGTATCGCCGGTTGCATTCTCAAGTCCAATATGAAAGAAAGGAATCCGGCGTTCATGTGAAATATCCAAGGACACTATCTCTTCCTAATCCATGGACGCAACCGGTCACTGCACTTGTTTCTCGATTCCGTTCGAAGAATTGGGTACAGCAATTGGAGTCAAGCAACTGTGATCCAGATATAATCAATGTCCATGTTGCCCAACCCAATGGCTATGCTGCGTTAGCTATGCGCGAATATTTCGATGTACCTCTTGTAACGACTATCCATGGAGCAGACGTGAATCTACTTTATGATCAAGTAGTAAATCGCTATTTTATAAAAAAAAGTGCTTGAACAATCGGATGCGGTGGTTGTAAACAGCCAAACTCTGAAGAGTTCTATGCTGAAAAAATACGGAAATATAGAAAGAGTTCACGTAGTACCAAATGGAATTCCAATAGATGTTATAGATCGAAAGCAAAGTTCTCATTCCCCTCCTGAAATAGCAGATGATAAACAAACCATTATCGCAGTTGGAGACCTGATTGAAACAAAAGGGCACTGGGTAACAATTGAAGCTCTTCAACACGTTTCTGAAGATTTCCAATTTCTAGTCATTGGAAGTGGACAACAACAGTCAAAACTCGAGGCCAAAGCTGAGGATTTGGGTGTTACTGATATACAATTCCTTGGTGAGATTCCCAACAAAGAAGTGTTCAGGTATTTATGGAACTCCCAATTGTTTGTGCTACCTAGCTATAGGGAAGCATTTGGAATTGCCTACTTAGAAGCCATGGCTTGTGAGATTCCAGTCATTGCCTGTCAAGGAGAAGGACCTGCAGAATACATTGAACATGGAGAAAATGGTTTTTTAGCACAACAACAAGACCCATCAGATGTTAGAAGATATGTCAATAAATCACTTGAGTCTCCAGAATTACGGGATCGAATTGGATCTGCTGCACGTGCAACAGCGGTCAACTATACTTGGGATGAAAATGCAAAGCAAGTCGAACAGATTTACAAGTCAATAACATAACCGAATGGATTTGATCAATGCTGAATTCATCCATCACGACTCTCAGTATCCCATGTTACGATGTTGTCTCTCGACAGGAATTTAAATAATCCCAATAGCATTCCATAGTTTGAGTAAAGAAAGTAGTAGGGAACGTGTGTGATCAAACTCTCCTGAATATCAAATCTGTCTGTCAGTGCACCAATCGTAGCTAATACATAGAAAATGAACTGTGTAGCGAGGGTTATTTGATAAAAAATAGAGGAGGTGATGATGACCAATACCACGTTTCCGAATAAGATCACGAATAGGAATATTGGAGAAAGCCAACGGAGTATTTTATGGGATAATAGTTGGTACGAAATTAAATTATTATGAGCCGGGTTTAACAAATCAACGAAATCTATCATCGTGTTCCAACTACGAGTTATAATCCGTATACGGCGAGAGAGTTCGGAACTTGTGGATTCTGCCGTTTTCTCATATGCAACTGCTTCAGGTGCGTATTTAACTACCTCACCATTCCGAATGATTTCGAGTAATTCAGCAAAATCACTAATAGAATCACGTGTGAGTGGGACGTACGAAGAACTCTTCACTGCATAAATTGAGCCATTACCAGACACTAGTGAGTGAATTTGTGACTCTATTCGCTTGATAAATGATTCGTACCGCCAATAGAATGACTCTCCCTCTACCTCACTGGATTCTTGATACCGTAGTTCTCCAACGACACAACCTGTTTCTGGAGAAAATTTTTGAATCAGATTTTTAATCGCTGTAGGTTCATACATGCTATTTGCATCAGAAAACACCAAGATTTCATCATCAACCATCTTAGCAACTTCATTCTGGCATTGTGTTTTGCCAACTCTCCCTTCAATGCGAACTAAATCAACACCTCTATCGTAATACTCATTCACTATCTCATCTGTACGATCACTTGAAGCATCAGAGAATACGATGATGTTGAGTTTTTCCTTCGGATACTCTAACTCGAGACTATTCTCTATCTTCTTTGAGATTATCTCTTCTTCGTTATATGCGGCAATAATCAAAGCAACAGACGGATATTCCGGGAATCGCTTCTGCTGATTTCTATCCTGAATGTAGGAGATTACCCATATAGAAATAGGGTAGGTGAAATACGTATGAAGAACAGCAACGAGCGATCCCCAAAAAATCGCCTGCACCACGATTTCTAACATCATGTCTTAATCCGTGTTTTCCACACTGTGGATTGGAGTCCTGTGTATACTTCGGCCATTTGATGGCCTTCAAGTCCTAATAATAACATTCTCATTTGTCATCCATTATCATGTAAGCTTCGTATCTTCTTTTGTATGCACTTTTATTTAGATCGCATCTCCCCAATAAATCAACGATGGTCGAGTCGAGAATCTGAAAGCGGTCTTCGATACGTCCGACTACTGGGGCATCAACATGGAGGCGATCACCGAGTCGATGGCTCGAGCGATGATGAAGTCCGAAAAGCCGTTTTCGATCATTGATATGTACTTCATCCTGCTCAACGCCGATCGTCGCGAAGATTTCGCGCTCGACGTCGAAGATCCCTATATCCGTGAGTTCTGCCTCGAAATCGCGGAGATGGAAGAGGAGACGGTTCGGCCGCTTTTGAAACGGATCAAATCCTGGGTCGAGAACTCGGTGATCCGGCGGATCATCGCCCATCGAGAGAGTACGATCAATTTCCGTGATATCATCGACAACGACCGGATCGTTATCGTCCGAACCCCTGTCGAGAATACGGATATCAAGAAGATGGTTACATTGGGTGTGATGCGGAACCTGTGGAGTGCTATCCAGCGGCGGTCCTACGAACTCGATACTGAACCGGATCCCTACTTCGTCCTCTGTGACGAGTTCGACGACATCGCCAGCGATAATCTCGATATTGAGTCGATGTTAGCCCGTGCTCGGTCGATGCGTCTCTCCGTGACTCTGGCCTCGCAGTATCCCTCTCAGTTCGAGGAGGACACGCTGAAAGCGATGCAGAATAACTGTGATAACCTCCTCACGTTCTCAGTCAACGACAGTGATGATGCTGAGTTGTTGATGAAACGGTTCCGTGATTATACGGCAGAGGACCTCATTACGACCGACCAGTTCAAAGTCTGGACGCGGATCCCCCTCTCAGGTGGGCGGTACTCTGAACCCGTCTTGATCCGAACGTTTCCGCCGTATCCTCCTCTCAGAGGGTCAGATGCTGTCGATCAGATCATCGAGCAGAGTCTCGATCGGTATGGAACTGACCCACTGACGGATAACGAAATCCTTCGCAATCTCATCTATCGCGAGTACAATGCGGCGGCAAGTCCCGCTGCGCTTACTGTCGACCGGGTGATGGCGGAAGCGATTCGAACTGTCCAATTGCGGGAGGACGTTCGCGAGCAGAACGGCTGGGTTCCCGTGACCGACATCGACGCAGAAGTGATCGAGCGACTGGAGAGTGAGGACGGTGATACCGCTGAAGGCCTCACTACAGAGACTCCACTCGAGGAATTCCCTGATGTGCGTCGGGAGTCGCCCCTGATCGATGTCGATCTCAGTGCACACGATGATACGGTCGTCGCTCGATTAACTGACGAGGGTGAAGATGTTGCGACACCCGAAACTGGGGATGTGCGCTCTGCGGGTGGCTCGGAACATGATTCTCTCCTATTCGATCTCGAGGCCGCCTTGACGAAGTGTGGCTTCTCTGTTGAGATCCTCGAACAAGATGGGAGCGAACAACCCGATGGGACGGCCACCCATCCCAACTACGATAGTGAGTTTGCTCTCGAAGCCGAAACAACGACGCCGAATCGGCCAGCGAAAGTTCTGCAGAACCTCAAACGAGCGCAAGCGGATGACCGGACCCCACTATTCGTCGTGCGACCGGGAGAAGAGAGTCTCGCTCACTCAGCGCGTCGGCTCGAGAGGATGCTTGAGGCACCAGGTTAGCGCAGCGACGAGTACCATCGCTACGAATAGGATCAGCGTCCCAATGCCTGCTTGTGCGCGTCTATCTCCGTCAGAGGCCGTCTCGTACATTAAATAATGAAAACGTAGATGCCGTTTTAGAGCATCAACGCTTCGTCGGTCAGCGTCGATGGCGCCATCAGCACTTCCGTCGTCTGGGAGTTGTCCGCAGTGTTGATAGTAAACGTCGCCTCGTCGCCTGCCGCGATCGCATCGGCGTTCGCATTAACATTATCGTGGAGCAGCAACTCGATCTGAAGCGTATCTCCAGACTCGAGAATGGTGCTATCAGCGCTTGTACCATCTAGGTCCTGGATCGAGAGCCCGTCGAATCCGTCTGCATCGCCACGAATCGTGTTTCCGCCAACGTACTCGAACGTAGCAGCATTGAGGTCAACCGCATCGGCACCCGGGCCGAGCGAAACCATCATCTCAACGGAATCGATGGCTTTCTCATCGACTACGTCTTCACTGCTTGGATTTGCGGCCAGAGCATCACTAGTTTCAGTGAGGCCAACTACGACGGTGTCACCACCACTGAGAGACGGAACGGATATTGCTCCACTCTGCGTGGGTGAGCCAGTGCCAGAAGCAAGAACATTACTTGCAGCCTCTCCATCAATTTCATGCACAGTGATGTGGAAGGAGTCACTATCAGTGAGATCCTCGTCTTCGAGCGCTTGTTCTGCTGCAGCAAGATCGACATTACCAGCGATCTCTGACCCTCCAGCACTGGTTCCTACTGACAGATCAGTTATGCTTCCTGCAACAATGTTGTCATTGATTCGGTAGTTCGCATCCTCAATAGCGGTTGCATCCGCAGCAACAGACCCAGTCGACGAGTCAATACTGACGACGTTCGAGACCTGATCCGTGCTCTCTTGGCCCGTTGCTTCTGCCTGGGACTGGAGCAGTCCAGCCGTATTCATTAGCACGCCTGCTGCAATCGCTGCAACAAGCACCATCGCGATGAACACGATGAGTGTACCGATACCAACCTGTCCGCGTTCGTCTTCGTCTGTAATTTTCTCAAACATTAGATATCACAACCGCACGTCAGATGACGTCGAGAGCGTCGACGGTGCCATCAGCACCTTCGTCGTCTGGGAGTTGTCCGCAGTATTGATCGTGAACGTCGCGTCGTCGCCGCGCGAAATCGTATTGGCTTTTGTGGTATCACTATCATCCAGATCTAATCCAATCTGAAGACTCTCTCCAGCCTCGATAATAGTGTCACCAGCGGCGTTTCCATCCAGATCTTCAATAGTGAGACCGTTGAATCCGTCCTCATCACCACGGATCGTGTTTCCACCAACGTATTCGAACGTTGCAGCACCGAGGTCAACCGCATCGGCACCCGGGCCGAGCGAAACCATCATCTCGACCGAGTTAATCGAGCTTGTAGCCGTCGCAGATTGCGCAATGGCAAGAGAACCACTAGACTCGGATAGATCGGCAACTACAGTGTTGTCCTCACTCGAATCATATGTGAGAGCATCAAGGTCAATATCAGCGGAGGTACTCGTTCCAAGGACACTGGAAACAGTTGTATCACCATCGTCAAGTTCAGTAACTGTAACCGTGACAGTTCCCGAACTGAGTGATGCTGTTTCAAGTTGATCCGCTGCCTCCGCCAAGGTTACACCTGTTGCCGAAGTACCTCCACTGAGATCAACTGCTGTGATTTCGGCATCCATCTCATCATTTAGTTGGTAGCTAGCCGAACCGAGGGCGACGCCACCACTCTGAACGGTACCAGTCGCCGAGTCAATACTGACGACGTTCGAAACCTGATCCGTACTTTCCTGGCCCGTTGCTTCTGCCTGGGACTGGAGCAATCCAGCCGTATTCATCAGCACGCCTGCTGCAATCGCTGCAACAAGCACCATCGCGATGAACACGATGAGCGTCCCGATACCCACCTGCCCGCGTTCGTCTTCGTCTGTAATTTTCTCAAACATGAATTATCACAACCGCACGTCAGATGACGTCGAAAGGGTCGATGGTGCCATCAGCACCTTCGTCGTCTGGGAGTTGTCTGCAGTACTGATAGTGAACGTCGCGTCATCACCTGCGTCGATGGCGCTAAGTCCACTGGCGGAATCCACATCCAGCACACCGGCCTCAGAAAGCCCGATTGCTATCTGACGAGATTCGCCAGACTCGATGATCGTGTCATCAGTTGCAGTGCCATCGAGAGTCTGGATCTCGAGTCCCTCGAACTCATCCACAGTTCCTCGAGCCGTGGTTGAGCCCACGTACTCGAATGTGGCAGCATCAAGGTCAACCGCATCGGCACCAGGGCCGAGCGAAACCATCATTTCAACACCAACAACCTGATCGTCAGAGACCTCACCAGTTGCTGAGTCGATGGTCACGACGTTCGAGACCTGATCTGTACTTTCTTGGCCCGTTGCCTCCGCCTGAGACTGCAGAAGACCGGCGGTGTTCATCAGGACACCCGCCGCAATCGCTGCGACGAGCACCATCGCGATGAACACGATGAGCGTACCGATACCCACCTGACCGCGCTCTTCTTCGTCCGTAACTTGTTCGAACATAGTTTTCTGTGTTTGCTCCAGCACCACCCCCTCGAAATGCATCAACATCTCTGCTGGGAACTGCCGGAACGTATCACTCGCTTTTGACTATCATTGCTTAAATCTACTCGCCGATCTTGACATGTTGTATTTAACTCTACTTGCCGATACGTGTGTGACCACTGCGCACAAATTAGATTACCATTGCTTTCACCCCTAAATACAAGCGTGTATTCAATACTACTGTAGAATATGATTTCACTCCTAACGCGGTTGTCATTGTAACTGCTGTCGAATGAAAAGAAAGCGGAATTAATAGAACACGTATATAAAAAAAAGCGGATTGGCGAAGAAGAGTGAGTTCGAGGTTATCATTCTCAAACCCTCTTTTTGAAAACTGTATCTCTGAACGGAGCATTGGTAGATACGGCCCATCAACAATATTAGTTTCTTCACCGAGTATTTTGAAAACAACATACTCAAATGTAGAGAACATTTCAATGAGGGAATCATCAGAGAGCTTTGGTGGGTATTTCGCTATTTTTATTCTATTATATGATTGTGTGTCTTCGTCACCAAAAACGAGGGTTAGGAGCATGGAGCCCGAATCATTTCTCTCTTGCTTAGTGACTTTCCTGATTCCGACTGCAATTTCAAAGTAATCTTCTGCCAAGTCGAGTACTTCTTCAAGATTATCTTCACTATCCATCAACAGGTCGTATACATCAGATGTTGTGAGGTCTGAATACGAGTCCCAGAGATGCATAGTGGTTCATGGTGAGCACATAATAAATATCCTCAATAGTAATCCCGAGGAATTCACATAGGGATTCTCCTAACAGAAGCCACAACTCAGACCTCTTTTTGAACCTATAACCCCTCTATTTCCACTCCAAAAACCACTATTTTGCAAACTCTCAAAGTGACATAATATATTAGTTCTTCCAAATACACATATTATATGTGTTGTGAGATGAGTAGAAAAGAATATTTAAAAACACACATCGAAGTACTAGATGAAATAATAGCACAGAAAAGGCAATCAGACAACGAACAGCAACTGGAGACGGTGATATCGCATCGTGACGACCTCCAAGATATCCTCAAAGAAGAGGTGAACAACGATGAGTGGTGATATCAAACACATATCTGGAAAGATTGTCCAGACTATCGATGTCGATGAGTTAAACGACTACTCTGTAGGAAGCATCAGAGGTTTCCAACAACCAATACTGGTAGTGGAAACTGATGAAGACCCAGCGAGATTCGATGCCCTCAGAACGCTGTCACCCTTCCATATGCCGTCAAACAGTTACGATATCGTTTATGAATGTGGTATAGACACAAACACAACTCCATACGAAGTCGGAGATAACATTGAATTAGTTGGTGTGAAACTCAGAAAGCAAACCTACAGAGCTATTCCGAAGTCAATGTTTGAATTTCTCCAGAATCCGCCGAGTAAAGAAGAACTTGGTATCACAGAGGTGAGCGAGCGATGATGCCCTGTCCAGATTGCGGGGAGACCCCGAGCACAGAGAGAGGTTATCCGCTAGTTCGATGCACAAATGACGAGTGCTGGGTACTCGAGTACGACGCACACACGGGTGATGTACTATGAGTGAACAAACAACAATCTATCTTCACGACAGAGACGATTTCCGTCGAAGAATCAAGCAGTTGGAAATCACTGACGACGAATTTTTAGATGCAAGTCAGACAGATATCCACACAGCGATAGCAGAACTAGCCCTCGACAACCCAGACCTCCTATAGCGGCCTGTGAAGACGGTTGGTATCTCACACAGTCGGCCATCGCGGAGGCTGCAAACGTCTCAGCAGCTACGGTACGGGCCCACCGGGATGTGCTTAACGAATCGGGTGTATAACAGCCAAGCTGTGGACTCTCCAGTTCTGTTGCAATCCGTAGAAGATGATTAGTTTGATACCCTCTGTGGCAGGCACATACCAATCAATGTATGGCGTATTCTGTTATACTGAGCTTAGTTTTGTTCCATCATATCCTCTACCTACTTATTTCGCTTGGCAGCAGGATTTGTTACAGCACCATTGGCAGCAGAGCCGAACATGTCGGCATACTTTCGAAGGAAGCCACCTTCGTACTCGGGTTCAGGTGGTTCCCAGTCTTCAAGACGTGCATTGAGTGCTTCCTCAGAGAGATCTACAGACAGTTCGCGCTCACGGACATCAACGGTGACCGTGTCTCCATCCTCAAGAGCTGCTATGGGACCGCCGGTAGCAGCTTCTGGAGCGATATGGCCAATCATCGGGCCACGGGTTGCACCGGAGAAGCGGCCATCAGTAAGGAGCGCAACATCGTCCTCGTAACCCTGCCCAACGACAGCAGCGGTCACTCCGAGCATCTCACGCATCCCAGGACCACCTTGTGGTCCTTCATTACGAATAACTAATATCTCACCGGATTCAATCTCACCCTCCTGAACGTACGCCATCGCCTCCTCTTCTCCATCAAAGACACGTGCAGGGCCAGTTAGATTGAAACCTTCGTTGCCAGTAACCTTGAGAACGCCGCCGTGGGGTGATAGATTTCCTGTGAGTATTTTGATTGCCCCCTCCTTATGGAACGGGTCATCAACTGTAGCAAGAAAGTCTACGTCGATTTCTTCATCAGATGGCAGATTCAGAGTCTCCAATTCCTCTGCGATAGTGTTTCCGGTGATGGTCATAGCGTCGCCGTGGAGATATCCACCCGCAAGAAGTCGTCGGATAACAACAGGAACCCCACCAATTTCGTGGAGATCTTTCATAACATGCGAGCCACCCGGCTGGAGATTTGCTATCTTTGGGGTCTGACTACTGATCTCGTCAAACTCCTCAATGGAGAGATCGATATCTGCCTCAGCAGCCATTGCAAGGACATGTAGAACACCATTCGTCGATCCACCCATTGCAGCCTGTAGTGTAATAGCGTTCTCGAATGATTCCTTTGTGAGAATATCACTTGGACGGCGGTCACTCTCAACAGCATCAAGAACGATCTTGCCGGTCTCATGGGCGACTTCATAGCGTTCATCGCTCTCTGCAGGCGGCGAAGCGGCACCGAGTGGAGCAAGACCAATGACCTCACTAATTGACGACATAGTATTCGCAGTGAACATCCCACCGCATGCACCCGCCCCCGGGCAGGCGTTACGCTCCATCTCATCCAGTTCTTCCTCAGTCATCTCGCCAGAAGCCACGGTGCCGACCCCTTCGAAGAGACTCTGCACTGTAATCTCGCGGCCTTCATGCTCTCCAGGCATGATGGACCCTCCATAAAGGAAAACACTCGGAAGGTCAGTACGGATTGCAGCCATCATCATGCCGGGGAGATTTTTGTCACATCCTGCGACGGTGACGAGCGCGTCCATACGCTCAGCAAATGAGACCAGTTCGACAGAGTCAGCAATGACTTCGCGGGAGATGAGTGAAGCCTTCATCCCCTCAGTTCCCATAGAGATTGCATCACTGACTGTGATCGTACCGAATTCAATAGGCATACCGCCAGATTCGTCGATGCCATCGTAGGCAGTCTGAGCGACATCGTCCAGATGAACATTACAAGGGGTGATGTCTGCAGCTGGGTTGGCGATACCAACTAATGGAGAAGATAGATCTTTATCATCATACCCCATTGCACGAAACATTGCGCGGTGTGGGGCGCGCTCTACCCCCTCTGTAACTTCGGTACTCCGTAACTTCGTTCGCTTTTTCGACTCACCCTGCATAGCCAAGGCACTTCTTTCGAATGACAAAGCAACTTCGAAACGCAGTTCTACTCACTGCTATGTCTTAGATCACTCTCAAAATGTGCGTATAGTGACTATGTATTCCACGGTAAAACATATCTGAGGAATAGGGCTCAATAGCGAGTAATAAGTGTTGTAGTGTTGTTGTAGTTTTTTCGGAGTCGGATAGAGCCGTTTCCAACACAGCCCAATTCTATAGTGGCGGTAGGAGTCCTAACGCAGTGTTTTCACATTCTAAGCAATAGTCCTTTAGAGCCGTTCGGAGAAAAACAATCGAGAAAAAATAATAATCTTGGTCTTGTATTGGCACTTTCTATGTTATTAGTGTTTCAACATCATTTCTATGTTCTTTTTAGGAGTGATGCTCTGTCCATATTGGTTCGTAATGGAGTCTAACAAGCAGCCCACAGCTTTGACAGACTAAGTGTATTAAGCTGTCTTCTCCTGCTTTTGGTTCCATCTTTCCATTGCAGTAGTCGTCTAAGCAGTCTTGTTCGACCTCGTTCCAATCTCGTATCTCGCACATAGTGTTGGTAACTTGGTGGAGAATAATATACAGGCGAATATATTTCAACTATAGTTCTGTGCATTAAACCATTGTTCTTGTAGCTACAATCCCATAATATGGATTATGGGAACGAACTTGAGGAAAAGGTTGAATCGATTCTTGAAACACACTATATTCACCGTAGAGGGAACGAATACGAATGCAAGAAGTGTGGGACGAGAGTGTATTGTGGAAATACACGGGCGTCACGGCAGGAGTTTTACGAACATCAGGCACGACACAACATGGATATTATTTAAACACGGTTGAAATATATCTTAATTCACCACTTCTACTTCGTCGTCAGGAAGTTTGTTGATTGATGTGTTATCATCAGGGTCAGAAGTGTTCTCCAAGAGTATTGAGATTGTTGTACGTGGCTCTTCACCACCTTTCACTGTCATCTCTAGCACTTGTATAACATCCCACTCATTGTCTCTAAATTTGATTGTGTCTCCAATATCTATGTCTTGAGCATCTTTTTGTACCATGAAAGGTGTGAAAACACAATCATTGATAGCTAATTAGAGACTACAGAATTAGATATTGTTCACCCCGTCATTGCTGACGGTCTCGGCTATGTCACTACGGAGAGTGCGTGGTGGAACCACGCCTAAAGACGTTGGCAGCAACCGAACTCGAGCAGACTTTGTTGAATCCAAGATGTAGTCTTGCTACTGATTGCTGTAAACTTCTTGGAATCATAATTCGCAGGATATTACTGTAGAAGGAATAAGAAATACTAATTGATGATTTTCGGCTACAATTGGGAGTGGTGGCTTACTGAAGCTGCGCCCGGGCTTGGAGCATTTGCTTCATTGATTCTCGTTCTCTATTACGCTCGCTTATACCGAGAAACAAGGGAACAGACCAAGGCAACACAGGCTAGCTATGCCCCCAGTTTGGATACGAAGTTCGAGATAGAAGATAATGAGTTATTCTTGACTATAGCAAATCGTGGTGAAGGTAGTGCAAAAAACATTAGTCTGGAAGTGGAGGTCACAGCTAATAAAGAAACAACTGGGTATCTAGCAGACTTCCAGACTACTTTACAGCCGGGAATGGCCTTAGCAACAGATGACGACGCTATTGTCCGTCTCAAACCGATTGTGTATGACGTAACTGATGAAGATTTACCAGACACATATTTAATTTCTTATATTTCGGGCCTTTCTGGTGCGTTCGTAACCGTCAATCTTCGATATACAGATGTTATTGAACAACAGGAATTCAAGGACCATCTCGCTAATTCCAGTTTCAGAGTATATGGTGATTCTCTTGAAGAAATACTTCCTTTCCCTAGCCCATCGTATTTTTGGGCTACAGGGCCTGATATTGGGCTTTTTGGGCCAAAGCACATCGAGTTTCAGGAGCGTGTGGATTTAATTTGGAACGAATGGAAGCGTGGGTTTCGGACCCGTCTACGAAACCTTCGGAGGGAAGGCTCTTTCAAAGAAACGTATATGGGGCCAGTCTTCCGTGAGGAAATTTACGCACAGTCAATTGATGTGAGTGATATAGACCTTTCACGTGAATTTCCTGAGCCCGATTCTGAAGAGTCAGAAGAGTAGAGATATGGATATACGTTAGATGTTATTGAGGTAATCTCTTCGCTGCTCCATTTTTTCTTCTGCTGAACGTTTATCGTAGTGCTTTTCGAGAACGTCTTCAGACACATCTGCTCTATCTGAGACCATCTTTTCAGGCATATCTCGTCTCAGAAAGTGTGTAATGGAGCCACGCCGAATGGCGTGTGGACTCACGCTATCGTCACACTTGTGGGATGTTTTGGCGTCTGATTGACTGTTGCAATCTGGTCGTATTCGCGAGAGGTGTGATATTCTTGCATCTGCTGGACTTATTTCACCAATTCACCACGATATGTATGAGATTACGAAGTGGGGTATGCTATACCTTGATGGGGAAATTGATGCCGAGAATCAATTGCAATAATTAGATTGTATACACTGCGGGGATTTCTCTTCGCGTGGATCTAATGCTCAAGGATGCGATTAAGCAATTAATAGAATTCTAACCAATAATCCGTGAGAAGACAATCAGATATTGGTTGAGGTGGGATTCCACCCTCACCCCCGTTTAGGGGGATCGGGTGGAAGGTAGGGAGGTGGAGTTGAATTCAATCGAAGGAACTAAACATTGTTGAATGATAGGTTTGGGCCTTCTATGGCAGGTAAATATAGTAACTAACAGAACAATCCTACAATTATAAATTATTATTAATTTTGTTCCAAGCGTAAGATACCCAGGGACCATTATTATACTTCATTCGTAATACCTTCTCTATGAATCTATGTTTCAATTTTGTGATAGAGGCTATAAACACAACCAAAAACATAAGCCCTTGAATAAATCCAACAAGGGATATAGCCTTTTGATACCCTAACGCGGCATCTATCTCGTTCAGAGAGTCAAAATCCTCATTCGATCTATAGGACAACAATTCCAATAAAGAAGACCTATACATGATTGATATTGAAATAAGGAATAACCATCCCTGAACTAGGAAGTCCACTTGAATCCCAGAAATTGAGGTTTGCAGCAACTCAAATCCCACTAGGTTAGACAATAGGAGTACAGCTCCAAGAAGCAATGATAACAGCGTTTCTCCCATCTCAAGTCTATTTTTTCCATCTTGTTTTACTTGAGTGAGTTCTAGACGGTATCTTTCTATATCTTCAAAGTCTCGATCCCGATCATCTTCTTCAGCTACAATGCTAACCAGAATACCCCGCATTTTGCGCACCTGAACAATGATATAGGACGCTACCAATCCGCGTTTCAGTGACGCTCGCCAGCTACTAGCTTTCTCACCGATAAATGGGACAAAAAACGAAAAAGCAAAGGCTAACAGAAAAACAAGGGAAAGAATAGCCGCTAAGACGACTTTTGACAATACAATCACTACCTTCGGAGTCCCTGAGATTGCTACATAAATCTCCTTAGTGACAAAATGAGCGATAAACAATATAGGGTAGAGAAAGATATTTGCGTACTTTTTGAACAACTCATAGTTTGTTATTGAGAGGACAAAAGCTAGAGTCAGTAAAATTGCCAATATATTCTCGAATAGCTCTACTCTCATATTCTGTTCATATACAGGTATACTGACTTACTTCTATCCGCTTCTAACAGTTGAAACCTTTTGAATTACATCCAATAATTGGTGTATATTATCTTATCCACTAATGCTCATAGCATGAGATTTTATCAAATGAGGTTTAGAATTCGAGTTTCAATGCTTCAAACAGTAATATCGAAGCTTGCGGGTTCACCCTGTTCTATGTGCTCGTAAATATCTTCGAGAAATTCGATGATATCATCCGGATTGTCCCGAGCGACAACTCCAAAATCATCGAAATAATCGTCCTCCAGTTGTTGAATGGGCCTAAGCGACATATGTTCACTCCTGCTAACTCGACAAATTCACCGTAGTATAATTATTCTACGGATGAACGACGATTTCAGTCCCGTCCAGTAAATCGCAGTCTGCTTATTCGTAGCGGAGATAGTCGTCTTCAGCCTGAGCGTATTCCGCTACATAGGGCGCATCTCGATGGGTATCCTTTCGCCATCTATCGGTTTGAGTCTGATTCGAATCACTCCCTCATAAATAGTTTTGTAAGTCGGTGATAATTACTGACTCGAGTGCCGAGGCCTTCGAATCGCTGTTAGAGATTTAAGCACCGTTAGATAAATATCCAATAAGACAGGGTGAGTTTAAATGGCTAGTTGGAGGTGAGCGGGCGTGCTATCGATCGAAGCTACGAGAGTTGGATCACGATATTAAGCTACTCTGATACCGCTACTTTCACCCTGGTTTGATCATGCTTATACGAATGAAATGAAATACGATGAATATGATGATCCACGAGCCTCAGTTTATATTCTTTCTCTCAATATCCTGTGTAGCTCTCAGCGTTCCCAAACTTAACCGGTTTCAACGGCTATCCTTGTATGTAAGACGGATAAGATCCATTGCTGCTGGACTCCGTGATTCTGGTTCCTCACTTTGGAACGGCTTGACTTGGTACTCCTGGGGTAAGACCCTCTTTTGGATTGCAACCCTTTTACCCACGCTCTTTGTATTCAACCACATTTATTTAGAAAACACACAGATCACCAGTCTGTTAACAGGGACACCTGAGCAGCCATTTTTCTCTGACTCACTGATTTTGATGGTGAATCTGATTGGTTTCGTATTCACAATCTCAATATTCCTTATTCAAAATACCGTCAGATCATATACCCCCAATTTGGCAAAAGAAATCTTCCGAGACGGATATTTACGTGGGATATTTGTCTCTCTTCTTGGGATTGCCGTGTTCAATTTATCTAGCCTGTATTTCCAGGTCGGTGGTGTCTATCAACCACTCAGCTTCATCTTCGCTTTGTCCTCTTTTCTCTATCTGGTTGCGTTGGCGTTGATAACCGCCTACTATCTCAACATCTCAAATACAATCAGTAGATCTGAGGAGCGGATTAAATCGAAGATAACAGAGGATAATATCTATCGTTCGCAAAGCATTGCTCCCGTAAAGAATGATGAATTTCTCGAAGAACTCTCAAATGAGACTCTGTTGATTACGAATACTGGTCTTATGGCAATCGATAATAATGACCATGAACTTGTCGTGAAGTGTATCCAATCATTAGAAAGCATCGGCGTAGAGTATCTTGAGAAACTGCAATCACCGGTCGATGACGACTTCATGAGGGAACTTAATGATCAGTTTGAATTCCTTATCCAAAGTGCGAGTGAAGAGTACAGTTGACGTGAGGAGACCGGTGCGCGGGGTAAGCCTGTGTACCGTAAGGGAGACAACCCAGAGCTGGGTTAAGGTCCCCAAGTGTGGACTAAGTGCGATCGAAAGTGGTGCCGAGCCCTAGACAGCCGGGAGGTGAGCTTAGAAGCAGCTACCCTCTAAGAAAAGCGTAACAGCTTACCGGCCGAGGTTCGGCGCGCTGAAAATGATCGGGGCTCAAGTCCACCACCGAGACCGAGCGACACATCTGACGATGTGATTCCGTAGGTTGGCATACTGTTCGGGTGGAAGCGCGGGAGAGATCTCGTGTGGACCGTGCAGTAACGAAAATTCTGGTCATAGTAGCAGCGTTAGTCGGGTGAGAACCCCGACGGCCGAACGAGTAAGGGTTCCTCAGCAATGCTGATCAGCTGAGGGTTAGCCGGTCCTAAGTCTCACCGCAGTTCGAATGAGACAAAAGGGAAATAGGTTAATATTCCTATGCCAGTGTGAATTAGAAGTCGACGCTTTGGAGCCGCCCAGGCCGGGCATTCGCCCGGTGTAACCATCGAAGTTCGTGGAAGCCGTAATGGCAGGAAGCGGACGAATGGTGGGATGCCGCAAGCTGGGTCAATCTGGAGCCCGTGAAAAGACGATCACACTGTCCGTACCGAGATCCGACACAGGTACTCGTGGCGGCGAAAGCCAAGGTCTGTCGGGATCAACCGACGTTAGGGAATTCGGCAAGTTAGTCCCGTACGTTCGCAATAAGGGATGCCTGCCTCGGAGAGAGGCAGGTCGCAGTGACTCGGGCGCTCCGACTGTCTAGTAACAACATAGGTGACCGCAAATCCGCAAGGACTCGTACGGTCACTGAATCCTGCCCAGTGCGGGTATCTGAACACTCAGTACAATGAGACGAAGGACCCGTTAACGGCGGGGGTAACTATGACCCTCTTAAGGTAGCGTAGTACCTTGCCGCTTTAGTAGCGGCTTGCATGAATGGATCAACGAGAGCGCCACTGTCCCAACGTTGGGCCCGGTGAACTGTACATTCCAGTGCGGAGTCTGGAGACCCCCAAGGGGAAGCGAAGACCCTATAGAGCTTTACTGCAGGCTGTCGCTGAGACGTGGTCGCCATTGTGCAGCATAGGTAGGAGCCATTACACAGGTACCCGCGCTAGCGGGCCACCGAGGCAGCATTGAAATACTACCCGATGGTGACTGCGACTCTCACTCCTGGCGGAGGACACCGGTAGCCGGGCAGTTTGACTGGGGCGGTACGCGCTTGAAAAGATATCGAGCGCGCCCCAAGGTTTCCTCACTCGGGTCGGAGACCCGAGTAAGAGTGCAAGAGCATAAGGAAGCCTGACAGTGTCGAGCACAACAATCGACGCTGACGCGAAAGCGTGGTCTAGCGAACCAATTAGCCTGCTTAATGCGGGCAATTGCTGACAGAAAAGCTACCTTAGGGATAACAGAGTCGTCACCCGCAAGAGCACATATCGACCGGGTGGCTTGCTACCTCGATGTCGGTTCCCTCCATCCTGCCCGTGCAGAAGCGGGCAAGGGTGAGGTTGTTCGCCTATTAAAGGAGGTCGTGAGCTGGGTTTAGACCGTCGTGAGACAGGTCGGCTGCTATCTATTGGGGGTGTAACGGTATCTGACGAGAACGTTCGTATAGTACGAGAGGAACTACGAATGGGTGCCACTGGTGTACCAGTTGTTCGAGAGAGCACGTGCTGGGCAGCCACGCGCCACGGGGTAAGAGCTGAACGCATCTAAGCTCGAAACCCACTTGAAAAAGAGATACCATCTGAGATCACTCGTAGAAGACGAGTTCGATAGACTCGGGGTGTACGCACCAAGGCAACGAGGTGTTGAGCCCGCGAGCACTAACTGATCGAGCCACCATTCATACGCATTTGGATCATGTACGGACCCGGAGACGGGTCCAGGCGTGAACTGGACTACACGTAGACACGGAGACCACCGAGACTGGTGTCACCATAATTGGTGCAGCGGTTCGATTCCGTTGGTTGGCGTTAAGGCGGCCATAGCGGCGGGGTTCCTCCCGTACCCATCCCGAACACGGAAGATAAGCCCGCCTGCGTTTCGGTCAGTACTGGAGTGGGAGACCCTGATAGGTGTTCAGTCAATAATAAGCAAATAGTTGTCTGAAGATTCTTCGGTTGAATTCAAGCTGTTTGAATACTGGATCCGAAATAACCGGTCAAACTGGCCAGTAGTCCAATATCTACCCACACAATCATGCAGGATACTTCAGCTAATAATGCCCAAAATGTATTTAACCATCATCAACTGAGTATCAATACGGAAATGATAGGCCACAATATAATCAACTATCGAAAGATGTGTGTGGCCTGAACCACAACCTATAGATTGATGATTGACTCTCGGCTACTCCCATTGGCGGTAATTCGAGCCAATGACGAAGCAGTCGAGGGTATAACCAGGCTCCAAAAATTAGTATTCAAGACTCAGAAAAATATCCTGGATGAAGATGAATATGAATTTGAGCCCCATGATTATGGCCCCTTTTCAAAAGAACTCTACAATGATGTAGATAGTCTTGGTGAAGATGATTACATCAGATGTGAGATAAAGGAAACGCCTAGTGGGAACCCGAAAAAAGTCTATTCCATAACAGACGAAGGAGAGCAGATCCTTGATAGATTTAGTGACACAGACTTTGAAAGAAAATTTGATGATATAGATGAACTGAAAGAGAAGGATAACGATAAGCCAATACTGGAATTATTGAGTGATATCTATGCTGAATATCCAGAGATGGCTAAGAATAGCAAGCTGGATATAGTTTAATAGAACTATATATTGCCGGACTTTTAATTATTCCCGTGACGAATTACATTCTGATCAGTTTCAATTTTACCTTTATGTTCCTCAAGTACTTCTGATAATTTCTCAATCTGTTCTGGGGAGTCTATATCCATTGCTTCAGCAACATCTTCATCACCGCGGTTGAGATCTTCTTGGAAGAAAATGTGGGAGATATCTTGATTATGGACATAAGAGTATGTTTTATCTTTTAAGCTCTCCTCAGTGTACTCACCATTCTCATTTAATAATCGTAGGGTTGGGCTCGATAAGAGTAGATCTCGTTCCTGTACCTTGTCCCCCCTGTGCACAACATTCCCTGAAATCACATGCCCTTCTTTAGTTACAACAGATACTTTTGTGTTAGAATGTATTTCTTCGAATACAAAATCCCAGACCTCTTCTCTAGGACTGTCAACGTCAATATAAGGAATCGATTTTAGTATTCGGCTAAAAAGATCGCGTTTCACTGCCACATTTCTTGTGATACCCAATCCCCCTCCAAGTAGTGGGCATATAATCGCATGGAGAAGGAATAGGAATATAATATTAGGCAGTCCAAATTGAGATATCTCCTCAAAGTCAGCAAATTCTGACAACATAAACGAGTGCCCGGCATACAAGATGAGTACTGATAGGATCGAGATGAGGAGGCTGAAAACAATTGTCTCGATTCTACTATAGTTATCAGTTTCCCTCTTTGCTAAAACAAATCCCTTAATACCAGCTAACCCTGGAACAACTAAGAAGATGATAAAGAGAAAGTTAGTTGCAAGGACATTCCCCATAGCCATATACTACTCCAAAGTGATGTGACTGACATAAATCTTGAACATAAGATAAGAGGGAGATTTCAACAATGTTATAAACATTATATTGGGTTACTAAGATGATGTCACTTTCGTTCGTATATCCGCTTGCGAGCATCGTTTGAGTGCGGTTTGATCTTGATCACATCAGATTTCTCAAGTGCATTCGGGAATCACGCGGCACGCGGCTCAACTTGCACGGATTTCTTGGTTTGATCTATACAGACTACTGTGGCGTCCATTTCCCGCCGCTTTTTTTGAGTTCCTCGCGGAACGTTTCTTGGTCCTCAGCATCTGATTTGGCGGCTGTACGGCGTGGCTTTTGGAAGCTCAATCCCACTTCTTTGAGCAACCGCCGGCAGCTTGGGATTGAGTACTCGACATCGTATGTCTCCTCGAGATGCTGCTGGACGAGCGCCGGCGTCCATGCCAGCGCGTCGAGCCCAGTTTCTTCAGGAGATTGGTGGACTGATTCTTCGAACTCTTACTGCTATTTTTCTGAGAGTTTCCGCTTTCTCCCAGATCGATTTCGAATATCGTGAAGGCATCAGGATGCGTTCGCTCTTCATCCCCTATCATAACGATCCCACTACTAGCCATTCTACTGACCATTTTTCTTCACTTTCTCGGGGTGATCTTGACGCTCTTCGATGAAGATCCGCCACGAGTTTCTACTAACTACTGCAACGTATTATGGGAAGATAATTCTAATTGTTTTCGGGTTTGGATTAGCTTGCCGTGATTTCGGCGTTCATCTGTTCTTCTTTTCCGATGGCTTCGACGATGAGTTCGGCGACGTCGACGACTTCGATGTCGTCTTCGAAATCGCCGGTTTTGCGGCCGTCCTCGTACATCGTCATGCACATCGGGCAGGCGACGACGAACTTCTCGATATTCGGGCCAGCATCGGTGTCCTCGAGGGCTTCGCGGAGGCGTTCTTCGCTGGGTTTGGTCTCTTCGTCGAAGTCCATCCAGAGGCCGCCCCCGCCGCCGCCACAACAGAACGAGTTCGAGCGGTTGCGCGGCATCTCCTCGAGGTCACAGCCCGTCGCGCGGATGAGTTCGCGCGGGGCCTCGTACTCGTCGTTGTACCGCCCGAGGTGGCACGGATCGTGGTACGTAACGGTGTACTCGAGTTCGGTGCCCGACAGCTCGAGTTTGCCGTCGTTGACCAACTTCTCGACGGCCTGGGTCCAGTGGAGCACGTCGACCTCGCCGTCTTTGTTCCACTTCTCATCGTACTCGAAGGGCATGATGGGGTCGTCGGCGAACTCCTCGAAGTCGACTTCCGGATACTCGTTTTTGAACGTGTTGTAGGAGTGGGGATCCGTACAGACGAGTTTCTCGAACTCGCACTCTTCAAAACTCTCGACGTGGTGGCCGGCGAGTTCGATGTAGAGGAACTCCTCGCCGACTCGGCGGATGTCGTTGCCGTCGTACTTTTCGTCCTCGAAGAGGATGCCGAAGCTCACGTCGGCTTCCTGTAAGATGGTCGCAAGCGAGCGGGCGACCTGCTTGTTAGTAGAAACAACCGGTATTTGCATATATATGTTCTCAAATACTGCTTGAATGACAGCCAATCGCAAACACAACACACTCAGTAACGATTTTTCAATTCTCTTTGAGTGTATGACAGGAAGTGGGGATTGATCCGATTGGGCCCTAAAAACCAGTTGGACCGGACTCGAGGACAGTTGGCAACGAAATCGAAAAGATTGTCTCTTCATCGTTTGACGTGATCGAGAGATCGCCGCCCGACTGATCGACAATCCAGTGAACGATCCACAATCCGATTCCGTTACCGTGGTTGAGTGGCGTTTCTTTTCCATCGGAAACAGCTGCAAATTCTGATTGTGGGAACTGCTCACCCGCAACCGTGAGTTCAAGCGTTATCGAGGGAGCGGAGTTCGATTGCGGTTTCTCTGCCGAGAGGGTCACTGAGGTACTATATTCGATCACGGTCTGTACCAGCGTTTGAACGGCAAACTCAAAATCGTCGTTTGCACTAACCCACAGATTATCAGCAATGTGTGTTGAAATCGAAATTTCTGGATTCGCACGTCGTATATCGTCAACGACACGGTTGACGGTTCGCGATAGTGGGATTGGAAGGATGGTTGTAGACTCGTGATCAAGCGATGTATTGAGCTGATTCGCGTTATCCGCGATGGTCAGGAGTTCCCGTGCGGTCGTTTGAATCTGTTCGGCACAATCTGCCAGTTCCTCGGTCTCGAGTGTCTCACTCAGAGCGGTGCTTTGCCCAAGAATGAGGTTCAAGTCGTTGCGGATATTGTGGCGCATGATACGGCTCAGTACGTCGAGTCGCTGCTGACGTCTCTGGATATCATCGTATGCTGAAGACAAGTCCGAGAGCGTCTGCAACATCCGTTCGAATTTGATGTCTGGTTTCTCCCTCTCGAGAAAGATCTCCGGTCGAGTGTAGTATGAATTCGGACAGAGTTTCCCTCGGTAGACGATATCTGAATACGCATGAAGGATATCGATCAAATCAGACGCGTCAAATTCCGTCATATCGTACTGTCCGAGTGCCACACAGGGGAGATCCGTCGCGGTTTGGTTGAAGCGAGATGTCGCTTTCAAGAGATCACCAATTGTGATGTCTGACGAGTGGATCCAACTCATCTCGGCGGTAATCAAGAGCCCATCGAATCCGAGGTCCAGACTTTCGTCGACCATCTCGAAGATAAAATCGAGTACGTCGTCGAAGTCAAGTGCTACATCAGTTTCCTGTCTCTCAGTAAGCTGTGTAACGACGAGTTGCTCGTCCGGGACTGACTCGTGGTCGACATCGAACCGGGTTAGTGTCGACCGTAGCTCTTCACTCGAGCGTTCGGCAGCTAAATACAAACACCGTTGATTTTGCTTGAGTCCAGATTTGACGAACGGCATTGTCGCGCCTACGCGTTCCTCACGAGTCTCGAATAGTACTGCGAGATTGGTGGTATCCAACGCAGCAACTAAGTTAGATTGGTGACAGATACGATCGAAATCGACAGAGTATGTCTCTGTCGTGCCAAAGAGGTTATTTTCTGTGATGTTCATGTGTGATTCCAAACCACATTAGCTACGTACTGATTCCGAAGTTCGTCATATGTATCTTTGGGAATCACCACCCAGTTGCCAAAGAAACGGAGGTGCCGTCGACTGAAAGGATAGTCCAATGATAACGCTTGTCTAGGCCCAACAAGATATGTAGGTTAAAGTAATTTAAAACCGTCATTGGAAACTATACGAGTCCATATACTTCTGTGGTTAACAGAATAGATGTCAAACAAGAGATTCTGAATTATATCCTTCACGGAGAAGAACCGTCAAAGGACGTTTCTCGAACTATTTGTACTGGGTATGAATCCCAGCGACTGTATAATTTACCAGAAGACTACTCAATTGAAGACGAAGTTGGTATTGGAGATTTTGTTGAAACAACTTCGGAGGAATCCATCCAAGACGATTCTGATGAGTGGTGGGAGGCTGGAGACCTTACGTTCGATGACTTGCGGTCTCGAAAACACACGGCAGATGGAGATGGCTTATCCCAAAAACAACGAGAGGAACGGGTAACTGCATTAGTAACCGCCATACAGAATCATGATGATGACTTTGCGAAGTCGGAAATCAAAACGAAAATCGAAAACATATATAGTGTTAAATCAGATGTGACCTTAGATGCATATATTGATGACATAGGCGACGGAGTTGAATTTGCACCAGAGTACGAGGCAAATATTGATGCGTTCTTATGGAATGATAATTTAGATAAATTTGATATCGATTCAGAGATTGAAAAGGCAAAATTCTTCGACGCATTATTTGAGCAGTTTTACGAACAAACAACGGAGAACGAATATAGAATATATTCTGATGAAGAAGGTAACAAGGATAATCGTGGCTGGCTGACTATAAGAGAAATAGCGATAGAGATGGGGTGGATAGACAAGAGGGAACTGACTGACGAACGTCGGAAGAATATTCCTAAATTCATAAAACCATTGTTGAATGTTGATTATGATTACGACAACGCATTTGGAACTACAACGTTTACAACTGATGCGGTTATAATTGAGGAAGACGCTGAAGTCGAAGGGAATGAAGAGTGGTTCCAGTCCGAATAACGTTACAATTCGTTTCTGAGAGGTTTTATCGAGAATTCTGTTGAATACCCTTCACCGATAGGTGAACTTCCAAATATGGATGGAGTAGATACGTCTGTAGGTCTAATTTTGTATCTGGTAACACTTACGGGCGAAAAATAGTTGGTTATTCGAAGGTGGAACCGAGACAGCCCATCAGTTTTTCATTAGTTCCATCAACTTTCAGTGTCCCTTTCGAGTTGCAGTTGTGACATTTATATTTCTCTCTGAAGCTGTCCGGTCCTGTTGTTTCGCCTGATTCGATTCTTATTCGCCCGAATTCGCAGCACGTGCATGTCAACATAGCAATAGCATATTATAATCAGTGGTATATAAACCCTTCTCCTGGTCTTAGTGCCTTTAGTTGTCGGCTGATTGAGGCGCGTTTATTAGCGAATGTGGTCTTCCCACACCCAGATCCCTTCACTGTCACTAAAGTATCTCCTGGTTCACAGAACTTGGACGGCTCATCTGTGAATTTGGTCACAGAAAAACCAAATTCGTCAAAATCATCGGGACCAGTGAGATATGGTGTCTTAGTAGCATCATCTGAGACCTTGTCAGATTTCACGTGAACACCTGAAACTATCGAAACATAGTCGCTTAGAGACTGTTCTTGGACTCCTTCAAGAGAGATTTCAGATGTATGATTCGAAGACTCACCATCGGTCTCTAAGTCAAATATATCTTGAATGAGCCCACACTTTAACTCCTTCGTCTTCTCGATCATTTCACTTGTCTGCAGAATCTGATCTTCGACCGTTGAGAGGATGTCGGCGATGCGGCGCTGTTCGGGAAGGGGAGGATATGGAATTGAAAATTTTTTCAGTTTATTGCTTGATAAATATGGGATGGTGGTTCCCGAGGACAACCGTTGTAAATCATCCCTGAGATTCTCTAAGGTGTAATATAGATATTCAGTATCGATATCCTTAGAGGGAACGATTCCTGCAAATGTTTGGTTAGATACCAACTCACGCTCAGTAATCGCACAGATGCCCATATTCCCACTACAGGAACACATTAATGTTCCAGGGGGGAAGAGACTCAAATTCATATCTTGAACTGTATCTTGTGTCACACCTTTTCCTGAACCGGATTCAGAAATATATTTTCCATCAAGATCCTCAATTCGTATCCATGGTATCTCGCCCTCGAGATTCTTGGGTTTATCTCGTTGTGGATAAATAACATTCTCAGAGATATCGCTTATGCACTTCATCTCCCAATCCAATGGAATATCCTCCTCCCTCGGCCCCCAAGATACCGTTTGATAATCGTCTTTCGGCTCTTGATCGAGGGCTCCACTCATCTGTATTCCAACACCTCCATGTACTCCTGCAGTTCTGCATCAGTTTTCTGACGCTCCTGAGCCAGCCGATCCAACTCTCGCAGCTTCGCGCTCACGTCGATGGGTTCCTCTGGTTTGGTCGTGTTAACATAGCGCGGCACGTTCAGATTCCAGTCGTTTTCTTCAATCTCCTCCAGATCGACCAGCCGACTGTGGTGGTCCTCCTCGCGCCCCGTCAGAAACGTCTCGGCGAGGTACTCAACCCCTTCGTCGGTCAATTTGTTTTGATTTGAGAGTTCCTCAAACATCTGAACCTCGGATTCCCGAAGTGTCTGGTCCTCGGCATAAATGAACTGAACTTTGCCTTCTCGCTCCTCGGGCTTGTCTTTGTTCAGAATGAGGATACAGCCAGGTGGGGACGTATTCACCGCGCCCTTCTGAGGCGCGATTACTACCGAATCCAGCTTCATGCGGGCGAGTTTCAGCCCGCAATCCGAACTACGATCGAGTTTCGGAGATTAGCGTCGCCTCTCGGCGTTGCATCCCACTGTCTCGACCATTGTAGCCCGCGTGTAGCCCAGCACATTCGGGGCATACTGACCTACCGTTGCCCGTTCCTTCCTCCAGTTTGGCACTGGCAGTCCTCTTAATGTACCCAACCACCTCAAGGGTGTTGCTGGCAATTAAGGGTGCGGGTCTCGCTCGTTGCCTGACTTAACAGGACGCCTCACGGTACGAGCTGACGGCGGCCATGCACCTCCTCTCAGTGGCTCCAGTAAGCTCATCACACTGACTTTCACTGCACACTGTCGATGCTGGTGAGATGTCCGGCGTTGAGTCCAATTAAACCGCAGGCTCCTCCGGTTGTAGTGCTCCCCCGCCAATTCCTTTAAGTTTCATCCTTGCAGACGTACTTCCCAGGCGGTCTGCTTCACGGCTTCCCTACGGCACAACACAGGCTCGTAGCCTGTGTCACACCTAGCAGACATCGTTTACAGCTCGGACTACCCGGGTATCTAATCCGGTTCGTGACCCGAGCTTTCGTCCCTCACCGTCGGATCCGTCTTTCCAGAGCGCTTTCGCCACCGGTGGTCCGTCTCGGATTACGGGATTTCACTCCTACCCCAGACGTACCCTCTGGATCTTCCGGTCCCAAGCCACACAGTTTCCACCGGACGCCTCTCCGTTGAGCGGAGAGATTTCCCGATGGACTTGCGTGGCCAGCTACGGACGCTTTAGGCCCAATAATAGCGGTCATCACTCGTGCTGCCGGTATTACCGCGGCGGCTGGCACCGGTCTTGCCCAGCACTTATTCGCCGACCATCCTACGGTCGGAAAAAGCGAGGACTATATGCCCTCGCACTTGGAGTCCCCTTATCGCACTCGCGTGCAGTGTAAAGGTTTCGCGCCTGCTGCGCCCCGTAGGGCCCGGTATCTTGTCTCAGATACCGTCTCCGGGCTCTTGCTCTCACAACCCGTACCGATTATTGGCACGGTGGGCCGTTACCCCACCGTCTACCTAATCGGCCGCAGCCACATCCTATCGCGCCTGAGCGTTTCTGACTCGGGTCACTCCAGACACCGAGCCGTATGCACTATTAGCCTCAGTTTCCCGAGAGTATCGTGCTCGATAGGGTAGTTTGGCCACGTGTTACTGAGCTATCTGCTACGAGTCTCAACTCGTACAACTAGCATGGCTAAATCGGACTCCAATAGCAATGACCTCCGGCAGGATCAACCGGAATGCTAAATCCCCTGCAAAACAGGGGGGTTTGGCGGTGAATGTTAATACACACTCACACATTGCGTGGTCCACAGTCCAGTGACCCCATCGCCGACCGATCGAGCGTCACCGAACTGTCAAGGCTAACATCAGATCCCATCTTAACGGCGGACCGCAGGGGTGGAATCCTCATCTCCTTCGGACTCAATCATACGCCCTCAGGGCACCAGCGGCGTAGTCGTCTAAGTCGCCACTATTCCAGCGTTCGACGTCCTCGATCGGTTCGTCGAAGAGGTAGTCCGTCGACTTCGAGAGGCGCTGGGAGAACGCCGCAGGTGAGGACGCGTTCTCGGTGAAATCAGTGCTCGAGAGGTTTTCCTGATCCGTGTCTTCCGACCAGAGTAGTTGAAACCGTGACTCGTTGACGCCGTAATCAGGGCCGTCCGCAGGGAGCGCTGTACTCGAGTTCACATCTGATGAGTTGGCTTCTGCGGTGCCCATCAGTCCGATGGCGAGGCTACTCGTGACGAGGAGGGCAACGATCACCGGGCGGAGTGTGGCCATCGACAGGGAGTGAGGGAATGTCGGTTGCAATTGAGTGAGGTCTCAGAAGGGCCGGACACAACTGGAGAAGTCGAATCCCATCTGACTTCCAATGTTGTCGATGAGTTCGGGTGAGATGAGCGCGAGAACGATAATCCCAAACCCGAGACCCGACATCACTAGCCGCTCTTTGGCGTTATTCTTTTTCTCAGGATTGCCGCCCGCACGCATGTACGAGAGACCTGCTCGACAAACATAGAAGCCTGTCGCGGGGAGTCCGAGACCAGCAATCGCACCGAAGACGATAGTGATCCCCGTTTCGACGCCAGTTCCACAGTAGACGTCGCCGACATCTGACTGAGCAGTTGCCGAACCGGTGACGACCAGCAGAAAGGTCAGCCAAACAGCGACCGAGAGGAGCTGTGGCGGGACGCGAATGAATTGCTGTCGAGTACGAGTCAGTACTGATGCTGACTCATCGGGGTGGTTAGCAGGACGATCAGACGGACTGTCGGAGGGTTTGTTACTCATACTAGTAACTATCTGAAAGCAGATTGTTGCAGCGTCGCTCGAGGTTCCGGTGGCCAATATCGTGCGGGATCATCCACCTAGTCAGCGTTTCACGAGAAATTTCGATTTCATTGATACTGGCCGTCCACAGCAAACCCAACGCGTCGGTGAGTATATTTGAAACAAGTTTGGTAACGGTATTTCGAATCATTATTTCTATTTTAACTTTCAGTAGTGATGACTCATTATCTGGACCACATAATAGTTTCCATTGGAGATAGCCATAGTGCGGGAAAGTACATTGCAGATACTAATAGACATGGCAGCATAATTGCGGAATGATACAACTTGATAATCAGACTGTGATACAGGAACCTGGAGACTGGCGAGGAATCAACCACCTATCTTAGCGGACTGGTAGTGTGGCACCCGGAGCCGCAAACGGAACTCTCAGGAAAGCTGGCTGGATTGTAAAGACTATAGTAACCATTAGAACTTTTTGCCCAAAATAGTTGCAGGAGTTAGTGGATGATCTCGACGATATCGCCGTCAAGGAATTACAAGATACTCTCGACAATGTAGATGGAAGAAGCCGACATAACGACAATAGCAGCAATAGAAACCAGTCCAGACTGAGCCGCGTTCCGCCGTCCTACTGAACGATCATCTTAAAGGACTATATTGATTCAACTTCTTAGACCAGATCATGGCAACCCGGAACTCTGAAATAGTTGAAGCCTTTGAAAAATTCTTCCAAAATTATTACGACAACGAAGTCAAGCAACTGGCTCAAGAATATCCCAACGAAAAGCAATCACTCTACATTGACTGGCAAGACCTCTATCGTTACGATCCAGATTTAGCCGATGACTATCTCAGTCACCCAAAACATCATCAGGGCTATGCTGAAAAGGCGTTGCGAGTGTATGATCTCCCGATCGATATTTCACTCAGCCAAGCACATGTTCGCATTCACAATCTCCCTTCGACCGAGAGCCCAGACATTGGTGAGATACGTAGCCGACATGTGAATAGCTTGATTAGGGTCACCGGAACAGTTGATTCGATTGAACAAGCTCAGAGTGCACTGTCTGAGGCTGCATTTGAATGCCAACTCTGTGGAACACTTTCGAGAATCCCACAATCACCTATTGGTGGAATACAGAAACCACACAAATGCCAAGGGTGTGAGCGTTCTGAGAATTTCGTCGTCAACCACGATCAGAGTGAGTATGTGGATATACAAACGATTTACATAGAGCAGCGGCCACCAGGGGTTGGGACAGATGATGACCGAGAAATCCTTACTGTAAAGCTTGAAGATGATCTCGTAGACGAAGTTAATCCTGGCAATACAGTCAATATTTGTGGAATCGTTCAGCACAATGCTGATCTGAAAAACTCAACAGCATCAATTCCGGACAAGCATATTGAGGGCATTGCAATCACCGAAGCATCTCGATATCAGTTGGACATCACAAATCGGGAGAAAAAAGACATCATTCAGCTGAGTTCGAATGACTCAATCTATGAAACGATGGTCGACTCGATTGCTCCGACCGTATATGGGTATGAAAGAATGAATCAGGCTCGGTCTCATCGGGACTATCAAGACCTGGATCATCGAAATACGCACCAGTCCGGACTTCAACATCCTCGTGTCTATTTGATAACTTTCTGCTAACCTCAGAGATCAATGCACGATTTGGAACCACATAGATCGCCTCAAAGCTCTCGTCACTCTTGCTACGGTAGTCGATATACTCTTGTAAGACAAACGACTTTCCTGAAGAGGTTGGGCCAGATATTGCTACGTCCTTTCCATCGACAAGTAAGTCATAGATCTGCTTCTGAAACTCGGAAAATATTTTCCCGTCATCTATTTCGTACTTGTCAAGGTTGGATCCAAGCTCAAGCTCCAGTATCGAGTCGAGGGATTGCATCATTTGATGTCTGAAACTTAGTTGTCCCTCTGCTCTACGAACATTATTGAAAGCCGGTAGGTTTCCGACACGTGAGAGGATAATGTACAAGTATCGCTCGTAGAGGGATTCTTGATCTTCATCTCGGTTCCTAAGATATGCAAGAATACCGAAAGAGAGTGCTTTTCTCTTGTGTACGTCATTATCGCTGGATGCAAGAACAGAGGCGATCCAAGCACTCTCCTCGATGTCTCCGTCTGAAATTTCTTGACTAGACTCCTCCACGAAAAATTCGTCCAGCCCCGTTTGTTTCTGCTGGTCAACACCCAGGTCTTTTTTGATCAGATTAATAGCAAGCGCATCTAAACACTTGTTGAACACCTCAAAGTCAGCCGCAATCTCGTAGGTGGAGTTTTCAGAGTTTGTCATGAGTTGATATACGGGTACAATTCGTGTTGCAATTGCTCACGAAACGAGTCAGCGTCCTCTAGAGGAAGCAAGAAGAAGATTAATTCGTATTTCTTCAGCTTTTTGTACTCATCTTCTTCCAATTTGTCGAATATATACTCATTCACCCCAGAGTTATCGATCTTTTCGCATATTAATTCTCGTATCTCATCTTCATCTTGCGCATCTGCTTGTACATCCAGTATCCAACTCTCGTCATATGCTGCAAAAATCGGATGGACCTGTTTATACGACTTTTCCCCCTCCTTCAGTAGATTCCTTAGCTTGTCGAGTTCTGGCTCAGAGAGGTTTGAGCTAAGATTATCAGCTGCAACGGTGAGTTCGTGCCTGGTTTTCGTATCACCAGTTGGATCGTGGAATCTGTTGATGCTATCAAGTGAATTTCGTAGAGCATCACTACGCCTTTTCTGAATTTTTGATTCACCCAGTGCCAGCGATTCTTCGCCATCGTGCATCCCATAGAACAATCCGTCAATGCGTTTCAAGCATCAAGCCGATTGCCAGCGTGCGAGAATAGATGCGAATATATTCGCTTATTTATATGGGGAAGAGGGATTGATGAATATACACACAACAAGAGTGTGAAGAGATAATAAGTAACTATGTCATGGGATTATATTTTAGTATGTAGGATATGACGATAAGGTAGTTTGAGAAGCAAACAGCTGATTAATTCAGAAATGCGTTCTCAATCAAAACCTGTTCAGAGGAACGTTAGAGACGGCGAATGCGATCCGGAGTTCACGAGTCGATTATGGATACACGAATGATTAAATAGTATATGGATAAACACTACTATCAGATTTCAAGTCAACAAATTTATAGAAATGTGATGATTGCCAGACACTAAGCAGTGTGTAATAGCTATTAATTTTTTTAATGTGTTTCATTACATTCAAACAGGTTGAAAGATATCGACCCATCAAAATCATTATCTTCTACAGACATTTCTATTCTAAATTCGCTCCCTGGGAAGTTTGTGCGCGTTGTAACATCTGGATCTGGCCCAAATCCAGAATCTTCCCCATCAGAGCGGTCTTCTTCAAACGGATTGTATAGGTACAGTCCATCAACATCCTGAGAGTGATGGATGCTTGTATTAAACCGTACATTGTCAATACTTGGTGAGATCTGAATTGTTTCTGTCCCATATCCATTATTGAAGTCAACAGATGAACTTTCAATAAAGTCACCAAGTTCATCACAACCATCAAAATTATCTGCAGCAACTGTAGTACTTAGTGCTCCAATTCCAAGACCAGCAGTTCCAACGATTTTTAGCACACTTCGACGGGTATTATGTTTCGACATTGCATATAGTTATTGCCTTTGGATGGTATTATAATTAACTAAATTTGAATTACATAATGTAAAATCACTATATAGATATCTATTCGCAGTGAGACGGTCTAAAATTATTGATACGGTTGATGATCCGGTTTAGTTCCAAAATTTTCCGACAGCCTATCTATTGTCATTGTGTGTTCCGCTTCTGCCGCCATTATCTCCGCGAGCTCTCCGATCTCCTCTAGAATCTCAGATGCCATGTAAGGTCCAACAGTTTCTACAACTTCTATTTCAGCTTGCTCTCGCTTGGTCAGCTTATCTTTTTCCTTGATCTCATTATACGACTTCATTAAACTATGGAGGTGAAGTAATCGAGTATAGATACTGGTCAAAGACGCTGCTTCATTTGTCGTGAGAATTCCGATTTGATTTGCATTCGACTCATAGACAACTGTTGGCATCAGAATTTCTGGATACCTGTTCGGGGTGAGTTGATCCTTTTCTTTGCTCTCAACGAGTTTATTCAGTGTACCTTCAACCTCGTTGAGTTCAATGAGGAATGCTTGTCTTAGATTCTGCTGCTGTGTCTGGTGCCTTGAGATCTCTAATTCCCGTTCTTGCTGTCTCTGTTTTTCCGTCAGACTCACCAAATCTGATGTCAAACCTACATACCACCAGGTAACACCTACAAGGATTAGTGAAGTCAGAACAGACAGAATAGACGAGAAGACTTCTGCTAACTGATAGTTTCCAGAGAGAATTGCATCAAATAGTCCAGAGAAGACTGCTCCCGTTACTAATAACGCCATACCAACGACAGTGAATACAACGTAATTTATCCATTCAGGCCCGGGATCAGTATCCTGATTTTCCATACGTGTTAATTCAGAGTAAACTGGAAAAGTTTGATGATAAACATTTCATCGCAAAGTTTGGATTCAGTACCATAATGAATCGATCTACTAAGGACATCACAGATGATGATTCTTAGCAACTTGAGGGACAGGGGGAATGGGAACAACAGAATAGAGTCTAATACTCTATCTTAACCGGGATTTAACCATCATTTCGATGCCAACGAGCTTCTTGGATTAGATCATAGACGTACTGACTGAGACTGCAGCTCTGTTCTTCAGCCTCTTTGATCCATTCCCCTTTGTGCTGGCGATGGCAATACACCTCGAGACTCATTGTGTCTTCCGGGAGATTTCTGGCTTTGTCACTTGCTCGCCGTGGTTCTGGTGGGACTTCAGACATTCGAAAACACCATATAGGTAGACTACATATAAGATAATAATAATACCGACAAGTAGCTCATTGGTATCGGTTCTTCGTAGATAATATAGTGGTACTGGTAAGTCGTTCCTGTTCGAGTACCGAGGCCATCGATTTACGTGTACCACCTTTCTGAAGGCCAGCGTGCTACGAGCGTCTGCTTTCAGAGAATACAACCTCGATTGTTGTAAATTAGGTTTCTGACTGGTCGGCTTCAGTCATCCTAAGCTTCGAATAGTGATTGTCCTCAAATGGTAGAGTCGCTGCGGCAGACCAAACGAGAAGTCCGGTCCCTCTCACTTGCAGATAACTGTGTGGGCCATTCTAAATCCATGATTGATCCGACTTCTAATCCGCCACTTCGGTCGACGTGATAGAATTATTCAGCCATACTGGCGTCCAACACAACTCACCAGTAAAGAGATGATGGAAATAGAGCAAATGCAGAAAGGTGTAGGTCATAGAATATACTTCCTCGAACCATATGCTTCGAAAATTAGATGGCACATATTGCCAAAATATATAATTCAACTAACTAACTTATGCGAACCTATACTAAGGGAAGAGCGGATTCGACATGCAGGGACACACAGACCCCCTTCAAAAGCTTTCAAGCGTACTCACTACCGATTCGCGGATAATACGGCCTCTGCTACATCAGTACCTTTCTCCACAAGATGGTAGAAAACGATCCGACTCCTATCTGAATTCCGAGCATAAATCACTTCATATGGTGGCTCATCGATGGGTTCCAAGTTTTGTATATCAAACTCGTGAGTGTTAGTTCCCATTCGCAAGCCGTACCAAAATCGGTCTCCTTGGTCCTGTGCTACAGTAATGAATCCAATTGGCTCCCCATCCGATGAGATTGCAGTACGAGCAGTATTCTCACCTATGTTTTCAGCTTTGGTAGCTAACTCAGGTACGTGAGAGGAATGATTATCGGCGTCTTCGATAAAATGGAAACGAGTTTCATCAGTGACTTTTAGGTCGATGAATTTCCAGATATCGTCCTGTCTCGTAATGGACCTGCTCTGAATTTCGGCCTCAATGACATTCCCCGGGTTTAGCCCATTGATTTTGTTTTGAAGAGTTTCGCTATATTCTTCCCGCTCTTTGTTGACGTGGACAGGAGAACCTATATCAACAATGTCGTTTAGTAACGCATCTTCATCATCAAATTCCAAAACCCGGAATCTACTTTCGATTATCTGTGGCATTCTTCCTATGGGTTTCCGTCTACAAATGATTTATTTTTGCTGGTACTCAATCGGGTTCTATGACTTCTGAGGACGAGAGGGGCTCCATCTTTGAACGGATTCAAGGACATGAGGCTCGTGGTGTTATTGATGAGAGACAGAAATTTAGATGGCGGCATACCACACTACTGAATGATTACCACGATTTGAAAGATATCCACAGACAGGAAATCTCGCACGCAACAGAACGGACTCAGCAACTCGAGACACAAGGCTATGTTTTTGAAGTTGAACGGAGACTCCACCACTATCTTTCAGGCCTCTACACCGTATGTTTTTTCGTACTATCCCTCAATTAATGTTAAATTCTCACGTCTCTCAGTTGGTATTGGGTTAACGTATTTTACATCTTCCTCGTCACAAAGATCGTTGAAATCGCCGTCAGTGGTAATCAAGTAATCGGCGTCATATGCTCGTGCAAGCGCAACGATGAACGAATCGTACACGTCGTGGTTTTTCTCAGCGCTGATCTCGTACGCCTCAAGCAGCGTTGTATCGGTGGCGCTGACGATCCGTGCAGGGCTACAAACAAGTGATTGAATAGCATTTCGAGCGGCAACTGCGTCTACTCCAAAATTGCTCGTCATCAAGTACTGGGCTCGCAACGGATAGTAATCGAATACGAGCAAGACGTTTGGCCCATCGATCGCGTTCTGAATCCACGGATACACGTCGTCGTGTGCGGGATGATCGTCGGTGAGCGCTATTGCGAGGACATTCACGTCAGTGAGAACCGTCACTTCAGTCGGGAGAGAATCAATCATCGGATAGTCGCTCACCGGTCCATCGGTCCGAAGAGCGATTCTCCGGCGTCGGTTGGTGTCGTGTTCTCCCAGTTCTCTTGGCCAGCTGTTGCTGTCTCTAATTTCGAGCTTGGTTTGGTGTTGACTTCGAGGACGGACCCGACGAGAGTAGCAGAAACCTCATCGTTCGGTTCGAGGCCTAATCGGTGTATCGGTAGTTTGGTTGTTGGTAAGTGAGAGAATAATTGATTGACTCTATTTTGCTTGTGAGCACTCCAATAAGAGTTTCATTCTAACTTCTACTGTATTATATCCACAAATTCTCTGGCGAAACCTATTTAATTACTAAAACCATACAAATTTTTGCATGGTTGATATAATTGACAGACTCGACCTGAGTGATTTGAAATCGAATGATGGACTATCTGAAATCTTGTGGTGGGACAATGGTCTATTCAAACTCTGGGATATAGGACCACGAACAAATCTCTATTATCGCTTTGAGGATTACAATGGTCCAGACCAGTATATTCAAGTCATACCTAGTAACACTACAGAAACTGGAATCTGGAGACTACAGCCTGATGACTTACCATGGAGTTGTGAAGAAAAAGAAGTAGTAACTACTGATTCTGAGAAAAAATACCACGTCTTGTATGCGAATGATTATGGAGATAACAATTCTAAAAAGTTACTGGCAGCAGCTTTACAAATGAGGAATGTTGATATTGAAGAGTATGAGTGGACTCCTCCAACACCACCAACGCCACCAAAGCGGCCTGCTGATGCTCGATTTGACCATCATAACCCGCAGAACCATCGCTGAGTGACGTAGAGATTTTCCTATAATTCTCTTGGAAAATATTCGGCTGTTCAAGTTCTCTTAGAACAACGTATACTCGTATGGCGTACGAACCAGACGAGAACGAAACACCATTAGGTGATTTTACGGATTCGATGTTGGATGTTGACTATGCTTCACGTGGCACTCAATTCATTCACGAATATTGTGAAGATGCCTATACATTAGTCACGAATGGCGTTTCGATTGGTGACATAGAGATAAATGAAGTGGTGTTGGTAATCACAGTTCCAGATGAGAACAAGCCAAGAGAGATATTGGACGGTTGGATTTCTGAACAAGATGATTTAACGGCTATACCTGATGTTGAAGGACATTTAGATTGGTAAATCTTTTGACTGGGGATGTGAGTTGATACCATCTCTTTGTCGTTCCAACTAATCCGCTAAATTTTATAAATACTCCCAAAAATACAATAACAGCAATATTAGCGTATAACGGAACAGAATTATACACATCAACAATCCCAAGCGTTAAATAAGATATGGATGTGATAGCTGCCAATAGAGTTAGAGTGAAAAGAAGCGCATTTGCTGCGTTCTTTTTATAATTATAGCGAATCATATTACCATATGCTACTGCAACTTGTTCTTCAACGAGATCATAGTCATATCTTTGATTCAAAATGCTATCGTCAATAGAACCCTTTGAGATGCCAATGCGTTCTGATGTTGATGTATAAGTTATAGACGCCAACAATATAGACAACAGCAATAAAGCTGATCCAAGTATAGTATAATTGGTCATGACATCGCTATAGGATGTTTGATCAGTGCTCACAGAGATTGATAAACCAGAGATCATAACACTAGAAATTAATAAATTAATTCGGAAAATTTGAATCGCTTTCTCGTCTATATCAGACAGTGTCTTAGTTTGCTCATCGATTGTCTTTCTAGCCTCTTCTCGGGCTAACCGAGCACGTTCTACTCGCTCTTCATACTCGCTTCTGGGCAGATCTACCATTCAGTTATTGCAAGAACATTCATCAATTCTAATAAATTCTACTAATCTATAACCGTGGCTATGGCGCATAATGAATTTCCTACCCTTGCTAATATACATCTACAGCAGGCGGTGGACGATCTCCCAGAGATGTATAGACAACAGACTTTGTAGGTTCATAAATCGCTGACTCCAAATCGTGTGGAGAAAGGCGCTGTGTTGTAGCTGAAGGTAAGTCATCGAAATGGTATGCCCCGAGATACTCTACCTGAGCAAGTGTCGTCGAACTTGTTGAGGCGTTCGTCGCCTCGAGCTCTCGCTCGGCAAGGAGATCGCGAAGCAAACGGTGAAGCATCGACTCAGAATGGTCTGATAGAGCAACTGCGACACTTGAAGCGAATGCTACCGCAACCTTAGCAATTACTTGTGAAAATTGTAGCCATCAGTTTGTACCAGAGGAAGAAGATTTGAGATATTGTCCACAATGTGGAATACCGCATGATTATCTATCACGTTTTGAATGATATTTCACCTACATCAGGGGTATAGATGCTGAGAATCCGGGTTTAGCTCTGCATGTGATTAAACACAGATGTTATTAAAATAATCAATGTTCCCATCATGAGTGTTGGCAGAATCTCAATTTGCTGAAAAAATGAGTCGTAGGAATTAGGAATCATAGCATCCACGTGCGCAGCTATTGGAGACATAATAACTCCGAAACCAACTAGTGCGATTATTGCGGTTGCCACGACAGTCCCTATTTTAGTCATGGTTTATGATTATGACTTCAAGTGCCTCTGACGTTTTCAATCTCTTCTTTGTGTAGATGAATCTTCCTTTTTCTACCGACATCATGCCATCTCGCCTATTTTACCAACCACTATAAGTGGAATTAAAAACATCAAGAATAGCATTGTGTATCCAAATAATATGTCGATGATTATTGAAAATGGTCCAAGAGCAGATTCTATTTGTGCACCAATTGCTCCTATTACGAAAAATAGTGCCACTCCAATGACCTTGCGGAAGAAGATTGTTAAGTTAGTCAAATCAGTCAATATTGCTGAAACCAAATTAGGTGGTTCTGGTTTCGCTCTGCCTGTATATGTATATTGAGAGGAGGTTGTTTTTGTTAGCGGTGACGTTGCTTGTTCCTTTGGCGCTATAACTGCTGTATCAGGGCATTATGATACTCCATGGCAGGTTTTTGTTGGTGACTTAAATGAATCTGAACGTGGAGCACACAATGAGATTTGGTCGACTACATTTAATTGGGCACAATCGACACACACTGCCGAAGATACAGACTCCATATACACCATAAATATCGAAAATACAAATGATGGAACGAATATTAATCCAGAAAATGTAGATGTTGACATCAAAGTCACAGAAGACACAGAACTTGTCACAGATACACTAACTACGTATAATGGCACAGAAATGGAATATGTCGCTGGGTTTGAGAACGTATCTATGGCTAGTGATACTCCTGATGATGCAGATGCGTTTGAGAACACAGGAGATACTGACACAACCGAGCGGACGGACCTTGTGTTCAACATAGACCCTGACACAGAATACGAGAATGAAGATTATGCGATGTTGTATCACTACGATGATGCAGGTGCTGATTTCGGGTCCTCTCCAGATGGTACAAATCTAGAAGATGACTGGACAAATGTTGCTATCGAGGCTGAAGACCCTCACTCAGATGAAACATCTACTGTCCAACTATCGGGTGATGATGATAGAGGTCTGGCAGGGTGGATGGAACAATTCGAATCTGACCGTGCTGTAGCTGTCAATAATATCTCTGAAAGAGTCCCTGAGATTTACGACCAAATCAACGAGGGAGAAGTCCCACCATCTCAATATGAGTCACTTTCGGAGTTCGTCACAGATGGATATGGAACCGCAATGGGCGAAAACTATGCTGCTGACTTATACTTCGAAATGCGGACAGGTGCTAATGTCACTGACCCTGACCAGCAGATGGAAATTGAAACCAGCAACAATGAAACATTGACTGGTGGATTAATACTTTCAGACACAGATAATGTTCCACGTATCCATGCTGATAACCCTACACCCTTAGGCGTCTCTATCAACATCTTCGGTAGATGTCTGCTAATATGGGAGAAAACATATTACGTACAATTCATTATCCAAGCGCATGACTCGGCTCGACTCTCGGAGAGAATTGCTCTTGCGAGGGAGTGCGGCACTCACCACAGGACTGGCTGGATGTCTGTCGTCCGTGGACTCCAATTCATCATCCGCTGACTGCGATCCAATGGATACTACTATCGTCAAAGCGACGCCGATCGACGGGCCCCCAGAAGAACAGAATTCGTCTGATATTATCTCATTCGCTGATTTGCCCACGGAGGAGCAGGAAATCACTCAGACAGCCATCGAAGAAACAGAATATAGAAAGTGTTATTTCGATCTTCCGTCTGCTGAGCAGGATGCCGTAAGTTCGCTTGAAAGTCGTGGTTGCTACCTCAAACGTGGCGAAGAGTACTACGAGTTGAGCGGGGCGGTTCTGGACGACGCGATCTGCTAAGGAGATAGAATTAACAGCACAAAATTGCCATATATATCATATCTATGTCCGAGAACTCCGGTAGCGTCGGACAGGAGATCGTGAATCAGCGCTAAGTACAGAGGAAGGATGTAGCGCGACGGATTGTGATCTCTACATCCCTTGTCAGAAACCACGTGCAAGATACAGAGATGAATTCAGCAAACCAACTTCGTTTGTTCCGAACAATTTGCGCTGAACGGGTCATCAAATGGAGATACAAACTGAACAGATCAGAAAGCACTTGTCATAAGCTATCTGTGAACTAACGAATATAAAATGAAATTAGACTTACGGACAGTTGGTCTCGCTTTTCTCGTTGTCGGGATGGTAATCTTCGCCGGCTGTGGCATGTCTACGGACTACTCCGGATCGGTCAGCGACCCAGCCACTGGTACAGTAATCACGAACGCAACGGTTGAAGTTGATAATCCGATGGATGGCGCACTCTGGACGGTTGAGTATGAGATTGGGGATAGCCGAAACAGTACTGTCCGCTCGACTCCCCGCGCTTGAACACGGTGACCCTGGTGCAAAGCACTGCGGTCATATCGGTTTCCCTCCGCCTTCCCCGATGATCGGGTTAGACTCGTCGAACAGACACACTCTCTGGTTCGTTTTTCAAAACGTACGACAGAACACCGGCTTCCAACACAGCTTACTACAGGTTCGCACCTGATTCATTATGTGTCGGACCTTTCGTGCCCTGTCGTTCTATCGCCAACTGATTTCACGCCCTATTGCACCTCCCTTCTTGGGGTGCTTTTCAGCGTTCGCTCACGCTACTTGTTCGCTATCGGTCTCAAGGAGTATTGAGTCTTTGCGGTCAATGCCCGCAACATTCACGAGGAATATCCAATCCCCGCTACTCTGGTACTGACACACACCGTACTCACCTACAGTACGGGACTATCACCCTGTCTCGTACTCCATTCCAGGAGATTTCTCGTAGATTGTCTGGTGCTGAAAGTCAGCCCGAACACCACATTGCCCGTGAGGGCTTCGGTTTGGACTGTGTCGGGTTCACTCGCCGTTACTAACGACATCGCGAGTTGCTTTCTTTTCCTGTCGATACTAAGATGTTTCAATTCTCGACGTTCCCCATTGCGCGAAGCAATTGCGGTGGGGATTCCCATTCGGAAATCCTACGTTCTTCCCCTCCGTGCGGGTCCCGTAGCTTATCGCAGCTTGGCACGTCCTTCTTCAGACTTCTCTCGAGGAAACACGTCTACGATGTACAGTGGACGAGTGCTCATTGTTTTCGACCCTTTAATCGGAATATCGGAATATTGCGATAAATAGATTTCGACCGCCCAAGGTACAGATCACAGAACATCAAACCACATCAAATAATCTATACAAATCTCTGGTGGTACTCCTGGGATATTCTATAGTTTGTCTCGGACGAAGCGGGCAAATTCCTTGATTGTCTCTTCGTCTCGCTGATAATACGTCCACTGACCGATGCGCTGTGAGGTGATGAGTCCTGCATCTTCCAGTTTCGAAAGATACTGGGACGTCGTCGATTGCGAAACTTCCAACTTTCGTCGGATGGAATCAACACAGACGCCGACTTCCTCGATGTCCTCTTCCTGTTGCGGTGGGAAGTGCCGTGTTGGCTCCGTCAACCACTGTAAGATTCGTAGTCGATTCTCGTTGGAAAGCGTCTTGAAGATCCGTATTGGCTCCACAATAGTAAATCGGTATTTCGCTACATTACGATTTCGACAAGGATCTCCCACATTCGATAGTCGATATAACGGGGATTAGCTGAAAGAAACGAAGTCGTCGTACTGATTACACCCTCTGTACTTAGCGGTCGAGTGCCAAGGATTGTTGGCTATTGAAAATTCAATATAGCCCTTAGAATATGCTCTCTATCCTGTTTGGCTATATTTAGAGTTATAAGAAGAAGTTAGCATCATGGTGGGCTACTTAAAAGCATCTTCTATAGCGATTTGTTTAGTCATCAGATATGTTTCACTCTAATCAAACAGAAGTCGGCTAGTTACATCCATCCTGCATAGCCACGTTCAAAATTTAGCTCAGGAGTTGATTTCGCAACCCGGCGTGCATGAGAAATCCACCTGCCTGACCTCAGTTGTGCACTTGTAATTTCACTCATAGTGCATTTAATATATATGAGATTAAAGAACTAATATCTATCCCAATCAGGAATGTAATATTAACTAACAGGGGAACTCGGATGACATCGTGTAGAAAACTAAAACGGACGTGATAGCGGGATAGCGTGTCTAATACGCTCCCGCATGTGAGTAGAAAATGTTCGAAACAATTTGAACCGTATCAATCTCATCTATTACTTTTCACATCACCTCAAGATGAAATATGTCACCATTCCCTAAAGGGCTTGTCACGATACGAAATCAGGTAGTGTTGAATACAATCTGTTGGTAAGTGAGTCTGGGAGGTCGTTGGAGACCTCTTAGGAAACTCGTGAACTGTTGGTAAGAAAACTCGGGAGACACATTCTAGGAGTCAACTGAAGAAAGAAGATTCAATTCAAACTCATGCCCATTATCCACGAAGTCATTCCAAGTCAAATCCCACACAAAACGTTGTTCAGGTGTATCTTTTCTTGCTGACCACTCAGCATATTCTATATGAATACACGGGTCGCCGTAATCGCCATTCCAATAATCACACGAACACTCTATCGCAATATTAGACCCATAGACTCGCTTCACAGTGAACTTCTTAGGATTGCTTGGCTTTCCGAAATTGAACACTCTATACCTCTTTACTCCCTTATTCCATGTTTTCGTATCTTCACTTTCCACTGCTTCCTTACGCATGTATCCTCTATGGCCTAAACTGGACTCAAAATCAAACTCCACTTCTTCAGATGGGATTTTTCCCATAGCCTCGAGCTTCGCTTGTTCCTTCAGTTTCTCCTTATTGTCATTCATATCTTATGTTATTGATCTGGGTTGGACCTACATAGTGGCACTGCGAATGGGTCCAATTGTTTCGCCAGTAGAGATTCGGTAGAAATTGAAGCCAGAATTATCCAAGAGTAGTGCATCGCGCCATCTGACATAGAGTTGAAAGTCGCCGACGCCTAGCGATTTACCAGATCCAAAGACCCTATAAACCAGGGAGATTTCTTAGGGCACTTGAGAAGTTAGAGGCTGAGAGGTAGAACGCGGCCATTGCGGATTTGAGTCTCTGTTAAAATTCCCTTCACGTCTTGCGATTTCGTATAGCCGGAAGTTTCAGCTGATTTGCTTGTGAACGGCTAAAAGAACCAGTCTCCCGAATATCTGTGACGAAAGGTTTCAACAAGGCCGGATGCTGGAAAGGTGGTTGACTTCGGCGTTGCAATGCTCGACTTCTCGAGGGACGAACCGGCCCAGAGAACGTGAGAATCTCGGATTATCTGTTTCTGACAGACTGCTTTTCAGATATGAGACAAAATATTGAGCGGGTTACTTCCGGAATGTAGCTATTTCATCTTCTTCCCACCGTGATTCTTGCGCCGTACTGTGATTGCTTTCGGTACACCAGTTGTTTCCTAGATGAATCCGGGTTTCCTATTCGATTGGCGTATATTCTGGAATCTTCGTTTCGAACAATCGCTGAAGCGCAGTCCACAGTATCTCCGTCGGGACCGATTTTGCGAATTCCGAACGTAGGTGATCTGCTTCGATGTCCGCCACAGTCCCGTCCGGAACGGAGCCAACAATTTCTCGGTTCGCGGGATTTTCCACTTCAAACCGCTCGCCACTCGTACTCTCGACAAACTTGCCGTCAATGAACAAGTCCTGTTTGTAGATCGTGCTGTCTTCGGTTCGTACCTTATCAGGCATAGCAGGGTATTTCACCTACATGTCTAAATAATTTTGCGTGTCGGGAGTCATTGTTCTGATTAGCTGATTCCCGAGGAACATGGTGATTTATAACCATGCTTGGACGAAGTCAGTGGGACCGACGAGGGTGTCGGAGAGTGCAGCGTTGAGCCAGGATACACCATCAACCAGGAACATGGTGTTTTCGACGCGATGTTTCTCGCTGAGTTGCTTGATAAACTGCTTTGTTAAGACTGGTATTCAGATATTGATTTTCCATCAGACAGGTGTCATTAGTATTGGGATTGGTGGGAGCATACAGCCAGTAGCACTGATCGTCAAATTAAATCTCCTCCTCATCAACTTCAACGTGAGTCGGATCCTCCCAAGATTGACCTATGAGCCAGTTTCTGTGTCAAATCGTGGATGATGAGCGGGTACGTTCGACACAGAACAAAGCGAGGACAGAGACAGTATGGAGGTGGATCCAATTTCCTCGTGGTCCAGTTATCAGTTAGAACCCCCATGAAATCAAATCCGAAACGATCGTTATTTCCGTTGTAGCGGGCGGTTTCTGGCACAAACGTCCAGATTTTAATCGATCTCACCCACTATATGTTATAATACTGATGCTTTAGATATGCACTTATTGCAACGGTCGCAAGTCAGTTAGGCGTATTTTAGATTTATTTCAATCTCGTTCGCCGCCTCCAAGACTAATGAGGAAAGTTCCTCCTCCAACCTTAATGTCAGTTTCAATTGTGGCAGGTCTCAGAAGGGCTGCACACAACTGGAGAAGTCAAATCCCATCTGACTTCCAATGTTGTCGATGAGTTCGGGTGAGATGAGCGCGAGAACGATAATCCCAAACCCGAGCCCCGACATCACCAGCCGCTCTTTGGCGTTGTTCTTTTTCTCAGGGTTGCCACCCGCACGCATGTACGAGAGACCTGCTCGACAGACGTAGAAGCCTGTCGCGGGGAGTCCAAGACCGGCGATTGCACCGAAGACAATGGTGATCCCCGTTTCGACGCCAGTTCCGCAATAAACATCGCCGACATCTGACTGGGCAGTCGCCGAGCCAGTGACGACTAGCATAAAGATTAGCCAGACAGCGATTGAGAGGAACTGTGATGAAACGCGGGTGCACAGTTGTTGAGTACGAGTCAGTACTGACGCTGACTCATCGGGGTGGTTAGCAGGGCGATCAGACGGACTGTCGGAGGAGTTGGTACTCATGCTAGTGATGATTTCTAAGCAAATTGTTGTCGCGTCGCTCGAGGTCTCGGTGGCCAATATCGTGCGGGATCACCCACCTAGGCAGCGTTTCAGGAGCAATACCGAATGCATTGCTGCTGGCCACCCACAGCAAACCCAACACGCCGGTGACCATAATTGAAACAAGTTTGTTAACGGTATTTCGAATCATTATTTCTATTTTAACTTTTCAATAGAAATTACTCGTCATCTGAGACACATAATAGTTTCCATTAGAGATAGCTATTGAACATAAAAATACATTGCAGATACTAACAGACATGACTGCATAACTGGGGAAGGATACAGATTGATGATCAGGCTATGATAAAGACACCTGAAGGTTGGCGAGAAACCAACCCATCTATCTTAGCGGACTGATAGTAGGGCACCTGGAGTCGCAAACGGAACTCTCAAGAAAGCTGGCTGAATTGTAAAAACAATCGATCCGTGCGACCAGTCGTGCAGTACCTGCTACTACTGGAACCAGCTAATCTGAACAATCCCGCGTTTTTACTTCCAAGATCCATCAAACTCTGTTGCGGAGCAACCACTGAGCAAGTCTATGAGAAAGTGGTCAAACTAGTTCTACAACCTTCTCGCATTATAAACCGCACTAATTAACCGGCACTCATCTTGATCTTATCAAAAACTCCTGAGGCTTTAAATATGGTCTTACAATCATATGGGTGTATATTTCTGGGAAAACAAAATGCATAGCAAATTAGTGCTTAAACCGCTGGCGGATATTAGAACTTAGCTGTGGATCAATTGAGTATATCAAACCTCCTTCGGGCATACCAAGGAGACAAAAGAATACATACCGATATCCGGAGTTTTACACATCTTCCCAGAAATGTATCCAGAACTAGGCTAACTTCATGCGAGGTATAATCTATCTAATTATGATACAGTACTATGCATCTGTGGAATAATATGCTGTTTAAGCGCTAATATAATCATGCAACCTGGGAACCATCTAACTCTGAATAATGAAATATATTGATAAATATTGATATATACAAATCGTGTAACTACCCGGTTTAATTCGACTACTTGATCATTGGTTGTTTTACGTTCAACTCATAACTTCATTGTCGTTATCTATCTCTGTTCTCCTGTATACAGATTCACATGCAGTGTTTAATTTTCTGGCTACCTGTTCGCAAGAGACGAATAACAGTTATTTGTTTACGAATTCTAAACCATGATATGGAATCCTCAGACAATGAGAATAGGACGCATGTTAAGACTGTTCGTACCACGTTTAGAATTCTCGAGGCACTGAAATCGCTTTCGAGGATCTCGAGGACGAACTCGAGGCCGCCCAGGCGGAACTCGACGAGGCCAACGTCGATGTCGAAGAACGCCGGGAAGAACAGTCCGAACTCGAGACCAAACTCGACGAACTCCGCGACACCCGCTCGGAACTCGAGCGCACACGGGATCGGATCGAGACCGAACGCGAGAGCATCGACGCCCTCGAGGACGAACGCGAGGAGGTCCAACAAAAACTCGAGTCGCTATCGGCCGGCGACGACGCCGACGTGAGCCGCCTGGAAGCCGAGATCGAAACCCTGCAGGAGGAGAAGGCAGCGCTCTCGAAGGAAATCTCCCAGCTTCAGAGTACCATCCAGTTCAACGAACAACTGCTCGAGGAGCCCGACTCCGTACTCGTCGACGCGAACGAGTCGGTCGACGACGGTGGCGACGACGGGGCGATCACTGATCAGTTGCTCGACGATTCGGAGACGGTCACCTGCTGGACCTGCGGCTCCTCAGTTGCTCGCGAGCAGATCGAGACGACGATCGAACAGCTTCGGGACGCGCGCGAGGATCGCATTCAGGAGCGAACCGAGATCAACAGCGACCTCGAGGAGCGCCGGGAGACCGTCTCGACCATCAACGAGAGCCGAAGCGAGTACAAGCGGACCCAGCGTCGCCTCGACTCGATCGACGACGAAATCGACTCCCGCAGCGAGACGATCGACGATCTGACCGACGAGCGGGAGGCGCTCACCAACGAGATCGACGCCCTCGAGACCGAAATCGACGAGCTCGAGACCGAAGACTACAGCGGCGTGCTCGACCAGCACAAGGAGGTCAACCAGCTCGAGTTCAAACTCGAGCGCAAAGAGCGCGAGCGCGACGAGATCGACGACGAGATCAGCTCGATCGAAGAGCGCCTCGAGAACCGCGAGGACCTCAAAGGCGGGTGGTAATCCAACCTGCAACAAGCGAGAGTTCCACAGCGTTTGATCGGGCTGCTCGAGTAACTCTCATTTTGGCTCTGGTGAATCGCTGGACAGCGTCGTCTTCGACCGTCAGAACTAGGAGTGTGAAGCGGGAAATCGCCGATGCTCTATGTCGAAGATCTCCCGCTTCACGAGCAAAGTCGTTCAGTTAGCTAAAAACGCTGTTGGTGGTCGAGGCGAAGTCGCCGCCCCCGAAGGGGGTGGCGGCTTCGCCGAGTATGCGGTTGTGTCGCTGCACTGTCTGCGGGTTTACTTGGAGAAGTCGTACCGAGAAGCATTGGATCTGCTGAGCGAGATGCCACATATTCTTGGGGAGATCGGCCTCGAACCGGCCGATCTCCCTGATCACTCGACGCTAGTCAAGTGGTTTGACAGAATCAAGACAGCACTCTGGCGAGTGCTGCTGCGCCTGTCGGCGCAGCTGCACGACCCGTGCGGCCACGCCGCCATCGACGCGACGTTTTTCGACCGCGAAAACGCTAGCAAGCACTACTGCCGTCGGACGAATTACCGCGTCCAGACGCTCAAAGCAACAGCGCTCGTCGACACAGAAAGCCACGCGATTCTGGACGTTCACTGTACGACCGAGAAACGTCACGACACACAGCTCGGCTGGCAGGTCGCCCGCCGCAACGCGGGCGACCTCGCCAGCCTCGCTGCCGACAAAGGCTACGATTGGATGGATTTGCGCGAAAACCTCCGCGAAAACGGCGTGAGACCGTTGATTAAACATCGGGAGTTCCGGCCCATCGATCACGCGCACAACGCGCGGATCGATGGGCCTCGCTACCGGCAACGAGCGATGTGTGAGACCGTCTTCTCCATCTTCGACTACTGGATGATATTGGATGATGTCATTGACAATACTATTGGAGACATAATCAACATCCGTATTCAATTGATTGATTATGTAATAATCTTTGGCGAAATCGCCGTAGGAGGGTGTAGGTTTCCAGCCAGTTCCAGATGTAATATTTGACGGGGCAAGGTTAAAAGCTACTTCACCACTATAATCATAATTTGCAAAAGGAGCGATTGATTTGACTATTTCTCGCCACCTATCCTTTAAACTTCTATAGCTTTGTTTATATTCAACGTCAATAGATATATAAAATTCATCGTTCCGTAGATCGTTCTTTATTTCATCAAAATATTTTTCGGTGTTAGTTTTATTGGATATGAAGTTTACAAACTCCAAGTTTTGCATATTTTTTGGACATAGAAAAGGGTGCAAGAACCAGATTTCATCATATAATAACATTAGAGCAAGTGGTGATTCTATAATTGGATTTGGAATGGGGTAAAATTCATCCTCTGGATATCCATATTCAGTGTCATTTAAAACACATTTGTAATCATATGCGATTGGGCTGCTTAACCCTACATACGCTATACTTCGATCACTCGGCATATTCTAATTACTCTCTAGGGCAATATAACGACTTTGCTGAAACACACTATATTTTATATTTTCATCCGACAATTCCGATTCTTCGGCTAGGATGAGCGAAGATACCAACGTCAGACACACCTGTACACGTCGGTTTCAAGGAATAGCTTCGATTCTGTGTCGATTGCGGCGTACAACTACTTTTCTCGCCATCTACCTTAACCTGTTTCCTCTGAGCAGATTGGCGAGCCCCATAACACTTTTTTCCATCATCTACTTATTTATACGACTCGCATATAGTTAGTGTTACTAAAGACCATGAATATTATCTTCATTAATACATAATTATCCAACACCATCGCGAATATAGTTATGATCAATAAATGGATACGCTCTTCTGTAGGAGATTGCTGATACCGCTCGGCTGTGGCTGTCAAATCAAAGAGGACAAGGACACCGCGTCAGCGGTGTCCGATACGTATGATTCCGCTAGATGTGTTTGGGTCGGAATCGGTCGCAGCGGACCTGTTGGAGCAGGTTCGCTGGCGTAACGGTGTTACTTGCCCTCGCTGCCGTTCTGACCTAACGGTCAAGAACGGCAGCTATGGCCACTTTCAGCGCTATCTCTGTAAGAATTGCGACCGCACGTTCAACGACAAGACCGGCACGATCTTCGCCCATTCGAAAGTCGCGCTCAGGAAGTGGCTGTTCTCGATTTACGCGTTTCTCCGGTTTAACACGAGTCTTCGCCAACTTCAGCTAGAAATCGACGTTCAGTACAAAACGATCTACCAGCGCGTCGAGCGCTTCACGAAGGCGCTCGACGCACCTTCGCTTGACCCCGGTGGTCCCGTCGAAATCGACGAAGTCTACGTTTCTGCAGGGCTGAAAGGCCGCGAGCGCGACCGACCGTCGCGCTCGCGTGGCCTGTCCACGCGTGGACGAGGATCGTACGAGCAGGACAAACCGCCAGTGTTCACGATCGTCGATCGCGGCACCGGCAATCGGTACGTGATCCCCGCGAAATCCGCCGACGAATCGACGGTTCGGGTCCTTCTCGCAAACCGCGAGAAGGAGCCACTGATAATCTACACGGACGGATTTCGTGCCTACGATCCACTCAACGAGGACGACGAATTCGCGGTCGAATGCGTCGTCCACGGCGACGGCGAATACGCGGATGAAGACGTCCACGTCAATACCTGCGAGAGCCACGGATCGCTGCTGCGACCGTGGCTCTCGCCTCATCGAGGCATCTCAAAAGATAAGCTCACACAGTATCTCCGAGCGTTCCAACTTCGACGAAAGCTACTGCGGAAACCGGGAAGAGAAGCGCTCAAACACGCTATCAAAGCTACTGCTGGTACGTCCTGACAACTAAACGGTTGACATCCTCCTCGCGCTAAATCGCGAGGATTCCCGAGCGTTGGGATATAAACCGTATCCAGCGCGTTTTGTCAGTGCCGAAACGAGAAATCAGTTAGAACCACGATTCGTATCAGCAAAGGCCGATGACGGATGGAAAAATCTATCCTTGATTCGGCCACTAAGTCGGCCTGTTCTGCTTGGTCAACATCTCCAAGAAGCGGTAAAGTGCAGTGAAATCGAACGCTCTAATCTTTACCGTATTTGCACCACGAACTAGGTTCTCTCTCGTCACTACCGATCGAAACGGAAAGAGATCAGAAGGGAGTCCGAAATCAAACGTGTTGGATTCTACTATTCCAAACACTCTATTTACTCTAACGGGGAAAGACTTTTATTATATCATATTGATGTATGCTACGCAATGTCCGATACAAAGAAACTCAGTAAAAGAAGAATGTTAAAAATGACTGGAGTTTCCATCGGTGCGCTGATCGGTGGAAGTGGTGTAGCTGCCGCCGATACATCTACTTCACAAGACAGGCAGCTCTGGGTGGAAAACGGGCAGTTCGAGACTGATCTCGATAGCGATTCCCTCGATAAAAACAAGTATAATGCACTGGTTGCTACTGTTGAAGAATTCAATCAAGCAATCGAAAACGGTCATGTCAGCCTCGAGGGGAACGCGTCTGAAGGGATAAGTACAGCATCTAACGATCAGACCGAATCAAAAGTCGTTGACATTCAAGCGAGTCCGTCCAAGATCGCTGGAGGTGATGAATATTTAACATAGTATCTGCTACATCAAATATTGGAGAAATGCTATCAGAGTATTTTACCGCGCACCTCATCTCTACAGACGGAGAATTCGCTAATGAAGTTGGAGGTTGTTTTGATGAAATTTACGGCCTCTCGAATGAGTGTTCTATCCAAGGAGAAATAACTGCTCTTCATTCATATCTTCAGTCGACTTCTACAGATGTGGTTTTCCAAATCACAAATCCGTCGATTCATGGCCCTGTCGTTGGAACTCTGGCATCTATTTACGGAATACCATTCGTATATCGGTACAGTGGGGATCGGTTTTACGAACATCAACTTTCGAAAGGGACAGATAAAATTCTACACTTTGGGTTGAACAACGTACTCGGACGTGTTCCGCTTCATTTGGCAGATAATCATATTGCGCTGGGGCCAACTGGCGTTTGCCGTCTCGAGGACCGAGGCGTTAGCCGGGAAGATATTTCAATCATTCCTCCAACAGTTGATCAGAACCGGTTCTCACCGGAAGGGCAATCCAAGATTTTGAGCGAAAGTCGTTCTGTTGGACTCGTTGTCGGTAGACTTACCCGGAGAAAAGGAAAAGAAACAGTAGAACGAAATATCCCCAAAATACTAGAGAGGCGCCCCGATCTTCAGTTTGCTTTCGTGGGAAAGCAACATAAATCACTCCATCTTCCATCAAAATTCGAGGGCCGCGTTACGATTATCGGATCGATGGCAAATATTATGGAATCGATATTAACGGAGAAGAAATTATATGGGAATATACTACTGGGGAATCTGCTGTACCAGCAGTCTCAAACAATGCGATCTATGTGTCAGGGGATGGGATTGAAGCGTTCGATCCCAAGGAACAAAAGCAACTGTGGGCAAGTGAACACGAACCATTATACAACCTTTTAACCCAGAACGGAAGGGTGTATGGACACACATCAAATAATATATACGCAGTTGACGAAAAATCAGGCGAAGAACTACTTCATGTGGAGGCATCTGGGGATATCGAATTCTTATCAATAGGAGAAGATGGGATATATGCCAATATCAACAAAGGAGACGATGATTTCCAGTTAGAAGCATATGAGAAAGAATCCGGAAACCAATTGTGGAATTATTATGCAGAAGATCTCTGGAATCCCCAGTTCACAATTTCGAATGATACAATATACACAGTTGATGGTCGTGAATTTATATCACTTGATTCTATAAGCGGAGAGAAGAGAACTATTAAACAGTTTGACCCAGAAACAGGAGCGAGTCCACGAAGCCCCACAATTAACAAAGATACCGCTTTCGTGCCAACTTCAGAATATCTGAATTTTCCTGCCATAGATCTTCAATCACAACAAGAAATTCAAGAATGGGACTATGAAGGTGCAATTACAGCATGGAAACCGGTAGTTGCAGGGGATCTATTGTATGTCTCGGATGAGACCAAGCTCTATCCAACTACAGATTCAATTGATTATCCCATGTGAGTCAGACTCATGCCTTTTCTGAAAGTGTTGATTTCAGGCATTTGAGTCAATATGAACATGTGTTGAGTAGGTCTTAGGGCCGTTCGGAGAAAATCGATTGAGAAAAAATAATAACCAATTCATCTATTCTCGGATGGGACTGGATATACGCTAATATTAGCTGTTCTGCTCGAGATTAGGTCTTTCAGACCTAAAAATAGAAGTTGTATATGGGTGGTTCCACCCGTATTAACCCAAATGTTTTATACCTATGATATAATATTAGATATGTAGTTATGATTGAAACAACTAAACAACAAATCCAGATGGATGCACTGGTAATGTATACGACTGAATCGGAAGATAAGACGCCAAAACCTCCAAAATGGGTATATGAAGTATCTAAGAAAGTGGCAAATGAGCATAACAAGAAGGTCACAAAGGGTGTGGTGATTTCTCAGGTTCTAATGCTTCATGAAAACTATTCACATAAACTCAATTCGACAGAAGAATTACTCGATAGCCAGTTGGACGAGTTAGTTCGGGATGGATTTGCATATGAACTTAATAATATCCAAGTCCGCCAGCGTTCTGAAGAACAGCTTAAACGCATCGCTTCCGAATCAATTGCTGAGGAAGCTAATGCTGCTGTCCCTGCGGCAGCAGTAGATAGAGGGACTAATTTAGATGTCCCCGTTCACAATGTCCGTGATTCTTTGCCGGTCAAACAATTGCTCGTCACTGCTGAATTCCTCAGGGTAAATCTGTTGTGCGGCCCGTTCGGTTAATTTGAGATTGATGATGGGTCCCTGGTAGAACCCGCCGGCTCGGTACACGTTTCCGTTCTGGACGGCTGTGAGTTGGCTTGCGACATCGTGATTCCGGAAATACGTGAGGAACGTTTCTCGGAACTCCGTTTGAGTCATTGGTTCGTAGCCATAGATCATGATATAGTCCGGGTCTGCCCGGAAAAGTCCTTCATAATCCATCGACGCACGAGAGGCGGTGAAACTCTCGATACCGGTGTTGGCTAATCCATCCTTGACACCAAGGTCCCGCCACTGTTTCCAACCAGTCCCTTGCTCAATTCGGAACGGGTAGAATTTATCGGGTTCTTCCGAAGCAACCATCAGTGTCGCCACGGATGGGCGTTCGCTCTGAGAAGGGACGCGATTCGTGATTTTTTCGAGTACTTCCGCATGGAGATCTACGAAAGCCTGATATCGAGATTGTTCCTGAAACACCTCTGCTATTTTTTCGAACGCTTCATACATCGTATAGTACGGATATCCATCGTGCCAAGAATACTGGCGACTGAAAATAGTGTTCCCAATAAATGGTGAGACCCTGGATTCGATCTCCTCGATATCCGATTTAGATAAGTTCTTGATTCTGTTGGTGAGGAAATTGGGATCGAACACGTGAAGGTCCACATCCAGAGAATAAAGCAGTTCCTTGTCGATTCCCTCGTTATTCAACTCGATCAGATTCTCGGTGTCCACGATGCTCTCGAGAAATTGGCGCTGCAGGAGGCTCCGTATAGAGCCACTCAGACGATTGATTTCCTGAAGTGGGAGCGGGAAACAGTTACGTCTCTATGTCCAACAATCCGCTCCGTTCTATTAGAATCCGCTATTCATAATAAATCTATTGGAACATAAGAGAATGAAATGTGGGAACAATTAGGAAGCTATGACCATCGATGAAAAATCACGGGGGAACAGAAGTCATTTGTCTCAGTAATCTATGAAGAAACACTAATCTCGAATCTCATCAATACCCTTGGCGACATCTTTAGCCTGAATATCGGAGTACGACTCATGGGTCGTCTCAATAGATTTGTGCCGAAGTGCTGACTGGGCAAGTTCGGAATGACCCTTCTCGTACAGTTCAGCTCCAAGCGCCCGCCTCGCGCCATGCGGTTTCAGATAGTCGCCGTTCTCGAGGAGGATGCCAGCCTCCGTCGTAAGCCGTTTCATCACTGATCGACCACCGGCCTTCGTGAGTGCTGGCGGCGGAATCTCAACACTTCGAAGCGCATCGTCAATGTCTGTATTCTCATCCGGATTTTCCCCAGTCATCTCACGATACGCCGCATACTTCGAGGGAGCATGCCCAGTCGGAAAGATCGGCCACGCACCAGTCGGCGGCTCAGCAACGCGATGGTATCGTTCGAGCGCCTCTCGAGCGGCCGACGGAAGCCCAACGCGCTCGTACTGACGGGATTTCCCAAACACCTCGAGTGAGTGATTCTCGAGATCGACATCGCCCCAGGTCACACCGTCACGAGCGCCATCACGCGGATCCCGGAACAGTTCAGCGCCACGAACGCCGGCGTCAGCGAGCAGGACCACGATTGCCCGGTCACGGTAGGCGATCTCGCGAGAAACATCGATCGTATCCTCGAGCGCCATATCCACGCGTTCGGTGACGTAGTTGATGATCTGCTGGCGGTCTTCTGGATCCCAAAACTGACGATTGCGATCGCCTTTGTCCTCGGGGAGGAACTCTTCTGCGCGCTGTGTGTTCGCCGGATTCGTGTCTAACAGTTCGTCGCGGACGCAAAAGGAGAGAAACGCGCGCACGTAGTTGAAGTATGTGTTCATCGCAGGTTGCGCTGCTAACAGTGACGATACTGGAAATGGAAATAATGAATCTAAAGACGACACGGATGAAGGAAATGGAGGAGTTGAAATTGAGTACACAATCTCTGAGCCTCAGACGCACGACAAAATACCAGAAGAAGTGATAGAACATCCGAATCCCGATGGTTTTCTATGGATAATTGTGAATTTTGAGCTTTTGAAAGGGGATTTAAACACAAGTGATATAATGGGATTAACACAGGTGGAGACATCTGAACAAGCTGAATTCACACGGGGGATGTTGATTACATCGCCTGATGAAGAGTTAATCCTAGGCGATAGTGATGACATGACGATAGATGGAAGGACACAGGCAGAGGCATATTATCGTGTGTCCGATGACGCTAGTAGTGGAGTGTGGGTCATCGAATTCGGCGAACTCGAGGGGAAACTCATAGTCAAACGAAGGATTGTTTGTTATTCTATATAGCTCTTTTGTTGTCGGGCAGATTTGACTCGCCGAAGCGGCTTCAATTACGGGTTTCGCTGAAACTATTCGAGAGCTTTTATGTATGAACTCTCATTTGACAGCGTTTAAGCAGGACTGAGTCTCTTGGTCTCGGCTGATGCTGATATTTGTCTTCAACAGATATCACTTCTCGTATCGCATTCCGTCTGTAGTCGTGTAGGATATGGTGAGTTTTGTCGGTCCCGAATTGTCTGCTCCTTGCGGATTTCGAGGAATAACAACATTTCCTGACTCTTCTTTATTTATAGTATACTCTACCGCTCTTGCCTCATCTGGGAATGTTTGGGAACGGAACCCCTTTCCCGCCTTAATTGTGGTTTGGCCATCATGCAGGATAGAATTCTCTTCTCCACGTACAATATATTCAATCATCATTGAATGTTTGGTTAAATTATTGATAATGAGGACTGCGCCATTTTGCTCTTCGGTCCCAGTCACCCACTCGAGACAACCTTGTAGCGGGAGGCTGAAACTGACGACCGTTGTTTGAAGCAGTCTTCTTCGGGTAAATAAATACAAACTTGCATCGTTACACATCTAGCTAGTAATCTTCTATTCTAGCTACTACCTATAAAATATTGAATCTCTAACAGAGATATTTCATTTGATCTCCAGTTCTTAGACGAAAACGCTTCAGGACTTGCCGCCAGGATACTCGTGGTACTGCATCCCCTGGTGTTTCATCTCGTTGTGTCGTAAGACAGGGCTTCAGTTAGCACACGAAGCGGTAGCTGCGCAAATTGAGAATCCATCTATTTACGACAACTTCGCAGCTCAGATAGTCGAAGTCGACGAGCAATTTGGAATCGAATCCCTCGATTTAGACATTGGCGATAGTGATGTTAGCGAACTCGCATTAGAGTACGCCGAGAAAGCCGTTCGGCAGGATTCTACCGAAGCCGAATACTATGCGACACTGGGGCGGGTGTATTCTCTTCGTGGAGAGTTGGACGAAGCTGAGCGAAATGTTCAACGAGCTATCGAACTCCGACTGGATGAAGAAACACAAGGACAACCCAATACGGCCTCCTTTAGAAGTATCCTGAGAACAATCAAGTCGAAAAGGCAGATACAGAAGATAGAATCTCAATTCGAGGAGGCCCAAGAACAGCTCGATGAAATCTCAGAGAAGCACAACACACTTGAAGAGCAATACGAATCTCTGGATGGGAAATATAATAGTATAGAATCTAAACTTGAGGACGCAGTAGAAAAATATCGCACTCAGACGTTACAGTTTATTGGCTTCTTTACAGCCCTTCTCGCGGTCGTAGTGACTTCTGTTCAAGTCACAGAAATCACGAACTCAGTTTCCGAAGCGAGGTCGCTCATTATCACACTTATCGGAGGAATACTCGTTTCATTTGGCGGTTTCAGTCTTATGCTGCCTGATAAGGAAAGTGGTTTTGGGTATATGATTATTCGAATTGCGAATGATGAATCTATCATGGAAGAATATTCTAATACTATGACCCGAAATATACTCGCCATACTCGGATATTTGGTAACTGTGGGGATTGCCCTCAACTATCTATACCAGAATTTTATATAATTCTGTTTTTGCGGAACTAATAATTGGATATCCTAACCCCTCTTACGTATGAGAGCGCTGATACTGCTGAATGTTCGCGACGAAGTCGAATAAGAGGCTCTGGTAAATCGAGAGACGACAACGACTTCCTGCACTATATCCAGTGGCTTGATCCGCTACGATTGGACCACTCTAGCTACAAATTTCAGCAAATCCATGCTGGCGAATCGATTGGATTTATTCAGAGGAGTGCTAAGACAGTCAAACCTAACGGTTTCTGACGATTCACCAGAGCCGAATAGAACAAGGGTACTGCATCAGCGGTACTGGACATAGATGATCGGTTTCCCGACTGATGTGATATCTGGAACTAAAGTGTTGATCTCATGAGGAAGATGTATGTTTGAGTGATGTCTCTAATATCCCTAAGCCAGACGCTATTCTTTCGGACTCGGACGTGAGATATTTATTGGAAGACGATATTTGTCAGTTCCCCTTGGTAGAGATCGAGAGCTCACCCTTCGATCCGGCGAGATCTAGCTGTTGTCATTCTTGCAGCAGTCAATCAGACGTCCCTACTCTGGAGATATTGAGGACATAGCCAAAATCGGTGCTCGAAACGCTGCAATCTTTCCGTTACGGAAATGTCTGGGGGCGTATCGCTGGCATTTTATTGCGATGTCGAACGCTCTCATAGCTGATAGGCGGTATTTCCAAAGTCATCAAGTTGAGAAGCCACTGGAGAATATGGCAGATATCTACTTGGCTGCAATGAATGACGATCGGGTAGACACCTCTCTTATAGAAGCCGTCCTATTTAGGAGAAATTCGTTCCCGGCCTTATTCCGATATTATGGTCTGTACTCTCTGAATCCAAACATGGCAGCAGCGTATGGGTCACTGACGTCCTCACCTCCTAATGAACTTGAGTTAGAGCCCCGGGAATCTGTGAAGTTCTCGAATGCACGAGTTGAAGATACCTTTATCGAATATTGTGAGAAGTTGATATCCTTCGTACAGAAGATCGCTAGGAAGTGTCCGGGTACACACTACCATGATGTCTACTCTGCGTATCCAGAACTGTTCTTTATTTTCGTTAATGATATTGAGACAGAGTATCTTGAGAAAGATGATTTGATAGAGCAGTTGACTTCTGATTTCTTTGCGATACTATTTCAGGAAGTAAGAGATACAGATAATCATCGACCAGATTCCAGAGTTCGGGAGTTCTTTATCGACTACGAGACTGGTCTAGCGAAGATTATGTTCTCGAGACCGATACGGACGAGGGATCGCTCGAGAACTAGCTCAGTTGGAAACTACCAGTAGTTGGGTGTCGGCTTTCTTTATTTAGAGTTGAGAGTGAAACTCACGCTAAGTACAGGTCAAGTAGTTACTGGAGCAGCGCTGAATTAGCTGGTTCGTCTCTCGTAGCTTCTTCGGAGTTTTGGATACATTAAAAACCAGATGACTATCAGTAACACACAGTTGGATAGCCAGATAGGGTCAGTGAATAAACCACGAAGAAACACGGAGGGAGTACGTTCGAACAAAACTGCTCCAAGAGTTCCGACAGCTATGAGGCCTGTTACATATGTAATTATAAAAATGAGTGAGTCGCGTCTAAATGATGGCCCCATATCGTCTAATTGACGTTGGCCGGAATAAATCCAGTCGGTACATTCGCATCCGTAGCTATTGGATCACCCGATTCAGTTTCAGAGTTAGTCTGAATAAAGAAAACGTACTACTATCTACTGTTAGTGAAGGCGAGAGTTGAGAACCTGTGGTAAGAACACACCAACAAAAATTATGACGGAAAAAGAAATCACAAAGGTGGGATCTTCCCCAACGTTAGCAGACTCAAGTAGGACTTGAGCGAGGTAGGCGGTTGGAAGGGCAATAACGACGAAAAACCGACTCACCGGAAAGGGGATCTCACAGGCCGTTGAATCGGGATTCTTGGCCGCAGAGCTGGCTAACAGAAGCCAATTACACAATTATCCTGATAGATTATATCAGAGGATGAAAACGGAGTACATTTTCGCCACAGTTGTGAGATACTTTCTTGAAACTCGTAATCCCAAGGTTCTGGGAGCAGCAATTCGTGCCGCTGCCGGGATCGATATTGAAGACGTTGACCGGTCTCCGAGTGCAGTTCTACTGCGTCTCCTCCGCCACCCTGTTTTATTTGCCCGTATTTTCTCGAGACGACGAGTTTTAAACCGTGTCTATGGAGGAATGACTAACCAGTGGGAGTTAATTGATTGATATCCACTCGAGTTAAATTCTCAGAATCTGTTAGCTACTGAGAGGATCGGTAAGTACAAAGGATTAGATCAGTAGATGAATTCAGTCCCTCAAACAGAATTTTCCGAAATCCAGAAATCGGTGGGCTCAGCTTCATCGGTGCTCCTGCTTACATGCCCCAGCACACAATCAGTGCGTTGAGGGTGACCGAATTCCTTCTTGAGGATCATCCAACTCACCTCTGACACCCGCGTTCCTGCAATGAGCCCCGACTCTTAGAGATCACGAACCACCACCAATCTTTTTACCACTTCTGATAAACTCAGTCGTGAGGTGAAGTATGCCATGTCAACACAATCCATTCGAACGAGATTTCTCGGAACTGAGACGTCGTTTGATCCGCAATTGTACCTCTGGTGTAGCGATATCCGTTTGCTGCGAATATATCAGGATAAAATCCGCTCAATAACGAAGGAATTGCTTCTCTTGTGTGTGAACTCGGTGAAATTGCTGATTTATATGTTATTGATTTCTCAGAGAACTCATCTAGGAATGGGCTTGTATCTCGGAAGTGACTGTGATAACCAAGATGATCAGCACGCAGTGCATCTACAGTCAGAAAGAATACATTTGGCGAGTCAGTTTCCTTTAATGCCATTCTTGCTCTGTGATTTTGGTCCACAATTGTTAATCGCTGCGGTTTAAATTTGCTTTTCTGATCCTCAACTATATTGTGAAATTTTGGCACTATTTTCTGCCTGGGAAATCAACAACCCTCTAATGCAAGGGGGAGTTTGAATTGGTTTATAGATCGAAAATTCATTAAGTTGTGATACAATATCTGAATTATGGATATAGCTTACATTTCACCTTACGTCTATCCGTTCATGAAAGGTGGATCCGAAAAACGAATCCACGAAATAGGTACGCGCCTCGTAGATCTCGGTCAGCGGCAATAGTGAGTAGAGTAACAGAATGACCGGACTGGTTGCCAATTTCGACAGTAGTTGTCGCAAAGGTCGTAGAAGATACAGCAAAGCAGTAGCTATAGTCTAGGAAGAATACGGGGACAAATGGGAGACTAATCGGAACGGATTGATAAATTCCATATGGGTTCGAGGTCGTGAACAGTATCGTATTCTATGATTAACGGAACGGCCGATCATCAAGTGTCGAAAATTGACTCAATGGATTCAGCAAAATCCGGTACTGAAACACTCTGACCCCTCTCGAACGAGATGGAAACTCGAGACTCCTCCGTGACTCGAACTCTGAGAACCGAGAATTCAGAAAAATGTAGAACAGCTGACCAGCAGTCGTCGCTTTGTATGCCGATCTCGTCTATAGAATGGTCGAAAATAAGAGTGCGTAACGCTTCCTCAAACTCCTCCTCAGAATAGTTCGCCCAAACCTCTGAATCAATATAAAAAATAGTAACTTTATCACTGTCGTACATTCCTACGCACCGCAACTCTTCTCCGAACTTGTCCCTGGCTAACTTAACAACCGAACACGTAGCCGGAGTTGACGGATCCTCAATAATCCATTCGACACTTCGAATCTGGTGTTTTATCTCCGGCCATGCCTTTTTCCCCCTCTCCGTGAGACCATAGTATCGGGATGTATCCAATCGTCTTCGTTACCTCCGGCTCCTGTTGTTTCATCATATAGCTCTAAATTACTATTTGTGATAAATATCTTTGGTGTGGTTCGATAATACAATGCGTCAAGCTGTTTTGACGTACTTTTCTCGATGAGTCGATGAGAACAATCGAGATCTCGATCAGCA
>NZ_JMIP02000026.1 GCF_000691505.1 Halostagnicola sp. A56
ATTACGTATTTTATATTTAGTTGGCAGTTTGATCAAGATAAAATGGAAAATTTGGCTCTGTTCAAATACTATTTTCTTGATACCTTTCTTGCAAGAATAGTCGTTATGCAGGTGTGTACTGTTTGTCTGAGAAATCGCCAGTTTCGATGGATAATTACGCGAGCGTGCTGCATACACAGCGCGTATCTTGCACGAGAGTACTTACTGATTTGATCTGTTCGAATTGGTCAGTACAGGTAAACTGCGGATCACTAGAAATACTGCCGACCGTATGACTAGTAAATGAGATCTCAGAAGAATATTTTCAATCCACCTTTCGTTGATCGTCGATATACCGGCAGACAATGGTGGTAGTACCAGCACCTGGCTCCATTGAAAGATGGGTAGTTTGTCAAAGATTGATCTCACGAGAAGTAGTTTTGTTTCTTCGTAATTACTCACCAGAAAATTCTGAAGCTTTACTCACTCAGAAGCTACGAGTGAGAGCAGCTCCTCCTCTAACTTACTACGAAGTCTCCGAGTATACGTGTTGAATTTCTCCGTCGGCTTCGGAATCGGTAGTTCAATTAAACTAAGAGGATACTGATCCACGACGGTATATCGGCTAGCTATCTCTTCTCTCTGCTCAGGGTAAATCAGAACTCCCGGTACATCGTGAGCGAATTGGTACGAGGTCATTTGATAGAAATCAGCGTTCGATGGGCGATTGAGTTTCCATTTTGCATCTCCAACGAGTATCGGCTCTCGGTGCTCCTCTCGCACTAGGATGTCTGGCCGAATTGAAATCGTATGGTTTCCATCTGTGACCAGATTTCGAGTTGTCGTTTGAGATTCAACGGTATAGGGCGCATAGCCATCAAACACTTCAGTGACTGCCCGTTCGACGGTTCGTTCAAAAACCTGATTCATGTCGATAAGAAGTGCAAAGGAACGCTGAGAACCAGTAGTGAACTCCCGGACATAGATGCTTCTGAGAACCAGCTTTGTTAGCCGTATCAGGTCCGAGTAGTGATCGTTGAGTCGTGTTAGCTCAATCTGGTCTAATTCAGCCGGTCGTACTGGTTCGAGAGATCCACTCGACGATTAGCACTATTTGGGTTTCGTAAATCGCTAGATAACGGCGACGGCCGGTACTTGCTGAAGTGGTTCGATCCGCTATGCTTGGACCATTCTGGCTACAACTTCCAGTAGATTATGCTGGCAAAGCGATCAGATGCATACAAAGAGCTGTTAAGACAGTCTCATTTAAATCCTTTTAAATATTTGATAACTCACTATTTGCAATATCTATAAATGGTATTTAATTCAGATTTCGTGTAGTGAGATATTATATGGCCTGAAAAGGCTGTCAATCGTGGTTTTCCGGTGTCACAGTAAACTACTAACCTATTACGAATATGTTTGATTCAATTCGATAATGTTCGAGACATGTTCCAGTTTTGGGAGGATTTCATTCTGTATGCGTTGGTCATCCAGACGGCTATTTGGTCCAGAGACACTAATTGCACCAGAAATTGTCTCGTTCTTAAATATTGGGACAGCAACGCAATGTAAACCCTGAATTCGTTCTTCGATATCATAAGCGATACCCTCTGTTCGGATTTCTTTGAGTTCATCTTCTAAGTGATTGCGATCGGTGATTGTGTTCTCAGTCTTTTTCGGTAGTCCATGGCGCTCAATTATCTCTGTTAGTCGTTCTTCTGGGAGATATGCGAGCACCGGGATTGACCAACCAGAGAACGAGGTCCAAATAACGATTCCACCCAAGTATCGAAACCTGTTCCACGCTGCTCCGCTCGCGTTTTATCTTGGAGCGACTGTTCGTCCAGGGACAGAACCCCGACTCAAAACTGCTGAGTTCGATTATATGCTCGGAAGCAAACAGAGTTTAGAAGACGAGTTTGCTCAGTTGTTGAAGCGATTTTTCTTTCTCGATTGTCTGACCCGAACTGAAGGGATTTTTGGGAATAGACTTCACGAGTTGACGATGCTAGAAGATGAACTCACGCTTGACCTTGCTGAGACGTATTCACTCTCCCTATCTAAACAACTTGAACGATACCTCGACATCCCATATGATTGGATCGAGCAGTACATTCCTCGCTGGCCACTGACTGCACACGTCCCTTCAGCGCCAGATAACGTCGAGCTACTGCCGTTCATTGTCAACGAACTCGGAATCATTCGTGAAACCAAAGCTCACCAAAAGCCAACAGTAGAACAACACGAGCCGAAAGAGGCACAGTTCGTCCGGTCGGCAAGCGAATACAGAACGCAAAATGCCAATTGGAAATAAATGGCATGGAAACACAAAACGTGCTACGGACTGAGAGAATTTGTTACGAAATCCTAGTTCCGTCTATACAAAAATACAGGAGTGTTTATGGAGAAATATATTAAAATGACTAAACGGTGGGAAAATAATTTGGTTAGGGAATTTATTATTATTATTATTATTATGATGGCGCGACCGGCCCAGTTTCTGATTTCTAAGCAAATAGAGATTGATAAGGGAGTATTCTCACCATCTATATTATGTTATGACAAAAGAGAAGAATATGAGCGAAATAGAGCTCAGACTTGTGAAGACAATGAGAACAGCGACGATTGGTCTCAAACCGCTAGATCGAAGTTGTTGGAATTCCAATTCCGTGCCTAACCCAACGAACGCGAGTAAAAATAACCACTCATACGCATTTTCAATAGAATGAATTTCTCGAGGGGAAAGAAAACCAATACTCGTAATGAATATTAGTGCAATAAAACCAATAATGAATTTAGGAAACCTCTGCCAGAGTTCTCGCCACGTGACGCGAACAAATAGTTCCACCATGAGACGCGGTTACCGCCCGGAGAGACGACTGCTTATTCGTTTGGCCAAATCTACCAGACGAGTGGTGCGGGAGGGTCGCTAGACTGCAGCGAGTTAGGAACAGAACCGATGACAGTGACAGCTGTCGTCCAGGTAGGACCAGATCCGTCGTATACTCAGCAAATCGAGTACGGTGGTGACCAGTCGTGTGACCTTACGATTGTCGAGGGCAGTCCAACCGACTCGGATTCTACTGGCGGTGAGAACTAAATGCCATGGCTACAGGACCAAGTCGAAGATGGGATTCAAAACGTTATTGAGAGGTTCACCGACGCAATTCTTGGGCTGGTAAACGATATCTACGGAGCGCTTTTGGAGCCCGTTGTCGGTGTTCCAGCACCGGAATCGGACTCTCAGTATATCGTTGTTGGAACTCCAGATGGGGAGCCATGGGCAAGTCTGTATCAGGATGTGTATCTGGCGTATATTATGCCGCTGGCGATTATGATGGTGATTATCTCGTTCGCGTTCATCGGGCTCCGCGCAGGGTCGATGAGTGACTATCGCCGAAAGCGACTCCTGAGGCGGCTCGGAATCGTGTTCATGGGAACGTTCGTTTGGTTCCCCTTGGTCTCGATCCCGCTGCAATTCGTCGACGCAATTGGGACGACGATCGCGCCAATCGAAGATATGTCTGCGGGTCTTGGTGAACTTATTCAAGCAACTCTTGGAGGGACATTTGTAATCCTCGCGATGGTTGTCATCTCAAATTTCTTCTTAGTCGTTGCTGGACTCGTTGTTGCGCTCCGCTGGATCGGCATATTCGTGCTAACGGTCACGTATTCTGCGTTGTAGAACTTGATCCGGCCGTTTTCGATCCGTGCTTCGCTAATCGCAAGACCAACGAAGCGTGCCAGATCCGGCGTGAGTTCCCACGGTGGTGTGATTGGTCTCGATCGTCGGTTATTCGGCGCAACATAGCGAACGGACTCGACATGTGATCGAAGTTCCGATTTCGCTACGTCAAGCGATCGAAGATATGTCAGCGAACAGGTTTTCGATGGTTCATCCAACGGGATTGATATGGTTCGTGCGTAATTTGCGGCGGTTTTCCGAGAGATGTCGTGCTCTGAGGCAATTTCGTCAACTGAATATCCACGACGAAGACAACCAATTACCGCCTTCTTCTGTTTTATGTAGTTCTCTTCGGCTGGAATCTCGTATCGTTCGGCGAACGATTCCGAGACAGTAACGAACGTTCGATCGCCGTCCATCGACGAGAGCCAATCCAGCGACGTAGACGAGTCCCTAGCAGCAACGGGTGTTTCCAGTGGTCGAACGATCCGTTCGTCACCGGAAAGCGACTCGGCCTGGCACCACGAGAGTCCCGTTTCGTCTACGACGAGGAGTTTGTGTTCTGGCGTGACCGTGAATTCGTTTCCATCTCGAGTCTCTATCGAGACGAGATCGGTTGCATCTTTTGAAAAAAACGTGCGACGGAGAGACGTATTCAAACGTGCCGTCATTACTGTAGGTGAGTATCTCGAGATCATTATCAGGTGGTCACAGTATACGATGCAGCGGCAAGTAATTTACTCTGGGGTAATTCACCCTACAGTAAAACGACCCACACGAACAGTTAATTTAGTTCACAAATACTTTGTATCTGCCACGAATACGTTTACTTTGTCCGACGAAGAGTTGCCTGTTCCTGATGAAGTACTTAAAAGTGCGAAAGAGCAACTTGACGACGAAGAGATATCGCTGGGAGACAACGAGAAAATCCTCCATGCGCTGAGTGAACTATCCCCCGTCTACGAAAACAAGCGCTCATATTTTGTGCTCGGGAATTACGACCGGGATCCCATCCGGCGACTCAACCTGGTCGTTGATCGGGTGAACCGGCGAACGGACGCGTATGCCTTCCGGATGGTCGACATCCGTGGCGAGTGGGATAACAGCATTCAGAAATTCTGTCTGATCGCGGATATCGTCACATATCTCGTCGGCGTCGCAGAAAAGAAATCGAGCGATTTTCTCGTCGAGCAGGGACTGCTTGTCGGAACGACCGAATATTTTTCGAAGAGTTACGTCCTCAAGCGAGAGTACGAGGAACAAGAACACCCGTTCGACGATAATTCCTTCTATAGGTGTTTCTGACTTCATTGGTTCTTAATCTGCACCATGGAATGGGACGTAATCACAATTAAAACATTCCCATGCTCCTTGATTACAACCCAAAACACCATCACATTCTGGACACTGGTACTCTTGGTGTGGCACCGTCTGAAGTCCTGGCATCAAAGTAATCCCTCACGTAGTGATTATTAACTCTATCCATGATCCGATAATAATCATAATATTATTTAGCTTGACAACAATATGCACGCTCCGTAGTTATCATAATAAATTTCTGATGATAGTTTGAGAGGTTCGATATTGAAATCGTTGATACTGTCGTGCTGTAGAGTCGAAAAAGGTACGGATGCCGTCGAGATGGTGCTGGACACGAATGATTTGGCTAACGAGTTTGTGCATGAGTGGGCTGCATACTCGCTATTACTCACTGTGAATGATTAGTAAAATGACTAGTCACAGACTCGAAAGTGGTGAAATGTAGCTGACGCTATCGCATTCCCCTGTCTTAGCGGACCCGATAGCGTAGAAATATTCCCAATTCGATAGCCCTATGATGAAAATGAACGTAAATTAATTACCTGTGGACATCACTACTGGGCAATCAGAATTTAGTAGTATTGACTGATTCACACTACCGAAGATAGCTTTTCCCGCAGGAGATCGTTACTATCCTACTTGTAATGATCTCGGTCATATCACCTAACATAAGTTTGCTACAAACACTCCCAGTGAATTTTACTGATCGAATACTATTATGGGATGCTGCCGCTGAAATTATCCGGCCAAATTGGCTCACAGGAATTGGATACAATACGTCCAATACTGTGTTAGACCCCTACACTCCTGCCCGGTTCAACGGACTCTCTCCACATAGCTCATACGTTCGGGTCTTCATTCACACAGGGATAGTCGGAGGGATGCTGTATATTGCTACTCAATACACTATTGTCCAGTATATCTCCAGGCCTTCGTTGAACTCAACCGATGCAATGGTACTTAGTTTCACACTGCCGTTGATTTTTTTGCAGCTTTTCGAAACTTTCTCAATCCTCGGATTCGCCCATCAGTCCATTATGACCGCGCTAGCGCTTGGCTATGCAATCCAGAGGATTGATCGGCAGAACTGGTGTGAGAGCTGAAGCTAAAGCGTTGAAACGTCCTAAGTCTATAAACTGCGTCCCTTCATCTCGGTGATCTTGGTCTCGGAGATTTTGTATTCAAACGTTTATCAAGGATCACCGGAGCGGGGTTCTCCGGAACATCCAAGAGGTAAAGGTCAATTACCAGGGAGAGTTAAGTGAGAGTGATATTGTGGAAATTCAGTCAGAAATTGACCGGGATGAAAATTCTGCTTGGAGATATTTAGAGGATTTCTACGAGGATAAAGCCGGGAGAGGTGTCTACAAGGTCACTGATGAATTGCGGGAGGTAATTCGTGAAATAGAACAGCGAGCCGAGGCGCGAAAGGAGACGCTCTACTCAACGTTCCAAGGCTGGTTGAGGATTAGCTTGCACGAATCGGTACAGAACGAATTGACTCAACTCCGGGCTCAAGACGAGGAAGATTTCTGGATTGTAATCGACGCTCACGATGTCGCCGCAAACGTGCCGGGAGAAACAGAGCTAGCGACAACGAATCCAGCAGAGTTCGCTGATGATCAGATCAAAGAGGAAATTTTGGGAGCAACAGCCATCGATAGTATCAAATTAGTATTTGTTTCGAGAGAATACTCGCCATCAGCACTCAGGAATAATCCCAGTGACGGCAGCGTTCCGAGGGATGCATCTGGAGAAATTAGTGCGATGATACTGACTACTGTTGCTTCAACTCCAGCTTTGATTCGAATAACAGATAGGACGATAAGGGCAAAAAACGCACTTTCGATCAAAAGGAACGTATTCTGTGGGATCCCATCCGGATAGACAACAAGAACCAATAAATGCCCGACAGCGAGCGTAAATGGAATACCGAAACTGTACCAGATTGCTACTGTTACAATCCCACCGATCACACCGACTAGACCAGTGGTTCCGCCTAATAGAAGCCACAAGCCGGCAATGGCGAGCAATTCTGGCCAGTCTCTGCGGATCGATTTCGTTGTGAACGGCAACGAGTCAGTAGATGTTCGCTTTGGAAGTGGCTGTTCAATCATTTGTTTGTCCTCCAGCAGCGAGAACTGCTGTTAGTCGATCCCCAGGCCCGACCTCGAGTGCTGAAACGCCATCCAGCTGGTTGAGGTCACGCCGTAGTTTTTCGAACGAGTGGTAGGATTCGTATGCGTTTTCAGCATCAGCGAGTCCATCAGCTTCGAACAGCACTGTCGGTGTTAACAGGACTGTTACCACAGTACCGTTTGCTCGAGCCGATCGAACTGTCGCTTTCAGTTTGGATGGATTTGAATCATCTGTACACAGGACCATGTGCGTGTTTCTCCTTGGTTTGACGATCACTGATTCGACGGCGGTGGCAAATGGATCTGTCTGGATACGTGTCTTGTAGACTATTTGTTTTTGGCCGGTCGGCACCGTTGATCACATACAGGAGGTCGCGTTGGAATCCGGTGAGGTCGTCCATTTCACCAGAGTATTCAACGAACCTGTATTTGTTATCTTTTCAGGATTAAATTGACTTTTCATAGCTCATGATAATAATAAATCTCGTGTTGGGGCGACGATGCTGTTGCGGCGGGCGATGACGAACGAGCACGCAATCTCGCTCGAGAGTTAAATGTACTAGCTGCGGAGATCGAAGATTCGAGTGGAGAGTTAGCTCACCTCTATGAAAATCTCTCCGTTGTGGTTGAGCGGGATTTTTCTGACTTACAGAACGCAACTGCTGAACGAAATAGAAGTATACAAGAGATACAAGCTGATATCCGCCAAACCGAATTCGTTCACACTAATTTAAACCTTCAATCAAGCCAAGGAACTGCATCGTATACTGACCCACTCTCTGTTTCCGGTGAAATCGAGACCGCTGATGGTTCAATCCTCGAAAAAGAGACGATTCAATTTACCGTCGAAGGGCAGACGATTACGATTGACACGGATAGCGAGGGAGAGATTCAATTCGACTATCGACCAGCGATGGAGAACGTCTCTACCGACTCACTCGCTATTACATATGTCCCAGCTACTGAGTCAGCGTATCTCGGAAGCGAAACGGAAGTGAATGTCTCTCTGGAGCAAACACGAACCGAACTCTCGATTCAGGACTCACCAGAAGAACTCGCATACGGCGACGAAGGAACGATTAGAGTTAAAAGCATTTTTTTCAACTCCGTCTTAGTCAATCCATTATTTTCACGTATCTCTTTCACATTCTGAGCCTGGATACCGTGAGCAACTACATGATTACTGCTTCCAAGAAGCGCGAATCCGATAGATGTTATAAAAAATACAATCCCAATGTTGATGTATATGTTTCTAGCAATAAATTGATAGAAGATTGGATCTGCTATTCCAAGCCCAGAGGAATTCAATAGGGATATTAATGCTAAGAGGGATGTGAAGATGCCAGATCCACCAACTAAGAAAGAATATATTGTGGTAGATTTCGTTTCTAAGGCGTCGATCTGGGATAGCGACCAATTCTCAACTTGTTTAAGTTCTTTTATGGCGTCATCAAGCACTTCTTCGTTAGGCAGGTCTCCTCCCAAATTCCTTTTTTCGTCCTCTCTTGGTTCCGTTGGATTATGATCCTCACTCATTTTCTAACTACTTGATTGATCCGACAATAGATAAAGACAAATAATTGTTAGAAGAGAAATAATGTATTATTGTATGATTGGGGAATTCATCATATACGGGCTTTGCGAGTCCGTACTACCAGGCCCCGCTCGAACTGGGTGCTGACCTCGTCGTTCACAGCACCACCAAGCACACAACGAGTATATCACAATTCCCCTTTTCAATGGCGTTTGCAAATGGCAAACATATTGAGGTGAGGAACGAGTCTCCCGTCAACTTCTCTCCTAGAACGATATTTGAGCCGCTAATCTACAGATTCACCTATATTTATTTGGTTTACTGGTGTTATTTGACAGGTTTTCCCCATTCTAAGATGTTTTCCACGACCGTTTGTTATATCGGAACGATAAAGGTCGAGACACTGGATCTCTGTACTATTGATCTATTGACTCTAACGGGTTCATGTATGAGTTCCCTCGCCAGAATCAATCACTGGAGCGGTTTCTTTCAACCCACGTTCTGGCACATTCTTGGAGTCAGATGTTAACATTAACTAGCTTAATAGTAAATGGGACTCCAGAAAAATTCCCTGGCCTTAATTTCATAATGCTTGAGGCTGGACTTGGATGGGTTCCATATATGATGTATCGGTTGAATAAGGAATGTTCTATCCGACGCGCTGAAGTTCCTTTGCTGGAAAAGAGTCCCGAAGAATATATTCGTGATCAATTTAGTTTCGCAACCCAGCCGATTGGAGAGCCGAATAATCAGGTTCATATGGAGCAGATTATAGACATGGTTGGTCCAGAATCACTACTTTTTGCTAGTGATTATCCTCATTGGGATTTTGACCACCCAGATGCACTAGATAAACATTTGCAGAGTAACGTACCTAAGGAAGGTCGCAAGAAAGTCCTCTCCGGAAATGCTGCAGAATTATTTGATCTAGATATCTAATCATGAGCGAACACATAGTAGCGTCAGAGGATGAACTCGAACCTGGAGAGCGTCTTGTAGTTCCTACTGATGTGGACTTATCGAAGCGGTGCTTTTGTATACTGTCAATTTAAAAACCAATGTATGAATAGGACGGATTGGTTTCTCGCTCTCATCACATTTTTGCTGGCTGTAATTGCTCTCGAGACCATGTCTGGAGCTACAAACGAACTCTTTCGTGATATTGGCGGCGGCGTATCTATGCTAATAATCTATCTTCTGCCGTTCTATCTTCTGCTCCAGGTTATCTTTGAATGGTCCAGTAACTGAACTTCTTGTACTAAGCGGTAACTATACCTGCGAACTTACCGCTGGACGTTCTACCAATTGCAATAGATGTTCTCGCTTCCGTGCAAGATACATAGCGCGAATGTCGCACGAGATTCTGATTGATTGCCAGGGTGGAGATTGTTCAGTACAGGGAGCTAACCGAACAGAGAGATACTGCAAAAAATTTATCATTTTTCCATGTGTTTTGGAGGTATGAGCACCGACCAGAGTGTGAGAAATTTACGACTGCTGATATCCATTGGAGGACTGGCTTTGGTGATTCAATCGGTAGTATTTCAAGGCACCTTCGGAACCGACTCGACCGCCGATGAACGTATTGGAGTTGCCAAATCAATATGACGAACTACCTGCCCCAAGATGTTAATTGAGTAAAGAGAAAGAAATAACTATCCTGCAGTTAGTCAAGATATTATGACTAAAGTAGCGGCTGTAGTAGGAATTGCTATACTCATGGTGCTCGCACCGATGGCAGGGGTGGCAGGTGCAACAACAATAGACGGGGATACTCAACCAGAGGAGGTCTCACTCGTAAGTGAGGACAACGAATACAAAGTCTCTGACAACGTATCCGTTTGGAAGGGATCACCGATTTCACTTCGGGCAGATCTCGAGAAAGCAGAAACCAACATTCAACTACATAATATTCGGATGGAAACCCCAGATGGAATGGGAGTCGATGCTAGATTGAAAAATGCAGGTGTGTTTGGAACCGGTGATATCCCGTTAGACTTGGAGGAAGCGGATGGACCACAGATAAGTGATTACAAAGGTAAAGATGCCAACCTCGTTGTAGGGCAACTCAACTCAGAAGGTACGATAGACGATCGCGAACTCCTCACATCATTCGATCGAGATAGCATAGCTGAATTAAATAACAATGTTGAGTTTGAAGTTGAGTCAATAGAGCTCAATAGTAGCGGAGAATTCTCCGGGGCGTATGATGCAAATGAGGCAGGTCAATGGGCTTCTCCTGTTCAATTTCATCGACAAAATCACAGGCGGTAAACAGGTGTTCGGAGCATGAGTGATGAGACTTACCAACAGGACGATTCAAAAGAGAATCCAAACAAGACGAAGGATGAGTCAACGGAGAAACCATACAAGACCAATCTACAGTATATAGGGGATGGTATCAAAACAATTCTTTACTGGGTCAAAATAACGGTTATAGGCATAGTTCCACTATCAATACTTCTTGCGATAGCTTTCTTGGGTGTGCTCGATGTATTTGGGTTCGAGCCGTTCGGGACTCGCTTAGGTGATTTCTTTAACATATCATTCTGGTTCATCATGCTGAGTTTGGTCCCCGGTACAATAGTTGCATACCTATTGTATCGAACGGATGACAGAGACTTGTTCGCTACAAACGTTGCTAACGGCGGTGTGGGTGGAGGTTTTGAACTTTCAGAACGAGACTGGAGCGACTTAGATGTGTATCTGTACGACTCAGAGGCTCCGAGATATATGGGCGAAAAAACGAACACATCTGCTCTCAACTTCAACGGTAATTTTTATGAAGCTATAGCATACTATAAAGATGAGAACGTTGCTGTGCTGATCAATTGTTCGCAGTACCGAGGCTACAAGTATACGGGACGGACAGACGAAAATTCTTCTGGGAGATTGCGAGAGAGACCACCGGAAAATTGTAACAACTCGCCGAGGACCGTGAGAGGGTTTTTCTATATGCGGCTGTAAAGCATCTGTATATGTCCAATGCTGATACCGCGGGCGGAGACGGTGGCCCGGAGATGGTTCAGATCAATCTCCGTTTGAGCAAGTCGTTCCTCGAGGATATCGATATGACGTGGGAAGAACAGGGGTTCAACTCCCGGAGCGAATTCCTCCGGTATGCGGCTCGTGACGCGATAAAACATCCCGAATTCTCTCGAGAGGGATGGAAACAGATCGCCGCGAGCGAGTACGAACGACGCTCCGGCAGCGCAGAGTTAGTTTCTCGAGAGGACGTTATCGAAATGATGGATCGAGGCGAGGATGAGGAGTGACGAGGACTGGACTTGGAAATTCACGCCGCACGCTGCTGACCAATTTGCTGGACTCGATCCACACGTCCAAGACCGAATCGTTACAAAGCTTGACGAAGTTGTGGACTCCGAGTGGCGCGATCCGAGTGATTTTCTCGAGCCCTTGACCGGCGGCCCGTTTTCTAAACTTCGCATCGGACAGTCTCCGCTGTGGCCTTACGTAGAGCATCTAACTCTTCGGATGTAAGGCGAATTGTGGTTTGATTATTAGACATAGTTTGATTTAATCGAAGTAAATGGGAGTGACTTCGAGACACTCGCAAAAGAGTTGGAAAAGAATGCAATGAGGTGTCAAACCGAAGATCCCAACTCCATCCATTATGAGCACGTTGGACGTACAACCGTGTGTGATTTTGCCTGATAGCGCAGCAATGACATAAATCCGTCAAATACCGTGGAGATATGTGTGGACAGTAAAGGTCAACCAACCTTTGAATCGCAAGACGGGAAACGCAAACCGTCACTACTACGAAATGCAGGGATTTGTGACAACAAGGCGAGAAGATTCTTGGAAGTCAAAACCACCTTGCTGCCATTTATATAATATATGCGTCGGAACTTAAAAAGGAACTGCCATATCATCTGCCATAGGTTTTGAAATACTCTGCACCCAGACTAAACCACAAAAATTTTTAGGACAGGGTGTGATCTTTGAAATCAACTGCTTCACGTTCTCTACTCGATCATAATGTGTATTTGACGTTCCTGATTCAACAAGCTCAATATCTGTTTCTTCTATTTCTGGATCAATACCTATATCTCTAAAACACGAACGAGCCAGTTTGACGACTCGCTCTGCATCCTCTAGACTGACGTGATCCGATAATCGGATACGAGCACTTGCCTCTGCTAAGCGTACAAGTCCTTCTAATTTCCGAGCAGACACTGGAACTGGTTGATCTTCATTGTCTACCTTGGACCTTATATCGACATAGAACTCTTTGATTTTCTCTCGAGCCTCTTCCGTAAACCGTGGATGACAGTTTATTCGAGAATACGCAATATACTTTCGTAACAACTTAGGGCTGATCTCAGGAGTAACTTCTTCTAATTGGTCTTCTACCACCTCTTGCGACACATCTATCGATTCCATATTGCCCTGTTGTGCACTTAACTGTCCGGCATAATTTGTCTGCAATATGTGTTCTGCAACCTTCTCGTCCTGCTTTTCTTCTGGTGAATCAGTCATCACGAACAATAGATCGAATTGAGAGAGTAGTCCCGGTTCAAGATCGAGACATCCAGTCAGGTACCTCTGTATCGATGTGCTCGAGAAGCGTCGTCAGAATGCCATAATATTTCACGAGGACAAAGCGAATATCTGTCTTCACTGTTTCAAGTGATTTCTTGATCGCGGTATCTATATCTTCGTCTTCATAAAAATTTTGACGACCATTAATAATTGCATTGTAACTATTCCCATTCAACCATTCATTTCCTCCATATATTACAGGCCCAATCGCCCAATTGTCTGTCTCTTTGTTCTTTGTCTGTATCCCGACATCTTCATCATTGACGAATTTGAATATCGAATTTAGTTGCTTTGTTACGCTTTTGAATTTATCATACGAATACTCGTGGCGATTAGCACCGATTATCCAGATTTCTGGGTTCTGTTTGATGTTCCGGTAAAGTGTATTCTGCTTAATTGGATCAACAGTCGGATTTCTCCTGAGAATCGATTCCGGTATCTCGATGTTCTGTAACGTAGACTCAAGCGCATCTTCAGCAGCTATAACATCCTTGGTACTCGAACTGAACTGAACTGCGTGTGTCTCGCTCTCAGAGACTCGATCGGAGCTCGGTCGTTTCCGTCCAACTCGAGTCATACGTTCGTTTTCAGAACGGATGCGGTCAATACATTTGTGTTTCGGTGCCATTTCGTTCCGACATCACTCCGATCGTGATCGACGCTGTCGTCTTCGACCACCAAGAATATAATTATAAAATATGAATAATTGGGATATATAAGAATAATTTCTATATTTGAGTTTGAAACTTTATGACTCAATTGACGACTATCGAAATACCCATACTAGGTCGCTATGTAGTGGAGAAATATACTAACTCTACTCATTGGAAAGTTGTCTAATCTAATAACAACCGTATTATTATTGTGGTCTTACTATTGCTGGCGATCTAATCCCTGCGCAACGAACTCTCTTATTTCCAGTAATTCTGAGTCGGAATCGTTCTCTACTCGAGAATAATTAATTACGGCACAGTGACAAGTGGGTCGATACTGATATCTATTCATCGAATACTATCTGCACCAGTATATTACGTCCCTCTGGGAAATGCATCCATGTTTATTCCTGAACTATAACATATGTTAATTATGTGCGGCATCGTGAATCGTCAAAATCCGCCGATTTTGGGCTCAAACCACCGCTAATCCGAAGATTAACGATTCAGAGATCGTTACTACAGAGGTTTACTCTCACTATTTCCATAGAATAATTCACAATACCTGAGTAAACCTAGATGCAATTATTAGTCTTATAATAGCGCTCATAGTACCGCTACGGATCAAAAGTGGCTCTCGAATCATTCACAGTATGTGAATCTTCGAGAGATCGCTTACGAGAGTGTAGTATACCAAGATAATTGGCTCAATGGCTCGCCGCGGGAATGTAGAATTCTTCATGATTAACACATCGTACTGAGGGAAAATCTGACTTGGCCTCCCTAAACGTCCATAAAACGTGACGAACCGAAGTGGGGATCAAAATCTCTATGGTATCACTCCTCGTGAATTCAGTACCCTGCTTTCGTGAGTGTCGATTCTATCGGACTCAAGAGCGAAGACATTCAGGTCGAGAGAGGTGGATAGAGATGTTTTCTTGCGCTCTTACGTACGTTGTTGATTTCAGAACGTTGCGTTGGCAGAATGCTGATGAATCTCGCTCCAATTTTCGAGATAATCCATGCCCTCCATCACACAAACATATGTAACAGACTTCTGTAATAGATGTCTGCTATCCTGGTTAAAACACAGCCATTGTCAACTTCCTCGAGGCTTATTTCCAAGGTGCTCATCTTGTTTATCTGACCCCAATACTCGTTACAGGCATTTAGAACAGACATGGTTTACAGAGATTCGTTACAGGAACCAATAGTAGATATCTGAGACAGTCATTAGGGAAATCGCCAATACCTGCTATAGTACAGAAATCACGTACAGATATATAGAACAGATATCTATAATACTGATACAAGAAAGAACGGTGTATTCTACGTAATCCACATACTTCGGCCAATACAGACATCTATTACAGGTATCTATACCACTTCTACTTCCGAGCGGAGCGAGTTCTAAAGATGATATAAGAACATGGGAAAAGCGCACCCTCAGCCACTTTACTTACTGGCCACTTGGATTTCTCACAACGGAAATTATAGCACTCGGATATTTTTCCATAATATTTCCCATATTATTCGAAAACCGCATCTATGGAGTACGTATTATTCTGGGAACAATCTTGATACTTGCTGTGAGTTCTCTCTCATTATATTTTTCCCACCTAATGATCCATAAAATGCGGAAGAGATTAGAATCTGGCAATAATTAGTGTATTGTCCACGCTAATGTCCCTGCATCATTATGTTTTGCTCCTCTATCTTGGATAATTATCTGGATCGATCACAGATACTTCCCATGTCCCTTCATTCGTCCGCGTTACCCGTACAGATGATATCGTCTCTTGTTGTAGGAGTCGGTGTTAGTGGAGTAGCAGCGCAAAATGATAGTATAGAAGAAGTCGAAGAAGACGGTGTAGTCACAATAGATTATGCGGATGGAGAACAGCCAGATATTTCTCTTTCAGAAGGTGATGATGATTACTTTGTTCAATTGGGAGCACATGATGACTATGACTCCGATTCTGAATTTAATGTACCAGATGATTCAGCTAGACCTATTTATAGTCTAGATGCACCTACATCGCAGGCAGAAGTCGCTGTAGAATTCACCGGTACTGAGCTTTCTAGTGACGAAGAAATACAGTTTATAGATGAGAGTGATGGTAGTGAAATAGACACATATTCAGAAAACCCAAATATCCTATTACCCACAGATACAGATATCAGCATAGATTGGGTGGACACGGCTGATAGTACAACTTTAGCTGAATTAGGCAATATAAATCCTACCACGAGGATGGGAGACCTTGCCGTCGATTTAGATAACGAATCAGTCGACTACTCTAATGCAGATACGGAAACCAAATACACTGGTCCTGTGACCATGAATGTTTCAGTCGGGCAAACAATCACAGTATCACAGTATGCTGAGTTCGTTGAGCCGTTCTTCGACATCTTCGCTGCGACACGCTCCGAGTTCGTCTTCCAGATATCGTTGAAGTCGTTCCGTCGCTTGTGCCATCGATAATTGATTGAGCAATATCTCAATTAATCCTTCCGGTAGAAACCACTATATTGGATCTAAAACTCTGTATACGGCTATATACCTCACACTATCAGAAACACCCCAATTATTTTGGTTGAGAGATCTATAAACCCTACTATGAGACACAATCAGAGAGTCGAGTCTGGTCCTGTTCGTGTCAGTGAAACCAGCCGGAAGCAACGGGACGGAACAGAGTTCGTTGGTGCGTTCGGAAAGAAAACTGGGAGTTCTGATCTTGTCTTTATTGCGGGCTTGCTCCCAGAACAGGATGGCGAAGTCGCTCGTAGGAACCGCCGTCGCGGCAGTTCGAAATTTGTGTCCAAAAGCTCGAAGCGGAATTGAACCGATGATAAGTTCGCGTCTGTAGTGGGCGTGTGTTTCGTTGGTGGAAAATACCCACGCAGTGCTATCGCGGATCGAGTTATGAATCGCACACCACGTTACGTCGAGAAAGCACAATACTGAGAAAAATTTTCGAGCGGACACAAGTGAATATATAATATTATGGGGGTCACAATCCGAGCGAATACTCTTGACATCCTCCCCGCGCTGAAGCGCGAGGCTTTCGCCTCGAATTTTTCGTAAACAACGCCGTCGCGAGGTCTGCGATGATCCTCCGACCGCGAACGTTTGTTCGCGCGCTGCAACGATCTACTGAGACGTGAAACTGTTTCCGCGTCCGAAATATGTCGAATTATTGAATATACACCCATAGATTTATTCAGTTTTATACGACAGTCATGCTTTATTTGGAAACTAAAACGGAATGTTTCAATAGAAACTAGAGGAAAAAGACTATATTGAAGTCATTTCTTCAATTGTGTGGAGAGCATGTCCCTCACCACTGGCGATAGATCCCACGCTCTCGACATCCGTAACGAGATGTGCGTACCGCTCGAGTTCCTGCTCGACGAACTCGGCGTTGTAACTCCGCACTCGTTTCGAAATTGACTGTACTGTTTCTCGTATTTCGGACAATCTATCGAGGTCCTTTTCCGAATAGCGAAACGGCCAGTTCGTAGAGTAGATATCCGTGTACGTCTCGGAGAGTCGCTGAACAGTCGCGTCCAACTGCTTGCGCTCGGGTGTCGTTAGGTAGTGTTGCCCGTCGAGGATCGCTGCCTGCGTCTCGAGATCGGCCTCGAGAGAATCCACTCGAGATTCGAACGACTGCCGCCTTCGTTCGGGATCTCCGACCCATCGTCGAACGAGAAATGTTGGGGTGATACGGAGGAGAAATCGTACGAACGAAGACCGCTTACCACTGGAACCTCGATCCGTCCCCCGTTTATTATACTTACATTCGACGATTGAATCGTTATAAATTTTATGAGAGTAGTAGAATTAAACGTTAGGTCAGTACAGACAACAACTGGTTGCAGCGGCTCGTACGCTCTCGACGAACKMWCMCAGCGGGGCCTGGCCTCTCGCGCAACATAATCTTCGAGAGAAGGTTCGATATCCAGTAAGTGTGCCGAGCGTTCGAAGACCAAGTTGGTTTCTCCACCAAGCTCGGAAATTCCCTGCAACTGGGTTGGAGCAAACCCTGGAGCCACACCGTTAACCCGGATTTCGGGGGCGAGTTCGTAGGCAAGTTGTCGGACGATACCGGCGACTGCGTGTTTTGAAGCTGTGTAAAGAATCCCACCACATCCTGGATTAAAACTAGCATGCGAGGCTGTGAAAACCATTTTACCGTTGGATTCCTGTAACTCTGGTAGTGCTGCCTTGGCCCCTGATAAGTATCCGAGAACATTCACTTCGAATATCTCCGAGAAGGCCTCATCTAAATCCTCTGTAGGGATATCTACAAGTTCAATGTGATTGTCAGAGATTCCTGCGTTCCCGACAAAGATATCTAATTTCCCGAATCTCTTAATGGCGGTTTCGACCGCAATTCGGTTGTCTGAGTACTTCCGCCACGATTTGAAGACAATGTTTATACACATACTGTTGTTGAACCTCTTGAAGATGAATTTAACATTGATCTTAAATTCGTTGGGGTCAACCCTCGATATCCAGAAGATTGGCATGTACGAGTAGACGGAAAACCTCTATTTACTATTGGACGGCGTAGAGACGATGAAGGAAACACAATTTACGAGTGTTCATCATCAGAATTCAAGGAGAAAATAGAGAATGTATTATAGTTTTATATATTGTAATATAATTCCCCTGGAGGCTATAGCTGATAAAGTCTCCCCTTCAAACATTAGATGAAAGTATATGATTTTATTTATTTATTTATATACAGATAGTTTGCAAAGTTATATATACTCTGCTCTCCCTAAACTACCTGTGGGATCAGCCAATGCTGGAAATACTCAGTTCGACCTCTGGCAAAGAATGGTACAGTCCACAGTATAACCACTTTGTCGGGGAGTGGGATCTTCGGAGCCGAAAATCCCGAGGCAATGGCCAACTCTATCGTTGACGCAGTCAATCATTGGGATGACCCCGAAACCCTGGCTGCACTTGCCAGTGGGATCGGGGAGGGAATGAAAGGTAAAGCCAACGGGGATCTCTCGCGAGACGAGCAACTTCAAGGACACGGTGTGTGACCTCCAAGATATTAGAAGTTTAATAATTTTCGTACATTATTGTGGCGGAGATAGAATGAGCGGACATATTGATTCGGGCCTGAATTAGATAGACGATAGTACTGTCATAATTAGAGCGGCTTGATGGGGTGTTTCGGTAAGGAAAATGGTCAGGCTAGTCTCTTCATCAGACCGTCTGTGGGGTTATTTCAGACCAGATCTCTATTTACAGGAATATTTCATGCTATCCGGATTGTGAGTGATGCCCGCATATTAATATCTGTAAGAATAAGTCAAAATACACTCATTCGTAACGGTCAAATATGGCATAGATTTATGTGGCTATTCAAGTAGTTAAGGATTAGTACGGTCAATGGCTACCCAATTGAACTCGGACTATTTCTTTCATGAGTTAAAGAAGAAATCAGCGTATGTTTGAAATACAAAATGTATCCTAGATTATGTTTATTCGCTTGTGAAAATACCCAACATGCGTCGGTGCGGCTTCTGTTTTGGTATTGCTGAAATAGTCGTGGTGTGATGTCCATGGTTAATATTACAGTTATACCGGTATTTGAGAGCGAAATAATTACCCGGCATTTCAGATCATTGGATTTCGTTAGGGCCGAAATGGAGTTGCGAAGAAATAGCGTTCTATCTGGCAGACATATATTATAAAATCAGACAATAACCACCGAGGTCACAAGTGTATACCAGAAATTCTTCATCAATCGAGCAAATAGAGCTAGTAGTGATCCATGCCAGGAGTTGATAGAGACTCCTATTACAATCATACGATAGTAAATAAGGATGGTTCGTGTCGGCGAGGGTTTTGTAGACCGGTTACCTAATTCTTCATTACAAACTAACTAGTTGAAATTGATTGGGTACTTGATACTTAATCTACATATACCTCAATTTATTGGCAATGGGCCAATGCCATCGTTCCATTCCAACTTACCATCGATTAAAACGGGCAACTCGGTCCATGTGAGGTATTCTTTTAGCGGTTGTTTTTCAACTCGAGATGTAGGCATTTTTCCCGGACTCAGATGACGATCTTGCACAGATTCGAGTAATGATGCAGTCACTGAGCCGAGTTTAAACTCCTTCGTCGAGTACGACTGTAGTGCGAATCCAAACTCAGAATCCTCGTACTTCTCGAGCGAGATGACTGATGGAGCACCACCTTCGGTTTGTGCGATGTCTACTGACCCATCGCCAACGATAAGATATTCGTCGCCGAGTGTCGAATTCTCTCTGGTGATCTCGAGTGCACCTCGAAGCGAAAATCCTCGATTGAGTAATCGGGCCATCATTTCCCCCGTTTCGACGGCATGTTCGTGCAAAGAATATTGATCGACACAGGAAATACGTTGGTGAACGACTTCGAAAACTTGCTGTGTATGGACTCGTCGAGAATCTAGGTCAAGGTCTCTATCGAATAACAGAGACAGGGAAAAAGTATCTTGATGGTGATCTCGATGCCACTGATCTCGAAAAGGAATAAATAACTTCTCACATTTGGGGATGATCTCCCATCAAGTTCATCTACTTGGTCAGGCGTTTCCTTGATTAGAATCTCAAGTGATACTTGACAGGCGCTGTTGAAACCCTCAGAGAGTTATAGGTTCGGCCGGTAATTTGGTCGAAAACAGACTCCTAAAGTCGCAGTTACTCCAGTTTGTCGAGCGAGTATTTTACCTTACCCAGCGAGCAGTCTCACAGTATTCCTCAAAGTGCTGGAAACAACCTACACACTTCATCACCACCTTGTTCTGCTATGTCTCTACGATCAACAAAACTAGAGCAAAACGGTGAATACTTGACTCAATCGAGTACTTCGGCAGTCAACGTTTCACCGCACTCGCAGGTATAAGGTTCCGGATGAATTCGCGTTAGTCCGTGTGACTCGGCGGTTAGCAAGACGAACACCAGATGATTTGTCCGATTATGGTGTCGATTTCCAGGCTCCGTCAACGAAGCGATATACATACTCGCGGTGTTTCGAGGGCAGTTATAAAATCCGTATGGAAACTCGTAGCAGGCTCCTCAAGGACCCGCCAATAATTTGGATCAGTTCCGGTAAAACGAACTTCGGACAACGACCATCCTCACTAAATGGTCGGGATAGAAACGCTTGCTACCGTAGGCTTAGGCCTAGATGCTGCTGGTGCCCTGATGGTTGTCCTTCCTGAGTTCGAACAATTTCGGGCAAACAAAACACCTGAGGGTGAAATCCAACAAATCGAATAGGGCCGGGTAATTCTCCTGAGCAAAGGGAAACTGACCTCGGATGATTCAGGATTTGAGGCTGTGTGTGAGGCACTCGACGGGCGAGTCGAGGTACATCTCGCTCAACATCTTTCGGAATACCGTGCCGGCGCTGTTTCTATAGCGTACGAAATACGCGCCGTCTCGATTACTCGGATCCTCCTTCGAAACGCTCGAGACCTCGTTCGTTTATGTTATTGGCGACTTCCCGAACATCGCATTCGGTGAGTTCACTTTCGCTGGCGAGTTCGTCCATCGTTTCGAGCGCCCAGACCTTTTCTCGAGGGTTTTGTCGCGTGAGCGCACTCCGGTTGATCTCCGAGTGATTTTCCATTTTTGCTTTGAGTAGCAGTCAATCCCGTAGGCGGAGAAAGACTCCAACGGCGAGACAGACTGTGGCAACGAGTAATAGACCAGCACTCAAAACGTCTTCAGTAATGCCAGTGACGCCCGGGTCTTCCACAACCCCCAGACTATTCTGGAAGATGACCAGTTGCGCAACCAACGCCACTCCGCCAATCGAGATTAGACGGGATCCATTTTTCCCTCTAATACTATCCATGCTAAATAATTTCTCAGACATGTATTAAAAACTTAACCCTCACGACATTTCCGGTTGAGGCTGTTTTCTATTGGCAAGGGAATTCGACCGCGTGTCAGCTGGCGAACACAGATGAAGACCGAATTCTACGGGAGATATTTCGCCAGAACGAGCAGTACGACTCTTTTCCAGAGTGGCCAACCGGGGAGTTCCTCAGTCAGCTTGAGGAGTTCTTGGAAGAGAACGTCGAAGCCTCTACTGAATACCAGACGAAACTGATGGGAGAGAGTGATGTACAAGCGAAGCTCGTATGCTGGGGGGTTGTCGGACAGTGATTCGGGAGCTACGGTAGGGGCCCCTTCTGATCCAGCAAATCATATTTCTCCAAGACCAGATCGAAGTACATCTCGTCCATCAGCTTCGGATTCTCAACGCGATGGAAGTCGTCGAGGACAAACTTCACGTCACGACGTTCCAGACCATACGCGTGGAATGCGGCAGCGTCAATTTCAGCCTGTAATTCTCTACGTTCTTGATCTTCTACTGCTGCCTCGATTCCGCCGAGTCGCTCACGCATTTCTTTGAATTCTTCCCCGTAACAGTTCAATCGGGCAGCTCGTTTAGCGATATAATGGAACCAGTCATCTCCGTCGGCGAGAACATCTCGAGCATCGAACTCGAGGATCTATTCGACTATCCTTAACATATCATAGTCTGTAAATAGATGCGCTACGCGGAAGTCACGGACCCAGTCACTCGTTAACAAACATTTTTATAACCGAGCGGAGAATCCAAAACGGAAGCATGGTCTCAGTGAACCGACTTCCGCAGTTCGAGACGTGTACTGATTTGTACCTTGCGGCGTACGATCGCTATGGAACCGACTCGTTCACTGCCGAACAGATTGACCGCGAACTTTCGATTTCGGACACGCAGCGAGTGCTCGAGTTGTCACTAGCATACGGTCTGCTTGCATTCGACGGATCGTCTTATCGTGTTACCTGTGAGCCTGGTGCCTCTACAGACACGTGGCACTCAATCGTTCGGGATCGAGCGAGTCTAATCCAAGAGACGATTGCTGATCGAGACAGTGACGAGAATGTGGCCAATTCCCGGTCCAATGACGTTCTCACTCACGAGACGAAAGAGTTCAGGAGCGTCTTCGTAGGTGAATCTGACGAGTTCGATTCAGTCGTCGAAAGGATCGAATCGCTTTCGCTCATGGCGGTCGCGTTAAGATTAAACCGGGTGCCGAAGTCGACGCTTGCGACGATGTTTTGAATTTCGATGGTAGGTGTCTCAGTGACTTCGATGCCGAGCTCTCGCAGAGTCTCGGAGACAATGGAAAGTGATTCTCGGACTTCTTCTTCGCTATTTGCACCAGTACAGACGATTTTCCCGGACCGGAAAATGAGTGCAGTAGCGTTTGGATTTTGCGTCCGATACACTAGTCCAGGAAATTGTTCAGGATCGTATTTGACTCCAGTAAGATCCTCACCTAACTGTTCGAGATCGAGTTCTTGATCAATACCCGTTGACCCAACCACGTTTTCGATGGTAATTGTCTCGGTTGGTGTAGTCATGTTACAACAGTCTCTCCAGCGAACCACTATCAAACCAACACTTCCAACTCATCAGCGGGCTCAAGCCAGATGAAAGCTTGAGGCTGCTCTTCACCCTCAACGTTCTACACTTTTTCGAACACATTCATCGAAGAATCCCCTCGCAAGGTCTGCGTTCCGGAAGCATATAGTACCCGCAACTGGTTCGCTTCGTACGATTTGTACCGGGGAAGACGGTTTCTTCCTCGTTAGTTCCTTCTACACGGGCCACAATTTACATCACCGAGTCTTGGTCTTCTGCGGAAACCAGTTGCTTTTTTCTCCGTCGTGGACGTTCCCCGGAGAGTCGACCTATTCCCGCGGATTAAACGTAGCGGCTATTTCTGAACTAGTGGTTGTCGTGGTGTTCGTGGTGCCGTAATTATTTCAATTTGTTGGAAAGATATACATACCGAGGACACTTCCCGCGTGTGATCGTTCTCCCGCTCAGGTACGTCGTTCGTCGGACGGTGTTCTGTCCACTTGGTTATGTGATGGTTTATATTTTCACAGTTGATGTCCGCGGCCGCTGATTTTTCGATTCTTGAAAATAATAAAGTTGTCATATATCACTTACTATCTTATAGAATATGTTTTTGACAGCGTTTCGACTATCGTAGGTCTTGTGTCGAAACCGGAGTCCGTATCGAGCGAATCAGTTTCGAGGACTATTCCTCATTGATGAATCGCACTCGTTACAAGATGCGTGTCAGCATCACGGCTTAGATTTCAGATAAGAGAAATATGGAAATTAGAATGCTATTGAACGTGTATTTCGAGAGATAAAACGAAGAACCATCTGTTTCTCAAACTGTTTCAGCAGCGCCGAAGCAGAAACTGCCGACGACTGGATCAGATCGTTCAGCTTCGCATGGAATTAGTTATCTGAACACTACCAGTGATCACTCTTGTTCGTTACCTCCTCTCAGCTCACGATATATTTCATAATCAGTTTGATTGGTTCCGAGGAGATAGATGATAATGACGTAACTCACGGTTCCGATGATGCCTCCAAATACGAGCAGTGGTATCTGAGAAATCCCGTATTTGAGTAACTCAGTCCGTATTGGACCCATCAATACTGCTACCACCAAGCCAGCTAAAATCGGTTTGAAATATCTCCGTGTTTCCTGTATGAACTGGCCGATATCGGGGTTTTAGAGCGGGTTGGGCTCGAGTCGACGGGGTCGGGTCGTCGCCCGAGTACAGTCGAACCGCGGTTCTCGCCGATCGCGTTTCGATCGCTGATCGCGGAGTAGCGTCAGACACCAGCGGTTGTTTTTTGTACTTTGCACGCAATTGATAGATAGTGAAGAGGTAGTATGAGTATTGAATTTGAAGGGACGACAAATCCTGCTGGGCTCAAGGTGTACGATTCTATTGAGCAACGACGAGTACAAATCAAGACATCCAATACTATTTCCCCAACACTAGTTGCGACGGAGAACTTCCATTTCCCGGTTGATAAATCATGTACGTCCGAGACTGCTGAACTCTTCTTCGACCAACTTTACTCTGTTACCACCCACGACGAAACAGGCCGAGCACAAGAGAATCTTGATGCTGGAGATATTGTAGATCTCGACACTGAAACGCGATTCGTTGGCCTCAGTGGACCAATTCGACTATATGTACAAGTCGACTGCCCGAAAACTGTTTAAGTTGAGCCGCGTGCCGCTGGTTTCCGTGCGGCATGCGGTGATCTATCAAATTGTTTGGCAAACGCGACCGGGCGTATCTGTTGGTCACGATCACCGAAAACGGTAATTACTTTCATCCCGATTTAAAGAGTACGTGGCTGTCGAGCACGTAATCGCTTCGTTCATAAATTATTCTATGTATTTGAGAACGAATTGACCATTGTACTGGATAGAGCGCCATATTTTCGGACTTCAACCGTCACCGACCTGGCGGCCCGTGACAATCTCGCCTTTGCGACGTTACCTGAGTATTCGTTGGAGCTTAATCCAGCCGAAGAGTGCTGGGGACAGTTGCAATCACCTCTCAGTAATCGGTTCTTTGACTTCTCGACGAGTTAATAACAGCGATTGATACTGTTCTCGGTCAGCTTTCGATCCTAAAGTGGGTAATCACTTCTAATATCTATCATTGACACAAATCCGGCGAATACACAGCGCGCAGAAGAGTTCCTCCCCGAAGACAAAGGGGATCGCAACCGCCAGTTCTGGGATATGTATATACCCCTATTGTGATTATATAATATGGTCAATAATACGTCTTCCGGCCGTCAACTCAAAACTCTCAAGACTGCTTTTGAACTGATTGACATTATCCAGCAGCAAAACGGTATGTCGATTGAATCTCTTGCAAAAGAGATGGACTTAGCACAAAGTACTGTTCATGGATATGTGAAAACTCTCACGAACAATGGATACCTCGTCTATGAGGACGGGAAGTACCACATTGGATTGGAATTTTTGAATAAAGGTGGTTATGCTAGGATGAGAAAACCGGAGTATGATTTGATCATATCGAAATTGGAGGGATTAGCAGAACAGACTGGCGAACGCGTCCAATTTATTGTTGAAGAAAATGGGAGAGGTTACTATCTTCACACATCTATCGGACAAAATGCTGTCCAGGTAGATGCACATATTGGGAAGGTAGTCCATACAAGCGCAAAGTATATAATTGTAAAAGCAATGCTACCGGCAATATTAAACTCTCTATTGTTGTCGTCTTGCATTTTAATCCATAGGTATACGGATGGATGCAAGTAGCAAACTACCCAAAGATTTAAGTAGTTGCGTCCCCAATAATAAGTTGTACTTTTGCTTATTGTTGGGGTGCGTTTCCCTGCAATTTATCTAAACCGCATAGAGTAATCAATCCGTTGTGTCAAAATACCTATACTTACTTATACGTGCCCCAGTTACTTAAATCTTCCGCAACTTTTATTAGTTACTTCTTTAAGTAGATGTAACCAATTCTAGTTACATATTTCACTTTCACCATGGTTGCATCCATATAAGTCACTCATAAGTTATGGCATATATATAGTTGGCCCCATTAATATTCTGGCTCAGTTGGAATTAGAGTCAAATATTGCCGGTAGTATCTCCTTCTGAATGTCGATGGAGCGATGACCCGGCGAGCGCTGGACAGTATTCATCAGTAAAGCTGGACCCACTGATGAACGGAAACCAGGCGTAGCGCTAATTCAGTAGTTATTCCATCGGCCCTACATCCCTAAGATGAGCGTATTTTTCAGCAACCTTTTCGAAGTACGCTTCTGTCATAATTCGAGGATTCGACACCCGATGAAAGTCATCAAGAACGAACTGCATTTCCTCCTCATCCAGCCCATATGCGTGGAACACAGCTGCATCGACTTCGGCTTGTAGTTCACGCCGAGTCTCCATATCCGTCGCCGGCTCAATTCCGCCGAGTCGCTCACGCATCTCAGCAAACTCCTCACCATAACAGTTGAGCTTCGCCGCTCGATCAGCGATGTAGTGGAACCAGTCGTCGCCGTCAGTGAGACGAGGAGCCTGTGACTCCTCAAACTTGTACTTCGAGGCGTGGGAATCGACCTTTGTCCGCATCAAGAAATCGAATGGGATACTGTTGTGTACGATACGTTGTGTTCTTCCGAACCTTGAGACAGAGGAGAACGATGTGCTGATGGAGCGTATAGCGTTGTTTCGAGAATTTCGAGGAATATTGAGCAACAGCACGTTGGGCTAACTGAAATGCTTCCTCGACAAACCGGAGCAGTCGTAACTTCGGCAGAGTTTGCATTCGGTCATACTACTGGCCAAGCGTGTATCTTCTCAAGGATTTCAACAGAGCCGCTTGTTCATATATCTTCAGTCACTTACCGTTTCTACGTGGCGAAATGTGATGCTTGGAGCAAACCAAACTTTTCGACCACCGTTGTTATGGAGTCCTATCGGGCTGTTTGAGCACTTCGAGTATTTCGATTGTAGTATCACCGTTCACCTCGGGCCATTGGCGTGTATCTCCATGCTTTATACGCGTTTCAAAAAATCTCGTAAAACAGTTTCGACTAACTCGAAGCGATCTATACGAGTGGTGATTTATACTATCGGTGTACTGCAGGTCAGATGGTCAACACAATTTAGATCTTCGTCTCCAAAGAATTAACTTATTACTACTTGTCCTCACAGACATGAAAAACAGACTACTATTCGGTGGCCTGGGAACCATCCAGGTACTAGTAGGATGTGTATTCGTATGGGCGAGTCGAGGACATATTATTGGGTTTTTCGGTCTAATCACTCTCGGCTCGTTGCTTGTGAGTGGCATACTGAAAATCTGCTTCAGCTTTGTCTCTGAGAACGTTATAAACGCGCAACGAACGATTGGCGGATCGTTCCTTCTCGAGGGGATATTTTTCGGTACTGGCTATCAGTTTCTAGTCGAAATTGGAACGTACGAGTCTCGGCTGTTGGGATACGTCTTGGCTGCACTCTCTGCATCGACATTGATAGCGATCGGAATCGGAGTACTTCGTGACCGGATGGCGTTCCAGGGATTCTTCCCAGAACAAAGCTCCATAATCATCCCGTCAAGACGACGCCCAATTTGACTTCCTTTGCGGAAAACGCGACTAAATATACACAAGCTCGGGCACCAGGGATCCATAGCATTGCAAGTCATGCAAGTATTTTTTCGGGGCATCACGTAGAAGAACACAAATTGTTCGAGCATGAAGCTAAATTGAACGAAGATAGAAGCATTTGGTCGCAGCTAGCACGCGAGTATGGGTATTCTACTGGACTGTTTTCCCCGAACGTCGTTGTTACCAAGGCATCAAACCTGGCAAATCATTTTCATTACACTGTCGGCCCGAAGCGCTTCACTTACCCAGAATCAGGTCTTACATTACAGGATTTTGAAGAAGAAGTGTCAACATCAAAATTCATCAAGAAGGCTCTCAATCACCAAGAACCAGTTCAATCTTTGCTCAATGGCATTCAGTATAAATTGGCAAAGATAGGTTCACAAGGATTGATCAATCTCACAGTTCGGTGCCTATTGATACGTGATCTCACTCAATCTCTGTTTGTTGATTGACGCTCTATGGGCTCAGTAAATTTCATAGAACAACGCTCCTACAGAAATCATTCTACGTTTATAGTAAATTGCTCTTCGATAGAGATACTATCTCCGTATTCTACGGTGACTCCGAGTTCACGTTTCTTGGACATTGCATCTATTGGGGGGCGAACAATCCAGTCTGTTTCAGCGACGTTTTGTGAATCAGATGCACCCAAAACCGCTGGGCCTGCTGCGATATTGTTGAAAGTTGCCGTAGCAGGTTCGGATTCCCAGCCATTAGGTGAGTTAAAAGTAACATAAGCACGATCGATGGCAGTTGGGGAATAATTGGCAAATCTCAACGTTTGAGAGATTTCCTCACCTGGAGCAATTGTTTCCCCGTTCTTACTGAGTGATACTACTGCGAAGGGCCTATTTATCACAGTTGATCATCCTTACTCTGCTGGAAGTGAAGTCGTTGACGATGCGGGATTTGTCGTAGAAGCAACGACGGACGCTGTCGCGAACGCACTTATAAGAGCACTAGAGGGAGAACGCCCGCAAGTAAACCCAGTTCAACGAGCGCAAAAGTATAATTGGGACAAAATTGCATTACAGACAGAACAATACTTTAAACAGGTTATAGCAGATTAATAACCCATGTTTGGGAACTAACTATAATATCAGTTATTTAACTACAGAAAAATGTCTTTTGAATGAATGGAGGATAATCGACGTGAAAGCCATGAATATTCCTGCCAATCCGAAGAACGAAGCTAGCAGTGCTAAACCGAGTGAAAACGTTCCAGTAGTTACGTAGTTTGTCACTGTCCAGTATCCGAATCCGAGTCCGATCAAAGAACTCGTGGGGTTTGCGGGAAATCTCCGCGCGCCTGAACCAAGGTCACCGGAGCGCCTGCCCGGACTGGCGTGGCGCCGCCAGGTGACACGCCACAGCCCGGCGGCTCGAGGTGGCCGACTGAAGGCGCGTCGGAGAAGACTGGAGGGAGGTGGGCGGAGTATGTACGCCGTAGCACTCGGAAGGGCCCGCCGAGACTCGCCCGTGAGACGTCCGCAGCGGTGCCCGCAGCGCCGCGAGCGGAGCGAGCAACGCTGCGGGCGACGCGAGGAGCGTCGCAATAAGACTCGAGACGGGAGAATTTGTCCAATTCGACCAAGCGGGCCACCCGAGGAAACGGCGTACGCGCACGACCGAGGGTCCGCCCGTCGATAGCAGACCGGATTAGCTACTCGGCGCTCGAGGTGAGCGACTCGACGTACTGCTCTCAGGATCGCGCACGGACGGCGTCGCCGAGCGTGCGCTTGATCGTCGAGAAGACGGTCTCACAACGGTTTATTATCACTCCCGTAAGCCCGGAAAATCAGGGCTATTTGGGGGTCGATCTTCGACTTCTTATAAGATATCTGGTGAGTGTTTTGCAGATAAGAGTTTCGCCGGTTCTGTACCGTTTCAAAATCGGAAATGGCCGTAAATTCGGTAGGAAGGTTCGACCGTATTATCGACAGAATAGACGAAAATCAATTCGAGGCGAGAATCCTAATGGCCGGATAATCTCGAGGTAGAGCCGATATAGCTGTAGAATAAAATGAGTGAAAAACGGATTCGCATTCATGAACTGAACGAAAATAAATTCCCACGAGATGTACGGTTCCAATCCTTTATTATCTCCTTCTGATTAGAGGGAATCACCACGATGAAGTCGACATATATCAGTTCGGAAGAACAGGGGGAACGGGACGAAGAGAACTTCCCGATTACCAGTTTTTCGACCGTGATACCCGCGATAAACGCAAATACGATTCCGGCAATGATGCTCGGGACTAATCCGATACCGATCCCAATCAATCCGACGACCACGAACCCAGATACGCTAGCGAACTCTCCCTGCGCAAAGTTCGGGACGTCAAGGGTACCGAAGATCAACGAGAGACCGACGGCAACTAGCGCGAGAATGCTTCCGAATATCAATCCGTTACTGACGATAAACACAATTTGATCGATCGCGATCGCCATTTCAAGCACCTCCCAGGTATTTTTCAATCACTTCGTCATTCGAAGCCATCTCTGACGCTTTCCCACGGTGAACGATCGTTCCGTCCTCGATGAGACATCCCGAATCGGCCAGTTCTAACGCTTCCTTCGCTCGTTGCTCGACGAGAACGACTGAGATGCCTTTCTCGTTGATCTCTCGGATCTTGGCGAATAGTTCCGGGATAAGCTTCGGAGCAAGTCCGAGTGACGGCTCATCGAGCAGGAGGACTCGCGGTAGCAGTTGATAGTATTGCTTGTTGGTTCAGAAGATTCCGTGAAAACTCCGATAAGTACAGGCCGAGTAATCAACACACAAAACATATATTTGAGAGTAGGTGAAAACGCGAGATCGTGAACGGGAACCCAGTCATCTTCCGCCTTAATCTGATAATCGCGCTTTTGATTAGCAACCTCATAGTGATGCTTATCTTTTTTCTCCCTCTGGAATTGCTAACTCTCGGAGGAATTTTGCTTGCCGCCCTACTTCCAGTAGCGGGTCTGATACTCCTGCTTCGTATTCGACATCGGTAAATGCGCATCTGTAATTGCCGAGCCAGGAATTGCAGTTTCTCATCCAGTTCTCAATAGGGAAGCCGTATCACCGACCACTATCAGAGGAAACGTCGAGAGTCACAGTGAACGTTCTGCTATCGAGCCAACACCGGATTTCCCGACAATTCTGCATCGCTCGATACTATTGTGACTACACCAACTTTGATGCAAGGAGTTAACCTATCTGCAGAGAAGATATTTTTAGTCAGCGCAAACCGTGGCTCGGATGAACTGACAGATTTTGAATTTAACAATTTGATTGGACGAGTCGGTAGGCTAGACACGAAACTATATGGAGCAATATACTGCATCGAGGCTGAAGGGAAGGAATGGGCTGACGAGAAATTAAAAAATAATGAGAAGAAGGAAATCGAATCCGCGACAAGTAAAGCGACGAAGGATTCAAAAAAGCTTGTCAAAACACTCAGAAAAACGGATATAAGCCAGGAGGAGGACAGTGCAGTCAGGTACACGCCTTCGGCAAAGATTTGCCGGAGGTCTTGAGGGATACTCTTCTCGCGACTGACAGCAGCTACCAACTCGTTGTTGGTCATTTTTTCTATGTTTAACTCGAATCTCTCTGCTCGTTTTCGAACTTGATCAATCTCGCTGAACGTGCACTCGTAGGAAAGAATCTTGTCTTCAGAGTTGAGCACGCCAAACCCAGCCGAGATGATACACCAATCGATGGTGGCTACCTCTGAAAGTTGATCTACGGCAGATTGAATATGCTCATGCTCACGCCTCGTGTACATCTTAGCAGCAGAGGCAACAGAATCAGGGAACTTTCGATCAATGTTTCCCTTGAGTCTTCGTCGACCCGTTTGTAGTCCGCTATTGGATCGTATCGCTTGCTTCCAGAGCACGGAGATTAGCGACGAACGATCTAGAACTGACTCGAGCGACTTGACATCGACGGGTCGTTTGAGCAGGTTGTAACTGACACCCACATCTCTATAAGAAAGTGGAAACTATAAGAAGACTAATGAGAATTCCAAAGAAAGTTCGCACAAATCTCCTGAAAAAGTTAAGTTAGATGAGACAGCGCTCGTCCAGCAGTATCGTGACGAGATCTATGACGCCAAGTACTCAGTCCCGAACTGCCGAAATTGTTCAAAGAGACAGATTAGAGCTATCAAAAACCCGCTTACAGCCGTCAAATCTGATACAGAGATCCAAGAAACTTTCCCGAAGAGATCAAAAATGGTGGTCAGAAATGGACGCCAAAGTAGTCTGGTTGGTCAACCAAGAAATTCATAGTCGGCGTCACGAAGAATTTGGCTTGCTTCGTCGGTCTGTTGTGTATCTACGCCGTAGTCATCGAACGAATCAGAGATCTCACTGATCCACCGCTCCTGATCGTCAGATGCGATTCCTACAGGAATTGGAGGAACTTGCTTGAGCGTGTCGCCGACGTTTTTAACGATAGCTTCTCGATTAAGAACGTGCGCAATCGCCTGACGGACGGCTCTGTCCCCTGCATGTTCGTGATCATGTTGCGGAATGAGGCTGTACCCCGTTTTTCCCGGGATTGTCTCCATCTGGATGTGATCTGGGAAGTCATCAACGACGTTCGGTGGAGCAAACACTGAATAAACTGAATCGAGTTCGTTAGCTCCGATCGAGTTGTGGACAGCCGTATTGCCGTCGAGATATCGGAACGCGATCTTATCGAAGTTGATGTTATCGGAGTCGGGATGCTCATCTCGTTTCTCGAGAAGAATTTGCTGATTCCCCCGGTTTGCAATGAAATTCATATCTACGTTTGTTATAAGCGTCGGTTTTTTCTTATTTCCTATTACAGTAAACGGTCAAACAACAACTCCACTTGACGCCTCAGTTAGTTATATCACTGCGAATTTTCCTTTCCTCGTGGAGTTATTCATTCTCGGACTGCTGCTGGTAACAGGGATTATGACATTAGTTGCTGAGCTTTATCATCAGAACAGGATTCCGAAGTATTTAGAGCTATTTAAGAAATTTGATCTTGAGTTTTGGAGCACATCTCCTATTTTCACAATTTTACGTTTTATCTCTATACCAATCGGGTTCTTGATATTCCTAGGGATTGGACCGGACTGGTTTCTATCCCCAGATACAGCTGGACTCTTATGGGGTAGTATTATGCCCCTTCAATTTCAGTCGCTAATGGTGGTGTCTGGAGAATTTTATTCAGCACTGCGACCTCCTGCTGGTCCTCGATGTTGGGGAAAATTCGAGCTTCAGGAGAATACTCTTTGAGGATTCGTGCTGGAATTTCTAGAGCTACATCGTCAATTGACCGAAGAACATTAACGGAAGTCTGATGAAAGATTCCGTGGACAGTATCAGTGCTTCCCTCTGTTCGGAGTGTAACGATACCGAAGTTATACCTAGTGTCTATATCGGAGAATATACCGCGATTTTCAAATCCAATGATATTCTGAATCTCAGACTCTTCCAAGGCATGTACTCGCAAATCCTTCCCAGCGGCGGCATTGAAGAACGGACCAGGAAGCAGCTGTGAAACATAACCACCGTCTAAAACATCAGAAGAGATTCAGGTAACCTTACTAAATGTCCAAGAAAAGCTTGAAAAATCCGATGGAGAAGGACATGCAACTTCTGAAGATTGGTACGATGAATCAGACTTACCATTAAGTGTTGAAAAATTAAAAGGTTTTTTCAATGATACAAATATAGCTGTAGAGACGCAACGAAAACATGCAGATCCCGCAGAAGCCATCATTAATGTTTCTGAGGAAATTGGCGCGGATAGGATCATTATGTCCGGTCGTAAGCGAACACCAACAGGAAAAGTATTATTTGGGAGTGTTTCTCAATCAGTCTTACTAAACTCCAGCATTCCAGTCACATTAATAATGGAGTGATCAATAGATTTTATTTTATTACTCATATCCAACTTGTTTATACGATTATAACAGTAGTCCCTTAAACAGAGATATGACATTCCACACTATTTTATCAAATAATGATTTAAAATTGATGTATTTTTAAACAAAGTAGTTATAAAAATATACCTCTGATTAAAATTCATATATACAACATAAATACCTAATATTTATGTACCTATCGAATGATCGGTAGCATGTGATGCACAACATTGGGAGTCGTTCTACTACCACATCAACACACGAGTGGCTGAGCTATGGTGAGATTGTTTCCACCGATACTCGGTCCGAGAAGTGCGCTCGTTGTAGGCGTATTAACACTTTTCAAAATCAGGCTCAATCATTCGAATAAACACGATCTCCAATTCACAAGAGATGTCCTCTAATACACCGTCAACAGATGTCGAAAGCACCGTCTCTCAATTCAACGACGAAGCGGACGTCACGTCAGCDGAAATGCAACCAATCGAAGGACAGAGTCCCGCTCCGATCAACATGCCGTCAGGCTGTGCCTATCACCCGCGCTGTCCGCTCGCGACTGAGGAGTTAATAGCATAAAATCCGTTTGCATTTGTAGAATATCAGCTACAGAATTTCGATTGTATTCAGGTAATCCTTTAATATCTTCTCACTACCCATCTCAATGGCTTTAGAGAGATGGCGGATGAGATTACGATAGTATGAATGTAATAACCTGCGGACTTGTGCATCATTGTATTCGAGATTTCCGAACATAAAATTCTTATTTTTACTTAATATATAGGGTTGAGAAGGAGCATATCTATATACTTCCGGGGGATTGAACTAGATAATATGGACGATACCGACACACCAAAACGAACTGTGAAAACAGCTGAAACTCTATTCGAAATCATCGAATATCTCTATGACAAAGAAGAAGCAAGTGTCACAGATATATCAAATGAGTTTGGCTTCGCTCGAAGTACTTCGCATGATTACTTGGTAACATTGGACAAAATGGGGTTTTCCGTACCGAGAAGCAAGTTTTGAAATAATGAGCAGGTTGATCCCAATCGAATCAATCACAACGGGAGCGCCCGTGGCTTTGAGGTGGCTCTGAATTGATCGAAGTTTCGAGATCTTACTGGTCTTATTCTCTGTGAGGTCTTGCTGGAGCGTCACTCGAAAGCTTTCCTCCAATGGCTCAGAGATCCGCGACAAGCGGCCCGATCCAAAGAGAACGACCTCCTGGCCGTGTTCTAACATACCAGTTCTTCACATTGGGTCAGGAAAAACGTTTTCGCTCATCCCAATACATTGTAACATACCTGTTTCTCGAACCAGTCGTCCGGTGAGTTGAGCTTCAGTCCGAGGAAGTTGAGATATCCTTGAAGATGATGTTTCAAGACGCCTCTGAACTTCGCCAGCCACCGGCGAAGGAAGCTGTAGCGTATGGAACCGATAACGATACTGGATACGATTATCGTCAGTTGAAGTGGTATATTTACCGTTCCATCATCGAGAACACCTACACTGGTGGCGAGAATGAGTAAGAAAACGAAAACGAAGAAAAACAACAACGAACTCACTATCCAGCGCCAGAGATTACCCCACGGAATTTTCCCGAGATAATCATTCATAGTTGAACTAGTAAATAGAGACACATAAGCTACACGGCAGTAAATACGCGCACGCATCGCCGTTCAGTATCGGTGTTCAGGCGCATTTGAAAGCAACTTCTTCAGATGTATTTTAGCGTGAGAGACACGCCCACTACAGATGCGACTGGATGTCCAATCAGATATGATGACTGAGACGATCGAGGTAGTCGATTTTCCAGCGGCAGAACAGGAATTTCACAACTACATCGAACAAGTAGAGAGCGGTGGCTTTAGCCTATTCTGAGATTCACAGGGTCTTCTAAAACTCTTCACGGCAGACTGAATATCACTCGAGACCGTTGTCAGTAGTTGGTGATTCGTATCCATTATCAGAGAATCATCGCGAAAGACCACCGGGGCATTTTTACTCCAGTAATACATGTAATACAGTATGGCGACCGTCAGTCTTCGAGTTCCGGACGACTTAAAGAAAGAGATGGACGAACACGGCGAAATCAACTGGAGCGCCGTCATCAGGTCCAACATCGAAGAGGAGATCGAGCAGTTAGAAGCGCGCAACACCGGTCACGCGGTAGCGACGAGCGAACGGTTATCTGCGATGCGAACTGCCCTCTTTTCCGCAAAGTCCTTTCTCGCGGCGTAAATCAGATTTTTACTGTCCTTGCCGTAGGTCTCGATGATTTTTGGGAGTGATTCTGTTTTGTTCCCTTTGAAATCACTATAATTCAGATTCCCGGGTTCCGCAACCTCGATAGTCTCTTGATTCCCAGATGGACTGTGCACTACCAATTCCAACTTACGATCTCTCGATGTTTTTTGACTTATAAACCGGATTGTAGTCTTGAGCTGGAGAATTGGTGTGAATGCTGTCGTGACTTCTCCAACCTCTCTACCAGTAAGCGATTGAAGCGTACTTGCTGGGTTATCTAAGTAGGGTCCCGCAGCCACGATCTGCGTTCCAGATAGTCGAATCAGGCCGAATATATGGTCGTTCCATTACGTTTTCACTGTCGTTTCGGCGCTCTTCGATGCGGGTGGCGGATTGGAAAACTCTTTTTGCATTTGGTGACTGAACGTCCACTCTACTAATAGATTACGCGAATTTGGTTTTCGAACGGGAGATATCACACACTTTTGGTGAACGTTCCGAACAAACATGAGAGACCCGACCGTCTAAAGTGGATGGTTGTTCATTCTTCACGATAGATGCATGGCAATCTATAGCAAAGTCTTTAGGGAGGTACGGCCGAAGAATTACGTACTGCTGGCCCACCGGCCACTGACCTTACTATGAGCGATGACGAACTCATCTGGCGAATCGCAGGGGGTTCCGGGGATGGAATCGACTCGACGAGCCAGAACTTTGCAAAAGCGCTGATGCGCGCAGGGTTGCACGTATTCACCACCCGTCTCCGGACGGTGGACGAAGTGAATTGCCGGACCAGAAAGGCGAGGGTGCGATCCATCGAGATCGAGATCTTGGAGATCAAGTCCACGAACCGCGCCCGTACGCGCGCCCGTTTCCCAGAGTAGCAACAGGATAAGGTGATTGTTCGTACCTGGTTGGGAGCCCTCGAGGTACTCCAGGATAGAAATTGCTCGATCCGGTTCCAGCGTCGAATCCGAGACGTCCTCGCCGTTTTTCATCGTCGGCAGCGTGACCTGCTCGTACAACTCCGGAGGAACAGCATCGATATTCGACGCAAACCGCAGGAATCGACGCAACGTCGCGAGTTGAGTCTTGAGAGTGACCAGTTTGATCGGTTCTCGATCTTCGCCGTGGCCCTCTCGTCGCCACGACCGATATTTGTAGATATCTCGACCAGATAGGTCAGTCAGGCACAGTTAGTCCATCGATCGAATCGGTGTTCGGTTTTCGACGTTCGTTTTCCCGCGTCCGAACGGTTGCTCCGACACTGATCGGCGTGAGCGTCTATCGCCGCACAGAATCTGATAGATCCCCTCCGACAACTGGAATATCTGTCCTTATATTCTCCGTATCCATCCCTACATCGAGCGAATCTCCACGAAGTCGGTAGGAATATGGTTTTTCTAAATGAGTATGATTTAGTATGTGGGAACCTTGAACGATATCGTGCAATTGTGAAATGGTTTCGAACGAATATGCGAAGTTATGGTGCGTCTGTAACTCTCGGATGTGTCGTTTTTCGCACGGTGGGTGGACGAGTCGCTTGAGCAGGCTTTTACTGATGCTCATCGATCTGGGAGAAAGCGAAAAGCCTCAGAAAAATATCAGTAAGAGTTCGAAGAATTAGTCCACCAATCTCCTGAAGAAACTGGGCTCGACGCGCTGGCATGGACGCCGGCGCTCGTCCAGCAGCATCTCGAGGAGACATACGATGTCGAGTACTCAATCCCAAGCTGCCGGCGGTTGCTCAAAGAAGCGGGATTGAGCTTCCAAAAGCCACGCCGTACAGCCGCCAAATCAGATGCTGAGGACCAAGAAACGTTCCGCGAGGAACTCAAAAAAAGCGGCGGGAAATGGACGCCACAGTAGTCTGTATCGATCAAACCAAGAAATCCGTGCAAGTTGAGCCGCGTGCCGCGTGATTTCCTCGCGGCACGCGACCGTCTGTTGAACTGTCTGGACAACGCGACTGGACGTGTCTCTTAGGCGCGATCACCGAGGACGGTGATCGCTTTTTCGCTCGATTTGAAGAGTACGGGACTGTCGATCACGCAAAACATTTCATTTTCGCGTTATGCAAAGAGTTCGAGAATGGCTTGATTATTGTGTTGGATGGAGCACCGTATTTTCGGGCGTCGGCCGTCACGGACCTGGCGGCCCGTGACGACCTCGCCTTCGTAACATTGCCGGCGTATTCACCGGAGCTCAATCCGGTCGAGGAGTGCTGGAGACAACTCCAAGCGGCACTCAGCAATCGCTTCTTTGACTCATCAACGAACTCACAGCAGCGATTGATACAGCCATTGATCAACTCTCGATCCCTAAAATGAGCAATTATTTCTAACTTCTACTATAGGTGCGCGCGTCAACTTCGACACAGGCACGGAATAGATAGTTTCCCGTGCATCACCCGTGAGCAGGCGTGCACAAACAGCTACACTTCAGATTAGTCTCTGAATCGTAAAGTGATCAACGCGGTTGAGAAACTACATCTACCGTCTAATCGTGCCTCAGCGCCGATTCCGTCAAGTAGCCCATTCGTTGCAGGTTCAAAATTACCGAGGATGATTACGGTCCCACCATCAGCGATAAATCGACGAACTCGTTCTACATCGCTCGGATCATATTCTGTATCGGGAGCGATAATGAACGCAACAGACTCGTTTGGTCCAAACTCATTATATTGTTCCGTGTTACGGAGCAATTCGTGATTAGCCTCCGAATCGCTTATTTCCGCGTTGAATTCACCAGTTCCTTCCCATGAGGGATTGGTTGGGTCAAACGCAGCTGTCGACGTGCTTGCGGCTACAATTACCCCAACAAAGATCGTCAGCAAGAGCATTGCTAAAAGAATATTTGGCCAGTCGAGTCCTCTTTCTGAGCGGAATGGCTTCAGGAGATTCACAATAAATCACTCACGGTATTAATTATTAGTCCGGAGATAGCCTGATTTTCACCCTCTCGATTATTATATATTCTATGAATTGTTTGATTTGTTCAACTCACAGTAGTGTATGATCCCCACAATATATTTTAGATGGCCCCGTGAATTTACCCACAGAATATTAACGCTTCCAACCATAACTCAAAAATAAAAATATCATCTTTATACGACTTTATCTGACTGAATCAGACATATGGCTATATTTTGGGGTGTCAAAGGACCGGAAGATGTAGTTACCGATGAGAAATGCGGTAGTAAACGAAAGCAGATTTTTCGGCGATCTGAAACAGAAATAGTGGATCTATTATATTTTTCCGGGTAGTGACCTCGGTATCGTGAATCAATATCGAGCCGATACTAATTCAGTATCTACTCAATATCAACTGAAAGAGGATTACATCAATACAATAATATATTTGATTGAAACAGGGTTATTTTCACAAGCCAAGGTATTTATGTGAATGCGCACATTTACCAGTGAAAGTGAGAAATCGTGTGGCGAGTACCTGGCTCGAGCGTTAACGAATATAGTTTTGGCTGACGAACAGTCGTTCTTCTCTCGCTAGGATAGAGACATCATAGGAAAATCAATCTAATTCCATCTTTCATTCGCGACGGGTGTAGCTGTGATGGCAGTAGTTGAACACACAAATTTACGAATGTATGGTTGTAAGGAGAGAGCAACATCTCTTTACAGCGATATTGCCGCCGCTACCATTTCCACGGTCGCTGGCCAATTCGGCTATCCCGAATGATACGTCGTCTTATACGAACGGGGCTGAATTACAGCGGTGTGGAAGAACGTAGTCTTAGAATCTGATGAAGAGCAATCATCGGAACCTTTTGCTGAAGCATTTGACGGAAACAAAACCCGATCACACAATTGAGGAGACACAGAAGACAGACGAAAACCGTCTTGTACGGCGTTGTGTTCCGTATCTGCTCGCTTCTTAAACCGCACTAATTAGACGGTGTCCCCTTGACCGATTTTGATTTAGAGAATTATACAAAGGAACCAAGTTGTTGGAATTCAACTTTCCCCATAATCCAACTTAAGCTCAATCTCATTAACTGCACCCAGTAGCAGGTTTGGTATCTCAGAAGCGAAGTATTCATCAGTCAGGCGTTTTGCCGGACCAGCAACCGACACCGCTCCGTGTACCTTGCCATCGAGAATGATTGGTGATCCTACAGCTCTTATTCTTTCATGTGATTCTTTATCATTAAATGCAATTCCCTGGGCCCGAATTTCTTTAAGTCCGGATTCAAGTTCATCTCGGGTTGTAATCGTTTCTGCCGTTACACGAGTAAGGTCAGTCTGATTAATAAGTTCGTCAACTTGATCATCTATCTTTATTATTGTTCCGACAGACAGCGGTCCAGGTTTCTGTATCGAGATCGCCGGCGAGGTAGGCCTCTCCTTGGTCAGTGATAATGTAAACCCCATTCCCGAGATGTTTGAGAAGCCCTTTTTCAGAGAGTTTTCGGCATCTTCGGGCAATGTGCTGGCGAGAGTATCGAATTCGACCTTCGTCCTTCATTTTCTTCGGAGAACCAGAATCGTGCTCGTGGATATACTCCAATATCCGGTCGTCCACAAGCGACATCCAGTCTCCTGAGTAGCGCATGGTCTTATTGATGAGCCAATAGCATCTAAATGTCGTTAATATCTCTCTGGCGTTTTTAAAGAGCAGCAAAACACCGTCGTAACATTGATGTTACGAGAAAATAGATGTGTTTCTACGGAGCTACTACAGAGATTTTCGCTGTCGTTTGTAACCGTCACAGAGAACGTATGCGCCAGATCTTCTCTGTTATAAACTTCCACTTCGTGCGCGAGTTCTTTTGAAAATACGCCTGTACACCCAGCAAGCGCAATAGCCGAGCCTGCTCCACTTGTTATGAGAAGTTCTCGACGAGTCGTGGAGGGTTGCATGCCAAATGATGAATTACTATACTCATATATTGTTTGACATCTCAAACCGCTTTCACTGGATAGTGCCGTTCTCTTGATTGTCTCCGAACGTGCGTGTCTCTCGAATATTGCCGCACAGCCGTAACGGACAGCTACGACCCGTTGGGCCGTGGCGCGTTTTCATACTTAATCATCTTCTCGGGCTTATCGGAAATCGTCTCGTAGATTCGTCGTAACGTCTCCTCGGCCGCGAGGAGATTGTGATCGTCGAGGAATTTACGGCCCTCCTCGGTGAGTCCGAGTTGAACAAACTGATTCAAGCTGGCAGGATTGATGCACAAGGTTGGGTGCGCGAGACTCCGGCAGACAGAGCGAGCTATACGCCCAATGATAAATCGACAGTAAAAAGCCGTAAATCTAAAGAGGATCTACACTACCTCAAGCCTGAGCAAGTTGACACAATGGCTCAAGAATCGGGGAAGCTTCGAGACGAGTTGATTATCAGGCTACTTTTCCAAACAGGCTTGAGAGTGTCTGAGCTTATTGGAATCGAGCTTTCTGACATTGATCAAAATAATCGATCAATCAACGTTCGAGGCAAGGGACGCAAGAACCGAACGGTGTACTATCAGCCTTCTCTGAGTCTGTGGACCATCCACCTTGAACTCTATACCTTGGTTGCTCGACACGAGCTGAATATCGACTCCATCAACTCGTCCCATCGGTTGTAAAACAACTGCGATAACTTCCTCTCCGATTTGGCTAAGTCGCAGGACGCCTTCTTCGGATTCTTTTATCATATATGACTTGTCCTGTAGCGGGAACCAATTCACGGAAAATTTGAATGGCTTATTTTGATAATAAAACCACAATGGGATGCCCGCATATGAAATTGCTAAGCCGAGCAACCCAATGAAGGTGACTGAAATAACGGAGTATTGAATGCCAAACTGGTTCCCCTGGATGTAGTTCCTCATGAAGTGAAAGCTGAGTATAGCGAGGACCCAGCTCACACTTTGGATTTGGCCAGCTCGAGTAACCTCGTTTGACGCCGTGCTGGAGAAACTCGGCGAGGAATCGACCGAACTGGTGTTGGCCGCCAAAGACGACGACCGCGAGGAGATCGCCTCCGAAGCCGCCGATATCGTCTATCACCTGCTGGTTTTGCTCTCGATGAAAGACATGGATCTCACAGAACTCGAGGACGAACTCGAAGCGCGGCGATAGGCTCGTACAGTCCTCGACTCGTCGTGTCCGCCAGGGTAGATGGCGTCTCGGTATTTCCGGACGATATTTCTCGCACAACTTAAAATATTCGTTAAATATTACTTGTAGGAACCACCACAAAACCCATCCTATATGACCCAAAAGGAGCGTTATGCGATCGTTTGAAGACGGCCGGAGCAAGGCCGAGACGACGACACGGCCCTCCGTCCCGGAGTACGAACATTTTCCTGCGGACACCTACTGCGTCGCGTGTGCCGTCGCTGTTTCTCGGGACGACCTGCTGGCATTTCGAGAACTGATCGAGCGCGAAACTGCAACCACCGCCGCAGTCGAACAGTCGACATTTCTCTCTCGAGAGATAGAGATCAACGAACAGAAAGAGAATCAGCTCACCGAGCTTCCCATCAGTGCTGGGATTGTCTGGAAAATCAGATCGCTTCTGAGCTTCTTTTGAAGGCCACTTCCCACTATCCAACATGTCGTTAATTTCTGTCTTTGAAAATACAAATTGAGGGTATTTATTACCAACATACTCGATGAATGGGCCAGTTTCAATTGCGTTGTAACTAGGCTCTACACAATAGACGGAGATTCCGAGTCTGCCTTTCTCCCATTCTGCGCATTTGAAGATGTGCTTGAGGAAAGTCTCCCGATCAATTTGTGTGTGCGCCTTCCACGGATCTTTGGGAGAGTCTGTGTTGCTCATTCTGACAGCTCGATTGTTTGTGCTCTTTCGTAATTTCAATAAGCGTATTGAAGCTATATATTTCACTCTGAATCAACTCCTCGTTCACAGGATGACAACTATTCAATTTTCAGGATTAAGTGCTTAAGCGACATCCATCAGACGGAGAAGGATTGTGGTTGTATGTTGACAGTTAATCGATCGACGTGACTAATACTATTAGTGAACGAATGAGTACGTCATTTTATCTCTCTATACACATGTTTATTGTGTTCCGATTTCCATGGAGTCCGGGTCGAAATTGGAGTCCATCTCGTTACAATGCAGCCGCTAGATGGTGTGCTCGATCAACGAGAACACGGCGTCATCGACGTTGTGTTTCACACGAAGTTCTCACAAAAGCCGTTAGGTCAATGTTGTCGTGGCTGTTGCAAAGAGGTGAATCAGGAATTCGCTCGTTTCGGGATCGACAGCAGCGTACAGCCAGAAATGTGACGTGGCGCGATGCGGCATACGTCGTTGCACTCTCGCGGTTGGTTAACGCCCACACTACTCGCGGTCTCTGGCCATAATTACAGAGGTTCAAAGAGAATATCTGACCCAGTAGAGTCAGGGCGAATCCGACACTCCACTACACAGTCTAATTATCGATTGCACGGCTAGATTTACCAGTCAAGAGTAAGGCCTGTCCAACCATTGTTCTGTAGAAGGTATCCAATCCGAATTTTTATTGTATATTGGGACTATGAATGGATATATGCTCGATTATTACGAGATAGAATCAGACCTCTCCGAGCAAGAGAAGATGATCCAAGAGACTGCGCGAGAGTTCGTCGACGAGCAAGTGCGGCCCAATATTGACGAGCACTGGATCGAAGGTCTAGTCCAATTCACTCAACGACCTGCTCGTTCCTCAAACTGGCTCAACTAGACAGTGCCGAAGAGGTTTTTAAATCAAAAATCTGGGGCGTAAATTGCAGCTGCAGCATATCCAGTTGGTGACTTTCCTGAAAGGAGTCCTTTCTCAGCAGACGTATCGATGATTTCGTTGGCTTTCACCTGGACTTCCTCAGGTAACTCGAGTTCAGAGCAGAATCGGGGGACATATTTTTTCGGATCCACGTTTTGATTTTCGTCCTGAACTGGCCGCCGTTGGTTACCGGTGGACTATACGTCGTCGTGACAGCCGCGACCCTCGTTTATTACAGACACAGATCAGTATATGAATAATCGAACGTCTAGTAGACTCAGAGAGATAATAAGTACAGAGAGCGTATTCAGCACGGGAGAACCAATTGGAAGAAGGGTATGAGTGCTATCTACCACCGAAACAGCCATCGGTGGATACTTTCTATGTACGATATGGTGAGACTCAAATTTGCGTTCGCCGCCGGAATTTTTGCGGTTCTTGGTACAGCAGTCACGCAATTAATACAGCTAACTGTCATCGAATCTACTGTGGCGAACGCAGCTATAGAGGGCCTTTTCGTAGGCGCAGTCGTCTATGTTGGTCTCAAAACGCTCGAACGTGCTGTGGATTCACAGTAGTTAAACTCAGTATCGGATTGTCGCTCCCGTCTTTTCACAGTAAGCAAAAGACCGAGACAGCCGCCTCACTCGAGAACGAACGGGACGGAGCACCTGGCTTCGGCGTTGCTGTCGCACTCGTCGCACTCGTCAGTGCCGCGATGCTCGCACTCCGACGTCAGAACTAACGACCGCTAACTACCGGACTTCGTCCGGCTTTCGCAGCATTTCCACTTTCTTTCGAGCGCTCCACCACACAGCGACAGCGCCCGCGCTGTCTCGAGCGAGATCGTTCTGTGTCGAACTCAACCGATCGACGAGCATCGCTCGTTTATCGAACGTCAACGTGGCGTCCCCGTTCCCATAGATCTATAGGCCATAATCCAATACAGTTATTAACTATTGGGTTGTAGCCTATATAAAACGTCTATAAGTGATTATCGAGAGTTTCGGCTGCTGAGAAAGAGATCGAGTCGTTATCGAAAAGACCGGGGGTGCGCCACGGTCAAGATGGATCGAAAATATAACTTCCTCAATCTCTGATGACTAAAGCGATTTAGATCCCATATAGCCCCGATACGCTGAACCAACCGTTCAGTACGCGAATTCTACCATAGAGACGATGAACTTGAAGGAGTTCTTCAACCAGATGGTTTTATAAGCACGTTCGATAATTTTAAGTTACTATCTATCATTATACCTTGTGTGTCACAGACACACAAATGAAGTGATATCATGGAAGAAGAAGACATAGATAATTCCAGTGAGACAGCAAATGGAGTCGACAAGAACGATTCCATTCAATCACCGGTAACACGCCGATCAATGAAGCTGTTCGTTGATACGAACCTCCTCGTTGCTGCAACACTTGATGAAGATGAGCGTGGCGAGATGGCAACGAAGTTTCTAAATCTGGACCGGGAGTTAGCGACGACAATACTCAATCTGATGGAGTTTCGCACGGTGCTCACAAAGAAGAAACAGCTTGACCAAGAACGAGTTGAGCGACTACTTGACGGCCTCTGGGAACGGATCACTGTATATCGCCACAGCAATGACGATCTCCTCAAATCCTACTCGGTCCAAGAAAACACGCTGTTGTACCCGATGGACTGTCTTCTCCTCACGACAGCCGAAGAAACGGACGGGGTCCTGGTCACCTTCGATTCGGAACTTCAAGAAAACGGTGCGGTATCACCAGCGGAGTTTGTGGACTAATTACTCGCCGTTTGGATACTGCTGGGCAAGCTGTTTCACCTCGTTGTCGCAGTAGTTCCGAAAGAACTGCTCGAACGCGTCGACGAGTTCGGAGTTTCCCGCTTGCGCCATTGATCTCTTGTTCGGTCACCATCGCGTATAAATGGTCGCAAACGACAGTGAAACTGGTCCCATCACCTCATTCGGTCGAGGATCACAGATTCGTACTAGTATCGGTACGTCTCTTCAGCGGTGTCACGACAAACGCTTAACAGTCTATTAGCGCCGATCGGTGGACTATTTCACCAGTTTATCGAAGACTGAAACCGTTTTAATTACCTGCTAGGTGAATTATTCAGTTCAATGAACGTAATAAACGTACGGAACTACTATACGGACATTTCGGATTGATTAACAATAGAGATAGACCAATAACAGATAGCTAAAATCTGAATTACAGAGATACAGCTCAAAAGCCTACGACTGAAGCCGTGGGAGGAACTCGGAACAAGAGAACTCGTTTGGAGGGCAATCTGATGTTGTTCTGCTCGCGATCCAGTCGAAACCACAAACCACAGTTCGGGTAAACTCGTTGTAGTCTTAACTTCCGAAATCCAAAGCTGATAAACTCTATTGCGATATATGAAATTGATGGCCCCGGGGTCAGGATGAGGCGGTACGGTCTAGGTTATCAGAGGGTGCCGTGCCCTTCGTCTCGCATTAGCTTCGCAACTTGCTCGGGATTGTCGAAAGCCGCGAGCAGTGCGAACTCTCGCGCATCCGTCTTTGAAACCTCATTTGTCTCTAGGTGTTCGGCGAGTTCGTTTCGAAACTCGGCTTCTCTATTCGCGACCTTGTCCCGAACGTGGATCTCACTCAGTAATAATAGGACAAAATATGTGTACTGGAGAGCTAGTTGCGTTTGGAATTGTTGGATTGATATTCGGCCCGCCCATGGCAATCTGGCCATATAAATTAGCGCGCTGGAACGAAATTCTCGACGCGATCGGGCGAAAGCCCAGCGGGAGAGTGGAGCCGGCCGATTGGCAAGTAACCCTGTATCGCCTCATGGGACTCGGGTTATCAGTCCTTGGATCACTCTTTATTTTTGGTTGCGTTATTCTCTAAAAACCCTGTGCTCTCAGAACTGGCTCCTATGTTATTTTGTTGTTTGAACTTACCGTTCCTACGAATAGAATAGGCGCGAAAGTAGTCCGTGTTCTCGCACTTGACCCCGCTAACCTCTCGACGCTGTACAACGACATCTCAGCGGACCACGAAGTGACGTATCCCCGGTGAATTGTGCGGAGACTCGGCGCAGAAACCACGCGTTGTTCATTGTTTCTATGATCAGCGGTGAAAGATGATTCCTAGGACAGATCTTTTTGTTCAATACACCTGATAAATAGTCTACTAAATAACCGATTCCGCACTTTGAGTGGGCCAATTCATTTGATTAAGTAAGAACCTTTTATAAAGTACGGGATCTAATCCACTATGTGTGGACTACTATAGCTAAGAAAACCTTGAGCTTCAATTCAAAAAATTGCAATAATATGAATTATGATTTCGCGATGGTTTTGGAAGACGCTCTTACGTAGATGATTGATGATACTGTTAAGCGGTGGTTCCAAGAGGAAAAGGTCACCGCTGACGCGCTGGGGACATGACGCGTTATCTTCTAAAAGGTGGTTATGTAGGCGGATATTCCTCTGTAATGGTTAGAAAAGAATTGATCGAGTCTGTTGGAAAACCCGATCCCGAATTACCCATCCTACAAGATAGAGACTGGTGGCTAAAACTCTCGGAGGTATGCCGATTTAAGGCTATTAGCGAACCATTAGTTATTCGACAATTCGGCGACTACAAGCAGATCGGAGACCGATACGAAGAATTGCGCGATATTGCCTACCCCAGGATCTACGACAAACACAAGGATTTAGCAAGGAATGAAGGTGTGAGATTCCAGATGTACTTCAAAAGCACATTTTTAGAAAGCATTGGAAAATCAGCACTCTTGTGTCTGCCGCAGTGGACAGTTGAAAATGACCGATGAAATCCTCTACGTTTGCAGGGTTATTGACGGAAAACGTATTATCAGATTCAGATTCAACCCATTCTCCGTTACAGTAATTCCTGTACGTCTGTGACATACAGACAATATTCCGTTATGAACTATCTTAGATGTTTGGAAAGAGTTTGAACGGCGTTGGTGAATCGAGGCTGAAGGAGAAAAAAGCCCTTCTCCCAAGAATTTTCTCCTCGGCGTGGAATGAAAGCAGCGACGTAGTTCCTCCGGGAGCTCAAAGGGAAACATCGCGTCGCAGACACGGAATTCCCCGTCGGTGGGGTGAACTCATTTACGGACCTGACGACCCTTTCTGCACACCTCGGCCTCGAGCGGAATCGTTCGACTTCTCGAGGACCCAGTTCGTAATCGCCGACCCCGGCTGACACCGGAGCGTGGGCAGATCCTTGGACATCTGCGGGCAAGTCATGCCATTTGTTAACAAACTCTGTGGCCCAAAGATTAATATAAACATTTGGAAGACGAGTCGATATTCCTGTTTTATATCTATAATTAGAGAGAAGAACCCTGCCGCAGTCTGCCGGTTTTGTCTTTCTACACGAACGCGTGAAAGTCATACCAACACAAGTTTTATATGGCTAATTGCTCTGACTTCAATTCACGGAGCCCCCTATCAACTATGAAGCTGGCGATGATCGGATTCGGACAGGCCGGTGGCAAGATCGTCGATCGATTCCTCGAAGATGGCAACAATAGAGATATGAGCGGATAAATCATTGTTCGCACCGGCTCGAGACAGTTGGTAGAGGAGTCGGGAAAAGGCTGGCTTGACTGATATTCTTGCAAACAGCTTTTGTGATGAGAGATTTGCCGGTCCCTGAGCTGGTGGATTCGTTTTCAGGGCTGTTGTTCGAGTTGTCTGATTCGTCGCTGGTCTCGTTACTTAAGCAACCAGAGATCGCAATGACTGCCCCGGAAGTCAGCAATGATCTTCGTCTCATATCTATGTATTTTCACACATTTTGATAATATTTGGCTACGTCGAGTCCCTACCTCAAGTACGCTCTTGTGAAACACATTGTTGATGAAGGGCTGCCTTACGATTCTATCGTGAGCCAGGTGAGACTCTAATCAGATCATTGGACGGCCAAACGATTAATTTCTGTTCCGGTCCCTCTATGAAGATCGATATCAACAATCTTAGGTTGGGAACTCTACTCTGTGAGTCGACGGTCTCCGTCGCTATCCGCGATCTCGTTCATCAGGTCCTCGTCTCGGGGCTGACGTTTCGCCGGCAGATGATCCGCGGGTACAGCGACGCGAAGTCGATCTCGTGAACGTCCTCGTGAAAGCCGACCTCCGGCGAGAGAAGTTATGTAGCTTAATTCCTACGTATCAAACTCCCGATAAGCGACGCTGTGCAGACCGCAAATCCAATCCACCCGAAAGCTTCACTCCAGTCGCGGAACATAACATCGTGTTGATGCGAGAATAGAGCGAATACTATCATCGCGATTCCGTACAACATCAGGGAATCTATTTTATTCATTGTGGATTCTATTACTTTAGAGGATGAAAAATTCTGCCATTTACACTATCTGATCGCGAGCTACTGCTGGTTCATCGGTTTCCAATCGGTGTTCTGCGCTGAACCAGAACGGGTTACTGCAGGAGAATAGGACGAACTCACTGCGGCAAGAAGTAGATGAACCCACCGTATCCGGCGACGAGCACGAGTCCGGATCTCTCGAAGGTTCAAGGCTCAACTGAAGCGAATTATGTCGCGAGTTTCCTCGCCGAGAACTACGATACGCATATTTACTCACGATTTGATCCAGAGATGGCTGATGTCACCTATCACGAGATTCCAAATACTTCTGTCATTCCTGCTCTTCTGCTATACAATATCGTTCTTCTTCCGTACTTTCTCTATCAAAATTACCAGCATAATTTTATGCTCTTCTACACATACAAATCATTCCATTTGGCACCATTCATTGTCACAAAATTGAGTGACTGTAATTGGATTGTTGATTTTCGAACAAAGCCAACTGGCCAGGATAAAGAGTGGGCTAGTTTATCTAACGCAAATGGCGCTGTCTCATGCTGTGCCGGCTGTCGAGACTTCGAAACTCATACGGTTGGGTTTTCAATCACTCCCTCTTGCTCCCGAAGTTCTCTGACTAATTCTTTGTATAAGCGGCCTGATTCTCGGGCACCTTCCGCGTATTCTTCAGGAATCAAATTATAGGGTCGACGACACGGGCCCGCGTCGATGTAGTCCGCCGCGGTGATGCGGATTTTATCGAGTTGGATGGTATAATTTGAGAACTCATCAGATTCGCCGGCGCGTCGAACCGCATTACCCTCTGGGTGGAAGGGAATAGTTGTCTCCCAGATTTTATCCGTGAGTTGTCGGGCAGTTTCTTCGTCGCCTTTCTGGAGTGCGTCTGGAAGTCGTCCGTGTTCTGTGTGACAACCGTTGCGCCCGTCTCTTTCGCAACGGCGGCAATCAATACGTCTCCGGCGAGGGAATTTATTTTGTCCTTGTTTATATGTTCGTTCTGGTGAAGTTCAGCTTCTAATTCCCCAGCGACAAAGGCGTGTTCCGGCCGAAACGGGATGATCGTCATCCATTCGAATTTTGCGTGGATTTCAAATGGGTCAAGTTTCCCTTGAATCTCCCGTCCGACAGCAATTTCTTTGATATTCAGGGCCGTCGTTACAAATTCACCTTCGTCGTGTGTTTCGAGATAGTTTTCAACCGCTTCCCGTCCCTTGCTTGTCTTCCATTGCTCACCACCGACCAAGCTAAAGTCAGCCGTAGGGAAGTATATTTTTCAAGAAGGATACAAGATCGGTGAGAGTTCCGTTGAAGATTACTGCAAAATCTATACAAAATCGAGGCGGGACGAGCGCTTTACAGGAGCGGACGGAATCACTGACTCTCAGTTCCGTGAAAAGGTGGTAATGCCAACGGAAAGCGCCGAAGGTACTTGTTCCGTCGGTATAGTTCGGCCAACTACTCCGGTTTTCGATCCGGTGGTCGACGTTCAATTATCTGGTAAGAATTGTTTCGGCAGCTATACTCGTGAGCCGTATTTCCGGCCTCGGATTTAAATTACACATCAGAGATGAGTGATTCGCCAACTAGTGATAACCCGGGTACTATTTTTTCGCCTGGACTTGAAATAGTTCTAACTATATTTTATACACACATAATATATAAAATATAATATGGCATTAAATAAATAGACCAAACAGTAAAGCAAATAATAGAATGTGTAATATTCTGGATATATTACAGGGTTTTGATCTTGATCACCCTACCCGGGGTCCATATATTAAATCTCGAGACCTATACGAAGAGGTTAAGGGTAATATCGATAATAGTTTCTCGCTCGAACTATTCGGAATGTTTTGCGAAAGTCGCACATACCTGGAAAAATGGTCCCGAGGTTACAGTGGATCGTATCGTTATCATATCATTAAAGAAAAATTACAAATGGTTAATAATATCACGGGATCTAATTGTCCCCTGCTTAGAGTACCAGGTCCCGATTATTTCGACTAGGTTTGCATCCTCGAGTCGTTCAAGATGATAACTGACATTCTGGACCGAGGAGTCAAGTTTGGTAGCGATTTCAGACGCTGTTGTTGGTTCATCGTAAATAGCACTGAGAATATGTCGTGCTGTCGCTGAAGAAACTGCTGACAAGATCTGATCTGCGGCATCATCTTCGAAATCGACAAGTTTGGGTTCTAGGTCACGATCGGCTGCAGATTCAGTCGATGGCTTAAGTGGCAAAAGTGATGACATAGCGTTGATTTTTCTCTACAGTATTAAACAGATATGGAACACTCAAAGAACGATTTAAGTCCATATTGGACTGACCGGTACTCCGGGGAATTAGCCTTTATTGACACTGGAACCTTCCAAATTGAACTGATAGAGTATGATACTCCTCCAAATGATCGAATTTATGATTCGGTCGACATGCACGACATTGGTATCACTCACCTTTGTTTCGAGGTAGAGAATGTTGACAGTTGGCACAAAAAACTTAAAGATGACGTCGAATTCGAGACAAATCCACTCATCCTTGAAGGAGGCGTCAAAATCGCATACTTCTATGACCCTGACGGAAATCAACTTGAGCTCCTTGAGACAGATGTCAATCAATGATACCTGGGTGATGAGTGCGCGATTCAAGATTATGTGGGAAGTACAATATTTGATCAACCAGCAGGTTTGTTGACGCCTGTCAGAATACGTTCGTTGTAGAAGCTACGATCAGCCAAGAGCAGTTTATCTCGAAGGAACAGGCTTCGACGCGGTCGAGGACGCGCAACTCTTCGGGATGACCGACGAACTTTGGTCGGATTTCACTGATGCAGCGAAAGAGTTCGAAATAAACAGAATAAAGGTTGAGAGAAATGATGCTGCGATTACAAATTATTATCAACTTTTGACTGCGGTCTCCGTTTTCGTGTTGATATACCTCGCGCTAACGCTCTCTGAAATGAATCTCGGTGAACTCGGCGTGTTCCTCTTTGCAATGTTCCAACTCGGTCCAAAAGTAAGCAACCTGAATAGATACCTCTATCGCGTCGAAAGCGGACTTCCGCATCTCATTCGAACACAGCAGTTTATCGACGAACTCGAGCGAAATCACGAACCGGCAAGCGGTTCGCGGTCTACCAATCATCGTCCCCATCACAGAGGACTTGAGTATTTCACGTCGTTTGTACATTCTTGAACTCCAGTTGGTAATAACCATGCATAATATTAAATCTTTGTATAAAATAAAAAACATGAATCTCTGAAAAGCGATTAGAGACTCATTGGGCTTTTCGCTTATACACCGCTACGTGGCGTGATTATCAGTGATCACTCAGAGTACTTCTTCAACATCTTCAGAGTGTAGAACTACGCGTCCTCATACCATGAGTTGGTTTATTTCAGCGTCATTGATAGAGATTATGGGTTTTGAATAGGTACTAAACACCAGTTTCAACAGAGGTCAGGAGAGACAAGACAAGAACTAAGCCATCCCTGAATAGCCTGCTGTGCGTTGATTCGGTCCTCGATTCCAGTACCAGTGAACTCTGTGTTCATACCTTCCTGCGTGACAACAACATTAGACTCATCACCATTCGCATCATACGCTTGTGTGAGTTCCCACCCATCACTTAACGTAACACGTTCTGTTCCATCCTCTCCTTGTACAATCATATCTGCATTTATGTCGTACGTCTCACCAACTTCAAACCCGTAGACATCCTCCATACGGTCTGTATCGTCCGAAAACTGCACATATGTGCCAGACGTTTCAGACGAGTTCTCAGTTTCTACAACCGTTTGGAAGGTGACGAAATCATCGCCCTGAAGGTCCTCTTCGTCAACTTCAGCAGTAATAATGTTATCCTCATGGCTGACAGACACATCTCGACCCTTTGTTGCTAGCTTCGACCGGTCTTTCGGATCAAATAGAACTTGCTCCCTCTGAGATTTAAGAAAAGTTTGTCTGTCTGAAAACTCGGTTAAAATCGATTATCTATTCCTCTCTCTGGCCGATCTGCGCTATGTATTCGGAACGATTTCCCGATATCATCTTACACTGGCAGGAACCGCAGCGGTCAATTCGTAACTGTAGGGAACGACTGTTCGATCCAAATGAGTGAGAAGAACCCTTGCGAATTGTTCTATAACACTCCCTCCTAAGATATCGCCTCGAGATTTCTCACACCCGATGAGAAAGAATATACACCGGGTGTTGCACAAAACTCTTAAATCGAAACCGTTCGTACGGTGTCCCATGCACAAAGACGAACTCCTCGAGCTCCACGAAGAGCTTGTCGTCATCATGGAGTATTTCTCGCAGCGCGAGAACGTAGACGAGGAGCTATTCGATCCGTATCGCCAGCTGGACGTCGACCCGTCCCACGTACACAAATCGAAGAGCGAACACAAACACGCCGTGTTCGTCCTCGGGAACGCGCTGGCGAGTGCGATGAGCGAAGACGAGTTCTCGAGCGCCGGCCGAATCGGAAAGCGAATGGCCGAACTCGCCGACGACGCGGAATCGAAAATATAGGCGAAACGTATTTGTTCCGGTTACGGCATGTTGGACTATGGACTCGCGCACGCAAGAGCGCGTCGAACGATGGGATTCTCGTTCCTTTACTATGAGTCGAGAGACTGCATGAGTCGCATCTCCCGTTTCGAGATCTAGCTCTTCAGAATTCCGAAGCGCCTCGAGGGCATGCTCTCGTGAAATTGACTGTCTATCTTGGGATTCCGCTGTGTTGTGACTGTTTACAGCGAGGAGTTCATAGGCGTCGATAATCCACCCGGAAAGTGGTGGGCGTGGATCAGTGAGATCGGTCATCACAACGTCGTACCACATCTTCACGCGCAACTCGCTTAAGAATATTCCCCGATAGTATGTAGAATTGACTCTCAAGAGAGTCAACAAGTCTCGAAAAGCTGGGTGGTACACTGGAAAACTCCATCAGGAGTCAGAACAACAGCGGCATCTGATCACTCGCTACGAAAGGTGTTTTTGTGCGCCTGTCCATACGCTCAGCAAATGAGACCAGTTCGACAGAGTCAGCAATGACTTCGCGGGAGATGAGTGAAGCCTTCATCCCCTCAGTTCCCATAGAGATTGCATCACTGACTGTGATCGTACCGAATTCAATAGGCATACCGCCAGATTCGTCGATACCATCGTAGGCAGTCTGAGCGACATCGTCCAAATGAACATTACAAGGGGTGATGTCTGCAGCTGGGTTGGCGATACCAACTAATGGAGAAGACAGATCTTTATCATCATACCCCATTGCACGAAACATTGCGCGGTGTGGGGCGCGCTCTACCCCCTCTGTAACTTCGGTACTCCGTAACTTCGTTCGCTTTTTCGACTCACCCTGCATAGCCAAGGCACTTCTTTCGAATGACAAAGCAACTTCGAAACGCAGTCCTACTCACTGCTATATCTTAGATTGCTATCAAAATGTACGTATAGTGAGCATGTATTTCACGGTAAAACACATCTGAGGAATAGGGCTCAATAGCGCTGGATTTTCATCCCTTCGAAGACTTGCTAGCGGGGCTGTAGTTTAAATCCGAAGGCAAAGCATGAGTTTCCCAGACGACACTATGACTGACCATTACACAAATTATGAAGCGCTTCGGCCGCTCGGTGAGGCAACGCACGTCCCCGAAAATACCTGATGGGAAAGTTCGTTGGAAAAGCGGCTAATCCTCTGCAGACGCGTCGAGTTCGTCCTCGAGAGTGGGCCCGAAGGGTGAATAACGTAGAAGATCAGTAACGAAATCAAGATCGTCAATAGTTGTGAGCTGAGCTAGGTGTTCCGGGTCGAGTTCGATTTCAAATCCCTCGCTCGGCTCTGTAATTCGAAGGGTATCTGGCTTGGTTTCAGAGCGAGTCACAACTATCTGTGAGTATTCATTAACGATGCGAATTTTACTGATCTCCTCTTCAAATTGCAGTTGTTCCTGAGAGGTAGCACTCGTGGGTGTATTGGGGTGAGGTTGTCCCAGTCCAGTTTCATCTCGGCTGGCTGCTGAACCCAGATGGCGTCGAATCCCGAGTCGGCGATGTCAGGGATTCGGGATTCGATTTCGGTCCACTCGCGGTGAAACATCTGCAAGGCGACGGTTTCTTCGTCGGTTTCGGGGTTATCGGGGAGCGCCCGTACGCCCGTCGTTCCGAGGGTTGCTCCCGAGAGCGCGAGCGTTCCGAGCGCCGCGCTCGCTTTCATGACGGTTCGCCGATCGATAGTTGGCTCCTGTGCAATCCTGCTATGCCTGTGGTTATTTCCCATAGCAACAGCGAACAATAACGTGGGAAGTAATAATACATAATGATTTTAACGACAGTTCGAAACGATATCATTCTAGAACCTAACATGATTCGAGCGAACCGAACCGGCGAGGTTTCTAATTATGGAGGTAAACGTGCGCGTGCGACCATGTAATACTGGATGTTAAACCGAATGCGTGTCCCACCGGTCGGGACCTCGCCACTCTCGTAGGTGGCGCGTTTGCTCGTTTCGGGAACGCTTGGCCGAATGAGATACGACACCGCCATCATCGCGAGCGGAATCAGTAATCCCACGAGCGCTAGCATCCCCACAGCGATCCATTCATTCATCTCCGTAACGTTCGCAGGTTCAAACCGCACGCATATAAGGGTTGATTCTTGCGCTTTCCGGTTGATTTGCACGGAGACGGCCGTACGGATGGGTTTCAGCGACGAACAATCGTCCACAAATAGCTCCTGACCGAGACCCAATGGTAATGAGTCGTTGGCCGCCCGACTCGGCTCGACCGGATCTTTACTGAGTAGTGGACCGAGGACGAATCCGAGGCACGAAGGAGCCCGCCGATTCGCAGCCCGAGGAACGCGGTGGAAAGCGATACTAGAACGAGATATCACATCTGGTAAAATTCTCAATGAGCAGATATTTGATCTTCACGAGGATCCAAAAGAATACGAAGAACTACTGCCATCGGAAACAGATGCCGACGACATTATAGCGAATCTACGGTCGTTCAGTGCGTCGCGGCTCAATTCAATCGATGGTGACGCCTCCGACGTAACGGAAGAACAGTCTGGAGAAATTAATGAGCGACTGGAAGCGTTGGGGTATAAATGACTGATTCAATTGAAGGAAAGACGCTCAATGTGTTAATATTAGCTGAGGACTTTTACCCGAAAGAATCTGGTGGCGCGTTCATCGACTGGAACGTCGCCAAACACCTTTCGGGAACCGTCGAGTGAGGCTGATCCCAGTCCAGAAACGAAGCAGCACGTTCCCAGCATTCCGGCCAGTTTTCTTCGAACTCCTCATATATAGATAGATCAGTTATGTTCGCTTGATCGACAAATTCTGGTGGTGGAGATATTGAACTGTTTTGATATGGACGAGGACCCTTTCCCATTACGACCCTGTGGTTCACATATCACATTATAGGTTTCGGCACACCGGTGACTACGTAGATTGACACGAACACGATCGTTCATCCAGTAACTCAGCCAAATAAAACGTATTGCCACAGTTCTCGCACGTGACGCGAACAAATAGTTCTGCCTCGAGTTGGCCGGTCTCGAACTGTCCGGTCTTGACGGCTCGATCGAGAGTACTCTGGATAACGACGTGTATCTGGTCTTCGTTCATCGACACTCAATTCGGACAAATGATAGGTTCCGCGAGTCGAGGACACGGAGACGTGATGAAATGTGACGGCAAGTTCTCATGGATTCGGGTAGAGAACGTGCTGATAAATAATTTACCAACAGATGAAGGTATATGGTAGTGAATCTTCTACCTACACTCGATTTTAGTCGCGGGATAGGTCGGGAAACTACGTCATATGGGTGGATTTCGCTTATGCAACCGTCGTTCATTGAGAGTATTCATACACTCACCCAACCGCCATGATTTATCTAAACGTACGAACATTTCCCGGAGTAGAAACGAATACACTCACCGACTGTCGGACCGACGACACCATCGGATATCACCGTAGAGATCAATACGAACACGAAGTCAAGCGCAAGAGTCAGATTCACACCAAATTCAAATAAGAATATAATTCCGACACCTGTGATCATAGCCCCAATCACCATCTCAGAGATTCCACTACTCGGAAGTGAACGATAGATGGTGTATCCAACAATAGCTTGGAGGACAAACAACGCAACACCTAACAGGGAGATAGCGGGCATTATTCACGCGTTTGATTTATACATACATATGAATGTTGGATGGTTTTCAGGATCGTTTGGGGAACAGTAACCGATCAATCCGCAACTGTAGCCTGTCTCACGCTCAAATATCACTGAAGAATAGGATTCTAACAGAGCCACTGTTACGGTTCGTCCTCGAGCGCCCCACTAGTTCGTCAGTATCGAACAAACTCCCCAATCCTGGTCTTCTGATCCGCACAAATCGAATAGTCCATAAAACATATAGATTGAATAAAACGGAATATTCTCACATAGTATTCGGAATTGGAACATTTCTGTACCATATACCTCAGAATACTATATTGTTTGTTATCTTTATAGCATGAATATTATATCCCACTCGGTGAGCTCACGTCGTCGGAGCGAAAGGGGCTCAGCAGAAAACTATCGATCGATCATAGAGCTCATTACATACATATTGTTGTAATGTCTACCGAAACAGTTCCGATTCGAGCGAACTGATTTCCTCTATTAGCAGCTGTGCGATCTCCTCAGTCGTCGACTCGACGAGGTCCCACAACCGGGCCACTCCCAACGCGGGCACGCGACGRCCACGGTCGAAGTCAGACGACGAGACCGGCTCGATCGAATAGTATATCATAACACAGGTAGTTTTCAGCGGAAGTCACACGAGGTACTCTCAGAGTTTTCGACTCACAAATGCGCTGAAAAGCAAATAGATGAACAGGAAGCGGCCACTCTCGATCTTCGAGCCATCGGATTTAGGCCGTGCGAAAAATTATTCGAAATTTGAAAAGTTATATATTGATGGCGGACCAAGGAGGAATCGTAATGAGTACGCAGAAAACGATTCGCCAGCAAAAAGGAACCGTCGAAGAGAACGCGCTCAGACTCGAGCCCGAAAAAGCCGAACAGATCATCGACGCGCTCAACACGGACCTCGCGGACATTCCTTTGCGAGTAGACGGGCTAGTTCATCCGGGGATTTAGTGAAGTAGTGGCCTTGATTGAGAGAGAGCCGCTTATCGTAGAAGATCTTGTCCTCGTTTTCTCGGATTTCTCGAAGTTGCTCTTCGTGATCCAGGTTCTCGAGGAGGTCATCGTAGACGTGAATATGGGGCTCAATTCCTTCGTAGTTGGAGAGCCACCGCAGATAGCCACCTTCCTCCTGCTGTTTTTCAGTCCAGCGATCAGTTGGAGGACCTTCGAAATTCTCAACCAGATTAGACTCGATTACTGAAATACCGACAATCTGGTGCTGCTCCTGCAAGAGATGGAGGACGAGATCACCTATTTCTGCCATCCATCGTCAAGAATATTGACGAGAAAGTGACTGGATCAAAATGTTCCTTCCGAAGCCTCTCCTGAGTGAAGTAGACTCTAACGCTGATTCTATTTCCTATTAGTGGAAGTCGGGTCGATAATTCCACTCAATTGGATTTTGCCCTATTTCTCGACCATCTATGATCTCTAATTACTCCTCATGCTCATTTCTATTACAAGCATACAAATGTAATATTTTTGTAACCGATTTACAACCATACGTTTGTAGTTGATAATAGGGCGAACACTACTGGTTCACTCATGGGAAACCCATCCTGATGATTCTACACTTAGGAACAAGTACCAACATCAGTCTCGTAGTAATCGACCAATCTCACAGAGTCTGAAAATTCGTATTCATAATCCTCTACCTCATTTGTCTCATTGCCCTCTTGCGCCGAGACCTCAACGGAGAACAACCCGAAGAGAAGTCCAGCGACAAGCAGAATCGTTACCATTGTAATTAGTATCTTCAATATCCTAAACATACAATAATAAATATACATTCAAAGAACAAAGATTCAACGACGAACGGGTTAAAATACTATGAGATGAGTTCGATGAAAGCAGCTACGATGGCCGCCTTAACAAATAATACGACGAATGTGAAGAAGAGGATAAGCCACCGCCCGTGTGTCGACTTTCGGTAATCTCGGGAAGTGTCCACTTTTTCATCAGACTGAGAATCCGCTGGTGGGTTAACGACTCGCCGGTCATAACCTCGGCTACGATACAGTAGGTATCGTAGAGTTCGCCCGTCGAAAACGAATCTTTGAGTTTCGTCTTCGTTAGATACGCGAGCGCATACAGTGCATAACGCGAATGTGGCGTCCCGTTTTTAATGATCTGAACGGATCGATTCAGGTCGCTGTACTCGTCAGCTTCGCGAACGTGTTCTTCGTTCACCTGATTACTATTACCTTTTTCGGCCAGCTTTCCAGCCGATCGAAGAATATCCAGCGCCCGACGCGCATCGCCGTGATCTCGAGCGGCGAGCGCAGATGCTAATTCGATCACTCCTTCCTCGAGAACGCCTTCTTTGAAGGAACCGCGTTCTCAGCGAAACTGTTCAGCGCGAGTCCAAGTTCGAGTGGAGCTTCGATCATGATTGTAGTTTACTCGTGGTTTTGCAACCGGACAGGTAGTACTACTCCGCAGTGTCTTCTTAAAACTTCCCAAACCAAACCGCCGATTCTGGCCTGCTAACCCCTGACACGCGGGCCCGAGACGCTCTCTCGCGAGTTTATAGCTATCGGCTAGTAGACGAAAACAAATGAAAACAAACCCAAACTGATCTCGAAACGACTGCCGAGTCAGTTGTCGTCGTCGAGTCGCTCTCGGCCGAACGGTTCGAACTTGCGACCGCCGCCTTCGTAGAATCGGTTGAAGAACTCGACGTACTCGAGTCAATCTACTCCTACAATCTCGACCAAACCGATTCAGTCACTTGGTTTTGGAACCTACCGAACGCTCTATCTTTCTTCTTGAACGTTTTTCGAACAGAGTTAAATAGAAACCAACATACGGCGTAGAGTTGTTCGGCGTTCGATGTTCGGGAGACCCCCTCTCCAATAGCGGGCGCACACGTGTGAGAGCGAGCGACAAAAAAGAAAAATAGGGAAAATTCCGACTATTTCACCTCATATTCTGGAGAGTCTTGAGCTTATTATCATCAATCAAGTCAGCATCCTCATCGAGCAGTTCGTCTTTGTGCTGCTTGATTTTCTCACGAACAGTAGACTCCCATCCAAACTCGGCCAACGGGAACTCAAATCGACAGCGCATAGGTTTCGATCGCCGGAATCGAGGAAATAGCGTCCAACTCGAAACCGTGTAGTGCAGTCGATTCGATTAAAATACTGAATGAAGACAACGGAAGATAAACGCCATAGAACGGCATATCTCGAAACGTTTGCCTGTATTTTTTCGTTCTGTAGTAATACATTTGGAGTTTAGAGTTTTATTCTCAAATACGTTTGTACTCTCGAGAACACGTGGTCAAATGCGAAAAACGAGTATTACATGGGGAGATTACACTGTCACAATCAATACTGAATGTTTTCTATTACAGGTGCTGTCGGGAACGGGTGGCTCTCTGTTGTTGCGTAACAACTTGATCTCACACCAGCGTTTTCTCGGGCCTCTCGACGAAACTTAGGAGAAATACGATCTATCCTCGAGGGCTGCGAAGGGAACCTCGTCGGAAATCGATTCGACCCTGGTATCGGCTCGAGCCTTTGCTTTCGCGTGTTTCTCGAGAAGTTTCGTATACTCTTCGGTCGATTCGAGTTCGGCCTGTGATTTGTTGGACTCGAGGGCGGCTTTCTTTGCGGAGAGTTGAAAGTACTGCTGGACAGCGTCTGCATAGGACGGAAGCGAAATCAGATTCTCGACGAGTGGTTCTACAAGAATCTATTGTCGTAATCAGAGAGAGTATAATTGGCGAAGGGGAAAGTGCGTTGTTTGATTGAGGGAAACAAATATTGGCATTTACTGTTATCATATTCTTTAGTATTGGGTTTTTCCACATCCACTAATCCGCGGGAATCGGTTATCAGCAGTTCTGACGAGTAGATTGAACTGGCGTTGTTCAAGACGTGGTTTTTCACGAACGGCCTTCGTCTCTCTCGTTTGTCCCCGATCATCAAACGATATGCACGCCGGCGTTAGTTTACATCGAAACCGATCAATTACAGACATACGATCGTAATTACAAGAGAGTTCTGCTAACTCAGGGAGCGTCCGTCCACTCGGAGATCAGCAATACGACCAATATCCATCCGGAGGTCAGTTGGTCTGGTACCCATGCTAATCAGTACGACTCATAACAGGAAATAGCTTAGCATCAGCTGGTCGTCATAGAAATCCTCCACTCTTCAACCGTGAGAGACGACAATCTCCAAACTTTGTGAAGTTACAAAAAGTGTTACCAGCTACGCCACTATCCAAGAGCGCTGGCTTTTATAATCTAGTCTCAATAAGTAAAGAGAAATGTACGATACGGTTTTGCTCTCGACTGACGGGACAGTTGCTTCTGAGGAAGCTGAATCCCATGCTATCGCGCTAGCACTCGAACGTCGCCCTGCTCTCGAAGACCAAAGACACCTGGGTGCCGAAGCTCAAGAAAGACAGCGAGTTCTGGGCGGACGACCCGCTGGCGGGCGACTGATCGCTTTTCTGTGATTTGCTGGGAGACGAGCGGATCGAACGTATCTGGATGACACTCTCATCGGTCCGAGGTGAACACCAGTGGCCTTTTGTCCGTGGTGTCCCGATATGAGCTACTGCGAATAAACGCTCGCAAACTCCATCTCAGTTCTGGGTTGCATTCCATATCCGATATGCTTTTATGCGCACCGATCGAAATCTCGGCCATGTCACCGGCAACCGAATCCGCGGTCGGGCACGACGAACTCGCGGTTCTCAAGCTTCTCGCGCTCGAGGGCGGACTCTTCGGCGACGTGACTCCGTGATCTGCTGTAATTATGACAAGACTTGCCTTCAAAAGGTTACGTTCTTTCAATCCGTTAAAGAATATCCTTAGCTGATCGTCAAGATATCGAATTTCTCCGTCATACAAGTTGATCAATAGCTGTCGCTCGGTTTCAGTAATCTTCTCAGGATGGTCAATTGTTTTCTGATAAAGTGTTTGTGCTTCATCATTCGATAGTTCTTGATCCGCGTAATTATACTTTGATGGCGGATTATATGGTCCGTGAGGATCCATATAGTGGTTCCATAAGAAAAAACGATCATCATCATTAACAAGTATTGTTGAATAATAGGTGCTTGATGGAGAGAGACTCCGGCCGACAGAAAGATATCCTGCTACTGCTCTTTGGCGTGCAGTTCACGCTTCTCATTTTACTGTATCCCGTCGCATGGCCCTTGCTACTGTTTCCGATCCTTCTCACAGGCCACGTGATGAAATCGGAATACAGTCGCCGACTCAGCGAGCACTCCGAGCAGAACGAAGTCGATCAGATCGATGGGTAACGGCTACTCGCTGTCTTCGAATTCTCGAGAACACGGCGTCCTCACAGCAGTCGCCGTGGCCAGCAGTTTTTCCGTCGGAACGAACGACAGGTCTGGAGAAAGCGATCCACAGACCCAAAAGTTGCTTTGTGAATCAGTCGACGAAGTCGATGTCGTGCGGTATCTGCACCCCGTTCCTCGAGCAACGATGCGGTTTCGTCGACGGCGGTAAACGTTTCGGAAATCTCTCGAATCGAGATATACCACAGTGCGATAACATCAATACAACAACAATCGGCAATAGGATGGTTTGATTCATTAGAAAATTGGAGTAACCGTGGTTGATGCGAACTGTTCAGGAAAACACTCGAGACAGCGTATTCGAACTGCATCTCGATCCGATCTCTGACACCAGAGTAATGTGTTTTATAGGCAATTTATTAGGGATGCCCTCACGCCATCACATCCATGAAGTCCGGAACTATCGTGTCCTTTTCGAAGGCAAGAAATCGCTTTCCGTAAGAGATCATATCAGCCCAATTTCCCACATCTTAATCCCAACAGCGTATAGAATACGTCAATAACCAAGCTATCGGCGAGATATGGAGATAATCGAATAGGTTCCTTCGGTGCCTGTACAGAAATAGAGTCGCTGAAAAGGCACCGCATCGTTCGAACTCGTTCTCGAGGAAGTACCGCCTGACGTGTACCTCCTCTGATCGCAGCGATTCGATGAAGACGAACTCCAGTATTGCCTGGATGAACAGATAGATCAGCCCGATTCCGAAGAGAATTGCTACGAAAACGAGCGCGACCGCGATCACCTGATCCACGGGGAACTCTTCGCCCGTTTCCTCTTCGTATAGTTCTTGAATACTCTCCTGGGACTCTCCCTGCGTGCCAGTCTGGGTTGGATCGTCGGCTACCATCCCGGGATCGGTCACCGGCACTCCAGGTCCGGAGAACCCGAGGCTGCTTACGAAGAAAACGATGAGCGCGAGTTTGAGGACCAGGCCGAGACTGATCGGCGTCAGTGAGTCGCTCCGAATCCGCGAGCCGCAAGTATGCGACCCGAGCGGATTTGAACGAGACCGAGGTCTGCGAGCAAAGCGAGCAGGCTCTCGGGCGTAGTTCACAATCCGGGAGAACTTCTCGCGGCGAACAGCTTCGTGAGCTGCGAGTGTGCGATCTGAACGGATTTGAATTAGATGAGTCACAGTCTGCGAACACAGGGAAGCGAAGCGGGAATTCCCGAATGTTTCTCAATCTGGGAATATCGTGTTTATAATTTCGAGTGGCAATGAAGAGTCGTGAAAGGCGAGCCAATACGTATATCGTCACAAAAAGACTTGACGCTCGTCGCCGATGTCCATGCCCGCCACCTCGAGTTCGTCCTCGTGGAGATTGAGATGGACGTTGTGATAGTTCCCGTTATCGTCTTTCGCGCCGCTTGGACTCAGCTTCTTTTTCCGGACCATCGCGGGGTTCTAACACGAACTTCACCGCAGGATCTACTTAAGTGTTTTCTACGCGATATCGATGTGCCACGTCACCTATGACGTACGTATCTGAATATATGGGCGGAATTTCACGCCGATGAACCAGTTGGTGACAGTTTGTGGGGGACCGGATGTACTTAAAGATACTGGCGCAGTCGGTCGATTTTGGGGGATATCTTTATGTCGGACCGTGTGCTGAATTGACACGGAGGGAAAAACCATGGTACGTGAAGATGGTAAGCGGAACTAAGATGGTGGACGTAAACGGGCGTGTACTTTTACCGCAACATTTGCGCCAACAGTGCCCATTTTACTGGAACTAGCATGGTCGACCCGGATAGAAACACGCTGGATTTATCAGGACGGAAAGCCGAGATTCGGACGCTATGGGACAGACTCTTACCGAAAAGATTCTCGAGGATCACCTCGTCGAGGGCGAACTCGAAACTGGCGAGGAGATCGGCATCGAGATCGATCAGGTTCTGACACAGGATACGACTGGGACGATGGTTTGGCTGCAGTTCGAAGCGATGGGGCTGGACGAGGTCCAGACCGAAATCGCTGCCCAGTACTGCGACTTCGCCTTTGACCTCCTCGGAGAGCTCGAGGTCGTCGAGTTTCGCCGCCAGATCTTCGTCTARCTCGAGACGGTCAACGAGCGCGTCGATCGGCGGCCGCGGGCGGAGGAAGTCGAAGAAACGGTCGACCAGAAAGTCGACGAAACCGTCGACGAAAAAGTAGACGAGACCGTCGACAAGAAAGTCGATCAAACGGTCGATGAGAAAGTTGTCGAGACTGTCGACGAGACGGTCGAAGAGAAAGTCGACGAAACGGTCGACGAAAAAGTCGTCGAAACGGTGGACGAGACGGTCGAAGAGAAAGTTGATGAAACGGTCGAGGAGAAGGTCGAAGAAACCGTTGATCAAACGGTCGACGAAAAGGTCGAAGAAACGGTGGACGAAACTGTTGCGGAGAAAGTAGACGAAACCGTCGAGGAGAAAGTCGAAGGGATCGGTTGTCGGATATATGCGTTAACTTCTGATCCGTTGTGGATTTCGAGCTGCTGTCGTGCGGGATCTACCCCTTGAACCGACCGTCGCATCAGTAGAGAAGCGTCCAACTGATATTTCGAGGAGAAGTGTAGGAATAGTATAATAATGGCGTAGTAATGTGTGGTTTGCCTAAACCACCGGTTACCGCATTGAAAACCATAGTGATTTTTATTTCTATGAAGATTCCCGGACACGTGCCGAAGTTTGGAGGTATTGCTGAATAAAATGTCCGTGTTTTCAACTACTACTATTGGTAGAAGTATCCGGCCGAGGAGATCACGTCGCTCGAGTCGTCATTTGGCACCTCACGCTTCAGAGGACGATTCGTTCGACGGTTGAACCGGAGCCTGCAGCGCCCACTCGTACTTTACTTCGTTGGAATCCAACAGACGGCGGAGCAGTGATTATACCAGATCGGAATTCGGCGCGCAGAGTTCATCAAGTATCCGTATGTTGGTTCGACCCGTCGTACGAATCTCTCAACCGGAGTTCGCGCACAGCCAAACCCGTCGGAAGCGAGAAAACAAGAGCCGATTGGAACGAGTTCTTTATCTCGTCACTTTGTTAACAACACATACATCCAAGTGATTATACTGTGCTAAACGCGCATAACGAAATTGAGTATCTGCAACCACTCTCGATGCCGACTAGCAACACCAGGTCCACCCTCAAAATCTTCATTTTGTGCGAGCACTTCCCGAAACTCATTATCCGAAAGGGGTTGATCAACCAGCGCCTCGAGAAGGCGCTCGAATCCTTTTACATTCTTTCGGAGTCCATCGAAAATGACTCGAGTATTACCTGTCTGTGAGAATTCTTCGGCTTGCTCGGTCAGTATATACTGTCCAGAGTTCGTCTCTAAGAGATCGATTGTTTCGAGAAAACCAAATCGACGCCCGCTGAATCAAAGTTTTGGGGACAGCTTCGAGGCTGTAAGCGCGAGTCGTGAAAACAAAAGCAACCCAATTGTAGCGGTGAGACAAGAGCTCCTATGCGTTGATTACGGGTTGGTTCTCTTCGTCAAGTTCTCCAGCTTCTTCTTTCTCTGCGAGGATGTTGGTGAGCGCCCAGTCAAATTTTCCGAGGGCTTTCGCTGCTTCGTTTTCCTTGTTGAGTTGGTACATTTTGCTGTTCCCGACAGTCCGGGTCTGCTCAACAAGCCCGTAGCGCGGAGCATCTGGGCTTCGCAAGGGGGCTTAAGTCGTAGGTAATTGTAGCCGAGCTGATCGTCCGGATCGCCCTGCTGGATCTTACACCACAGCGGAGCGTTCTTCTGGGGGTTCGGGTGGGCGTTCAGCCACTTATTGAGATATGGAACGGATTCCACGAGCGGGAGCCGACGGGCACCGGTTTTTCCGTCGATGATGATTTTCTTGCCGTGCTTACGATCCTCGATGTCTCCGATTGTTAGATCGATGAGCTCGCCAATGCGCGCCCCAGTTTCGTACAGTACTGCGATGAATGCCTTATCGCGCGGGTTTTTCGCGGCAGCGATCTGATCTTCAATGTCGTTTTTGGTGAGGAGGTCTTGTGGTAGTGTCCCGCTGGAGGCGTCGGACGAGATGGTGAGCCAGGCGATGCTGTCCAGTTAATGTACATGATCAATTATTACTATGCTATCAATGGGTATAAACCCTATTTCAGAAAAATTAGATAGTAAAATTAAAATGACTGGCTATATTCATAGACTCATTAGATTTTTCGATCACGTTGGACACGCCTACGAATATCAAAATCACCACGAATGATGCTAATCGCTGGCTCTAGTATCAGTTCGACACCGCTCTTCGGGACGGGGAATTGGGCTATGGCCTCGAAACCACCTCGTCCGACTTCTAAAAAAACTGTGTAGTCGATGCCTTCCTCGCCGAGAGCCCCGAGATCACTCTCTCGCTACTCGGATATCAATACTTGTACGAGACGTATCTGGTGTAAAGGACGTGGGGCCTTCTGTCTCGCGGTTCTCGAGTTCCTCTTCGAGATCTGCTTCAATCTCCTCGAGTTCTTCTTTCGCTTCTTTTCGCTTTCGCCGCAATTGTTGCTCTAAGCGGATTCTTCCCTCGAGTTCTGGCAAAATCCCTCGATTTCGTAGGTCCACATTTCGATATAGTTCTCGAGGTGGCGCTTCTCCCTTCTGAGGTATTCTAGTTCGTCGAATTCATCGTTAGTCATATTGATCGTCCTCTGATTCTATTTGTTGGATGGCATACTCAACGAGGTTCGGTGAAGTCACATTGTATCGGTGGTTAAGCGTTCGGCACCTGCTAGTCGTTCAGTTTCTCGAAAAATATGTAAACTGTCTGCGGATCTTTCTATGACACGCTCCATCAAAGGTAACACAGCACACACGAATTTATTACGAAAAAGATGAAATTCGTCGAGAGATGGGCCCGATTACGAACGTCGAAACGGAGTGGATTCTTTCGGGAAAAAGCGATTGGATCGGGCCGGAGTTTGCAGCAACGCTCTCACAGCATCCGCTCGATTCGATCGAAACAGAATTTCCCCACTTCGTTAGAACCTGTTCGGAGCTTGATTTTCGGGTCGTGTTCGCTCGAACGCGGTGCAGCCTCTACCTACAATCGGTTCCAGGTTGCTAAGCCGCTTTCCGATGTAATTTTGCGCCAGTCATTTAGAAAGATAGACTGTATTTTGAAAACGATATTTGTGCATTCGTTCTGATTACGATATGATATCACAGCTAAATTCATATATCAACCCAACAAAATTTGCTAATCCGATGCCGTCTCCATTCGAATTCCCTCTCCGGTTATGTTGACGGACAAACTGTTGGTTTTCGAATTTAGAAACGAGATCGACTCGGATTTCTCATCGGCTTTCACGGTGACGGTATAATCACGCTCCGATTCGAACACACCCCGATAACTCCGTTCGTCATTGTCACCATCAGCGAGCAATTTCAGCGAGCGGTTCAATTGATTGCCGATCCGTTTACGAGGGTTGAGGCTGGAATGGGGATTTTGAAAGACAATCTGTACATTCGAACGGAATTCTTGGAGATCGGAACCACTTAGATCGTCTACATTTTCCCCGCGAAACATTACTTTGCCATCAGTAATATCGAGCAATTTGAGAAGGCTCTCTCCAAGAGTGCTTTTTCCACAGCCGCTTTCACCGACCAGTCCAAGTGTTTCTCCCTTGTTCTGCTTTGACAGGGATGTGACATTCTCTTTAATTATATCCTCGTTTCCATCCTCTGCCCAAGATTGCTGATATACTCTTGAGAGCTCGAAGTTAGTTGTTAACTCATCCTCTGAGTCTAATCTATCTGTGAAGGTTCTCTTCAACTCCTCTATGAATCCAGATTGAACCTGAACATCCGTTACCACCTCTCCCAGTTCTGGCGAATCGTTTTCGGAAAGAGTCTCTAAATCGAGAACAAAACTTGGCATTAACCTTGGTATTTTACCCAACTACAATTATTGAAGAAGCTCAATCAAAGGAAGTACTACGTAAACAGTAGTAAGGCACTTGAGCGAAATTCCAAGAAGTAGTTAATGATTTGTCTATGGATGATGCACTGTTAGACATTTTCATGTAATAAACATAATTATAACCGAGATCTCTTATTAATTCTAAATTCTATTGGGGAATGCTGGACGGCCTATCATCAAATGTGTCTGTATTTCTGCGTCAAATGTAACCATGTTTTATACTCTATCCAATATTTAATCCCTGTTCTACTGGTCTTTCTCTCTTTACATTCTCGAGGTCATCTTGACGTTCTTCGATGGAGATCCGTCACGGTTTCTACTAACTACTGCAATAGATAACGGGAAAACAATTCTAATTGATTTTGAATCTGGATTAGTTTGCTACGATTTCAAGATCCGCCCGTTCTTCCTTCCCGATCGCTTCGACGATGAGTTCGGCGATGTCGACGATTTCGATATCGTCCTCGAAATCGCCGGTTTTGCGGCCGTCCTCGTACATCGTCATGCACATCGGGCAGGCGACGACGAACTTCTCGATATTTGGGCCAGCGTCGGTGTCCTCGAGGGCTTCGCGGAGGCGTTCTTCGCTGGGTTTGGGCTCTTCGTCGAAGTCCATCCAGAGGCCGCCCCCGCCGCCACCGCAACAGAACGAATTCGAGCGGTTGCGCGGCATCTCCTCGAGTTTGCAGCCAGTAGCGCGAATGAGGTCGCGCGGGGCTTCGTACTCGTCGTTGTACCGCCCGAGATGGCACGGGTCGTGGTAGGTGACTGTATAGTCGAGTTCGGTGCCCGACAGCTCGAGTTTGCCGTCGTTGACCAACTTCTCGACGGCCTGGGTCCAGTGGAGCACGTCGACCTCGCCGTCTTTGTTCCACTTCTCATCGTACTCGAAGGGCATGATGGGGTCGTCGGCGAACTCCTCGAAGTCGACTTCCGGATTGACCTCGGTGCTGCAACGTTCGAATACGTTGGTGGAAACACGATCCGTGGTGATGAGGACGGATTCAACGGTCTCACTATTGAAGATCTGGATGGAAACGCCGCTGGTGACACTATTATCGAGGCTGGAGAGAGTCTTCAGATCGGATTAGATCTGGATGATAGTGATACCACAAAAGCCAACACGATTTCGCGCGGCGACGATGCGACGTTCACGATCAATACTGCGGACAACTCCCAGACGACGAAGGTGCTGATGGCACCGTCGACGCTCTCGACGTCATCTGACGTGCGGTTGTGATATCTAATGTTTGAGAAAATTACAGACGAAGACGAACGCGGACAGGTTGGTATCGGGACACTCATCGTGTTCATCGCGATGGTGCTTGTTGCGGCGATTGCAGCAGGCGTGCTAATGAATACGGCTGGATTGCTCCAGTCCCAAGCAGAAGCAACGGGCCAAGAGAGCACGGATCAGGTCTCGAACGTCGTCAGTATTGACTCGTCGACTGGATCTGTTGCTGCGGATGCAACCGCTATTGAGGATGCGAACTACCGGATCAATGATAATATTGTTGCAGGAAGCATAACAGATCTGTCAGTCGGAACCAGTGCTGGAGGTGCAGAGATTGCTGGTAATGTCGATCTTGCTGCAGCAGAACAAGCGCTCGAAGACGAGGATCTCTCTGATGGTACTGAATTCCACATCACTGTGAATGAAATTGATGGGGAAGCTGCAAGTAATGTTCTTGCTTCTGGCACTGGCTCACCCACACAAAGTGGAGCATTATCCGTTAGCGCTCTCAGTAGTGATCAAGATACCGTCGTAACTGATCTCACTGAAGCTAGTGATGCTCTCAGTGCAACTGCCAACAATGAAAATGTAGTCGATGAGAAAGCCATCGATTCCGTTGAGATGATGGTTTCGCTCGGCCCGGGTGCCGATGCGGTTGACCTCAATGCTGCTACGTTCGAGTACGTTGGCGGAAACACGATTCGTGGCGATGCAGACGGATTCGACGGGCTTTCGATCCAGGACCTAGATGGTACAAGCGCTGATAGCACCATTCTCGAGTCCGGAGATACGCTTCAGATCGAGTTGCTACTTCACGATAATGTTAATACGAACGCCGATGCGATCGCGGCAGGCGACGAGGCGACGTTCACTATTAACACTGCGGACAACTCCCAGACGACGGAAGTGCTGATGGCACCATCGACGCTGACCGACGAAGCGTTGATGCTCTAAAACGGCATCTACGTTTTCATTATTTAATGTACGAGACGGCCTCTGACGGAGATAGACGCGCACAAGCAGGCATTGGGACGCTGATCCTATTCGTAGCGATGGTACGAACTAAACACGCCGTCCTCGATGAGCGAATCAAGTTCTTTCAATGCGAACTGATCGGTATTTCGAGCGGCGCAAGAGTTTTATATGTCAGCATAGTAGTGGGAATTGGGTGATTGAAAATGGGAAAGACCTCATTCGAAGCGAACAACGGAGAAGAACTCACGCTCACAGTGGACGATAGAGGACGGGTAACACTCCCAAAAGAGGTTCGGGACCGATTAGGCCTCGAATCGAACGATGAGGTTTCTGCTACTCTCGTCGGGTCCGTCCTCGAAGTCAACACCAAACCAAGCTCGAAATTAGAGACAGCAACAGCTGGTCAAGAGAACTGGGAGAACACGACACCAACCGACGCCGGAGAATCGCTCTTCGGGCCGATGGACCAGTGAGTGACTATCCGATGATTGATTCTCTCCCGACTGAAGTGACGGTTCTCACTGACGTGAATGTCCTCGCAATAGCGCTTACCGACGATCATCCCGCACACGACGACGTGTATCCGTGGATTCAGAACGCGATCGATGGGCCAAACGTCTTGCTCGTGTTCGATTACTATCCGTTGCGAGCCCAGTACTTGATGACGAGCGATTTTGGAGTAGACGCAGTTGCTGCTCGAAATGCTATTCAATCACTTGTTTGTAGCCCTGCACGGATCGTCAGTGCCACCGAGACAACAGTGCTCGAGGCGTACGAGATCAGCGCTGAGAAAAACCACGACGTGTACGATTCGTTCATCGTTGCGCTTGCACGAGCATATGACGCCGATTACTTGATTACCACTGACGGTGATTTTGACGATCTTTGTGACGATGAAGATGTAAAATACGTCAATCCAATACCAACTGAGAAACGTGAGAAGTTAACATTAATTGAGGGATAGTATGAGCTGTAATGCATATACGGCCTGTACTTACCGAGATCTCTCAACCTTCGTTAGCCACAGGTGATTTCAACAGAGCTTCGAGTATCTACGTTGCAAGACGACATTATTCCCGGCCCGAAACAGTATTTATATGACACTACAGGGCGTTGGATCAAATGGAAGCCACACACTCACGCGTCCCTTGTCTCGTAGACCGTTGTTTCCCCCTGTTCGTAGACAGTATACTGATCAGTCTCACGGTCGAAGCTGTAATAGGCTGGTATACTATCTTTCGAGAGAGCAGTCGAAGATGGCGTACGAATGAACTCTGTGTCACCATCCGAGAGAACACGTTCATCTCCCTCACGTTTCCAGACCGTTCGCGTTGACTCATCGGTCGATGGTCGCACAGCCGTCACACCACCGAGGGCGGTGGCTCCATCACCAAACGTGACGAGTTCATCCATATTGTAGAGCTGCTCAGTGCCATCAGCTAGCTCTCGAACTGGTGACTCAAGCATCCTCTCGAGCCGACGCGCTGAGTGAGCGAGACTCTCTTCTCCTGGTCGCACAACGAAGAGTGGGATCCGGTCATCCTCTTGCGCCCGTTTGAGGTTCTGCAGAACTTTCGCTGGCCGATTCGGCGTCGTTGTTTCGGCTTCGAGAGCAAACTCACCATTGTAGTTAGGGTGTGTGGCCGTCCCATCGGGTTGTTCGCTCCCATCTTGTTCGAGGATCTCAACAGAGAAGCCACACTTCGTCAAGGCGGCCTCGAGATCGAATAGGAGAGAATCATGTTCCGAGCCACCCGCAGAGCGCACATCCCCAGTTTCAGGTGTCGCAACATCTTCACCCTCGTCAGTCAACCGAGCGACGACCGTATCATCGTGCGCGCTGAGATCAACATCGATCAAGGGCGACTCCCGACGCACATCAGGGAATTCCTCGAGTGGAGTCTCTGTAGTGAGGCCTTCAGCGGTATCATCGTCCTCACTCTCTAGACGGTCGAGCACTTCTGCGTCGATGTCGGTCACGGGAACCCAGCCGTTCTGCTCGCGAACGTCCTCCCGCAATTGGACAGTTCGAATCGCTTCCGCCATCACCCGGTCGACAGTAAGCGCAGCGGGACTTGCCGCCGCATTGTACTCGCGATAGATGAGATAGATAGCTGTGGTAGCTATCTGGAGTAGGTATCTGTAACAAATCTCTGTAACAGATTTCTGTACATGGTGCCCTCTGTGGGTTCTGTAGAAATCACAATCCACCGAATAATCACTATGAATTACTGTAGCAGATGTCTGTATGTGATAGAATAAAAATACTGTCGCCTACAATCCTTCTTCAAGGCGAGAATTCCGCCGTTCACCGAGTTTCCTGAATATGTGACCTCAATCTTTATAAACTCCCTTCGAAAAGCGCTACAAGAGCTGCTGATAGTCAGATTCTGTAATATCCGAAATTCGCTTGATAATCCTCGTAATGAGGTTAGTTGGATTATCTCCTCCTGCCTTTGGTGGATAGTCTAGCACTTCAATCTCGAGGGTTCGGGCATTATTCAATTGTCCATCTGCAATCTCTATGTTGAGGACTGCACGGGTGTAGATCACAATTACGCGAGTCGCGGAGACATCTAAATATTCGATGTCGAGAGCAGTGAACGTTTCCGGCAGATCGACCTCGGATGTGAACCGATACCGAGCTAGAGTCTGGTCATCGGTTACCATTATAGATTTCAATGCTTTCTCTGGTTAAAACTCCCCGTGATCGTGAATCCTATAGCCATTGCACAGACCAGGCTTCGATTTCATCAAAGACTGGACAGAGTGATGGAGTATGCGCCAAAGGTGCGCCGATCGACGCGAAGACTTCGCGCTCGACGTCGAAGATCCCTATATCCGTGAGTTCTGCCTCGAAATCGCGGAGATGGAAGAGGAGACGGTTCGGCCGCTTTTGAAACGGATCAAATCCTGGGTCGAGAACTCGGTGATCCGGCGGATCATCGCCCATCGCGAGAGTACGATCAACTTCCGCGATATCATCGACAACGACCGGATCGTCATCGTTCGAACGCCGGTCGAGAATACGGATATCAAGAAGATGGTGACGCTGGGTGTGATGCGAAACTTGTGGTCAGCCATCCAACGGCGGTCCTACGAACTCGATACTGAACCGGATCCCTACTTCGTCCTCTGTGACGAGTTCAACGACATCGCCAGCGATAATCTCGATATTGAGTCGATGTTAGCCCGTGCTCGGTCGATGCGTCTCTCCGTGACTCTGGCCTCGCAGTATCCCTCTCAGTTCGAGGAGGACACGCTGAAAGCGATGCAGAACAACTGCGATAACCTGCTCACGTTCTCAGTCAACGACAGTGATAATGCCGAGTTATTGATGAAACGATTCCGTGATTATACGGCAGAGGACCTCATTACGACCGACCAGTTTAAAGTCTGGACGCGGATTCCCCTCTCAGGTGGGCGCTACTCCGAACCCGTCTTGATCCGGACGTTCCCGCCGTATCCGCCCCTCCGGGGGACAGATGCTGTCGATCAGATCATCGAGCAGAGTCTCGAACGGTATGGAACTGACCCACTGACGGATAACGAAATCCTTCGCAATCTCATCTATCGCGAGTACAATGCGGCGGCAAGTCCCGCTGCGCTTACTGTCGACCGGGTGATGGCGGAAGCGATTCGAACTGTCCAATTGCGGGAGGACGTTCGCGAGCAGAACGGCTGTGATCTGCTTCGCTGTCACTAACTTCGATTGTCGCGTTGTCGCTTGCCACCGAGTCCGTGTGGTTAAACTCGAACTCGTAGTCGCCAGCGTCGAAGTCAGTCATAACTGCGTTGAGATCAATGTCATCAGCGCCATCGAGGTTAACTTCGAAGGTTGCGACATCATCATCATTGTTACTGGTGTCGCCTTTGATATCTTCAATGGAATTACCATTATCTGCGTTGTTGATGAAGATGTCCTCGATATCCGTAGCGTCGAGACCCTGATTGGTCTCAGTGACGTTCACGATCTGAGTATCGCGGTCAGACTCGTAATTGACGGTTGCGGTTTCATCCTCAAGGATGTAATCCTCATCAACGGAGATATCTAGATTCTCTTCGTCAACCCAGAACTCCGCTCCGACATAATTGTCACTTCCATCGAATGCATCACTCCAGATGAGGTGATATGCACCGGTTCCGAGATCGCTCGTGTCGATGTCGATCTCGTTACCATCAGCTTGGACGGTTTTGACCTCGGAGTCGGAGTCGATGTCATCCTCACTGCTTGGGTTTAGTCCCGAGTGGATTTCAACACCAGAGGTGCCACTGAGGTCGAATAACTAATATCTCACCGGATTCAATCTCACCCTCCTGAACGTACGCCATCGCCTCCTCTTCTCCATCAAAGACACGTGCAGGGCCAGTTAGATTGAAACCTTCGTTGCCAGTAACCTTGAGAACGCCGCCGTGGGGTGATAGATTTCCTGTGAGTATCTTGATTGCCCCCTCCTTATGGAACGGGTCATCAACTGTAGCAAGAAAGTCTACGTCGATTTCTTCATCAGATGGCAGATTCAGAGTCTCCAATTCCTCTGCGATAGTGTTTCCGGTGATAGTCATAGCGTCGCCGTGGAGATATCCACCCTCAAGAAGTCTTCGGATAACAACAGGAACCCCACCAACTTCGTGGAGATCTTTCATAACATGCGAGCCACCCGGCTGGAGATTTGCTATCTTTGGGGTCTGACTACTGATCTCGTCAAACTCTTCGATAGAGAGATCGATATCTGCCTCAGCAGCCATTGCAAGGACATGTAGAACACCATTCGTCGATCCACCCATTGCAGCCTGTAGTGTAATAGCGTTCTCGAATGATTCCTTTGTGAGAATATCACTTGGACGGCGGTCTCTTCGTTCAAGGTTGTTGATTTGGTCTTCCAGTTGGCCGATCTGGTCACTCAAACTTCGAGAACCATTTCGTCCCACATCGTCTTGTAAGTCTGAGATCTCGCGCTCGATTTCTCTGAATCTTCTTTCGGAATCGTCTGGCATTGCACCTGATGATTTGTCTATAGATTAATAAGCGATCGCGTAACGCAGTGAAAGTAGAATCACTTTCACTCCGGACGGTCACGATTTATTGACTCGACGACGGCGTAGATCTCTTCGGGCGCGTTCGGTCCGGTTTCTATGTCTTCCCAGAGGTTTACCATACCGAAACGATTCATGGACGATCAAAAAGTACTTTCGTAATCGAACTGGAACCTATAGCTGATGGCCACCAGACGAATTAGTAAGGTGAGCCGACGAAACGACCATGAAACGGTCGACAGCACGCTTCGAGACTGTTTGGCTGTAATCATTGGACGAATAGTTGGCAAGTCTTAAATAGTCTGGTGACATTTACAAATCTATGTCAGAGGCACAAGCAGTTACGGGCGAAGAAGGTATTGCGCGCGAAATGACCGCGTTCCAGAACAACATCCTCATCATCCTCGCCAAAGAGCCGATGTACGGTCTGGCGATCAAACGGGAACTCGAGGATTACTACGGAACCGAAGTCAACCACGGGCGTCTCTACCCGAACCTCGACGAACTCGTCGAACTCGGTCTCGTCGAGAAGAGCGAACTCGACAAGCGAACGAACGAGTACTCGCTGACCGACGACGGCTAACTTTTTCGAGATCGGTTCGGTTCAACCGCTCGACGATCAATTGGGTTGGAAAGCGACCGAAACCAAATAAATATAGGTGAATCTGTAGATTAGCGGCTCAAATATCGTTCTAGGAGAGAAGTTGACGGGAGACTCGTTCCTCACCTCAATATGTTTGCCATTTGCAAACGCCATTGAAAAGGGGAATTGTGATATACTCGTTGTTGCTTGAGAAGCGGTTATTCCTCAGCGGTGTTATGTTTGTGAGTACGGATACTACCGTATAACGACTGAGTTTACAGGATGTTTTCCATTAACAAACGCCATACAGAATCTATTCTAGTTACATATGTATGAATGTAAATCACAGAGGGGGCACAGTTTTTGTGGCCGGCAATGGGTGGAATACGGTCCTGCCTATAGTAACCGTTAGAATTCTCTGCCCATTGATTGTTGTAGCTTCTAGTGGATCATCTCGACGAGATCTCCATCGAAGAACTTCACGATGCACTCGACAACGTCGAGGGAAAGAAGCCGACACAGCGGCTGTTAGCGGCAACTGCGTACAAAAACGGCGTTCTGCTCGCTATTGTGCTCATGTCCCTGTGATTTCGGTCTACAGCGGGCTCGAGTTTGGCCTGTGAATCTCGATCGTCAGTCCAACGGGTTGAACGGAATTTCGAGAGACTGCTACGAGTCGGTGGGCTCGAGGCACTCCCTGCATACTGTATCTCGTCGTTGTAGCCCGATATCCTCCCAAGATTTTCAACAGATTAGTTATCTGTATTTTCGCTCTGTGACGCGTTCATCCAGAACATGATCGCGAACAACGTACTAAAGAGTGCGATGACCCCCGATAGTAGTCTGACAGCTGTCCGATCCAGACACTACGTTTTTTTGATCCGGCGACGAATGCTTCCAGTGTCCTGTGTCTGGATCCGATCCAATCCAGTGTCCAACTTGCGGATGGACGGGCGCACAGTCTGAAATTGAGAATACAGATAATGGATCCGTTTGCCCCGTTTGTGGCGAGTCTGTGGTGATCGRRTAWGATCGACGAGACGGCCGAGGAAATCAGGGAGATGCAGACACACAGCTCCTCGGTGGTGGCGATAAACGCGATGATGAGCATGCAATTCTGCATTTCCAGAGGGTCCACCTTTAGCACCGCAATTTTGGCAAGTATAATTATCTCGTTTGTAGACCGTCTTCCGTCGGGTGTCCCAGTCCGACGGATATCCCCCTTGCATATATCAATAATCGAACTAGTGGTTCATATTCCTAACGGTAGTATTTATCATCAAAAGCCACAATTGTAAAAGTCAGATTCTATGGTGCAAGTGATGGAGTTTCGTACTACACAACCAATATTAGAGCATATTCAGTGTGTAAAGATATATTATATTTAGGAACTAACGTTTGGAAATGTTTATTGTCCCATATTCATTTTCTAACTGTTCTGTGACCCACACTCCACTACTAGCGTCATCGGACACACGATAATATGCCTCTGCCTGTGTCCTTCCATCTATCGTCATGTCATCACTATCGCCTAGGATTAACTCTTCATCAGGCGATGTAATCAACATCCCCCGTGTGAATTCAGCTTGTTCAGATGTCTATCAGGTTTCGAACGTCGTCAGTATTGACTCGGCGACTGGTACCGTTCAGAGTGGTGGCGTCGCCCTCGGTTCGGCTAGCTACCAACTAAATGATGAGATGGATGCCGAAATCACAGCAGTTGATCTCAGTGGAGGTACTTCGGCAACAGGTGTAACCCTGGCGGAGGCAGCGGATCAACTTGAAACAGCATCACTCAGTTCGGGAACTGTCACGGTTACAGTTACTGAACTTGACGATGGTGATACAATTGTTGGCAATGTCTTTACAGGCAGTGCCGGTGCTGATATTGACCTTGATTCTCTCACATATGATTCGAGTGAGGACAACACTGTAGTTGCCGATTTATCCGAGTCTGGTGGCAATCTTGCCATTGCGCAATCTGCTACGGCTACAAGCTCGATTAACTCGGTCGAGATGATGGTTTCGCTCGGCCCGGGTGCCGATGCGGTTGACCTCGGTGCTGCAACGTTCGAATACGTTGGTGGAAACACGATCCGTGGTGATGAGGACGGATTCAACGGTCTCACTATTGAAGATCTGGATGGTTCTGTGTCGACGATCTGAACGCCTGTGTCTTCCCCAAGATCGTGCAGCGTGATCTCGAAATCATACCCAGTTGCATCGTACCGGATATCCGTCGAATTGTCGCTGATATCGATATCGCGGTATTCAAACGAGTCGAGTTCACCCTCGATTGCCACATCACTTTTCTCGTCCAGCCCGATCTCGAGCGGTGTCCCGTCAACACTCAACTGATCGAACGACGTGAACTCTTCGTCGAGACCAGATACCGACGCCTCAGTTGATCCATCCGATGACACAGATCCATGCGGGTAGAGATCGACTGTATTCGAATAATGAAGGACCACAAGGTGGTCCTGGGATGCGTGAGATGCTCGGAGTGACCGCTGCTGTCGTTGGGCAGGGTTACGAGGACGATGTTGCGCTCCTTACTGATGGCCGCTTCTCCGGTGCAACCCGTGGCCCGATGATTGGCCATATCGCTCCAGAAGCTGCTGCCGGCGGTCCCATAGCAGCCCTTGAGGATGGAGACACGGTCACCGTTGATGTCCGTGAGCGCGAACTGTCTGTAGATCTCTCTGAGGAAACACTCAATGCACGTCTTGAAGACTGGGAACCACCTGAACCCGAGTACGAAGGTGGCTTCCTTCGAAAGTATGCCGACATGTTCGGCTCTGCTGCCAATGGTGCTGTAACAAATCCTGCTGCCAAGCGAAATAGGTAGGTAGAGAATATGATGGAACAAAACTAAGCTCAGTATAACAGAATACGCCATACATTGATTGGTATGTGCCTGCCACAGAGGGTATCAAACTAATCATCTTCTACGGATTGCAACAGAACTGGAGAGTCCACAGCTTGGCTGTTATACACCCGATTCGTTCCGCGATGCGAACCGGCCGCGTCCTCGTGCCGCTGAACGTTCGGGAAACGCCGTCCGAACTGGCGTCGAAGCTCGAGCGGACGGAACCCGACGCGTGCTCTGTGAAGCCGAGATCGAAACCCTGCAGGAGGAGAAGGCAGCGCTCTCGAAGGAAATCTCCCAGCTTCAGAGTACCATCCAGTTCAACGAACAACTGCTCGAGGAGCCCGACTCCGTACTCGTCGACGCGAACGAGTCGGTCGACGACGGTGGCGACGACGGGGCGATCACCGATCAGTTGCTCGACGATTCGGAGACGGTCACCTGCTGGACCTGCGGCTCCTCGGTGGCCCGCGAGCAGATCGAGACGACGATCGAACAGCTTCGGGACGCGCGCGAGGATCGCATTCAGGAGCGAACCGAGATCAACAGCGACCTCGAGGAGCGCCGGGAGACCGTCTCGACCATCAACGAGAGCCGAAGCGAGTACAAGCGGACCCAGCGTCGCCTCGACTCGATCGACGACGAAATCGACTCCCGCAGCGAGACGATCGACGATCTGACCGACGAACGGGAGGCGCTCACCAACGAGATCGACGCCCTCGAGACCGAGATCGACGAGCTCGAGACCGAAGACTACAGCGGCGTGCTCGACCAGCACAAGGAGGTCAACCAGCTCGAGTTCAAACTCGAGCGCAAAGAGCGCGAGCGCGACGAGATCGACGACGAGATCAGCTCGATCGAAGAGCAGACGCTCGTGAACGTCCAATAGAAGCCGAATTCAAAGAATTCGTAGATGGAAACCTCCCGGGTCAAGATGAGTCTCCACACTACTGGTGGACTGGACTTGTGACCGACGAACGAACGTTAAACCATCTCCATCAATGCGCTCTCCACTTCGAACCGTACGGTGATTACGATAGTTTCGGAGAAACACCGTACTGCCATTGGGTAGTACAAAACCACGCAACGAAGAGTTCAACTGAAAGTCTTCTTCGTGGAAACATGACCCACTTGTCTTATCAGAGTGGGATTGTGGGTTATGAGACTGACGCCAGTGGGTTCAAAGCGTTGATGAAGTTAGTGAAGGCGGTTGAATCTCAACCCGTGTTCTTGGCCTACGTGTTCGGAGCAATGGGACATGGGAAAACAGACTTCTCAGCCCTCAGATTCTGGATTTGGGCCAGATCCAGATGTTACAACGCGCACAAACTTCCCAGGGAGCGAATTTAGAATAGAAATGTCTGTAGAAGATAATGATTTTGATGGGTCGATATCTTTCAACCTGTTTGAATGTAATGAAACACATTAAAAATTAATAGCTATTACACACTGCTTAGTGTCTGGCAATCATCACATTTCTATAAATTTGTTGACTTGAAATCTGATAGTAGTGTTTATCCATATACTATTTAATCATTCGTGTATCCATAATCGACTCGTGAACTCCGGATCGCATTCGCCGTCTCCCTGCGTCGATGGCGCTAAGTCCACTGGCGGAATCCACATCCAGCACACCGGCCTCAGAAAGCCCGATTGCTATCTGACGAGATTCGCCAGACTCGATGATCGTGTCATCAGTTGCAGTGCCATCGAGAGTCTGGATCTCGAGCCCCTCGAACTCATCCACAGTTCCTCGAGCCGTGGTCGAGCCCACGTACTCGAATGTGGCAGCATCGAGGTCAACCGCATCGGCACCAGGGCCGAGCGAAACCATCATTTCAACACCAACAACCTGATCGTCAGAGACCTCACCAGTTGCTGAGTCGATGGTCACGACGTTCGAGACCTGATCTGTACTTTCTTGGCCCGTTGCCTCCGCCTGAGACTGCAGAAGACCGCGGGTTTTTTGTATGGTCAATGTCGATTGCCTACATAGTCTAATTAGTTTGGTTTATTTATTATATATTACTCATTTAAGTTATTTAGTGGATGAGATATCCAAAACTCCGAGTTAGAGGATGAAATCCTCTCAAGGAAATACAAACCGAAAACAGCGCCACCTAGGATTATTGGTGAAGTCATTGCTGACTCTGTCGAACTGGTCTCATTTGCTGAGCGTATGGACGCGCTCGTCACCGTCGCAGGATGTGACAAAAATCTCCCCGGCATGATGATGGCTGCAATCCGTACTGACCTTCCGAGTGTTTTCCTTTATGGAGGGTCCATCATGCCCGGCGAGCATGAAGGCCGCGAGATTACAGTGCAGAGTCTCTTCGAAGGGGTCGGCACCGTGGCTTCTGGCGAGATGACTGAGGAAGAACTGGATGAGATGGAGCGTAACGCCTGCCCGGGGGCGGGTGCATGCGGTGGGATGTTCACTGCGAATACTATGTCGTCAATTAGTGAGGTGATTGGTCTTGCTCCACTCGGTGCCGCTTCGCCGCCTGCAGAGAGCGATGAACGCTATGAAGTCGCCCATGAGACCGGCAAGATCGTTCTTGATGCTGTTGAGAGTGACCGCCGTCCAAGTGATATTCTCACAAAGGAATCATTCGAGAACGC
>NZ_JMIP02000003.1 GCF_000691505.1 Halostagnicola sp. A56
GTCTCGAGTAGAAAACGCCGATAGCGGACGTCTTTTCGATCTTTCGAGGACCGAACGCGTCACAGTTCCCCGACACACGCTCCGGTTACAACGGTCTCCGCTCACTTGAGGACTCACACCAGTTACACCGGATTTATGAGTTGTTATTTTTAATTATTAGAGCCATCGCCAGGGAGACATCGCGGGGTGAACGGAGGTCGCGCGAACGATCACTGTTCAACGGAGACCGAGACTGAGAGCAGCCTGCAGTCTATCACGGTATTGTCATACTCTGTGAGTAGTTCCGGTGTTTGTGAGAGTCGGTCCAGTGTTTTCTCTGTGTGATTCCAGTGTTTTTGTGAGTGAGTTTAGTGTTCAGAAACGGACTCGAGGCCGGTCACTGCTGGCGTTCGAACACCACCGCGTCCGCTGTTAGCGGGGTGGCTGGTTCGAATCCGTTGGGAAACGCGTTCGGTCGAGAAGCGTCGGTCGGTGGACTGGTCGTGACTACACCACGTCGAGTATCCACCGGCTCAAGTTGATCGCCGTGAGCGCCGCCCCCTCGAAGTGCCCTAACTTCCTGTTCGTTCCGAGGAGCAACGCGGTGAGCACGGAGAGGCCAAGCAGCCATATCGTGGTTCCGATGGCAGTCGCTGCGATTTCGATAGGCGTGAGCGTCGACGTGACGCCCAGGACGAACAGCGCATTGAATACGTTACTCCCGATGAGGTTGCCGGCGGCGATATCGCCCAGTCCTTTCCGAGCGGCAGCAACGGAAGCGACGATCTCCGGGGTGGAAGTACCGACTGCGACGATGGTTTCCCCGATGATCCACTCGGAGAGGCCCGCCGACGCGGCGACGACCACTGCCGACTCCACGAGAAAGTGTGCACCGACGACGATGGTGCCGAGCCCGCCGACGAGAAAGAGAGCCGTCCGCCACGTTGCCTCGCGTTCGTCCATTGGATCTTCCACCCGTTCGTGTATCGGGTCTTCCACCCGTTCGTCCGGTTGGACGAATAGGATCGTGAGATAGCCGACGAACGCAACGAGCAGGACGACACCCTCGAGACGGCTAACCCGGAGGTCCCACAGAACCGCCAACAGCAGCAGCGTCGAAAGTACCATCGCCGTTCCGTCTCGGCGGACCATCCGAGCAGAGCTTCGAACGCCGACGATGACCGCGATCCCGCCGAGAATGATTCCGATGTTAAAGAGATTAGAGCCGACGACGTTCGCTACCGCGATATCACCGTTTCCGACGAGCGCGGCGTCGACACTGACTGCAACCTCCGGCGCCGAGGTCCCCATCGCGACCACCGTGAGGCCGACGACTAACTCCGAGAGCCCGAAGCGCCGCGCCACTCTGGCCGCCCGAGACACGAACACCTCCGCACCGATCCACAGGACCACGACGCTCAGAGCCAACGGGACGAGTGCAACGAGACCGCCGCCTATCATCCGATCTCGTACTCAGCAGTGGTAGTTCTCATCATATTCGTACAGTGGCCAGTAAATTCTCATATTGTTTGTGCAGTGACCAGTGAAGTATAGGAAGTATCGTAGTAGAGTTTTCAGCATCTAATTAGATAAAATATCGCCCCCTTTGGGTGGTAGTGTTCAGGTTAGCTGATTCCATGCGAACGCGAATGCTTCGATCCAGTTGGTGGCGGTTTCTCGTTCAGCGTTGCTAAAACAGTTTGAGAACGAAGCGGTTCTTCGTTTTACCTCTCGAAAGAGACGTTCGACACTGGTGGGATTTCCGTGGCGTTCATCTCTGAAATCGATGTTATCTGAACACCGCCTCTACGTACCGTTCGTCGAGTAGTCACGGAGAGGGTATGCGAACTGTTCTATGACACCTTCGGCAACCGCTGGGTATACTGAGTATTCACTTGCGAAATACAGTGATATAGCGGACCATAGCGGTACGCGCCGGAATCGATTGTATACCTCTAAAACTCGTCAGAATCGTCGCCGGTACCGCAGGCAATTCGTTTTCGTCAGCGCGGCGTCCGTATTAGCCGCATTCTCGGGATCCCGTTTCTTTGAGTCGCCAGTTCCCGAGGTTTCGATCGTTCCGATACTCGAACCGTGGACTTCTACTTACCTGGTCTGGATTGTTTCGTCGCGCTGCCAAAGGTTTGCCCACAGCGTGACAGTACCGGTTCGAGACGCTTGCACGAGTCGGTCGTCCTCGCTGCAGGCCACTCACGGCCGCCGCGGATCGTATCTGTACCCGATGTGGCTTCCGATGTCGTACTGCTCGAGTTGCTGTGCCAGTTCCGCGACGTCGTCCGCGTCGGTGAACGCGAAGAGGCCGTCGACGAACGGGAGGGCGGCCGCCATACCCGCTGCGGCCGGCTCGTAGGCCGGGCTGGCAGCCAGCGGGTTCAGCCACAGGATGGCTCGAGCCCGGCGCGAGAGCCACGCCGTGTCGCGCTCGAGGCCGCTCACGTCGCCCGTCTCGAGGCCGTCGCTCACGACGAACACGACCGTCCGCCGATCGACGGCGTCGCGGTGATCGGTCCGTATCGTCCCCACGGCGTGGCCGATGCGGGTCCCGCCACCCCAGTTTGTTTCGGAGCGCTCGAGTTCGGCGAGGGCGTCGGCGACCGTCGGCGCGTCGAACGCGACAGTCACGTCGCGGATCTCGCTGTCGAAGAAGAACATCCGGTTCTGTCGGGTCCGCGACGCGAGCGTCCGGAGGAATCGTAGGAGAAACGCCCGGTCGACCGCGTCCAACACCGACCGGGAGACGTCGACGAGGGCGAGCACGCGCACTCCCCGCTCCCGGCGCGTTCGCCCGGGTATCGAGGCGATCGCCCCGCCGGTTGCGACGCTCCGGCGGAGGGCGCGTCGCGCGTCCGGACGCCGGCCCCGCTGGCCTCGTTCCCACCGACGACCGCGCAGGGTCGCCAGCGCTCCTACCAGTCGGTCGACGGCCTCCTCGAGCGCCGGGTCCGCAGCGAGTCCGGCCGCCTCGACTGTCACCGTCTCCGACCGCCCGGCGGGACTATAGGTCGCCGCCGACGCCTCGCCGTCCCCCTCGTCGGCCGGACCGGCGGCGAGCGCACTCGAGACGAGTGCAGTGTCTCTCCCGCTCGCGCGCTCGTCCGACGATTCCGTTTCGTCCTCGAGTTCGATCTCCGCCGGCGTCCCGCTCGCTTCGGCGAGCGGCGCGAGCGCGCCGTCGAGATCGTCGTCTATTCCGCTCTCGTCGCCCGCCCCGCCCTCGTCGATCCGGAGCGACGCGTCGAGCCGCCGCCAGAACTCCGTGAACATGCGATCGAAGGTCTCGACATCGTTCTGGCGGGTAACGATCGCCGCCCGGAGGGCCGCGCGGGCACGTGCTTCGTCGTCGAAGCCGACGGTGACCAGCGCCCGTGCGCCGACGACGGCGGCGTTCGCGGAGACCGCCACCCCCGATCGCCTGAGCGTGCGGACGAACGTCACGACCGCGTCGACCACTTCGTCTCGAACGCTGGCGATGTCCGGCACGTCGTCGTAATCGACGGTACCGTCCGGAACGTCGCGGTCGCCGGTCCCGTCCGTGTCGCCGTTCTCAGTCACGTCACGGTTCCCGTCCACGTCGTCGCTCTCAGCCACGTCGTCGCTCTCAGCCACGCCGCCGTTCTCGTCCATCGTCATTCCTCTGCTCGAGCCGTTCGGGCGGCCTCGGCGAGCGCCTCTAACAACCCTTCGTCGACCCGCCGCACGTCCGCGACTTCCTTCAGCAGGCAGCCGATCGTTCGTTCTATGTCGGTGGTCGAGAGCGGTTCGTCACCGTCTTCGGCCCGCAGTTGCGCGACCGCCCGCGCCCAGTCGAGCGTCTCCGCAACGCCCGGCTGTTTACGGAACGGTTCCTCCCGAAGTCGCTGGGTGATCGCACACAGTTCCGCCGCGACGGCGCCGTCCAGTTCAGGGACTTTCCGCTCGACGATCGCCCGTTCCTTCTCGAAGCCCGGCGGCTCGAGGTGCAGGTACAGACAGCGCCGTTTCAGCGCGTCGCTCAACCCTCGCGTGCGATTCGACGTGATGATGACGACCGGCGGCGTCGTCGCCCGCACGGTCCCCAGTTCGGGGATCGACACTTGAAAGTCCGACAGCACCTCGAGCAGCAGCGCTTCGAACTCCTCGTCGGCCCTGTCGACCTCGTCGATGAGCAAGACCGGCGGGCGCTCGCCCTCGCTCGCGAGCGCCTGCAACAGCGGGCGTTCTAACAGATACTCCTCGGTGAACACCGACGAACTCCCGTCGACGCCGCCCTCGTCGGCCTGCACCGCGAGCAACTGCTTCGTGTAGTTCCACTCGTAGAGCGCGTTCTCCGCGGCCAGTCCCTCGTAACACTGTAGTCGTATGAGATCGGTGTGGAACCCATCCGCGAGCACCTTCGCGAGTTCGGTCTTGCCCGTGCCCGGCTCGCCCTCGACGAGCAGCGGTCGACCGAGCCGAAGCGCCAGCAGGACCGTGGTCACGACGTCGTCCTCGGCGACGTACTCCGTCGATTCGAAGGCCGCTCGAAGCTCCGCCTCGGTCACGTCGTCGAAGCTGTCGCTATCGCGCTCCGCTCCGAAACCAGTATCGTCGGTCACGTTGCCCACCTCTCGAGCGACCGGCCACGTCGACGTCGAGGTCGGTGGCGAAGCCGGCGATCCACTGTGGCCTGCGAGTCTGGCGACCCCGCCGACGGTTTCGAACAGGTCATCCCTCCGAACCGCACGGCGCGGATCACGCTGTGACGGTCGCGTCGGCGCGCTCTGCGGCTCGCTCGAGCGCCCGCTTCGTGTACGTTTCGAGGAGGTGCGAGCGGAACTCCGCCGACGCCTGAAGATCGTCCATCATCATCGCTTCCTCGAGATCGTCGGCGGCGCGTTCGGCCGCCGCCGAGATGGCGTCGTCGCTCAGGCGTTCGCCCTCGATTGCGTCCTCGACGGGCTCGAGGCGGACCGCGTGGTCCATCACCCCGTTGGCACCGATGCGGGCGGCCGTCACCGTCCCGTCGTCGACCTGTAGCTGGGCGGCGACGCCGACGAGCGCGTACCCCGACGACGGACTGGGTTTTTTCACGTACGCGCCGCTCGTCGCGCCGTCGCCGCGGGGCACCTCGATTCGCGTGAGGAGTTCATCCTCCGCGAGGTCGGTCATGTACATCGCGACGAAGAACTCGTCGGCGTCGATTCGGCGCTCCCCGTCGGGCCCCTCGACGACCAACGTCAGGTCGCTCGCGATGGCCGCGCCCGGCAGATCCGACGCCGGGTCCGAGTGGGCGAGGTTGCCGCCGATCGTCCCGCGGTTGCGGACCTGCGTGTCACCGATCTCGCTCGCGGCCTCGGCCAGCACCGTCGCGTCCGCCCAGAGCTCCTCGTCATCGTCGATCTCGGCGTAGGTCGTCAACGCGCCGATGCTCGTCGCGTCGCCGTTTTTCTCGATTCCCCGCATCGACTCGATGTGGCCGATGTCGACGACGACATCGGGCTTCGCGAGCCCGTTTTTCATCGTCGGGAGCAGGCTGTGACGCCCGCGAGGACCTCCGAGTTGGGGTACTCCGCCAGCAGGTCCAGCGCGTCGCCGACGCTCTCCGCGCGATGGTAGTCGAACTCGTCCGGGAACATCACTCCTCACCTCCGTTTTCGTGGACGGCCCGCCAGATCTTCTCGTCTTTCAACGGCATGTCGATGTGATCGACGCCGAACGGCTCGAGCGCGTCGACGACGGCGTTGACCACGGCCTGTGGCGCGGCGATCGTGCCGGCCTCGCCGACGCCTTTGACGCCGAGCGGGTTGTGCGGCGACGGCGTCACCGTTGAATCGGTCTCCATCTCCGGGATATGTTCGGCCTTCGGCACGGCGTAGTCCTGCATCGAACCGGTCAGCAGCTGCCCGTTGTCGTCGTACTCCGCACCCTCGTAGCGGGCCTGCCCGATGCCCTGGGCGACGCCGCCGTGGATCTGTCCCTCGACGATCTTGGGGTTGATCTGGTTGCCCACGTCGTCGACAGCGACGTAGCGCTCGAACTCGAGTTCCCCCGTGTCCGGGTCGACCTCGACGACGGCAGCGTGCATCCCGAACGGGAACACGAAGTTGTCGGGGTCGTAGAAGCTGGTCGCCTCGAGTCCCGGTTCCATCTCTCCGGGCATGTCGTGGGCGAGGTAGGCCTGCTGGGCGATCTCCTGAATGTGCATGGATCGGTCGGGCGCGCCGGCGACGCGGAACTCACCGGCTTCGAACTCGATATCGTCCTCGTCGGCCTCGAGCTGGTGGGCCGCGATGGATTTGGCCTTCTCGACGACCTTCCGCGCGCTCGTGACGAGCGAACTCCCGCCGACGGCGGCCGATCGGGAGCCGTAGGTCCCCATGCCGTGGGGGATCTCGTCGGTGTCGCCCTCGACGACGTCCACGTCGTCGTAGTCGATGCCGAGTTCGTTGGCGACGATCTGCGCGTAGGTGGTGTCGTGACCCTGGCCGTGGCCCGACGTGCCACAGAACGCTGTGACGGTTCCGGACGGGTGAAAGCGCACCAGCGACGACTCCCACAGACCCGCCTGCGCGCCGAGTTGGCCGGCCAGTTCCGACGGTGCGAGTCCGCAGGCCTCGATGTACGCCGAGAAGCCGAGGCCGAGATACCTGCCGTTCTCGCGGGCCTCGGCCTGGCGTTCGCGGAAGTCCTCGTACTCGAGCATCTCGAGGGCTCGATCGAGAGTTTTCTCGTAGTCGCCGCTGTCGTAGACGACTGCGACCTGCGTCTCGTAGGGGAACGCGTCGTCGGGGACGAAGTTCTGCCGTCGGAACTCGGCTGGGTCCATCTCCACCTCGCGGGCGGCGAGGTCGATCAGCCGTTCGACCACGTAGGACGCCTCGGGCCGTCCCGCGCCGCGGTAGGCGTCGACCGGCGGGACGTTCGTGAACGCACCGGTGACCTCGCAGTGGATCGCCGGGATGTCGTACTGGCCCGACAGAAGGGTGCCGTAGAGGTAGGTCGGAACCGCCGGCGCGAACGTCGACAGGTACGCGCCGAGGTTCGCGTCCGTCTCGATTTTCAGCCCGACGATGTCTCCCTCATCGTCCATCGCGATCTCACCGTGGGTTTCGTGGCCCCGCCCCTGTGCGTCGGTCAGGTAGGTCTCAGAGCGCGTCGCGATCCACTTGACCGGGCGCTCGAGTTGCTTCGCCGCCCACGCCGCCAGCGCCTCGTCCGCGTAGTGATGGATCTTGCTCCCGAACCCGCCGCCGACATCCGGCGCGCGGATCTGCAACTTGTGTTCGGGGTGGTCGATGACCCCCGACATGAGCAGGCGGTGTAAGTGTGGATTCTGGGTGGTCATCGCGACCTCGAGTTCCTCCGTCGACGGGTTGTAGTCCGCGACGGCACCGCGTGGCTCCATCGCGTTCGGGATCAACAGCTGATTCTCGAGGTCGACGCTCGCGGTGTGACTCGCGTCGGCGAAGGCCTGATCCGTCTTCGTTTCGTCGCCGATCTCCCACTCGAAGGCGGTGTTTCCAGGCGCGTCGTCGTGGAGGTCGGCCGCGCCGTTCAGGGCCGCCCGAGGACTGGTAACCGCCTCGAGGCGCTCGTAGTCGACGTTGATGGCGTCGACGGCGTCGTGGGCGGCGTAACGCTCCTCGGCGACGACGACGGCGATTGCGTCGCCCTGATAGCGGACCCGATCTTGCGCGAGGATCGGGTGGTCGACCTGCTCTAGGGTGTCGAGCAGCCACCCGACCGGGAGGTTCCCGGGGACATCGATATCCTCGGCGGTGAAGACCGCGACGACCTCATCCATCTCCTCGGCGGCGGCGGTGTCGATGTCGTCGATAGCCGCGTGGGCGTGCTGGCTCCGCTTGATCGCCATGTGGGCCATCTGCGGCAGCTGAATGTCGTCGGTGTACTCCGCGTCGCCGGTCAGCAGGGCGGGATCCTCGCGGCGCTCGATGGCCGAGCCGAGGATGTCGGCGGCGTCGACCTCGTCGGGATCGACTGATTCGACGCTCATCTCAATCGTCCCCCCGTGCGGCCGCGGCGTCCATCTGCTCTGCGGCGTTTTCGACCGCGTTGACGATGTTCTGGTAGCCGGTGCACCGACAGAGGTTGCCCTCGAGCGCCTCGCGGATCTCGTCTTCGTCCGGATCGGGGTTCTCCGCGAGCAACTGGGTGGCGGTCATCATCATGCCTGGCGTGCAGTAGCCACACTGCAGGCCGTGTTCCTCCTGAAACCCCTCCTGAATGGGGTGGAACTCGCCGTCCTCGGCGAGGCCCTCGACGGTCGTGATCTCCTGTTCGTCGGCCTGAACCGCAAGTACCGTACAGGATTTGGCGGCTTTGCCGTCGATGTGGACGGTACAGGCCCCGCACGTGGTGCTCTCGCAGCCGACGTTCGGACCCGTGTACTCGAGTTGGTCTCTGAGCGCGTGGACCAGCAACTCCCGCGACTGTACTGTCAGTTCGTGTTCTGTCCCGTTTACCGTGAGTGTGATGTCGTGTGCTGCCATACCTGGGTGTGACCGGTGTGGCGACGAGTCGGCGAGAAGCGACGGAGTCGGTGTTTCGGCCGGGCGGCCGGGCTGTGCGAGTCTGGCGTGTTCATAGTGGCTACAGTAGGTCCTGAATGCGGTCGCGAAGCCCGCCACCGTCGTTGTCGTCGGCGACTTCGGTCAACCGGTCCTCGACGTTGCTGAAGAACCGGTTGACGACCCTGTTCGCGACCGGACTGATGACGCGCTGTCCCATCTGTGCGATCGTGCCGAACACGTCGGCTTCGGCGTGCCACTCGATGTCGACGCCCTCGTCGGTTTCGACGAGGGTCATTCCCGAGGCCATCTCGAACGAGGAGTCGCTGGCGCTCCCCTCACCCGAGGCGTTCATCACCGGGAAATCGCGTTCGTCGATCGTGACGACCGTCCGGAAGCTCGGCTTGACGCTCCCGACGCTGAGCTGGAGCAACGCCGCGTAGTGGGCACCCTCCTCGAAGGCTCGATCCGAGATGTCCTCGAGGTCAGCCTCGGGCAGCGTCGCCGGATCGTCGTCGGGTTCGCTCTCCCGAAGCGCCTCGAAATCGACGGCGTCCGGGTCTTCGACTCGAGTCATGAACTGACACCCCGGGAGGCACTGCTTGATCAGTACCGGGTCCGAGAGCGCCAGCCACACCTCCTCCGTCGACACGTCCTCGATGGTGAACGTTCCGTCGAACTCCACGATCAGTGCACCTCGATCCGATTAGTGGTTCTTATTAACGTGGTAAATGTTACCATCCTACTGTGGACAAAGATGGGGCCGCTTACATAATAAACCCTAGTGGCGGCGCGAGGAACGGATACCAGTACCAACGTTAATTTAGGAGAACGGTTACTGCGTAGAGTATTTTCGAGGACGGTTACTGTGTGGAGTTCGGAGCCGATCCTTAGCGTATCCGAGCCCCGAGTGGGACTGTCGTCGGATACACCTCAAGTGCGACCCCTTCCCGGGTGTGGTCGCAATCAATCGGTCGACGCGGTGGCACCGACTGGGGCGTCGCTGCGCTCTTTGAGTTGCCCGATCCGCCATCGAAGGGCGAGCACCGTGAGCAATCCGACGACGAGCGCCCCGTTCATGACGTAGAGCGCGTTCGTGTAGGTGCCGGTCGACTCGAGGACGAGCGAAGCGATCTGTGGGCCTGCGACGCCCGCGAAGCCCCATGCAGTGAGGGCGTAGCCGTGAATCGCGCTCACTTCCGCCGTCCCGAAGAGGTCGCTGAGGTACGCCGGGAGGCAGGCGAACCCGCCGCCGTAACACGTGATGACAACGAAGATGGTCACCGCCAGCACCCAGACGCCGGTAAGCTGTGGCATGACGAAGAAAGCCGCTATCTGGATGAGCATGAACGCGGCGTACGTGTTCGTCCGGCCGATATAGTCGGAAAGCGTCGACCAGACGATTCGACCGCCACCGTTGAAGATCCCGATGTACCCGGTGATGAACGCGGCGGTCGTGGCAGTCGCGCCGCCGATCTGTTGGAGCATCGGCGACGCGTATGCCAGCAGCATGATCCCCGCGGAAACGTTGATGAAGACGATGAGCCATACCATCCAAAAGCGAGGCGTCGTTCGCGCCTGTGCTGCCGTGAGACTGTCGAGACCCGACAGCGCGCTCTTTGCCTTCTCGTGTGCGTTCTCCTCGTCTTCCATCCCCTCGGGAAGCCACCCGTCCGGCGGTTTAGCGAGGTAGCTCGCGCCGAGAGACATCAGGACGAAGTACAGCCCGCCCAGGACGAAAAACGTCGTCGCGATACCGGCGTTCTGTATCAGAAAATTCCCGAGCGGGCCGGTCACCAGCGCACCCGCCCCGAAGCCCATGACCGCGAGTCCGGTCGCCATTCCGCGCCGATCCGGGAACCATTCGACGAGCGTCCCGATGGGAGAGATGTATCCGATTCCCAGTCCCATCCCGCCGACGACGCCGAAGGTGAACAGAAACAGGGGGAGGTTCCCGAGCTGTATGCTCAGCCCAGAGCCGATCATTCCGAGACCGTACAGGACGGCCGCTGCCAATCCGGCCGCCCTCGGACCGTACTTTTCGACGTATTTACCGAGAAAGGCGGCGGTCAGCCCGAGCACGAAGATCGCGATGGAGAACGCGAGCGTCACGCTCGAAGTTTCCCATCCCTGCGTCTCGTTTAGAGGGTTTTGATAGATGCTGTACGCGTATATGCTCCCGATCGACAGGTGGATCGCGATCGCGGACGCCGCGATCAGCCATCGGTTCTTGTTTGCCTCGATTGATGACATCAATTATCATGGCAAAAGCGAGTGTCATAAATGACATCGTCACGTACACTAGTGCCGATTCCCAAAACTTCATTTATATAGATTATTAACAGACTAATTTCAGTTACGGTGGCTTCGTTCTAACCCCTTAATTTATGATAGTGCGCCGCCGTTACTCAAAAAGACGGCATCAAATGACTACTATCATGTCAGAAAGCGGGCCAGTAATTCGGATCGCCGGTTCTGACCCGAATCAGGATCTTTTGCGTTCGGTTCCTACAGCTGACTTCCCGGTCGTAAACGTCGGATCGACAGGGATAGCGGCTGTGGAACCTCTCCTTGTGGCTACGCGTGCGGGAACCACCGCGTTCTACGAACGGTGTTCGGCCGAACGGCTCGAGGCGGTCGTCTCGAGCGTCGACGAAACCGGCGACATCGCGGCGGCGGAACCGGACGCCGTAGTCGAGCACGAGCAGAATCCCTCGAGTCTGCCAGACGCCCAACTACCGGGGCTTCGTACCGGCGATCGAGACGTGCTCGGTGCCTGCGGCTGGCGTCGCCCGACCGACCCGGCCGACCACGAGGCGGCGGGCGGATTCGTCGACCCGATTCCGGAGACGGTACTGGAGACGGGAACGAACCTCCGCGGGCGAGGCTGGGGCGACCTCTGTCACGACGACCCGGTAGGCGAGACGTGGCGGTCCGTCCGGGCTGGCGACGGCGACAAAGCCGTGGTCGTCAACGCCCACGGGAACCCCGCGGATACCCTCTTGCTCTCGAGCGCCCCCTTCGACGTGCTCGAGGGAGCCGTTGCGCTCGCTCGCACCGTCGACGCCGAACGGATCGTCGTCTACGCGTCCGCCGATGACGACCGCGCCGTTGAGGTGGCTCGCGAAGCAATCGAAAACTATCCGGATCTGTCGGTCGACATCGACGTACTCACCGGACCCGCGGCGTATCGGGCGGCCGAGCCGTCGATGGCGATCGAGTCGATCGAAGGCAATCACCGACTCGAGGCCCGCATTCGACCGCCGGACCTCGACGAGGTCGGACTCTTCGGTCAGCCGACGCTCGTTCACACCCCGCGAACGGTCGCCCACCTCGCGGTGGCACTCAGGACGGGATCAGTTCCACAAACGCGCGTCGTGACCGTGACGAGCGACGACACGCCCACCGCGGCGGTCGAAGTTCCGGAGACGGAGACGCTCGAGACCGTCGTCGACGCCGTCGACGTTTCGGGATCGTTCAAGGCGGCCGCCGTGGGCGGGACGTTCGGCGGCATCACGAGCGATCTGGACGTGGGCGTCGGACCGGACGCGCTGTCGGCCGCCGACCTCGGCACGGAGGGAGTCGTCCACTTACTCACCGACGACCGCTGTGTCGTTGAGTTCGTCGGCCAGCGAACCCAGTACGGGGAATCGCCACATTCCCGACATTCCGCTTGATGAGCGACGGTGCGATCTGCGAGTCATGTTTTCTGGTCGTCGTTACGTGCAGATCGAGGATAGCATTCCTCTCGTGTCCACGAGCAGTGTCTCTTTCAACTGCTGAATCGTCAGCTTCGTTCGCTTCGTGTAGTGTTTCGAGGCGTGACTGCGGTCGAACCCGGACGCGTCGATCCCGACGACACCGCTAGTCGGGAGAAGCGTGATCGAAAGGTTGAGCAGGACGCGCCAGACTGCCATATCGAACCGGTTAAACGATTTACACAACGTTGAGGGTGACTGGAGTTCGTCCAGATCGATGGCTTTCCGAATGCGGGACATCTCGATGAGTTCGTCGAGTAGCGTCCTGTACGTCGTGCTTTTCCGCACTTTAAGACAGAGGAGAACGATGTGCTGGTGGAGTGTGTACCGGCGTTTGGAGAACTTCGATGAGTAGCGAGTGACAACTCGGCGTGCCAAGTACATCGATTGCTCAACGAACCGGAGCAACCGCGACTTCGGAAGGGCTCCCATCTGGTCAGACTACCGGACGTACCTGTAACTCCTTGAGGATTTCAACAGAGCCGAAAATTTCAATTCCCAGGATTCTCCTC
>NZ_JMIP02000004.1 GCF_000691505.1 Halostagnicola sp. A56
AGAGAGACCTACGCACGTTCTATCGCTTCGTGTAGGTATACGACCGAATCCGAAGCTCGAGTTATCCCGGTCAGGTGCGATCTCGGCGTCCAGATTCGTCGATCAGCTCCGTTCGCTCTGTCTCGAAGGGAGCGTTATCGGTTGGCGGCGAGTGAGGGTGTGATACAAGCAGGTCTGATTGCCTGCTGTCATGCTGCATTTATTTACTGTCTCGAACAATCTGAACGGGATTTACCTCCATGCTGCGTGTCAGGCTTCCGGCGCAGATCGGCCACTCCCGCG
>NZ_JMIP02000005.1 GCF_000691505.1 Halostagnicola sp. A56
CTCCGAACGGGCACACCCGGTCGAGCGGACCATCGACGTCGCCGCCTCACCTGAACAGCGCAGAATACGACGATCTACACTCGTATCGGAGAACGAGCGCGAGTATGGGAGCCGTTCACTCGAGGAGTCCAGCAAACAGGCGAAAGACGGTTGATCTATTGAGATTCATTGATAGTGTATTACGCACACGCAGAAGAGAGAACCCGAATTCGTATGGCCGAACACGTCCCTATATTGCAGGTCGGGAGCAATCTCGAGTGAGAAGTCGCCGGTCGAAACCGGTTCACGTCGCACTGACGCGAAGAGACGGCGGCCACGAATTTTTTCGCGGATAAATTTAAAAGTAGATTCCCAGTAGTTCGATCTGAGAGCATCGATTAAGACGGAGATTCGACAGGGATCTAGTTCGAATCGATGCGTTCCGTTCAGATGGACACTCCGCTGTATACAGCACGTATCGACTAACAGCGAGTCAGCATAAATATGGGGAGACAGCGGCATCGAATTCGAACCATCCTGTTTTTTATTTGTTCGTTTATGGCCAGTATATATGTAAGAAATGAGGCTAATAGGCTTCATTCATATTGTTATCACAATATAGTGCAGAATAAGTTGTTGTTTCTCGAGCGTAACTAAAGAGAGGATTTGAGGTAGAACATGTTGTGTAAATAGTTCTAATGGCATTTGAGTGCCGAGAGACTGAGAGACAACGGTGATCTCGTGAAGTTTGCCACCGCGGTACAGATCATCGAAGGCTGCTGTGTCAGTTCCAGAGCAAAGCGACGTTTCCGTTGTCGCCATATTCACACCGGCGCAATTCTACGATCCATCGCTCCTCCGGTATTGTCGTGGATAGCACCAAGGAATATTCCCTGGTACTAACTACCGTGAATCGTGTACACGACCATCAATGTGAATTTATATACCAACCCGTTGCCAATTTTGCTGGATACGATGTCCACGGCTTCACACGATAGAGCGGTTCCCGAACAGGCGTTCTCAGGAGTATCTGAGCTCGAATCCTCCAAGGCCAAACTCGTTTATTTGGCACTCCTCGTGACGGAGGAGGCGACGACCACTGAACTCCAGCGGATGCTAGACCTGCCGAAACTGACGCTACTGCCGATTCTCACCTCGCTCGTACACCAAGATCTCGCACAGTGCACGGAGGACGGCTACGCCTGCCAGTGACAGCGAGAGTAACGGCAACCAGTCTTGGGTATATAATACAATTATCCTCGAGTCATAGCTAATTCTTTTTATCGCAGTCTTCGAGCGACGAGGCACCGGTCCGATCGCTACGTACCCGCATAACCGACTGAAACATACGATACCCTCGGAGATGCGTTTTTCGCCGACAGGCATGGCTATCCGAGGTTACTCTCTTGATTCAATTCCGATTCAAATTGACTTTTTCGGTAGAATTCTAATAAAAGCAGTTTCGACCGCTCGAGGTGCGGGTTGACCGGACCCACACCTCACGAGTAGAAGTCCGACCAGCGTCAGAGCGACACTTGGATAGTACGTACACTATTGGACACACGACGAGCGCGATAATCACTTCGCTCAGAGACGCCAACAGCCACTGAACTAACTATATCAGATCAGGAATGCTACCGAATGACGCTCAAGCGAGAGACGCGGTTGCCGGGTCGCTACTCGAGACGGATCCTCGGGCCGGCGCTGGGTGAATCGCCGGCTCGAAGCGTGGTGATGTCGCCGAACTCGACCGAATCGCCGGCCGAAATTTCGGGGCCGTCTACCTGCGCGACGAGTCGGATATCGTCGTCGAACTGGATCAGTCCGAGTCGGTTCGGCGCTCTGACCCCCGGCGGTGTGGCGTGGACTGTCGTCGTGGCTAGCACGCGCCCAGTACCGAGCGAATACGTCTCGAACGACGTCGATCCGCACTCGGCACAGCGAGCCCGCGTGTAATACCAGTGGWKMGAKYCCGTCCACTTTCGGCCAATCTCTTACAGAAGTACGATCGTAAACTATTCCTCTGAATAATAGGGTATTATAGTAGAAAACCAACTTTAATGCATCAAATCTATTAAAACACTCAGAAATATAGAATATTCACACATTTTGTTTTCTTATCTGGCATTGTACGGCTTTATCCGATAATTGACGGTATTTCGGTCGAGAACCACCTATCTACTGTATCCGGTGAGGGAGACTCTAAATAATATTGCATAAATAGAACACGACTAATCTAATCGATATGTGGAATCTCTGTAGTTGCTTCCCTATAGGAATACTTAGATTGTTACGTGTGGTTCGTCTCCTCTCGAGCACCTTTGTTGGTAATACCCATAGAAACATCGGCACTCGTCGCTTTCGTTCCGAAACCTGCCTGCAGTGGTCGACTGTTCTCATTCGCGTGCGGACGGGGTCCACGGTTGTCCAGACGGGGCCGACATCACGGAACGTCGGCGCCTTCGTAACGGAATCGAGTTCTGCGAGGATAGGCACGTATCTTTTTCGGGACGCACTCCGGATAGTCTGT
>NZ_JMIP02000006.1 GCF_000691505.1 Halostagnicola sp. A56
GCTGGCCACTGCGTGTCCTCGCTTCCCGGTGGCCCGCCGCTCGACCGTCCCCTGTATTACAACCACGAACGAACGGGCATTAGCAGGGAGCGGAGGTTAACTTTTTGTTCTCAGCGGACCGCGCCCTGATTTCGTCGGTTCCGACGCGTTCGTTACTCGAGTCTCGCGATCAGGAGGAACGTCTCCGGGCGGACGGCCGTGTGTTCGACGTCGAAGCCGGCCGTCCGAAGGG
>NZ_JMIP02000007.1 GCF_000691505.1 Halostagnicola sp. A56
ACGTCCGTTGTCGCCGTCGCTGTTTGTCGTGATCGTTCGCCTCGTCGTTGCAGGCGGCATCTCAGATCGGGCCCGCGGTTTGGGGTTCCTACCCGAAGCGGACTGGCGGTCGTCATCTGTTCCCATCATACGTGTGTTACCGGCCCCGGAGAAAAATCACTTCCGCTCGTCACCCTCGCTCGAGGTGGCTGGCTCTCTCGTGGGATCCTGGCCCCCGTCGCCAGTGACTGACGAAGATGCGCGTGTCACCGCTTGTTGCTCCCCGCTGCGGGCGTCGAGTACCCACTCCGAACGCCCGCTCGCGAGACGCGTCTGTAGTCACAGGTCGAGTAGCATCGAGATACCGTACACGACGAGCGTGAGCGGAATTGCGTAGAAGAGGACGACGGCGAGAAAGCCACTCGCCATGATCACCGGATTGTCGCCTCCTATACCCGTCCGAAGGAAGACGAGTACGACGAACCAGAGCATGATCAGTTTCGTGACCGATAGGCTTTCCATTACTCGAGCAGACCGGCGAACGATTTCAGCGGTCCGGTCCTCTTTTCTGGTACTGTCTCTTCCGCTCCGTACGCGGCGTGATCCCACGGGAAACGAGACCGAAACGAACGACGGGAGATCGATCTAGAGCCTGACTCGCTCGACCGATGCCGAGAGACTCCCTCGAGCGGCCTGCCGTCCGCATCGGGTGTACAGCCCCGTTCTGCGAGAGTCGCGTTCGGATATCGTGTACACGAACTGACCTCCTGTGATTTCCGTTTCTCCCGCAGAACCCCTCTCGATCTCGTGGGGTAGTAGCCCTCTCGTCGGATCTTCTTGTGAGAGTAGCGGTGTGGACGTATGAACTGGCGAAACGACGTCACCGCCAAGTCGACGAACGGTCGCCAGCGAGCGTCTCGAACGAGACAGCACCGACCTCGACTGGTGGTAGAAAACAGATGACTCCTCTCACTCGTACTGTACTCGTTTCGAATTACTCCTCGGTGGCCAGTATCGATAAGTGTGGTTGGTGGGAGTTTCAAACCATCCCGGACAGATTCGAAGACGAGGAGTGGGACGACTCGAGCACATGTCACAACAACGTTCGCGTCTCCTTCTGAATAATTATCTGACCTACATACATCTACAGAATTTTATCGGTTGGTGCTGGACGACGCTGGAAGGTAATTTGCGATCGACGCCACGAAACAACGTCTGGCCCCGATGAAAAGGCCGAACCTGCCAGTATTTCACACGAGAGTTCGGAGTTAGGCGGGATCGTCGTACTGTTGCCCACGGCGTCGAGCCGGCGAGAATCACCCTCGCTAACTCGACTATATTTGGGATATAGTCACTCTTGGGGCCGATACCTCTCGAACTGAACGGGGATCACGCCTCGAGGTTTTAATTAATCCAGCTGTTCGGTCCTCTATCGAAAATATCTATCATAGCCGTTACAAATGTGGCCGTTGTCGATATTAATACCGAAATACCATCTAGCGTATTTTTTCGACGTTCCTAACCGTCGTTGGGATATCGTGGTCCGCGCTAGAGGCAGGCTTTCTCCTTGACTTTCCGTAAGAATGCGTCGGGAGCAGCCGGGATTAGCTCGATCGAGCCGGCGGTCACTCGGCCGTTGTGTGCCGTAGGCCAAAACATAACTCTGCCCTACTTCGAACAGCGACATAAGTTGCATTCGGTCCGAACTGATACGTTCTGGCTGGGAAAGTGCGGTCTCTCGAGTTCGGAAACGAGCGCGACGACCGGACGGCGTGTCCGATGTGGTTCTCTTGGTCCGCAACCACACACGGAATTGACTCGGCCGTCGACTGTTCAGTAAAAGCCCTCGAGAGAGACGTACGCTTTAGTCGCCGCGGCGACCGAAAGAGGGTATGGGGATCGATCGCTCGGAGTTACGGGCCGGGCTGGCGCGGACGTGGCCGTATCTGCTCTCACATCACCTGCCGTCCGAGCGCCACCGGTGTTACGCGCCGGTCGTCTTCGGTCGACGAATCCACGTCTGCGCGCGCTGTCTGGGCATTTATCCGGGCATCCTCGCGGCGCTTTTGAGTATCGTGCTCGAGGGCGGTGTGGCGGGCCAGCCCCTCGCTAGCCTCCCCGTCGTCCTCCTCTTTCCGCTCCCCGCGCTGATCGACTGGACGCTCACGACGTTCACCGACCGACGGGGGTACAACGCGGTTCGGACGGCGACGGGGTTCCTGCTGGGAGTCGGGTACGGAAGCGGTCTCCTCGGCCTGCTCCTCGCCGGCGACCTTCGGGTCATCGCCGTCGGAGCCGGGTACGGCGTCGCCGCAGGAGTACTGCTCTCTGTTTCGCTCGCGGATAGGTAGTGGTGCTAGAATGTACTATTACTTGATATGATTGGGAGAATATAGATGCTATTTTATGAAGGGTGTGAGAATTCTCGTCAGAACACTGATGACCGATTGTACCAACTGTGGGGACCGGATCGAGGGGAACACGGCGCGCTGTCCGAACTGCGGTGCAAGCCAGGAGACGCCGCTCGTGACCGACGGCGGAGAGCGAGCCCCAGACGAGAAGTACTGCACCGAGTGCGGAGAGTTGATAAAAGAAGACGCAGAAATCTGTCCGGAATGTGGTGTCAGACAGCAATCGTCCGGTGAAACTGGCTCCGATCAGGTCGTCGCCGGCGTGTTGGCGATTGTCGTCGGCTTCGTCGGTGCGCACAAGTTCTACCAGGGGAACATCAAGTACGGCGTCCTCTACCTGTGTTTCTTCTGGACGGGAATCCCCGCTCTGCTCGGACTGGTCGAGGGGATTCTGATGCTCGTCGCGGACGAAGCGGAGTACGAGGAAAAATACGCCGACGGGAGCATCTTCGGCGAGTTCTGAGACGGATTTCGGCCGCACACGAAGTCGATCACACTCCTCGAGCCGTAGTTCGTCAAACTGGACCGAAACGAGCGTTCTCCGATCCGCAAGTCTCACGCTGGCCCGTTCGTTCGGGTCCCGACGCTCCGTCGGTGAGCAGGTTCGCTGCACTCGTCCAGCCGCGTCGATGACGTTTCCACCGAGACAATCGCGGGAGGTTCTGCATCGAACGACGACGAAACGTCGCGATTTCGGCGCGAATGCCCACTCCGTCGATTGTGGGTTCGTCGATCGACGTAATGTCGACTGAAAGAATATGAGTTATCCGTGTGGAGTGCACTCACGAAAGTAGCGACCAAAATCATGTCTGGCAAATACGACCTCGTCATCGTGGGTGGCGGTATCAGCGGTGCATCCCTGCTGTACACGACTGCGAAGTTCACTGATATCGAGTCCATCGCGCTGATCGAGAAGGAGTCGGAGCTCGCTGCGATCAACTCGGACGTCACGAACAACTCCCAGACGCTGCACTTCGGCGACATCGAGACGAACTACACGCTCGAGAAGGCCGAAGACGTAAAAGAAGGTGCAGAACTGCTCGCGGGCTACCTCGAGAATCACGACCCCGACCGCGAGATGCACTCGAAGCGGTCCAAGATGGTCCTCGGCGTCGGGGACGAAGAGGTCGAACAACTCGAGCAACGCTACGAGGAGGAGGGTTTCGGCGACCTCTTCCCGAAACTTCGTGCGATCGATGGCGATGAGATCGCCGAAATCGAACCCAAGGTCGTCGAGGGACGCGACCCGTCGACGGAGATGCTCGCGCTCCAGACACCCGACGGCTACGTCGTCGACTACGGAGAAACGACGAAGTCGTTCGTCGAACGGGCCGAAGAAGAGGCGAACGTCGACGTCTACACCGGAACGGAAGTCGAGGACATCACGGAGACCTTAGACGGCTACACTATCGGAACGACGAACGGCCGGTTCGACTGTGAATCGGCCGTCGTTGCCGCGGGTTCGCACAGCCTTCAAATTGCGAAGGACCTCGGCTACGGACAGGACAAGGTGTTGCTCCCCATCGCGGGGAGTTTCTTCCTCGCGGACGACTTCCTGAACGGGAAGGTCTACACCCTCCAGATGAAGAAGTTGCCCTTCGCCGCGGTCCACGGCGACGCGGACGTCCACGACGACTCGATCACCCGATTCGGTCCGACCGCGAAGCTCGTGCCGACGCTCGAGCGAGGCCGGATCTCGACGGTGAAAGACTTCCTCGACGTGTTCGGGCTGAACGCGGCGGCGTTTCTCAGCTACGCCAACATCCTCTCCGATCGGATCCTCCTGCCGTACGTGCTCCGGAACCTCGTCTACGACCTCCCGGAGGTCGGACGACGCCAGTTCCTTCCACACGTCCAGAAGGTCGTCCCGAGCGCCGAACTCGAGGATATCGAACGCGCGAAAGGCTACGGCGGCGTGCGACCGCAGATCGTCGATACGAAAAACAAGTCCCTGGACATGGGCGAGGCGAAGATCGTCGGCGACGACATCATCTTCAACATCACGCCCTCGCCCGGCGCGTCGACGTGTCTGAAAAACGCTCTGCAGGACACAGAGCGGGTGCTCGAGTTCCTCGATGGCGAGTACGAGTTCGACGAGGCCGCCCTTCGCGAGGACACCATCGAGAACTTCCCGCGAATCGATGACGACGACGCGGCCGACGAAGAGACACGGACCGTCACCAGTCCGGCCACCGACGACTGAGAGGCGAGTCGAACGGCCATCGACCTGCGGTCGCGGCTGTGCGAACATATTGGCGAGATGTACAAATCGGGCGTTTTACCCGTATCAAACGACCGAACATCGGCGATACATCTTGGTGCTTATATTCGAGAACTTCGAATCGGGCGTATGAGTGTCTTCGGGGAGTTTCACGTCCCCTCGAACGCGTTCGCGCTGCACGAAACCCTGAACGCGGTTTCGGAGATGGTAATCGAAATCGAACGAGTCGTCGCGACAGAGGAGGTTCTCACCCCCTACTTCTGGGTCTCGGAGGTCAACTTCGCCACGTTCGAAGACGCGGTCGCGGAGGATCCGTCGATACGCAACCTCGAGCAACTCGACGAGTTTCAGGAGACCGCACTTTACCGCGCGGAGTGGACCCGCCACGTCGAATCGATCGTCTACATCTACACCGAAATCGAGGCTGTCGTCCTCGAGGCGACCGGTTCGAACGAGCGCTGGGACCTGCGCATCAGGTTCGACGACCGCGACGAACTGGACACGTTTCAGCGGTACTGTCGCGAACGCAACATCGCGTTCGACCTTCGACGATTGTACGACCTTTCCCAGCCGAAAACGGGTGGCCAGTACGGACTCACGCCGAAACAGCAGTCGGCGCTGGTCGCGTCCTGGGAAGCCGGCTACTTCGAAACCCCTCGAGAGGCGTCGCTCGAGGACGTTGCGGCCGAACTCGACATCACACAGCAGTCGCTCTCGAAGCGACTCCATCGCGCCCACGACTCACTGATCGCGAATACGCTTATCGTGAGCGCAAGCGAACCGAGTCAACCGACGTGACTCTCGAGACGACCGCGGATACGTCCCCCTAAATAAGGGGCTGATAGTACAGGCCTGTCCCTTCTGCATCGGAGTCCCCTAGCCATATTTGGTACTGAATACTATGAATTCACGAACTCCGTCGACGACGCCGTCGTTTGCCGATGTTGCGAATAGGTATCGCCGACAGACGCTCTCGATTCTGGCCGAAGAGAAACCGCTCACCATTTCCGAACTGGCGTCCCGGATCGCCGCTCGATCACCGAACGGTGCAAGTGGGGAGTCGACCGACGCGCAAGTCCGTTCCGCTCAGATCGCGTTGTATCACGTCCATCTGCCGAAACTGGCCGATTCCGGATTGGTTTCCTACGCGCACGAATCGGGCGAAGTAACCGTTCCAGCTAACGTCGGCGACCTCTCGAAAATCGCGGACACGTATCGCTCACAATTGGGATAAGACTCGATCGGAGACGCCAGTCGGGACACCCTGAGACGGACGGCATTCGAGTCGAATCGAACTACCAACTCGAGTCGATCGCGACCTCACCATCGGCACTGATCTGGTATCGGTTCCCGGTGACCAGAATCTGCAGTCCCTCGTACTCGAAAGTTAACTCGAAGGCCGTCTCTGAACCGTTTATCAGCGCCGCAACCGGTTCGGGATCGATCGTATGGTAAATCGGTGGCAGGTGATGTGGGTCGACGCCCTTCAGGTCCGCAATCGCATCGAGGAGGTCCCAGATACACTTTGACTCCGTCAGTTCGTTGGAGTGCATTAAATCTCTACGTACCGGACTCGCAGCCACTGGTCTAAAACTGTCGGAAGTACGCCAAACCTGATTGATATCGTGAAATATTGTAAAACTAGACTCTATCGAACACTAATTGACGTTCGATGCGTCGCTCGCCAGTGAACATCGACACCTCGAGTCCGTCGGGTGGTCTCTCGAGTCCGTCGGGTGGTCTCTCGAGTCCATCGCCAGCCTCGTCTCGAGTGCCGGATCGCGTCAGTTCTGCTGGGGTATATTTTAAGAGAATGTACCACCACTATTGCTTCACTCGGTCGAATATAGCGATTTCGAGGTTTGATACGCGGATTGCAAATATTTATCGCTGGCGAACTGACGTTCATTATTTATAAACATATATTTGGCAGCCACAGGCTTGTGTCGTAAATGCCGTAGTACGGTGAGAAAACTGCGCTGTCGGCGTTTCGTATCGAAGAGTCCGCTTACAGGTTCGTGATTCCTAAACACATGGTTATATATGATGATTGGTTACTAGGCGTACTATGGGTAAGAAAGCGAACAATCCTGTCAAATCGATCGTCACCACGTTCAATATCGTCCAGGCCTTGCGTCGGCTTGACGGCGCCGGTGTTACCGAACTGGCCACCGAACTCGACCTCCCGAAGAGTAGCGTGTACAACTATCTGAGTACTCTAGAACAAGAGGAGTACGTTGTCAAACGGGACGGGAAATACCACCTCGGACTTCGGTTTCTCGATCTCGGCCGATACGTTCGCGAGCGCGACGAACTCTACGAGACGGCCCGTCCCGAACTCGAGTCGATCGCAGCCGAAACCGACGAACTGGTTAATCTACTCGTCGAGGAGCACGGTCAGGGCGTTTACGTCTGCCGAGTCCGCGGCGATCAGGCGGTCAATGTCGCGGCGAGCACCGGGCACCGAGTCTCGCTTCACAACACGGGACTCGGGAAGGCGATCCTCGCGTACCTACCTGAAGAGCGTGTCGACGAAATCCTCGACGAACACGGGATGGAAGCTGCCACTCCCCACTCGATAACCGATCGCGAGGAGCTCAAGCGAGAACTCGATCGCATCCGAGAGGAAGAAGTGGCCTACGACCGCGAAGAGCGGATCGATGGGCTCTGCTGTGTCGCCGTCCCGATTCTGGATCCCGACGATCGACCGATCGGTTCGCTCAGCGTCGCTGGCCCGACGAGCCGAATGAAGCGGGATCGACTCGAGACGAGACTACCGGAACTCCTCGCGAGCGCAGCCAACGTGATCGAACTGAACCTGACATACTCCTGATTTCGGTGTATTTCTATCCCGCAAGAACATTCATCAATGATAAACAAGGATTTAGTGAGGGCAATCAGATCGCGGTATCGAGCAGAAGGTGGAGTGGTCTTAGCTGCAACGACGATAGGAATGGAGAAGAGAGGCCCGTTCGTTCCGAACGCGGTGACGCGATTCCGACCTTTCGGTGAGACTGTGGAAGGGATACGTCTCGTGGATTCCGGAATGTCGCGGACATCAGCAGCCAGACGGCGATCGTCCTCAGTCTGGCTGCGACGCCGCCATCTGTGTGACGAAGACCGGACTGGGAAGGTTTGAACGGTCTCAAATGGCGTCGGGTTCCCAGAGAACATGCACGGTGCGCTGGTGTCATCAACGCCATCGAGTATCCCCCGCCAGTCACTGGTCCAGCCCGGAAATGGGCGATCCAACGTGAAACGAGGTCAGTGACACGCTGGTGACGGTCGGTTCCGCTCTACGAACTGCTCAGACTTCGACGACCGTCACCTCGTCGGGGACGACGGGCAATGTCGCGTCGGCGAGCGAGTCTCGCCCGAGCGTCGGTGCGTCGGCGACGATCTCGCCGGCAACTTCGTCGATTCCGCTGTTGGCGATGGCTGCCGCCGCGGCGAGTTCGCCGAACGAGGTGAGACGTGGGTTGACGGCCGTCAAATCGTACGGCGTCCCGTCGTCGACGGCGATGAGTCGATACTGGTCGCCAGCGGAAACGCGTTGATACCGCATGGAGTAACCAACAGGCTAATTCATTATAAATGTCCTGTCCCAGAAACGAGTCCGGGAGTCAGAATCCCCGAGACGACACGCATCACGAGCGGGGAAAAGGCAGTATCGCCGTATCTCCCAGTGGAGTCGAACGACGTCGACGGTGAGAAAGCGAAGCGACGCTGAAATACCTCCGAAATAGTCGAATCCGGGAGAGACGAGGCGTAGGCTCTCTCCTGGTCAGATCCACCCGGAAGCCGGTGTCTGCTCGAGCAACGCCGACTGATTCGACCGAATCGTTAAGTCGCTCCGACGATCTGAGCGATCGCTGACCAATTCGGCCGCCTGCCGACCAGCTACGGAACGAAAGCCGACAGTGCCGAACTGGGAGGTAAACACCGCTACCACAATCTGTCGATCGACCACTGCGACCTTGTTCGGTCGGGTTATGACACGACAACCCCCGGTCCATCACGCTTCGAAATTGAGACGGCGTTATGCATTGCTGAACGGTAAGTGGCTACGTTCAGTATCTACTCGGGATGTATTACACACATACGTCTGTATAATTGTTGCAATCGGGCGTGATTGGAGTAACCGCCCGTGAGAAATTACTCACCCGAGGGGGGCGAACGTCGAGCGAACACCGAAGTAACGGTTCTCAGATACGTGTATATCGTTGTTTTCACCAATAAGGAACGTGGAGGAAGGGGGCTAAAAGTGACGTGATTAGCGTCGCTAGCACGAGTGTTCGAACATTTCTGAAGCGTCTGAGGAAAAGGGCGATACTTTGCTGGATTACTCGTTTAGTATAGGAGAACGCAGTCGAGTCGCTGGAAACGGCTGGTTCAGACACCGACCCGGGTACTCCCGGTGCCCAGGGAAACGAGGATGGAATTGTACGTTGTTCGTCGTGTCTCTGGGGGAATCGTTACACCACGACACCCAGCCAACGGGCCGCGTACTTCTCAAACTCGGTAAATCAAACGCATTCCGAACACAAAAGTGTATTATATACATATAGTTTCAAAATATGAGTGTATTGCGGCAAATTCGAATGCACTCGTTTCGGCTCTTGTCGATAACTTAAAATTAAATAGTCAATATAAATAAAGATGAGGAGAGGACGGAGAAGACGAATACAGAATAGTTGAAAATCACGATATAACGACGGCACACTAGCACAGAAGTGGTGAGAAATGTAAATATCTACAGTTCATGATTCTAACTGAAACGAGTATCCCCCTTCGGTTCAGTATCGAAGACGAGTTTCGGTTCGAACGGAGTCACGTAATGCGTTCGTTCGCTAGACATCCAGAATATATTTCATGAAGGTGAATCTGTGTGTTTGTTTATCTATACAGTGAATCTGGCCTGATACCGTACCGACGAGAAGACAGAAGACTACGACACAGCCGAGCGCTATGATCGGACCAAATTACTCAACGGTACCGTATTGCGTGGACAGTGTGATCCGGGGAGAGATGTGGCTCTCAAACGGTTGTCGTTCCGTCTGCGACATCGATTTCGCTCTCGGTTCCGTGCGAGGGTTCGTTCACCGGCGAGCCGCTGATCCTCAAGCGCATCACGGTGTTGGCCAG
>NZ_JMIP02000008.1 GCF_000691505.1 Halostagnicola sp. A56
GGAGCTGGGAATGGGAGCTCGATCGAACCTATCGAAAACAAATACTAAACTAGATATAGATAGGTAGGCGAATAGAATCGAGACACGATGTCACTCCTCTCCAGTGGACGGCCCACCGACCGACGCAATTTTGGAACCAGTCGACATCACCCGTCATCAACGAATCAGAAAAGCAGGCGCGTATTGGCTCCACGGCCCTCGTTTCGGTCAGACCGAAACTTCGTCCAAGGCAGAGTTCTACGTTAGAATAGGTGGCTGAGATAGCTTATTTTCAATAGGTGAAATTTATTCAGAGAGGTGTTTCGAAAGAGCCGACAGACTGTTTTTGCTCCAATGGGACAGATCGGGCGGTCGTCTGTATCGTATAACCAGCGTGTTATAGCGGACATCACGCAGACGAACGGATTTTGATATGAAGTTGCTATTCATAGATGAAAGTGTAACCATCAGATTGGATAGAATACTGATTACTGGATTTCGTGACGAGATCGCTCGCCCGTTTGGTCGAGAAACGTATATCTATATAGCTGTCATTATATCCACGTACGACTTTGAGCGGATCAGATTGGACCGGACCGATCAGAGCAATTCGTACCCCTATTATAAACCGCTTTAATTACTCACTGTCCGTCTTCAGTCGATGGCACACGACTCAGATCGTCTGTCCAAGGTGGTATCGCGGCGAAATTTCGTGCTTGCTTCTGGTGCAGCTGGCGTGGCCACGCTCGCGGGATGTTCGAGCCAAAGCGACGGGGAAAATGGGAACACGTCAAGCGATACCGATATCGCGCCGCTAACGGCGGATGGTTCCTCGACCGTGTTTCCAATCACGAACGGCGCCTCACCGCTGTGGAACGGGAATCCGCCGGCAGACGATCAGGAGTACTGGGGCCCCGGACAGTACGACATCGACACGGACCAGAACCTCGCAGATTACTGGGCCGGTATGTACGGCTTCGAGCCGACCGAAGAACGCAGTGTTCCACCGTTCAAGGTGCGATTCGCTCGGGTTGACCCGTCCGGAACTGTTCGAACTACGGGGGACGGCCCGCGAACTCGAGCGCGTCGCCGATCACGCCGGAGGGATCGAAACGGCCGCCGGACGGATCGCCGACTCGATCGACGCATCGGCCACGGAGGAGGTTCGCGAAATCGCACAGCGCGCACGCGAGGTCGTCGCGGACGCGGTGGACGTCGTTCTCGGTGATTCAGACGCCGAGACCGCGCGACAGGCGTTGGACGCTCGCGATCGACTCCGCGAAGACATCGCCTCGTTCGAGCGCCGGTTGGACGCCTCGTCGGCCGACGAATCGCAACTCGAGCGCGTCCTCGAGCGACTGGGACGGACGGCAGAACACGGCGGCACCGTTGCGGAGTACGGGCTCCGCCACGCCATCTACCACGGGGAACTCTCGGAACCGTCGCTCGTCCCGAACCACGCGGACGACTCCGAGCAAGAATCCCACGCCTCCACGGG
>NZ_JMIP02000009.1 GCF_000691505.1 Halostagnicola sp. A56
GAAGCACTTCCCAAATTGCCCTTGTGTTATACGTATACATTCTAGACTGAATGAGCTAGCGATTTGTACAGTAATTTGCAACTTAGATGTGTTTCTGTCCGTAGAAGGAACCACTATTGGCTTGCTAAATAAAAGAAAAGTCCGGAGTGTCGAGAACTTCTCATAACAAGTGGAGCAGGCTCGGCTATTGCGCTTGCTGGGTGTACAGGCGTATTTTCAAAAGAACTCGCGCACGAAGTGGAAGTTTATAACAGAGAAGATCTGGCGCATACGTTCTCTGTGACGGTTACAAACGACAGCGAAAACGTGCTCTATCGACGGGAATTCGATGTAGCGGGCGAACAGTCCGAGGAGGACACCGAACCGTTTACCGGGAGTCCGACGACGCTCTCCGTGACAGTAGACGACGGGAACCCGACAGAGCACTCCTGGCCGGAGACGAACTGCGAGGAACAGGGGAAGAAATCGGCCGGCGGTATTAGCGTCTATCAGACACACGAAGGCGAGTTACTGATCGAACCCACATGCGACACGAATTACGCAGAATAGCGACTCGATAGATTCAGGCTGCGTTTCGAGTAAAACCGATACACCGAAGTTAGCCTCGACTGTTTCTGCCCGTCGGAATCCCAATAGTATAAGTGACTACCCGACAACAAACAAGATAGAAACCGCGCGTCTACCAGTCGCGAGGGGCATGCGCTGAAATGCCCCGGATGGTGAAGACATCCGAGGCGCGGTTTCTAACCCGGAAAGGGTTGAAACCATGTTTACGTTCGTTCTACCGAGATATAAACGTCTCGCACGACAGCCGTACCGCTATCAACTGGCCGGCGCGCCCAAGAAGCTGCGCGTGAGGTGTCTATGAGCGAGCAACCGTCGGAGCCAGACGAGCGCGAACCGTCGTTTCTGCCGCGCTGTCCGCGGTGTGATACGCCGGTTACTCGAGTCACGAGCCGCGGGCCGACCGAGCACGTCTGCTCGCCGTGTGGCTGTCAGGTCGGCTCGCCCAATCTCTGAGGGGTGCTCGAGCACCAGACCGTCGAAGCTGAGTCCGACACTGACACCCTTTTTTGCCCGTGGTGCTGTGAGAGACACGCTCGCTACCGATGGGAACCGAACAGCGCTCCGTGTCCCGTCCGCTTTATCGGTGCTAAACTACCTTTCGAGAAATCGGTTCTCGCCACCGGCCGTGTTTCGCGGGTTCGTAGCCGCTGGACTCCGTCAGCCGTCAATCGCGTTATTCGTCCGGCGATACCGGTTCGCCGTCTTCCATCCGCCACTCGAGTTCGACTTCGAACTCGGCCTCGTCGTCGGTGACCTCGTACTCGACTTCCAGTTCGAAGCGCTCCGGAACCGCGACCGTGAAACCGTCGTCTCCCTCGATGTCAATCGTCCCGTTCTCCACGCCGTCGGCGACTTCGCGGAGGATCTCCGCACCGTCCGACCGGTCCATCACTCGCTCACCTTCGCGTTCCGTCTCGTCGTCCGCCGATTCCGCTTCGGTCTCGGGTTCGTCGTCGTTTCCCATACCGGACTTGCAACGACCGTCGGTAAAACGTCTCGCCCTTCATATCTTCATAGCTGTTCGGTGGGGTCACCACTACTATCGGGGTGCCGCCGGACGATCCACATCGTCTCGAGTGAGCCGTGGCAGACGTCATTCGACGTGGCCGACCGAGGGCCACTCAAGCGCCCAACCAAACCGACGACCCGGACCGGGTAACCTTCTTAGGACAAGGCGACACAGACTGGCGTATGGGAACCATCTTCAGTCAGATCGTCGACGGCGACATTCCCGCACGAATCGTCTACGAGGACGAGACGACAGTTGCCTTCCTCGACGCGAATCCGCTCGCGCCCGGACACACCCTCGTGATTCCCAAAGAGGAGTACGAGCAGTTGAACGACGTTCCCGACGACGTCGCATCCGATCTCTACGCGGTGATCCACGAGCTGGTCCCGATCGTCGAGGACAGCGTCGACGCCGACGCGAGCACGGTCGCGTTCAACAACGGCGAGGCGGCCGGCCAGGAAGTCCCGCACGTCCACTGCCACATCGTCCCCCGGTTCGAGGGCGACGGCGGCGGCCCGATCCACGCCGTCGCGGGCGACAGACCCGACCTTTCGGACGGGGAATTAGACGAGATCGCCGAGACGATCGAGTCTCGAGCCTGAATCAGTCACAGTCTGAACGAACAGCAGTCCTGGGCCCGCGACCTCGAACGCGAACGTCTACCTCGAGCGATCCGTTCGTCGGCGGAATTTATCACCTGTGGGATGTAAACAGTACGCAACTCACTACTACGATCCGACCGCGATCCTCGTCGACGGCGCTTACGACTGGCACGGAGCGGTGGTCTTACTGGCCGCGACGGCGGTGCTCGTGTTCCTCGCGAGCGTGCTGTTCGCTCGAGGCGATATCGGATCGTAAGCTCGCGGAGTCGCCCGAACTGCGGTCCGTCGACCCCGAACTGCCGTGAGCGTTTTGCCGCTCGAGTGTGAGCCAGAAGTATGAGTCCGGCACGCGGATTTACCAGATTGGCTGCGCTGGCACGACAACACCCCGTCGCGGCGGCGCTCGAGGTGGCGACGCTTCTGGGTTGTCTCCTATTGCTCGGCGGAATCGCGCTCGCGATCACGCGAGGACCGCCAGCCGGCATCGGGGAGTTGTGGCTCGGGATCATCGCCGGCGGCGCGGCCATCGTCGTCCTCTGGACGGTGCTGGTCCCGTTGTACGAGCGCACGAGCTGAATCGTTTCCGCGAAAAATCGATCGACCCCCCGGCTACCGATCGAACGACCCGAGACAATCCGAGAAACGTCGATCCTAGACGAACAGGCCAAAGAGCAGGTCGCCGTAGACCAGCGCGATCACCAGTCCGACGAACACCGGCACCAGAAACGGCGTCCCCGGCGAGATCCAGACCGTCTCTTCTTCCGTCAGGGTCTCGAGTCCCGAGCGTAATTCGTCGGCCGAGGTTCCGTAGGCCGTGTGATCGATGTCCTCGAGGAACGCTTCGGCACCCCACGGGTCGTCGATCGCCGGCTCGGATTCGTTCGCGGACGATTCGTCGACAAACGACAATTCTTCGTCGTCCGTCGGCCGTTCCGGTTTCGCGGGTTCCTGTAACTGGTTCTCGCTCGAGTCGGACTGTCCCGACTCGCCGGGGGGCGACTCGAGGGATTCTCCGCCGTCGGTTCGAACGGCGGCGCCGACGGCCCCGTCGGTCGGCCGGTTCGGGTCGTCGGGCAGCGACTCGGGACGGCGGTACTGCTCGGGATCGTTCCGAACGTCTGCGAGCGAACAGCCCCGCCACCGGAGGTACATGCGCAACGCGTCCAGGTCGAGCCCGCGGCGGCTGAGCACGCTCGGCGACTCGAGGAGCGTGCCGTGGGTTTCGGTCGCTCGCTCCCAGGCGATCGGCCAGCCGACGAACATCACCGGCGCGATACGACCGGCGAGGCCGTTCCGGACGGCGAGTGCGATCGGAATCGCAACGCCGATCAACACGGCGTTCGTGAGGATCGTAAAGGAGAACGCGCCGACGGGCGTCGTCGACGCCGGGAACGGGACCGAACCGACGACGTATCGCGGGAACGTCGGGAAGAGCAACGCGATGGTCATCAACGCTTTGGCGTCCGCACCGCCGAAGCCGCCGAACCACCAGAACAGGTACGCGAGCGGGACGACGACGCGAGGCTCACCGCCGCCGGCAGGAGAAAGTCCAGAAACCAGACGGTCGAACCGGCCGTCCAGGCGAGCCACCCCTCCCAGACGAGCAGGGCCGCACCGAGTGCAGACAGCGGAATCCAGACGGTACTCGAGACGCGCCGCGTTTTGAGATCGCGGTAGGCGACCCACGCGAAAATCGGGACGGCGACCAACCGGAGGAGATCGGGGCCTATCGCCGACGAAGCCGAAAGTGTCACACGACCCTCTCTCGAGCGAGAGGGCGTTATAGTTTCGGCCATCTCGAGGCGCTCGAGACGCGAGTGACTGGCGCGGGAAACTGAATCAGTATCTGAAATAGCGAAAACAACCATATTGTTGTTATAGGAGAGTTCTAAATAGGTCAAATATAATTGATTTATTATGGCTATTTCGATCTCGACCTCGACCACCAACAGCGTTTTTAGCTAACTGAACGACTTTGCTCGTGAAGCGGGAGATCTTCGACATAGAGCATCGGCGATTTCCCGCTTCACACTCCTAGTTCTGACGGTCGAAGACGACGCTGTCCAGCGATTCACCAGAGCCCTCTCATCGAACGATCGACCGCCGCTCGACGCGATGGCTTTCTCGCGGATCTCCCTTCGTCACGAAACGGGGTTCGATCGGAGTTAACGCGGAGAGTATCCGTCCTCGAGTAAACTTCGCGACGAAACGGTGTATATCGTCGCCGGCGGCGGTGACCTCGGCCGAGCGACGGCGATCGAACTCGACACGAACGGTGCGACGGTCGTCGTTACAGACCTCGGAACGTCTCTCGAGAGCGACGGAAGCGTCCGAACCCGCCGAAGTGACCGCCAAAGAGATCAGCGCGGCCTGCGGCGAGGCGATGGCCCACGTCGCCGACGTGACGAGCCTCGAGTACACGGAGACGCTGCTCGAGGATACCCTCTCGAAGTCGGCCGGATCGGCGGGGCGGTGAACGACGCCGGCATCCTCCGCGATACGTATCGCACGAACATGTCGAGCGAGGAGTGAGACGACGAACTCGGACTGGACGGAGAGGATTCGGAGTCGAGACGGGGAGCGGCGACAGGTTCCGTCATGGGTTTCCGTAGTAGCCCGCTTCGACAGTATCGCCGATGTCCAAATCTTCTATACGCCCGTGGCCGTACGTGCAATCGAGTATGAGCGATAGTTTCCGGGTCGGTCTCGTCGGGATCGTGAACCACGAGATCGCCATCCGTCTCGGTTACCGGTATTCCACGGTCTCCCAATCGCGATCGAACGGTGGTGAGCGCCTCCCGCTCCGGAATTATCACCTCGAACCACGACAGTCCTCGGCCGCCGACGGGTGTTGTCCGTTGTTGCCAAGTGTTCGCGCCGATGTGGTGGTGATACCCCCCTGCCGACACGAAGGCCGCGGCGGGGACGGTCGTTTGCACGTCGAATCCCACAGTCTCCACGTAGAAGTCTCTAAACGCGTCGAGCGATGAGACCTCGAGATGAATGTGACCGATATCCGTCTCAGGAGTTGCCTGAGCGTCACCCGTGCCAGCGGCTTCGATGGTGTCGAGATCCAGCGGTTCGGTGCCGATCCGAACGCGGCCGTCGTCGCTGCGGGGCCACTCCTCGCGCGGGAGGTCACGATAGATCTCGATCCCGTTCCCCTCCGGATCTGTCAGGTACAGCGCTTCGCTAACCCAGTGATCGGATGCGCCGGTGAGCCGGGAATGCTCTCGGATCCGGGCCAGTGCGTCACCGAGTGCCGCCCGCGAGGGAACTCTGAAGGCTGTGTGATAGAGTCCGGCGCTTGATCGCTTTCGGGCGGGCGCGTCTGTGCCCCCCTCTAGGACGAGCAGCGGTGTGTCAGCAACGCCGAGAACCGAACGGGTCTCGGATTCGTCGAGCACGTCGAGGCCGACGACGGTTCGATAGAACTCGGTCAGCTCGCTGCGGTCGTCGACGCGCAGCGCCGTTCGTCCGATACGTGTCTCCTGAGGAAGCGTCTCCGCATTCGATGAGTCTTTCATAGTGCTGGGGTCGACGCGGAAGGCGAGGGCGTCATCTGTTGTCTCCCGTGCCGGGAGGCTCCCTCCGATCGGCCGACAGTCGCCTGTACGATCCGGTCGGTCGGGTCGACTCGAGAGGGCGATACAGCGTTGGCGAGTTCTGTACGGTTCTCAGCGGCATCTCGCACCGTTTCGGCGTCGGTCCCGACGACGCCGACTCCGCGGACGACGAACGAACCAGTCACGGACGGCCCCACGTCGCCAGTGATATCGGGGACGATCTCCGTCGGGGGTTGCAGTTCCATTACGGTACCTCGTTCGTTCCAGACCCGTATATAGCTCAGGCAACAACGGTGTAACCAGGTACTGGCGACGCCACTGCCATCAGCCGAGCACTGTCAAAGATATCGATGTAGGACGGCGGTACATAGATATTCGGTGGCTCACCATCGAGTCAACGGTCGCCGAGACGAGAACGGGGACGGTGGCTTCGTCGCCGAACCCGTCCTCGAGCGGAAAAACAAACATCGCGCTATTGTGGTATTCTACGAAACAGCGTCGGAAAAGAGTCATCCCCGACGTAGGGTTACCCGCTATGGACAATCTTAAGAGGAAAACTCACCGCTGTATAGATATGACGTGGTCCAATCAGGAGTGGTGGCCAGACCTGTTGCGACTGGACATCCTCGACGACAACACTGCGGAGACGAATCCGTACGGTGCGGACTTCGACTACGCCGAGGAGTTCGAGCAACTCGACCTCGAGGAAGTGAAGTCGGACATCGAGGACGTGATGACGGACTCCCAGGAGTGGTGGCCGGCCGACTACGGCCACTACGGGCCGTTTTTCATCCGAATGGCCTGGCACAGCGCCGGGACGTACCGGACCGCCGACGGCCGTGCCGGTGCGTCCGGCGGCCTCCAGCGCCTCCCGCCGGAGAGCAGTTGGCCGGACAACGTGAACCTCGACAAGGCCCGCCGGCTGCTCCAGCCGGTCAAAAAGAAGTACGGCAAGAAGCTCTCGTGGGGCGACCTGATCGTGCTCGCTGGGAACGTCGCACTCGAGTCGATGGGCTTCGAGACGTACGGCTTCGCCGGCGGGCGCGAGGACGCGTTCAAGTCCAACGAGGCCGTCGAGTGGGGTCCCGAGACGGAGTGGGAGACGACCTCCCCCGAGCGGTTTGCTGACGGCGAGGTCGGCACTCTCAAAGATCCGCTCGGCAATACCGTGATGGGACTCATTTACGTGAATCCCGAGGGACCGTACGGCGAACCGGACGTCGAAGGGTCGGCGAAGAACATTCGCGAGGAGTTCAGCCGAATGGCGATGGACGACGACGAGACCGTCGCGCTCATCGCCGGCGGCCACACCTTCGGGAAGGTCCACGGCGCGGACGAACCCGACGAGCACCTCGGCCCCGAACCCGAAGCGGCACCGATCGAGGAGCAGGGACTCGGCTGGGATCACGACTTCGACGAGATACCCGGGATGATCACCAGCGGCATCGAAGGCCCCTGGAACGATACACCGACCCAGTGGGACACGGGATACGTCGACAACCTGTTAGAGCACGACTGGACCTCCGTCAAGGGACCCGGCGGCGCTTGGCAGTGGCGGCCGGTCGGCGAAGATATCGACGACGCACCCGGCGCACAGGACTCCTCGGAGACCGAACAGCCGATGATGCTGACGACCGACGTCGCGCTGAAACACGACGACGACTACCGTGAAATCTTAGAGCGCTTTCAGGAGAACCCCGACGAGTTCCAGGAGGCGTTTTCGCGGGCGTGGTACAAGCTTCTCCATCGCGACATGGGACCGCCCGAGCGGTACCTCGGTCCGGAGGTCCCCGACGAGAGGTTCACCTGGCAAGACCCCGTTCCGGACGCCGAGTACGAGTTCGTCGGCGACGAAGAGATCGCAGAACTCGAGGAGGAACTCCGCTCCGCGGATCTCACGCGCTCCCAGCTGGTCAAAACCGCGTGGGCGTCGGCGTCGACGTACCGCGACAGCGACAAGCGCGGCGGCGCGAACGGTGCGCGCATCCGTCTCGAACCACAGCGCAGCTGGGACGTAAACGAGCCCGACGAACTCGAGACGGTGCTCGAGACCCTCGAGGCCATCAAGGAGGACTTCAACGGCTCCCGCACCGACAACGTACGAATCTCACTTGCAGACCTCATCGTGCTCGGCGGGAACGCGGCCGTCGAGGAGGCCGCGGCCGCCGCCGGCTACGACGTGACGGTGCCGTTCGAACCCGGTCGCACGGACGCGACCCAGGAGCAGACCGACGTCGAATCGTTCGAGGTGCTCGAACCGAAGGTCGACGCGTTCCGGAACTACCTCGGTGGTGAGTACGACGACCTCTACGACTACCCCGAAGAGCGGATGATCGACAAGGCGGAGCTACTGAACCTGTCCGTTCCGGAACTGACGGTGCTCGTCGGCGGGATGCGCACGCTCGGTGCGACCTACCAAGACACCTCTCACGGCGTCTTCACGGATGAGCCGGGCACGCTGACGAACGACTTCTTCGCGAACCTGCTCGATATGGGCTACGAGTGGGAGCCCGTCGACGAGGACCGTGAAATCTTCGAAGTCCGCGACCGCGAGACGGGCGACCTCGAGTGGGAAGCCACGCGCCTCGACCTGATCTTCGGCTCGAATGCCCGGCTTCGGGCCACCGCAGACGTCTATTTCGCCGACGACGCCGAGGAGCAGTTCGTCGAAGACTTCGTCGACGCGTGGCACAAAGTGATGTCCCTCGATCGATTCGACCTCGAGTAACGAGTCGACAGCTAGACTCGCCGTCTGCCGTGGGCGGTTCCGTTCGATGATTTCGACGGGTGGTCGTCTCGATAGCGCTGGAACGACGCAGGGACTTGGAAGTGAGAATCTGAACCGATCAGTTAGCGACATCTCCTTCCTCGAGTCGGGTCCAGTTGTCCAGACCGACTCGGAGGGTGGCTTTGAGCGCGTCAGGAAACCGATAATAAAAAGGTTCGACATCAAGCGGCGTTCGTACTCACTTCGGAGCTTCCCACCAGGAACAGGTGAAGTACACTGAGAACAGGTGAGAGACGGCACTGTTTAGTTAGTAACCTCCTCTACCGGTGTCGTCCATCGAGCGCTTGATGGGGTCGTTGGAAGTTATAGTATTGTACGGATTTTATGAACCATTTGCAGACACTCGACTGACTGGCGACCCAGGAAGCGTTGAAGCGGTCGACTCATATTTGAAGGTGTGAAACCACGCTTCTTCATGTTCCGCTCGACAGAGTCGAGCCAATCGATCGGCTCTAACCGAGCGATGAAAGTCCGATAGCCGTATCCATCAACGAGAAATACAGCGGCTGAAAAGGTCGTGCTTTTCCGTGAGTCGATAGAGAAATGTACCAGCCGGATCACTACTATGCCGTCCAAACAATTCGGCATCGGGAATCAACTTTGTATCGATATTTATTGCAGTATATAGACAATACCATTCGCCATTTTTGACAACGGTCTCGTCGACCGCAACCCACTTCGGCTTCGCCTCGGGCGGGTTGTGGTAAAAATCAAATATCTTATATAGATATTGACGACAAGCTTATAAGAGCGTTCGACGGCGAAAGAGCAAAGAATTGTTTTGATTCTCCAGTTGATAGCCGGTCGCATGAAGTTAGACGGCGAACACCTGATGGGTGCCGCCGTCCGGTTACGTTCCCAATCTCGCCTTTCAGATCATCTTCGAGCGGGAGGAGCGGTTCCCGAGTCCAGATCCTCGAGAGCCACTGACCCGGAGGACGCGATAACACCGGCGCACTCACTTGCACCGGTATCCGCGAACACTTACGACATTCACAGCCGCAGTCACACGTCCAGAAACCGACATCCGTCGTACCAGAAGTGGTTCCCTCTCGTCACATATTTCGTACATCCGACGAGTACACGATTTCGTATAACACCCAAAGCACCCTTCATATCGGTCTACAGCTGGATTGACATGCTTCGTGCAATTACAGCGCAAGGCTCTGGAGCCAGCGCCACTGGCACGATAGCCTTACCCGACTCAAAGAACTCGAGCGACGACACGACGCGGACGTTTGCTGCAGACACGCACCGCCGGATGCCGAGCGGTTAACTGACGGACTGCCCTAAACCGTGCGATCGAGAAAAAATTGCGATCGACCACACCCATGGTGTATTCCTCTCTATCAGACGACGTGGTGGCGCCGATAGAAGCGCCGTGTCCGACTCTCTGCTAACAGGGGACGATGCACCTGAAGCGAGGCCACACCCGGATAGCTGTTGGCCTCTATGATCTTGAACTCGCCCGTGCTGGTCACAACAAGGTCCCAGCCGACGTATGACAGGTGTGAAAGCGTACCGGCGACCTCGAGCAGTCGCTCGCGAATCGCCTTCCACCCGGGAATCGCTGTGCCTTCGATTCGAGCGCCGGTTTCAGGGTGTGTCTCGTGCCAATCAACGGTACCATCGTACGGATATTCAGCGCCGGCGCTGAGTTGGCCTGTTTCTCGGTCGACTTCGGCGCTCAATCCACCGTTCGAGAAATTGTCGACGGGGGCAGAATCGCTGCTCCCGATCCGGTGAATCGCGATGGGAATGAATGGCTCCCGCGCCTGCTCATCGTACATCGTGAGGACTCGAACCGTGTTCGTTGTGTCAGAGAACAGTTCGTCCGCGTAGTCGGCTTGTTCGACGAACTCACAGACGAGGTAGTCCTCGAGAGATCCGAGTACGTCAGCGAGTTCGGCGTCGGTTTTCGCTGTGCCGTCGTACAGGTACGACCCGTCTCGCTGTTCGAGAAAGTGGACATTGTTTCCGCCACCACCACTGAACCACTTCAACACGAGTTGATCCCCGTTCGAGAGCGTCGCATCGAACCACTCGAGTGGATCCATGGTCGGTTGTGAGGCGTCGAGAGCGGGCTGGTTCTGAGACTCGAATTCACTCCCACCGTCGCTCGCAACTGCCCTGTCGTCTGGGTCGAAGAGATGGAAGTCCCCGCCCCTGAGCAGTCCGTATACCGACGGTCGATGTGAGGGAAACTCGCCGAGGACCCGATGAAACGCGAGCTTGTTATCGATGAGAGCGTTCCAGTGGCCGTTGATGCGGCTCGACCGAATGAACCGCTGGTAGTCGCTGAGATAGGTGCTGGGATCGTGGGTCTCGAAGTCGTAAAGAACACCGGATTTACTCAAAAACCCACGCTTGTAGTACCGAAGCCGGTCACGGGGCGACATATCGAATGCGGGACCGGATTGACGCTCTTCCCGGATGAGTTTTCGAGCTCGGTTTACGGTCTGGTATGCCTCTCGAATCATCGATAGTCGCTACGCACCTGCAGTATATGCTTATACTCAGAGTAGTCTCTACTGAAACGTTCAATTTGGGAATCTGGCGCTCTCGGATCAGACGCACAGGATTTACCGAAGCCATATCTTCTTTCGACGTAGGACAAGGATTTCACAAGACGCCGAAGGAACTGCCTTCCGTATCCACAGCGGTGTCGGTAGTCGTTCCTCGAGTTCGACGAGCCTGTACGACGGGACGATCGGAGGGAGCGAGTAAGCCGAACGACTGGCCCTTAAAGTTGGAGGTTCTAAGGCGGATGGCATCAACAAGGGAGACAGACGCCTGCGATGTTTGATGCGACCGAGTGATTGGCCGTTCGTGTCGATCGAGCCAAACTGAATGGTGTCATCCAGGAGCGCAGATAATCCAGCAAAAAGCAAATTTGTATTTTGTATTATAACTATGTCCCTATCGAGCCACATTATTGTATGTATTATGCATTATATTATAGACGCGTGACCACTCCGAATCACAGATTATACGACCGATTGATCCACAATTCGAGTATCCAGAGCACGTCCCGGCCGTTTTACTCGAATTCAACACTCGCTCGAACGACATCCTCGAGAACAGGCGGTCAGTATCGCCGTTGTCAACGAGAGGTGAATCGGCAGGTAGAACGGTTCTCACGGCTAATGAGGGTTCGAGTCAACGGGACGCCAGTCACATCTGATTACAGGGGACGTTCGGATCGATCCAGCGCAGATAAATTGTGATTATAATACAATTCTATCACTCCCCGCTATTGACAATTATGTTATTATTAGTCGTGAGTCAGGAGAGTCTAACCCTCGGTACAAATGCTGTCAATCGAGGAGAAAACGGGTCGTTTCCCGGCTCGTCCGAAGTGAACAATCTTCTGGACACGGGCCGCGATCTGTCGAGTACACCGTGCTCACATGTGAAAGGATACGTACTCGAGTGACGGGTCGAAACGAATAGCGGCCAAACGAGCAACCCCGAGTCGACGAAAAGAGGTTTCAAAGCGGGCACGGGGGGCGACCGCTTAGTTTTCACAGTATCAAAACGATCTTGGTGGGTGACCGGTAAGAAGATGGTATGGCTCCGGAAACTGGCTCGCGGCGGATTCGGTCGGCCGACCGAGTGTGCGATATCCTCGCCCAACTTCGCGAAGAAAATCGGTTATCGGTTTCAGAATTAGCGTCCGCTATCGATCTCAGTCCAGGGACGACCCACACCTACCTTGCCACGCTCGAATCGAGAGGGTTCGTCACGAAACGAGATGGAAAATACCAACTCGGACTGGAACTGCTTCCCCACGGGGAACACGTCCGACATCAGAGCCCCCTCTACGAGGCGACCACTGAGAAAATTCACAGGTTAGCCCATCAAACGGGTGCCTGTACCCACCTGATGACCGAGCATCGAAATCAGCTGTTGGTAGTCCAAGAAGTCTACGGTAAGAAAGCGATCGGGACGACCTTCCACTCACAGAAGCTAGAACAGCCCCAGAAATCGTTTCACTGTACCGCTGCCGGAAAGGCGATTCTCGCACATCTGTCCGTCGATCACCGTCAGGAAATCATTCAAGAGCACGGACTCACGGATTTCACTCCGGCTACGATCACGGACGAAGACGAACTCGCCGAGGAACTAGAGACGATTCGAGAACGGGGATTCGCGTTCAACGACCAAGAACACATGCAAGGGATTCGTGCGATTGGTGCGCCGGTTCAGTACGAGGATGATAAAATCGTCGGAGCGATTAGCCTCTCCGGATCCGCAAGCAACTGGAACGGTGATCGATTTCGCAGAGAGCTTCCAGAGGAGGTCATGCGGGTCGCAAATGCCATCGAAGTCGACCTTCACTCGACCGACCGAAATTAATTTGATTGCTTCAAAATCCTCGACCGCGCGTTCATCGGTAGGACGGATAAACTACCATCGTGCGGGCGATTCGCACGAATCCTATTACATTGGTACCTGTGTAATACACCGCCGAGTACTCGAGCACGACTCCCCGTGAGCGGTGTTTTGATGTAGTCAAAAGTGCGGTGCGCGTTTTACAATATTAAGTCACCGATCGCGGCGATATTTTACAGTAGTTCGGGGTTTTATCGGGAATAATGATCTACCTCGACGCGAGATGTCTTCACAGCAGAACCAGCGGAGACAGAACGACCTTGAGCAGTACCACGTCATCGACGGCGACTGCCACTACATGGAGTCCTTCGAGGAAGTCGCCGAGTACATGGAGGA